>NZ_KB233229.1:2414-5750 GCF_000314855.2 Providencia burhodogranariea DSM 19968 | reverse complement strand
TGTCTGGCAGTTCCCTACTCTCACATGGGGAGACCCCACACTACCATCGGCGCTACGGCGTTTCACTACTGAGTTCGGCATGGGGTCAGGTGGGACCACCGCGCTATTGCCGCCAGACAAATTCTGTTTTATCCCGTCTAAGCCACTTTTCAGTGCCCCTAAACCAGATAATTAATCTCGAACAAGCTTATTCGCATTCTCATGCGACCTGAAAACAACTTCATCTCTCTAAAAACACCTTCGGTGTTGTGAGGTTAAGCCTCACGGTTCATTAGTACTGGTTAGCTCAACGTATCGCTACGCTTACACACCCAGCCTATCAACGTCTTAGTCTTAAACGTTCCTTCAGGACCCTTAAAGGGTCAGGGAAGACTCATCTCAAGGCAAGTTTCCCGCTTAGATGCTTTCAGCGGTTATCTCTTCCGCACTTAGCTACCGGGCAATGCCATTGGCATGACAACCCGAACACCAGTGGTGCGTCCACTCCGGTCCTCTCGTACTAGGAGCAGCCCCTTTCAATCTTCCAACGCCCACGGCAGATAGGGACCGAACTGTCTCACGACGTTCTAAACCCAGCTCGCGTACCACTTTAAATGGCGAACAGCCATACCCTTGGGACCTACTTCAGCCCCAGGATGTGATGAGCCGACATCGAGGTGCCAAACACCGCCGTCGATATGAACTCTTGGGCGGTATCAGCCTGTTATCCCCGGAGTACCTTTTATCCGTTGAGCGATGGCCCTTCCATACAGAACCACCGGATCACTAAGACCTACTTTCGTACCTGCTCGAGCTGTCACTCTCGCAGTCAAGCTGGCTTATGCCTTTGCACTAACCGCATGATGTCCGACCATGCTTAGCCAACCTTCGTGCTCCTCCGTTACTCTTTGGGAGGAGACCGCCCCAGTCAAACTACCCACCAGACACTGTCCGCACCCCAGATAATGGGGCCACGTTAGAACATCAAACATTAAAGGGTGGTATTTCAAGGTTGGCTCCATGCAGACTGGCGTCCACACTTCAAAGCCTCCCACCTATCCTACACATCAAGGCTCAATGTTCAGTGTCAAGCTATAGTAAAGGTTCACGGGGTCTTTCCGTCTTGCCGCGGGTACACTGCATCTTCACAGCGAGTTCAATTTCACTGAGTCTCGGGTGGAGACAGCCTAGCCATCATTACGCCATTCGTGCAGGTCGGAACTTACCCGACAAGGAATTTCGCTACCTTAGGACCGTTATAGTTACGGCCGCCGTTTACTGGGGCTTCGATCAAGAGCTTCTCCTTACGGATAACCCCATCAATTAACCTTCCAGCACCGGGCAGGCGTCACACCGTATACGTCCACTTTCGTGTTTGCACAGTGCTGTGTTTTTAATAAACAGTTGCAGCTAGCTGGTATCTGCGACTGGCTTCGGCTCCATCCGCGAGGGACTTCACCTAGTGCCAGCGTGCCTTCTCCCGAAGTTACGGCACCATTTTGCCTAGTTCCTTCACCCGAGTTCTCTCAAGCGCCTGAGTATTCTCTACCTGACCACCTGTGTCGGTTTGGGGTACGATTAATGATAATCTAGAGCTTAGAGGCTTTTCCTGGAAGCGGGGCATGAGCTACTTCATCACCGTAGTGACTCGTCATCAGACCTCAGTGTATAGTGAACCGGATTTGCCTAATTCACCCACCTACATCCTTAAACCGGGACAACCGTCGCCCGGCTAGCCTAGCCTTCTCCGTCCCCCCATCGCAATTATCACCAGTACAGGAATATTAACCTGTTACCCATCGACTACGCATTTCTGCCTCGCCTTAGGGGTCGACTCACCCTGCCCCGATTAACGTTGGACAGGAACCCTTGGTCTTCCGGCGTGCGGGTTTTTCACCCGCATTATCGTTACTTATGTCAGCATTCGCACTTCTGATACCTCCAGCAACCCTCACAGGTCACCTTCGCAGGCTTACAGAACGCTCCCCTACCCAACAATATTTACATATCGCTGCCGCAGCTTCGGTGCATAGTTTAGCCCCGTTACATCTTCCGCGCAGGCCGACTCGACCAGTGAGCTATTACGCTTTCTTTAAATGATGGCTGCTTCTAAGCCAACATCCTGGCTGTCTGAGCCTTCCCACTTCGTTTCCCACTTAACTATGACTTTGGGACCTTAGCTGGCGGTCTGGGTTGTTTCCCTCTTCACGACGAACGTTAGCACCCGCCGTGTGTCTCCCGTGATAACATTCTTCGGTATTCGTAGTTTGCATCGAGTTGGTAAGTCGGGATGACCCCCTAGTCGAAACAGTGCTCTACCCCCGAAGATGAGTTCACGAGGCGCTACCTAAATAGCTTTCGGGGAGAACCAGCTATCTCCCGGTTTGATTGGCCTTTCACCCCCAGCCACAAGTCATCCGCTAATTTTTCAACATTAGTCGGTTCGGTCCTCCAGTTAGTGTTACCCAACCTTCAACCTGCCCATGGCTAGATCACCGGGTTTCGGGTCTATACCCTGCAACTTATTCGCCCAGTTAAGACTCGGTTTCCCTACGGCTCCCCTATACGGTTAACCTTGCTACAGAATATAAGTCGCTGACCCATTATACAAAAGGTACGCAGTCACCCTAATAAATTAAGGCTCCCACTGCTTGTACGTACACGGTTTCAGGTTCTATTTCACTCCCCTCGCCGGGGTTCTTTTCGCCTTTCCCTCACGGTACTGGTTCACTATCGGTCAATCAGGAGTATTTAGCCTTGGAGGATGGTCCCCCCATATTCAGACAGGATAACACGTGTCCCGCCCTACTCGTCGAGTTCACAACACTAACACCTTCGGATACGGGGCTATCACCCTTTACTGCCGGACTTTCCAGACCGTTTTCCTGATGCTAATGCTGATTAAGACTCTGGGCTGTTCCCCGTTCGCTCGCCGCTACTAGGGGAATCTCGGTTGATTTCTTTTCCTCGAGGTACTGAGATGTTTCAGTTCCCTCGGTTCGCTTCGTTTGACTATGTATTCATCAAACGATAGTGCAACGTATTGCACTGGGTTTCCCCATTCGGATATCGTCGGTTATAACGGTTCATATCACCTTACCGACGCTTTTCGCAGATTAGCACGTCCTTCATCGCCTCTGATTGCCTAGGCATCCACCGTGTACGCTTAGTCGCTTAACCTCACAACCCGAAGATGTTTCTTTATCAGACGACACGAAATATCATGGCTATACGCCATTTATTTGTGTGCTTGATAAACACTTCAAGTTGAGATTTTTTGAGAGACTCTCACATTATCTAAGCTATAAATAATGTGGTTGTTTTCAATTTTCAGCTTGTTCCAGATTTTTAAAGAGC
>NZ_KB233228.1:6405-31314 GCF_000314855.2 Providencia burhodogranariea DSM 19968 | reverse complement strand
AACCATTTAGGTCAGTGTCGCGAGGTGTTGCATATTACGCTAACCTCGTTGAGAGTCAAGCTTTTTTTTCGCTTATCTTTTCAGATTCTCTCACTGACTACGTTGTGCCTGTTAGCTTGTCACCGCGTTCTGCGTTGACTCATCGTGGGTCAGTGGATGCGCATTATAGGGAGCTGAGAAAATCTCGCAAGTATTTTTTTGAAAAAAAACACTGTTTGAAGATAAAAGCAGCATAATGTTTTTTTTTCTAGCATTATGCTGATAAAACAAGCAATAAATATCCTGTTGCAGCACTTCATCTTTGAATATCTTGTCTCTTCATAGTATGAATAGATATCGATTACTCTTCTAATTCCTCTAACCAAATGGGCCTACCACTATGAACAAGCATTTAAGACCTTACTTAGAGATTTATCCAACCGTTGCTTCTAATGTTTTTATCGATTCCTCTTCCGTTGTCATTGGTGATGTTCGAATTGCTGAAGATGTAAGCATTTGGCCCTTGGCTGTATTGCGTGGTGATGTTAACTATATTGAAATCGGTGCTCGTACAAATATACAAGATGGTTCTGTTTTGCATGTCACTCACAAGTCACCCAGTAATCCAGAGGGAAACCCTTTAGTTATTGGCGAAGATGTCACAATTGGGCATAAAGTTATGCTTCATGGATGTACAATCGGAAATAGAGTATTAGTTGGAATGGGCTCTATAGTACTTGATGGCGTAATTATTCAAAATGATGTTGTTATAGGTGCCAATAGTTTAGTTACCCAAGGTAAAAATTTGGAAAGTGGCTACCTTTATGTCGGTAGCCCTGCAAAAGCAGCACGTAAACTAACAGAAAGTGAATTAGAGCATCTACGTTATTCTGCTGATAACTATGTTCAATGGAAAAACGATTACTTATCTTCAGGTAACGAATAAGTACCACTTTCTTGATCAGGGTCTTGTTTAATCAAGACCTCGAATTCTTCTTCTATATCCCAACGATTATCTTGGAATAAAGATATAGCCTCTACATTCAAGCTATATCTCTTATGAAGTAAAGATTCTGATACAGTGCATTCCGCCAGCATTCCATTTATTAATACAGGAAAATGTACCTTTCGGGTTATCACATTCCACTCTTCACGGTCTGGGAATTGAATCGCCTGATTCATGCTTTCAACGCCTTTTGTAACGCCGAAAGTACTGGTTCAATTTCTGGAAGAACACCATGCCATAACTTAAAAGCAAATGCTGCTTGTCCGACTAACATGCCCAAGCCATCTGCCAATTGATTTACCTGATGTTGTTTCGCAAAGGATAAAAAAGGCGTTAATGTATTTTGATAGAACATGTCATAACATGCCACCCGTTGAGAAAACACGATGGGATTAATTGCCGGAATTTCGCCATTTACTCCGGAAGAAGTCGCATTAATGATAAGATCGAAATCTACTGATGTGATCTGCTCGATCGCTATACCCTTCATTTTTCCGAAACTAGCAAATTGATTAACTAGTTCTTCCACTTTAGAGAAAGTTCTATTAGTTAGCGTGATATCACAACCATACTCAAGAAGGGGCAACAAAGCACCTCGAGTTGCTCCACCAGCACCAATAATTAATACCTTACTATCACGATGAATAAAATTAAGTCTTTGAAGATCTAATAACAGCCCAACCCCATCTGTATTATCACCCAATAGCCGACTATCATCGAGTTTCATGACTGTATTGACCGCACCACATGATTGAGCTCTATCCGTCAACTCAGAAACTACCTGATATGCTCGTTCTTTAAAAGGAAGAGTAACATTTGCCCCTTTACCACCTTGTATAAAGAAATCAGTAAATGTTTTCTCAAAATACTCTACTGATGACAAAATGCGGTTGTACTCAAGTGAAATACCTATTTGCTCTGCAAACATCTTATGTATTACAGGTGATTTACTGTGTTCAATTGGATTTCCAAAAACGGCATACGTTCCCATGTGATACTTACCCTTTACGATATAGTTGGCCAGTTTTCGCATTTCGAATTTCTGACGGATTTTGGCGTCCCCCCACTAAACCATCAAGTACGGGAATACTTCCCTTGAACTGTTCAATAACTTCATTGGTCGTTCTACAAGGATCCAGCCCACTGAGATTCGCGCTTGTTGAGACCAATGGTTTTCCATATTTGCGACAAAGTAATTTTACTAACTCGTGGTTTGTTACCCTCACGGCCAAGGTATCAAATTGGCCCGTTAACCATTTTCCTGTGGATTTTTTTGCTGGAATCACCCAAGTGACAGGCCCTGGCCAGCTGGAAAACATCACTTGTTTCTGTTCATCAGTTAACTGGCTATCATCAACATAATTTTTTAGTTGTTCATAGTTATCAGCAATGAGGATCAGTCCTTTCTCCCAAGACCGCTGCTTTAATTCAAGTAATTTATTAACAGCTTGTTCGTTATCCGGATCGCAGCCTAGCCCAAAAACGGCTTCTGTTGGATATGCGATAACATTCCCTTCATTAAGAGAAGAGATAATATTTTCAATTGCAGGTATAGATTCATTTTGCATAATTTTAGCTCATTATTCTTTTTGTGATTTACCACAGCGTTTGCTGGCACAAAATAATCTTACTCCTTGAGTTCCCCTTTTTTCCATAAGTAATGGATAATGACAAAACTCACACTCACCAGAAACAGGCTTATTGTTTAGAATAAACTGGCATGATGGATAGCTATCGCATGCATAGAATGTTTTTCCAAACCGAGACTTACGCTGTAAAAGATGTCCGGTCTTGCATTGCGGACACGCCACCTTTGTTTCATCTGGCTTATCTATCAATTCGATATGCTCACATTCAGGATAATGACTGCATCCTATAAACATGCCAAATCGCCCTTGCTTTAAGACTAAGTCATATCCACAACTAGGACATGCTTGTCCTTCTAAAACCTTTATTATATGGCTATCAGAAGAAGGCCGCATTGGCTTAATATAATGACATTGAGGATAAGAAGAACAAGCAAAGAAAGGCCCATGAGCTCCGTTGCGAATGACAAGCAAAGAACCACATTCAGGACAACTTTCACTTTTCTCTGTTTCAAAAGGTAATTGATTTGCCATGTTTTTCTCTTAACCAGCTAACTTAATTTTATATATCCACCAGCAACGGATGCAATCAGCCCCTCTATTTCCAACTCAGTCAAAATAGAAATAACCTCTATTATCGATTGTTGTGCACGTTCAGCAATCACATCTGCGGGGATAGGTTGATACTCAACCAGACGCAATATTTTATTTTCTGAGCGATTAAATTCAGATGATGTATTTTCATCTGTTATTGATTCTGATGCTACCCAGTTTAACCCGCCAACTATATGATGCTTGATATCTTCCGGTTCTACTAATAAATATGCACCTTGCTGTAATAACCAATGGTTCCCACTAAAAGCTGAGTTGCCGAGTGGTGCAGGTAATGTAAAAAGATCTCTATTTTGTTCAATAGCATAGCGAGCAGTAATTAATGATCCACTCTTTAAACCAGCCTCAATGACAACCGTTGCCTTACTTAAACCACTAATAATTCGGTTTCGCCGTGGGAATTGCTTAGGTAATGGTGGAGTATCAGGTAAATACTCAGAAACTAACACTCCTTCTTCCTTAATTTGATCTGCAAGTAGGATATGTTGTTTAGGATAGATATATCCTAATCCACTTCCTAGTACAGCGACGGTTTTTCCTTTTGCATCGAGTGCTGCCTTATGACTCACTCCATCTATACCAAGTGCTAACCCGCTTGTTACTGTCAGTCCATAGCTAATAAATTCTCTTACAAACAATTCAGTCCATTTGCGACCATATTCACTGGTTTGTCTACTACCAACTACTGCAATTTGTGTTGTCGTTATTAATTCACTTTTTCCTGACACAAAAAGAATAAGTGGTGGATTAGCAATTTGTTTTAATAAGAAAGGATATTGTTGGTCACAATATGTAATTATTTGATTTTCTTCTTTTTCAAGCCACTGAAGCGTTTGTATTAATCGTGACGATTGAAAGTGCTGAAACTGTAAGCACTGTAATTCACTTAACCCACACTGATGTAAAACGAAATAACTAGTTTGACCTAATGAAATTAGTTTATTAATAATTTGTAATGCCTTATGTGGCGATAGCCGACTGACTTGAGACATTCTTAACCAAATTTCTTGGGTATCCATCGTATCTTCCTGACATTATCGTTAACGAGTTCATCAATGAACAAATCATAACCAATACTGTCAATGTCACCGATAAATGTCTAGAATAGGCATTAATTCCTATTCACATTTTTGGACGCAGCTCGAAAAAATCTATGTCAGTATTAAATGTATTACATTACCCAGACGAACGCTTACGCACTATTGCGAAGCCAGTAGAAAAAATTGATGCCGAAATTCAACATATTATTGATGATATGTTCGAGACAATGTATGACGAAGAGGGTATCGGCCTTGCTGCGACCCAAGTTAATATCCATCAACGGATTATCGTTATTGATGTGTCTGAAACACGTGATGAACGGCTTGTACTTATTAACCCTGAGTTATTAGATAAATCAGGTGAAACAGGTATTGAGGAAGGCTGTCTTTCTATCCCAGAGCAACATGGCTTTGTGCCAAGAGCTGAAAAAGTTAAAATACGCGCTCTTGACTACAATGGCGAAAGTTTCGAACTAGAAGCTGATGGCTTGCTTGCTATTTGTATCCAGCATGAAATGGATCATCTTGTTGGTAAGCTTTTTGTTGATTATCTATCCCCATTAAAGCGTCAACGTATCCGACAAAGAGTTGAAAAGCTGGATAGAATGAGAGCCAAAGAAGCAAAAAAAGCTGATTAGACATAATTTATACAGGAAAATAAAAGTGTCAGAACCATTAAAAATTATCTTTGCAGGTACACCTGATTTTGCTGCTGGTCATTTAGCCGCTTTGCTTAAAACTAAGCACCAGGTTGTAGGTGTTCTCACGCCACCGGATAAACCTGCAGGAAGAGGCAAAAAACTGACACCGAGCCCAGTCAAGGTACTAGCACAAGAGAATCAAATTCCTATTTTTCAGCCAACAACACTGAAAAATGAAGAGAGTCATCAATGGATCAAAGATCAAAATGCTGACTTAATGATCGTAGTGGCTTATGGGTTTATTTTGCCAAAAACTGTATTAAATCTACCGCGTCTCGGCTGCCTAAACGTTCATGGCTCTTTGCTACCGCGATGGCGTGGGGCTGCTCCTATTCAACGCTCTATTTGGGCTGGTGATACTGAGACTGGTATTACCATAATGCAAATGGATGAGGGCCTTGATACTGGAGATATGCTTTATAAAGCGACTTGTCCAATTATGCCTGAAGATACAAGTGCCACCATTTACGAAAAATTAGCACTCGTAGGCCCTGAAGCATTAATTCACACTATAGATCTAATATCGAATCAAGAGTGCATTGCTGAAAAACAAGATGATACTTTGGCGAATTACGCAGAAAAATTATCGAAAGACGAAGCTCGAATTAATTGGCAGCAATCCGCAGAACAAATCGAGCGTTGTACTAGGGCTTTTAACCCTTGGCCTATGAGCTATTTCATCGTTCAAGAGCAATTAATAAAAGTCTGGCAGGCAAAAGTCATTTCAGAAGACCATAATGAAAAACCGGGAACCATAATTAGCGCCGATAAAAATGGGATATGCGTAGCTACTGGCAATGGGGTACTTAATATCACCCAGTTGCAACCGCCTGGTAAAAAAGCGATGGGAGCACAAGATTTACTCAACTCTCGTAAAGAATGGTTCACTCCCGGACAACAACTTGATTAAATGCCAATAAGATTGTCTGGCTACAAATCAGGCAATCTTATTTCAGCCACTAATAGATTTATCCTCACTTATGAAAAATACATATAATTTGCGTAGCATCGCAGCAATCGCCATTGGTCAAGTACTCGATAATGGCCAATCTCTTAGTACCGTACTACCTGAACTGCAAAGAAATATAAATGATAAAGATAAATCTCTGTTACAAGAGATTTGCTTTGGTGTTTTACGCTATTTACCTAAACTTGAATGGTTTATCAATCAGTTAATGGACAAACCCTTAACTGGTAAACAGCGGACACTCCACTATCTCATCATGGTTGGTATTTATCAGTTGCTCTATACTCGTATTCCAGCGCACGCTGCACTTGCTGAAACCGTTAATGGTGCCGTTGCACTAAAACGCCCACAATTAAAAGGTCTCATTAATGGTGTATTACGCTCATTTCAGCGTCAGCAAGAGCAGCTTGAAGAACGCAACATAAACAATAATAGCCAGTACCTTCACCCAACTTGGTTATTAAAGCGCCTACAAAATGCATATCCTGATGAATGGAAAGCAATTGTAGAAGCTAATAACCAACGTCCCCCAATGTGGCTAAGAGCTAACTCACAACATAATAGTGCTAGTCAATATCAACAATTATTAGAAGAAATAGGGATTACCTCACAGTTACACCCAACTCATCCATCTGCAATTTGTTTGTCTGAACCGACCTCGGTCACAAAATTACCCGGCTTTGAACAGGGCTGGTCAACAGTGCAAGATGTTTCTGCTCAAGGGTGTGCTGAATTACTTGAACCAAGAGATAATGAAAATATTCTCGACTTATGTGCGGCACCTGGCGGCAAAACAACCCATATACTAGAACTTGCGCCTAAAGCAAATGTGCTCGCTGTTGATATCGATGAAAATCGCCTTAAACGTGTAAAAGAAAACTTATCGCGTCTGCAACAGCATGCAACTGTAATTCAAGGTGATGGAACAAAACCTGAGGAATGGGCACATGGACAACAATTTGACCGCATCCTTCTCGATGCACCCTGCTCCGCAACAGGTGTAATTCGCCGTCATCCTGATATCAAATGGTTAAGACGTGATTCAGATATTAATGAGCTAACTGAACTTCAAAGCCAAATATTAGAATCAGTGTGGCCTTACTTGAAAATTGGTGGCACCCTCGTTTATGCAACATGTTCTGTAATGCCTGAAGAGAATAGCCTACAGATACAAAAATTTCTTGCTAAGCATTCTGATGCTGTACTTAATGATGGGACAACTGCAGGGCTACAAATACTACCAAATACTACAGGTGGCGATGGTTTCTTTTACGCGCGGTTGATAAAACTAGCAAACTGACCCTATAAAAACTTATCTGAGATAGGAATATTCAATGAAAATCATTATTTTAGGTGCTGGGCAGGTTGGTGGTACTCTCGCTGAGAACCTAGTAGATGAAAACAATGATATTACTGTCGTTGATACAAATGCAGATCGCTTACGCCAATTGCAAGATCAGTTTGATCTACGCGTTGTGAATGGTCATGGCTCTCATCCTCGTGTACTACGAGATGCTGGAGCAGAAGATGCGGATATGTTGGTAGCAGTCACTAGCTCTGATGAAACTAACATGATCGCATGCCAAATTGCCTATAGCCTTTTTAATACACCAAATAAAATTGCACGTATTAGGGCAACTGAATATATTCGAGAAGCAGATAAGCTTTTTTTACCTGAACAGATCCCTATCGATTACCTAATATCACCAGAACAGTTAGTAATTGATTATATTTATAAATTAATTCAATATCCTGGTGCTCTACAAGTAGTCAACTTTGCAGAAGGTAAAGTCAGTATTGTTGCTGTTAAAGCATATTATGGCGGTTCGCTTGTTGGTAATGCACTATCGAGCTTACGTGAACATATGCCACACATTGATACGAGAGTTGTTGCTATATTTCGCCAAGATCGACCTATACGACCTCAGGGATCAACCATTATTGAAGCAGGTGACGAAGTTTTTTTTGTTGCATCAACGCAACATATTCGAGCAGTAATGAGTGAGTTGCAGAGATTAGAAAAACCTTATAAACGCCTCATGATAGTCGGTGGCGGTAATGTTGGAGCTGGTTTAGCTAAGAGATTAGAAAAAAATTATAGTGTTAAGCTTATAGAGCGAAATCAACAACGTGCAACAGAACTTGCTGAATTATTACACGATACAATCGTTTTTTATGGCGATGCCTCTGATCAGGAATTACTAACAGAAGAACATATTGAGCAAATAGATGTATTTATAGCTCTGACCAACGACGATGAAGCAAATATCATGTCTGCTATGCTAGCCAAAAAAATGGGAGCAAAAAAAGCAATGGTATTAATTCAACGTTCTGCTTATGTTGAGTTAGTTCAAGGTGGAGTCATTGATATAGCGGTTTCACCACAACAAGCAACTATTTCAGCACTACTAGGCCATGTTAGAAAAGCGGATATTGTCAGTGTTTCGTCATTAAGACGAGGTGTTGCTGAAGCAATTGAAGCAATTGCGCATGGTGATGAAAATACATCGAAAGTCGTAGGTAAGAAAATTTCTGAAATTAAATTACCCCCAGGAACCATTATTGGTGCATTCGTAAGGGAAGATGAAGTTATTATTGCGAGTGATTATCATATTATTGAGCAAGGTGACCATGTCATCATGTTTATAACCGATAAAAAATATGTTCCAGATGTCGAGAAACTGTTTCAGCCAAGTCCTTTCTTTTTATAGTGACAATGAATAAATGCAGGATCCATTTGCAGCACAATTGATCTAGATACTATAATTTGTTAAATAAATACTTATAGCAAAAAGTTTTCTTACTAGGAGGTTAAATGAGTTTTTTAAAAGAGTTTCGCGAATTTGCAATGAGAGGCAATGTTGTCGATATGGCCGTGGGTATCATTATTGGTGCTGCATTCGGCAAAATTGTTTCTTCATTAGTTGCTGATATTATAATGCCCCCCCTTGGACTCCTAATTGGTGGAGTAGATTTCAATCAATTTAGTGTTATTTTAAGAGCTGCTCAAGGTGATATACCCGCCGTTATTTTGAACTATGGTATATTCCTACAAACGGTATTTGATTTTATTATCGTAGCGTTTGCTATTTTCCTTGCTATTAAAGTGATGAATCGGGTTCGTCGTGAAAGAGAAGCGGAGCCAGCAGCGCCACCGGCACCAAGTAAAGAAGAAGTATTACTATCAGAAATTCGTGATTTATTAAAAGAACAAAATAAGAAATAAATACTAAAAAGCCAGTGGTAATCCGTCTATTAACAGATTACCACTGGCCTCCCAGTTACTGCCTTTGTTAACTTTCCCTTTACGGTTATAACTACCTTTTCCTTTTTTATTTCTTTCCACTCTTTGCCTAAATAATGGATCATGCAGTAATGCTTCTATTGCATTATCTTTAATCTGGCCACGCTTATGCTGATATTGGCTCATGATATTACCTTCTTTAAGTTATAAGATTAAACATTTTTCCTAAGTTAATAAACCTTCGATGCACCTTTTTCAAGGATCTCCATTATAGAGCAATATGTTGTCGCATGCTCTTCTCCGCAACAAGCTGAGCTAAGCATTTTTAACGAATCACGCATAATAATAAGTTCTTGGATTTTTTTTTCAACTTCAAATAAACGCACATCAACAATTTGTTTAGATTCCTGGCATGTATGATGTTCAGGATCTACGCGTATAGATAATAGCTCTGTTATTGCTTCTAAGGTAAAACCTAACTTTTTTGCATAACGAATAAAACGAAGCCGCTGTAAATCTTGATCTGTGAATAATCTATAGCCGCCTTCAGTTCTCACCTTGTGCCCCATCAAACCTTGTTTTTCATAAAAACGTATAGTATCTGGTGTTACATCAGCAAGACGCGCAATCTGTCCAATTTTATACATATTCATAAATATTCCACATTTAAATATGGGCTGAAACGGAATAAATCAAGTCAGTGAAGGTTAGTGAAAAGGCTAGAATAGCAGATACAAAAAAACCGGGCAAATATACCCGGTTTTTTTGAAAGTAGACAGATTACTCTGTAACTACTTCTTGAGACTCAACAGCACGGTCAACAAGTTCGATGTAAGCCATCGGAGCATTGTCACCTGTACGGTGGCCACACTTAAGAATACGAGTGTAACCGCCAGCACGAGCTGCAAAGCGAGGTCCCAGTTCATTAAATAATTTTGCCACGATCTCGTTATCACGAGTACGGGCGAATGCCAGACGACGATTAGCTACGCTGTCGGTCTTGGCAAGAGTAATCAGCGGCTCAACGACGCGACGCAGTTCTTTCGCTTTAGGCAGAGTCGTCTTGATGATTTCATGACGAACTAAAGAACCTGCCATGTTACGGAACATAGCTTGGCGGTGGCTGCTGTTGCGGTTCAATTGACGACCACTCTTACGATGGCGCATGACCTTATCCTTCTCAGTAAAACCTTAACCTGTGATCTTAATCATCAGCAATACTTGCTGGTGGCCAATTTTCTAGGCGCATGCCCAGAGAAAGACCACGAGATGCCAATACGTCCTTAATTTCAGTAAGAGATTTCTTACCAAGGTTAGGCGTTTTAAGCAACTCAACTTCAGTACGCTGTACTAAATCACCGATGTAGTGGATAGCTTCTGCTTTAAGGCAGTTAGCAGAGCGGACAGTCAATTCCAGATCGTCAACTGGGCGCAATAAGATAGGATCGAATTCTGGTTTCTCTTCTTTAACTTCAGGTTGACGAACATCGCGTAGGTCAACAAAAGCTTCAAGTTGTTCAGCCAGAATGGTCGCTGCACGACGAATCGCCTCTTCAGGATCGATTGTACCGTTAGTTTCCATTTCAATGACTAACTTATCCAAGTCTGTACGTTGCTCAACACGAGCTGCTTCAACATTGTAGGCAATACGCTCTACAGGGCTATAGCAAGCATCGACTAACAAACGACCGATTGGGCGCTCATCTTCTTCCGAATGTACTCGGGCAGAAGCCGGCACATAACCACGACCACGCTGTACTTTAATGCGCATATTAATAGAAGCGCTTTCGTCAGTTAGGTGGCAGATGATGTGCTGCGGCTTGACGATTTCGACATCGCCATCATGGACGATGTCGGCTGCAGTCACAGGGCCAATGCCAGATTTATTCAAGGTTAAAATAACTTCATCTTTACCCTGAACTTTTACCGCCAGCCCTTTCAGGTTGAGGAGAATCTCCAGGATATCTTCCTGTACACCTTCTTTGGTGCTGTACTCATGCAGTACACCATCAATCTCAACCTCTGTCACCGCACAACCCGGCATAGACGAAAGCAGAATACGGCGCAGTGCGTTACCAAGAGTATGGCCAAAGCCACGCTCTAAAGGCTCAAGGGTCACCTTGGCGTGCGTCGAACTCACTTGCTCGATATCTACCAGGCGCGGTTTTAGAAACTCTGTCACAGAACCCTGCATTGTGTCCTCTCTTTGGTGCTAAGCTTTACTTGGAGTAAAGCTCGACGATCAGGTGTTCGTTAATGTCCGCAGACAAGTCAGTACGTTCAGGAATACGTTTGAACACACCTTCCATCTTAGCAGCATCAACTTCCAGCCAAGTTGGCTTCTCACGCTGTTCAGCCAGCTCTAAAGCAGCCTTAATACGAGACTGTTTTTTCGCTTTTTCACGAACGCTGATAACGTCATTCGGGGAAACCTGATAAGAAGCGATGTTAACTACGTGACCATTTACCATGATAGCTTTATGGCTAACCATTTGACGTGCTTCTGCGCGAGTTGCGCCAAAGCCCATACGGTAAACGACGTTATCAAGACGACCTTCTAGCAGAGTCAGCAGGTTCTCACCTGTGTTGCCTTTCAGACGTGTTGCTTCTTTATAATAGTTACGGAATTGACGTTCCAGAACACCGAAAATACGACGAACTTTTTGTTTTTCACGTAACTGAACACCATAGTCAGACAGACGCGGTTTACGCGCACCGTGCTGGCCTGGTGCCTGTTCTAATTTACACTTGGTGTCAATCGCGCGCACACCAGACTTCAAAAAGAGGTCTGTGCCTTCGCGACGGCTCAGCTTGAGCTTGGGACCCAAATATCTAGCCATTTTCTTTCTCCAACAGTCCTAAAAACGAAACGTATTAAACGCGACGTTTTTTCGGTGGGCGACAACCGTTATGAGGGATAGGAGTCACATCAGTAATATTAGTGATGCGAAAACCTGCGGCGTTCAGAGCACGAATTGTTGATTCGCGACCAGGACCCGGTCCCTTAACCATAACTTCCAGGTTCTTGATACCGTATTCTTTCACGGCTTCTGCGCAACGCTCTGCTGCAACTTGCGCTGCAAACGGAGTGGATTTGCGAGAACCACGGAAACCGGAACCACCGGCAGTTGCCCAACCTAATGCGTTACCCTGACGATCAGTAATAGTAACGATTGTGTTGTTGAAAGAAGCATGGACATGAGCCACACCGTCTGAGACTTGCTTTCTTACACGCTTACGTGCACGAACTGGTGCCTTTGCCATTATTCAATACCCCGACTTATTTCTTGATCGGCTTACGCGGACCCTTGCGGGTACGAGCGTTAGTCTTAGTACGCTGACCGCGCACTGGTAGACCACGACGATGACGTAAACCACGATAACATCCAAGGTCCATCAGACGCTTGATGCTCAGGGTAATTTCACGACGTAGGTCACCTTCTACCACATACTTGGCAACTTCGTCACGCAGCTTGTCGATTTGTTCTTCAGACAGCTCACTGATCTTAACATTTTCAGCAATACCAGTTGATTCACAGATAGCCTGTGAACGTGTTTTGCCGATGCCGTAAATCGATGTTAAAGCGATTACGGTATGTTTATGATCAGGAATGTTAATGCCTGCTATACGGGCCACTATGCACTCCTAAGTTAAAATATACATTACTGTGCTGAAAAGCCCGTTTTCAGGATACTCAAACAATAATGTATCTTCGATAAAAAGATTGGCTGGCTAATTTAGCCAGCTCAACCCAACTTTGCAAGAAAAAAATGCTTTTTCTTAACCTTGACGTTGTTTATGTCTTGGTTCAACACTGCAAATTACACGAACACTACCATGGCGACGAATAATTTTACAGTTACGGCATAATTTCTTGACGGAAGCACGAACTTTCATTTTTACTCTCCGTAACTTCTTAAGCAAACCATAATTACTTTAAGTAATTACTTACCTTTTAGATTTGCTTTCTTCAATGCAGACTCATACTGACTTGACATCATTAGAGTTTGCACTTGAGCCATAAAGTCCATGATAACGACTACCACGATTAAGAGGGAAGTACCACCAAAGTAAAAAGGTACTTTCATTGCGTCACGCATGAACTCCGGGATTAGGCAGATGAAGGTAATATACAGTGCACCAACTAAAGTTAGGCGAGTCATTACCTTATCAATGTACTTGGCCGTTTGCTCTCCCGGACGAATTCCTGGTACAAATGCACCGGACTTCTTCAGGTTATCTGCTGTTTCTCTAGGATTGAAAACCAATGCCGTATAGAAGAAACAGAAGAAGATGATCGCAGAAGCATAAAGTAACACATACAATGGTTGACCAGGCTGTAAATACATAGAAATCGTAGTCAGCCAGTCCCAGCCAGTTCCATCACCGAACCAAGATGCTATTGTACCCGGGAACAGTATGATACTGGAAGCAAAAATTGCAGGAATTACACCCGCCATATTCACTTTCAATGGTAAATGTGTACTTTGTGCAGCATAAACACGGCGTCCTTGTTGACGTTTAGCATAGTTAACGACGATACGACGTTGACCACGCTCCATAAATACAACAAAGAAAGTTACCGCGAATACGAGCACTGCAACCAACAGCAACAGGAGGAAGTGCAGATCGCCTTGCCGAGCTTGCTCGATAGTATGGCCAATAGCTGGCGGGAGACCCGCAACAATACCAGCGAAGATAATGATTGAGATACCGTTACCAATACCTCTTTCAGTTATCTGCTCACCCAACCACATTAAAAACATGGTTCCGGTGACTAAGCTAACAACAGCCGTGAAGTAAAACGGGAGACCCGGATCAATAACTAGCCCTTGCATCCCTGGCATATTCGGAAGACCCATTGCAATACCAATTGATTGGAATATTGCTAATACCAATGTACCCCAACGGGTATATTGACTTATCTTCCGACGACCTGCTTCACCTTCCTTCTTGATCTCTGCTAATCGTGGATTAACCACTGATAATAATTGGACAATAATGGACGCAGAAATATACGGCATAATACCCAAAGCAAAGATAGAAGCTCGGCTAAGAGCACCACCAGAGAACATGTTAAACATGTCAATGATGGTGCCTTGTTGCTGTTCGAGCAATTTGGCAAGCACAGTGGCATCAATACCAGGAATTGGAATAAAAGAACCAATTCGGAAAACGATTAGTGCACCGATAACAAACAAAAGTCTGCGCTTCAGTTCACCAACTCCACCCTTGGCACTTTGAAAATCTAGTCCTGGTTGTTTAGCCATCTGTCACTTATTCCTCAATTTTACCGCCGGCAGCTTCAATCGCAGCGCGAGCACCTTTAGTAACACGAAGACCACGCACAGTAACTGCACGATTAACTTCGCCAGACAGGATAACTTTCGCATATTCAATCTGGATGCCAACAACATTCGCGGCTTTAAGTGCGTTCAGATCAATAACATCGCCTTCAACAGCAGCAAAATCAGACAGACGAATCTCTGCAGTGATCATTGCTTTGCGTGAAGTGAAGCCAAATTTCGGCAAACGACGATATAATGGCATCTGGCCGCCTTCGAAACCGCGACGTACGCCACCACCAGAACGAGACTTCTGACCTTTGTGACCACGTCCGCCAGTTTTACCCAGACCAGAACCGATACCACGACCTACGCGTTTAGGCGCCTGCTTGGCACCTTCAGCCGGAGACAGAGTATTTAAACGCATCTCTTACTCCTCAACTTTAACCATGTAGGAAACCAAGTTGACCATACCGCGAACAGCAGGAGTGTCCTCACGCTCTACAGTATGACCAATGCGGCGCAGACCTAAACCAGTCAGAGTTGCCTTGTGTTTAGGCAAACGACCAATTGAACTGCGAACTTGTGTAATTTTAATAGTCTTAGCCATGGCCGATTACCCCAGAATTTCTTCGACGGATTTTCCACGCTTAGCTGCGACCATTTCTGGAGACTTCATGCTGTCTAAAGCATCCAGTGTTGCACGAACCACGTTGATTGGGTTTGTGGAACCATAGGTTTTAGCCAGTACGTTGCGAACTCCAGCTACTTCTAAAACAGCACGCATTGCACCACCGGCAATAATACCGGTACCTTCGTGAGCAGGTTGCATAAACACACGCGAACCGGTGTGTGTACCTTTCACAGGGTGGAACACTGTGCCGTTGTTTAAAGCAACGGTTTTCATGCTGCGACGGGCTTTTTCCATCGCTTTCTGGATTGCTGCCGGAACTTCGCGCGCTTTGCCGTAGCCAAAACCTACGCGACCGTTACCATCACCAACAACTGTTAGTGCGGTAAAGCTGAAAATACGGCCACCTTTAACGGTTTTTGCTACGCGGTTTACCGCGATCAGCTTTTCCTGCAGTTCGCCAGCTTGTTTCTCGATGTGAGCCATCTTACACCTCTACCTTAGAACTGAAGGCCAGCTTCACGGGCAGCATCTGCCAGTGCCTGGACTCTACCATGATATTGGAAACCAGAACGGTCAAAAGCAACAACTTTGATGCCTTTTTCCAATGCGCGTTCAGCAATTAATTTACCAACAACTGATGCTGCGTCTTTGTTTCCAGTGAATTTCACTTGCTCAATGATAGCTTTTTCTGTAGTAGAAGCTGCCACCAAAGTTTCAGAACCGTTCGGAGCGATAACCTGCGCATAAATATGGCGTGGGGTACGATGTACCACCAGGCGGGTCGCACCCAACTCTTGGATCTTGCGGCGTGCGCGGGTCGCACGACGGATACGAGCTGCTTTCTTATCCATAGTGTTACCTTACTTCTTCTTAGCCTCTTTGGTACGCACGATTTCATCGGCGTAACGAACACCTTTGCCTTTATAAGGCTCAGGACGACGGTAAGCACGCAATTCTGCTGCGACTTGACCAATCACTTGCTTATCCGCACCTTTCAGTACGATTTCAGTTTGTGTTGGACATTCAGCAGTAATGCCTGCTGGCAGTGCGTGTTCAACCGGATGCGAGAAACCTAAAGACAAGCTGACTGCGTTGCCTTTGATTGCTGCACGGTAACCAACACCTACCAATTGAAGCTTTTTAGTGAAGCCTTCGGTAACACCAACAACCATTGAGTTAAGCAGAGAACGAGAAGTACCCGCCTGTGCCCATGCATCTGCAAAACCTTCGCGTGGAGCGAAAGTTAAGTGATCAGCTTCATGTTTAACTTCAACTGCATTATGGATAGTACGAGTAAGCTCGCCGTTTTTACCCTTAATCGAAATAACCTGACCGTTGAGTTTTACCTCTACGCCGGCAGGAATGACGACGGGTGCTTTTGCCACACGAGACATTCTTTCCTCCCGAATTAAGCTACGTAGCAGAGAATCTCGCCACCAAGACCAGCTTGGCGAGCTGCACGATCAGTCATGACACCTTTAGAGGTAGAAACAACAGCGATACCTAAACCAGCCATAACCTGTGGTAGCTCATCTTTTTTCTTATAGATGCGCAAACTTGGACGGCTTACACGCTGAATGCTTTCTACAACAGCCTTACCTTGGAAATAACGCATAGTCAATTCCAATTCTGGCTTGATGTCGCCTTCAATTTTAAAATCTTCAATATAGCCTTCTTCCTTAAGCACTTTGGCAATAGCCACTTTCAGCTTGGAGGAAGGCATGGTGACCGCAACTTTATTCGCGGCCTGACCGTTACGGATACGGGTCAGCATATCCGCGATGGGATCTTGCATGCTCATCTGTCTTTACTCCCGTGATTCAATATGGTGACAATTACCAACTAGCCTTTTTAAGGCCCGGGATTTCACCGCGCATAGCGGCTTCACGGACTTTAATACGGCTCAGACCAAATTTCCGCAGAAAACCATGCGGACGCCCAGTTTGACGGCAGCGGTTACGCTGACGAGAAGGACTTGAATCACGTGGCAGTGTTTGCAGCTTGAGAACAGCGTCCCAGCGATCTTCATCAGATGCTTTTACATCAGAGATGATAGCTTTCAATTCAACGCGTTTTGCGAAGAACTTCTCAGCTAATTTAGCACGCTTAACGTCACGCGCTTTCATAGATTTCTTAGCCATGAGTACCCTGCCTTACTTGCGGAACGGGAAGTTGAACGCTGCTAACAGTGCGCGACCTTCATCATCTGATTTCGCAGTAGTGGTGATAGTAATATCTAAACCACGTACACGATCCACTTTATCGTAATCGATTTCAGGGAAGATGATTTGTTCACGTACACCCATGCTGTAGTTACCACGACCATCAAATGACTTAGCGGACAAGCCACGGAAGTCACGAATACGTGGTACAGCAATAGAAATCAGTCGCTCAAAGAACTCCCACATGCGTTCGCCACGCAGGGTTACTTTACAGCCGATTGGATAGCCCTGACGGATTTTGAAGCCTGCAACAGATTTGCGTGCTTTGGTGATCAATGGTTTTTGACCAGAGATTGCTGTCAAATCAGCTGCTGCGTTATCCAGCAGTTTTTTGTCAGCAATAGCTTCACCAACACCCATATTCAGGGTGATCTTCTCGACCCGAGGGACTTGCATGACAGAATTGTAACCAAACTGAGTCATCAGTTGTTTAGTTACTTCGTCTTTATAGTAATCATGCAGTTTCGCCATCGTATACTCCAAAAATTACTTGATAGTTTCACTGTTAGATTTGAAGAAACGGACTTTTTTTCCGTCTTCGAATCTAAAGCCTACACGGTCAGCCTTACCAGTAGCCGTGTTGAAGATTGCAACGTTAGAAACTTGAATAGCCGCTTCTTTTTCAACGATGCCACCTGGTTGGTTCAGTGCCGGGACAGGCTTCTGATGTTTTTTAACCAGATTTACACCTTCAACAATAACTTTACTAGAAGAAATAACCTGTTTTATTTTACCGCGCTTACCTTTATCTTTCCCAGTCAGCACGATAACTTCGTCATCACGACGGATTTTAGCTGCCATAGTTCCGCTCCTTAGAGTACTTCTGGTGCCAGAGAGATAATTTTCATAAACTTCTCGTTACGAAGTTCACGAGTTACCGGCCCAAAAATACGCGTACCGACTACCTGCTCGCTGTTATTATTTAAAATAACGCATGCATTACTATCGAAGCGAATGACAGAACCGTCCGGGCGACGTACACCCTTCTTGGTGCGCACCACTACCGCCTTCAGGACATCACCTTTCTTAACTTTACCGCGTGGAATTGCTTCCTTTACAGTAATTTTAATGATGTCGCCGACGCCTGCGTAGCGACGGTGCGAGCCACCTAGAACCTTGATACACATTACGCGACGTGCACCGGAGTTGTCGGCCACGTTCAGCATAGTCTGTTCTTGGATCATTTTAGTGCTCCGCTAAATGTCAACTACTACTGAGCCACTTCATTATTGAAGAGACCGTTCAATATACCCATAATACGAGGGCGCGGCATTATAACACCACATCTTCGTTATGGACAGAAAAATAAACGGCCCAGTGAAAAAGAGCCGTTTATTTGTTTGAAAAGGCTATCCTATTACAGAACAGCTTTTTCAATAACGCGAACTAAGGCCCAAGACTTAGTCTTAGACAGTGGGCGGGTTTCGCGGATTTCTACCACGTCGCCGATTCCACATTCATTGTTCTCGTCATGTACGTGCAATTTAGTCGTACGACGGATGAATTTACCATACAGAGGGTGTTTCACCATACGCTCGATAGCAACAACAATAGATTTCTCCATTTTATCGCTAACTACACGACCTTGCAGAGTACGGATTTTATCGCTCATTACGCACCTGCCTTCTCAGTCAGTAAAGTCTTCACACGTGCGATATCGCGACGCACTTGTTTCAACAGATGAGACTGTTGCAGCTGACCACTTGCTGCCTGCATACGAAGATTAAATTGCTCACGTAACAGATTCAGCAGTTCAGAGTTCAGCTCTTCAACGCTTTTTTCGCGCAGCTCTTGTGCTTTCATTACATCACCGTCTTAGTTACAAAGGTGGTTTTGATAGGCAGTTTCGCTGCTGCCAGAGAGAATGCTTCACGAGCCAGCTCTTCCGGCACACCGTCCATTTCATACAGGACTTTACCAGGCTGGATCAAAGCAACCCAATATTCTACGTTACCTTTACCTTTACCCATACGAACTTCGAGTGGTTTTTCGGTAATTGGTTTGTCTGGGAATACACGAATCCAGATTTTACCTTGACGCTTAATTGCACGGGTCATAGCACGACGTGCCGCTTCGATCTGACGTGCAGTCAGACGACCACGGCCCACAGCTTTAAGACCGAAAGTGCCGAAGCTAACATCCGTACCTTGCGCTAGACCACGGTTGCGGCCTTTGTGCACCTTACGGAATTTTGTACGCTTTGGTTGTAACATCAGCGACTCTCCTTACTTGCGGCCTTTACGCTGCTGCTTTTTAGGTTGAGGAGCTGGTTTCTCAGCTTGTTCAACAGCAGCCATACCACCCAGAATCTCACCTTTGAAGATCCATACCTTAACGCCGAGAACACCGTAAGTGGTGTGCGCTTCTGAAGTGTTGTAATCGATGTCAGCACGTAATGTGTGCAGTGGCACACGGCCTTCACGATACCACTCGGTACGAGCGATTTCAGCACCGCCTAAACGGCCACTGACTTCAACTTTGATACCTTTAGCGCCCAGACGCATAGCGTTCTGTACAGCACGCTTCATAGCACGACGGAACATAACACGACGTTCCAACTGTGAAGTGATACTGTCAGCAACCAATTTAGCGTCTAGTTCTGGTTTACGAATTTCGGCGATATTAATTTGCGCAGGAACACCAGCGATATCCGCTACTGTTTTACGCAGTTTTTCTACGTCTTCACCTTTCTTACCGATAACGATACCTGGGCGAGCAGTGTGAATAGTCACACGAATACTTTTTGCAGGGCGCTCGATCACGATGCGTGAAATTGACGCTTTTGCCAATTCTTTATTCAAGTACTGGCGTACTTTGTAATCGCTGTCTAGGTTGTCAGCGAATTCATTAGTATTCGCGTACCAAGTAGAGTTCCAAGGTTTGACAATACCCAGGCGAATACCATTAGGATGTACTTTCTGACCCATTGCTAGTCTCCAGAGTCTCAGCGATCGGACACAACCACAGTGATGTGGCTGGTGCGCTTAAGAATACGATCTGCACGGCCTTTCGCACGCGGCATGATGCGTTTCATAGTTGGACCATCATCAACGAAAATTTTCGCTACTTTCAGGTCATCAATGTCAGCGCCATCGTTTTGCTCTGCGTTAGCAATTGCAGATTCAAGTACTTTCTTCACTAAACCAGAAGCTTTCTTATTGGTAAAGGTCAGAATTTCCAGAGCTTGCGACACTTTCTTACCGCGAATCAGGTCAGCCACTAAGCGAACCTTCTGGGCAGAAGAACGAGCGTGGCGATGTATAGCTAAAGTTTCCATCTCTTCCTCCTACCTTAACGTTTCTTAGCTTTCTTATCAGCCGCATGGCCGCGATAAGTGCGAGTCGGTGCGAATTCACCCAGTTTATGACCAACCATTTCATCGGTAACAAAAACTGGAACATGCTGACGACCATTATGGACAGCGATGGTCAATCCGATCATATTAGGAAAGATCGTTGAACGACGGGACCAAGTCTTGAGAGGCTTCTTGTCTCCGCTTTCCACCGCTTTCTCTACCTTCTTCAGCAAGTGTAGGTCAATGAAAGGACCTTTCTTGAGAGAACGTGGCATGGCTTATCCTCTAATTATTTTTTAGAACGATGACGTACGATGAACTTATCAGTACGCTTATTGCTACGAGTTTTCTTACCTTTGGTTTGAACGCCCCAAGGTGTTACAGGGTGTTTACCAAAGTTACGACCTTCACCACCACCATGTGGGTGATCGACTGGGTTCATCGCCGTACCACGAACGGTAGGACGAATACCACGCCAGCGGCTAGCACCAGCTTTACCCAAAACACGTAACATATGTTCAGCGTTACCAACTTCACCTAAAGTTGCACGGCAATCTGCCAGAACTTTACGCATTTCACCAGAACGTAGACGCAGGGTGACATAAGCACCATCACGAGCAACGATCTGAGCGTAAGTACCTGCTGAACGCGCTAACTGTCCACCTTTACCTGGTTTCAATTCAATATTATGAACTGTGGAACCAACAGGGATATTGCGCATAGGCAGTGCATTACCAGCTTTGATTGCTGAATCTACACCAGATTGAATCTGGTCACCAGCTTTCAAGCCTTTAGGTGCAAGGATATAACGACGTTCACCGTCTTTATATAGAACTAGTGCGATGTTCGCAGAACGGTTTGGATCATATTCCAAACGTTCAACAACAGCAGGGATACCATCTTTGTTGCGTTTAAAGTCAACTAGACGATAGTGTTGCTTATGGCCACCACCAATGTGACGAGTGGTGATACGACCATTGTTGTTACGACCACCGGATTTGCTGCTTTTCTCTAACAGCGGAGCATAAGGTTTACCCTTATGCAGCTCAGGGTTAACCACTTTAACAACGTGGCGACGGCCCGGAGACGTAGGTTTACATTTAACAATTGCCATTGTTCTTTACTCCTCCGACTTACTCTGCGCCGCCAATGAAGTCCAGATTCTGGCCTTCTTTCAGCGTAACGTAAGCTTTTTTCCAGTCACTACGACGACCGAAACGCTGACCGTGGCGTTTAGTTTTGCCTTTTACAAGCAAAGTGTTAACACCTTCAACTTCGACTTCAAACAGTTTCTGCACAGCAGCTTTGATTTCTGCTTTAGTCGCGTCTTTCGCAACTTTGAGAACGATGGTATTTGTTTTTTCCATCGCTGTAGAAGCTTTTTCAGATACATGCGGCGCGCGCAGTACTTTTAGCAGACGTTCTTCACGGATCATGCCAGCATCTCCTCAACTTGCTTCACAGCTTCAGCAGTCATAACCACTTTGTCGAAGGCGATCAGGCTAACTGGGTCGATACCCGCTGCATCACGTACGTCAACCTTATACAGGTTACGTGCTGCTAAAAACAGATTTTCATCCAGTTCAGCAGTGATGATCAGCACATCTTCCAGAGCCATATCTTTCAGTTTCTGTGCTAGCAACTTAGTTTTAGGTGCTTCAACAGAGAACTTCTCGACAACGATCAGACGATCTTGACGTACCAATTCAGACAGAATGCTCTTCAGAGCACCGCGGTACATCTTCTTATTAACTTTTTGACTGTGGTCCTGTGGCTTAGCTGCAAAGCTAACACCACCAGAGCGCCAAATTGGGCTCTTAACAGAACCAGCACGTGCACGACCAGTGCCTTTTTGACGCCATGGTTTTTTACCTGAACCAGAAACTTCAGCACGAGTTTTCTGAGCACGAGTACCTTGACGAGCACCAGCTGCATATGCAACAACTACTTGGTGAACAAGCGCTTCATTGAAATCACGCCCGAAGGTAGTTTCGGAAACAGTCAGCGCGCTTTGCGCGTCTTTCATTACCAATTCCATTCCTATCTCCTCGACGTTAAGCCTTGACAGCCGGTTTTACGATCAGGTTGCTACCAGTTGCTCCTGGAACAGCACCTTTGACCAGCAGCAGGTTGCGCTCAGCGTCAACACGTACTACATCTAAGCTCTGAACAGTTACACGTTCATTACCCAGTTGGCCTGCCATTTTCTTGCCTTTGAACACTTTGCCCGGAGTCTGGTTCTGACCGATAGAACCCGGAACACGGTGTGACAAGGAGTTACCGTGAGTAGCATCTTGAGTACGGAAATTCCAGCGCTTAACTGTGCCGGCAAAACCTTTACCTTTAGATGTACCAGTAACGTCGACTTTTTTAACGTCAGCGAAAATTTCAACGCTAATGCTTTGTCCTGCACTAAATTCAGTACCATCTTCGATACGGAATTCACGCAGAATACGGCCAGCTTCGACGCCAGCTTTAGCGAAATGTCCTGCTTCAGGCTTAGCTACACGGTTAGCTTTTTTGCTACCAGTAGTTACCTGAATTGCATTGTAACCGTCAGTTTCTGCAGTTTTAACTTGAGTAACGCGGTTATTTTCGATTTCGATAACTGTTACAGGGATAGAAACGCCATCTTCAGTGAAGATACGAGTCATTCCCACTTTTTTACCGACTAAACCAATCATTGTTTCAACCTCTCAATCGTTCGACGACCTGATTAACCCAGGCTGATCTGCACGTCTACACCAGCAGCCAGGTCCAGACGCATCAGAGCATCAACGGTCTTTTCGGTTGGCTCAACGATGTCAACCAGACGTTTGTGAGTGCGAATTTCATACTGATCACGCGCATCTTTGTTAACGTGCGGAGAGATCAGAACGGTAAAACGCTCTTTACGTGTCGGCAGCGGGATAGGACCACGAACTTGCGCACCAGTGCGCTTAGCAGTCTCTACGATTTCCGCAGTTGATTGATCGATTAAACGATGATCAAAGGCTTTCAGGCGGATACGGATTCTTTGGTTCTGCATGAGACCAGAGCTCCAACTATTTTATAAACGTAAATGATTACTCCTCGCACCCATTTCGATTGATGGGGGAGTGTAATCGTTCTTGATGTAACTCCCAAATCGGGAGTATTGTCTAAATGAGCAACAAATCGTTAACTCAATACTGATCTTTAAGACCTAAAATCTAGGGCTTACTAATCAGTAAGCTCGCGCATTATACGCAACTGAATTTTAAACGCAAGTAATCGGGGGTAATATGTGCGAAATTTTCTGTTCTAAACTTAACATGCGCACAAATAATAACGCCCCATTATTGCATACAATATATGGGGCGTTATTTAAATCAAATTTAAACATACAAACTTAGCTATTCTTCGAGAATTTGAGCCTGGGTATAATTTTGAATTCCAATACGTTTGATTAAATCTAATTGGGTTTCTATCCAATCAATATGATTTTCTTCATCAGCTAGAATCTCAATCATCAGATCCCGGCTCACATAATCATGGATTGAATCAGCGTAGCTAATTGCCTCTTTAAGGTTCTTTGCGCCATCTAATTCCAAATTAAGATCGGAGACTAGCATTTCTTCAACATCTTCACCAATATTCAATTTGCCAAGATCTTGTAAGTTGGGAAGCCCTTCAAGGAAAAGAATACGCTCTATATACTTGTCCGCGTGCTTCATTTCATCAATTGACTCATGATATTCCACTTCATTGAGGCGAGTTAACCCCCAATTTTTAAACATACGTGCATGCAAAAAATATTGATTAATCGCGACTAACTCATTACCCAACAACTTATTGAGATGAGCTATCATTTTTTTATCGCCTTTCATTTTTTTATTCTCCATCGCTTCCAGTATTACAAGTGTAGTACTGAAATTTGATGAATGACTAATTTTAAATTAGAGATTGAAAATAAAAGTTACTTATTAATGAATAAGATAAATGATTATTATTTCGATTACGCTACATCAGCGATATCAATTTCTTCTAGTATTCGTAATTCATCTTCTAAAATTTCACGCGTTTGTCTAATGCATTTTCCACATTCACGACCGATGGGAAGGATCTGACGTAGCCCTTTCAACGATGTTACCTGAAACTTACGGGCAGCATTTCTGATTTGCTTATCTGTTATGGCTTCACAAAGACATACGTACATAGCATCTACCTGTATAAATCACATACAGATAGTTTAAATAAAAATGATTACCATTTCAATTATCATTTCTAATAATTTACCATTATTCTAAGCAAATGCGATTTTTTATTGAGTAATAATGAGGCGGGAAATAAAAGGATTTGTCTATTTTATATTCATG
>NZ_KB233228.1:0-5343 GCF_000314855.2 Providencia burhodogranariea DSM 19968 | reverse complement strand
GTGGTCAACGTGGCCGATTGTACCAACGTTAACGTGCGGTTTTGAACGTTCAAATTTTTCTTTAGACATTAGATTGTCCCTCTAAGACACGGAATCGGTGGTTACACCACATCAACCAAGCAGTTAAAATTATTTGCTTGTTTTTTACAGGAGACAAATCAGGGAGATATTTGAGAACATAAGGGAAGTGGTGCTGATAGGCAGATTCGAACTGCCGACCTCACCCTTACCAAGGGTGCGCTCTACCAACTGAGCTATATCAGCACATCTTGGAGCGGGCAGCGGGAATCGAACCCGCATCATCAGCTTGGAAGGCTGAGGTAATAGCCATTATACGATGCCCGCAATGAACTCGGCTACCTGAGTTATCAGCTGTTAAACTGTTTTCTAAATAGATTTATTTATATGAAAACTTATTTAGAGGATGGTGGTGGGAGAAGGATTCGAACCTTCGAAGTCGATGACGGCAGATTTACAGTCTGCTCCCTTTGGCCGCTTGGGTATCCCACCTATCCATATTTTTAATTGGTGCCGGCACCAAGAGTCGAACTCGGGACCTACTGATTACAAGTCAGTTGCTCTACCAACTGAGCTATGCCGGCATCAAGTGCTGCGCATTCTAGGAAGAGTGAGCGCATGTTGCAACAAAAAATTTTAATTTTTTGTTCGTTCGCTCATAAAATATACTTTTATTGCTATTTTGCTGTTTTTTTCGCTAAATTCAGCTTAAAACATCAACAGCCAAACACAACTATAATCTAGAAAAGTTTAATCCGTAAAGTGCTCTTTCTTCCTAAAATTATAAAATGTGAAGTAACCAAAAACTAAAAATGAATAATTTGTAATACTGCAGCAATACCTGAACGCTGTTTTTTTCAGCAATTAATTATATTTTTACAGCCTTTGTCAAAAAAAACACACATAAAATACAAAAAGAACTACGCCTACTTTCTTTCACTCGTTATGATGCAATTTAATTTTACGGATACGGGTGTTTAGGCAACCTGTCCAACCTGCATAAAATAGGCAGACGTTGGTTTATGAAACAGAATGAGAATTTTATTACTACGCCATATTTAGAGTTTGATAGAGAACATTGGGCAACACTGCGTGATTCCGTCCCATTGACATTAACATCTAATGAGCTTCTGGAGTTGAAAGGTATTAATGAAGAGCTCTCTATGGAAGATGTTATTGAGATCTATCTACCATTATCTCGTTTACTAAATTTCTATATAAGCTCGAATTTACGGCGCCAAGCTGTACTAGAGCAATTTTTAGGGACTAATGATGCTAAAGTTCCTTATATCATTGGTATTGCGGGTAGTGTAGCGGTGGGAAAAAGTACCACCGCTCGCTTGTTGCAAGCATTATTGACTCGCTGGCCTGAACATAGAAAAGTTGATTTGATTACGACTGATGGATTTTTATACCCTAACCAGGTACTAAAAGATCGTAATATCATGAAGAAAAAAGGTTTCCCACAATCCTATGATATGCGAAAACTCGTGAATTTTGTCTCACAGATTAAATCCGGTGCGCGTAATGTAGCCGCCCCCGTCTATTCGCACCTTACATATGATATTGTACCTGAACAACAACAAGTGATAGATCAGCCTGACATCTTGATTTTAGAAGGCTTAAACGTATTACAGAGCGATATGGACTACCCACATGACCCTCATCATGTCTTTGTATCGGATTTTGTCGATTTTTCTATCTATGTTGATGCTGCACCACAATTATTGAAGAAATGGTATGTTGGCCGCTTTTTAAAATTCCGCCAAGGTGCTTTTTCAGATCCGGATTCTTATTTTCATAATTATTCAAAATTAAGCGAAATAGAAGCTACTAATATTGCAAGCTCAATCTGGGATGAAATTAATGGTCTTAATTTAGAAGAAAATATTTTACCAACAAAAGAAAGAGCTAGCTTAATAATGACAAAGGGTGAAAAACATTCTATTCAAAATGTCAGAATAAGAAAATAAATTTATATGCCGGTAATAAAACCGGCTTTACTTTATTATTTCTCATTTGGCCTTAGTGATATTTCACCACCTATATAAGGAATAATATCACCGTTATCTTGTTCTAATAAAAGAGCACCTTGCTGATTAATCCCCTTTTCCACACCAGAAATAACATCATTACCAATCAATAACTTAACGCTCCTCCCCAAAAAGTTATCCAGTTCAAACCAACGATTAACAAATGGAGATAAACCTTCTTTTTCAAATAATGTTAACGCTTCTTTCAAGGCTTGAATAATATTAACGGAAAGTATATTTCGCTCAATACTTTCCACTTCATCAGCTAAAGATGCCCATTCTTGATTAATCGTATTTTCTATTTCAATATTATTTTTCCCCATACCAATATTTATTCCAACACCAATAATGATATGTGCCGCATCTCCAGTTTTCCCTGTTAATTCGACGAGAATTCCTGCTAATTTCTTATCATTAAGATAAAGGTCATTTGGCCATTTAACCTTTATTTTTCCTTTAGTTAATTTATTCAATGTTTCCGCTATGATTATACCGACAACTAAGCTAAGTCCTATCGCAGCGGCGGGTCCCTGATCAAGCTTCCAATACATTGATAAATACAAATTACAACCAAACGGCGAGATCCATTGCCGTCCTCGACGACCTCTACCTGCACTTTGATACTCAGCTAAGCATGTATCACCAGATGAAAGATGAGGTATTCGCTCTAGCATGTACTGATTTGTTGAGTCAATAACAGGTTCAACAATGATATCGTTGTCCTTGATATATTTTTTAATTAGCTCAACATTTAGCAAGTTTATTGGATAAGGCAATTTATAGCCTTTCCCTGTGATTGTTTGTACCTCAATTCCCCATGAGCGTACCGTTTTTATATGCTTATTAATTCCGGCACGTGTCATCCCTAATGTATCACCTAATTGCTGCCCTGAATGAACCTGTGCATCTGATAAAATACTTATTAGCTGTAAAGGAATACTCACTTCTTTCATAAAATACAGTCCATCGGATTAATTTCGCCATGTTTACCAATAAATCTGACTTCAGGCTCAAGCCAAATATCAAAATGCTCATACACCGTTTGACTAACATACCTTGCTAAGTTGACCACATCACGCCCTGTGGCTTGATTCTTGTTAATTAGTACTAAAGCTTGCTCTGTATGTACTGCAGCTCCACCTAGCTCATAACCTTTCAATCCACATTGTTCAATTAACCAGCCTGCGGCAAGCTTCACCGTACCATCCTCTTGAGGGTATTGTGGGCACATTGAGTGATTTTGTTTTATTCGTAATGCCTTTTCTTCTGAAATAATAGGGTTTTTAAAAAAACTTCCAACATTCCCTATAATCATTGGATCAGGTAATTTTTTGCTGCGTGTATTGCACACTAAATTAAAAACTTGCTGTGGAGTCACTGTCGCAGGATCGAGTTGAGTAAGATCGCCATATGTTAATCTTGGTGACCATTGCTTAGATAATTTGAAACCGACACTAACAATGATATGAGTATGTTGATATTCGTGTTTAAAGATACTATCACGATAACTAAAACGACATTCTTTAGCCTGTACTCTTATTACATCTCCCGTATCCAAGCTAAGGATATCAACATATTCACATATGTCTTTCAGCTCTAATCCATAAGCCCCAATATTTTGAATTGGTGCTGAACCTACATAACCTGGTATCAATGCTAAATTTTCAACCCCATAAATTCCTTTGCTCATCAATAGGTTGATAAATTGATGCCAATTCTCACCAGCTGCTGCATTAATATACCAGTATTCAGCGGTCTCAACGACTTCTACACCTTTAATACGATTTAAAATGACTACACCATCAAAATCTTCAATGAATAAAACATTGCTACCTCCTCCAAGGATCAAAACAGGTAGTTGATGATTTTTTGCTTCTAACCATTGTTGGTAAAGGGATTTCACTGATTCAGCAATACATACTGACTTTGCTTTCGCTTCAATAGCGAATGTATTAAAAGGTTTTAATTCAAGGAATGAGTTCATTGCAGCCTTCAGTACATAATAAACTAAGATTTGATAAGTCTATCAGGCACTCTCGTTAGAGAATAGCGAGAATATTTAAATAACCTGAACTCGGGATAAGAGAAATAAAAAAGAAAGGAACTAAACGTGGGTTCCGTGATCAGATCTTTCGATCAAAAAAGATTTTCCAAATTTATTCAGTTATGCCCGTATTCTTAAAGTCATGCCTACGGTTTTAATTCCATTAAGCTCTTTTTTTACATACGTAAAAGGCCAGCCAACGGGCATTGAATTTATTGATTCAACGAGTCTAAAAGTATGCCATAACATGCGGATACCTAAGCATAAAGTTTTTAAAGGTACGGCAGCGAGAGGAAAAAGGACAATGGGTTGGTTTTATGGATTTAAATTACGTTTAATCGTGAACCATCTGGGTGAAATTGTCACGGCTAAGCTAACTCCCGCAAATATTGATGATAGAACGTCAGTTCGAGGCTTATCAAAAGGACTTTTCAATAAATTGTAGGCAGATAAAGGTTATATTCGCAGAGCATTGACCGAAAATTTAAAACTGGATGGAATAACATTAATTACAGGTCAGCGTAAAAATATGAAACCAAAATTGTTAGCGGCTTGGGATAGGGCAATGTTATCTAAACTATTTATTATCGAAACAATTAATGACCAGTTACAAAACATCACCCAAATTGAGCATTCGCGTCACAGAGGTTTGCGCGGACTTATACCAAACTCACAGGGCAGTTTGGTATTTTATTGCATGAAACAAAATAAAACATCACTGAAACTATCAAATACCGAAAAAGCAGGACCTTGAGTTATGGCTTAAACCGATCTCAGGTTAAATAATAAAATAACCTATGAAACAAAAAACATTTAAGTTAAGAGCGCTACTTGAAGGGGAAAATATTGTTTCATTTATACGTTTTACTAACTAGATGTAGAGTACAAGGGGTTTAATGAGGATATAAGGAAGGAATGATATTTTGAGTATTGCTATCTATTAAATAGCAAAAAGCCACCCTAAGGTGGCTTCTTTATATTTAAAACCTAGCAGTTCCCTACTCTCACATGGGGAGACCCCACACTACCATCGGCGCTACGGCGTTTCACTACTGAGTTCGGCATGGGGTCAGGTGGGACCACCGCGCTATTGCCGCTAGGTAAATTCTTTAAAATACTGTAATTCATGGTGCTGATACCCAGATTCGAACTGGGGACCTCACCCTTACCAAGGGTGTGCTCTACCAACTGAGCCATATCAGCAATATGGTGCGGTCAGTCAGTACTGACACAACCTTTAAATTTTGA
>NZ_KB233227.1:126335-187606 GCF_000314855.2 Providencia burhodogranariea DSM 19968 | reverse complement strand
GACCGTGCATTTAACACTTAGTGGTCGTTGTCGCGAGGTGTCGTATATTACGCTTTTCTATCAGAAAGTCAAGAACTTATTTTCAAGTTTTTTCTTTCTTTTTCACCTCTGTTCACACTAGGTTCTTTCTCAAACCTGACCACCGAAGCGGTTTATCGTGTCAACGGATGCGCATTATAGGGAGTCTTAAGATTCTAGCAAGTGTTTTTTTATCATTTTATTTCAAGCGCTGAAACATTAAACAAATCGTTCAAAACTGCTGCTTTTTGTTGAAAATACACGCTATAGTCTATCAAAATCAACCGTAAACTTATTTACCTTTTCCCAATCGGTATATTCAATCTCAGTACTTGGATCAGTAGGGCCATCAGTCATCTTCATAATAAAGCGGATCATCGTTTTATCGAACCAACCATATTGCGGATAAAACAGTGCACCAGCAAAGACTGATGTCAACGTTGGCTGCCATGGACTCTTCTCTAAAAACTTACGTGTATAGACATTCGTTTCAGGAGTATCCTTTCCTCCCTTCCTTGCCGTCAGGTTTACACTGAAGAAAGCCGTTTTTAAAGAATTCAATTGGCTTTGATGCGTAATGGCAAATCGCATTAACACTTTATTGAAATGGCCATATCGGATCGATGCACCGAGCAAAACCTTATTATACGCTGAGATATTGAGATTTTTTTCAGTATTTAAGTCTCGAATGTCGCATTGACGCCCCATGCTTCGTAGCTGTTCAGCTATTTTTAAAATGATCTTCTTCGTTTGCCCATCAGTACTTGAATGTAATAGTAAGTAACTCATTTTTAATCCTATCTATTTAATCGCGCCAGAACGTTGGTGTGAATAGTACTAATAATGTAAAGACTTCAAGACGACCAAATAGCATCGTCACGACAAGAATCCATTTCCCAGCAGGATTCATTGATGTGAAATTATCCGCTACAGTTCCAAGCCCTGGCCCTAAGTTATTTAAGGTTGTTGCGATAGCTGAAAATGCTGAAAACTCATCAACCCCTGTAGCAATTAATAGTAATAAACTGACAATAAAGACTAGCGCGTATGCCGAAAAGAATCCCCACACGGCCTCAATAATTCTTTCCGGTAATGCTCTTTGCCCTAATTTAATGGTATAGACCGCATTAGGATGAACTAATCTTTTTAATTCGCGGGAGCCTTGAAGAAACAATAATAAGATACGAATAACTTTAAGCCCTCCCCCCGTTGACCCAGCACAACCACCTACAAATGCCGCACATAATAAAAGCATCGGTAAGAATAGTGGCCAACCAGAAAAACTATCTGTAGTAAAACCGGCTGTAGTTGCCATCGAAACAACTTGGAAAAATGCTTGATCCAATGTTTGCCCGAAACTGTCGTATACCGAATGATAGAGCAAGACGAGGAGACATATAATAACTAAGACTAACTGAAAGCAGATAAAAGTTTTAAATTCAGGATCACGCCAATAAATACCTAGGCTACGTCCCGTTAAAACTGCAAAGTGCAAACCAAAGTTACAGCCTGAGATAATCAAGAAAATCGCAATGATGGTATTAATTGCTGGGCTATTAAAATAACCAATACTAGCATCATGTGTTGAAAACCCACCAATTGCGATAGTTGAAAAACTATGAGAGATAGCATCAAACACATCCATTCCCGCAATCCATAGCGCGATAGCACAAACAATTGTCAATAATACATATATAAGCCAAAGTGTTTTCGCTGTTTCAGCAATACGTGGGCGCATTTTATTATCTTTCAGTGGCCCAGGCATTTCTGCTCGATAGAGCTGCATTCCCCCTACCCCTAATAATGGGAGTATCGCTACGGCAAGTACGATGATTCCCATACCTCCTAGCCACTGTAGCATCTGTCTATAAAATAAAATCGCTTTAGGTAGGGTATCTAGACCAGTTAGAGTTGTGGCCCCTGTAGTAGTCAGTCCAGAAAAGGATTCAAAAAATGCATCAGTTACGGAAAGATTTGGCTTCTCAGAAAAAATAAACGGCAAAGCCCCTACACTGCCCAAAACTGTCCAAAACAAGACAACAATCAGAAAGCCTTCTTTTGCTTTTAGTTCGTGCTTACTATTACGTGTTGGGATCCATAAAAGCAAACCAATGACTAAAGCCGCAACAAAAGTTTGGCTAAATGCACGGCCAGCTCCATCACGATAAATAAGTGCGACAATACCAGGGACTACCATGGTAAAAGAGAAGATAATGACGAGCAACCCGACAATACGGGTTATTGCACGAAAATGCATTCGGCAGGTTCCTTGCTAACCAATTGACTATTCAGATTCAGGTATAAGCTCTAAAGATCCGCGGCTCATATCACGTAATTTATCATTGACTTCTTGTTCTAGGGTAGCAGGAATTGCAATACGCAAAGAGACCGCTTCGCTGTAATCACTGTGTAAAATCATTCCATTGGCCTGTGTAACTAATTGCTCAATATTATTAATAAACGAATAATCGCAAATTAAATGAAAAAACTTTTGGGGTACTTTGGTTTGTGTTGGTAATAGTTTCAGCGCCTGCTGGGTTCCATTACCATAAGCTTTGACCAAACCGCCCGTTCCAAGCTTTATACCACCAAAATAACGTACAACAACGCAAGTAACCTCACCCAAACCACTACCGAGTAATTGAGCCATAATTGGCTTACCCGCCGTACCTGTAGGCTCTCCATCATCTGAAAAACCCAATTGCTGGGAATCATCTGGGCGCCCTGCAACAAATGCCCAGCAATGGTGCCGGGCATCAGGGTACTGAGCTTTAATGGATTGAATATAGTCCTTTGCCGCATCAATACCCTCAGTATGTGCAAGATATGTAATAAAACGACTTTTTTTGATTTCTTCTGTAAAAGAAATGGATTCAGCCGGAATTAAATAAGGTTTCATTACGGTAATTGCAAATCTCGCGTCATATTTTCGACCCGATTATGATGAATGATAATGTTATCTTCAATGCGGATACCACCATATGGTTTGAATTGTTCAATTTTATCCCAATTGAAGTGTTGGCTAAACTCACCTGTACGCCAAGAAGATAATAATGATTCAATGAAATAAAGACCTGGTTCAATAGTGACAACCATTCTTGGCTCTAATACGCGGGTACAACGAAGGAAAGGATACATTTTAGGAGCAGCAAGCAATGTTCCATCTTCATCCTGCATAAAACCTGCAGCATCATGAACTTGTAAGCCTAATGAATGACCTAGACCATGAGGTAAAAAAGGAGTCGTCAGGCCTTGTTCTACCATAGTATCTTCACTAATACCTTTAATTATCGAATGATTTTTTAATAGTTTAGCAATTCGATGATGCATATCTACATGGTAATCAGTATAGCGTACACCTGTTTTAATCTTATCAATCAACGAGAGTTGCTCTTTATTCAGATCAAAAACCAGTGCAGCAAAATCATTTTTATTTTTTGCAGCATAAGTACGTGTTATATCGGCAGCATAGCCGTTATATTCTGCACCTGCATCGATCAAAAAGCTTCTAAATTCGCTTGGTGCTCGCTGTTCCAATTTGGTGTAGTGCAATACAGCTGCATTTTCATTAAGTGCGACAATATTTCCATAAGGAACATCAGTATCGCGGTGACCTGTTGCTTGCAAATAGCTGATATTAATATCAAATTCGCTCATCTCTGCTTGAAAAGCCTCAAAAGCAGATAAATGACCATTTACTGCCATTTTTTGAGCTTCGCGCATACAGTACATTTCATAGTCTGTTTTATATGAACGATGATAATGGTAAAAATCGATAATATTTTTAGGATTAATATTTTGCTGGCGAATGCCTAATGACTCCGCTCGTGCATGAGCGGAACCAATATAAGCAATATGTTCCTTAGATACATTTGCTAAAAATTCGCTAATATCATCTGCATTTTTTAAATGAATCAACTCAATTTCTTTAGTCCAAAAACTATTTGGCAAAGGTTCAACACGATGCCAATAGTCAACTGGTGAGTAAAACCATAACTTAGGTTTATTCACCCCGTCGACTAGTAACCATGAATGTGGAACATCAATTACAGGTACCCATGCTTTGAAATGAGGATTCACTTTGAAGGGATAATTACTATCATCAAGGAAAATACGTTGAGGTTCACCCGAATGAATCAGTATGGCATCTAGCTTGCTGCGTTGTAAGACTTGCTGAGTCGTTGTTTGCAAAGTTTTAATATGTTCAGCGTAGAGTGCAGTCAGTTTTTCCATTTCATTCAACCTTTCAGCTTTATTAGAAAATCCAAGCTTAACACGTTCTTTATTTTACGGGTATGCGTTCAAACAAACAACAGAATAACAATTTGATTTTTAAATAAAATACTATCCACCACCTAGATATAGCCTTTGATTGCTGTGATCAGCGTTACAGTTTTGTTATTGCTTATTTGCATTTTTTTAACATTCTAGTCACACTCAATTCATCTGGTCGTACCAGATGAGTAAATAATCATAAGGAGAGCGGCATGCTTTATCAAAGTGAAACGATCTATGTTCAATGGTTGAAAACAGGTATTGCAGAACTCGTTTTTAACTCACCTGCTTCAATAAATAAGTTGGATACTCATACCGTTACTTCACTTGATGAAGCGGTGACTGTTCTTGAACAACAATCAGAGTTGTTAGGCGTGATTTTAAGATCTGACAAACCCGCTTTTATTGTTGGCGCAGATATTAAAGAGTTTCTTTCTCTTTTTAACGCCCCAGTAGAAACTTTGCATGAATGGTTAGGTTATGCCAATAGTATTTTTAACCGTATTGAAGATTTGCCTGTTCCAACCCTCAGCGCAATTAATGGCTATGCCTTAGGGGGGGGTTGTGAATGTATCCTAGCAACTGATTTTCGTATTGCTACCCCAGATGCGCGTATCGGTTTACCTGAAACTAAACTCGGCATCATGCCTGGATTCGGTGGTACTGTTCGCTTACCAAGGTTAATAGGATTAGATAGCGCTTTAGAGATCATTACTGCCGGGAAAGATGTTAGCAGTGCTACTGCCTTAAAATTTGGCTTAATCGATGCAATTGTTGAGATAAATAAATTATCACAAGCAGCACTTGAACTTATCGAATCGGCTATCTCAGGTGCTATAAGTTGGCAAGAGAGACGTTTGCCTAAGCTACAGCAATTACAACTTAGCGCTTTAGAGCAAACTATGAGCTTCAATGTGGCTAAAGGCATGGTATATAAGGTTGCAGGAAAGCATTATCCCTCACCAATGGTTGCTGTAAATACTATTGAAAAAGCCGCGAATTGCACTCGTAATGAAGCGCTTAAACATGAAACAGAGGCATTCATTCCTCTGGCAAAGAGCGATGTAGCTCGTTCACTCGTCAGTATTTTTCTCAATGATCAGCAGATTAAATCAGCAAGTAAACAACTTTCGCGTAATGTTGAAACACCTCAATATGCTGCAGTACTTGGCGCAGGAATTATGGGTGGAGGTATTGCCTATCAATCTGCAAGTAAAGGTGTTCCAGTACTGATGAAGGATATTAATAATAGATCATTAGATTTAGGTATTGAGGAAGCGCATAAGCTATTAAATGGACAATTTGAACGAGGACGAATTAGCGCCTCAAAAATGGCTACAACACTCGCGTCAATCCGCCCTTCTCTTTCTTATTCAGGTATTGAAAATGCACAGATTATCATTGAAGCAGTCGTTGAAAACCCACAAATAAAATCAGCTGTATTGGCTGAGGTCGAGCCATTATTAAAACCAGATACTATCCTCGCATCAAATACATCAACAATTCCTATTACTTTGCTCGCTAAATTATTAAAACGTCCAGAAAATTTTTGCGGTATGCATTTTTTTAATCCAGTACACCGAATGCCGTTAGTAGAAATTATTCGTGGTGAAAAAACCTCTGAGGACACTATCGCTAAAGTGGTTGCCTATGCCAATAAAATGGGCAAAACCCCTATCGTTGTTAATGATTGTCCTGGTTTCTTTGTTAATAGAGTTCTTTTCCCTTATTTTGCAGGCTTTAATTTATTACTACAAGACGGAGCTGACTTTAGAGAAATAGATAAAATAATGGAAAAAGAGTTCGGTTGGCCTATGGGACCAGCTTACCTACTGGATGTTGTCGGTATCGATACCGCCTTTCATGCCGAACAAGTAATGGCAGAGGGCTTTCCAACCCGTATGAGTAAAAATTGCAAGAATGCTATCGATGTTATGTTTGAAGAACAACGCTTCGGCCAAAAAAATGGTAAGGGTTTTTATCAATATGAAAAAGATAAAAAAGGGAAACCTAAAAAAATTGATGACCCAGCAACAGATGAACTTTTAGCGTCGATTAGCAAAGAAAAACGAACGTTTACAAAAGAAGAGATCATTACACGAATGATGTCTCCAATGATCAATGAAGTTGTTCGTTGTTTAGAAGAAGGTATTGTTCAGAGTCCAGCAGATGCTGATATTGCTCTAGTATATGGTCTTGGCTTCCCTCCATTCCGTGGCGGTGTCTTCCATTATTTAGATACAATTGGCAGCCAATCTTATACCAAAAATACTGAAGCCTACGCTCATTTAAGTCCACTTTATCAGGTTCCTGCTGGTCTGAAAGTCAAATCAGAAATCAATGCCCGTTATTATGAACAGCCACCCGTAGTGGCTATCGATATTAAAAAAATTTCGAGAGGCTAATAGTATGGAAAATGTCGTTATTATCGATGGGATACGTACACCAATGGGTCGTTCAAAAGGTGGAGTTTTCCGCCATATTAGAGCGGAAGACCTCTCCGCACATCTCATGAATATTATTTTTGAACGTAACCCAAATGCCAGCAAAAAAGATCTAAATGATATTATCTGGGGATGTGTACAACAAACACTTGAGCAAGGGTTTAATATTGCAAAAAACGCAGCTCTACTGACAGATATTCCACATACGGTGCCCGCAATAACAGTTAATCGCTTATGCGGCTCATCTATGCAAGCGATTCATGATGCTAGCCGGCTTATTATGACCGGTGATGCAAACTCTGTATTAATAGGCGGTGTAGAACACATGGGCCATGTTCCAATGACTCATGGTATTGATTTCAATCCTAAATTGACATTACGTGTAGCCAAAGCTTCTGGAGCTATGGGGCTAACGGCGGAAATGCTCGCTAAAATGTATAAAATTAGCCGTGAAGAACAAGATGCTTTTGCATTCAGATCTCACCTACGGGCTGCTCAAGCAACTAACAATGGGCAGTTTAAGCATGAAATAGCGCCAATTGCAGGGCATGATAATAACGGTAATTTATTCGCTGTTGATTACGATGAGGTTATACGTTTAGGTGCCAGTATTGAAAGCTTAGCTTCACTACGCCCAGCCTTTGATCCAGTCAGTGGAACTGTTACGGCTGGCAACTCATCAGCCCTTTCTGATGGTGCATCAGCGATGTTGCTTACTAGCGAAACATATGCCAAAGAGCATGGTATAAAACCGCGAGCACGAGTACGCGCGATGGCTGTTGTCGGTTGTGCCCCATCAATTATGGGTTTTGGCCCAGTCCCTGCAACGGAATTAGCGCTTAAAAGAGCGGCTCTCTCATTAGCCGATATAGATATCATTGAATTAAATGAAGCCTTCGCTGCACAATCAATTGCCTGTTTGAAAGGATTAAAAATACCAGAAAGCCAAATTGATGAAAAAGTAAATCTTAATGGAGGAGCTATTGCATTAGGCCATCCTCTTGGCTGTTCAGGAGCGAGAATTACGACTTCATTATTGAATCAATTAGAGCGACAAGATAAGCAATTTGGATTAGCAACTATGTGTATTGGGTTTGGTCAAGGCATAGCTACAATCATAGAACGCATATAGATAAATTAATTCAAGAGGCATGCTGGCATTAAGTGAGGCTATCTCGATTTACACAGATAAAATATGTGATTAGGAAGCAGAACGAAGAATTATATTTACAAGACATTTCACGTAGCTTGAGTTCTGATGGGTATAACGCGTTTATTTCCATAGTTTTGTTGTATGTTGTCGTCATTCCCGCCTAGTCAGGGGCGGGCTTTTTATTTATTCAGCTTGTTTGAAAAGCTCAGATTGACTCTGTATTAAACCTTGTTGTTTATAGATAACAGTGAATATCATAAAGTAAGATATCACCATTTATAATTTAGGGGAGTTTATTCACTTATTATGTGAATCCGCGTAGTAAACATAACGCTTACGATGGAAAAGATTTTAAACAGGGAAAATCAAGTTATTCGGACTACTGAGTGCACTAAATTCACAACACCCCCCATGCAAATTTGAGTATTACGGGCATAAACCGTATTCAGTTAATGCCCTATATTCATACTTAGTTTAAATAAATTCGTAAGCATCACCAAAAAGCTGATCAGATTTTGCATTACGCTCAACACAAAAACGCTCTCGAGCAATTTTTGCCATCTCAAAACGACCTGCTATATAAATATCGTAGGAAGAAAGATCTCCAAAATCTTCCAATACAGCACTTAAAACTGTTCCCGACCGCCCTCTCCAAAGCTCATCCGGCTGCTCAACAATAGGAATAATTTTAAGGTTAGAATAACGCTCACTTAGGGCTTGAAGTTCCCCCAGATCATATAGATGCTCCAGCTGACGCCCCCCCCAATAGAAGGTGATGTCACGTGAAGGATTTTCCATTAAAGCCGCTAGTAATATGGAATGTGTATAAGAAAAACCAGTACCCCCAGCAACTAAGATCATCGGGTTTTGGCTATTTTCTCTAAACCAAGCTTTGCCATGTGGAATATCAATATTTATCCTGCGTTGATCTAAAATTCTGTCCATGACCGCCATCGCATACAGATTGATGTCTGAAGCACCAATATGAAGCTCGATTGTTTCATTATTTGCAGGCGTTGACGCCATAGAGAATGGACGTTTATCTCGCTCGTCCATTACAACCATGAGATACTGGCCCGCCTTAAAATGAAAAGGACCATCCGGCAACAAGATAACCCGATAAACTGTATCCGTTATAGACTCGACAGATGTGACTTTGCAGCTCAAAGTTGCCATGAATCCCTCTTATTTTTCAAAAATATTCAATTGTTCCCATATATCATCGATACGCGATTTTATTTTTTCATCCATAACTATTGGTTTGCCCCATTCCCTATTCGTCTCGCCGGGCCATTTATTCGTCGCATCCAGCCCCATTTTGGATCCCAAACCTGAAACAGGGGAGGCAAAATCGAGATAATCGATTGGCGTATTTTCCATCATAACAGTATCACGGGCAGGATCCATACGCGTGGTTATAGCCCAGATCACATCTTTCCAGTCGCGTGCATTAATATCATCATCACAAACAATGACAAATTTTGTATACATAAACTGACGAAGATAAGACCAGACCCCCATCATTACGCGTTTTGCGTGGCCTGCATATTGCTTTTTCATTGTTACAATAGCGAGGCGATATGAACACCCTTCTGGAGGTAAGTAAAAATCAACAATTTCAGGGAACTGCTTTTGTAAAATAGGCACCAATACTTCATTCAATGCTTCACCAAGTACAGCAGGCTCATCAGGGGGTCTACCTGTATAGGTAGAATGATAGATAGCATCACGACGTTGAGTTACATGAGTAACAGTAAATACAGGGAAGCTATCAATTTCATTATAGTAGCCAGTGTGGTCACCATATGGCCCTTCAGGGGCTAGTTCATCAGGTTCAATATATCCTTCGAGTATAATTTCCGCACCTGCTGGTACCTCAAGATCATTTGAGATACATTTTACAACTTCAGTTTTGTTACCACGCAGCAAACCTGCGAAGGCATATTCAGATAAGGTATCTGGTACTGGCGTAACAGCACCAAGAATGGTTGCTGGATCAGCGCCAAGTGCTACTGCGACAGGAAATTTTTCGCCCGGATGTTGCTGGCACCACTCTTGGAAATCGAGCGCGCCGCCACGATGTGATAGCCAACGCATGATAAGTTTATTTTTACCTAACACCTGCTGACGATAAATACCTAAATTTTGTCGCTCTTTACTTGGTCCTCTCGTGACCGTTAAGCCCCAAGTAATCAGTGGAGCAGCATCTTCTGGCCAACAATGCATCACAGGGATCTTCGTCAAATCGACATCATCGCCAGCCCAAATTTGTTCTTGGCAAGGCGCTGAGCTCAACCGTTTTACTGGCATATTCAGTACTTGCTTAAACTTAGGTAATTTATCAAATAAGTCGCGAAAACCTTTCGGAGGATCGGGTTCTTTTAAAAAGGCCAGTAACTTACCCACATCGTGTAGGGCTTTGATATCTTCTTGCCCCATCCCCATGGCAACCCGCTTAGTTGTACCAAACAAGTTGCATAAAACTGGCATGTTATAACCTTTTGGGTTTTCAAATAATAAAGCTGGGCCCCCTGCTCTAAGTGTGCGATCAGCTATTTCTGTCATTTCGAGATAAGGATCGACTTCCATCGTAATACGTTTTAGTTCGCCTTGCTTTTCAAGCTGAGCAACAAAGTCTCTTAGGTCACGGTATTTCATTATCATCTTTTACTATTACAGAGGGAGTCTCATTATAAGACGTCCGGCCAAGGTTACAAGTTACCGATAAAAACTATTGATGAACAATATATTTATATTTGTAAATATCTAATTTTACTGGCAATCAAAAGGAACAAGTTCTTTTAATGATAAAGTATCAAACTGTTCAGGAAATATTTGGTTATGCTTAAATAGTTTAAAGCCATCACCTTTACCGCTGAAATAATGCAGCTGATTGCCTTTAATTTGTAACCCACTACCTTCTCTCATAGCAACAACCACTTCATGAGGATTAATCACACAAAACTCTTGTAGTCTCTCATCTCGGGTTTCGCCCATGTGACCTGAGATATGAGCATCAATATAGTGTGGATTAATTTGTAGTGGAAACAATCCCAAAGATGGCATGATAGCGGCATTACTCACAGGCATATCATTAGTTGTACGAATACTTGGTGTTGCTACGTTACAACCCGCACTCCAACCAATATATGGCACATCCCGCTCTCTAACAGCACGTTGAATTGCAACAATAAGTCCATATTCATGTAAACACTTATTCAGCCACCAAGTATTCCCACCACTAACAAGAATACATTCCGCTTGCTCAATAGCTTCTACTGGGCTTGAAAAGTGTTCAATTGATGTCACTTTAATACCTAGCGCATCGCTAAGCTGCTCAGCTCGTTCATCATGAGAACCTCGAAGAACAGCATAAGGAACTAAAACTGCTGACTTAATATTTTTACGCTCAATCATTTCATTGATGCGAGGTAACGCATAGCTCAACCATACTGGGTTATCTGGCAGCTTACCATTACTCAATAAAAAAATTTCCATGCTGGCTCCTACATAATGAGTTGTTATACTATGATAAGCCATATATCAAATTACAATTGATTTGATATATGGCTCTGATTATCAATGATATTCTTACTTTAATGATTAGTCACATTTTTATGTATGAATTTGTTATCATAAGCATAATTTTGCTGTGTTGGATTTGAAAAATGGAAAAGTGGTATCTGCTGTATTGTAAACGTGGGCAAATTGATAGAGCTATTGAGCACTTAAATAGGCAAGATGTTACCTGCATAACCCCTATGGCTGATATAGAAAAAATTATTAGAGGAAAACGAGCAATAGTGCAAGAAGCTCTGTTTCCCAATTACCTATTTGTAAAATTTGATCATAATGAGATTCATACTACAACAATACAATCAACCCGAGGTGTAAGCCATTTTGTTCGTTTTGGCCAACTTCCTGCTGTTGTTCCCGATGAGATTATAGAATTACTACAGCAAGCTCAGCCCTTCCATATTGTTGCGCCAGAAACACCTATTCGCGGGGATAATGTGCTTATCACTGAAGGCATTTTTACAGGAATTCAAGCCATTTATAGTGAATCAAATGGTGAGGCACGCTCTATTTTATTACTTAACATTTTAAATAAAAGTGTAGCTAAAGTGCTTGATAATACACAATTTAAAAAAATAATTGAGTAACCCGATTTTAAGATAACCACATTATGGCAATATATGATTTTTCTATTAAAAAAATAATTAATAAAACTTAAAAATAATAAATACTCATTACATTTTCAAATAATTTACTTTTGAATATAAAAATATAATAAATTGAATTAAAAGGAATTTAATTTAACTAAACACATCGAAAAGTTGATTTATTTATTTTTATATCTGTATATAAGTATGGAGTGAGCAGCCTACTCTGATTACCACATAGCATCTGGCTTTATATATGTGGAGTAGATAGCAGTGGGGAGTAGACACATTCTTTTTGGAGAGTTTGGAGAAAAACATGTCCGGTTCAGTAGAACGCCCCCATTCTCGCCCAAACTATGGTAAAACTGTTCGAACCTCAGCTGAGCTCTTAGAATATTTTGGGCTTAGAATCATGCCTTCTGGTGCGACGAATCAAAGCTGGTGCCGTGCTTGCCGCTCCAAAGCGCAGAGGAAATAAATTATTTAGGACGGGTCATATTATGTAGAAAAGCCCACCTTAAGTAGGCTTTTTTCATCAACCAAGCATAAAACCTTAAGACTCTTCTTTCTCTTCATCATCTTCACGCCCACGCCTGCCTTTACCAACATAAAAGTTAGATAGAAGCACGCCGAGCTCAAAGAGTAAGTACATGGGAACTGCGAGCAAGGTTTGCGATAGAACATCTGGAGGGGTTAAGAACATCCCCACAATAAATGCGCCAACCAAAATATATGGTCGTTTACGTTTCAGTGACTCAGGTGTCGTTACACCAGTCCAGCATAGTAAAATAATGGCAATCGGAACTTCGAACGCGGCGCCAAATGCCATAAATAACGTCATGACGAAACTGAGATATTTAGTAATATCTGGGATAAAGTTAACACTCTCAGGTGTCGTTTTAACGAAAAAACCAAATGCTAGTGGGAAAACAACAAAGTAAGCGAATGCCATTCCTAAATAAAAAAGGAAACTGCTTGAAACAAGCAGAGGTAACATCAATTTACGTTCATGTTTATATAACGCTGGCGCAATAAAAGCCCAAATTTGATATAAAATCACGGGTATCGAAACGAAAACTGATACCATTAACGTTAATTTAATTGGAGTAAAAAATGTAGATGCCACATCTGTCGCACTCATTTGAGAACCAATAGGCAGCTTATCAATCAACGGTGCGGCAACTAACCGATAAATATCATTTGAAAAGTAAGCTAGAGCGGCGAAAACAATCAAAACCGTAACCAAACAGTTTAGCAGCCGCTTTCTGAGTTCGATGAGATGGCTAATCAGTGGTTGTGTATCATTTACAGCCATGTTTTATTTTTCGCTTTCTGTCTGATTAGGGTTTTTTTTCACTTTAGCGTTTTGTTGCTCGCTATCATTTTGTGCTGATGGCGTAGCAGGCTCGTCAACAATCGCGGCCATTTTAGCTGCATATTCAGGATCAGGATCTGACTCTTGCATTGGCGTTATATTACTTTGAGCATCTTTAACCGCGCTATCATAGCCTTCAGTTAACTCTTTTGCTTTTTGTAATTCACTTTCAACGCTATCTGTGGTCGATTGATAACCTGTTTTTAAAGATTGTGCGGCTTGGCGAAGCTCTTCCATAGATTGTTTGAGCTCAGGAGAAAGTGCTTCCATCCCTGCTTTTTCTTCGACTTTTTTCAAGGTATCTTGCAATTCTTGCAATTTAAGCTCTTGAGTCAATTCATTTTGCACATTCGCCGCTAAAGAGCGCATAGCACGTATCCAACCAGCAACAGTTCTCACTGCCACTGGTAGACGCTCGGGGCCTAATACCACCAGACCAATAACTGCAACAAGCAGCAGCTCACTGAAACCTATGTCAAACACGGTTTAACCCTGCTCTTTGTTTTTGCTCTCAACCGGGCTGTCTTTTTTCTCAGCAGCCTGTTGTTCTGTAATATTCTTAGTTGCAAAATCAGCATCTTGTTTTTCTTGCTCTTCTTTTGCAGCTTTGGCAGCTTCATCATCGTTCATTGCTTTTTTAAAGCCTTTCAATGACTCACCCAAATCAGAACCCAAAGAACGCAGTTTTTTGGTGCCAAAAATTAAAATAATAAGTAAGGCAATAATGATAAGTTGCCAAGGGCTACCAAATGCAGCCGTTACAATAGTTGATTCCATTATTTGTACCTCTGTGAAAGTGGGATCAATAGTTATTTATCTCATTATATACAACCTGCTTTAAATACGGAAATATTCACAGGCTTATAAACTTGTCGCAAAGCAATGTTTACTTAATTTTTTCCAGCTTTATACCAGCCAATGACCCATGATAACGCTCCTACAGCCATAAATGCTATAGCCATTCGAGTAGAATCGGAAATAAAGAATAAACTACCACAAAGAATAAATGTTGCGCCAATTCCTAATAAATATTGGGATTTGCGCTGTTTGCTACGTTGATTCTTTAATTCTTCTGCGAGCTGATCAATATTGGACTGTAAAAATTTATGTTGACGCAGAGCGCCATAAATCAGGTCTGGAATTTCAGGCATTTTCTCTGCCCAATACGGTGCTTTATCTTTAAACGATTGGATAATAGCAGGAATACCTATCTGACTCTGAACCCAATCTTCTAAAAATGGCTTAGCTGTTTTCCACAAATCAAGCTGAGGATAAAGCTGACGTCCTAAACCTTCAATGTAGAGTAACGTTTTTTGTAATAACACTAGCTGTGGTTGAACTTCCATATTGAAGCGACGAGCAGTATTAAACAAATTCAGTAAAACATGACCGAAAGAAATTTCGGCCAATGGTTTTTCAAAAATAGGTTCACAAACAGTTCTGATTGCAAACTCAAAATCCTCAACATTGGTATCTGGCGGCACCCAACCAGAGTCGACATGTAATTCAGCAACTTTGCGATAGTCACGATTAAAGAAAGCGATAAAATTTTCGGCAAGATAACGTTTATCTTCTTTATTTAATGAACCAACAATACCGCAGTCAATAGCAATATAACGTGGATCTTCTGGATGCTCATAACTAACAAAAATATTGCCCGGATGCATATCAGCATGAAAGAAACTGTCACGAAAAACTTGAGTAAAGAATACTTTTACGCCTCTTTCCGCTAAAATTTTCATATTAGTGCCCTGTGCTTTTAGAGCTGTAATATCAGAAACGGGAATTCCGTAAATACGTTCCATAACCATGACATTTTCACGGCAATAATCCGCATAAACTTCTGGGACATAGAGCATAGAACTGTTCTCAAAATTTCGGCGAAGCTGAATAGCATTCGCAGATTCACGTAAGAGATTCAATTCATCAATTAATGTTTTTTCATATTCACGAACAACTTCTTTAGGGCGTAAACGTCGCCCATCGGGTAATAAAGGCACCCAGTTAGCGAGGCGATACATCAATTTAACGTCAGCCTTGATAACAGGCAGAATGTCAGGCCGAATAACCTTTAAAACGATTTGTTTACCATTTTCTTTTAATTTTGCGGTGTGAACTTGAGCAATAGAAGCAGATGCAAGCGCATTTTCATCAAAATCATCAAACCATTGCTCTAATGGCCCACCTAATGATTCTTCAATATAGCGACGCGCTAACTTACCATCAAAACTGGCGACTTTGTCTTGCAACATCGATAGTTGATCGGCGATAGCAGGAGGGAATAGATCCCGACGAGTCGATAGCATTTGACCAAATTTTATCCAAACAGGTCCTAATTCTTGTAATGCCAAACGTAAGCGCTCGCCAACATCTTTACCTTTATGCTGGTTTTTAATCCAAAAGAAACCAAAACGGCCAATTCGTAAAGGTAACGTCAACTTAATTTTTGGGATTAATTCATCCAAACCATACGACAGGAATACCCGAATAATAAAGTAAAGACGTTTTATTTCACCGGGTGTCATTATTCTCCTCCAACTGATTAAGTCGTTTTTCTAGCTTGCTAATTGAGTCAGATACTTGCTCAACTTCATCACTAAAATAGGCGAGTTCAAGTGGGTTAGGAGCCATTTTCCACTCTTCAAGCAGAGTATCTTTAATGTAGTTTTTTTGGCGACAGACTAAATGGGAAGCAAGATTTGAGCTTTTCCGTAGTACTTGGCTGATCCCTTGTGCAGCTACATCACCTAAATAAGGTGATAAGTAATGTGCTGGATCCCAAATTGCCATATCCAATAGTGATGACCAATGTTGCACCACCTGCATATCACCTTCAATGACAATATCACCACTATTTATCAGCTGGGATAACTGCTGTTTGTCTTTTAGCTTAATTAGCGTAAAAAGCGATGTTTTTATCGTACAATCAGCAGGTTCAGACCATTGGCTTAACACATCAACATGGTTATCAGTAAAGATCAAAGTCAGTTTTTTATTGAACTCTTTAAGGTCAATAGACATGACTTTCCCCGCTAAACGAGCTCTAGCGGGTTTTAAGACTGATTCTTTAAATAACATATGATTCAAGGAGGTTTCCATGAATGCTGTCATTAAAGAATACAGTACTGTATTTTGACTTTCGGTCTGTGCTGAAGTGGCTTCCATTTTAAAATTTAAACCCTTTATGCAATGCGACAATACCACCGGTCATGTTGGTATAGGTGACTTGTTCTAGTCCTGCATTTTCCATCATCAGCTTCAGTGTTTCTTGATCTGGGTGCATACGGATAGATTCAGCGAGGTAACGATAACTATCAGGATCATTCACAATTGCCTGACCAATGCGTGGCAGAATATGGAATGAGTAAGCATCATATGCTTTGTTTAACGGCTCAAGCACAGGTTTCGAGAATTCAAGTACTAGCAAACGACCACCCGGCTTTAACACTCTAAACATAGAACGGAGCGCTTTATCTTTGTCTGTCACATTACGCAGGCCAAAAGAGATGGTGATGCAATCAAAATAGTTGTCGGGGAAAGGTAATTCTTCGGCATTAGCTTGAACATAACTTACGTTACCAACAATACCACGGTCGCGTAGTTTTTCGCGTCCCATTTTTAGCATCGAGTCATTGATATCAGCGAGAACGACTTCACCTTTTTCACCAACAAGGCGAGAAAATTTTGCAGTTAAGTCGCCGGTTCCACCAGCAAGATCAAGTACACGCTGATTACGACGCACACCACTCGCTTCGATCGTCAAACGTTTCCAAACCCGATGAATACCAAAAGACATTAAATCATTCATCAAGTCATATTTTGATGCTACAGAGTGAAAAACATTCGCCACTAGGCTGGCTTTATCGTCTTTGCCTACAGTGCGGAAACCAAAATCAATGGTTTCTTTAGATGGTTCTGTCATTTCTATTATGCCTGTTTATAATTCAAACTTTTGTGAGAAGTGTAACAGCCTTTGGTGTAAAACCCTATCAAGAAGTCTAAGAATCAGCACAATATGGCTTATCAGACTTTTCAACTAATTGAGGTGAAATTGGCTGCTTTATTTCGACCCCCATTTCTTTAAAACTTTCGGCCTGACTAATCAAATTACCACGACCTTCTGCAAGTCGTTTCATTGCAGATTGATATGCATTGTCGGCTTTATCAAGGCTAGTTCCTAAAAGCTGCATATCTTCGACAAAAAGACGCAATTTGTCATACATTTTTGCTGCTTTCGCTGCAATTTCTTGAGCATTTTGCCCTTGTCGCTCATAGCGCCATAAGTTATTGATGGTTCTTACAGCCACTAGCAAAGTGGAAGGACAAACTAACATGATATTCTGTTTAATTCCTTCATCAAGTAGCTCTGGAGATTCTTTTAAGGCTAGTAAATACGCAGGCTCAATTGGAATAAACATCAGGACATAATCCAATGAACGTAAACCCGGTAATTGATGATAATCTTTGCGGCTTAGTATCCGCATATGATTACGAATCGAAGCAACATGATTTTTAATCGCAATCGCTTGTTCATCGGGATCTTCACTATTGAAATAATGCTCATAAGCCACCAATGACATTTTTGCATCGATAACAACATCTTTGCCTTCAGGCAAGCGAATGATAACGTCTGGTTGATAACGGCTATTAAAGCTTGTGTTAATACTAACTTGCGTTTCAAACTCACTGCCTTTACGTAAACCAGAAGCTTCCAAAATACGGGTAAGAATAGTTTCCCCCCAATTACCTTGTATTTTGTTATCGCCTTTCAATGCTCGAGTGAGGTTGACGGCTTCTTTGGTCATCTGGTTATTCAGTTGCTGCAGTTGGCGTATTTCGTAGGCGAGTGTATGTCGTTCTTTCGCTTCTTCGCCGAAACTTTGCTGAACTTGTTGACGAAAACCTTCTAACTGTTCACGAAAGGGAGATAACATATTAATCAGACTTTTTTGCTGTTGTTCTGATGTACGGCGCTCATTTTGTTCAAAAATACGATTAGCAAGATTCTCAAATTGAGTCGTTAACCGCTGCTCACTATTTTGGAGCAAACGTTGCTTCTCTTCATTAGCAATTTGATTTTGCTCGAAACGCGTAGAAACTTCCCGTAATTCAGCCTCTTGTTCGCGATTGATATCTCTTTGTGTTCTCAGCTCCTGATCAAGCCGTTCATATTCGTTTTTCCACTCTGAGAGATGAATATTTTTTTCATCACTAGCAGCAAGTTGGCGACTAATTTGTTGAAAATCTTGTTCTTTTTGACTCAATTTTTGTGCAATAGAAAACCATACGGCTAAACCGCCGACTAAAACGCCGCCAAGCGCACCAATAACCCCATATAAAAGAGAGGTATCCACTGTTAAATCCTTACTTTATGAGATCGAGAGTAAAGTAATAGGATACTGTATATCTGTCCACAAGTAATTTGGCGTTCCATAATTTATTGCGAATAGCTTCGCAAATTAACCCATCCACTGTTCTAACCAGCGTATGCCAAATGCCCCAGGTGCCAATATACCAAATGCCCAAATCATTGCAGAAGCAATATTAGCGGCTTGAAAATAACGTTGAGGCATCTTACAAATACCCGCAACTAAAGGAACAACAGCACGGAATGGACCGAAGAAACGCCCAAAAAACACGCTCCAAATACCCCAACGATCAAAGAATTGTTGGCCTCGATCTATCATTTGTGGCTTACGGGAAATAGGCCACATTTTGCGTACATTGTCTTTATAATGAAAACCAAACCAATAAGAGAGCCAATCACCAAAGAATGCTCCGAGTGTTGCAGCAAGCCATATCGGCCAAAATGCCAAGCCACTTTCGCCTATTAATGCACCAAGACCCAATAAAATAACCGTCGCAGGGAGTAATAATGATAAAAAGGCTAAAGACTCACCAAAGGCGAGAAAGAAAATGATAGGTAGCGCCCATATTTCATGTTCACGAGTAAATTCGGTCACCGCAGTGACGATTTCATTAAGAGTCACAGTTATTTTTCTCTTAAAAATTAATTAGTTTAAACTCATCATACTTCAAGTTACATCACCATCGTGGCTAATTTTGTCTTGCTAACCGGATAACATAATTCTTTCTATGCTTCACAATAGATTCACTTATTGTTTAGATGCAACTCAAATTATTTTGGGCATAATGCATTATCTAATAATGCATTAAACCAATTTTAAACTAGCTGATTACTCCAGGAAATGGCTCTGTAATGAGTGACAACCGGCACTATCTAAACCAAAATCTTTAGCTAACCATTTATTAATACTACCATAATGTTTATTTATACTATTGATAGCCGTCATCAGGAATTCTTCACGCACAGAGTAAACATACTCAAATTTCTTCACCACACTTTCACTCATTGTTTTTGCATGCTCTTCCAATAAGTGTTTCCGATAAGGCGCAAGTGTTTCATTGGTGAGTAAGTAATCCTCCATTACAGTATCGAGATCTGCACCCAATGCAAATAACACTAATGCCGACCCCACTCCTGTACGGTCTTTACCCACCGCACAATGCTGAATAATTCCACCTTTCTCTGGTTGCTTTAGCATCGCCAATAGTTGGTGGTAAGCCGGATTATTCAGCGGCAACAATTCATAGAGTCGATTCATAAAGACTTGAGGATCAAAATGTTCCAACAGTTCTGGCGTTAACTTATCTAAGTCAGCGGTTACTTCTTTTGCCATTGGGTTTGCTGGAGCATTCACATAGTGAGCTCCCGCCCATATCAAATCAGGCTTTGCTTCGATTTCAACAACATCACGATAATCCAAAATTTGATAAAGATTTTGTGATTGTAAAATAGATAAATCATCTTCGGTCAAACGGTCTAATGCCCCTGAACGAAATAACAAGCCCGATTTTATTTTATTACCATTGGTGAGTTTTTTCCCACCAAGATCACGGAAGTTAATTCCACCTTTCAACGGTAGCACTGAAGGATGTAAGTAAGGTGTTTTTGTCATAATAATCCTATCTATATTCGTCATAGATCAAGTCAAATACAACTTGAATTATTTTAGTTATATAAAATTAATTACTATGAAAACCATAACAGATTATAACCAAAAAAGAATAAGAAAAAATGCCTGCGATTAAGCAGGCATTAATAAAAAAGTGATATACGTCAGGCTTTAAACTGTGGTTAACTGCATATACAGATAAGTCTTATAACTCAAATTATTTTGGTTGAGTACCCAAAATAAATAAAGAGGGATAAAACTGGCTCGCTTATTACTTATTCACAACCGAGTGAAAGCGATGGTAAGCGAGTCCGTAATTTGGAGACTAAATTAAACGACGAGCAGCTTCAACAACAATGCTTAACACATTGCCTTCTGTCTTTTTCAACAGTTCTTCGTTTGGAATTTCTTGTTGAGTACGATTGACGATAACGCCGGCAACCATACCTGCACGTAGCCCTTGAGTTGAGCACATGGTAAGTAATGTAGCGGATTCCATTTCATAGTTCATCACGCCCATTTCCTGCCACTCTTTCATCGACCCTTTAAAATGACGCAATACACGGCCAGAATAGGTGTCATAGCGTTCTTGGCCTGGGTAGAAAGTATCTGATGATGCAGTTACACCCACATGAACTGTTGCGCCTGCGTCTTTAGCGGCATCAAACAGTGCATTAGTACAAGTAAAATCAGCAACTGCTGGATATTCAAGAGGGGCAAAATGCTGGCTAGCACCATCTAATCTCACCGCGGCAGTCGTGACTAATACATCACCGACATTAATGTTGTCTTGAATAGCACCTGTTGTACCGATACGTAAGAATGTACGGATACCTAATTGCGCTAATTCTTCTACTGCGATAGAGGTTGAAGGACCACCAATACCGGTTGAGCAAACAATTACAGCTTTGCCATCAAGCTCACCACGCCAAGAAGTAAACTCACGTAAAGAAGCAAGATGTACCGGGTTATCCATCAGGCGTGCAATTTTCTCAACACGATTAGGATCACCGGGAACAATTGCAACTGTTGCACCCTGTAAGTCACTCTTTTTTAAACCTAAGTGGAATACGTCAGACATATCAAACTCCTTTACACAAAGCATCATTGAATTTATACGTTATCACTAATACTAGCGGCAAACTCATACAATTTTAGTGATGAGGGTCACTTTTACTGAAAATGTATTTATTACGCTTTCAGTAAAATGTGATTAACATCACAATAAAAGCCTATTTAGGCTTAGATATCAAATCAGTATAGACCAAGGTGGAGAAACTGACGAAAAAGGTGTCTGTAATTTCTAATCATGAGAAAAGCAATAGGTTACTCAGTTCTTGAACCAATATCTCGGTCAGATATTTCACCTTGAATTAGCCGCGAAACCTCATTCACGCCGATAATTTTTCCATTATAAATTTTGTAAAACGCTAAAACTTCCACTTTCATAGGCTGATCATCATTTTTCTTTATACGTACGATGTGGCGATCTGCCAAAGTAGACTGCGTATAAGCTGCATCCAAAACTTCAAAGTGCATTTCTTTGGTATCGCGTTTGAGGATCTGTAAGTGCTTGAGGAACTCTTCAAAATTTAGTGTCTTCCCATCAGCGACTTGGACGTAATCTGGTGAAAAACAATTTTTTACTGCTCCCTCATCCCCTAAGAGATTGTTATAAAAATTTTGCATGGCCACGCGAAGTTCACTTTCAGTTTTGAATTTCCAGTCACTATTAATTTGCATAGTCGATTTCTCTCACGGTTAACGAATGTGATCAGCATTGGTACTTTCAATATTATTGAAGCCAGTGTTGCTGAGTGTTCTTTCAATCTATGCCGATTGGGGGAAGCTCACTACCTCATTTAAGACAATGAATAGCGCATTGCAGCCATTAGATACGTTGATGTATTAAATTATCTAGGGAACAAGCAACAAATAGTCAGCAACGATGTAGCTTGAAGTATGACCGATATATTAAGAGGTGTATCTTCCAGGTGTAATCCCGAATGTCCTTTTGAATACAGCAATAAAAGCACTAATATTGTCATAGCCCAACTCTAACGAAATCGTCGTCACAGATTGCCCAAGCGCTAATTTTTCCAGTGCTTTAAGCAGGCGAATGCGTTGTCGCCATTCTGTAAACGTGAACCCAGTCTCTGTCACAAAACGTCGAGTCATACTACGTGGCGCTATGCCGACCCAGTCAGCCCATTCTTCTAAGGTGCGTTGATCAGCAGGATCACTAGACAAAGCTTGGGCGATTTTAAGTAACCTCACATCTTTAGGTAAAGATAGCCCGAGCGCTTCATGTGGAAGCCTTTGAATTTCATCTAAAATAACCTTCGCAATTCTTTGCTCAGCTGGATTCAACGGGCCAATTCCCCAAGTCAATGCCCGCAAAACAGCCTCTCGCAGCAATCCTGCTATCGAAATAATAAAAGTTTTTGATGGTATTTCAATGCAAGCGGACGGTGCGACGTAAATGCTCCAGCCTTCGAAAGATCCATAAGAACGAAACGCATGCGGCATATCTGGCGGGATCCACACAGCGTGAGTTGCGGGTACAACCCATTTATTATTGGGTGTCTCTACCGATAATAACCCCTTCATTGCGCCCAGTAACTGCCCGCGAGCGTGGCTGTGAATCCCTGTGATACGGACATCATCTTGTTGAGCGGCTACTGCAATTAACTGCCCATCCAACATTTCGGCATACTCAGGATTGATTAAGAATGAAGATGTCACTTTGGCCTCATTACGCTATTGATTGTCATCTATGCCGTAGTATAGCCTATCTAATCTATTTTATAATTCCTCTACATATTTACTATGAGGTGCAATTATGAAAGCTCAAGATCTTCTCCCTGATAATGTTAATAAAGGTCATTTCAACAATATCGAAGTGCGTAAAGGAACCGTTGGCGCATTTTTAATTAATGCAAAAGTCTGGCTGGATTCAACATCTAGTACAATCCAACGTCATGAGGCAGAACAGGACATCATAGAAGCAATCCCAGCATTGAGAGCTCTTGGGTTATTCGATATTCTTGATGTGCGTGAGCATGCGCTAAAAGCACTTATTCAATCACAGTAAAAGAACCGTTAACGCTATAACGTAGAAAAGCGCCCGTAGGCGCTTTTAATTAATGGCATAAATAAAAGAGATTTTACTATCAGAGAACTACATCAAGGACCAGGACGCCAACCAAACCAATTGCCCAGGCTATTGTTGTTGGAATAGACCAGACCATCATTTGCTGTTTAACATCCTTGATACCCATCATTCTGTTAACAACCCAGTACAGGCTGTCGTTAAAATAACCGAAGAATAGCGCCCCCATCGTAGCTGCTTGGGCAGCAACTAATAGGTTAATATCAGGGATCTGGCTGATAATTGGTGCAGAAATAGATGCTGCTGTGATCATTGCTACTGTACCAGAGCCTTGAATAACACGTACCAATGTCGCAATGATGAATGGAATTAACACCGGTGTAATTGGCAGGCTTGCTACATGCTCAGCTAAAATATTACCCGTTCCACTATCACGAAGCACCGCACCTAATGCACCACCAGCACCAGTTACTAATAAGATAATCCCAGCGGTCTGTAAGCCTTCTTCCATACGGTCGATGACTTCTTCTTTTGATGCTTTTGGCATCAGAGTATAGACAGCGATAAGAACACTAATCGATAACGCAATAATCGGTGCACCAAGGAATTCAAATGTTTGAAAATAAAAATTATTTTCCATTCCTTGGTATGATTCTGTTTTCAGAATCAGGCCATTTATCGCATTGATAAAAATTAGCAAAATTGGAACAACTATCGGTAATAACGATAATAAAAGGCTTGGTAACGGCTTGTTCGCCTTATCTTCCATATAGCGAGCGTGGATCTCTTTCAGATCTTCGCTACCTATCTCTTCAGGTATAAACTCAGGATATTTAACTGCTAGCCATTTTGCATACAGGACAATCCCGAATACACAAGGTATAGCCAGTACCATACCCGCAAGGATCATCGCACCAATATCGACACCAAAGATCCCAGCGACACCCAAAGGACCCGGTGTTGGTGGAACGGTATGGTGGGTTACCACCAAGCCACCAGCGAGAGCCACACCCAATGTCAGTAAGTTACGCTTACCATTTTTTGCTAACGCTTTTGCTAGTGGATAAAGAATGACAAATGCAGAGTCAACGAAGATAGGAATACTGACAATATAACCGGTAATTGCCAGTGCCCACTCTTCACGTTTTTTTCCTAACCAACGAATAAAGCTATAAGCTATCTGTTCAGCTGCGCCAGAAACTTCCAGCACCCTTCCCATCATTACCCCGAGACCGATAACAATACCGATACTGCCAAGCGTACTACCAAAACCTTTTGTAATTACACCCACTGTTTCTACAGCGGTTAATCCACCTGAAAGACCAGCAATTGCAGCTGCAATCAACATGGCTAATAACACATGAACACGTGTCCGTAATACCAAGAAGATCAAGACAAATATGGCCACCGCGAGGCCAATAATAGGAATATAGGACATCGCTTATCCCCTATTGCTGTGAGCCATGATGAGTGATGAATGAACGGATAGCATCATTGAATGAACCATCTGCACGAAAACCAAGACTTAATGCACGGCTGATATCAAACTTACCCGGCCAGCTTGCAACAATGCGGTTAATCGCTTCATCTGGTTCAAAGCGGATAAGATCAACTGCTTGTTGTCCTGCCACGTCACGCAAGGCATCAATCATTTCCTGAACTGTAACGGTAATCCCCGGTAAATTAACCGTGCGGGATTTACCAAATTTTGCAGCAGGAACAGTTGCTGCATGAATAAAGTTATTTACCACGGTTTCTGGACTAGAGAGCCACAGTGCTAACTCTGGTGATACAGGGCATACACTTTCGATGCCATTTAATGGCTCACGAATAATGCCACTCGCAAATGAAGATGCCGCTTTGTTAGGCACACCCGGACGAATACTGATTGTTGGTAAACGCATGACACGCCCATCAACATAGCCTTTACGTGAATAATCATTCACCATCAGCTCACACATAGCTTTTTGCGCGCCATAAGAGGATTGTGGATTGACGACACACAGATCGGTGATCACATCAGGCAGCTCGCCACCAAATACCGCCAGCGAACTAGTGAAGATAAACTTGATTGCCGGATTCTTTTCTCGAGCAGCTTCCAGCAATTTCTGGGTTGCTTCGAAATTCACTTTCATACCTAAATCAAAATCACTTTCAGCATGGCTACTCACGATAGCAGCAAGGTGATAGACAACGTCCGTTTGGGCGTCAATCAGTTTATCCGCAGCACCCGCTTGGGTTAAATCTAAGGCAACACAACTTACTCTCGCATCTTCAATCGGTGATGTAGGGCACTGAATATCAGCTAACACAAGTTGGTCAAATTTAAAGTCCTGGCTGTTTTTAAGCAAAGCAGTAGCTAGCTGTTGGCCCAGAAAACCGGCGCCACCAGTGATAATAACTTTCATTGTAGTTCTCCTTGAAATAGCCTTTTGCAGGCTATTCATCTTTAGGTAAGATTATTTCCCCTTGATACTTCAAGTTGTCGCGTATATGCAGCAAATAAAATTCTACATTTAGCGACTCGAATTATGTTGAGGATGTTTTTATTAGATGAAGTTTTATATTTTGTTCAGTTATTCGTTGCACAACATCGATAGGTAATTGATCATCACAAATGATGTCGTGTAATTGATTCAGTGGGCAGACACGAAACATGCCGTACTTACCGAATTTACTACTATCAGAGACCAGCACACAGCGCCGAGCTACATTTAATAATGTTTGTTTTATTTGTACTTTTTCTTCGTGTGGTGTTGAAACCCCATGTTGCAAATCCCAAGAGCTGGTGCTGATAAATGCTACATCGACATTTAACGTCTGTAACATCATCGCGGCAGTATTGCCGACACATGAGTGATTACGTTTATCCACCTGCCCTCCCGTGTGATACAAATTGAGCTGAGACTTAGCCATCAAATACTGCATAATTGAAAAATCATTCGTCACTATGGTTAAGTTGAAACGCTCACCAAGCACTCGAGCTATTTCAAAAGTCGTGGTACCCGCATCGAGATAAACCACTTGCCCATCTTCAACCAACGATGATGCAAATTTGCCGATATCACGCTTACTGAGATGATGTAAGCGCGCCTTTTCACTCCATGGAAGCTCTTGGCGTAATGCATCGTTTAACCTAACACCACCACTAATCGCGACGACCTTCCCTTCTTCTTCCAGCATGTGGATATCACGTCTTACCGTCATATGTGAAACATTCATTAAATCAACCAAATCACTGATCGATGCAGTTTGGTATTCATGAACATAACGGTAAATAAAATCACGACGTTCTGAAGGGATCATAGGTTCTCCTATTTATGACTGTGCTTGTTTCAACCAGCCCAAACCATCTTCTGTGCGACCCACAGGGTGGTATTCACACCCAAGCCAACCTTGGTAACCCATTTCATCTAATTGATTGAAAATCCATGGGTAGTTGACTTCTCCGCTATCAGGTTCATGGCGATATGGGACTGACGCTATCTGGATATGGCTAAATTTACCCCATAAACGCTCAATTGTTTTTAATAAATCACCTTCCATTATTTGGCAGTGATATAAATCTAACTGGATAAATACATTTTCACGTGCAATTTCAGGTAGTAACGCTTCTGCTTGTTTTTGCGTTGTCAGGAAATATCCCGGCATATCACGGGTATTGATGGGTTCAATCAGGATGCGAATACCGTGCTCTGCCATGATATCTGCTGCATATTGAATATTTTTAATAAAACAGGCTTGCTGCTGCTCTGGCGTAAAACGCACATCCAGCTTGCCTGCCATAGCATGAATTTGTTTACAACCTAATGCCTTGGCGTATTTAAGTGCTGTTTGTACACCTTGTGCGAACTCGTCTTCACGACCCGGAATTGATGCCATGCCACGTTCACCAGCTACCCAATCACCTGCTGGCATATTAAATAAGGCTTGTGTTAGGTTATATTTTGCTAATTCTGCGGCAATCGCTTCCGCTGTTTCTTCATAAGGGAACAAGTACTCAACACCAGAGAAACCTGCATTAGCTGCACGTTCAAATCGTTGAATAAAAGCAACTTCGTTAAACATCATACTGAGGTTTGCTGCAAATTTAGCCATTTTTAATTCCTCATTTCTGTGGATAACGACTTTCTAGCTCGTTAACTTGTTCTTGAGTCAATGTAGTAAAACCATGTGGTCGCAAAGTAATATATAAGCGAGCCGTATCTTCAAGTTCTTCAGCATTGAAGAAAGCTTGTCTTAATGTTTTACCGCCAACCACAGGGCCATGATTCGATAACAAAACTGCGTTATGGTTTGATGCAAGCCTTTCTATTTCCTCACCTATGCGGTCATCACCGGGTGGCAAATATTGAACTAATGGTAATTTCCCTACCCGCATCACATAGTAAGGTGTGATCGGCGGTAAGCAGTTAGTGCTATCAAGTCCGGGTAAACAGGATAGCGCAGTCAGCCAAGGCGAATGTAAATGTACAACTGCTCGGCAATCAGGACGTTGTCGGTACATTGCCATATGCATAGAAACTTCTTTCGTTGGCTTATCACCGTCAATCCAGCGACCTTCTTCATCCAACTTACTCAATTTTGCTGGGTCTAAATCACCAAAGCTTGAATTGGTTGGCGTGACAATAATGCTCCCATCGGAAAGTTTGGCACTAATATTTCCCGCACCACCGCTGCTATAACCCCGGTTAAACATTGATTTAGCCCAGTCAGCCAGCTCTTGCCGCAGCGCCTTCTCTTCACTCATTAAACATCTCCTGTGCATACTGGAAGAAATTCTCTTGGCCGAAATTACCCGATTTGAGTGCCAACCAGTGACTGCTTGTTAAATCCTGTACCCATGGAACTCCCGGTGCAATTGGCGCACCTATACTCAATTGCTGGGTTCCAAGGCTTTGAACGACTTTGCCGGATGTCTCACCACCAGCGATAATAAAGGTGTTATAGCCCTGAGCTTGCAATAGTTTCACAACTTCACCAAATACGTTTTCTACTGCGCTACTGGCGAGTTCTGCGCCATAAGTTTCTTGAATCTTTTTCAGAATTTCTGGTGGCTGAGTCGCATATAACAACGGAGCAAGGCCTGTTATTTTCTGCTGTTGAACCCAGTTAGCTAATTGCTGTGCATACTGTGGGTTATGTAAGCACTCCCCCACATCGAGCACTTTTGTAGGCGCGATTTGTTGGTAGTTTTGTACTTGCTTATTCGTCATCACCGAACAGCTACCGGATAAAATAATGGTTTTACGATCATGACCCGATGGTTTTCTACCGCGCCCCGCTCCTGCTCCCCACTCACAACCTGTATCAATATTCGCTAACGCCGCACCAAGGCCAGAACCGCCGGTTAATAGCGGCATACTCTTGACAGCGCTAGCAATAGGTAACAAATCGTCCATCGTCAATGAATCGACGATGACATAACTCACATCTTGCTCTGCTAACGTGGCTAAACGTTGCTCAATAACATCACGACCTAACTGAATATCAGCTAGCCAAATCAATCCCGCTTTTCCCTCGGATTGTTTTTCCATGACACGTAGTAGGTTAGCATCAGTCATTGGTGTTACCGGGTGATGTTGCATACCACTTTCATTCAGTAACTGACCATTAACGAATAAGTGGCCATGAACTACGGTTCTGCCATTGATTGGCAGTGCAGGACAAATCAGTGCCTTCTGAGTACCTAGCTGCTTCATGAGTGCATCGGTGACAGGTCCGATATTGCCTTTTTCAGTAGAATCAAACGTTGAGCAATACTTAAAGAAAATTTGCTCACACTTCGCTTGCTGTTTTAACCAATTGCAGGCATTAACCGATGCATTGATAGCTTCATCCACTGGGCATGAACGGCTTTTTAAGCTAATGACGATGGCATCAACATCTTGAGGCACAACGGTATTTTCATCTGGTTCATTCAATAACTGAACAACGCGCCAGCCGTTTTGTACCATAAATCCAGCGATGTCTGTCGCACCAGTAAAGTCATCGGCGATGACGCCTAATTTCACTGTCATGCTTTTTCTCCGGTAAAGAAATTCCTTTGAAGGTTTTGATCACTGCGCTGTCATCTTGAAGGCAAAATCCTTCATTGCTTGCAGAGATAAATACCTGATGAGCTGTTGCTGGGAATATCATTTTGAAAGGTTAATTTATTCCCTTAGAACCCAAACCAACAACACCGATATTCTTAACAAAATTTTTCATAACAATCCCTGATGTTGTTAATCCTTGTGATTGATGTGAATTCTTACATAACAAATTTCACAAACACATGACTATAATCACATTGCGAATAATATAAAATAGGTACGCTTTGTTATTATGTTATTGATTTTATATCATTTTTTATTTTTGATAACTCACAAATTCATTCACATCACGATGTGATAAAAAATGTGACATATGTACGACTCCTTTTTTCTTATGCTGTAACAATTAAATTTATCTGTATTTACATTCAGTTGAGAATAATTTCGTCATTTTTGATTGACGCCCTGTTGAAATTGACCAAAATAGCCGATTAATTAATTTTGATAGGTTTCTAGAGCCTCTAACAGGGATTAGATTCCACAGTAATAATCAATGAGGAGTCGTTTAATGGGTCTATTTGATCAACTGATCACCATGGTTGCCGGTGACAAAATGAGTCAATTTCAATCTGTCGTTAAATGGATTGAGCAGCAAGGCGGGCTAGTAGGCGTAGCAGATAAATTTAACCAACAAGGTTTAAGTAATATCATTCAGTCATGGATCAGCGACAGTGAAAACTTACCTATCAACGTTAATCAATTAGTTCAGGTATTTGGTAACTTAGATATCCAACAATTGGCACAAAGCGTCGGTTTTGATTCACAAGAAACGGCTGAGTTAATCGCTAAATATCTACCTAAGCTAGTTAATAAAGCCACTCCAGAAGGTGTTATTCCTGAGAATGTCGATTTAACCGCAGTCGGTATGGATATGCTGAAAGAGAAATTGTTTGGATAATTGTACAGTGTGACATGTCACGTTTTGTGACGATAAATCTTTATCGTCACTTTAAATCCTTATATGAAAATATAAAATTTTCACTATATTTCAACTAGTTATTTTTTTCCTTTGCAATTTATAATCTTATTTCATAATTCGATGCAAATAAAATGATTGGAATTATATTTATATGTCAATATTTCACATTAGACTATAAAACGAAAACGGTAAGTCAACCTATTGGCTAACCTACCGCTTTAAGTAATTTAATCTCTAATATTACTTAATTATTAAGCTTGAGATTCACTTCTCAGCTTCTTCGCTGCTTCTACCATGTTAGCTAGCGATTGACGAGTTTCTATCCAGCCTCGAGTTTTCAGACCACAGTCTGGATTGACCCATAGACGCTCAACAGGAACACGGTCTGCTGCTTTTCTCAGTAATGCCACAATCCACTCGACACTTGGCACGTTTGGTGAGTGAATATCATACACACCCGGCCCAATTCCATTTGGGTAATCAAAATCTTCGAATGCATCCAGCAGATCCATATCTGAACGAGAAGTTTCAATGGTAATAACATCCGCATCCAGTGCTGCGATTGAATCCATGATGTCATTGAACTCGCAATAACACATGTGAGTGTGGATCTGAGTATCATCTTCAGCAATAGCAGCACTTAATTTAAACGCATCAACAGCCCAGTCTAAGTATTCGGCCCACTCTTCTTTACGCAGTGGTAAGCCTTCACGTAGTGCTGGCTCATCAATTTGAATGATACCGATCCCTGCTTTTTGTAAATCGTCGACTTCATCACTCAGTGCCAATGCGATTTGCTTCGCAATAGTTTCACGGCTAACATCCTCACGAGGGAATGACCAACATAGAATAGTCACAGGCCCCGTTAACATCCCTTTGACAGGTTTTTCAGTTAAGGATTGCGCATACTTAGCCCACTCAACAGTAATCGCTTCAGGGCGGCTGATATCGCCGATAATGACAGGTGGTTTCACGCAGCGTGAACCATAGCTTTGTACCCAACCATTTTGGGTAAATACATAACCATCAAAGTGCTCACCAAAGTACTCAACCATATCGTTACGTTCAGCTTCGCCATGAACTAACACATCGATATCGAGGAGTTCTTGCTCTTTAATCGCTTGCTTAATATGTTCACTAATACTTGTACGATAATTGATTTTATCCACATTCCCTTTTTTGAAATCAAGACGTAGTGTTCTGATTTCGCTGGTTTGAGGGAAAGAACCAATGGTCGTTGTTGGCCATAAAGGCAAATTGAAACGCTCACGTTGACGCTGTGCACGAGCTGCGTATGGGCTATTACGCTCTGAATCCCCTTTACGAATTGCTCTTAAACGTTGTGCTACTGCGGCATTATTCACCCGTGTTGACGTCTTTCGAGCACGAATAGGTAGGCTGTATTTTTCTAGCTTAGTCACGTAGGCTTCTGTTGGCTCACCGAGTGCTTTTGACAATAGTGCTAACTCATCACATTTTTGTAGCGCAAAAGCAAACCAGCTTTTAACTTCTGCATCTAAACGCGTTTCATCATTCAGATCAATTGGGCTGTGCAATAATGAACAAGATGAACCCACCCACAGTGTACGTTGACCCAACAATGGCTTAACACGAGCAAATTTTTCACCTAAATCCGCTTTCCACACGTTACGACCATTTATAATTCCGAGTGATAATACCCACTCTGGCGGTAATGTTTGATGCAGTTGTTCAATATCATCATGACCCGCAACAACATCAACATGTAGGCCTTGAATAGGTAGTTGTTTTATTAAATCAAGGTGATGACTGATACCATCAAAATAAGTCGTCAGCAGTAATTTAGTTCTATCTGTCAGGGCTTGATATGCAGTTTTATAAGCTTCTTGCCACTCTTTAGGTAAATCAAGAACCAATGCTGGCTCATCAATTTGCACCCATTCAATGCCTTTCTCTGCTAAATGCGCAAGAATTTCTTGATAAACTGGCAGCAAATCATTCAGTAAAGATAAACGATCGAATGATTCACCTTTTACTTTACCTAGCCATAGATAAGTAATCGGACCGATAACTACAGGCTTGATATTATGGCCTAATGCTAATGCTTCATCGACTTCGTCGAACAGTTGTGTCCATGACAGTGAGAATTTTTGGCCCTTTTGAAATTCAGGCACAATGTAGTGATAATTGGTATTAAACCATTTTGTCATTTCACCCGCTGCCGCAGGTTGGCCTGTTGGAGCACGGCCACGAGCTACTCTAAACAGAGTATCTAAATCAATTGAACCATCTTCATTTTGATGGCGTGGTGGCACGTTACCTAACAATAAACTTGTCGTCAAAACTTGGTCATACCAAGCGAAATCACCAACAGGTAATAAATTCACTCCTGCATCTTTTTGCTGCTGCCAATGGCGAGCACGTAATTCACGTCCTGTCTCTAGAAGAGCAGCTTGGTCAATTTTGTCTGCCCAATAATCTTCTTGTGCACGTTTTAACTCTCTTTTCAGACCGATACGAGGAAACCCAAGTGTATGATTTATAACAGACATATTGACCCCTTAAAATATTTAGCCATCTAGATGTTTACACATCCATAATCAACAGGTACTGTATAAAGCACAAGCGCAAATTATTCATCTTCACCGTGAAGGTTTCTCATGATCGAATTAAAACATTTAAAAACATTGCAAGCACTCAGCCAGCACGGATCATTAGCTGCAACAGCAACATACTTGCATCAAACTCAGTCAGCTTTGTCACATCAGTTTAGTGACTTAGAACATCGTTTGGGCTTTAAGCTGTTTGTTCGTAAGAGCCAGCCATTACGCTTTACGCCACAAGGAGAAGTGCTATTACAGCTAGCACAGCAAGTACTACCAATGGTGAAAGATGCTATCCGTGTTTGCCATGAACCCGGCGTATCAGCCCTACGCATCGCTATTGAGTGCCATAGCTGTATTCAGTGGCTAACACCTGCATTGCAGCAATTTAGGCAAACGTGGTCACAAGTCTCTGTTGATTTTAAATCTGGTGTGACCTTTGAACCACAACCTGAATTGCTTTCACGTGAGCTAGATATCGTGATGACATCCGATATTTTGGCGGATCAGGAGATCCATTACACACCAATGTTTGATTATGAAGTGAAGCTGATTTTGGCAAATGATCATCCACTAGCAAAGAAACCTATCATTGAGCCACATGACCTTGCTGATGAAATTTTGATGATTTACCCAGTGCAACGCGATCGATTTGATGTTTGGCGCCATTTCTTGCAACCAGCAGGCGTTTCACCAACAGTCAAAACTGTTGATAATACGTTGATTTTAATTCAGATGGTCGCAGCTAAAATGGGCATTGCAGCATTACCACATTGGGCAGTTGATTCATTTGAAAAGCAAGGTTTGATCACGACAAAAACGTTGGGGAATGGTTTATGGAGCAGGTTGTACGCTGCATGCCGCGAAGGGGAACAGCGCCAACCTGCTATTGAAGCCTTTACAAAAACAGCGACTAATCACGCTGTAGAGAATTTGTCTTACGTGAAGCCGGTAAAAGTATCCAGTACTTATGCACCCACAGAGAAGCAACAATTAAGCTCGCTCCAATGGTAAAACTCACCCAATCAGGATGTTGTTGCCATATGGCGAAGTTAACTAATAAACCCGCTGGAACCATCATGTTATTCATAATAGCAAGGGTTCCGGCGTCTACCTTAGTTGCGCCATAGTTCCACATAAAATAGCCTATACCAGAAGCTGCGACTCCCAACCAAAGCAGGACCCCCCACTGTACATTGGTTGTCGGCAACATAGCCTTATTACCAAAGAGTAACCAGCCAATTAATGCAACTAGCGTGGCACCGATATAGAACCATGAAAAAGCTTGATGCTGTGGAATCGGGTGTATTTCCATCAAGCGTTTATAACCTACCTGCCCCACGGCAAAGAAGATATTCGCCAATTGAACGAACATCAATCCTACCCAGAAAGACTCACTCAAATGATCATACCGAATGATTGCTGCGCCGATGACGGCAAGCAACGAACTGAATAAATACCCCATTCGCAACCGTTGACGCTCTAACAAGTCATAAATCAATGTTACATAAAGTGGAGTTAATACAGTGAATAACAAAAATTCAGCGACTGTCAAATATTGATATGCTTGAAAAACAAACAAATACATAATACCTAGTTGGCATGCGCCGACTAACATATACAGCATAATAACTTTTGCGCTAAACCCTCGCCAACGCAAAAAAGGTAAAAACACCAATGCAGCCAAAGACACCCGAATTAAAACGGATAACCAGCTGTCAACTTGACCTGCAAGGTATTCACCTATCAGACTAAAAGACGCTGCCCAAAGCAGCGTCGTAATAACAAGTAACCACATTATTTGATTATCTCAGTTAATGATCTTTTTCAATCAATACAGCTTCCAATAAATCGAGATCAAGGAGTAAGGATTGCAGCGTTTCATTACTGATTTTACGCGTTGCACGGAGGTGATAAAGTTCTCCACGCTCAGCACGTAAAGCCGTTAACCTGAAACGTCTCTCAAGATCTTCAATCTGTAAATTATGTTCAATCTCATCCTGAGCAACAGTACGTCGCCTCAAGTGCCCTATGACCCTTGATGCCACCTCACTGATATCTTCTTGATCCAATTTTTCATCTACATCAGCAGATAACCGCTCTTCCATCTTGTTCAAGCTGACAATCGCAACTTCTGCCATAGCCGCTTTTGCCATACGTATTTCATTAATATCAGCTTCTTTATCACCTACTTTAAAGTTGCGTAACAACAGTGGTAGAGCAATAACACCAGCGAATATTGAGAATAAAATCACCCCTGCGGCAATAAAAACCAATTGATAACGTGCGGGGAATGGTGAGCCATCTGTTAAAAATAGTGGTACTGAAAGTACACCAGCGAGTGTAATTGTACCGCGTACCCCCGCAAAAGAAGCTAACCAAAGCTCTCGCACTGTATAATTAGCAAACTGTAAGGGTTTTTTCTTTAAAAATAGACGGCTGAACCTTTTCATCAGCCACAACCAACAAAAACGAAGAAACAGTAAGGCAATATAAATAACACCAACTGCCGCAAACAGCATCCAAGTTTCAACACTCGGATCCAATTCGGCTTGAATAACGGTCGTTTCCCAAATACCCGGTAATTGCAGACCAAGCATGATAAACACTAATCCGTTGAAAACAAATTCCAACATCGACCACACACTATCAGCTCGTAACCTCATAGCAAGTGGCGCATTGCGCATAACGCCAGATTTGGTGATAGTCATACCCGAGGCAACGGCCGCTAAAATACCTGAGAAGCCAATATGTTCGGCAATCATGTAGGAGGCAAATGGTAACAGCAACATAAATACGATCTGAGTTGCGGGATCATCCCCTGTCCAACGGCTCATCAAGCGTAATGATTTGCTATACACCCAAGTAACTGCAATACCTGATAATAAGCCCCCCACCGCCACGGTAAAGAACTCAACGGCAACACCAGATACAGAGAACACCATCGTGCCCATTGCAATTGCAACTGCAAATTTTAACGCAACAAGGCCGGAAGCATCATTCATCAATGCTTCACCTTCTAACACGCTCATCATTCGTTTAGGAATACGCCCTTTGCCCACTATAGAAGAAAGCGCAACCGCATCGGTTGGTGATAAAACCGCAGCAAGTGCAAATGCTGCAATCAAAGGGATCCCCGGCATCAACCAATAGATTAAATAGCCAATCCCAACAACTGTCACCAATACCAACACTAATACAAGAATAAAGATTTCTCGTCCGTTTTGAAAAAATTCACGGGTTGGCGTTTTCCATCCATCAGCAAATAACAACGGAGGGATCAATAACACCATAAATAATTCAGGATCAAACGAAACATGCAGCCCGAACTGCGGCCATGCAAGTAATGCACCAATAGCAATTTGAATTAAGGGTAATGGAATACGAATAGGAATGACTTTTGTCACTACCCCAGAAACTGAGACTGCTAAAATTAAGATGAGAATCGTAAAGAAAATTTCCATGTTGCCCTTACTGATTAACTAGACGAACCAAACACAAACATGGCCAGTCGCAGCAGAGTAAGAGTTAGCACGTCAGGCCATGAAATTTTTTTCAGTAAAGCCAGCAACTCGTGAAAACCCATAGGTTTCACTTCATTTACCGCCTTTTTTATCCTAAATAATTCAAGATGCATGCAAGAAATTAATAAAGCTATTGCCACAAAAAATACTTAGAGCCACAATCAACACTGTGGTTCTAGTCTCAAATTTCGATTGTATGCGCAGCCAATGACATCTTGAAATATGATGGATAGATATATTCTATCCCTAACTAACTACTAGACGGGAAAATAATTCAAACTTTAAGATTAATCGCGATAATTTATTAAAGGGGGGGATCAATACCCCCCCTTATAGAGTTATCGTTTTTAGATGGCTAATCCAGAAGCATAAAACGCCACCAGAAGGACAGCAATAATCACGGTACCAATATTCAGTTTACGCCATTCACCCGCAAAAATACGCCCAATGACTAATGCCGCGAAGCCCAACATAATACCGGTAACAATATTACAAGTCAGAACAATAAACACCGCACACAGTAAGCCTGACATTGAATCAACAAGATCATCAAAATTTAATTTAGAAACATTGCTCAACATCAGAAGACCAACATACATCAGTGCAGGTGCAGTAGCATAAGCAGGTACTAAGTATGATAGCGGTGATAAGAACAGAATAAATAAGAACAATACGCCAACAATCACCGCAGTTAAGCCAGTACGACCACCAGTAGCAGTCCCAGCAGCAGACTCAATATAAACTGCGGCTGGTGAGGCACCAATTGCTCCCGCAAAAATACTACTCACAGAGTCGGCTGTTAGCGCCTTGCCTCCATCAATAATTTGCCCGTCTTTATCGAGTAAATTAGCTTGCCCAGCAACAGCACGAATAGTGCCCGTTGCATCAAATACCGCCGTCATAACCAATGCGAGTAAGCTTGGCAAAATAACGGGCTGTAAAGCGCCCATAATATCCATATTGAACATTAAAGATAAACCATCTTCACCGAGTGAAGGTAGTTTAAAGAAACCTTGGTATTTAACTTCTGGGTCGAAAATCAAGCCAATGATTGAAATAGCGATTATCACCAACAATACGCCACCTGGGAAGCGACGTTTTTCTAAGCCAAAAATAACTGCAAGGCCAGCTAATGACATTAAAACAGGAAAAGAGGTAAATTCACCCAGCGTGACAGGTAGACCTGCATTTGGGTTTTTAATCACTAAACCAACGCCACTTGCAGCAATAAGCAGTAAAAATAAACCAATACCAATACCTGTACCGTGGGCGATCCCCATTGGCATGTTACGGAGAATCCAACTGCGGATCCCTGTTATTGAAATAATGGTAAATAAGCACCCCATTAAGAAAACAGCACCCAATGCGACAGGAATACTGATTTGCTGCCCAAGAACTAAGCTAAATGCAGTAAATGCCGTTAATGAAATAGCACAACCAATCGCCATTGGCAGATTAGCCCACAATCCCATTAATAATGAGCCGAAACCAGCCACTAAACAGGTAGCGATAAATACTGCTGTTGGGGGAAAACCAGCTTGCCCTAACATTCCAGGTACGACGATAACGGAATAGACCATCGCCAAAAATGTTGTTAATCCTGCAATAATTTCGCGACGAACGGATGAGCCACGTGCTGAAATTTTAAAGTATTTATCCAATTTACAATTGGTTGAAGCCTGCTGGCCAGACATGGAGTTACCCCTGCTAAACATGACTAAAAGCAACCAACTCCACTAACGAAAACGATTACGTTTTTAAAAATCTTGAAATTATTAAGTCATTTCCTTAATTAACATTAATAACGCAATCGTTTGGCTTTGATGGTGGAGAATGGCACATGATGAAGCGCGCAATTATCAGTCAAAATAGGCGAATTGATCAAGTGTTTTTAAATGAGGTCAATTCACAGACTATTTCCAATCAAGCTTAATTTAAATTTCAGTGATATTCTTCTTTAAAAATAGCGAAAATCGCCAGTAATTTGCTTGATACCTCTATTCTTAACATAAGTTAAATTACATACAAACATTGAGCGAGGACACCTTAGTAAGCATAGATAAATACAGTGATTCAAATTACTCAATTATAGCAAGTCGATCTCATTAAAATAATTTTACATATAAAGATACTTATTTTTGTTTAGTCACAGTTAATAAATAGTTTGCTAAAATTAAATCTTATCTAATTAAGAGAAATATAAATAAGGTAACTTAAGTTATTAATACTTGGATTATATTTACTTTACTTAGAACAAACTTATCATTAAATGTTAAAGCAGAACTTAACAAATCACCAATACAATGATTTAAAAGAAAAAAACAGAACTAATTTAATTAAATTAAACGTTTTATAAAAAACAAACTCGCTGACATATATTAATATGAAAAAAATACATAGTAAATTAACACCTACAGAAAATAATTTATTTATTCTATTTATAGGTTTTTTAATTATCTATCTTTTACCCGGAATATATGGGCACACACCGTGGAAGCAAGATGAAAATTATAGTTTTGGCATTATTCAAACCATGTTTGAGAGTGGAAATTGGTTAATACCCACTAATGCAGGTGAGCCATTTATGGAAAAACCGCCACTGTATTACTGGGTAGCGACTATCATGTCACATTTATTTTCTGATGTAATGCCGCTCTATGATGCAGCGCGTTGTGCTACGTTGTTTTTTTCTATTATTAATTTTTTGTTTTTCCTGCTATTAGCCCGCCGTGCTTTTAACGCAACTAGCTTTGAGGATAAACGTATCTGGATAGCACTCGCTCTCTATGCTTGTTCACCCGGTATTTTGCGGCACAGCCATGATATGTTTACTGATGTGGCACTTATGGCAGGGGCAACCATTGGCTTGTATGGCATTCTAGGGTTAATACAACAACAACAAATTAGAATGTCAGCGCTGTGGTTAGCACTGGGTACAGTGATCACCATGTTATCTAAAGGCGCTTTTGTTCCGGGTGTATTGTGGATTAGCTTACTACTAACCCCTATTTTCCACCCTCAGTGTCGTCAGAAAACTTTTTGGTTCCCAATAATAATGGCCGGCTCCGCCGCTCTCATTTTGATCTTACCTTGGCCAATCCTGCTCTATCACCAACAACCTGAACTCTTTATGGCTTGGCTTTGGGAAAATAATATTGGTCGCTTTTCAGGTTTTTCTGTAGAGAAACTTGGGGCTAAAGCTAACTTAACGCGTATTCCAGCCGCTGTTATCTTTTTTGCCTTACCTTCAGGTATATTGGCGGTAATCTATTTCCTCAAAAAACCATTACAAACACTTCATAGCACTAATGAATATTTACTAGTTATGTTCCCGCTACTCGCTATTATAATTTTGCAAATTTCAGCTACTGGCCGTGCACTCTATTTACTTCCTTTTATTGCTCCGTTCGCCATATTAGGTACACAAACGCTACTCAGTATTCCCGAAAAATCATTACGGTTGTTTTCAAGCTTCGCCACAGTTTTTTGGTCAATATTGATTATATTCCTTTGGGTTTGTTATTTTATCGCGCTTTCAGGCTATACCGAGACTTGGCTTTTCCCTTTTAGCCGCTGGCTACCTATGAACTATCAAATGCCATTTTCTGTTATTGCAATAACCTGTGCCGCTGCTCTAACTATAATCTGGTTTTTACGGAACCGATTATTGAGTACACAAATAGCTGTGCATGCAATACAAAATTGGGCGTTAGGTATGTGTATCGTATGGGGCATTATGTCAACTCTATTCTTAAGTTGGATCGATTACACAAAAGGATTTGAAAGTGTTTTTGTGGATTTAAACAAACAACTTGATGGGCTTTATCATGCAAATGACTGTATGGCATCATACGATATCGGTGAGTCTGAAGCGCCAATGTTGTATTATTACACAAAAATTCTGCATCAACGGCAAAAGTATTTTGCAAAACCACAACAATGTCGCTGGTTGATAGTGTTATCTAAACAAATAGAGCCAGCGCCACAAGGAATGGCATTATTTTGGACAAATCATCGCCCTCTACAGCTCAATGAAAACTTAGTGGTTTATAAAAATATTGAATAAAAAACTTGTCGTTCTGTGCCAGTTAATATTACTGGCACAGAACTTTTTTATGCTTGCCGCATAATTTGAGCGCTAAATTTATTACGGGTAAACCACAGAAATACAGCGGCAACTAAAATAAGTAACACTGGTAATCCAGTTGGTGAAATCGAGGTTGCAATCCCTGCTAATAAAGGCCCTGAAAGGTTACCAATCCCCCATAACATGGCAGCAGCAGCGTTTGCAATAATCAAATCATTACCTCGAAAATATTGGCCAATCTGCACTAGAGCAATTGTATAAATAGCGCCAGCTGTGGCCCCTAACACAAACAACAATATCCAGATAAAAATATGATGCGTGATCATGAAAGGTAATAGGCAACTCACTCCAAGCGTCAAAATACCACAGATGCGATACAATTTTTCACGATTCATATGGTCAGCTAGCCAACCAAATGGCATTTGCATTATTGCATCACCCGCTAAAATAGCGCTAATCATCATCGCAGCGATAGCTTCTGTGTGTCCCATTCCCATTCCATAAATCGGAAATATCGACAAAATGGTGCCATCAAAAAAAGCAAAAAAGAGAATTCCGGCACAAATCCCAGGCGCTACTTTAACAAATTGAATAATCGAGAAGCGAGACTCACTTGCCGTATCAGAAATACGATCACCTACTTTTTGATCCATCACTAAAAATAGCATTACAGAAATTAAGTGGATCAGTGTACAAATAAGTAGAGGCGATTTGTCTTCAACGCCGTAATAAGCAATAAAAGAAGGTCCGAGCAATTGGCTAACCGTAAAAACTGTCGTATAAATGGCTAAAATTCGACCTCGTCGATTTTCAGGACAAAGTTCATTAATCCATGTCTCACCTAAACAAATAAGCACACCACTCGCTAGCCCCGTGATTAAGCGAACTGGAAATAATAACCATAGTGGTAATGAACTAAGCAATGGGAGTAAGCTAATAGCAGAAATAATGGTTGCGATTAACATTGCTTGTCGTTTGCCACACCAATGCACAATACGCCGTACAACAGGGGCAATTAAAAACATTCCTAAAGCAGGCGCAGCAGAAATAACGCCAATATATAATTCACTAATGCCCGCGTTATTTAATCGGAGTGCAACCATGGGAATGCTTAAACCAATAACAATACCAATCACCGCAATGCTGGTGGTAATGGTAAAAATAGCGAAGGATGGAGTACGACGAAGATGTTGTAAACGCTGATTCTCAGAGCTCATTTTGATATTAATTTGCTTTCATACATGAAAGCATCCATTTTAAAATTTATTCAGTAAGGTGGTAGATACCGTTAATAATTAGAATTTTATCTAGGCGATAAGCAAACACATCCCAAAGAGCATAGATAACACTGACTCTGGATATTGAGTGCAAATCAACAATAATGCTTCTTAAAGTATAGCCCGCCTAAAATAAAAGCCTAACGCCACTCAAGATAACCTAAGATGACGAAAGGCGATTGTATCATATTTTATATATTCACTATTAATTGGTTATTTATAAAACAAAAAAATAGCGGTATAGCAAGCCGAGGCCTGAAATAAAAATAACGATATTGATAATTTTTAAAAAAGTTTCGCGCGATATTCTCAATGTAATATGACGACCACCCCAGATCCCCAACAGCATAGCTGGTGAAAAAGCTAGTGCTATCAATAGAATATCTAGATTGACGTAAACCCCCATGACAAGAAATATAATCACACGAGTTAGTGTACTAAAGCCAATCAAAGTCATCTGAGTGATACGGAATTGCTGTTTATCGGCAATACGGCTTGAAAGGTACATGGCATAAATAAAACCACCACTCCCAAATAAGGCACTAAAAATACCGCCAATTAAACTAAAAGGAACAACTAAGATTTTTGAAAAATATGATTGCCCTTTTTTTGAAAAAAAAGAGTGCAACACATAACAAATCACAAAGATACCGAGAAGCAAAACCAGAATATCTGGACGCGTTTTTAGCAGAATGGCAGCACCAATTAAACTTCCAACAACCATTAATGGAATAATCCATTTTATTTCCTGATAATCTGCCTTTTTACCATCTTTAACCAGATTAATTAGTGAAGCGGTTAAATCTATTAGCGCTAAAATAGGTACTATCATATTTAAAGGAAGATACATAGCCAACACAGGGGTAGCTATCAAGGCAGAACCAAAACCAGCCATGCCAAATACTAAGTAAGCAAAAAATAACGTAACAATACAGATAGCCATCTCTAGCGAAAACAAGTCGAACGGCATAATAAAGCCCTTTTAGGGAAGATTTCGCTCACTATAAATTTTTCTCAAAAAATAAAATAGTCCTGTTATTTGTATTTGCAAATTCAGCTTTCCCTATCAAATAAGGTATTTTTAGTAATTTGATTTATCTTCCAAAATATTATGCCTGCCTTGGCTCATTTCTGACATTTCATTGTTATGATGATAGAATTAATAGCATATTTTATTTTTTAGAGATGCCAGATTATGGATAAGAAAATCAACACTAAGATTGGTCAAAAAGTGCGTCTATTAAGGCAAGCTAGACATTTATCATTAAACGAATTAGCACGTTTATCTGGGATCTCAAAAGCTGCGTTGTCTAAATTAGAGTCTGGTGATTCAAACCCTCGTATCGACACATTAGAATCCATTGCGATTGCCCTGCGTTTTCCTTTAAGCGATCTTTTCACTCGCCAACACGAAGCTTATCCCTATTTAGTAAAATCAGAACCACAACAAGGTGATTATTCACAACAGTTTAAGTTTCGCATCAATATGGGCAATATTTCAGAAATTTGGCAGCTCAATATGAAACGAGGAGCAATCATTAATAGCCCTGCTCACATGAATGGTACACGTGAACACATTATGCTACACACTGGCTCATTGATGTTACGGTTAAAAGATAAGCAAACTGTATTATTAGAAGAAGGGGATTTTTATGCTTTTAGTGGTGATGTTCCCCACTCCTATCTCTGCATGGAAGGGGAATTAAATGCCACCGTCGTTATGACCTATTCACATTTAAGTGATGGGATATAACTTCTCACCACTCTCATCGAGTAATGAATTTACACTGAAATAGTTAAATATCGACATGCTTAGCATCATAGCTAATCCGCAATACCCCTTTTTTGTACTTCATCGACTTAATCGAAAATTGGCAAATCTTTCCTAGTGAATTAACATGCGTGCCACCACATGGCACCTCATCACCTTCTGAAACGCTACAAAGACGTAAATCACCTCTTTGCCCTATCGTTACAGGATAATCACTGCTTATACTTTGATTGACCAAGCGTTCAATTTCTTTGTCATCTAATTGCTCAATAGACATTGCATCGTCACTAATTGCACCGAACTCAACACGCGACTCATCAGGAAAATGGTGTCCTTTTTGCCCTTTCCAGCCAAAACGCCCCATTTCCCAGCTTAATAAATGCCCTGTCGTATGTAATGCTGAATAATACTGACGTTGTTGTTTATCAATTTTAGCATTTACGATGCTACCAATATTAAACTCAATATCGTTAATCAAATAAGCTATAACCAAACCGCCTGAGTGTTTCTTAATACGAACAGGCTCATCATTTATCCATCCTGAATCTGCCGGTTGCCCTCCACCTTGTGGATGAAAAATATTGTCAGTTAATGCAATCCATTTTCCCTCTTCATCACTGCCTTTTTCAAGCACGGTAGTTGCGAGTTCATAAAGATAAGTATCAGTTAGATATATATTATTTTGCATAAAAGAACCTGCCTATTGATTCATACTTTGCGATACAGTATTGATTAACATCACTACAAGTAACAAACTACATAAAATGTATTATTTGTTATACCACCGCTGTTCGGTTTAAGAAACAATTTAAACACAAAAACAAACAAATGTTTTTTAATTATTTCATTTTTTCCAATAAAAAATTCAACCTACAAGATGAATGTAGATTGAATTTAAATTCAATGTTAGTTCAAAGTTATTGCAAGTAATTTTGCATAGTTTCGAACAGAGTTAGATCATCACTAAAACGAACTTGTCTGACATCCTCAAGCTTTTCAACCTGATTAATCATTTGCGATAAACGCTCATCTTTTTGAACTAATAACCAAATCCGGCTCTCATCCTTATCTTTTATCGGCATACATAAGATACCATCAACGTTAAATGCCCTGCGTGCAAATAAGCCACAAATATGTGACATAACGCCAGGATGGTTGCGGACAATAAGTTCTAATGCGATAGCATTATGTTCAAAAATCATAATTACGCTCCGATCATATCAATATTTGCGGCACCTGGCGGAACCATTGGGTAAACCTTTTGATTCACATCGATCAAGGCATGTATTAAACAAGGACCTTTACTATTCATAATGGCTTCTAATGCCATTTCAGGATCAGCCTCTGTATTTAAATCACAGGTTTGTAAGCCAAACCCCGCAGCAATTTTTATAAAATCGGTTTGGTATGGGTAAGCCGCCGCATAAATACGATTTTCAAAAAACAATTCTTGTTGTTGATGAACCATTCCCAAAGCTTGGTTGTTCATCAATACAATTTTAATATTCAGTTGATGTTCAACTGCTGTTGCTAGCTCCTGAATATTCATCATTAAGCTACCATCACCAGAAAAGCATACAATTGTTCGTTCTGGCTCTGCTAATGCTGCACCAATCGCAGCCGGAAGGCCAAAACCCATCGTGCCTAAACCACCTGAGGTTAACCACTGACGAGGACGTGATAATGGATAAACTTGTGCAGCCCACATCTGGTGCTGACCAACATCCGTGGTTACAATTGCTTCTTCACCCGCCGCACGTGCTGACGCTAACACTAAACCATAATGGGTTAATGGATTATCCGCTTCACTCAAGTTTAATGGGTAATCTTGCTTCAACTGATTAACTCTTATTATCCAATCTTCACGTTGATTCTTTTCAACTAATGGCAACAATAACTCAAGGATTTGCCCTGCATCTGCATTGATCGCAATATCTGGGCGTTTAATTTTGCTGATCTCAGCTTTATCGATATCCACATGAATAATTTTGGCATTAGGACAAAATTTTTCTGCTCGGCCAATTGCACGATCGTCAAAACGCGCACCAATAACAATTAATAGATCAGATTCTTCCATTACCATATTTGTGCTACGTGCTGCATGCATTCCTAACATACCCAAATATAGAGGATCACGTATTGGTATAGTCCCCAATGCCATCAGTGTCATGGTAGTTGGCAATGTCGCTTTTTTAGCAAAGGCAATCGCTGTTTCTGTCGACTCTGAACTAATTACACCACCTCCTAAATAGAGCACAGGGCGTTTTGCCTGATTAATCATTTCTGCTGCTTGAATCACCTTCTCCATTTCGAAGCTGGGTGCTTTATCTTTTGGTTGAATATCAGGTAAACAAGCTAATTCAATGGTTGCTGTCTGCACATCTTTTGGGATATCAATCCAAACAGGCCCTGGTCGGCCTGATTCTGCAATACGAAATGCATCACAAATGACTCGTGGTAATTCATTGATATCACGAACTAAATAATTATGTTTGGTGACGGGAATTGAGATCCCATAAGTATCAACTTCTTGAAAAGCATCAGTACCAATCATTGAGGAAGGCACTTGTCCCGTAATACAAACAAGTGGAATGGAATCAAGCTTCGCATCAGCAATTGCGGTCACTAAGTTAGTTGCTCCGGGACCACTTGATGAAATACATACCGCCGCTTTTCCTGTTGTTCGAGCAATACCTTGCGCAATAAAACCAGCACCTTGCTCATGACGTGCGAGAATATGACGTATTTTCTTACTCTGGCTTAAAGCGTCATAGAAAGGAAGTGCTGCGCCTCCTGGGATACCAGAAACAATGGTAATACCATGCTTTTCTAACAAATGAACGATTAATTCTGCGCCTGTATAACAGGTTTTATTTGATGATGTTGTGCCCGACTCACTCATAGTTTTATCCTTCACACTAGCCGGTGGATTCAGGCGGAGAGTCATAAAAAAACCCCGCCCGGTTTGCGCCGGCGGGGTTCTAAATCTGCGTTGATTCGACCCGTTACGGCGCTAAGCCCACGACCACCACCACACGCACGACCACCGCGGCACGTGGCGCGGTTAGTAGTAGGTTTGAGTGATGAAGAGTCATGTTCACGGTGTCTTCCTGTAGATTCTAGGGGGTTAAATTATTAATCATTATTTATCCTAACTGCATTTAAGAAAACACATATTATTCATAATAACAATCATTTTTTCCGTTTTTACCCAGCATAAAGCCAAAATGAGACTAATATCACACTACGAAATAATAGAGTATTTATCTGAAATCAGCATACAAACCAGTTAAAATATCCAGATTAAAATATCAGCAATATTTAAATACCTCTATTAACACTCACCCTCTTGACTTCAAGTTAACTTGAAGTTGTAGAATCCTTACAACTAAAAGCTATCAACAATAAATATTTAAGCGATGGCATTTAATTTGGACGTAATTTTTAATTTATTTTTGTTATTATAGAGGGTGTTATGCCAAAAACTGTTTGGTGGTTAACCATAGCTCTGGCACTATTCACGACTGGAAATGCAATTGTACTTTCTGTCGCCGTCGTAATTGGAGAGGCGCTTTCCAGTGATCCAACTTATTCAACTATTCCGTTATTAAGTCAATATATAGGCCTAATTATGGCAACCATTCCAATTGCGCATTTAATGCAGAAATACTCACGAAGGTTCGGTTTTATTCTGGGAAATATCAGTGGAATGGTTGGAGCGATTTTATCGATTGTCGGCATTATTTATCATGATTTAATTTATTTCTCAATTGGCTTATTTTTTACTGGAATAGCAATTGGTACCGCCCAGCAATTTCGTTTTGCGACATTAGAGGAATCGCCTAAATATTTACAGGCAAAAGCTATTGGTCTCGTGATGAGTGGTGGGATTGCAGCAGCTTTAATCGGGCCAACACTTGCAGTCACAACACAACGATTTTTTACTGAATATCCGTTTGCAGGGCCTTTTAGCACATTAGTCGGGATCTATTTTATCGCCTTTATTTTATTATTATTAGTGCCATTAAAGAAAATTCCTAAACAACAGCAAGATACCACAAAGATCAAACGCAGTTATAAGCAATTGTATTCACAACCGATACTAAAATTAATTGTCGTGGTAAGTGCTATTGGTTATGCTTTAGTCGTTTTTACCTTTGCATCAATTCCATTATCAATGAAACAACATGATTTTCCATTTTCATCTATAGCAATTGTCTTTCAGTTCCATGTGCTTGGCATGTTCGCTCCATCATTTTTTACAGGGCACTTAATGCACCGCATCGGCGCTAAAAAGATTATTTTTGCAGGTATTCTGTTATTGATTTTATCAGCAATAATGAATCTATTCGGAACGAATTTTTATAATTATCTACTGTCAGGAATATTTGTTGGCGTAGCGTGGAATTTAATTCTTATCAGTACAACTAACTTATTACCTAATAGCTATGAAGCTCATGAAAGAGCAAAAGTGCAAGGAATGACAGACTTTATGATTTATTCGTTTGGTGCATTAGGAAGTCTTGGTGCTGGTATATTATTTTTCACCCTCGGCTGGCAATTAATGAATACGATTTCTATTGCCATCGCTGCCGTTATTCTTATCACTTACTTATCATTAAAAAAACATATTCCACAGTGAATTTTAGCATCTGGGAGGCATTAAGCGCTATATGAGCGCTTAATGCCTATCAACGCAAAATTTTTCAATGATGCTTGAAGGGGGGATTTTATCTAATCACAAAGTGAACATTCCTTATATAATAAAGCCAAGTTTAACATTCAGTTTAAATGAAAATCATTTAATTTAGATTAAATTAATATCACACTATAAACAAAAAACAACAGTATAACTTATAATAATTTAAATGTTATTAAATTAACAATCAACCTCAAATAAAAAAACAATTTAACAAACATCTTGCACAGTAATGAATATTGATCTATTTTTACATTCACAAAACAACTGTAGACTAAAACCAATTAATAAAAATAAAAAATATAAACAGATGCACTTCTGTTTAATCACCCCATGAAAATATGCTTTTTATTATTTTTATAATAAGGAAAATTATGATTAGTGACAAAATAATAGGAAAACCCACATCACAACGTAAATATTTAACTAATACAATAAAGCCCAAACAAAGTTGGAAAAATCATAAAAATCATTTCGAAAGTGCAATCTTTGATCCATGGTATAAATCAATAACTAAAATACATTCTCTTATTTCAGCTAAAACAAGCGATTTTTTTAATTCCAGAGGGTTATTTCCAGTACTTTTACCAGTCACTACAGGCTCTATATCGAGTCCGATGGGGCTTGGTTCGGACTCAATACCTGTAAAAATTAATCTCGGGGGTGTAGATACTTATTTAGCTGACTCAATGCAATTTTTACTTGAATACGCTCTAAGACTAAATGACAAAGGAGTATACTACCTCATGCCTACCTTCAGGGGTGAAGAACAAGACAAGCGTCATTTAAATCAATTCTATCATGCAGAAAGTGAAATCATCGGTAGCCTTGATGACATTATTGAGCTAGCAAGTTCGTATGTGATATACCTCTGTGATTATTTCTTAGAAAATGAAAAATCTATATTATCGCAATTTACTGATAACTTAGAACATCTTAAAAAACTTTCTGCACTTAAAAATAATATACCACGATTAAAATTTAAAGATGCAATAGAATTATTAAATAATGATTCACTATATATTATTAAACATGATTCTGGATTTAAAAAAATAACTAATAAAGGTGAAGAGAAATTAATTGAACTATTTGATGGTGCAGTTTGGTTAACTCATTTTCCAAGTCTATCAGTACCTTTCTATCAAGCAGATTCATCTGAGCAAGGATACTCACTTACAGCAGATTTATTGATGGGAATAGGTGAAACATTAGGTGCGGGAGAAAGAAATACATATGCTGAAGATGTCATAAATAACTTAAATGATAGAAATGTATCCAGAGAAGAGTATGAGTGGTATATAAGAATGAGAGAGTTAATGCCACTGAGGACATCAGGATTTGGGATGGGAGTTGAAAGGTTTATTCTATGGTTAATTAATCATGATGATATTCGAGATTGTCAGTTGCTCCCCCGTATTCACGGAGAAAATATCTTACCATAATCATTTAATCTTCAGACCTAATTTTAAAAATCCACTATTTATCACTATATTATTTTATATCCAAGGTCAAAAATGAAAAAATTAACTTTAGAATCAATTCCAACGATTAAATATTTCCCCATGATCGGTATTGTTAAAGAAACTAATCGGCCACCTGGAGGAATGAGTAGTATAAGAAAAATAGCCCAGAACGCATTTTTGAATAGTAACAAAAAAGTATTAGAAGTAGGTACTGCTACAGGTATAACTGCAATCGAGCTAGCGAAGCTTACTGGCTGTAAAGTAACGGCAATTGATATTGATGAAAACAATCTTTCAGTCGCTTATAGTCAAGCAATCAGGGAAAATGTTTCGGAATTAATCTCTTTTGAACAAATAGATGCTATTAATACACCGTATCTAGATAAAACTTTTGATATGGTTTTCTGTGGTAATGTAATTTCATACTTTGATGACAAAATAAAAGCTATCAAAGAATATGATCGCATATTAAAAGATAATGGGCTCATTGCCGCAATCCCAATGTACTATATCAAAAAACCACAAGAGTCACTTGTAGATGAAGTTTCAAACGCTATCGACGTCAAAATCAAGCCTTTATACAAAAAAGATTGGATTGAATTCTTCAGCTTACCAAACTACGAGATTATTTATTGTGAGAATTTTTCTTTCGATGATATCTCCGATGAAAAAGTGACAGAATATATTAATACTATTTTTAGCCAACAGCACTTAGAAGAACTCCCCCTTGAAATTTATGATGCGCTATATAAAAGATATAGCTATTTCATGAAGCTATTTAGAACTAATTTATCACATATGGGTTTTTCTTTAATTCTTATTAGAAAAGTGACATGTTCTACTGAACCTGAGTTGTTTACCGCTAGTCCAGTACTCGACTAATACAAAAATATTTAGTCATTTATAATAAACTCTGAAACAATTATATTTATATCAAAATTACAGGTGATAAATGGCTAAAATCACTATTGTTGCACCTGCCAATACTATGCGAAATTTAGATACAAAAATGATAAATATTGGCATAAAAAATCTATCAAATCTTGGGCATACCATTTCAATTAACAAAGAATCGTTTTTTGACATAGACAATATTGGAGGTACTATTACTCAACGAGCATCTAGCGTAAATAGTGCAATATTAAATAAAAATACAGATATAATTATGGCAGCCTTTGGCGGCTATAATTGTAACGACTTAATTGAACATATTGATTTTGTAGAACTTTATCGCACTAAAAAATCATTAATTGGATATAGTGACATTACAACCTTACTTAATGCTTATTATACAATTACTGGTGGAATTAGTTTTCATGGACCTGGATTTGGAACCTTTTGCGACCCCAATTTACCCAAAGATACGATTAATGGCTTTATCAAAGCTCTAAATTTAAAAAATAGCGAAGAAAGAATTATACAACCTAACGTAACTGCCAGTGACCTATGGTTTTTAAAAAATGATTTTACTCCTCGTGAATGGAAACCCCATCCTAAATGGAGGGCTATTAACGAAGGAGAAACCAAAGGTACACTAATAGGAGGGAATATTGAGTCTTTGTTAAATCTTATAGGAACGAAATATTGTCCGGATTTTAATAATAAAGTTCTATTACTTGAATCAAGTTTTAACACTAATCCGAATCAATTTAGGATGTGGGTATCTCACCTTCAAGCATGTGGAGTATTTAATAAAATATCAGGTTTATTAATAGGAAATTTCACCGAATGCTCTATAAAAAAATTTAGTGATTCATATTTAGATATTTTAATTTCAGAGTTTGTTCCAAGAACTATTCCTATACTTGCTAATTTCTCATCTTCGCATACAGACCCAATATTAACCGTACCAATCGGAGGTGTTATTCATATGAAGCTAAGTGATAATAAAATTGAAATTTATATGTCTTTAACATAACCAATTAAATAATAATGTAACTTGCAATCATAGCGCATCAATTTCTGTCGTTATTAAAAAATTAATTTCTAAAGGAAACATATGAATAATAGCTTAATTGTAGATCCAAACAAGTTTATTTCCTATTTACGAGATAAAGGATACTTGCAAGGTTCAATACCCAAAACAGTAATTATCATTTTTTTGAAAAGCCTAATGGAAGATTGCAAAAAAAATTACAGATTAAATAAAACCGAAGGATTTGATGCTGGAGAACTTTATATTCTATCTGACTATAAATCTATAGGAATTTTTTACTGTAGAGGAATAGGTGCTCCTGTCGCAGTTATAAATTTGGAAGAGTTAATTGCTTTTGGAGTACAAAATTTTATTGTCATTGGTACTTCCGGAGCATTAAGCCTGAATCTTTCAATAGCAGATATTATTCTATGTAATAGTGCTCTCAGAGAAGAAGGAACTTCAAGACACTACATTTCTGATGGGTATATATTTTCACCAACGGAAAAGTGGCATAACGACCTTAAAACATTTTTGAATACGAATATACCTTTGATTACAGAAGGCAGAACTTGGACTACTGATGCACCGTATCGGGAGACCAAATCAAAAGTAATGAGCTTACAGCAACAAGGGGTTTTATGCGTTGAAATGGAAGCATCCGCGCTATTTGCTGTAGCTGAATTCCATAAAGTCAATATCGCATCAGTATTTGTAATCAGCGATTCATTGGCAGACTTAACGTGGAAACCGCATTTTTTTTCAGAAAAAGTAACTAAGTCACTTATTCAAACTATTAATTATGCAGTAAAATTCTCCGATAATATAAAGGACTAATTATGTTAGAGATAGTAGAGTTTGGCCATATTAATATTGTTGTAGAGGATATTGATGAAGCCACAAATTTTTATCAATCTCTATTTGGTTTTGAACTAATTCAATCATTTCCGCATTTTAAAAATGCAGGTTTTGCGAAAGGTGCTGGATTTTTGGACGGATCTGAGCAAGTAGTTGTGTCTATAAATTTCCTTAAGATCCCTAATACTACCATTTTTTTAGAAATTATTAGCTATATTAATCCCAAATCAATTAATCCACCTAAAAAATTCTTACCGAATGAATTAGGCGGACCTAGGCATATAGCATTACGAGTGAAAAATATTCATAATGCATTTAATAAAATTAAGTCTTTCCCTGGTGTTTTTCCCATTAACCTCAGTTCAGATTATAAACCTCATCAATTAGACTCCGTATATCCCGATGATTTTTTCTTCGCAAATGCAAGCTTAGAATCAAATTTAAATATAAAATTAAAATCATCAATAATTTCAAGTTCAATTAGTTTTGTATATTTTACTGATAAATTTGGCGTGACATGGGAATTAGAAGAGGAGCCAACAGCTGCTGATGACCCTGCATTATCTGAATAACTAACACTTCCTGGGAAGGATTATATATGCGTATTGCACACATAATGCTAAGGGTTTCTAATCTTACCCGATCCATTAAATTTTATACTGAAATACTTAATATGGATTTGCTTATATGTAAAGATTTTCCGAATGGTAAATTCACCATTGCTTATGTTGGGTATGGCGGAGAATTTGATGGTGCATTGATTGAATTGACTCATAATTGGGAAATTACTGAATACGAAATCGGGAATGGATTTGGTCATATAGCCATATATACTGAAGATGTATTTGCTATATGCGACAAAATAATTTTAAATGGCGGGAACGTAGTGCGAATGCCCGGCCCTAAAAAATATGGGGAAACAATAATTGCGTTTGCAACGGATCCTGATGGTTATCAAATTGAATTTGTAGAATACAAAAAAACTCACTCCATCAATAGATTAAATAATTAAATAATTAAATAATTAAATAATTAAATAATTAAATAATTAAATAATTAAATAATTAAATAATTAAATAATTAAATAATTAAATAATTAAATAATTAAATAATAGGTGATACTTAAATTTATGTCCATAGAAACAAATGAAATCTACAACGCTAAAGATATCGAATATGAAGCACAATCATACTGGTTGTTAGAAAAAACTTTTCTTGCGGATGAGAATAACTCCGGCGAAAAATTCTATTCACTTTGTATGTTCCCTTATCCTAGTGGCAATATTCATATGGGTCATGTTAGAAACTACTCCATAGGCGATGCTATTATTCGTTATAAAAAAATGTGTGGAAAAAACATATTTCAACCCATGGGATGGGATGCTTTTGGGTTACCAGCCGAAAATGCAGCTATTAAAAATAAAACTCATCCTGCCTCTTGGACATACACAAATATAAACAACATGCGAAAGCAACTAAAACAAATGGGGTATGGATACGATTGGTCTAGAGAGATATCTACCTGTTCTCCTGATTACTACAAATGGGAACAGTGGCTTTTTTTAAGATTATATGAAAGAGGACTCGCATATAAGAAAAAATCAATCGTTAATTGGGATCCTGTAGACGAAACGGTTCTTGCCAATGAACAAGTTATAAATGGACGCGGGTGGCGTTCAGATGCTTTAGTAGAGAAAAGAGAAATCTCTCAATGGTTTTTAAAAATTACAGATTATGCAGAAGAATTACTCGATGGCTTAGATCATTTGGAAGAATGGCCTGTTCAAGTTAAAGCAATGCAAAAAAATTGGATTGGAAAATCTGTAGGCGCCCAGATTAAATTCAAGATCAAAGACACTGAAGAGATAGTTGAAGTCTTTACATCCAGACCCGATACAATTTTTGGTTGCAGTTTTATCGCACTAGCTTCAGATCACATTTTTGTACGAAAGTTAGCGGAGCAAAGATCTAACATAAAACTTTTTACCGATAAATGTAGGCAAATGTCTACGGCTGAATCTGATTTAGCAACACTAATAAAGAAAGGTATTCACACGGGCTTTACCGCTATCAATCCGTTAAACGGAGAAGAAATACCAATATGGATAGCTAATTATATTTTGTCTGACTATGGGACTGGAGCAATAATGGGGGTTCCAGCACATGATGAACGTGATCACGAGTTTGCTAGCCTCTATAACTTACCCATCAAGCAAGTCATAAAATCTATTGATGAACAAAATACCAATATTGAGAATTTGTTTATCGGAAAAGGAGTTTTAATAAACTCAGGTCAATTTAATGGGCTATCAAGTGAAGAAGCTATTAATAAAATCATTCAACAGCTAAATAAAAAAGGAGCTGCAACGCTAGAGACGAAATATAGACTTCGAGATTGGGGAGTTTCTCGCCAACGCTATTGGGGAGCTCCAATACCAATCATCTATTGTGCTGATTGTGGAACTGTGCCGGTACCTGAAGACGATCTTCCTGTTGTACTCCCAGAACAGTTTGAATTCACAGATAAATCAAATGTGCTTAAAAATATACCTGAATTTTATCACGTGAATTGCCCTTCTTGTGGAAAAAATGCCGTTAGAGAAACGGATACTTTTGATACTTTTGTCGAATCATCTTGGTATTATGCTCGGTTTACATGTGCTGACCAACAGAACATGATGTTAGATAAAAGAACTAATTATTGGGCTCCCGTCGATTTATACATTGGAGGAATAGAGCATGCTATTTTACACTTACTGTATGCAAGATTTATTCATAAAGTAATGCGTGATGAAGGATTACTAACATCGAACGAGCCGTTTACCCGTTTATTTACCCAAGGAATGGTGCTTAAAGACGGCACAAAAATGTCTAAATCAAAAGGAAATGTAGTAAATCCTCAAGATTATATTGATAAATATGGAGCTGATACCTTACGTCTCTTTATCATGTTTAGCGCCCCTCCTGATCAGCGGCTTGAATGGTCAGATGCTGGAGTTGATGGCTCTTATAAGTTTATTAATAAACTATGGAATACAGTACATCGCTATACCAATAGTAACTTAACCAAACAGTTTCACTCAAATAAAGCTATTACTATTGAACAGACAAGCTTAAGAAGAAAACTCCATGAAACCTTAGAGAAAGTCACTGATGTTATGGAGACAAGACTAAGCTTCAATACTGCAATTGCTGCTGTAATGGAGTTGATGAACACATATAATAAATTTGTGATAAATAGCCAGGAAGACAAAACAGTAGCGCAAGAAGTATTAGATTGCATCGTTATTATGTTATCTCCTATTATTCCTCATGTTACACATGTTCTATGGCGTATCCTAGGGCATGACAATGCGCTTATTACTGAAAAATGGCCTAAAGTAGATGAATTAGCTATTATTCAAGATACCGTCACTATTGCAGTTCAAATAAACGGAAAATTGCGTGCTCAGCACCTTATCTGTATCGATGCTTCAGAACAAATGGTAAAAGATGAATTATTTTCCCTAAGAGAAGTTCAAAAATATATTACAGGAAAGAATATAAATCGAATCATCATTGTTCCTAATAAGCTCGTGAATATAGTAACGAATTAAATCATTAAAAAAATAACGCACATTTAATGATACTATTATCCTAGTGGAAATAACTCTTATTAAATTAGAGTTATTTCTTTTTCTAACATAAAAATAATATGCCAAATTAATTCGATATGCATGATAGTAACAAGAGAAGATTTTGCTAGACGTACAATTATCTATGTAGTTAAGATAATTGAGAGTAATAAATAATCATGTAGCTAGAAGTATTAATGGTATAGATTATATTGAGTGTTCACATGAAATTAACCAAACAACTATTCATTGAAAAGTATCGCTTACCTACAATTTTAGCTCAAAATTCAACTATATCTTTATTAAACTCTGGACCTTTTTATCAAATTATAGAAAAAGGAATACCTATATTCTTACCTATTGGTAATAAAATATTAACTGCGATTGAGCATTGCTGTATTCAAGAAGCTGAAAAATTCGAATTTAATCATATGGATATAACCCAATTAATCCCGACTGATATTTTATCATTGGGTGAACAATTCCATAACGGTTTTCTTGAACAATTTATTTTTCTAAAAGGAAAAATGGCACGCTACCATTTGCTATCAACACCTGAGCCACTATTATTACATATCCTTAAAGAAGGACTTCAAAGTTATAGGCAGCTACCAATAAAAATAATGCTTTCAACTAAATTTTATCGCCAACTTAGCCAAGTTCAAAGTATTCTAAAAACAAGAGAGTTTAAAATGCTTGCTGGTGCTTGTTTATATGAAGATATATCTAAGAAAGAATTAACCATTATATTATTTCATAGATACACCTTACATTTAGCTAATTTTTTCTGTATACCTATTGAGTATACTTATAATAAAGAACGAAATTTTTACGAATATTTTTATATTCATAATGATGGAGAAGAGCGTTTTAATGGTGTTTCTGCTATAAGTTTAGCAATGGCATATGAATATGGAAAAGATAAAAAAGTAGCAGCTCGCTATTGTAACACTTCAAATAAAAATATGAATGCAAAGTTCGTCACTTATGGCTTAGGACTCCAACGACTATTTTTTATTATTTTTGACTATTATCGCGATTGCAAAGGATTCAATCTACCCCAAAAAATACGCCCATTTGATATTGCAATAATCCCCTTTAATAATAAAGATATATGTAAATGCATGAATTTTATAAATCATTTAAACATTCCGGAAAGTCGGATATTGATAGATGATCGCCGGAAAATTAAACGAATCGAAAAAGAACATTTTTCTGATTATCTTGGAATTCCTCATAAATTAATTATTCACAATCAAGAAATAGTCATTAAGAGCAGAGACAACAATAAATACTTAGATGAACCTCACCTATCATCAATTATAAAAAAAGATGCATATAGATACTTCAACATTAAAACTGATTAAAAATTAATTTTTATAATTACCAATCAATAAATTAAAGATAAATTTAAGACATTAATTCCTAGTTAATGAGTCTAAAAGGAAAAATAATGATAAAGAAAATACTAGGAGCAGCCATAGTTTATATAGGGTTACCATCCAATATCTATTTCATCGCCATAGCAAGACTCATTCTTGGCTTAGGTAATTTTATTTTACCTTTTATGTTGCTACTGCTGACTGAGCGATTCAATTACTCAGCAACAATTGCAACCTCTTTGACTATGGGGGTTACGGGGGCATATTTTATCGGTAGTATGTTAGGAGGCAAGTTATCAGATAAGATCGGTCATAAACACGTTTTCGTATACGGAGAGCTTGCCGGTGCTGTTGTTTTACTCGCATGTGGGTTTTTCTTAAGTACTCCTATCGTTATCCCTTTCTTATTATTCGGGGCCTATTTATTTTTTGGTTTAGCACTCCCTGCAAGTAATGCATTAGTAGCTGATTTATCAAATCCTAAGAATCGAGATGCAATAATGTCCTTAAGTTACCTAGCATTTAATTTAGGCTCATCCGTCGGTCCTCTTGTTGCAGGATATCTATTTTGGGATCATACCCATTGGATATTTTGGGGGAATGGTTTAACGTCTCTGATAGGAGCACTAATCGTTTTATTTGGTGTGACATCTATTTATAAAGAAAAAATAACAACTCAAAAAGTATTATCGAACGTAGAATTTGAGCAACCTATTGCAGGTACTATCTGGACGATACTATCTGAAAGACCAAGAATTATTATTTTTTCATTTCTATGTTCTTTAATGTGGGTGGTTATGACTCAAATGACTGTAGCTAACCCACTGTATTTGAATTTTATGTTTGATAGCTATGGTCCTGTTCTATTTGGGCAACTCTGTACTTTCTCCTGTTTAGCTATTGTTTTAATAACGCCTATATTAATAACGTTAACTTCAAAAAAATCGGATATTATTACTCTTGCCTATTCGGGTATTTTTTTCTCAGTTGGCTATTTACTTGTTATGTCAGGAAAAATGATACCAACACAGTTTATTGCGTGGTTTTTCTTATCAGCAGGTGAAATTCTACTTTATACGAAAGAAGGGATCTATTTAGCAAACCAATCTCCAATAAGTCATAGAGGACGAATCCAAAGTTTTTCAATCTCTATACGATATATTTTCCTTATGCCAAGTTTTATATTGATTGGTTTCGCCATTGATAATTTTGGATATCAATATACATGGATGCTCATCATACTTATCGCCGTATTGCCTACATTTGGATTTATTATCATGGACAAATTTTTAAGAAAAAATAATTTAATCGATAACGCTAACAAAACACATTCAGAGAATATCAGAGATTAAAATAACGCTGCCCGCAAGCTGCCACTGATAGCCGCTCTTCATCCGCGATGGCTTTACTATTTTGACTCCACTTTAAACTATTTTTATCACCTATGAATGCATAAAATCACTCCGGCTTCTTTTTCGTATCCGTTGCTGGATGCAAACGCATCAGCAATATCATCGCCACAAAACAAGCGATCCCAGCACACAGCATCGCAAGATGAAAACCACTCTCCATGGCTATCGTATAGCGAACGATAAAATCAGTCACAGCCGACGAAGGCAGATGTCGCATCACCGCAAGCTTAGCAATCTGCGCTGCATCATCAATACCGCTAGCGCCAAGGGAACTGGTGAGTGTACGAATCGCCTGCCCACTCATTAACGTACCGAGTAATGCAATACCGATAGTCATTCCTGCTTGACGCAGTGCATTCATCAAGGCCGAAACCGACCCTGCTTGCTCTGAGGGAGCCATGGCCATCACCAACATACTAATGCCCGGCACCTATCCCCAGCAGAGCAAATAATCCCCCGACTAGCCAGTAAGATGTCTGAGCATGCAGTAGCACCATAGCGGTCATCGACAGCCCTGACACTGCGAAACCGGTAACTATTAATCCACGCATTGGTAGCCTTGCACTGATACGACCAAAGAGCAGTGATACCAAACCAGTGACAGCGAACAATGGTAACATACGCCAACCCGCATCTGCTGGCGCCCAGCCCTGAACCTGTTGCAGAAAAATCGAGAAGAAGAACAAACAGCTGTAATAAGAAAAGCCAAGAATAAATGATGCTACATTTAAGCTGACAAATGCCTGTTTACGTAACAATTTCAACGGCAGTAGCGGTCGTGAGGTTCGTTTCTCTACCAGAGCGAAAAGGATAAAACCTACCACGGCGAAAGTAAGAATAGTCAGCGGTAATATGCCACTAAAACCGTAATTACCTGCCTCAATCATTCCCCATGCCAGCGCCCCCAAAGATAAAATCCCCAGCAGCTGTCCCACAGTATCCAGAGCTGCATGATTGGGATATTTACGCTCAGGTATTCCCCAACCCCCTACAACAAATGCCACTAAACACAATGGAATATTAACCAAAAAAATACTCTGCCAACCCAGCCATTCAAGCAGAATTCCTCCTAACAGCGGGCCAAGAATAAGCGACAACGCGCTAAAAGCAGACCATCCACCTATAACATGTGCACGCTGGCGAGCATCGGGAAAAGCGTGACTCAAGATAGGCATTGCTCCTGAAATGAGTAATGCCGCGGACCCCCCTTGGATCGCTCGTCCAGTCAACAGCACCACTAAGTTAGGTGCCATACCACATAGTACTGATCCCGAGGTAAACAACACCAAGCCACACAACCAAGCTCGCTTATGACCATATCGGTCAGCAAGTGGTCCAGCGCAAAGCATAAAAGCAGACAGGCAAATAGCGTAGGCATTAATCACCCACTGTAAGCCGGCAATATTAGTATGTAGTGCGCTCTGCATTGTCGGTAAAGCTACGTTAACGATACTGATATCCAGTGAGGCAAGAAAAGTCCCCAGATAGGCTGCTGCCAGTGCTGCATGATGACGGCTTAAACGCATGATAATCTCTGATGTGATGAGCTTGTTATACTCAACCTTACCAACTGACCGTCGGTCGGTCAATTGGTGGTTAATACACTGATCAATCCGTAAATCAGCATAGGTTCTCCTGTCCTTACAAGGCGCTGTTGACCTTTGAAGGCCAATTTTCATTCGAATTAAAGATCTTTCTTAAGGTAACAAGAGGCAAGGCGAGAGAGCTGCCGCTTAGTAAACTAAGTAAGCTCCTCTTAACATAGAATAAAATGAGTGAAACGTTCTTTAATCGAGCACTAAGGGATTTTTATTAGAAATTTAGATTTATGATGATGTTTTTTTAATCGGCTTAATACTTAGCATGATGAGATTGCTGCTGTTTTGATCATTTGACACAGTAAAAATAAGCAGTAAAGATCGACAGCCCTAGGGGCTGTTGATCTTTGTGTAAAAATTGCTCATCAGTGTTTTGGTAACCACATCATAATCAATGATAATGCGACCATCGATGAGTAATTTATCGCCAATTTGTCATATCGACTTGATATCGCTCTAAAATGTTTAATCCGAGCAAATGCATTTTCAACAAAATGTCGGAGCTTATAAAGCTCCCAATCCATATGATCATTATTTAAAAGATTCACTTTTCGCCCT
>NZ_KB233227.1:28350-125853 GCF_000314855.2 Providencia burhodogranariea DSM 19968 | reverse complement strand
CTCGTCCTGTATTTCTCATGAGTTGGCATAGCGTAGCCCACTGTTTTTCTGTTAACATTGTTCTTGGTATGGTGATTATTTGTATGGTTACTTTTTGGCGAAACTGATTATACATCATCACCATGCCGTTCAAAAAAACCTCAAAGATCGACAGCCCTAGGGTATCACCTACCTGTCAGGCGATTCTAGCGCCAAATTTCTCTGCAAGGTGGCCGCAATGTATCGCGAGTATAAATAACGCCCATAATCAAATTGCACAGTTTCAATCTGATACGGTTTATTGTTCAATGTTGCACTCGATACAGACTTGATATTCATCCTATTATCGAATGATGTTTTACTCAACAACACCCGATTTCTGTAAACAATGACGGAGGCCGGACGGAGTTGGTTGTTGTAAAAAATCGGCCATACTTACCGCAACACCAAATTCCTGTTCCAACCGAGTCATCAGACGCAGCGCCATCAGCGACTGCCCTCCAGAATCATAAAAATCCTGATACGCCGATGCGGGTAACGCCCCTGTCACTTCATGCCATAACTGGTTGATACGTGCCATCAGTACATCCAACTCCTCAACATCGGTATTGGGGCTAAACTGTGGGCTGACGGGTAGCTCACGATCTCCCATCCACCAATACTGATGGTCAAACGGATAAAGTGGTAGCGTGACTCGTCGAGGGGGTACCGTCCAGAGTCGTGACCAGCTGATATCTACACCAGCCCGCCAGATTTTTTGCAGAGCCTTCACCCACAACGCGGACTCACTTAAGGAGTCATCATACCTGCGTAACGTGCGTACCGCAGAGGTTTTTCCTCCGAGTAGTCGTAGCTTGGCCACCAGCGCGGTGAGAGTTGACCCGGGCCCCACTTCAATAAATAGAGTTTTGCCGCGATCGGGGATCTGCTGTAGCGTCTGGTGATAGCGTACCGTCTCGCGAGCATGCCGACACCAGTAATCGGCATTCAGTTGGCGCAGGTCTCTGACCTCTTGCGCTAGTAGTGTGGAGTAATAACGCACCTCGTGATGCACCACGTTAACGGTAGGGACGATATGATGCAGATCGCTGAGGATCGGATCCATACTTGCCGAATGAAACGCGTGTGAAACGCTAAGAGATTTATAGCGAATGCTCGCCCTATCAAGCCGTTGCTTGCAATCAGCCAGCGCGGCTACACTACCTGATAGCACACTACTGTTTTCACTATTCACTGCTGCCAGCGATATCTCTCTACCAAGCCAAGGCTGGCAATCGCTTTCGCTCAGTTCGACCGCTAACATAGATCCTCCTTCCAGAGACGACATCAGGCGGCCGCGTTGCGATGCAAATATTAGTGCTTGTTCTATGGAGAAAGCTCCCACGAGCCATGCAGCTGCAATCTCACCTACACTGTGGCCTAACACGCAGTCGGGAACCACGCCATAATGCATCAGTAACTCGGCAAGAGAAATTTCCACTGCAATCAAGGTTGGCTGCGTCAGCGAGGTGTTGTTCAATTTAGTACTATCACCCTCATCGCTGAACAGAATGGAAATATCAATCTGCATCTTCTGACGCAAAATAGCCATTTTCTCTAGCATCAGGTCATGAAAGATGGGGTCATGAGCCATCAGCTCACGAGCCATACCGATAAACTGGCTGCCCTGACCGGGAAACTGAAAGACCACACTCAGTCGCCCTTTACCACTGTCGAGCATTTCCTCCTTTATTACTAGTTTTCCCTCCTCATCTGGACCCAACGTACCGCGGTAACGCATTCCCTGCCTCAGGGTTTGAGCGCTCCAAGCCAGCGCGGCTAATCCGTCACCAGCCTCTAATTGACGATACTGCTTCGTCAGTTGATACCAAGCTTGCTCAGAACGCGCAGATATCGGTACCACCTTGTCTACCAGTGAAGAGGGGCGCAATTCAGACACCGCGTCAATAGCATCAGGGCGTGTCAACACCACATGAGCATTGCTACCACCAATACCAAAGGCGCTAACGCCAATGGCACATCGGGGATCACCTGAATGCCAGCGCTCTGCGGCAGTCAGCACGGTAAACGGGCTGTGGTCAAGATCGAATGCTGGATTGGCGGCTGTGAAATTAATTTGCGGTGTCAGCCAGCCGTGTTTAATTTGTAGCGCAGCCTTAATCAACCCGGCCATCCCAGCAGCGGTTTCTAGATGACCAACGTTTGCCTTGACGGCACCGAGAGCGCAGAAACCTACCCGCTCGGTAAACTCACGAAACACCGCGTTGAGTGCAGAAAATTCTATTGGATCTCCCGCCAATGTGCCCGTACCGTGAGTTTCTATAGCTCGGAAATCTTCCGGGTGCCGCTGCGCATCCCGCAAGGCCTGACGCAATAGCCGCTGCTGACCCGTAAGACTAGTGGTAGTAAAGCTGACTTTTTCAGCTCCATCATTATTCATCGCCACGCCATCAATTACGGCAATCACCTCATCCTTGGCCGCCAGCGCGTCCTCCAGACGCTTCATCACCACAACTCCGACGCCACTGCCAAATACGGTTCCACTAGCATCCGCAGAAAATGGTCGACAGTGCCCATCTTTTGCGAAGATCATGCCCTGCTGACTGAAATAGCCTTCAAGCTCAGGAATGCGCAGGGTACAAGCTCCAGCCAGCGCAATATTGCAACGCCTACTTCGTAAAGCATAGACAGCCTCACAAACAGCTACTAGAGACGTCGCACAGGCGGCTTGAACATTCATCACTGGACCACCAAACCCCATATGCCAAGCTATTCGTGTGCTGAGATAATCTTTATCGTTAGTAATCTGCTCTTCAAAGGATGAAGGAGCCAAGGTGGCAAAGCGCAGCGTGCCTCTATTTTGCCGTAAATATTCAGAGTTGCTGCACCCCGCGAATAGTGCGGTATCCGGCAGCGCCGCAGGGACAATTCCGGCGTTTTCCAGAGCATGCCAAGCACACTCAAGAAATAGGCGATGCTGAGGGTCCATCAGCATCGCTTCCCGCGCACTAAGACCAAAAAAGCCGGCATCAAAACGGGCAATATCTTGGGCTAATGGAGCAGCCACCCCGACAAAATCGGGATTTTCTGACGGACTGCTATCCAGCGCAACCAGCGACTCTACCCCGTTAATCAAATTGTGCCACCATGTTTCGACATCATTAGCGCCAGGAAAACGGCAAGCTATCCCTATCAACGCTATCTTTTGACTTATGTCGTTTGGCGGTTGCATATCATTCTCCTCCATTTGAAACCTAATGCGCTGATATCCCAACAGATAAGTGACATGATTACCTTACTGTTATTTCACTCATTAGTGCGGTAAAAATAAGCAGCACAGATCAACAGCCGCGAGCTTCAGATTACTGCAACAGCTCGGATAAAAAAGCATCTAAGTCCTGCTGGAAGTAAAAATGACCACCCGGCCAGCTACTCTGTTGACACTCAGTCACAAGGGCAGACCAGCCTTCACGTTCTGTCTCCCCCACCAGAGGATCGTCTTCACCGCCAATAATCCGTAACGGGATATCGGCAACGGGCAGTTCTGCTAGCTGTCCAAGCAACGTCAGATCCTGCAAAATATGGCCAGCGACGATCTGACGCGTCAGATCATCAAGATGCATGATTCCTGTGTCCTCGCTATAGCTAAGTATTCTATCGAGCAGTTGCTGGCATGAGGCGTACTGTTGCAGCATCAACAATTCTGCAGGCACCCGCTGCGAGGAAAGCACCAGCCTCCGGCAGGAAAAACGTGAATCCCACAGTGTCATTGCGACTTGTAGCGCCAATAGTGCCCCCATGCTATGCCCAAAAAAGGTTATCGGAGCGATACCTAGTACCTCACGTAGGCCATGGCTACACGCAGTGATCGCCTCCTCTGCACCTTGCCACGGCTCCTCGCCATGCCGTTCCTCCCGGTTTGGATATTGCACCACCAACAGATCGCACTTAGCTGATAGTCGCTCTCGCCACGGCTGATAGAAAGCGGCACTACCACCCGCGTGAGGAAAGACTACTAGCTGTTTTTCTACTGGCTCCACACCATACTGACTGAAACGCATCACTGTTCGGTTATAGCTGATAAGAGGTTTCATTATGATAACTTCCTAGTTGTGACGCTCTGAGGGGAGACATCTTCTTGCACCAACAAGGCGTGTAACGCCAGACGATCAATTTTTCCGATCCCTTTCATCGGAATAGTATCAATCACAATCAGCCTTTCCGGTGCTTTAAACGAGGCAATTCCCTGTTGCTCAAAAAATTGTCGCACGTCCCCCAACGTCAATCCGATATCATCCGTGGTGACAAAAAGGCAAGACACCTCGCCATACAGGGCATCCGTAATCCCGATACAAGCAGCGTCGCGGATCGCTGGATGATGAAGCGCCAGCTCCTCGATTTCATTGGGTGAAAATTTCTCCCCGCCACGGTTAATCGCATCATTAACGCGCCCATCAATAAATACGTTGCCCTGACGATCGACATGAGCAATATCACCGGTACGATAAAAACCATCTGTCGTAAAAGCGCGGCTATCGGCCTGTGTATTTTGGTAGTAACGGGTAATGGTACAAGGGCCTCGGGCAATCAATTCACCGGAGTGCCCAATCGGGACGATTTCTCCCTGCGCGTCAATGATACGGATCTCGTCTTCCACACAAAGCGGGCGCCCCTGAGAATGAAAGCGAATATTATCGTCATCACTAATGCGGTTAAAACAGAGTAGCCCTTCACTCATGCCATAACATTGTTGAATGGTAATACCGAGAATGTCAGACGCGTAGGTTGCAAGCTCAGGAGTAACGCGTGCGCCGCCTACCAATACATGTAACAACGAGTTGATAAAACGCGGGCTTTCGCGCTGTACATTAGCCCATTGCGAGAGTAGCGTCGGAACGAGACTGGTATGAGTCACACCGCGGTGGCAGATAATATCCAGGGCCTGCTCAGCCGAAGGCGCATCAGCGAGCACGACAGCACCTCCACATGACAGCGCTCCCAATATTCCCGGGCTATTGAGAACAAATGCGTGAGAAATCGGCATCGCCGCAAAGTAAATGGAGCGGTCAGTTAAGCTAAAGATACCGCACCCGCAGGCGATCATATGGCTATAGCCCCTATTTTTATGAGCAATAGCCTTCGGAAGGCCAGTGGTTCCACTAGACAGCAGCATCATAACGATATCGTCATCATCCATTACCATCAGCGCCTGTGCCGGAAGTGGTTCCAATACTGAACAGAAATCCTGCAGATTCAGATACTGCTTATCATGCTCGCTATCATCGTAATCCTCGACCAGTACCACATCGATATTAATGTTCTCTTGCTGCAATTTTTGTAAGTACGAGAGAGGATTATAACGCCGGGTACTACGCTGTAAGGCTATCACTTTTGGGGTAGTTGTTTGCAGAATATAACGAAGCTCTTTTTCACGATAAGACGAAAGGATAGGGACGGGGATCGCGCCGATCATCAGTGTAGATAGCATTAGCACGACCGCCTGATGCGTATTACGAAGTTGCATTGCCACACAATCTGACTTCTTCACACCTAGCTGCTGCAGGCGATGACTGCATGAAGCAACTCGATCGGCTAACTGCCCGTAGCTAATCACGCTATCTTCTTCAAACAACGCAGGACGGTGCATATTTTTCTGCAACGCATCCAGCAGACGTTGATTCAATGAGCTGCTAAATTTAACCATTTTAACTCCATGATATGTATTATAACTGATTGATTTGATTTTTTTTCAACTGCAATCATGCATAATCCCAACGTTCATTAGTTCTACCTGAACGTTGATTTCACTGCTGTACAAACTCACATGGAAGAGAAAACTGCTTACTGGTTTTTATTATTTCATGGACATCAACAAACACGTCAACGGACCATCAATCAATTAAATATATTAATTTTATTTGTATTTCCCGTATACCTACTCACCTATCGCGCCATGATAATCATGATTTAGGTCATTACTTTGAGGTTATTTTTCATTTTCAGTTAACCAAAGAGATAATCTCATCAAGAGAATAATCATGATTTCCCCACAATGAAAACAGCTTTCCTGTTTGCTGCTGTAAACGAGCTTGTAATGCTACAGTTTCCGCTGAAGATAGCGATAAATCACGACGTAACTGCCAACTTCCATCTGCATCACTCAGTACATTCTTTGGGATACCCACCTCAGAAAGAAGCAATATTATGCTGTCAAAATCCATACAAAATGCCTCGCTCATTAATGAAAATAATAATTATCATCACTGACATCATGTGGGTCAATTTTTTACATAACTTAAATTTATAAGAGCGACAATAAAAATAATTAAAAAATATGGTTTTTAGGGGCGAGATAATATGAGGCGACGGGAAGTAATAACAGGGAAACAGCAAAAATATAAAAGAGACGTAGCCACTACTACACCTCTTACGATAATTATGGCTGACGGTAGCCGAGCAAACGCAAGAATTCCTCTGTCAGCTGTTGGCTTAGACAGGCTTTGTCAGTTTCATCACTGACAACTGCATCATCCACGGCTCCATGCATGCCGTGATACATCAAAATAGCGGTCAGGCGTGGATTATCCAGCTGCCATGCACCACAGGTGCTGCCATCATTGAGAATAGTCAGAATCTGCTCTAATACCGCGTCACGATCTTGATTACCTCGAGTATGGTAATGATGATCATGATACAGCGCATCATGGAGCGCCATACTATCAAAATAGGCCATGACCCCGGCATAACACCAAGCTCGCAGGCGCGCAATGCTGTCGGCCTCTGGACAGGCATCAACTGCCTGCTGAATCTGTTCGATAAAATGCCCAGTAAAACGCTCACGCAGGGCGGAAAGCATCTCATTTTTCGATGGGAAATAATGGTAGAAGGTTCCCTTTGCCACCTGCGCATCACGTACGATCTCGCTAATGGTCGTCGCTTCGAACCCCTTGGTGATGAACAAATGCTGTGCTGCATCCATGAGTTCATCAAGACGGACTTCTGCCGGTTTGGTGCGTGGCTTTGCGTCTGTTTTCTTTATTTCCATTTTAACCATTTTATTAACTCAGGAATTAACCAAGATAGTAGACAATATCGAACTGATTGGCGAGAGGGTTGTTTAATTATAAAGAAGCCTTTTCCATTCACTAACAAAAGCACTAGCAATTGTCTCGAATAAAAAAATTCAATAAAAAATATTATGATTCAATATGATGATAACAACACTCTGAGCAGTGTATTGAGAATAGCAGGACATAAATAACATAATAATGGAAAATAGAAAAATGAAAACCCCGACTAGCGGGGCTTTCAATCATAAATTTTACAAAACTAGGTCTCAGGTAAATCCTAGAATGGAATATCGTCATCAAAGTCCATTGGTGGTTCGTTGTTTTGTGTTGCTGGCGCTTGTGAACGCGCTGCTGGTGCACCACCGCCACTAAATTGCTGTGCAGCTGCGGGTTGCTGAGGTTGACCCCAACCGCCTTGGCCACCTTGATTACCCTGACCGCCTTGGCTTTGGCCTGAAGATTCGCCACCACGACCGCCTAACATTTGCATTGACCCGCCAATGTTAACGACGACTTCAGTGCTGTAGCGATCTTGACCGCTTTGGTCTTGCCACTTACGGGTTTGCAAAGAACCTTCGATATAAACTTGTGAGCCCTTTTTCAGGTATTCACCTGCAACTTCAGCTAATTTCCCGAAAATTACAACACGGTGCCATTCTGTTTTTTCACGCATTTCACCGGTTTGCTTATCGCGCCAGCTTTCAGAAGTTGCCAGAGTCAGGTTTGCCACGGCTCCACCGTTTGGCATGTAACGGATTTCAGGATCTTGCCCTAAATTACCGATAAGAATTACTTTATTTACGCCTCTGCTGGCCATTTAAACACTCCTGATGCATTAAATTTAATCTCTATAATAGTTGTGAAGTTTAGCATGACAAACCTATATTGCATACGTATTGAATACGAAATTACAAGCGAGTCGCTCAACTTGCGGACGGCTTTGGAAATTTAAACTACGCCATAAAAACATATTTCGAAGGGGCTCGTAAATCTGTTTTTTAATGAAACACTGTATATCCAATCAGTCGATATTGTGCAATAATAATTGACTTATGATTGTTCACTATCAAATCATCCGGGAAGTGGTAAATGGATAATATCGAAGTACGCGGTGCCCGCACTCATAATCTGAAAAACATCAATCTCGTCATACCCCGCGACAAACTGATAGTTATTACAGGTTTGTCAGGCTCAGGGAAATCATCATTAGCCTTTGATACTCTATATGCAGAGGGTCAGCGTCGTTATGTTGAATCCTTATCAGCCTATGCCCGCCAGTTTCTCTCATTAATGGAGAAACCTGATGTTGATCATATAGAAGGATTATCGCCTGCTATTTCGATTGAACAGAAATCAACTTCTCACAACCCAAGATCAACGGTTGGAACAATCACCGAAATTCATGATTACCTGCGTTTATTGTTTGCCCGTGTTGGTGAACCACGCTGCCCTGATCACGATGTTCCATTAGCAGCTCAGACTGTCAGCCAAATGGTTGATAATGTCTTAGCTCAGCCAACAGATCGCCGAATGATGCTATTAGCGCCTGTCGTTAAAGATCGTAAAGGTGAACACGTTAAGTTATTGGATAACTTAGCTTCTCAAGGCTATATCCGTGCACGAATCGACGGAGAAGTGTGCGATCTTTCTGATCCTCCTACCCTTGAGCTACAGAAAAAGCATACCATTGAAGTGGTGGTTGATCGCTTTAAAATTCGTGATGATATCGCCCAACGCTTGGCTGAATCTTTTGAAACAGCACTTGAGCTTTCCGGCGGTACCGCTATTGTTGCCGATATGGATGATCCAAAAGCGGAAGAACTGGTATTCTCAGCTAACTTTGCTTGCCCTGTTTGCGGTTATAGCATGGTGGAATTAGAGCCACGCCTATTTTCCTTTAACAACCCGGCTGGGGCCTGCCCAAGCTGTGATGGGCTAGGTGTTCAACAATTTTTCGATCCCGAAAGAGTGCTTCAAAATACCGAGATATCATTAGCGGGTGGAGCAATTCGCGGTTGGGATCGTCGTAACTTTTACTATTTCCAAATGCTACAGTCGCTTGCTGAGCATTATAAATTTGATATTGAAGCGCCTTACGATTCACTCAGCCCGTCTGTACAAAAAACAATTCTGTATGGCTCTGGTAAAGAGACCATTGAGTTTAAATATCGTAATGATCGTGGTGATATTACTGTCCGTCATCATCCTTTTGAAGGCGTGCTCAATAATATGGAACGCCGTTATAAAGAAACAGAATCGACGGCAGTACGCGAAGAACTCGCTAAATATATAAGTAATCGTCCTTGCGTGACATGTCACGGAACTCGTTTACGTAAGGAAGCACGCTTTGTTTTCGTTGAAAATACCACATTGCCTGAGATTGCTGACTACAGTATTGGCCATGCAATGGAATTCTTTCAAAATCTAAAGCTTAGCGGGCAACGCGCACAAATTGCTGAAAAAGTGTTGAAAGAAATTGGCGATCGCTTGAAGTTCTTAGTTAACGTCGGTCTCAATTACTTAACGCTTTCTCGTTCTGCTGATACTTTATCAGGGGGTGAAGCTCAGCGGATCCGTCTTGCAAGCCAAATTGGGGCTGGTCTAGTTGGTGTAATGTATGTACTTGATGAGCCTTCAATTGGGCTTCATCAGCGCGATAATGATCGTTTGCTAGAAACCTTGGTTCACTTACGTGACTTAGGCAATACCGTGATTGTGGTTGAGCATGATGAAGATGCTATCCGTGCCGCTGATCATGTGATCGATATTGGTCCTGGTGCTGGTGTCCATGGCGGCCAAATTGTGGCACAAGGGACATTGGAAGATATCGTTGCGAACTCTGAATCACTAACGGGTCAATTCCTCAGTGGTAAGCGCAGGATTGAAATCCCTGAAAAACGTGTTCCCGTTAATAAAGATAAAATCCTCAAAGTTTTTGGCGCTAAAGGTAACAACCTCAAAAATGTCACGTTGAAGCTGCCTGTAGGTCTATTTACTTGTATTACTGGGGTATCAGGGTCAGGTAAATCAACACTTATTAACGATACCTTATTCCCAATTGCTCAACGCCAATTGAATGGTGCAACAACCATCCAACCTGCTCCTTATCTGGATGTAGAAGGGTTAGAGAATTTTGATAAGGTTATAGATATTGACCAAAGCCCTATCGGTCGAACGCCTCGATCAAACCCAGCAACTTACACAGGGATCTTTACACCAATCCGTGAACTGTTTTCTGGCGTTCCTGAATCACGTACTCGGGGCTATAACCCAGGTCGATTTAGTTTTAACGTTAAAGGTGGACGGTGCGAAGCTTGTCAGGGCGATGGCGTGATCAAAGTCGAAATGCACTTCTTGCCTGATGTTTACGTACCTTGCGACCAATGTAGAGGCAAACGCTATAACCGCGAAACATTAGAGATTAAATACAAAGGCAAAAGCATTCACGAAGTACTGGATATGACCATCGAAGAGGCCCGTGAGTTCTTTGATGCTGTTCCAGCACTTGCTCGTAAGCTGCAAACATTAATTGATGTGGGGCTTTCCTACATTCGTTTAGGGCAGTCTGCGACAACTTTATCTGGCGGTGAAGCACAACGGGTAAAACTGGCGCGTGAATTGTCTAAACGTGGTACAGGGCAAACTATTTATATCCTCGATGAGCCAACAACTGGCCTCCACTTTGCAGATATTGAACTGTTGCTGACGGTATTGCATCAACTGCGTGACCAAGGAAATACTATTGTGGTCATTGAGCATAACCTTGATGTCATCAAAACGGCTGACTGGATTATTGACTTAGGCCCTGAAGGCGGTAGTGGTGGCGGTGAGATCTTGGTATCTGGTACACCAGAAGAGGTGGCTGAATGTGAAAAATCACATACGGCTCGCTTCCTGAAACCGATTTTGCAGCGCGGCTACTAAGCCAATATTTTGTATTCAGTACGACAATGCCATAATGCAACTTGAACGCTGACGTTATATTTCGACATTAATTTGAGTTGTATGTGGTTGGCAAGCCAAGCTATTCATTACAGATAACCCGTAATGAAACTAAATAAAAAACGCAGGACTTGCCTGCGTTTTCATTTTCAAATAACAAACGCATTACTGATTAACAGCAGCAAATGCTTCAACAATGCGATTTACATTGTGGCGATTCACACCTGCCATACAAATACGACCTGTACCAACCAAGTAGACTGCAAATTCATCTTTCAGACGTGCAACTTGCTCTTTTGAAAAGCCAGTGTAACTGAACATACCGCGCTGTTTTAGTAGATGATCGAAGTTTTTCTCTGGTAATGCTTTTTTTAGTTCATTCACCAGCACAGTACGCATATCTAAAATACGCACACGCATTTCTTCAACTTCGTTTAGCCATTGTGCTTTTTGTTCACTGTCTGTTAGCACTTGCGCCACGATTTTAGAACCGTTTGATGGCGGGCTTGAATAGAGGCGACGAACGCCCGCTTTCAATTGGCCCAATACGCGATCACGTTCTTCTTGGTTTTCACAAATGACGGATAAGCCACCAGCACGCTCACCATAGATACCGAAGATTTTAGAGAATGAGTTACTAATAAAGACAGGTAGACCCGCTTTAACCATAGTTCTAATTGCATAAGCATCTTCATCAATGCCCTCTGCAAAACCTTGGTAAGCAATATCCAAGAATGGGATCAATTTCTGTGCTTTAAGAACTTCGGTAACTTCGTCCCACTGTTCTGGAGTAAGGTCAGAACCTGTTGGGTTATGGCAGCAAGGGTGCAATAAAATGATGCTATTTGCTGGCAACGTCTTAAATGTTGCAAGCATTTCATCAAATTTCACCCCTTTGGTTTTTTCATCGAAGTATGGGTAATAATGTACTTTGGTGCCCGCACCAGAGAAAATTGATGCATGGTTGTCCCACGTTGGGTCACTGCACCAAACTTCTGATTCAGGGAAATAGCGATTGAGGAAATCAGCACCTAATTTCAATGCGCCAGAACCACCAATCGTTTGTACCGTTGCGATACGCTCTTCTGCGATAAGAGGGCAATCAGCACCAAGTAACAGCTTTTGAATTTCCAGACGGTAATCTTTTAAGCCTTCCATTGGTAAATAAAGTGATGCACTCGCAGGTAGTTTATTTAATGCTGCTTTTGCATTACCCACTGTTGCCAGTTCTGGCGTTTTTCCTTCATCATCATAGTACAAACCGATGCTCAGATTGATCTTGTTCTCACGGTTATCTTTATTAAATTCATCCATGAGCGATAGGATTGGATCGCCAGGATAAGAATCGACGTGTTGATACACAGGACATCTCCCTAATAATCATTGTTATTTTTAGTTTCGACTTTTGAAAATAACCCTTTGTTTGCTATTCGTCTACATATTCCATGACGACTCTTGAAGTTAATTTAGTGAGCAACTCATAGTTGATGATTCCCGTTTGTGCGGCAATTTCTTCAACTGGTAGCATTTTCCCCCATAGGATAACTTCATCACCAACCTTATCAGTGGAGTTTAACCCCAAATCAACGGTGATCATATCCATTGAAACTCGTCCTACAATAGGCACTTTTCGCCCATTAATCAGTACAGGTGTTCCTAATGGTGCACTGCGAGGATAGCCATCACCATAACCAATTGCAACCACGCCCAGTCGAGTATCTTGTGGGCTACACCATGTTCCACCATAGCCAACACATTGCCCCGCTGAATGCGCTCTAACGGCAATAAGTGTAGATTTTAAGGTCATCACATTTTGCAAACCAAAGTCTTCAGCTGATTTGCCTTCTTGAGGGGAAGCACCATACATGATGATCCCCGGTCTTACCCAATCAAAATGGGCTTCCGGCCATAGTAAAATCCCCGCAGAAGCCGAGATTGATTTCTCACCCGGCTTATCAGCGATAAATTGCTTGAAGCAGTTAATTTGATTTGGTGTTGTCGGTAATTCAGGTTCATCAGCCTGACAAAAATGACTGACAATATTGATTGGTACCTTAACATTTTCACATGCGAGTAAACGCTGATAAAAGACTTCTGCATCTTTCGGTAATACTCCCAAACGGTGCATTCCAGTATCAAGTTTCATCCAAACTTTAATTGGTTCAGCAAGTTTAGTCGTTTCAAGTATTTCCAACTGTTCGATACAGTGGATAACCGTATCGATTTTATGTTCAACTAGAAATGGGAGATCTGAGCGTTCGAAAAAGCCTTCAAGCAGTACAACAGGGCTAGTCATCCCCTGCTCTCTCAGTGTCAGAGCTTCTTTGAGGCGGGCAACACCAAAACCATCAACAAGATCGTCAATAGCGCTGCTAACTTCGGTTAATCCATGACCATAAGCGTTTGCTTTAACAATTGCAATTAGACGACTACGTGGTGCTAATTCCTTGATTCGTTGCAGATTGTGTCGCAGAGCGCGGCGGTTAATTGATGCGGTTGCCGCTTTCATTATTGCCTCATTAATTTTTATTCAGATAATGTTATTCGTCGTCATATGCAGGCCCTGCATAATTATCAAAACGAGACCATTGGCCATTAAAGGTTAAGCGAACGGAACCAATCGGCCCGTTACGTTGTTTCCCCAGAATGATTTCAGCAACCCCTTTCAAGTCACTGTTTTCGTGGTAGACCTCATCGCGGTAGATAAACATGATAAGGTCAGCATCCTGCTCGATGGAGCCTGATTCGCGCAAGTCGGAGTTAACCGGACGTTTGTCCGCACGTTGTTCAAGACTACGGTTAAGCTGTGATAGTGCGACCACTGGTACATTCAGCTCTTTAGCTAATGCCTTGAGTGAACGTGAGATTTCTGCAATTTCTAAAGTACGGTTATCAGAGAGTGAAGGGACTCGCATCAGTTGTAAGTAGTCGATCATGATAAGACTTAAGCCACCGTGCTCACGATAAATGCGTCGCGCACGTGAGCGAACTTCTGTTGGCGTCAGTCCCGAAGAGTCATCGATATACATGTTGCGCTTTTCGGACAAGATCCCCATGGTACTGGAAATACGCGCCCAATCCTCGTCATCCAATTGGCCAGTACGAATTTTGGTTTGATCAACGCGAGACAGTGATGCCAACATACGCATCATGATCTGGTTACCGGGCATCTCCAAACTAAAAATGAGCACGGGTTTATCTTCCGTCATCGCCGCATTTTCACACAAGTTCATCGCAAACGTGGTTTTACCCATGGATGGACGTGCAGCAACAATAATCAAGTCAGATCCTTGCAGACCTGCTGTTTTCTTATCGAGATCTTGATAACCGGTCGATACACCCGTAACACCATCATGGGGCTGCTGATAGAGTTTTTCGATTTTTTCGATAGTTTCGGCCAAAATAGCTTCAATATCTTTTGGGCCTTCATCTTTATTAGCTCTCGATTCCGCAATTTGGAATACTTTGCTTTCAGCAAAATCGAGTAAATCTTCACTACTGCGACCTTGGGGATCATATCCCGCATCGGCGATATCATTTGCGACCGAAATCATGTCACGGACAACAGCACGTTCGCGGACAATATCTGCATAAGCATTAATGTTCGCTGCACTTGGTGTATTTTTCGATAATTCCGCGAGATAAGCAAAACCACCTACTCCGTCCAGTTCACCCTGTTGTTCTAGGGACTCCGACAAGGTAATAAGATCGATAGGTTTACCTTTTTCGAGCAACGTTTGCATTTGCCCAAAAATAGTACGATGTGGACGGCTATAAAAGTCAGCATGAGTCACGCGCTCGGAAACGGTATCCCAGCGCTCGTTATCCAGCATCAACCCTCCCAGTACAGACTGCTCCGCTTCGATAGAGTGCGGTGGAAGTTTTAAACCTTCCATCTGATGATCGCGCGGGGTACTGTTTTTGATATCTGAAGGGTATTTTTTCGCCATACTTTTTTTATCCACATCCATTATTAACTAGCGCATTAGTATACGCCAATCTTGTGCTTGAGGGGGGCTTTCTTTAGCATTTTCCCAATAGGATTCTATTATCCAATATTGCCAAAGCGCACAAACTAAGAATTCATATTATCAAACCGTAGCGTTATTATTGACTGGTTGATATGGTAAGTAAAATTAACCGTTCCTATCGGAGATTATCATGGTAAAACGTATTGAATTTGCAACACATGGTGGCCCTGAAGTTCTGAGTTATGCCGATTTTGATCTAAAACATCCTGCCGATAACGAAATTCAAATAGAAAATCATGCTATAGGGATTAACTATATTGATACCTATGTCCGCAGTGGATTATATCCTGTAGCAAGTTTACCTTCTGGTCTTGGAACTGAAGCAGCGGGTATTGTCGTCAAAACAGGTTCCCAAGTCACGGGATTCCGCCCCGGCGACCGAGTGATGTATGCACAAGGGCCTCTTGGCGCCTATAGTGAAGTGCACAATGTACCAGAACATGCCGTTGCTCATCTTCCTGAAGGCGTTAGCTTTAAGCAAGCTGCCGCAAGTGGGCTCAAAGGGATGACCGTTTATTATCTATTGAATCAAACCTATCAAATTAAACGTGACGAAGTATTTTTATTCCATGCCGCAGCAGGCGGTGTTGGCCTGATTGCTTGCCAATGGGCAAAAGCACTTGGCGCAAAAATGATTGGTACCGTAGGTAGTGCTGAAAAAGCACAACGTGCAAAAGCGGCTGGCGCATGGGAAACGATCAATTACCAAACCGAAGATATTGCAGAACGTGTTAAAGAAATAACCCAAGGCGAAAAAGTAAACGTAGTTTACGATTCAGTAGGAGCTTCTACGTGGATTGCTTCACTGGACTCCTTGAAACGCCGTGGCCTGATGGTCAGTTTTGGTAATGCTTCAGGTCCAGTAACAGGCGTGAATTTGGGTATTTTAAACCAAAAAGGTGGTCTTTACGTCACACGCCCATCATTAGGTGGTTACGTGACTAACCGAGCAGAACTCGATCAAGCAAGTAAAGCGCTGTTTGATATGATCTTAAGCGGTAAAGTGAATGTCGATGTGCCAGAAGAACAAGTTTTTGCATTGAAAGATGCACAAAAAGCTCATACCACGTTAGAACAACGAAAAACTCAAGGCTCTAGCCTGTTGCTCCCGTAATATTGGCTTTGGCGCCAAATCATTTGGCGCCTCAATACCTTATTCGCCTCGTTCTACTAGAGCAAGAGCTTGCTCTACCACGGCGAGATCTGCACCTTTTTTATGCGCATTCTCACTCAAGTAACGTCTCCACTGGCGAGCACCGGGTATCCCTTGAAAAATGCCTAACATATGACGAGTAATATGACCAAGATATGCGCCTTGTGACAGCTCTTTCTCGATATATGGGAACATTTGACGAACGGCATCAAACGTATTTACCACAGATGATTGGCTATCAAATAGTTGGTTATCAACTTCCGCTAAAATCGATGGATTTTGATAAGCTTCACGTCCCACCATAACGCCATCGAGATAACGTAGATGTTCTTTAGCTTCTTCTAGTGTTTTTACGCCGCCATTAATCGCCATAGTCAGATGCGGAAAATCACGTTTGAGCTGATAAACTCTTGGGTAATCTAATGGTGGGATTTCACGGTTTTCTTTTGGGCTAAGACCAGATAACCACGCTTTGCGAGCGTGGATGATAAACATTTCACAGCCGCCTTGTGTTGAAACTTTGTCAATGAAATCACAGAGAAATTCATAACTATCTTGCTCATCGATACCAATGCGTGTTTTCACTGTAACGGGGATCGATACTACGTCTTGCATGGCTTTAATACAATCTGCAACTAACTGTGCATCACCCATCAAACAGGCACCAAAACGACCATTTTGCACACGATCAGACGGACAACCCACATTAAGGTTAATTTCATTATAGCCACGTGCTTCTGCTAACTTGGCACATTGCGCCAGCGCAGCAGGATCACTTCCACCTAATTGCAATGCGACAGGTTGCTCTTCTTCACTGAAAGCAAGGTAGTCACCTTTGCCATAAATGATGGCACCGGTGGTCACCATCTCGGTATACAGCAAGGTATTTTTGCTCAAGACGCGATGAAAGTAACGACAATGGCGATCGGTCCAATCAAGCATCGGCGCAACCGAGAAACGATTGAGGTTGTGATAACCTTGTAATGGCGTATTTTCAGTGATTTTTGAATCTGATGTATTTTGAGGCATGTTGGTCTTTTGGGTTTATATCGATTTTTCAGCCCCAAACTGCAAGGAGCCAAGTAAAGAAAGCAAATTCAGCCGAGCATTGTAGCATAGAGTATGAACAGCGCGACTATTTCACGAGTGTGCTATTTAATCATATTCAAAAAGATGCAAAACCACTTGGCTGCCATCACAGAGTGAAACCAGCGAATCCTCAAGTATTTTCAATTTATTACCAGCTCTCATCGAACGATCAAAATTAACCTGAAAAAATTCGCTACCGTAATGTTCTATAAACTCGGGTTTAATTTGCAGTTGAAGATCATTCTCTGTCAGAGCAATCTCAATAATTGCACCAATCATTTCATAATCCGAGTGAGGCGTTAAAAAGCCAATTCCGTCATCAACAGAGGCATTCACTTTGTCGTCCAATCTCGTGATAATAATAAAATTATCAGGTTCAACCGGATCATCTGCTAATGCAATCGTCTGCACTTCATCTTCAGTAAAGCACTCAATGGTATCCGCAGTAAAACGATAAATTTCTTTCATTGTAATCAGTTAACCTTTGCTTATTTTGCGCTAATTCAGAGTTCGTTTTCGTCTTCCTTTTCTGATTGGCGCGATTGCTTTGATAACAAATATCAGGTTTCTATCATCGATAATCGCCCTAGTTCAAGCTACCACTGGTAACTTGAATTAGGGCGTGAATATCAGCCGATATTCTTTAATGCGCCAACCACCAGCAGCCAGAATTTGTCATGATCCAGCTTGATGGCGACTTGTGTATGACAATCTTCGGGGGCTGGATGGCGAAAATCAGCTACCGTCATACCAAGTGTTAGCGTGCCAGTTAGCTCAATATCAACCGGAACGCGCTGTGTTGTCATCACTGTTGGGTCAATCACATAGGCCACAGCGCAAGGGTCATGTACGGGTGGTGCATCAAATCCCTGCGCCTGTTTGTATGTTTTACTAAAGAAATCCAACAGTTCGACTACAAATTGCGAGCAAGATGTTCCCACTTCTCTAATTTTTGCAACCACATCAGGTGTAGCAAGCGCTTGGTGGGTTAAATCTAATCCCACCATAGTTACTGGCCATTTTTCATTGAAGACAATGTGTGCAGCTTCGGGATCGATTTTAATGTTAAATTCAGCGACTGGGCTCCAGTTCCCCACGTGATAGCCGCCTCCCATCAACACCACTTCTTTCACTCGCTCGACAATTCGTGGCTCTAATCTTGCTGCCAGTGCGATATTCGTCAGCGCACCTGTTGGCACCAATGTAATCGTTTTTGGGGGGTGTGACATGATCAGTTTGATGATCAATTCAACTGCATGGCAGTTCTCAAGCTTCAACGACGGTTCGGGTAATTCGGGACCATCAAGCCCAGAGTCACCGTGAATATCCGGTGCAACTTCAATTTCACGTACCAATGGGCGAGCCGAACCCGCAGCAAAAGGGATCCCGCAAATATTCGCCATTTCAGCAACAGCTAGCGCATTATGTGTGACTTTTTCGAGAGTCTGGTTGCCCGCCACCGTAGTGACAGCCAGTAAATCAATTTCAGGATTACCATAAGCTAGTAGCATCGCGATCGCATCATCATGACCGGGATCACAATCGAGAATAATCTTCTTTGCCATATACCTTACCTTGTAAAGTTAAAACGGGATCTGTTTATTAGACAGATCCCAATTTAACCAGCGACCAAAGTAAAATCCATTACCACAATCCTAAACAGCAAAATATTATTTCAAAACATGCGCATAGACACGTTTTTCGCCATCTTCTGTTTTCGGAATATACACGCCTTGTAGCTCCGGTGCAAAACCGGGTAGTAAGTTAATACCCGCTTCCAATGCTTGGAAATAGCGTAAAACTGGCCCTTCCCAAACTTCTCCCGGCACCACACACAGCACCCCCGGTGGATAAGGCAGTGCGCCTTCAGCCGCAACACGCCCTTCTAGTTCGGCTAGCGGTAGCAGTTCTACATTGCCACGAATAAACTCAAGGTGAGCTTGTTGTGGATTCATTTTCACTGTTGGGAAATGCTGTTTGCGGAACATCTCTTTTTGCAATTGCTTGATATTGTATTGCACGCTCAGTTGATGCATTTCTTGGCATAAACGGCGTAAGGTATAACCTTGATAATGATCTTGATAGCGCTGATAGACCGATGGCAGAACATCTTCCAGTAACGCATCTTCATCCAGTAATTGCTCAAAACGAACCAGATGCATCACCAACAAATCGAGTTTTTCTTTGGTTTCCGCAGGGGTCAGCAAAAACAAAATCGAGTTTAAATCACATTTTTCGGGGATCACGCCATGTTCACGCAAGAAATGCGCCAAAATAGTGGCAGGAACACCAAAAGATTCATATTCGCCGCTTTCAACATCAATACCCGGCGTAGTCAGCATTAATTTGCAAGGATCGACAAAGTATTGATTCTCTGCATAACCACCGAAAGCATGCCAGCGCTCGTTCGGAATAAAGTTAAAGAAGCGTTGGTCAGAGGCAATTTGCTCTGTTGGGTGCTGCTGCCATGGTCTGCCATCCACCAATTCAGGAATAAACGGTCTGAAATAGTGGCAGTGATCCATAATTGATTTTCTGACTTCTATACCGAGTTTAACGCACTCCATCCACATCATTTCACCCGCTTCACCTTTATGCATACGGGCATTCACATCCAGTGAAGCAAATAGCGGGTAAAATGGGCTGGTGGATGCATGCATCATAAATGCGTTATTCAGTTTCTTGTGGGAAACAAAGCGTGCTTGCCCTTTCACATGGTTATCTTTTTTGTGAATTTGCGATGCTTGCGAGAAACCGGCGAGTTGTTTATGGACAGACTGTGTCACCATAATACCTGGATCATTTTCATTCAGTTCAAGTAATAATGGCGAGCACTGACGCATCATTGGAATAAACTGTTCATAGCCAACCCATGCTGAATCAAACAAAATATATTCACACAAATGACCAATTTTATCAACGACCTGTCTTGCGTTATAGACAGTGCCATCATAGGTTCCTAATTGAATAACCGCTAAACGAAACGGACGCTGAGCCGTGTTTTTTTCTGGCATCACTTCATTGATCAGCTCACGCAAATAATCTTCTTCAAAACAGTGAGCATCAATACCCCCAATGAAACCAAACGGGTTACGTGCGGTTTCAAGGTAAATCGGTGTTGCCCCTGCCTGGATCAACGCGCCATGGTGATTTGATTTATGGTTATTACGGTCGAATAATACCAAATCCCCCGGAGTTAACAGCGCATTAAGTACCACTTTATTAGACGAAGAAGTTCCATTAAGTACAAAATAGGTTTTATCGGCATTGAACACTTTAGCCGCAAATTTTTGCGCCTCTTTTGCCGCACCTTCATGGATCAGTAAGTCCCCCATTGCCACATCGGCATTACATAAATCCGTACGGAATAGGTTCTCACCGTAAAATTGATAGAATTGTTCCCCAGTCGGATGACGACGGAAAAATTGTCCACCTTGATGGCCGGGACAAGCAAAAGTGACATTATGACCCGCAGCATAATCCATCATTCGAGCAAAAAATGGTGGTAATAACTGTTCAAGATAGAGATTAGCCGCATCAAGTAACTGACGGCTATTTTCAGTGCGCTCGGCTGGCGCTGGTGGCAATATTCCGGTCAGATAAGGCGGAGTTTGAGCGTCGCTAGGCAGCTGTTTATCACTGATGATAAACAGCGGAATACTAAGCTTGCTATCTGCAACCCTTTTCCACAGCCCTTGGTTGGCATCCTGTTCGGATAACACAACGGCAGCAATATTGTTTAACTGTGCATCGCGAATATCTACCCACTGGAATTCTCCAGAAAAATAGACAGCGACCCCCTGGCTACATGCCACATTGATTTTTTTCATAGCAGGCTGGCTCTTAGTTAGCTGAGGAAAAGAGGCCGACAATATACTTGATAGATAATGAGATTGGAATTGTTAGCGAGCGCGGAAATAATTCTCAAAATTGCTAAGCAGATAATTTTTTATAACCTGCTGGTTATTAGCATAAAAATATTATTCGGTTTTTTTTGGCAGAGAGCATTAAACAGGTTCAACAATGCATTTTTCAAATCAACCGACTAACACTCAGAATTTTAGCAGAATATTAGTCGGTCAATTAATCAGGAATGGGACGTTAGTTGTTTTTTTCTATAAACAACGTTTGCGTTGGATACGCAAAGTCCGCGCCATGACGCTTAACTATCTCAATGATCTTCAAATAAATCTCTTGCTGAGCTGCCAACCATTCAGCCCAAACCGTCGTTTTCGTGAAGCAATAGACCATAATATTGAGCGATGAATCAGCAAATGCATCAAAATAAACTAGTAGCGTTTGTCCAGTATCAATGCTCTCATCTTGCTGCAACATAGTACGAATGTCGTTAACAATATCACCGATCTTGTCGGCATCTTCATAGCGTAAACCCAATTCAGTTTTAATCCGGCGATTGGTCATACGACCGGGGTTTTCTACGCTAATCGATGAAAACAGTGAGTTTGGTATATATAAAGGACGATGATCAAAGGTGATGATTTTGGTAATTCGCCAACCAATCTCCACGACTGTTCCTTCAATATTTTTATCTGGAGAACTCACCCAATCACCAATATTAAAAGGTCGATCAAAATAGAGCATGACACCCGAGAAAAAGTTACTCAGAATATCTTTACCTGCCATGCCGATAGCAATACCGCCAATACCACCAAAGGTCATTAATCCCGATAAACTCATACCAAAATGTTCACCGAATAACAAAATAATCACCACAAAGATGGTGATTTTAAATATCCGCGCAATAATACGCGCCGATGTTGGGTCACTGCCCTTTGCTATCTGTTTTTTCTCTAATCGATTAGCGAGTTGGAATAATTTTCGCATCAAGATCAACGCAATTAAGGCGATCGTGATGAAGTTAATCAGTGATGTGGAAATAAAGGTGAGATCAAAATCAGTTGCTGCCATATCCACATATTGTGCCGCGACAATCACAACACCACAGAGAACAGCGGTCTGAATTACATGGAAAAAAATGCTTTGCTGCTTTTGCTTATGTTTGTGTTTATGCCTTTTACTGAAGATCTCAAAAATGACCAATGCAACAAGGCACACTGCAATGATCGTAATACCGATCGCGTATTTTTCAAGTAATGTATCAACCATATTTTTCAGCCCTAAACAACCCTATTTATATTTCTTCGCAAGTACTTTGTTTGTCTGCAACGCTATTTTCGGTAAACTCTTTTTCGATTAACTGCGCGAGTTGGGGAAACATCCTTAAGATAACAATTTTGGCATCGATTTTCTCAATAATTATCAGTTACTTTTTAGATTATCTAATATCGAGGAGTACTCATGTTTATCCCAAATCCAAAAGAGATCGATAGCATCCTCGCGTTATCTCTACAACGAAAATACCAGTACTTTGTAGGTAAAGTGACTGATTGGGAAGAAGTTTGGACAATATGTGATAATGGTAATCTAGTCACAGCTTGGGATAGCAGTCAGCGTCTCCTATTTCCAGTATGGCCTGCTAAGGCTTACGCCGAGCGTAATCTGAATGGTGAATGGGCAAATTTCACACCAGAGCTGCTAACGCTTGAACACTTTATGGATGAGATGCTGCCGGATATGGATGAAGCCAATATTACCATTGCGATTATGGCCGATCCTGATTTCAGACCGAACGTGATTATCGAGGCAAGGCACCTGCTACAAGATTTAATCGAAGAATGTAAACAGTACGAATAACCTAAAATTTGATGATGAATACCCACAATACAAATCAATGATGATTAAATCATTAAATTCTTTGGTATTTACATAAGCCAGTGAACATGCGTATTTGAAGTACCTTTAGTCTGAAATTGTTTCTTTTTCGTGACATGTCACGCTCGTAAAACTTTCATGTATTACGTGTGCGTTGAACATCTTTAAATTTATAATCACTCTAATCCACAGACATGATAAACCAACGTTAAAATAACCCAAAATAGGCAGCCAACTAGCTGCCTGTAAATTGCTATGTGAGTCGATATATTGAGGTGCAGTTCAATTGTGCGAGGTCTACGCGCTAATTTGATAATAAAAATTTTATTGTTCAACGCCTGTTGTAACGGTGAATTGACGATTTTCACCCGCCGCCAACCAAATCAAGGTTTGATTATTTTTTGCAGCTAAAAAGCCTTCCGGTCTACAAGTCGCTGGTAGTACAAACGCACCAACCTTCTGGTCGCCATTATATAAAATCCAGCGTGTCGCATAATTAAGCTCCACAGAGTTAAAGCGCGTCACAAATGTCACACCGTCTTTTGATTTCATGCGGAATTCAGGCTGTGGCGAGTATTGCGCTAAGTTATCCATAAAGAATACAATTTCAGGATCACACAACTTTGCGTGGTCGAGCTGATTTAGTGTCACTTGTCCTGATTTTAATGCCTGATTAAATTCAAGCCATTGTGATGTTGGATTAACGTGTCCCGGTATAGACTCACGCAATGCAATTGCACTTTCTGGAATATTTTGGCTTAGTTGAGCATTGTCTACGTAGGCATAATTCATATGACACATGTATTGCAACGGCATCGCGACTGAAGCAAGGTTAGTGACTGACATTTTGATATCAAATAGGGCACTATCGGCCTTCAACGCCACTGAAGGAGCTGCACGATAGTGATGACCAAAGCCCATCACATATTCATATTCACCACAGACCTGCAAACTATCGTTCGATAAGACTAACCAAGCACGATCCATCGAAGCACATGGCATCTCGCCATGCAGCGAGTGGGTGTCCTCTGGTGATGGGCAGCCATTACTAATCAAACCTGAATGAAAGGCAAAGCAACCATAAGTTTCCACTATCGTTTTCACAGATTTTGGCTCTGAAAACATATTATTCATTTTCAGATTGTGCCCACAAAATTCAGCATCCCAAATCATCTGTCCCAGAAAAGGTAAAATGACTAAATGCCCTTGTGAATTCTCAATGCGTAGCCCTTCAACACCGGATGCATAACAAAATGCACTCACCTTAAATTGATTATTTTCTAATATTAGGGTCGGTCTATCCGTAAATACATTTTTGTGAAGCGGGATAATCGTGTTCATTCTCATACTCACTATTGAATTAAGCGAATGAGGCAGGAAAACCTGCCTCAACAAGAAGAGTGATTAAGATACAGTCGAGCTTGTCAGTACTGCATCTTGTTTAGCTTTAAAGCGACGTTCACCAAAAAAGTAAATGCCGACATAGATAAAGCAGCACATTGAGACTAAGAAGGACAATTGCAGTGAACCTAACGCATCAGCAACATAGCCTTGAATTGCTGGTACAACGGCTGCACCAACAATTGCCATCACGATCACCGCTCCCGCCATTTCAGTATGCTCGTTGTCTACGGTATCCAACGTCCCCGCATAAATAGTTGCCCAGCATGGTCCAAATAGAATACTCACCATGACGGCGGCATATACCGCGGTAAAATTTGGAACAAATGCGACGTAAGCTAAGAACAGCGCACCAACAACTGAGTAAAGAACTAATACTTTTTCGGGATTGAAACGCGTCATCAGGATATTTGCTACAAATTTACCAATAAAAAAGCAAATGAAGCTGTATACCATAAAGTTAGATGCATCACGTTCGTTAATGTCACCCATTTCTAATGCAAGACGGATAGTAAATGACCACACCGCAACCTGCATACCCACGTATAAAAACTGTGCCATGATCCCTTTTCTAAAGCGCCCGTTTTTAGCCAGATACTTCAACGTATCTATTGGAGAAGGACGTTTATGATCTGCGGTTTCTTCAACTTTACATTTTGGAAATTTGGTTAATAGGAATAACACCATCACGACAACCAGTACCATAATCATATAGCGGTAAGGCTCTAGCGTGTTTTCAAGCATGGCAAGACGGAAGTCATGCACTTGCTCAGGATTCATATTTGCCATTTGGCTTTCTAGGCTATCGCCTTCAGAAAACACCAAGTATTTACCTAACAAGATCCCTGCTACCGCTCCGATAGGGTAAAAAGTCTGGCTGATATTTAAACGCAGTATCGCGTGCTGTTTTGGACCAATCATTGAACTGTAGGTATTCGCTGCAGTTTCGAGAAAGCTTAAACCAATGGCTATCGCAAAAATTGCCGCTAAGAACATAGTGTAGGTTGCCATGTGCGAAGCAGGAAAAAACATTGAGCAACCAACAATATAAAGGATCAAGCCAATCATGATGGCGTATTTGTAGCTGGTTTTTTTGATCACTAATGATGCTGGCAATGCAATTAAAAAGTACCCGCCATAGAAGGCACTTTGTACTAATGCGGAAGCAAAGTTACTTAATTCGAAAACGCTTTTAAACTGTGTAATCAGAATATCATTCAGTGCCGCTGCACATCCCCAAAGCGGAAAAAGGCAGGACAGTAGGATAAATTGGAATAGAGGAGTCCGACTCAGGTAGCCATCAGGCAACTGAGTTATATTTTTGATGTTCATAAAGTAAACCCTTATTTTTTTATAATATTTATACGCAAAATAATTTGAGCTACATTTATCACCTAAATAATTCGTGCGCAGCTAGCTGAGCTTAACCAACAACGCTGCGGCTCGAAGTATGCTGGAAATTAATTATTCAGATGAACAAACTCGGCAAATTGCTCAATACTTGGGTAAGAAGATTGGGTTCCTTTGCCTGTCACGCTAAAGGCAGAAAATAGCACCGCTTTTTTCAGCGCTTCAGCGATATTACCGGTGTGTACATAGTAATGAGAAAAACAACCAATAAAGGCATCACCGGCACCACTGGTGTCAATTGCATTCACTTTAACCGCAGGGATTAGCAGTTCACTATCGCGAGTCATCCATAACGCCCCTTTCTCACCTAATGTGACAATGAGATTTTTTAATCCTTTATCAAGCAAAGATTGTGACGCACGACGGATGTTATCCATCGTATCGACTGGCATATTGGTTAAAATTTCTAGCTCAGTTTCGTTAGGAACCACGAAATCACAACGACACGCAAAATCGAGATCTAACGTACGTTGTGCTGGTGCTGGGTTGAGTAATACTGGGATATTGTGTTTGTTACCAAACGCAATTGCGTGATAAACCGTTTCTAATTGCACTTCAAGTTGCAGTACGATCAGCTTACATTTTTTCAAGTCTTCCGCAGCGCGCTCAATATCTTCAGGTGATAAGAATTTATTTGCACCTTTCACAATCAGAATACTGTTAGCTGAATTTGGATTAACAAAAATTGGGGCAACACCGCTAGAAGTACAAGGTACTTTTTCAACATAGCGTGTGTTGATGCTGTACGATTCAAGATTACGGATCGTGTTGTCCGCAAAAATATCATCGCCCACTTTTGTTAGCATAATGACTTTTGAATTGAGTTTCGCAGCAGCAACAGCCTGATTAGCCCCTTTACCACCACAACCAATTTTAAATGCAGGCGCTTCTAAGGTTTCGCCTTCTTTTGGCATCTGATCCGTATAAGTAATCAGATCGACCATATTTGAGCCTATAACTGCTATATCCATTTTGTCCCTCGTGTTAAATAAATCACATAATGATATAATATTAACATTATCATGTTGCATAAATATCATATGTGATTAAGATCTCGAATAACGAATGAACAAGTGTTACATCCGCCACATTTTTTTATTTTTTGTTACTCACCAGTTAAATAATTTAAGTTACATGAAAGCACTTAATCGCAACTTGAAGTATGACGGGTCTACTCCATATTTATATAGGAAACATTTACATGAAAAACCTAGCACAATATATTGATCATACATTGTTAGCAGCTAATGCAACCGTTAGTGATATCAAACAGCTTTGTGCAGAGGCTGCGGAACATCATTTTGCCTCTGTTTGTGTGAATACGGGTTACGTTCCTTTGGCATCTGAATCCCTGAAAAACAGCGATGTTAAGGTTTGTTGTGTGGTAGGCTTCCCGCTGGGTGCTTGCTTAACAGAAGCCAAAGCTTTTGAAGCGGCAGAAGCGATACGCCGCGGTGCTGATGAAGTTGATATGGTGATTAACATCGGCATGTTAAAAAGTGGTGATCTTGAATTCGTTCGTAAAGACATTGAAGCGGTTTTCGCAGCTTGTGGTAATGCCACATTGAAAGTTATTTTAGAGAACTGTCTGTTAACTGATGAAGAAATCACTCAAGTTTGTGAAATTTGCCGCACATTAAAGGTCGGTTTTGTGAAAACTTCAACAGGTTTCAGTACAATGGGTGCGACAGAACACCATGTGGCTTTGATGCGCAAAGTCGTCGGCGATGAGATTGGTGTAAAAGCATCAGGCGGTGTGCGTGATCGTGAAACCGCTGAAAAAATGATTAAAGCAGGAGCGAATCGTATCGGTGCAAGTGCAAGCATTGCGATTGCTTCAGGAGAGAATGTTACCTCAAGTGGTTACTAAACAACTCGGCAGAGCAATCCGTATCATAGCGTGATCTGTATTGCTCGGCTAACCTCACTTGATGCAACTTGAATTATTTTGTGTATATAAAAAGGATTGCTCGGTGATAGAAACAAAACAAAAAGAACGCCTTCGCCGTTTAAGTGAATGCATCAAACGCTCTGGTCGAATTCATCTAAAAGAAGCAGCCAGGATACTTGAAGTCTCTGAAATGACCATTCGACGAGACCTAAATGCGGACACTGAAGGCCCTATCCCTATGTCGCTACTTGGCGGCTATATTGTTTCTGTTACCCAGCCTTCCTCACACACAACTCATGATCCACAAGCCGATATTTTTACACTCGACCAAGCTGAAGAACTGTATATTCCTAACTTAGCCGCAAGTCTAGTATCAGAGGATGATGTAATATTTTTCGATAATGGCATTGAAATAGCGACTTTGATATCGCTCATCCCTGAAGAAATTAGTTTTACAGGCATTTGTTATTCCCATAACGTTTTTCTGGCTCTCAGCCAAAAGAAAAATGCGACTGCGCTATTATGTGGCGGGGAGTATCGCCCGAAAAGTGACTCCTTTTATAACCCGACTCAGCAATCCATTCTTGATTCCATTAACCCTAAGAAAGCCTTTATCTCGGTGGCGGGCATACACAGGACTTATGGTGTAACTTGCTATAATTTAGATGATTTACCAATTAAGAAAAAAGCGATGGATAAATCCATCCGTAAAATTTTGCTCGCTAAATATAATCAGTTTGATGAAGTTGCTACCGCGAATATGGGAGAGCTTTCTCAGTTTGATGTTGTCATTACCAACCGCCCCTTATCCGATGAGTATGAAACTTACTGCCGCAACGGGTTTGTGAAAGTCATTTACTAATAATTATTTAGTTCACCATTTTATTATGTCGATTTTAAGGTTGATTTTCGACACGTTCATATGACGTGTCGACCCAATCGACATAACCTCAAAACGTGTCGATTTTATGGCTGATTTTCGACACGTTGATATGACATGTCGACCTAATAGACATAACCCCAAAACGTGTCGATTTTATGGCTGATTAAACCTTATTCCAATACTTGAGGCAAAAGACAGCTCTGAAATCGAAAATATCGTCACGACAACAGATAAACTCTTTCAATATATCAATGAGGATAGCCATGCAGACGCGATGACAAAAGAAGCGTTGCGGTATAGAACTGCTCTTTATGAAGGTTATAACGAATTAAAATATAGACCTTTATGTGCTGATACTGCATTAACAGTGTGTAACACAATTAAAAATACACAAATGGACATCCGAAAGCTGCCTGGTACTGCATTAAAAAATCAAATGACAGGTGAAGTTATTTATACACCTCCACTAGGTGAACAAACAATCACCGAGCTACTGAGCAATTGGGAAAAATTTATCCACCAAAATGATGACCTTGACCCTTTAGTTAAACTTGCTCTTACACATTATCAATTTGAAGCAATCCATCCTTTTACTGATGGCAATGGACGGACGGGAAGGGTCATCAACATATTATTTTTAATAGAAAAAAATTTGATAACTTTACCTATACTCTATTTAAGCCGATACATTATCAAAAATAGAAGTGACTATTACTCTCTATTATTGAATGTCACAAAAGAAGATGATTGGGAGCCATGGATTTTATATATGCTCTCCGCAATCGAGCACACATCAAAATGGACAATGCATAAAATCAATGCAATACGTGAATTAATGGAACATGCCTCTTCACACATCAAAAATCAACATAGTGATATTTATAGCTATGAATTATTACAGTGTATTTTTGAGCAACCATACTGTCGGATCAAAAATTTAGTTGATAAGAATATAGCAAGAAGGCAAACCGCATCTAATTACTTAAAAAAATCTTTTGATATCAATATATTAAAAGAAATTCAAGTAGGAAGAGAAAAGCTTTTCGTTAATTATAATTTAATAAATTTAATGAGTGATGACCAAAATCGATTTGAGCAATATCCAAGCCATAGTTAATCAAAAAAATATTGATTTACTCCATAATAAGATGCCATCTATTTCTTTGACTAGATGGCATTTATCTTAGATTTTTATGGTTAAATAATCCGCTGCCATTTCTGTGGCTGGAAATATTGCTTGGCACTCTGCTAACAACTTTGGCATATCTTCCGCACTGTAGCGACCGCTAATATGAGTTGCGATAAAACGCTTAACACCTGCATCGAGTGCAAGCTGTGCTGCTTGGCCAGTGGTAGTGTGACCTCGTTCATTGGCTTTTTGTTGGTAAGCGTTTTCAAGCGTAGTTTCGTGTACCATCACATCGGCATCTTTTGCCAAAAATAACGCTTGTTCAGTTGGCTCCGTATCACCAAAAATTGCAATCACTTTACCCGGTTTTGGCTCACCCAAATAATCAGCCCCATTCACACTTCGCCCATCTTCTAACGTGATGGTTTCACCTGCTTTTAGTGCCTGCATCCAAGGCCCGCGAGGGATATTATCTTGTGCCAACTTTTCAACATCCAACGGCCCCTTTTTGGCATGCTCTTGAATACGATAACCATAACATTCCACACGATGATTTAAAGGGTAAGCCGTGACAATAAACTCACCGTCATCAAATAACTGCCCCGATTCTATTTCAACAATTTCCAATGGATAAGTCATGTAAGATTCGCTGATGGATAAGGTGGTTTCAATATAGAGTTTCAAGCCTTTAGGGCCATAAATCGTTAATACATCCGTCGAACCGCCCATGGAACGACTACATAGCAAACCTGGCAACCCGAAAATATGATCACCATGCAAATGGGTAATAAAAATCTTTTCAATTCTTGGTGCTTTAAACACACTATTGAGAATGCGATGTTGTGTACCCTCACCACAATCGAATAACCAATATGTTTTACGAACACCGTTCAGATTCAATATCATACTGGTGACATTACGTTCTTTTGTCGGCACACCAGCGCTGGTGCCAAGGAATGTTAATTCCATTATTTATCTCTCCATTTTTATTTTTTTATTATGCCGCAGCTCTTAGCATTACAGGGTCAGGGTTGCTGAATACTATCAACCATTTTTCACACTTTCCCAGTCCAAACCAAAGCGGGCTAAATATTTACGCAATCTATCAGCATCATTTGGCTGTTTTTTCTGTTGCCTTGATACCGCAAATAATGTTCGACCCGCTTCGGAAAGACTTGTTGAACGGCGACATACTGACAGCACAGTTTCTAATTGTTGCTGTTCAAACAAATCAATTTCACCGATTTCAGGTGGCAATGTATTTTTTGCTTTGGTCATCCACTGGGATTGTAAACGGATAATTTCTTCATCTGCTACCGATTTTGTCACTCGCCCGTTTTCTGCAAATGTTGCCATTCGGCTCACCGAAGCTCCCAGCTCACGAAAGTTACCGCGCCATAAGGAATTATCAGAACAAGCAAATTTCAAATAAGCCTGTCGCGCTTCACTATCAAAACGGATCTGACTTTGCTGATCATGACTAAATTTCGCCAATTCATAATCCATATTTGGCTCAATATCTTCACGCCGTTGGGCAAGACTGGGTAATGTGAATGTCCACATATTGATCCGCGCAAATAAATCTTCACGGAACTTTCCCTCTTCTACCCATTGAGCCAAGTTACGATGCGTGCCCGCGATCAATTGAAAATCACTTCGCACTTCTTCATCTGCACCATATGGAAAAAAACTTTTTTCTTCTATGGCTTTGAGCAGCATAGCTTGTTCATCCAGTCCCAGTTCGGCGATTTCATCCAAAAATAGAATGCCACCATCGGCTTCCTTTAATAAACCTCGGCGGGGATTAATTGCCCCCGTAAATGCACCTTTGATATGACCAAATAGAGTCGACATCGCATTATCACCGCGCAATGTGGCACAGTTAACTTCGACAAATCGGCCTTTTACTTGGTGGCGACTTTCACGTAATTGATAAATTCGTCGCGCCAGAAAAGATTTACCCGCCCCCGTGGGTCCATTCAATAACATTGGCGCTTTCGAACGCAATGCGACACGCTCTATCTGTTCAATCATGGCATTGAAATTAGCGTTGCGAGTTGCAATGCCTGACTTAAGAAAGGAAACCTGTGCTTGCTGCTCTTTTTGAAAGCGGCTCGTAATATGGGTATAGCGACTTAAATCGAGGTCAATAACAGCGTAAATACCGGCAGGATCTTTTTCTCTACCTGCTTGCGAAGGCGAAGTTTGTATCAATTTTGCAGGCAGATAATGGGCTTCCGTCAACAAGAACCAGCAAATCTGTACCACATGCGTTCCCGTGGTGATGTGCACTAAATATTCTTCATTTTCAGTATCAAAGCGATAATGAGCCGCAAAATCAAGCAGCGAGGTGTATACCTCTTCAAAGTCCCACGGATCGGCAATATCAACTTCACGCAGTACCACTTCAGTGTGCGGTGAAGCTTGTTCAATATCCTCTTTAACACGGTGCGCCATGCTGTAATCATTGACCTGATGGATCAATTCGAAGCGGTCAATATCCAGATCCGGCTGCTGACACAGCCCAACTGTTGGCCGCCACTTTGACCAGCGGTTGGCTCTTTTACCCCGCCTATCCAACACCGTACCCAGCACACCAATGACTACTTTACGTTTTGCGTTCATATTTTTTATATAAATTTATAAATGACGATATAAAAAGATAATAAATAGCATGAGGTATTTAGACAACGAACAACATCAGAATTATCATAAAAAATAATTAATCGATTAATATCAAATAGATAAAAACATTTTCTATCAATTTAAAAAAGTTGGCACGGTTATGGCACTACTCATTGTATCCACTGCCGGAAATTGTCAGAACTTAAGTTCTACCAGTGCAGACATGGTGACTAAGAATGTCACTGCATGGTCTGTATTCTGCCGTCAGTAAGTAAACAAGTGATTATGGTTAAGTCAGGTTCGATTCCTGTCATCACATACCCTTACATCTGAAATGTATAAAAAGTCGTGGTCGTTACGCGACAAACCGCCACCCGAGAAATTAACCGGGTAATAGGCAGAAATGTAGGCGCAACATAATTCGTATTGCGGCTTCGGTTAGCTGACTATCACTAACCGTTCCGTGAATCGAGAAATGAAAGAAATTTAGCACTCTACACTTCACCCTATTACTTCGTTTCTTTCTTCGGTGGCGGCCTCAAAATAATAAAAGGACAAATAATGAAAAAAATAAATGTGGCACAAGGACAAATAGCGCTTACCGAGAAAAACGGCAATTTCCAACATCTTTTCATGGCAGGAGAATATAGAGTCAATGATTGGTTTAATAAATTAACTATCACTCTGTTTACTTTAAATCATGAGCCAATTGATGAAAAATTAGCAGAACATTTACGCCAATATCATCCTGATTGGGTGAATGAATACTGTGTTGATATTAATTTATCCGATGATGAAATTGGTTTTTTATATCTACATAATAATCTGACAGAAATTTTAGCACCGGCAACACGTCGTTTGTATTGGAAAATGGGTAACACTCAGCGTGTTGAGACACAACAAACGGGTGATATCGCTATCCCACAGATATTAATGAATCGCTTAACCGCAAAAAAACGCATTAAAGGCAATGATATTAGCTTAATAGTACAAGTTTCCGCATGGCATGTTGGTGTACTCAAGGTTGATGGTGAAATAAAAACATTGTTGCAACCTGGAACTTATGGTTATTGGCGAATTGAACATAAACCGGAAGTTGAAGTGATTGATACCCGTTTACAATCATTGGAGGTGAGTGGTCAAGAAATCTTAACCAAAGATAAAGTGACCTTGCGAGTCAATCTGTCTGCTAACTGGCGCTATCAGGATATTTTGCTGGCTTTTTCCAAGTTGAGTCAGCCTATTGATTACCTGTATCGTGAGCTGCAGTTTGCATTAAGAGAAATTATCGGTACTCGCTCACTGGATGAGTTGCTTGAAAATAAACAATTAATTGATCAATTGATGCTCGAACAAATTGCGTCATGTGTTGCTACCTTTGGCTTGGAAGTTGACAGCATTGGTGTCAAAGACATCATTTTACCGGGTGATATGAGAACTATTTTATCGCAAGTGGTCGAGGCAGAAAAAGCCGCCCAAGCGAACGTGATCCGTCGCCGAGAAGAGACGGCAGCCACTCGTTCATTACTGAATACGGCCAAAGTGATGGAAAACAACCCTGTTGCACTGCGCTTAAAAGAACTTGAAACACTCGAAAGCATCGCGCATCGAATCGACCAGATTTCCGTTTACGGTGGATTAGATCAAGTATTGAACGGGCTGGTAAAAATTAAGGCATAACATAATGACTAATAACGACTTTAACCAATTGATTTTAGAAAACAGTGCACCAGTGAAGATGTGGACAAACGGCGTGCCAGTTGACCCAAAAGCAGTGTCACAACTGCAAAATACCGCAAAAATGCCCTTTATTTTTAAACATTTGGCGGTAATGCCAGATGTTCATGTGGGTAAAGGGTCGACGATAGGAAGTGTGATCCCAACCAAGGGTGCCATCATTCCTGCCGCTGTGGGTGTGGATATTGGTTGTGGAATGATAGCGGTGCGTACATCACTAACCGCCTCCGATTTACCGGATAGTTTGCAAAACATCCGTTTTGCGATTGAAGCTGCCGTACCACACGGGCGCACAACACATCGACATGGACGAGATAAAGGCGCTTGGCATCGAACACCGGAAATTGTTGATCAACATTGGGCACACTTGGATGAAGAGTTCAAACGTATTTGTGATAAATACCCAAAACTACGTGGAACTAATCACTATAACCACTTAGGAACATTGGGAACAGGGAATCACTTTATTGAGTTATGTTTGGATGAGCAAAACCGAGTTTGGGTGATGCTGCATAGCGGGTCACGTGGTGTTGGTAATGCCATCGGAAACTTGTTTATTTCACTAGCGCAGAAAGATATGCAACAGCATATGGCCAATTTACCGGATAGAGATTTAGCCTACTTTGAAGAAGGAAGCCAACACTTCAATGACTATATCGAAGCGGTTGGTTGGGCACAGGATTTTGCTCGTCATAACCGTGAAGTGATGATGCATCGGGTTTTAGAAGCGCTATCGCGAGAAATTATCAAACCATTTACGACACAACAAGAAGCCGTTAACTGCCACCATAATTACGTGCAGAAAGAACAACATTTTGGTGAGGAAGTTTTGATCACTCGTAAAGGTGCAGTATCTGCAAAAAAAGGCGAAATGGGCATCATTCCTGGGTCGATGGGTGCGAAAAGCTTTATCGTCCGCGGTTTGGGAAATGAAGAAAGTTTTTGTTCTTGTAGCCATGGAGCAGGCCGAGTGATGAGTAGAACAGAAGCAAAAAAACGTTTCACCGTTAGCGATCAAAAAATAGCGACAGCACACGTGGAATGCCGAAAAGACAGTGATGTCATTGATGAAATTCCAATGGCCTATAAAGACATTGATGCGGTCATGGCGGCTCAGTCATCACTGGTCGAAATTGTACATACTCTGCGTCAGGTAGTGTGTGTAAAAGGATAGGAGAAATGCATGGAAAGTGAACATTTTAGTGTTTCCCCGTTAATGCAAACACGTATACACGACACATTAGCGGAAATAGAAACAATTTCTCAGGTAAAAGTGCTTTTCGCCTGTGAATCAGGCAGTCGCGGATGGGGCTTTGCCTCACGCGACAGTGATTATGACGTACGATTTATCTATGTTCATCAGTTAGATTGGTATTTAACACTCGATAGAAAACGCGATGTAATCGAGAAACCCATAGATGATGAACTGGATGTGGCAGGTTGGGAACTATCAAAAGCATTAAAGTTGCTGCGTAACTCGAACCCTGCATTAATCGAGTGGTTACATTCACCGATTATTTATCAAAAAGATGAGCTATTCTATCCACAATTTGAGCAGTTAGCCGCGAAATTTTATTCACCGTTAAAGGCGCGTTATCACTATTTATCGATAGCAAAACGTAATCTTCATACGGATTTTAAAGGTGAGCAAGTACGGCTTAAGAAGTATTTTTATATCTTAAGAGCAATACTTGCATTGTGTTGGATTGAGCAGTCAAAAGAGATGCCACCAATGGCATTTAGGCAACTTGTTGATGCGACTGTAACGGATAAATCAGTCTTGGCAGAAATAGATGAATTGCTAATACTCAAGCGTAATGCTGATGAAAGCCTTTATGGTACAAGGCGACCTGCGATAGACAGGTTAATAGTGGAGACGATTGCAAAATCTGAAAAGCTCAATTTTCCTGAGCCTTATTGTCGAGATAGCAAATTATTAGATGAATTTTTACAACAAACTATTTTAAAACGCTATTGAACCTGCGACGGGAGATATCCCGTCGCCCTCACGATTAATAATTTTCTCAATTAGATCTCCTGCATAATAAAAAATCCAGTGACCTGAACGGCGGAATCCAACTCGAAATGAGACAAGTATCAATGCTATGATGCGTCTCCTAGCCGCTGAGTAGACAATCTCATGACACGCACCCAACGCTTATTGACCTTATTGCAAATATTGAAAGAGAGTCGCTACTCCGTTACTGCGGAATCACTCGCTTCTCAATTACAAATAAGTGTCAGATCTATCTATCGTGATATTGAGACTTTGCGTTGTCAGGGTGCGGAAATTTCAGGGGAAGCGGGCATTGGCTATCAGTTAAAATCAGGATTATTACTCCCTCCTTTAATGTTTGACGAAAACGAACTTGAAGCGCTTATTCTCGGCTTACGATGGGTACAAAGTAATGCAGATGAAGAGCTGAGTACATCAGCCATGCGCGCAGCGAATAAAATAAACTCTGTAGTGAAGCTAGGCTCACAAGCTATCATCAATCAAACAACCTTATTTGCACCAACCACTCAGTTGCCCCATATTGATCATGCCATCGCTAAAGCTCTACGTTGCAGTCTTAGAGAAGAAACCAAAGCAAACATTGATTATGAAGATCACAGTGGCAAACTCAGTAGCCGCGTGATCTGGCCTATCGCGATTGGTTATATGAAAGAGACTCAAGTTCTCGCCGCGTGGTGTGAATTACGCCAAAGTTATCGTCACTTCCGCTTAGATCGAATCCAATCCTATGCAGTTTTAAATGAAAAGTTTCCCTACCCTAAACATTATTTACTCGAGCGCTGGCGAAAAGAAATTTTACGCTCCGATAATTCAAGCTGTATATAAATTTATAGCGTGCATCGCTCCTGACAAAAACTGTCACTCACTTACCCTATGATGAGTTCTCAACTTACTCATAAAGGAAAGGCCATGAGCGAACTCACTCTGTATACAAATTCAATGTCACGCGGTAATACCGTCGATTTAATGTTAGAAATATTAGCCGTGCCTTATAAACGTATCGAGCTCTCTTATGGCGAACAAATGCATACAGCTGAATATCTAGCCATTAATCCGATGGGAAAAGTACCAGCACTTGTTGATGATAATAATATCATCACTGAAACAGCCGCGATTTGCCTCTATTTAGCAGATAAATTTATTGAAAAAGGTTTCGCACCTGCTTTTGATTCACCGCAACGTGCCGCTTATTATCGTTGGTTCTTCTTTACCGCAGGCCCTATTGAAGCAGCATTTACCGCGGATCAAATGGGATTAGAACTCAATGAAGAACAGCAAAAAATGTCTGGTTTCGGCTCATTTAAGCGGGTAATGGACTGCTTGGAAACTGGACTCGCGAATGCCGAGCCTTATATTTGTGGAAAACAGCTGACCGCGGTGGATGTGTATGTTGGATCCTTTTTAGTATTTCTAGCGAAACACAATTTGATCGAAATATCACCTGTGATGAAGAGTTATCTAACAGCTCTCAGTTTGAATGCTGAATTTAAAGCAAAAATGGAATCTTAATCTAGAGTTAGAGATTGCTAATTTCTATACTACAAGGCCATCAATCATGATGGCCTTAGACTCATTGGTATCGAAAATAAAACTTAGCGCCAGTTAGTATTTTTCATGATAGAAAATTTGCCTGCGCCCAAAAAGGCAACTGCAATTGCGCTGACAAAGAAGTAAACAATACTTTCAATTGCCCAAGCACCCGTTTTATCGAGTAAGAATGTCTTATCTAAACCAACCATTAGCCAAGCAACAAACATGGTAAAAGCAACAAGTAATGCTGATGGGCGGGTCAATACTCCTAGAATAATAAAGATAGGGGCAATAATTTCGCCTAAAAATGTTCCATAAGCAATAAACTCGGGTAAACCATGTGCTGCAAGTAAGCCCTTAATACCACTTGCTCCTGTTAATAGTTTGCTTATGCCATGAAATAGCATTAAACCACCGACAGTAAGACGTAATAAAAATTTTCCAGCATCATCATGTGCTAGCAACCGATTGAATGAGCCTATCACTGTGTACTCCTCAAAATGAGAATATCCATCATTATTCGTTATGACTTAAACGCAAATGTAATGATAATCATTTTTATTTATAATTGTCATGCTTATATCACGTTTATACGAAATTATTCTTAATACTTTAGTAGTAGCTGGGATTCATGTTTAAGGTGATCCGTATAAAAAAGATAGGCAAACTTGAATCAACAATTTAGTCTTACCTACACCCAAAGTCATACGAGTCATTATGCGAAATATTCCACTAATCAGTGTCGATGATGTGAAACGTGATGTGTTAGCGATCGGTACCGACTACTTACCGAATATACTGTTAAATTCGCACGTTCACCGCAGAGCACAATTCTTATATGGTGCAACGGGGTTAATTGAAGTCAGTACCGCTGATGGAGAATGGGTGATCCCACCTGACAGTGGCGTGTGGATCCCTAAAAATACACCTCATGCAACTCGTATGCTGAATGTCAGTACACGCAGCCTCTATATCGAGCCAACTGCGGCTCCAAGACTAAGCCATAAATGCGAAGTCCTTCGTGTCACTCCGTTATTACGCCAATTACTGCTGGAATCTGTCGATATGCCGATCGAATATGATCTTGAGGGCCGCGATGGCATTATGATCCAGCTGATCTTGCACGAAATTTCTCGTGCCGAACCTCTTCCGTTTTTTGCCCCGATCCCCAGAGACGAAGTTTTGGCGAAACTATGCCGTGAGTTTCTAAAATCGCCGAAAATAACATCATCTCCTCAAGAATGGGCTAAAACATTATATAAAAGCGATCGTTCATTTAGTCGATTTTTTAGTGCACAGACTGGTTTATCATTCTCGGACTGGCGGCAAAAAGCCTGCTTACTTAGCGCGATTACACATATATCGGCAGGTAAATCGGTCACTGAAGTCGCTTTTGATTTGGATTACAGTAGTGTCGGTGCATTCTCTACTATGTTCAAAAAATGGTTAGGAAAAACGCCTTCGAGCTTTATATCTAAATAGTTCGATTTGCGTGCAGCCAAACAACAAAGGTAGAAAAGGTAGAGTAGATAGGGAGCACTGTTAAACCCGATGACCGGAGTTGCAGAACATAGCCAACAACGATGCCACATAAAGTATGCCAAGTATAAAATGATTGCTTTAAAGCAATCTGTATTATGGCGACTAACTTTAAAAGCACATATTGCCAATAACAATACTTGCATTAGACCGAACGGTCTATTAGAGTAACACCATGAACAGAAATAACGAACACGATACTCGCGAGCATCTTTTAGCCACTGGTGAATCACTTTGTATACATCGCGGTTTTACTGGTATGGGGCTTAATGAATTGCTCAAAACAGCAAAAGTGCCAAAAGGCTCGTTTTATCACTATTTTCGCTCGAAAGAGGCTTTTGGTGTGGCGATGCTAGAGCGCTACTACGCCGCTTATTGTCAGCGTTTAGCCTCACATTTTGATAGTGCAGAAGGCAATTATCGCGATCGTTTTTTGGCCTATTACGGCGAAATGTTAAAGCACTCTTGTATCGAAGGTTTAATCAATAACTGTTTGACAGTAAAGTTGTCTGCCGAAGTTTGTGACCTTTCTGAAGATATGAATGCTGCAATGAATAAAGGTGTCAGTCAAATCATCACATTGCTTCAAAAAGCACTTGAGAAAGGTTATGAAGAGAAATCGATCTTTTTTAGTGGAGATGCTTTAACTAATGCTCAAGTTCTCTATTCATTATGGCTGGGGGCGAATTTACAGGCTAAAATTTCGCGTAATGCTAGCTCACTTGAAAGTGCGTTAGCCCATGTGAAAACTATTATTGCAGTGCCGAGCCCATAATCGCTGGCACTTTTTATTTATGTCATCACTAATCGACCGGTCTATTAAGGAAGCGATATGTCACAAGAAAAGTTGTTTACGCCGTTGAAAGTGGGAGCGATTACTACACCAAACCGTATATTCATGGCACCACTAACTCGCCTGCGTAGTATTGAGCCAGGTGATATTCCAACACCATTAATGGGTGAATATTATCGTCAACGCGCTAGTGCCGGATTGATTATCTCTGAAGCAACGCAAATTTCTGCTCAAGCTAAAGGTTATGCAGGTGCTCCAGGATTACATAGCCCAGAACAGATAGCAGCATGGAAAAAAATTACCGCAGGTGTTCATGCTGAAGGTGGTCGTATTGCAGTACAGCTTTGGCATACAGGCCGAATCTCTCATACTAGCCTCCAACCTAACGGCGCAGCACCGGTTGCACCTTCAGCTCTTAGTGCTGGTACTCGTACCTCTCTTCGTGATGAAAATGGTCACCCAAACCGTGTTGATACCTCAATGCCACGCGCATTGGAGTTGAATGAAATTCCGGGAATTGTTAACGATTTTCGTCAAGCCGTTGCGAACGCCCGTGAAGCCGGATTTGATATGGTTGAGCTTCATGGAGCCCATGGTTATCTATTGCATCAGTTTCTTTCACCTTCTTCTAATCATCGTACTGATCAATATGGTGGCAGTGTCGAAAATCGTGCTCGCCTCGTCTTAGAAGTCATCGATGCAGTCAGCAAAGAGTGGAGTCCTGAACGAATTGGCATTCGTGTTTCTCCGATTGGGTCTTTCCAAAATGTTGATAATGGCCCGAATGAAGAAGCAGATGCGCTATATTTGATTGAAGAATTAGCGAAACGTGGCATAGCTTACTTGCATATGTCTGAACCAGATTGGGCTGGTGGCGAACCGTATAGCGAAGATTTCCGCCACAAAGTACGTGAACGTTTTCAAGGTGTGATTATTGGTGCAGGCGCTTATACCGTAGAGAAAGCTGAAGATTTGATTGCTAAAGGCCTGATTGATGCCGTTGCATTCGGCCGTGATTTCATTTCCAATCCGGATCTGGTCGCTCGTTTACAACGTAAAGCTGAGCTTAATCCAAGTCGACCAGAAACCTTTTATGGTGGTAGTGCGGAAGGTTATACCGATTATCCATCGTTATAATTCTTCCATTATTCCTCTATTCATCGCATGACATTAATAGCGGCAAGTTTTGCCGCTATTATTTTAATTCTGCCAATCTTCTTAATAAATTTTTCTCTCAACGTTATGACAACTATCAGTATTAGAGATACTCGAGAAGAGATTAGTCCACTCGCCAAAAACAACTCAGTTATCCGATTACTGCCATCGCTGTACTTTGACTGCCTTTTTCATGCATCATCTCGACGTATTAAATCAATATCCGTTAGGATAGCTTAAAAAGGAGCCCACAATGACAACTGAATTTTATAGCTATCAACCCACAAAGGGACATGAATTACCCCATGACCCCATTCCAGCTTTAATTGGTCCACGCCCTATTGGCTGGATATCGACCAGTGATAAACAAGGTCGCACTAATCTTGCGCCCTATAGCTTTTTTAATATTTTTAATTACTCACCACCGATATTGGTATTTTCAAGTGTAGGTAAAAAAGATACGGTCACGAATGCTATCGAAACCGGCGAATTTGTTTATAACCTTGCTACGCGCGCATTAGGTGAGCAGGTTAATATTAGCAGTGCCAGTTTACAAGCTGGTGAAAGTGAGTTCCCATTGACGGGGCTTACTACGTTACCTTCTACTCTTATTGCCCCGCCACGTATCGCACAAACTCCAGTTTCGATGGAATGTGTCGTAACGCAATACCAACAACTAAAGCGTGCCGATGGCAGTTTATTAGATACTTGGATGGTGATGGGGGAAGTTGTTATGGTACACATTAACCAGCAAGTACTCGAGCAAGGTGAATATAACACCGCACAACAACAGCCTTTATTACGTGCCGGTGGGCCTGCTGACTATTTCTGGATAGAAGAACAACAAAAACTGCAAATGTATCGACCAAAATAATTCAAATTTCATGTATGTATTAAGCAAAGCTAGCCCTAGCTTTGCTGCTTATTTTTACTGCATCAATCGGTTTAAATAACAGCAATTTAACGATACCAAATATTAAAATAATTAAAAAACATCACCACAAATTAAAATGCCCTTCGGGTTCGAATAAAAATTGACCTTCAAAGATCAACAGTCCCTCGGATAGTTGAATGAGATCACTGTGGATACAACTTAAAGCATGACGAATAGATTTTTAAGTCTAAACTTCAGAGATATCAACTCAATCATCTTGGCAAATAAGCTGCTCATCATCACTTGGATAAGAGAAATGTTGGGTAATCAAATCAAACTCCGCATCTGAGGTTTTAAACGGATTATCCCCGACTTCATTTCGCTTAGATAATCGTCGTTTACATTCATCTGAATCAACTTTAAGCACGTGAAAGACATAAGGGACACCAGATGATTCGGCTAATGATTTTAGCCACTTTCGTTGTGCTGGCGTATTGGCAGGAAAATCCATTACCACTGTATTTCCCGCTTTTACCAATTGCGGGATATGCGTTTCTAATACGCTTTTTATCAACGTACTTTTCTCAATGTAGTGAGAAAGCTCCGTGATCTGCCCCGGATACAATGTTGATAACCACGCATCTTCACTGATTAAAACTGTACGTGCTTTATAGGCTAAAGTCTTGGCGAGCGTCGATTTACCTGAAGCAATTTTCCCACATAAAAAATGTAACCGCGCTTCCGCTGCCGATTTTAATAAATCTGTTCCGTAGGAATTATCAATAACACACAGCCATTGGTCTTCTATGAATTTAAAAACATAGGTCGCCTCTCGCACAGTGTCAAAATCGGCACCATTGTGCATTTTGGCGTTCAGTAAGGTTTCGGCTAAAACCAATGCGCAGTCTTCTCCAAAAATAACTTTCACAGTACCTTGAGCGACCTGCAAAGTATGATTAAAAAATTCGGCAATCGCGATAAATGCTTTTCGTAGGCTTTCTTTTCCGCTGACATGTAAATCATCTTTAACGACTAGCGAACCATTTTCAGAGTAAAAATTCATCAAATAGGTAAAATCTTCATTAGTGATAGCTTGATCAGCTTTGGCGATTAATTCAACTAATTGCTGTTTATGTAATTCGATATTTGATGGATTAAATATAGTGGCCCCTCACTGAGATTTTTAGTATTTTATTGTTTTTTTACTCAGAAAATTACTTATCATCCGTGTTTAATTTTCTATTTTTCAGGCTTAAAAAAAGCCAGAATAGATATTCTGGCCATTATTTTAATTAATGCTTTTTACTTTTATGATGATTTAGTGTCTCTTCTTTGAGGTCTAACTCATCGCGCAGTCGATGGTAAACGCGCTCATTGATATTTTTGCCTTTACGCATTTGATACAGTGCATCGCGTTTTACTTGTAAGGCTGAGCGAGACATTGCGCGCTCCATATCAATCATTCTATGAAGGTCATAAATATCAGATTCAGTTTCATCTGTGTTATCTAAACGTCTACCATAGATTTCTAATAACTGTGCGCCCACTTCAGTACGCATCGCAATTTCATCCATGTTTTCCGATGGATGGTTCATCAGTTCACGTAGGTGTGCCATTGCAGCTTCATTCAATGCCATTCGAGCACGAATTTCGTCATTATCATAAGGCAAATCCTGCACAAGACCTTTCGTTAGAACAGGTAATGCAATACTCGCAATGAGCAATGAACATAAAATAACGCCCATCGCTAAGAAGATAGCCAAATCACGATTTGGAAATAATGTGTTATCTGGCATTAACAGTGGCAAGGTCAAAATACCTGCTAAGGTAATCGCCCCCCGGACACCTGCTGTTGCCATAATAGCCATCATTCGGATGTGTAATACATCAGCATCTTTACCACGACGACGCTTGTGGAATACCGTTAATGTCATCGATATCCATACCCAGCTAAAACGTAATACAGCCAGCGATACCGTAATGACTATTACATACACAAACAACATCCATGGATGACTTGCTCCAGCTGCTTCAGCAACTTGTGGCATGTTATTCCACATACTAGGAAGTTGCTCGCCCAGTAAAATAAAGATCATACCGTTAAGTGCAGTTTGTACTGTGTCCCACACTGCTTTGCTTTGCATACGCGTTGCCGCCTGCATACGCCCCGCGATTTTCTCATAGTGCATTGCGATACCCGCAACCACTGCAGCCAAAATACCCGACACATGAAGATGTTCAGCCACTAAATAAGCACTGAATGGCATCAATAGGCTGATCATAATCTGAATGGCAGGTTCTTCACCGGTACGCTTAACCAAAAATTGGTTTAACCAGCCAATGACCCAAGCAACCAACAGACCGATAACAATCCCACCAACCGCAACGAAAACAAACTCTCCCGCAGCTGAAGCTAAAGAGAATGTCCCCGTTAATGCTGCAGTAACTGCGAAACTAAAGCAAACAAGGCCTGTTGCATCATTCAGCAGTGATTCACCTTCAAGAATATGTGCCATACGTGAAGGGAGTGGTGAATTCACCGTCATAGCGGAGACTGAAACTGGATCCGTCGGTGACAAAATCGCAGCCAATGCAAAAGCAACGGCTAATGAAATCGCAGGGATTAACCAATGAATAAAGAAACCCATTCCGATCACGGTCACAACAACGAGACCAATCGCCAATGACATGATAGGTTTTAATTCTTGGAATAAAGCCTCTTTTGGAATACGCCAACCATCCAAAAAGAGTAATGGTGGAATAAATAAAAATAGGAACAGATGAGGTTCAAACTCAACCGTAAAGCCCAACACTGACAGCCCTGCACCGAGTGCTATCTGAATAATAGGTAAAGGAATAATATCCTTAAGTAGCCGTGAGATAAAAACACTCACAATGACGGCTAATAAAAAAACTAAAACAAGTGTCACAACTGACATGAATGTGCTCCGATATTAAGCTAAGCATAGGTTATCAGTAGTGAAGTAAATAGATAAATCGAATCGATGTAAAGTCTCGATTTATCATAAAGACAAAAAAACAGAATTATCATAAAACTTTCATGAGAATCATTCTATTACAGAATATTACAGCCATTCTCAAAGTTTCTTTAATTGAGCGTTATCATTATGATAAGAAAATATTTATTTAAACTTCATATGATAAATACTCGGTTGGTTTTCAGATCTATTGATCTCTTTTCGCTATTTTTATTATTTTTTCATATCCGTAATGTTATGACGTTCAATCAACTCCTGTAAAACCTGCTTTAGCATTTTGCTTTTACGTGTGCCAAGTGGCGCTAAAACCGATTGTTCGTGTAATTCTGCTTCTTTAAGCAATCCTTCGACTAATAACATGCCGCTAGAAGTCATACTCACAAGAGTAATCCTTCTATCACTACCATTATGATTATTGTGCCTAATCACATGCCCTTGTTGCTCTAGTCTTTGCAATACACGCGTAATAGTCGGCTGCTTACTGACTGTTTTTTGCGAGAGTTCAGTAATTCCCATAGAACCATTATCAGCAAGTGTCGAAAGTACACGCCATTCCAATACAGACAAGCCATGTGCCTCAACAACGGCATGAAACTCTGACGATACCAGCATCCATGCCTGCCCCAGTAGGGCAGGCAGATAATTATCAACAAATATTTTAGAGTCTGACATCTGTTCCTCTTGTCTAATAGAATGTGTAATTTCATTCGATATTAAAAGGTTAGCAGAAGAAAAACGACCACTTAACATAATTTGTTTAAAACTTTCCAGTAAGTAGTGACCCAAAACCATCAACCCGAGTGTCCAAACCCAATTTTTTCAGCATCATGTAAGTTGTCGCCACTGATGATGACAATACAGGTAAACCGATACGATCTTCGATCAATTGAACGGATGGTAATGAAGGCATTTGTACACAAGCAGAAGCAACTATCACATCTACATTGGTATTCAGCTTTTTAGTAATTTCAACGGGCGCTAACGGATCTTGGCGGCCAACATCAAGGTTATCCGGGATTTCTAACGAAATACTGTCAACGACTTCAATTCCTTCACTTTCAATATAATCGATAACCAACTGAGTTAGCGGTTTCATGTAAGGCGTTAGAATTGAAATACGCTTGGCACCCACAGCATGTAACCCATCAACAAGAGCGCCAGCACTGGTCACGACAGGTGCAGAGTGACCATTGTCTATTGTTCGTTGAAACAATCGCTTTTCAGAAATACGATGGTAGCCTTTCCCCATACTCATAATCGCTACTAAGCAGGCATAGCCTAATACATCAACCGCAGCATCAGATAGCTCAATAGCGCAGCGATCACTATCAGCATCCATTTTCGCTAATTCATCTTTCGTTACTTTCTTCATACGCATACGACTTGAATGGAAAGTAAAGCGCTCGGCAAACAGTGATTCACGCGCTCGTAAAATAGCGGGGATCTCCGTTTCCATTGTGGTATTAGAAGAGGGCACGATTTGCCCAATACGAAATGTACGTGCGCCACTCATAGCCCTTTCTCCTGTAAACCATCATCTTGTTCTGCGAATTGATTGAGTTCATCGACATCTTGCCCATCATGATGAAAATGTGCAGCGGTCAATGGACGGCGATTCACTTGTAAATCGAAAATATCAAAACGATTATAGTGGCCAGTAATATCATGCATTTGGCGTGGTTGAATGCAGCGATTTAAATCGATATCTGCATAGACAATGCCCTCTTGGTCTATCAGAGGTTCGCCGATTACACGCCCATCTGGCCCGATAATGCCCGAAAAAGCACTATTAGGACGCGCGAGTAATTCGCGTGATTGCGGATGTGATTGTGCCATGGCTTCTACAATTTCCTCTGACACTGTAGAGCAAGAAACGATAGTGAATACTTTACCTTCAAAGCAGTGAGCCGCAGCCCTTAACCGAATCGCCTCAGCCATATCATAATCTTTAGGCGCAACAGGTAGAGCAATGTAGCTAGCAATATGCACTAGCTCGCCTTGGGCTAATAAAGAGAAACGTGCAAGCGTATTGGTATTCTCACCACAAGCCAAAGCACCTAAAGGCCCAATACTGGTTTTGTGAACTTTCAAAGATGATGCATCACCATTTGCCCAAGTCAATTTTTCTGCCCACGTTGGCACTAATTTGCGATGACGGCCTAATATTTTACCTTCATCAGAAATTGTCACTAAGGTGTTATACAACGTCGCGATCCCATTTGGATTACGTTCATTCACCCCAATCACTACGTTGATATGGTGGCGAGCGGCTGCTTGAGCAATTTTACGAATTTCAGGGCCGGGTACTTCAATCGCTGATTTGCACAGTTTCTCAAACCATGGGCTACCCTCAATCGGGTTCATTACCCAGCTCCAATAGGGATAACCAGAAACAAATACTTCAGGGAATGCGACAAGCGAAGCACCATTATCCGCGGCCTCTTCGATGAGATGGCACACTTTATCGACAGTTGCATCCGTATCAAGGAAAACAGGTGCGGCTTGAACAGCCGCTGCCTTAAATTGAGGTAAATTTAACATTTGCTGCTCTCCTTTGCGTTATACCGCAACAACTGGGTGGCGCAATTCACCAATTTTTTCGACATAAGCCTCAATCACATCACCCGGCCATACCCACTCTTGCGGTGAACGCCCTGCTCCGACACCTTCTGGAGTACCCGTTGCAATAATATCGCCCGATTCAAGAGTGATCCCTTTGCTGATATCTGCAATCAATGCGTTGACGTTAAACAGCATATGGCGAGTATTGGAATCTTGCTTGATGATACCATTCACTTTTAGGCTCAGATTTAAGGAATGTGGATCAGGAATTTCATCCGCAGTAACAATACAAGGGCCAAATGGTGCATAAGTATCTTGACCTTTTGAGTAAATCCATTGACCTGCACGACGGCAGTCACGCGCGCTCATATCAATCATCAAGCTATAACCAAACACATAGTTCAATGCGTCGGCTTCTGAGACACCTTTTGCCCGTGTTCCTATAATCACCGCAAGCTCAACTTCCCAGTCCAGTTGTTGGGTAATATTACTGTTATGCTCTATTGCATCGCCGGGTCCAATCACACTTGTTGGTGGCTTAGAAAAAATAACCGGCTCTTTTGGTAACTCTTTTGATGTATCTAATGTGCGACTAGATTCAGCAACGTGCTCAACATAGTTCAAACCGATACCAAAAATATTTTTTCTTGGTTGAGGAATTGGCGCTAAAATTTTCACATTCTGTACAGGCCAAGCAGTGCCTGCGGGAAATTGTCCTTGATACACATTTAATAACTCAGTCCCAGAACGTACACCTTGCGGCCCAAGATCAATGAAGTCCAACATATTATCTGGCAGATATTGCCCTCGCTCTTCCGCTAATCTAGCTAAATCAACCACCTGATTATCAACAATGGCACCTAAACGTGCGGCAGCGGTAACATCTGAACGATAAGTAATAAGACGCATAATTCTTCTCCTTTTGTCAGGCTCACCTGACTTAAATCTTCACGTAAATGATTAAAATAATTAGCCAATAATTTTTTGGTGCCCGTCGTTTTCAGCGAGCGCTTCTTCGTAATACAATCCAAGTGAGTTCATCACGGGTAAATCGCTAAAGCAGAACAGACAAGCATCATCATTCTGTGATGTGTTGACATGTTCATGAAACATCCATGACGGTACACAGAAGATATCGCGCTCTTGCCAATCAAACCGCTGACCGTTAATCACCGAATAGCCTTGGCCTTTAGCAACTTGATAAATAAAACTTCCCGTATGACGATGAGCTTTACCCACAAAACCCGGTCGTAATAGTTGCATACTGGCGCCAATGGTTGGCATCACAGGTCCACCCGTTAATGGGTTGGTGTATTGCATGAGAATGTCATCAAACGGTGATCCATCAGTGGCTTTGGCTGCACGCTTCAACGCTTCGTAGGTTGGCCCCCACTGATATTTAAAAAGTGGTGAATAAGGTTTATCCCAGCCAATATGATGCGGGCGTAGTGCCGCGCCACCCCACATACCTACGGGATAATCTACTGGGTGAGTTTCCACTTGATGCATGTCTGGGTGTACTTTGTAGAAGCCTGCTTCCATCGCGTTAACCAATGGAATATCTAAGCCATCTTGCCAGATACAAGGTAGGCCATCTGCTGCAACACCATGCTCATGCCATGTACCATTTGGCGTTAATACAAAATCATTCGCTTCCAACATCATTTTTTGCCCTTCAACGATGGTGTAAGCGCCTTTGCCTTCCATAATGAAGCGCAGTGCTGATGAAGAGTGTGCGTGAGCTGATGCCGCTTCCCCTGGATGCATCACCTGCAAACCTGAATAGAGCCAACCCACTGCTGCGGCAACATCTTGTCGACCTGGATTATTTAAATAAACCACCCGACGCCCTGCTTTTTCAGGTGTAACTAGCTCGACCGAGCGTAATACATGGTCGCGTAAGTCACGATAACGCCATAACACAGGAACTGACTGAGACTTTGGCTGCCAAGGCTCAATTTTGTTAGCAACAGTCCATAACGCACCTGTTTTTAAGTTAGCTAAATCTTTGTAATACGCCACCAGCTCAGGCGTATCTTCGACATCAGCACGTCCTGCAACATTTTCTCTATATTGATCATGGGACTGAGTACTCATCGGCTTTACTCCTATTCGGGTGATGGCGATTAGCGGCTTTTGGATTGCTGTAGCAGTTGTTGGCGACCATATTCATATGGAGCAGGCCAATTCACTGAATTCCAGCCAAAACGGGCACACTCATGCAGAACCCAAGCAGGGTCGGACAATAGTGGGCGCGATAATGCACATAAATCAGCACGTCCTGAAGCAATGATACTATTAACTTGATCCGCCTCAGTGATGGCACCAACAGCAATAACAGGTACATTGCCTTCATTACGAATACGGTCAGCCATTGGTGTTTGATACATACGTCCATATACAGGTCGTTGTAATGGTGAGACTTCACCAGAAGAGCAATCAACCATATCCGCGCCAGCCTGATGCATCGCTTGCCCTATCAGCACAGCTTCATCAACAGTTGTGCCACCTTCTACCCAATCTGTTGTTGATATACGTACTGAAAGCGGTTTGTCACTTGGCCACACATGCCTAACTGCACTGACTACTGCCAAAGGAAAACGCAGCCGATTTTCTAAAGTGCCACCAAAGCTATCAGTTCGTAGATTGGTTAATGGTGAAATGAAGCTCGATAACAGATAACCATGACCGGCCTGTATCTCAAGCCAGTCAAAACCTGCTTTATCTGCGCGTTTCGTGGCTTCAACAAACTGTTCAATGATTTCAACCATCTGAATTTCAGTTAGCTCAGAAGGTATCTGTGAAATATTCGGTAAGTAAGGTAACGCTGATGCACTAACTAAAGGCCAGTTACCTTCTATTAATGGGTGATTTTCTTTTTCCCAACCACGTTGAGTCGAACCTCGACGACCAGCATGGCCTAACTGAATACCTATTTTTGCATCAGTTTTTTGATGAACAAATTGAGTAATGTTTTTCCAAGCATCAACTTGCTGATCATTCCAAATACCTGGACAACCTTCAGTCATTCTTGCTATCGGTGAAATTGCGGTCATTTCAGTCATGATAAGACTGACTCCGCCTAAAGCTCGGCTACCTAAATGAACGAGATGAAAATCGCTGACAAGCCCATTAGTTGCACAATAAAGCAGTGTTGGTGAGGCAATGACACGATTTTTTAGCTCGATGCCCCTTAAGCGATAAGGCGTTAACATTGGTGGAATTTGTTGCGAATCTGAGCTGGCTTCGATACCGGATTTTGTCGCAAACCAGTTCTCATAATTTTGCAGCCATTGTGCATCGCGCACCCGCAAATTCTCATGAGAAATACGTTGTGAACGGGTCAGCAATGAATACGCGAACTGCTCTGGCTCAAGGTTTTCGTAGCGACTGATATTTTCAAACCACTCAGTTGAGTTACGCGCTGCATTTTGAATTTTTAGAACTTCAACACTACGCACTTTTTGGTAGTGTTCTAAGCCTTTGCGCAAGTTACCGTGTGTTGCTTTTAAGCTTTCAGTTAATTCAATTGCATCTTCAAGTGCTAACTTAGTCCCTGAGCCAATAGAGAAGTGTGCTGTATGCGCTGCATCGCCCATCAATACCACTGGTACGTCTTTACTGCTTGTCGGCGTTGTCCAGTGCACCCAGTTGTCACAAATGACGCGAGGAAAACGGATCCAAATAGCGGCTCCACGTAAATGGGCGGCATTTGCAATTAACTTTTCGCCATCCAGCCATGGAGCAAACAGAGTTTCACAGTAAGCAACGCCCTCTTCCTGAGACATTTGATCGATGCCAGCTTTTAACCAAGTCTCCTCAGTGGTTTCAACGATAAACGTTGATAAACCTTCTTGGAATTGATAGGCGTGAACTTGAAACCAACCGTGTTCGTTCTCAGCAAATAAGAAAGTAAATGCGTCAAAGATCTTCTTCGTCCCTAACCAAACAAAACGGCAACGACGCTGATCAATATCGGGCTTAAATACATTTTCGTACCGAGTACGTACTGCGCTATTGATCCCATCAGAAGCAATGATCAGATCTGCGTCATATTGACGTGCTATTTCTTGATCGTCAGTCACTTGCGTTTCAAATACTAACTCTACGCCAACTTCAAGGCAGCGATCTTGTAAGATATTCAGTAACTTTTTACGCCCAATACCAATGAAACCATGACCACCACTGCGATTACAGACACCTTTAAAGTGAATATCGATATCATCCCAATGACTAAATTCAGCCGAAATGGTTTCTGCCGACACGGGATCAGCTCTACGCAAGTTACTTAATGTGGCATCAGAAAATACGACTCCCCAACCAAACGTGTCATAGGGACGATTTCGTTCAACAATCACAATACGATTTCGTGGATCCTGTAATTTCATCAGTAAGCCGAAGTAAAGCCCTGCGGGACCGCCACCGATACAAACGATATTCATGGAGTTTCTCCTTTGCTACGTTGTGCCATCACACAGGTTGCTGCTGGGTTAAGGCGTGATAAAGCTCATCAGGGATAGCAATCGCCTGATGTGTTTCTAATGAAGTCGTGACAAAAGTTTGAGTGACTTGCATACGTAGCTCGCCACTTACGCTGGTGCAGGTTTGGTGTAACGTAATGGATTTCCCCCCAATACGCTCAACCTGTAATTGAAGTTCAACATCATCACCCATCCGACTAATCGCCTTAAATTCAGCTTCGAGATAGACAGTCGGTAAACCAAAACGCTGTTCAAGAATGTAACCCGCAAACCCTTGGGGAATCAGTTGATCTACCCAGTGCTCTAATAGATTGTTAAACATAATGAAATATTGCGGATAAAAGACAATTCCCGCAGGGTCACACTCTGAGAAAAGAATTCTATGTGGTCGAGTAAATTTAAGCAGACTCATAATATTTTCCTTATTCCATAGCCAAACGTTGGCGGCACTTGCGCAATTCATTACCATGCTCATCGGCTAAAGCGGCCTCACGTAACTCACGTAAATTAGCCGGAGCGAGTTGAGCACCATAGCGTTCAACAATTTCCATTAAGGTTTGGAAGTTACGTAGCCCGCGAGAATGTGTATCGCTATAACCTTTCACGACCCGCTGACATTGCGCAATTTCGGTCGCAAGTGCAGGGTTAGTCTGAGCCGCCTTTTCTACCGCAGATAGCCAACCTTCAATTCGCTGAGTTTCTAGCTGATAGCGTAATGTTGTGCGCCGACCGCGTCGCCATGCTGCAAGTAGATATAATTGTAAGAAGCCGCCCAACGAACTGGTAGTGATCGTGCGACCCTTTTGGGTGAATTTGCGAACCGTTTTGTGTAACCAATGTGGCCGCATCAACCACGTACCAAGGTTTTTGGGAAGCGTTTCGCAAATTTCTTCAATTCTTGGATGCATAAATTCATTGATATCGAGTAACTGGCTATCATTTGCATGTACTTCGTTGCGAACACGTTGAAAACGGCTGTCTCGAATTTTTAGATCTGCCACCCGAATGGTGTCTTCATAAGACATCCAAAGCGCTAAATGACGAACTAATGCACGCTGTAAGCGCGCATCACTACCACCTTCTTGGCTAAATAGTTGTGCTACGCGGTCTAAATAAAGGGAGGCATATGCTGGGTCTTGATAATCAATTAATCGGCGTACCCCCTCAATTGCCAAATAATGAACATGTTGGGGAAAATCACGTTCAACTCGTGCCAATAATTCGGCTACGTGCTTATTTTTTGCGGTATGAGGTGTTATCTGAGCTACTTGTGTTTCGTGAGGTTCTTCAGGATGAGCAGCCTTTTCAGCGCCAAGAGAAAATGCCCGTAAACTTGGTTTAACACCGACACCACCCCGCACAATGGTTTCTTCAAATTGTGAGCGGCTAAAAGGGAGAACACCAGAGCCGAACAAAGCACCAAACAATACGGCACTGATCACGCTACCGCTTTGCTGCGCCGCTTTTTCCATATCAAAATGAATAAACTGACGCGCAGCAAGTCCGGCATGGCGAATTAAGGCTTTGCTATCAACACGACCATCACCCATTGCCGATTTTTCCGCAATAGAATAAACACGGTGTGTCGAGCTGACTAATGTCGTACGTTCTGGGGTGACAAATCCGCGCTGCACCGCTCGCCCAGCTTCCATCAGTTCAGAGGCTAACACTACATCAACATCTCCCGGCATTGGCATTAATGCCAATACAGGTCTTGGCGTTAATGGGTTATCTGCTCCCGGAAATAACTCAACATAATAAATCGTCGCGCCAGTACGCTGAGCAACACCGGGTACAGAAGTTGTTTGCGCAAAGTAGCCATTATCCTCACCTAAGTTCACAATCCAGTCAGCGAGAACACCACCACCTTCACCACCCATAGCTAAAATTGCTATTTTGATGGGTTGTAATGCAACCATATCATCCCCCTCAGAAACTCAGTTGTTCACGACGACGTGCATCACGGCGTTGCAAATAGCCAATAAACCAGCCGCGAACGCGATGGCGTAATTTGTCCCAACCATTTGGATTGGTAATGATCTGTGCTTTAAAAAATGAAGGACATAAAACCGCAGCATGAGAAATTTCACCACAAAGACCACAGCCTACGCAGCTATCCATCACGGTCGCCACGGGATCAGTACGTAAAGGATCTTGATTTGGCTTGATCGATAAAGACGGGCAACCTGATAAACGAATGCAAGAGTGATCACCGGTGCAGGTATCTGGATCTATACCGAAGCGCTCCCTAACCACTCGCTTACCTGCGGCAACATCACTACGCACTTTTTTCTTTTCACGACGTTGCTTGTTCAGCATGCATTCACTTTGCGCAATCAATACTTTTGGACCTTTTTCTTGAGTGGTTAGGGCTTCGCGCAATGTATTCGTCATTGTTTTCAGGTCATATGTGCGTTTAATGGTCTTAACCCAATTCACGCCAACACCTTTGACTGCTTTTTCAATTTCATGGCCTGTACTACGAGTTGGATTCAACGCGGTAGATGACAAAATGTCTTGACCCCCTGTCGCTGACGTATAGCTGTTATCAACAACAATGGTTAAATTATCACTACGATTAAATACACTATTGGCAATCCCACTGGTTAAACCGTTATGCCAAAAACCACCATCCCCCATCACCGCTATCGCCCTTTTGCCAGCTTTAGCATTCAATGCAGCAGCACCCGCACCACCTAACCCATACCCCATTGTGGTATTACCCAAGTTGAAAGGCGGTAATATTGAGAAAAGATGACAGCCGATATCCGCACTGATGTGGTGCTCACCAAGTTCACGCTCAATTAATTTCATTGCAGTAAAAATGGGACGTTCTGGACAACCAGTACAAAAACCGGGAGGACGTGCGTGAACAGTTTCATTCAAGGTGGGTTCAGCCGCATTAACATATTCCGGTTCTGCTGAATCAACTTCCAGTTCAGTAACCATAATTGTTGGAATACGAATTTGTTTTGCTGCGGCCTTAACTTGCGGTTCAATTTTGCTGTAGCGTTCTAAAAAGGAACGCACACCCGCTAGCACTGTTGCTGTGTTATATTCGCCCGCCATTGGCAGAATATCTTTGCCATGCAACGCAACGTCGATATTGCGCTGACGCAAAATGTTTGCGATATTCTGCTCAACAAAGTTAGGTTGACCTTCTTCCAGCACAAGAATGGATTTTTTGTTGCGACAAAAACGCTCAAACTCATCATCAATTAATGGATAAGCCACATTCATCACATAAAGTGGTATTTTGCTATTTCCAAATACATCCGCTAAACCTATTTGATTCAATGCACGGATCAGCGTGTTATAGCAGCCACCTTGCAGTACAATGCCAACATCATCAGCCTCTTCGGCAAAAAACTCATTCAACTGACGTTCTTGAATAAATTTCACCGCCGCAGGCCAGCGTGCTTCAATTTTTTCTTTTTCATGCAGGAAACTAGCGGGAGGTAATACGATGCGACTGACATCCCTTGTTGGATTTTCCAATGCGTCTTTAACTGTAAATTTTGGATGTAGATTATCCGAACAAACAAACTGCCCATGAACATGGCAAGAACGGATACGCATCTGTAACATAACCGGTGTGTTACTCGCTTCAGAAAGATCAAAACCATCTTTTACAGCCTGTACAATCGAAGGCAAATTAGGACGAGGATCTAACAACCACATTTGTGATTTCATCGCAAAAGCGTGACTACGCTCCTGCATAATAGAAGAGCCTTCACCGTAATCCTCACCAACAATGATCAACGCGCCACCCAGTACACCACCGGATGCCAAATTAGCCAGTGCATCTGAAGCAACGTTAGTACCTACTGTTGCTTTAAATGTTACAGCACCTCGTAATGGATAGTTGACTGAAGCGGCAAGCGTTGCAGCTGCAGTGGCTTCACTTGCACTATTTTCAAAACGAATACCATAATCGGAGAGGATATCCTGCGCATCAGCAAGAACATCCATTAAATGAGAGATTGGTGCGCCTTGGTAACCTGCTACATATGAAACGCCGGACTCTAATAACGCTTTAGTGACAGCAAGGATACCTTCTCCACTAAAAACCTCACCCTGACCTTGTCGTAATTTTTGCACTTCTTGTACAAACGATCGCTCAGCCATTTTAACCTCACAATGAACGTCAGAACGTTATTATCTTTTTTGTGTTTCCATCTTGTATCTTTTTTGTTACCAAGTGGTCAATGCATGATTAATCATGGATATTAGATTTATGCAGAGAGTGGATAGGACTTGCAGAGAGCGGATAAATATCTTGCAAAACAATCACAAAATACTATTTGTATGAAAGGTTATAAATACACCAAATGAAAAATGAAGAGATCAATAATCATCATAAATAAGCAAAAAACTGCCAATTATCCATATTATTTATAAGGGAATAGCACAAACAACCCATGACTTATCTAAAAGAGTTATTATTTATGCTTTTTATACATAACTGAAGAGAATAAAACATACAACAATATGATTAATCATGAATATTCCACTAACCTAAAATAAAAATAACTTTATTTTTTATATTGTTAACGCAATCACAATAACCATACTGTTTCTATAATTATGCATTTTTTGGATAGATTTTGCACATTATTGGCTAGGTCAACTATATTGTTTATGCTATGTTCAAAACCTAACTAGTTACAAATAGTTTAACAAAATGTTAATAAATTTATCTCTGTTTGGTTTTGTCATCCCTTGAAAAGGCTTATGGATAAATACTCCCTTAATAATTAAAGATGCGTCTAGGCGTCAACCTAAGCTATCCGGATAATCAGTACAGATATGATTCGGATACTAAATAGTCGCCAACAACAGTGCAGCTCAAAATATGACGGGAATGAATGGATCAGGCACCAGCAGAGTACATAACAATAATAGCCTGACGACTTTATTTGGAGATCCTGCGATGCTGAGCAACTCGTGGTCCCATTCATCTGCACCCCAGATTGAAAATCAACTCTGTTCAACAGAGCGTTTATTATTCACTTCGGCCGATCCAGAAGAGATCAAATCTATGGTTGGCCGAGTGATGAAACCACATCAGTTTAATTTACTAAATCCACATCAACGTCTTGATGCTCGTATGCATTATATTCCCATGGGCGATATTGCATTAAGCCGCCTTCGCTATGGTGCTGATGTGCTTATTTCACCGGGTCAACTCCAAGATTTTTTTCTCGTACAAATGCCTCTATCGGGTAGCGCTATTATTGAAAGCGGAGGGAAATACTTAGAATCGACGCCAAAAATGGCATCATTACTCAGCCCAGAAGAATCGACAAGTATGCGTTGGAACAGTGATAACGATCAGGTAATGCTACGAATTTCACGCTCGCTGCTGGAAAGGTCATTAGTCGGTCAGTTAGGACATACGCTTGATAAACCGCTCGTTTTTGAGCTTGGTTTCGAATGGCAATCTTGTACTGCTTGGCGTACTTTAATGAATTATTTGATTGAATGTGCTACTCGCTCACCAGACCTCCTGCAACATAAGCTGATTGCTACTCAAGTCGAGCAATTAGTCTCTGTTACCTTACTATCCACCCAGAACCATAATTATACTGAGGACTCAGGCATGCGGCGTGCAACTATCCGTCCGAGGCATGTTCGCCGTGTGCAAGAGTATTTAGAAGCCCATGCTCATGAGCCAATTACAGTTGAACAACTTGCACATATTGCAGGCGTTAGCCTACGCAGTTTATATGCTGGTTTTAAAGAATTTTTAGACATCAGCCCGATGCAGTACTTACGTGATTTAAGAATGGAACGTGTACGATCAGAATTATTATCAGGTGAGGCGGCAAGTGTCACGGGGGTCGCACTACGTTGGGGCTTTGCGCACATGGGACGCTTTAGTGCCGAATACAAACAACGTTATGGTGAAAGCCCAAGTCAAAGTATTAAAAAAGCTTAATTTAATAAGTAAGCATTTATATCTAAGCACCTAGGGGCTGTTGATCTTTGAAGGTCAATTTTTATTCGAATTACACGTCTTTAGTTAAGACAAAAAGAAGCAAGGAGAGTGGCTCGCCGCCTAGTGGACTCGGCAAGAGTCGCTCAACACAGCGAAAAATCACGTTTAATTGAACCCGAAGGGCGCTTTTCATTTACGGTTTAGGGTTTTTGGTGATGTTTTTTAGGCGCCCAAGTACGTGACATGATGATATTGCTGTTACTTAAACCGATTAGTACGGTAAAAATCAGCAGCAAAGACAAACAGCCCTAGTATACTATAACTATTTTAATCGTCGGGCCAAGTACCTTATTCCATTGATTGGCTACAATAAATATAATGAAATAAGGTACATAAAATAAGAATCATTTAATAATTACGCTAGAAAAAATATTTAAAACGAGCGCGAACACCATAACGATCATCATCTTTAGCACTAATCATATTACTATTTTGTGCATTAATTTTAGAATAGTAAGCGCCTAAATAAATTTTATAATTATCTAAATCCAAAATTTTAGGGATCTCATAAGAAGCATAAATAGTATGGATATCATATTTACCCGGTACACCATTTAATATGTCATCTGAATTTTCTGAAAGATTTTCGGCGTTAAAATCTTTAATGTCATTATGCGCAAAAATATAACCTAGCTGCGCACGGCGCCACAAACCATATCCTCCAATTGATAAATCTTTCTCTGATGTTGCATCCAAATATGCGGTACTCAGCATAAGCTGAAGTCCATTTTCAGGATCTTTTTGCAATGTATCCCAACCAAGCGTCATACCATAACCGTTACGCTTCGACATATCTTTCCACTTACCATCAACGTTATCGCCATAAGCATTATTAATAACTTGTGATTCCATCGCGACAGCGACTTTAAAATCATTCGGTTGCCATGCAATGACAGGCCTTAGATAAATGACATTTTTCTTATTATCTAATGTATAACCATGATAGGTGCCATCATCAAATAGAGAAGTTCCATCTTCAACGAGGGCATTAATTTCAAAATACCAATCATTCAGTGATTTGGATAATTGTACACTTCCACCATCACCAGAACGACCTCGTCCCTCTTTCATCATATAAATGTAGCCAAAACCATCACCATAAAGATCATTCGCAGTATTACCTGAATACTCGACAAAAGTATCTTGGCCTAAAGGGAACATATCATAGGCTTCATAACGCCCTAATTTTGCTTCCCAACTATTTTGTTGGCCGAAATAAAATACAGCATCATCCAAATTCATCTTACCTGTCATATCAGCAAGAGGCTGCACACTAAAACCAGCATAATTGCCATTGCTAATCTGATGCTTACCATCAATACCAATTAAAATACGCCCATTAATATCCCAATTATCACTTTTACCCGGTTCATTATCTTTACCTAACGCTGTGCTCACAGAGGTGATTTGGCCTTTGCGACTTGCCGCATCCATATTAAATTCAACATCCCCATAGAGCTTTAATTCACCAAACTCATTGTTATATTGAACACCAGATAGTTGATTCGCTGCGGGCTTAGATGGAGATGTAGTAGACGGTGATAATGTTGTGACGGCTAATGATGGCTGGCTAGTTTGAGGAGATGAACTTTGAACCGTCATCATTTTTTCAAGTTTTTCAACCTTACGCTCTGCGGTCACAGCTCGTTGTTCTGCCTGTTCTGCTCTTTTTTCTAATGCTTGTAATCTTGCTTCAATAGCACTTAAGTCTACCTCTGCTTGGCCACTGATCGGAAAAATAGTAACAAACGCAGTCGCAATGACAGACAAATAAAATTTTTTCATGTTTATGCCTTTTTAAACCAAACTTTAAATAATGATTTACAGGGTAGCTATTCAGCAATTTTACTTATTCATTGTTATGCTTAAATTATCGTTGTATCTTACAGCACTCAAAATGTTAACGTTAACACTTTTTGGCGAAAATGATAAAATGCTCACACCTTAATGCGTATTTAGTCATTCAATATAAAAAAGATAGCTCAGCGAATATTTACTGAGCTATATGCGAAAAGACAAAAAATTTAATTTATTAAAATGGAATTGATGCTTTTAAGAAGATTTGTGAACCTTCTGGACGATTTCTAACCTCAAAATCTTTTTCCCATTTGGCTGTAAATAGCCAACCTTGCTGATTAGCATAACGGATTGATGGACCAATTGCATAAGCTCGTGCCTTACCCTGTGCCGAGTTTGGTCCGCTATCTTCTGTTGTTTGCCAGAAGGCGTAGCCACCCAAGCCTGCGACCCAACCATTACCAAATCCCCAGCCTAATGCATAGTCTGCGTGTAATGCCTGTCCTGAGCGTGTTTTAGTATCATTATTACGGAAATTAAAGTCATACATCATTTTTAAATCCGCATTAATACCAACGGGTGGAATATAACTAATGGCCCAGACTGGCTGTAACGCCCAGTAATTTTTTCCTAAACTCGACGGGTCGGTTTTACTGTATTTCCCCGTAGGCGCATAAGCATCTAAGCCCACAACATAATGTAAGTCAGCTGAAGGATGAAAACCTAAAGCGGGACCAAATGTCACATCCCCCAACCCACGGCTGGTATCTTTTTTTCCTGCTGCTTTTGCGGTGACATCAAGTAATGGAATGATGGTATGAAAAGCCAGATCACCACCTAATATCTTTTGATCTGTTACCCAAATCAAACGAGGTGCCAATAGATTTACGTTAACACTAAATCCGGGGATTGGGATTTTGTCGCCTTTATTATCGCGAACGCTGTCATAATGCATATTACCGCCATACATCAAAACATGAACACCTGATGGAGGCAGTGCTCCCGACATAAAGTTCTCTAATCCATTAGGATAGATCCCTAAGCCGCCGCCCTCTGTTGCGATTGCTCCAAATGAAAGAACACCGAGACATGAACCAGCTATAAGCTTACTGATTTTTTTCTTAATCATTATTTTTCCTGCCTTAATGGGTTGCGGTGATTGCTGTGTTAACCTTTGTTTTTTATTGTGTGCATACCGTTGCTGTTATCATTACGTCCTACGTTTTGCTGCTAATGTTTGTGCAACTAGATAGCCTGAGCCGCCACCCAAACCGGGCCCCGGATGAGTTGATGCACCAATATGAAATAAATTTTTGACCGCAGTTTGGTGTGTTTTTGTTTGCCCTGAAGCTGCAAAAGGTCGTAACCAAAAAAATTGATCTGGAGAACAAGTACCTGAATAGGGATCTCCACCGACAAGATTGCAGTTATAGTTTTCCAGATCCGCGGGAGAAATTGCGGTGCGCCCAACAATCAATGATGAAACACCCGGCATCACTTGTTCTAAACGCTGTTGAACACGATCCGCTACTGCTTCACGAACTTGTTCATTCCAACGCCCGTCAGCAGGTACGCTAACTTCCCCTGCAGCATCCCCTTTCAATTGACGCGGTAACTCTTGCATTTGGATCCACAAGATCCAACCGCCCTCAGGCGCACGACTTGGATCTAACGTCGTCGGTTGTCCAATTCCAAAGGTTGGCTTATCAGGCAAATAACCGTTATTTGCTTGCGTAACCGAGAGACAAACTTGTTCCATACTTTCAGTAAAATGTACCAATGGCACATTAAGTAATTCAGGATTACACCATGGTGGAGGAGCGCTTAATGCAAAATGAATTTGCATTCCTGCTCGCCCATAACGGTAGCCTTTCGCACGTTGCGCTACCTGTGGTGGTACATCATCAAGCAAACTGCCATAAAGCTGAGTTGGCGTTACATTACACACCACACTTTCTTGAGCCGTGATCATTGCTCCATTCACGATGACACCCTTAGCACGCCGTTGCTTACCCGTACCATGAGTTATGATTTTCTCGACATGCATGGAAGTTTTTAATTGACCACCGTGTTGTTCAATCACTCGAGATAATGCCTCGACAATACGAAAGCTTCCCCCTTTAACAACAGGCATTCCACCCGCAACAACCGCAGCAAAAGTTAATTTGCCAATTAATGCAGAACTTGCTTCATCAGGCCCTAGCCCCGTATGCAATACCCAAGGTGCGATCAATGCTCGGCTAAAATCATGCTGTAATTCGCGCTCTGACCAGCGACGAAAACTCTCAACGCCTGCTTTAGTAAAGTCGAGTAATCCATCCACACCACGCTTACGCCACTCGCTAAACAATAGCTTTAACATGCTACCGCTATAAGGGTTCTGCCCCAGTAAACCAAAGGTCAGAGAGGCATCCTCACCGAATAGTTTTTCTGCCATTTGACGAAACATGGTTCCATCGCCGGGTGCTAGCTCATCGAGCTGTTTTGCTGCTTCACCAATATCACGTTTTAATGCGATAGATTGCCCATTAGGCTGAACCAGTCCTGTTGAGTAGTCACATTGCGCAAATTCCAGCCCTTGTTTTTTTAAATGAGGCTCAAGCTCTTGATAGCCAGGGCTTCCCACAAATAGCGAGTACCAACAAGAGAGCAAATCATGGGTATAACCCGGATAGAGACTTTCTGTTCGAATGCAGCCTCCAAGCCTATCGTTGCGCTCTAATACCAATACCGATTTTCCGCGTACCGCCAATAAGGCGGCACACATCAAGGAGTTCATTCCGCTACCTACAACAATCACCTGTGGGCTGGGTTGTATGGTCATAACTCACCCCACCAGCGCTAGAACGCGTAATGGACTCCCCGAGCCTCCTTCAATCTTTAATGGCGCAGCAACAATAACAACACCAGTTGCTGGTAACTGATCGAGGTTTTTCAGGCACTGTAGCCCATATTTATTATTACCGTGCATTAAGGTGTGGCATGGATAAGGGATAGGCCAGCTATAAGATTGCCCCGCATCCGTATTGATAGTTTCTACTCCAAAGCCTTTAATATCACGCTGCTCAATAAGCCATTCAACCGCTTCCTGTGAAGGGCCCGGCGTGTGTGCGCCATTTTCACGCATATTCACAAATGCTTCTGGGTTATCGGCTTTTTTAGACCAATCAGTTCGTAATAAAACCCATGCTGCCGCAGGAATTTTGCCGTGTTTAGCTTCCCATTGTTGTAAGAAATCAACGGTTAGCACCCAATCGTCATTTTCAGCAACTTCTTTACTCGCATCAACAACCACCGCAGGAGCAACAAAGTGGTGTACAGGAATAGTATCTACCGTATTATTGGCTTGATCTTTACCACTAATCCAGTGGATCGGCGCGTCAAAGTGGGTACCCGTATGTTCACCACAACTAAAATTATTCCAATACCAACCGGGGCCATTTTCATCATAGCGAGAGATTTGCTCCATACTAAATGACCACACTTGACCAAATTGCTCAGGTAATTGCAGCGCAGGAAATGACGGTGACAATGTTTGAGTCAGATCGACAACTCGAATGTGCCCATTCTGTAATTCAGTGGCAAATGACATTAAAGTTTGCTGGTTCATAGTGTCTCCTGCGCTAATTGCGCATCATGTAAGGCAGTAAAACTACCGCTGTGAAAAATTAATGGCTTACCGTTTTCGCTGCCAATGCGGCGAACATGGCCAATCATCAATAAATGATCGCCAATGTGATCCTGCTTATGATTCTCACAAACTAAGGTAGCGATCGCTCCATGTAAGGCAGGGATCCCTTCAGGTGTGATATGCATTGCAACATCCTCAAATTTATTAGTGATCCGAGGATTGGCAAAGCGCAGCGCAAGTTCTTGGTGATCTTTAGCTAAGATATTGATCGTGAAGTGGGTGCAATCACGAAATACATCTAAGTTGGGTGAATGGTTAACTAAACTCCAGAGCACCAGAGGTGGATCAAGCGATAATGAAGCAAACGAATTGATTGTCAGACCCACATCACGTCCATCAGCCGTGCGTGTGGTGACAATTGCTACCCCTGTAGGGTAACAACCTAATAAATTGCGCAAAGCCTTCGACTCAAATTCAGTATGTCCCCATTCGCTTTCACACATCAGCCTATCCTCTGCAATCATTGGCATATTCATAACTTCCCCTTAAGCGCGGGCTTCTTCGATCATTTGAGATTGAATATAAGATTCACAGGCATGCCCATCTTTCCACCATGGAAATAGCACTGGTGGGTAGTTAAAGGCATTGGCAATGGTGTGTGAAAGTGCAGGTAATTGTTGGGCAGCACCCAATAAATTTAAGATATGTGGCTCAGGTGGTGCTAATAACGAATTCGTCCATTCAACGACATGACGCCCGTATTTCCAGAACTGCTCAAATGTATCGGTCATCCACTCCTCAGTAAATGGCTTGTCGCCATGCATAAGGATCGCATCGTAATAGACTTTGCTGGCTTTCGTTGCGTTGTTAGAACCTTGCCCGGTCAGTGGGTCATTGGTTACTAATGCATCTCCTAAACCGAACACTTTTTTACCTGAAGGTAATGTGAGTACTGGCTTGCGTACAGTTGGTGCAAAGCGACCGGCTAAAATGCCGTTATCGTCGGTCAATTCAATATGTCGACAACGATCAGCTTCCCACGGCAAGTAGGTTTCGAGGATTTTTTTGCTGTATGCCAAGTGATCTTGAGGAGTTCTAGCGTCATTCCATTGATCCATTGGACCTCCCGGAATCCCTTCAAAAACCATAATATGGCAGTCACCTGTGTTAGTGAGTGATGGGAACACAAAGTACTCACCAACGCCGGGGATCAGGTTAAAAGAGACTTGTGAATATTCAGGTGTTGGTAACATGCCATGCACATAGGTTAGTGCTAATGCACGTTGCGGCTTATCATACGGGGAGCGAGAAGGATCACGTTCTAGTAACTTAACGATTTCTCCTTTTCCACCCGCTAATATCACAAGATCATGAGTGTCAGCCAGTTTTTCCAACTCAGCAACGCCAACATCTTCAATATGCAGATTGCCACCACGTGCAGCAAACAGCTCCATCCAATAAGGCATTTTAATGCGCTGATCGACAGCTTGCGCATAATTATCAAGACGTGAGCGCCATGTAATCGCTTGCTCACCGGGTTTTTCTGGATGAGGGACAGTAAAACCAATGCCTTCTACTGGTGGGCATTCGTCTTCCCAAAAGTTGATCCCTAAATCACGTTCAAATTGCAGTGAGATATCGAACATACACTGACTGGACATGACGCGACCATTTTTGACATCATCGGGAGTTCGGTTGGTGGCTACTGTAACTTCATAGCCTTTATCTAATAGCCCTAATGCTAATGGCATACCCGCCTGACCACCACCTACGATTGCTATACGACGCATAGTTTTTTCCTCAATACTTTTTCACAAAAATCAAAGTCACCGTGTCTTACTCAGCAAGACGAGGGATTGCAGGTTTGGCCTGTTCTGGCCCCATCGCGGAGTAACCGCCATCAACAGCGTAATCGGCGCCAGTGACAAAGCTGGCAAGATCAGACAGTAAAAAAGCAACGACTTGCGCCACCTCTTCTGGGTCACCAACCCGTTTTAATAGGTGATAATCGGCAGCCACTCGGTCAGTTTTTTGGCGATCACCGCTGGTGATTTCATCCATCACTCGCGACCAGGTCCAACCCGGCGAAACTGAATTTACTCGAATGCTATCTGGCGCATAGTCCATCGCTTGACTGCGTGTCACTTCTAGCATGGTGGCTTTGGATGCGGGATAGAGCCAACGACCCGTTTGAGCAACGGATGAGGAGATACTGGTAAAATTGACGATTGCACCCTTGCCTGCTTTGACAAAATACGGTTGTGCAAATTGCGCAGCCATCACAGCACTTACTACATTAATATTCAGAGCAGTTATCCAATCCTGCCGTGAGGATGACTGGCCTTCATCAAGATAAGTGGCGGCCAGATTAACTAAAAAATCGAATTGTCCATACTTTTGCGCAACCCTGTCGATGCCCTGCTTAAGTTGTTGGTCATCGGTAATATCAATAGCCAAAAAATCAATGCTCGGCTCAGATTGAGCCACTTTTTCACCATTGACTTTATCAATATCAAAAATGGTGACTTTCACACCATATGAGCTCAATATTTGGGCAACGGTTGCACCGATTTTGGTTGCGCCTCCGGTTACGATTGCCACTTTGTCATTTAAACCTTTCATTTTTGTGCCCTCTTTTCGCTCATTCAATCACAATAATTTCACAATTGATTAACATGATTTATGATTGCGCAAAATGGCAACAAGCCTGTAGCCGTTGCACGCAATAATTATCCACCCTGCGCGGCTATTTGATATTTAACCTAATGATATAAAGAGGAAAATAGCCATTATTCGCAGTTGCTATCCAGATAATGAAAACTGTGATTTATAGCAAATTGGGTGAGTGTTAGGATTTGAAGTGATAAAATAGGAGGATCGTAAAAGAATCGGCTAGGTTTTGTTAAGTTAGAAGCAGCAAAAATAAATCCAGAAGAATCAAAAATCGCTTATTAGAAATATACTGATAGTCGCCAAAAATAAAAACCCGTCAGAGTAAACTGAATTGCTGTTATAGATAAGCCTTCAGACGATTGTGAGGATAGCGCTCTATATCTATAAATCTTCAATTGTTCGCGCTATTTCTACTAATAAAAATTCAGAAAAATTATCAGCGATAATCGTCTTTATTCCTGTGTATTTAAATGATAATTCAGTTTCAACAATGACAGGCTCCCCTGATTTACCAAGGATCTTAGTATCGATAGAAAATGAAGGCCCATAGCCTGATGATTTTATTTTAATCATGCCATCATCAATATCACCCATTTCTCTAGCGCCTTTCGTTACAAAAAGTACGCAAGGAACACTATTGCCATTTATACCTTTTCTGGTGATACCATAAAAACTTTCACCACCAAAAGCTAAAGTGCCGTATTTTTGTAAAAATATTCGATAGGATTCAGGGAAGATGACGCCAAGTGACAATTCAAATAAGTTAATTGTTTCAAGATCTGTAGCATTACTTGAGAATATATCCTCTCCACTTTCCTTCATCTTTTTTTCGATTAAGTCTATATAGTTCATATGCTTCTGCTCCCTATCTAAAAATTAAAAAGCGACAATGAAAAACCAAACTAACACACTAAGGTCGTTCCAAAATACGTGCACCAGGACCTTTACGCCCTAAAATATCATCAGGGTTACGTAATGGGCATTCGCTAAGTGACAAGCATCCGCAACCAATACAGTGATCTAACTCGTTACGTAAACGAGTTAACTGCTTGATCCGTTTATCTAACGAAACTTTCCATTCGGTTGACATTTGCTTCCATTGCTCCGAAGTCAGCTTACTGTTAGCTGGAAATTTCCCTAAAGCGTCTTGGATCTCTTTTAAGGGGATCCCAGTGCTTTGAGCCACTTTAATAATCGCAATATATCGCAGCACTACAGGGGGAAAGCGGCGCTGGTTACCCTGCGTTCTTGTACTCTGAATAAGCCCTTTTGTTTCGTAAAAGTGTACCGTTGCAACAGAAACTCCAGAACGTTTTGCCACATCACCGACAGTTAAAGCCCTTGTAAAATCTATTGTTTTTTCAGGCTGCTGCGGACCTTTTATCGTTTTTATGTCTTTTTCTACCATTTTATGAACCTTCTCTTGACCTCAACCTAACTTGAGGTTTTATAGTGCCAGCCACTGAGTTTGTCAATTCAGATTGTTCGATTCAATTTTCGCATGTGTGGTGATAGCACCTATTTATGGCATGCGGGCTAACGTTGTTTAAGGGGATTGGCTATGCCAAAGGTAATCGCCAAAATTTTAGAAAGTCATGTGCTGTGGTTTATTGCTCGCATACTGATATTGATAGTGTTTGTCTCATCTGGATTAACCAAAGTTTTTAATTATGAAAGCAGCCTAGCCGAAATGCGTGCAGCAGGTTTACATCCAGATTGGTTTTTCAATATTGCCTCCGCATTTGTCTTAATAGCAGGTTCTCTTTTGGTGTTTTTAAATCGCCTACTCTGGCTAGGCGCGGGGGCTCTTGCTGTCTTTTTATTTCTAACCATCGTCGTGGTTCACACTTTTTGGAGCTATACCGGCTTAGAAGCAAAAATTGCCATGTTTTGGGCCATTGAACATCTATCTGTGATTGGTGGATTAATCGCTGTCGCCATTTCTGGGCATTTCCGTGACCTTCATTTCACTGCAAAAAAGCAGAAGTCCTAGGTAATTATAATGAATAAAAAAACGATTGTTATATTGTGTGCGGTACTGATTACTGCAGGTGGTGGCACTGCCATCTACAACTTTTACGCACAAGATGGGAAAAATGAGCAAGACGCTTATCAGTATCCCCCTATCAAAGTCGCTTTAGCGCCTGTCACTCAAGATAATGCTCCCCGTACATTTTACGGCGTTGGAGAATTAGAAGCAGGTCGACAAGTGTTTGTCGCAGCGGAAACCAGTGGCCGTATCACAAGAATTGATTTTGAATCCGGTCAACAAGTTAAAAAGGGGCAAATTCTTGTTCAACTCAACGATGCTGTTGAACAAGCGGATCTAGCTCGCTATCAAGCTCAACTGCGTAATGCAGCACGTTTGCATGATAGAACACGCTTACTGGCAGATAAAAATTTAGTCGCAGAAGCGCAAGTTGATAGCACTCGTGCGGAACGTGATATCGCGCAAAGTCTGATTCAACAAACTCAAGCATTGATCGCACAAAAGGCTATCCGTGCACCATTTAATGGCATCATTGGTATTCGTCAAATTCATGAAGGGCAATATATCAATCCCGGTCAGAATATCGCCAGCCTCGTCGATACGCAAATATTGAAACTAAACTTTTCACTGGATGAACAATCCTCACCCGAACTGTATATCGATCAACTCGTTGATATTAATGTCGATGCTTATCCCGACAGAACCTTCTCCGCTCGAATTAATGCTATTGACCCTTTAATTGGTAAGTCACGCACTGTGCAATTACAAGCCACCCTCGAAAATAGCGATGGCGCAGTAAAAGCTGGCATGTATGCCAACGTCAATGTCGTTCGCCAAGCAAATAGTAAAGTACTAACTGTACCTGAAACAGCCGTCACTTATACCGCTTATGGCGATACCGTTTTTATTGCTGAAGGCAATGGTGAAGCCATGACGGCTAAGCAAGTTTCAGTCAAAACAGGCCAACGTTGGGATGGAAAAATTGAAATCGAACAAGGTCTAAAAGACGGTAATATGGTGGTCACATCGGGACAATTACGCCTCAACAATGGGTCGGCTATCACGCCTGTAACACAAGATACATTAGCAGAATCAGCCGTTATTACCGCCCCGAATTCGTAAGGAAGGCGCCATGAAATTTACTGATATTTTTGTACGCCGTCCTGTTTTGGCATTGGTTGTGAGCGCATTAATCGTGTTAATGGGATTATATGCTTTAAGTAAGCTGCCTATCCGTCAATATCCTCAGCTAGAAAGCTCAACCATTACTATCACCACCCAATATCCCGGCGCATCTGCAAAATTGATGCAAGGGTTCGTCACTCAACCTATTGCACAAGCCGTTTCCTCCGTTGAAGGTGTCGATTATTTATCATCTTCATCAGTGCAAGGTAGTAGTGTAGTGACAGTCAGAATGGAGCTTAACCGCGATTCAACTCAAGCCCTCACGCAAGTGATGGCTAAAGTAAATCAAATTGGCTACAAATTACCGAAAGAAGCTTATGACCCGGTGATCGAACTCTCTTCAGGTGAATCGACAGCCGTCGCATATATCGGTTTTTCCAGCACAACACTGTCGATCCCCGCACTGACTGATTATCTGTCACGGGTAGTTGAACCAATGTACTCATCTATCGAAGGGGTGGCAAAAGTAGAAGTATTTGGTGGACAACAATTGGCAATGCGTTTGTGGCTAGATATCGATAAGCTAGCGGGTCGTGGTCTTTCTGCTGCGGATGTCGCACAAGCAGTGCGCCAAAATAATTACCAAGCCGCGCCCGGTAAGGTGAAGGGTGAATATGTTATTTCCAATGTTTACGTCAATACTGACCTTACCAATATCGCTGAATTTCAAGATCTCGTTATTCGCAATGATGGTAATGGATTAGTCCGTTTGCGTGATGTGGGAACCATTGAGCTAGGGGCAGCATCGACTGAAACGAGTGGATTGATGAATGGGGAACCCGCGATTTATTTAGGCTTATTTGCGACGCCAACCGGTAACCCGCTAGTAATTGTCGATGGCATGAACAAATTGATGCCTGATATCATTAAAACCCTGCCACCTAATGTCAAAATTGAAATGGCATTTGAAACCTCTCGCTTTATCAAAGCCTCGATTAATCAGGTATTCAACACGTTAGTTGAAGCTTTACTGATTGTGATTGTAGTTATCTATCTGTGTTTGGGATCCGTCCGTAGCGTCATCATTCCTATCTTAGCCATTCCATTATCCATGTTGGGTGCTGCTGCCTTAATGATGGCGTTTGGCTTTAGTATTAATTTGTTAACGTTACTTGCGATGGTGCTGGCAATCGGGCTAGTGGTAGATGATGCGATTGTGGTGGTTGAGAACGTTCATCGCCATATTGAAGAAGGCAAATCCCCTGTATTAGCAGCATTGATCGGAGCCCGTGAAGTAGCAGGTCCCGTTATTGCTATGACCATCACCCTAGCCGCAGTTTATGCCCCCATTGGTTTGATGTCTGGCTTAACGGGTGCTTTATTTAAAGAATTTGCACTGACATTAGCGGGTGCAGTGATTGTTTCAGGTATCGTCGCCCTCACGTTATCCCCTGTCATGAGTTCTTTCATGCTGAACTCAAAGCAGAATGAAGGTCGTATGGCTCTCATGGCAGAGAAGTTTTTCTCCCGCCTTGCCAATTATTACACCAAAGGGCTAAATTTTTCGTTAAACCACCGCTGGATCACCGGGATCATTGCAGTATGCGTATTTATCAGCTTGCCACTACTCTACCAATCTGCACCTCGTGAACTGGCACCAGTAGAAGATCAATCCACTGTCTTAACGGCTATCAAATCGCCACAACATGCCAATCTTGAGTATGTCGAACGTTTCTCTCATAAGCTACATGATGTATTTACGAAACTTCCTGAAACCGAAAGTACATGGATAATTAATGGAACTGATGGACCATCATCCAGTTTTGGCGGCACCAATTTAATTTCGTGGGAAAAACGTGACCGCCCAGCTTCTGAAATTCAATCAGACTTGCAAGGCATGGTCGGCGATATAGAAGGAAATAGTATCTTTGTCTTCCAATTACCCGCACTTCCCGGCTCTACTGGGGGTCTACCAATACAGATGGTATTAAGAAGCCCACAGGGATATCCGGTGTTGTATAACACGATGGAAGAGATCAAAAAACAGGCTCGTGAAAGCGGATTGTTTATGGTGGTGGACAGTGATCTTAATTACAACAACCCTGTCGTTGAGATCAAAATTAATCGTTCAAAGGCCAATAGTCTTGGTGTCAGTATGCAAGATATCGGTGAATCTCTCACGCTACTGGTCGGCGAAAACTATATTAACCGCTTTGGTATGGATGGGCGCTCCTATGATGTGATCCCACAAAGTGTTCGCAACCAGCGTTTAACTCCCGATACACTTTCGCGCCATTATATAAAAACACAAGATGGCACCATGATCCCGTTGTCAACCGTGGTCAATATTAATACACAAATTGAACCAAACAAGTTAACTCAGTTCAACCAGCAAAACGCAGCTATTTTACAAGCCATCCCAGCATCAGGCGTGACAATGGGACAAGCCGTTGAGTATTTGGATAAAATCGCAAATGAATTACCCGCTGGCTTCAGCCATGACTGGCAATCTGATTCACGTCAATATAAGCAAGAAGGAAATACCCTCGTCTTTGCATTTATGTCGGCACTAATCATCATTTATCTAGTACTTGCTGCGCAGTATGAAAGTTTAATCGATCCGCTCATTATCTTAATTACAGTTCCCTTATCGATTTGTGGAGCATTAATCCCGCTTGCACTGGGATACGCCACGCTAAATATTTATACGCAAATTGGTTTAGTTACCTTGATTGGGCTGATCAGTAAGCACGGTATTTTAATGGTTGAATTTGCGAATGAATTACAAGCTCATGAAGGAATAGATAGACGCCAAGCAATCTTGAAAGCCGCACAAATACGTTTACGTCCAATTTTAATGACTACGGCAGCGATGGTAATTGGTTTAGTGCCACTATTATTTGCAACGGGTGCAGGGGCGAATAGCCGCTTCGGACTTGGATTGGTGATTGTGACAGGTATGTTGGTCGGTACGCTATTTACCTTATTTGTGTTACCTACGATCTATTCATTACTTGCACGTAATCATAATGCGGCCGCTTTAACACCACGACGCTATGAACTTGCCGAAGCGGATCGCTTACTCAAAGCTGAAGAGGAAAAAATACAATGAATAAAAGCATAAGGGCTCGTCATCCAAAAAATAACGCTGACATCAATGATAATGAAATGAACACAATGAATAATAGTGTTGCCATGCTGATGATTTATCATGGTATTGCAGATACAACAGCAAAACCAGATTGTCTTAAAAATACATCTAGCTCATTTACATTGGTATATCCAGAATAGCTCGGGTCGAATGTCAGCGATAAGCGCAACTCAGTGAGATAAAAATTAAGCTCACTGAGTTAGTCGCAGATCAAAAAAGCCGCTAAGGGTTAATTTAGCGGCTCAAATAACTAATTGTATTTACGAACCTAATCATCATGCAATGGTTTCATCAAAGCCGCATAAAGTGATTCTTATGCGGCTTTTGGTTATTGGTGATTAATTTCGGCCTTCATAGAAAGCAAAGACTAAATTACCTTCTTTGATAATTGTTGGTTTGCCAGGCAACGCTGATAATATTCGATCTTGGGATGCTTCAACCACCACCGCTATATCTTGATAATTATGCTCTTCCAACAATCCTGGTAGTTGGTCCAAACGATAAAAACGCTTTACTGCGTCGGGGTATTGCAACCCATAACCCAGCTCACCAGTTTGATGCAACATAGTGATATCACTGCGTTTTAATACCCAAGCCAGTGCTGTGCCTAATCCAACATTATTAGTTAATAAATACGTTTTATCTGACAACTGCGCACGATATTTTTCGATCAGCTTTTGTGGCGTATTGTTACTGGCAATTTTATCCGGAATTATTGACCCGACACTTAAGCTCAATACAACTGTACAGGCTGCGGCGAATGCCCAAAAGCGACGGTTAAACGAGATAAAACCAATCAACGCCCAAAATAAGAATGCACCCGTTGCGAGTAATAATTTGTCGCTCTCATCCGCCGAATAAAAATTAAGTGCTTTAAAGTGAGACGAGAAAAATATGGCACCCGCAAGCAATAAGCCGATACTAATATTAATCACCGCATTGAGGCGGATCGCCCCCACTTGTTTTTGCTCTAGCACTTTATCAATATAAGCCGCCATCAGAACCGCGATAGGCGCAATACAGGGTAAAAGATACGTAAGTAACTTGCCTTTGGTAATACTAAAAAACACAAAAGGTACTAAGAACCACAGCAGAAAATAGATATGTTGGCCTTTTTGACGAAAACTATTTACTAACGCGGCAAATAAATAGCCTAACCAAGGCAGCACAGCAGCAATTAAGATGGGAATATAAAACCAGAAAGGTGACCGATTTTGCGCATTGTCAGCCATAAAACGCTGTACATGTTCAACCCAAAAGAAATAATGCCAATAGTCTGGCTCACGGCTTGCGACAATTATCGCCCACGGTAAGCAAACAATAAACATTGCGCAGAGTGAGACAAAAGAAAAAAAGAATACTTCCTTGAACTGTTTATAGTAAATCGAACAAAAGAAAATCACTAATGCGGGCAAGACTAAAACCAAAAAGCCTTTAGTCATCAGCCCAAGACCACCAGCTACGCCTAATAAAATAAAGGCGATCAACTTTTGCGAGAAATCTTTAGCGGCTAATCCCCACTGGAAAAAGAACATGACCATGGTCAAAAATGCCGTCAAGATTGGATCTAAAACATTATAAGTCCCAATAGTTAACACCATGAACATGGAGAGATAGATTAAGGTCGCATTGAATGCGAGGTTGTTTTTTTTCCATGCCATTTTGGCACTAAGGTAAACAAATAATGCACTGGTTAAAGTGCTAAACACTACCCCAAGCCTAACGGATACATTATTTTCACCAAACAACATTTGAAAAAATGCATTGACCCAATAACCAAAAATGGGTTTTTCGAAATAACGGATATCAAGAAGCTCAGGAACACTCCAGTTATAGCTGGAGATTAATTCACGACTTATTTCTGCATAGCGCAGTTCATCTGGTTGCCAAAGGAGCCGGCCATTAAGAGGAATAAAATAAGTCAGTAATACAAAGCAAAACAGCAGGCACCACTTAAGGTAGGCAATCTTAGTATTTGCCATATTCATTTTATTTCAACCATTCTTTTATAAATATTTATTATTATCATGAGGTTATGCGATAATCACTCGCCTTCACCTGACATGTCACATTGAAGCACTTAGCATTTTTATAGCTCATTAAACCATTATCATCAGCATGAATAAACCTCATATAAACAAATAGAGAATTAATCATTCTGAATGCAACTATTCTGCAACAATAAATATCTCAGTCATACTTTAAGTTACTGCTAACTGCTTATAAACCTAAAGCTTGCAACCTAAATCACGCTATTAACTCTGCTTTCTATTATTTTATACTAATGACATCATTTGTTATCGATATCGCATCCTTATTATTTAATCTAAAAATGAATATAAAATAGACTGTTAGTTAAAATAAAACATAATAATATTTATTATCATTATCAATAAGTTAATCTTATATTGGAAAGTGACATAGACGCTGAGTATTAAAAATAGCGGGATTAAATGAAGTATGGCGTTATATTTTGAATTGTTTAAATGGTTATTAGAAACACATCATTAAAGGTGTAAAATATTAAAATAAGATTAAAAGGTATTAAAAAGCGGCTACCAATAAATATAACTTTATCAATAACCGCTATAATATCTCGACTAAACGTTAAACAACTCTATTTAGCTGCATCTAACGCCTGTTCAAGGTCTGCTAAAATATCATCAATATGTTCGATACCAATAGAAAGACGGATCATATCGCGTGATACGGCAGCTTTAGCTAACTCGGCATCATTGAGCTGACGGTGAGTGGTTGAAGCAGGATGGCATGCTAATGATTTGGCATCCCCAATATTCACCAATCTAAGGATCAATTTTAATGCATCAATAAAACGAGCTCCTGCTTCTTGACCACCTTTAATTCCAAATGACAAAATTCCTGCCGGTTTACCATTCATGTATTTTTGCGCTAAAGCGTGCTCTGGGTGGCTAGCAAGACCTGCATATTTCACCCAAACAACTTGAGGATGTTTCTCTAAATATTCAGCGACTTTCTGAGCGTTTTCAGTGTGGCGTTCCATGCGCAATGCTAACGTTTCGAGGCCTTGTAAGATCAGGAATGCGTTAAATGGTGAAAGTGCTGCACCAGTTCCACGCAATGGCGCAACACGGCAACGCGCAATAAAGGCCGCTGCACCAAAGTGCTCAGTATAACTCACACCGTGATAAGCAATATCTGGCTCAATCAATAGTGAAAAGCGATCTGCATGCTCAGTCCACGGGAATTTGCCTGAATCGACGACCATGCCGCCAATGGAGTTACCATGACCACCAATATATTTAGTCAGTGAATGAACAACAATATCCGCGCCATGTTCGAATGGGCGGCATAAATAAGGTGTAGCAACCGTGTTATCGACTATCAATGGTAAGCCATGACGATGAGCAACCTCGGCTAATGCGGCGATATCAACAATAAATCCAGCAGGGTTCGTGATCGTTTCACAAAATACGGCTCTGGTTTTATCGTCAATTAGCGCTTCCAACTCAGCTAAATCATCATGCTCAAAAAAACGAGTTTCAATACCAGAACGCGGTAAGGTATGTGCCAACAGGTTATAGGTTCCACCATACAGTTTCGCGACAGAAATAATGTTATCACCTGCCTGAGCAACTGTTTGGATAGCATAAGTAATTGCCGCCATACCAGATGCAACCGCTAATCCAGCAATACCGCCTTCTAAGGCAGCGACACGTTTCTCTAATACATCATTGGTTGGGTTCATGATGCGAGTATAGATATTGCCTGCAACCTTTAAATCAAATAGATCGGCACCATGTTGGGTATCATCGAATGCATAAGATGTTGTTTGGTAAATAGGAACAGCAACCGCTTTTGTCGTTGGATCTGGTGAGTAACCTGCGTGAATCGACAATGTTTCTAATTTCATTTGTTATCCTTATTATTACGCTGTAAATAATGCAAGCCGATGTGGCATCTATTTATTTACTGCATGTTTGTTATACCCAAACTAGTTCAAGTTGTATGTAACGCCCGATGAATATAAAAACATAACTGATTCAGGTTTGTGAGCAATGACTGATATTGGCAACACGCCCTATATAGCTTGAAATATGACGAGTGAATAACTGTAGATATTACCTAAGAGTCTGGATCAGGCAAGCCATCCAAACTTGAAATTATTTCATATAGATTAATATCATGTCGATTAACGCGACGGTCGTATTCTCTAGGTGCCATCTGCTATTTATCTGATTATTGCTTATAACGTTATGGTATAAAAAAAGGTTGGAAAACCAAGTTTCCCAACCTTCTTAATCAGACAACATAGGTAATTAGAGATACACTGGCACTAAAATTTCTGTCGCAATCACCACGACAATTAACCCCGCGAGTACAGGTACGGAGGTTCTCTTAACCACTTCAAATGGTGAGATTTTAGCCATACCGGATACCGCAACAACAACACCTGAAACCGGTGATAACGTCCGTCCTAGGTTAGATGCTTGTAGCATTGGGATGACCAAATAGGCAGGGTTAACGCCCATTTGCTTAGACAGAAGCGGGATCAGCTCGACGAAAGCATAGAAAGGTGCGTTTCCAGACCCTGTTGTCATCGCTGCTAGCATCGTAATAATCACCAAGGCAATCATCATGATAATCGCACCAGAACCGAAAGATTGTGCTAAATCGATCAGACCTTTAATAAAGCCAATCGCACTTAAACCTTGCGCAAAGATACCCGCAGCAACTAATAGCATTACAACTGTTGCAAATGCATCAGCCATACCTTTGTAACAAGCATCAAGACCTGTATACACATGCTTAGCACTGAAGCTACGGACGAACTCAAGAAGTGCTGCGATAATGATACAACCGACAATAATGGTGACAATGTGTAGTTCTGGTGCCCATTTACCATCAAAGACTAAAACACCAATAATCGGGGAAAATGGTAAAATGGCATAAAAAGCAGGAGCGTGAGTTTTGATTTCATTCACGTCCAGCATTTCCATTTTTACATGTTCTTTTCTATCAAGATAACGCTGCCAAAAGAAGTGCGCTATAGCCATTGCGACAATTGCAGCAATCGAAATCGGTAAAGTCGTTTTAAAAGCAAAATCAATAAGAGGCATTTCAGCTGCTTGCGCTGCTAATATCACATCCCCTGAAGTGGGTGCCAGAATAATAGCTGCTGGTGAGGCACAAATTGCCGCCGCTGCTCCTCGACTGATACCCACATTGACCATAACAGGGAACAATGTCGCCATTAACAACACGCCAAGCCCTGTTGCCGAAGATACCGCCAATGACATTAAACATGCCACAATATAAGCCGCAACCATCAGCATATAAGGTGAGTTGATCATTTTTAATGGCTTAGATGCAATTTTTACCACAACATCATTCGCACCGATATGGGTCATATAAGATGCAAACCCACACAACACCATGATCATCATGCCAAGATCGCCACCGCGGCTCATCAGCAAGAATTTAATGTATTCCAGAATATCAGTACTGCGCCAACCTGTAGGCTTTACTGATTCGGGTAAAATACTTTTTCCCATTGAGACGGCGATAATCAAAAGTAAAATACCACCTGTCATTAGCACACCCGTCGCCGAGTAGCCTTTGATAATATAGCGCCCTACGCCAATAACGACGATGACACCGATTAACAACTCAATCATTTATATCTCCTGCCCATGTCATTTTTTAATTTTATCAAACCGTACTCTGCCCAAAAAATAAGCCATGCTTACTGATGCGGATCATGCCGATATCAGATTTTTATTATAAAAATTGCTTAACAATATATAGAACGATAAATAGTGTTTGGGGGGAATGAAATATAAAGGCTATTTCTACAAATTTACACCGTTTTTTGAAATAAAAATTCAAAATAGATTAGTCACTAGATGTTCTATCTAAAATATCCATGATAACTCTGATTTGAATAGTGCTAGCTGACCAGTTCCAACTGAATATTTAAGCCAAAAATACCTAAATAATCTTTATAATTATCCAACTTAAAATATTAGGCGACCAATAATCGGTATGTGCGGTAGATAAACCATACTTGTTGATAAATTTTTAGCGCTTTATAAGTTCGATAAAATAAAGAATACGATTTGATGACTTATTCTAATAGTCGCCAGAATATGAGTGAGGCTTGAGAAAAGATGAGTTATACAAGGACAGCTATAGAATGATAATTTAATGCAGTTTTCGCTAAGACAATACTATCAATAATTGTTTCAGCGAAATTGTTCAAAAATCATATCACCAGAAAAACCCCGATATTGTAGATAACGAATTTGTTTACTCTTTTCTTTAAAGTCGGTAGGAAGTACATCACCAAACTTTTTACTGCGTACATTGGCAGCCAGTTCAAACCAATCAACAGTGATATTTTCAAATTGTTGGTCGATTAAAACAGAGGTAAACCCTTTTTGCCTCAGCTCTTGCTTAATACGCAATGGCCCATAGCCTTTACGGATATAGCTCTGGGTAAACGATTCGAGCACTCGAGTATCATCAATAAATTGCTGTTCACTCAATCGCCCAACCACGAGCTCGATCAATAACTCATCAACAACCCCATCATTCTTTTCATACATACGACGTTTCATGCGTGCATGTAATTCTGCCGTCCCATAGTCACGGCGAGAAAGCAAAAAAAGTGCATATTGATATAGTTCTGATTCATTCATATTTCAACCCTTGTACTAAAGCCGCAAAAGTCTGTAATTCATGGGGAGACTACGCCACAACGTCAGCAACTGCAACTTGGAGTAAAAGCGGATGCCCTCTATAGAAGAGACTTATAAAACGCTGTATTGTAGCTTCCCATTCGGTGCAGTTGGTTTTTTGATATTGTTCTGCGCAACTAAATCAGGACACTTTTCTTAGGGAATTTTGTTCGTACTCTACCGATGATAGAGCACCATTTGCAGTATGACGGGTGTATCCTAAATAATTCGAGTTGCATATAGCGACAAACGAAGCTACCCCAAGGAGCATATATAAGTATCTAACTCGGGGAGCTGAGTGAAATCAACAACAAGGTAACTCGAAGTATGACGGGTACTAGTGCACTTGGGTGCCACTGAACAACTTATATATCGAATCTGGTGTATAAGTACCGTCTTCAAAATAAATCGTCCAATCCGTAATATCATCACGAGTTAGTGGATAAACTTCCCCTTCTTGCATCGTTTGTACATAGAAAGGATGGTTAATCAGACGTCCTTCAAATTGGTCACCGTTCCATGAAACTGGCTCAAACCACATATGTTCATGACCATCATAGCCTTCTTCTGCATCTTGATAACCAATGCCACATTTTACTAAGAAGCGCCAATCGCTATCCGCTTCTTCTTCCGCTTTTCCGAGCAATTTAGCCAGAAAACCTTTTTTCTGCACGACAGGCTTTGGTCCGTAATTGTCCAACATGTGCGTGAAGTATTGCCAGCGTAATTTCGCTTTGCGAGACATATCAGCGGTTTCTTCATCAGTACGCATAAACATCATGGCGTTTTGATCTTCAAACCCTTTAAAGAAGCTCCCTAGAATTGGATTTTCCTGAGTCACACGAAATAGCATTGCAGAAGGATGTTGATGTGATTCATCGCGATCATGCCAATCCCCCATAAAACGTTCTGAGCTTACATCGCCAAACTCATAGTTCATATCTTCCAGCGGTTTCAAATCATCAATATTTGTTGATTGCCCCACATGCCTTAAACCTTCTTCAAAAGGTAACGCGACTAAATATTCATAGCCTGCTTGTGTTTGACCAATAAAAATAGGTTCATTGAAAACAATCTTACCGTTAGTAATGCTGTTATTGACAAAGCTCCAGAACAGTTCAGGGATACCATAATAAGACGCGATTGGGTGTGGAATAATAATTTCAGCTTCTGATAACCCGCAACGTGCAAGGCCATGGGTATGGAACCAATACATAGTCGGTCCATGTTCTTCACCCTCTTGCTGATCTTCGTTTTCATCATGGTCATAGATAGCATGGACTACATATAGAGAATCAATGCTTGGCATCAAATCATCAATAAGTTGGAAATTGAGCCACTCACGAGTAAACACTTTTCCAGCCGCTGAGAGATCTAGGCCCAATAATAAATCAGGAACGAGAATTTGAATGATCTTTAATTGATGTAGGTAGCTGACCAAAGGTTGGTCTTGAAAAATACATTCTACAATAACAGCTTGAGGTGCAGCGCTAGCTTCAGCATATAACTCAGGGCTAATAGGATCTGTCGCAAAATAAGGATTAATCACATATTCAGGGTCGCTATCAACTAACGATATAAAGAAACGTAGTTCTTCTTCCCCGCGTTTACAAGAAAAGAAAAAACCGCCTTCATCTTCATCAATTTCGCCTTCAGTAAAATAGTCTTGCTGTTCTAAACGCTGCTCTAAGGTTAATGATGTTAATTCAGAAGTAGGGATGGCAACCATCATTGATGCTTCTTTTTCACCTTCACCAGCAGCAATATCAAGGTATTGTTGTTTATTATTCATTATGTAGACCTATAATTTATTCACTCATTAAAGAATAACAGCTTAGTTTAATGATTTATATTGTGAATAATCTTAACGATTTCATATTATCAACAAATAGCTAACATTTACCTTAAGCAAGAAAATCATCATTATTAGACATGCTATAAATAATTCGAGTTGCATGTAGGCGACAAATGAAGATAGGCGGGGAGCATAGATAAACACTGTGACTCGACTAGCTGAGTGCAGTCAACAACCATGCAAATTGAAGTATGACGAGTACAGTGTGTTATTCTACTTTTCATCAATTAATCAGTCAGGCACAATAGAAAAATATCAACAATTCGACATACCCTAAATATGCCAAGATACTTCTTGACGTATCATGGATGTCACCCTTGTGCTATCTCGAATACAGGTTGTAAAAATATGGCTGATTTAACCCAAAAACAAAAAGATTATCTTGATGAACTTGCAAAGGAACGCGTTTTTGACATGAATAATGACGATATCGTCGTCAATGCACTCGAACAAAAAGTTCATCAAATGGAAGATCATTTAAAAGCGTATTTCCACGAACGTGTCCATTTTCATAAAAGCACCCAGAAATAATTTTCAACTTAATGACTAATGCCGATGTTAACCTTTAATATCGGCATTCATGATCGATAATTCACTCGTCTTAAATCTATTTTCTATCAGCCGATGTTTGCCCTCTTTTATCTCCATCCAAGATAATGATTATTTGCATCACAAAACTGGATGATAAGCCCCCCACATCCTTCGTGTATAAAACAAGAGAAAGAGTTACTTATCTGAAATTTTTGCACTTAAATTAGTTTGAAAATGGGTGATGATTTTTCATTTCAAATCCTTTTTTGGATTTAAATTTTACTCATCTAATTAAGGTGAAAAGCTCATTTTTTAGCCGTTTATAACGCCCATCTTAAGATCTTAAAACTAAGTCAATAGGTCAAAATTATCAAAATGAACAAAAAACAGGCTGCTAAGCGTCTAATAATTAACCAAAATACCCATATTATAATGGTGTGTATTGTGCTTTATTTGATCGAATTTTAGTTATGCACACTTTGATTTTTCAATAAATGATTAGATTTATTTGTAAGTTTCATTAATGACAAATAAATTAACTTATAAATTACATTTTAAATCAATACATTATATGTTTTCATTTTTCAATACGCAAAAACACAGCAATTTAGATAAAGTCAGCCGGATAAAAGTAGCTCCTCCAAAAATATTCTGTTACTATTCGGTCGATTTTTGTTCAGAGAAACTTAGGAGAAGCAAATGCCCTCTCGAACGATGAGGACAAAAGCCGTCTTCGCTTTCTTACTTTTATTGTTATTTTCGGGTTTGAGTTTCGGCTCAACTAGCACTAGTTTCACACTCAAGAAAGAGTATTCTCACAAGGCTGTGCAGAGCTCAAATCAGGCTCAAACATCCCTGCCTGATTTGCGAAAATACCCATCGGGTACGCCACGTAAGAAAGCGTTTTTGAAAACGGTTGTCCCTGTGATTGAAAAGGTCAATCAAGAAATAATGTCAGAGCGTAAATGGTTGCTCTCTGTCCGCGCCAACAAAAAATGGAGTGCACAAGAACTACGTCGCCTTGCACAAATTTGCAATAGCTACGGTATGACGTGCACCAGCCCAAAACGTATTAATTGGGATAAACTGTTGAGCCGTGTTGATATTATGCCAACACACCTAGTTGCTACTCAAGCTGCAACAGAATCAGGCTGGGGAACCTCACAGCTGGCACAACAAAATGGTAACCTGTTTGGGATGAGATGCGGCAGTGGTTGCCAAATCAAGCAGGGAAAAGTGAAAGGCTATTCAGCATACGACTCTGTCGAAGATACTGTTTCTGCCTATATGAAGAATATGAATACCCATAACGCCTACGAGTCACTTCGATCGTCAAGAGCAAAACAGCGCCAATCTAAAGATGAATTAGATACCGCAAAACTGATCAATGATATGAAAGGGTATTCACAGTTAGGTTCAACTTATAACCGTTATTTACAAGAGATGTACGCGAGCAATGAAGAATTGATTACACAAGCTCAAACAACGGCATCGACTCGAATTTAGTTTGTATCACCAGGTACAAGTTTCTACCAAAATCCACTTTTTGATAAAGTGGATTTTTTCTTATTGCAACAAAGTTGATTATTAATATGATGGTGAACGTTCTTCTACCACATCCGTCATATTTTAAGTTGCTGTTGGCTGTATATACTAGCTAAAACTCGTCCAAGTCACGTCGTCGGTGACCTCTGGCTACAATAAGGGTAATTACGTGGTTAGCTGGCATGCAACTCGAATTATTTTGGGCTTACAATAATTAACAATTTGAGTCTAATATGAATTTTTTCTCATTTGAGTTTCTTGGCTCTTTTTTAGTATTTTTCCTGATTTATTGGAGCTGCCAACCTAGTGCAAAGCTTCAAAATGGGCTACTGATTACAGCCAGTTACTTTTTTGTTTATTCATTCAACCCTGATTTTGCTTATATTTTATTTGGATACACACTCTTTATTTATTTCTTAACCAATTGGATTTCAAATTGGCTTTCTAATAAATGGGTTTTCTCGATACTGGCCGTAGGAATTATTAGCTGTTTTACCGCATTCAAATATTATTCGTTTTTCCAAGAGACACTTCAGCAGACATTCGATAAATTTGGGTTCAGCGTAGGGCTACCCATCATTGAGCTATTAGCCCCTATCGGGCTGTCTTTCTACGCATTCCATTCGGTAAGCTATACCGTTTCCGTTTGCCGTAAAGAAATCCCCAAAGCAGACTTCTTTGATGTCACACTATACCTTAGCTTTTTTCCGAGTATTGTCGCAGGTCCTATCAATCGTGCTAAAAACTTTATTCCACAGATTCAAGCTGAAAGCCGTGAAATATTGGATCCAAGGAAAGCAATTTTACTAATCTCATTAGCACTGGTTAAACTATTCTTGTTTAGTTCATACTTAGCTGAAAACTTCGTTAACCCTGTCTTTGATGCTCCAGCAGGTTTCAGCGCAGGTGAGATATTAGTCGCGACCTATGCTTACGCATGGAATATCTACTTTAACTTTTCGGGTTATACCAACTTAGTCACGGGCATCGCTTTATTATTAGGCTTCCGTGTCCCTGTTAACTTCAATGCGCCTTATATGGCAGCTAACTTAAAAGAGTTTTGGGCTCGTTGGCATATGAGCTTATCGACGTTTATTCGCGACTATATCTATATTCCACTTGGCGGGAACCGAAAAGGTTTTAGCCGTATGAATACCAATGTTTTCTTAGCCATGGTGATCTCCGGTTTATGGCATGGCGCAGCAATGACATTTGTCGTTTGGGGAGCAATTCATGGTCTTGGGATTGTCTTGCTCAACCTTAAGAGTTTCTGCATGGAAAAACTTGGTTGGACAAAAACGTTCCCGAATAAAACTATCTCGACGTTATTTGCGCGTATTTTCACATTTCATTTTGTTTGCTTTGCATGGATATTTTTCCGCAGTCAAACCTTTGATGATGCTTTATTGCTCATCTCGCAAATAGGTGCGTCTGGCTTTATCGCATCAATCGGTTCAAGCATAGGTTTATTAATCGCATTTTGGGCATTACTGTTGCTCTACCCTTACTTTGTACAGTCATATCATTATGCAGCGAAGAAGTATCAGGATATCGCTTGGTACTATTATCCGATTCCTCTCGCTATCATTCTGACTATTATGTTTATGCTTTCGCCTTCTGGAATGCCGGGATTTATTTATGCTAACTTCTGAGTTTAAAAGAAACCTGATAAAAACCGGACAAGTCCTGTTTATTGTTTTGATCGCAGGATTGTTATTGATTTGGCTAAACCAAGGTTCATTAGAACGTTTTTGGCAGCAAAAATACCACCGTGATACCCCTTGGGCTGCGATATCAGGCAATCCTGTATGGGATTATGGAGCGTATTTACATGATGGCACACAGGCCGCTGGAGGCGCTTTCCTGTATCATACCTCTGGGCAACAAGCATTTGATGCAAAAGAAGCTGAAGCAATTGCTCTCGCGAATGAAAACAGTAAACGTACCTTCCCTGAAGGTTTTCAGGTTGGGCTGCACTTTGTTAACGGCTATATTTACCCTGCTGAATCACTGTCAATCACATTCCCTGAGCTATTAAAACGCCAACAAGCACGAGAACCGTTAAAGGCAAGCAAAGCCGGTCCAGTCAAAATTAGCAATACCGGGCCGATTATTCCGAAGCGCTTCGCCAAACTTGAAAAAGGTAATGAGGTTCTGTTTGCGGGTGATTCGATGATGCAAGGCGTCGCACCACAGGTTAAGAATATGCTGTTGAAAAAATATAATATCGACAGTATTAATCTCAGTAAGCAAAGTACAGGTCTGGCTTATCCACGCTTTTTTAACTGGCCGCAAACCATTGCTAAAGCCTTGGATGATAATCCGAATATTAAAGTTTTAGTGGTTTTCCTTGGTCCTAATGACCCATGGGATATGCCCCCCGAAGCTGGTTATAAATATGTGAAGTTCAAAAGTGAAATTTGGGAGCAGGTGTATCGTTCTCGCATTAGTGATATATTAGCGGCAGCTCGCCAACACAATGTCGATGTTATCTGGGTTGGTCCTCCCAACATGCGTAAAGCTAACCTGTCAGATGGTATGAAGTTCTTAAGGGGCCTATACCAGTCCGAAGTCGAAAATAATGGTGAAATTTATTTTTCTGTTAATGATGTCTTTAAATATAAAGATCAGACTTACTCCGACTATTTCGGCGACGATAGTAGTAAAATCAAATTAAGAAGTGGTGATGGAATTCATTTCAGCCCGAAAGGACAACAAGCAATCGCTGAAAAAGTTTTTTCATTAATCCATTTTGAAGAGGAAGAAAAGGAACCTCATGAAACTGAACAAACTGCTTCAAGCTAAAACAAAATTAGCAGCAGCCAGCGTGATTGCGTTGTTATCTCTAAGCCTACTGTCTTGCCAACAAGACGCAGAGCGAAAAGGGAAAGGTTCAACAAGGGGTGATGTACTCACGGATGTCAACGTGCAAGGGCAACTGATTGATTACTCTGAGCCTAATATCAACAAGCTTAAGAACAAACTTAAGCAAGGCAATCAACAGGTTCATATTGTTCAAATTGGCGATTCCCATACTGCCGCTGACTTTTTTAGTGGCGACTTAAGAACAATGTTCCAGCAACGCTATGGTGATGCTGGCCCAGGTTTTGTCCCTGCAATTTCAGTACCGGGGCAACGCACTGCGACAATTAATCGTAAAAGTGATAAAAAGCAGTGGGAGCTGTTTAGTAGCCGTAAAGATGAGCGTTTTGATTACCCATTAGGTGGCTTAATTGCCCTGCCTATGGCAGCCAAAAGTACAGTACAGCTGGTACCATTGCAGGCAGCAAACGGAGTTTATCAACTTCAAGCGCTGTACCAGGCCTCATCAGGAAGCCAGATGAGTGTGTCTCCGGCAGCGTCATCGCCTGTTGCATTACCAACAACGGGTAACTCGTGGCGTTTTTCTTCGCCAATCAATACCCAATTACCCGCCGAAGTTGCGGTTAGCAAAGATAATAATCTCAAAATTGGCGGTTGGTTACTTCGCTCTAATCACCCGGGTGTGATGTTATCTGCAATTGGTATTAATGGTGCGACGATTAATATGTTCGATAAGTGGCAACCGCAATGGAGTGAAACATTAGCACAAATGTCGCCAGATATGGTGATCCTTGCTTATGGTACTAACGAAGCCTTTAACGACAACTTAGATTTAGTTGCCTATCAACAAAACTTACGTGAGAAAATTCGTCTGATCCGCCAGCGTATGCCGGACAGCGTGATTTTATTGATAGGACCAAATGATTCAATCAAGTTTAGTAATGCATTGAGTTGCCAAGCTCAGATGCCTGTCCATCTTGCGAATGTGATTCAAATTCAAAAAACGGTCGCGGCTCAAGAAAATACGCTATTTTGGGACTGGCAAAGCTTTATGGGTGGCCCTTGTTCAATTCGCTCTTGGGTAGCCAAAGATCTCGCACGCCCTGATAATGTGCACTTATCTGCTGAAGGCTATAAGAAGAGTGCCCAAGGCCTTTACAGCCAACTAAGCCAGATCTTGAATTAATTCACTAAAAGCAAAAAACCCGTTCAATGAACGGGTTTTCTTTTCACATTCTGCCTGTTACAAAAATACGAAGAATATCATTCCAACAATCGCACCCGTTGTGCCCAGAATAGTCTCCATCACGCTCCACGTCTTCAATGTTTGCGCTTCAGTTGCTCCTGTGAATTTCCCGTACAACCAGAAACCAGAATCATTAACATGACTTAAAATGATAGAGCCGCCCGAAATACAGGTTGCCAGTGCGGCTAATTGCGCACCTGAATAACCTAACTCGCCAATCACAGGTAGCACTAAACCAACTGTCGTTAAACATGCGACGGTAGCAGAACCTTGGATGACACGAACCGCACCTGCAAGAATAAAACACGCGACAGCAATCGGTAATCCTGCGCCAATTAATGAATCACCTAATGCAGGACCCACCCCTGAGTCCACCAAGATTTGTTTGAATACGCCACCAGCACCAGTCACTAAAAGAATAATACCCGCAGGTTGGATCGCCGCTGAGCACACTTCCATTACTTTTTCTTTATTCATGCCATAACGGAAACCTAGGCCATAAATAGCCAGTAAGCACGCTAGCAATAATGCCGTAAATGGGTGACCAATAAATTCAAGCCAGTGCTCTAGGTTTGAACCTTGTTCTACGAAATGCGTACCAATAGTTTTTAGTCCGACTAAAATCAAAGGAAATAGGACTAAACATAAACTAAAGCCAAAACTTGGCATTTTAGATTTTTCTGTTTCCGGTGCTTGATAATCTGCTGGAATATCAATGTTAACGTGCTTGCTGATAAAGCTACCGAAAAGTGGCCCTGCTAAAATCATACCGGGGATTGCTGCACACAAACCAATTAAGATCATCCAGCCATAATCTGCGCCCATCTGTGAGGCTACCAGCATCGGTGTCGGGCCCGGTAATAAGAAAGCCGCCGCCGCCGCAACCCCTGCAAATAAGGGAATAGCCAAACGAACAACGTTATGACCCGTGCGATTTGCTACCGCAAATACCACGCCGATCAATAAAACGATAGCAACATCAAAAAATAGTGGCAATGCGCATATCAAACCAGCAATACCAACTGCATAATGTGCGCGCTTCTCACCGAACAGATTCAGTAACTTGTTTGCGACTTGATCGAGCGCGCCAGTTTCGTGCAGGATCTTACCGAACATGGCACCAAGTGCGACCACGATCGCTAAGAACCCGAGAGTCCCCGCCATCCCTTTTTGCATGGTTTCCGTGATCTGTTGAACTGGCATTCCCGAAAATAATCCAGCGCCAATAGAGACAACCATCAGTGCAATAAAAGCATGTAAACGCGCATACATGACCAGAAATAGTAGTAAAACAACCGAGCCAACTGCCGTTAGAACTAATGTTAATGTACTTAATGTTTCAACTGGGGTGTTCATGGATTCCCTCCAGAGATAATTTTTTGAATAGCCGTACGAGTATTTTCAATCACCTCATCGAGTGATGGGCGAATATCGACAACATAAACATCCTGTTCTTCTGATGTAGGCTCTTGCAGGGTTTGAAATTGGGTGACCAGCATTTCAGGTTTAAAGAAATGACCTTTACGGGCTTTGAGGCGACTTTCAATGAGTGCGGCATCACCCTTTAGGTAGATGAAATAGAGATTTTTATTACCTTCTCTTAATTTATCGCGATAGCTTTTTTTCAATGCTGAGCAAACAACCAATGAAATTGCATTCGTCCGCTGCATCGCAAAAATAGCGTCATTTAATGCAGCCAACCAAGGCAGACGATCTTCATCATTAAGAGCCTGACCCGAGGCCATCTTTTGAATATTGGCTCGCGGATGTAGGAAATCACCATCTAAAAAAGCGGCATCCGTTTGCTGTGCAACGCCATTTGCGACTACCGATTTGCCACTACCCGATACCCCCATGAAAACAAATGTATAATTTTGTGTTTGGGTATCACTCATTGGAAGCTCCTCAGGTGTTAAATAGAAAATAATGCTAATTATATTTATTTACCGATGATACAGATTGAATTGTTACCGGTAACAGTTACCAGTAACATTATCAGTAGCGATGTTATTTTTAGCAATTATATTGAAGGGGAAAAAAGTGGATATGTGATGCCTCTCTCACTAATCGATGCATCACATTTTGGTTTCAGATACTTTCGCCGATCAATACCTCAAAACCGACATCAAACATATGGTTTGTCAGTTTTTGGCCATTGATACGAGCAAGTAATATTTCTGCAGCTTTACGCCCCATTTGGTCTCTAGGGGTCAAAATACTGGCTAGTTTCGGGGTCATAACCTGACCAACATCATGACCATGAAAGCCTGATATCGATAACTCTTCGGGTACTTTTATACCAAGCCGTTGGCACTCAAAAATAGCTCCGATTGCCAGATCATCATTAGTACAAAACAAGCCATCAGTTTCAGGGTATTTTGCTTTACAATCATGAAGTAATTTTGCCCCTAATGAATAGGATGAGCTAACCTGCGTCATCACATTACGTGGTTCGTAACCAGCATCGCGCATCGCTTGCTCATAACCTTGTAAACGAATAAGGGTACGTTCGTCATGGCGAGCGCCGAGGTAAACTATATGTTGGCAACCGCGTGCCAACATTGCTGCAGTCATCTGTCGAGATGCCTCAAAATTATCGATTCCCACAGCAACATCTAAACACGGAGATACGCTATCCATAATTTCGACAACGGGGATCCCTGCTGTTTTTAACATTCTCAGCGTTCGATCGGTATGCGTGCGCTCCGCTAAAATAACCCCATCAATATTATAAGAGAGCAAAAATGTCAGACGCTCTTCTTCTTTTTCAGGTTGATAACCATAGTGTGCCAACATAGTCTGATAACCATGACTATCAGTCACCGCCTCAATACCACGGATCACTTCTGCGAAAACTTGGTTAGTCAATGATGGTAGTAATACACCAATTGCATGGCTGGTGGCGTTTGATAATAAATCAGGGGCTTTATTCGGTATATATCCTAGTTCCTCAACCGCTTGCGCAATTTTACCTCGCAGTGATTCAGAAACTTGCTCAGGGTTTCGCAAAAAACGGCTGACAGTCATTTTAGTCACACCGACTTGATCGGCAACATCCTGTAATGAGGGTCTTTTTTTCTTCATATATCCTGTGTACTTAGGTTTGCTGATCTTTTTAGCTTAAATTGCCACAACTTTAGGGGAAAGGGTTTAATCAGATAACGATAATGCTTATTTGACTAAATCAAGATATCACTTTCAAACTAAATACCTAAACCAAAAAATGAGTATTTAACGAGTAATGACTATGTTCAGCGATCTGTTTATGGATAGCAATCTCTGTTCCTGATTTACATCACAGAATAGCTGAGTTTTCTGTTTAACCACGCTTTTATTGTTGACTCTGTGAGATGACTTGGTTAATTTTCGCTGTATATTAATAAATACAACGAGCAACCTCTAAGCCCTATGGGAATCAATCGTAGATACTTTTTAAAATCCTGCGCTGCATTGGCCGCACTTTACTATTTACCTGCTTATGGGCTAAGTAATAATAAAGTTGAACAAGCACTTTTTGGTGTACTACCAAAGCCGGATAAAATTCAACGCGTCATTAGTTCAGGGCCGCCTTCTGATCTGCTGCTATTTGCTTTAGCACCTGAAAAAATGGTCGGATTTTCCTCGATTAACTTACAAAAAGGACATTCCGATTTATTCGCGGTGCAATGGCGAAACTTACCTATCTATGGACGCTTAGCAGGACGGGGCAGTACGTTATCGTTGGAGAAGCTACTCGACTATAACCCTGAACTAATTGTCGATACTGGCAATATTGATGAAACTTATCGTTCACAAGCCGAAAAAGTGGCTAAGCAAACAGGTATTGCTTATTTATTACTGGCTGGAGGGCTACAAGATGCACCTCAACAATTACGCCAATTAGGTGAGGTACTGAATGTTGATCAACAAGCTCAAAAACTCAGTAATATTGCTGAACACTACCTTCAAGATGCCAAACAATTCGCCGTACAGAATCAATCTCATGCTCTAAGCTTTTATTTAGCAAGAGGAGCAAAAGGCTTACAAACAGGAACTAAAGGATCAATTCATACCGAAGCAATTGAAATGTTAGGTTTTCGTAATGTTGCCGATATTCCCGGTTTTCATGGTTTAACCGAGGTATCAATGGAACAACTGTATGACTGGAACCCCGATATTATCATCACTCAATATGAAGAAGTTGAAGCGCTGATTAATAGCTCTGCCTTGTGGAAAGGGTTAACAGCGGTTTCATCTAACCACTTACTCTCTTTTGGTGGTATGCCATTTGGGTGGATTGATGGACCACCCGGTGTGAATCGGCTGCTAGGTATGCGCCGATTACAAAGCCATTTTGACAAGCAAATCGAGTTGACTATTCGTGATGATATCAAACAGTTCTTTGATTTGTTTTATCACTCAGAGCTGACAAATTCACAAGTTGATATGTTGATGGAACATTCATGAGTCGCACAGCAAAACAGCTTTTACTAGCGATTATTTTTATCATCTGTTTCGCCATTGCTTTAACTAGTGGTAAGTATTCACTAACTTTTAATCAGTTGTTCAACCTAATTGCATCTGAATTTAGTTCTCAAGCCGTCATTGACGATCCACGCAATGCGACCGTTTTCTGGCAGATACGTTTTCCACGCACACTTGCGGCTATTTTGATTGGTGGTGGGCTTGCTATTGCAGGCGCTGCCTATCAGGGTATGTTTCGTAATCCGTTAGTTTCACCGGATATCTTAGGTGTTTCTGCGGGTGCGGGTGTCGGAGCTGTTATTGGCATATTTTTCGGCCAATCCCTCGTCTTCATTCAACTTGCCGCATTTGTCGGTGGCTTAACCGCAGTCACATTGGTTTGCCTCATTGCGCGAATGGCTCGTCAACACGATCCTATTTTGTCATTAGTATTAGTCGGTGTTGCTATCAGTGCGTTATGTGGCTCAGCTATCTCCTTGATGAAAATATTGGCAGATCCTTATACACAACTTCCATCAATCACTTTTTGGCTGCTCGGTGGACTTTCATCGATTACACAGAGCGACCTGCTATCCGCGTTACCGATTATGTTAATTGGCATCATTCCGTTACTGCTATTGCGCTGGCGAATGAATCTGCTCAGCCTATCAGACGAAGAAGCCAAGAGCCTCGGCATTAATGTGAATTTAATTAGAGCCATTTTTATTGTCTCTGCAACATTGATTACCGCCAGTGCGGTCTCTATTGCGGGAATTATTGGTTGGATAGGGTTGATTGTTCCCCATATCACTCGAATGATAGTGGGTGCTAACTTTCGTTATCAGCTCCCTGCATCAATGGCTATCGGTGCCATCATGTTACTGATTACTGACACGCTTGCCCGTAGTATTGCCGCGATTGAACTTCCTCTGGGAATATTAACCTCTGCAGTTGGCGCTCCGTTCTTTTTAGCAATTCTATTGCAAACACGGAGAGTAAAATGAGCCTAATTACTCTCGAAAATGTGGCCATTGGCTATCATCATAAAGCCATCATTAATCATATTAGCTTCACGTTAGAAAAAGGGGCGATGACCTGTCTTTTAGGCGCGAATGGCTGTGGCAAAACAACGTTGATGAAAACCTTGCTTGGTTTAATTCCAGCCATTAATGGCGATATTTTATTACAAAAAAAATCTATCAAGGCCTATAAACCGGTTGATATCGCGAAAGTTATTGCTTACGTACCTCAAGCTCATGATACACCATTTACTTTCACGGTGATTGACATGGTGATGATGGGATTAACACCTCACATCTCATTATTTTCAGTGCCCGGAGCTAAAGAGCGGACTTTAAGCTTACAACAACTTGAAAAATTGGGTATAGAACACCTTGAATCTCGCTTATATAGCACCTTAAGCGGCGGCGAAAAGCAACTCGTCTTAATTGCCCGAGCCTTAATCCAAAACCCGCTAATACTTATTATGGATGAGCCTGCTGCAAGCCTTGATTTTGGTAATCAAATTCGTTTATTAAAGCAAGTTGAGCAACTAAAAGAACATGGCATTACCGTTTTGATGTCAACCCATCATCCACAACATGCCGCAGCAATTGCCGATAATGTTATCTTGCTGGATAGACGGCAAGGCGCTAGGCAAGGCACCGCCCAAAGTATGTTAACACTTACTAACTTAGCGGAGCTTTATTCCATAGACGAACAAAGTATTGCGGCTCATTTTCAGCTTCCTTCTAATTTTACTTGTTAAGGCCAGAGTTATGCTAATCGATCAATTAGATTTTGCGAGTATGTACCAACAACATATGCAACAAGCTCAGCGTACACGCAAAGAACCTGAGCATTGGGATAAAAAAGCACAACAAATGGCGCAGACATGCGCAAATCCACAAGATCCCTATTTAATCTGTTTCCGTGAGTTAATTGATTTTTCAGATGCGAAAACTTTACTGGATGTCGGTTGTGGCCCCGGTTCCGTCTGTTTAAGCCTTGCTAATCACTTCACATCCGTTATTGGTATCGACTATAGCCAAGGCATGTTAGATGCGGCACAAGAGCGTGCAAATGCGCTCAACATTCACAACGCCCACTTCGAGCAACTGGCATGGGAAGATAGCTGGGAAAATCTACCAAAAGTGGATATTGCCGTCGCCTCGCGCTCAACTTTAGTCGATGACCTTAAAGCAGCACTACTGAAACTCAATCAACAAGCTAACTTGCGGGTTTATACCACGCATACCGTTAATCCAACCTTTATCGATGAAAATATCATTCGTGAAATCGGGCGAGAAGTTATCCGCCTGCCCACCTACATTTATGCGGTCAATATCCTGCATCAATTGGGTATCAATGCACGTGTTGATTTTATTAATAGCCCAGATAAAGGTGGATTTGATAGCTTTGATGCTTTTGTCGATAGCGTAAACTGGTCACTCAAAAATCTGACATCTGAAGAGACAGACAAGCTACGCAAGTATTACGACAAGCGCATAGCGTCAGGTCAACGTATTCCTTATCCTTCCCGCAGCTGGGCAATGGTGTCGTGGGATGTCGTTGATGAAGAGTGCCTAAAGGTATGATTTATCTTCCCGACAGCCTAATTGATCAACTACTACTGGATGATATTCAGTATGGTGACCTAACAACTCGCTCTCTTGGCTTGCAGACCCAGCAAGGCACCATGACATTTACCTCTAAGCAAGGTGGCTGCGTTAGCGGCATTGCCATTGCGGCACGCATGCTTGGCAAACTAGGGATTGATTACCAATGCCATTATCGTGATGGTGAAGTTGTTGACACTAACAGCTGTTTAATCGCTGCATCGGGCACAATAGAGGCGCTTCATCAAGGGTGGAAAGCTGTTCAGAACGTCCTTGAGTGGTGCTGTGGTGTAAGTCATTACACTCACCAAATGGTCGCGATACTTAAACAATATCAACCGACAGCGCAATTAGCTTGTACCCGAAAAACTGTTCCAGGTACTAAATTTTTAGCACTCACAGCGATTATTGCTGGTGGTGCTATTATTCATCGCGCTGGCAGTGCGGAGAGCATTTTGCTGTTTACCAATCATCGCAACTGTTTATCTGTACCTGATGATTGGTCTTCCCATGTACAAACATTAAGAATAGCAGCCCCCGAAAAGCAAATTATTGTCGAAGCCGATAATAGCGAACAAGCCCTACTCGCAATCGAAGCTGGCGCCGATATTATTCAGTTAGATAAATTTAACCCGCGGCACGTTCGTGAATTACAGCAAGAGATTCGTGACCGAAATAGCTCATGTCGCTTATCGGTTGCTGGTGGCATTAACTTACAAACAATTGAAGATTATGCCCAAACTGGCGTTTCTCTATTTGTAACCTCAGCACCTTATTACGCACCACCAAGAGACATCAAAGTTCAAATTTTTACGCAAAAAACCTCGTAACCATATGATTTAATAGAGTGCAATTTAAGAGAGCTATCTGGCAAGTTTGTCGGTTTGCTTTCTTATATATGAGTAAACGATAGCTATCGTTATATAACAAAAAATATACCGAGTTAAATAAACTGGAATAGAAGAATGAAAATAAAACAAATAACGTATTTAGTTGGGATGGCTTTATGCACCACAAATAGTTTAGCTGCCACAGCAGAAGAAAAAACAAATCGTGATGTAATGACTGTGTGGAGTACCCCACTCGCCGCAGATGAGAATGTTATTACTCAATCTCAAATGAAATTACTCAACAAAACCAATGTTGCACAAGCGTTGAGTACCATGCCGGGTGTTGCGATTCAAAAATCAGGCAACCGTAACGAAACTCAAGTGAACGTTCGTGGTTTTGATAGCCGCCAAGTTCCTGTGTTTTTTGATGGCATTCCAACTTATGTACCTTATGACGGTACATTAGACCTTGGTCGATTTATGACCAGCGAACTATCTAGTGTTGAGCTATCAACGGGTTATACGTCATTACTACAAGGTCCAAACTTGATGGGAGGTGCCATTAACCTTACTACCGCCACCCCCAAAAAACCATTTGAAGCCAATATCAGCCTAAACCAAGGTTTTGCTCGCGGAGCTGACAATGCTCATAACGTCAGTGCGCGTATCGGTGGACGTAATGACCTAGGCTTTATTCAAATCAGTGGTAGTCAGTACAAGCAACGCTTTATGGGGCTGCCCGATTCAGATGATAATAATCCATTAGCTGGCAGCCACGGGCGCAGAACTAACTCCGCGACTGACGATAAACGTCTGATGTTAAAAATGGGTTGGACTCCACGTGAAACTGATGAATATGTGGTGACTTACCTGAAACAAGATGGCGATAAAAATAGTGCACCAAGTGCTAGTAACAAAAATCAGCAAATTTGGCAGTGGCCTGAATATAATAAAGAGAGCATCTATTTTAGTGGTACCACTCAGGTAACTGAAGATATTGCGCTACAAAGCCGTCTATATCACGACACCTTCAAAAATACGCTCCATCAATATACTTCCGTTAAAAATTATAAAGATGGCAAGTATAACTACAGTCACTATGACGATTACAGCAACGGTGCGGATATGCGTGTTGATTTCACGCTGCGTGAACTCGATATGCTGTCATTTGCGGCACACTGGAAAGAAGATGTTCACCGTTCCCGTGGTAATAAGGTTGTTCCTTACGATCGTTATAAAGATCAAACATGGTCAGTAGCGACTGAATACCAATGGGTTGCAACCGATAAGCTCGATATTATTGGCGGAATTGGCTATGACTGGCGTAGTAGTGATGATGGAAAACGCTACCTCTATAATAAGCAGAACGTCGTCACCGGTATTGAAACCTATGAAGATAACCGCCAGCGTGCATTTAACTGGGAGTTAATGGCGCGTTATCACTTAGAAAACAATGATACTATTCAAGCTTCTGTTTCGGATAGAAGCCGTTTCCCAACGCAAAAAGAACGTTATACCAAAAACAAAATGAAAAACAATGATTCTTTTATCATTAACCCTCATCTTGATGCGGAACGTGCTCTGACCTTTGATCTGACTTATAAAGGCCACATCACACCAGATTGGTCATACAATGCAAGCGCCTATTATAACCATGTCTCTGATGCCATCATGGCGCACTATATGGGCTACAATGCAGCTGAAGAATCTAATGTTTACCAGAACCGTAACAGCGGTAAAGTTAACTACGCAGGGATTGATTTAGGGACAAATGGAAAACTGACCGATTGGATGGAGGCAGGCTTAAGCTATAGCTATATCCATGCTGATCCTAAACATGAAAGTGTCCGTCATGTTGCCGAACTACCAACGCATAAAGCCTTTGCTTGGGTTAAATTTACGCCTTACGAACCATTTAGCATTACAGTGACTGAAGAAGCAAGAAGCTGGGGCTACAACTATATCGACAGTAACGATAAAGTGAGTGGATTTGCTAAAACAGATGTTCGTTTAGATTATGATTTAGGATATGGAGTTTCAGTCAATACCTCCGTCAATAACCTATTGGATAAATCATATCAGTACACAACGGGTTATATAGAAGAAGGCCGTAATTACTGGTTAGGCATTGAATATAACTATTAATCACAGCGACATTAGGTAAGGGGGTTCCCTTTACCTAACAATAAAAAATGGCTAACTTTCAATAAGTAGCACCCAATCTACTCATCAAACGTTATTTTTATTATTTCGTTATGTACTCGAATTCAACTTCTATAACTCAATACTTTTATACTTTTATACTTTTTATACTTTTTATATCTTTTATGCCTTTTATGTCTTTTATGTCTTTTATGTCTTTTATGTCTTTTATACTTAGAATAATTGATGGAAATAAATACCCTAAATAATTCGAGTTAGAGCTAGGCGACAAGAGAATGAGACGCTAGGAGCATAGATAACTATGTGACTAGTGCGAATGAACGTAGTCAACAGCGCTAT
>NZ_KB233227.1:0-27752 GCF_000314855.2 Providencia burhodogranariea DSM 19968 | reverse complement strand
CACTTGAAGTATGACGGGTATAGTCGAAGTATCATCCCTATAGTGATAAACTAACCCTCAATAGCAATTTTGAGTTGTGGGTTAAGATCAATGACCATAAAAAAAATGAAAGAAGAAAAGCTGCTAGTGATGGCAGAACGCTTATGCGAATCCCGGGGTGTTAGGTTGACACCACAAAGGGAAACAGTGTTGCGATTGATTGCCCAACAACATGGCGCGATCAGCGCATATGATTTACTAGACTTATTACGTGAGGTTGAACCTCAAGCTAAGCCACCGACAGTTTACCGTGCATTAGAATTTTTAATGGAGCAGAGCTTCATTCATAAAATTGAATCCACAAATAGCTATGTTATTTGTCATCATTTTGATAACCCTAGCCATATTTCAGTCATGTTGATTTGTGATAACTGTGGCAGTGTCGCAGAGAGCGATTGCGGAACGATAGAAGCCGCTATTATAAGTTTAGCTGAAGTAAATCAGTTCCAGCTACGCCATACTGTGGTTGAAAACCATGGTTTGTGTAAACCTTGCGGTGAGATAGTACGTTGTGAAGATCACGACCATTGTAATCATGACCACGAACAGCCAGTAAAAACCAAGAAAAAGTAAAAAAATAATTATGTGGAAACATGGAAATGTGAAAATAGCCAACTCTAGCAAGACATGATGACGCAATCTGTCTTTAGCCTATTTTAATGCTGGATAATCTAAATATCGCAGGCAGATCTCTATCGTAACTAAAACTAAATAAAACTAGAATGAAATCTGCCGCAACATTTCAATGACAATACAGTGCAAGTACTAGCTCCAATCACTATTACGGATAACACCAACTGCAAGACCTTCAATAGTGAAATTCTGTTGACGTAAATCGATGATAATTGGTGCGAACTCTGAATTTTCAGCAATTAGCTCAACACGGTTACCTTGCTGCTTAAAACGTTTTACTGTGACTTCATCTTCAATACGAGCCACAACAACTTGGCCATTATGAACATCTTGAGTTTTATGCACAGCTAACAGATCGCCATCCATAATTCCAATATCTTTCATTGACATGCCATTGACGCGCAATAAAAAATCAGCGTGAGGCTTAAATAATGCAGGATCAACTTGGTAATGACTTTCAATGTGTTCTTGAGCCAGTAAAGGTTCGCCTGCCGCAACACGTCCAATCAAAGGTAGCCCAGGGTTATCATTTTCTTCTTCGAGTAGTAAACGAATACCACGAGAAGCGCCAGAAACAATCTCTATTACCCCTTTACGTGCCAAGGCCTTTAGATGCTCTTCTGCCGCGTTAGGCGAACGAAAACCAAGGCTTGCTGCTATTTCAGCTCGTGTCGGTGGCATACCCGTTTGAGAAATGTGATCACGCACCAAATCATAAACCTGCTGTTGTCTAGCCGTCAGTGCTTTCATCTCGTTCCCCTGTTTGTTTATACAGTCAGACTGTGAGTATATACAGGTAAATGAAGATTTGAAACACTTAAATCACTGAACTGGCGCATTTACTTATGATTTTGCGCTTTAGTCGATTATCTCTCTATTTGAGGCTATTAACCTGCAAAATAACGTTGCCATAGAACGGTTGCCCAAATAACCAATGCTAAACCAATCGTGATAAAAACGGCTGCGGAACCGATATCTTTCGCTCGGCCAGATAATTCATGATATTCGCTGCCAACACGATCGACAACAGCCTCGATTGCGCTATTAATCAGTTCAACAATCGCTACCAACACCACAGAACTGATCAGCAATAATCGATCGATATAACTAATATCTAACCAAAGTGCAATAATCACAGCCAGAATAGCAGCTACCGATTCTTGTCTAAATGCTGCCTCATTGACCCAAGCGGCTTTAAGCCCTTTAAGGGAATATCCCGCAGCCTTAATGACACGCGTAAATCCCTTAGTTTGGTTCGCCATTTTCACTCCTCAAATTTGCGATTAATCATTATTTATTTGTAGCCAAACTCACATTTTTTTTGTGGTTAAACTTAATGGCCAGTAACTGATTTTCCCGTTGATTTCTGGTATGATCAGCAGAGCATTGTTAACAAGAGGCTATAACCATTTATGTCACTATGGCGTAAAATATATTACAACATGTTGAATTTACCACTTAAATTATTGGTAAAAAGTAAACTAATTCCAACGGACCCTATTTTAGAGTTAGAATTGGACACAACTCGGCCCACATTATATGTGTTGCCCTATCATTCCAAGTCTGACCTTTTAACGCTGCGTCACCAATGCTTAGCTATCGGCCTACCAGATCCGTTGATCGATAACGATATCAATGGTACTAAGCTACCAGCTTATGTCTTTATTGATGACGGCCCTCGGGTTTTTCGTTACTACTCTCCGGATCCTCGTAAAGACTCGGTGAAAACATTTCATGCTTATCTAGACTTGCACCGTAGTAATCCAAATCTAGACATCCAGATGTTACCAGCATCTGTAATGTTTGGTCGCTCACCGGGGCGTGAAGGGCATACCCCTGCACCACCATTGCGACTACTCAATGGTATTCAAAAATTCTTTGCCATCATGTGGCTTGGCCGCGATAGCTTTGTTCGCTTTTCTCCAATCGTTTCGATGGGATTAATGGCACAAGAACACGGTACTGACACAATTATTGCTAATAAATTAGCGCGTGTTGCACGTATTCACTATTCACGTCAACGCCTTGCTGCCGTAGGTCCAAAACTGCCTGTTCGCCAAGAGTTATTTAATAAACTTTTGACCTCAAAAGCGATTGAAAAAGCAGTTGAAGATGAAGCTCGTAGTAAAAAAATCCCGCTAAAAAAAGCCCAGCAAAATGCCATCAATATGATGGAAGAGATAGCAGCCAACTTCTCTTATGAAGCTGTTCGTCTCAGTGATCGGATCCTTAGTTGGACATGGAACAGGCTCTATCAAGGGATCAATGTTCAGCATGCTGAGCGAGTACGTCAATTAGCGCAAGATGGCCATGAAATTGTCTATGTCCCATCGCATCGCAGCCATATGGACTACCTACTACTCTCTTATGTTCTTTATCATCAAGGGTTAGTTCCTCCACATATTGCAGCGGGTATTAACTTGAATTTCTGGCCAGCAGGGCCAATTTTCCGCCGTTTAGGTGCTTTCTTTATTCGTCGAACCTTTAAAGGAAACAAACTCTATTCAACCGTATTTCGTGAGTATCTCAGTGAGCTGTTTGCACGTGGCTACTCAATCGAATACTTCGTTGAAGGCGGACGTTCCCGTACAGGTCGTTTACTTCAACCTAAAACCGGCACATTGTCGATGACCCTGCAAGCTATGCTACGTGGCGACTCTCGTCCGATCACCATCGTGCCAATTTATATTGGTTATGAACATGTGATGGAAGTGGGAACCTATGCCAAAGAGTTACGTGGGGCGGAAAAAGAAAAAGAAGGCTTTGTTTCGATGATCCGAGGTTTGCGTAAATTACGCAAATTAGGTCAAGGTTATGTGAATTTTGGGCAACCTATTTCATTAGGCCAGTATTTGTCGAAGCATGTTCCTCATTGGCGTGATTCTATTGACCCTATCGAACCACAACGCCCGAGTTGGTTGAACCCAACCGTGAGTCGTCTTGCGGACAACATTATGGTCAATATCAATAATGCCGCAGCAGCTAATGCGATTAACTTGTGTTCAACCGCACTTTTGGCATCACGTCAACGTTCTTTAACGCGTGAACAGCTCATTGAGCAAGTAGATTGTTACCTGCAATTATTACGCAATGTGCCTTATACCGCTGATGCAACAACACCTAATAAGACAGCAGAAGAGCTTTTAGAGCACGCCCTGCAAATGGATAAATTTGAAGTCGAAAAAGACAGCATGGGGGATATCATTATTCTTCCTCGTGAAAATGCAGTTTTAATGACGTATTATCGAAATAATATCCATCATCTTTTAGTGTTACCATCATTGATTACCAGCATTGTGCTACATAATGAACACATTAGTCGCCAAGACATTCATTATCAGGTTGGTCAAATCTATCCGTTCCTCAAAGCTGAGCTGTTTATGCGGTTTGATAGTGGATCCTTGGTGGATGTCGTCAATACCTTAATTGATGAATTAAGTAATCAACAATTGGTGTGCTTGAAAGATGACGATACAGTGGTGCTCAATCCACGTCGAATTCGTCCGTTGCAACTATTAGCAGCTGGCGTACGTGAAACTTTACAGCGCTATGCCATCACGCTCTCATTGCTAAATGCTAGCCCAGAAATTAGCCGTAATACATTAGAGAAAGAGAGTCGTATGCTCGCTCAGCGCCTTTCTGTACTACATGGTATTAATGCACCAGAGTTCTTCGATAAAGAAGTATTCTCGACACTTGTCGATACACTTCGTGAAGAAGGCTATATCGATAATGATGAAAACGATATCTTTACAGCCAATGCTAAAAAATTGTATGCCGTTATTTCACGTTTGATGTCTCCTGAAATACGTTTAACAATTGAAAGTGTTAGCCAAGCAGAAGAACTTTCCGCACCAACGAAGCAAACTACTTCTGAGTCAAATGAAAACACTGATGACGAGATCCCTTCTCAACCTAAAGCGTAAAAACTAGCACTTTCTTTAGCTACAAAAAAAGGTAATGCAGTTTAAATGCATTACCTTTTTTCTATCTAAAATAAATAACTGCTGGACTAAATATAGCTCAATACAATCCCAATAAATAATATTAATCCCACATAGTTATTATTCAAAAATGCTTTAAAGCAAGCATCACGCTCTCTGTTTACCATCAGCTTTTGTTGATATACAAACAGTAGTAACGACAACACGACTGAGATATAGAAAATCAGACCTAAATCGGCCATTGAGCCTATCAATACCAATAACCCAATCATGATGATTTGCAGGCTGCCAATAATAAGCTTGTCATATTGGCCGAATAAAATTGCCGTCGATTTCACACCAATCTTTAAGTCATCATCACGATCAACCATCGCATATTGCGTATCATAAATAACAGACCATAGAATATTGACCACAAAAAGTAACCAACACACCAACGGCAACGATTCACTGACCGCAGAAAAGCCCATTGGTATTGACCAACCAAATGCCGCACCTAAGACAACTTGAGGTAAATGACTTACACGCTTAACAAATGGATAAGCCCATGCTAATGCTAGCCCTGCAAGAGATAGCCAAATAGTCATAGAATTAAGCGTTAATACCAGTAAAAAAGAGAGCCCAACAAGGCTAGCAAATAAAATTTTTGCTTCTTTTTCACTGACATCGCCACTGGGTAATGGTCGATGTTTTGTTCGTTCAACATGACCATCAAAATGACGATCAGCGAAATCATTAATGACACATCCGGCGGCTCGCATCAGAAACACGCCAGCGGTGAATACAATTAAAATAGACAAACTTGGTGTACTTTGAGCCGCAATCCACAGCGCCCAATAAGTCGGCCACAATAATAATAGTGTGCCAATGGGTCTATCAATACGCATCAAACGGCTGTAGGCATGCCATTTACTTAGCGCCATACTTCCCTCCACTTGTCGTGCTCCTTTTACTTTTTATCTTTTATAAGCAGGTGATTCAGGTAAAAATAATTCAGTTAATAATAACGGTTTGTTTGATAACCTTAATCGAGAGCGACGGAGCCATCGAGAATTTTGCTGCCCTATATGAATATAATCCCGGGTAAGATTATCATGACTAAATAGATAACGCCCTAATGGTACAGCACCAATATCAATGAGCTTTTGGTCTTCACCGGTCAATGTTTCTTGCGGAATTAGTGTTCGGCCGAGTAACCAGGGAATATTATCACCATACATAATAACCTCCCGTAACCAATAGTACTCACTCACCGGTAAACATTGAGTTTCATCATCACTGAGAGCTTCTTTAGTCACATATCGCTGCGCACAAGGGATAACGGTAACACACTGGCAGTGCTGCTCTAAACGTTTTGTCATTGACCCAAGCTCATGCAACCAGTCTAAAATATTATCAGGAACAAGGTCATCGGCCTCTGGTAGCCACGTTATCGGGTGAGAGGTAAAAAGCGTTTCATCCATTACTCATAATTCCACCACTAAAATATGTGGTTTTGCTTCATATTGGGTTATTACTACGAAGGATATCACGTTGTTTTGTTATAGGGTTAAAGTTAGCTAACAATTTAGTTAAAAAGTCACTAATTCAACACAAATTGAAAAATATTTGTAAAATGATTTTAATTACTAATGGGTTAGCGATAAAAATAATTATTAAGATTGAAATAGCTTAGCTTAATTTTCTACCAAATCATTGATAAGTTTGATGAGTTTTTCGAGAAAAATTAGATTCGATAAAACAAATAAAAAAATAAGATGATCAAGTCACTGGACTTCAATGGATAATCTAAGAGTGGAAATGCGAATTTTTTACTTTGTTAGTCTTGTAACAGCCTGTCTAAGACAGGCTGTGTTTACATCAATAATGAACAATTAACGCCATGTTTTATAGCGATTAATCAATCCATTTGTTGAACTGTCATGGCTGCCGATGTTATCGCTGCTTTCTAGTTCAGGTAAAATACGGCTCGCTAACTGCTTACCTAATTCCACACCCCATTGGTCAAAGGTGAAAATATTCAAGATAGCGCCTTGTGTGAAGATTTTATGTTCATACATAGCAATCAGTGCACCCAATGAATAAGGCGTGATCTCTTTAAGCAAGATTGAATTTGTAGGGCGGTTACCTTCAAATACCTTATAAGGTGCGACATATTCCATATCTGCTGGTTTTTTACCTTGCGCAGCAAATTCTGCATCAACCACTTCACGCGTTTTACCAAAAGCAAGAGCTTCAGTTTGTGCAAAGAAGTTAGACAGTAATTTGTCGTGATGATCGCCTAATGGGTTATGGGTCAAGGCTGGTGCGATGAAATCACAAGGGATCATCTTCGTTCCCTGATGAATTAATTGATAAAATGCATGTTGACCATTAGTACCTGGCTCACCCCAAATAATTGGGCCAGTTTGGTATGACACTTTGTTGCCATCGCGATCAATATACTTACCATTTGATTCCATGTTGCCTTGTTGGAAGTAAGCTGCAAACCGATGCATGTATTGGTCGTATGGCAGAATCGCTTCAGTTTCTGATTCAAAAAAATTGTTATACCAAATGCCAATCAGACCAAGCAATACAGGGATGTTATCTTCAAAGGCTGTTTGGGTAAAGTGCTTATCCATTGCATGAGCACCATCAAGCAACTGCACAAAATTGTCGTAGCCTACAGACAGAATAATCGACAGCCCAATCGCTGACCATAATGAATAACGCCCACCAACCCAGTCCCAAAATTCAAACATATTTGCGGTATCAATACCAAACTTAGCAACTTGCTCACTGTTAGTCGACAGTGCAACAAAGTGTTTAGCGATATGTTTTTCATCTTTTGCCGTCGCTAACAACCAGTCACGAGCTGAATGCGCATTGGTCATGGTTTCTTGCGTGGTAAATGTTTTCGATGCGATTAAAAATAGTGTGGTTTCAGGATCTAACGGTTTTAATGTTTCAGCGATTTGAGTGCCATCTACATTCGAAACAAAGTGCATGTTGAGGTGATTTTTATAAGGACGTAACGCCTCGGTCACCATGAATGGACCAAGATCAGAACCACCAATCCCAATATTCACAACATCAGTAATCGCTTTACCAGTATAGCCTTTCCACTCGCCATTGATAATGCGCTCACTGAATTGATGCATTTTTTCTAGCACTTCATTCACATCTGGCATGACATCTTTGCCATCAACATAAATAGGCGTGTTATCGCGGTTACGCAAGGCAATATGCAAAACAGCACGATCCTCAGTGCGGTTAATTTTTTCACCACTGAACATACTATCAATCGCATTTTTCAATTCAGTTTCTTTTGCTAATGCTAATAATTTGTTCAATGTTTCTTCGGTAATGCGGTTTTTGGAGTAATCCACCAAAATTTGCCCATCGAATGTCGCGGAAAATTTGGTAAAACGATCATTGTCTTGTTTGAACAAATCACGCATATGGGTATCTTTCATTTGCGCAAAATGCTGCTCTAGCGCCCGCCATGCTGCCGTTTGGCTAGGATTAATACTTTTCATGGGTAACACTCTCCAAAAAATTTGAAATAAAAATAAATTGTACCCTAACGAAGAATTTCGGTTTATCTATTTCTGCGCTTGAAGGGGTTGTAGGCCTTTTTAAGGTTAAATCTCGTTCATAACAACGTTGTTATTTGGGTCAATACGCGAAATTTGCCATATAAAACATTTTTCTTAGACAAAAATTCACTCAACTCTATTTATACTCATCATGCTTCAAGTTTCGTGTAGACCACCAGCGAAGCTATATTCAATGAAGTAACCCGAATTAGACTCTAGGGCTGCTGATCGTAATCAACACATATGTCACTTCAAGTATGACGGGTAAGACCAACAGTCTCTAATTATTTTGGTCAATTCTTTGTAATTTATCCAGAGCTAATTCTAGTCATCGGGAAAAACGATAATAAATTAGTCATCATTAGAATTACTGATTTTCGTTGATTCTTCATTGACGGCGGCGGCTTAACCCGATATTTCTATATAAAAAATAGGTTTATCTAAAGGGATTGATTCCATGAATGCAGTAGCGTCTTTATCAGAAAATAGCCCGTTTGTTATCGCCAAATTTGGTGGTACCAGTGTCGCCAATTATGCCGCAATGAATAAAAGTGCTGATGTTGTTCTCTCGAACAAAAATGTCCGCGTAGTGGTACTCTCTGCCTCAGCAGGGATCACCAATTTATTGGTTGAGCTTTCTGAAGGCTGTGACGCAGATAAACGCAATGAACTACTGCAAAAAGTACAAGATATTCAATACGCTATTATTGATAACTTACAGCATGCGGAGGTAATCCGTGAAGAAATTAATCGCTTATTAGAAAATATCGCACATTTAGCTGATTCTGCCTCTTTAGCAACCTCCGATGCCTTAACTGATGAAATGGTCAGCCATGGCGAATTAATGTCGACATTATTATTTGTTGAAATCCTGCGTGAACGTGGTGCCAATTCACATTGGTTTGACGTGCGTAAGGTAATGAAAACCAATTCAAGTTTTGGTCGTGCTGAGCCTGGTTTACAGCAATTAAAAGAGTCTGCACAACATTTATTATTACCACGTTTACAGAACGACCTAATTATTACTCAAGGTTTTATTGGTCAAGACAGCAAAGCCCGTACAACGACGCTTGGACGTGGTGGCAGTGATTATACTGCGGCGTTACTGGCTGAAGTGCTCAATTTATCACGTGTTGATATCTGGACTGACGTTCCGGGCATTTATACGACAGATCCACGTGTTGTACCAGCAGCTCAACGTATTGATGAAATCGCGTTTGATGAAGCGGCTGAAATGGCAACATTTGGTGCAAAAATTCTCCATCCCGCTACATTGCTACCTGCGGTACGTGCAGGTATTCCAGTATTTGTTGGATCGAGCAAAGAACCGGAAGCAGGCGGTACATTGGTTTGCGATAGAACAGAGAATCCACCGCAATATAGGGCATTAACACTACGCCGCAAACAAACGCTATTGACCTTACATAGCTTGAAAATGCTGCATGCGCGTGGCTTCTTAGCGGAGATATTCACAATTTTATTACGTCACAATATTTCCGTTGACCTGATCACAACATCGGAAGTCAGTGTGGCTCTGACACTGGATACGACTGGGTCAACCAGCACCAATGGTAGCTTGCTTACTAATGCATTAATGACTGAACTTTCGGCATTATGTCGCGTTGAAGTGGAAGAAAATCTCGCTTTAGTTGCGATTATTGGTAACAAATTGTCGCAAGTAAACGGACTCGGAAAACAAATTTTTGGTGCCTTAGAGTCGTTCAATATCCGTATGATCAGCTACGGCGCAAGCAACCATAACATGTGCTTACTGGTACCGGGTGATAACGCAGAAGAAATCGTACGCACTTTACACTCAAACTTATTTGAATAAACGTTAGAATTGCATTGAACAGAGGCGATCATCATCGATGACCGCCTTTTTAGTTTCTTATTGGTAAGAAAATATTTATTTTGCAGTAAAAATAATTAGAGCTACAATTTTGTGGCAAACGAGCAAAGCAATGAAGAGTCATTGACCTATCAAGGATGATCAGTATCCATAAAAGCCTGTACACTCTCGGTATATTTCAGCATCTCCGCCGTCACGTTTTTATTTTCTTGCAATAATTTTAAGTTAGCCACCGCCGTTGCATTATCTAATTTAGCCGCGCGTTCGAACCACATCATTGCACGGAAAATATTTTTATCTCCACCAATACCTTTGGCATACATCACCGCAAGGTTATTTTGTGCATCACTGATATCTTTAATCGCCGATTGCTGAAGAAGTTCCCGAGCTTTCCGGGGATTTTGTTCTACTCCTATCCCCGTTAAATAAAAAATGGCCAACTGATTTTTTGATTGGGGATCACTTTGCTCTAATACTTGTAGCCAACTAACTAATTTTTTGCTGTCTACCTGTTTTAAGTCACCAGCTAGATACATTTCAGCGAGTTTAAGCTGGGCTTGAGTGACATCTTGTTCAGCCATACTCAGATACCATTCAATCGCTTTGTTGTGATCAGCTTTGATATCTCCGACGCCTTTTTCATAAAAATCAGCGACTTTCATGCCCGCATCAGCAGAACCATTTTCGGCTGCTTGTTGATACCATTCGAATGCAGCATTCAGATCTTTCCCTATTCCTTCACCTAATTCATAGCCGCGAGCAAGCCCAAATTGGGCATCGGAGTTACCTTGTAAAGCAGAGCGCTTATACCAATAAATAGCTTGGTAATCATTTTGTTCTATGAATTGATGACCGTTATAATAGAAATCGCCCATATTATTTTGTGCGGTTGCAGAACCCATATTGGCGGCTTGACGATATAAATTAATCGCTCTTTCTTGATCCTGTCCAACTCCTTGTCCATTTTCATACAACACGGCTAAGTTATTGACGGCGGAGGCAACCCCTTGATGTGCACTTTCTTCATACCACTCCAGTGCTTTTTGATAATCAACATCACCACCTAATCCATCATTGTAGAACATGCCTAATGCAAATTGACCATACGGAAGCCCTTGCTCAGCGGACTCCGCATACCATGCTTTAGCTTGCTTATAGTCTTGTTTTACCCCTAGGCCTCGTTCATACAGAAACCCTAAACCGTATTGGCTGTATGAATCACCTTTTTCTGCGCCTTTGCGATACCAGCGTGCTGCTTCAGCATATTGCTGCTGATTTTGAGCGAGTAAACCTAAATAGTAATCACCATCGACATTATTGAGATCAGAAGCTTTTTTAAACCAAAAAAACGCAAGTTTCTCATCTACAGGTAAATAGTCCGTCCCATTCATATAGGCAATACCAATATCAATCATGGCATCAATATCACCAGATTTAGCTTCTTTAAGTCTATTTGTAAAATCGCTGGGAAGGTTGTTTTGTGGTGTTATGGACGAAGCTGGTGGTGGCTGCTGCTTATCTTTTACAGACAACATTTCTGTTGGCTCAGCTTGCACAGATGGCAAGCTGCCTAAGCAAAGCAATAGTATTAAAGGTCTTAAATTCATCAGTTCAGTCCATTCACCTGCATTATGTATATAACATAACACTCCTAATGGAAAAGCATAAGAGATCAACAACGAAAATGAAGGAAGAATAGTATAATAAAGCTCGAAGATTCAGGCGGCTACACCGCCTGACGTGGTCGACTTGAATTAATAACGTTAATTGACGCGATAACCGCCATGTTTACTAGCAAATAAATTAAATTTGCCCCACTCCACCAGCGTAGATTCAAGAGCTTGATGGCTAACTTTGCATAAGATCGCTATTTGCGAAACCACAAAGTAATTTTCACCCACTAATTCAGGAGAAAACACTTCCGCTATCAGATCACACTCTTTCGTTGTAACTAACCAACCATCATTGGTCGCAAATTTATGGACTGGAACCATCCCTTCCTTTGCACTTTCTTTTGCTAAGAGCTTATCTTCATCGCGTTGAGCCTGATAAAAAGCATCAATTTCCTCTTGAGAAGGAATAGGATCAATGGCTTCTGAGTCTTCTAAATAGAGATAAATCTCTTCTGCGCGGGCAGGAGTTAATTCGCTTCTTAGCCAAATTTGGTTAAAACAGTGGTCATCTAACATGTCTTCGGTATCGAGTTTGTCCATAATTTGTAAAATACTCATCATGGCACTGACCAAATCTTCATTCATGAAAAAAGTCGCAGGTGCAGCACTGTTTTTAATTTTATAAGGATAGACCGTCGTGGTCGGTAAATTATCTGCAATAATAAATTCGTAGCTCATCGCTCAGCCTCTTTAATGTCCTACCTATAAGATGGTGCCGAATACACAAAAAATCAATCCTCAGGATCATAACCTAAGTTAGGCGCTAACCAACGCTCAAGTTCGCTTACTGGCATTCCTTTACGCTGTGAATAGTCTTCAATCTGATCACGTTGTAATTGAGCAACAGCAAAATATTTACTCTCTGGATGACTAAAGTACCAACCAGATACTGATGCTCCCGGCCACATTGCGTAAGAGCTAGTTAATTGCATTCCAATTGTATTTTCGACATCCAACAACTGCCAAATCTTGGCTTTTTCAGTATGCTCAGGGCAAGCTGGATAACCCGGTGCGGGGCGAATACCTTGATAGTTTTCACGAATAAGTTCTTCATTTGGTAAATCTTCAGCAGCAGCATAGCCCCAATACTCTTTTCTCACTTGTTCATGAAGATATTCAGCAAAGGCTTCAGCAAGCCTATCTGCCAAGGCTTTTAACATGATTTTATTGTAATCATCGTGAGCAAGTTCATATTCGTTAGCAAGTGCATCTTCCTCTAAGCCTCCCGTCACTGCAAATGCCCCGATATAATCTTGTTGGCCACTTTCTTTTGGCGCCACGAAATCAGATAAGCAGTAGTTAGGAAACTCTTTTTTCTCAGTTTGTTGACGAAGATTTAGTGCGACAGCCTGCACAGTATCACGAGCTGATGAGGTATATATCTCAACATCATCACCCACCCTACTCGCAGGAAATAATCCAAAGATCCCTCTTGGTGTTAGAGATTGGTTCTTGGCTAACATATCCAACATTTCATTGGCGTCACGCAATAATCTACGCGCTTCTTCTCCCACCACTTCATCTTCTAAAATTCGAGGGTATTTGCCCGCTAGAGACCATGTCATAAAGAATGGCGTCCAATCGATATAGTGACGAAGTGTATCAATGGGGGCTGTGACTTCTTTAACGCCTAAGAAGTTAGGGACAGGTGGTTGATAAGTTTGCCAATCAATTTTCACCGCATTTGTTCTAGCGACTTCAAGTGTTACTGGTGGTGTTTTTGGCTTTCTACGTGCATATTGGTCGCGCACAGTGACATATTCACGACGCGTCCGCGCAATAAACTCTTCTTTTTGTGCTGATGATAGTAATGCCGACACCACACCAACAGTCCGCGAGGCATTTTGTACATAAGTTACCGAGTGGCTATAATTTGGTTCGATTTTTACCGCAGTATGCGCTTTTGATGTAGTAGCCCCACCTATCATCAATGGCAGTGTGAAGCCTTGGCGTTCCATCTCTTTGGCAACGTGAACCATTTCATCCAGTGATGGCGTAATCAGGCCTGATAGCCCGATAATGTCGACATTTTTTTCACGGGCTGTTTTCAGTATAGTTTCACATGGCACCATGACACCTAAATCAATAATTTCATAATTGTTGCACTGTAAAACAACACCAACAATATTTTTGCCGATGTCGTGAACGTCGCCTTTCACTGTTGCTAATAAAATTTTACCGGCACTGCTTCCTGACTGTTTAAGCTCTTGAATATAAGGTTCTAAGTAAGCAACAGCTTGCTTCATAACACGCGCTGATTTAACGACTTGTGGCAGGAACATTTTGCCTTCGCCAAATAGATCACCAACCACATTCATACCATTCATGAGTGGCCCTTCAATCACTTCAATAGGGCTTGCTGCACGTTCACGCGCTTCTTCAGTATCTTCTACGATAAACTCGGTAATTCCTTTGACAAGCGCATATTCTAAACGTTTTTCAACTTCCCATGAGCGCCATTCAGCCTGCTGAACTTGCTGCTCTCCGCCGCTGGTTGCTCGATATTTTTCGGCTAGATCCAATAAACGTTCGGTACTATCGTCGCGGCGATTCAAAATTACATCTTCAACAGCATCTTTGAGTTCTACAGGGAGGTCATCATAGATCGCTAATTGGCCAGCATTGACGATCCCCATGTCCATCCCATTATGGATCGCATAATAAAGAAATACTGCATGAATGGCTTCTCGAACAGGATCATTCCCTCTGAATGAAAACGATACGTTAGAGACACCACCCGAAATCATTGCATGAGGAAGCTGCTGTTTGATGTCATGACAAACCTCAATGAAATCGACAGCATAGTTGTTATGCTCTTCAATTCCTGTGGCAACAGCAAAAATATTTGGGTCAAAAATAATATCTTCAGGTGGGAAACCGATGGTTTCCGTCAGTACCTGATAAGCTCGAAGACAGATTTCAATTTTACGTTCACGGGTATCGGCTTGCCCCACTTCATCAAACGCCATCACTACCATTGCGGCGCCATACCTGCGTACCAGTTTTGCATGTTCAATAAAGGCGGTTTCACCTTCTTTCATTGAAATCGAGTTAACAATTCCTTTACCCTGAATACATTTCAGTCCCTTTTCAATCACCGCCCACTTAGAGGAGTCGATCATAATAGGAACTCGCGCGATATCAGGCTCACCAGCGATCAAATTGAGAAAACGCACCATAGCCGCTTCAGAGTCCAACATTCCTTCATCCATGTTGATGTCGATAATCTGCGCGCCATTTTCAACTTGCTGACGAGCTATATCCAATGCAGCTTGGTAGTTTTCTTCTTTAATCAGACGTTTAAACTTCGCAGAACCTGTGACGTTAGTACGCTCACCCACATTCACAAACAGTGATTTTTTACCAATATTTAGCGGCTCTAAACCCGCTAAACGGCATTCAACGGGAAGTTTAGGTAAAGAGCGTGGTGCAAGACCTCTGACAGCTTCAGCCATCTTTTTGATATGTAATGGCGTTGTGCCACAACAACCACCAACAATATTGAGAAAGCCAGCTTGCGCCCATTCGTGGATCTGTTCAGCCATATTTTTTGCATCAAGGTCATATTCGCCAAAAGCGTTGGGTAGACCTGCATTAGGGTGTGCACTAACGTAGCATTCAGCAATCCGTGATAATTCTGAGACATATTGACGTAGTTCATCGGGCCCTAATGCACAATTCAACCCAAATGCAATCGGCTGTGCATGACGCAAAGAATTATAGAATGCTTCTGTCGTTTGCCCTGATAAGGTACGGCCTGATGCATCGGTGATCGTCCCTGAAATCATCACCGGTAGTTTGATCCCTAATGCTTCAAATTCAGTTTCAACCGCAAAGATCGCCGCTTTTGCATTTAAAGTATCAAAAATAGTTTCAATCATGATCAGATCAACGCCGCCGTTGATTAATGCGCGTGTAGATTCTCGGTAAGCATCCACCAACTGATCAAAGCTTACATTGCGAAACGCCGGATCATTAACATCTGGGGAGATCGACGCAGTACGGTTAGTTGGACCTAATACCCCAGCAACATAGCGAGGTTGCTCAGGTGTTTTACATGTCCATTCATCGGCACATTCACGAGCAATACGCGCTGCAACTTCATTGATTTCAGCAGATAAAGATTCCATTTTGTAGTCTGCCATCGCGATAGTTGTCGAGTTAAAGGTATTGGTCTCAACAATATCAGCGCCCGCAGCAAAATATTGATCATGAATATCACGAATAATTTCAGGTTGAGTTAAGACTAATAGGTCGTTGTTTCCCTTGAGGTCGCTAGGCCAATCAATAAAACGTTCACCACGAAATTGCTCTTCGGTGAGCTTGTGACGTTGGATCATTGTACCCATCGCCCCATCGAGTACTAAGATTCTTTTGGCTAATTCTTGTTTTAATTGACTGATTTTATTGGACACTATTAACATCTCCTAGAAAATAACAACAACCGCTATACCCAAGATACTTCGAATTGTATCTAATCAGCAGCAGACAAGATCTAACTCGAAGTATGCCGAGTATATTAAGTTAAATTAACGTCATTCTCATCCTACCACAATTTTAATGTGGAGAATTCCAGCTCATGATGAGAGTTTCTCAGATTGCTGAAGATCTAACTTTTGACTGATCCGATGAGTATTTTGGGGTGAGATCATTCATAATAGAAACAAAAACTCATTCCAGTCAGGAGAGATTTAATGGCGACTGCATCAATTAGTAAAAAGATAAAAAAGGCAAAGGGGCCAGCAAGTGGTGCTCCTGCAGCAGGGCAAGTCCAGTCATTAAGCCGAGGACTGACTCTTTTGGAATATATTTCTGAATCAACTGGTGGGATTGCATTGACTGATCTCGCTCTACAAGCAGGGTTACCTAACTCCACAACTCATCGCTTGCTTATGACTCTCGAGCAACATGGTTTTGTGCGCCAAACTGGCGATCTCGGCTTATGGGTAATTGCATCGAATGCATTTATTATTGGTAGTAGTTTCTTAGAAAGCCGTAATCTTCTGGCTCTTGTTCACCCAATATTACGCCGTTTAATGGATGAATCTGGTGAAACTGTTAACCTTGCAATCCTTGACCATACTGAATTTGATGCAGTGATTGTCGATCAGGTTCAATGTAATGCATTAATGCGAATGTCTGCTCCAATTGGTGGAAAATTACCACTGCACGCCTCTGGTGCCGGTAAAGCGTTTATCGCCAATCTGCCTGAAGACCAACTCATTCCATTACTGACTAAAAAAGGATTATACGCCTATACGCCTCATACACTCACGACTCCATCCGTATTAAAAGAGAATCTTCAACAAACTAAAAAACAGGGATTTTCTTACGATGATGAAGAGCACGCTTTAGGGTTAAGGTGTATTGGTGCCTGTATTTATGATGAACACAAAGAAGCTTTTGCTGCGATTTCGATCTCTGGCCCCCTCTCACGCATCACTGATGATCGCGTCACCGAATTAGGTGCGATGGTGATCAAAGCTGCAAAAGAGATCAGCCGTGAATATGGGGCGATCCGCTAACTTTCTTGACTAATGATGTGTTAATTATTTAACAACCATCAATCACTGATTGCTGGGTTGATACGGCTTAAGCAGGTTTAGCTTTAAAAAACGTGACATGTCACGATACTTATCAATCAGTAATCAGCCGTGAATTTGAGGCGAGCAATTAACTTATTTGACTAATGATGTGTTAATTATTTAATAACCATCAATCACTGATTGCTGGATTGATACGGCTTAAGCAGGTTTAGCTTTAAAAAACGTGACATGTCACGATACTTATCAATTAACGCTAAAGCAATCGCCTCAGTTTCAGCATCAGCGAATCCATCAATATTGCGGGGACGAAAATGCATTTGAAACGCACTAATGGTTTTTTGTGTTTTAGCATCCAGCTTACCTGTCTGAGGAATTTCTGCATAACCGTAAAACTTAAGCGTTTTTTGTAATAACAAGACATTGCTTGGTTCATCTACAGCTCGACCTGATAAGTAATTTGTTACCGTTTTCGCATCAGGCCACGCCCCAATTCCTTGTTTAGATAATGCTTCCCAAGGAAATACCCTACCCGGATCTTCTTTACGCAACGGTGCGATATCGCTGTGACCAATAATATTTTCAGCTGGAATGTCGTAGCGCTGCATAATATCTTTCAGGAGAGGGATTAATGCGGTGATTTGCGTGTCGTTAAAAGGTGCCCACGTTTTATTACCCTGCTTATCAACTGTAAATCCTGGATTCACTATTTCAATACCAATAGAGGTATCATTCAGACCACTATGGTAACGCCAGTGACTATCCCCTGCATGCCACGCTTTTAGCTCTTCAGGCACCAGTTGTAGTACAACAGGTTGGTTATTTTTTTGTGCAGGTTGGCTAAGGATCAAATAATGAGAGCTAACATTCTGTTTAGTAAGTAAATAAATTGAATATTCATCATCAGATACAGTGTAGTGTAAAACCACATACTGAATTCTTTCACTGACATTTTGCGATGGGTGGCTTTTATCAAGATAATAGCCTTGCTGCGAAGAAAGTGTTGAGCAGCCAGATACAAAAAAGCAGAATAAAATAAATAAGTTACGTATCATCAAAAATCCTTTTATACCCTAGAAATTCGTACCCAAGATAAGCGCAGTAACACGAAATAAGATGGATGCAGACGATAAACAAAACGCTCCAGAGAACAATGATAAAATAGTGATGCGAATACAGGTTTATCATAGCTACCAATAAATCAGCTTGGAAAACAATACCATCTTATCAGTTAGGTTTATCATAATAAGACCTTAGTACTATTATGCCTGTTTTTCCTTGTAAATAGCGATTAAGTTCAGTATCACTGACTTTAAAATGACGTTTTAAGGATGAGGCATTTCTCAGATATAATTTTCCATCTTGGCGGATAGCAATACCGACATGGCTCACATCTAATTCAGCTTTATTCGAATAAATACCAATATAATCACCAGTTTGTATAGCATTAAACACCGATTGATCAATATCTTCTGTTGGAATATAGCGAATAATTCGTTTTGTCACTGGTAGCTGTTTAATTAATCGCTGGCCATCAGTTTTTAGATTAAGATTTTTGTTTACTTGAACTGAATTAGCACTAATTACCTGAGTTACATCGACAATAGTGCCGTCCATGTGCTGCAACCAATCCGTAAAAAAATGTCGCCGATTAGCATATGATATGTTTTCTTCTGAATAACGAATTGCCTTTAGATTGTTAATAAAGTCATCATAGTTATCCGATCGTTTTAAGGCTTCCGTATATTCAATAAACGTCATGCAATCCATCGATTTTAAATTCACAACCAGATTTTCTTGAGCGAATGCTATCGAATTTAGTGTGTTATCGTTATAAGGCGTACCTAAAAATTTCTCTGTAATCAACTTAACACGCTGTTCAGAATCTAACTCTTTTATATGAAGCTGAATATCCGTCAATATCGATATTGACCCTGATGTTAATACTGTTTCGGCATCAGAAAGATAAGTAGTAAAAAGGAGAGTCACCGCAATAATCCGTTTCAGCATAAAATGAGTTCCTGCCATTCGTGTTTATTAACCTTTTTAGGTTATTTTACAGACAATCGCGACGAGATGCACAGTGAAAAGATAACTTACGATAAGACAATTTTATTAATTTAAAGACAATAATCATTATCTTAATTTGAGGAATCCTTAATCTTTGGATATTGGTAATTTTACTCGAGTCAAAACTATCATCTCAAATGAGTAATATCATTTATTTCAACTCGCATTTCTTTAATTATATTCAGTAAATTAGTTAACTATATACCTTCAGTACGTACTCTTAATCAAAGAATGAGTTCTCTATGTTCGGTTAAGCTATATAAGAGAATAATTAATTGTGTGATAGTTAACTCCTCAACTCCTTTGATTTAATTAATTTAAAAAACCTATCTTCATTTGAATTACATTTAATTAAATTCCATTATTACACCCAATACTAACACTCTCTTTCCACAGGTTTTATTGATACTAAAATAACAATAAAAATCTTCTATCAAAAAATTATTCACTATTTTTACTTATCAATTTTAATGATTTCATATATCCTGACATCTTAGATTGATAAATAGTTTCTTTAATTTCATCTGCATCAACTTTACTTGATGTTGTTTCTGATAGGTAATTAGTCTTCGGGTTTTTTATCGAGGTTAGCCGATCATAGGCATACTTCTGATCTTTATCATTCGCTATTAAATACTCGCATAATTTTGCGCCTACAGAAGGAACACCCAACCGTTTAAAAAAATGCTCGATGGTATTTAATGGAATAGTTTTAACCGAATCACACACAAGAGGCTGTGAATCATCACTTTGCCACTCTTTTATTGTCGGGTTATCATTAATTATTGTTTTATCTGCGTTTTTTAACATAAAGGGTGTGGCAAGACTGGGCCAAGCATCAACGACAACGATTTCATGTGTAGGATCTCTAAGGTCTCCTATTACCACAAAAGCGTGGTCATCAACATCTGATGTCGCCCTACCAATAGGTAAATTAACCTTGTTTTTATCCATAAGGGAATATGCAACATCCGCATGCCCAGAACAATTAGCGGCTTGAGTTTGAATACACATTTTTGCATGACTAATAATAGAATCACAATGCTTTGCCATGGCATAATTTGCCCTTAAAAAACTTTCACCTTTAGTATTTATGATATCGCAATGTTGATTTCCTGCACCAAACCTTAATAAATCCTGTGTTTTTTTTATTATTTTTCTAGCATAGAATAAATTATTAATTGTTTTCTCTGAAACTTTAACTAACTCACCTTCAAACCTACCATGATATTTTATATAATCATCTTTCGCTGTAAAATTTATCATTCTTTCATTAGCACAATAAGATTTAGTATAATTTATTTTCATTTTATTTTCTAACCGAATATTAAATTTCAATAAAATCATTATCTATTATGACTTTAATGATAGTCTTTGAATTTCATACCAAATATTTGTTGAAAACAGTCATATTTACTCTGAATAATTCGATTTTCATGTTCTCCTTTTATTATTTTCATTCAATGTTAATCTCATGTACTAATTTATATTAGATATAATAATTTGCTTCGAAATGTATAGAATAAAATCCACAACTTGCTTTATGAACTTTAAATACGAACAATTAAAATTTCGTTTATTTGTGAGCTAAACGCCGACAAAAACGTAGTTCTTCACGATAAGCATAAACATCTTCGATATGACCACTGCGAATTCTATCTTGCAAGCCTTGCCAATACTTCGCACTAAATAAATTACTGTGTCGTTCCTGTAAGTAAACTCGTATTTTTGGATCCTGACATAAAAATTGGGCAAATTCTTCTGGAAAAACATCATGTTCTCCAATGCTATACCAAGGTTCTGCTGATAACTCTTGCTCAGGATACATAGCCTCAGGAATGCAGCGAAAGTTCACTTCAGTCATATAACAAATTTCATCATAATCATAAAAAACAACACGACCATGACGTGTCACACCAAAATTTTTAAACAGCATGTCACCGGGAAAAACATTGGCAGCCGCGAGCTGTTTGATCGCTTGGCCATACTCATCGATAACATGCTGAAGCTGGGTCTCGTCAGCATGATCCATATAGATATTTAGCGGTGTCATCTTTCTTTCCATATATAAATGACGAATTAATATTTTATCACCTAAATCTTCAATCAGAGACGGTGTTTCTTTTAATAATTCTTCCATCAACTCATCACTGAGATAACGCTTATCAATAATAAAATTTTCAAATTCTTGAGTATCGGCCATACGCCCCACTCTATCGTGCTCTTTAACTAATCGATAGCACTCCTGCACCCGCTCCCTTGTCACTTCTTTTTGTGGCGCAAATTTATCTTTAATCAGTTTAAAAACACGATCAAATGAAGGGGAGGTAAATACTAGCATCACCAAGCCTTTAACACCTGGCGCGATAGTAAATTGCTCACGTGAAAAATTAATAAAAGCCAGATACTCACGATAATACTCAGTTTTACCATGCTTTTGACATCCTATTGCCATATACAGCTCTGCAATCGATTTACTGGGTAAAATATCCCGTAACCAAAAAACTAATGCAGCTGGAAAAGGGGCATAAACCATAAAATACGAACGAGCAAAACCAAAAACAATACTTGCTTCATCAAACCCTGTTAAGCAAGTATCAACATAGATTTCACCTTGTATATCATGATGTATTGGTAGTAAAAATGGATAAGCTTCATCATTGACCATCAACTTACCAACGAGCCAAGCTGCCTTATTTCGATAAAATAGTTCATTCACTATATGTAAACAGACTTTTTCTTGACCAAGATTTGGAAACCTTTCTTCTAATGTATCCACAATGTATTGTACATCTAGAGTCAGAGAGCTCCAGTGTAACCGCAATGGTAATGCGCAGAGTATTGCCTGTAACACATTAAATAAATTGTTATTCACTGGATACTCCCGAGCAAGAGGTCTAGGTAAATCACTAAAACGCCTAGCGGGCTGCGAAGTGAAAATAAATAAATTGTCCTGCGTCAGTTCTCGATGTTGAAATACCCGGCAATAAACGGAATTAAAAAAACTTTCGGCAATTTCAAAGCGTGGATAGTTCGGAAGTAACGCGGTATAAACGCGTTTGATATTCGAGAGCATATCTGGCGTCAATGACTTGGCAAGCCCCATAAATTGTAGTTGAGCAACAACTAGCCCCACGTGATGGTCATAAAGTTGTATTCTTTGTTTCATTGCATCTTGAATCGCATGCCAATCTGCTCGTTCAAATCTTTCTTGCGCACCTGATGTAATTTCTAAGAAGCGCCCGTATTGCGCATCGAAGCCTTGTAAAATGGTCTGAGAAATTATCTGCTCTGTCGATAATGTCATAATGGCTCCCGATAAAAAAAGGCACTAAAAACAGTGCCTGCAAAACACAAAAACAGATACACATGAACAAAAAGAAAATATGCGTTGCACAATAAAAAGATTACCTCAATCTAGAACTGATCCTCTTCCGTCGAACCAGTTAAAGCTGTCACTGACGATGTTCCTCCTTGAATAACAGTTGTTACTTTATCAAAGTAGCCAGTACCGACTTCTTGTTGATGCGAAGAGAAGGTATAGCCTTTGTTTATCGCAGCAAATTCAGGCTCTTGAACCTTCTCAACATAATGCTTCATGCCTTCACCTTGAGCATAAGCATGAGCCAAATCGAACATGTTGAACCACATACTGTGAATGCCCGCTAACGTGATAAATTGGAAACGGTATCCCATCGCTGACAGTTCATCTTGGAAGCGCGCAATCGTTGCATCATCGAGATTTTTTCGCCAATTAAATGAAGGTGAACAGTTATAAGCCAATAATTTTCCAGGGTATTGCTCATGGATTGCTTTAGCGAATTGACGAGCGGCATCTAAGTCAGGCTTAGAGGTTTCACACCAAACTAAGTCTGCGTACGGGGCATAAGCTAATCCACGACTGATGGCTTGATCAATTCCAGCATGAGTACGGAAGAAACCTTCAGGGGTTCTTTCTCCAACCACAAACTCTGCATCATAAGGATCGCAATCTGATGTTAAGAGATCTGCTGCATCAGCATCAGTTCTCGCAATCAAAATGGTCGGAACATCCGATACATCTGCCGCTAATCGGGCTGCAACAAGTTTTTGTATCGCTTCTTGAGTTGGTACAAGTACTTTTCCACCCATATGGCCACACTTTTTAACCGCGGCAAGCTGATCTTCAAAATGAACTGCGGCAGCACCCGCTTCAATCATACCCTTCATTAATTCAAAGGCATTAAGTACTCCACCAAATCCAGCCTCAGCATCCGCCACAATAGGGAGAAAGAAATCGATATACTCTTGGTTTTCAGGCCCTACACCATTTGCCCATTGAATTTGGTCTGCTCGACGAAAAGTGTTATTGATTTTTTTCACGACCGAAGGCACCGAATCAACTGGATAGAGAGATTGATCAGGGTACATACTCGAAGCTGTGTTAGCATCCGCAGCCACCTGCCAACCGGAAAGGTAAATTGCCTCAATACCAGCTTTAGCTTGCTGTAATGCCTGCCCTCCCGTTAATGCACCTAGCGCATTAACATATCCTTTTTTAGAACTGCCATGCAGTTGCTCCCACAATCTTTCGGCTCCTTTTCTTGCTAAGGTATGCTCGGGATTCACTGACCCACGCAGTTTTACAACTTCTTCAGCGCTGTAAGGACGCGTGATCCCTTTCCAGCGTGCTTTTTTCCATTCATTTTCTAATTGGTTAATCTGCTCTGCGCGTGATGTCGTCATGTTCGTATTCCTTATTATTTTGGTAGGGTATTTCGGATATTATTCTATATCTGCGATATTTGAAGCGACATAGGCGTTAACTCTATTTCGCTACATATGACTTGAGTTATTTTGGTGTTTATTAGTTGATTAATTGGTAGCCAGGAATAGTTAAGAATTCAATTAGCTCATCTTGTGTTGTTATTTTTCTCATTAAATCAGCTGCTTCCCTAAACCGACCATTCTGAAATCGTTGATCACCAAGTTCTTTTTGGATAACTTGCAACTCTTCATCTAGCATCTCTTCAAAGAGCAATTTCGTCACTTTTTCGCCATTCGATAACGATTTACCATGCCGAATCCATTGCCAAATAGAAGTCCGTGATATTTCAGCTGTTGCCGCATCTTCCATCAATCCATAAATAGGTACACAACCATTTCCTGAGATCCAAGCTTCAATGTATTGAACGGCAATGCGAATATTTGCCCTCATACCTGATTCTGTTCTTTCACCATCACAAGGCTGTAATAATTGCTGTGCCGTAATCTCTTCATCCGTTTCACGAGATACTTGTAATTGATTTTTTTGTTCGCCAAATGCTTGATCGAAAACAGCCATGACCGTATCTGCAAGCCCAGGATGAGCAACCCATGAACCATCATGTCCATTTTGTGCTTCTAGCTCTTTATCTGCTTTAACCTTGGCTAAAATGGCTTTGTTTTCCTCTGCGTCTTTGCTTGGAATAAACGCAGACATTCCACCCATGGCAAAAGCGCCTCTGCGATGGCAAGTTTTAATCAATAGGCGTGAATAAGCACTTAAAAATGATTGAGTCATTGTCACCACTTGACGATCAGGTAAAACCCTATCCGAATGCTCTTTTAATGTTTTGATATAGCTGAAGATATAGTCCCAACGACCACAATTAAGCCCGACAATGTGATATCGCATGTGATATAAAATTTCATCCATTTGGAAAACAGCAGGTAATGTCTCAATCAATACAGTGGCTTTTATCGTGCCTCTTGGTAAGCCTACACTGTCTTCTGCAGCACTAAAGACATCACTCCACCATTTGGCTTCCTGCCAAGACTCCAGTTTTGGTAGATAGAAATAAGGACCGCTACCTTTCGCTAATAGCGCTTTATAGTTATTAAAAAAGTACAGTGCAAAATCAAATAATCCACCGGGTATAGGTTCCCCATCAAGCAAAACATGCTTTTCATCTAAATGAAGACCACGCACACGGGCAATCAGTACAGCCGGATTCGATTTTAGTTGGTAAACTTTGCCATTCTCATTGGTGTATGAAATGTCCCCTCGAATAGCATCACTTAAGTTGATTTGCCCATCGATCAATTTATCCCATGACGGAGAAAGGGAATCTTCAAAATCTGCCATAAATACTTTTACATTTGCATTGAGCGCATTGATCACCATCTTTCGCTCAACAGGTCCTGTGATCTCAACACGACGGTCAAGCAGATCTTCAGGAATATTTTGGATTTTCCAATCCGTACTTTTAATGGAATCACTTTCTGAAATAAAATTAGGTAATATGCCAGAATCAATTTTTTGCTGTTTACCCAGTCGTTCAACCAGTAATTCGTCTCTTCTAGTCGAAAATTTCACAGCCAATTTAGAAAGAAAAGCGATAACGTCAGCAGTTAAGACCTGCTTATCTTGCTGATTAATTTCATTTGTGAATATTAAAACTGATGCTGATAACTGCGGCTCCATGGTGCAATCCTTATTCATATCTGTCGATAGAATTAAGATTAAACCAAAATAAAAATAAATCAAAAACAGTTTCCATTATATATCAATTCAATCGTAATTAACTGATATATAATGTATTAATTTAAATTCATTTATGATTTATAATTCCTTTTTATCTATAGAAAATATTAAATCTTTGTTAAATCAAAGTGTTGATTAGATTACACACATTACTAAATTTTTATTAAAAAACAAAAAAGCAGCCTATATTAGGCTGCTTTAATTCTTAATTTAAATTATAACTCAATATTTATTGTTGGGAAATTAACGCAACACAGGTAATTGACTCAAAAAAATAAACTTTAATGGACAATCTATCTTTATTTAATCCAATGTTGGATGCATATGAGCAAGATCGAAAGGTGTGATCTGGTACACATAATAATTTAACCAATTAGAGAAAAGAAGATGTCCATGACTACGCCAATTAACAATGGGAGGCTTTTCCGGATTATTGTCTTTGAAATAATTACACGGTATTTTTGGAGAGATCCCGGCATCAATATCACGCCAATATTCTTGTGAAAGTGTATCGCCATCATATTCAGGATGACCTGTGACAAAAGCTAATCGCTTATCTTTTGAAGCAAATAAGTAGGCACCCGCATCTTCTGAACTTGCTAAAATATCTAAGTCAGTGTGTTGACGAATAAGCTCTTCGGGGAAATCAGCGTAACGAGAATGTGGAGCATAGAAAGATCCATCAAAACCCTTTGTTAATAAAGAAAATGGTTCAAGTGTGTCATGCTGATATATTCCCGATAATTTTTCTTCACGTGTCCATTTAGGTAAGTCATACAATACTTTGAGTGCAGCTTGTACAGCCCAGCAAACAAAGAGTGTAGAGGTGACGTGATCTTTTGCCCAATGAATGACTTTCTCAATTTGCTGCCAATAGGCGACATCACAAAACTCAACTAAACCTAAAGGCGCTCCCGTCACGATCAGCCCATCAAAATTTTGATGTTGTATATCTTCAAAATCACAATAAAAAGTATTCAAATGCTCTGTAGGTGTATTCTTCGACTCACGCTGATCAATTCGTAATAATTGAATGTCGACTTGAAGTGGAGTATTTGATAACAAACGCAAAAATTGATTTTCAGTCTCAATTTTTTTAGGCATTAAATTAAGTATTAACACTTTCAAGGGACGAATCTCCTGAAGGCTAGCTCTTGTCGTTGTCATGACAAAAACATTTTCTTCCCGCAAGAAATTTACCGCAGGCAATTCATCTGGTAAACGAATTGGCATCATTCATCCCCTTTTATACATTTATACGTTTAGACTTCTAGAATGCTAAATAATCTATCGGATGTTGCTCTTCTTGTCGAGCATTTCAAGGTTAGTTGAAATTATTTCAAGTAATTAGCATGAAGCTTTATTAAATTAAATAACAAAATAAAAATAATTTGTTGATTTTAAATCATTTATAATTCATTTCATTATTATATCAATATTAGAACTCTTATTTATAAATTATAAAAAGATAAAATACTGATAAAACGAATGATATATATTAAGAGCAAAGTTTCTAAATTTAATTGCTTTTTTGATACTGAATATTGCTTATATGATGATAAACGAGAGCTAATAGCACTAAATTTTTCAATTAAATAAAACGATAACTACGAGACGGTTAGCTTGAACAAGTGAGCTGTTACTCACTAGTTTGAGTCATGATGATGCATTTATATCGCCAATTCAGCTTGAGTATGGGGCTAGTTTTGATTTTTCTAACGTATTAATCTCACGCGATAGATAAAACAAAACAAGTGAGCTGTTACTCACTAGTTTACATCGTGATAATCCATTCATGCTGTTAGTTCGAGCAGAGTAACACGCTAAATATTCACGGGTAAATAGGATGACGGATTAAAGATAAGTCAGAATGAGGGATAAGGGATAAGGGATAAGGGATAAGAGATAAGAG
>NZ_KB233226.1:176897-241727 GCF_000314855.2 Providencia burhodogranariea DSM 19968 | reverse complement strand
ACGTATATTACGCTAACCTCGTTGAGAGTCAAGCTTTTTTTTCGCTTATCTTTTCAGATTCTCTCGCTGACTACGTTGTGCCTGTTGGCTTGTCACCGCGTTCTGCGTTGACTCATCGTGGGTCAGTGGATGCGCATTATAGGGAGCTAAAAAATTCTGGCAACCCTTTTTTTGCATTTTTTTTCCGTTCGCGTTTTTTTTCATCAAAGTGGTGATAATTCGTCTAGATAGTAGGGTAAATTGATTATTTCAGCAGCAATTCTATCCTCTCTCACGTAATATAATCACTTAAGATGATGTATTGGGATTAATTATGGAATTTAGTGAGCAGCAAACTGCTTCGCAAAAAAACCTTTCTTATCTTATTGCTGAAGAACTTGGGCAGCTTATATTAAAAGGTACTTACTTACCGAGTTCTATTCTACCTAGTGAAAATGAGCTATCAGAGAAGTTCCAAGCTAGCCGTACAGCAATACGAGAAGCAGTTAAAATTTTAGCCGCCAAAGGCATGCTGTTAGCACGCCCAAGAATAGGCACAAGGGTGATGCCTTCCTCCAATTGGAATTTTCTCGACCAAGATCTTCTTAAGTGGTGGATAAACAGTGATGAGCAAGCAATAGTGTTTAAACATTTTCATATTGTACGCCTCGCAATTGAGCCACAGGCTTGCTACCTTGCTGCAAAGCATGCAACAGATAAACAGAAGCAGTCGTTAGTACTTTTTGCTAATGAGATGCAATCATTAGCTAAGCAATTTAATAGGCAACGCTGGGTAAAGGTGGATCATCTTTTTCATTTAGCTATATATGAAGCTTGTGCAAATCCGTTTTTGATCTCTTTCGCTAACCTATTCCGTTCCGTCTATCAATTCTATTTTGATGCAATCACCGAAAATGATGTTATTGAAGTTGAAATTCACCAACAGCTCGCGAATGCCATAATAAAAGGCAATAGCGCTAAAGCGTTTGATATCTGCTATAAGTTATTAACAATTACACAAGAACAAGCCTAACACGATAAGTTTCCATTTTGGTGTTAACTCTTTATTTGATAGGTTACCAATGCTACAAACAGCTAAAAATATGTCAGGCCTCCCATGGATTGCGGCAATGGCCTTTTTCATGCAAGCACTCGATGCAACCATTTTAAATACTGCATTACCTGATATCGCCAAAAGTCTCGATCACTCACCGCTTGCGATGCAATCCGCAATTATCAGTTATACCCTAACTGTTGCACTACTTATTCCTGTTAGTGGTTGGTTTGCAGATAGATTTGGTACACGGCGTATCTTTATTATGGCGGTCTCACTCTTTTCATTCGGCTCTCTTCTTTGCGCGCTATCACCCTCCCTTACTTTTTTAGTCACGGCACGTGTAATACAAGGTATAGGTGGAGCAATGATGATGCCTGTTGCACGTCTTGCTTTAATTAGGGCATATCCGCGTAGCGAATTGCTGCCGATATTAAACTTTGTCACTATCCCTGGTTTAGTTGGGCCAATCTTAGGCCCATTATTAGGTGGTATTCTTGTCACTTATGTAACATGGCATTGGATTTTTATTATTAACATTCCTATTGGGATACTCGGAATAGTGTATGCCTTTAAATATATGCCTGACTTTAAAATGCCAAAACGCAAGTTTGATGTACTTGGATTTATGCTTTTCGGTTTTGGTCTAGTGATGCTATCTGTCAGTCTAGATTTATTTAGTCATAAATCTCTGTCGGGATATGTTCCTGCTTCTCTTGTTTTAGGCGGATTTCTTTGCTTATTCCTGTATATTTTCCATGCGAAACGTATTAAGTATGCAATTATTCCATTAAATTTGTTTAAAACTCGCACTTTTAGCATTGGAATTAGCGGCAATCTTGCAACACGTTTGGGAACAGGCAGTATTCCATTTCTGATGCCATTAATGTTACAAGTTGGCTTTGGCTATGAAGCTGTTGTTGCGGGTATGATGATGGCACCGATGGCTATCGGGTCGATTATTGCAAAATCTGCGGTAACGCGAATATTAACCGACTACGGCTTCCGCAAGACTCTATTTGTTGTCACCTTGATTATAGGTTTAATGATCACCCAGTTTTCGCTCCAAACGCCAAATATGTCTATTTATTTAATGATCATACCTTTATTTATTCTTGGTATGGTGATGTCCACACAATTTACTGCGATGAACACTATTTGCTTAGCCGATTTAACTGATAACAATGCCAGCGCAGGAAACAGTATGTTGGCAGTAACTCAGCAATTATCAATTAGCTTTGGTATCGCAGTGAGTGCAGCCATCTTAAGTTATTATGACGGTTTACCGGGAGGTAACACCGTGGATAACTTCCATTACACCTTTATTACTGTCGGTATCATTACTGTAATTTCAGCGTTTGTTTTCTTACTACTCAATAAAAATGATGGCGAGAACTTAATAAAAAGTAAAACCCAAGCGTCAAATAATGATTAGCAACGTTTAACCGATTGACGCTCAACCAGTTTGGGCGTCAATACAATGACATTACCTTCAGCCAGAGGGTTATCCATCCGATGGATTAATTGATTGACGGCTAATTTGCCTAACTCATCTTTGGGTTGATGAATTGTCGTCAACGGTGGGATCATATAAGAAGATAAATCAATATCGTCATAGCCAATAATAGAAATATCTTCCGGAACCATCTTACCTTGGCGAAATATTGCCTGATATGCACCAACAGCCATTGCATCATTTCCAGCAAAAATTGCTTTAGGTGGATTAGCTAATGCTAATAAATAGTTCATTGAATCAAACCCACCAGCAAATTCAAAATCACTGAAAATAATATATTCCTCAGGAACATTAAGTGATGATTGTTTCATTGCTTCCATAAACCCCTGAAAACGAGCACGAGCAGGTGATTTATCTTGAGGCCCTGCAATACAGGCAATTTGTGTAAATCCAGCATCAATTAAATAATGTGTCGCGATTTTACCGCCAAGAAAAGAGTTATCTTGAATAATATCGCCACCTGATTCAAATGGAGACCAATCCATCATAACGGTTGGCACTGCGGGGTAACGAGAAAGTAAATCTTTTGATGGCCCTTGTATTTCCGTGCACATGATCAGTAAGCCATCAACTCGTTTTTGTAATAGAGTCTCTAAGCTATGGTTCATTCGCTCGAGGTCGCCTTCTGTATTGCATAAAATCAAACTATAGCCTCGTTCGTAGCAACTACGTTCAACACCACGAACGATTTCTGCATAGAAAGGGTTATTACTTGTTGTCAACAGCATACCAATCGTATTAGTACGATTCATTTTTAAGCTTCTCGCTAATGCGGATGGTGCATAATTGAGCTGCTTAATGGCATTTTTTACTCGCAAAGTTACGCTTTCGCTAACATAACGATTTTTATTGATGACATGAGACACGGTGGATGTTGACACGCATGCAAGACGTGCAACATCTTTCATTGTTGCCACAAGTTATTCCTGTTGAGTTAAAAACGCATCGATTTCATTACGCCATGGTACAGAAGGTTGTGCGCCCGGTCGAGTCACTGCTATAGCTGCGGCTGCGTGCGCAAAAATTATTGCATCCGAATCGCTCTTTCCCTCAAGTAAAGCCGTCACATAGGCACCATTAAAGGTATCACCAGCGGCAATAGTATCGACGGCTTTCACTTTAAATCCAGCAATAATTTTACCTGTAGTGCCTTGCTCACTGAACCAAACACCTCGGGCACCTAATGTTATCATTACTTTACTGATACCTTTATCGTGCAATACTTGGGCAGCGGCTTGCGCACCTAACTCATCTTCTACAGGGATCCCAGTTAAATGTTCTGCTTCTGTTTCATTTGGCGTGATGATATCCACCAATGCTAATAATGAATCAGGGAGTGCTTGAGCAGGAGCAGGATTTAGAATTACTTTCGTCTTATTTTTTTTTGCTATCTCGGCAGCTAATTGGACAGTTTCAATCGGCGACTCTAGCTGCATCAACAACGCATCAGCATCAATAATTTTTTGTTGGTAAGTCGAAATTAGTTCGGTAGTGAGATGTGCATTTGCGCCAGCATTAATCCCGATCACATTTTCGCCTTGCTGATTGACAAAAATCAGTGCAACACCTGTCGTTTCATCTTCAATAACGTCAATGCAGTCAATTTGAATATTATCTGTTTTAAGTTGTTTTTTGACATTTTTCCCTGTGCTATCGTCGCCTACACAGGCAATAAATGTTATATCTGAACCACTACGCCCCGCGGCAACAGCCTGATTTGCGCCTTTACCACCGAATGCGACCTGATAGTGATTACCTCTCACCGTTTCTCCGGGTTGGGGAAATTGATCGATATTCAGAATATGATCAGCATTGATACTACCTAAAACGACAAGTTTAGCTGTAACCATAACATTTATTTCCTTTTGCATTTTTTATTCGCAAATAGATATACCCAAGATAATTCGAGTTGTCGGTAGACGGCAAATGAAGCTATACCTTAAAACAATCCGATGAGCATAGATAAACTATGTAATGCGGATAACTGAGCATAGCCAACAACCCTACAACTTGAAGTATGATGGGTATAAACCGCCGTAATGATTAACGGCGGTTTATCATTACTATTTTTTCACAACCAGTTCTAGCTCCACAGGAACTGTTGATTCAACTTTCTCACCTTTTAAAATCTTATCAGCAACTTGTACACCAGTAATTCCGATTTGATCAGGACGCTGAGCAACTGTTGCGCCTAATTTACCACCCTCAACAGCTTTAATGCCATCATTAGTGCCATCAAACCCAACAACCAGCACATCATTACGGCCCGCAGTTTGTAGTGCTCTTAACGCACCTAACGCCATTTCATCATTTTGAGCAAAAACAGCTTGTACAGTGGGGTGTGCAGTTAACAGATTTTGCATAACGTTTAAACCTTTCGTTCTATCGAAATCAGCAGGCTGACTCGCGAGTACATTAAACTTATGTTCTTTCGCCCCAACACTAAAGCCTTCACCGCGTTCACGAGCAGCTGAAGTTCCTGTAATACCTTCCAATTGGATCACTTTCGCCTCATTACCTAGCTTCTGTGCAATAAAATCAGCCGCCATTTTTCCGCCCATACGGTTATCAGAAGCAACATGGCTTACGACATCACCTTTATTTGCAGCACGGTCGAGTGTAATCACTGGGATCTTCGCTTTGTTTGCCATAATAATAGCATTACCCACTGCATCGGAGTCCGTTGGGTTAATTAGCATTAACTTAGTTCCACGCACCGTTAAATCTTGAACGTTTGCTAACTCTTTGGCTGGATTATCCTGTGAATCTAAAACAATCAGTTCATAACCCAGTTTATCTGCTTCTTTCTGTGCACTGTCTTTCATCGTCACAAAAAACGGGTTATTTAAGGTTGAGATGACAAGAGCAATGCTATCTTTTGCCATTGCGTTAACACTAACTGTTGCACTCAGTGCTAGCGCAGATAACAATGTTGCTAATTTTTTCATTTTCATAATAATTTTCCTGTAGGGTAGGCGATATACTCTAAATAATTCAAGGTGTAGCTAGGTGGCAATTTGAAGTATGACGAGTATATTTATTTTTTATTATCAACAAGTACCGCAAGTAAGATGACAACGGCTTTCACAATCATTTGGTAATTTGATGAAATACCTAATAAATTTAAGCCGTTGTTCAAAAAACCTAAAATAAGAGCACCGATCAAGGTTCCAACGATACGACCTTTACCACCAGCAAGGCTGGTCCCACCAAGCACAACAGCGGCAATCGCATCAAGCTCATACCCATTACCGGCCATAGGTTGAGCAGAAGAGAGACGAGCAACTTCGATCACGCTAGCGAGCGCAGCTAATAGGCCACACAGTGCATAAACAATGATTTTAATTCGATCAACATTGATACCCGATAAACGAGTCGCAGCTTCATTACCACCTAATGCATAGATATAGCGGCCTAGACGAGTGTGGTGTAATAAATACCACGCTGCTACAAAGACAATAATCATTAACCAAACAGGTGTTGGAATTCCTAATGGTCGGCCTATACCAAACCAACCGAATAAATCGGCGTTATCACTAAATCCTGTATTTATAGGGCTACCATCGGTATAAACTCGTGTAACACCACGCAGTAGTAGCATCATGACTAAAGTGGCAATAAATGCTTGCACTTTACCTTTTGCGACAATCACGCCAGTACAAGCACCGATTGCAGCTCCCAGCGCTAAAGCGCCTGCCACTGCCACAAAAGCATTAACATCTGTGCCAACCATTGATGCCGCAACTGCACCTGTAAGTGCAAGTAATGAACCAACGGATAGGTCAATACCTGATGTCAATATCACCAGAGTCATTCCTACCGCCATAATGGCGTTCACCGATGTCTGCTGGAGGATATTAAAGAGGTTATTTACTGTAAAAAAATTAGGACTGAGTGACGAGACAATAGCAATTAAGACTAACAGCGCAATTAATGACTTTTGCTCCATTAACCATGCTTTGCTGAACCAGCGTTTTGATGTTGCGATATTTGAACTCATGCTGATAACTCCTGAATTGAACCATAACGCTTACCCACAGCCGCTGCCATTAAAACTTCTTGAGTGGCTTCTTTGGCCGAGAATTCACCGCTAATATGGCCTTCATGCATGACAAGAATGCGATCACTCATTCCAATAACTTCTGGCATTTCAGAAGACACTAAAATGATGCTCAACCCCTCTTTTTTAAATTGATTGATTAACTGATAGATCTCTTTTTTTGCACCAACATCCACACCTCGCGTTGGTTCATCTAGAATCAACACTTTTGGCCTTGTCATTAAGCCCCGAGCAATAGCCACTTTTTGTTGATTACCGCCAGATAAATTACCGATGATTTGATTCATTGATGGTGTTTTGATATTAAATAGGCGAATAAAATCGCCTACAGTTTGCTGCTCTTCTTTATGTTTAAGGTTTCCGCCCATGCGGCTAAAGTAGCGAAGAGCCGTCAATGACATGTTTTCTTTAACGGACATACCAAGCACCAAGCCATCGCGCTTACGATCTTCGGAAATATAAACAATGCCGCTATTCAAACCATCTTGAGGTGTTTTTAGTGAAATAATTTTACCTTCCAGACGAACCTCACCAGATTTTTTCAGCGCTGCACCATAGATAATCTTCATTAACTCAGTTCGGCCAGCGCCCATCAAACCTGAAACACCTAAAATTTCACCGCTACGTAATGAAAAACTTGCATTATCGACCCCCGACCCAGATAGGTTTTCTACTTGTAAACGCACATTACCCACGGAAACTTGAATACGGGGATATTGTTCTTCTAATTTACGGCCTACCATCATCTCTATCAGAGTTTCTTCTTCTAGCTCTTTAACAGGTTTTTCACCAATAAATTGCCCGTCACGAAAAACCGTCACGTCATCACAGATTTCAAAAATTTCTTTTAGTCGATGGGAAATATAGACAATACCGCGACCTTGCGCTTTTAGCTCTTCAATCACACGAAATAGTGAGGCTGTTTCGGTATCGGTCAGGGCATCTGTTGGTTCATCCATAATGATGACCTGAGATTCAAAGCTCAATACTTTCGCTATCTCAACCATTTGCTGCTCACCAATTGAAAGCTCAGCAATCAGCTGGCGGCTGTCATAATTAAGATTAAGATGTTTTAGCAGTTTATCTGATTCGTTAAACATCGTTTTCCAGTCAATTTTGCCAAATTTATTGACAAATTCACGACCAAGAAAAATATTTTCAGCAATAGTTAGTTCCGGGATCAGGTTCAATTCCTGATGAATAATGCCAATCCCCGCTTCTTGTGAATTTTTAGGGCCATGGAATACCACTTCCTTGCCTAAATAACGAATAGCACCCGCATCTTTGCTGTAGATACCGGTAAGCACTTTCATCATAGTGGATTTACCTGCACCATTTTCACCAACAAGCGCCATGACTTTTCCCGGATAAACTTTTAATGCAGCATGGCTAAGTGCTTTGACTCCAGGAAACGATTTATCAATGCCGATAAGCTCTAATAAAGGTTGCATACATACCTCAAAAAGTCACACCAGAACAGAGGATCACATTAGCAAAAGGTGAGCATTCCCCTGTTCTAATCACCGCTTTGCTGTCATGCGTCATTTGTTTGAATATTTCATGGCGACAATATTCCACCTCAATGGGTTTTCCTTGAGATAAAGATAATTGCTCCAAAAGTGCCAAAATGGCACTTTTTACTTCAGGATTAATGGTAGTTATCTCTTCCGCTAAGATGATTTTTTCAACTTGCATCTCTTGAATAACCACATTCAATACCGACATAAAATCAGGTAGCCCTTGTGTAATAGCTAAGTCAATACGTTCAACCTGTTGTGGGATAGGTAACCCAGCATCAGCGATAGTAATGTGGTCGGTATGTCCCATTTTTGCTATCACAGACACAATATTGGCATTAAGCAAAATACCTTTTCTCATTTTTTTCGCCACTCCCTCTACAGCGAAACGTTTCGCTCAATCCAATAATAGATAAAAAAATGAACAACTCAATTTAGTTAGATCAGATCTGTGATCACAATCGAAACGTTTCGTTGCCGATGAAAAGGCATTAAAAGATGAAGTTATTGAATTAATTAATATTGAATCATTTTTGAGATATTAATAGTCATCAAAGAAAAATAATAAAATTCATTGCACAATTCATCGCTCGGTAGATAACCTAGGGGCTGTTGATCTTTGAAGGTCAATTTTTATTCGAATTACACGTCTTTAGTTAAGACAAAAAAAGCAAGGCGAGTGGACTAGACAAGCGTCGCTCAACACAGCGAAAAATCACGTTTAATCGAACCCGAAGGGCGCTTTCCTTTACGGTTTGGGGTTGTGATGATATTTTTTAATAGCCTCAATAGGTAGAATGAAATTGATGTCATTTCAATCAATTAGTGAAGTAAAATAAGCAGTTAAGATCAACAGCCCCTAGGGGCTCCGAAGGATAACCCTAAATAATAAAAGGAACGGATATGCAGATAGCGGAACGAATTGCTCAACTTAGCAACTACCTTGAAAGTGGCTTGTATGAACGTCAGCACGCTATCCGTTTATGCCTATTAGCGACCTTAAGTGGTGAAAGTGTTTTCCTCTTAGGTCCTCCTGGTATAGCCAAAAGCTTAATAGCGCGTCGAATGAAGTATGCATTTCGTCATGCCAATGCCTTTGAATACTTAATGACACGTTTTTCAACACCTGAAGAAATTTTTGGGCCGTTATCAATTCAAGCACTAAAAGATGAAGGGCGCTATCAGCGACTAACAAAGGGATATTTACCTGATTCAGAAGTGGTTTTTCTCGACGAAATTTGGAAAGCAGGCCCTGCAATTCTCAATACTCTACTGACTGCAATCAATGAACGAAAATTCCGTAATGGTGATGGTGAAGCTGCTATTCCTATGCGTTTATTAGTGACGGCCTCTAATGAACTACCAGATGCGGATAATAGTCTTGAAGCGCTATTTGACAGAATGTTAATCCGTATTTGGCTCGATAACGTTCAAGAAAAACAAAATTTCCGGGCTTTATTAACAGGTAAGTCACCTCAAGATGAATCATTGGTGCCTGAACACTTAAAAATTAGCGATGAAGAATACTATGAATGGCAACTAGAAATACCGAAAATTGCGTTGCCTGATCACTGTTTTGAATTAATTTATCAACTTCGCCAGCAGCTCGATGTCACTGAAAAAAATCTTTATGTTTCCGATAGACGCTGGAAAAAAGCAGTTTATTTATTACAAGCAAGTGCATTTTTTAATGGCAGAAACGCCGTATCCCCCCTCGATATCATATTGTTGAAAGATTGCTTATGGCATGACATGCAATCCATGAATGTTTTACCTCAATTGCTTAAATCGATATTAGAAGAAGATGGCTGGCAACAACGGAAATTATCCCGAGAACTTGAACAGTTATATCAAGAATGGACATATTCAACACAAGATCAAAACAACCAAAATGCGTTTAAAGTTAATAAAAGTACGGCAATGTTTGCACGACGGCCTTCTTATACTCTCCCTGAAGATATAAAAGAAGGCCGTTTAACACTGTTTTTACATAAACCATTGCAATTACATGATATGAAAGTGACGTTTATTACTACAGATAAAAAATTACTCACCCATTTTTTGGTTAAAGGCACCACACTTTCCGCCCACCTTAATGGAATTGGGTTTGCACAAGAAATTTCAGCCGAGATTAGCAATTTAAACCAGATACAACTATTAGATGCCAGTAATCAAACCTCAACTCTCTATTTACAAGAGCAAGCTGCTACGGTAGAAAAAACAGATAATAAAACTTGGTTAGATAAGCTTGATAATATTCAAAATGAAATACAATCCGCACGCTATCAATTTGAAAAACAACAACCTAACTTATTTATAGACCCAAGTTGGATGGCTGGTATTGATGGTAGTTTTATCAAGCTAACAGAAAAACTGACTCAGTTACGCAACCAAATTACTGGTAAAGTGGTGAGTTAGCGATGCTCAGCTTAGCTACGCTAGACTTATTGCTTTCTGTTAATGAAAGCCAATTAATAGAAGAGATCATTATTTCTCTTCTCGCGACACCTCAATTAGCCGTTTTCTTTGAAAAACACCCCCGATTAAAGAAAGCGCTGTTGAAAGATTTATCGGAATGGAAAAAAGATCTCAAACAAAAATTACAAGATGCATTAGTTCCCGCCCAGCTAACCGAAGAATTTCAACTTTATCAACAGTCACTCGGGCATCCAACAGAACTCTTTTTCACTCAATTACCAACAGTTATAGCGAAATTAGAGCAAATGAATTCCCCTTTTTATACGGAAGCATGCAAATTAGGTAATGGAAAAATTGATAACCAAAGCGCACGGCAAAGCCTTTTTATCCAACGCTGGCGTATCAGTTTGATATTACAAGTTACGACTTTACATAAAGAATTATTAGAACAAGAAAAAGAACAACTATTAGCAGAGCTACAAAGACGGCTTGCACTGAGTGGTAATCTCGAAGAAATTTTAGGTGAAAATGAAAGAGCAGCTGGACGTTTATGGGATTTAAGCAAAGGTGCTACCAGCACCTCTGTTTATAATGACAAATTATTGACTCGCTATAGTGATTTTTTACGCCAGCAACCTGAACTTGAAAAAATAGCTCAACTATTAGGTAGAAGCCAATCAGCGCGATCATTACCTGATGACAGCATCATCATGGAACCCATGACTATTATGGAAAAAGTTCCTGAAACCGTTCCTGAACAAGTTGAAGGACTTGGCCAAAGTGATGATATTTTGCGATTACTTCCTGCTGAATTAGCTATGCTAGGTATAGAAGAAATTGAGTTTGAGTTCTATCGTAAGTTACTAGAAAAACAACTTCTCACTTATCGATTACAAGGGGAAAGCTGGCAAGAAAGGCAGGTATTACGCCCTGTTCTTCATCATCATGATGAAGAACAGCCTAGAGGCCCGTTTATTATCTGTATTGATACTTCAGGTTCAATGGGCGGCCTAAATGAACGCTGTGCAAAAGCGTTTTGTCTCGCATTGATGAAAATAGCGCTGGCGGATAATAGGTCATGTCACATCATGCTATTTGCAACAGAGATAGTTCACTATGACCTATTATCAGCAGATGGATTAGAGCAATGCATCCGATTTTTGAATCAAACATTTCGTGGTGGTACGGACTTAGCTGGCTGTTTAGAAGAAACAGTTAAAAGGTTAGAATCGCCTTTGTGGGCAGATGCTGATGCAGTCGTGATCTCGGATTTTGTTGCTCAACGTTTACCTGATGAATTGATACAGAAGATAAGAACCCTTCAAAAGAAAGGAAAATACCGCTTCCATGCGGTATCAGTTTCAAATTATGGGAAGCCCGGCATCATGAAGATATTTGATCATATCTGGCGCTTTGATACCGGGTTAAAAAGCAGACTATTGCGCCGTTTTAGTCGTTAGCTATGCTTACAGCATACCAACAATAGTTTCACGAGTTTCTGGTAACCAAACACCACACTGAACTTGGCCAATGTGTTGGCGTTGCAGAAGCAACATCACTAAACGTGACTGACCAATCCCACCACCAATCGTTTGTGGCATTTTGCCTTGCACCAGTGCTTGATGCCAATCCAATTCCATACGTTTTTCATCACCAGTCAAACCTAATTGGCGAGTCAAACTCTCAGGGCTTACACGGATACCCATCGAAGAAATCTCAAATGCATCTTCTAATACTGGGTTCCAAACAATAATGTCGCCGTTTAAGCCTTTGAAGCCTTCTTCGTTTTCTGTTGTCCAGTCATCATAGTCTGGAGCACGTACATCATGTGATTCGCCGTGAGACAGCTTGCCACCGATACCAATAAGGAAAACAGCACCTAATTCTTTTGCAATCGCACGCTCACGACCTTTTGCATCTAAATCAGGATAGCGTTGGAGTAACTCTTCACTGTGGATAAAGTGAATTTGGTCTGGCAGGAACGGTGCCAGTCCAAATTCGGTACTGATAGCGGCTTCTGTTTGTTTTATTGCCTGATATATTTTACCCACTGTCTGCTTCAGATAAGGAAGCGTTCTTTCCTCATCTGCCATCACTTTTTCCCAATCCCACTGATCTACATAGACAGAGTGGATTGGTGTTAAGCGATCCTCGTCCGGACGTAACGCTTTCATATGAGTGTACAGTCCTTGGCCTTCTTGAAAATCAAAACGACCTAAAGTTTTGCGTTTCCATTTAGCTAAAGAATGAACCACTTCAAAGGTTGCGTCAGGAATTGATTTCACTTTTACTTGAACTGCTTTTTCATGGCCAGATAAGTTGTCCTGAGTACCATCCCCTAGACGACTTAAGATAGGACCTTGAACTTCAATTAAGCCAAGTTCTTTTTCAAGTAAACGTGAGAAATATGATTTTACAAAACTGATTTGTTGTTGTTGTTCGATAAATGATTTGTCCATTGTATTCACCCATAATTTGTTAGCTGCGTTAGCCGATGTGTAGATTAAGCAACAAAACAGGGTACAAATTCAATATACTTCATCAAAAAAACCCTTTACCATTAATTTTATCTAAAAAAATAGGTTTAAAAATGATAATTCGTTAAAATAAGGAGCAAATAATGGCTGAAAATTATCAGATCGATAATCTCGATCGTGACATACTTCACGAATTAATGAAAAATGCCCGTACAGCTTATGCTGAATTGGCAAAAAAATTCTTAGTTAGTCCTGGAACAATTCACGTTCGTGTTGAAAAAATGAAGCAAGCTGGAATTATTACAGGTACACGCATTGATATCAGTCCAAAACAGTTAGGTTTTGATGTGTGCTGCTTTATTGGGATCATATTGAAAAGTGCTAAAGATTATCCTACCGCAGTTAAAAAGCTTGATGCATTAGAAGAAGTGGTTGAGGTTTACTATACAACAGGCCAATACAGTATTTTTATAAAGGTCATGTGCCGATCGATCGATTCTCTTCAAGATGTACTTATCAACAAAATTCAAACTATCGATGAAATACAGTCCACTGAAACGCTGATCTCGCTACAGAACCCGATCATGCGAACAATTAGCCCTTAAAAAAAAATTAGATAACCACATTATCCACAGGTAGATCCCAGCTCATTCACAGCGTACAATAGCGCCCAATTATTGCTATCGGGAATCACCATGACAAAAGTAACCCTTATAAGCGGCAGCACAATGGGCAGTGCTGAATATGTTGCTGAGCATATGGCAGAGATATTAGAAGAACTCGGCCATGAAACTAATGTTCAACACGGCCCTGAGCTTGATTCACTTCCACTTGAAGGCATATGGCTGGTCGTGAGTTCCACTCACGGTGCGGGTGATCTTCCTGAAAATATTCAACCTCTCGCTGAAGAAATAGCAAATCAATCACCTGACCTAAGTAAAGTGCAATTTGGTGCTGTTGGTATCGGCAGCTCGGAATATGACACTTTCTGTGGTGCGATCCAGACATTAAGTACTTTATTGCTCGATCATGGCGCTAAAAGGATCGGTGAAAACCTTGAAATCGATGTTCAGCAACATGAAATACCCGAGGATCCGGCAGGAGAATGGGTTAAAATTTGGGCAGTTGAACTCTAAATCGTTTAAAATAACAGCAGTCAGTTGTGGATAACTCTGGTAAGATCACGGTATTAACCGGTAGTTATCCATAGTATAAGTTTTAGGGAGTGATCCCCCTGTGCATAACTACCCTTTTTGCACCCAGCTTATACGCAATAGGATCACGGATCATTCACAGTATATGATCCTTTACACTTTGATGATCTTTATAGTGAATATTCAGTTATCCACAGATATGTCTGATCCTAATAAAAGATCTAATAAAGAGATCTTTAAATAAAAAGATCTTAATACTATAAGGCTCGGATCAACAGGGCTTGGTCTATCCTTAAAACTTGAGTAGTATTCACTCCTCAAATGCGGCACTCAGCATTTTCCTAACGTAAGGTTCACACATGTTTTATCCAGAGCAATTTGACGTCATCGTAATCGGTGGCGGTCATGCCGGTACTGAAGCAGCAATGGCAGCTGCACGTATGGGGCGTCAAACCCTATTACTGACTCACAATATTGATACATTGGGTCAGATGTCTTGCAACCCAGCCATCGGTGGGATCGGTAAGGGTCATCTGGTAAAAGAGATTGATGCTCTAGGCGGTTTAATGGCTACCGCAACTGATAAAGCGGGGATTCAATTTAGAACTTTGAATGCAAGCAAAGGGCCAGCAGTTCGTGCAACTCGAGCACAAGCTGACCGAGTTCTTTACCGATTAGCAGTAAGAACAGCTTTAGAAAACCAACCTAATTTGATGATCTTTCAACAGCCTGTAGAAGATCTCATTGTGGAAAACAACACTGTAACCGGTGCTGTAACCCGCATGGGAATTAAGTTTAGAGCTAAATCAGTTGTGCTAACGGTTGGCACCTTCCTTGATGGCAAAATTCATATTGGTCTAGAGAATTATAGTGGTGGTCGAGCAGGTGATCCGCCAGCAATATCTCTGTCACAACGTTTAAGGGAATTACCTTTACGTGTTAACCGTTTAAAAACAGGTACACCACCAAGAATTGATGCGCGAACAATTGATTTTAGCCAATTAGAACAGCAATTGGGTGATAACCCGATGCCTGTTTTCTCATTTTTAGGCTCACAAGATCAGCACCCAGAGCAAATGCCTTGTCATATCACTCATACCAATGAAAAAACGCATGATGTGATTAGAAATAATCTTGATCGTAGCCCAATGTATACAGGGATCATTGAAGGGATCGGCCCTCGCTACTGCCCTTCGATCGAAGATAAAGTCATGCGTTTTGCTGATCGTAATGCTCACCAGATCTTTTTAGAACCTGAAGGTTTAACCAGCAACGAAATATATCCGAATGGGATCTCAACCAGTTTACCGTTTGATGTTCAAATGCAAATTGTCCATTCGATGAAGGGAATGGAAAATGCAAGGATCATTCGCCCTGGTTATGCTATCGAATATGATTTCTTCGACCCAAGAGATCTAAAACAAACACTTGAAAGCAAATTTATCAATGGTCTGTTCTTTGCTGGCCAAATTAACGGAACCACTGGATATGAAGAAGCTGGAGCTCAAGGACTGCTTGCTGGCTTGAATGCGGCTCAATATGCATTTGGTTTAGATGGTTGGTTCCCTCGCCGTGATCAAGCTTACATCGGTGTTTTAGTGGACGATCTGTGTACATTAGGTACCAAAGAACCGTACCGCATGTTTACTTCACGTGCTGAATACCGATTAATGCTGCGAGAAGATAACGCTGACCTTCGTCTGACAGAAAAAGGTCGTGAATTAGGTCTCGTCGATGATGTTCGTTGGGCTCACTTTAATAACAAAGTGGAACTTATCGAAAAAGAACGCCAACGCTTGAAAGATATTTGGGTTCATCCTAAAGCTGAAGGTCATGAAGAAATTGACCAAATACTATCAGTACCGCTTTCGAAAGAAGCTAATGGTGAAGAACTATTACGTCGTCCTGAAATGGACTATAAAAAACTGATCTCACTTAGTCGTTTTGCGCCAGGTATTACTGATCCTCAAGCTGCTGATCAAGTAGAAATCCAAGTTAAATATGAAGGTTATATTGCTCGTCAGCAAGAAGAGATCGAACGTCAGTTACGTAATGAAAATACACTGCTTCCTGTTGATCTTGATTATCAACAAGTGAAAGGCTTATCGAATGAAGTGATGGCAAAACTGAACGATCACAAGCCAACTTCAGTCGGCCAAGCTTCACGTATTTCTGGTGTTACTCCAGCGGCAATTTCAATCCTACTTGTCTGGTTGAAAAAGCAAGGCATGCTACGTAGGAGCGCTTAAATATGAGTTTACTCGCACAACTGACTCGTTTATCCGCATTGGCTGATATTGCATTAACTGAAAAACAAAAACAGCAACTAGTGGGTTATGTCGAATTATTAGTTAAATGGAACAAAGCCTATAATCTGACTTCTGTTCGAGACCCTCAACAAATGTTAGTCCGTCATATTATGGATAGCATTGTGGTGAACGGTCAGCTCAGGGGAACATCATTTATTGATGTGGGTACAGGCCCAGGACTACCTGGTGTACCACTAGCCATCGTTCGTCCTGATTCTCATTTTGTTTTGTTGGATAGCTTAGGCAAGCGAATTCGCTTCCTAAAACAAGTACAACATGAATTAGGACTAAACAATATCGAACCTGTTCAATATCGTGTTGAAGAATACCAAGCTGAAACGGGTTTTGATGGCGTGATCAGCCGTGCGTTTGCATCTCTAAGTGATATGTTGAGTTGGTGCCATCATCTTCCAAGTGCTTCAGGGCAATTTTATGCGCTGAAAGGTGTAGTGCGTGATGAAGAACTTGCCGATCTACCAGCCGGTTTTTCAATCGAGTCAGTGACAGACTTAAAAGTTCCTGAGCTCGATGAGCAACGTCACTTGGTTATTATTTCGATTAAATAAAGTTAATTATTATCAAATATATTTATCTTTTAGAGCTTTAGCAGTCACATTTACAATGTTACTGCTATTTTTCTTTTAGCTTCTATTTTCCCACTTCGGAATTTACGTCGTGTTTACATGGTAATAACGAATAACTATAAAAAATAATGCTTAGGCACTAAAAAATATAGCTAAATGGATATTTTAGAGAATTTAGGTTATTGCTGAGATGATTAATAATGAAATATTTAATTTATTAAATATTTTTTTTGATTAAAAATTATCGGTTTTAATTATTTGATTTACTGCTCAAATATCTTTTTTCTTCATAAGAAAGCCAGAGTGAATGGAGAGTTCAGTAAATATATATTGTGATATTTATCACAAAAAAATGTTTCTTGAGGTTGGGTCGTTAACAATTTATTAATTATTATTGCCACATTTCTGCGCTATCTCGAAAAAATTAAATATTTATTCACCTTTTCGCTACTTACTGATTGAATTCATTTCGCCTGCCCGTATAATTTGCTCGTTTTTGTCTCTTGACACACTAAAGCAAAGGCAGTTTTATACAACACTTAGCGTTTCTGAGGCTGAGAATAGCTGGGAGTACACAAAAAGTTATGTCTGTATCCCTTTACGACAACAAGCATGCGGTAAAGCTGTTGTCTTTTCAGTTAATAACTTTTGTTATCCTCAGTGGGGCTTTCTGTGCAAATAGTATAGAATGGGGGGCCTCTGCTCTTGCGGGTGGTTTAGCATGCTGGTTACCAAATATCGTATTTATGCTGCTAGCACACTTCCAGAAAGCAAAAGAAGAGGATGAACCTGTCCGCATTGCCTGGTTCTTTGCATTAGGAGCAGGGCTAAAGGTTGTGACAACTATTACTGTATTGGTTGTTGCATTTGGTGTGTTCAAAGCGTCATTGACACCACTGGGTTTGACCTATTTAGCGGTGCTAATTGTTCAGATTGTTGCACCGGCCGTTTTTAAACGGTAAGTATTTTTAAACTACAAAAGGGTAAGAGGCATCATGTCTGCATCAGGAGAAGTGATGACTACAAATGAGTACATAAGCCACCATCTGAGAAACCTTCAGTTGGACTTACGTACCTTTAAGTTGGTCGATCCCCACGCTAGTGATACAACGTTCTGGACGTTGAACATTGACTCGCTTTTTTTCTCCATAGTTCTTGGGGCACTGTTCCTGTGGCTATTTAGAAGAATTGCAGTTCGTGCAACTAGTGGCGTACCCGGTAAGTTACAGACTGCAATAGAACTGATCATTGGTTTCGTTGATAACACAGTACGTGATATGTATCACGGTAAGAGCAAAGTTATTGCCCCGTTGGCATTAACCGTGTTCGTCTGGGTATTTTTAATGAACCTTATGGATTTACTACCAATTGATTTCCTTCCGTATATTGGTGAGCACTATTTAGGATTGCCAGCTCTGCGTGCAGTTCCAACTGCAGATGTTAGCGTCACTATGTCGATGGCAATTGGTGTGTTTATCCTGATCCTCTTCTACAGCATTAAGATGAAAGGCATTGGCGGATTTACGAAAGAGTTGACTATGCAACCTTTTAATCATCCTGTCTTTATCCCTATCAACTTAATTCTCGAAGGGGTAAGCCTGCTGTCAAAACCTGTATCACTCGGTCTGCGACTGTTTGGTAACATGTATGCAGGTGAATTGATCTTTATTCTTATCGCGGCTCTGCTTCCGTGGTGGTCACAGTGGTTGTTAAGCCTCCCTTGGGCTATCTTCCACATACTGATTATTACGCTACAAGCCTTTATATTTATGGTTCTGACTGTTGTCTATCTCTCGATGGCATCTGAAGAACATTAATTTAACTATCAATAATTGTATTAATTGAAACAAACTGGAGACTGTCATGGAAAACCTGAATATGGATCTGCTGTACATGGCTGCTGCTATTATGATGGGCTTAGCGGCGATCGGTGCTGCGATCGGTATCGGCATCCTAGGTGGTAAATTTTTAGAAGGTGCTGCTCGTCAGCCGGATTTAATCCCTCTGCTGCGTACACAGTTCTTTATCGTAATGGGCCTTGTTGATGCTATTCCGATGATTGCTGTTGGTCTGGGCCTGTATGTAATGTTCGCTGTTGCTGGCTAATTTACAGAACACTTAGAACATTAACTCATTAATTAACAAGAGGTATTGTCTGTGAATCTAAATGCAACAATCCTCGGCCAGGCTATCGCGTTTGTCCTGTTTGTTTGGTTCTGTATGAAATATGTATGGCCTCCGATTATGGCGGCCATAGAAAAACGTCAAAAAGAAATTGCTGACGGTTTATCTTCTGCAGAACGTGCTAAAAAGAACCTGGAACTGGCGCAAACCGATGCAACCGACCGACTGAAAACAGCAAAAGCTGAAGCGCAAGTCATCATCGAACAAGCGAATAAACAACGCAATCAGATGATTGAAGAAGCTAAAGCGGAAGCTGAAACAGAACGTGCAAAAATCGTCGCGCAAGCTCAATCCGAAATTGATGCTGAGCGTAAACGTGCACGTGAAGAGTTACGTAAACAGGTTGCGATGCTTGCTATCGCAGGTGCCGAGAAGATCATCGAACGTTCCGTGGATGAAGCTGCCAACAGCGACATCGTTGATAAACTAGTCGCTGAACTGTAAGGAGGGAGGGGCATGTCTGAAATTGCTACTGTAGCTCGCCCCTACGCCAAAGCAGCTTTTGATTTTGCTGTGGAAAACCAGTCTGTTGATAAATGGCAGAATATGCTGGCCTTCACCTCTGAGGTGACGCGCAATGAACAGGTTGGTGAGCTACTTTCTGGTTCTATTGCACCAGAACGATTAGCTAAAACGTTTATCTCTGTTTGCGGAGATGAAATTGACGAGCATGTTCAAAATCTGATTCGTATTATGGCGGATAATGGGCGTTTAAGTACGCTACCAGAAGTGTTAGCTCAATTTATTCAATTGCGTGATACTCTGGAATCAACTATTGAAGTTGATGTGATTTCTGCCACCGAACTGAATGAGCAGCAGTCGGCCAAAATTTCTGCAGCGATGGAAAAACGTCTGTCACGCAAAGTTAAGCTGAATTGCAAAATTGATAAGTCTGTTATTGCTGGAGTGATCATTCGTGCGGGAGATCTCGTTATTGACGGGAGTGTCCGCGGTCGCTTAGAGCGTTTAACAGACGTCTTGCAGTCTTAAGGGGACTGGAGCATATGCAACTGAATTCCACCGAAATCAGCGAACTGATCAAACAGCGTATTGCTCAGTTCGATGTAGTGAGTGAAGCTCACAACGAAGGTACGATTGTATCCGTTAATGACGGTATCATTCGTGTCCACGGCTTAGCCGAAGTCATGCAGGGTGAGATGATCGCACTGCCTGGCAACCGTTACGCAATTGCATTGAACTTAGAGCGCGACTCTGTTGGTGCTGTTGTCATGGGCCCTTATGCCGATTTGGCAGAAGGAATGAAAGTTAAATGTACTGGTCGTATTCTTGAAGTTCCAGTTGGCCGTGGCCTGTTGGGACGTATTGTGAATACACTGGGTGAGCCTATTGATGGTAAAGGCCCTGTTGAGAACGATGGCTTCTCGCCAATAGAAGTTATTGCTCCAGGTGTTATCGAACGTCAATCGGTTGATCAACCTGTACAAACTGGTTATAAATCAGTTGATGCGATGATTCCAATCGGTCGTGGTCAGCGTGAGCTTGTTATCGGTGACCGTCAAACGGGTAAAACTGCTTTGGCTATCGATGCAATCATCAACCAACGCGACTCTGGTATCAAATGTGTTTATGTTGCTATCGGTCAGAAAGCGTCTACCGTTTCTAACGTAGTTCGTAAACTCGAAGAACACGGCGCACTGGCAAATACGATTGTTGTTGTTGCAACTGCATCTGAATCAGCTGCACTGCAATACCTTTCAGCCTACTCTGGCTGTGCAATGGGTGAATACTTCCGTGACCGCGGTGAAGATGCTCTGATCGTTTATGATGACCTGTCTAAACAGGCTGTTGCATACCGTCAAATTTCACTGTTGCTACGTCGTCCGCCAGGACGTGAAGCTTATCCAGGTGATGTTTTCTATCTGCACTCACGTTTACTTGAGCGTGCTGCTCGTGTTAACGCTGAATACGTTGAAAACTTTACTAAAGGTGAAGTAAAAGGCCAAACTGGTTCACTGACGGCTCTGCCTATCATTGAAACTCAAGGCGGTGACGTTTCTGCATTCGTACCAACGAACGTAATTTCGATTACTGATGGTCAGATCTTCCTGGAATCTAACCTGTTTAACTCTGGTATTCGTCCAGCGGTTAACCCAGGTATTTCAGTATCTCGTGTTGGTGGTGCTGCTCAGACTAAAATTATCAAGAAACTGTCTGGTGGTATCCGTACTGCACTTGCTCAATATCGTGAACTGGCTGCGTTTGCTCAGTTTGCTTCCGACCTTGATGACGCAACTCGTAAACAGTTGAGCCATGGTCAGAAAGTAACTGAGTTGCTCAAACAGAAACAATATGCACCTATGTCAGTAGCGGAACAGGCTCTTTCTCTGTTTGCTGCAGAACGTGGATATTTGGACGATGTTGAGTTAGCGAAAATTGGTGCGTTTGAAGCTGCATTAGTTTCTTATGCATTGCGCGAGCATGCTGACCTTATGAATCAAATCGGCCAGAAGGGTAACTATAACGATGAAATCGAAGGTAAGTTGAAACAACTCCTCGAATCATTTAAAGCAACCCAGTCCTGGTAATACTATTCGGCCCATGAATTTTAGTGGGCCGTCTGGTTAATAAGGAGAAGCAGAGATGGCCGGCGCAAAAGAGATACGTTCCAAGATCGCCAGCGTGCAAAACACGCAAAAGATCACTAAAGCGATGGAAATGGTTGCTGCGTCCAAAATGCGTAAATCGCAGGAACGCATGGCGGCCAGCCGTCCTTATGCAGAAACCATGCGCAGTGTGATTGGTCACCTAGCGTTAGGTAATCTGGAATATAAACACCCATATCTCGAAGAGCGTGAAGTTAAACGCGTCGGGTATCTGGTTGTTTCAACAGACCGTGGTCTATGTGGTGGTTTGAACATTAACTTGTTCAAAAAGTTACTAGCAGATATGAAGTCATGGTCTGAAAAAAATGTTCAGGTTGATTTGGCTTTAATCGGTTCTAAAGCAGTTTCATTCTTCGGTTCTGTTGGCGGCAATGTCGTTACACAAGTAACTGGAATGGGGGATAACCCAACGCTTTCGGATTTGATTGGTCCAGTTAACTCTATGCTACAAGCCTATGATGAAGGGCGTTTAGATAAACTGTATGTGGTGACAAACAAGTTCATCAATACAATGTCTCAAGAGCCTACTATTCTTCAACTTCTGCCATTGCCACCAAGCAATGACGAAACATTGAAGAAAAAATCTTGGGATTATATATATGAACCCGATCCTAAGGCGTTGCTGGATACCCTGCTACGTCGTTATATCGAGTCTCAGGTTTATCAGGGCGTCGTTGAAAACCTAGCTAGTGAGCAGGCCGCACGAATGGTAGCGATGAAAGCGGCTACTGATAATGGTGGAAACCTGATCAAAGAGTTGCAGTTGGTTTACAACAAAGCTCGTCAGGCTAGCATTACTCAGGAGCTTACCGAAATTGTTTCAGGTGCTTCCGCGGTTTAACAGCTAGGTTTACGAATTACGTAGAGGATTCAAGATGGCTACTGGAAAGATTATCCAGGTAATCGGCGCCGTTGTGGACGTCGAGTTCCCTCAAGATGCGGTACCAAAAGTGTACAATGCTCTTGAGGTTATGAACGGTAAAGAAAAACTCGTGCTGGAAGTTCAGCAACAGTTAGGCGGCGGTGTTGTCCGTTGTATCGCAATGGGTACATCAGATGGTTTGAGCCGTGGTTTAATAGTTACAGATTTAGAAAACCCAATTGAAGTACCAGTAGGTAAAGCAACTCTGGGACGTATCATGAACGTTCTGGGCCAGCCTATTGATATGAAAGGTGATATCGGCGAAGAAGAGCGCTGGTCTATTCACCGTGCTGCGCCAAGCTACGAAGAGCTATCAAGCTCAACAGAATTACTCGAAACCGGTATCAAAGTAATGGACTTAATCTGTCCATTCGCGAAAGGTGGTAAAGTTGGTCTGTTCGGTGGTGCGGGTGTTGGTAAAACAGTAAACATGATGGAACTTATCCGTAACATCGCGATTGAGCACTCAGGTTACTCAGTGTTCGCGGGTGTTGGTGAGCGTACCCGTGAAGGTAACGACTTCTATCATGAAATGACTGACTCTAACGTTCTGGATAAAGTATCGCTGGTTTATGGTCAAATGAACGAGCCACCAGGAAACCGTCTGCGTGTTGCTCTGACTGGTCTGACTATGGCGGAAAAATTCCGTGATGAAGGCCGTGATGTTCTATTGTTCGTGGATAACATCTATCGTTATACACTGGCAGGTACAGAAGTATCCGCGCTATTAGGTCGTATGCCATCAGCAGTAGGTTATCAGCCAACATTGGCAGAAGAGATGGGCGTTCTTCAAGAACGTATCACTTCTACTAAGACGGGTTCAATCACCTCTGTACAAGCTGTTTACGTACCTGCGGATGACTTGACTGACCCATCACCAGCAACAACCTTTGCTCACTTAGACGCAACCGTGGTTCTGAGCCGTCAAATCGCTTCTTTGGGTATCTACCCAGCGGTTGACCCTCTGGATTCTACCAGCCGTCAGCTTGACCCACTCGTTGTTGGTCAAGAGCACTATGATGTTGCACGTGGCGTTCAGTCTATCCTTCAGCGTTACCAAGAACTGAAAGATATTATTGCAATTCTGGGTATGGATGAATTGTCTGAAGAAGACAAACTGGTTGTTGCTCGTGCTCGTAAGATCCAGCGCTTCCTGTCTCAACCATTCTTCGTTGCAGAAGTCTTTACCGGTTCACCAGGTAAGTTCGTTTCCCTGAAAGACACTATCCGTGGTTTCAGTGGTATTCTGAATGGCGATTACGACCACCTGCCAGAACAGGCGTTCTACATGGTTGGTACCATTGAAGAAGCTGTGGAAAAAGCTAAGAAGCTTTAATCTGGCTGACGGGAGTTTGATATGGTAGCTGCAATGACATACCACCTGACAGTTGTCAGTGCTGAAAAACAGATGTTTGAAGGACTGGTACAGAAAATTCAGGTGACAGGTAGTGAAGGTGAACTGGGGATTTATCCACAGCACACCCCGCTGCTGACTGCCATAAAACCGGGCATGGTACGTATTACTAAGCAATCTGGTGAAGAAGAGCTAATTTACCTCTCTGGTGGTATTTTAGAAGTGCAACCAATTGGTGTTATCGTACTGGCTGATACGGCTATCCGTGGTAAAGATTTAGATGAAGCGCGTGCGCTAGAATCTAAACGCAGAGCGGAAGATCATGTCCGTAAAGCGCACGGTGATGTTGATTATGCTCAGGCATCGGCAGAACTTGCGAAAGCAATAGCCAAACTTCGAGTGATCGAGTTGACTAAAAAGCGGATGTAATGACGGCAGTTTAGTGAGAAGCCAGTTAGTTAATACCTGACTGGCTTTTTTATTTGTGCGAAATATGTAGTATTTTATGAAGGAAATAGGTTTACTTTCCCCCCAAAGTTGGAGTTTCAGGAAATTATGACTGTGCAAAGAAAAAGTGTCGTCATTCTTGCTGCTGGTAAGGGCACTCGAATGTATTCAGAACTGCCTAAAGTCCTGCATTTATTAGCAGGTAAATCAATGGTTCAGCATGTAATAGATACAGCTAAATCAGTAGGTGCGTCAGACATCCACCTTGTATATGGACACGGTGGTGATTTACTGAAAGAAAAATTGGGTGAGCAAAACTTAAACTGGGTTTTACAAGCCGAACAGCTTGGTACTGGCCACGCAATGCAACAAGCTGCTCCAAATTTTCACGATGATGAAGATGTCATCATGCTTTATGGTGATGTGCCATTAATCGCTCAAGACACCTTACAGCGGTTAATTGAAGCCAAACCTGAAGGTGGCATTGGTTTATTAACCGTAATTCTGGATAATCCAACAGGCTATGGACGTATTATCCGTGAAAACGGTGAAGTCGTTGGTATTATTGAACAAAAAGATGCGAGTGAAGAGCAGCGTAAGATCCAAGAAATCAATACAGGGATCATGGTCGCGAGCGGAAAAGACTTCAAACGCTGGTTGTCCCAATTGAATAACAATAATGCGCAGGGTGAATACTATATCACTGACATTATTGCTTTAGCTCACAAAGAAGGGAACAAGATTGAAACTGTCCACCCTAGTCGTCTAAGTGAGATGGAAGGCGTGAATAATCGTTTACAACTTGCTGCTCTTGAGCGAATTTATCAAAAAGAACAAGCTGAAAAGCTGTTGTTAGCTGGCGTGATGTTAATTGACCCTGAGCGTTTTGATATTCGCGGCACATTAACACATGGGCGCGATATTATCATTGATACTAACGTTATCATTGAAGGACATGTCACTTTAGGCAACAACGTTCATATCCAGTCGGGCTGTATTCTTAAAAACTGTGTAATTGGTGATAACTCCGTTATTAGCCCTTACTCGGTCATAGAAAACTCTGAATTATCGACAGAATGTACCGTTGGACCTTTTGCTCGTTTACGTCCAGGTGCTAAATTGGCAGCTAAAGCACATGTAGGCAACTTTGTTGAAATAAAGAATGCCTCACTTGGCCTTGGTTCTAAAGCAGGTCATTTAAGTTATTTAGGTGATGCCCAGATAGGCGAAAACGTCAATATCGGCGCTGGTACTATCACTTGTAATTATGATGGTGCAAATAAGCATAAAACAGTTATTGGTGATGATGTCTTTGTCGGTTCTGATACTCAGCTAGTCGCGCCAGTAACGGTGGCTAATGGTGTCACTATTGGTGCTGGTACCACGGTTACTCGTGATGTTAACGAAGGTGAGTTAGTGGTTAGCCGCGTTAAACAAGTCCATATTAAAAACTGGCAGCGTCCAGTAAAGAAAAAATAAAATAAATTTTAAGGAGGAGACAATGTTTCTCCTCTATTAGCGTTAACAATACTCTAAATAATTCGAGTGCAGTCAACAACGCGGCAACTTGAAGAGTGGCGAGTATATAAAAATAAACCCCAATCTCTACAAGGCTCGGGGTATACAGCAAAAGCTGTGAAAACAATCAGGCAGCGACACCATAAGGGCAAGAGCCCTTTTGTTTAGGAATAAATTAATATGTGTGGAATTGTAGGTGCTGTCGCACAACGTGATATCGCAGAAATTCTGATCGAAGGTCTTCGCCGCCTTGAGTATCGTGGTTATGATTCAGCCGGTTTGGCCGTCATCGACCATGAAGGTCATGTTCAACGCTTACGTGAAGTCGGTAAAGTTCAAATGCTGGCGGAAGAAGCGGAGAAAAATCCGGTATCAGGTGGAACGGGGATTGCACATACCCGTTGGGCTACGCATGGTGTTCCTAGCGAACGTAATGCTCACCCACATACTTCTGGTTTTATTGCCGTAGTACATAACGGAATTATTGAAAACTATTTAGAACTTAAAGACGAGTTAAAACAACTTGGTTATGTCTTTAGTTCTGAGACAGATACTGAAGTGATTGCTCACCTTGTTCATCATGAACAGCAAAAAGGGGGTTCTTTAGTTGAAGTCGTTCAACGGGTTATCCCACAATTACGTGGCGCATACGGTACCGTTATTATGGATAGCCGTATTCCTGAATTATTAGTGGCAGCCCGCTCGGGAAGCCCATTAGTGATTGGTCTTGGTATGGGTGAGAATTTCCTTGCATCAGACCAACTTGCATTATTGCCTGTGACTCGCCGCTTTATGTATCTTGAAGAAGGTGATGTTGCGGAAGTCACTCGTCGCACAGTCCGAATTTTTGATAAACAAGGTGAGCCTGTTGAACGTGAGCAGGTAGAATCAAGCGCGCAATACGATGCGGGTGATAAAGGTATTTATCGTCACTACATGCAAAAAGAGATCTATGAGCAGCCAATGGCGATTAAAAACACCCTTGAAGGGCGTTTTAGCAAAGACAATGGCATTGACCTCAGTGAATTAGGTCCTAAAGCAAACGAGATTTTATCTCAAGTTGAACATATCCAAATTGTTGCTTGTGGTACCTCTTACAATGCCGGTATGGTTGCTCGTTATTGGTTCGAGTCATTAGCGGGTATTCCTTGTGATGTTGAAATTGCATCGGAATATCGTTACCGCAAGCCTGCTCCTCGCAATGGCAGCTTGATGATCACCCTTTCACAGTCTGGTGAAACGGCGGATACATTAGCAGCACTGCGTTTAGCAAAAGATCTCGGTTATTTAACCTCGCTAGCTGTTTGTAACGTTGCAGGTTCTTCACTGGTGCGTGAATCAGAATTTGCGCTGATGACAAAAGCAGGCGTTGAGATTGGTGTCGCTTCAACGAAAGCGTTCACCACTCAGTTGACCGTTTTACTGATGCTTGTTGGATTTATGGGGCGTTTGAAAAAGGCTAATCCTGAGCTTGAAGAGAATATTGCTAACGCATTGCACGCATTGCCTGCACGTATTGAAAGCATGTTATCTCAGGATAAAGTGATTGAAGCGCTGGCGGAAGATTTTTCTGATAAACATCATGCGTTATTTCTTGGTCGTGGTGAGCAGTTCCCAATCGCCGTTGAAGGTGCATTGAAACTAAAAGAGATCTCTTATATTCATGCTGAAGCTTATGCTGCTGGTGAATTAAAACATGGACCTTTAGCCCTCATAGATGCAGATATGCCAGTCATCATCATTGCACCGAACAATGAATTGTTGGAAAAATTAAAATCTAACATCGAAGAAGTTCGTGCTCGTGGTGGTTTACTGTATGTGTTTGCCGATCAAGACGCAGGCTTCGAGCCAAGTGAAAATATGAAAATTATTTCACTGCCACATGTTGAAGAACTGATTGCACCTATTTTCTATACCGTTCCACTGCAATTACTTTCTTACCACGTTGCGTTGATCAAAGGTACTGACGTTGACCAACCACGTAACTTAGCGAAATCGGTAACGGTAGAATAAATAATCATCGATTAAGTTGCGGGTTGTTTAGTTAGAAAAAATAGTTGTGATGCAAATATGCCCAGTAGTGCTGATTAAAAAGCACACTGGGCTTTTTTATGGAAATCGATAATCACCGTGCGGTTATAATATTGAAAGCAGTTATTTTAACGTAATAGAAAACACCCCAGTTGGTGGGATTGGCATAAATTGCTCATACATCTGCTTGCGTTCCAATTCAGGATCTAAATCTGGAAAGAGTTCAGGGTGCATCCATTTCGCTAAAGATAATAAGGCAATAATATTTTCGGGTGAGTCATAGAATATGTGCCATAACCCATGAACTCGTCCTTGCTCGACAGCCGTTAATTATCCGATAGGTTTACGATGAGATAGTACTTTTAAGCTAGATTGTGCAGCTTGCTCAGTGGCTGAATAGCCAAGTGTGACGCCGGGTTTGCCTTCAGGAAAAACTCCGGTTGCAACATACACATCTGGCTGGCGGCTTAAAATATATTCTGGGTTTAATTTGCCAATAGCACCGGGAATGATATTTTCACCAATAGCGATTCCACCAGCAAGATTAATCATATCCGTCATACTGCCTTTACCCGGTGAACCACAGCATTCTTGTAGACCCGGTAAGTAATCAACAAATATGGTAGTTTTTTGGTCAATAGGTAGGTTTGCAGGGATTTTTGCCGTCACATAATCCATTTTTTGCTGATAGTAATCATTAAAGGCTCTGGCTTGATCATTTTTACCAATCGCTTGACCCAATATTTTCATACTTAATTGGGTGTTTTTGATTGGATGTTGACTAAAATCGACGTGGATTACTGCAATACCTGCAGATTCTAATAATTTAGCGGCTTCACTGCCCGCCCCAGGACCATGACCTCCCGTTAAGGGTAAAATGACTAAATCAGGTTGCAGTGCTAAGGCTTTTTCAATACTGAAAGTATCCTCGGAACCCCCTCCCACTGCTGGAATATCATCTATTTGTTTAAAAACGGCTTTGTATGCGGCGTAGCCTTGCACATCAAGATCGCGAAAATCACCTTGCCAGCCAACAATTCGTGCAAAAGGTGCGTCTTTTTCTAAGATTGAGATTGGGTAAATCATCCGGCCTTCACCCAATAAAATACGTTTTACATTATCGGGTACTTCAACTTTGCGTCCTGTAATATCGGTCACCGTAACGGCTTGTATATTCAAAGAGAAGCTTAACAATGCGATTGATAAGAGGGTTTTCCACCCATTTAAATGTGTCATTTTGCATTCCTATTTAGGGGCGAAATAATTTCGGAGCGACGGTGGATTCTTTTTTTCCACCAGATGATGACGCCACTCACATAAAGAAGAGGTAAAACGAAACCAGAGAAAAAAGCGATAATCAGACCAGAAAATCCGAGTCCCAATTCACTGTGTAATTGAGAAATGAATCGTTTATTTTCAGGTGATAACGACAGAAGCGAGGAAAGCTCTGGGCGTGAAAGTACGATGCCACTTAGGGCTATGACGAATAAGGGAATGGTGAGATAAATCGCTACGAAATAATGCCATTGCCGCCATTTAGCCGCACCTTTCAAACCTCTACGCCAATCAATCAATGCTGAAAATAAAGATTTAATGCTTTTTTTAGGCCACCATAAAATGACACCGCTGATAAGTGATAAAGTGAGCATCACACCGCAGCTAAGGACTAACCAACTTCCGATATTTGAAGGTAACAACAATACACGATGCAATGAAACGATTTGCGAAAAAATCAAATCATCGAAAATCACAAAACCTTTGGCGCTGGCATCAACAGGATCAATAAAAGCAATTCCGAGCTTATTAGACGGTGACGTTTTACCAAAAACCATCACATTCGTCGCAGGGATAAATCCTGTTTCCGGCAAGGCAACGCCCATAATCTTGATAAGCTGAGGATAGTTTTGTTGAGCACTTTGACGCCAGAGATCAGGCGCCGAAGTATTCGCTTCACTGTGCTCAGAATGGGGGGAAGCATACAGTGCGCTTCGCCCAATCTCCCATTCAAGAATCGGTTTTTTTAATAATAATAGCGAACCTGAAATCCCTAATATTGCGATAAAAAAACCAATTACTAATCCCAACCATAAATGGATTTTTAACCAAGTTCGCCGCGTTAAAAATAGCGCCATCATTATCACCAGCGATAGCGAAGTGAACCAATAATGGTTCTATCAAACCCAACAGAACATCCACCCATCGAGCAACTGGTATAATATTGCTTATCGGTTAAGTTAGTGACGTTGACACCTAGACGCCAATTTTTCAGATTAGACGACAGCCCCCCAAGGTCATAATGTGCCGCAGCATCAACTAACGTCGTTGATGGGTTCGAAATTGATCCATCTGTGTTGACTGGTGAAGAGCCGGTATAGCGTACGCCAGCACCAAAGCCTAACCCTTGTAACTGACCGCCTTGAATGGTGTAATCTGCCCATGCGGAAGCCGTGTGTTCTGGTAATCCAGTAGGGCGTTGGCCTTTCTCTTCAGGTTTATTGGTTTTGGTATTTTCTAATTGGTTATAGGTGTAGGCAGCCGTTAAATTTAACCCTTCAATTGGCATGTATACGCCTTGGAGTTCAATACCGCGAGAGCGCACTTCGCCAATTTGAATGCTATTTAAATTGTTATCGGGGTCGGTCGTTAGCATGTTTTGCTGCTTCAACTCAAATGCGGTTAGAGTAAGATTGATATTCTCATTTTCCGGTTGGTATTTAATCCCTGCTTCAATTTGTTTTGCGGTGATAGGTTTGTAATTATTACCATAGAAATTAACCCCGAGCTGTGGGTTAAATGAGGTTGAATAACTGACATAAGGCGCTAAACCAATCTCGGTTAAATACATCGCAGCGGTACGATAGGTAAATTTGCTATCGCGTTGTTCAGTGGTATTGGCATTTTTGCGATTTTGGGTTTTACTGTCTGACCAATCTTCGCGTCCGCTAACAACTAAAATAAGGCCATTATCAAATTTCGCTTGCTGTTGTGCATAAATACCGACTTGAACGCTGGTTTGTAGCGTATTTGACATCATGTTATTGACGGGTCCATATGACCCACCATAATTGGGGTCAAAGATATCTATCGGGCTAGCTTTACCCGCCATCAATAAATAATCTTCTCGGGTATGACGATAATCGATACCGACAAGAGAAGTCATCTCGGTATTATTAACCCACCAATTCGCATTCAGATTATTATCTAAACTGTAGACATCCCCTTTAATACGGAAATAGTAAGCCGCGCGATTGAGTGTTCTCATATCTGGCAAGAGTGATAAGCCTTGAGCAATATTGGTGTTCAAATCCGTGTGGCTAAAACGCGCCGCAGAATGCCCTGATAATATATCGTTAAAATTATGGTCGAGTTGGTAACCGATAGAGGCCTGTTTTCGATCATTTTTCAAACCCGGTTCATCAAGAAACACATTCGGATTTACTTTGCCATTTGGGTTGGGTAATAGCGTGCCAGCAAGTGGTAAGAAAGGTCGAGGTGCCCCAAATTCATCATGGCTATAGTCAGCCAAAATAGTGAACGTGGTATTGTCATTAGGTAACCACGTAAATGCTGGCGCAATATAAACTTTATCGTCGTTGATATGTTTTATTTGCGTATCGCTTTTGCGCACCATACCTGTGAGGCGATAAAAATATTTATCGCTATCATTTACCGGTCCACTGAAATCAGCTTGAAATTGGTTGCGATCAAAGTTGCCATGTTGGATTTCTACCTCATGGAATGGCTGATATAACGGACGTTTAGTCACTTGATTGACAATACCGCCGGGAGAATTTTGTCCGTAAAGAACAGATGATGGGCCTCGGATCACATCAATACGCTCGAGACCATAAGGTTCTACTTTTGGCCATGCTTGTGCTGTTGTACTACGCAAACCATCTCTTAGCATCCCTGTGCTTGTGACGTTAAAACCGCGAATACTGATATTGTCAAAACGAGAGGCTGCGGCACCATTTGTTTGCAATACGCCTGAAGTGTAACGAAGCGCTTCGCTTACTGTTTGTGCATTGTGAGCCGTAATTTCATCGCGTGTGACAACACTAACAGCTTGCGGTGTTTCAATGAGAGCGGTATTGGTTTTTGTTGCGCTGGTACTACGTGTTGCAACATATCCATCTACTTTACCAGTAGGTGATTGAATAGGTTTTGCTGTTACGATAATAGTTTCGTTTTTTTCATCAGCATAGGCGAACGAAGATATACACAATGGCAAGATAGCTATATATACAGGTGATAGTTTTCTTTTTTTTGTAACGATTTGATTATCTGTATTATTTTTCATTAAGATGCGAACCTATAGAAACAAAAAATGTAAAACGAGAATGTATCTCATTTTCATTCTTGTTAGCAAAAAGTCGCTTCTAGTTTTATGACTATTAATTTCGCGAAATGAGCATCACATTGATTTTATTCAGCATAATTCTTTGGGGGAAAAACCGAAGCGTTTGCGGAAACTCGTTGACAGATATGCAGGTGAATATCCAACTTTCCACGCAATGGAAGAAACAGGTTCAGCACCTGTAGAAAGGAGGCGATAAGCTAATTGTAGTCGCTGTTCTTGGATAAATGGTGCAATCGAGCTGCCAAATAACTGTTTAAAGCCGAAGTTAAGTTTACGGGTGTTCAAGCCTGATAATCGGCTTAGTTGGTATAAATTTGGCGGATTTGCTAAATCAGATAAAATCAGTGCTTTGATCTCATTTAATCGATTTATATCTTGAGTGGTCAGTTTTGGTGTATGAATAGGGTGAGTATCTTGTTGAAGAAACTCAAAAGAGTAGGCACAAAACTCGAGTATTTTCCCCGTGAGATAGATATCACCGAGTGATCCATTTAGTGGGCAATTTAAAATTTGATTACCCAATGTAGTTAATACGCTTCCCGCATTTCGAGAAATTAACTGAGGCCCATCAGTTTTTGCTTTAGATAGTAACTCTGGTTGGTTAATTTTAAAGGCATCTAATAAATTATCCGACAAACAAACGGAAATATAGCGAACATCTTCAGACTGTAAAAAACGTTGCTGACTTTCTTGTTCACTTTGGTTGGCGATCACGCACAGGGATGTTCCCGATAAAGAGACGACCTCTTTATTATTTGGCTGGCATTCCAACTCACCATTCATCATCAGAACGATTTTGATGCCTTTCCATAAAGGTTCACTGCTCCATTTTCCCGCCTCGGGTGTCATTTTCCCATAGAAAAAGAATGAGTCCATGTTGGGGAGCAGGGGAGTTTGTTTACTATTTTGCATTGTTGTTAACCTTTATACCCTTCATACTTCAAGCCGCATCGTTGTTGACTGTACTGAGCAACACGGGCCACATACTTATGTATACTCCCCGAGATATCTTCGTTTGTCGTCTAGATGCGACTCGAATTATTTCGGGTAATTAACGGCCATATTTCAGGTTGTTCAGAATATATTTGTTTATTGCCTAGACGCAACTCGAATTATTTTTTATCTAAAAGATCGGCCATATCAGCAAACATCGATTGCCATTCATTATCATCAATATCCATAAAGCCAAAATAGCGCAGCATAAAAGCACCTTCTGTGGCGAGGAACATCAGTCGTGCCTGTTTTCCACGTTCTGTTGAAGTGTCTAAATTACGGAGCTTATCGCGATACCAAATACGCGTGCTTTCTAAGTATTCTGGTGTTTGTAGTAGAGCAGCCATTAATGCAGCCCCTTTTGCTATTGCCGCTTTGTCATGTTCACAGGTGGCAAGGCGATGGGCATTGATTCTATTTTCTGGGGAGCTATCTTGCTCAATTTCACGATTGAATATTTCATCATAGCTATAGCTCCAACGTTCAAACATCGCATCAATTAAAGCGTCTTTATTACCAAAGCAGTATTGAACCCCACCTTTTGATATTCCCATTGCTTTTGCAACAGCGTCGATCGTCAATGCTGCTGCACCTTGGTTAATCACGATGTCTTCAGCAGCATCTAATACTTTATCGCGATCGATTGTTCGTTGACGTCCCATTTAGCAAAAACCTCTTTTCAATACATACGTATGGATTTATATTATAGCACGATCACTGATAAACAGTGACTAAATAAACTTGTAGAGATGATTTTATGCTAGCAGATTATAGACGCTGGATTGTTTTACTTTTAATTTCGAGTGTACTCTTTCTCATCGTCGTTGATGTCACCGTTTTATATACCGCATTACCGCGATTAACCCATGACTTAGGCGCCACGGCTTCCGAAAAATTATGGATCATGAATGCCTATCCGCTGGTTGTCGCGGGGCTATTACCGGCTGCGGGTATGCTCAGCGACCGTGTCGGCCATAAAGAGATGTTTATTGCGGGTTTGCCATTATTTGCACTGGCTTCACTTTGTGCTGCATTCTCACCAACAGCGACGAGCTTGATTTTATCAAGAGGCTTTTTAGCCGTGGGTGCCGCTATGAGCATGCCTGCCACATTGGCCATTGTGCGACATGTTTTCCTCGACCCAAAAGAGCGTGCATTAGCGATTGGCATTTGGTCGGCAGTCGCATCAGGTGGTGCAGCGCTGGGTCCATTGGTTGGTGGCGCATTGCTTAACCATTTTTGGTGGGGATCTGTCTTCTTAATTAATGTTCCTGTCGTTCTATTCGTTTTGCCTTTTGCTTACTTTTTAATTCCAAAATGTGGTGGTAAAAATGCAAAACACATTGATTATATCGGCTCTATATTGGTTCTCATTGGGCTTATTGGCGCGATTTATGCTTTGAAAGAGATCGGTAAACCTTACACAGATTGGTGGGCTTTCATTATTTCTGCTGCGATTGCTAGCGTGTTTTTGACTATCTTCAGTCGTCGACAAATAGCCGCGGAATCGCCAATGACCGACTTTACATTATTCACTAACCCGCGCTTCAGTGCGGGTATTGTGATGGCAATCTTATCGATGGTGATTATTGTCGGTATTGAACTGTTATTAAGTCAACGATTGCAATTGGTGATGGGTTACACGCCGCTTCATGCCGCGCTTTATATTATTCCTATTCCTGTCGCTTCTGTGCTAGCGGGCCCATTAGCGGGGATGTTTTTACATAAAATTGGTGAAAGACTCCTAACGATATTTGGTTTTACATGCACATTGGTTGGGGTGATCGGGCTTACCTATGTTTATCAAACATCAACGGGTTTGATATTACTGGCATTTTTATTCTTAGTCGGCTTTGGGTTGGGGGTGATTTTCACGACGGCATCAACAACTGTGATGTTAAATGCTTCTGATGATAAAGCGGGAATGGCGGCTTCTATTGAGGCTGTTGCCTATGAAATGGGTAATGTGCTAGGCGTGACCTTCATGGGTGGATTAATGACCGCTATTTATACGATGAAGTTATCGTTGCCAGATAGCTTATCTGTAAATGAAACAGCCTATGACAGTCTTGATGAAGCGGTGATTGTGGCTGAGAGATTGCCAAAAGAGAGTGCAGATTTATTGGTTAATCAAGCCAGTATCGCCTTTGACCAAGCCTTTTTTGGGGTAATGGTTGCAACAATTATTGTATTGATATTGAGCATATTGTTTATTCAGCACTTTTTCCGTACAAAGAAATAAAATGCATTGATTAGGTGGTGATACCGCTAATCTATTATGCAAAAAAATCCGGCCACGTGTAACGTTGGCCGCGATTGCATATGTTGGTAATCAATATAATTTAACGTTTTATTAAACAGATACTTTTAACTTTTTTGCCAGTGAACGGAAGGCTTCAACTTGTTCTGAGAGCAATTGGCGATGTTCATCACGACCCAAGAAAATTTTAAGCATCGCGTCACCAGACGAGTTAAAAAATAGAATTGAGGCGGTATCTATTCCCATAAATTTTCGTTCAATCAGTGCAATATGAGTGCAATTTTCGGCTTTGATATGACCTGTCATGCCCTTTTTGCCGCGTAGATTAAAGTAGCCATGTCGATGAAAACCCGATGGCAGTTCACCTGAAAACTCGAGGATCACATCTTCGGTATGAACAAGCGTGGTGACAGTACCCCATTCATGCACTGTATCCCAGATCAGATCAAAAGACTCACCGCTGGCCAGTACGTAAGTTGGGAGATTTTTAACAACCTCAAGTAGCGTCGTATCATATTGTTTTGCAATCGCTTCCAATGTTCCATCTGGCTCGGTTTTTAAAAAATCAGATAATGCAATATTGCTCATGAAAGCCCCCTTTAAATGGTTTTTTCGACCGCTGATTGCGGTAAATTGAGTTCGGCAATCAGCTCTTGGAGTGACTGCAAAATATTACTTGCCCAGAATCGACCTTCGTTGGTCAGTCTGACACAGCTGGAACTATCCTGCGTAAGCCCCACTTGATACCATTGTTGTAATAATGGCGTGAGCTTCACAGCATGTGGAGTGAGTTGGTCGAGGACAACACGAGCTGTTTCAATGCCCGCTTGTAGCTGATGGCGCCACTGATATTGTGGGTCGATGGTACGCATTAACATCATCAGCGGTTTTTGACCCGTATTAACGGCATCATAATAAGTCTCTAGATTGCGTTCTCCCATCCATGAAAATCCATTTACCGAACCTCCCGCACCTGAGCCAAACGCTAAGCAATCAGCACCTTGCTTTATAAGTAGGTTATACAAATTACGTTCGCGGGTAGTACGTGCCCAGTGGCTATTACTGATACAGCGCCAGCCTTCTTTGTCCATAAATTCGCAACCTTGCAAATAAAGATCACGACGTTCAGTTGGAGAAGGGATTGTAACTCGGCCATTTTCAACGGCTTTTCCAAGTGGAGTACTCGGAATTAAATTGAGTGCGTAGAGATCGACCCCATCTAGACCAATATCGCGGGCAATCGCTAGATCTTCTCCCCAAAGTTTCGCATTTTGTTCGGGGAGACCAAATAAAAGGTCACAAACAACGGCAGCACGATCACGGCGGCACAGATTTGCCATAAAGATTCTGGCTTCTTCCCCATTTGAGGTTCGGGCCATTTTTTTACGGATCTTGCTATTAAATGATTGAATACCAATTGAAAAACGGTTTGCTCCGGCATCTAAACAGGCATCGATTCGCTCATTGTCGAAATTCAATACTCGTCCTTCAATCGTTATTTCGCAATCAGGAGCCAAAGGTAAACAGCGTCTCAACGTACTGATGATGCGGGCAAGGTCATGCGCTGATAATGCCGAAGGAGTACCTCCGCCAAAATAGACTGCATGAATCGGTGCTGATTGGTGTAATTGGCTATCGGCTTCAGCTTCGATTTCGCGAATTAAAACATCGGTATAGTGATGACACTCGTCAACTTTATAGCGGTTTTGATAAAAGCCACAAAAGGTACAGTGTGTGGCACAAAAAGGAATGTGCAAGTAGACCAATCGCTTACGAGCCACGGGGGTTGTGTTGATCAACTGTTGCCAAGTTTGTTGGCGTTTTTCTGGACTAATGGGCATTGCACCGCGCCATGGCATAGTCGCATGGCGATCTTTGAAGGGCTGATTACCCTCCATAGCATAATGAGGTGTTAAATTGAGTTCAGTTTTCAAAGTTAACCTTTTTGAGAATGATAATTCGTATCATTTAGATTTATAGTTTAAAGGTTAATAAACGGTCAAGTTATAAAGCTACAAACCACTTGCTCTTTGATTTAGGTCAAGAGGGAAAGGTAAGGAAGGGGATTTATGTTGGGTCGATATTCCCTATACATAACAGGATTACTTAACGGGAATAATAAAAAGTCTCAATTATGTTGCGCGGCTAGACGAAAAAGAAGGATTGATTTATTTTGCTTTATCAATCTTGAATGAGAATCATTAATGGTGCGAGTTCTCTTTCTTTCTCATAAAGGTGGGATTGACGTTAAGCGCGGAAATAAAAACAGGAAACGGCGAACATAAGGAGCATCAAAATGACTAAACCGATAAAACATCTACAAATGTTTAAACTCGAAGATATGAATGTGCAACAAGATTTAGGTCCAAACTTTGATCCATTGGAACCAAGACCGCCAAGTTTTACCATCCATGTAGCACCAAGGGGTAGTCAAATCTATGATGAGCAGGGGAATATCACAGATAAAACCTCCGATTTTGGGCATACCTACATGACTGTTAGCGGTCTTAATCCAGCAACAGGTAAGTACGAACAAACAAGTATTGGTCTTAGCCCTAGGGAAGATTGGGGTTCGTCGAAAGATAATTTATCCTTTAATGATCATATTCGTTATAAAGATGCTTCTACGCTAACCATCTTGTCAAATAGTGAGCGGTTTCGTAACGATTTGAATAATTTATTTAATGTCGTTAATGATTATAGATCTGGAAAAACCTTGCCGCCAAACTATAACCCTTTCAGTTTAACAGGCGAAAAAACATGCGGTAAATTCATTCAAGCTGTTTTAAAAAAAGCGGGTATACAAGGTGTTCAGATCCCATTGTTGCCAGATGATGCTTATGAGGATTTACAAGAATTGGCTGATGATTACAGAACACCGTTGGTGATTGACTTAAACGGTAATGGTGTACAAACCCTTGCTGATAGCTTTGGGGTTAGCTTCGACTTTGAAGAGAAAGGAACGAAATCACAAACAGGTTGGGTACACCCGGATGACGGGTTACTGGTGTGGGATAAAAATAAAGATGGTTTGATTAATCATGGCGAAGAATTGTTTGGTGATGATAGTTTGCTGAGTAACAACATAAAAGCCAAAGATGGTTTTTCTGCGTTATCTGAATTTGATAGTAATGCCGATGGCATTATTGACCGAAGCGATAGCCAATGGTCTGAGCTAAAAGTGTGGCAAGATAAAAATTCAGATGGCATTAGCCAATCCCATGAATTAACTACCTTAGAAAAGTTGGGAACTAAATCGATTGAGTTAAATGTGAAAGAGACCAATTTTTATGACGATAATGGGAACTTTCATAAATTAATGGCTAAGGTGAATTGGGATGATGGTAAACAAACCGACATTACCGATGTGTTATTTCATCAAAAAATGCCCTCAATACAGATGCCTAGCATACAACAAACTGTCGATAAAATGATTGATGATATAGTCAGTTTTACCCAGCTCAGCAATGGAAATACTGCTTTAATTGCGCATCTCGCGACGGAATATTCATATACAGCTTCACTGGCGACAAACTATTTAAGGTGAGTATGATGAAATCTGTTTTATTGTTCATCGTCACGGGAGCATTAATGATGAGTACACCAACATGGGGAGAAAATACCGATGCTCCCACCGTTCCTACAGTCAGAGATAGGTTGTTCAACCTCGATTATACTGAAACAGAGCTGCGTTATGACCCCGATTTACCCAAACGTACACCGCGCCCAAAAACACAGCAACAGGTCATCGACCTGTATCATAAGGCGTTGGCAGGCAACCATGAAGATGATAACTATTTGTTATTCAAGTTTTTTCGCGTGGGCTGTACGGATATGAATAGCCCGCATTTTTATGCGGAAACGGTAAAAGAAGAGTGCACTCTTGCTAACTTTTTTTTAAATCGGGTTTTAAACATTAATCCCAATAACGGATTAGCATTATTGGCTACTGGATCCAGCTATCAACACGGCGATGGTAGTGGTGAAGAAAATATGCAAAAGGCTATCTCATACTATGAGAAAGCTTATCGTCTTCATGGAAATCGAATACTTACCGCAGGGGGTAATCTTTATGGCATTTATATGCATGGACATGGAGGGGTGCCGAATGATTTTAATAAAGCCAAATATTATTTAGAACAATTAGCAAAAGATAATCCTAGAGGACAGTACGCGTATTACTTAAAGAATTTCGATACCTACGTTGACATAGTGAAAATATCGAATGAGGGTGATAGATGTAAGCAACAAGATCCCAATAATAAAGCGTGGGTAAGTAAATGCATTGATGAAGTAGAGGAAAAAATAGAGGCATACCTAAAAAAATATCGAGGCACACAAAAAGAAATTGATGCAAATGCATGATATCGTTTTTTTGTATTTAAGGTGACGAGACTACGTTAGTGATTTTTTTCACTAACGTATTGAATTTAAGATAAAATATCTTGCGTGACCCTCTAAGGTTAGGAAACAGAATGTCTTTTTATTCTCGTTTCCTAATCATAGCTCTCGATGCTGATAACAGATCATCGCTTCCAGAAAGAGCCGCTGTGTGTGATGCCGCGGTGTTCGGTGGTCAAAATTCCACTTTTAGTGCTTATTTCACTTTTCGGATCAATATTGCCGCTAGGAATGGGAAAATAGCAAATACAGCAAATAGCCAAACTGAGGCTTGCTGTGCACCTTCAATCCCCCCAGGATTAATCAGCCCACTGTTGTTCACGACCACGCCGACCAGTGCTGCCGAGAAGGCAGTTGCATACAATTGGATCGTGATACTTGAGGAGGAAGTGAGATTTTCTTCGCCCTTGGGTGCAGCATTAAATACCCGTAAAACAAGATGTGGCCAGCAAACGCCAATGCCAAGACCCACTCCCATCATCGCCAGTAGATAAATAATAAACAACACAGTCGAGTGCACTAACGCTAAGTTAGGCGTCAAAATGGCGAGGACGACCAGTGAAATAAATATGATGACCGGTCCAGCTCTGAGTATCTTTAATACGATGGGACCCGTTTTATTTGCACTTAATAGAGCACCAACGGTCCAACCTGCTGCCATAATTGCCGTGAGGTATCCCGCAGATAATGGCGAGAAGTGATGGATTGTTTGCAAGAAATAAGGCACATAAATTTCGGTTGTCATACCGCCAACCAACAGACTCATGGATAAATAAAGCACACCCAGTGAGCTTTTAAATGAATACGACCCTGTTGGTAATAAGCGTTTACCTTTTCTTCCGTCAATCAATGCGATGGTGATAAGAATGGCGATACCTGCTAATAATCCAATTGCATTGAACAGTAATTTCTCAGATAAACTGCCGATAGAGATAACTAAAACAGAGGCGACCAACAGCGAAATTGCCAAGACGGGCAGTTTGTTGACCTGTTGCGGTTGGTTTTTCTTTCCTGGAAGTTGACTCATTACGATCAATGCCAGCAGCATCGCAACAGGTAATAGCGCCCAAAAAGCCCAACGCCAATGTCCACTTTGGGCAAAAATTCCACCGATAGCAGGGCCACATAGCGTTGCAATTCCCCACATGCCAGAAATCACCCCCATGGCACGAGACCAAAGTTTTTCGGCAAAAACGATACGGATTAAGGCATAACTCAGGGCAAATAAGATCCCACCACCGAGCCCTTGAAGCGCGCGACCGCCAAGCAGGATTAACATTGAAGGCGATGCAGCACACCAAATAGAACCTAAAATGAAAATCAATAATGCAGTTAAATACGCAAATTTAGGGCCTAAGCTATTGAGTACTTTACTGGAAAGGGCTGAGCCAACAATTGAGGTAGCAACAAATAAGGTGGTATTCCATGCATAATACTCAAGGCCGCCGATGTCATTCACGACACTCGGTAGGATGGTTGTCACGATATAAATATTGATGGCATGCAGTGCGACGCCCCCTGTTAGGGCAATAGTCAGTAATGCATTGGTGCCACGGAGTAAATCAGCCCATTTGGCTTGGGTGACGATAGATTGATCATTGCTCATAGCGAGACCTGCTGGACGAAAGGGTTAAAAAAAAGGTAATATCCAAGTATCGACTTGGATATTAGAGTGACACCATGATTAATGCAAGTAATTACTTTGATAATTTAAACCTTAGCCAAGCTGTCGATAAAGTGCTGTTTTGTATTAAAACAAAAGGGCCTATCTCGACAGCGGTGATAGCAAAAGATTTAGCTATGACGGGAGAAGCTGCGCGGCAGCACCTGCAAAAGCTAACATCCTTAGGGCTGGTGGAAGGCGTGCAATGTGCTTCGCAAACCGGCGCGGGCAGGCCAAGACAAAACTGGGTATTAACCGAATTGGGACATCAACGCTTCCCTGATACTCATGCCCAATTAGCATTACAGCTGATTGATTCTGTGCGAAATATTTTTGGTAATGAAGGGTTAGAGAAGCTGATCAGCCAAAGAGAAGGTGAGATAAAAACCAAATATCTATCTCGTTGCACATCACTATCATTTGTTGAACGATTGCAGGAATTAGCCGAAATTCGCAGTGAAGAAGGCTATATGGCACACGTTGAGCAAGAAGGTGATAGTTGGTTGTTTATTGAAAACCACTGTCCGATATGTGCTGCTGCGACAGTTTGCCAAAATTTTTGCCGCTCAGAGCTGCAATTGTTTCGCGAGATTATGGGACATGATGTAACTGTTGAACGCGAGCAATATTTATTGGATGGCGCAGGGCGCTGTGTTTATCGTGTTCAACCAGAGAAATAACGCATGGCCGAGATAGGTTCTCGGTCGTGGGGAATTTAAAATTGATCTACGTTTGCTAATATAAAAATATTGTTGGGCTTTCGGCCATCAAAAATATGCCAGTCAGGAAGTATTTGCGTAGCGACACGACTTAATTGATGTTATTGAAAAGGATCGCTTAGCGGTCTATTATCTGAAAAGGTCAGCGAAACCCAGCTTTTTGTATTACCTTAAAATGGCAGAGAACAGACCTAAAACCACGGCACCACTGGTAAATGCATGCATAGTATCAATTTCATCACCCCGTATATCAGCAAAGCGTTTTAGTGCATTTTCAGCCGAGCTAGAGTCGATTTCTTCAAACTGTTTTTTAAAGCCAGCCGTTATTAATTTATTCGCTTCTTGCTCATTGTTTTTTTCAACAGCAACCACTTCATCCACTTTCATATAAAAATAATAAGTTTTCATTTTTAGTCTCAAGGTTATCGTGTTTACGAGGCTTATTATGATTAAAAATCAGAGGGTAGCTAGATTTTTAATCATATGTTATGAATGAACAGAAAAGGTCAATTATTGACTTTTCTTACGAAAACACCTTCAAAAAGAGGCATTAACTCGATGGTTAGGTATAATCCCGTAATTGCAAATAGGGTAAGTGAGACAAAGCTACCACTTTCAAAAAAAGAAGTATAACTTTCAATAATGCGCTCCATATTATTTTACTTATTTTTCAGGGTATTAAAGTGGTCAGGGTTGTTAGAACGTAAGCTCTGTTAAATTTACGATTTTAGCAAATTCAGTATCGAGTAACCCGATAGTTACCTTAAGTATATCTTCGGCTAGAAGATTTGCATTAGCAATATCAAAACTGATGACTGCGTCGCTGACTACCGTCATTTTAATACCCAAATCAGCCCCCATTCTTACCGTCGAGTTAACGCAATAGCCGGCTACCGCGCCAATCACGATCAGTTCTGATATATCAGCATGGTCGATGTAGTCTTTTAGGGATGTCGAGGCGAATGCTGAAGAGGTATGTTTGATAAACACAGGTTCATTTGCTTGTTCAGTGAACGCTGTCATTGGAAAGCAATAGGAGGATGAAGGATGTAATGCTGAGCCTTCTTCAACAGTTTGATGTCTTACATGAAGGATGGGGTATTGATGATGTCTAAAGCGGTTAAGGAGCTTTTCCATGTTATCAATACTATTTAATGGAAAATAATTAATACCAGATTCAATTCGCTCAATAACAAAATTTTGCATATCGATAATCAGTAGCGCTTTCGACATTTTCCTTATCCTCATCAGACACATATGTTAGGTTGGTGATTGTGATCACTTAACATCATAATTTCATGGCAAAGTATATCGTAGACTTGTCGCTCTCTGAGTGCGTTTTACAATGCTATTCAAATGGTCAAACTTCATTCAAATCGCGGTGTGTAATCGAGTGTATGACAGTTTTGATAACTAATAAGCTCGAGGTGTCGATTGCAGTGATTTTTTACGACGTTGATTTATCCACCATGCATAAAAGCCGCCGGATATTGCGCCTGCAATGTGGGATTCGGTTGAGATAGTTTGATGAACGGGTAATAAGCCGGATGCCATGGCGCCAAAATAAAATAGCACCAGAATCGCGATAATAATATCAGAGAGGCGGCGGCGAAAAATGCCCTGTGCGATCAGTAATCCCCAAAGGCCAAAAATCCAACCACTGGCACCAACATGAACAGCATAGCGACCCACCAGCCAAACGGCGAGTCCTGTCGTGATAATGATAAACAGTGAAGCATACAGATACTGCCTGATTTGATCGCGCAAGAGTAATGCACTGAGGATCAGCAAAGGCGGCAGATTACTCAATAAATGGCTCCAACTACCATGAATAAACGGGGCAAGCAGAATGCCAGCCAGCCCGTCAATGGTTCTTGGTATTATTCCGAAGGCCGTCAGCGCGTAACCCGTTAGGCTGTTGATAATTTGTATCGCAACCAGTAATCCCGTCAAGATGACGAGCAATTTAATACGCTGAACCAACCATGGCTTCATGATAATGACCGCCTTTTATTGATCACTTTTTATTGAGCACTTAGTGCTTGTACGCTCTCAACCAAATCAGCAAGTTGAGCAACAACGCGATCACCCACATCGGCATTATCGCCACCAAGGGCTTTATTACGCATGAAATCTCGCTTAATTTGCTGCCAACGAGCGGCTTCTTGTTCCGTTAATGTACCGCGAAGCTCGGCTAATTTTAGCAAGTTTTCTTCTGCTCCAGTCGTCAGTAATTGCGCTTCACCTAGGTAATGGTCGTCTAATAAACGTTCGAGTTCTTCTTCATTCATGACCGAAGAGACTTTTTCACTGAGTTTATTCATATTACGGTAACTGCCCTGCAAGCGGAATGCAGGCTCGGTGCGGTATTTATCGGATTGAGCCGCGCTAGCAATATATTGCTGGTTCACTTTCAGTACCACATCGCGCAATTTGATCAGGTGCTTGATCACAGAAACGATTTCACTAATTTCAGCATCAGAATAAGGATAGCTTAAGGCATTGGTTGAGACCGACTTGCCCATGGCTCTATCGACAAAAAGGTACAAGTCATTTAAGTCACGCAACGCTAGTGGGGCGAGAACAGGGTTGGATGTCAGACTATTTTCGATATAGCTCAGCGCAAAGGCTTCATCCATGCCGCCAAGGACTTCACCTAAGTTATAGATATCGGCACGGTTAGCCAACATATCTGGAATACGGAATACTTCGCCAGACTCAGTGTAAGGGTTACCGGCCATAACCACGCAGAATTTTTTGCCGCGCATGTCATAGGTTTTGGTTTGCCCTTTCCAGATACCTTCGATGCGCCTTGTACCATCACATAGCGAGATAAATTTCTGTAGGAATTCAGGGTGCGTGTGCTGAATATCATCCACATACAGCATCACATTATTTCCCATTTCTAAGGCGAGGTTGAGTTTCTCCAACTCTTGCCTTGCTGTCGCATTCGGGGCTTGCTCGGGGTCGAGTGATAGCACATCATGGCCGAGAGCAGGTCCATTCACTTTCATGAAAATCAGACCTAAACGATCAGCAACATACTCCATTAAGGTCGTTTTACCGTAGCCAGGAGGGGAGATCATCAATAGCAGCCCCATTAAGTCGGTTCGCTTACCTTCACCTAATGCCCCGATCTGCTTCGCCATATTGTCGCCAATAATCGGCAAATAGACGTCATTGATCAGCTTATTGCGCACAAAAGAGCTCAGTGGGCGAGCTTTAAATTCATGAAGTTTCAGGCGACGACGCTCATCAACAACAATACGCTGGCGTAAGGTCTGATATTCACGAAATGCAGGGATGAACTGTTTTCTTTGGCGACGCATGCGACTGAAATAGTTATCCAAACTCAGAGACAGTGTTTGATTTTCTATCGTTGGATGTTCGCCGAGTAAGCCACTCACTTTAAAATAGAGGTCGGCTTCGCTATAGCGTGCAGAGGCCACTTTATCCAAGATAACAATCGCAATTGCACCCGGAATATAAGGCATCAGATAGGCAAATTCAGGTACTGAGCATAACCCTTGGAGCCAGTTTTGAATTAACGCCCAACGCTGTGCATAACGACCGGCAAGGTTCTGTTGTGAACGGTTGAAGTCAATCCACATATGCGCTTCTTCTAATCGACTTTGCAATGCTGTCACTAAATCACGTGCATATTTACTGTAGATAAGGTCGATAGGGGTTCTGGCTAACGCAAAGCTAAGATATTCCGCCGCTTGTGTTTGTTGGTAACCTTCACAAGGAATTGGGTGTTCTTGTAAAAATAGGCTGATATCCGCTTCGATTTCGGCTTGTAAATCGAGTAGGGCATCATCATTGTGGAATAATTGATGGATGTTCATTGCCGTTCTGGCGCGTTCTGGCCAGAGAGCTGGATATTCGAGAGTTTGTGCATATTCCCAGAATATTGCTGCAATAGCCCGTGCAGTTGGGTTATAACGCAACAAGTCTGCGCTTTCTCCAACCGGGATCAGTTTTTTTAAGATGGCGATGGCATCGTGGTCATGGATACCTTTTTCATAACCTTCTTTGTAGCGTGGGGCTGCAAAATCGCGAACAATCTTCTCTAATTTTTCAGGGACAGACAGCGCTGATTTAATGTGTTCATAATCGAGTCCATCTTGACGTTTGCTAGCGGCATAGATAATTGAATAAGCGAGATATTCTGCCCGATAAACGCTGTCAGATTCTGATTCAAGCGTTGCTGACCAATAGGGTTGTAGCTCGGCTAATTGTGCATTGTCGATCGGTTCTTGGAAATCGGTGCCCGTAAGATATAACCAAAGCTGGTTATTTTTCGGCAAGATAGTCAGATCCAACTCTTGAGTATTAACGCTAAAACGGTGACGAGGCCCCAACTTGATGATGTTGCCGCCGTCTTCAAAAATATCCGTTTTATCACGCAATGTGCGAATAGCTTGGTCACGTGCGGCTTTCAGTCGTGCATCAATATCATCAGCTTTGACGTTATCATTGATTTCTTTGAGTTTTTCAATGATTTCACGGGTTTTCGCAGCCAGAGGATCTGAAGCAAAAAAAGCATTCAATTCATCTTGTGACTGAAGACGAAGGGTGCGGCGCTGTAAGCTTTCTAACAGGCGTTCTGCCGCCGTTTGCAAGTTCTGAGAACGACGCTGGCGATCATCAAGTAACGCTTGTTTGTGTGATTCAAACGTCTCAATAAGTTCTTCGCGTTTAGATAAGATATCCTCAAGAAACTCATCATGATTGCTGAACTGGCTTTCTAGCTCTTCCAACTGCACTAATAATCGTGATAACTGATCATCGCAACGTTCAGGGTCGGTTGAGAGTGACAGTGCGTTAGTAATCCCTTGGCTGAATAAACGGAATTGGGCACCAAATTGGGCGACAGTCTCGACACTGCTTTGTGATTTACGTTTTTGTTGTAAGCGAGCGCGAGATTGGTTTAATTGAGCATAAATTTGGGAGATGGCATCAATGATGCTAGTTTGTTGGGTCACATCTTCAAATTTTAGAGAAGCCATTAAATTCGACAGCATATCCAAATCGGCAGACAGGGTTTCTATGCCGTTCATTGGAATGTCGAGTTGTGAGCTGTTTTGAGCACTTTCCATCTGCTCTTCAAAAGTCGCCAGTTGTTTTCTAAACGGCTGTAATGCTTTTTCACTCGCCAGAAACGCCGCTGTGGCTTGAGATACACGTTGTTGTGCTTCGGTAATTTCAGTCTCCATCTGACTGAGCTTCGTTAAATCCATATAACGGAACTCTCGCAGGGAAATTAAGTGACCTCGCTGTGCACTGAGTGCATTTAGGCCATCAACAAACTGCTGAATATCATGCCAACTATCAGGTAACGTCAGTGAAATGAGGGATTTTTGGCGGCTAATCGCCTCGCTCATGGATTTTGCAGATTGCTGACGAATACTTTCTACTTTTTCATATTCATCTAAGACTAATTCACTGGTTTGGGTGATCTCTTTGAGTAATTTTCCAAGACCTAAGCATTGTTCATCATTGAACCAATAATAGATATCTAATAGGTTTTTCGGTTGCTGACTGAGTTGTTCATAGCGGGCGATAGAAACTTGATTGCCTTCAATTTCTTTGGCGATATGCAACAGTTCGGAAATACCACGCACCAAGTCAGGGTTACCGATGCGACCAAAAAAGCCACCACGAGGAGGTTGTTGGTCGGCAAATTCATCAGAATAGAAAGGCGTTTGCCATACTTGCATTGGGTGGACGCGCGTTGCTTCTTCGCCTTCCCCTTCAAATAGCACCATCTTGCCATCTTCAAATATGGCATAACCATGCCCGATCAGCGGAATAGCCAGCTTTCTTTCAATTAAATTATAGTTAAATAGGGCAATACGACCTTGATTTGGCGAATAGAAAACATACAGCACATCCTCACCGTTTGGTGAGCGACGCAGACGGCGAAAACGCATGCCATCCATAGGCTGATCAAAGGTTTTGTACTCACCATTTTGCAGGTAATAACCACCAGGGAAAATAATACCGTGGTCTTCCGGTAGCTGCACGCATGCTTGACCAATAGCATCAATACGTTGCACAGATTGCGTCAACGTGTTGTAAACCAGATAACGCCAGCTTTCTTCGCGGTAAGGTAATATTTTCAGTAAAATTAAACTGCCCGTCTGAGCATATTCAATTTGACCATCATCGAGAGATTGGTTTTTATCGAGAACGGCTTCGCGATAAATCCCTAAACCATCTTCTGTGTTGTTTTCGCATTTAATGGTGAGATCACCACCAATAGTTTCAACAAAGACCGTGTCTAAAATATTGATATGTGGGAAGCGACCATTGACGGTGTCTTCACGAGTGGTTCTGGTCCATTCAAAATCATAAGCAGGTGGTAGGGCGATATCGCGCTCACCACGGTTATCAATGTACTCAATTTTGCGTTTATCACTGGAGATAGACCAGCGGAAAACACGCACATCAGTGATCCGATCACCAATTTGGAAGCTCGCGAGTAATTTGCCGTCGCGTTCGACTAGCTGTAATAATTGCGTGTTTTTGTAATAAGTGTATAGCTCAGTAAAGTCTTGAATGAAACGTGTATCATTGAGGAACGTCTCTTCGTAAGGGACTGTTTCAACGTCGAATTCGCCATTATTTTCAGTTAATCGATAGAGCGAGAAAACATCTTCAAGATGGGTTTCTTTTTTGAGGCCAAGAAAAACGTTATAACCAAATAGCAGCCATTCACCCACACGAACAATATCCCGTGCTTGGCAATTATTTTCTGTGCGAATACGAATACGGCCAATAATGTCCATTTGGCTTTGGCCAAACTCTTGTAAACGACTGTCATTGAGTTGTACCGCTTTTTGGTGGAGCTGCTGACCTTGTTCGGTGAGACGCTTACGTAATATGTCATAAGCTCCACCTTGTGCAACAGCGCTATCCAGTATTTCCTGTTCGTTATTCGTATCTTGAATATTTGACATGGTGTGACTGATTTCCTTGGCTCAAACTTATACCCAGCAAATTTATCTTTCAGGATATCATTGGCTTTGACACTCAGCCGTAATAACCATGAGTTGGGGTATAACAACACATTAAAACAAGCATACCCAGAGAGTATGCCTTTGAACTTGATATACCCTCATACTTCAAGTTGCATGGTTGTTGACTACATTCTCAGTTAGCCGAGTCACATAGCTATTAATGTTATGCTTCCCGACTAGCTTCGTTTATCGCCTACATGCACCTAGAATATTTTGGGTATATATCTGTAATTATTCAAGTTGTCAGCTTTCCTATGTCATTCGCAGTTCTTTATAGGAGTTGCTGACATACATCTTGAATTATCTGGATATAGGCTAATTAGCGTTCATCATCTGTTGAGATTTCAGCTTTTGCTGTTACTGTTTTTGCCAGCTGACCTGCGCCTTTCGCTGCCATAAATCCATTAACTAATTCTTGGACTTCAGGATTTTTCAGCAGTGCAGCGATATCGATTTTTTTATCGTCTTTACGGTTGATAAGCTTTTCGACATTTTCTTTGACAAAGCTGCTCTTGTCTATAAAGCCATCGACTGCTTTACCTAAACTCAAGGCTTTAGAGAAGGTATTAAAGAAGCTGCCATCCCCGCCAACGATCTCGATATTGGTTTTCGCCAGAGCTGCCGCCAAGACATCGGCTTGTTCACGCGCGATCTCTTTATTTGCATCAATCGATGCCATCGCTTGCTCGAACTCTTTCTCAAGACGCATACGGAACTCTTCATGGTTACGAGCGGTATCGCTGAGGTGATCCATAGATTTGAATTTATCGGTTAAACCGTCTGCTTCTGCTTTCAGGCGTTGGCGAATGACTTCAGCTTGTGCTGCACCCAGTTGGCCTTCACCGCGAGCTTGTGCCGCCAGTTTTTCTTCGAGGACTTTAGCATCAGCCAGCCCCAGTTTCTCTTTAGCTATGGCTTGTTGCTCATCACCACGTGCTTGAGCCGTTAATTTCTCTTCGAGAATTTTCGCTTCTGCTAAGCCTTGTTGCTGTTCTGCGTGAGCTTTTGCTTCCATCACTTGCGCTTCAGTTAAGCCTTTTTCTTTCAGGCCACGTGCTTCAGCTAACAGTTTCTCAGCAGTAATATTGGCGAGGACTAAACCTTCTTTCTCTTCTGCTTCAGCGGTTGCTTGTCGCACACGAGCTTCAGCAAGACCTAGTGCAGCATGCTCGGCTTCAATCCCTTCCGCTAAGCGTTTTTTCGATTCGGCTTGTTTTGCTGAAGCTTCCAGCTCAGCTTGAGCCATGGTGCTAATTTCTTCAGCGCGGTGTTTTGCGCTTGCCTCATCAGCTTCGGCTTTCTTCACTTGGCGAACCAATGATTCTTCTGCTTCGGCTTGAGCATTGATGATGGTGACTTGTTTTAAACGGTCAGCTTCTGAAATTTCACGCACTTCTTTAATGCGCTCTTCTTCTTGTGCCACACTTTTTTCAACCACAACACGTTCACGGATCACATTAGCAATATTTTTGCGTTCTTCTTCTAACGCTTTTTCTTTTTCAATGCGTTGTAATTCAACTTCGCGTTCGCGAGCAACAATTTCGAGGTCACGGGCACGAGTGACACGCTCTTCTTCAATAGTGACAGCACGGGTACGGTTTTGTTGAGCGACCTCAACTTCACGCATGCGGTTCTCTTCGCGAATTTCGATCTCTTGTTGGGTTTGGATGCGTGCTTGTTCTGATTTCAGACGTTCTTCTTCTTGAACTCGCAATGTTTCAGCTTGTTCACGAGAACGGATGTTGTCGATTTCACGTTTTTGACGCGCTTCAGCATCAGCTTGTTGGCGTTCTAGCGCTAAGCTTGCCTCACGGGTTTCCACATTTTTCTTTTGAATCGCCAGCTCTTGGTCACGTTCTTTCTGGTTAGTTTCAATGTTATGGATTGCTGTGATTTCGGTGATTTTCCGAATACCTTCAGAGTCAAAGATATTGTTTGGATCAAGTGCGGATTTTGGTGTTTGTTCTAAATAGTCAATCGCCACATCTTCTAGGGCGTAACCGTTAAGATCTTTGCCGATAACATCAACAATGCGATCGCGGAAATTTTGTCTATCTTCAAACAGTTTCGCTAAGTCGAATTGCTTACCAACCGTTTTCAGCGCTTCTGAGAATTTTGCACTGAATAAGGCACTAACCGCTTGATGATCAGATGCACGCTCAACACCAATGGCTTTTGCCACTTTTAATACATCTTCTGTTGTTTCATTAACACGCAGATAGAAGGCAACAGTGATATCTGCACGTAGGTTATCGTGACAGATTAAGCCATCTTTACCGCGGCGATCCACTTCTAAGGTCAAAAGAGAAATGCGCATAAACTCTTTTTTATAGATAACTGGATAGACTAATGCCCCCGTAAAGTGGACTTTTGGTTGCGCCGACATGTCGTTAACAATCAGTGCAGTTCCTTGCGGTACTTTGATATAGAAGGCTTTAAACAGCCCAAAAAATCCTAGTATGACTAGGATAATGCCCCCGACAATGGTTAAAAAGGGCATAAATGCAGCCAATTCCATATTTTTTCTCCATGGGTTCAGACGATGTCGTCGTTTTAATATATATCAGTCATACTTCAAGTTGCATCGGTGTCGGACATCTAAATGCAGCTTGAATGATTTAGGGTATATGGTTTGCTATTAGCGTCGAAACTCTTCTTCAGTCACGACATGATAGCTGTGTGAATCCGCGTCATAACTAATGATGACAACACGATCGCCACGTTTAATATTTTCTGTTGAGGCTGAACGAATTTGTAAAATCAACCCTGCACCACCATCCTCTAAAACAGCTTCCCCTTTCTGTTCGTTTACTTCGCCTGAACGTACTGTGGCGAGTTTGCCCATTAATTGGTGGACACTTTTCGGCTTGTTATAGTTAGCCAATTTATCGCGTAATGGTTTTAAACAGAGGGCAGTAAGATGAAGGGAAATAAAGAGAATTATCAATAATGCGACTACAGCAGCCAAGTATCGCAGCGGCGTGATATCAATAAAGCGAATAAACCAATGAACACTAAAGTAGCTCAGTAGCCAACCAAAGAGAGTAAATAAAGTCAGAATAATGGTGACCGGAATACCCGCTAAGCCTAATTTTGTGAGCCAGCCAGCAAAGCCTGTTGCATCAAATCCGTTACTATCGATAGAAGTATCAACACTGAATAAATCAATATCTAATAGGCCGAAGGCGGCGCATAGCCAATAAAACATAACAATAATGAGCAATCCGCTAAAAATAATCGCCGGAAAGGTCAGGCAGTTTTGTAGGAATAAGTTCATCAGGTTCTCCATACCCGTCATACTTCGAGCCGCAGCGTTGTTGACTGCTCTTCGCTACTCGAGTCACATACTTATGTATGCTCCCCGAGATATCTTCGCTTGTCGCCTAGCTGCAATTCGAATTATTTAGGGTAGCCATTTATATTTCAAACTGGGTATACCCTTTATACTTCAAGCCGCAGCGTTGTTGACGTGTGCTATTTCGATAAAACCAACCAGCCCGATGAACATAGATAATGATGTAAATTTGATGACCGGGCGAGGATCTGCATTTAAAACGATGTCACACAATTAAAGCATTACTTGTATTGCCGAATAATATCGATTTTAATGATTTGTAGTATCGGACTAGTCTCTAATATCTAGCTGATTTTTATGATTTATTTTGGATTAACAAAGATAAATTATAAAAAATTGATATATAAGGATTATCTTGCCATCAATCAATAACAAAAGATAATGAGTAATCTCAGTAATATGTAATTAAATGTTATTTATTATCGAAATGCACTAATTAAAAAAGCTAAATATAACCTGTGATCAAATATAGATAATTGGAAGTCAACTTATTCATCATATTGAGAGTTGGATGGATATTAACATCCCTCAACAAGTTAAATCATTACACTATTCTAACTTTAAGCGTGTTTTTATAGGAATAGTGTCGTTTATTGCCTACTTATAAATTGAATTATTACCAATGCAATTAGTAAGAAAATAAACAAATAATTAAATGACAGATTAAGGATTCAATACAACGCAGGAAAAGGTCATTTTCCCGCGCTATCTGCCCATTAATTTAAATATAAGCGGCCACGTTACTCGTTTGAGGAGATTAGTCTCTCAGATTTAAACAAGCAGCGCCTCTTGCACCACCTGAATCACCGTAGCGAGCCCTTTCTATCGCAGGAAGATTGGCTATACCATATAAATATTGTGGCAGTGCGGTAGGTAATAGCTGGTATATGCCATCAAACTGCGATAATCCACCACCGATAACCACAAGATCAGGATCTAGCACGGTCAGTACTTGCCCTAAAAACATAGCTAATAAATTGATATAGCGATCGACATGCTGTTTTGCGACGGCATCGCCTTGCTGGTAAAGCTGAATAATTTCAACAGCGGAACGTTTTTTACCCGTAAATGCGGCGTAAATTCGCTCGAAACCTGGGCCTGCCAAATAGGTTTCAAAACAGGCCGTTTTACCACAACCACAGGCTATTTCTGGTACTGTCTCACCCAGTAGTCGAGCACCCTGTAGTGAAATGTTCATATGGCCAATTTCGCCAGCGATACCATTTTTACCCGATAGTACTTTGCCATTAGTGACAAATCCGCCACCAACACCTGTACCAAGAATTAGGCCAAGCACCGTTGGGTAGCGAGTAAATTCAGGATCCCAAGCTTCAGATAGTGCAAAGCAGTTAGCATCATTTTCAACTTTAACTGGGCGCTGTAAGATATTTGCTAAGTCATGGATCAGCGGTTTATATTTTGCGGCAGGAACATTGGTGGTAAAAACAGTGCCTTTTTCGTGATTAACGATACCAGGTACGCCGACCCCTATTTTTCCTCGGCAACCTAATGCCGCATCTGCCTCTTCGGTTAGGCTCTTAAAAACATTAAGGAGAGCTTGATAATCCTCTTTAGGTGTCGGTACACGCTTTTGCCATACCTGCTTGAGTGATTCATCAAACACTGCAAGTTCAATTTTTGTACCGCCCATATCGAAGCCGTAATACATGGTATTCTCCTATTAGCCTTACCCGTCATACTTTAAGTTGCAGCGCATGCATTCTAAATATAGCTTTTAAATATGGCACTGCGCTCATTCGCACTAGTCACATAGCTATGTATGCACCTAGCGCTTGTTTATTGGTATTGCTTCTCTTGTCGTCGTATTTTCAGCTCAAACTCATCATAAAATAACGCTAAAAGTGCCATTTTGTCACTTTTGGCTATTTTTAAACCATTATTTAAGGTAAAAAATTATTTCATTATGGTGATGTTTTATAATTGATTTCGCGAAAGCACTGAAAATAACTATACCAAGGACAATGCTAACAGAAAAACAGTGCTGAGGTGTGGTGATATTTATCACCTATACGAGATCAAATTATGTTTCGTATCAAAAAAATTAATAATTTAATTCTGAACGGAGTGATGAAAATTTTCTATTGTAATATTTCTATTTATTATCAATATTAATTATTACCTATTTAATTATATCTAGTTCTTGTTTTTCAGGATTGATAACAACACATAGATATTAGTGTTTTTAAATTATCATAAATTTAGTATTTTAATATTTAATTCGACGTGTTAAAGATACGCCCATTAATTTTAAATTAAATTTAATGGTGTGTTTATGGACATAAAAAACAAATTTCTAGAGAAGGCGTGTGCTAACTTAACAAAAAACTTTGCTAATTATTTTGATTGGAATGATATGGATATTTCAGTTATGCATGTAGATACGGTTAATGAAAAAGTTAAAGCCATCTCAAATAATTACGAATGGTTATTAACTTGTTGGGATCATGATTTAGATTTAAGCTTACGTGAGAGGCTAGAGCCTGGGATTCAATATTGGAGTAATTATTCAAGTGTTTTTGCTAAAATTCTAGAAAAGTCAGATAAAAGAAATATGAAGGTTGATTTTTGTAATAAATATGGGAATAATTTTGAAATTATATCGTTCAATTCCAAGAGGCAGCTTTCTTTATTGGATATGACGATGATTTATAAATTAACCCCTACTATTTCTGATTATATACATCAATTATTAGGGAAAGAAAAAAGTATAATTCTACCACTTCGAATTGATCTTCCAAAATCAATGGAACTAAATAATAATATTGAAAAATCTACTGAATTGTTAGATATCCATCAATATATGCGTTTTGGAAATATTCGATTTACTCGCAAAGAGATCATCACCATTAGATTGTTCCTATCCCATTGTAGAGTTAAAGAAATTAGTGCTATTCAAGGTTGTTCAGAAGCTTCTGAGCATAAACGTATTCAACGAATTAAAGAGAAACTCAATTGCCCGTACGCATCACCAAGTGGATTGTTTAGTGCCTTAAAAGAGCAGGGTGTTACATTAGCCTGTTTAGAAACGTTGGTTAATTCATCATAATGATATATAGGCTAATTTCTGTCTTTCGCATTTGATTTTTATGGGTTTTGATTAATCAATGTCTATCATTATTTATTAATTCAATATTTATTTAACACGTTAAGTTGTCGCTATAAATATAAATACTATTCTTCTTTAGTATATTGCGAGGTAATTATTTCGTTTTAATGTAATAAGTCCATATCGTGACATGTCACGATGATGATTTTTGAGTAAAATGTATTTTTTTTGATATATAAAATTAATAATATAAGGAGTGTTATGAATATTGAAAATAATTTCATAGAAAAAAACTGCGTTGATTTTAAAAATAACTTTACTAATAATTTTGATTGGAATGATATAGATGTAACTTATTCGCGCATTGATATATGTGATAAGGTTATTCATACCGTATCAAGTAATTATGATTGGATGTTAACATATTGGGGGGATGACTTAGATCTGTTAATAAGTGAAAGGCTTACGGCAGGCATTCAATATTGGAATAACTACTCACAAGCTCATGCAGATGCTTTGTCTAAGACCAATAAAAATGCATTGAAATTGGATTTTTGTAATCAATATGGAAATGTATTTGAAATCACATCAATTAATTCTAAAAAACAATTATCAATGGATGATTTGTTAGCTATTTATAGTCATCGACCTTCAATTGCTGATTATATTCACACAACATGGGAAAAAAATGAGGAAATTGTTTTGCCTCTCAGGGCCGAAATTGCATTACCTTTAGGATCATTGCAAACAATAGAGGAGCTATCGATTGAGTCATCCGATATTCAACAATATATGCGCTTTGGTAATATCCGTTTTACCCGCGAAGAGATCATGACTATTCGGCTACTACTCTCAAATTGTCAAGTTTCAGAAATTAGTATTATTCAAGGATGTTCTGAAGAGATTGAAAATCAAAGAATTCAAAAAATTAAAGATAAACTCGATTGTTCCCATGCAACTGATAGTGGGTTATTTAATGCATTAAAAGAGCAGGGAATAACATTGTCTTGCTTGGAAACATTAGTACGTTATCCGTAATTGCTTTGACATTAAGGCGATTGATATGTAATGCCAATATCAATCGCTAGTAGCAATGATTAACTATAGTAAGGGCAATAAATGAAATGGAAATTCAGGTTTGGCACAGTGATTGGAAATGCACTTGAGTATTATGATATTGCCGTATTTACTGCGATATCTATGTATTTAAGTGCCGAGTTGGAACGGCAAGGTTATTTACAAGCAACCGAAATGATCTGGGGGATTTTTGCATTAAGATTTATTACTCGACCAATAGGCGGCTATATTATTGGTCGTTATGCTGACCGTGTGGGAAAGAAAAGCGCGCTTATACTCACTAGTTCTATTACGGGTACAGCCACGTTATGCATGGCATTTTTACCGATATCGCTTTTAGGTATTTACACACCATTAGTGATATTAATACTACAAATGGTTTTATCGTTTAGCTATGCAGGGGAATATCCAGCGTTAGCAACTTATTTATTACATGATGCAAAAAGTAATGAGTACTCAAGGATCTCAGCCTTAATGACAGGTAGTGGACTTTCTGGGGTGGTTATTTCTTTAGCTGTTGTGCTATTACTCGAAAGTACGCTTGATTTACAAATAATGCAGACGATTGGCTGGCGTATCCCTTTGTTGCTAGGCGTAGTCAATATCGCCATCAGTTTTTGGTTTCGTTCTCGTCTTCCTGATATTCCAATTATTTCGAAGGAGTATCGCAAGGTAAATTGGTATATATCATTTCATATTTTCCTAGTAGTAGTTCCCGGTTCTGTCGCATTCTATACCCAGAATTTGTCGTCTTCTTTGATACGTGAACATTTAAATCTTGGCGATTTAAAAAGTCTATATTCTATTGTGCTATCAAGTTTGCTGCTGTTAATGATTGCTATTTGTAGCTGGTTAACAGATAAATACAGTTCAGCTATTAAGGTTTATAACGTGGGCGTTTTAGGGCTTATTTTATGTTCTGTGCCACTTTATTTCATGATGGCTAGTGAAGTGACTGAATTGATTCTGTTTGCATTGCTCTGCATTATGCTAATTACTTCTATGGTCTTGTGTAATTGGTCTTATATGATGGCAAAGGATGCGAATGGACAAGTCACAACACTCAGCATGGGCTATAATTTAACATCAACTCTTGTTGGTGGAGTTACTCCTCTCATTATCAGTTATTTGGTCGGTTTGAATTTGATCTATGTTGGTGTATTTCTTTCTGTGTGTGGACTAACATTAATATTGTCATACAATTTACCAAAGCCTCAAATAGCATAGCGTATTGATAAGCCATCCATAAAATAATTTAAGTTGCTGAAAGTGTTTAGTCGTAACTTAAATTATGTGGAATAGTCTGGTTCATTGAAAGGAGATAAGTATTACGCTTAATTGCACAAAAAATAAAGCGTTAGGAATAAAATAGAAATATAGATAAGAAAAGTTAATATCGTTAATTAGTCTTTTTTTGATATGTGTCATATACGTTTCTCTTAAAAAAGAGAATAAATAAAGCTCATCCAATTTAAATTAAATAATGGTGGTTTATGTCTATAGGGTTATTTTATCGCACGGAAAAACATCGACGTCGTTTTGGTGTGGCTTTTATTGTGGGGATAGTGGGAGGTATCGTTTCTGCATTTGTAAAATGGGGGGCAGAAGTTCCTTTTCCGCCAAGAACCTTTACGGGGGGAAGGAATGAATTTAATCCACCTTATCTCTTTTTGCGTGACTATTTAGGAATTGATCCTACTTCAACGGTTTATACCTTTTCTGAGCACATTATTAATCCAGTAATGATAACGCACATTATTTTCTCTTTGGTCTTTGCAATTGGCTATTGCCTTGTTGCCGAGATTTTCCCGAAAGTAAAAATGTGGCAAGGGATCATGGCGGGTTTACTCGCGACTGTTGCAGTTCATGGCATTAGCTTCCCGCTATTGCACCTGACACCGCCTTTAACCGAGCTACCTTTTGATGAGTATTTTTCTGAGATCTTCGGTCACGCAGTTTGGTTTTGGTCGATTGAAATTATAAGACGTGATTTAAGAAACCGAATCACACATGAGCCTGATCCAGAAGTGCCGTTATCGCAATCTTTTAGATAATACATTTTTCAATTTAAAATCAAAAAGCTAGCCAAATAATTGGCTAGCTTCATTTCACAGTTTCATTCTGATTATCCATTTTTTACTTTTATTCCACACGAAAATAATTGCACCTCTTTTTTATTTCTAGTATTGTTATATTATAACATAACAAATGGTGCATTATGATGAAACACGGAATCCACCCAAAATATCGAACTGTTGTTTTCCATGACACCAGTGCCGATGCCTATTTTAAAGTTGGTTCAACGATTAAAACGGAGAAAACCATTGAGTTTGAAGGCGAAAGCTTTCCTTATGTCACTCTAGATGTCTCTTCGGAGTCACACCCGTTTTATACCGGTAAACAGAAAATGATTTCACAAGAAGGAAAAACGGCACAGTTCCAGAAACGTTTTGCACGCTTCTTGTCAAAAGAGGAGAAATAAACGTGAAGGTATTGAGTTCGTTAAAAACGGCAAAACTACGCCACCCAGACTGCCAAGTGGTGCGTCGCCACGGTCGTGTATATGTTATTTGTAAAACAAATCCGCGCTTCAAAGCCGTGCAAGGTTGTAAGAAAAAACGCTGATTTATACAGGGATTGTTGGTCTTCGAGTTATTTACTTCAATTTTCCTGAACCATCGCAGTTGTTCTGTACTGTGATGGTTTTTTTATTGGTCGCCAAGTCTGGTGCTGACAAGAACCGAATATGATTAATTGCCTACCTAACATTATAAAGTTAATCAAACCTTAATGTTCTCAATTAACGTAGGTTGACTTGTTCTATTTTTTTAGTTTACACTTTCAATTTAATTAATAGAGGAATTAATAATTCAATAATTAGCTAATTTTGATTGGCGAGTAATTATTAAAAGTCCGAGATTTAATTTCAAATCACTGAAATTAAAAATCAATAAAATCGCTAAAACAGATATGCTTAAGCTGATTTTCATTAAATCATATCACCATTAAATTAAAGGTGGGCTAATGTTTCAAAGACTAATTATAATATGTGGTATATTGTGGTTATTAAAATAAAAATAAATTTTGACATGATTATTTTATGTGTGTAACTTTAAATAGGCCAATATAATAAGTACGTTGGTTAAATAATAAAGTTAAATTATATCTGAAGGAAATAATTATGAAAATGATAAAGATGAAACCAAGCGCTAAACGGATAGATTTTTCGGTAATGTATAACGTTAAGTAATTTGGAGTAATAAAAAGGAGAGTAACTATCTCCTTTTTATTTAAGGAGGCTATATTCAATGAATTACTTTAACTTGGCTATAAATATCCCATTGGAATATTTAATAATACGCGAAGTATTACTCAGGTATGTTTCAAAAGAAACATTAACTATTAATGATAAAAAATTTCTTTATCCTTTGGAATATTTTGATAAAAGCGATTTGTCATTGACAGATAAAATTAGTCCCGATGACCAAATTAGATTTTACTTAAGTGATAGAGTATCAAGAAAGGTTGCTGAGTTAGCAAAAAAAATATCTGACTCAGGCGTTAATGTTATTAGCATTCTCGCTCAGTCATCCACGTATCCAATTGTTAATGATTTTATTCAAGCATTATATCGTATGGGTGTTTCTGTGATTTTAATTGCAGACTATGCTGTAGTAAATGAATTTAAATTAACAGAAAATGAAGTGAAATTAACGAAGGAAATAATTAGGTGGGAGTTTGGAAATGTTGATATCCTTCATGATTATATAAAAATGATTATTAATTCTGGAGATATATACAGCGCAGACCATTTAATAGAACATTGTTTAACTTGTTTTGATAATTATGAGCGTTCACATGCAAATTTGATTGGCACAATTAAAAACTGTCTTAATAAACCTATAGAGGCGGAGTACTACTATCTAAAAAGTAAAGAGTCTGGAGATGCATTAAGTATTGTTAAAGCTAATTATGCATTATCAATGTTATATCTTCGCCACCATAAAGCTAATAAGCTTAACCTTGAAAAAGGACGTTATTTTCTACAGGAAGCATATGACCTTATTAAATTAGGAAAGCTAGATTATTTAGGTCAAGATAAGAAAAATTTTTATTCAGTATTCAATCGTAATGGATATGGGCTTGTTCTTTTTAGAGACGGGCATTCTGAAGAGGCTATAAAACTACTTAATTGGGGAATTAAACAATTATCAGATGGCGATAGTATGCAGCACTATATGCATCGGTCAGTCATTATTTATAACATATGCCTGTGTTATAAATGGTTGGGTAGATATGATGAAGCAATCATATACTTTAATCAACTATTAGAGATTGACTATACCTTTCCTGAATATCACCTTGAATTAGCAATGTGTTATTATGAAAAAGGAGATATGACGAGTTATATTGAAAAAATTAATAATGCATTATCTGTTAGTCCATTACATAGCGATAGTCACTATCATCTGAGTATTGAGCTATCATCATCTGAAGATGACATTTTAGCCGAAAAGCATGCCAGACTGGCTTGGGAAATTTCAGGTGATAGCATTACCGCTTATAATTATGCCCATATACTTTCCTTGAATAATAACTATAAGATGTTGCATCGCCTTATGCAAAAAACGAGTGTTTTTCTGATCCCCGAATGGCTAATTTTGCAAGCTGAAAATATTGCTCAATATTCTGATAAAGAGGCGTTTAATTACCTTTTAGAATGTCAACGTATTTTCCCAGAGCACCATTTAATTAATAAAAATATTGAAATGTTGAGAGTTTAAGCATGGCATACAAAATATATATCTTATACTTTTTGTATCTTTTTCCCATGTGGATCTCAAAAACACTACAACCGATATATTGGCAACAGGAAGAACAATTAAAATTATTTTCAATTTCTTATGTAATGATGGCAGTAGCAGGTGCATGTTCACTTCTTTATGCAAAAGGGTTATCTCTTATTGGTACTAAGATCGGTTTATTTATTGGTTTCTCTCTCTACGGCGGAGGTCTTATACTCAGAGCATACCCTATAGGGATAAGCATTGCTGTAACTTCAGGTTTGATGGCTGGAGTGGGGGCCAGTATTATTGCTATTGCTCTTAAATCATTGATCTTTAATTTCCATAAAAAAGAACAAGATAAAGTCTTATTGCACACCGATAATATAAGCACGATAGCACAGAGTCTTGGTGCTTTTGTTGCAGGGGGCTTAGTGTCGATTCTTTCTATGGTAATTCAATACCCATATCATTCAGCTCTTTTTGCCAGTGGAGTGATGGTGTTAATCGCAATAATCGCTATCCCTTCATTAGACATTCATCAAAGTGAGTTGGAAGTATCCAAAATAAGTAAAAAAAAGTCATCTTCATCTCTCAAATTTTTTAATAAAACTAATTTGATCCTTTTTATTGCATTTATTATTAGTGGAACATGTTGGGCATTAATATTGCCGATTATTCCCATTTATCTAAAGAATATGCATTTCTCAGATGCAAATGTAGGTTTAGTCATGTCAGCAGGTGTAATAGCGGGGTTTCTACTCAAGAATTATTTTGTGCTTATTTTTTCTGGCAAAGATAAATCTATTTCATTATTGTTTTTTTCTTGTTTATGCATGTTTATGCTTTATACGATGTTCTGGTCTATGAAATTTGAACTACCTTTAGTTTTTGCGGTATCTATTATTGCAATGTATATGTTTAGAACGGTTTGTTCATTGCTAATTAATTTTATTGAAATGGAAATTGCACAAAATAACAATGCGGAACATATTTTTGGTTTGGTACAAACGGCTTTTCTTACAGGAGATATTTTGGGGGGAATAGCGTTGCCTTATGTTTATGAATCAGATTTAATGACAAGTAATCCCATAATAATCATTCTCTTAATTCTGTTATCAAACGTACTGGTTTGTACCAGTGTAAAAATCAGAACTAAAAAACGAGCTAATTTAGCCTGAAAGTATGGCAGCGTTTTCACCGATGTTTATAAAAATAGGAGACTTTTATATCTATAAGATTTTGCTTAATTATACTCTAAATAATTCGAGTTGCATGTAGGCGGGGAGTATAGATAAACTCAGTGATTCACTCGACTCGACTCGCTGAGTGTCGTCAACAACCCTGCAAATTGAAGTATGACTAGTATATACGCTATAAATCTTTATTGTTTTATTTGGCCATTACACACGACGATAGCACAGGTATTTGGCTCTAATGGGATAACATGAACTACCGCACCAAACCAGACGTGCAGTGGTGTGAGAGGACGATGGGAGTGACCCCATCTCCTACTTGATGATGACTGATTGATTATTCCATCGCTTCCATTGGCTGATTTGCGTGAGTTGACGATATTTTCAGTAAAATCATTCCGATAAGACCGGCGGCGAGCAAAATAATTAACAACATACTCATTGATTGCACACCTGCCCAGCCCATTACCCAAATATAAATCGACGCAAAACCGAGTTGGGAAATTCCTAAAATCGAACTGGCGATCCCCGCTTTTCGGGCATAAGGGGATAACGCTTGGCTCATGATGATACCGAATAACATCGAGAAGCCAACACCACAAAAACCAAACACGACAAACAAGAGAATAATAGAGTTAAAGCCTGACTGATAAATAATTAAAATCAATGAGTTGATAATAAATAAACTTAGCCCAATGTAGATCAAAGATTGACTTTTAAATGTCGATATCAATTTTGGCATAGAAAATGACGTTGCCATACTTAGCATAGCCAATAATGTCATCGCGGTGGAGAATTGCCCCGTTGTGAAACCAAGGTTTCCCATCAAAATAATTGGCGAAACGTTCACATAAGTTAGGATCACTGCGATACCTAAACATGAAATCACTAAGCGAGTCAGAAAGAACACATTTAAAAAGTTTTCATCTGAAGAGGAGGACGCCGAAACGGTTCCTTGCTCACTTTTGTTGATTGTTGGCTTGGTTTCTTTGATGCCAACTAAGCAAAAGAGAATACTGACGATTGCATAGGCTGCCATAAAGTAGAACATTACTGACCAATGATAAAACAGCAAAATAGCAAAGCCAATGACAGGTGCAAGCACGGGAGCGATGCAGGTGACGCCATTCATCATCGACAACACTTTAGTCCGCACTCTTGCGGATAAAACATCGCGTAAGATTGCGAATGTCACCACATAGCAGAATCCAGCGCCAATTCCTTGTAAGAAACGAGCCACTAAAAATACATTCGCTGTGGTCGCTGAGCCGGCCATGATTGATGCGGCGGCAAAAACCATTGCACCCACTAAAACGACTGGTTTACGTCCGATATGATCTGCGCACCAGCCTGCGATTAGCATGGTTGAAGCCATTCCCGCCAGATAGATGGAAAAAGCCATGTGTAACTGACTTTCAGTGGCGTGTAAGTCGGCGGCGATAAGTGGAATTCCGGTTAGATGAAGATCTACACCCAGAGGATAAATTAACACTATCCAAAAACTAAAAAGAACATATTTGATCATGGTACAAAAGGCATCCTGATGATAAACAAGCATGATTTTAATCATAACAGGTTATTTAAGATATTGATTAATCGTGAAACGCTATTTTCCATTTTGGAAAACAGTCGCCGCAGTTTCTTTTTATTATTTGAACACAAAAATTTTAAGAGCGACGTAGGTAGTGAGCTGAGAATAATTAATTGGCAGCTCGGAGTATTTAGTATGTGACTCGAGTAGCTGAGCGTAGTCAACAACGATACGGTTCGAAGTATGGCGGT
>NZ_KB233226.1:132437-176233 GCF_000314855.2 Providencia burhodogranariea DSM 19968 | reverse complement strand
GGTAGCTGGGTGCAGTCAACAACGATGCAGCTCGAAGTATGACGGTGCATTTCCCTAAATAATTTGAGTTGCATCTAGGCGGCAAGTGAAGCTATCACGAGGAGCATACATAAGTATGTGACTCGAGTAGCTAAGCGCAGTCAACAACGATGCGGCTCAAAGTATGACGGGAATATTAGCGTTATTACTAATTTGCGTACAATTAGTTATGAAATTCACTTGCACACTGGTTCATATTTTGTCAGCTTTAAGGTACCCGATAAATTTCCAGTTTCTGTTAATGAAAAGGCAAGCTGATAGCTGAATCTAGAAATTTATTGGAGTTAAAACTTTAAACGGACAGGGTAAATATAATGAAAAATGTAGGTTTTATCGGCTGGCGGGGCATGGTCGGCTCAGTATTGATGCAGAGAATGGTAGAAGAAGGCGACTTTAATGCAATTCATCCTGTATTTTTTACCACCTCTCAGCATGGTGCTGAAGCCCCTACTTATGGTGGTCATCGCGGTACACTGCAAGATGCAAATGATATCGATGCGCTGAAAGCATTGGATATTATCATTAGTTGCCAAGGCGGTGATTACACCAACGATATTTATCCTAAGCTGCGAGCGTCTGGCTGGAACGGTTATTGGATTGATGCCGCTTCTTCACTGCGCATGAAAGATGATGCGATCATTATTCTTGACCCAGTTAACCAACAACATATCCAAGATGGATTAAATAAAGGCATTAAGACCTTTGTTGGCGGTAACTGTACGGTGAGTTTGATGTTGATGTCCCTCGGTGGCTTGTTTGCCAATAATTTAATTGAGTGGGCATCTGTCGCAACTTACCAAGCAGCCTCTGGCGCGGGTGCTCGCAATATGCGTGAACTGTTAGTACAGATGGGCGCATTACATACGCAAGTAGTAAAAGAGCTGCAAAACCCTGCTTCTGCTATTTTGGATATCGAGAAAAAAGTCACTGACTTTACCCGCAGCGGCACAATGCCAACGGACGCATTTGGCGTTCCTTTAGCGGGTAGTTTGATCCCATGGATTGATAAAGCCTTAGAAAACGGCCAAAGTCGTGAAGAGTGGAAAGGGCAAGCAGAGACTAATAAAATTCTTGCCACAGGCAACAATATTATCCCAGTTGATGGCTTGTGTGTCCGTGTTGGCGCATTGCGTTGCCACAGCCAAGCATTCACCTTAAAGCTGAAAAAAGATATTCCACTTAATGAGATTGAACAACTGCTAGCGTCTCATAATGAGTGGGTGAAAGTCGTACCAAATGACCGTGAAATCACCATGCGCGAACTAACTCCAGCAGCGGTAACGGGCACATTAAGTACGCCAGTAGGTCGTCTGCGTAAACTGAATATGGGTCCTGAATACCTGTCTGCATTTACTGTTGGTGACCAATTGCTGTGGGGCGCGGCAGAGCCATTGCGTCGTATGCTGAATATCCTGCTATAAACCTACCAAATTAATAAGAGTAACTGCATCTTAATTCATTGATATTAAAAGTTAAGGTGCAGTATTTCTCCTTTTTTTATATTCTAACTGCACCTGCCTCATCTCTGTAGCTTGATAGAAAGCGCATTAATATAAGTTGCTTTTTGACTGGCGATTAACATTTAAATTTGAGGATGAAGACGCCATCCTCGTTGATTATCAAGATTATCACTGAGGTAATTATTATGAATAGAATTCATAACCCAGCACATCCTGGATTGGTTCTTCGTGAATATCTAGACGGTATTTCTGTTACTGATGCAGCAAAAGCATTAGGTGTCACGCGTACCACGTTATCGCGTATTCTTAATGGTAATAGTGGGATCTCTGCGGATATGGCTCTCCGTTTAGAGTCAGCACTCGGTACTAGCGCTGAAATGTGGTTCGGAGTGCAAACTCAATATGAGTTATGGATAGCCTCTCAAGCCGAACGTCCCATCATAAAACCACTCTTAGCAAACGCTGAATGAAATTGTGAATATCCCATCAACGTATCCTGTGATGGGATAGCTTTACCCTTTTAGTTGATGTGCCGTAAACCTAGCCTCTCAGTGAGTAGCCTCAGAAATAAGGGTTATTGCGGCGATGCTTGCTCAGATGGTAGTTCGTTTAAATGTAATAATGTGCGATTGCCATCAATCATGTTGATATCCTTTTGTGGTTTGTAACAGCTTCTTAATGGCGACAAACACGATTTTGTCGCGCGTTGTTGTATCCCCAACCAATCACTCATTAACCAGTAATTGTTAGCTGTTGAATAGGGGCTATTGAGAGCCTGCTCACTCAGTGATGGCTTCGCAGTATTTTGGCTATACCAAACAAACAGCGGGATTTCGTAAGCTTCTTTTCTTGGGCTATTGACGCCATGGTGGTAATGAATAGCGTTATCACTGTCTAGTCTTTGCAATGCATGATCTGCAAAATACATGACGCTGGCGGATTTTCCGTCTAACTTTTGCAGGATATTGTCGATAAATTGGTCGGTATAGGCGATAGAGCTGTCATAACAATCATCATCTTCTTGCTCACTGAATGTCTGGTATTGGTCTTCAGGAAAACGATTACAAGAAGGCTCATGGCTGCCGTAAGTGTGCAGTACAATCAGCTTTTTCTTTTTCGTCTTCGTGTTTATCGCATCATCGAAATAATCTAACAACTCTTCGTCGTAGCCAACAAACTCATTCCATTTTTTATGCTTTGCCATGCTGGCAATAGTTGAAATAACACTGGTACTTTTATTTGTTTTGCCTTGGTTGCTTAGCCAGTAAGTTTCAAACCCGGCATGGTTAGCTAAGGCAATAATGTTATCGGCATAGTGGGCCTTATCCTGCATTTGCGCAAAATTAATATTGGCTAGCGATACAGGCACAGACAAAATGGTGACAGGCGCGGGTGAGTAAGCTTGATTAAATACCAGCATTTGTTGTTTACGACGATTCAAATTTGGCGTGGTGTCATGCTCATAGCCATACAGACTAAGGTGATCTCGACGGACGGATTCGCCAATGATCAGAACATAAATGTCGGCATCAGCTTCTTGCTTATCATACTGATACTCAACCTTGTGACTCGAAATTTTTCTGATCCCTCGGTTCTCATATAAATTTCTTACCAATGCAGATGCATTGTAAAGCGGCGTGTGTGTGAGATATTTTTCCCCTAAAAGTAGATCGCTATCTTGCTTTGAAAGCAGAGCAGAATAGTAAACGGGAATAGCCACTAAGTAGCAACAAAATAAGATAAAACTAACTAATGTCACTTTTTTATTTAGGTATTTAGCACACAGATGAATACTTAATAAATAAACTGCAAAAACAACAAGATAAAAAAGAACATAGTATTTGTTGTATGAAAGCATTCCGACTGTTTCGTTGCTGTTAGTATTAATAAAGGTTTCAGCAATGGAAGAAGAGAAACGAATGTCGTGTTTTTGATAGAAGAAAAAAGAAACTGAAAGATTGAGCGCCCACACTATAGTGATAAGGACGGTGATAATTTTACCGGTCAGGCTTTTATATCCACTCGCACAGAGCAGCATGATCAATACACCCGTTAGTGTTATGACCAACTTAGACAACAAGCTGATGTCACCACTGAGTAAAGCGGGTATTACGGAGATCAGCAAAAAATAAATTAAGATAATGAATAGGCGCATAATGATGATTAGCTTTTTTAGATGTATGAAAATGCCTTATGTAATGATAAATATCTGTTATGTTTCAAGTTGCATGGTGTGTATTATCAATGAAATGTATTGCTTTACTGATTTAACGCCTTAGCTTATCTATGCTAATTCGTTTTTTTTAGAGGAATCATCTTATTTATCGAGTGTGAACATTTCGAATTATTTAGAAAGTGGATAGATATTAATTAATGAAATATTTAAGTAGTGGTTATATCACAAAAAAAGACAATATAATCAATTGGATAAAGTAAAAAACTGTAAAATGGCGTGAGGATTAGTCATCAAAAAAAAGAAAACCCCATGTTTTCACACGAGGTTTTAGGTTTAATCACATTATTTGATTAACAATGATTAGATATCAATATTCGCCGCTTTGAGAGCATTCTCTTCGATAAAAGCACGACGTGGTTCAACAGCATCACCCATTAATGTCGTAAAGAGTAAATCTGTCGCAATCGCATCTTTCACCGTCACACGTAACATACGACGCGTATCTGGGTTCATGGTTGTTTCCCACAATTGCTCTGGGTTCATCTCACCAAGACCTTTATAGCGCTGTACACTAAGCCCTCTACGCGATTCACGAGTCAGCCATGCGAGTGCTTCTTCGAAGTTATCGATATTTTGACGGCGTTCACCACGTTCGATGTAAGCACCTTCTTCGATAAGATCTGCAATGATGTCACCTAAATGTGTGATTCGACGGTATTCACTGCCGTGAACAAAGTCAAAGTCCAGATTGTAGTCAGTATCAACACCATGAGTACGGATACGAATAGTTGGCTCAAACAGCTGGCGCTCACGGTTTTCAGTGATGATATAGCTATATGAACTGCCAAATTGTTCATTATTCGCTAAGCGTTCTACTAAGGTTTTCGCCCATTCTTCAACTTGAGTACTATCTTTCAGTGCATCTTCTGTCAATGTTGAATGGTAAACCAAGCTATGAAGCAGCGCTTGTGGATATAAACGCTCAAGACGACGAATGATCTTGTGGGCCGCATTATACTCAACAACCAGTTTTTCTAACTCTTCGCCTTTCATTGCAGGTGCATTCGCATTTAAGTGAAGTGCAGCGCCATCAAGCGCAATAGAAATGAGATATTCATCCATTGCATCGTCATCTTTAATGTACTGCTCTTGTTTGCCTTTTTTCACTTTATACAGTGGTGGCTGAGCAATATAGACATGCCCACGTTCAACAATTTCAGGCATTTGGCGATAGAAGAAGGTCAGTAGCAGCGTACGAATGTGTGAACCATCGACGTCAGCATCCGTCATGATGATAATGCTGTGATAGCGCAATTTATCTGGGTTGTACTCATCACGGCCAATACCACAACCTAATGCCGTAATCAGGGTTGCAACTTCTTGTGAAGAGAGCATTTTGTCGAAACGCGCTTTTTCAACGTTAAGAATTTTACCTTTCAACGGTAAAATTGCTTGGTTCTTACGGTTACGGCCTTGTTTTGCTGAGCCGCCCGCAGAGTCTCCTTCCACAAGGTATAGTTCAGAAAGGGCAGGGTCACGTTCTTGGCAATCAGCTAGTTTACCCGGTAAACCAGCGAGATCTAATGCACCTTTACGGCGAGTCATTTCACGCGCTTTACGTGCAGCTTCACGGGCACGAGCCGCGTCAATGATTTTACCAACAACAATTTTAGCATCTGTTGGGTTTTCTAACAGATACTCAACCAATTTTTCATTCATGATCGTTTCAACGGCAGTTTTTACTTCCGAAGAGACCAATTTTTCTTTGGTTTGTGATGAGAACTTAGGATCAGGCACTTTCACAGAGATAACCGCAATTAACCCTTCACGGGCATCATCACCAGTCGCACTGACTTTGGATTTTTTGTGGTAGCCTTCTTTATCCATGTAGTTGTTCAGTGTACGGGTCATTGCAGCACGAAAACCCGCTAAGTGAGTACCGCCATCACGTTGTGGAATGTTGTTAGTGAAGCAATAGACGTTCTCTTGGAAGCCATCATTCCATTGCATCGAAACTTCGACACCAATGCCGTCTTTCTCCGTTGAGAAATAAAATACGGATGGGTGGATAGGGGTTTTATTACGGCTTAAATATTCAACAAAAGCTTTAATACCGCCTTCGTAATGGAAGTGGTCTTCTTTACCATCACGCTTATCAATCAATCTGATTGAAACGCCAGAGTTCAAGAATGACAGCTCACGAAGACGTTTAGCTAAAATGTCATACTCAAATTCAGTGACCGTTTTAAATGTATCGTAGCTTGGCCAGAAACGGACAAATGTACCCGTTTGGTCAGTTTCTCCGACAACAGTTAATGCCCCTTGAGGCACACCGTGGCTGTATACTTGTTCATGAACCTTGCCATCACGACGGATAACCAGTTCTAACTTTTCGGATAAGGCGTTAACAACAGAAACCCCAACTCCGTGCAGACCGCCGGAGACTTTATAGGAGTTATCGTCAAATTTCCCACCAGCATGCAGAACCGTCATGATAACTTCCGCTGCTGATATGCCTTCTTCTTCATGGATACCCGTTGGAATACCACGGCCATCATCTTGAACAGAGACTGAGTTATCAGCATGGATTGTAATCACGATGTCGTCGCAATGACCGGCGAGGGCTTCATCGATAGCGTTGTCGACAACCTCGAAGACCATGTGATGAAGACCTGTACCATCGTCGGTATCACCGATATACATGCCTGGGCGTTTACGCACGGCATCTAGCCCTTTTAATACCTTGATACTTGAGGAGTCATATGTATTCGACATCAACGTTTCCCGCTATATTTATTCCTGTGGTTTAACTTCTATTTTGCCATGTTCTACGCTAAACATCTTGCTGTTTACATCAATCATGTCTTTAACTTGCTCAGGTGTTATCGCACTAACAAACACTTGAGCTTGCGTAGCCTTGAGTCGAGCTGCCAATAATTGACGACGACCCGAATCAAGTTCCGAGGCAAAATCATCCAGTAGATACAGGCATCGTTGCCCGCTCTGTTGAGTGAAAAATTCACCCTGCGCTAACCTTAATGCACACATTAAAAGTTTTAACTGACCGCGTGAAAGCATATCTTCAACAGGGGTTCCATTTGCCCTGATACGCAAATCAGCCTTATGTGGCCCGGAGGCGGTATAGGTTAACGCTTTATCGCGCTCAAATTGGCGCTCTAATAGCTCTGAATAATCGATTTCTTTATCCCAACCGCGTTGAAAAGAGACCGATAAAACAAATTCAGGCAAAAACTGCTGGCAGGTCTGCTCAATATTTTGAGCAATACCCGAAATATACTCATTGCGCCATTGGCTTATTTGCTCTGAGAGCGGAGCCAATTCTTTATCCCAATGACGTATTTGGTCATAGCGACTGACTTGGCGTAACGCAGCATTACGTTGTTTTAATAGCCGTTTTAAATCAGACCAAACGGAAAAAAACAAGGGTTCACTATGAAAACACCCCCAGTCGATAAATGCACGGCGGTACTTAGGGCCACCATTCAGCAATGTGAACCCCTCAGGGGTAATCAATTGCATTGGTAATAATTTTGCAAGTTCTGCAATTTTATGGCCATCCGTGCCGTCGATTCTGACCTTACTATCACCTTCACGATTTTTGCTTAAACCTAATGACAGCTGTTTACGTGATTCATCAAGGTGCCCCAATTTCCCGTGTAGGATAAATTGGTCTTGCTCGTGACGGATCACCCGATTCGCCTGAATACTGCGAAAAGCCCGGCCATGGCCTAAGGTATATATCGCTTCAAGTACACTGGTTTTGCCGCTCCCATTTGGACCAATTAAAAAATTGAAACCATTAGCTAAAGGGAGATCGGCATCTTCAATGTTACGAAAATCGCGGATCAATAAACGCGAAAGAATCATAAAAAACGATTACAAACGCATTGGCATGACAACATAAACAGCAGCGCTGCTCGCGGAGTCTTCAATTTGTACACTCGACACAGCATCAGTTAAAAATAGTGTCACATTCTCGCTCTTTAACGCATTAAGCACATCTAAGATGTAGCTGACGTTAAAGCCGATTTCCATTTCGGTACCCTTATAGTCAACATCAACAATCTCTTCAGCTTCTTCCTGCTCAGGGTTATTAGCTGTGATGCGCAACTGGTTCTCACTAAAGTACAAACGAACACCACGGAATTTTTCATTTGATAAAATTGCCGCACGTGAGAAGGCCTGTTTTAATAAATCACAGCGAGCTTCTAACGTTTTGTTTGGGTTTTTCGGCAACACACGACGATAATCAGGGAACCGCCCATCAACCAATTTAGAGGTGAAAATAAAATCACCAACGTGTGCACGGATATTATTGCTACCAATTTGTAGCTGCAATGGTGTATCACCACCATCTAATAGGCGCATTAATTCAATCACACCTTTGCGTGGCACAATTACTGAATGTGATGGTAGCTCTTGCCCGATATCCATCGAACAAACCGCCAGACGGTGACCATCGGTTGATACCGTTCTTAATAACTGACCTTCGGTTTCAAACAGCATACCGTTGAGGTAATAACGAACATCTTGGTGCGCCATTGAAAACTGAGTGGCTTCAATCAGTTTTTTGAGGATAGACTGAGGAAGAGAAAACTCTACTTCGCTCTGCCAATCATCTAAATTAGGAAAATCTGTTGCGGGTAATGTCGATAGTGAAAAACGACTTCGGCCTGAGCGGACGAGTAATCTATCATCATCGAGTTCTACACGGATTTCAGAACCTTCAGGAAGCCCACGCCAAATATCAAAAAATTTGCGTGCTGGAACCGTCGTTGCTCCAACCTCATGTTCCTGAGTTAAAGGAACATTGGCCATCATCTCCATTTCTAAGTCGGTTCCCGTCAATAGCAAAGCGCCTTCTTTCACTTGTAAAAGAAGGTTACCCAAAATCGGCAGCGTTGGACGCCCGCCTAATGGGCCACTAACCTGTTGTAACGGTTTTAATAACTGCTCGCGCTCAATAGTAAATTTCATAGCAATTAAGATGATAATGTTCTGATTAAGTTAGAAAAATCCTCTTTGATGTCATGGCTCTCTTCCCGTAATTGTTCTATTTTACGGCAAGCATGCAATACTGTCGTATGATCACGACCACCAAAGGCATCCCCGATTTCAGGTAAACTATGATTCGTCAGTTCCTTAGCGAGTGCCATTGCCATCTGACGCGGACGAGCGACAGAACGAGAGCGGCGCTTAGAAAGTAAATCTGCAATTTTGATTTTATAGTACTCAGCGACAGTCTTCTGAATATTATCAATAGTTACCAGTTTTTCTTGTAGTGCTAGTAAATCTCGCAACGCTTCCCGAACAAAGTCGATAGTAATTGCGCGACCTGTAAAGTTTGCATTCGCAATAACACGGTTTAATGCGCCTTCCAATTCACGAACATTGGAGCGTAAGCGCTTAGCGATGAAGAAAGCAACTTCGCCTGGAAGCTGTATCTCGTTTTCATCTGCTTTTTTCATTAAAATTGCGACACGGGTTTCAAGTTCTGGTGGCTCTATCGCCACGGTTAATCCCCAGCCAAAACGCGATTTTAAACGATCTTCAACCCCATTAATCTCTTTGGGATAGCGATCCGAGGTTAGAATAATTTGTTGATTGCCTTCTAATAACGCATTGAAGGTATGAAAAAATTCTTCCTGAGAACGCTCTTTGTTGGCAAAAAATTGAATGTCATCGATAAGCAATGCATCGACCGAACGATAATAGCGTTTGAACTCTTCAATCGCATTGTTTTGCAAAGCTTTGACCATATCTTGAACAAAACGTTCAGAATGCATATATACCACACGAGCATCAGCTTTGTGCTGAATAATACTATTGCCAACGGCGTGTAATAAATGCGTTTTACCTAACCCTGTGCCACCATAAAGGAATAAAGGGTTATATGCCCCACCTGGATTTTCGGCAACTTGTCTCGCAGCTGCGCGAGCGAGTTGGTTCGATTTACCTTCAACAAAGTTATCAAATGTATGCTTAGGGTTAACATTAGACCGATAAGCGACATTAGGTTGTACTTTGTTTGAGTTATCCCAGCTTGGTCTCATCGGTGCAGATGGGATGGCGATCGCTGGTGCTTCTGGAGTATAGCGAGATCGTTGGCTGGTAGGGGAAGCGGTAATAGGTTTGCTTCCTACTTCAAAATGTAATGCTGGCGCATCGGTGCCACAAAAATCATTCAATAATTCATTTATATTATTGATGTATTTATCTCTTACCCAATCAAGGACAAAACGATTCGGGGCATAAAGCGCCAGGGTGTTATCGTTTAATTCAGCTTGAAGAGGGCGTATCCACATACTAAATTCTGTGGCAGGTAGTTCATCCTGCAATCGGGCAAGACATTGCTGCCAAAGCGAAAGTGACACGGTGGACTCCCTAAACAAGATCAATGAAACAAAGAAGTACGGATTAAGCAAAGAATTTTTACTGGGGGCCTCTATATTAAAAAAAGAGGCCTGAGAAGTAAATTATACTCATTATACTTTAAGTTACAGTCGGCTTCGCTAAGCGAGTGAATCATAGTGCTATCTATTTTTCATCGGAATAGCTTAGCTTGTTGCCTATATGTAGCTTGAATTATTTTTTGTATAGGTTCATTTTTACTTATCGTATTTTTCCGATCCTCAGATCAGAAATGTGACCGGAGATCATACCGTAAAATTGGCAAGAGATCTCCATTCTTTTACACAGTTTTTATGCTTTTTATCCACAGGTAATTGTGGTAATACATCGCGGTTAGAGGAGAGGCACACTGTTTGATCAGGATTACGTGCTTTTTTTCCACAGAGCTGGGGATAACTTTATACGATTTATAGAAAATATTCCCTAAGATCAAAAAATATTTTTAGATCGGCCAATGATCCTTGCGCTTTGAGGTGGAGTCCGTATAATCTTCCACCCTGTGTACTACGCTAATGTAACTTTTCATGGCGAGCCACAACAAGATTAAGCTTTAATCAGCCATCTTGGGCCCACCTAGAAAGCGCGCAATTAGTCGTCGTCACTGCATATGTCAGCAAACCTGTCAGCCAGGCTATAAATAAAAGTGGTTTGATTGCGTCATTTCATTGACGTGACCCCCTATGTTTTATTACAATCCTGCCTCTTTCTATATTGTTGCGATAGAGGCACTGGTGTAAATCAGTTTCCACTGGTTGCCAACGCGTTTACTGAATCAGTAATAAATTTTAAAGTTAGGTAGAAATCGTTATGAAACGCACTTTTCAACCGTCCGTACTGAAGCGCAACCGTTCACACGGTTTCCGTGCTCGTATGGCCAATAAAAATGGTCGTCAGGTTCTGGCTCGCCGTCGTGCTAAAGGCCGCGCTCGTCTGACCGTTTCATCTAAGTAATAAAGCTAGCCCTCTATTCACGTGGTTACGCTCGCTTTTACCCGGGAGTTACGTTTGTTAACTCCCAGGCACTTCGATAATGTCTTTAAGCAGCCGCAAAGAGCGAGTTCCCCAGAGATAACAATCCTTGGTCGCCTAAACGAGCTGGGGCATCCCCGCATCGGTCTTACCATCGCTAAAAAAAATGTTAAACGAGCCCATGAGCGAAATCGTATCAAGCGATTAGCGCGTGAATACTTTCGTTTACATCAACATGAATTGCCTCCAATGGATTTTGTGTTATTGGTAAGGAAGGGGGTAGCAAATCTCGATAATCAACAAATCATGGAAGCATTGGGTAAATTATGGCGTCGACACAGTCGCTTGGCTCAAAACTCCTGATCGGGCTGATTAGAGGTTACCAATTAGCGATTAGTCCGCTATTGGGACCTCGTTGCCGTTTCAATCCAACTTGTTCGAATTATGGAATTGAGGCATTGCGCAGGTTCGGAATGTTAAAAGGTAGTTGGTTAACGGCGAAACGCGTATTAAAATGCCACCCTTTACACGCTGGTGGAGACGATCCTGTTCCGCCTAAAAAAAACGATGATAATAGAGAATTATAACGATGGATTCGCAACGCAATCTTCTACTCATCGCTTTGCTGTTCGTTTCGTTCTTAGTATGGCAAGCCTGGGAAAGCGATAAAGCTGCTCAGGACTTTAAAACTGTCCAAACTACACAACAAACGGATATGCCAAGCAGTCATTCCCAAGCCGTAACGAGCAGTGGGCAAGGTAACCTAATCACAGTAAAAACTGATGTGCTTGATTTGCGCATTAATACACGTGGTGGTGATATCGATGAGGCTGACTTGTTAGCCTATCCTGCGACCCTTAATTCGGAAGATCCATTCCGTTTACTGGAAACTACACAAGGCTTTATCTATCAGGCCCAAAGTGGTTTGATTGGTCAACATGGCCCAGACAATCCAGCGAATAATAATGGACAACGTCCTATTTACTCAGCAGATGCAACAAGCTTCGTGCTGGCGGACGGCCAAAATGAACTGCGAGTTCCAATGACATTCACCGATAAAGACGGTGTGGTTTATCAAAAAACTTATGTCTTGAAACGCGGTCATTATACTGTTGATGTTGAATACAATATTCAAAACCCAACAGCACAATCTTTAAACCTCGCCTTCTTTGGTCAGTTAAAACAAACTATCCAATTACCAAAAGAACGTGATACTGGTAGCAGCAACTTTGCATTACACACTTATCGTGGTGCGGCATATTCTTCAGATGAAACTAACTATAAAAAATATAGTTTTAGTGATATTGAAGATAAGAGCCTGAGCATTGAGACTAAAGGTGGTTGGATTGCGATGTTGCAGCAGTACTTTGCAACAGCATGGGTTCCTGCAAGCACCGAAAAGAGTACTTTCTATACGATCGATCTTGATAAGTCGTCCGCTATCATTGGTTATAAGAGTGAACCAATGACTATCGCTGCTAATGGGACAGGAACGTACTCATCAACATTGTGGATTGGACCTGAAATTCAGTCAGAAATGGCTGCGGTTGCTCCGCACTTAGATTTAACCGTTGATTACGGTTGGTTATGGTTTATCTCTCAACCGTTGTTCAAACTGCTGAAATTCATTCACGGTTTTGTCGGTAACTGGGGTATTGCTATCATTGTTATCACGTTTATCGTCCGTGGTATTATGTACCCGCTTACTAAAGCACAGTACACTTCGATGGCGAAAATGCGTTTACTGCAACCTAAACTGGCTGCAATGCGTGAGCGTATTGGTGACGACAAACAACGTATGAGCCAAGAAATGATGGCAATGTACAAGGCGGAAAAAGTGAACCCTCTGGGTGGCTGTTTACCTCTTGTTATCCAAATGCCAATCTTCCTTGCACTTTACTACATGTTGATGGGCTCTGTTGAGTTGCGTCATGCACCATTCTTTGGTTGGATACAGGATTTATCAGCACAAGATCCGTACTATATCCTGCCAGTTCTGATGGGTATCACCATGTTTGTTATTCAGAAGATGTCACCAACTGCCGTGACTGATCCAATGCAGCAGAAGATCATGACCTACATGCCGGTCGTATTTACTATCTTCTTCCTGTGGTTCCCATCAGGTCTGGTACTGTACTACATCGTGAGTAACTTAGTGACTATCCTCCAGCAGCAGATTATTTATCGTGGGCTGGAAAAACGTGGTCTGCATAGTCGTACTAAGAAAGAGAAAAAATAATGAAAACCGTAGGTGAGGCTGAGTGCTCATCTACAGTATAGTATTAAGGCGGCCAATGTGGACCGCCTTAATTTTTTATAGGAATGATAGAGAAACATCATGCAAACCAACGATACGATTGTTGCACAGGCAACGCCTCCCGGTCGTGGTGGTGTCGGTATTCTGCGGGTTTCAGGCCCAAAAGCGGCTTTAGTGGCTCAAACAATACTAGGTAAGCTGCCAAAACCTCGTTATGCAGATTACCTACCCTTTCGCGACGTTAATGATACTGTGCTTGACCAAGGCATTGCTCTTTTCTTTCCCGGTCCGAATTCATTTACGGGTGAAGATGTTCTTGAGCTACAAGGGCATGGTGGTCCTGTCATTCTTGATTTACTACTTAGACGCATTCTTACTATCGATGGCATTCGTATCGCTAATCCTGGTGAGTTTTCAGAACGTGCTTTTTTGAACGATAAGTTAGATTTAGCGCAAGCAGAAGCGATTGCTGATTTGATTGATGCAAGTTCAGAACAAGCAGCTCGCTCGGCAATGAACTCATTACAAGGTGCATTTTCTGCACAAATTCACCATATGGTGGAAACGCTGACCACATTGCGTATTTATGTTGAAGCTGCGATAGACTTCCCCGATGAGGAAATTGATTTTCTTTCTGATGGCAAAATCGAAGCTAAACTTGATGAAGTCATTGCTGATTTAGGCCGTGTTCGCTCGGAAGCGCGCCAAGGGAGTTTGTTGCGTGAAGGGATGAAAGTGGTGATTGCGGGTCGTCCAAATGCTGGCAAGTCGAGTCTACTTAATGCATTAGCAGGACGAGAAGCCGCTATTGTGACTGATATTGCGGGAACAACGCGTGATGTGCTACGTGAACATATTCACATTGATGGTATGCCACTGCATATTATTGATACTGCTGGTTTGCGTGAAGCGAGTGACGAAGTCGAGCGTATTGGTATTGAGCGAGCATGGAAAGAGATAGAACAAGCAGATCGTGTGTTATTTATGCTTGATAGCACAACGACGAATGCAACTGAGCCACAAGCAATTTGGCCTGAATTTATGGCGCGCTTGCCAGATACATTGCCTGTGACGGTCATCCGTAATAAAGCGGATAAAACAGGTGAAGAAATCGAATTTGTTGAGGATGTACGCTACCCATTAATTCGCCTTTCTGCGCGTGAAGAGAAAGGGATAGATTTGCTACGCGATCATCTTAAAGAAGCAATGGGTTTTAAAGGTAATACGGAAGGTGGTTTCTTAGCCCGTCGTCGTCACTTGCAAGCGTTAGACGCCGCTGCGACTCACTTAGCTCAAGGTCATGAGCAATTAGTGGTTGCACGTTCAGGTGAGCTACTTGCAGAAGAGCTACGCCTCGCACAACTGGAGTTAAGCGAGATTACGGGTGAATTTAGCTCTGATGATTTACTCGGCCGCATTTTCTCAAGTTTTTGTATTGGTAAGTAATACCTGCAAGCGAGTTGGTCGAATACGGTTATAAATATAATTTAAATATTCAATGATGAAGTGTAATAATTATTACGCTTCATCATTTTATAAATATCAAATTATGATTGTATATTTTTAGTATGGGTAATCTCGTCAGTCTATAATTCTGCTTGGGTGAGTAAATACCGTTGCTTTTCCTTGGCGACAAAAACCGACCAAGGTCAGGTTAGCTTTTTGTGCTACTTCAATTGCTAATGAGGTTGCCGCAGAGACGGCAAATAAAATTTCTGCACCACAGCTAGCCGCTTTTTGTACCATCTCATAACTTGCCCTGCTCGAAACCAGTACCGCACCTTGTTGCCAATCGTTGCGATGCTTCATACCCAGCAATTTATCAAGAGCCACATGACGACCCACATCTTCACAGCCACCGACTAATTGGCCTTCAGGGGAGATCCATGCCGCCGCATGAGTACAACCTGTTAACGCACCAATTTCTTGAACTTTTTTGAGTTCAGTTAAAGCATGGTCAAGATTGGAAAGCGAGAAGGTTTGAGTAAAAGGAAGCGGGGCGATAGGTTTAAATATTTCATCGAGCTGCTCTGTTCCGCAGATACCACAACCTGTTCGGCCTGCAAGATTACGCCTACGCTCTTTTAAACCCATAAAGCGGCGACTAGATAACTCAATATGAACTTCGATACCTCGATGGCAGCCTTCGATAATATCAATTCCGCGAATTTCTTGGCTTGATTGTATGATCCCTTCAGATAGTGAGAACCCAATGGCAAAATCTTCTAAATCTTTTGGCGTTGCCATCATTACAACATGCGATATTCCGTTATAGACAAGCGCTACGGGTATTTCTTCTGCAACCCAGTCATTGATGTCACATTCTAGGTTACCTTTTTGTTGAACGCTTGTAGGGTTTGCGCCAACAATTTGGGTTAAATTTGTTTCTTTTGTGTTATTTATTTCATGCATTAGATGAATTCCAAGCGCTAATGATCCATAATATTAATATGGGTAAAATGAGTTTACACCATTTTCAGGCAATGAACCTGATCACGATATGGAAGACGTTGAATAAAAACAGTTTACCTGAATATATCCCAAATAACTCGAATTGCATTTAGGCTACTAGTTAAATTTCCCCATTAGAGGAAGCTCGATACACGAAATGATGTGAATCGAGTGGCAGTTTTTTTGTATGTGTAGCTAATTATAACTTGAGATTTGGTGAATATATCACCATTTAATTATTAGATTGGTAAACAAGAGCAATGTAAATGAGGAGATCCCCCATGCAAGTCAGCAGAAGACAGTTCTTTAAGATCTGCGCTGGCGGTATGGCGGGTACGACGGCAGCAGCGCTGGGTTTTGCACCCGCCACTGCGTTAGCTTCGACACGCCAGTATAAATTACTGCGTGCGAAAGAAACCCGAAATACCTGCACATACTGCTCTGTCGGCTGTGGTCTGTTAATGTACAGCCTAGGTGATGGAGCGAAAAATGCGAAAGAGAGCATTTTTCATATTGAAGGAGACCCGGATCATCCGGTAAACCGTGGTGCACTCTGCCCTAAAGGTGCAGGACTTATCGATTTCATTCACAGTGAAAGTCGACTTAAATACCCTGAAGTACGTGAACCAGGCACGAATGAATGGAAACGTATCACTTGGAATGAAGCCTTTGACCGCATCGCCAAGTTGATGAAAGAAGACCGTGATGCCAACTTTATTAAAGAAAATAAAGATGGTGTAACGGTAAACCGTTGGCTGACAACAGGTATGCTCTGTGCATCAGCGGCGAGTAACGAAACAGGTTTTGTCTCCCAAAAATTTAGTCGCTCTCTGGGTATGCTTGCCCTAGATAACCAAGCGCGTGTCTGACACGGACCAACGGTAGCAAGTCTTGCTCCAACATTTGGTCGCGGTGCGATGACCAACCACTGGGTTGACATAAAAAACGCAAACCTGCTTGTTGTTATGGGGGGTAATGCGGCAGAAGCGCATCCAGTCGGTTTCCGCTGGGCGATGGAAGCCAAAATCCATAATAAAGCCAAACTTATTGTTATTGATCCACGTTTCACCCGTACTGCGGCTGTGGCGGACTTTTACACGCCTATCCGTTCTGGTACTGACATTGCTTTCTTGTCAGGTGTGATTAAATACCTACTGGATAATAAAAAAATTCAGCAGGAATATGTCGAAGCTTATACCAATGCTAGTCTGATCATCCGCGAAGATTACGGATTTGATGATGGCCTATTCACTGGCTACGACGCTGAAAAACGTCAGTATGACAAAACGACGTGGAACTATGAGATGGATGAGAATGGCTTCGCATTACGCGACCCAACTCTGACTCACCCTCGTTGTGTCTTAAATTTACTGAAAGAACACGTTAGCCGCTATACGCCTGAAGTGGTAACCAACATCTGCGGTACACCAATCGAAGACTTCCTTCAAGTCTGTGAGTACATTGCAGAAACGAGTGCAAAAGATAAAACAGCATCATTCTTGTATGCACTGGGTTGGACTCAACACACTGTTGGTGCGCAAAATATTCGTACCATGGCAATGATCCAATTGTTGCTCGGTAACATGGGAATGTTAGGTGGTGGTGTTAACGCATTACGTGGCCACTCAAATATTCAAGGGCTGACTGACTTAGGTCTGTTATCTCAAAACTTGCCAGGTTACATGATGTTACCTTCTGAGAAACAAACGACTCTCGAAAGTTACTTAGAAGCGAATACACCAAAAATGACTCAACCTGGTCAGGTGAACTATTGGAGTAATTATCCGAAATTCTTCGTCAGTATGATGAAAACTTTCTATGGCGATAAAGCGCAGAAAGAGAATAGCTGGGGCTTCGATTGGTTGCCTAAATGGGATCAGATTTACGACGTGTTACGTTATTTCGATATGATGGGCAAAGGTGAAGTTAATGGCTATATCTGCCAAGGCTTTAATCCATTAGCGTCATTCCCGAATAAAAACAAAGTTATTAAGTCACTTTCTAAGCTGAAATTCTTAGTGACAATTGACCCGCTGAATACAGAAACTTCAAACTTCTGGCAAAATCACGGCGAAATGAATGATGTGGATCCGGCTGCAATTCAAACTACCGTATTCCGTCTACCATCTTGCTGTTTTGCTGAAGAAAATGGTTCGATTGTTAACTCTGCGCGTTGGTTGCAGTGGCACTGGAAAGGTGCGGATGCCCCAGGTGAAGCCATCAGTGATGGTGAAATTCTATCCGGTATTTATCACCGTATGCGTAAACTCTATGAAACAGAGGGTGGAGCATCACCAGAGCCAGTATTGAATATGACCTGGAACTACTTTGACCGTGATAATCCAACGCCGGAAGAAGTAGCACAAGAAAACAATGGTTACGCGCTTGTCGATTTGAAAGATGCGGACGGAAAAATTATTGCGAAGAAAGGTGAGCTACTAAGCTCGTTTGCCCAATTACGTGATGATGGGACAACTGCAAGCGGATGCTGGATCTTTGCTGGTAGCTGGACGCCACAAGGTAACCAGATGGCTCGCCGTGACAACTCTGACCCAACAGGTCTAGGTAACACGTTAGGTTGGGCATGGGCATGGCCGTTAAACCGTCGGGTTATTTATAACCGCGCTTCTGCTGACCCAATGGGTAAACCATGGGATCCGCATCGCCAAATCCTTGAATGGGATGGCAACAAGTGGACGGGTATGGATGTACCAGACTACAGTAATGCGCCTCCAGGCAGTGGAGTTCATCCGTTTATCATGCAACCTGAAGGTATGGGTCGCCTGTTTGCATTGGATAAAATGGCCGAAGGTCCTTTCCCAGAACATTATGAGCCGATTGAAACTCCGCTTGATACTAACCCATTGCATCCAAATGTGGTCTCGAACCCTGCGGCTCGTGTCTTTAAAGATGATTGGGCTCAGATGGGTAAAGCGACAGAATTCCCATATGTTGGGACAACCTATCGTTTAACCGAACATTTCCACTATTGGACAAAACACGCATTGTTGAATGCCATTATTCAGCCACAGCAATTTATCGAAATTGGTGATCGCTTGGCGAAAGAAAAAGGTATTAAGCAAGGCGATACGGTAAAAGTCAGTTCTAAGCGTGGCTACATCAAAGCAAAAGCAGTCGTGACTAAACGTATTCATACGTTGAAAGTTGACGGCAAAGATATTGATACCATCGGTATTCCTATCCACTGGGGCTTTGAAGGTTTGGCTGTGAAAGGCTTTATTGCAAACACACTGACACCGTATGTGGGTGATGCCAACACGCAAACGCCGGAATTTAAAGCATTCCTTGTCAATGTGGAAAAGGTGTAAGGAGATAAATTATGTCAATGCAATCACAGGACATTATTCGTCGTTCAGCCACCAATTCCCTGACGCCCCCACCTCAGGTGCGGGACTTTAAGGAAGAAGTGGCGAAGCTGATTGATGTCACCACCTGTATAGGCTGTAAAGCCTGTCAGGTAGCGTGTTCTGAGTGGAACGATATTCGTGACAAAATCGGGACTAACATTGGGGTTTATGATAACCCATTGGATTTGACCGCAAAGTCATGGACCGTTATGCGTTTCTCTGAGGTTGAAGAGAATGGCAAGTTTGAGTGGCTTATTCGTAAAGATGGCTGCATGCACTGCTATGATCCGGGCTGCCTTAAGGCTTGCCCGTCAGAAGGCGCAATTGTTCAGTACAAAAACGGAATTGTTGATTTCCAATCTGAGCACTGTATTGGTTGTGGTTACTGTATCGCGGGCTGTCCATTCAACGTACCTCGCATCAACCAAGAAGATAATCGCGCATACAAATGTACGCTTTGTGTCGACCGGGTTGAAGTGGGTCAAGAACCTGCCTGTGTGAAAACATGTCCAACTGGTGCTATCCATTTCGGTAGCAAAGAGGACATGATTGGACTGGCGACAGATCGCGTTAGCGAACTGAAAACGCGTGGTTACAATAACGCAGGTCTGTATGACCCTGAAGGTGTTGGTGGAACACACGTTATGTATGTACTGCACCATGCTGATAAACCTCAGTTGTATCATGGATTGCCGGAAAACCCAACAATCAGCCCAACAGTCACTTTCTGGAAAGGTATCTGGAAGCCGTTAGCAGCGGTTGGTTTTGCTGCGACTTTTGCGGCGGCCTTATTCCACTATGTGGGTATTGGTCCGAACCGCGTCTCCAAAAAAGAAGAAGAAGAGGCATTGGAAGATCTCCATGACTCAACATCTTCTCATACTGATAAGTCAGTTGAAGGGGAGGATCAAAAATGATGCCTGAAGATAATGAAAAAATTATTCGTCATAAGCCGATTGAAAGGATAAATCACTGGGTTGTTGTGATCTGCTTTTTGTTCACGGCCGTGAGTGGATTGGGGTTCTTTTTCCCATCACTGAACTGGTTCATGAACATTTTAGGCACACCACAGCTTGCTAGGATTTTGCATCCGTTTGTTGGCTCAGCGATGTTCCTTTTGTTTATCTTTATGTTTGTTCGTTATTTTCACCATAACTTTATCAATAAAGAAGATATTATATGGGCGAAAAATATCGATAAAGTACTGAAAAACCAAGAAGCTGGAGATGTCGGCCAATATAACCTCGGTCAGAAAGGGGTATATTGGGTCGTCACTGTCTGCTTACTGCTACTGGCAGTGAGTGGCGTGATTATGTGGCGTCCTTACTTTGCAGACTTTTTCTCAATTCCAATTTACCGGGCTGCAATCCTTGTGCACTCCCTATCAGCTATTGCACTGATCATCATGATTGTCGTGCATGCTTATGCGGCGATTTGGGTCAAGGGTTCAGTACGCGCGATGGTTGAAGGTTGGGTAACACGTGGTTGGGCTAAGAAGCACCATCCACGTTGGTATCGTGAAATTGTTGCAAGAGAGAAACAGCAGCAACAGCAGCAAGAAAAGAAGAATTAATTTTTTCACCGTTGAAGGTTGATTAATGAGCCCACAAGCAATGAAAATTGTTTGTGGGTTTTTTTTATTGTTTGAATTGAACGCTATAAATAATTGCACTAAACAGAAGGATTAATACGCAAGAAAACCCCGCTAAGTGATAATTGACGGACAAATAGCCACCGGCTAACGCACCAAAAATAAAAGATAGCACGGCGCAAAGTAATACTTTTTTACTTTTATCGCCTTCCACATTCTTTAAAAATGCGCCAATGCACGATGTTGTCATGCCTGTGACATAGGTTGTATGAATTCCGATAGAGCCAGCTTTATTAAAGTAACCGTTTTGAATACCCATCGATAAACTGATCATAAAAATAGCTAAATTGATTGAATAAGCCGATGGCGCAAAGAAATGAAGGGAGAATACGATGGCAAATAAGATAAATACCAAGCTTATTACATACGAATGTTGTGAAGGTGATGTTTTTTTCATTCTGAACCATGAACCAGTCAGTGTTCCGAGAAAAAAGCCTAAAATAGAAATGGCAGAAAGTAATAACATGGCCCAATTCATTTGAGCAAGATAAATCATACTCAAGACACTGTTCCCCGTGAGGTGACCTGTAAACACTTCAAAAATAACAAAAGAACTCGCATCAACAAATCCGCCTATAAATGCAAGCAACAGGAAAAAGGGAAGATGAGTGTTGGGTTCGACATTAGAAAATGCGTTCATTATGAATAACCTATATTTTATACATGCGGCTTGTCAGTCATTACAGCATGGCATTTTTATGGATAGTATTAAATGAATTACTTTATCTTAAAGCAAAAAACCTGACACGATATTGTCGTGTCAGGTTGAGTTAATGTAAGTATAGAAGGATCAAATCTATACTCTTATTATTTGGCAACTAGATAGCTTCTACAGGGACGTACACAGGCCACCAAGCGGCAGTTCTGACTGTTTCGACTTCAGAGGCACTTGGATCAACGCCAGCAACACCTTGAGATTTTGCCATTCTTAGTACTTCTAATGCCACGATGCTTGAAGTAATACGCAAGTCTTCATTCGATGGTAATAAAGATGCACCTTCAGCACCTAAAATGGCTTGGCTTGCCACGGCTTGTACGGCAGCAAAAATCATTTCATCGGTAATTTTTTCTGCTTTAGAGACAATCGCACCAAAACCGAGTCCCGGATATAGTGCGGCGTTATTCGCTTGACCAATTTTGTAGCAAACACCTTTATAGACAACATCATCGAAAGGTGCACCTGTTGCAACGAACACTTTACCATCGGTCCATTCAATCAGATGTTGTGGTGTCGCTTCATGCAATAACGTTGGGTTAGATAATGGGAAAATAATTGGACGTTCAACGTGACTTGCCATGTTGCGAACAATTTCTTCGGTGAAAGCACCCGGAGTTGTGGATGTACCAATTAAGATGGTTGGTTTAACATTAGCAACAACGGTAGCTAAATCAATAATGCCTTTATCTTTATTGCTTTTAGCTAAGATATTCGCCATATCAGGCCAGCGAGTTTGCGCCTCAACAGAAACATCAACAACAGTTCTTGGGTAATCGGCAACATCTTTACTGTTTTTCGCATAATCTTTTTGGAAATACAGCAGGCTATCAGTCATATCTGAAGTGAGTAAGCCCGGTAAGTCTACCAACCAAATTCGGGAGATAGCTTCTTCACGAGAGAGGCCACTACGGATCATTTGGTCACGGATTTGGTCTGCAATACCGCATCCTGCAGTACCTGAACCAAAGACAACAACACGTTGCTCAGTCCAAGGTGTTTTACTCAATTTCACTGCATTCAGCAAGCCTGCTAGTACGATTGCGCCTGTTCCTTGAACGTCATCATTGAATGTCGCAAAGTTAGCACGATATTTATCAAGAATACGACGTGCATTGGTAGACCCGAAATCTTCCCAGTGTAGAACAGCATTAGGGAATAGTTTTCTGGCTGCTTTCACATAGGCATCAACAAAGTCATCATAGACTTTACCTTGAATACGCTCATGGCGATTACCAACATAAGATGGGTCATTCAGGAGTTTTTCATTGTTAGTCCCAACATCAAGTACTACAGGGATTACACTGTGTGGGTCAACACCCGCCGCTGCGGTATATACAGCAAGTTTACCCACAGAGATATCAATACCGTTAGAACCCCAGTCACCAATCCCTAAAATTTCTTCCGCATCGGTTGTAACGATAAGCCTAATGTCACCGCCTTGAGCACCAAAAGCACGTAGTTTTTCTTCGATTAGCTCAGGTTCATTAATGCTGAGGAAAATACCACGAGGTCGAGTAATGATTTCACTGTAGTTTTCGATAGCTTCGCCCACAACAGGGTCATAAACTACAGGCAGCATTTCTAACATATGGCGCTGTAACAGCGCATAAAATAATGTCACGTTATTATCATGTAAGCGCCACATATAAATATGTTTATCCAGATCGGTACGGCATGCACGATAAGCACGATAAGCGCGATTTAATTGTGTTTCCATATCTTCAGTAACGACAGGAGGAAGAATACCATTTAGGTCGAGTGCTTTTCGTTCTTCTTCAGTAAAGGCAGTCCCTTTATTTAAGGAAGGATCACGTAATACTTCATATCCTCTAGCAGTCGTTTTTATTTTACGAATATTATTTTCGATAACAACTTCAGCTTGTCGATTATACATAATTAACACCTGTTTAATTAAAGATAATGAAATTTATAAATATAAATATAAATATAAATATAAATTAGGCACCAGATAAACCATTTCCAGTCATATCAATAGGATTGACATATTTATTAAAGTCTTCTTCGCTTATTTTACCTGAAGCAATTGCAGACTCTTTTAACGTAATATTTTTAGCTATTGCATTTTCTGCAATATGAGCCGAGTTTTGATAACCAATAATGGGTGATAATGCCGTAACTAACATGACACTATTATCAACATATTCAGTTATTTTCGTATTATTTAATTCAGTGCCTTCAACTGAGTATTCTCTAAATTTATGGCAACCGTCAGCAATAATTCGAATAGAGTGTAATAAATTATTAATAATAACAGGGCGCATAGCATTTAATTCAAAATTACCTTGGCTACCTGATATCGCAATTGCAGCATCATTACCCATAACTTGAATACCAATCATCACGATGGCTTCGCATTGTGTTGGGTTTACCTTACCCGGCATGATTGATGAGCCTGGTTCGTTAGAAGGCAGTATTAATTCACTGAAGCCACAGCGAGGGCCAGAAGCTAACCAGCGCATATCATTGGCAATTTTGATCAGAGCCACTGCAAGTCCACGAATAGCGGCATGTGTACGCACTAATGCATCAAGAGAGCCTTGAGCGGTAAATTTATTTGGTGCAGTAATAAATGGTTTTTGTGTAAGCTCGGCTATCTTATCAGCGACTTCTTTTGAAAAGCCTTTTGGTGCATTCAAACCTGTACCAACAGCTGTCCCACCGACGGCTAATTTATAAAGATCTTGTTTACTACGCTTGATATCCTCTAACGCATCACGTAGTTGCCCAGCCCACCCGTGCCATTCTTGTCCCACTGTTAACGGAACAGCATCTTCTAAGTGAGTACGACCAATTTTGACGACAGACATCCATGCATCAGCTTTCTTTTCAATAACTTGAATTAGTGCTTCAATGCTCGGTATCAGCTGTTCATCCAGTGCGAAAATAGCTGAAATATGCATGGCTGTTGGAAATGTATCGTTAGAGGATTGCCCCATATTGACATCATCATTTGGCCCAATCGGTGTCTGAGTTCCTAGCGTGCCACCTAATAATTGAATCGCACGGTTAGAAATAACCTCATTCACATTCATATTAGATTGTGTGCCAGAACCTGTCTGCCAAACATAAAGTGGATAATGGTCATCTAATTGACCACTGATCGTTTCATCAGCAGCAGCTAGAATGGCATCTTTTTTCCACTCAGGTAATCGATTTGCCGCAAAGTTAACCAGAGCACAGGCTTTTTTAACATAGCCATAAGCATGGTAAACTTCTTTTGGCATTAAATCATTACCAATATTAAAGTGCTGTAACGAGCGTTGAGTTTGCGCTCCCCAATAACGGTCGGCAGCAACATTAATTTTTCCCATGCTATCAAATTCTTCACGAAAACCGGTTTCATTAATACCAATAGCAAGGTTCTTATTTAGATTGTACGTATTCGATTCATTATTTGGCATGATACCTTCCTGATTAAATAATAAGGATATATAGAATCTTTGTATTGGAATATATAAAATTCCATATTGGTTTCATTCAGTATATATGTGTTTATTTGGAAAAGTAAATAGAGGGTAATTTATTTAATCTTGTCAGTTTTATTATGATGTTCTTTTAATGACTAATTACTGTTTAAAAAATTTTTCTATTAATTTAAACTCATGTTAATTCACGGTTTGAATTAAATTTGTAACGCTCAAGACTTTATTGACATCAATAAGATAGTTATTTCCATAAGGAAAACATGTCATTATAAAATATAATTTATCCATTATGCGAGTAAATGTTTGTAACTAATAAATATTTTTCATTAACAAATAAAAAATATATTAATTAAATCATTACAGTCATAATAGGAGTAACGATGACATAAAAAATTTTTATAAAAAATTTAATTTATTTTATTTGAAGTTATATTTACTCGGCTTGTTTTTTAGTTATTAGACAATCAGATGCTTGGTTAGTGCTAGGTGTTAATACTTATTGCTGTTGTTTTTTTAACGCTGAAGGATATGAATCCTAACGAAGTACTGATATAGATCAGCGACAACATTAACGGCGATTGGTGTAATATTTGGCTAGATAATGTCCATCATGACGACTGATTTATCAATTTATACTAAGCTCAAATCTAATGTTCGTTTGATAAAGCTGTACGTGATTAAGCACCCATGATGAGTCAAGGGGAACAAGGTAGCTACTCAGTCACTTTTGTTTTATCCTGAGTGATAGATAACAGCAATTTTCGCTGATTAGCATAATATGAACTCAAATATGCTAGGAAAAGTGCAATGATCACTTCCTGAAAAACAGTCGTTTAAAAAATATAAAAGAGAGCAATGCGATGGGTATTCGTATCGTCCCTAAAGAAGATCTAGGGCAAGAAAGATTAAAAGAAAAAGGTATCGGTTTTATTCCTCCAGTTTTATTCCCTAATCTGAAAAGCTTGTATCAACGACGTGCTGAAAGATTAAAAAAACTGGGGGCAGGCGAGCATCCTTTTGCAGATTATCTTAATTTTGCAGCGGAAGTCGCCACTGCACAGAATAACGCACAACATGATAACCCACTAAAAATTGATATGAATGCAGTTCTAGAACGCGCAATGGTGACAAATAACCCACCTCTTGATGCGAAAACGTTCCCTCGTACCGCACATTGGCACAAAATTCTACATTCTATTATCGCAGAACTATTGCCTGTAGTACCTGAGTCAGTACGCCCAGCATTAGAGAATTTAGACAAAGCGTCTGATAACGAACTCGAAGAAATGGCTTCAGCGTTACTTAGCGAGCAATTTGAAAAAGTTCCAGCGGATAAATCGATGTTTGTCTGGGCTGCATTATCTGTTTATTGGGCGCAAATGGCGGCACAAATCCCCGGTAAAGCGCGTGCAGAACACGGTGATCATCGTCACTTCTGTCCAGTTTGTAACAGCATGCCTGTTTCCAGTGTTGTCCAGATCGGTTCATCACAAGGCTTACGTTATTTGCACTGTAACCTCTGTGAAACTGAATGGCATATGGTGCGTGTAAAATGCAGCAACTGTGAGCAGACTCGTGATCTTAACTATTGGTCACTTGATGATGAAAATGCAGCGGTGAAAGCAGAAAGTTGTGGTGATTGTGGTAGTTATCTGAAAATCCTTTATCAAGAAAAAGATGCGCAAGTTGAAGCGGTCGCTGATGATTTAGCCTCCATCATTCTTGATGCTCGTATGGAAGATGAAGGTTTTGCGCGCAGCAGCATCAACCCGTTTCTGTTTCCCGGCGAAAAATAGTTAATAAAAGAGAGTAATCACGATGGCAGACTCTAACGCGGCTCTATATCGTCAGCTTCCTGCTATCGATAAATTGCTACAGCTTGATGAAGTTCAGATATTTGTTGTTGAATCAGGGCATCATTGGGTGACTGAACAGTTGCGTGATATGCAGCAGCAAGCACGTGAATTTATTCAACAACATGAGCAATTACCGAGTTGGCATAATGATTGGTTGGCTGAGTTAACTCGTCGCCATGCTGCTTTGCAAGAAAGCGCATTAAAACCCGTGTTTAATCTCTCGGGGACAGTATTGCATACCAATCTTGGTCGTGCAGTGATGGCTAAATCGGCCATTCTTGCGGTTAACAAAGTAATGAGTTCGCCTGTTACATTGGAATATTCACTTGATGGTGCAACTCGAGGGCATCGTGATCGCGCGTTAGCAGACTTATTATGCCAACTGACCGGAGCAGAAGACGCTTGCATAGTGAATAACAATGCAGCTGCCGTATTATTGCTTTTAGCTACAGTGGCTCAAGGTGGGCAAGTTATTGTTTCACGTGGTGAGCTGGTGGAAATTGGCGGCGCTTTTCGGGTACCTGATGTAATGGCGCAAGCAGGCTGTCAACTTGTTGAGGTCGGAACCACTAACCGCACTCACTTACGTGATTATGCCAATGCTATCAATGATCAAACCACATTATTGATGAAGGTACATACCAGTAACTATAGTATTGAAGGCTTTACTGCTGAAGTTGAAAGTACTGAATTGGCGCAATTGGGCAGCCAGCACCAGTTGCCGACAGCCATTGATTTAGGCAGCGGCTCAATGATTGATATGACAGTCTATGGATTACCTGCCGAACCAATGCCTCAAACCTATTTATCACAAGGTATTGATTTGGTCTCTATTTCGGGTGACAAGTTACTTGGTGGACCGCAGGCTGGGATTATTCTTGGCAAGAAAAAATGGATTGAGGCGATTCAAAAGCATCCACTTAAACGCGCCTTACGTGCGGATAAGATGACCTTAGCAGCGCTTGAAGCCACATTGAAACTGTATCTGACACCAGAAAAATTGGTGACTGAATTACCAACATTACGTTGGTTAACTCGCAGTGCTGATGAAGTAAAAACGCAAGCAGAACGTCTTATTGTGCCTTTGCAAGCCTTCTACGGCGATAAGTTTGTGGTTGAAATGGAACCTTGCTTATCTCAAATAGGCAGTGGCTCATTGCCTATTGACCGACTACCGAGTTATGCCGTGACCTTCATGCCTTTTGATGGACGAGGAAACTCACTTGCTCTACTGGCTGCTCGTTGGCGTCAATCCGCACAACCCGTTATAGGCCGAGTCAAAGAGGGCAAGTTATGGTTAGATCTTCGTTGTTTAGATGATGAACATGCGCTATTGCAGGTACTACTTTCATGATTTTCGCTACTGCTGGCCATGTTGATCATGGCAAAACATCTTTAATTCAGGCCATTACGGGGGTAAATACCGCACATTTACCTGAAGAAAAAAAACGTGGAATGACCATCGATTTGGGTTATGCCTATTGGCCCCAGCAAGATGGTAGTGCTATCGGATTTATTGATGTTCCGGGACATGAAAAATTCTTAGGTAATATGTTGGCAGGAGTTGGTGGAATTAATCATGCTCTGCTGGTGGTTGCATGTGATGATGGTGTGATGGCGCAAACGCTAGAACACTTAGCAATTTTACGCCTTGCGGGCTGTCCTAATATTACTGTGGTTTTGACTAAAGCAGACAGGGTTGATGAAGCACGAATTTCTGAGGTGACTGAACAAGTTAATGCTGAAATTCATCGCCAAGGTTGGCCTGATGCTGCACTTTTTATTACCTCAGCGACCGATGGAAAAGGTATTGAACCATTACGTGTGTATCTGCAACAAAGTCATCAACAATCCACCGATCATCAAAATAAACAGCAACGTTTTCGATTGGCGATTGACCGCGTATTTCATGTTAAAGGCGCAGGGATAGTTGTTACAGGAACGGCGCTTGCAGGGCAAGTTTCGATGGGTGAATCATTATGGTTAACCGGAGCTGATTCATCGGTTAGAGTCAGGGGTATTCATCGCCAGAATCAGCAAGCTGAGATGGCTCAGGCGGGCGATCGTGTTGCGCTAAATCTTGTGGGTGATATTGATAAAGAAAATGTCTCTCGTGGAGACTGGCTGTTATCTCATCAACCTTTTGCTGCGGCAATTCGGGTGATAGTGGAGTTACAATGTGACTCGATTATCAAACATTGGCAGCCTGTCCATTTGTATCATGGTGCTAGTCATATTACAGGCCGTGTGTCATTGTTAACGGAACCGGGTGAAACTCCACAGTTAGCTGAATTGATCTTAGATACGCCGTTATGGTTGGTCGATAATGACCGGCTAATCGTTCGTGATATCAGTGCCCGAGAAACATTGGCATCAGCAAGAGTTATTCGCTTAACTTCACCGCGTAGAGGTAAAAGATTACCTGAATTTATTGATTGGCTATGCCATCTTTGTGAAGCGACAGACGAATTAACCTCTTTGAAATTACAACTTCCGCGTGGGGAGCTTGATTTAAACAGTTATGGTTGGTCTCGTCAGTTAACCTCACCGGCTCTTGAACAATTGCTTACTCGGGTTGAGTTAGTCCGTGTGGGCGATTTGGTGTTATCTGCCTTTAAAGCACAAATGGCTAAAGGGCGACTGATACAAACATTAGAAAATTTTCATGAAATTCACAGCGATCAAATTGGTGTCAGTAAGGCTCGATTAAAGCGAATGGCATTACCCACAATGAGCGAACCATTAGTCTTTAAACTGATTAGTGAACTCATTGATGATGGAAGTATCAAGCAGACCCGAGGCTGGCTACATATGCCACAACATGGATTAGTTTTTGATGCTGAACAACAGCAGATTTGGCAAAAAGTCGTGGCGCTATTTCCTAGAGTAGATGCTTGGTGGGTTCGCGACCTTGCAACCGAAACGGATTACGAAGAGGATATATTACGGCGCATGATGAAAAAAGCGGCTCAAATGGGTCTTGTCACAGCCATCGTACGTGACCGTTATTATAGCAGTGAACAGATGAAACAATTTGCTGAACTTATTTTGCATTATTGCGAAGATAAAGGGGTTATTTACGCAGCTGATTTTCGTAATGAACTGGGTATTGGCCGTAAACTGGCTATCCAAATCCTCGAATTTTTCGATAAAAGTGGTTTTATAAGACGTAAAGGTGATGGGCACTTTTTACGTGATAAAGGCATTTTTGCCGAATAGTTTAACTTTTAATAATTCGATTTGCATGTAAGAGATAAGAGCAGTTCGGTGAGGGGGATAGATAAACACAATGACTCAATCAACTGAACATAGCTAACCACCATGCAAATAGAAGTATGACAAGTATAAATAGTGATAAGAAAGTTTTGTGGTGGTCTTTATATAATCAAGGCTATCGGTACTTATTTATTTTGTGGTAAACCTGATGAAGAAAAGTGTGTTTTCTGCTGTTTATCTGGTTGTGATTTTAATCGCTTCCCTCTTTTTAGTTTTTGAAAAAAGTAGTGTGATTTACCCCGCTTTAGTTTCGATTGGTGTCTACGCGGTAATTTTTGGTTTTCTCTCTATTATCACTGCCAGATGGCTTTTTTCTGCGGTTGTTACCAGTACGTTGTTCATCATTATTAAGTTCATCAATCAACTTAAAGTCCACTATTACAAAGAGCAGTTATTTTATTCAGATATCAATATAATGACTGATACCTCAAACATGGGCACTTTGAGTCATTATTGGCTGGCGGGTGTTGCATTAATTGGGTTACTGATCTTATTAGTGATAAATGGTGTATTAAGTTGGCGTTTACTTCGCCCAAGAAAATCATTTGCTTTGCGGTTGATTGGTGTGATATTAGGTCTTGGTGGCTATTTTGGCGCGAGTTTTGCCGCGTCACATTACTACAGCGAGTGGACCAATACCTTACCAAAAGGCCGAGGTACTGTGACTAACTTAGTCATGTCGGCGCAAAATTCAACCTATCAGTCGCCACAATTCAAAGGCTCATCAGATTACTTTGTACATAAAGCGGCTTCGGTATCATTACCCGCAGCAGAAGCTTTAGAGAAACCTGATATTTTATTGCTATTGCAAGAATCGACTGTTAATCCGGATGTCTACAAATTACCTGAAGGAACAAAGCTGCCTAATCTGTTTATGTTCCAACAAGATAATGACTTAACTGCTCATAGTCGAATGCGAGTACAAACCTTTGGTGGTGGGACATGGTTATCTGAGTTTGCCGCACTCACAGGGCTAAATAGCGATGATTTTGGTGCACAGAAAAGTGGCGTATTCTATTTCATTGTCGATCATCTCAATAACAGCTTGTTTAAAGAGATGAAAGCTAACGGTTATTATACCGTTGTTTTGACACCATTTAATCGTGGAGCCTATCACTCTGGGCATGCCTATGAAATGTTGGGTGTCGATCGAATTATTCAACCGCAAGAGCTGGGTTATCCGGGGAAATTACAAGATAACTTATGGACTATCAGCACTGATGACATGCTGAAATATGCTAAAGAGATTTTAGCTAAAGAGACAGATAAACCAGTCTTTATCTTCTCACTAACGATGTATGAACATGGCCCTTATAAAGAAACACACAGTGATGATTATGGCTTGAAAGGCAAATTAGAAAACGCGGATTCAGCTGGTAAATTTAGCCACTATATGGAAAAAATTGTTGCATCTGATAATGCGATACGTGATTTTGCTGAGTTTATTTCTAAACGACAACGCCCATTGATGTTTTTATATTTTGGTGACCATCAGCCGGGGATCAGCTTGAATAAATACCAATCTGAGTTTTCATCTCCTGCGTTTATTACTCAATTTACACTGCGTGATAACCTTAAACTAGGCACTAGTATCAAAACAGGTAATTTGACTGATATTGCATTTCTTGGTGGTATTCTATTAGAGCGTGCGAATCTAAAAGTTTCGCCTTTCTATGAGGCAAATATCAAGATGCGGCATTTATGTGATGGGAAATTAGATGATTGTGAAGATAAACAATTATTAGACAGTTATCGACACTATATTTATCAAGAACTCAATGCCGCGACTAAAGCTATTGTTGAGTAGTAATAAAGAATGATGATTGAGTGTTAAATGATAAAGAAGGCGGGAGTATTCCCGCCTTTTGTTTTTTATAAATTAAAGTGGATTATTTGCGTGTTGCAAGGATCACACTTGACGCTTTAATCAGTGCAGTGATTTCGACACCTTTGGTTAGCGCCATATCTTCAAGGCTTTCATTGGTAATGATCGCTGTTAGTTCAACACCTTTGTCAGTGACTAAATGTACTGTACTGTTGACTGCGCCTTCAATGATATTGCTGATTTTGCCACTAAATTGGTTACGAGCTGAAAACTGTAAGCCACAGTCGGGTTTTGCTAAAACGACCCAAGGCGCTTTAATGATTGCGACAGCTTCTTTTCCAACAACTAGCCCTAATGCTTTGCAGCTTTCACGGGTAATCACGGTTGTCAGTTCTTCGCCATTACCTAAAGATAAAACGACTTCATTATTAACAGCGCCTTCTTTAACGATGCTAACAGTACCAGTTAATTGGTTACGAGCAGAAACTTGCATGATTTACCTCATTTCAGATTAATAATAAAACCCACTATAAATAGAATAAACGCAAATCCTAGGTCAATCCATGATATGAGTTAGCTTCGTGGATAAGATCACGCTAATTAACATAATAATGGAATAGTGCTATGAGGTTATTGACACTGCTTATGGATGTTACATAAAGGCACTTTTATCGCCGTGTCAGAGGGGTAATTGAGTTGCAACTGTTGCATTATTAACAACTTAAATTATTTCATGCATATATTATTGATTATCTAATCATGTTCTATATTAGCGATATATTTTTTTTGTAATAGATTGATACTGAATAACATTATGTTACTTTTAACCAATCTTGAATAATAAAACGTGACATGTCACGATGATTAAAAATCATCTTTTTAGGTAGGAATACAGTCACTGTATCGTTGGGATATCAATCAATCTATTATCTGAGCATCATCGTCAAGTTATTGCTTCTGAGAGTATCAAGACGATGAATTAAACCCTAGCATATAAAGATCTCTACGATAACCTATTTCAATCGCTAGACTGGCATTGGAACTAATTGCTGCTAATATTATTAAAGTTGTTAAGGATAGTATTGGCCGTTTTACTTGAACCAGCAAGATGAATAGCGCGTATTGGTTGTATCACCTAGGCAGCAGGCCATAATAAATTGATAAAAATCAATCAAATAGCTGAAGTCTCAATTCATAAGTCAGATGTTGTAATTGCTACTGCGATTCTTTTTAGCAATAAATTGAGCAATTGAACAAACATAATGGCCCTAAATTTAAAAAACTTTCTATACTTGTAGCTGAAGAGCGGTAACCAAATGCCTTTATCTGACAACATTAAGCGTGTTCTATGATTTTATTGGAGCCAGTATGGATACGATAGAGTTCATTCCGTGCGCTCTGGCCATATTACATAACGAAAGGTGCTCCTATCACGTGTGCGATGTATTGTGCCAACCAAGGGGGAGATACGGACACCATCGGTGCTATGGCCGGAGCGATTTCGGAAAGCCTGTAGGATATTCAATTTTCTCTTCAGAAATGAGTTGTATTGATCGTTGTACTGATCAATGTATCTAATAATATAAATCCCCATAGCAACCCAAGATACTCCGTGTGTTACGGCATTAAGTATAAATCGATTTAATTGATCCACATTGCTACGAAACAACTCACATCTCTTACACTTTTCCTTCAATCCCATTTTTATTTTCTCGAAAGTAAAACCATTACTTCATTTATGGGTCATATACCTAAGTAATTTAGTTTGAATGTATTCTAAACGCGAGTAACTTTCAGTAGAAAATCTTAGCTACCGGATGATCGCTAATATAGATGCAAAATTAAGTAGTTGGAGTGTAAACTAAATGAATCATATTGAGCGGCTCATACTGAGCTTTTAGAATGGATTAACACAAGGGATGTTGTTCTTTGCTACTTATTTTCACTGCATGAAACCGATCAAAATAACAGCAAATCCATCATGCCCACTAATTAAAGTGGTTAAAAAACATGAACACCAACTCAAGCTGGAAATGAAAAGCGCCCTTTGGGTTCGATTAAAAGCGATTTTTCGTGATATTGAGCGCCCCTTGCGGAGCTAACTGGCCGGTGAACCTCTCACCTTGCTCTTTTTACCTCAAGTAAGCGCTTTTAATTCGAATAAAAATTGACCTTCAAAGTTCAACAGCCCTAGAAGACAATTAATATGAAATACTTAGTTACAGGCAGTGCAGGTTTTATTGGTTTTAGATTATGTCAGCGTTTATTAGATAATGGGCATGAAGTTGTTGGGATCGACAATATGAATGCTTATTACGATCAAGGCTTAAAACAGTCTCGTTTACATATTCTCGAACAATATTCCCATTTCCGCTTCATTCCACTTGATATCACTGAGCGTGAGAAAGTCGTGGTACTTTGTACTCAAGAAGGTTTTGATCGTGTGATACATCTTGCCGCTCAAGCCGGTGTACGTTATTCACTCCAAAATCCTTTTGCTTATGCAGATAGCAATCTTAATGGGCACTTAGCTATTCTTGAAGGTTGTCGTCAAGCCAAAATCAAACATTTAGTTTATGCATCTTCGAGTTCAGTTTATGGCATGACAGATCAAACACCATTTAGTACCGATATGTCGACTGACCATCCTGTCTCATTATATGCAGCAACCAAAAAAGCTAATGAGCTGATGGCACACTCTTACTCACACCTCTATCAGCTGCCGACCACGGGCTTGCGCTTCTTTACTGTCTATGGTCCGTGGGGCCGCCCAGACATGGCATTGTTTAAGTTTACCAAAGCGATTTTAGCTGAGGAGCCGATAGATGTTTATAATAACGGCAATCTCAGCCGCGATTTCACGTTTATTGATGATATTGTGGAAGGAATTATCCGTATTTCCGATATAATCCCACAAGCAGATCCCGAAAATCGTTCTTTATCAGCCGCACAAAGCAGCGCACCTTACCGTATCTACAACATAGGTAATGGGCAACCCGTGAAGCTGACTGACTTTATTGTCGCACTTGAAAAATCGTTAGGTAAAAAAGCGATTCAAAACTTTTTACCTATGCAGGCCGGTGATGTGTATACCACTTGGGCAGATACAGAAGATCTATTTACCGTAACAGGGTATCGCCCACAGGTATCTATTGAACAGGGGGTACAGGCGTTCGTTGACTGGTATCAATCTTACTATCACCAGTAACACATTCGTACCTGTAACTTATTATTGATGCAGTACCACCTGTAATATCCGAAAATGGATTTGAGAGGTTAGTTTTGAAAATAGCAATTGCTGGTACAGGCTACGTTGGCCTATCTAACGCCATGTTACTGTCACAACACCATGAAGTTGTGGCGGTTGATATCATCGCTGAAAAAGTAGCGATGTTGAATAACAAACAATCACCGATTATTGATACGGAGATTGAACAGTTTTTAACTGAAAAAAAACTCAATTTCCGGGCGACAGAAGACAAAGTTGAGGCTTATACCCACGCCGATTATGTCATTGTTGCAACGCCAACTGACTATGACCCGAAAACCAACTACTTCAATACTCAGTCTGTTGAATCCGTTATTCATGATGTACAAAAAATCAATCCAAGCGCCACTATCATTGTGAAGTCGACGATTCCGGTTGGCTTTACTGAGCGCTTGCGTGAAGAATTTGGCTATACTAATGTGATTTTCTCGCCAGAATTTTTACGTGAAGGTCGTGCTCTGTATGACAACCTATATCCGTCGCGAATTGTGGTTGGCGAACGTTCTGAACGTGCACAAATATTTGCGGACTTATTGCTTGAAGGGGCCATCAAAAAAGATGTGCCTGTTCTGTTTACCGATGGGACAGAATCCGAGGCGATTAAATTATTTGCAAACACCTATTTAGCCATGCGTGTCGCGTACTTCAATGAGCTAGACACCTACGCAGAAAGCCGTGGCTTGAATGCACGCCAAATCATTGAGGGGGTTTCGTTAGACCCGCGTATTGGCAGTCACTACAACAACCCATCATTCGGTTATGGCGGCTACTGTCTACCAAAAGACACCAAGCAATTGCTGGCTAACTATGACGATGTGCCAAATAACTTGATTAATGCAATTGTTGAATCTAACCGCACCCGTAAAGACTTTATTTCAGACTCGATTATTGCTAAAGCGCCGCGCAAAGTTGGCGTGTATCGCTTGGTCATGAAAGCGGGGTCGGATAATTTCCGAGCGTCATCCGTTCAAGGGATCATGAAGCGCATTAAAGCGAAAGGGATTGAAGTCATTGTGTATGAGCCTGTGCTCAAAGAAGATGAATTCTTTCGCTCGAAAGTTTACCGTGACCTCGATGCGTTTAAAGCCGACAGTGATATTATTTTGGCGAACCGCATGCTGCCAGAGCTTGAGGATGTTGCTGATAAAGTTTATACCCGAGATCTTTTTGGTAGCGACTAAGTTTGTCAGTTTTATTATCACTAGCCGGTATTCTCCGGCTAGTGATATTTGAAGTCCGTCGATTATTGCTTAAAAGATATTGTCAGAACTAAAGAGATATTAAGTACTATGGTGTAGACATAATAATAGTTGCGGCGGAATTAAATTGACCTTCAATCAGATCAGTTTTAGCTAAGTTTTGTTTTTTGACTAATGCAAACATCAATGTGTCTTTACCTTGTCCATTTGTAATTTGTGAATTAAAGCTCCCATTCATTGGTGATATACGTCCTCCTTGACGATATATTTCAACCCCCAAGCCGGGCATGATCGCCCCTGAACTGCCAATATCTCCTGTACGGACCAATAAAGCATCTGATGAAAATGTTGATGTATCACCACTTAATGTCATTTTTATCGGCGTTGTTAGGTTGTTATCTTCACAGCGATAACTTATTTCTACATTACGCTGAAAGCGGCTAGCACTACCGACCGTAGAAATACCGGATGCATTCACTGTTTCAAAATCGACTATAATAATTTGATTATTATTTATATCACATGTACCTGTTCCGACAATAACATCATTACCTGCATAAAAATTCCATGTGAAATAGGCATGGTCAATTTGATTATTACTTCCGACAAAGGTAGCGTATTTATGCAGATTTAATGTCATTAATAGATCCCCTTTTCTGACTAAAACAGATGGGGTTGGTTTAGTATTAACTTGTAAATATAATTTTATTTGTAGGCGCTCAGTCGCAGAGGTTAGCCTAAAAACAGAAATTTCCCGACCACTAAAAGGGGCTAAATAATAATTTCCTCTAATGACAACACCTGCTTTTAGCTCGGGATTATTTTTAAATGTAGGACCTAAATCTGCACCTGTTACATTTAAATAGTCTACATAAGAACTAGGTGCCTCATTTCGACAACTCATAAAATCACTAACATCAGCGAATTCGTTAATACGATTTGGCACTGCGAAAATATCGTTATCTATAGGGACATCATTAATACTTTGCGTGCCGCCCCCAACTTCTTGTCCTTCATTTGTTTTGCATACAAAGGCATAAAGAGGAGATGAAAATAACATAATCATTAGAAATAGAGTAAATATTCTCATTGTTTTTTCTATGCCTTAATCGTAAATTAAATTAAATACCGCTGTTGCAGTAAAATATCCTAAACCAATACTTTTATTTTTAATTGCATTTGGTTCTCCTTGAACATTAGCGTTAAAACTTAATATATTTGTCCCATTTTCTAGTCTATATGTAGATGTAAGACTATTGATAGGAATGTTTTTTCCGCTATTTTCAAATAGTTCAATTCCAATTCCTGAAGCCATGCTAGCGTTATCTAGGGCTAGCAAACCGGGTAAATTAGGGTTTTCTGTCCCTTCAAATTTAACAGTGACAGTATTGAATATGCTATTATCACAATCATCTAAATGAATATTGAATTGTTCTAATGGTGTTTTTTGATTAATATAGATGTATTTATCTACAATATTACCAAACTCGACAATAATATTTTCATCTCCGGGTCTAACTGTGCATGCTTCAGCAACTAATAATCCCCGGATTTTTATTTCACCAATTTGGCCATTTTTTGAAAAACTTAAAAAAGATGGAAATAATAAAAAAAATAGCATCGTTAGTATTGTTTTTTTAAAGTAATTATTAATATTTGATTTTTTCATAGTCTATTTTCCTTTCAATACTATCTCAGCTTCACTAATAAATTTACTCATAAGTTATTTGAAAAGAAATGATGCTTCGATACGTACCAGCTTGAAATGCTTCAGCTGTTCTGACTGGAGAAACGTAATATGTTAAAAGATTATTTCCAGGAAAAATTAATTCAGGAACACTATTTTCGCCAAATTCAATTTCTTTTCCTTGTTGATTGGTAATTAGTAAACCAATTCCTGTTACACCTTCAACTTGAGCTAAATTAGGTTTAAAAGGAACAGTTGGCGATAAAAAATGTATTTTAAAACCTGGTTGTGAAGTGCTCCATATGGCATTACCTGTTTTATCATTTCGTATCAACGTTGGTGTTTCAATACAATCAGTCAACTCTATGTTTATTGGAGTTTTGTGTCCATGATCGCCTACTTTTTTTAATGTTGCGCTTTCAATATTTCCAATATCAACAGTTTGGAAAGCTGAATTCATTGATAAACGGCAAGCGCTTTCTGTTAATGAGCCATAAACGAAAATTCGGCCATTAGCTCCTTCGACATCCCAATTACCATCAGCATTGTATAATAGGTTACTACTTGATATAGCATGAGCAGATGGCAAGAGGATTAAAGCTAGTAATAAAGTAAGACCTTTTTTTTCAATCATATCTCACCTCACTATTTAGTATCAGGAATTGTTTGGCAAATATCTGCTAGACATTTAAATTGTAATTTTGGTCGGCCACCATAGTCATTAATATAGGTAAGAACAGGGCTCTGGCCTAATGTTGAACTTGTAACACCAAGATTTTCTTCACCAAAGGGTGCGATCATGATTGCTTGAAATTGTCTATTAACAGGAGAGTTTTTAGTTGCTGCCGCACCGATAACAGTAATAAAAAAAGGTGTTGGGTTTTTAACGATAAACTGATCACCTTTACGCATTAATTGCATTTTTTCTTGCCAAGGATTATTAAGCATCTCAGTTTCATTTAATAGTATGCCTGTAGGGCGATAGAATAGTTTTATTTTACTTTGTAATGCGAGCTGCAATACATTAGGTTTATCACTTTTAGGTGGAATTTCCCTTAAGTTAAAGTAATAAATACTCTCTCTATCTTGTGGAAGAGTTGCTATTTCAGGTAGAGCTTCAATTCGTACTTGGGTTGATTTTTCTGGCTCCACTCGTTGTACTGGCGGCAACACCGCAAATGGAGAGGTGATCTTCTGCCCTTGACTGTTTTCAACCCAACCTTGAGCAAGATAAGGAAGCTGATTATTTTTATTGGTAATTGTTAATGATACTGATTTTTGATCGCCATTAAATACGATGCGAGTTCTATCCAAGGCAATGGCAGAGAAAGCGCTACCACTAACAAAGCTACTTAATAAAATTGTACTGATATATAAATTGATTGATTTTCTCATCACTATTACTCTTTGACAGAATTATTATTCGTTTCAATACGTGTGTTTGTTAATGGCTTACAAGGAATAAAGAGGCCTTGATTAATTTCATTTAAGTTATCAGGGAAGTGAATTTCACATTGGGATTCTCCACCCCATTTTATTCCCATGATTTCATCTGGTTTGATACCACTGATATAAGCATATCCAGCATCTGTCACTATTCCGGTTTCTTGTCCTTTTGAATTAATAATTTGAGAACCAAATGGCGGAGATGATCCATCAGACATTCTTATTGAAAGCATCATCTTTTCACCTGATAACACATTAAATTTACGATATCCGATAGCACCCTCGGTTAGAGTAGCTTGAACAATTGAATCTGTAACTTCTGCATTATTTGGTAAACTATTCAAATCAACTTTTACTTTACTGCGGTAATAGCTATTAATATCAGGAACGACAACCTTACCAAATTGATTTGAAGTAATAGGTATTCCACGATCTTTAACCGGAATATTTGCAACACCATCAGTATCAATAAGTAAACGAGTTCCACCAATCGTTGAAATACGATGTATATCAGCACCATTAAAAGTCATCGTAATACCGCCTTGCGCGCCTAAACCAAATGATGTGTAATTATTATGAATATAACTCGCATTTGCTGTTAATTTGGCATTATCACCATAGTGCGTGATATAAGTACTAGCAGTGCCACCTTTATTCGTTGAGCCTGCACTGACTTGGTAACTAGTTCTATCGTCAAATTTGTCGTAATAAGTGGCACGGTTAACTGTATCATCACGAGTTGACTGTAATGAATAACCTATATTTGCACCGTTACCCCATGGCATTGATGCCGAAATATAAAAGCCATTATCATTGATATCGTTATATTCATTACGATAGGCAGATAAAGAAATATTGATATTTTTAAAGTTACTAAAGTCAGTCGTTTTAGTTAGCATTAAGTTATATCGGTTACTTTCAGGCTTATCCCAATATGTTTGGTGAGAATAGTTTAAATAAGCACTTAGCCTTGCATCTTTAAAGTTTTTATTTAAAGAAATAACATACATTTCTTTATTACTGCCATGACGCTCACCTGATTCTTTTGCAGAAAGAAAATCAGTAACTGTCATAAAGTTACGCTCAGAAAATCGATATCCTGCAAATTGCACTTGGCTATCATAATCATCAAAACGCTTTGAATAGTTTATTCTATATGAGCTACCTGATAGCCTTTTATCATTATCATTATCATTATCAATATTTGCAATAGAGTGTGTTATATCAAAAGATAGTGCACCAAATACCAATAGGTCACGGCCAACACCGATGTTAAAGGCATTATAATCTTGGCTGTTTAATGACCCACCTAACAACGACCAACCATTAGTAACTCCCCAAGACATTTCACCACTCGCAAAAGTACCTCCTTGCACATGATGATCCATATCAGAAGGTCGACCCATTGCTAATTTGTAGCGTACCGACCCTGGGCGTGTTAAATAAGGGATACTAGCTGTTTCAACTTGATATTCCTGTACAGAGCCATCCTGCTCTTCAATTTTAACATCTAGCTTTCCGCTTGTTGCATCGCTTAAGTTTTGAATACGAAATGGCCCAGCAGCAACTTGCTCTTGATAAATAATACGACCTTGTTGGCTGATAATAACAGTGGCATTTGTGCTTGCGACACCTGTTATTTCTGGCGCATAGCCGCGTAAATTTGGGGGAAGCATTAATATATCAGAACGTAAACTGATCCCAGTGAACCTGAAGCTATCAAACAAATCTGTATTTAAATAATCTTCCCCTAATGTTAGCTTTGCACTCAAGCTGGTTAATGCTTTATAAATATATAATCTGCTCCATTGAAAATCGCGTTCAGTTTCTTTTCCTGAACCTGTTTCATGTTGTAGCCGACCTTGCCAGTCCCCCCTCATACGCCAAGCACCCAGGTTTACCCCAGCGACACCATTTGCGGTCACATTGTAATTATTTTTATTATCATGAGGGCGGTTTGATCTGGCATTAATATTGTAATCAAAAATAATACCGGAAATACCTTCATCCCAAAGAGAAGGGGGATCCCAATTTTCTGTTCGATATTCTAAATAAGCTTGAGGAATACTTAGATGCAATGTGGTATCCGATAAATCTCCCCTGGCTTGAAGCCCCGGTAAACTGGATAAATTTAAACATTCACCATTATGCCACCAAGAGATTTCTTTTAGTGCGCCAGCGGTTAAGCCTAATTGTTGAACTTGTTCTGGGGAAATACAAACAAGGCTACCCTCAGGATCTTCATCAGGTGCATAAAATGAAAATCGTTGTTCAGGTAGAGTATCATTATTTAATTGTACTTTAAGCGGATAAACTCCCGGCATAATGTAACCTGCACGAGAAAATTGCTTTATATCGATGTTTTTTTTGTCTTCTAGATCGAATAATTCTGTATTGAATTGCATAACATCCGCAGCATGTAACTGAGATGGCAATGAACCAAATACAATCATTAAGGTAGCAGTTATTATATTAACTCTGTGTTGTTTAAAAAACATAAAAAACATCCCTAAAATACCAATCTAGTTTTTGGAACTAATAATAATCAACCTTGAAACGTAATAAGGTTTGGTAATTACCAGGTTTAACAGGGTGATAATTGGTGACTAACTGCATTTGGTATCTCAGTATCATTGTTCCAGGTGTAATACCAACTGCGGTTAATGCTTTTCCTGGAATAATGGAATATCCGGCTTTATCATGCAAAGCTAATTGGACGCCTTTTGCTTCACCGGAAAGGGAAAAATAATTACCTTCAGATGGGCCATCAAATGTGACTTCCAGTGAATTCCATTCATTATTATCTTTTGAAAATCTTTCCCAGCGACAATCGATAAGTTTAATATCAAATTCTTTTATGGGGCCTTTCCCTACTTCGCGAATATAACTAGTAGGAAGTACCCCTAGGTTAATGGTCTGATCCCTTGAGCCAATATCTATTGCACAAGCAGTATCAACTATTTCCCCATTCATGGTGACTTTTCCCCATCCATGATTTGATGCGAATATCTTAGTTGGGAAAAATAATGCGATAAGAAATAGGAAATATGCATTTTGTTGCAAATAGGTCAATCCTTTCACTTTAACCTCTTATTTAATTAGACAATGAATAGAGGAATAGCATGTATTCCTCTTACACTAATCAATTAGTTATAAGCTAGGGTAAAGTTAGTTACGCCTTCAAATTTACCTAAAGGAATTTTATCTACATCGACGCTAGCACCTTGAACATATGCGCTATAGCGTAGTGTGTTATCACCTGCTTGTAATTGGTGTTCTTGGGATGTAGCAACACCCATATCTAGAGCTTTACCATTGGTATCAGTTAATTGAATACCGACGTTACCTGCGATAGTAGGGTCGGTTGCATCTAAGCCAGTAACACCTAATAGTTTAGGGTTAAAACCTGCGCTTGAACCACTGAAAGTAATACTAACTTTATCGTTATATACTTTGTCGTCTGCATCTTTAGGGAATACACAATCTTCTAATTCAATATTAAATTGTTTAGCAGTCGATGTTCCACCATTAGCTAAAACGGAGTTTGCAATTTGGCCTAGCCATACTGTTTGGTCGATTGAATCTGAGCTTATTGAGCATGGCGCGTCAATAATTTCACCTTTAAATGTTACTTTACCATGCCCTTGATCAGCGAGTGCTGGAGATGCAATAGCGGCAGAAATTAATGCTGCTAAAAATACTTTTTTCATTTGGACCTCGTCTAAGTATATGACTACATGATTATCCAGTTTTTCTGGATGTTTTTTTAAATAAACTACCTATCAAAATTCAGTGTCGACTTATTATTTTTTAAAGACGAATTTAGGAGTATTTCTGTTTCTTTATGAAATAAATAATTAAAATCATCCTTTTTTTCCAGTGACATATCGGCATCATAAAGATATGAAATAGCCTTTGGATGAGATTCATTTAGTGCCAAGGTAATCTTCCTAAGAAATACCACTGGATTCGTTTCTAAGTGAAATAATATTAAAAATAATGTTCCACAACTAATGCTGCATTCTCCTCTTTCATAGCGAGATATTTGTTGTTGAGATAATTTTAATTTTTTTGCTAGCTTACTACCGCTAAGACCTTTTTCTTTTCTGATATTGTGTAACTCGAAACCAATGAGCTCGGTCAATATCTTTTGGAAATTATCTATATTGGGTTTTATTTTATCACTCATAATTTTTTACCACGGAAACTTAAACAAAATTTAGCCATGATATTAACGTCACTTTCATAATTTACCGTTTCATCATCAGCACT
>NZ_KB233226.1:0-132104 GCF_000314855.2 Providencia burhodogranariea DSM 19968 | reverse complement strand
GATCATTTTCCCGTTTTTTATTTTTTCCTTTTAATTCAATCTGTTGAGTGGTTATTTTCTAAAAAAATACTATTTTTTACTTATATTTACGCATCAGCTTTTTTGGGTTATATTTTTATTTCTTAATTAGTTATATTTGCAATATAATTATCTTTACTATATTGGTTAGTTAAATGTTTATTTCGGAATTGATTCAAATGTCACTTTTATAATAGTCTAAAAACGATTTAATATTTTCAGTAAACTGGTGTAAATATAGTCAGAAAAAACTGATTTTACTTAAAATAAGCAATACACTTATTATGAGTAATTAATTTATGACATGCCATAAATGTAGAATATATAAAATTTATATCTAACAGATAAATAACATTATTTATTGAGTGGTTTTTAGGTCTGTGAAAGTTGAGCGTTTAATATTTTATTTTATAAATAGAGAGCGAAGAATATCTCTATTTTAGAAAATAAAATTGCTAAATAGATGAGTTATTCTTCGTGTTTAGTCTATATTCACTACTAATGGAGTTTTATTTAGTAACGTAATGATAATAAATTGAGTTACTGATCAGACCATATACCACTAAATCTTTTTTCATTACTTGCCGTATAAATTACTGTGTGGGCAATGTTCCGATGACCTAAATAATCTTGAATTAATCGTGTATCGCGCCCTAAATCTGCTAACGCATAACCACAAGCATGCCTAAGCATATGAGGATGCAATTTAATAGGAAGACCGGCAATTTTTCCATATTGTTCAAATAGACGGTATATCTGATAACGAGAAATCATACTTCCTTTTTGTGAAATAAATAACCAATCACAGTCAGACAGTTTCCATGATTCTCTATCAGATAACCAATTTTCTAGTGCGGCAAATTCTTCAGGAACAATCGGCTGTACCGTTGATAGCCCTCCTTTCAATCGTCGTATATAAATAACACGTTGCTCTAAATCAATATCGCCTATTGTAATATGAGCAAGCTCGCTTACTCTCAATCCGTGTAAAAAGCTCATGAGTAATATGCAGTAATCTCGTTTTGGATAACGCCCATGCTCTGTGGCTTTCAATAAAGCGTTAACTTCTGTACGTGTGATAAATTTACGTTTTTGCATTATATTATTTTTACCTAGTGATATGATGCTACATTTAAATAGTGCTAACCCATTAATTTATAGCAATAAAAATAGAGTTTCCTGACTTGTTACTATTACAGACGGTAAACCTTTTGCTTGAGCATGATTACCTTAAATAAAGGCTTTTACTTTGAACAAAAATTGCCATTGAAAGGTCAATAGCCTTTAGTAAAAAGAGGATCTCTAAAAAATAATTACATTGAAAGTCAATACGTTTACTTTATGGCTCGTAAAATTCAAATCTCGTGCAGTAGGAATATATCGTAAAATGAAGATTACGGAGACTATCTATTACATTTGAAAATAGAATAGGTGTGCTAACGATCCCTGAATTTCAGCGTTTAAAATATTATAAAAAGAAAATGTCTACATCCGAGCCCACTGATACAGGGTTTTGTCGTCGATGTATGTTTAGTATGCTATGAATTAATGAAATCTAATTTTGGCTCTTATATAGGGGTAACCTTGTCTATGGGAACTCAATGGTTTAAAAAGAAAAGATTTTAATTTTAACTGTTTTTGATCAAAGAGTGAGGAGAAATAGACCGATCCCACATCGATAGTAAATAATCTGCATCAATCGCTAAGTAATGCATATGGCTATTTGTTAGCATCGGTTGCAATAGAAGCTAACGGACTTAGTAAGTAATGAATAATATAATAACGACAAAGAAAAACGGGTATCGGGTATATCAAAAAGAGAGTGCTATCGATTATTGGCAGATCATTGATGATTATACTCAAGGGAAATTAGTCGGTAAAAATCTGAATAGTGGGAATATTGAGCGTAGCGTTGCTCGCATCAGCGTTGCTGGAAAAAGCTATATTATTAAATGTGAAAAAGAACGCGATAGCCGTTTTGAAAAACGGATTATGAGAATGCTATCTGGTCCCTACTTTTCACGTTTATTATATAGACTGGTACGTGCACAAAACCAAGGTTGCACTATCACCAATGATATCTACTTTGTGGCAGAAAAAATGCATTGTCGCGAATCCCTTGAAACATGGATTATTGCGGAATATGTTGAAGGTACCGTCCTTTCTGAAATCAGTGATATCACGCCTTATTACCCTGAAATAACTGCATTAGTTAATCAGTTACATTCATATGGGTTAGCATCAAATGATATTCATGCCGGTAATTTTGTCTTGACTAATGCAGGTATTAAAATCATTGATTTATCAGATTTTGGTAATCTCGCTATTTGCAAAGCGAATGATTTAATCGCGTTAAAGCGCTTCTATGGTATCAATCCCGAGAAGAAAAGCCTGACATACCGCTTTATTATGCTAAGAAATAATATTCGTCATTGGTCCCGGAAAATAAGAGGAAAGAAAACTCGCTTATAATCATACGATGTCGGTGACTATTATAATTCAAGCTGCATTGCTTATTGTCGCGATACATCTCGAATTATTTTAGTGCATTAATCAATTATTAGGCTGGGATAATGCATCAAGAAATTCAGGAATAAAGCTACCAGTGCCACGACATTTTTGTTTCGCAGTTTGACCCGCTTGTTTCATGATAGCGCAAGCTCCTGCGATATTCTTCAGTCTATCTCCGGGTAATGCACAACTCGCCGCAACAACCGCGGATAGCCCACAACCGGTACCGACAACACGTGTCATAATAAAATCACCACCGGATAGAGCAATCGTTCTTTCTCCATCGGTGACATAATCAATTTCACCACTAATGACAACAATGGTTTTGATTTGACGAGCTAAAGATTGTGCAGCAGGTAAAGCATCATTTGTGGTGTTTAACGAGTCTACACCACGTCCACCATGACTGACGCGTGCAAGAGCCATAATTTCAGATGCATTGCCACGAATAGCAGTAGGTTCCAGTGTTAGTAGTTCATGGCAAAAAGAAGTGCGGAAGGTCAGCGCGCCCACAGCGACAGGATCTAAAACCCAAGTTTTTCTTGCTGTTATCGCACTATGAACCGCTCGGCACATAGCTGATCGCTGCTCAGCTGTTAATGTGCCAACATTAATCAGTAACCCATCAGCAATAGCTGCAAATTGCTCAGCTTCTTCGGGGTCGATAACCATTGCGGGTGAACAGCCTAATGCTAACAAAATATTGGCAGTAAAAGTTTGTACAACATCATTGGTCATACAATGGATCAGCGGTGAATGTTTGATAAATTGGTTTCGTATTTGAGAAACCTCAATTCCAGTCATGGTTTCAAATTGCATTTTTTCACCTAGAGGCTGTTTATCTTTGAAGGTCAATGTTTATTCGAATTAAAAGCTATTTGAGTAAGGTGGGCGACTCGTGCCTAGTGGATTAGGTAAGATCCGCTCAATACAATGAGAAACTACTTTTAATCGAACCTGAAAGGCCTATTTCCTTTATGGCTAAGCTTGTGGTGGTTATCTTTTAATCGCTTAAATGCGTAATATGATTGAGTTGATAGTATTTCAATCATATTACCTTAAAAATAATCAGCCCTTAGCTACATGATAAAAATCACACCTGATATTCTATCTTAATCTGCAAGGTATTTTTCTAACACCATTCCACCTGCACCTTGAGCGACTATCTCATAAGAATCATTCGCAGGGAAAATCTGTGTTTTGATATTTGGGAATGTCGACATTTTTTCTTCTATCGACCTTTTTGTCATCTCAAAAAAATGATTTTTTGGCGTTAATGTTCCACCGCAGACAACGACATCAGGTTGCAAGGTTAATATAGTATTGGCTATCGCAATACCATAATAATATGCAGCTTCCTCTAAAGCTTCTAAACATAATTTATCATCAACAGCGAGCGCTTGAAAAATAGTGTGGTAATTAATTTCTGATTCAGATTTCACCAATTCATTAATGATAGATGATTTACCTAAGCGAATTTGCTGAATAACACGAGATTTAATCGCGGACAGCGAGCTGTACTGTTTTAAACAACCGAATGAACCACACTCACAACGCTGGCCATTAATATCAATAGTTATGTGACCAAAAGCTTGTGCCGTGCTGATTGGTGCGGGAGCAAATGTATTATTAATAATAGTGCAACTACGGATATCGGTATCACAGGTGGTAAATAAAAAGCGCTGACTTTCTGAATTATATCTCAGTCGATATTCAGCGAGGGCAGCAAAAGTAATACCGCTGCCTAATGTAATAAAACAAGGAATTTTATTATTAATATATTTAAAAAGCCCTGTAATTCTTGAGTTATATTCACTGAAAGCAATTTTATCTCGCTCTAAAATATGGTCAATGGCAATACCAATCCCAAGAATTTTTTCTGTGGTTAGTTGATGATCCGATAATAGCTGCTCAATTTTTATTAAGAGGTAATCGAGCATATCTTCTGCTGTTTCCAAATACTCATTTTTAATTTTTATCATACCTAAAATATCTAACTTTAGGTTAAGCAATAGAATAGTGGAATAGAGATCACTCATCTCAATGCCAACAACATAGCCATCGTCAGAATTGATGCTATACAGGATCGGTTTTCGTCCACCGGTTGATTCTCCAAGCTCAGAGGTTGAAATAAGTTGGTTCTTACTTAATTCATCGAGCAACCTTGCACATGTTGCAGGTTTCATGCTTGCCAGTGATGCTAATGCTTCTGCTCTGACTGGCCCATGATTAAGGATTAGTCTATAGAGCATCTTGAGTTTTCGAGTTTTCGAATTTTTCGAGGTACGAAATTCATTCAATAATGTAAGTAACAAGCCATCACCTTTTTCTTATATAAGACATGTTGTGCCAGAGATTAGCAGATTTACGCAGAAAGCTCTGCTGATTGCTGAATATCATACCGAGAAACTTTTTCTTAAAATGAGATTAAGATCGCTGTTCGGTTTTAAAATTGCTTTATCATCTTCTCATTATCTTTTTTGATACTATTTCGGAGATTTCCATGCATAACACAAACGATATTTTAGAAAGCCTGCGTTTTATCGAATCACGTACAGACATGAAACCGACGGTTGGTATCATTTTAGGTTCAGGTTTAGGCCCATTCGCCGACACATTAGAAAATGCAATTCACATCCCTTATAGCGACATTCCTCATTTTGCAAAATCTGAAGCTGTTGGTCATGCAAATGAATTAGTTATCGGTACTATTGCGGGTAAAACAGTAGTGGCAATGAAAGGCCGCTTCCACTATTACGAAGGCTATACTCTCGATCAAGTCACTTTCCCTGTACGCCTCATGAAAGCACTTGGTGTAGAAAAGTTGATTATCACTAACGCATGTGGCGCGGTAAATACCGACTTCAATCCCGGTGACCTGATGATCATTACTGACCATATTAACTTAACAGCGAATAACCCTCTGATGGGACCAAATAACCCAGAATTAGGCGTTCGTTTCTTAGATGTGAGTGAAGTTTATAATAAAGAATTACGCCAAACGATCCAAGATGTTGCTAAAGAGCAAGGCGTTGCCGTACGTCAAGGTGTTTATGCATGGTGGACTGGGCCAACATACGAAACACCAGCTGAAATTCGTATGATAAGAACACTTGGGGCTGATGCTGTAGGTATGTCTACGGTACCTGAAGCGTTAATTGCTCATCATTCTCAAATCAAAACAGTAGGCATTTCCTGCCTGACTAATATGGCTTGCGGTATTTTAGAGCAACCATTAAGCCATGATGAAGTGATTGAAACAGCTGAAAAAGTGAAAGCAACGTTTTTGAAATTAGTGACAGGCGTAATTGCTCGCTTCTAACTTTTTCTCGAAATAATATAAAGAGTGCCATAGAAGTGGGTGGGTATTGAAATGAAATTAAAAGGTTTGATTTTAGTTTCGCTAGGCGCTTGCAGCTATGGCATTTTATCAACATTGGTTGTATTAGCTTATCAGGCTGGATTTTCCTTAAATGATGTCATAGGAAGCCAAACGGTATTAGGCGCTATTTTTCTCTGGTTATTTGTTGTGTTAGGTGCTGCAATCAGAAAAAAATCCCTTAGCTGGCCGACATGTAAACAATCAATGTTGATGTTATTGACGGGAACAACAACGGGTCTAACGGGGTTATTGTATTACGCATCACTACAATATTTATCGCCAGCTTTAGGTGTTGTGCTGTTTTTACAATTTACGTGGATCGGTGTGGCGATTAATGCCGTTGTAACTCGCAAAATTCCTGCGCCAATGACGATAATCTCGATATTATTTATTTTATCAGGAACCTTATTGGCGACGGGATTATTAAATAATTCGAGTATTCAATTTCACTGGCTCGGAATTGTGTTAGGGCTATGCGCGGCGCTTTCTAACGCAATACGTGTGTATGTTAGTGGTGCACTTGCTGTTAAAACTAACCCAATGATGCGTTCAGCAATTATGGTTACAGGTGGCGCAATTCTGACATCAATTGTTGTACCACCAACATTTTTACTGAATGTTGCAACGTTTAATTCACTGTTTTTCTCTTACGGATTACCTCTGGCCTTTTTTGGTTCTTTCTTTGGTATGTGGATGTTTGCTAAAGGCACTCCGCTTATCGGCACCAGTTTGGCGACAATATTAAGTTCAATGCAACTACCGGTAACTATTTTACTCTCCGTTACCGTATTACATCTACCTCTTGAATTCATTCAGTTTGTTGGCGTCGTTATCATTTTATTTGGTGTTGCTATCGCTGAATTGAAAATAAAAACAATTAAATGTAACTCCAAACGGAGCTTTGTATGAATATTAAAACTCGCTTAAAAGTCATGTTGTTCTTGCAATATTTTGTCTGGGGAAGTTGGTTAATTACACTCGGCGCTTATATGATGAAAACGTTGAGTTTCTCCGGTGCAGAAGTTGGAATGGTTTATAGCGCAAAAGGGATTGCAGCTGTTTTAATGCCTGGAATAATCGGAATTATTGCAGATAAATACATTCCGGCTAACCGACTCTATACGCTCTGCCATGTTGTTTGTGCCGCATCATTATTTTATGCAGCAACAGTTACAGATTCGACTTTAATGTTTTGGATAATGCTAATAAATGCGATGGCTTTTATGCCAACTATTGCATTATCGAACTCAATTAGTTACTCCTCATTGAGCCAATATCAATTGGATTCCGTTGCTAACTTCCCACCTATTCGTGTATTTGGTACTGTTGGCTTTATTATCGCCATGTGGAGCATTAGCTTATTAAAATTTGAATTAAGCAGTATGCAGCTTTATATCGCAGGTAGCTGTTCATTAGTGCTTGCCGTGTATTCCCTGACACTACCGCATATCGCCGTCAATAAGAAATCATTGTCGACGAGTTGGGTAAGCAAATTAGGGCTCGATGCATTAGTGTTATTCAAAAAACCAATCATGGCAGTCTTCTTTTTATTTGCGATGTTATTAGGCGCAGTTTTACAAATTACTAATACTTTTGGTAGCCCATTCTTACATGACTTTGCTCGTGACCCTTTGTATCACGATAGCTTAATTGTTCAGTATCCATCTATTTTGTTATCTATCTCACAGATGGCTGAAGTCTGCTTTATTCTAGCAATTCCATTTTTCTTAAAACGTTATGGTATTAAAACTGTGATGTTGCTGAGTATGTTAGCTTGGACATTAAGATTTGGATTCTTTGCTTTTGGTGATCCATCTACAATTGGTTTGATGTTCCTTATCCTATCAATGATTGTGTATGGTTGTGCTTTTGACTTCTTCAATATATCGGGTTCCATCTTTATCGAAAAAGAAGTTGATCATCGCATGAGAGCAAGTGCTCAAGGGTTATTCATGACAATGGTTAACGGTATCGGTGCTTATTTTGGTGCCATATTAAGCGGAATTGTCGTTGATTACTTTAGTGTAGATGGTGTAAAAGATTGGCAAACAATTTGGTTAGTCTTTGCCTCTTATACAATTATTCTCGCCGTTATTTTCTATTTTACTTTCCATTATCATCACGATAGGGAAGGCGAATTAAAAGCGACAAAAGTATAAAATCACCACAATAAGTTAGTACCTGCTCTTTGCTTCAATGCGAGCAGGTACATTCAATGGTTAGTACTCGCTTTATGTTTACTACAATAAAGCTATTTTATTTTTATTATTAAAGAATAAGATACAACTTTTGAAAAATTAATAGTGAATAGTATCTTTTCATTATTAGCTAGCGGTAAATCACCTTTATCTCTATTCTTTTTAAACTTAGCAATAATAAATTTATTACATAAATTTAGCTTGTTTTTTCTTTTATGAGATGGTAACCAAGAGCCACTAAAGTGGTGAATCGAATAATTTATTTTTTCATACTCAGGGCTACAAAAGTAATATGAGGGATAGATAATTGCATTATCGGTTAAATTTGATTGTAGCGAACCGTCATATGGAGGGTTTAAGTTAAATTTTCTAGAGAAAAAACGACTAATTTTAAATGTATTAGGCTCTAGATTTAGCTGGCCATCGACTTCAAATTTGATCTTATCATAACCAGAAAGTAAACCTTTAATAATGTTAGATTCTTTTGATGAAGCCATGGTTGCTGTTATCGGGAAGTACTTTCCGTCGTATAATTAATATCCACTAAAAAAATCTAATGCTAAAAAGTCATCAAAGTTTTTAGTAACTTCGACATCTGTATCAAGATAAATTCCTCCATGTTTATACAGGGCATAAAGTCTTATATAATCAGATACAAAAGCCCACTTCTTGTTTTCATAGGCTTCATGTGCATAAGCATTATCTATAATTTTAAGGCACTCGTTACCCCATTCCATGATTTCATAATCAGGAAGGTATTTTTTCCATGTTGCGATGCAATCTAAAACAAATTGAGGTTTTTGATTATCTCCAACCCAGATATAGTGAATTATTTTAGGTATCAAAATCTCTTCCTATCATTTTATTAATATATAGATTGATTATAAATAGTTTAGTAATAAAAATTTATATTTTTTATAGTATAAAAAATTCTGTGATGCATAGTGCTACTTTAATAATACATCAATTTAGCTAAAATCGATTTTTTACTCCTGTTTTCTTCTTTTCTCTTTTTCACTGATTTGCTAGTATCTATCAAAACGGTTTATGGTATATAGTAGACTCACACAAGAAAGGGCATCCCTTGTTATATGTAGGATAAGATATGGCTGATTTTAAAAACGTGATTGAACAAGTGATACCATTGTTAGATGATTGCTGTGAGTATTCTAATGATATGTTTAATATTACCTATGGCGTAGATGAGAATTTTCTTTATGGCACTGGGATTTAAATAGCATCTATCCTATTGAATAATAATGATATTAAATTACATTTTCATATATTTACTGATATCTTTAATCAAGAGCAAGAAAAATTATTTTCTATGCTGTCGAAGCAATACAAGACACCTATCACGATTTACTTACTAAATACTGATATCCTCCAAAAACTACCCACTAATAAATTATGGTCTAATGCGATGTACTTTAGATTGATAATTTCTGATTATTTTTTTGAAAAATTGGATAAATTTCTTTATTTAGATGATGATATAATTTGTCAATCTAACTTATCTGAACTACAGCAAATGACGATTGATAATCATATAGCAATTGTTGTTACTGATCGTGATGAAGCACTATGGAAAAAGAGAGCAGAGGAATTAAAAACACCAGAAATAAAAAAAGGATATTTTAATTCAGGTGTTATGCTCATTAATGTGAATATGTGGCGAGAAGAGAATGTAACTAAGAAAACGCTAGATTTATTATCAAGTGAAGACCCTAAAAATATATTTTCATATTATGCATCAAGATGCATTAAATATTACTCTTTCAGGTAAAGTGAAAATTTTTGATAAAAGATACAATTCTCAGTTTAGTATTAACTATGAATTAAAGAAAGATAACAAACCAACAATTAATAATAATGCTATCTTAATTCACTATATTGGTCCGACAAAACCATGGCATAGCTGGGGTGAGTACAAGAGTACAGAAGCATTCATACATGCGAAAAATAATTCACCGTGGGTAAATCTACCTTTTTTATTACCGAAAACATCAATGCAATATCGTTATGCTGCAAAAAATATGTTTAATAATCACTATAAATGCAAGGGTGTAAAAGATTTGTTTTTGTATTTTTTGAGTAAAATTCGTTAGTTTTTAATATATGTAGGGATATCCCTACATATATTAAAACTTTAATGACCGTAAAAGTCTTCTTGTTTGTAATAGTAAGTAATCTATTTTAGTTTCAATGTTGCCTTTTTTTCTTCTAGGCGATTTTTTTAGCCTATTAGAAATTTCAATTCTATCTTTTTCAAGATTACTATTTTCAATAGATACAATTGGATGTTTAACAATCTCAGTTAAAAAATACTCATTTACAATTTTAAATTTATGAAATAATCCCCATGCGTCAGCAACATAAAAGTATTCATCAAAGAGGTCAATTAATTTTTTGCACTCATCGCGATGAATTAAATAACAGCAAGCACGGGATATTTTATTCGGAGTATAAGTTACTTTTCTAAAGATAATATTATTAATATTTATTGTATTAATAAGGCTTAACGATATGCGATTTCTTGAGATTAAACCTTCTTGTCCACCTAGTAAGTAAATATTTTTTTTTCTTAATAATGACGTTTTTTCACTTTCTAATTGTTCAATTAGGCCGGATAATTGTTCATCAATGATAGCATCATCTTCAAGAATAAGTGCCCACTCGGTATCACTGTTAATGATTTTCTTGTATATCGATTGATGGCTTAAGCTACAAGCCACCTCATTAGCACTAACAAGTCCACTATATTGATAGTTCAGGGATTCTAGGTAATCAGGTTGCAGATTTTTTCCTTCGATAGCATCGATTACAGTCCAAGATAAATTTTGTGCTGATAACGCATTGGTAATGTTGTTTCTACGCTCAATATCTTTTTTTAATGAAACTATAAAAATAGGGACGGTGCTTTTCATCTCAAATCCAGTGTTTTCATATTACTCTCTTCGATTATAAAGAAAAAACAATACTGTGTCTGCTTTATTAAATCAATTTTCACAGTTATATAATTGTTTTTTTTGAGTTTATCTAACACAAGTTATCATGGTAGTTGTTCTGGAAACATAGCGTACACCGTATAGTTGTTATTCTTATGCTAATTCAATTAGCAATTTGTATGTGTTTTTTAATACACAACATAAAAAACACTCTCCCTCTATGAATGTCATTGTTTTAATTAAGGGTTTTTCATGGGGCATGAAGTTGAGATTTTTTATAAGTAGTTATATGTACGTAATTCTTTTCTGTAAATCGTTTTGGCTAACATTATTATTCTTAATTAAACTTATTTTTCAAGCTCGTAAATTTAAGTTTATTAGCTTTTAATTTAGTGAATGATCATATTAATGATTGATTGTTCATGCTGCAATATTAGGGGTATTTTTGTAATTATATTTCTAAAAAAGATAAATTATTAATCTAGCCTACATGTAGATTGTGTTAAAAAATAAATAATTGTTCTAAGTCAATAAATCGATGTTTTTATCTCAAATCTCCTATAAAAAGCGCATAATTAAACATGACAGTAACAATGAATTGTTAATCATCAGTGGTTACATGTTTTTATTGTCGTGTTCTGTTCAATCGATAGAGATTGTCTATACTGAATATTCGCTAGGTAGACTATTGCCATCACAAAGTAGCCTGAACATATTTAGGAGTGAATAATGAGCAAAGCTAAAGAACTACAAATTCGTCCCCTCAAAACCCCAACCGATTTAACACCGGAAGCAACCAAAGATATCAGCGGAGCAATGAATGCGATATTGGCGGATATTTTTGCTATTTATCTGAAAACAAAAAACTTCCATTGGCACATGAGTGGACCTCATTTCCGCGACTATCATTTATTACTGGATGAGCATGGCGATCAACTTTATGCCATGACTGACCCTATTGCTGAACGGGTTCGTAAAATTGGTGGTGTGACTCTCCATTCCATCAGCCAAATATCTAAAATGCAAAGAATCAAAGATAATAATGAGGAGTATGTTGAGCCGTTAGATATGCTCGCAGAACTCTGTGAAGACAACAAACAGCTAGCTGCTGAGTTCCGTGAGGCACATGAAGTTTGTGCTAATTATGGTGATTTCTCTACCACTAGCCTTATTGAAAATTGGATTGATGAAACTGAACGCCGTGTTTGGTTTTTATTCGAAGCTTGCCGCGAAGCTAAAACATCGGGTCATTAGTTTTAATCTTTTCGTCAAAAGCCTCCCATCTATCTGGGGGGCAATATCTTTATATTGAAAAACACTTCTCCGAAAAAAAGATTAAAAATGTTTTTTGGTGTGTTGTTATTTCTCGTTTTCTCATTCTAAATTATAGCCTGACTGCCGCTAAATCTCATCTACGGTGATAGTGTTCAAAATACTTTCATGTATATCAAGCATTTGTTATTTCACGCAGGTCACTATAACCACAAAGAAGCCAGTGAATACGATGTATCCGCTGGCTTAAATTATGTATTTTAAAATGCTAAGAAAGCTTATTCGATGTTTTGAATCTGTTCGCGCATTTGTTCAATCAAGACTTTCAGCTCTACAGCCGAATTAGTGACATCACTGTTTATTGATTTTGATGCTAACGTGTTTGACTCACGGTTAAACTCTTGCATCATAAAGTCTAGACGACGGCCATTGGCCTCTTTTTTCTTGAGAATATTACGCGTTTCTTTGACATGAGCTTCAAGTCTATCGAGCTCTTCGGTAACATCAACACGTTGAGCTAATAGAATAAGTTCCTGCTCCAAGCGGTTACTATCAACTTGAATGTCTGCGTCATCTAACTTAGTTTGTAGACGATCACGTTGCCATTGTAAAATTTCAGGCATATGTTGGCGAACCTTGGCAACCTCGACAAGAACACCATCAAGACGCTGTTCGATGAGAGCATGTAAGGCTGCACCTTCAGTTTCACGACTTTCAATAAATGCATCTAATGTTTTATCAAGCCCAGCTAATAGTTGCTCACTAATAGCATCTAAGTCTTGCTCGCCAGCAGACATCACACCAGGCCAACGCAAAATTTCTAATGGGTTAATCTCACCTTCGTGACTGTAATTTTTGACCCAATTTGCTGCGCTGATAATCTGGCGAGCCAAATCTTCGTTAAGGATCAGCTCACTACGATTAGCACCATCCAGCTCAAAACGGAGGTTACACTCAACTTTTCCCCGAGTCAGGCGTGCACGAATACGTTCACGGATCACAGGTTCAAGGCTTCTGAATTGTTCAGGCAGACGGATATAAGTTTCTAGATAGCGCTGGTTAACGGAACGCAGCTCCCAGGCCGCACTCCCCCATTCGCCCTTGATATCATTGCGGGCAAAAGCGGTCATACTACGGATCATAATTCGTTCCTATAAAAAATGATTATTATAGGATTATAGCGCTATGAATGATGTCAAGATAGGCATTATCGGTTTAAGGACGTATAATGCGCGACAAATTAAGCAGAAAACGGAGATAACACCATGCGTCCAGCAGACAGAATGGCAGACCAAATGCGCCCGATTAAAATTACTCGTAACTACACTAAGCATGCGGAAGGATCTGTTCTTATTGAGTTTGGCGACACTAAGGTGTTATGTAATGCAACTATAGAAGAAGGCGTACCTCGTTTTCTGAAAGGCCAAGGCCAGGGTTGGATAACGGCTGAATATGGCATGCTACCTCGTGCAACTAATTCACGTAATCAACGTGAAGCAGCTAGAGGAAAGCAAACTGGCCGAACAATGGAAATTCAACGTTTGATTGCTCGGTCATTACGGGCAGCAGTTGATCTGAAAAAGTTGGGTGAGCACACTATTACGCTAGACTGTGACGTGATTCAAGCTGATGGCGGCACACGCACCGCAGCAATTTCGGGTGCTTGTGTTGCACTAGTAGATGCTCTCAACAAAATGGTTGAGCAAGGTAAATTGGCAGCAAGTCCATTAAAATCTATGGTAGCTGCGGTTTCTGTGGGTATCGTTAACCAAGAAGCATTATGCGATCTTGAATACGTTGAAGATTCTGCTGCAGAAACAGATATGAATGTTGTCATGATGGAGGATGGGCGGATGATTGAGGTGCAAGGCACCGCTGAAGGTGAACCGTTCAGTCATGAAGAACTTCTCGACTTATTGGCACTAGCGAAAACGGGGATAACATCCATTTTCGAAGCTCAACGAGAAGCGTTGAAGTAAAATTATTTTTTAAAGGCGGCTGAAATAGCCGCCTTTTTTATATCTTGTGTTTTTTGCCAGTAACAAGATATGCATAACGTTATGTTCAATATATTAATGGTAATTATTAAGGAGATTGACCCATGAGAGCCTATCAGCGCGAATTTATAGAGCTTGCAATGACAAAACAGGTACTTAAATTTGGTGAATTTACGCTGAAGTCAGGTCGTAAAAGCCCTTATTTCTTTAATGCAGGGTTATTTAATACGGGGCGTGATTTGGCACTTGTTGGTCGTTTCTACGCACAAGCACTCGTTGAGAGCGCAATTGAATGTGATGTCATTTTTGGGCCTGCATATAAAGGGATCCCAATTGCAACTACAGCGGCGGTAGCGCTTGCTGAGCATCACGATATTGATATGCCATATTGCTTTAATCGTAAAGAAGCCAAAGATCATGGTGAGGGCGGTACGTTGGTTGGTAGCCCACTACAAGGCCGTGTTGTGGTGGTTGATGATGTTATTACTGCAGGCACTGCGATCCGGGAATCGATGGAAATTATTATGCAGCAAAATGCAACGCTAAATGGTGTACTTCTGTGTCTTGATCGTCAAGAGAAAGGTAAAGGTGAGATTTCAGCAGTACAAGAAGTTGAGCGAGACTATGGCTGTAAGGTCTATTCAATCATTACAATGAGTGATTTGATTGCGTATTTAGCGGAACGCGAAGATATGCAAGAACACCTGATTGCAATGAGAACTTATCGCCAACAATATGGCATCTAAGAAAAAAGCCCTCGCCCAAATAGCGGGCGGGGTGAGTAGTATAATCGGTCATTGTAACTGAGCTAAAATTAAAGGCCAGCGTGCTTCGAATTCTACTGTTGGACGGTAACGGAATTCAGAGCGTACAAAACGAGATAACATCCCTTCACAAAATGCCAGTAATTGAGTGGCGAGAAGGGATTCATCATGGCTGAAGCCATGGCCATCACGTATTTTTTTCTCTTTTAATACCTGCCGTAATTGCGATTCAATCCTTTCAAATAATTGATTTATACGTCCTTGAAGCCTATCTTGCTCAAACATAAGTGCATGCCCTGTGATGATCCGGGTCAGGCCTGGGTTTTTTTCTGAGAAACCCAAAATGAGTGCTAAAATAAGCTTAATTCGGGCAAGAGTATCTTTTTCATCATTTAGGATGAGATTAATGCGTGAGATTAATGAGTCTTCAATAAACTCAATTAAACTATCGAACATTTTCGTTTTACTTGGAAAATGCCGATAAAGCGCTGCTTCTGATACTCCTACATTTGCCGCAAGTTTTGCGGTTGTAATACGTTGGCTACCATCACTACTTTCCAACATTAACGCAAGTGACTGTAAAATCTCTTCGCGCCTGTTGCGTTTTTTTGTTATCGCTTTTTCTGCCATGTCTGATAAGACCCCTGCTAAAACAGCAAAACAAACTATCTAAAATTTTGCCCTGAGTAAACAAAAATACAGGGCAAAAAGCAAACAAATAGAGTTTTAGTGGCTTGCTCTATATTGTCCATTCTTTGGTAAACTCACTGGTAACTTTATTGTTATTCCATTATTTAAAATATGAATTTGATTTTACCAGTGAAGCTAAGAGCTGGGGATAACCAAATTTATTGGCGACCAGAGTGACCAAAACCACCAGTACCACGTTCGGTTGCATCAAAATCATCCACAATATTAAATTGTGCTTGTACTACAGGAACGAAAACCATTTGAGCCATACGCTCACCGGGTTCGATAGTGAACGTTTTATTGCCTCTATTCCAGACGGATACCATTAATGGACCTTGGTAGTCAGAATCGATTAGGCCCACTAAATTACCAAGAACAACACCATGCTTATGGCCAAGTCCTGAGCGAGGAAGAATGACAGCTGCAAGTTGTTCATCAGCGATATGGATAGCCAGCCCTGTTGGGATGAGCTCAGTTTGGCCTGGCGCTAAATCAATAGGTGCGTCAAGGCAGGCACGCAGATCTAATCCTGCAGAGCCAGATGTTGCATAAGTTGGTAACGGGAATTCATTACCAATACGGGGATCAAGAATTTTTAGATCGATGTTTTTCATAACGTTGATGTATCTCGTCAAGTAAATAGTGGCTTAATTCAAGTTTACTGCTGTGTGGTAGGCGGACATCGCCAAAGGCATCGAATATATGTAATGCATTGTTATCGCTGTTAAAACCATTATCAGCGAGCGAAACATCATTCGCGCAAATTAGGTCGAGTTGCTTTTGTTGACGCTTCAGACGTGCGTATTCTTCCACATTTTGGGTTTCAGCTGCAAACCCGACTACATAAGGGCGATTGTGTGTTAATTGACCGACACTAGCAACAATATCAGGGTTTTTTACTAATGTAATAACAACCTCTTCACCTTGTTTTTTAATTTTATTTTCAGCAATTGTTTTTGCTCGGTAATCAGCGACGGCTGCGCAACCAATAAAAATATCCTGTTCTGTAACGGTTTGATGTACCTGTTCATACATATCGAATGCACTAATGACATCAATACGTGTTACTCCAGCAGGGGTTGCTAAATTGACGGGGCCCGCTATTAAAGTAACTTGTGCTCCGCGTCTGCTTGCCATTTCTGCAATTGCAAAACCCATTTTCCCTGAGCTGTGATTACTGATAAATCGTACTGGATCTAGATCTTCACGGGTAGGTCCCGCAGTAATCATGATTTTTATGCCTTGTAAGTCAGCTTGTGAACGGAAGTGTTCACGGGTAAGACGAACAATATCTAATGGATTGATCATTCGACCCGGGCCAACATCCCCGCAAGCTTGGCTACCCTCATCAGGTCCCCAAATCATACATTGGCGTTGTTTCAGTCGGATTAAATTTTCTTGTGTTGCCGTTGCACGATACATTTGTTGATTCATTGCAGGCACAACAGCGATGGGAGCAGCTGATGCTAGACAAACTGTGGTGAGTAAGTCATTGGCCATACCAGCGCTTAAGCGGGCAATTAAATCTGCGGTAGCTGGCGCCAAAATGATGATATCTGCCCATTTTGCTAGCTCAATATGGCCCATTGCTGCTTCTGCTGCGGGATCCAGTAAGTCATCAGATACAGGATGACCAGAAACGGCCTGTAATGTTAAAGGAGTAATAAACGCTTTTGCTCCTTCAGTCATGACTACACGAACTACAGCGCCCTCATCGCGTAAGCGGCGGGTTAGTTCAGGAATTTTATAAGCGGCGATACCACCACTTATACCAAGAACTATTTGTTTACCTGATAGCTGTGTCATTGTTCTATCCATCTAATCATCATGAAGAGCATATTATCACATCAGAAAGATAGGTGAGAGTACTGGATATATCATCACCCTTTTATTTTTGCGAAGTGCTACGCAAATTGGCTTTTAATGCATTGTTGCTCTTGGCTTCCGCCTATAAAAAAGAGAAAAGGAATTAGATATGGTGCCAATGATGGAATATGACAATAACTTAAAACCAAGAGAGAAAATGTTAGCGTATGGCGCTGCTGCGTTAACTGATATCGAGCTGTTAGCCATCTTTTTACGTACAGGCAGTCATGGTGAGCCAGTTCTGCAGTTGGCTGAACGGTTACTAAAAGAATTTGGTTCTTTGTATCTTCTGTTGCAGGCAGATTATTCAAGCTTAACAAAATGCAGAGGAATGGGGCTTTGTAAGTTTTCACAATTTCAAGCAATTAGTGAACTAGCACGTCGTTTTTTTGCAGAGCAGTTTTTATATGAAGATGTGATCTCAGACCCAAATCTATTAAAAACTAGGTTACTTGAATTATTTGCAGGGCAGGAGCGAGAAGTTTTCATTGTGTTACTTTTGAATAATCAACATCAGATAATTTGTCATGAAGAGTTATTTAAAGGAACGATTAACCGTGTTGAGGTTCATCCCCGAGAAATCATTCGTTTTGCAATGAAAATGAATGCAAGTGCAGTGATATTAGCTCATAATCACCCATCAGGTAATGCAGAACCCAGCGAAGCAGACAGGCAAGTGACTTTTCGTATCAAGGATGCCTGTACTTTAATGGAGATTAAATTACTTGACCATTTTGTCGTCGGACATAAACATTGTGTTTCATTCCTCGAACGAGGGTGGTTGTAAAATCGTTTTTTTGACTAAAAAATGACAACTTTCGCCGCATTGGGCTTGAGTGGGAACGATTGAAAGCGTATACTACGCCACCTTTGAGGATCTTGGGTTTGGCGAGAAGAGCCTATCTCAGTAAATTTTTTACTAGGATGATAACAATCTTTTCAGTCAATAAAGTTTGCTGAGATGGGCTCCTAAGCCTGACGAGGCGGCCATACCCAGAACAAAGAAGCTCGAGCTGATTAGATTTTTGGAGAATAGACATGTCACGAGTCTGCCAAGTTACTGGCAAGCGTCCAATGAGCGGTAACAATCGTTCACACGCATTAAACGCGACCAAGCGTCGTTTTTTGCCAAACCTGCACTCTCACCGTTTCTGGGTTGAGTCTGAGAAACGTTTCGTAACATTGCGTGTATCTGCTAAAGGTATGCGTGTTATCGATAAAAAGGGTATTGATGTAGTTCTTGCTGAACTGCGTACCCGTGGTGAGAAGTACTAAGGAGCTAAAAAATGGCTAAAGGTATTCGCGAGAAAATCAAGCTGGTCTCTTCTGAAGGTACAGGTCATTTCTATACCACTACGAAGAACAAGCGCACCATGCCAGAAAAACTGGAATTGAAAAAATTTGATCCAGTAGTTCGTAAGCATGTGATCTACAAAGAAGCAAAAATTAAATAATTTTCGCCTTTTTGTGAAAAACCCAGCTTCGGCTGGGTTTTTTTATGCCAAAAATTAATAGATTGGCTTAATAGACATTCAAAACTATATCGATTGTTCTTAAAGTAGTAACATATTTATTATTCATTGAATTAATAGTGTTAGTTTGTGTCAAAGAACTACGTCATTTTGCTTATAGATATAAAATAAGAGTGTCTGGTGAAAAAACAGTTTAAAAAAATTCTTGTAATCAAGATGCGATTTCATGGGGACATGCTGCTGACAACGCCCGTCATCAGTACATTAAAGCAAAACTATCCAGATGCCGAGATTGATGTATTGCTTTATCAGGATACGATCCCCATTTTATCTGAAAATAGCGAAATACATGCCTTATATGGCATGGTTGGCAAAAAAAACAATGGGCTAAGTAAAGTATGTAACTTTATGAAGTTACTATCGACGCTACGCCGCAATAAATATGACTTGGTGGTTAACCTCGCCGATCAATGGATAGTTTCTGCACTTGTCCGCGCAATTCCTGCCAAAATGAAAATTTCACACCAATTTAGCCATCGTAATTCTAGATATTGGCTTAAAAGCTTCACGCATCTGACCGTTCCTCATGGTGAGCATGTCGTGATGAATAATCTCTCTGTCCTTGAACCGTTAAATATAAAGAATCTAAAAACACATTTAACGATGTCTTATTCAGAGCAGGATTGGGAAAATATTAATCAAAAGTTATTGGAGCTAGGTGTTCACAGTAGTTATGTTGTGATCCAACCAACTGCACGTCAGATCTTTAAGTGTTGGGACGATGAAAAATTTTCAGAAGTCATCGATGCGTTACAAGCCCGTGGCTATCAGGTTGTGTTGACTTCAGGACCAAGTAAAGAAGATTTGGATTGTGTTGGTAACATCGCTTCAAATTGTAAAACCAAGCCGATCACTGAACTAGCCGGTAAAACATCGTTTCCAGAGCTTGGAGCTCTAATCGCACATGCTGCATTATTTATTGGTGTTGATTCTGCACCTATGCATATAGCAGCAGCGGTGAAAACACCGATAGTATGCTTATTTGGTGCGACTAATAATGTTTTTTGGCGCCCTTGGAGCGACAATGTTGAGCAATTTTGGGCCGGGGACTATGAACCTATGCCACCAAGAGAAGAGCTTGATAGAAATAAAAAATATCTTTCTATCATCCCAGCATCTGATGTTATAAAAGCAACAGAGAAGGTGCTACCGATGAATATTCGTTCAATGATGACAAGGTTTTAATATGATATTGGCATTTTGTCTGTACAAATACTTCCCGTTTGGTGGTTTACAACGTGATTTTTTGCGCATCGCACTAGCTTGTCAGGCAAGAGGCCATCATATTCGTGTGTATACTCAATCTTGGGATGGTGAAATACCTGCTGAGTTTGAGGTAATCATTGTTCCCGTAACATCACAAACGAATCATGGCCGTAATGCCCAATATTGCGCGTGGGTGCATCAACATATAAAACAATATCCAGTTGACCGTATCGTGGGTTTCAATAAAATGCCGGGACTGGATATCTATTATGCTGCGGATGTCTGTTATGCCGAAAAAGTGGCTAATGAAAAAGGATTTTTCTATAAACTGACGCCGCGTTATAAGCATTATGCCGCATTTGAAAAAGCGGTTTTTCAAGCAGGGAAACCAACCAAATTATTGATGTTAACGCCGCATCAAATTGCCCATTTTAAAAAGCATTATGCTACGGAAGAGCATCGTTTCTATATGCTGCCTCCTGGTATTGCGCAAGATAGAAAACACGACAAACAGATCCCCGATGCAAAACGTATTTATCGTGAAAAAAATCAAATATCACAATCTGCATTCTTATTACTACAAGTAGGTTCCGATTTTAAACGCAAAGGTGTTGATAGAACGTTAAAGGCGATGGCGGCATTGCCTGAGAGTATCAAGAAAGATACCTTACTGATGGTTGTTGGGCAGGATAAACCGGCTAAGTATCAGCATTTAGCTGAAAATTTAGGCATTGGTCATCAGGTTTCATTTTTTAGTGGGCGTAATGATGTTGCTGAGCTTATGGCTGCGGCAGATATATTGATGCATCCCGCCTACCAAGAAGCTGCGGGTATTGTATTACTTGAAGCAATTACAGCGGGTTTACCTGTGATTGTGACTGAGGTATGCGGATACGCGCCATTTATTGTACAGGCGCAATGCGGAGCTGTTATTAATGAACCCTTTACGCAACAGGCATTAAATAATACGCTTTCAGAAAGTTTGCAGAATAAAGAACAATTAAAAAATTGGTCTGAAAAAGCGAAGAATTATGCTGATATCGAAGACCTATACAGCTTACCCGAAAAAGCGGCTAATATTATTTTAGGAAACCTAGATGATTGAACTTAAAACACCGTTTAGTGAGCTGTGGAAAAACAAAGATCCATTTGTTGAAACTGAGCGATTAGAAGGTGAAGTTTTTCGTCAACTAGAAAGCCGAAAAACATTACGCTTTGAGCTAGAAGGTCAGAGTTATTTTATTAAAATTCACCATGGTACGACGCTGAAAGAAGCATTAAAAAATTTATTTTCATTGCGTTTACCGGTACTTGGTGCAGATAGAGAATGGAATGCAATACACCGTTTAACTAAGGCTGGTGTTGATACCATGGATGGTCGTGCATTTGGCCAGAAAGGGTGGAACCCATTACGACGCGATTCATTTATTATCACACGAGATTTAACACCGACAGTGAGCTTAGAGGATTACTGTGCTGATTGGAATAGTACTTCTCCTGATTTTAAAATCAAACAGATGTTTATTCGCCGAGTCGCCGAGATGGTGCGTAAAATGCACTCGATAGGAATTAACCATCGTGACTGCTACATTTGCCACTTTTTACTTCATCTACCTTTTACCACCGGTAATGAGTCAGATTTAAAAATCTCAGTAATCGATTTACACCGAGCTCAGCTAAGGCAGAAAGTTCCTACTCGTTGGCGTGATAAGGATTTGATTGGGCTATATTTTTCATCATTGAATATTGGGCTAACAACAAGAGATATCTTTCGATTTATGAAGATTTACTTTGAGTTACCGTTGCGAAAAATTATACGGAAAGAGCAAGCGTTGATGGAGAAGGCAAGCAGTAAAGCCCAGAAAATCCAAATGCGTACAGAACGTCGTGGCTTATAAGTAAGCGAAGAAAAATATTTTTTGAGAGGCTATATGGCAATTGAATTTGATAACATGATAAAACAAGTTATATCCGTTGGAACCTCTGATGTTGATATATCATCATATTTTCATGTAGCTTATGGTATTGATCAAAATTTCTTGTATGGTTGTGGTGTATCTATTGTTTCACTACTAATTCACAATAAAAACATTAATTTCTCTTTCCACATTTTCATTGATGATTCAATAAATGATAGTGATGTCGTAAGATTTCGAGAAATCTGTTCTCAGTATAATACTCTGCTCACTATTTACATTATTGACTCTAATAGCATTAAATCTCTGCCAACAACTAAAAACTGGACACACGCTATTTATTTTCGATTTATAGTTGCTGAATATTTTATCAATAAAATTGATTATTTACTCTACCTTGATGCTGATGTGATTTGCAATAATTCTATTGATGAACTTACTCATTTGAATCTGGAGAATAAGGTTGCAGCAGTTGTGACGGAAAGAGATAAAAATTGGTGGAAAAAAAGAGCTGATAATTTAGGGTCTCCTTCGGTTTCTAAAGGATATTTTAATAGTGGTGTCATGTATGTGAATCTAATAGCTTGGAAAGAAAATAATATTACAAACGAGTCAATGGCTTTACTCGTTGATGAAGATCTTGCTCAAAGAATTAGTTATCCAGATCAAGATGTATTGAATATATTGCTATGTGATAATGTAATTCACTTAAGTGGCGTTTATAATACCCAATTTAGTTTGAATTATGAACTAAAGAAGACGTTTGATTATCCCGTAAAAGAAAACACTGTCTTCATTCACTATGTTGGACCGACCAAACCTTGGCATGAATGGGCCTGTTATGATACCGCTAAACCTTTTTTGAATGCGAAAAATGCATCTCCATGGAAAAATGTTCCATTATTAAAAGCTAAAAGCAGTAATCATTTACGGTATTGCGCAAAGCACAAGATAAATCAAAGAAATTTTCTCCCAGGATTAGGTATGTATTTGAAATACATATGGGTTAAATTTAGTCATTAGCTAAAAAGTTGGAAAGTTATGTCATTTTTAGAGCGAAATGAAGCAGTCGTATCGAAATATAATAAAGTATTGATTTTTTTATTTGTATCTTTGTTTTTTGTCGAAAATGTTACGAGATATAAGCACATACTATTTTACACAATGGTAATAACAGCATTGTGTTATTTATTTTTAGATACTAAAAACGTTATACAGCGAATAAATAAAAAAATATTTATTTTAACCGTGATATTCTCCATTATCTCCTATATATCAATAAGTTATTCTATTGAGCAGAGCATATCATTAAAAGCTATCAATAATGTATTCTTAAATTATGGAGTGTTATCATTAGCACTTATATTCCCAATTCTTCTTTATAAAGAGAGTAAAGGTAGTATATCTAATTTGTTGATTATAAGTTTTTGCTCAGGATTAGTGGTTATTTTGCTTGTTGAGTTAATTCGTTACTATATCGCATATAACAATGGGGTTCTTCCATTTACGACATACCAATTTAGAAGTGTTTCTGATGCCTTGGTTTTTTATTTTCCTTTGATTTTAGTGCTTTGGTATGTTCTTCCTAAATCAAAACTTTTTTATTTTTATGTGTTGAGTTTACTTTTTCTATTTATTCTTCTTGGAACTTTATCTCGAGGAGCATGGGTTGCTGTCGCGATTTCTGCAATGATTTTCTTTTTATTTAAACGTCCTTGGAAGCTGATAGCTATTGGCCTAACATTATCGATTATTGGAGTTATTTCATTAAAAGTGAATGACCCTCAGCATACTGAAAAATTATTTTACAAGTTGGAACAAACTGATAGTAGTTATCGATATAAAAACGGAACACAAGGTACTGCACTTGAACTTATTATGATGAAGCCACTAACTGGTTATGGGTTTGGTGATAAAGTTTATGCTAAAAAATATAATAGTGAAGTTGATAATCATCCAGAATGGACATTTAGGAAATCTATCGGCCCACATAACATTTGGCTTAGCATTTGGTTTTCAGCCGGTATTTTAGGTTTATTATCTTTCTGTATTCTTTTTATATCAATGTGTTATTGCTCTTACAAAGAAATCAAGAATAGCCAAGGTAATAAAAATATTTACTTTGCGGGTATCATCTTATTCATAAGCTTGCTTGGTTTTTATCTTGTTAGAGGAATGTTTGAGCAAGTTAACTTAAAGCCATTAGGCATTTTAATTGGTTTTTTAATAGCAATGATGAACGCTAGCCTTGTCAATAATGAGTCTAAATATGAATAACATAATTTTAAATAAACATGTTTTTAGCACGACTAATCATAGTGCTAATAGTGAATGTCTAGACATCATTTATGGGACAGATGAAAACTATCAGCTTGGTGCTGGAGTTTCTTCTGTATCCTTATTGCTTAATAATCCAAATACTGATTTTCGGTTTCATTTTTTTTTAGATACGGTAACAGATGATTTTTTAAACAAAACAAAGTCTATTGCTGAAAAATTCTCCACAGAATTCATTGTTTATGAATTAGATAGTAGTGAACTAAAAAAACTTCCAGCCTCGGATGTTTGGTCATCTGCGATGTATTTTAGGCTAATTGCACTTGATTACCTATCTACTGATTATGACTATGCTTTATATCTTGATGCAGACGTTATTTGTAATAGTGAACTTAATTTAGATTGTAATCTCATTAGCCAAGTAGTTTGTGGTGTTATAGCAGATGACCCATCGGTAAGATCTAAAAGCGGCTCTAGGCTTCATACTCCAGAATTAACGGAAACCTATTTTAATTCAGGTGTTATGTTTATTAATTTGAAGCTGTGGAAAGAGCAAGAAGTTACTAGTCGCTGCTTTGAATTACTCTCTAGATCTGATGCCAAAAAATTATATAAATATCCTGATCAAGATGTTTTAAATCTTCTTTTAGTTAACAAGCAAGTTCAACTTGATAAACGATTTAATACAATCTACACCTTAAAAAATGAGTTGTATGATAAGACTCATGAAGGGTATAAGTCAGTAATAACACCGAATACAGCTCTTATTCATTACACTGGAATAACAAAGCCATGGCATAGTTGGGCAAATTATCCATCTGCTCAATCATTCTATACGGCTCTAGAGGGTTCACCATGGTCGTTAAGTAATTTAAAGTCAGCGACTAAATTTGTTGAAAAAAAGAAAGAGTATAAGCATTTGCTGAAGCAGGGGAAATTGGTAAGAGGGTGTATTTCAGGTATCAAGTACTTATCAATGAAAATTATAGGTGTGAAATTATAATAGAATGATTAATAAAATAATTTTTACAGTTACACCCATTTATTCGATTCCGCCTAAAAGCGCTGCTGCTATTGAATCATGGATGTACAACGTTGCAAAAAGATTTGAAATAGAAAATCGGATTGTTTGTATCCAAAATAAAGGTTATTCCAATTACGCTTATGTCAATGAAAAATGTACCATTGAGCGAATAAAGTTTGGCAGAATTTATACCCGTGTATTTAAAAAATGGACAAGAATAGACCCTTACTCATATGCTGATCGAATCTTAAACATCAAAAGAAAATTTGCTCATAATGCTCATGATGAGAGTGTTATTTTCATCCATAATGATATTAAGTTATTTAAAAAAATAATAAAAAAAGAGGGTCATAAAAACGTTGTGTTGCATATGCATAATTTTTTTTCTCCTCAAAATATACCTGCAGATATCAAACTGATTGTTCCGAGCCGCTTTATGTACAATTGGTTTAGAGATCGTTTACCTGAAGCCTCGATTGAAATTGTAAGAAATGGCTTTGACGCTGATGCATATGCTTTACCTCCAGAAATTAACCGTGAAGATGTTGGCTTAAATGTACAAGATAAAGTTATTCTGTTTGCGGGAAGAATTGCACGCGATAAAGGCTTATTGGAGTTAATGCATGCTTGTAACATCATTTTTAAACGTCATCCTAACTATAAATTGGTGGTCGTTGGCGATCTTGATGCCGCTCAAAAAGGTGAGAATGCTGAATATCAGAATGAAGTTAAAACCTATGCTAAACAATTAGGTGAACAATGTATTTGCTTAGGAAGCGTTCATCCTGAAAAAATTCGTCACTTTTATTCAATCGCAGATGTAATTGCTGTACCTTCTATAACGAATGAACCTTTTTGTATGGTTGCCCTTGAGGCAATGGCATCAGGTCATCCTGTTATTGCTAGCCAAAGAGGTGCAATGGTTGAATTTGTCACACATAATGAAACAGGTTTTATATTTAGAGAGCCATTAACAGCAAGCAGTATGGCTGAAGATATTCATAGTGCCTTAGCCCACCCTAATGCAAATGAAATAGCGAAAGCAGCTAAAAAATATGCATATGATAATTTCACGTGGGAAATTGTTAGGGATGAGCTAGTAAGCGTTATTAATAAATGGTATCCATGATTTGTAAGTAGAGAGCTTATTCATGCCCGAACTACCCGAAGTTGAAACCAGTCGCAGAGGTATAGAACCTCACTTAGTGGGTAATTCCATACAATATGCGGTTGTGCGTAATAGCCGGTTACGCTGGCCAGTATCCGAGCAAATTAAAAGCTTATCTGATGAAATTATTTTAAGTGTTCAGCGTCGTGCTAAATATCTGTTGATTGAGCTGAAAACAGGTTGGATTATTATCCATCTTGGCATGTCAGGCAGTTTACGCATACTAACGGAAGAATTACCTGAAGAAAAACATGACCATGTCGACCTTATTCTTCGTGATGGCAAAGTCCTGCGCTATACCGACCCTCGGCGCTTTGGTGCTTGGTTATGGTGTGATGATCTGAATACAAGCTCTGTATTGTCACACTTAGGGCCGGAACCTCTTTCCGATGAATTTAATGCTCAATATTTATTTGAGCAAGCATCCAAAAGAAAAATCGCGATTAAGCCTTGGCTGATGGATAACAAGGTAGTGGTGGGTGTTGGAAATATTTATGCAAACGAAGCTTTATTTGCGACGGGTATTTCACCAGAAAAAATTACCAATACACTGACACTTAATCAGTCGTCAGCATTGGTTGAACAAATTAAAAAAGTGTTACAACGTTCGATTGAACAAGGAGGAACGACGTTGAAAGACTTCCTTCAGTCGGATGGTAAGCCTGGTTATTTTGCTCAGCAACTCTATGTGTACGGTAAGAAAGGTGAACCTTGCGCTGTTTGTGGCACGTTAATTCAGAGTATCAAACAGGGCCAACGTAGCACCTTTTATTGCCCACAGTGTCAAAAAGCAGATTAGGCTTTATTCATTTTTTTCAGCATTGCCTCAGCCACGATCGGCGGTAGAAAAGAAGAAACATCGCCATCGTGAAGGGCCACATCTTTTATTAATGATGATGAAACAAAAGAAAGGCTTTGAGACGGTAACAAAAAAACAGTTTCTAATTCAGGGACAAAGTGGCGGTTCATATTCGCGAGTTGCCACTCATACTCAAAATCTGCGACAGAACGAACACCACGAATAAGAATGTTTGCACCGTGCTTTTGTGCAAAGGTCGCCATCAATTCAGAAAAACCGACTACCTCAACATTATCTAAATGTGAAGTTACCTTTCTTGCAAGGTCTACGCGCTCTTCAAGGGTAAACATCGGGCTTTTACGCTGACTATTGGCGATAGAGAGAAGAACATGGTCAAACATCGCCGCTGCACGAGTAACAATATCAACGTGTCCTGAAGTGATCGGGTCAAAGGTACCCGGGTAAATAGCTTTATGTTTCATGGCGGTGATATCTCATTGTTTGTTAATACTTATTTAATTAATTTAAATTAAGTAAGATATGCGTAGGTTCAACAGTATCGATTATTCAGGGTTGTTGCAACTGACGAATGACCGTTTAAGTTAATTTTAAGGTGAGTTTTAGGTGTATATTCTGCACACCTTCACGAAAGGTTTATGTTAAGATAGCGCCAATTTTGGTAAGTGAATCAGATCGAATGTTATTGCGTTTATATCAGGTACTCCTTTATCTCATCCAGCCACTCATTTGGATTCGCTTATTATTGCGAAGCCGTAAAGCGCCCGCGTATCGTAAACGTTGGGGTGAACGTTATGGCTTCTGTGCCGGCAAAGTTGAACCCGGCGGGATTTTACTGCATTCAGTTTCAGTTGGTGAAACATTGGCAGCAGTGCCGTTAGTCCGAGCACTTCGTCACCATTATCCGTCACTTCCTATTACCGTGACCACCATGACGCCTACTGGCTCTGAGCGAGTTGTCTCTGCATTTGGTGATGACGTTTATCATGTTTACCTTCCTTATGATCTCCCAGGCTCTATGCGCCGTTTCCTAAAACAGGTTGACCCCAAATTGGTCATCATTATGGAAACAGAGTTATGGCCAAATATGATCAATCAACTTCATCGTCGCAAAATACCGCTGGTGATCGCAAATGCTCGTTTATCTGAGCGTTCAGCTGCTGGCTACCAAAAATTAGGTAATTTTGTGAAACGTATGCTGCGTAATGTCACTATGGTAGCGGCTCAGCATCAAGAGGATGGTGAGCGTTTTATTCAGCTAGGTTTAAGACGAGTTCAATTAAACGTTACGGGCAGTTTAAAGTTTGATATTTCAGTGACTCCAGAGCTTGCAGTCAGAGCAGTAACTCTGCGTAGGCAATGGGCTGCACATCGCCCAGTCTGGATTGCAACGAGTACTCATGAAGGTGAAGAAGCTCTTGTTTTAGAGGCTCATCAGCAGCTCCTCAAGCGCTTTCCAGACTTATTATTAATTTTAGTTCCTCGTCATCCTGAGCGTTTTGCGAAAGCAGAAGAATTAACCCAAAAAGCTGGGTTGAAGTTTACTCGTCGCAGTGCTGGCATTATCCCTGCATCAGATGTGCAGGTGGTAATTGGCGATACTATGGGCGAATTAATGTTGCTGTATGGAATTGCTGATCTGGCATTTGTTGGTGGGAGCCTAGTTGAAACTGGCGGGCATAATCCACTAGAGGCAGCGGCACATGCATTACCTGTTCTGATGGGACCACATACCTTTAATTTTAAAGATATTTGTGCGAAGTTAAAACAAGCAGACGGTCTGATAACAGTCACGGATAGTGAGTCAATGGCACAAGCCGTGACCAGCCTTCTCTCTGATGAAGATTATCGCTTGTATTACGGGCGCCATGCTGCTGAAGTGTTACATGAAAATCAGGGCGCATTACAAAGGTTATTAAAATTACTACAACCTTATTTGCCACCAAAAGAGCAATAAATTTATACCTGAGTTAGTTTCGTTTATTATTTAAATATCACTCGAATTAACTTGGGTATTTATTTTTGTTATATATCAATTTGTTTTTAGCTGCGTTATACACAGATAATGTCTAATTTAGATGAGTTAACTTGAATAAAACCACAATAAGTACTGACTAATTGTCTCCCTTTCTTATTATTCGCTATAAACTATAGTAGAATCCATCGCTTAATTGTTATTCGCACTATTAGGCTTTTCTTTGAGAAGACATCTAATACGCCTAATAGATGACAGCTATTTTTACTTAACTATTTTAAGACCTATGCCTGCAATCAATCAATCAGCATCAAATAAATATGTTTATTTATGGGTCATTGGCTATGCCATTGCATGGATCATTGCCAGCTTTTATTTAGACCCAACAGTTCCTTATGATACGGTTGAGGCCGTGAATTGGGGAATGAATGGAGAATGGGGATCACCTAAAAATCCTTGGTTTGTTGGTGCAGTTATGTGGCCTGCCATTCATTTAGGGATATCCTATAGTTTTTATTGGTATTTTATCCATTTTGTCGGAATTGCATTTGGTTTAGTGGGCGTTTGGAAGCTCGCATATTATTTAACAGGGCGTCGAGACTTAGCTTGGTTTGCGATGCTGATGTTGAATTTATCTGGAGTCATTAATTTCGATATCATTCCTTATAATGATAATTATATTTTAGTGACCTTTTGGGCTTGGATAATTTACTTTTTCTTGCGAGCTGTGTATGAAAATCCGGCTTGGTGGCTACTTTTTGCATTATTTGCCGGCTTGGCAACCATGGGGAAATACTCGACTTTATCGCTTGTAGGCTCAGTATTTCTATTAACGCTATTTGTTAAGCAAGCTCGCCAAAGTTATCGCCATCCTATTTTTTATTTAGCGATAGCCCTTTGGTTTGCCATTGTATTGCCTAATTTCTTTTGGTTAATGGCGAGTGATTTCTCTGCTTTTAAATGGGTCGATTCACAAATTGATCCAGGTTTTAATCTACACACAACTCAAGCCGCATTAAGCGTATTTTATCCTTTGGTTATTGCTGCGGTTATTTTATATAGCTGTGGTGGGAAGATTGGTTGGCCGAAAGCACTTGCTAACCGCATGGCTAACTTTTTGATTTTATTTCCATTAGTAGTGATTTACGGTTGGTTTTCTTTCCATGATGGTGGTCGTATAACCGAATGGCTTCAACCGTTCATGGCGGTATGCGCACCTTTATTTGTTGGCTCAATAACAGTAATGCCGAAAAAAACATTAAAAAAATCATTGATAGGCTTGGCGATTTTCGGTGGTGTTATCTTGTTAGGCTATTGCATCGTACAGGCTGCAAATATTCGTGGAGCAGGACAAAAATTTATTGGTGTAAAAACTCTCATTGCAGAAGGTGAACAACGTTGGTACCAACGATATGGTGTGCCTTTAAACTATGTGGGTGGTGAAGATAATTTGTATCAGTGGTTTATTGTCTATGGGAAAGACCGGCCTCATGTCATACAACCTTGGACATTAGAACATCATATGCCACCTAATGTGTATAACCGTGGTATTACAGAGGCTGAGATCCGCCAGCATGGTGCATTATTACTTGGGCAAAAATACGATGATTGCGCACATGAAAATTTTGCTAAAATGCGTAAATACTGGCCACAGTTTACTATCGAAAAAGAAGATGTAATTTATCGTTCAGAGCCAGATGCCAACCTAGAAACCATGTGTTTTGGGTTTATTGCACCAGGCCAGCAAGTTACATCGCAATAATACTTAGATGCCAGTCAAATAGAATAAAAACGGCCCTCGGGGCCGTTTATCTTTGAAGGTCGATTTTTATTCGAATTACACGTCTTTAGTTAAGACAAAAAGAAGCAAGGCGAGTGGACTTGGCAAGAGCCGCTCAACACAGCGAAAAATTACGTTTAATCGAACCCGAAGGGCGCTTTCCTTTACGGTTTGGGGTTATGATGATGTTTTTTAATAACCTCAACCGGTAGAATGAAACTAATGTCATTTCAATCAATTGGTGCAGTAAAAATAAGCAGCAAAGGTCAACATCCCCTAATACAGTTAGCCATTTTTTTATAGGCAATTTTTCAATTGTTCAAAAACCACTTCTGGCGTGATGTGCGCCATTAAATTATCGGTCGACTTTATTTCGTGTTGCTCTTGGCCATAACCACCAATTAATCCGGGGTCTGTTGGGCCGAATAAGGTAAAGTTAGGCTTATCTAACGCAGCCGTTAAATGGCTGAGGCCAGTATCGACAGAGACAACCGCTTTAGCATTCGCAATTTGCTGTGCGACTTCTGCTAAGGTGAGTTTTGGCAAGACCTCGACAAAATCAAATCCATCAGCTAACCGCAATGCTCTTTGATGCTCATGCTCTGCGCCCCAAGGTAACTTTATTTTTAAGCCACTTTCTGCCATTAATAATATCAAACGACGCCAATGTTCTTCAGGCCAATGCTTATCATCTCGAGTTGTTGAATGCAAAAAGACCACATAACCACTTTGTTGCTCGGTCGAGGTATGTAAAAAATGCTGGGCAATCGCATAGTCTCCCTGACTTTTCGGACAGGTGTAACCTAGGCTATCGGCGAATAACTGACGAATGCGTTCAACGGCATGTTGTTGTTTGCTGATACGATAACGACGATCGTAAAATAGGCTGGCGATAGGTTCACGGATGCTATGGCGGTCATAGCCATGTTTTGTACCATGAGCAAGTCGAGTGACTAATAAAGCACTTTTCAGTAAACCTTGCGCATCAATAATCGCATCATATCGGGTTGCTTGTAATTTCTCGCGAAATGCCGCACGTTCGGCTCGGATCGGTGCAGAAAACCAATTTTTACGCCAACGTCTAATTGCCACAGGGATCACCTGATTAACCGCACTGTGCCATGTTGGGATCTGTGCAAAACCTTCTTCAACGACCCAATCAAATTGGATATTAGGTAGAGCTTGCTGAGCATCTGTTAATGCGGGTAGGGAATGTAAGATATCCCCCATTGAAGATGTCTTCACTAAGAGTACGCGCATTAATCGATACCTATCTGTAAACGGGTCAATGCATCAATCACTAATTGGGGTTGGATATCAATCAAACTTTGGTGATAGCCGCTTTCGCCACCGCCTTTACGGACTTTATGATAGCCACTAATTAAGCGGATCACTTCCGCCTTATCAGATAATGGTGGAGTAAAATCGGGACTACTTGGCCCATAGAGTGCGACGAGAGGTTTGTCTAAAGCTGCCGCAACGTGCATTAATCCCGAATCATTACTCACTACGGCTTGGCAGCCACTAATCAGGTTTACGGCTTGTTCTAACGAGGTTTTTCCTGCAAGGTTAGTACAATGTTCGCGTGCCGATTCTGTTAAGCTTTGGCGAATATCTTCACCCGCATCATGGTCTTTTTGTGAACCAAATAACAGAACTTGAAAGCCTTTTTCGCTGATCAATTGTTCTGCTAGTGCAGCATAGTGATAGTGAGGCCAACGTTTTGCTGGACCAAATTCAGCCCCCGGACAAAAACCAATAATAGGGCGAGTATTATCAAGGTTAAATGCATTGTTCGCGTCAGCGACTTCTTGTTGGTTGATTGCTAATTTAGGCCACAAAATAGGTTCGGGGATGTCAGTTGCGCTATGAATACTTTGTTTATCATAAGCGAGCGCAACATAACGTTGAACCATCAGTGGAAAAGCGGCTTTATCTAAGGTTCGGATATCATTAAGCAATCCATAACGCATTTCACCGCGCCAGCCGGTTCTTTTGGCTATTTTGGCAAACATTGGAACTAAAGCAGACTTAAATGAATTGGGTAGGACAATCGCTTGGTCATATTTGTTTTCGCGTAGACTAATACCTAGCTTACGACGTTCACCAATAGCCAACGCACCATGGCCCAATGGCATTGGGATTGCAGCGTTCACTTCAGGCATTTTCGCCAGTAAAGGGCGACACCATTGTGGCGCCATGACATCAATCTGAGCTTCAGGATATTGAGCTTTTAAAGTGCGATATAAGCTCTGCGACATCATCATATCCCCAACCCAAGAAGGGCCGATCACCAATATTTTCATAAAGTTTACACTAGGGCCTACTGACCTTTTAAGTTTACCGCGATGGTTAAATATAAATTTAAAAATTGCGGCGATAAATATTAGCGTTGATATGAAGATATCAGTGCTAATGAGGCACGTAATCTAAAGAAATAGATATCCTGTGTGTTTCAAGTTGCCATTTCCCTACATGCCATGCGAGAAGATAGTTTATAAATGGTGCTGCAATCAAGCAGAGAGGTTTGTGACAAACCTCTCGCGGATTAAAACATATTTATCTCTAATAACGACTGGCCTTCAGAAAGGCCAATCGTCCTAGTCTTCTTTATTCAGCCACTGCATATATTCTGCGACACCTTCTGCGACCGTTTTAAATGGTGCTTTGTACCCAGCGGCGCGTAACTTAGTCATATCTGCTTGGGTGAAGCTTTGATAACGGCCTTTGAGTTTTTCTGGAAATTCGATGTACTCAACGGACACATTTTTATCTTTATGAAATTGCGTTACAGCATCAGCAACTGCTTGGAAAGATTCTGCTTCACCCGTTCCGCAGTTAAAGATCCCTGACACATTGTTTTGCCAGAACCATAAATTGACTGAGGCTACATCGCCAACATAAATGAAATCACGACGGAAGGTTTCACTGCCTTGAAACAGTTTTGGGTTCTGACCTTCATTGATTTGTGTATTTAGGTGGAAAGCGACACTAGCCATGCTGCCTTTATGTTGTTCACGTGGCCCATAGACATTGAAATAACGGAACCCACAGACTTGTGATTGTGCTTCAGGCAGAATATTACGCACATATTGGTCAAACTGGAATTTAGAGTAACCATAGACATTTAGAGGTTTTTCGAATTCTCGCTCTTCAATAAAGCTATCACTACGACCGCCATAAGTTGCCGCTGAAGAAGCATAAAGGAAGGGAATTTCACGCTCTAAACAAAAATGCAGTAACTCTTTTGAAAATTGATAGTTGTTATCCATCATATACTTGCCATCCCACTCAGTGGTTGATGAACAAGCACCTTCATGGAATACCGCGTCGATATCGCCAAAATCATCCCCTGCAATCACGCTGAGAATAAAATCTTCTTTATCAATGTAATCTGCAATATCGAGGTCAACAAGGTTGGAAAACTTAGTACCATCTTTCAGGTTATCCACAACTAGGATATCAGTACGGCCTGCGTCATTTAATGCTTTGATAATGTTGCTACCAATAAAACCAGCTCCGCCAGTGACAATAATCATCGGGCATACCTCAAATGGGTTAAGTACAAAATGAATATGAATTATTTAGCATAATAACATTTCTCAACGCTGACGACAGCATAAGTGACAGACAAACATCCTCAACACTTTCTTTTTATAGGACAATGATCGTGATCTTGGCTGCAAACTTGACTTATTTATGCTGCGTAAGTCGCTAGTTATAGTGTCTATTATTAAACTGAAAAGTAGTCCAATAATAGGAATAAATCATGTCAACGCAATTTTATCAGCAGATTAATCAGCAATTAGAACAAACAGAAGCGGCAGGGTTGTTTAAACGTGAGCGCATTATCACCTCTTCGCAGGATGCGGATATTGAAATTGTCGGTGGTAAGAAAGTCGTTAACTTTTGTGCGAATAATTACCTTGGTTTAGCCAATCACCCCGATTTAATTAATGCAGCAAAAGAGGGGATGGATAGCCATGGTTTTGGTATGGCCTCAGTGCGTTTTATTTGTGGTACGCAAGATAATCATAAAGTTCTCGAAAAAAAATTAGCGGACTTTTTGGGAATGGAAGATTCAATCCTCTACTCCTCGTGCTTTGATGCTAATGGCGGGTTATTTGAAACCTTGTTAGGGCCGGAAGATGCGGTGATCTCTGATGCATTAAATCACGCATCAATCATTGATGGGGTGCGTTTGTGTAAGGCGAAACGTTATCGTTATCCCAATAATGATATGGCAGAGCTAAGAACTTGCCTTGAAGAAGCAAAAAAAGCCGGAGCTCGCCATATCTTGATTGCGACTGACGGCGTTTTTTCGATGGATGGGGTGATTGCGAACCTTAAAGCTATTTGTGATTTGGCGGATGAGTATCAAGCACTTGTTATGGTTGATGATTCTCACGCTGTGGGTTTTGTCGGTAAAAATGGTCGTGGCACTCATGAATATTGCGATGTCATGGGGCGTATTGACATTATCACGGGCACTTTAGGTAAAGCACTTGGTGGTGCGTCTGGTGGATATACCGCAGCTAAAAAAGAAGTCGTTGAATGGTTACGTCAGCGTTCTCGCCCTTACTTATTTTCAAATTCACTCGCTCCAGCCATTGTTTCAGCATCAATTAAAGTGATCGACATGATGAGTCAAGGTGATGAGTTGCGTTCTCGCTTATGGTATAACGCTGCATTATTTCGCGAAAAAATGTCTGCCGCAGGTTTTACTTTGGCAGGTGCTGATCACGCTATTATCCCAGTTATGTTGGGGGATGCGGCTCTCGCACAAAAATTTGCAAACGAACTCCTTGAAGAAGGCATCTATGTGACGGGCTTCTTTTACCCTGTAGTCCCTCAAGGGCAGGCGCGCATTCGCACGCAAATGTCTGCCGCTCATAGTGAAGAAGACATCTTACGCGTCGTTGACGCATTCACCCGCATTGGCAAAAAACTAAATGTTATTTCTTAAAATAATTAAATAAGGCCACACAATGAAAGCACTGTCTAAATTAAAAGCAGAAACGGGTATATGGATGACAGATGTTCCGAAGCCGGAACTTGGTCACAATGATGTGATGATTAAAATTCGTAAAACAGCAATTTGTGGTACGGATGTACATATCTATAACTGGGATGAATGGTCACAGAAGACTATCCCAGTCCCAATGGTGGTCGGTCATGAATATATTGGCGAAATTGTTGCAATTGGGCAGGAAGTTAAAGGGTTTAAAATAGGCGATAGAGTGTCAGGGGAAGGGCATATCACCTGTGGATATTGCCGTAACTGCCGTGGTGGTCGAACGCATCTATGCCGAAATACGATAGGTGTTGGTGTCAACCGAACGGGTAGTTTTGCTGAATATCTTGTCATTCCTGCCTTTAATGCTTTTAAAATCCCCGATAACATTCCTGACAATATTGCTGCTATCTTCGACCCGTTTGGTAATGCGGTGCATACGGCGCTTTCTTTTGATTTAGTTGGTGAAGATGTATTGATTTTGGGTGCTGGGCCTATTGGTATTATGGCTGCTGCGATTTGTCGTCACGTCGGTGCTCGGCATGTCGTGATCACTGATATTAATGATTATCGCCTTGATCTTGCAAAAAAAATGGGCGTCACGCGCGCGGTAAATGTTAGTCGTGAAAATCTCAAAGATGTGATGAACGAGCTAGATATGAAAGAAGGCTTTGATGTGGCTTTAGAGATGTCAGGGGCGCCAGCCGCGTTTAATACTATGCTGGACACACTGAACCATGGTGGCCGAATTGCTCTGTTAGGAATTCCATCATCTCAAATAGCGATAGATTGGGGAAAAGTCATCTTTAAAGGGTTATTTATCAAAGGGATTTATGGCAGGGAAATGTTCGAAACCTGGTATAAAATGGTTGCATTGATTGAATCAGGTTTAGATCTTTCGCCGATTATCACCCATGAATACTCTATCGATGATTTCCAAAAAGGGTTCGATATTATGAGGTCGGGTCAATCGGGCAAGGTGATATTGAACTGGGATTAATTCGTAGCCGTAATACGTCAATTTGTTTTGGCTGAGCAAGTCATTACCCGAATCACATAATGATGTGATTCGGGATTACATTGTGTTATCGCGTAATTACGATTGGTATAATTATTGGATAATTTACGGCTATTGATTGTGATGAAATAGCAAAAGCGAAAAAATACGATCACCGTGACATGTCACCTATTTTTTGCGGGAAGCCCCTCCCTTTTAGGGAGGGGAGGTAGAGCAAAGCCCGAGCAATCGGGCTAATGAGGGCGGTTTTGTTGCTCAATATACCGCTTTAAAACCTCAAGAGGCGCACCGCCCACACTACCAGCAAAATAAGACGGCGACCAAAGTGCGTCATTCTTCCACGCTGGCTTATGTAGTTCAGGAAAGTGCAATTTCATCTTGCGACTACTGACCCCTTTCAAACTATTAACCAGCTTGCTGATTGCTACTTTCGGCGGGAAATTTATTAGCATATGGATGTGATCTTGTTCTCCGTTAAACTCCACTAAATCAACCTCAAATTGTACGCAGACTCCGCGCATAATTTCCTCCATCTTCGCTAAATGAACTCCTTCAAAAATTCGCCCGCGATACTTAGTTATAAAAATTAAATGAGCGTGAAGCATGAAAACACAATGCCGACCCGTCCTAATTCTCTCCATAGACCAACCTTGAAATTATGCCGCCAATTGCTTATTATAATGCCATATGAGCATTTACACCAAAACATTATCAGTCAGAGTGAAAGACAAACACGCCGCTTTATTGCGTCAAATGGCGTATGAGGTCAACCAAGCATTTAATCTGGCAAATGAGATAACCTACAAAGCGTATAGCAATGTGGGTGAATTTGGTGCGCAGGTTCCAAAATGGCTAACCGCGTTTGATGTACAAAAGTTAACGGCGGGCATCCAGAAAGAAAGGGGCTGGACTATTGGCAGCGCGACCATTCAGGAAGTTATAGCCGAGCATGGCAAGGCGCGAAAGCAATTTAAGCGGGCAAAACTCCGTTGGCGTATAAGTGGCGGTACTAAACGGTCATTGGGCTGGATACCGTTTAAATCTCGCGCGGCTACTTGGCAGAACGGGCAAGTTAAGTTTGCTGGGCATCTTTTTAAGGTTTGGGATAGTTACGGAATGAGTGGCTATAAATTCCGTGCGGGTAGTTTTTCTGAGGATAGTCGTGGGCGCTGGTATTTTAATATTTGTGTACAGGCAGAAAGCCAGCCAACGGAAGGAAAAACTGCTGTAGGGCTTGATTTAGGACTGAAAGACTACGCCACACCATCCCACGGCGAAAAGCTAGCGCGAGGTAACTTCTACCGCGATTTAGAGCCAGTTTTAGGTAAGGCACAGCGGGCGAATAAAAAAGCTCGAGTGAGAGCCATACACGCAAAAATTAAAAATCGCCGTAAAGATGCCTTACATAAATACAGCACAGCATTGGTTAAACACAATGCTGCAATCTTCGTAGGCAACGTGAGCGCCAGCAATTTAGCTAAAACTAAAATGGCTAAAAGCGTTTTAGACGCAGGCTGGTCAATGCTCAAAACCCAACTGGAATATAAAGCGATAGCGCGGTCAGTGGTGTTTGCAGTGGTCAACGAAAGTTATTCCACCCAAGTTTGTTCGTGTTGCGGGGCAATCTCCGCCAACAGTCCGAAAGGTAGAGCAGGTCTTGGAATAAGAGAATGGTCTTGTTGTGAGTGTGGAACCACTCATGACCGCGACGTAAACGCCGCAAAGAACATCCTCGCGGCGGGGCATCGCCGTCTAACTGTAGGAATCCCCGCCCTTTAGGGCGGGGAGGATGTCAAGAAATTCTGCTTAAGCCGCACTAACGTTGATGTCAGCAGGAATTAGTTAACATTCGAATTATTTTAAATAACTATCTTTTCAGGTTTCAAGCAGCCCATTTCTGAGGGCTACTTGAAGATTAAGGTATGTCGCAACTAAGGTTTTTGCTGCATAAACAGTGGGCGTTTATTTTTTGACAACAAGGGCTGTAGCGTGTTGTCTTGATATATTGCCTCAACAACAAACATCAAAATATTAATTCCTTCGAGCTGAGTTTCTGAACCAGTTTCTGGTAATTCAAATTCACATATACCAACGCTAATGGGTTCTGGCTGCTTGATTTTTGGCTCAGTAGGCACTTTTTCTGGTGGCTGTTTAGGGCTTTCAGGTTGCATTTTTAACGGTTTGTTTTCTTTTGGTTTTTCGCCTTTAGGTTGCTCATGGCTATTGAGCAATGCACTAACAGCAACTAGCTCAATATCAGCAGGTAATTGGGGAAGATATTTTTGCAATGCGCGCACTGTTGATGGGTGAGGATGACCAATCGCAATCGCATTACCATGTTTTCGGGCGTAGGCGACTGCTTTATTTAACTGTGCCCGCGTCTCTTCTTCGGATTGGTGATTGTCGAGAAAAATATGGCGGCGTACCACAGGAACACCAAATTCATTGGCTGCTTTAGCCGCTTGCGTATTACCAATCGTCACACTGTCTAAAAAGAAAAATTTAGACTGAGCGAGTGAGCTCATCACATTGCGCATCCCCGCTAAGCTGGATGTCATTTCACTTCCCATATGATTGTTCATGCCTGTTGCATAAGGCACTTGGCTAATGGCGCGTTTAATAATTCGATCAACTTCCGCTGCACTCATTGATGGTGCGAGCGTATTTTTTTCTAACGGCTGCTTACTCAATGGTTTCATTGGCATGTGGATCAAGATTTCACGCCCTTGCTGATGTGCTTTATTGGCAACTAACTGGCCATGGGGTGAATCAGGTAAGACTGCAATAGTGACAGGCGTTGGAAGGGCTAAAATTTGATTATCTTCTTTAGTGCGATAGCCAAAGTCATCAATGACAATCGCTAATTTTGCAGCACTAGCCTGAAGACTCATCGCTAACAGAGATAAACAAATGAGCACTTTTGAAGGCTGGTGTTTCAACATAATTATTTCCCTAACTATTTATACTCGTCATTCTTTAAGTTGTAGCGCGTGTGTTGAGAATAGAATGCTTTATCTGGGTGTGGTTGATCTTTATTGCTTATTTACACGTAAACTAATTTATGACTATAGCTTAAATAATTCGAGATGCATGTAATTATACTCGTCATATTTCAAGTTGCAGAGTTGTTGACTGCTCTTAGCGAGTCGAGTCACATAGTTTATCTATATTCCCCGACTATCTTTATTTGTCGCCAAACTCGAATTTAAATTATTTTGAGTATGGTCAGCATGCATCTCGATGTATGACGGATACTTGCGGTTATTTACCTAGCCATGGACGCGGGTTAACCGTTTTACCCTGCCGGCGAATTTCGAAGTACAGCGCAGGGCGCTCTTGACCGCCACTACTTCCGACTAATGCAATGGGCTGCCCAGCACGAACCTCTTGCCCAACATTAACAAGGGCACTTTGGTTGTAACCATACAAGCTCATATCGCCTTTACCATGTTCCACCACGACTACGAGGCCATAACCTTGCAGCCAGTCTGCAAGTAATACTCGGCCATCTGCAATCGCTTTAACTTGTGTCCCTTCATTGGCACCAATAACCATACCTTTCCAGCTTAATTCGCCGGAAATAGCCTCGCCATAATTGTGAAAAATTTGCCCACGTACCGGCCATAATGCTTGCCCTGCTGGGCGGCCAAGCCCTCCTGTACGTGACATCAGTGAACGTTCGCTCTCAGAAGGCTTATAGCTTGCACCTGTTTGTTTCGCTTTACGTTCTTTTTCGGCAACCTCAGCACGAATTCTTGCTGCCTCACGCGCTTCTCGTTCTGCTCTTGCCTTCGCTTCACGCTCTGCACGAACAATTTTATCGCGTAGTCTCGATTCATTCTGTCTCATGACGGCGAGATTTTTTTGGTCTTCTTTTAGCGTGCTTTCAAGTGCGGTTAGTGTGTCTTTTCTTGCTGCTTGCGCGTTATCTAATTTACGTTTCTCTTGTTGCTGACGCGCAAGTGCTGATTTTTGTTCTGCTTGTTTTTTTTGTTCTAATTGTTTTTGTTGATGCAATTCAAGGGTTGTGGTTTCAAGCTGTTTAATGTTTTTTTCGCGTGCCTGATTTAGGTAGCTGTAATAAGCAAGGATCCGCTCTTCACGTTGGCCTTCTTCACCTTTCAAAAATAGTGATAGACCTTGATGCTTACCTAATCTAAATGCGGAATCCAGTTGTTCAGACAGTAACCTTTCATGTTCGGTTTTTTGTTTTTGTAACCGGCTAATATTGCTATTTAACGAAGAAATATCTTTATCTAATTGTTTGAGTTGGGTTTGAGTTTCATGTAAATCACGGCCAGCCGCAGAAATAGTTTTTTCTTGTTGCTGGAGTTGACCTAAAAGCGCGGCTCTTTTAGCTTGCTGGTCTTTTACACTTTTTTCTTTTTCAGCAATATTTTGCAGCAGGTTTTGCAGCTGATCTTTGTTTTCTGTGATCTGATTGGCCGCTATCGCAGACGTCAACGGTAGGGATATTAAGCCACAAGCGAGCAATGTTGAGGCAATAGCCTGACGAATAAATGATATTTTCATCCGGTTATGATTGTTGGCCATTCTGATAGAAAACCTCGAATAAATGCGATAGCTAATTATTTCATCTGATAGCCACGGTTACTAGCACCCAATTCTTAATATTATTGAAAAATATTATGAATTTACCCGTCATACTTAATGTTGTAGCGCGTACGTTGACAATTATGTTGACACATAAAGTGTATCACTTAGCGAGTTAAGCTACCGTGTTACCTATATTCTTCTACTTTTTCATCGAAATAGCTTTGCAGCACTGATGTCCTAAACGAATAGTGCTCTGGCTATAATTCGACCACTATTATGTTGTCATTTTATTGATTGTATAGTGTATCGTTCAATTTTGTATCATTAAATCAAATATTATTATGGTGGCCTATTGTTTTTTGTGAGTTTTTGTCGTGAGTTATCCGCATTTGCCAATAAAAATCTACGAAAACTAAGATATAACAAGTATTAAATATAATTGTTAAGTTGAATTATCCTCAAAAACCAATGCTTAGGCTTAGCGAAACTCAACGTATTTCATGTGTTGTATACCTTTAAATGCCATGGTTTAGTATAAAAAAAAGCCATTTTGTTGTGAATAAAGGCTATTTTTGCATAGTGTTTCGCAAAAAAATCAATGTTGTTTGCGCTAACTGGCTGTAATTAGTTCAACACACAGGTATACTCTGAGCCCTTTGATATTCGTTTTTAACTAACGGGAGTGATTGCCCCCCATGATGCAAGAAATCATGCAATTCGTCAGCCGGAATATGTTACTGAGTCTGGTTTGGATAGCGCTACTTATCGCTGTGGTCTTAATGACCTTTAAAGGTTTGTTCTCTAAATCAAAAGTGATCACTCGCGCACAAGCGATTGCTCTGATTAATAAAGAAGAAGCTGTCATTGTGGATTTACGTACACGTGACGATTTCCGTAAAGGGCACATTATCGATTCTATCAACCTAACGCCGTCCGAAATTAAAGATAATAATTTAGGTGAGCTAGAAAAACATAAGCAGAAATCAGTGATTGTTGTTTCTGCAAGTGGTATGGAATCAGGTAAGCCTGCTGAGCAATTAGCACAACACGGTTTTGAAAAAGTCTTTGTCCTGAAAGAAGGGATTGCTGGCTGGTCAGGTGAGAACCTGCCGTTAGCGCGTGGTAAAAAGTAATTTATCCGGCATGTAAGCGTCATACAAACCTTTCAAATTGCGAAAAGGTAGCAGATGAAGTTGCTCTGATGAGTCTATACTCTTAATAATTTAAATTGCAGGCTGGCGATTATAAAATCTATTTATACGCATTAATCAGTCTGCAATTTTGGGAAGCTTCATTGTACCAAACCCTGCAATTTAACGTATGACGGGGTTCATGATTAAAATTCATATGGAAGTTAAAAGGTACTAAAATTATGTCAGAACAAAACAACTCAGAAATGGTATTTCAAATCCAACGTATCTATACCAAAGATATTTCATTTGAAGCACCTAATGCACCACATATTTTCCAACATGAGTGGCAGCCAGAAATTAAATTGGATTTGGATACCTCTTCTACCCAATTAAGCGAAGGCGTTTATGAAGTTGTTTTGCGTGTTACTACAACAGCAAAACTGGGTGAAGAAACTGCATTCCTGTGCGAAGTTCAGCAAGCAGGTGTTTTCTCTATCGAAGGTATCGATGGTACGCAAATGGCGCATTGTTTAGGTGCATACTGCCCGAACATTCTGTTCCCATATGCACGTGAAGCAATCACAAGCATGGTCGGTCGTGGTACATTCCCTCAGCTGAACCTGGCTCCAGTAAACTTTGATGCGCTATTTATGAGCTATTTGCAGCAGCAAGGTGAACAAGCGCCGAGCAGCGAAGTTCAATAGGACGCTTAATGAATACTGCTTCAATGACAGTGATCGGTGCCGGTTCTTACGGCACCGCTTTAGCAATTACGTTAGCACGTAATAGCCATCAGGTTGTGCTTTGGGGCCATGACCCTAAGCATATCCATAAGTTAGAACAAGAACGTAGCAATCAGGCGTTTTTGCCTGGCGTTTCTTTCCCTGATAGTTTATCTCTCGAAACGGATCTTAAACGCGCCGTGGAAGTGAGTCTTAATATCTTGATCGTGGTACCTAGCCATGTTTTTGGTGATGTACTCAAGCAAATCCAACCTTATCTTCGAGCTGGCTCACGCATTATTTGGGCAACCAAAGGCTTAGAGAGAGACACGGGGCGCTTATTACAAGATGTAGCACGTGAAGTATTAGGCAATGAAATTCCTCTCGCGGTTTTATCGGGGCCGACTTTTGCCAAAGAGTTAGCCGCAGGCATGCCGACAGCGATTTCAATCGCAGCGACTGATAGCCAATTTGGTGATGAACTTCAGCAGCTATTCCATTGCGGTAAAAGCTTCCGAGTGTATAAGAACTCCGATATGGTTGGAGTACAACTGGGCGGCGCGGTTAAGAACGTTATTGCTATCGGCGCGGGTATCTCAGATGGCATGGGTTTTGGTGCCAATGCACGTACCGCTTTAATCACGCGTGGTCTTGCTGAGATGAGTCGTCTTGGTGCTGCTTTGGGTGCAGATCCTTCCACCTTTATGGGCATGGCAGGGTTAGGTGACTTAGTGTTAACCTGTACTGATAACCAATCTCGTAACCGTCGTTTTGGTATGATGCTTGGTCATGGTGTTAGCGTGACAGAAGCAGAACAAGAGATTGGCCAAGTAGTTGAAGGTTATCGCAATACTAAAGAAGTGAAAGCACTGGCTGAGCGTGCAGGTGTTGAGATGCCAATTACTGAGCAAATTTATCAAATACTCTATTGCCATAAAAATGTTTTAGAGGCAGCACAAGCCCTATTGGGACGTGCAACAAAAGATGAAATTGCCGACATGTCAAAATCTAAAGACAATACCTAAAATCATTCAAGTTGCTTGTCTGTGACAAAAAAAGCAGGTGGTGGGGTCATAAATAAACAATATGCCCCAACTCGCTGAGCTTCATTCGCAATCAAGCAATTTGAAGTATAAGGTATCTAAAATAATAAATTTTAAGTGAGTCATTATGTCGCGAGAAGAATTGGATAGGATTTGGGGGTTTATCAAAGATGAAGCAAAGTCACTTGCTGAATGTGAACCACTGCTAGCCAGTTTTTTTAATGCAACGCTGCTAAAGCATGACAACCTTGGTCGCGCGCTGAGTTATATGTTAGCAAACAAGCTTAGCTCCCCGATCATGCCTGCAATAGAAGTGAGGGAGATTGTTGAAGAAGCGTATCGTAATGATGAACAAATGATTTTTTCTGCGGCTATGGATCTATCAGCCGTACGCTTACGTGACCCTGCGGTGGATAAATACTCAACCCCACTACTATACCTGAAAGGTTTTCATGCACTGCAAGCCTATCGAATTGGCCATTGGTTATGGCTAGAAGGCCGCCAAGCATTAGCGATTTATCTACAAAATCAGGTTTCAGTCTCGTTTGGGGTGGATATTCATCCTGCGGCTCGAATTGGTTGTGGCATCATGCTTGACCATGCAACGGGTATCGTCATTGGTGAAACTGCGGTTGTTGAAAATGATGTTTCAATTTTGCAATCTGTCACATTGGGCGGTACAGGGAAAACCTGTGGCGACCGTCACCCAAAGGTGCGTGAAGGCGTGATGATTGGTGCCGGTGCTAAAATTCTGGGCAATATTGAAATAGGCCGTGGTGCTAAGATTGGCGCAGGCTCTGTTGTACTGCGTGATGTTCCCCCTCATACCACCGTTGCTGGCGTGCCCGCCCGTATAGTTGGTAAACCTAATAGCGATAAACCTTCACTCGAAATGGATCAAAACTTCAACGGCGCTCTTTATGGCTTTGAAGATGGTGATGGCATTTGATTTATTCGTAATCTTTTAATTGATTATTGAATGCGAGTATCAATAAAGCTTATTGCGTGACTCAACTTTGTGATAAAAAATTCGGCGTGACATGTCACGTTTTTTAATCATAAATCAAAGCCCAATCAATCTAATATTGAGCTCTAATCATATTCAATCTTTAAGCAGTGCGCCGGGGTAACCCAATTGCCGCCATGCTTCAAATACCACCACTGCCACTGAATTCGATAAATTCATACTGCGGCTATCGGCAAGCATTGGAATGCGAATTTTTTGTTCTATTGGCATATTGTCCAGCACATAAGGTGGCAGCCCACGAGTCTCAGGGCCAAACATCAAATAATCATCTTGTTGATAGCTGACATTGCTATGGCTAGGCTTACCTTTGGTGGTCAGCGCAAATACCCGCGCCCCAGTAGCAGACTGGTTATTATCAGGGTTCAAGCCTTCACTTTCTAAAAAAGCAAAGTAATCATGATGATGTTTGATATCCGCAAATTCGCTGTAATCTAACCCTGCACGGCGCAGACGCTTATCATCCCAAGTAAAACCAAGCGGATGAATAAGGTGAAGGCTAAAGCCAGTATTGGCACAAAGACGAATAATATTGCCCGTATTTGGTGGGATTTCAGGTTCGAACAAAACAATATGTGGCATAGAGAATGGCTACATTAAGCAGCAAAGTTAAGGGAAACAATAGGTAAGGATTTTACGCGCAAATCAATCAAGTTGCATGTGGTTGTTAAGGAATATCTGCGTTATCGTTTAAATTAAATGAACAGATTACTCATACCGCACTGAGCTTATTAAGCGAGAATCGGTTTAATTTTCTGCTGGCATACAACTTGAAGTATGACTTGTATAAAGTATAAAAACAAAAAAGCGGGCTTGATTATGCGCCCGCTTTCAAATGTATTGGATTTAATTAACGCTTAACGTTTATAGCCGTTAGGGTTTTGAGCTTGCCAGCGCCAGCTATCATTGACCATATCTTGAACAGAGTACTGAGCCTGCCAACCTAAATCTGCCAGTGCTTTTTTAGGGCTAGACCAACACTCAGCGATATCACCCGGGCGACGATCAACAATTTTATATGGAATGTGCTTATCAGATGCTTTTTCAAATGCGGCAATCATCTCTAAAACGCTAGTGCCTTTACCTGTTCCTAAATTATAAGTATGCAATCCCGCTTTTTGGCTTACTTTATTTAAGGCGGCAATATGCCCGCTCGCTAAATCCATCACATGGATATAATCACGCACCCCAGTTCCATCTGGTGTTGGGTAATCAGAACCAAAGACCATCACTTCTTTATGACGACCAACCGCCACCTGCGCAATATAAGGTGTTAAGTTATTTGGAATACCTTGAGGGTCTTCACCAATCAAACCGGATTGATGAGCACCAACAGGGTTAAAATAGCGCAGTAAAGTTAGAGACCATTCCTTGTCAGCAATATTCAGGTCAGTGAGAATACGCTCAACCATATATTTGCTTGTGCCGTATGGATTAGTCGTACCGCCAACCGTTGATTCTTCGGTTAGTGGCACTTCTTCAGGGTCGCCATACACAGTCGCAGAAGAACTAAAGATCAGGCTTTTTACGTTTGCCTTTTTCATGCTCTCAATCAATACCAAAGTCCCATTGACGTTATTGTCATAGTACTCAATCGGTTTTTGTACTGACTCGCCGACCGCTTTTAAGCCAGCAAAATGAATGACTGAACTGATGGCATGCTCAGCAAAAATTGCGTCTAAAATAGTCTGATCACGCACATCACCTTCATAAAAAGTCGGTTTTGTACCGGTAATCGTTTCAATGCGGTTAAGCACTTCAGGGTTGGCATTGCACAGATTATCTAAAATAATCGGCTGAATACCTTGTTCAATCATCTGTACACAGGTATGGCTACCAATGTAGCCAAGCCCGCCAGTTACTAAGACTTTTGCGTTATTCATTTCACTTTCCTGTGCGGCTAGTATTCATACACATAGTTATAGTCGTCTGATTTTGAATCGATACCATTGAGGATCACACCTGTGATTTCAATATCATTTTGCTTAAAGCGTTTCATCGACAGTTCAACATCTTTCACCGTATTCACGCCGTAGAAGGCGATAAGCAGTGAAGTACCGACATATTTACCGATTACCGCGGAGTCTGTAATGGCGAGTATCGGTGCGGTATCAATAACCACAATATCATATTGCCCTTTCACGTCATCGAGCAAATGCTTGAAACGCTCACTCATTAGCAGTTCAGAGGAGTGAGTGACGTTTTTACCACGGCAAAGAACATCAAGATTTTCAATTACACTGCGGTGAATCGTTGGCTGGGTGGTATCTTGTTGAGATAAGTACTCAGAAAGGCCTGACTCATTATTTAAATCAAAAGCTTGATGAATACGGCCTTTACGTAAGTCAGTGTCTATCAACAGCACTTTTTTGCCCGCATTTGCTAACACAACCGCCATGTTAGAGGTGACAAAGCTTTTACCGACCCCAGGCGAAGCACTGGTGACCATGACAAGATTGTTACCTTGGTTCATGACTGAGAAGTAGACACTGGTTCTCAGGGAACGAATGGCTTCAACTGCGGTATCTGCTGGGTTTTCAAGGGAAAGTGGCCGTTTATTACCAGCCGCAACCATTTTTTTCTCAACTTCTGAGTACGGGATCGTCGCATAAACGTTAATTCCCAGCGCATCAATATCTTCCGTTCCTTTAATTTTATTATTAAAAAATTCACGAGCAATCACATACGCGCAACCGATAATAAAACCGAGAATGGCAGCGAGAACTAAAATTAATGCTTTTTTCGGCGCAACGGCATTAGGCTGTGACTCAGCAGTGTCAATAATTCGCACATCCGCAGTAATACCGGAGTTTAATACGCTAAGTTCTTGCTGTTTGCCCACTAATTGGTTGTAAATCGCTTGCTCAGACTCCACATCACGGGTTAAACGCACAATCTGTTGCTGAGTATTCGGTAACTTCTGAATACTTTGGGTAATTTTATCTTTTTCACGTAACAGCTGCTGGCGTTTATCAATCAGTGACTGATAAGCAGGGTGATTTCGGGTATACAGTTGCTGTATTTCGACTTCTTTAAAAGTGAGCTCATTAAGCTTTGCTTCGACCTGCAATGCGGTATCAAGTGCAGCTTTTGCTTCTAAAGATAAATCAATCGATTCATTCTTTTTACGGAAAGTATTTAACTGGTTTTCGTAGTTATCCAGTTTGGTTTTAATTTTCGGTAAGTATTCGTCTAAAAACAGTAGCGTGTTATTAGTAACTTCTTTCTTACGCTCGGTATTTTGGTCAACATAGTTTTGAATAATACTATTAAGGATTTTAACGTTCTCAGCTTTATCAGCCCCTTTAATTGACATGCTAAGAATACCTGTTCCTTTACCGACTTCAGCAATGGTTAGGGTATTACGCAGATTTTCAATTGTTTGATAGCGGGCATTTTTAACCAATGTAAATTCTTGGCCTACCTCTGCAACTAAAGATGATACTAATAGGTTTATATCATCATGCTTGAGTAATTCACCAACTTTACCTTCGACCACTTGCCCATCAATATTCAGTGAATACTGGTTGTCACCTAAATAGGTTAAAGTTGCAGGTTCCCCGACCAAAGTATCGGGTACGAAATAAAGTGCAACAGTGGCTTGGGCATCACTTTTGAATATTTTATTTAAAAAGCCGGCTGGAGTGATACTGGTATCTAAATTAAGGTTAGCGACTGTTTTACCCAATACCATCCGTGATTTAATCACTTCAATCTCAGAGTCTACTTGGCTATTATTATTTGCAAATGGCATGACATCGCTCATTTGGTCTAATAGCGAGACTTGGCTCATTTTATCATATTGCAGCGTGGCGTTTGCTTGGTAAATCGGGGTTGCTAGAAAGCTATACGCCGCGGCAATTAAAATAAAGATAATGGTAAAAAAGCCAATTTTAAGGTAGCTCGACTTTAATACTTTAAATAACGCCAACAGGTCGATTTCATCTGAGGCTGGGGAGCTGTGTTTTGTCATGTTCATAATCAGTTAAACGTTGAGTCTTCCAAAAGTAAAATTAAATTTTCCCTTGCCACTGCAAGACGGCTTTTTCCATTAGTTGATAAACATGTTCAAACATTTCATCACTACGTTTATGGGGATCTGGGATTTCAGTTTTATTTAGCCATTGACCAAACAGCATCACTTTTCCACGGGTTTCGGGGAATTGCCGATGGATTTTATCAATATGTGAGCATTCCATCACTAGGATTAAGTCTGCTTCTTTAGCTAATTCGCTGGTTAAACGACGTGACTGGTGGTTTTCTAATGAGAGGCTATGGTTTTGGGCAATGCGGATTGAACTATCATAGGCGGGCATATCATTTTTAGCGATAATACCCGCGGAGTGAATTTTTTTGTCGGGAAAATGAGTTTGTAACAAACGCTCCCCTGTCGGGGAGCGACAGATATTACCCATACAAACAATGAGAATATTGTTAAACATGGTGATTACCAATCATGAATACGCTTAGTGCCTTCAGTTAACTGATTATAGGCTGCGATAGTTGGTAGTAACTGGGTAATCAAACGGTTCCAGCGTACAATAGGAGCCGCTGTTACATAGACCAAATCATAAGGCTTGAGTTTAAATTCAGTGCCCATCACCATTGAGGTGGCATCCGATAAATCTAATTGATAAACCGCCGCCATTTTCTTCGGTAACAGCTCATCAAGTTCTTTATCACCAGATGACTGATTTTTAAGTGGACGAATAACAAAGACACCGGTTGCATTCGCTGTGGTTTGGTTAACGCCACTGGCTTTACTCAAGGCTTCGGTAATACTCATACCTGCACGATCAATGGTTAACGTGGTTGGTTGGCTAACTTCACCCATCACAAACACTTTTTGGCCATCATTACGCGGCACATATAGTACATCACTTGGTAGCATCAGGTAGTTTTGAGTTAAATCACCATACTGTACTAAGGATTGGAGTGAGATTTTAATTTCTTTGCCGTTACGTGTTAGTACCACATTATCCCAATCGGCTTTCTCCGTTAGACCACCGGCGGTATTAAAGGCTTCAAGAATGGTTAATGGCACGTTAGTAATCGGCAATGTTCCCGGCTTACCAACTTCACCCGAAACATAGATTTTCTGTGAGCGGAATGCCGCGATACTAACATCGACTTGCGGTGACTCAATGTAAGTTGCAAGGCGATCACTGACTAAGGTACGGATTTCAGTGACCGTTTTACCGATAACTTTCACTTTACCAATATATGGGTAGTAGATAGTACCATCAGAGTGAACCCAGTTACCTGAGTCTGCGGCACTACGGTATGAACCAGCAGGAATAGTCAATTCAGGGTGATCCCAAACTGTTATAGTTAATACATCACCCACCCCAACGCGGTACTCATAAGTTGAAAGTTGCTTATCAAGGGTCGGGTTTGGTTTGGCAATATCTTGTGGGGTATACAGTTCATCTAATAGTTTTGGTGAAATCGGGTAGATATCAACAAATTTTGAGATATCGCGATCACCAGTGTCGACAACATTTTTACCTGAGGTTGACATGTAGACACCGGGAGTGATTGTGCAGCCGGTTAGAAACAGACTGACAGTTAATAGTGTAAGTGGGAGACGCTTACTAAGCACAAGACCATCCTATGATAAAAAATGTTTAGATAAGGTATAAGTGATGGGCATTATCATCATCCCCACTTATACATATTTAATATGATATTTTAAGTTGTTTGCACTGAAGGTATTTTTAGTAAAAGTAATTCGATACTGTTATTTAATGATTAATCATAACTTAGATATAATACGTTGTGATTTAATTTTTAAAATTTACTAATATGGAGTGTATTAGAATGCTAAATTGGATATTGCTAATTAATTAACATATTAATTAGTCGTGAATTAATATCATTCGCATTGTATTTATCTATTGCTATTTTATAACTTTTATTACCCATATTAATTATTTGCTCTTGATTAGTAATAAAATATTCCATTTTATTTGCCAGTGCTTTTATATCGTACTTAGGGATTATAAATCCATTTATACCATTTTCTACAGTTTCACGGCAGCCAGGCGCATCGGTTGTAATGACTGCTCTACCTATAGCCATCGCTTCTTGAGTACTCCTTGGTGACCCCTCCCGGTAGGATGGTAAAACAAAAACACTAGATTTTGCTAACCAATCAGTTACGCACCCAACATGCCCAGGATAAGTTATTAGTTCATCAGATATAAGGTCATTTAATTGGTTTTGACTTAATCCACCAGGATTACCCTCATCTAATCCCCCTAAAATTATAAATTCAACATTGGGGTATTTCTTTTTAACTAGACGTGCAGCAGCAACATATTCATGAATTCCTTTTTCTGCAAGTAATCGACCAATAAAAATAAACCGGATTGGTTGAATGGGTGGCTCAGAATAAGGATAATCATTCAAATTTAAACCGATTGCGCCAAGTATATTTACTTCTTTCACTTTTAAATTGTATTTTTCAATTAGGTCTACAGGGTCATCATTATTTAGAAAAATAATACGATCTAAAAATGGAAAAGCTAATCGATATAAATATACTTGTATCTGCTTAATAAATTTAGTTTTTATTGATACATGCCTTGGTTGTTCTGTAAAAGTGAATCCTAAACCTTCAAGCATAGCTATCCGTTTAGGTATTCTAGCTAATACAGCGGCGAGGGTGCCAAATACAACTGGCTTAGCAAAATAAGAAAATACAACATCTGGAGATATATTAATAAGGGTTTTTCTTAGTTGAATCAGAGTTTTAATGTCATGAATAGGATTTAATCCTGTTCGTTTTAGTTGATAATCTATTGGTGTGGCTCCTAAATTCTCTACTCTGTTTTTTTCATCAGAAGTATAGTCAATTGCAAAAGCAAATACTTCATGTCCTTTTTCAATTAACGAGATGATTAAATCTTTGCGGAAACCTAAAATGCTAGAAGCATTAGTTCCTATTATTGCTATTTTCATAACACCTCTATAAAACCTTATTAATAACAATTTAAGATTGAATTATTATTTGTTAATTTAATTTTTACTTATAATGTCAAATATTTCTCTAAATCAATAGGTTATTTTAAGTATTTTATATGCTAAGTATATATATATAAATTATTTTAAGAAATCAGTATATAATTTTAGCCATTCATGACTAATTTTATCTAGAGAGAATTTATCGATTACATGTTTTCTTGCATTGGCACCAATAATATTTCTTTCATGGGTTGTAAGAGATAGATATTGTACTATTGCAGAAGATAACGCATCGGAATCATTTGTTGGAATAAGGAGCCCATACTCATTGATTACTTCACTTACACCTCCTGCGTTAGTGCCAATGACTAGACGCTCACACGCCATCGCTTCTGCTACGACTAATCCAAATCCTTCCCATGCGGATGATAAGACAAATAAATCACAGGCAGACATCCAGTCCTGAACATCATGCCGTATTCCTAGCCAAATAACGTACTGAGATATATTTAATTTATCTGCAAGTTGTAGTAATTTATTTTTATCTTCTCCATCACCAATAATAAGTAATTTAGGCTGGGTAGATTTATTTAATTTTGAAAAAGCATGTAATAAGTTAGGATAATCCTTAGCTTCAGTTAGTCGACCAACTGCTAATATAATTTTTGTTTCTTCACTAATATTTATTTCTTGTCTCTTGTTCTTTCGTATATTAGCATCATAGTGGAATTTATCGGTATCAATTCCGTTATAAAATGGAATCATTCTTCCTGGTTTTGTTGCTTTCTGTGAAATGAAGGAATCTACAGCCTCTTGACTAACATTAGTAGATATCGTAGCTAAATTATCAGTAATTCTATAAAGTAATGTTCTTAATTTTCCTCCTTCATTTTTACTATGGGCTGTGCAAACTAATACCGGCATTCTGATAAATAATCGAAGTATACGAGAAAATATATTAGCGTGAATCATATGGCTATGTACAATGTCTGGTTTATAATCTGCTAATATTTTCCTTGTTTCTTTTAGCGCTAAGATGAAACTAAGGGGGGTTTTCTTCATCCCTAAAGAAAATAATTTTATATTAATATTCTCAGGTTTGATAATAATTTTTTCATTTGAAAGAGAGATTAAAATAACGTCATTATTGATTGCCAGTTTATCTGCAATCGCACAAACTTGCTTTTCAGCACCACCCATTCCAAGACCTGTAATGACAAATGCAATTTTCATTATTTAAATATTACCAAGATTAGTTTTCTAAAGGAAAGTGTAATATTTCATTACTAATAAGATTACTAATTTACTAGTAAGCTAAAATATCTATAACTGATATTCACCTATATCTGAGACTGAAATATAATTAAAGTAGAATACAAAAAAAATTAGAATAACAAATAGGATTACAAAGAAAAATGAACGTTGTTTTAGGTTTTTATATAACGCATTGCTAATATAGATGGGGTAAAATATTGAAAAATACATGCTTATTCTATTAAGTATATCAACAGGAATAGATAGTAATTGGAATATAATAAAAAACAAAGCTAGGTTTCTTATGCTATATGATTCTTGGTCATTATTGTTATCAATAAATACGCAATATATATAAATAATCAATATCCATATTTTAGTTAGTCCTAGGGTGCTCTTTGTCTCACCGAAAACATTTCCTCCGCTAAGATAATGATTAAATCCAAAATCAACAAAAGTAGAAATATATAATATTAGGTCTTTCGTATAAGTAGATAAATAAGCGAAAGAAGTAGCAATTATGCATAATATATATATGCTCTTTTTAGAGATTTTTATTTTCCTAAATATAATAAAAGGAATGGCTAATAATACTGAAGAGTGAAATAGTGAAGCTATTATGCATGCCATTATATACGTAATATTTCTTTTAGATTGAAATAGGAACGGTATTAATATAATAAATATAGCCAAGGATTGCCTGTAATAAAGCCAATTATAAAACCAAACATTTGTAATTATTAGTAATAATAATGTAAGGCTTATATTATTAGAATATTTAATGCAAGTAAGTAATAGTGATATCGATATACATATTGTTATTGTGAAAACTAATGTACTATAATTATCAAATAATGAATTAACAAAAACATAGCCAGGGTCAGTTATCTCATAACCTGCTCTATTATTAAATATATCCAGGTAGCTAAACCAATCAAATCCAACGTTTACTCGTAAAGACAAAAATAAAGATAACATTATAAATGTAAATACAGATAGTAAAGAAATTATTTTTTTGTTTTCAAAAATGGAAAGAATTGAAAATATAAATAATATTAATACTGGTAAATAATAGAACATATTGTTATCTCTTCTTTGGGATTTTTGCTATGAAAAATAGCTTTCTATATAATCCTCTCATTAATCTTATCGGCTCTAATATGATATTTTCTTTTTTTAAAAATTCTTTGCGTTCACCTTCTATACTGCTTGCAAAAGTACTGAAATCTTCACATATTAATAGTGGTCTAGAATGAAATATTTTTAAATTTAGTTTTTCTTTAATATAATGCCAATCATCAGCCATGCTAGATACTGTTAGAGAATCAAATTTATTTATACTTTTATGGTTTATAATATATCCGACTGTTCCACATGTCCAATCTTTCCATACATTACCTATTTTTATATTATTAATTTGTTGTATCGTGTTAATAGGTTCTTTAAAATAGAATTTTTTAAATTCGTCTTTTTTTAATTTAGAGTATCCTAAAATAATCAAATCCCAATCAAACTCATTTAATTTTTTTGAGGATATAAATTTAGCTAAATCTTTATCAATAATAGCATCATCTTCTAAAATTAGAAAATTTGAGGATGATGAAATGTGTTTTAATGAGGAGATAAGTTTTAGATGACTTAGTGTACATCCAATTTCCCCCTTTGTTAAAGGTCGTGAAGGTTTGTTATATTCTGTATCATTAATAACGTATGAGTTTACTGTCGATTCATCCGTGAATCTAAAATCAATTGCATCATAAAAAGAAAAATCTAAATTAAATTTCTTTAACTGGTCAGATATATTTTTGCGACGTTCGTGCTCCGATGTTAAAGATATTACGTATATTAATGTCTTCATTGCTAAGCTTGACCCTATTGATAAATTAATTGATTAAATTTACTTAAAATATTATTTTCCATTATGGATGAGGTAATTGTTTAAGAGGGTATAATGTTGTTATCAGAGTTAAATTTATTTGAATTTTATCCTAAAGACTTACTCTCGCTATTAGCTATGTGTTTATAGCTAATTATGGATATGGTATAGTTAGATAGTGCCTTGTTGCTTGTATTTTAATTTTCTACATACTTAATTTAATATTTCTTAATTTCCTATAAATAAAATATAATTTATCTATAGGCTGATGTAAAAAAAGTAATCCATGTTTATTGATTAAAAACATTATTTTTAATATTTTGGGTGCATTATAACTATTTATTAAATAATTAGTTTCAGGATATAAGTTTAATCCTTTTTTAATATTTCCCAATTCTCCATTTGAATGAATAATGAAAAAGGCTCTAACATTTAGTTTGAAATAATCAAAGCTTTCTTGAACGTTGCTTAAGTAGTTATTATTTATTAAAAATGTTTCTGCTGTTTTAGTTACATTCAATATATCGTCAAGTGATTGCTTTGAGTAGTTATATGTGAGTGAGTCTTGATTTGTTTTATTATAATAATAAAGTGGTTCAGATATATGAGAGATTTTATTAGAGTGATAAATCATCATTAACGTGACTAAAAAATCCTCCCCCATATTTAAATCCTTAATATATGTTATGTTATTTTCAGTAAGAATAGATTTTCTTACTAATTTATCCCAGTTCATATTACTGATTTGCCCAGTAAGTAAGGCTTCTATATTTCTTTGTTTTGAAAAAAAATGCTGCTGATGAATATGAATTTTTTTTCTTTTATATACTTCAGTATAATCACATATTACAATATCCGCATTATCTTCAATTGCTTTTTTATATAAATATTGTAGCCAGTTTTCATCTACCCAGTCATCACTATCAAAATGAATTATATATTCACCTTGAGCTAATTTTACTCCTTCGGCTCGAGTTGCCGCAACGCCCTTATTTTCACGTGTAATTAAGGTGACAGTATTATTATGGCTGGAATATTTATCTAATATATCCTTTATAATAGATAAAGAATTATCCGTTGAGCCATCATCAATAATTATAAACTCTAGGTCGCTTAGTTTTTGAGTAATTAAACTTATTAACGATTTTTCTATGTTTTTTTCTGAATTATATACCGGCATTATTACAGATATTTTTGGCATGTTATTTTTTTTCACCTAGAGCATTTGTGATAAATAGTACAGAATGCTCTTTTTTGATTTTTAATAAATCATTTATTATCGTATAATTTATGGGTAGTAGGTTAAGTGTTTTTTCAAGATCTTGCAATTGAACTATGAGGTGATTTTCTAAGTTAAATAATTTTAAAATAGATAAAAAACGAGCTAATCCTCTATCATTATTTCCAATTGCAATAAACGGCTTGTTAAAAATAATAGAAAAGACAACGCCATGGAATGAATCGGTCACTATAAATTTGGCATCCATAAACCCTTTAAGCCATTTTGTCACTGGTGGATAAACATCATCAATATCATTAGGCATGATACTATATGGTTTTAGTTTATATTTATTTTTAACTTCACTAATGATTCTTTTCTTTTCTTCTGTTTGATCCAGGACGTACACCATCATATCGCCATCTAAAGGAGGAAGATTATCTTTTTTAATTAATTCTATATAATCATCTTTTTCAAGTAAAAGTGTAGGGTCTAATACATGCTCTGCTTTTATGCCAAAATGTCTATCACATAAATTGACAGCAGAATCTTCTCTGACGCCAATGAGATCAAATTTTTTAGCGAGGGCTGTATATCTAATAAGTTCATCTTTAGAAAACTCATCACAGTGGTCAACACCGAAAGAAGCAGCATATGCGATACGTTTTGTTTTAATATCATCCTTCAAAAATTCAAGAAAAAAGGCAGACATTCCTGGGGAGTAAGGTGGACGCCAAACTTGATCACTTCCTACGATATAAGCATCAAAATTATATTGAGTAAGATAGGTAAATTCTTCTAGGCTAGTTATTAATTGAGTTCTATTAATGTTTTGAGCTATAAAACGAGCTGAGTGTTGGTTTATTTTATTTTTATCTTTTTCAGTTAAGGGAAGAATAGATTTGATTTTTTTTCTAAAAATATATTTCTTAGTTATATTTAATGCAATTCCCTTAAACCCAAAAAATCTAGGTTTGTTTTCTTTTTGAAAATCCACGGTCATTACATCGTGACCGTGTTTTTTTAAAAATGCTTGCAACGCATAAGCTTGTAATAAACCGCCATAATTATTGCGCAGTGGTTGGGTTAAAATTCCGATCTTCATTATGAAATAACCTTTTTAATTCGTTTAATAATTCCGCGTTGAATATGATTTAATCTAGTCAATTTTCTTAAAATAAATAAGTTATTATACATTTTCTTATCAAAAACAAATGAATCTTTTTGCTCAGCCCAAATTTCTAAACTTCTTTTTCTTGTTATCATTCTCATTTGTTGGATTAGCTTAAGCAATAAAGATATATTAGAGTTATCAAATCTTTTTGGCGGAACATTAACTCCTTTCGATAAAGCTTTATTCTTTCTATATAAAAGCCCTGCGTGCCGATGATTATAGCTTCCTTGCTGGGATGCTAAAAATTGCTCTTGTGGTAAGATTGATATATCCAATTCATTTTTTAGAACGCCATCTTGAAGAAGATTTTCAGCTAGTATAGATCTTGTTACTATAACATTAGTACCTTTTCCATCATTGGAGTATGGCTCTAACCATGCATCACCTAAAGAGATATCTGCTAGTTCAGTAGTCACATCATCACAAAAATCACATGCATTTGCTTTAAACAAGCCAGTTCCCCACATGTCACCGACTTTCCACATTTTTATAATTTTTTGTTCGCCAGTTTTATCTATGCATGAAAACGCATAATTATGTGCAGTACTATTGATATCCTTTACTCTAAAATCTGGCTTTTTATATTCAAGTGGTGATGCGCTTGCTTTACTTGCCAAGTATTCTGCAAAAAATGTACTTTTTATTCCACCACAAATAATTCCTATTAAAAATTTAATTTTTTGTTTTAAAGTAGGATCATAATATTGCGCAAGCCTTATTCCTTTGATAAAACATGCAACGCCAACAATAGCAAAATTACCTTCAAGTTCTTGTATTTTTTTTAAAACATTCTCTAATGTCACGGGATAATATTTTGTTTTTGCGGCCGCATTTAACTGTTCTTCAGAGCTACTTATGGAATATTCGTAGTGCAAATTATCACTTTCTGATTCTTTTACAGAAATTACGTGTTGGATAATGCCTTTTCTTAATAGTTCAGTTAGTAAATATGTTGCTATCCCACCAGACGATGAAGTTAGTCTATGCTTAATGGAGTGACCAGCGTAAAGACCAATATAGTGGCCTATTTTAGGATGTTCATGCGTATTTTCTTTCAAGAATAAATCAGCTATTTCATTCTCTGTTTTGACTACACTTTCGGGATTCGGGTTAAATGGGCATACATTAATACATGTACAATCATCTTTGCATTCTTTTATTTTGACTGGTGTATAAAAACCATATTCATTTAATTTCATTCTAAGTGACTTGCTAGAGCACGCTGAAGCACATAGACCGCAACCAGTACACAAATCTTTTTTAACGACAGAATCAATAATTTTACTGCAGCTCATAAATTACCCATTAAATTTACGTAATATTATATTTTTTATATATTGTCTTTCACTAGCATTAAAGCCGATTAGCCAAATGCTAGTGATAACAATTAACCATACTGATATACATAAAATGATAAAATGTAAAATATGATTATCTATATATTTTGATATTATCCATGATGGAATAAAAGATAAAACCACGATAATAATTGATTTTAAAATAACATTAGAATAAAAACCAGATGTGATTTTAGGGATTAACAATTCTAATAATTTCAATCGCAAGGTAAGTGCGATTAGAGATAAAGTAATAGTAATGGTATAAGTGTATTGGGGGGGGGCACCTAATGTTAATATTAAATATGATAGTGGTATATTTAATATTAACAGTGAACCAACAATAATCTGATAACCTTTGATTTTTCCTGTTGCTTGAAAGGCTGTCATTAACGAACTTGAAAAGCTAATAATCAATGTATCTATAATTAATAATTGGCAAAAAATAACAGTATAATCAGGTATTTCCCCAAGCCATATTTCAAGTATATATTCTGTTTTTAATAAAATAGGTAATGATAAAAAGTACATTAGGAAAAAGGAATATTTAGAGCAAGAAAATACGAGTGATTTCATATTATTAATATCATTTATTGCATAAGACTTCACTATCTGAGGGCTCACGGAGGTTTGAAGGTTTGCTACAAAACCACTTATTGCTGTATTTACTTGAAATGATATTGCTCTGGCTGCGTTCACAGAAGGGCCAAAAAAAATGTTGAGTAATATATTAATTCCTTGATTATAACCTACTGATGCAAGGTTTCCGAATAAATTCCAGCCAGTATAACTAAATAATTTTTTAAAAAGAATCTTATCCCAATATAATTTGAAATTTGAATTTCTAAAATTATATTTATTGTATAAATAATAAAAAAACAATACTAAAAAATTCACAATAGAAAGTAAAATGGAATAGGTTATAAGCTTATCTTCATTTGTAACTCTAAGCAGGAAAACAATAATTAACTTTAATACTACATCAATTATACCTATATAAGCAAAAAGCCTCATCTTTTCATGTGCAATTATATTTGCAGTATATGGAATACTTAATACGGTAATACAAAAAGATATTATAGAAAATTGAAATACCCAATTAGCTGCTATTATTCTATCTTGGGGTATAATTATATACGTATTTAAGAACCATACTCCTATTGTTTCTGCTATTATTATTGAGGCTACAATTATCAATATATGTATATTCATGCTCATTTTAAATACATTAGACAATTGTTTTTGATCATTTTTTCCTAATTCGTAAGAAAAAAATCTTTGTGTCGCAGATGTCATTGCCCCACTCATGAAGGATAGCATTGTAACAATACCTGCAACTACATTGAAAATACCAAAATCATCGATTCCTAATGTTTGTAATATTACTCTTGATGTATATAAAGAGAGTAATAGAGTGATTATCATTCTAAAATATAAAAATAATGTATTTTTTACAATTCTATTGTTGTTTTTATGGTTTGTCATAATTTATTTCTTTTGATATTACTTCCTATCGTAACCACTACAAAGAACAAAGATAGGGTATCACTATATAGCATAGTTCCATATCAATTATAGTTGAATAATTATACTAAATTGGCCTTTATGTAGTTAGGTATACCCATAGCTACCGCACTGGGTTGTCGGGTCCCAGAGCGCCATTGAATTTTCTATTTGTGCTTACCATTTGAAAAAGCTACTCTTTTTCAATAACTGATTAATTGGTAAGCAATACTTATCTTTTTTAGACCCAAATTGTTACACTTTTTGGGCGTAATAGGGCCTAAAAAAAGCACGTAATAATAACATCAATTATTGGCAATGACTATTATTGTGATTGCCTTAAAGAATATTCCTATATTTAGCTGTAAATATAAGTTATTTTAAATCATTGGGTTACGCTTAAAATTAACACCTAGAATTAGTATATAGAATTTTATTTTTAAAAATGAATAATAACCATATTTCTATCATCTTACTCTATGAGTTAAATTCATATGTGCCTATTAATACGTCAGTAGAGTGTTAAATAAAAAGAAACAAGTCAGAAATATATCACTTTTGCTTGATAATTTAGCTTAGTACGATTAAATCCTACTTCATTGGTAAGATATGATTATCAATTGTGATAGCTTATAGATGAGGTGCCGGAGTTTAATATTTATCTCCGGCACCTCATCTATTACATTACCACTTAAGTGGTAGGGTTACTGTCACTGATGCACCGATATCATCACCCATATCGTAATCAGTTTTCGATAACCATACTTTAGTGTCAGTGGTGACTTTATCGTCAAAATTATGCCACCAACCTAAATCAACACCTTTAATCGTTTCAGATTTAGGGAATATATTATTTTGCGGTAGGCTTTCTTTGTTAACTTTGGCATACACCACACGAGTACTAACACGGTTGTCATCATCAACAGAGTATTCTACTTTGGCGGATAACATACGGCCATCACCCCCCATCGCATGACCTAATGGCGCACCTTGTTGGTAATAACCATCGGTATAGATGAAATGCTGGTACATCACACGGTTCTTGTTCCATTCGGTGTGTGTATTGGCACCTTCAATATACCAGCTCAAAGGTTGACCCCATGCGGTATGGTAACCTTCGATACCCCCCATAAAGGCATTTTTCGATGGGAACATGCCTGCTTCATCTTCACCAATCATTTGGCCGTAAACGCTAACCGGTAAATTAATGAGAGGATAAAGCTTAAGTTTAAAGTCTAGCCCTGCCAGTTGGTTACCCGGATCTTTGCTTTTATCGCCGGTATTATCTTTACCGACCATTGCATCCCAGAAAGAACTCCAGTTATCCGGACGACCATCACCACCCCACATCACCATGCGAGAACCGCCTAATTCAAAGAAATCAGTTGGGTTCATGGTCATTCGTAGACCAATCAGTTTGGTGTTTGGTTGAGAGGAATATTGTTTAATTTGCCCAGCAGTGAGCTGGTATTGCCATGAGCCAATCCATGAAAGCCAAGGGGTTTCAAATGGGCTTTGGTCAGCACGTTGAATAAGAAAACCCGTTACAGGCCTTGCTGCATCAGTACGGATTAAGCTGCCGTCATGGCCAGGACCCCACCATTGTGGAATTTCACCAAAGCTTACCCATTGGTTCCAAATTTTCACTCCACCATACGAACCATTGAGATTGTAGTCTGAACCATTCTCAACACGTAGTGCACGCTCTGCATTGGCTTTTAAGTTTAAATCGACATCTTCTGTGCTGTAATTACCTTCAATGGTATAGCGAAAGTCACTATATTCACTTTGTGCAAAACCTTGTGGCATGGATGGCTTACTTGAAGATAGGTAGGTCTGTAATTGAACGCTGTTTTTTGTGCGGTTAAGCTGCCGTTTAATACGCTGAACAATCGCTTCTTGTTCATTATTGGTGATATTGGCGTTATTTAGTGAGCGGCTGATTTCTTCAGAAGAGAGTGGCCATGTTGAGAGGCTGAGTTGAATAACATTGCGCTCTGAGAGCCATGCAAGGTCATTACGTAGATTATCGTTCGGGAGGATTAATCCACTCGCAACTGTGCTGCTACTTATTACAGTCAATAAAGTTAAGATGGCTGATTTTGTCAGCTTGATTCTTTTCATTGATAGATCCGTAAAGTTGAGTTCGTCTAAAAATTTGTATTTGAAACAAAAATAAAAATAATAAGTTATGATGATTAAGCCTTTGTCCCTGTAATAGTTCAGGTTATATGCGCTCTAATATCATGTGGCTATTTGGATAATGTACTTATATAAGTATCGCAATAGCTTTATTTATGAAGAAAATATTATTTAAGTACGCGTTGCTAATTCCCATAATATAATTACTGTTATATTAATCACGTATAAGTAATTTAACGTATGAATTTATCGCACTTATTAGTCATGTAGTGAGTATTATAAGGGGTATATCATATTTGGCTAGTGAATTATAACGTAACAGATCTTTATAGGATTAAACTTAAGATCTTTTGATGTTAGGCCGTCATCATTGTTGGTTAATTACTCTGAGTTTGTTTTATTTTTTCATGCTAAGTTCTTTTTTTTTACGAGTAAAGTTTGTTTGTTAGTTATTAATCTTAATTGATACCAATTAAAGGGGGGGGGGGAGTTATTATAATATTATCGTAAGCGTAATTAAGTTATATTACCTATGAGGTGTGATTTTATAATATTTAGTCATAAGTAATTACTAATTGTTAGAATATTTATTTGGAAAACCTAATTGGTGGGTATTAGTAACGTTAACTGTTTTATATTTGAAATATTAAGTAAGTTAAAGTGACATTTATGTTTCTATTTAGTTGGAATTAGGTGGGAATATCTGAAGCAGTCATTTGAATGGTATGCGAAAAATACAATACTGCGTTCAGTCGCCTGAATCGCAGTATTGTTGGCATTATATCGAGAAACCTTAGCGAGTTACCGCAATGCCCCTCAGGTGATTATTTTGGGTAAACTACCGACCATGCTCTGGTAGCCAAATCTGTAAGCGTAAACCGCCGAGTGGGCTATCATCTGCTTTAACCCAGCCTTTATGCTGTGATACCGCCGTTTCGACAATAGCAAGCCCTAAGCCAGTTCCACCTGTTTCCCTCGCACGTGCTTCATCTGTGCGGTAGAAAGGACGGAAAATATGCTCACGATCAACTGCGCTAACGCCCGGACCATCATCATCGACAGTAATTAATACACCGTTGTTTTCTTCTTTAAAGTCGACAGCAATATGTGTATTTGAATAACGAAGTGCATTACGCACAATATTTTCAAACGCACTGCCGATTGCGGATGGGTTACAATAAAGAGGCCATGGACCCGGTGGGCCAGTTACATCTAACGTTTTGTTCATCTGTTCGGCTTCAAAGCTGGCATCATCTAAAATATCGCCCCACAATTCATCCGCTTTAATGTTCTCCCTAAGGATTTCATTTTTATGCTGGCTGCGTGATAACACTAATAAGTCATTAATCATGCTATCCAAACGATGAGTTTCGGTCTCAATACGCTCAAGTTCTTTACTTTCACCATGTCGACGGCGTAATAGGGCAGTTGCCAACTGGAGTCGAGTTAGTGGTGTGCGTAATTCATGAGAAATATCAGAGATCAAACGTTGTTGAGCGGTAACCATGCCATCTAATGCACTAATCATCTGATTAAAACTGTTACCCGCAGAAAGAAACTCTTGAGGGCCAGCTTCTAGCTCAGGGTGAGGTCGCAAATTACCTTTTGCGACATCATCTGCCGCCATTTTTAATTTACGAGCAGGGCGAGCAAGGCTCCAAGATAGCCAAAGCAATAATGGGGCGCTGATCAGCATTGTCGCGATTAATAGCAAGAATGGCCGGTCAAACAATAAGTTAATAAAGTCAGACTGTGGGCTATTTGCTGGGCGAACTAAATAAAGTTGATAGTGATCTTCACCATCTCGGATGGAAAAAGGACCCAGAATTTCAGCTCGGCCATATTTTTTCTTTCTCGGATGATCTGCGTTATCTGATTGCCCGATAAAGTTACGGATAACTTGCATTTCACTCGGCATCGCGCCAATGACTCGGCCTTCGCTAGTGACAATAATAAGCCGCTGACCCGGTGGTGCCCATTTTTTGATGGAATTAGAAATGCGCCTCCACCAAAGAAGGTCATTCATCGGAGCTTGTGCGAGCTCCGCTTCAATATGTTGTTCAAGCATTTCACCTTGGCGTTGCTCACTCTCCATAAGAACAGTGAGCTGCCTAGAGTCAAGCTTGGGTACCATCAGCACTAGCATTAGTACTAGTGCGAGGGTAAACCAGAAAATCGCAAATATTCTTGCGGTTAAGCTATTTATCATGTTGCTGAGACCATCAGGTATCCACGACCACGCAATGTTTTAAACCAAGGCTGGCCATCTGTACGTTCTGGAAGCTTACGACGTAAGTTCGAAATGTGCATATCGATTGCACGGTCAAATGGGGTTAGGCGTTTACCTAACACTTCTTGACTAAGGTGCTCTCTTGAAACCACTTGACCAAGATGCTGTGCTAATAAGTACAGCAAAGTGAATTCGGTTCCAGTTAAATCAAGAATTTCGCTGTCAAAACTGGCTTCTTGACGACCAGGGTTAAGTTGCAGTTTATCGACTTGTAGGACTGGGGTATTGCTATTGTCACCTTGGTTTTGATCGCTCCAATTTGAACGGCGTAGCAGCGCACGAATACGCGCAACCAATTCACGATCATTAAACGGTTTAGGTAGATAGTCATCTGCACCTAACTCTAGACCGAGTACTTTATCGAGTTCGCTACCGCGCGCAGTCAACATAATAACCGGGGTTTGGTGGATTTGACGTAGCTCTTTTAATGTCTCAATACCATTTTTCTTTGGCATCATGACATCGAGCAATAACAAGTCAATGGATGAGTCGATCTGTTGTAATGCCTGTTCACCATCATAGGCGATGACAACATTGAAACCTTCCATTTCCAGCAGTTCTTTTAAGAGCGACGTGAGTTCACGGTCGTCATCAACTAATAGGATTTTATGCATATATTTAACTCCTCCGACTGCCGTTATACGATAACAATCTTCACGATTCCATGACTTTACGTTCTTTTACATGCTCTGACGCTAGTTTGCAGGCGCCAGCGTATAGTTGTCCTCATTGAATCACGAGCACTGTCCGGGAACAAGGAGTACAGAATGCAAAGAACAGCAAATACAACAGTAATGTTGACGTTAGCTTCTGCATTCATTATCGGGTCAGTGACGGCTTTTGGGGATACACCAGAAAATTCAATGTTAACTGGTGAGACGTCAGCCCCTCTGATGCTGCAAATGCAAAATGAGCCAACATCTTCAGGTCAATTAATGACTCAACTGCAACATAATGAGTTATTTAATAGTGAAGAACAAATAAGCACATTTATGTTTAATGGTATCACGTTAAATGAAAAACAGCGTCAGCAATTACGTGATTTAATGGCAACACAGCGTCGTTATCAGTTTGATAATCCAGTTTCAGTGAAAGAGCGTGAAGCACTACACAATTTAATCGTCGCGGACCAGTTTGATGAAAAAGCGGTGCGTGATCAGCTAGAACATAGTTTGCAAAAAGAATTAGCTCAGCGTGTTGAAATGGCTCGTATTCATCATGAATTGTACCTGATGTTAACACCGGAGCAAAAAGCCCAACTTGAACAGATACATCAACAAAAAATGTCTCAATATCAGGCTTTGCAGTAAACGAATTTAATTGAATCTTTTGATCCTTGATTCTATTGACTGAAGTAGTGAAGTAGCAATAAGTGAGTTTTTTCTTGCCATAGACACCATCCCTGTCTTTTATAGCCCCTTTTAGGGGCTTTTTTTTTTTTATCGCTGATCCGCCCTAAATAAACAATGTCTTGCAAAGGCTGTTTTAATCATTATTTGGGTTTGAGTGGTATTTGAGTCCCCGTCATATTGTGGAATACGCCAAAATTTGCATCATGATGTCTACAGAAAGTCGGTTATTCATCATACTTCAGGAAGCATAGTTATACGCATAGTTGAATCACTAGAACCAAAATAGCGAATTATACTTATCGATACATGATAAACATTTTTCTTATATAGTGATGAAATCACACCAAACGTTAGTAATAAGAATATTAATTGTTTAATTTATTATTTATGAAAGGTTTTATATTTATATTTAGTTTAATGTGGGTTTCAATTTCTTTTTTATTGTTTTAATTGGTGTTATACCTCTTAATTGATAATGATATTATTTTGTTTTATTTTGGATAGTGTGATTTATTATACTGTCGATTTCGTTATGAAAATAATAAATGGATTAAATTGAAATAATGATTATTATCTCACTATATTCCTATTGTTATTTTCCCCAGAATTTATAGTCTTTAACGCTTAAAAAGAAGAGTTGTATATATTATTAAGGTAAATAATTTTATGAAAATGAAGGCGCTTATTGCTATCGCTGTCTCAGCTGTCATTTTGACTGGTTGTAAAAATTTAGATCAAGGGATGCTAACTAACTCCGGTATGCAATTACTGCAAGCCGCAACATTGACTGATAATGATGTTAAACAATTAAGTGATCAGTCATGTAAAGAGATGGATGCACAAAATAAAATTGCTCCAGCTTCAAGCACGTACTCTAAACGTTTAGATAAAATTGCTAAAGCATTAGGTAATGAAGTTAATGGGACGCCGGTTAACTATAAAGTTTATCAAACTGATGATGTTAACGCATGGGCAATGGCGAATGGCTGTGTCCGTGTATACAGTGGTCTGATGGATCTGATGAATGACAACGAAGTTGAAGGTGTCCTTGGTCACGAAATGGGTCACGTAGCACTGGGTCATTCACGTAAAGCAATGCAAGTCGCTTATGCTACTGTTGCAGCACGTACCGCAGCAGCTTCAGCAGGTGGCGTCGTTGAGCAATTGAGTGCTTCTCAAGTTGCTGCGATGGGCGAAAAATTGGTTAACTCTCAATTCTCTCAACTCCAAGAAAGCCAAGCTGATAACTTCTCTTATGACTTGCTGAAAAAACGCGGTATTAAGACAGAAGGTCTAGTAACTAGTTTTGATAAATTAGCAAAACTGGGCGGCGGTGAAACAAGTATGTTTGATTCACATCCACCATCAGCAGAACGTGCTCAAAATATTCGCGACCGTATCGCTGCGGATAAAAAGTGATATCTCAAGCAGTATAATATTTAGCGACCCAAGTATCTAACTTGGGTATGCTTTAGGTTATTAAGGCACTGTTGAATTATTTAAGGTGCCTTTATTTTCAAGTTACAATTCGTTGTTGTTTTTATCATTCATATTGGCCTTAAATATTAAAATAAATTAAGTAATATTAATGCGTTTATTTTCTTGCATTTTCTTCAGCCATATTTCGGGTTACCTAAAATATCAGCTGCTCTGTTGTTTTTGTTATTCCAAGTTTGTTTGAGAGTATTATCTCAAAATAAACGAAATCAGACCTTACCTGTTGTACTATTAGATATCCCTGTTTATCTTAACTCGTCATACTTCAACTTGCATGGTTGTTGCCCACACTCGATTTGTCGCTTACATGCAACTCGAATTATTTAGAGTAGATAAAACTTATTTTTTGGTTATCACTGAATGATCCAATCGAGAAAATAAAAAAACTATCACAAGGGAAAAAGATGGAAAAAGCACAGAGGGTTTCTCTGCTGGCAAAAACGATGGGAATGTTGTTGTCGTTCACTTGTCGTTTGTTGACAGGAGTACGCACGCGTTGGGTTGGTTGTCAGCCTACAATGGCTTCACGTATTTACTATGCTAATCATTCTAGCCATCTTGATGGACTTGTTATTTGGGCTGGGCTACCACCGCTAATGCGTCATTCCGTTCACCCAGTCGCGGCTAAAGATTATTGGGATAAAACACCATTTCGTCGTTATTTAGTCAATAAAGTTTTTCGTGCAGTGTTAATTGAGCGGAAGGGCGAAGGCTCCGTAAAAGAAAATGTATTAGAACCACTGGAAGCCATATTAGAAAAAGAGGAATCATTAATTTTATTTCCTGAAGGCACTCGTGGTGATGGTGAATCACTAAATAATTTCAAAAGTGGTATCTACCATTTAGTTAAAAAATATCCTAACGTAGAAGTGGTTCCTGTTTATCTTGAGAATTTAAATCGTGTATTACCAAAAGGCTCTAAGTTAGTGGTGCCAATTATTTGCTCGGCAATTGTCGGGAAACCATTAACCCCGTTAGGTGAAGATGAGCTTAAAACAGAATTTTTACAGCGTGCAAAACTTGCATTAGAGGAGCTGATGCCATGAGTATGTGGGATAGCGAAATAGCGTTATTGCTATCAGTTGTATTTGGCATACTTGTTGTAGCGAGTGTGATTGGTGGGATCCTCGCCTATCGATATTCAGGTGCAAACAGTAATCCAACCATTGATAACTTAAATGCCAGAATACGAGCTTGGTGGTTGATGTGTATTATCTGCGTATTAGCGGTGGTTATCGGCAATATTGGCGTGGTGATCTTATTTGCGCTGATCTCATTTTTTGCTCTGAGGGAGTTTATAACCTTAGCGCCAACCCGACGTAGTGATCATGAAGCTTTATTTTGGTGCTTCTTTATTTTCTTACCACTGCAATATGTCTTAGTCGGTATTCAGTGGTATGGTTTATTTTCAATTTTTGTACCGGTATTTGTGTTTCTTTTCTTACCAACACGAATTGCATTAGCTGGCGATACTTACCATTTTCTTGAGCGTACGGCGAAAATTCAGTGGGGAATGTTAGTTACTGTCTTCTGTTTAAGTCATGTTCCTGCCTTACTGATGTTAGATATCCAAGGTTATGAAGGCGAGAATGTGAAGTTATTGCTATTTCTGATCGTGGTGACACAAATCTCCGATGTCTTACAGTATGTATTTGGTAAATTGTTTGGTAAGCATCCTATTGTGCCAAAACTTAGTCCGAACAAAACCATTGAAGGTTTTATTGGGGGAATACTCTCCTCGGTATTGATTGGTATCTGTTTATATTGGGTTACTCCTTTTAGCTGGTGGGTCGCAGGATTAATGTCTTTGGCGATCACTTTAATGGGATTTGTTGGTGGACTATGCATGTCGGCAATTAAACGCGATAGCGGAATTAAAGATTTTGGTGCCATTATTGAAGGGCATGGTGGCATGTTAGACCGTATCGATTCGTTATGTTTTGCTGCGCCAATCTTTTTTCATCTTACTCGATATTTTTATACTTAATACGTGAGTTGCTATATTTGTGCTTTTATTTTTTGCTCGGGCAAAAATAATTAGGAAACCCTCGCCGTTTATGGCGAGGTAGTCGCATTAATTTCTAAGCAATAAGTGAAGCTATGGTCGATAGCGATGTAATTCGATTAACAGGGTGCTCGAAGAAACTCCGCAGCTATATTTAACTCAGTAATACTCACTGACAACCAGTAACTCACTTCCTACTTTCACTCCTTGCATGACGTAACTGTATTAATTAAGTGCTATTATTCATACTTAGTTTTTGTTTCGAAGCAAGACAACTCCAGATATAGTAGGCCAGCTTTTCCGCGCAGAACGATTTTATGCGCTAGAATTATGTTAGCTAGGTCACAATAAAGCATTAAATTTTGATTGAGAACAGGTGGATGCATGTAGCTTTACCGTATTATTCTGTTAGGTGAAACAATTCAGCACTGACGATTTATAATAGAATTTGGTTTGGGAAAGTGCGGTAAGGCTGTGTTTTTCGGAGATTTGCAATTTATATTCATTAGTCAGAGGTCATCATGGTCAAACAGATTAAAAGAATTGGGGTTTTAACGAGTGGTGGTGATGCACCAGGTATGAATGCTGCTATTCGTGGTGTTGTACGTGCTGCATTAGGTGAAGGTTTAGAAGTGATGGGTATTTATGATGGATACCTCGGTTTGTACGAAAATCGTATGAAACAGCTGGACCGTTATAGTGTCTCTGACATGATTAACCGCGGTGGTACTTTCTTAGGTTCTGCCCGTTTCCCTCAATTCCGTGATGAAAAAGTTCGTGCTATTGCCATTGATAATCTGAAAAAAAATCATATTGACGCGCTGGTGGTTATTGGCGGAGATGGTTCGTATCTCGGAGCAAAAGCGCTAACAGAAGCAGGTTTCCCATGTATCGGCCTACCAGGCACAATTGATAATGATGTTGCTGGAACGGATTATACCATTGGCTATTTTACTGCGCTTGAAACAGTGGTCGAAGCCATTGACCGCCTACGTGATACATCGACCTCTCATAAACGTATTTCTATTGTTGAAGTGATGGGGCGTTACTGCGGCGATTTAACGCTATCTGCGGCGATTGCGGGTGGTTGTGAATTCTTAGTTTTACCTGAAAATGAAATGCCATTTGACCGTGAAGAACTACTTTCGGAGATTAAACAAGGCATTGAAAAAGGTAAACGCCATGCAATTGTGGCTATTACTGAACATGTTTGTGATGTTGATGAATTAGCAAAATATATCGAAAAAGAAACACATCACGAAACTCGTGCGACAGTGCTTGGTCATATTCAGCGTGGCGGTTCTCCTGTAGCCTATGACCGTATTTTAGCGTCGCGTATGGGGGCTTATTCAATTCAATTGCTACTGGAAGGTTATGGTGGTCGTTGTGTTGGTATTCAAAACGAAAAATTGATCCATCATGATATTATTGATGCAGTCATGAATATGAAACGCGTATTTAAGAAAGATTGGTACGATACTGCGAAAAAATTGTACTAATTTATCGACTATGAGTATCGCTTTATTAGGCACCTAGCTGTAATGCGAGTTATTTATAATAAAGTATCAATTTCATCATACTTTATGTAATAACTCGCACTATTCATTTGTTTTTAAACACCAATTATCCTGCTTGAGTCAGGCTATAAGGGTTATAAGGCGTTTTTGGTGATTTTAATTGTTCAGCAGAGATATGTTGGTTAGCGCTCAACAGAACTATTTTTTTGAGATGTTCGATTGCTTGTTCAGATAGCGGATTAATTCCAATAAATAGTCTGCCGTACTCATGCTTAAATATGTTAACTATCGTTTCTGATATTTCGCTGATAAGGTTGTCATGGCACTCTAAAATTTCGAGACTGGCTGGAATATCCTTTAAGTTAGTTAGCTTATTTTTATCAATATAAAGTGCAATGAGCTTAGAAGATATCTCTGGTAAGTCGGTTAGTTTGTTATTTTTGCAATTTAGGTAAGTTAATTCATTGGGAAATTGAGGTAGTTCTTTTAATTGATTATTCTCAATATCAATTTTTTTTAGATTAGATGGAAACTCTGATATAGCCTCTAGTCTGTTATTTTTACAGTCTAATGAATCAAGGTTCGCCGGAAGAGCCAATAATTTGCTTAATTGGTTATTAGCGCAGTTCAAGGTTTGTACGCTGTTAGGAATGTTTGGTAATTCTTTAATCTTATTATTTGAACAGTATAAATTTATCAGTGTGTTAGGAAGTGTTGCTAATCGTTCTAACTGATTATTAGAACAAACTAATGTTTTCAGTGTGTTTTTAGATATTGATAATTTTTCTAACTGATTATTAGAACAATTGAGGGTGGTTAAATTACTCGAAGATAATGAAATCTCTTTCAATTTATTACTCGAGCAATCTAATTTTTTCATTGTATTAGAAAATAGTGGTAATTCTTCCAATAAATTATTAGAACAATCTAAATGTATTATGTTTTGAAATAATGGTGGTAGTACTTTCAATTTGTTATTTTGGCAAGTTAATTTCTCCAATGTACTAATACTTTCTGGTAATATCTCTAATTTATTAGATGATATATCTAATTCCGTGACGTGCGGAGATAGGATAGGTAAAGAACTTATTTGGCATCGTGCCAAATTAAGAGAGGAATTTTGGGTTTTTAAATTTTCGATGAGCTTTTTTACTACTTTTTCTCTTGATTGTTTTTCTGTGTAGGGTGCTTCTTTTTGCCATTGTTGCCATGTTTTATGAAGTTGGTCTGAGGTCAAGACTGGTTGTTGTTTATTAGTTAGTTTTTTAGCTTGAGTTATTTTATTGCTGTTACTTTTGTTACTAACATTAGTAACATTTTTTTTGAGGGGGGAAGGTGTCAAATTTGTATTACTAAAAGTACGTTCATTGTTAGAAGAAGTGAATGTGAGTCGTGATGTGTTAGATGGAGTAATACGATGCATATACGATTTCCTTAGTGATAAATGAATAAAAATTTTCTGTCATATCTCAAGCTGTAACTTAGCTGTGTCTACTAATCAAACTGATAAATTGAGTTATGTTTTAGGTGAATTAAATTGCTTTTATTTATGATTTGGTATTAAAAGTGCTACAACAGTATTAAAACTTTATTTTCGGGTCTATAAAGACTTTTAGTATTCAAAAGAAATCATGTTCAGATAATAAAAAATAATATGGAGTTTGTTTTTTATTTTTTTCTTACATTCATAATCTATTTATATTTTATGAAATTAATCATTCACGTTATTTATTTTAAAATGAATAGACATATTCCAGTATAATATAAGTGGTCATTTTTAATTATTTCCGGTTATCTAGGAGATCTGTCAGCCTGCCTTAACATTAAAACAAAGAGGAATGGCAGAATGGTGAAGAAATGGCAGGCAACAACAGCATTTTTATTAGTGCTGACAACCGGAGCATGGGCGAAAAATATTCAATTACTGAACGTTTCTTATGACCCAACTCGAGAATTCTATCAACAATATAATGAAGCATTTAGTCAACACTGGAAAGATAAAACCGGTGATACAGTCACTGTCCGTCAATCTCATGGTGGCTCTGGTAAACAAGCAACATCCGTCATTAATGGGCTGGAGGCTGATGTTGTGACGCTAGCCTTAGCCTATGATGTGGATGCAATCGCGGAAAGTGGTCGAATAGATAAAAATTGGATAAAACGCCTGCCAGATAACTCGGCACCTTACACGTCAACAATCGTCTTTCTTGTGCGTAAAGGGAACCCTAAAAATATTCAAGACTGGGATGATCTTATCCGACAAGATGTTTCTATCGTGACACCAAATCCGAAAACTTCTGGTGGCGCTCGTTGGAACTACCTTGCAGCATGGGGCTATGCATTGGATAAAAACCAGCAAGACCCAGAAAAAGCAAAAGAGTTTGTGAAGAAGCTGTATCAAAATGTTGAGGTATTAGATTCTGGTGCTCGTGGTGCCACCAATAGCTTTGTTGAGCGCGGTATCGGCGATGTGTTGATTGCTTGGGAAAACGAAGGGTTATTAGCTATCAATGAATTAGGCGAGAGCGGTCAGTTTGAAATTGTGACGCCGAGTGTATCAATCTTAGCAGAGCCAACGGTAGCCGTGGTAGATAAAACAGTTGATAAACGTGACCGTCGAGAAGTCGCACAAGCCTATCTGGAATATCTGTATTCGCCTGAAGGGCAAGAGATCGCGGCTGAAAATTACTATCGACCACGCAATGCGGAAGTCGCTAAAAAATATCAAGATCGCTTTCCACAATTAAAATTGCTAACGGTAGATGAAGATTTCGGTGGTTGGACAAAAGCACAAGCAACTCATTTCTCGAATGGTGGTGTGTTTGATGAGATAAATCGCCGTGATTGATGGTCCTTGTCATACTTCGAGTTGTATCGGTGTTGGCTGCTCTTAGCCATTCTAGTCACATACTTGTGTATGCTTCTAGGGATAGCTTCGTTTGCTGCCGAGATACAACTCGAATTATTTAGGGGATAACTGTTATATTCTTAATTTTAACTTCAAACTTCAAACTTCAAACTTCAAATCTTAAATTTCAATATGCAGCATTGTTATTTTTTGGACGGTATGGTTGGTGAAGCTGTGCTGTAACATGAATTATTTTAAAGATAATGAGTTATTACTGGAGAATTGGGGCGGGAAATTTTTAATAAAAACAAAAAAACCGCCAATGAATAGCGGTTTTACGAAACAAGAATAAATTATTTTGCTTTTTTAGCTTCTGCCGCCGCTTTTACGATAACCGCAAATGCATCAGCTTTTAGTGAAGCGCCACCAACAAGAGCACCATCGATGTCTGGTTGAGTGAATAATTCAGCCGCATTGCTTGCATTCACAGAACCACCGTACTGGATGATAACTTGTGCAGCGACAGCCGCATCTTTCTTCGCAACATGGTCACGAATAAATTTATGAATTGCCTGTGCTTGTGCTGGAGTTGCTGATTTACCCGTACCGATAGCCCAAATTGGCTCATAAGCAATGACAGCACCTTGGAATGCCTCAGCACCTAATGTGTTCAGCACTGCATCAATTTGACGTGCACAAACTTCTTCTGTTTTGCCCGCTTCGTTTTCAGCTTCAGTTTCACCGATACACAGAACTGGAATTAAACCTTGTTCTTTCAATACAGCGAATTTTTTAGCGACAAACTCATCACTTTCGTTGTGGTAGGTACGACGCTCGGAATGCCCGATAATGATATATTTTGCACCAACATCTTTCAGCATTTCTGCAGATGTTTCACCAGTGAATGCGCCAGAAAGGTTCACATCAACGTTTTGTGCGCCTAACGCGATACGGCTACCCGCAAGAGCATGCTTAGCTTGGCTCAGGTAGATAGCTGGTGGTGCAATTGCAACGTCACAGCCATCAACACTGCTAAGTTCATTGCGTAGACCAGCAACCAGGTCATTGACCATAAGAGTGCTGCCGTTTAGTTTCCAGTTACCCATTACCAATGGATGTCGCATGTTGTTTCCTCCAACCAGAGAGTTTGAATGATTAATCAATGAATGACTCGCCGCGGTTTAAATTTCGCGCAACGAGAAAATAATCTTGTTGTTACTCATCCTAAAAATCTTAGTGTGAGCCTAAGAACCTATCCCATTAGGCTATTTTTATTCGTTGTTTTGAATCTAGGTAAGCCAAAAAATTCTAACGTTTAGTGCATGCTTCGGTTTTTCTGTGCTACCTGTATTCAAACTGAATTCAATAATTATATCCGTCATACCTCAAGTCGGTGTTGATTGCGCTCAACGACTTGAAGCACTCAGTTTACCGTGGCTGTAAGGCAAATAAACACGCTCACCTACACCGGTTTGTTGAATTCTCTGGATATAAGGCCTATTCGGATAGGCTTTAAGTATAAAGACAATACTTAACAATAGCTTTGCTTTTTATCACGCAGATGATAATTGCTGTGATCATGATCTGCTTAATGTGTCTCTGTTTCTAGCTTAATCGGTTCAACAGCAAAAGTAAGCACATTATTGTCACTTTTTACTAAAATATAGCGCAAGGCTCCTAAACGTGCCTCCTCCACCAGCGTGGGATTTTTATCTGCCATAAATTTATTAATTTCAGCTGTCAGTTCTGGGGCGTTATCCAATGATTTAGTTGGGTCAAATTGCTTAATAAAAGCAATAATATAGCGTTCAATGAGAACTCTATCGGTATTGTTATCTGTGGCACCGTCTGTTGGCAGGAGCGTGATTTGTAGGCTTTTAATTTTTTCACTACCGCGCTCAAGTACCGCGGAAGAATAAATGTGTGGATTGATGCGAGAGGCTGCACGAATATAAGGTGCAGAAATATCTTGGCTCGCAATCACTTTATACTCATGTAATGGTAACTCAGGGTTAGCTTGGTTAAATTGGTTACGCAATTGCGGGATTGTCAGGTCAAAAGAGGGCGCATCAGGCGCCAAATAAGCAACCTCAAAATTAGTATCTGGTAATGTTGGTATTTTTTGCGCGAATGCCATTTGTGGCAAACTAAGCACAAAAACGGTTATGATGACGTGAATTAAACGGAGTGCAGGCTGTTTCATTTATTTTTGCCACTCATGTTATGGTTTCTAATATTGTATCAGGATCAGGTGTAATGACATTACAACAATGGGCTTTTTCCTTCAAAGGTCGAATCGGTCGTCGACCATTTTGGGCTGGTGTCGCATCATGTTTTATATTAATGACGGTCATCGTGCTATTTCAAAATGCATTTGAATTTTCTGATGCTGTCGTGATTGTGCTATTTTTTTTATTGTTGTACCCACTCGCTGCGGTGTTTACTAAACGCTTGCATGACAGAGGAAAACCGGGTGGATGGTTTGCATTGGTGATCCTTGCATTTGCACTCTTTTCTATTGATGTCAGCGAATTAGCACCTGTCTGGCAGTGGGGGATTGGGCGCTTTTTACCTCTCCTGATAACCATGATTATGGTATTGGATTGCGGTGTTTTTCTAGGGATGGACTCTGAAAATCAATATGGTGAGAAAACGCAATCTGTGGATTATCTCTCCTAATAATTTCTTGGCTGAATGTCGCCAATCACTCAGCAACTTGAAGAATAACAGTTCGAGTCACGGAATGAGTGGCTATAAATTCCGTGCGGGTAGTTTTTCTGAGGATAGTCGTGGGCGCGGGTATTTTAATATCTGTGTACAGGTAGAAAGCCAGCCAACGGAAGGAAAAACTGCTGTATAGCTTGATTTAGGACTGAAAGACGATACCACACCATCCCACGGCGAAAAGCTAGCGTGAGGAAACTTCTACCGCGATTTAGAGCCAGCTTTAGGTAAGGCACAGCGGGCGAATAAAAAAATTCGAGTGAGAGCCATACACGCAAAAATTAAAAATCGCCGTAAAGATGCCTTACATAAATACAGCACAGCATTGGTTAAACACAATGCTGCAATCTTCGTAGGCAACGTGAGCGCCAGCAATTTAGCTAAAACTAAAATGGCTAAAAGCGTTTTAGACGCAGGCTGGTCAATGCTCAAAACCCAACTGGGATATAAAGCAATAGCGCGGTCAGTGGTGTTTGCAGTGGTCAACGAAAGTTATTCCACCCAAGTTTGTTCGTGTTGCGGGGCAATATCCGCCAGCAGTCCGAAAGGTAGAGCAGGTCTTGGAATAAGAGAATGGTCTTGTTGTGAGTGTGGAACCACTCATGACCGCGACGTAAACGCCGCAAAGAACATCCTCGCGGCGGGGCATCGCCGTCTAACTGTAGGAATCCCCGCCCTTTTGAAGTGACCCCATAAAGTTGGACTCTTTTAGTCTAAATTGAAGGGGTCACTTCAAAAGGGCGGGGAGGATGTCAATAACAACGATACAGTTTAACGTCGTAGTGGCTTACCAATACTGCTCACTACTTATATGGCCAGGCTTACGGCGTAAATGCTTATTCATATCACGCGTGTTTTTTAGCATATCGCGCGTATCTTTGACCATTTCAGGGTTACCACACAACATGACATGGCTGGTGACCGCATCCAACGAGATCCCTGCCGCTTGTTCAAGTGCTTGGCTTTCAATCAACGCGGGTACACGACCATATAAAGAACCTTCACATTGTTCACGACTCACCACAGTAATCAGACGTAATTTTTCAGGATAACGCTTAGCCAATTCTTCCATTAGTGGTAAGTAACTGAGATCTCTTTGATAACGAACCGCGTGTAGAAGGATAATTTTCTCAAATCGTTCGAGATCTTTGCCCTCTTGTAAGATCGAAAGGAAGGGGCCGATCGCGGTACCTGTCGAGAGCATCCATAAATGTTGGCATTCGGGTATTTCATCTAAAACAAAGAAACCGGCGGCTTCATCAGTGATTTGTAATGTATCTCCAGGGCCTAATTGAGCCAATTTCGGACTCAGCTTGCCATTAGGAACAACTACAAAGTAAAACTCAAGATGATCATCGCTTGGTGCATTGACATAAGAGTAAGCACGTTGCACGCGTTCCCCCTCTATTTCTAATGCAAGTTTTGCGTACTGACCAGCGCTAAAAGGTTTAATCGGGGCTTTGATGACGAGGCTAAATAAGGATTCTGTCCAAAATGTTGCTTCGATAACCGTTCCTGTAACCCAATTTGCCATATATATTTCCCTCTGAAATTTTTCAAATCTACCTGCTTATCAGAGTTTAATACTAAATCAGTTCACTATTTGCGCTTATCGATAATGTGTCCTAGTGGATTATTCTTTCAAATAGAGAGTAAGTAAATTTAATGTACAGTTTTATTGCCAATATTGGAGAATATTACTGACGATAAAGAATTAATTAAAATGCTGTCCTATCTCGAAAAAAATTTTAGTTTTGTTATCTTAGTCGCGCAATAGCGATGGATTATTTTTGCTGATTACCACAGCGAATCATCACTTGCTCAATTGCCCAAAAATTAAACCGCCATGTTATGAGTATTTAATTACATGGCTTGGTTATGCATTTCGGAATGATAAATTAATTTGAGAATAAAATGAGAAAACTGGAAAACTTCAATGTGATTATTATGCTAATTGCATTGGCTGCGGTTGGGCAGATGACACAAACAGTCTATGTGCCAGTCATTGCAGATATTGCGGTTTATTTTGGTGAGCCCTCAGGTTCTGTACAGCGCGTTATGGCGGCTTACCTATTTACTTATGGCTTTTCTCAGCTGATTTATGGTCCATTATCAGACCGTATTGGTCGCCGTCCAGTTATTCTAGCCGGAATGTTGATTTTTTTACTCTCAACAACCCTCGCTATTTTTGCCCCAACACTTGATACGTTAGTCATTGCGAGTGGCTTGCAAGGTCTGGGAACGGGAGTGGCAGGAGTGATGGTGCGGACTATGCCCCGTGACCTCTTTAAAGGAACGGAATTACGTCATGCAAATAGCATACTTAACATGGGCGTCTTGGTTAGCCCGCTATTAGCACCTATGTTTGGTGGTGTATTGGCCTTCTTTTGGGGCTGGCATGCATGTTATTTTTTCCTCTTTGTTCTTGGCGCTTCAGTACTACTAAGCATGTATCGTTGGTTACCTGAAACTCGCCCAGTTTCGCCAGAAAAACATAAAATGCTGGCCTCATATCACCAGCTGTTGTCGAACGGTTCTTTTATTTCTTATTTGATGATGCTGATCGGTGCTTTGGCTGGCATTGCTATTTTCGAGGCAAGTAGTGGTGTTTTGATGGGAGGCGTCCTCGGTTTTAACAGTATTTCTGTCAGTCTTTTATTTATCATTCCTATTCCGGCGGCTTTTTTTGGTGCTTGGTATGCAGGACGTGATAGCAAAAGCTTTTATACCTTGATGTGGCATTCGGTCATTTGTTGTTTGATAGCAGGGCTGATGATGTGGATCCCAAGTTGGTTTGGCGTGATGAATATTTGGACACTGTTAGTACCTGCATCGGTATTTTTCTTTGGTGCAGGAATGTTATTTCCCCTTGCGACCACGGGTGCTATGGAACCTTTTCCATATTTAGCGGGAGCGGCTGGTGCATTAGTCGGTGGTTTACAAAATGTTGGTTCTGGTGTGGCAACTTGGGTTTCCGCTTTGTTGCCGCAAAATGGCCAGTTTAGTTTAGGGTTGTTGATGTTCTTGATGTCGATATTAGTCCTATTATGTTGGTTACCACTTGCCCATCGAATGAATAGAACTGAACACACCATTTAATTATCAATTTGAGGCGATATGATGTGTCGCCTCATTTTTCATCACTTCTCTTCTGCACTATTTACAGTTCTAATCTGCTAGCCAACATCCTTTCTTCGATGATTTCACCATATTTTACAGTGATGTTTACGTGTTGATACTCACTAGCATTGACAATTATATAGCACATGCAATTATTTCTTCTGTGTGCTCACGGCTAAGTCTTTATAAATTATGTCGTTAATAAGCATAAATTCCCCACGAGTAATATTATTGGTAGAGCCAACTTTTGCTGTCCACCGCGATGTAAGGTGGTTTTTAAATCTGAATAAAAGAGACGTTTATGGAAAAGACAATACGTGAAGTCACCTTTGAGATGTTGAGAAAGTTAGATATCACCACCGTTTTCGGCAATCCGGGATCAACAGAAGAAACTTTCCTTAAAGATTTTCCAGACGATTTTCGTTATATCCAAACTTTACAAGAAGCTTCTGCGGTTGGTGCAGCGGATGGATATGCTCAAGCAATGAAAAAAGTGTCATTGGTTAATGTGCACACATCCGCAGGTCTAAGTAATGCGATGAGTAATATTTTAACTGCTTATATGAATAAAACGCCGATGATCATTACGGCAGGCAACCAAACCAGAGAAATGCTGCTCATGGAACCCTGGTTAACGAATATTGAACCAGAAATGTTACCAAAACCTTGGGTTAAATGGAGCTATCAACCGGTGAGAGCTGAAGATGTGCCAGCGGCGTTTATGCGAGCTTATGCGATAGCGACGCAGCCACCAGCAGGCCCAGTATTTCTATCTATTCCATTGGATGATTGGGATAAACCTGCATTACCAGAGACACCTGTCATTCGTACTGTCTCTCAGCGTATTGCTGCTGACCCTGAGCGCCTCAAAGAATTTGCAGATTTAATTAATAAAGCGAAGAACCCTGTTCTTATTTATGGTTCATCGATTGTCAGAGGTTCAGGATGGGAAGCGGGAATTGCGTTAGCGGAAAAATTAAATATTCCTGTTTTTGCTGCCCCTGCATCTGAACGAACACCTTTTCCAGAAACTCATCCACTTTATGCTGGTGGCCTTCCTTTCGCAATACAACCGCTGGCGGATAAGTTAGCGGGACACGATGTGGCATTAATTATTGGCGCACCGGTATTTCGTTATTATCCGTATGTTAAAGGTGACTACTTACCGCAAGGTCTACAACTTCTACATATTACCGATGATCCGTCAGAATCAGCTCGCGCACCTGTGGGCGATAGTTTATTAGGCGATCCGGTGCTAGCGATAGGATCACTAACAGAACTTGTTAAGCCGCATAGCACGGAAATAAGAAACGTCGCTAAACCGTCTCATAATATGGCACCACATCCAATTTCATCAGGTGATGATCCTGAAAGCTCAGTATTATCGGCATTACAGCTTTTCAAAATATTACGTGCGGTGTCACCAAAAGAGACAATATTGCTTGAGGAATCGCCATCAAACCTTGCGGAACTGCATACAGCTTGGCCAATTGATACACCGGATAGCTATTATACTTTCGCAAGTGGTTCTTTGGGTTGGAACTTGCCTGCTAGTGTTGGTGTCGCTTTAGCAGAGAAAGATAAACAATCTCATCGTCCAGTTATAGCTATTATTGGCGATGGTTCATTCCAATACTCTATCCAAGGATTATGGAGTGCCGCACAGCATGAATTACCTATTGTGTTTATTGTGCCAAGAAATAGTGAATATGGAATTTTAAAATCATTCGCCGTTTTAGAAGAAACACCGAATGTTCCGGGCTTAGAATTACCAGGATTAGATATTGTTGCTTTAGCGAAAGGTTATGGTTGTGTTGGAATTAAAGCTGAAACAGAAGAGCAGATAATTGCTGCTTGTAAAGATGCGTTTAACAGGAAAGGGCCTACCGTAATTGAAGTGCCTATTCAACCAACAATTCCACCACTAATCTAGCGATCGCACTGCCCTAAATTTACTGCTGATATTGATGAGTATCAGCAGTATGCTAGATTATATTCCGGATATTGAAGCCAAATTCAGCTATTCTCCCATATTCGTGTGAAAAAATAGCTAATTGAATTTACTCATTAAATTACCATTTTTCAGATAGCCATAACCCACTTCTTTTCATCGAAAAGCCGAACGCTATCCCAATAATTAATGATAAAATTGTTGTTTGCCAATCCCCCACGGCACCAAAAATAGAGCATGCGCCGATGAAAGTGCCAGGAATATATGACAGCCATATATTTTTTGCTTGGATACACATCAGGAATGCGATGATGCCTGTGATGACGTATTCAAATATTGAGGATGAGTCATTTAAGTAGGCGCTACTATGGATAATTATTAGCCCAAAAACCACTCCACTGATCACAGTGAGAAAGGTGATTAATAAACCTTTTATTCCATCTTTAGGATAGGCGAAATACGAGGTGCACCCCAAAAAACCAATCCAACCAATTAAGCCAAATGAATTCGCTACCCATGCCCATATCGATGAAAGAATAGCGGTTGTTAACGCGATAGAAAAAAGTATTTTCACATTCTGCACTTACAATTATTGTTGCGAATTAGAACCACTGTGTTTAGCGAGCATATTTATTCATATAAATTGCCCATTAAACACGATTAGCGTTGCCCAGCACGTTTCTATGCAAAAAATCCTAATTTAAAAAGATTAGAATAGTGTGAAGGTGCTTGAGTCAGTTTTTAACATCATTTAATTTTAAACTATAAATGTTTTTAAATCATTATGCTGTCAATAGTGAGATTGAGCATGCGTGATAACATAATGCGGATGTTTTATCAGATGAGCCGTAAAATTCTATTTTTAAGTGATTTATCCCAAACATTGAATTTTTGGCTAATAACGATTAGCTGTATAAATAATAAATAAACAGAATCAGTTAGACAGCTTAATGAAAGGCATGTGGTTCACATTGCTATTAAGCACAGGCGACATAATGTCGCCTGTGCTGCTTTTATACCAGAAGTGGTGCGGCGAAGGTGTTTAATGCGGTTTGTGAACCTGTAGAAATCTGTTGAATATAACCGCTTTCAGGCATTTTTATGCTTGCTATCAATTCAGGTTGTTGCTCAATAGTATTGAAAATAACTGGATTATTATAATTAAGGAATTTAGTGTTTTCCGTAACCCTTGCAGAGCCTTGCTGCATAAGCGTTACAGAAATTGGTGGTTGTTCATCTTGTAAATGCGTATCGATATATATTTTTAGTCCGGCAATGTTTAATGAAGGAGTACTATCAATTGTACCAACAACCGACAATTGATTGCCCTGTTGTGTAATTTGCCACTGTTCCAAAGGTATTTGTTCCTGTACTTGTCCTTGTTTATCTTTCACTAATAACGTCGCCCAATAGCTATATTTATCTGTTGGTAATTTTAATGCTGAGATATCGACAGTTTGATTGATATAGGTATCAGATAGTAGTGGATAGTCAGATTTTACCGAGTAATCAGCCAGTGTTGTCGTGTGTTTATCTTTTTGTAATGTCAGATAATTTATCGGCAAGAAAGGTTGTAATGTATTAACATTTTTTGCCTTCCCCCAAGGTTCATTAAGTGCGAAATACTGTTGATGGAGTTGGCCATTTTCAACCCATTTAGCACAAAGAGCACTATCTTCCTTGAGTAAATCTTTATCAATAACGCCAGTTAAAAAATCGACGAGAAGAGGATCGGTTGCTGACCAAAATAATTTGCCGCCATGCCAGTAGTTATCAAGCGTGATTGGCGCAAGATGCGTATTTTTATCCCATTGGCTAAATAACCGATTTGCAAGGGCGTCTGGGTTTTTATAAGTATAAATGGGCTTGTCATGCGATTTAGTGCTATCGCCTGATATAATTTCAAGTCTAACTAGCTCACCTTTGTCGGGGATGTTTAAGCTAATAATATTAATGTTATCAATAGCATGCTGCCAAGGTGTTAAACCATTTTCAGTGGCGTAAACTGCATTTAATAGGTACGATTGTGACATGTCACGACGAAATTTACTTTGTGAATTAAGCGATAAAGTAGGGAGTTTACCTATAGTTCGTTTTACTTGAAGATGGCTATATGCGTGAGTTTGCCCGCCGGGTAGAGTGATAATATTCCCCCCAACCCAATATACAGGAACGTCGTTTTGCACTTTACTGGAACGAGGTTGATTGGCTAGAAAGCGTTGAATTTTATAGTTGTAATAGGCTGAATGGGGAATAAAAGCATCAAATTTTGCTTTATTCTTTTCGCCTGCGGAAGGGTACATTGCGGGCTTAATTTCTTCTATCTGACCCCTTGGTGAATACCGATAAGTAATATAGGACTGGCGAGATTGGTCATAAGCAACATGGGGACCATTACTGTCTTTTGAATAGGGGTAACCCTGATCAGTTGTGTGTTTTAAACCTAGCCCATGCCCCAAAATTTCATGCCACATAACATCAGGTCGTGCGAGACCACCACCATAATTAGGAGAACCTAATCCTAATAATGGGCGATAAACAGATGGTTTAATCGACATATAGTGTAATTCATTATTACTTGCATTGGCCTTTCGGTATATTTCACCTTGTTGGTATGCCCAACCAATTTGTTTTGTTCCTGTGTTTAATAATGGATCTAGCTTGTCATATTGTGGCATGGTTAATGAAGAATGACTTAACGTAGGTGTTGTGTAGCCTAATAACGGCGGTTCACTTTCTATTGACGGGCTGTTATACAATGTAAATTTTGTTACTGGTAGTTTAGCGGCAGCTTCTTTACCCCAACTGAATGGTGAATAGGCATAAATACCATGCCCTTTCTGATATAGGCTGGTATTTGAGACGTGTGTAACCAGATGATTTTCAGGATTGACGGCTGGTGAAAAAAAACCATTATTATCAGTATAAGGTTGGATGATAGGGCGATTATCTGCCATTAAGCGAATACGAATATCGGGTTTTATCCAGTTTCCTTTTAGTGGTGCGGTATAACTTTGTTTGTTCGCGATTCTGCCAGAAACATCAGGTTCCGCTGGAAGAGGTGCTAGCTGCTGGGGAAGTTGCTGCGGTCCAGTTAATTGCATTCGACCGATCTCATGACCTTGGTTATCACTGACAATAGCGACAATATCAGGTGCATTTGCTCCCGTTTGGCTAGTGATATCCACTTTTATTAATGCCCATCGATTGGCAACTAAGCGTAAATAAGGTGAGTCAAGGTGCTGCTGATGGGTTTGAGTTAAGGATATATCATGCACCTGCATATCCGATGGAGCGCGATAGTGGCAGGCTACTGGTGGATGGTAGATTGGGTCCTGCATGCTAAAGGTGCGTTTTCCCGGATATGAAACGATGGGAGCATTATCTGTTTGTACTTGAACCGATATCGGTGCAGATTCGTTACCATCTTCCATAACGGCGACAAAATCGAATTGGTCAAAGCCTGTAAAAGGAGTATGACTATTAGGGCGGTATCGCCATTCACCGGTATCGTGATTAAGTCCCACAAAACCTGATTTTGGTTTTTCAAGTAACCGATAAGCTTTAATATCTGAATGTTGAGGTAATTGCCCAATTACCGCCCCCACCGTTAGCGTATTAGGTAGTTCCTGTGGATTTTCTGCAATCACGAAAGGTAATATTTGATCTTGGTAACCAAAATTGATTTTTTCATGTGTTCTATTCAATGAATCAGTGAAGACTAATTGTTGTTTCAAAGTATCCCAAGCAACACTCAATGAATTATCACCGCTTTGGTGGCGAAGGTGGTGCTGTAAATAGCGAGCAAACTCATCTGGTGAAGAAAATTGCGTTTTTGGTGATTTAAATACGGAACGATTTAGCGCTATATTGCGGCCATAAAGGTCTTTTAAAGAAATGGATATATGCGTAAAACAGTTTAATTGCTCAGGTTCAAAACTGATGCGATGAGTTGTTATATTTTGTTTTTGCTGGGTATCAACCGGATTCAGACCTTCGACATATGTGATTTTATGACTTTTTTTGAGTTGAAATTGTGTAAATGTTAATCCATCACCTTTAATTTTCATCTGTCGATTTTCATAATTAATAGAAATACGATGAGATAGCGGTTTTAGCTGTTCATTTATTTTTTGCTCCACTTCTTTCGTCAATGTATCCCATGAGACTTGACCTGACAGCGGAATATCATCCAACTTTAATAGCTGTTTTCGGTTGTTGTCTTTGATGGTAATTGAAAAATATTCGGCTTCTTTGGCTAAGTTATCAGTTAAACGAAATTGGTTAATTGCAGTCGATGGCAGCTTCACAACCTGTTGTATATTTTGAGATAAATCGATAGGTTTAATAACATCGGCTAGTGGCATACCTTTATAAGATGCAAGTTTTGTTGATGCTGAAGTTATTGGGATATCATTTTGCAATGGTGAGTTATATTGAAGGGCATTTTTGGGGATCGTTGATAAGGTACGCGTATTCGGTAACACCCATAAAAGCTTTAATTCTGGTGGTAACCCATCCGTGGTAGTGGTAATTCGCAAAGAACTTTTTTGACCTGCTTCCAAATTTTTGAATGTGATACTTGTAGGACGCTCTCCTTTTTTTATTTTTAGTTTTTGTGTCTCGACTTCAAGCTGAATATCATTGTGTATTTTAGAAAAATCAACTGAAAAAGCGAATCTACCCTTTGTAGGTGCCTTGACGATGGTATCGTAAATCCACACGGTATCGACTTGTCGTGCCGGTAAGGTTGTTTGTGAAGCTTGTAGATGCGTTAACGTCATGACATAAGCAGATTGAATATCGGCTGGCTTATGATTTGTAGGGTAAGCATACACAGCGATACCCGGTTTTGTTTGTTTTACATTAGCGATGGGAATGGGTGTAGATTGAGTATCTTTATGATTTTTAGGTGTAATGGCCTTAATCAGCTTTTTTATTGCAGGTGAAGGGGAGGTATTATCCTCTTGTAAAATTAAAGCGCTTCCTCCTGTCAATGACATCCAATGACGAACTAATCTAACCTGTTCGTTATTTGCTTGGGAGGAAAGCACCACAGTATCATAATGTCGATGCCACTGGCCGCTAGGGAGTAATGCATCAGCAAGTTGTTGTGAAGCGCGAGTTTCATCCTCATCCCATTGATGTGGGGAATCAAAACTATCAATAAATAGGTTTTGGTTAGGATGTAATTTATTGCCTGACAATACATCAGTACTAACGGTGCTTAATAGGAAATTATTCGTATGGTTATTTGCTGTCCGTGGTTTGCCTGTTAACCAATTCATCATCAAAAAAGCCGCATGGCTGCTTGCAGATTGATTCGGATTTCCATTTAGTGCATTGAATAATAATGAGTTTTTTTTGATGACCGCGACTCGTCCCCGCGAATGATAATAATTAAACTTCAAATGCCCTTTATTAACCTCATCATTGAGTATGTTTTGTACTTCATTATTAAGGTTTTTTGATATAGTGCTTTTGCTATCCATAGCTATTCTCCATTTTATTAAAATAACGTTAATATATCTTAACTATTTAGCGTATTTTCCAATGGTGTGAATACAAAGTCTAATTTATTATTTGTACGGAAACATGATAACCATTAGATAAGTAATTATTTTTTTTAATTAAAATAAAAAGGCAACACCAAAGTGTTGCCTTTATGATTAATTTAAATGATGAGTTTGAGTATTAAGCGCGGTCTTCCCATTCTTGAGCTCGAGCCACCGCTTTCTTCCAACCTTCATATTTATAATTACGTTCAGTGGTTTCAATACCCGGTTTGAAAACACGTTCAATTGTGGCTTTTTTCTGTAGTTCATCAAGGCTTTGCCAGAACCCTACGGCAAGACCTGCAAGATAAGCAGCTCCTAAAGCAGTGCTTTCACGGACTTCAGGACGTTCAACAGAAGTACCTAAAATGTCTGCTTGGAACTGCATCAAGAAGTTATTAGCAACGGCACCACCATCAACACGCAGTGCAGCAAGGCGTGTTTCTGCATCAGCTTGCATTGCATCTAATACATCGCGTGTTTGATAAGCAATAGACTCCAGTGTTGCACGGATAATGTGGTTACGATTAGCACCTCGTGTTAGACCGAAAATCGCACCACGTGCATACGGGTCCCAATAAGGCGCACCTAAGCCCGTGAAGGCTGGAACCACATACACACCATTACTGTCTTTCACTTTGGTTGCAAAGTATTCAGAGTCAGTAGCTTCATCGATTAATTTAAGCTCATCACGTAGCCATTGAATTGAAGCTCCACCCACGAATACTGCACCTTCGAGAGCATAATTGACTTCACCTCTTGGACCACAAGCGATGGTGGTTAACAAGCCATGATTTGAACGGACGGCAGTGTCACCTGTATTCATTAACAAGAAGCAACCTGTACCATAAGTATTTTTTGCCATGCCTGATTTAACACATAGCTGGCCATAGAGTGCAGCTTGCTGGTCTCCCGCGATACCACAGATTGGAATACGAGTACCACCTTTACCACCTATGTTAGTTTGACCATAAACTTCAGAGGATGGACGGACTTCAGGTAACATGGCGCGTGGGATCTTCAGTGCTTTAAGAATTTTATCATCCCATTCTAAGTTACGGATATTAAACAGCATTGTCCGTGAGGCATTAGTGTAATCGGTAACGTGAACACGACCTTGTGTCATTTTCCACACTAACCATGTATCAACTGTTCCGAATAGTAACTCGCCTTTTTCAGCGCGCTCACGCGCACCTTCCACATGATCTAAAATCCATTTAACTTTGGTGCCTGAGAAGTATGGGTCAACGACTAAGCCCGTATTCTGGCGAATATACTCTTCCATATCCCGATCATTTTGTTTTAGGTGGGTACAGAAATCCGCAGTACGGCGGCATTGCCAAACAATTGCGTTATAGATTGGTTTGCCTGTCGCTTTTTCCCAAACAATTGTTGTTTCACGTTGGTTTGTGATCCCAATACCTGCGACTTCATCTGTACGGATATCTGCTTTTGCTAATACTTCAACCAATGTGGAGCTTTGTGATGCCCAAATTTCCATTGGGTCATGTTCTACCCAGCCTGGCTTCGGGTAGATTTGTGTGAATTCACGTTGAGAAATGCTGACGATATTCGCATCATGATCGAGTACAACGGCCCGTGAACTGGTTGTTCCCTGATCAAGAGCGACAATATATTTTTTCTCGATATTTGTTTCTGTTGTCATAATTTTAACCTGCCCCGGTAATGATTAAGCGTTTTTACGAGATGTTTTGGATGATTTTTCGTCTTTTTTAGCTTCACTTTTTGCAGCATGAATGAAACTAGGTAAGTGACGAGAAATCAGAGTGCGGTATGCAAATGCACCTATTAAAGCACCAACGATTGGCGCAGTGAGTGGAACTAAGAAATAAGGAATTTCGCGCCCACCTGTCAAGGCAATATCACCCCAACCCGCTAAATATGCGACGACCTTCGGCCCAAAGTCACGCGCTGGGTTTAATGCGAAGCCTGTGAGTGGACCAAATGATCCACCAATAACGGCAATCAGGATACCAATTAATAATGGTGCTAGTGGGCCACGCGGAATACCATTACCATCATCTGTTAGCGCTAAAATTAGGCACAAAAGGATTGCAGCAATGACGACTTCAATGAAGAAGGCATGAAATTCGGTGAGTTGTGGTGCCGGATATGTTGAGAATACCCCCGCAGTAAATAGGCTTTCTTGTGTACCGCGAACGATATGATGAACTTGGTCGTAGTCAATGAATACAGGAGAGTACATAGCATAAACAAGAGCAGCAGCAAAAAAGCCGCCGAGCATTTGTGCAATAATATAAGGTGCAACTTTATGTCGTGGAAAGCTAGCGAATAACCATAATGCAATTGTAACGGCTGGATTTAGGTGGGCACCAGAAGTTCCCGCAGTAAGGTATACTGCAAGTGCAACACCAAAGCCCCAAATAATACTGATTTCCCAGAGGCCCAATTGTGCCCCTGCAATACGGACTGCTGCAACGCAGCCTAAACCGAAGAAAACGATAAGTGCCGTTCCTAAAAATTCAGAAATGCACTGACCGGTGAGTGTAGTCGAGGTCGTTTGGCTCATATCTTTCTATCCTACGAAAATTAAAATTATTGTAATATTTTTCAAGTTAAGATTTTCAAAGTGAAAACCTATAGTGTAAATTTATCGTTAATGAGCGAAAACGAGAAATATCGAAATTGAAAAATGTGTGTTATATCACCAAAGCGAAAAAAAACGACCAAAAATAGTGATACAGTCGACCTTTGTTGTGTGATCTGACCAGTGTTTTAAACAAAGGTATTAAGCGAATTGAAACTAAGTCGCTGGACACAAAGGATCATGCTACTTACAATCGATGAAAAGCTTACAAGGGAGACCAGAAGAATGTCATTTGAAGTATTTGAGAAACTAGAAACCAAAGTTCAACAAGCAATTGATACCATCACTTTACTACAGATGGAAATCGAAGAACTGAAAGATAAAAACAGTTCGCTTGTTCAAGAAATTGATAACGCGAAATCTGGTACAGAATCGCTAGTTCGTGAAAATGAACAACTGAAACAAGAATTGCAATCATGGCAAGAGCGTTTGCGTGGGTTGTTAGGTCGGATGGAAGAGGTCTAAAATTATATCCGTCATACTTCGTGCCGCAGCGTTGTTGACTGCGTTCATTCGCACTAGTCACATACTTGTGTATGCTCCTAGCGACTCATTTACTTGTCGCCTAGCTGCAATACGAATTATTTAGGATATAAAGCAGCTTGAATTTTTTAAGATAAAAACTTTTCATTCAAGATGATGATGACTTTTACGTGGTAGAAACAAGCTGGATTTTTTATTTTTCTATTCTCCATCTTGCTAGAACAGCAAAACGAAAGCAGTAAGATAAGGGCAGATACTTTCTGCCCTTATTTATTTGGAATTTTTTGTCATCATCTTGATAACGATGCTCGAAAAATCTTAGACATCTTCTGGCTCGTCAAACTCATTATTATCCTGAGTCGTCAGCGGCTCTTCTGATAAAATAATGCCCGTGTTATCCGCATAGATATAGTCACCAGAAAAGAAGGTAACTCCGCCAAAGTTGACACGAATATCGCTTTCGCCAACCCCTTCATCAGGACAACCAGCAGGCATAGCAGCAATAGCTTGAATACCAAGGTCTAGCTCTATCAGTACATCCACTTGGCGAACCGCACCGTAAACAACAATGCCTTCCCAATGGTTATCAAATGCAAGTCTAGCGAGTTCAGCGTCAATAAGCGCTTTGCGTACAGAGCCACCGCCATCAACTAATAGAATACGGCCTTGGCCATCTTCTTCGAGCAAATCATACAGTAGGCCATTATCTTCAAAGCATTTGACCGTAATGATCTGACCGCCAAATGAAGTACGCCCACCAAAGTTGGAGAAAAGTGGTTCTACCACATTAACGCTTTCTTGATAGATATCGCAGAGTTCGGATGTATCATATTTCATAGGATTAGGTCTTTATTTGCTGCCAGAGAGAGAGAGTATAGCCCTTTTGGGCGGTGATTGGCAAAATTCACCGCCCAAAAAGAAGGGGGTTAAGTCAAAAAATAAGCAATTATTTGCTTAATACTACACCGATGGAAAAGAGAACGTTAGTAAATAGTGCCGCTTTGACCATATTTTCTAGCATCGGACGCATGCCCTCAGGTGTTGGATCGCTAAGAACACGTCGAATATGATTCATTAGCATTGGGACTGCGAGTAAAAACAACCAGCCAGTCCAGCCATGAAGATACAGTAAATTAAAGAAGGCTAGGCAAAGGATAGCAACAATAATAATAATTGTATGGTAGATCCTCGCACCTTGTGGGCCTAAACGTACCGCGAATGTATTTTTGCCGGCTTTTACATCATTCACGATGTCACGCATATTATTAATATTGAGCACGGCAACAGAAAGTAATCCACACGCAGTAGCCGGCAAGAACGTAAACATATTTAATGTGTTAGCTTGCAGGTAATAGGTACCCATAACGCTGAGCCAACCAAAGAAAATCAGAACTGAAATATCGCCTAACCCAAGATAGCCATATGGCTTTTTACCCACGGTATAGGTGATTGCGGCAACAATTGCCACTAGACCTAGCATTAAGAAACCAATGGCATCTTCAGGTTTCTCACAAGCAACAACAATGAGCAATACACCGGAAATGCAAGCAGCGATGATATTAATTTTTAAGGCTTTTTTCATATCTTCCTGAGTAATAACCCCTTTTTGCATACCACGCAAAGGGCCAATACGTTCGGCAGTGTCAGAGCCTTTTACGGCATCACCATAGTCGTTGGCTAAATTAGACAGTATTTGAAGTAAACCTGCGGTGATAAGTGCTAATAGGGCGACAGGCCATTTAAAATTGCCAGTTAAATACGCTAGTGCAGAGCCAGTAATAATCGCAATAACCCCTAAAGGTAAGGTTTTAGGGCGTAAACTTTCTAGCCAGGCCTGCTTACGGCTAATTGAGGTAGATGAGCTCATTCAATAATTTCACAGGTTTGTTATGTTCAGTATCATTAATGACCTTCAGATTCGAGGCTACTCATAGTTTGCTAATGAGTTTGCGTTTTGAATCAAGCGCCAGCTCATCAATCGTATAGTAGTGGTTTCGAAACGATAGGCTAAATATTTTTGTATTCTATATAAAGTACAGCGATACCCGTTATTCATCAAGTTGCAGTGTAGTTGCTTCGGTTTACTAAAAAGAGCCACGTAGTTATGTATTTAACGAGTGACTCATATCTTTATTACCGAGCTGCATCTTGAATTATTTAAAGTAGAAGGCGTGATCTTCAAATGTTCAAAATCAAGCCCTTTCAATAATAACGGATATATAATAAGTCGCTGCACTTTATAACAGATTCATTAAGGATACATGAAAACCTGATAATTAATAAGCTTATAAAATAAATCTGCTTAGGTCTTCGTCGGCAACCAGTTCATCTAAATGCTGCTTAACATATTCCGCATCGATTTGAATCGTTTGTCCGCTGCATTCGCTCGCATCATAGGAGATATCCTCCATCAAGCGCTCTAAAACGGTGTGTAAACGACGTGCGCCGATGTTTTCGGTTGACTCGTTAACCTGCCATGCAGCTTCTGCAATACGGCGAATACCATCTGTCGTGAAGTCAATTGTTACACCTTCAGTTGCCATCAACGCTTTGTACTGTTCTGTTAACGAAGCATTTGGCTCGGTAAGGATGCGTACGAAGTCTTCAGTGGTCAGTGCTTGCAGCTCAACACGAATAGGCAGACGCCCCTGTAATTCAGGGATTAAATCTGATGGGCTGGAAACTTGGAATGCACCAGAAGCAATAAACAGAATATGATCTGTTTTGACCATGCCATGCTTAGTTGAAACAGTACAACCTTCAATCAGTGGTAATAGGTCACGCTGTACACCTTCGCGAGAAACATCAGGGCCAGAGCTTTGACCACCGCGCTTACAGATTTTATCGAATTCATCGATAAATACGATACCGTGCTGTTCAACAGACTCAATAGCTTGTTCTTTCAACTCTTCTGGATTAACCAGTTTAGCGGCTTCTTCTTCCACTAATAGTTTAAAAGCTTCTTTAATTTTCATCTTGCGAGCTTTTTGTTTTTGCCCAGCAAGATTTTGGAACATAGATTGCAGCTGATTAGTCATCTCTTCCATACCTGGAGGAGCCATGATCTCAACACCCATTGGGGATGCCGCAACTTCAATTTCAATTTCTTTATCGTCTAACTGGCCTTCACGCAATTTTTTACGGAATGATTGGCGAGCAGGTGATTGTTCATCAACAGGCTCTGATTGACCCCAGTTATTTTTAGCGGGTGGGATCAACACATCAAGAATACGTTCTTCAGCAAGTTCTTCTGCACGATAACGATTCTTTTCGATGGATTGCTGGCGGACCATTTTGATTGCGGAGTCAGCTAAATCACGAATAATCGAGTCGACTTCTTTACCGACATAACCGACTTCAGTAAATTTTGTTGCTTCAACTTTGATGAAAGGTGCGTTAGCTAATTTTGCTAGACGACGAGCAATTTCAGTTTTACCCACACCAGTTGGGCCAATCATCAGAATATTTTTTGGTGTAACTTCATGGCGTAATGTTTCATTCAACTGCATACGGCGCCAGCGGTTACGCAAGGCAATCGCAACAGAGCGTTTAGCATTATTTTGACCAATAATATGGTTGTCGAGTTCGCTAACAATTTCGCGTGGAGTCATTTCGGACATACTTACAATCCTTATGATTTTGAAGAAATTTCTTCAAAGTTGACATTATGGTTGGTATAGATACAGATATCACCTGCAATCTCGAGTGCTTTTTCAGCGATTTCACGTGCACTTAATTCGGTGTTTTCAAGTAAAGCACGTGCGGCAGATTGCGCATATGGACCACCTGAACCTATAGCAATTAAATCATTCTCTGGTTGAACGACGTCGCCATTCCCAGTGATGATAAGAGATGTGTGTTCATCAGCAACAGCTAGCAAAGCTTCGAGCTTACGCAGCATACGATCAGTACGCCAATCTTTTGCTAGCTCGACAGCGGCCTTAGTCAAATGGCCTTGATGTAGTTCAAGCTTGCGCTCAAACAGTTCAAAAAGTGTAAATGCGTCTGCGGTGCCACCGGCAAATCCGGCAATGACTTTATCGTTATATAAGCGACGAACTTTGCGGACATTGCCTTTCATGACGGTATTACCCATCGTCGCCTGTCCATCACCACCAATTACGACCTGGCCATTACGGCGAACACTTACGATTGTTGTCATGAGTTAGCCCCTGGTTTTATTACAAAAAATGCGGCGTTTTATTTTTCAAGTTACCGACTTTGTTAATCGGTAACTTGAAGTTGCCACTCTTGATAGTACGTTAAAGTAGTACATGGGGGAGGGGATTATACTTTTCAACCCCCAGAGGCACGAAGAATACAACCAGAAACACCAACGCTACTTGCACGATCGCGCATTTTTTCAGCAGTCGCTTTGGAATAAGGGCCAAGCACAATACGATGCCAACCACCACCAGCAGTAACTCGGCTTTCAATTCCGGAGAAAGCAAGTGTCGCTCGAACAGATTCTGCCTGTTCAGCTTCACGGAAAGAGCCACACTGAACTAACATATTTTGTAAATTATTTGCTGGCTTACTTTCTTGTTGCGCAGACGGAGTTGATGCTACCGGTTGCGTTGATTGTACAGGACGTTGCTCTGGTTTTCGTTCTACAGGAGCTGTTGGCTTACGTTGTACAGGTGGGCTTACTGGTTGAGTCGGCTCATTGATAATGACTTGTGAGCGAGGTACTGAGCGCCCGTTATAAGGAACTTCCTGCAAATTTGTCACAGGTTGACGTCTATCAGAATCAATTTGTTCGAGTAATTGACGTTGCTCTGCGGTTAGATCAGATTGGCCTAGAATATTACCACCACTATTCTGCGTCGGAATATTAGGTGCATCAACACCACGGCGTTCAAGTTCTTTAATGTAACGCCAGCGCTCCTCAGGCTTTGGCGGTAATGTATTTACCGGCGCTGAAGGTGGATGAGTGCTGATACTTTGTGGCGACTCTTTTTTATTTTGAGTGATATAGAAAAGGCCACCAACAAATAAAGCGACAACAGCAATAGCGGCGACTAATGTCGGTATTGGAAGCCCTTGCGTTTTCTTCGCTTTGCCTTTACTTGTTTTACGGCGAGCAGATGATTGCCCGCGAGCTACATAATCTTTTTGTGCCACGCTGTTAATTCACTAAGTTATTGAGAGTCCGTTATCATTTAGTTTCACATGTTACTTAACCTGAACGATTTTGCCTAGGGGCTGTTGACCTTTGAAGGTCAATTTTCATTCGAATCAAACGTCTTTTGACCAAGGTAAGTGGTTCGCCTAGCGGGCTAGGCACGAACCGCTCAACACAGCGAAAAATCGCTTTTAATCGAACTCGAAGGGCATTTTTCGTTCATAGTTTGGGTTTGGGGTGATGTTTTTTTAATCACGCCAAGACATAATATGATGAAACAGCTGTTATTTTGATCATTTAATGCAGTAAAAATAATCAGCAAAGGTCAACAACCCCTAACTCTTAGGTGCTTTTGTACTCTCTCTGATGATTAGATCAGAATCTAGGAGACGGGAACCTGGCGTTACATTATTTCCTTGTAGTTGCTCAAGCAATAATAACATTGCTTGACGACCTATTTCATTGCGAGGATGGTTAATCGTCGTCAATGCCGGAAGCGTATACTTAGCTTGTTCTAAGTTATCGAAACCGACAATAGAAAGATCATCAGGTAGCGTTAATCCTAATTTCTTAGCCTGCCACATGGCGCCAATCGCCATAATATCGCTATGACAAAAAATCGCAGTAGGTGGCTCTGGAAGTGATAGTAAGGTTTTTGCCGCCTCAGCACCACTTTTATGAGTGAAATCACCTCTCATAATATACTGTTCACGTAATCTTTCACCGGTACGTAGCATCGCTTTTTTGTAGCCCTCTAAACGGTATTCGCTATGAGGCATATGTGCAGGTCCTGCAATACAAGCAATACGTTTATGACCTTGTTTTTGCAAATAATGTGTAGCGTTAAAGGCTGAGGTTAGATTATCAATATGCACAGTTGGCAACTTGAGTTCAGGTGAAAACTCATTGGCCATCACGATAGGCGGCAGGTTTTTTTGTTCTTCAGCTGAAATACTAAACGGAAGATTTGATCCTAGTAGCACCATACCATCAATCTGCTTAGTTATGATCAAGTTAATAAATGCGTTTTCTTGTTTTTGCTGATGTTTGCAGTCACCGATTAACACAAAATAACCTTCGTGAGCCGCCACTTCTTCAAGGCCGCAGATCACATCACTAAAGAAAGGATCGCTGATATCTGGAACGATCGCCAAAATGATTTTTGATTCATTGCGTTTAAAGTTTCTTGCAAGGTTGTGAGGGTAGTAACCAACATCCATAACGGCTTGCTCTACCTTTTGGCGTGTTTGCAAAGAGACTTTTTCAGGATTCATTAATGTTCGGGAAACAGTCGCTGTCGATACGCCCGCGGCATTAGCAACATCTTTCATGGTCGCAGAGCCATGTTGTTTTTGTTCTTCCACAACGCCTTCCTTACTTTTAGTTAATCGATTGCTTTTTTTGAATGGCGTAAAGACGTCATCATTTCAAGTCAGGTTATTTTAAAGAGTTCATCAATAATATCTGTTACCTAGTTTGCATAAAAACTGTGACTTGCATCATTTTTTAGAGCTGGTTCTCAAATATTGAAAATAGTTATTATCAAACGCATTTATCAATACCCACGAAAAGAGTTATCACTATTGATTTATAGTGATAACAGATGATTTATTTATAGATAATAATAAAATGAATGATATGTATTAGCTGCCCGAAGCTGATATTCATCTATTATCATCGAGCTTATATACAGGTCTGTTGAATAAAAACGATAAAATTAGCCTTTGTAATAACCACACTCGGTACTTAGCCATCTGTTGGATCGACGTCAATGTTCCATTTTACTTTTCGGCCTTCTGGTTGGCTTTGTAACTCAGGTAAAATGTGTGCTGCAAATTGCTGTAAATAAGCGCGAGACGGGTGCTGTAATAATAACTGCCAACGGAAACGACCACCGCGTTTAGCTTGCACAGCAGGACTAGGACCTAAAATCCATAGCTGGGAATCGCTTTTTGGATGTTCAGAAATATATTGCCTGACTTTTTGAAGAAATTGGCGTGAATCCTGATTATTATGATCTTCCGAGCGAATCAATATATGACTGGTGAAGGGCGGTAACATTGCTATACGGCGCTCTTCCATCGCTTCATGGGTAAATGCGTCATAACCGCTCTCTAATAACGTCATTAGGAGTGGATGTTCAGGATGGTGGGTCTGTAAGAATACTTCACCTTGTTTGCCCGCTCGTCCAGCACGACCAGAAACCTGCACATAAAGTTGTGCGAAACGTTCAGCAGCCCTGAAATCGCTAGAAAATAACGCGCCATCAACATCTAATAAAGCCACTAATGTTACATCAGGAAAGTGATGCCCTTTTGCCAGCATTTGTGTACCAATTAAAATGCGAGCTCCTCCCTCATGTACTTCATTTAAATGCTGCTCAAGCTCACCCTTACGACTAGTCGTGTCTCTGTCAATACGGGTTACAGGGGTGTTCGGAAACAGTTCCTTGATACCTTCTTCTAACTGTTCCGTTCCCATACCGACAGGGACTAGGTGAGTCGAGCCACACGTTGGGCATTGACGTGGTACAGGACGCTGACTATCACAATGATGGCACCGTAACTGATGGAAATTTTGATGCAATGTATAGTAGTGATCGCAACGCTGACACTCTGCTATCCAGCCACATTCATGGCAAATCAATGCAGGTGAATAACCTCGGCGGTTTAAAAATAAAATAACCTGATTATTCTGCGCTAGGTGGTCTTGGATATGCTTAATTAATAAATGGGATAAACCAAATTTTAGCGGTTGGCCTTTAAGATCAATTAGGTGTTGAGTCGCTGGGCGTGCATTACCTGCGCGCAGTGTTAAATTCAGCTGACGATATTTTTTTTGCTGAACATTGCACAATGTCTCGAAAGAAGGCGTAGCGGTTCCCATAATAATCGGAATATTTTCTTTCTTTGCACGAAAAACTGCGAGGTCGCGCGCATGGTAGCGCCAGCCATCCTGTTGCTTATAGGAACTGTCGTGTTCTTCATCGATAATGATGATGCCTAAACAGGAAAAAGGCGTGAATAAAGCTGAGCGTGTACCAATGATAATAGCATTTGCCCCCTGTTTTGCTCGTAACCAAACGGCGAGGCGTTCACTATCATTAAGGGCTGAGTGTAGAACATCAACGGGAGCATTAAAGCGTTCGCGAAAACGGCTAATCGTTTGTGGTGTTAAACCAATTTCAGGTACTAAAACTAATGCTTGTTTGCCTTGCGCTAAAATGTTTTCTAAAACGGTAAGGTAGACTTCAGTTTTCCCTGAACCAGTAATACCAGCAAGTAACCAAGGTGAAAATGTATCATCTTCAGCACGAATGGCACCGACGGCTGTTGCTTGTTCACTATTAAGGCGCAAACGCTCGCCGCTGACTGAAAAATGAGGTTGCCATTTTTCGGTGATAGGTTGTACTGGGTGAAGCTCAATGTATTCTTTCTTTTTAAGTGCCTGTAATGCACTTTCACTTAATTCAAGCTCACTCACTTGGTGGCGATAAACAGCACGGCGGCGTATTAAAGCAAGTGCTTGTTGTTGTTTAGGTGAACGCCTTAATTCATTAATATCAGCTTCTTGCCCAAGTTGAGTAACTTGCCATTGCCAAATAGGGGAAAACTCAGCAGGTTTACCTTGGCGTAACAAAATGGGTAACGCGTGAAAAAGGACTTCACCAATTGGATAATGGTAATATCGTGAAGACCATAGAAGGAGTTGCCACAAGTCATCAGGAAATAATGTTTCGCTATCGAGCACAAGTTCAATTGTTTTTAATTGATCTTCAGAAAGTTCACTTGTGTGGCTATGATTGACAACAACGCCTAGTGCTTGCCGTTTGCCAAAAGGAACCATGACTCGGCTACCAATCGGGGGAATGGGCATATTATCAGATAACCGATAATCAAATACTCGATTTAAAGGAACAGGTAAAGCCACCTGAACGACGATCATAGCTGTATTTCCGTCTTTTTTTTGTGCGATTATGGGTAAGTTATTTTTAGGTTTGTTGACCCTCAAAGGTCAACAGTCCTTAGTAACTTAGGCGAGGCACTTTCAGCGTAGAGAAAAATGAATGGAATGCCTTTTAATCAAAGTTATTATTTTAAAGAATGATAATTAAAATTAGCCTATACGTAAAATAACCATTTTGAGTCTTTTTTAATCAAACAAATTGCTTTAAAAATAATAAGTAAACGTCATCTGCCTATAGAGTACCATAAAAAGCATGCGGTTTTCATTGCACGGTAAATGGATTTTCTGTATGATCCGCCGCCTTTGGTAACGATTTTACCAATAGCTACTCAAAATAATTCGGGTTGCATGTGGTCATCAAGCGAAGATGTCCTGTTGAGCATACATAAGTATGTGATTCGGGTAGCTAAGTGATGATAACATCTATGCAGCTTCAATTATGAAGAGTAATAATTTCTAATCAACACGACGTGTGGTGTCCGGCGTCAGGGCTGGAATGGCGACACGGCCTTAATAGAGGTTTTCCCATGAAAAAAGGTATTCACCCTAAATACGAAGAAATTACTGCAACTTGTTCTTGCGGTAACGTTATGAAAATCAATTCAACTGCAGGTCACTCACTGAACCTGGACGTTTGTGGTAACTGCCACCCGTTTTATACTGGTAAACAGCGTGATGTTGCTACTGGTGGTCGTGTTGATCGCTTTAATCAGCGTTTCAGTATCCCAGGCGCTAAGAAGTAATCAAGCCTGCGAAAAAAGGCACGTAAGTGACCTCTTTTTGGATAAGCTGAATGTAAGCGCCGAAGTTAATTCGGCGTCTTATGTAGGAAAACCCATTCACAATTTGAATGGGTTTTTTGCTTTTAGCGTTTGCGGCATGGTACAGGAGCATAATCATTTTCTGCTGGAAATGGATTAGCTTCACAATCCGGTAACTCTTCACGCACTTCAAAAATAGCAACACCAATCACACCAATATTACGTTCGTCACCTTGTATGTTTTGATTCACATATGAAGCTTCAGGTGCGGCAAAACGGAATGCGGCGACTTGGTTACTATTCTTACGAAAACCTTCGATCTCAAGCTGCTTACCGGGGCGAATTAAATAGCCGCTATTCTGGTAAGACCCTATTTGGCCATTAAGAACATCAAGACCATCTACGGTAGTTATCACTTCAAAGCTTTTTATTTTATCGTTGTTCGTAATATGCAAGGCATAACGCATGCCTTCATTCGCTGGCAGGATGTATTGACCTTCGCGATCACGATAAATTGGCATTGGTTGCCCATTCTCACCAATCACTTTCACCTCAATCGGTAATAAAGGAATATAAGATTGGGTATAAACATGACTTGGAATACGCTCCCCACGGTAATGAATAGTGACGGTATCATGAGGGGTTTGGGTCAGTCGGGTTGCACTGACATTATTGACAGAAGAATTAATATTCTCCCCCCATTTCGTACCAAGTATTCTTGCTGCTGGAGCAGATGTTTTCTCAACTTTATCTTTGGAGTCTACTGAATGGTGTGGATAAGTAGAACAACCTGCGGTAAGCAGTAATGCTCCACCGAGTAGGGCTATAGTAATTTTGGGGTATAAATTCATCGCATTAACCTTTATTTATTCTATTTTCAGTGCAGATATGATCTGAAGTTTAAATAAAGACAAGCAATAAAGCCTGAGGGGAAATCCGAAATAAAAACAAATAGGAATAATCTTCCCATCCTAAAAATTTTTAGTTTCAATATGTTAAATGAATAACGATACCCATACTCCAAGAGTATGGTCACTGATCGCTATTCATTACCCGAATCACATAAATCGAGCTATGTTCATCGGGCTTTTATCGGAATAGCGGCACTTGTCGCCGAAATTATTTATGCACTAGCATTGCATTAACCGAGTAATTACTAACGTCTTTATTAATTACTGGTTTATCTTCGCCGATAGCGGAAAGCTTCCCGATTTAATATGAAAAGAAGGCAGCAAAGATTAATATTCCCAAGTATCAGGATCAATGCCAAGCTCGCGCATAATATCTTTTGCGGCATCAGGAATTTCATCACTGCGTTCTTTGCGCAAATCATCATCGTTTGGCAGCGGCTGTCCAGTGAATGCATGTAAAAAAGCTTCACAGAGTAGTTCACTGTTAGTTGCATGACGCAAGTTGTTGATTTGGCGGCGAGTACGCTCATCAGTTAAAATTTTCAGTACCTTTAATGGAATCGATACTGTAATTTTTTTTACCTGCTCACTTTTTTTGCCATGTTCAGCATACGGACTGACATATTCACCGTTCCATTCAGCCATGAGTTACCTTGATTATTTTCATCAATAATAAAAAATAATATGTCTGTAATCTTTCTGAGAAACAAAATATTTGTTACTTAAGATTTAAAACCGACATATAAGTTAGAATAAGCGTTACATAAATTATCATAATTTCGTATTGAAATTAATGAGTTAATTTACTTTGTGTAAATTGCAATTAATTTACACATAATCATTAAGGATGATTATTCCATTACTTTATATAAACGTAAAGAGGTTTAGACGTCTAGATAGGTTGACGTCTATACTTCTGATGGGTATTATTTGGCTTATCATCTACCAGGAGAAGCGTTCATGGCTCACAAACCGTCAACTATCGCCATTCATAATGGGCTAAATGAAGACTCGCAGTTTGGCTGCGTCGTCCCACCCATTTATCTATCGAGTACTTATAATTTTACTGATTTTAATGAGCCACGCAGTCATGATTATTCTCGTCGAGGAAACCCTGGGCGTGACATTGTGCAAAGGACACTTGCACAGCTTGAAGGCGGTAGTGGTGCGGTAGTGACTAACAGTGGTATGTCAGCCTTGCATCTTTTATGTACCGTTTTTTTACAGCCGGGAGACTTGCTGGTTGCTCCTCATGATTGCTATGGTGGAAGCTATCGTTTATTCAATAGTCAACATGAGCGTGGAGCCTATCAGGTTCAATTTGTTGATCAAAATAATGAAGCTGAACTGCAAGCTGCATTAGATAAAAAACCAAAGCTAATCTTGATTGAAACTCCAAGTAATCCATTGCTACGCATTTATGATATCGAAAAAATAGCTCGATTGGCTCATGATGCAGGTGCACTTGTGGTGGTAGATAACACATTTTTAAGCCCTATTTTACAGCAACCTATTGCGCTTGGTGCTGATTTTGTCGTGCACTCTTGTACAAAATATCTTAATGGGCATTCTGATATTATTGCAGGTACGGTGATTGCCAAAGAAGAGAAATGGGCAACAGAGTTAACTTGGTGGGCCAATAATATCGGTGTGACGGGGGGGGCATTTGATAGTTATTTGTTGTTAAGAGGAATTAGAACGCTATCTCCACGAATAAAGCAGCAACAAAGTAACGCACAGGAAATCGTAAATTATCTTAAAACACAGCCTTTGGTTGGAAAATTATATTATCCTTCGTTAAAAGATCATATAGGTCATAAAATCGCAGTGAAACAGCAAAAAGGTTTCGGTGCTATGTTGAGTTTTGAATTTAATGGTGACGAGCAACAGTTGCGACATTTTCTCGGTACATTAACATTATTTACACTTGCAGAGTCATTGGGGGGTGTTGAGACACTAATCTCACATACCGCCACCATGACACATGCTGGCATGTCAGCAGAAGCTCGGGCAGCAGCAGGAATTACTGATAGCTTATTAAGAGTGTCTGTAGGTATTGAAGATTCTCAAGATTTAGTCGCAGACTTAGATAATGCATTTAAGATAGCAGCGCAACACTAGCGGAGTATTTGATGAGTGTACTGACAGCAGTTGAGGCGGAGCCATGTCACCGCCAGTTACATAAATTTGGTGGTAGCAGTTTAGCTGATGCAAAATGTTATCAGCGAGTCGCTAATATCATGGCGAGTTACAGTAAACCGGGCGACTTAATGGTAGTTTCCGCCGCGGGTAGTACGACCAATCAACTGATTAATTGGTTGAAATTGAGCCAAATTGATCGCATTTCAGCTCATCAAGTTCAGCAATATTTACGCCGCTATCAACAAGATTTAATTACTGAATTATTACCAACGGATAAAGCGGATAATTTAAAACGCTTATTTGTTGAGGATTTAGAGCGTTTAAGTGGCTTGTTAGATCAACCGATCAATGATGCTTCTTATGCTGAGGTGGTAGGCCATGGTGAGATTTGGTCTGCACGTCTGATGTCTGCAATATTACAAGAAGCGGATATGACCAGTACTTGGCTGGATGCACGTACTTTTTTACGTGCGGAAAGAGCGGCTCAGCCTCAAATTGATGAAACTCAATCACGCCAATTATTGCAACAAATTTTAGTTCAATATCCTAAGCATCGTATTGTTGTCACAGGATTTATTTCGCGTAACCAAGTGGGCGAAACCGTCCTTTTAGGTCGTAATGGTAGCGATTATTCCGCAACCCAAGTTGGGGCATTGGCGGATGCTGAAAAAGTAACTATCTGGAGCGATGTCGCAGGTGTATATAGCGCCGACCCACGTAAAATCAAGGATGCGTGTTTACTGCCGTTATTGCGACTCGATGAGGCAAGTGAATTAGCTCGCCTTGCAGCTCCTGTATTGCATACTCGCACATTGCAACCGGTTTCCGTCAGTAATATTGAATTGCAATTAAGATGTAGTTATCAACCAGAGCAAGGCTCAACAAAAATTGAGCGCGTTCTAGCATCAGGGTCTGGCGCTAAGATAGTTACCAGTCATGATGAAGTATGCATAATTGAACTCAGAATTTCACCGGACCGCAATTTTCATCAGATTTATAAAGATATCGATTTATTACTTAAGCGTGTTCAGCTACGCCCATTAGCTCAGGGTATTCACCATGATAGGCACCTATTACAATTTTGCTATACTGCGGAAATTGTTGAAAGCGCGTTGAATGTACTTGAAGAGGCGGCACTTCCCGGCACATTATCCCTTCGAGAAGGTTTTTCGCTGGTGGCTTTAGTGGGCGCAGGTGTGTGTAAAAACCCACTGCATAGCCATCGCTTTTATGAAGAGTTAAAAGAGCAACCTGTTGAGTTTGTTTGGCATTCGGAAGATGGTATTAGCTTAGTCGCTGTATTGCGTACTAATCAAACTGACCATTTAATTCAAGGCATGCATAAAAGCCTATTTCGTGCAGAAAAACGTATTGGATTAATGTTATTTGGTAAAGGTAACATTGGTGCTCGTTGGTTGGAATTATTTGCTACAGAACAGCCCAATTTGTCTGCGCGTAGTGATTTTGATTTTGTGCTTGCAGGAGTGGTTGATAGTCGCCGCAGCTTGCTGAATTACCAAGGTATCAACCCAAGCCGCGCCTTAGCTTTCTTTGATGATGAGGCGGTTGAACATGAAGATGAAAATTTATTCTTATGGATGCGTTCACACCCTTACGATGATTTGATTATCCTAGATGTCACGGCGAGTGAAACACTTGCTGATAGCTATGTTGATTTTGCTAGCTACGGTTTCCATGTGATTAGCGCAAATAAAATTGCTGGTGCTGCGCAAACACAGCGATATCGGCAAATTCGCGATACCTTCGCGAAAACAGGGGGTCACTGGTTATACAATGCGACAGTTGGAGCCGGATTACCGATTAACCATACGGTACGTGACCTCAAAGAGAGTGGCGATACCATTCTAGCGATTAGCGGGATATTTTCTGGCACATTATCTTGGTTATTTTTACAGTTTGATGGCTCAGTCCCCTTTAGCGAGTTAGTGGAACAAGCATGGCAACAAGGTCTCACTGAACCCGACCCACGTATTGACCTATCGGGTCAAGATGTGATGCGCAAGTTGATTATATTGGCGCGTGAGGCGGGTTATGAAATTGAGCCAAGTGATGTTCGTGTTGAGTCACTAGTACCTGCGGAAGCAGAAGCGGGTTCATTGGATGAGTTTTTTGAAAATAGTGCATTAATCAACGAACAAATGGAACAGCGTTTAGAGGCTGCCCAAGAGATGGGCATGGTACTACGCTATGTGGCACGCTATGATGCAGTAAAAGGTCGTGCACGTGTTGGAGTCGAGGCCGTTAAACCTGATCACCCGTTAGCATCACTATTACCCGGTGATAACGTATTCGCCATAGAAAGCCGTTGGTATCGTGATAACCCACTTGTGATCCGTGGTCCAGGCGCAGGTCGTGATGTCACAGCGGGCGCTATTCAATCAGATCTTAATCGCCTTTCACAGTTGCTGTAATTCTTTGCCTAGTATAGGGGCTGTTGATCTTGAAAGGTCAGCAGCTTTTCAGTTGTTATACTTGGAATGAAACTGTGAGAGATTGAAATCAAAATATTGATGTAAAAAACACAATTTTATAAATAAATACGCAGCGTGACATGTCACGTTTTTCAGTGAAAAATTATTATTATCATTGTGAATTTATATTCAATTGGGAATTATTCTTATTTTTTTCAGTACGTTACGTTTTTTTGAGTTTTTCTTTCTAACCATATGCAAGATTAAATTATTGTGACATGATTTAAATTCCAATTATTTGATAAATATGTAAAGCGGTTAGTCGTCTAACTCTCACATCAACTGTCATTATAATTTTTAATTAAGCTTATTATTTAAGCTAATTAATAGCTTATCATTTGATATGACAATAATTTTGTTAGAAAAAAAATCTTCACCTAGCAGCCCATCAAAATTTATTCGGTTATCATCAATAAAAAAAAGAAGAGCGGAGAGTTTATTCCCATCCGGAGTAATCAGGTTTTTTTTAGGGCAAGCTAGAGAAAGCTCAACACATCCAACTTTTGAACGAGTAAACAGTAGCGTATGGCTTGCACCTGTATCAATAAGCATACGATAGACTTTCTTATCATCAGCAGAAGAGATATTAAGTTCTATTCCGTTCTCAGTTCGAGTAAAGGGGATGGTTTTCCAATGGTAGCTCTCTGGAAGAGAGTTAAAATCATCGGCTATTGTCAGCATCTTCGATATGTAATTGATAATCAGTATTTTATTTTTGATAATCCCCAGACCTAATACCCCATTGATGATAGGTATGCCTTTATCATCTACCATCCCATTTCCCCAAGGTTTAAAAACCTCAATATCAACTGAGAAAATCTTCTTGCCGTTAACAATAATATTGGTTTCTTTCGCTGCTATAGAAGAGCTTTCTGTACCAAAAATATCACTGGATCTAACGAGGGCTTTGCTCAAAAAAAATTGAATCAAAAAGGGATGGAGATATATAGAGAGCACTGGATGCTCCAGTATCAATTGCGATTTTATTAATTTCTTTTCCATTAATATTCAACGATACGGTAGGAATCGCATTATCAAGATAAATAATTGGAGCTGTAATATCGGCTTTAACGGTAACGTTAACTAAGAATGATGTTATTAACACACTTAGGATTTTTTTATCATCAATGCCTCTTCATTTTTTTAATTTTATTTTTATTGTTACCAAGTTTTATGAGAATGAATGAAGAGTATCATAAATATAATTAATGATATTTAATTGTTTTGTTTTCGTCAAAATCATCGTAAATATAGAGGATATTCCGTTATTTAATGATACTTCAGTAAATGAATGATAATGCACAGAATCATAATGGGTGTTTTTATTTAGTCACTTTTCTAATTGTTTAATTAAATTACTGAGTTTTTTGTGTTATCTAGTGAGCAGCCATTCACCTCTATAAAGATTGGATATCCTAAGCACCAATATACGAGCATTTGCGCGGGTTTCGCTTACTGATTGGTAAAAGCCCAATTTTTGTACTATTGGTAAATGGTCATACATCGAGTAAAAGATGAGAATAGAATCTGATATGGTGAAATAACGCTAAAGCTAAAGAGTTTAATGACGAGAATAAATAGTTCAAATGGCAAAAAGGCATCACTCAGTTAACTACTTTTTGTACTTTTATTCTGATGATTTAATTCTTAAGCAATATTCATGTCTTGAAAGCGCTGAATCGACAATATATTGCGCTGAAACAATACTTAAATAAGCAAAACTAATAAAAATAGGGCTGTAATTAAATTTCAGAAAAATCCCCCAAATTGTTTTTTTTCTGATATCTATATAGACACAAGGGTAAAATTTGGCTGCTGTATCACAAAACAACAACTCCATCGCAGTAGGCTGAAATTTAATTACAGGATATTTGAATTGCAGTTTGTTAACTGTTAGCTACACCCAAATAAATTCAAGATGCATCTAAGCGGCAAGTGAAGCTACATCGATAAAAAACGCTAGAGCTAATGAAGTCAACAACGACACGACTTGAATTATGATGGGTTCTAGATAAGGGTACGGCATTCTGCCTAAGCACAAGGTCAGGAGTCTCATGAATCAGCAATATTCCGCAATGCGCAGTAATGTTAGTATGTTGGGTAAGCTACTTGGCGACACAATCAAGGAAGCTTTAGGGGAGGATATCCTCGATAAAGTTGAATCTATTCGTAAGCTTTCAAAATCATCCCGTGCAGGCAATGAAGTGCAACGTCAAAAGCTATTAATGACGCTGCAAAATCTCTCTAATGATGAGCTATTACCCGTCGCAAGAGCATTTAACCAATTTTTAAATCTGACAAACGTTGCAGAGCAATATCACAGCATTTCACCTCATGGTGAAGCCGCGAGTAATCCGGTTGCGCTCAAAAATCTGTTTAGTCGTTTAAAAGATAAGAATTTCACCAATGGCGATATCCATAAAGCCGTCGAACAACTGTCGATCGAGCTAGTGCTAACTGCTCACCCAACTGAGATCGCACGTCGTACCTTGATCCATAAATTGGTTGAGGTAAATACCTGTTTATCTCAGCTCGATCATGATGATATTGCAGATTATGAACGTAACAATATTATGCGTCGCTTGCGTCAACTTGTTGCACAGTCATGGCACACGGATGAGATCCGCAAAATACGTCCAACACCAATTGATGAAGCTAAGTGGGGCTTTGCTGTTGTTGAAAATTCATTGTGGGAAGGTGTGCCTGCTTTTCTGCGTGAATTTAACGAGCAATTAGAAGAGTCCGTTGGGATCATGTTGCCTGTTGAAGCGAATCCTATCCGCTTTACATCATGGATGGGGGGAGATCGTGATGGCAATCCAAATGTGACCGCAGAAGTCACCCGCCATGCATTACTGCTCAGCCGCTGGAAAGCTGCGGATCTATTTTTAAAAGATATTCAGATCCTCGTTTCTGAACTATCAATGACTGAAGCTACCCCAGAATTACGCGCACTTGCGGGTGGTGATGAAGTCGATGAACCTTATCGTCAAATAGCTAAAAACCTCCGCGGCCAGCTATATTCAACGTTGGAATATTTAGAAGCTCGCGTAAAAGGCGAGCAAGTACTACCTCCTGCTGATTTACTGACTGATAACGCACAATTGTGGGATCCGTTGTATGCCTGTTACCAGTCATTAACCGCTTGTGGGATGACGATTATTGCGAATGGTCAACTGCTTGATACATTGCGTCGTATACGCAGTTTTGGCTTACAACTGGTGCGTATCGATGTGCGCCAAGAAAGCACTCGCCATACGGAAGCATTATCTGAGTTAACGCAATACCTCGGTTTAGGTGACTATGCGGCTTGGTCGGAAGATGAAAAACAAGAGTTCTTATTGACTGAGTTACAATCTCGCCGTCCGCTAACACCACGTAACTGGCAACCAAGTCCAGAAACGGAAGAAGTTTTTGAAACATGTCGGGTGATTGCCGAATCTAAAAATGATTCAGTTGCAGCATATGTGATCTCAATGGCAAAAGTACCATCTGATGTACTTGCTGTTAAGTTACTACTAAAAGAAGCTGGCGCATGTATCCGCTTACCAGTCGCTCCACTATTTGAAACACTCGAAGATTTAAATAACGCTGAAAGTGTGATGAAAAAATTATTGAGCATCGAGTGGTATCGCGAACTGATTGATTCTCGCCAAATGGTGATGATTGGTTATTCTGACTCAGCGAAAGATGCGGGTGTGATGGCTGCATCATGGGCACAATATCGCGCTCAAGATGCCCTGATCAAATTATGTGATAAAGAAGGTGTGACGTTAACGTTATTCCATGGTCGCGGCGGCACAATTGGTCGCGGTGGTGCACCAGCGCATTCTGCATTACTGTCTCAACCACCGGGAAGTTTGAAAGGTGGCCTGCGTGTGACGGAACAAGGCGAGATGATCCGCTTTAAATTTGGTTTGCCACAAGTCGCTATTAGCAGTTTAGCGTTATATGCCAGTGCGATTTTAGAGGCGAACTTACTTCCACCGCCAGAGCCGAAACAAGAGTGGAAATCAGTGATGGATTCATTGTCAGAGGTCTCTTGTGATATGTATCGCGATTATGTTCGCGAACAACCTGACTTTGTACCTTACTTCCGTGCGGCAACACCTGAATTGGAATTAGCAAAACTACCGTTAGGCTCTCGACCTGCAAAACGTCGCCCAACCGGTGGTGTTGAAACATTGCGCGCCATTCCATGGATTTTTGCATGGACACAAAACCGTTTAATGTTACCAGCATGGTTAGGCGCAGGTGCTGCATTGAAACATGTTATTGGGAAAGAAGGTAAACAAGCGGTATTGGATGAAATGTGGCAACAATGGCCATTCTTTAACACGCGTATTGCGATGTTAGAGATGGTTTATGCAAAGGCAGATTTATGGTTGGCGGAATATTATGACCATCGCTTGGTTGAAGAGCGTCTGTGGCCATTAGGTCTAAAATTGCGTGAGCAGCTTTCAGAAGATATCAAGAGTGTGCTGGCGGTATCTAAAGATGAAGCGTTAATGGCTGATTTGCCTTGGATTGCAGAGTCGATTGCCTTGAGGAATGTCTACACTGATCCATTAAACGTATTGCAAGCTGAATTGTTGCACCGTTCACGTCAACAAGAGCAAGCGGATCCGCGTGTTGAGCAAGCGTTGATGGTGACAATTGCTGGTGTTGCGGCAGGTATGCGTAATACGGGCTAAAAAGTATTTAACAAAGGCCGGCTAATCTTAACCCAAGAGAAACTGGCCTCTTGATAGACGAAAATCCGCGATATTGATTTTAATATCGCGGATTTTTTTCTGATGAGATATCTATTTCAGTGTGAGAGTCTTGATTGTTATCTCATCTAAAATAGCGAATAAAAATACGCCAGTATTAAATTAACCATGGCGTATTTTTTATTTATCTGGATTAGACGACAGTGAAGCATCCATCAATGATGATATCAGCACCTGAGGTATAACTTGCCGCATCAGATAGTAAATAAATAACTGCGCCTGCTAATTCTTCTGACGTTCCCATGCGTTTGAATGGGATCATATTAATCCACTCATCTTGCCAATCTTGTCTCACAGTTGCGGTCATCTCAGTTCTGATATATCCAGGACTAATTGAGTTGACGCGAATACTCGGGCAACAAAGAAAATGCCTTTTAAATTAACCTCAATAATTTTGCGCCATTCATCTGGTTTGCAATCAATCGCGGTGTTATGTTGACAGATCTCCCTCAATATTACTGGTCTCTCTGACTCAAACTCATCGTAATCAGTCAGAAGCGTGCATAATCAAAAGCATATCAGCATGTTTGTTTTTATTTATTTTCATCCGTTTATGCTCGCTTTTAACACAGGGATTACAAAAAAATGCTGTGTTTAAAAAAATAGAATTGAGTCATGCCAAAATCGATTGTTCAGAGCTATGTAGACAGTCACTTATGGGATGTATTTTGAGGCGTGGTGATAAAAAGAAAGGCTGCCAATTTGGCAGCCTTTATTGCTTAAGACACTAAATGAGTTATTTTTCAGTCTTGTGTTTACCTGCTACGGTATCGGCTTGTTTATCATCATGAACAAGATGATAGGGCGAACGCGCACGTGGATGAATAAAGAAGTGATTAGCTGGAGCATTGTGTGTTTTGATATGCACCAATGATACGTTGGTTGTTTTACCGCGTTTATCATGGAATGCATAGACAACAAATGGCAGTAAGAAAATAATGATAAAACTTACCGCAAGCAGAGTGACATAAGTCTCATCACTTCCTCCACTCGGTAAAGAACTTGGTGGGAAAAACGATACAATAAATGCCAGAATAGAGATAATCAAACCTGCCGAAGCAACCGCTAATTTGAAACCTTTACTACCCGGAATTTTGAAAGCACGTTTTTTCTCAGGTTGTTTACGAATTAAGTGGATATAGCCTAAGAACAACATGAAATAGCTACATAAATAAATGACAACAGTCAGCGCTAACGCGATAAGGAATGACATATTACCGCCACCACCCGTATTTGTTAGCACAATGATTGCCACAGTCGTAATCAATAACTGAGAAATGACTAGTGTGGTAGGTACGCCGTTTTTGTTAACTTTAGCAAAGGCTTTAGGGAGTATGCCTTTTTGTGCCGCAACATACATTCCTCGAGAAGGACCGACAATCCAAGAGGCAATCTCTGCTAGGACACCAAGTAACAGTAATGCAGCAATAATGCGCACTGCCCACTCAAATGTCGAATTGAAATGTAGGACTAACACATTGAAGGTTTGAACGACACCAGCAGAAAGGTTTATTTCACTATTTGGAATGACAGATGCAACAGATAACCCACCAATCGAACTCAAACAAATCGCGGCTATCATCAATAAAAACATTGCCACAGGGTAATCTCTACCCGGGTTTTTCATTTCATTGACGTGTGTTGCTGATGCTTCTACACCCATGTAACTCAATATAAAGGCCACGAAGACAACAAGAGTCCCAATCTGTGTAAAATCAGGAAAAAATGTTGATGCACTCATTTCAATTGCCAGTGGCGCACCACTCGCTAGATAGCTAATTGCTAATCCTGCAAGAATCAATGCAGGCAATAAGATACCGGCAAAGAAGCCCACTTTAGCAATGGTCGCGGTATATTTTGTACCACCAAACTGGGTAAATGCTAAAGCCCATAAAATAATTAAAGCAGCAATAGTTTTAATAATTGGGTCAGTATTCAATTCTGGCCAATTCAGAATGTAAGATAGCGCCCCTAATACGAAATAGAGCATAGGGATAAAGCCGACGGCAATTTGTAGATAGCCAAATGAAATAGCAGCAAATCCCCAACGTTCACCTAATGTATTGGATACCCAAGCAAAAACACCACCTTCTTCCCAGCCCTCTACAGTTGCCATTTCAGCAGCACAGAGCGCAACAGGAATAAACCATAACAAACCGCCTAGTAATAAGAAGAAAACTAAACTGAAGCCCGAGGTTGCGAATGTCGGATATTCATACACCGCCATTACCATGGACGCAGTGATCGCAAAAAAGCCCAGTAAGGTCAGCTGTTTAGCTGCTGGGGCCGTTGCTGTCGTCGCCATACGCGTTCTCCTGAAGTACGTTTAGCTAAATTAATCAGTATGATACTGATACATAGACCAGCCAGAGGTTTTCGATACCTCTGACTGATTTATTGATATAAAAAATTAGCTATGATTGAAACCACCACCTTCTTCTTCAGATAGTGGTTTGCTGACTGGATGTTTATCGAAATAGGCTAAGGTACGTTTGAAATCTTCAATCAATAAGGCCGCGAGATCTAAGCTGACACCATGGCGAACAAGAATACGCTGTACAACCAAGTCTTCACGGTTTGCTGGCATAGAGTAAGCTGGTACTTGCCAACCGCGACTGCGTAGTTTATCCGCAATGTCGTAGAGTGAATAATTACTTTTGGCGCCATCTTTAAGTTTCCATGCAAGGGCAGGGATACCTTTTTGGCTATCGCCATCGAAGAGCATTTCAAAAGGACCTAATTTTTCGATTTCACGCGCAAGGTATTGTGCGGTTGCATAACAAGAATTATGAATTTTTGTATAGCCTTCACGACCAAGGCGTAGGAAGTTGTAATACTGCGCGATGATTTGGCCGCCAGGACGTGAAAAGTTCAGGGCAAATGTCGGCATATTGCCGCCTAAATAATTCACATTGAAAATAAGTTCTTCAGGTAAATCTTTCGCTTCACGCCAAATTACCCAACCTGCACCAAGTGGCGCCAAACCAAATTTATGGCCTGAAGAGTTGATAGATTTAACGCGCGGTAAACTGAAGTCCCATTCTAAATCTGGAGCACAGAATGGTGCGAGAAAACCACCACTAGCACCATCAACGTGAATAGGTATATCTAACCCCGTTTCTTTTTGGAGTTTGTCTAGAGCTTCATGGACTGCTTTTACGGGTTCATATTGGCAAGTGAATGTCACACCAAGAGTGGGGACAACCCCAATGGTGTTCTCATCAACACGTTTAAGCACTTCTTCTGGGCTCATGATGAGACGATCGCCTTCAAGTGGAATTTCGCGTAATTCGACATCAAAATAGCGAGCAAATTTATGCCAACAGACTTGTACAGGACCGCAAATTAAATTTGGTTTATCTGTTGGTTTGCCTTTAGCGGCTTGTTTTTTGCGCCATTGCCATTTTAATGCTAATCCACCTAACATAGCTGCTTCTGATGAGCCAATAGTTGAACAGCCGAGAGTGTTTTCTGCATCGGGTGAATGCCAAAGGTCAGCAATCATATGCACACAGCGGTTTTCGATCTCTGCTGTTTGTGGATATTCATCTTTATCGATCATATTTTTATCGATAGAGAGATCCATTAATTCACGAATTTCTTCATCAACCCAAGTTTGACAAAAAGTTGCTAAATTTTGCCTTGAATTACCATCAAGCATTAATTCATCACGTACAGCGCTAAAAACATTACGTGGGTCCCGTTCTTTTTGTGGAAATTGAGTTTTTGGTAATGACTGAGATAAGTCGAGTGAAGCGTAAACATCATCCAGTTCACTATAATTTGGTGTCAATGAATTCTTACTCATATCTTAAAGTCCTTAATAACGATGTGTTAATTATCGGCGTTAATATGAAAGTTCCTTTTAAATATAAACCATACAATCAAATTTGACCAAAAAATAATTTAAATTTTAAATTGATTGTCTAATTTAGATGTGTTTATGTGCGATTTTGGTATATTTTAAATGGGTTTTTTAATTTCAATGTGATGATATTTTTATTATAATTCAGTTGGTTATGTTTTTGGCTTTTAACTTTAATATTAATTTTATTTCAGTTGGTTAACATTAGGTATTTCTGTTTATCATTGGTAACATAGTGATAGACATAATAAGATAATTAAAGTTTGGTTATTAACTTTATTAGGAATATTGTAATATATCATGATCTTTAAATTGATTTTTTACATCAATAGAATTCTATTTAAATTGATTTTTTTGTAATGTGATTTTTAAGTATATTGAACGTGTATACGGAAATTTCATTATAATATTTCAGTATCAATCGCTTATTGATGGAGCAATATCTGACTAGTTTTAGCGATGTATAATCTTTATTATTGTCACGTTCCATAAGTTAACTATTATTAATCTGTCACAATGAGCAATAAGATGGTTTATTACTCTCTTCTCCGAGTCACGGCAGTTTAAATGGGGGGATGGTGAGCATTCGGTGGCAGTAGTATATCTGGAAGGAAATAATAATTTAACCAAATAAACCCGCCTTACTGAGATCTTGTGATAGCGGGTTTTGTTTCGATACGTCAATAGTGATTTATGGTCTAACGCCCAATGTATGACAGATAGCATAAGTTAGCTCGGAGCGATTCAGAGTGTAAAAATGAAAATCTTTTACACCTTCTCGGCTGAGTATCTTCACCATGTCCATAGCGATAGATGCTCCGACTAAGTTGCGGCTTTCTGGGTCATTATCTAGCCCTTCATACATCTTGCTCATCCATGAAGGAATACGCACATTGGTCATTTTGGCAAAGCGTTCTAACTGGCGGAAATTCGAGACAGGTAAAATACCGGGAACAATTTCTACATCGATTCCAGTTGAAACGCAGCGATCACGAAAGCGCAAGTAACCTTCTACATCAAAGAAAAATTGCGTAATAGCCCGGTTTGCGCCTGCATCAATTTTCTTTTTCAAACTAATTAAGTCTGCTTGTGCGCTTTTTGCTTCAGGGTGTACTTCTGGGTAAGCCGCAACTGAAATATCAAAGTCTGCTTCCGTTTTGAGTAATTCAACTAAATCAGTCGCATACATATCCGGTTTTTTGCTGCTATTTGGTAAGTCACCTCGTAATGCAACGATTTGGCGAATACCGCTATTCCAGTAGTCACGAGCAATTTCTCTGAGTTCATCACGGGTTGCATCAATGCAGGTTAAATGCGGTGCAGCAAGCAAACCTGTCTTATCTTTAATGTCTTTAATGATGGTATGAGTTCTATCGCGTTCACCTGAATTCGCACCATAGGTAACAGAGACAAACTTTGGTTTGAGGGTTTTTAGTCGATCAATAGATTTCCAGAGAGTCTGTTCCATCTCTTCAGTACGCGGTGGGAAGAATTCAAAAGAGACATTAATTTGCCCATCTAGCTCGGCTAGATTTTGATTAAGTGCCTCGCGGTGATTTGCGTGAAAAAAACTCATATCCTGCACCTCATAACTTTAGATCTATTAACAAGACTATGGATTTATCGGTATATTACTATGTCCATATATACGCCTATACGTTTAGACGTCTAAATAGAGATTACTAAATATTTATAGAGAGTCAAGACTTAAATTAAATAAACGATTGAGAGTTCTTCAGGAGTAACAGGAGAAAAATTCACTTAGATATGTGATAGGTATTCAAGAAGAGAAGATATTTATACAGGGAGGTGTATCTAATATGCGGGTGATATTTCAAGTTGCATCCCTGTTGATGGTGTTCATTTACTTATCACCAAGATGCAACTCGAACTATTTATATCTTACACAAAGCGCATTTTTATTCAGTGAGACAAAAATGCTCAATGAGTTGACTAATCAGCTCACGAGTTGGCTCAATAAATTTCATATCGATATATTCATCTGGCTGATGAGCCTGTTCAATAGAGCCGGGTCCCAATACGAGCGTCGGGCAGAGTTCCTGAATAAACGGTGCTTCAGTACAGTAGTTTACGGTATCGGCTTTTTGCCCAAGTAACTGTTCAATTACCGCGACCATTTTATGGTCAGTTGGGCATTCATATCCTGGAATCGGAGGGTGCATTGATTCAATGGATAAGCGACCCGGCCATTTCGCACTAACAGGTTCGAGAGCTTCATTTAATAACTCATCTAAATCTTGCAATGTCAGCCCTGGAAGTGGCCGAATATCCATATGTAACTCACAACACCCGCAAATGCGGTTAGCCGCATCACCGCCATTAATATGACCAAAATTCATTGTAGGATAGGGGATCATAAAGGCAGGGTTGTTATAACGTTCCTTTAATGTATTACGCAGTACCATTAAGTGTGAAATTGATTCATGCATCAATTCGATGGCATTAACACCTCGTGATGGGTCACTAGAGTGCCCTGACTGCCCAGTAATACGAATGGCATTCGAGAGATGTCCTTTATGGGCACGGATAGGCTGTAATGAGGTTGGCTCACCGATAATAGCAAAGTCAGGGCGTAAATGCGTGCTTGCTGCAAAGTAACGCGCACCAGCCATTGAGGTTTCTTCATCCGCAGTTGCGAGTATATGCAGTGGACGGGTCAGTTTGCGAGTATCGATATCACGTAATGCATCAACAATGAAGGCAAAGAAACCTTTCATATCGGCAGTCCCCAAACCATACAGCCTGCCATCGTGTTCGGTGAGTGTGAAAGGATTTTTGCTCCAACGCCCTTCATCAAATGGCACAGTATCGGTATGACCGCAGAGCATTAAACCCCCGCTACCTTCACCGATCGATGCTAACAAGTTGTATTTATCACGAGTATCCGGTACGGGCTGAATATTTACCGTAAATCCAAGTGTTTCTAGCCATCCGCCAAGCAACTCAACTAATGCTTTATTACTCTGATCGAGTTGCGAATCTATCGCACTAATCGATGGAGTGGCAATTAATTGACGATAAATCTCAATAAATGCAGGTAATTTAATATTCACTGTTGACAGCCTTTATCCTTAATAGTATCAATATTCATGCACTTTATTTGAATAAAAATACACATTAAACTTTTTAGGTCACGAGTACAAGGTAGAAAGCTTATGTTGAACACACTCATTATCGGGGCCAGTGGCTATACTGGAGCAGAATTGGCAGCTTATTTGCAACGTCATCCTGAAATAAACCTTCAGGGATTGATGGTTTCAGCACAAAGTGCTGATGCAGGCAAAAGCTTTTCCGATTTACATCCCCAGTATAAAGGAATTATCGATATTCCTGTGCAACCATTAACGGATGTTGCTGCTGCGGCACAAGGTATTGATGTTGTCTTTCTTGCGACAGCACATGAAGTCAGTCATGACATCGCGCCTCAATTTCTAGAGGCTGGGTGTGTCGTATTCGATCTTTCTGGCGCTTATCGTGTTCAAGAAGCAGATTTCTACCCACAATATTACGGCTTCGAACATACAAATACTAAATGGCTAAATCAAGCGGTTTACGGTCTTGCTGAGTGGCAGGCTGATAAAATTCGCCAAGCGCAGCTCATTGCAGTACCTGGGTGTTACCCAACTGTTTCTCAATTGGCGCTTAAACCACTTATTGAAGCAAACTTGCTTGATGAGCAAATGTGGCCCGTGATTAATGCAACCAGTGGTGTTTCTGGTGCAGGTCGTAAGGCATCAATGACGAGCAGTTTTTGCGAGGTAAGTTTACAACCTTATGGCATCTTCACTCATCGCCACCAGCCTGAAATCGCGACTCATTTAGGTAGAGAAGTTATTTTTACCCCACACTTAGGTAACTTTGCTCGTGGGATCTTGGCAACTATCACCTGTAAAGTGAAGTCAGGTGTAACGGATGAGCAAATACGTCAAACATTCAAAGATGCTTATCAACATAAGCCATTAGTGCGTTTATATGATAAAGGCGTCCCTGCGCTGAAAGCTGTTGTCGGCACACCATTTTGTGATATCGGCTTTGTATTAAAAGGCGAACATCTGATTTTGGTCGGTACAGAAGATAACTTATTAAAAGGCGCAGCTGCACAAGCGGTGCAGTGCATGAACATTCGTTTCGATTTTAACGAAACACAATCATTACTTTAGTGCCATCATGGTCAATGAACTTATTAAGGATAAATCCCGTGCAACCATTAGTGATTAAATTGGGTGGTGTGTTACTCGATAGTGAAGAAGCGCTTGAAAGATTGTTTACGGCATTACAGACCTATCGTCAGTCTCATCAAAGACCATTGGTGATCGTGCATGGTGGTGGCTGTTTAGTTGATGAATTAATGCAGAAACTGCAATTACCTGTTGTCAAAAAACAGGGGCTTCGTGTGACACCTGCTGATCAAATAGACATTATCACGGGTGCACTAGCAGGAACGGCTAACAAAACATTATTGGCATGGGCGACCAAATACCAGTTACAAGCCGTTGGATTATCATTAGGTGATGGGCAAAGTGCTGTTGTGACTCAATTGAATGACGAGCTTGGTCATGTCGGAAATGCAAAGCCGGGTGACGCAAAATTATTGCAACTTCTACTTGGGGCGGGTTATTTACCTATCATTAGTTCAATTGGCGTCACTGAAGATGGTTTATTGATGAATGTGAATGCAGACCAAGCAGCAACTGCAATTGCACAAGTATTAAATGCAGATTTAGTGTTGTTATCAGATGTGAGCGGCATCCTTGATGGTAAAGGCCAAAAAATTGACGAAATGACAACAGTAAAAGCGCAAAAGCTGATTGAACAGGGCATTATTACCGATGGCATGATAGTGAAAGTCAATGCTGCGCTAGACGCTGCTGCAACACTCCAGCGTCCTGTAGATATTGCAAGCTGGCGTCATGCTGATCAATTACCTGCGCTGTTCAATGGCACAGCGATAGGCACTAGAATTTTAGCATCATAATCATGATGCGCTTGGTCGGCAGTGCCGACACCGTACAAATGAACTCATTAATTAAGCAGAATTGGGATAGGTAAGTTATGAAAAAGGGCATTAAAAAAATTGTATTAGCATACTCAGGTGGTCTAGATACATCAGCAATTATTCCATGGTTGAAAGAAAACTATGATGATTGTGAAGTGATTGCATTTGTCGCGGATGTAGGCCAAGACAGAGAAGATTTAGTTGGTGTAGAGCAAAAAGCACTACAATCAGGTGCATCTGAATGTTATGTCGTTGATTTACGTGAAGAGTTTATCAAAGACTATATCTACCCAGTATTGAAAACAGGTGCTCTGTATGAAGGTAGCTACCTACTGGGTACATCAATGGCTCGTCCTATTATCGCTAAAGCGCAAGTTGAAATTGCACTGAAAGTCGGTGCAGATGCAGTGGCTCATGGCGCAACTGGTAAAGGAAATGACCAAGTCCGTTTCGAAAGCACTTATACTGCATTAGCTCCACAACTAAAAGTGGTTGCACCATGGCGTGAGTGGGATTTACGTTCACGTGAAGCATTATTGGATTATCTGAAAGAGCGTAATATTCCAACAACGGCAAGCCTTGAAAAAATCTATAGCCGTGATGAGAACGCATGGCACATCTCTACCGAAGGTGGGGTACTTGAAAGCACATGGAATGCAGCAAACCAAGATTGTTGGGTGTGGACGGTTGATCCTAAAAATGCACCAGATGAAGCTGAACTAGTCACAGTCGGTGTTAAACATGGTGAAGTTGTTTCTGTAAATGGTAACGCACTCTCTCCATTAGGTTGCCTTGATACATTGAACGTATTGGGTGCAAAACATGGTGTAGGACGTATTGATATCGTAGAAAACCGTTTAGTGGGTATGAAATCTCGTGGCTGCTACGAAACCCCAGGTGGTACCATCATGATGGCAGCACTGCGTGGCGTGGAGCAACTCGTTCTTGACCGTGATAGCTTTAAATGGCGTGAGCAGTTAGGTCTTGAGATGTCTTATGTCGTCTATGACGGACGTTGGTTTGCACCTTTGCGTCATTCACTGCAAGCCGCAGCAGAATCTTTAGCGCAAGATGTGACAGGTGAAGTTGTGCTGGAACTGTATAAAGGTCAAGTGACCGCTATCCAGAAAAAAGCAGACAACAGCCTATACTCTGAAGAGTTTGCAACTTTCGGTGAAGATGACGTTTATGATCACAGCCATGCTGGTGGCTTTATTCGTTTGTACTCTCTTTCTTCGCGTATCCGTGCGTTAAAAGAGCAAAACAAAGCATAAGTATTATTGTTAGCGTACGACCCCCGGCAGCGATTAGCTGCCGGGAGCAAAATTTATTTTATCAATCAGATAGGGATCAGTTATGGCACTTTGGGGTGGACGTTTTAGTCAAGAAGCCGATAAGCGGTTTAAGCAATTTAATGATTCATTGCGTTTTGATTACCGCTTAGCGCAACAGGACATTATTGGTTCGGTTGCATGGTCAAAAGCGTTGGTCACAGTTGGAGTGCTATCGGACAGTGAACAACAATCTCTAGAGCAAGCGCTGAATAGTTTGTTGAAAGAAGTTCAAGACAACCCAGAAATTATTCTACAAAGTGATGCCGAGGATATCCATAGCTGGGTTGAAGGAAAACTGATTGATAAAGTAGGTGATCTGGGTAAAAAATTGCACACGGGTCGTAGCCGTAATGACCAAGTGGCAACGGATTTGAAATTATGGTGTAAAGACCAAGTTGTGTTGTTATTAGAAGCGGTTACTGAGTTACAAAAAGCTTTGGTAGTAACAGCTGAAAATAACCAAGATGCAGTGATGCCAGGCTATACCCATTTGCAACGTGCACAACCTGTGACATTTGCTCACTGGTGTTTGGCTTACAGCGAAATGTTAGCGCGTGATGAAAGTCGTCTACAAGATACCTTAAAACGCCTTGATGTTAGTCCATTAGGTTGTGGCGCTTTAGCCGGAACCGCTTACGATATTGATCGCGAGCAGCTAGCTTCTTGGTTAGGTTTTGCATCAGCAACTCGTAATAGTTTAGATACCGTTTCAGACAGAGATCATGTATTAGAGCTGTTATCTGATGCGAGCATTGGTATGGTGCATTTATCTCGTTTTGCAGAAGATTTAATTTTCTTTAATAGCGGTGAGGCCGGTTTTGTTGAGCTTTCAGATAAAGTAACCTCAGGTTCTTCATTGATGCCACAAAAGAAAAACCCAGATGCATTAGAACTTATTCGTGGAAAATGTGGTCGTGTTCAAGGCGCATTAACTGGCATGATGATGACCTTGAAAGGCTTGCCACTTGCTTATAATAAAGATATGCAAGAAGACAAAGAAGGCTTGTTTGATGCATTGGATACCTGGTTAGACTGTATGCATATGGCCGTACTTGTGCTTGATGGTATTCAAATCCGTAATAGTCGCTGTGAAGAAGCTGCAAAACAAGGCTATGCAAACGCGACAGAACTTGCTGATTACTTAGTGGCAAAAGGCGTTCCATTTAGAGAGGCCCATCATATTGTTGGCGAAGCAGTGGTAACAGCAATTAGCCAAGGTAAAGCGCTCGAAGAGATGGCTCTGAGTGATTTACAAAAATTTAGCAATACGATCCAGCTAGATGTTTATGAAATTCTATCATTGCAGTCATGTCTAGATAAGCGCTTAGCGAAAGGCGGTGTATCGAAGAATCAAGTATTAAAGGCGATTGCTGACGCTAAAGCACGCTTAGGATTATAATGTTAAACATGGTGTGGGATTCTCCCACGCCATGATGATATCTGCCCTGTTTCGGTATACATCTGCAATATATCAAGTCATCTCACGTGTGTTATAGGTATAGCGCCGTATTCAATTACTCGAAAGCTTAACTTTTTATAGGATTAGCTTTGCGAGGAGCTCACACAATACTCGAATTATTTTGGGTATCTTCAAATTATCAAAAGACTGAATTGCGTATTCTCAACTATCGAATGGTGAAGAATTCCTCGCGGTTATGATTGGTCGTATCTCTGGTTTTATTTGCACTATGTCATCATCAATATTCATTGTTGATGACATAGTGCACTATTTTGATTAAATCATTTGAAAGATTAATACCATGACCATTATCAATGTAATTATAATTTATTGATTTTATTGTCTTTACATGGTTTTTACATGTTATTTATTATAGGTTTCAATAAAGTGTAAAATATAAAAAATGAAAGTGTAAAATATAAAAAATGCAGATAAAGTGAACGAATTAATGCTGTTTGATAGTTATAAGCATTAGGTATCTGTTATACTGATTGGCAATTCATATTAAAAAGGCTTAAAAAATGAACATTCGCGATTTGGAATATTTAGTTGCATTGGCTGAGCATAAACATTTTCGCCGAGCAGCTGATTCTTGTCATGTGAGTCAGCCAACACTGAGTGGCCAAATCCGTAAGTTAGAGGAAGAGCTTGGTGTTATGTTGTTGGAGAGAACCAGCCGTAAGGTTTTATTCACTCAACAAGGGTTACTTCTTGTTGAACAAGCAAGAACAATTCTACGGGAAATTAAAGTATTACAAGAAATGGCTGCGTTACAAGGTGAGAGTATGTCAGGCCCATTGCATATTGGGTTAATTCCTACGATTGCACCTTACTTATTACCACTTATTATTCCGGAATTACACAAATTATTTCCTAAGCTTGAAATTTACCTGCACGAAGAACAAACCCAACAGTTACTCGCCCAGTTGGATAGCGGTAAGTTAGATTGTGCAATTTTAGCGCAAGTGAAAGAGACAGACCCTTTTATTATCGAGCCATTATTTGAAGAACCAATGAAGTTAGCTATTTATGAAGGTCACTCATGGCATGACCGAGATACTATCGAAATGGCCGAATTATCGGGTGAAAAATTGCTAATGCTGGAGGATGGCCATTGTCTTCGTGATCAAGCAATGGGCTTTTGTTTTCAAGCTGGAGCAAAAGAAGATACTCATTTCCGTGCAACAAGCTTAGAAACACTGAGAAATATGGTGGCAGCAGGAAGTGGTATTACGCTATTACCTGATTTGGCTGTGCCAAGTGAAAGGTATCGTGATGGTGTTTGTTATTTGAAGTGTATTAATCCAGAGCCGAAGCGCTCAGTAGTGTTAGCTTATCGCCCAGGATCACCATTACGTGGCCGCTATCAGCAACTTGCTGGAGCCATTTATAATTTAATGAATAGCTATTACAGTAATAAAGTGAATTGATTTAATAGTGATTGCCGGATTATTCCGGCGATCACTATGCGTGGTGACTAAAATAGTCGATTTAAACCATTTAGTGCTGCGACACGAAATGCTTCAGCCATCGTTGGGTAGTTGAATGTCGTATTCACAAAATACTCAATTGTATTTCCTTCCCCTTTTTGTTCCATGATAGCTTGGCCGATATGAATAATCTCAGCCGCTCTTTCCCCGAAACAGTGAATGCCTAAAATCTGCAATGTTTCACGGTGGAATAAAATTTTCAGACTGCCGACATTCATGCCCGCAATTTGCGCGCGCGCTAAATGCTTAAACTGAGCACGACCGACCTCATAAGGTATTTTCATCGCTGTTAATTGCTGCTCAGTTTTACCAACAGAGCTAATTTCAGGAATGGTATAAATACCAGTCGGTATATCTTCAACTAAGTGCGCATTACCTAAATCGTTAGCGATTGCACGAGCGGCGATACGGCCTTGGTCATATGCTGCTGATGCAAGGCTCGGATAACCGATGACATCTCCAACAGCGTAGATATGCTCATTGGTAGTACGATAAGCTTTATCAACCTTGATAAGCCCTCGACTGTCAGCTTCAATGCCGACATTGGCTAAACCTAGCTTATCGGTATTACCTGTCCGTCCATTTGCGTAGAGTAAACAGTCAGCTTTGACTTTTTTACCCGATTTAAGGTGAACAATTACACCATCTTCGACGCCTTCAATTTTTTCATATTCTTCGTTATGGCGAATAACAACACCGCTATTCCAGAAGTGATAAGAGAGCGCGTCTGACATTTCTTGATCTAAAAAGGCAAGTAAGTGGTCACGTGTGTTGATTAAATCAACTTTGACACTTAATCCACGAAAGATTGAGGCATATTCACAACCAATAACACCTGCACCATATATGATCACATGGCGTGGTTCGTGGGTTAAGTTGAGGATAGTATCGCTGTTGTAAATGCGTGAATGATTGAAATCAACATCAGATGGGGAATAAGGACGAGATCCCGTTGCAATAACGATTTTATCTGCGCTGAGAACATCACAACTACCATCAGGATAACGCACACTAAGATGTTGTTCATCGATAAAGGTTGCTTCACCAGAAAACATTTGGCAGCCATTACGCTCATAAAAGCCTTGGCGCATACGTGTTTGTTGGCTAATCACGCTTTCAGCATGCTTAAGAATTTCAGCGAAGGATGAGTGTAAAGATCGGGAATTATCGCTGTAGAGTGGATTTTGGTTGAATTCGATAATTCGGCTAACAGCATGACGGAGTGCTTTGGAAGGGATAGTTCCCCAGTGGGTACAGCCACCACCGACACTTTCATAGCGTTCTATGACGGCGACGTTTTTTCCTTGTTTCACGAGTCCCATGGCGGCACCTTCACCACCCGGCCCGGAACCAATAACAATTGCATCAAAATGGATGTGTTGCATAAGGTAAGACCTGCTCTAAAACAAAATGACCCCAAGATGGTAGCATATCAGTTGGTTATTTACTCGTCATACTTCAAGAAGTGTCGCTGTTGACATGAATTTAGCTATTCAAGTCACATACTTATGTATGCTCCTAAGGATTAGCTCACTTTATCGCCTTGTCACAATCCGAAATACATAGCGTAAATTATTTTTCATTTATTTATAAATTGAAATGTGGCACGAGATGGGGGATGCTGTATTGCTGGTAGCCAGCCAATAAACAAAAGCATAGTAAAAATGATTGGCTTAATTCTGAAAAAAGACAATCTGTAAACTTAATCGCTTTTTCTCTCAAACAGTTCGATAAATTTCAGGTATGCTAGGGAAGAAACATTCACAATGTAATTTCATAATTTTGATATATTAATTACCGTTTAATGACATAGAAATCAGGATTACCGTGAGTAATATTATTGGCGTTAGAGCAAAACAAAAAGAAAAAACACGTCGTTCGCTCATCGAAGCCGCATTTAGCCAATTAAGTGCCGAACGCAGTTTCACGAGCCTTAGCTTACGCGAAGTTGCGCGGGAGGCTGGTATCGCTCCGACCTCATTTTATCGTCACTTTAAAGATGTTGACGAGCTTGGGCTGACAATGGTTGACGAAAGCGGCTTAATGCTACGCCAACTTATGCGCCAAGCGAGACAGCGTATCGCCAAAGGCGGTAGTGTGATCCGAACGTCAATATCGACTTTTATGGAGTTTATTGGTAATAACCCCAACGCCTTTAGGTTATTATTGCGTGAGCGTTCTGGAACTTCAGCGGAATTTCGTGCAGCGGTAGCTCGTGAAATCCAGCATTTCATTGCAGAACTGGCGGACTACCTAGAGCAAGAAAGTCGTATGCCGCGGCATTTCACTGAAATGCAAGCAGAGTCAATGGTCACGATCGTTTTTAGTGCAGGCGCTGAAGCTCTTGATATCGATGAAGAAAAAAGGCAGTACCTTGAAGAACGGTTAGTGCTACAGCTGCGTATGATCGCAAAAGGTGCATATTACTGGTACCGCCGTGAACAAGAAAAACAAAACCGAACTAATCCTGATCTCACTAAATAATAAAGGAGAAAAAATGACGGAATACAATCGCTATGAGAAAAGCACACTACTACTTGCATTGGTAGTAGGCTTATCGACTCACGGAACTTTTTCTGCTCTGTTTAACTCCTTAGTAGAATTTTCCATATTTCCAATCATTAGCTTGGTATTAGCTGTTTATTGCTTACATCAACGCTACTTGAATCATGCAATGCCGATCGGTTTACCTAAGTTTGTGGTGGGTAATTTCTTTTTAGGGCTCTTTGCTTACTCTGCAATTTTACGTGTTCAACATCCTGATGTGGGTTCTAACTTTATCCCTGCAACCATTATTGTTATTCTTGCATTGTGGCTTTATACCAGTTGGAAAGCGCGCAAAAAAGAGCAATTAGAACTTGCGGCTGAGAATGAAGCTGAAGCTGAAGTTTAGTTAGTCTCAACATCTACCAAATAAAAACGCCGCGTTGTCAAAATAGCGGCGTTAGTGTTTTTTAGGGCGGTAGTATTATCAAGAAAAGCAGAATGCATTAACGGCGGGTGAGTAAAACCCCACTTTCCATATGATGGGTATACGGGAACTGGTCAAATAGTGCGAGTTTTTCGACTTTGTGGGTTTCATTCAAGACTGACAAATTATCGCACAAGGTTTCTGGATTACAGGATATATAAAGAATATTGTCATATGCTTGTACCAATTGAACGGTTTTATCATCTAACCCACTACGCGGCGGATCGACAAAAATCGTATTACATTGATAATCGGCAAGATTAATACCTTCTAATCGTCTAAATTCACGAATACCGCGCATAGCCTGTGTAAAATCCTCTGCTGACATTCGGATAATCTGCACATTATCGATTTTATTCGCTGAGATATTGTATTGTGCAGCTGCAACAGATGGCTTAGCTATCTCTGTAGCCAAAACATGATTGAAATTTTGCGCTAATGCCAACGAAAAATTTCCATTTCCACAATAAAGTTCCAATAAATCACCTGTTGCGCCTTGCGTTGCAGCTATTGCCCATTCCAACATTTTTATATTTACGTGAGCATTAGGTTGAGTAAAGCTATTTTCGACTTGGCGATAAATCATATCTCGGCCATTTATTGGCAACACTTCATCGACAAAATCATTATCGAACATGATTTTAGTTTTTGAAGCACGGCCAATAAGTTGTAGGTCAAAACCTTTGGTAACTAACGTTGCTTTTAATTGCTTAGCTTCTTCCGCCCACTCTTCACCTAATTTTTTATGGTAAAGCAAAGAAACAATTAATTTATTACTGAGTGTTGAAAGATAATCAATTTGAAATAATTTATGGCGTAATAGCTCACTTTGCTTAATTAAAGGCAATATTTCTATCATGATATTATTAATGAGCTGGCTGGCGACAGGAAATTGATCGATACGAATGCGTTCTTTCGTTTTTTTATCAAACATGATGTGAAACAAGTCATCACCTTCATGCCATAGTCTAAATTCTGCACGCATGCGGTAATGAGATTCAGGAGACTCGAATACTTCTGGTTCAGGTGCCGCATAAGGGGCCATCATGTTTTTCAAGCGTTCTACTTTTTCTGCAAGTTGCAGTTCATAGTGTTCAGTGTGCATCAATATGGCCCTATAAACATAAAACAGTAAAAAATTGCATTTGTAGGGGCGAAATTGTAGGGCAAGCGGTACAGATGTCCAGTTTTGATTCTGCATCCATAGACACTAAAATTAAATCCCATTAGGATAATAACGTTGTGGTCTGAATAAAAAATAGGGAACTCGGTGAAAGTCCGAGACTGACGCGCAGCGGTAATGAGGATTAAGAAAGCCTATGACACTGTCAAATAGATGGGAAGTCGCTTCTAAATATCGAAATATCCATAAAATCATTCAAGGCCTAAGAAAGTAGGCAGTGACGGTAGTCCTGAGTATATAGAAATATGTCAGTCAGCTTAATCTAGTCAACATATCTACTCTTTGAAAGATAATTGGATTCCTCTAAGTCCGAAGACCTGCCACAACTTTATCGCTTAGTTGAATATTGGCGCGAATCTAATATCCAACCTCGCGGAATCTTAATTAAATTGATTTCCGGGTATTATCATAATGAATAATAAAAAGTTGCTACCGTTATCGGCCGCTACAGTGGCAGTGCTGTGTGGTATTTCTTCTCTGGCAAATGCAAATAATCAATCTGATGAAATGGTGGTAACTGCAAACCGTTTTGAACAGCCTATTTCATCTGTACTCGCTCCTATTACTGTGGTTACACGGGATGAAATTGATCACTGGCAGTCAAATACCGTGATTGATGTTCTAAGACGCCTGCCGGGTGTGGATGTTGCCCAAAATGGTGGGGTTGGGCAATTAAGTTCTCTTTTTATTAGAGGAACTGAATCTCGACATGTATTAGTTTTAATTGATGGTGTTCGATTAAATCAAGCTGGTATTTCAGGATCTTCTGACCTCAGCCAAATTCCTATTTCTTTAGTACAACGAATTGAATTTATTCGAGGAGCGAGATCGGCTGTTTATGGGTCCGATGCAGTGGGTGGAGTTGTTAATATTATTACTCGTCGCGACAATGACGGTACAACACTAAATGCTGGAGTCGGTTCTTATGGCTACCAAAACTATAATGGTTCTACTCAACAAAAAATAGGTGAGAACACAACAGTTACTGCGGCAGGTGCTTATACGCATACAACAGGATTTGATGTGGAGGCTAGAGGAAATACAGGTGGGCATCCACAACCTGATAAAGATGGTTTTCTCAGTAAAACTTTATGGTTAGGGATTGAGCATCAATTATCTTCTGAAATATTAGCTTACGCACGTGCTTATGGGTACGACAATCGAACCAGTTATGATGGCTATTACAGTAAGGATTATTCAAACGGTAATAACTATCTTGTTGATACAAGAAAGCTATATAGCCGTACCTATGAAGCAGGAGTGAAGTATCACCAAGATAAGTACTCCACATCCTTAATGGGAAGTTATAGCCGCGTAAAAGATTACAATTTTGATCCTAGGTATGGGCAGTATGGTTCATATTCAAATCTTGATGAGTCAAAGCAATATAATCTTCAGTGGGGTAACAACTATCACTTAGATAAAGGCAATATCAGTGCAGGCCTTGATTACCAACGTCAAAGTATTGAACCCGGTGGTTATACAATGACAAGTAAAAAAGAAACGGTTAACAACACGGGCATTTATATAACAGGACAATATGCATTTATTGACTCAGTGACTGCAGAGGCTGCTGTTCGATCCGACCATCATTCCGAATTTGATTGGCACACCACATGGCAATCAGGTTTAGCTTGGGAATTTTATGATGGTTACAAGCTAATTGGATCTTATGCGACAGCCTACAAAGCGCCTAATTTAAACCAGCTGTATGTAGATAACCCCGCTTGGAACACAAAAGGAAATCCAGACCTAAAGCCTGAAGAAAGCAAGCAGTGGGAAATTGGTTTAGAAGGCACAACGGGACTTTTATTTTGGCAACTAAATGCTTACCGTAATGACATTGATAACTTGATTGCATTCAAATCAGGAAATCCAATCAGCACTTATGAAAACATAGGGAAAGCTGAAATCAAAGGAATAGAATGGGTTGGGGAATTAGAGACAGGTATTTTCCATCATCAATTAACTTATCAATATGTAGACCCTCGAAATAAAGATACTAATGAAGTGTTAGCTCGTAGGGCAAAACAACAAGTTAAGTATCAACTCGACTGGCCTATTTATAGTGTAGATATGGGGGTCACTTATCAATACATAGGTTCTCGCTATGACACTGCATACTATGATAATGGTAGCTCGCAACGATTAAAGTTAGGCGGCGTTAGTCTATGGGATATCACAGCTGCATATCCGATCACTTCACATTTAACAATTCGTGGTAAAATAGCCAATATGTTCGATAAAGACTATGAGACCGCATATGGTTATCGCACCGCTGGAAGAGAATATTTCCTTACAGGAAGCTACAACTTCTAATAACAACCTATCTATTCGCCCGACCATTCTTGTGTTTGACTCAGGAGTGGGCGGGTTATCTGTTTATCGTGAAGTCAAAAAGCTTCTTCCGAATGCACACTATATATATGCATTCGATAACGAAGCTTTTCCGTATGGCGAAAAAAGTGAAGAGTTTATTATCGATAGGGTTTATCAAATCGTTAATGCCATCGCGAAAAAACATGCACTGACTATTGCTATTATTGCTTGTAACACCGCAAGTACGGTGAGCTTACCTAATCTCAGGGCACATTTCAGTTTCCCTGTCGTTGGTGTCGTTCCTGCGATTAAGCCCGCAACTAAACTGACCCGCAATGGTGTCGTGGGTTTGCTAGCAACAAAAGGTACGGTTAATCGTGAATATACTAAGGAACTGATAGAACGCTTTGCGACAGACTGCAAAGTCGTTTCATTGGGTTCTGCCGAACTCGTACAACTCGCAGAAAGAAAGCTTCACGGTGAAAAAATACCCTTAGCGGAAGTGATTCAAGCTGTTAAGCCCTGGATCAGAATGCCTGAGCCCCCTGATACTGTTATATTGGGTTGTACTCATTTTCCTCTATTAATAGAAGAACTAGAGGAAGTCTTGCCAAATGGTACAAGATTTATTGATTCAGGCTCAGCAATAGCGAGAAGAACGGTTTGGTTGGTCAATAATCAGGCCGAAATTATTCCTACGGAAGAAAAAGATTTTGCATATTGCCTCCTTATGGAGGAAATAGTCCAAGAGTTACAACCTGTTTTAGCGGCGGAAGGGTTCATTTCGCTGCAAAAACTAGCTATCTAAGTTAAATTTGCTGGAAAGCTGAGCAAGCGAAAAAAAAATGCAAAAAAAGGGTTGCGGGATTTTTTTAGCTCCCTATAATGCGCATCCACTGACCCACGATGAGTCAACGCAAAACGCGGTGACAAGCCAACAGGCACAACGTAGTCAGCGAGAGAATCTGAAAAGATAAGCGAAAAAAAAAGCTTGACTCTCGAT
>NZ_KB233225.1:357308-378583 GCF_000314855.2 Providencia burhodogranariea DSM 19968 | reverse complement strand
TGACAACCGATTACCTTTTGTACTTTACGCTTATTTATACATCAGATCTGGGTGTTTTATCACCTATTTTTAATAAATTTAGTAAAAAGGCGGCACATGGCCGCCTTTCGATTTACTCTTTAATCTGTGAGTCGTTACTGTTTAGCAATGATTTCATCATTTTCAACATCTAGAGTCACTGGTTTACCCGGAATCAACTTACCTGACAATATCTCTTGTGCAAGCGGGTTTTCTATTTCTTGTTGGATAGCGCGTTTTAAAGGGCGCGCACCAAAGATTGGGTCAAAGCCGGCTTCACCAATTTTCTCTAATGCAGCTGGTGTTGCACTAACTTCATATCCATGCTCTTCAAGACGTTTATATAGACGAGCAAGCTGGATATTGGCAATATTCATAATGTGTTCTTTACCTAATGGATGGAACACAACTACTTCATCAATACGGTTGATAAATTCTGGTCTGAAGCTGTGAGCAACAACTTCCATCACCATATCTTTCATTTCTGAATAACCGATTACACCAAAACGTTCTTGAATTAAATCAGAGCCAAGGTTTGAAGTCATGATGATCACTGTATTACGGAAATCAACAGTTCTACCTTGCCCATCAGTTAAACGCCCATCATCTAATACTTGAAGTAAGATATTAAAGACATCAGGATGCGCTTTTTCTACTTCGTCCAATAAAATAACTGAATATGGACGACGGCGAACCGCTTCGGTTAGGTAGCCACCTTCTTCATAACCTACATATCCTGGAGGTGCACCTACTAAGCGTGAGACTGAATGCTTCTCCATAAATTCAGACATATCAATTCGAACCATTGCATCATCACTATCAAACATAAAGTTTGCGAGTGCTTTACACAGTTCGGTCTTACCTACGCCTGTTGGACCAAGGAACATAAATGATCCTATTGGACGATTAGGGTCTGACAACCCCGCACGGCTACGACGAATCGCATTTGAAACCGCAACAACCGCTTCATCTTGGCCGATTACTCGACGATGTAATTGCTGTTCCATTCGTAACAGTTTTTCTCTTTCACTTTCCAGCATCCGAGAAACAGGAATACCAGTCCAACGCGCTAAAATTTCAGCAATCTCGACATCGGTGACTTTATTGCGTAAAAGCTTCATGCTTTTACCCTCTGCCTTTGTTGCTGCTTCTAGCTGTTTTTCCAACTCAGGAATACGGCCATACTGTAACTCAGACATTTTAGCGAGATCACCACTACGGCGAGCTTTTTCAATTTCGTAACGCGCATTTTCTAATTCAGCTTTAATATGCTGAGTTCCCGTTAATGATGCTTTTTCAGCTTTCCACTCTTCTTCTAAGGAAGAATACTCGCGTTCTTTTTCTGCAAGTTCGCCTTCCAACATTTCAAGGCGTTTTTTACTCGCATCATCAGACTCTTTTTTCAGTGCTTGTTGCTCTAGCTTGAGCTGGATGATACGACGTTCCAAGCGATCGAGTGACTCTGGTTTAGAGTCCATTTGCATACGTAAGCTCGCACCTGCTTCATCAATTAAGTCGATAGCTTTATCTGGCAGCATACGATCGGAGATATACCGATGCGATAATGTTGCAGCTGCAACTATTGCTGGGTCAGTAATTTGCACATGGTGGTGCAATTCATAGCGTTCTTTCAAACCACGTAAGATTGCGATGGTATCTTCAACACTTGGCTCTGCAACATATACTTTTTGGAAACGACGCTCTAAAGCGGGATCTTTCTCTATATATTGGCGATATTCATCCAATGTAGTTGCACCAACACAATGTAGCTCCCCGCGTGCTAATGCAGGTTTTAACATATTACCCGCATCCATAGCGCCGTCAGATTTACCTGCGCCAACCATAGTATGTAACTCATCAATAAACAGAATGACATTACCTTCCTGTTTAGCTAAGTCATTTAATACGCCTTTTAAACGCTCTTCAAATTCACCACGATATTTAGCACCTGCAATCAACGCCCCCATATCAAGAGACAATACACGTTTATTTTTTAGACCTTCAGGAACTTCACCGTTAACAATACGTTGTGCCAGTCCTTCAACAATTGCAGTTTTACCTACACCGGGTTCACCAATGAGTACTGGATTGTTTTTTGTACGACGTTGTAACACTTGAATAGTACGACGAATTTCCTCATCGCGGCCAATTACTGGGTCTAACTTGCCTTGTTCGGCACGCTCAGTCAGGTCGACAGTAAATTTCTTTAGAGCTTGACGCTGGTCTTCAGCGCTTTGGTCATTCACTTTATCTCCACCACGCATCTGTTCTATTGCCTTATTCAAATTAGCTTTATTAACACCTGCTGCTTTGAGCATATCTGCAAGCGATGTATTGGCTTCTATAGCAGCGACAAGAAATAACTCGGAGGAGATAAATTCGTCTCCATTTTTTTGTGCGAGTTGATCACATAAATTCAAATGACGCATTAGGTCATTTGATGGTTGTACATCCCCAGCAACACCTTGCACTTGAGGTAAACGGGCAAGTGCATCTTCAATTTGATGTTGAAATTGTACTGCGTTGACACCTATCGTCGTCAAAAGAGGACGAACTGATCCGCTTTCTTGATTAAAAAGTGCACTTAATAAATGAATTGGTTCTATAAACTGATTTTCGCGCCCAAGGGCTAATGACTGGGCGTCAGCGAGAGCTTGCTGGAATTTATTAGTTAAACGATCCAGACGCATAACACCTCCACTAAGTATGAGATTAAAATTGCTTCTGAATAATAAATAGGGTCTATTTTTTATTTATTCAAGTTTAGAGAGTGATTATTTTAGTGATATATGTTATTTCGGAATAAATAACTAATTGTTATTTGTTTACCCATATTAATGAGGCCATCCGCCCCGTCTTTCCAGCTCGGCGGTAGGAAAAAAATCTGTTTTCATCGCTCACAGTACAAAAAGAACCACCATAAATAGATGAGATCCCAACTGCTTGCAGCTTTATACGAGCTAATAAATAGATATCAGCTAAAAATTTATCACCCTTCGCGATAAAACCTGATTTTAAATCGTTTGATTGATTAATAAATGCTTGCCTAACTTCAGCACCGACTTCAAATTTTTCAGGACCAATCGCAGGACCAAGCCAAGCCATAATTTCATTGGCAGGATTAGTAAATTGAGAAATAGTATTTTCAAGAATGCCATCACACAAGCCTCTCCAGCCGGCATGTGCTGCGGCAACCTCTTTACCATCTTTACTACAAAATAAAACAGGTAAGCAATCTGCCGTCATAATTGCGCAAACTTGGCCAGCTTGATTAGTATAAATTGCATCAGCCTGCCTATTTTCAAAGGTATTACCGTTTAAGTGTAATACCTTTGTTCCATGGATTTGTTCTAGCCACAACGGATGTTGAGGCAAGTTAGCTAATGAAACTAAACGACTACGATTTTCACTGACGGCTTCGGGTACATCACCGACATGACTACCCAAATTCAAACTATCAAATGGGGGCAAGCTGACCCCACCAATACGTGTAGTACTACAGCTTAATACATTCTTAGGCTGCGGCCAGTCAGGAAAAATCAGTTCGTTCATTACCAGTCCATATTGTCTTTATGCAGTAAAAAGTCAGCTTTTAGGGCATTAATAAGCTCAACCATATCATCAGGTAATGGAGCATGCCACTCCATTTGAATACCTGAAATTGGGTGATACAAACGCAGCATCGTTGCATGCAAAGCTTGACGATCAAATTTACGCATTACATCAAAGAATTCTTCAGTAGCACCTTTTAACGGACGAGGACGTCCACCATATAAAGCATCACCAATAAGTGGATGATTAATATGTGCCATATGGACTCTGATTTGGTGCGTTCGACCGGTTTCAAGACGCAGACGTAAGCGAGTATGTGCTCTAAAGTGCTCCATGATGCGGTAGTGCGTAATAGCAGGTTTCCCCATTGGATGAACAGCCATGTGGGTACGTTTGGTTGGGTGCCTTGATATAGGCTCTTCAACCATACCACCTGCCGTCATTCGACCAACAGCAACCGCCTCATATTCACGAGTAATTTCACGCAATTGCAGTGATTCCACCAAACGAGTTTGTGCTGGAACTGTTTTAGCAACTACCATCAAACCTGTCGTATCTTTATCTAGACGGTGAACAATACCAGCGCGTGGTACATCGACAATTTCTGGATAGCGATAAAGTAATGCATTTAAAATAGTTTTATCCGGATTACCAGCACCTGGATGCACAACCAAACCACGTGGCTTATTAATAACAAGGATATCGTCATCTTCATAAATAACATCAAGAGGGATATCTTGCGGTTCCCAGCGATTAGGCTCTTCAATTAAAGCATCGATTAAAATTTGTTCGCTACCTAAAACTTTTTCCTTTGGCTTATTGATAACTTTCCCATTAACCTGCACTCTATCATCTAAAATCCACTCTTTTATACGTGAACGTGAATAATCAGGGAACAATTCAGCTAAAGCTTGATCTAAACGTTGACCGAGCTGTGATTCAGCAACAATTGCATTAAGTTGTACTTGTTGAGCCATAAATTAATCTACTTTTTTAGTGTTTGTATTTTGACGGCGTAGCCGTTTTATTTAAAATATATGCTATTGTAACTCGAATTTTTGCCGGGAGCCTTACGGATAGTCTCCCTCGAAACACTCAGAGGATAACCAACACGTGATGATACGTATGAAATATCTGGTGGCTGCCGCCACGTTGAGCCTGGTTCTCACCGGATGCTCCAGCAATAATGAAGTCAACCCTGATAGCACTCCAGCTGAAATGTACAGTGTTGGTCAGCAAAAGCTACAGGACGGTAACTATAAAGCAGCCATCAAGCAACTGGAAGCGTTGGATAACCGCTATCCATTTGGCCCATATGCTCAGCAGGTACAATTAGACCTGATTTATGCTTATTATAAATCAGCTGAGCTACCAATGGCGATAGCGGCAATTGACCGTTTTATGCGTTTAAATCCAACGCATCCAAACATTGACTATGTTCTTTATATGCGTGGTTTGACTGCAATGGCTTTAGATGACAGTACATTGCAAGGTTTCTTTGGTATCGACCGTTCAGATAGAGACCCACAACATGCAAGAGTAGCCTTTAAAGATTTTAGCCAATTAGCGCGTTACTATCCTAACAGTCTCTATGCTAATGATTCCACTAAACGTCTCGTTTATTTAAAAGATCGTTTGGCAAGATTTGATCTCTCTGTTGCTGAATACTACAACAAACGCGGTGCTTATGTCGCGGTAGTAAATCGTGTACAACAGATGCTTAGAGATTATCCAGACACTGAAGCTACCCATAAAGCATTAAAATACATGGAGATAGCTTATAAAGAAATGGGATTAAATGTAGAAGCTAATAAAGTTCAGAGTATTATTGCTGCAAACAATAATTAGCATATAATTAATTTTGAAAAAATAGCAGCTTAGGCTGCTGTTTTTTCTCATAAAACTGAAAAATCGTGACATGTCACGCTAATCAAAATGAATCAAAATCAGTAAATTTTTGCTTTTTAGAAGCAGCAAGACGAACTTTTAAACCCTTGTGACACTCATGTTTTCGAGATATTTCTATTATCGAGATATCGTGACTCTTTAAATTTTAGCGAACTTCCACGAGCCTAGAATTTAGCCCAAAAAAAGCACCGACTATTAACCGTTTTGATAGTCAACTATTTCAGTTTCGCTCAAGAAATCAAAATAGGCAATCTCTTTCCCTTCCTTTTTTATGTTCAATCACAGTTAAGATTAAGGCTAATCATTACGTGTCAAAAGTGTGACGCACATCACGTTTTTTATGCAAATAATTAGTATTCTAGGTACATCGAAGACGGAAACAATGAGAGGTAACTATATGATAGTGAACATAACTAGCAAACAAATGGATATTACTCCCGCTATCCGAGAACACATTGAGGGCCGTCTTAGTAAACTCGATAAATGGCAAGTCTCTTTGATTAATACACATGTTGTATTATCAAAAGAGCCACAAGGTTTTATGGTAGATGCCAACATCAAAACAGCGACAGGAAAATTAGTTGCAAGTGCCAAACATGAAGACATGTATGTTGCTATAAATGAGTTAATTAACAAATTAGAAAGACAACTTAATAAAACACAACACAAAGGAGAATCAAGAAGAGCCAACAATAGTGTAAAAGAAGCGAACCTCGTTACGTTATAATTTTATATTATCTACAAACTTATCTTGAAACCTCATAACGCGCTCTTAATGGGCGCGTTTTTCATATATGCGTTTGTTTTTTGTTGACATCTGAGCGCGTATCGGGTTTATTTAGGAAGCAAACAATTAACGGAAATATAATATGAACATGAATTTTGTCTTCTTTTTCTTCTTTAGCCACTCTTATTAGGGGCTTTTTGTCGTTCGAGAAAGAAAAGAAGACAAGATTTTAAAGCCCCCTCACTCAGGGGGCTTTTTTATTCACTGATGTTTTATAGGGTAGGTAGGATGGACAACAGCACTAATTTACTGAAAGTACGTGAAAAAATCAGCCAATTGGACAGTGAACTTCTCGGCCTACTGGCTAAGAGACGCGGATATGCCGTTGAGGTCGCACAAACAAAATTGGAAGATAGCCGCCCAATCCGAGACAAAGAACGTGAGCGTCAATTGCTTGATGTTTTAATCAATAAAGCTAGACCATTAGGATTAGATGGCTTTTATGTCACTCGCCTATTTCAGATGATCATTGAGGACTCAGTTCTTACTCAACAAGCCATCTTACAACAACACCTTAACCTGACTCCAAATGACTCTGCACGCTTTGCATTTTTAGGCCCTAAAGGTTCTTACTCACATATTGCAGCACGCCAATATTCAGCTCGATACTTCGATCAATTAGTTGAATGCAGTTGCCATAAATTTCAAGATATTTTCTCTCTCGTCGAAAGCGGTCAAGCTGATTATGGTATCTTACCGATTGAAAACACCAGCTCAGGTGCTATTAATGATGTTTATGACTTACTTCAAAACACCACATTATCAATTGTCGGTGAGATCCGTTTACCAATTAACCATTGCCTACTAACGGCGGGTAAAACTGATCTGAGTAAAATAGATACTGTCTACAGCCATCCACAACCATTCCAACAATGTAGCCAATACTTATCTCAATTCCCACATTGGAAAATTGAATATTGCGACAGTACTTCCAGCGCAATGCAAAACGTAGCACAGTTAAATTTACCCAATGTCGCAGCCTTGGGGAGTGAGGCTGGAGGTACTCTTTACGGTTTACAAGTTCAAGAACATAGCCTAGCTAATCAACAAATTAACATGACTCGTTTTATTGTTGTTGCTCAGCAGCCCATAGAAGTGACTGAACAGGTTCCAGCTAAAACAACGCTACTGATCACAACTGGACAACAGGCTGGTGCGTTAGTTGATGCATTAATTATTTTAAAAAATAATAAAATAATTATGAGCAAACTAGAATCACGTCCAATTAATGGCAAACCATGGGAAGAGATGTTTTATATTGATGTACATGCCAATGTGCGCTCAGACAATATGCTGCAAGCATTAAAAGAGCTATCAGCAATAACTCGCTCAATCAAAATTCTCGGTTGTTACCCTTCCGAAAACATTGTTCCTGTTGAACCTGAAAAAATAACACCCTAGCTTATATCATCAGTAAATTACTTTTCATAAAACGAAAGCTAGTCGATTCACACCGACTAGCTTTTTTAACCGAATCATTTATCTATCATTGTGCTCAAACATTGAAAGCTACAATATAACTTACTTGCGATTGTCGTTTGCACGTTGTAATAGTGATTGGCTCTCTTTCATGAAATGATGAGCATCTTCGCCAAACCATTTACTAACTTCATTAAATTGCCGTATAAATTCATCTTTATCTTTTCTTTCGAGCATTTCAATTGACTGCCCTAATAATTGATAGTAACGACGAATTAGCTCAACATTTTCATCGGAGGACATAATAATGTCCGCATAAAGTTGTGGATCTTGAGCAAATAAACGCCCGACCATTGCAAGCTCCAAACGATAAATTGGAGATGACAGATCTAACAATTGCTGTAAATCGACTTGCTCTTTCGCCAAATTTTGACCATATGTAAATGTCGCAAAATGGCGTAATGCTTGAATAAAGCTCATGTTTTTATCATGGTCATCAGCCACTATTTTTTTCAGGCGCGCTCCCCAAACTTGTAATTGCTCAAGAAACCACTGATAAGACTCACTACTTCTACCATCACAAAAAGCAAATACTTGTTTAGCTACACTGCCTACATCTGAACCAAACATAGGATGTAAACCTAGAACTGGCCCTTCATGAGCAGCGAGCATTGCTTGTAACGGCTTCTGTTTGATAGATGCAATATCAATCAGCAACGTATCTTTATTTAGTTTAGGTAGCTGTTGAATGATTTGTACCGTTAAATGTATTGGAACACTGATGATAACTACACTTGCGCCTGATAGAATCGATTCTGCTTGAGGCCAATCATGTTCAGAAAGCACTTTAACTTGGTAACCGGATAAAGTAAGTAGGCGATTAAATAACCGCCCCATTTTACCATCACCGCCAACAATAACAATTGGGCCAGCGTCAGGTTTTAATGTTTTAAAACCTTTATCATTTTCACGCGCATAGGACTCCCTCATAATGCGACGAAGAATATCTTCTATCAGATCAGGAGGGATCCCCATACGTTCAGCTTCTTGGCGACGAGCAGTCAACATGCTTGACTCCCGCTCAGGTACATAAATTGGTAGCCCATGTAAGCTTTTAACTTCGCCAACTTCAGCGACAAGTTGTAACCGTTTAGCTAATAAATCCAATAAAGATTTATCAACTTCATCAATTTGTTCCCTAAGATGAGAAAGTTCAACAGACATACCTATACCTTGTATTAGCTCGCGATTTCTAATTTTTCTGCACGTTGTTCAAGCACGGGAGATAATGCCTGATGTAAATTACGCAGTACTGATTCGGTTGTTTCCCAGTTAATGCAGGCATCTGTCACAGATACGCCATACTTCATCGCATCACGTGGTTGCTCTGAACTTTGATTGCCTTCATTTAAATGGCTTTCTAACATAATACCTGTTATTGACTGATTTCCATTAGTTATTTGTTCAATAATAGAATCAATAACCAGTGGTTGACGACGGTAATCTTTATTTGAATTACCATGACTACAGTCAACCATCAATGATGGCTCGAGCCCTGCTTTTCTCATTTCGATTTCACAAGCGGCAATATCTTCAGGGCTATAATTTGGCGTTTTACCACCACGTAAAATAACATGCCCGTTTTCATTGCCTTTTGTATGTAACAAACTTACTTGACCAGATTGATTGATACCCATAAAACGATGTGACATCGAAGCTGCTTTCATGGCGTTAATTGCCGTGGATAAACTACCATCGGTTCCATTTTTAAAGCCAACAGGCATAGACAAACCAGATGCCATCTCCCTATGAGTTTGTGATTCAGTCGTTCTTGCACCAATTGCCGACCAACTGAAGAGGTCTCCTAGGTATTGGGGATTATTGGGATCTAAAGCTTCAGTTGCAAGTGGTAAGCCCATTTCAACTAAATTAGTCAGAAGATCACGAGCAATATGCAACCCTTTTTCCATATCAAATGAACCATCCATTAATGGATCACTAATTAAACCTTTCCAACCTACCGTCGTACGCGGTTTTTCAAAATAAACACGCATCACAATATATAAACTATCACTCAATTCTTCAGCAAGCTTCTGTAAACGTTGGCCGTATTCAATCGCAGCGTCTACATCATGAATAGAACAAGGACCACATACTACGAGTAAGCGTGGATCACGCTGATGAATAATATCAGCAATTGTTTTACGTGAAGCAGCAATGGCATGCAGATTGCTGTTACTCAGTGGAAACTTTTGTTTCAAAGCTTCAGGTGTAATGAGTACCTGTTCGTCATGAATATTCACATTATTGAGTGCATCTTTTTGCATGATCATTTTTATTACCTACTTAACTTATTGTTTATATATTGTGTTTGATTGCTTAAGACATAAGATACCATGAGACGTAAAGATTACAATCCATTAATGTAAAATAAATACAGTCTTGTAAATAATTAATTACACATACATAGCTGATTGATTTTAAATAATATTAAAGACAAATCCAAATAAAAAAAGATTAAAAAACAAATGTCATTTGTTTTTTCGTATAATAATGTTTACGAAACCCATGGATTTAAGTAATAATTCGTATAAAAATAAAGATTATTGATAAAGAGAATGGGTTAAGAAAAAAAGCAGAAGAAAAAGAATAGATGAAAACAAAATATAGATAAAAAATGTCATCAAAGACATAGCATTGTGATAAATAAAAATAAGTTATTAAACGCAGAAAGGCCCGCTAAAGCGGGCCTTATCGTAACTTTCGGATGTAGCGAAAGCGTATTACTTGGCGTTCAGACGCTCTTTGATACGAGCTGCCTTACCAGAACGCTCACGCAGGTAGTACAGTTTAGCTCTACGAACGGCACCACGACGTTTAACAGCGATGCTATCTACGACTGGAGAGTGAGTTTGGAATACACGCTCAACACCTTCGCCGTTAGAAATTTTACGAACAGTGAATGCAGAGTGCAGACCGCGATTACGAATAGCAATAACCACGCCCTCAAATGCCTGCAGACGTTTTTTAGAGCCTTCTACGACCCATACCTTAACTTCCACAGTATCACCTGGACGGAATGAAGGTAGGTCCTGCTTCATCTGCTCTTGTTCAAGTTGTTTAATAATGTTGCTCATAATAATTCTCTTACCCTAGGTAAACTGATATATGTTAGACAATTAGTTTAATTGTCTAGATTCACTTGTTGCCCAGACTGATATTCATTTTGAAACTCAGTCAGCAACATCCTCTGCTCGTCAGTCAGAGCTAGGCTTTCCAGAAGCTCAGGTCTTCTAAGCCAGGTACGGCCAAGTGATTGCTTCATACGCCAGCTATTTATCTTTGCATGATTTCCAGATAATAAAATATCAGGAACTTGCATACCGTCTAATACTTCAGGGCGGGTATAGTGTGGACAATCCAACAAGCCATCTGCAAAAGAATCTTCCTGAGCAGAAGCTTGGTGACCAAGTACCCCCGGAATAAACCGAGATACAGAGTCAATCAACACCATTGCGGGGAGTTCCCCACCACTGAGAACGTAATCACCGATTGACCATTCTTCATCAACTTCGGTTTGAATGATCCGCTCATCAATGCCTTCATATCGACCACAAACTAGAATTAACTTCTGATTTGTTGCCAACTCGCAAACTCCGTCTTGACTGAGCTTACGCCCCTGAGGTGACAGATAAATCACTTTCGCGCCTTCACCCGCCTCAGTTCTTGCTGTGTTAATAGCATCCTTTAAAGGTTGCACCATCATCAGCATGCCTGGACCACCACCATAAGGGCGATCATCGACTGTTTTATGTTTATCGTGAGTAAAATCTCTCGGATTCCAACATTCAACAGACAGCAGGCCATTTTTCACTGCCCGGCCAGTTACCCCGTACTCGGTTATTGCGCGGAACATTTCGGGAAACAGGCTAATTACACCAATCCACATTATTTAGTCCCACTCATAAAAACCGTCAACCGGAGATTTAAAAACCAGGATCCCAATCAACTTCAATCAGTTTAGATTCGAGATCGACTTTCTTGATAACCTGCCCATCAAGAAACGGAACTAACCGTTCCTTGATGCCAAATGCATCTTTTAGATTAGCTTTAATCACAATGACATCATTAGAACCCGTTTCCATCATATCGATAATGGTACCTAGGTCATACCCATCCAACGTTACAACATGGCAGCCCATAAGGTCTTTCCAATAGTAATCGTTGTTATCTAATTTAGGGAGTTGGGTTGAATCAACCGTAATCTCAAAATTAGTTAAGAGTGTAGCTGCATCGCGATCATCGACCCCGCTCAGCTTAACAATGATATCTTTGTTATGGTGTTTCCAATCTTCTATTTCAATGTGTTGCCACTGACCAGAACGTTGAATAAACCACGGTTGATAATCAAAAATACTTTCAGCTTGTTCGGTGGACGAAAAAACTTTGAGCCAACCACGAATCCCATATGCAGCGCCTAATTTACCCAAAATAATTGGATTAGTAGGAGGCACTAGATTTACTTGCTTGCTCATAGCTACCACCGTGACAGATTAAGCTGCTTTTTTAGCTTGTTTGACCAGTTGTTCAACACGGTCAGAAACAGTTGCGCCCAGACCAACCCAGTGCTCAACGCGATCTAAGTCTAAACGCAGTTCTTCTGCTTGACCTGATGCGATTGGGTTGAAGAAGCCGATACGCTCGATGAAACGACCGTCACGCGCATTGCGGCTATCGGTTACAACGATTTGATAGAACGGACGCTTCTTAGCACCGCCACGAGATAAACGAATTGTTACCATAACATCCTCATTAGTTAATAAAACAACCAGACTCCATCGAGGGATAGAGTCCGGTTGTTATATAAAAAGCTCGAAAATTTTACTCACTTTGACACAAAAATCAACCAAAAGTGCATATTCTTTCTGACTTCATTGTTTAACGCCCCGGGAATCCCGGTGGCATCATACCTTTCATACCACGCATCATTTTAGCAAGACCGCCTTTTTTCATCTTTTTCATCATGCGTTGCATGTCATCAAATTGCTTCAAAAGACGGTTTACTTCTTGTACGTTGGTACCTGAACCCGCAGCAATACGGCGCTTGCGAGATCCTTTAATAATTTCTGGCTTTTCGCGCTCTTTACGCGTCATCGAATTGATTATCGCTTCCATACGGACAGTGATTTTATCATCCATCTGAGACTTAACCGCATCAGGAACTTGGGACATGCCAGGCATTTTACTCATCATGCTCGCCATTCCGCCCATATTGCGCATTTGTTTTAACTGACTTAAGAAGTCATTTAAATCAAAGCCATCACCCGTTTTTAGTTTTTTGGCTAGTTTTTCTGCTTGGTCACGGTCAACTTTATGCTCAATCTCTTCGATCAGCGTTAAAACATCGCCCATGCCCAAAATGCGAGAAGCAACACGCTCAGGGTGAAAAGGCTCCAATGCATCAGTTTTTTCACCAACCCCTAAGAATTTGATTGGCTTACCCGTAATAGCGCGAATAGATAAAGCAGCACCACCACGAGCATCGCCATCGACTTTAGTCAGGACAACCCCTGTCAGAGGAAGCGCTTCATTAAATGCTTTAGCCGTATTCGCGGCATCTTGCCCCGTCATCGCATCAACAACAAACAGCGTTTCTACTGGGTTAATAATTCGATGAACGTCTTTAATTTCATCCATCATCGCTTCATCAACGTGCAAACGACCTGCGGTATCGACTAACAGTACGTCATAGAATTGTAGCTGGGCATGTTTTAAAGCTTTTTGTACGATAGCAACAGGTTTTTCTTGGGCATCTGATGGAAAGAAATCAATGCCGACTGTTTCTGCTAAAGTCTCTAATTGTTTAATTGCCGCTGGACGATAAACGTCAGCGGAAACCACTAAAACTTTTTTCTTTTGTTTTTCTTTTAATAACTTACCTAACTTTGCAACGCTGGTTGTTTTACCAGCACCTTGCAAACCTGCCATCAATACAACAGCAGGAGGCTGAGCAGATAGATTAAGCTGATGGTTTTCTTCTCCCATTGCTCGCGTGAGTTCATTTTTTACAATTTTGATGAACTCTTGTCCTGGCGTTAAGCTTTTATTTACATCCTGCCCAACTGCACTTTCTTTTACTTTTTGAACAAATTCACGAACAACAGGTAGCGCGACGTCAGCTTCCAGCAAAGCCATACGGACTTCACGCAATGTATCTTTAATATTATCGTCAGTCAGACGGCCACGCCCGCTGATGTTGCGCAAACTGCGCGATAGTCTGTCGGTTAAATTATCAAACATATGTCTTAGCTCAATTCTGTTTATGGGCCCACTGTCTAAGCTAGATTTGGTTGCTAATACTCACAAATGCAAGTGCTTAATCGCTAATTTAAGCAAACTTTTGATTATTTCTCTTTTTAAAGAGATATAATTCGTAATAACCATAGCTGAAACCAACGCAGAGATCTTTGGGCTAGTGTATCATACCAGACGTTTATTCGCTTCTATCTGTTTAGTGTTATGATATTAGCATGATACTTTCACAAAAAACTGCTATGCGAAAACCTGCAAAATATACCTTTAAGAGCGATTAACAACTAAGAAGAAGCTTATTAACTGTGCCAATGGTTGGAGCATACAGCTGCACGAGTTATACTAGTCAATTACTATCCACTTAAAATGAATAACGACACTATACTATGCCCGTATTTGCAGTCATAGCAGTTTGTACATATCTGGTCAGCCTATCTCTGATCGTTCCTGGTCAGGTGCGTAAGCAACCAATGTACCGCCGACTCGCCCTTTTATTAGCGGTTATTGCACTTGTCACTCATGCAATAACGCTTAAGTTACTTATTTTTCGTGGAGATGGAGCACAAAATCTCACATTATTAAATTTAGGTTCAACCGTCAGCTTGCTAATGTGTATTATTATGACCGTTGTCGCCTATCAAGGTAAAGCTTGGTACTTAACACCAATTGTTTATAGTTTTGCGATTATTAATTTAATGCTATCAACAATTATGCCAGGGGAATTTATTACTCACCTTGAAGGCAGTGTCCCTCTATTTATACATATTGGTTTAGCATTGCTAAGCTACGCAACTCTTTTAATCGCAGCCTTGTATGCATTTCAAGTAGCACTCATTGACTATCAACTTAAAAATAAAAAGCTAAAATTTAGCTCAAACATGCCTCCAATGATGGTTATTGAGCGAAAAATGTTTCACATTACTCAAGTTGGAGTCATTTTACTAACGTTAACCTTATGTACAGGCTTTATCTATATGGATAATATTTTCGATAAAGAAAATATCCATAAGTCGGTATTATCTGTTATTGCTTGGTTCGTCTATATTATTTTGCTATGGGGGCACTTCCATGGCGGATGGAGAGGAAAACGCGTTCTATTTTTCCATGTTGCTGGTGCATTAATTCTTACTATGGCCTTTTTTGGCAACCGAGTTATACAGCACATCATGGTGTCTTAACTTTAACACTTTAAAATAAACGCATTTAAATTATAGCAATAAGGAACCTCGTTTTGGATTACGTATCAACTGGTACGCTCATGATTATATTGGTCATTCTAATCGTTATGTCGGCTTACTTCTCAGCCTCTGAAACTAGTATGATGACACTGAATCGCTATCGCTTGAAACATCTCGCCAAGCAAGGCAACCGATCTGCAAAACGAGTTGAAAAATTACTTAGGCATCCTGATAAGCTTATTAGTCTGATTATTATCGGCAATAATCTCATCAATATTATTGCATCATCTCTGGCAACAATTATTGGCATGCGCTTATATGGTAATGCAGGGGTCGCCATTGCGACTGGTATTTTAACCTTTGTCATCTTAGTTTTTGCTGAAGTAATGCCAAAAACTATCGCGGCACTTTATCCTGAAAAAATCGCTTTTCCAAGTAGCTATATTTTAAAACCATTACAAAAAATTATGTTACCCGTTGTCTGGACATTCAACAAAATCACACTGCTATTTATGTACTTTTTAGGAATAAAATCGCCAGTTATACGTAGTGATGCAGTGAGCAAAGATGAGCTTCGAACCATCGTTAATGAGTCAAAAACAAAGCTTACTCGACGCAATCAAGATATGTTGCTATCTATTTTAGATCTCGAAAAAGTCACTGTTGGTGACATTATGCTGCCTAGAAATGAAATTGTTGGTATTGATGTCAATGATGATTGGAAATCAATCGTTCGGCAGTTAACTCACTCACCTCATGGCCGCATTGTTCTTTACCGTGACTCACTTGAAGATGTTATCGGCATTTTACGTGTACGTGAGGCCTACCGCATGATGATGGAAAAACGAGAGTTCAATAAACAGAATCTAATCAAAGCCGCAGATAATATCTATTTTATTCCAAACAGCACCCCATTAAGCATTCAATTAATTAATTTTCAACACAATAAAGAAAAAATCGGTATCATTGTTGACGAATATGGTGAAATCCAAGGGCTTATTAGTGTTGAAGATATTCTTGAAGAAATCGTAGGTGATTTTACAACATCAATGTCACCTTCATTGGCCGAAGAAGTATTGCCACAAAGTGATGGAAGTGTGCTCGTTGACGGCACGGCTAACATCAGAGAGCTCAACAAAGCATTTGATTGGCATCTTCCTATTGATGGACCAAGAACGGTCAATGGAATGGTGTTAGAAGCTATCGGAGATATTCCTGATATAGAAGAAAAAATTGTAATCTCACACTATATGGTGGAAGTATTGCTGATTAGTGACAACATTATAAAACAAGTAAAAATTACCCCACTAAAAACAAACACTTCAACACATGAAATAAATTAACCTCTTTCATAAAAAAACTGCACCTTAATTTATTTAAAATTTTGGCGCAGTTTGCTGCTGTACTATCTATTAGATATTCTAGATATGTAATTCAGTCAATTTTTCAGCTGGTAATGCAAGTTCATCATTTTTATTAATACGGATATCTGATGCCAGTACATTGCGCGCAATTTGTTGAGCTTCACTCAGTGAATGCATATCACAAGTACCACACTGATAGATATTCAGCTCAGGTATTTTATTTTGATCTTGAACTTTTAATACATCCTGCATAGCACCTTTCCAAGCGCTCGCTACGCGTAGCTCATCAGGTTGGCCTATCAGGCTCATATAGAAACCTGTACGGCAGCCCATAGGTGAGATATCAATGATTTCGACACCATCACCATTGAGATGATCACGCATGAAACCTGCAAATAGGTGTTCAAGCGTATGAGTTCCTCTTTCTGACATGATTTCCTTGTTAGGAACAGTGAAACGTAAGTCGAATACAGTGATTGTATCTCCACTCGGCGTTTTCATGGTTTTTGCTACACGGACCGCGGGTGCAGACATACGAGTATGATCTACAGTAAAACTGTCTAATAATGGCATTTATTGACCTCCTGAAAAAAACTATTTTTATTTAAAAAATAAATGAAACTATTTTGAAATTGCCGAGTCTGAATTAATGAAAGACGCGCAAATTTGTTATCATCCCTAATTCTCTAAGATATTTTTTTGGCCACCAAATAAGTGGCCATTTTCTTTTAGCGCCCTGCATGCTTACGCAAATAATCTTCAAAACTTTCAGTTTCGCCTTTCTCAATCATAGACTGTTTTTTAATGGATGCTAATCGAGCATCTTCAAATTGAGCTTCTGTAATCACTTCATAAGGCTCATTCAATAGTTGATCATAATATTTTTCAGCTAGCTCTAAGCCGTAGCCACCAATACCTTGTGCCAGCATTTTATCCATCACTAATGCTGAATATGTCAATGTTGGATCTTCAAACATTGACATAAACTGATGGCAAACTTCTTGATATTTAGCATCACAGCGAGTGTCGAGTACCTCAGCAACACGGATCAAGTCCTTAAATAGTTGCTGACCAACCTCAACAAGTGGCTTCATCTCACTACCACAACCAAGACCAATAACTTGATCTGGTTTACGCCCTTCGAGGATCACTCGGTTCCAATTCTGACGGCTACAATCAAGCTCTTGTGAATTCATTTCAGGCGCATCGGCCAGCACACACCAGATCAAGAACAAATCAAGGAAACGCGTTTGTGTTTCATCAACGCCAATCGCGCTAAAAGGGTTAATATCCAATGCTCGCACTTCAATGTACTCAATACCACCACGTAATAATGCATCAGATGGAGACTCATCACCTTTTGGTACTCGTTTCGGCCGTATTGGTGCATACAGTTCATTTTCAATCTGTAGCACATTAGTATTCAATTGGATGTACTTGCCATCTTTTTTGACACCTAGCTCTGCAAACTCTTGAGACGGCTTATGAATAGCTTTTTTCAAACCGGCTACATAGGTATCTAAATCATTAAATGTAATGTTTAAATCGCTCTGAGACTTATTTGTGTACCCTAAATCACTCATTCTTAATGACGTCGCATAAGGCAAGTAATAGGTGCCATCCGAGGTCTTATCAAATGTTAATTTGGTATCCCTATCTTTTAAGAAAGAGCCACAAATTGCAGGGGATGCACCAAATAAATAAGGGATCACCCAACCAAAGCGGTAATAGTTTCTGATCAAGCGTAGATACCCAGCAGAAATTTGCTCTTTACCACTTTGTGCATCTTTCACTCCCGCCCAAGCTTGCCAAAATTCAATTGGTAACGAAAAGTTATAATGAACGCCAGCAATAGTTTGCATTAATGCGCCATAACGGTTTTTTAGCCCTTCTCGATACAAATTTTTGAAGCGGCCAATATTTGATTCACCGTACTGCGCAAGAGTGATTTTATCCTCGTTTTCAATAAAGCAAGGCATACTCAATGGCCACATTCTTTCATTATGAAGGTGTCGCGCCGTATAACGATGTAAATCCCTAAGAAAAGCCAAACTGTGGCCAATACTTTTATCTACAGGAGTAATAAACTCAAGTAAGGACTCAGCAAAATCTGTCGTAATCCATTTATGTGTTAATGCTTTTCCCAATTCCTCCGAATGCAAAGTTTCAGCAATAGAACCATTCGGAGTAACACGCAATGTTTCACGCTCAATACCACGTTGAATACCATTTAGTGCTTCTGGGTGTGCCTCTAACCATGAGAGTGCTTTGGATACGTCCGGGATCAAATCGACCTCCCGCCTGTGTTAAATTTTATTTTAGTAAGGTGCTTACTTTAGCGTAAATCATAGAAATTGTCGCTGTCTAGATGTGTCATTTATATAGGATGGGGGATTGAAATAGTGCTTAATAATCAGCATGCCGAATTATATGACTCGTCCTGATATAGATTGACAACTTTTTCAGACATAAAATGCTCGATGAATTTCATTGGGCGTTTTTCATTATGAATCTGTATTGATTCTTCAATTAACTTTATTGCTTCTGCTAAATTCCTCAAATTTATCAATCGGTAATCCATTTTCAATACTTCATTAACTCGTTTTGCTTGTGCATTTTGATAGCTGTCATAACCATCTGTCATTGAGTATTGAATATTGTATTTTTTATGGATTTTCTGATACTCCGATGAACAATATTGTAGACAACAATCGAAATGATAGACCAACGACGTTGTTGAACTTCGCCTTTTTAGCGCCTGAACTAACGATTTCTCTACAACCTTTATTTTCATGTTGTTGTCTAGATGGCAACCCACGATTTTTCGTGCATAAGCATCAGTCATTAAACTTAAATATGTATTACCTTCATGGGTGGGTAGATATGTAATATCAGCTAGCCAAAGTTGTTCTGGCCGTGAGGATACAAATCCTGACTTAACTAAACTTGGCTGTTGTAATGGTCAACAACGACCAATTTAAAGGCTAGGGAATAATCACGTTGAATTCGTTTACTGATTGGTTTCATTACACTCTCCAATTTTGAATTAGAAAAGTGTCAACCTTATTTAGGACGGGTCACAGATAAAAAAAAGCCCCTTTATTAAGGGGCTCAGATTGATGACGAACCCCATGTTTTCAGCATGGGGTTTATTGTTTCAGCGACCGAAGGTCGCGAGCGCGATATTTTTCTAAATATCCCATCATCAATAACTTTCTCAAGCTATATTCCGTTCTATATGCCTTTAATTGCCTTTGCATTAACCTAAAAAAGTAAAAAAGTAGCGCCAACAGCGCCATCTTCTTGATATTTTGCGCCGTTGCCGCTAATAAGCATTGCATCTGAACTTTACTCAGCCCACGGAACCGCGCATAGCGGTGACCATGATGCTGTTTGGCATCGGCAAAGCTTCTTTCTACCGTCTCTTTTCGCCTTGCATACACTTTTTTCCCCATTTCGTCAGCCTTAACGCATTTGACCATTCCTTCGCTTCCTCCCAGACATGTCGGGTCACGGTTTTTTCAGCCTTCTGATTTTGAGTGCACGATGAACGATGTTCATAGAGCTGACATTGCTGGCGGTTTGATTTGTAATGCTTATATCCATTGCGATCTGTTGTACTGTACGTCAGAAGTTCTCCCGCTGGGCACACATAGACATCGCGCTGTGCATCATACTGGAAGTGCTTCTTTTGATACGCATTTTGCCCTTTGTTCGGGCGTCGATAACCCGGCACGAGGGCGATACTCATTTCTTTCGCAAGGTGACAAACAGGGGCGGTAAAGTAGCCTGCATCCACACCTGCGGCCACTGTATTGAGGTTGAAGCGAGTAATTTGTCGTTGTAATCGACCAATGTAAGGTTGACTATCATGGACATTGCCGGCCGTCACATGCGTATCCATGATGATGCCATGTTTGCCATCAACTGTGCGATGGTCAAGATAAAAGAAGCCTTTCGGTTTATTGTCCCGATGTATAAAACCACTTTCAGGGTCAGTTGTACTCACTTTAGTGTTTTTGACGGCGCTGTTTTCGTTGGTTTTTTTTACGTCGGGTAAGGGCTTTTTTGCATGGTTTTTCCGGTCTTTTTCAACGGCAGCATTGAGTTGTTCGATATATTCACTTGGTGCAATGGGACGCTCTTCGTTAATGGCTTTACGCGAGTTAGCATCTGCTTTTAAGTGAGTACTGTCGGTGTAAAGAACGCGTCCATTCGCCATGCCACCACTGATGGCCTGCTCTACGACATGGTCAAATATCTGTTGGAAAATATCGCTGTCATTGAAGCGACGGATACGATTTTGGCTAAGGGTAGATGCATCTGGCACTTTTTCTGTTAATCCCATGCGTAAAAACCAGCGATAAGCCATATTGACTTGGATTTATTTAACCAGTTTGCGCTCTGATGGGATACCAAACAGATAGCCTAATAACATCATTTTAATCAATCGAACAGGGTCGATGGCAGGACGTCCATTATTAGGGCAATAAAGGTGAGCAACGGCATCGCGAATAAATTCGAAGTCCATAATGGCATCGACTTTACGAACAAGATGGTCTTCAGGAACAAGTTCATCAAGTGTGACGGTTTCGAACTGATATTGTTGGGGAGAAGGTTCTTTTAACATATCGGTTAGCTCATTATTTGTACTAACCTTATTAGATCAAAGTCCTAACTAAAAAGCTAGGACTTTGTCAGCAGTCTGAAGCCCCTTTATTAAGGGGCTTCTTATTC
>NZ_KB233225.1:321452-356517 GCF_000314855.2 Providencia burhodogranariea DSM 19968 | reverse complement strand
GCATTACAATATCAAATTCAACTTCTCAGTTCTTACTGTGTTTTGACTGCTAAAATCAAAACAAAACCCTATCAAACATATTCATAGGGTTAAATATGGTGCATCCGGGAGGATTCGAACCTCCGACCGCTCGGTTCGTAGCCGAGTACTCTATCCAGCTGAGCTACGGATGCATAATCTAAAATGGCGGTGAGGGAGGGATTCGAACCCTCGATGCAGCTTTTGACCGCATACTCCCTTAGCAGGGGAGCGCCTTCAGCCTCTCGGCCACCTCACCGTTTTTAGTTACACACGATTTGTTTTTCAACATCTCGTCTCTGTGTGGCGCACATATTACTTTCCTAGCTTTAGAAGTCAAACATTTTTTCCAAACTTTTTAGTTTTCAATGACTGTTTGAACACTTCACAAGCAAGATGATTAGTTTAGCATCGAAATTTGCATCCATCATCCATAAATTTCACAATTCTTTGAATGGTAATAACGATTTTTGTTCCAAGGAAATAAGAGATAAAAGAAATATAAATAATAAATTCAGCCTAAAACTTTCGTGTTAGAAGTAAAAATAGATGAGCAAAAAAAGAAGAATAAAATAGAACAGCATTCTGCTTGAGCAAAATGGCATTATGCAGGTTATTAATTTGAATAAGAAGAAAGGGCTAGAAAATGAAAGACAAGCGTCCATCTTTGCTGTGTGGGTCAAGAACTGGACGCTTATTCATTATTATTGATTATCTGGTTGAGTCTTTTCAGCCTGGATCCGTTGATAAATTTCTTCACGGTGAACAGAAACTTCTTTTGGGGCATTGACACCAATACGAACTTGATTGCCTTTTACTCCCAGTACAGTAACTGTTACCTCATCGCCTATCATGAGTGTTTCACCAACTCGACGAGTCAGAATAAGCATTCTTTGCTCCTTGAAATATTAAAAGAGTCGGGTCTCTAGGTTTCCCCCCGCTATTGTCCATCACACACCGTGAAAACGTAAAGCAATGATATACACCTAAAGCATTGATGCCATCGAGGCAATCATTTTAATTATATACAAACAAAATATAACACTACCCATAACACATTAACAATGTTGCAACAGACAAAGTTGCCTCACGGTGCATGAGGCAACTTCTAAAAGTGCTTACAGCCGTGAGTTCACCCACTCTTCTACACTTGCCATAGCAGCTGGTAACGCATGTACGTCTGTACCTCCAGCTTGTGCCATGTCTGGACGACCGCCGCCTTTACCACCGACTTGCTGTGCGACATAAGATATTAAATCACCAGCTTTAATTTTAGCAGTCAAATCATTAGTTACACCAACAATTACACTGACTTTATCACCACTCGTTGTTGAAAGCACGATAATAGCGGACTTCAGCTGATTTTTGAGGTCATCGACCATCGTTCTCAAAAGCTTAGGTTCAGTGTTGCTAAGCTGGCTAACGAGTAATTTAGCACCTTTAATATCTTTTGCTTGGCTGCTTAGTGAAGCACTTTCTTGCGATGCTTGTTGATCTTTTAATTGCAAAATCTCTTTTTCTAATTGACGAGATTTGTCTAAAGCTGATTTTACTTTTTCAACTAAGCTATTCATATCACCTTTTAATAGGTGAGCAATCGCCGTTAATTGCTCTGACTGGTTATGAATGTTTTCAATTGCATTCTCCCCTGTCGTTGCTTCAATACGACGAATGCCTGCCGCAGTCCCTGATTCACTAAGAATGCGAAATAAACCGATATCACCAGTACGGCTAGCATGGGTACCACCACAAAGCTCGATAGAAAAATCGCCCATGCTCAATACACGTACACGCTCTTCGTACTTCTCACCAAATAATGCCATTGCACCTTTGGCTTTTGCACCCTCTAAATCCATAAGTTCCGTTTCAATTGGTGTGTTCTTACGAATTTGAGTATTTACAATATCTTCGACTTCACGTAACTGTGATGGAGTCATTGCTTCAAAATGTGAAAAGTCAAAACGTAGATATTTATCGTTAACTAAAGAGCCTTTTTGCGCTACATGCTCACCGAGAACTTGACGTAATGCAGCGTGCAATAAGTGAGTAGCAGAGTGATTCAAACGAATAGCATCACGTCTTTTTACATCAATTTTTGCATCAATACGGTGGTTAATAACCAGGGAACCCGACTCTACTTTACCAATATGACCAATAGCTTGACCATATTTCTGGGTATCAGTAACGGTAAAACTACCGCTATCATTGTGTAAAATTCCTGTATCACCTACTTGACCACCTGATTCAGCATAAAACGCGGTTTTATCAAGGATCACAAGACCTTCATCACCCGCATTAAGCGAATCAACTGGCTGACCATCTTTATAAATAGCAGTGATAGTGGCTAATTGTTCATTATAGGTATAACCAGAGAATTCACTGTGCTTTTCGATTTTAATTAATGAATTATAATCAGCACCAAAACCACTTGATTCTCTTGCTCGGCGGCGCTGGTCTTCCATTGCGCGCTCAAAACCTTCTTCATCGACTTTGATATTACGTTCACGACAAACGTCAGCCGTTAAATCAATTGGGAAGCCATATGTATCATATAGACGGAATGCGGTTTCGCCTTCTAAAGTATCACCTTTGAGTGAAGCAAGCTCTTCATCTAATAATTGAAGTCCACGCTCTAACGTACGAGCAAATTGCTCTTCTTCCGCTTTAAGGGCTTTTTCAACTTTTGATTGTTGACGTTTCAACTCATCCGCCGCGTTACCCATTACTTTTACCAATGGTGCAACGAGTTTGTAGAAGAAAGTATCTTTTGCTCCAAGCATATAACCATGGCGTACAGCACGACGAATAATACGACGCAATACATATCCACGACCTTCATTTGATGGGATCACGCCATCACTAATGAGGAATGCACAAGAGCGAATATGGTCAGCAATAACGCGGAGTGATTTGTTTGAAAGATCACTTGATCCTGTTGCATTTGCAGCTGCTGCAATCAAATCACGGAAGATATCGATATCATAGTTAGAGTTAACATGCTGTAACACGGCAGCAATGCGCTCAAGCCCCATTCCCGTATCAACAGATGGCTTAGGTAATGGTTCCATGGTACCGTCAGATTGACGGTTAAATTGCATGAAAACGATATTCCATATCTCGATATAACGGTCGCCATCTTCCTCTGGGCTTCCCGGAGGGCCACCCCATATGTGATCACCGTGATCATAGAAAATTTCTGAACATGGCCCACATGGCCCTGTATCTCCCATCTGCCAAAAGTTGTCAGATGCGTAAGCAGCGCCTTTATTGTCACCAATACGGATAATTCGTTCTGCTGGAACGCCTACATTTTTATTCCAAATTTCATAAGCTTCATCATCGGTCGCATAAACTGTGACCCATAATTTTTCTTTTGGTAAATTAAACCATTCTTTACCTGTCAATAATTCCCAAGCAAAGTTGATTGCATCATGTTTAAAGTAATCACCAAAGCTAAAGTTACCTAGCATTTCAAAAAAAGTGTGGTGACGGGCTGTGTAGCCTACGTTCTCTAAATCGTTATGTTTACCACCTGCTCGCACACATCTCTGTGCTGTTGTCGCTCGGGAATATGCTCTTTTATCCAGCCCAAGAAATACATCTTTGAACTGGTTCATCCCTGCGTTAGTGAACAATAATGTCGGGTCATTGTTTGGTACTAGCGAACTGCTACTTACCACCTGATGACCTTTCGTATGAAAAAAGTCGAGAAACGCTTGGCGGATCTCAGCGGTGCTTTTACTCATATTTATCCCGATTTCAAGCTGGAAACTGAATTAAGAATTGTTGAGATGGAATGTAGCATCACCTCTAATCAACTCTCCGATTAAAAAGTGACTGATAAGATAAAGTCTCTTTATGTAGAAGTAAAATTTAGATACATCCATTCGTGGTTTTCATTGTAAAGCGTCTAAATATTTTCTGAAAGTATGTTTATACCCTTCAGTTGGCTATTTTTCCATAGAAAAACGACATCTCGCTTTATTATAGCGCAAAAGAAAAACAAAAAAATGCCACTCATTTTAGAGCGGCATTTTTAATCTACTTATTTATGATATCAATAAGTCAGTATTAAAATTCTTCTGGTGTCTCTTCTTCATCTGAATCATTGATAAAATCAGTTGCTGCGCTTTTGAATTCACCTGTGTGAGTTAATAGCATTTCACGCAATTTTTTATCAATTTCATCTGCAATAGCTGGATGCTCTTTTAAATAAGTCGTAGAGTTTGCTTTACCTTGACCAATTTTATCACCATTGTAACTATACCAAGCACCTGCTTTTTCAATCAGCTTATGTTTAACACCTAAGTCAATCAACTCACCATAAGTGTTAATACCTTCACCATAAAGAATTTGGAATTCAGCTTGTTTAAATGGCGCAGCAATCTTGTTTTTAACAACTTTAACACGTGTTTCGCTACCAACGATTTCTTCACCGTTTTTTACAGCACCGATACGACGGATATCTAAACGAACTGATGCATAAAACTTCAGTGCGTTACCACCAGTTGTTGTTTCAGGGTTACCAAACATCACTCCAATTTTCATACGAATTTGGTTAATGAAGATAAGCAAAGTATTAGAGGTTTTCAAGTTACCGGCTAATTTACGCATTGCTTGGCTCATCATACGAGCAGCTAAGCCCATGTGAGAGTCACCAATTTCGCCTTCAATCTCCGCTTTTGGTGTTAATGCAGCAACAGAGTCGACGATAATGACATCAACTGCACCTGAGCGTGTCAATGCATCACAAATTTCTAATGCTTGCTCACCAGTATCAGGTTGAGAACATAGCAAGTTATCAATATCAACACCGAGTTTTTTCGCATAGATAGGGTCTAAGGCGTGTTCAGCATCGATAAATGCACATGTTTTACCACTGCGTTGCGCTGCTGCAATAACTTGCAATGTTAGAGTAGTTTTACCAGAGGATTCAGGTCCGTAGATTTCAACAATGCGCCCTAATGGTAAGCCACCAGCACCTAAAGCAACGTCAAGGGATAAAGAACCCGTCGAAATAGTTTCAACGTCCATCGTGCGGTCTTCACCAAGACGCATAATGGAACCTTTACCAAATTGCTTTTCAATTTGACCTAACGCTGCAGCTAGTGCTTTTTGTTTGTTTTCATCGATAGCCATGTTCACTCCCTTTAGTGCAATGGACTTTCCCACTGCGAATAGAACGGTTGAATTCGGTTTGTTGACGTCAATTATACTGTATAATCATACAGTATCAAGAGGATTTTTCACTTATGATTTGTAAAAGTGTCTCAAGAGCATAACATGTTGATTGTAAACGAACAGAATGCCTATTGCCTTGGAATATACAGTGTTTAGTCGTTACATTGCTGATACCCGTTGGCGCTTTTTGAGCAAAACCAAACCAAACGGTTCCAACAGGTTTATCATCGCTACCGCCACTAGGCCCCGCAATACCACTAACCGATATCGAAAGGTCCGAATCAGCTTCTTTTAGTGCCCCAAGCGCCATTTCAGAGACAACTTGCTCACTAACAGCACCGAATTTTTGCAATGATTCTTCTGTTACACCAATCATTTGATGCTTGGCTTCATTACTGTAAGTGACAAATCCTCTATGGAAGTAATCTGAACTTCCAGCAATATCCGTGAGTACTTTTGCAACCCACCCACCTGTGCATGACTCTGCACAAGTGACCGTTTTACCTTGCTTCTTCAGGAGTTGACCAAGCTGCATACTTAGTGTTTCGAGGTGATGTTCATCTTTCATTTGATTGTTTACCTTCACATCAATGTTGTTTGCGAGCACGATCCCAAATCCACAGCCCAGCGATAGCTACCGCAAATACTGTACCAAAACCAATACCCACACTAATAACAGACAATCCAACTTTCATAGCAAGCGAATAGAGACCCAACATAATTAACATGGCACTATTCTCACCAAGGTTTTGAACTGCAATCGCATTACCTGCCCCTACAGTTTCTTTACCTTTTTCTTGCAATAGCGCATTAAGAGGTACAACAAATAGCCCACCAAAAATACCCAATATTGCAAGGATGACATAAGATGGGAACAAACTTGTTTGTAACGCAAGTAGCACTACCATCACACCAATCACAATACCAGCAGGAATACAGCGCGAGACTGTTTTTAATGTAATGAATTTAGCTGCCAACCCGGCACCTACAACGATGCCTATAGCAACTGCAGCATTAAGATAAGTTGGTGTTGCATTATCTTGTAGGCCTAAAGCGACAGGTACCCATGCTACCAGCAAAAAGCGTAATGTAACGCCAGCCCCCCAGAACATACTGGTACCAACTAAAGAAAAACGACTTTCTTGGTTTGACCAAAGCGAACGACATGCACTCCAAAAATCGACAAATAACTTTTTAAAATGCCAGCCTTTACTTGGTCGAGCAGCAACTAAATGTGGTATATAAAAATTTGCGATAACGGCAAGCGCATAGAGCACAGCACAAGTTCCAAGTGCCAACATGAGATTAATATCAGATAAAATACCACCAACTACTGAACCTACGAGGATCGCAGCAATTGTTGAAGCTTCCATCACTCCGTTTGCTTTGACTAGATTCTCTCCCCCCGTTAGTTCACCTAAAATACCGTATTTTGCAGGGGAATATGATGCAGCACCGATCCCAACTAAACCGTAACAAATAAATGGATTGAGCCCTAAACAGATACCAAGCGCACCAATAAATTTAAACAGGTTAGATAACAGCATAACACGGCCTTTAGAGAACCTATCAGCGACCTGCCCAACGAAAGGCGCCAAGATAATATAAGTCAGCACAAAGACCATTTGGAGCACGGGGTGGCTCCATTCTGGATAAAATTCAGCTTTAAGTTGCGCTAAGATGGCAAACAATAATGCGTTATCGGCGAAAGCAGAAAGAAATTGCGAGGTAAGTACGGCCTTCATACCTCGACTCATTAATGGTGCATTAGTACTATGCATAAAATTAACCCTCTATCACCATTTGTTTGAGTGCTACAAAGTCCGTTTTACCACTTCCTAGTACGGGTAATTCTTTCACTATGCGAATATCACGTGGGACGGCTAATTCAGTTAACCCTTTACCTTTCGCCGCAGCGGAAAGCGCACTTCGGTCTAGTTTTTTATCTGTTGTGAATAAAACTAAGGCTTCGCCTTTACTACTATCGGGCTTTGTCACTACTGCATGATGTGCATTTGGAGATAAGCTAAAGACCATCTGCTCAATACTTTCAAGTGAAACCATTTCTCCTGCAAGTTTTGCAAATCTTTTTACTCGCCCTTTGATAGTACAGTATTGCTGAGCGTCTAATTCAACGATATCACCAGTGTCATACCACCCGTCTTCTTGCTCACCTTGCTGATTTTCAGCTGATGGCTTTTCGAGTATACCGGGAGCTTCAACACGCAAGTAGCCTTTCATGATATTAGGACCTTTAAGCTGCAGTTTGCCACCGTTCTCAATACCTGAAATAGGAATGATCCGTGATTGCATTAGAGGCAATATTTGCCCGACTGTTCCCTCTTTTGATGCCATTGGGACATTGATAGACACAATCGGCGCACATTCAGTCACACCATAGCCCTCAAGGATGCGAATTCCGAATTTATCGAACCATAGCTTCTTAGTGCTATCTGACAGTTTTTCAGCTCCCGCTACCACATAACGCAAGCGAGCAAAATCGTATTGATGAGCAAAACGTGCATAATTAGCTAAAAATGTAGAAGTACCAAATAAGACGGTACAGTTTTTGTCATACACCAATTCAGGAATAATTCGATAATGTAAAGGGCTTGGATATAGAAAGACTCGACTACCAGAAAATAGAGGAATGAATAGCCCAACAGTTAGGCCAAAAGCATGAAACAGAGGTAACGATGACATAAAGCGATCTCGCGGTGTGAAATCTGCAATAGTTTTAATCTGTTCGACGTTTGCCATCAAGCTTGCGTGGCTGTGTACGACACCTTTCGGTGTACCTTCTGAACCAGAAGTAAATAATACTAATGCTTCATCTTCCGGTTTACGAGGAAGTACCGCTTTGCTTGGTCTAAATAAATGTTTAACTATCCATAATTTATCTTGCCAAGTAACGGTATCTTTTAAATCCTCAAGATAAATCCAATTCGCTTCAGTGACTTGCTCTGGAATATGCGTCAAATTACCTTTTTCAAGAAATTGGCGTGAGGTAAAGACGACTTTAGCCTGAGAGGCTTTTAATGCATTACTAATACCATGGCTACCTGCTGTATAGTTCAGCATTGCAGGAATACGCCCTCGCATCAATGCACCAAAAATGGCAGCCGCAGTGACAGTTGTATTTGGTAGTAATAAACCAATACGTTCATTTTCATGAGTATAACGTTCAATAATACGGCCAACACCCAACGATTTTTTCAATAATCCTTGGTAGTTATCTTCTTTGAAATTGATATCTTCAATACAAGGCGAGCGGCGACCAAATCGTTTCACACTATCAATAAATTCTTCAACCAACGTCAATTGCGGCCTAGTTGCCATTCGAGCAGATTTCATGATGCTATACAAATGTAGACCCGCTAATCTACGGCGTTCTACTGCACGAGGGGCTTCTGGCATCGGGATAGTTTCAGCTGGCAGGATATGCAATGTGATCTGAGGAAACCATTTTAGAGGAATAATGCCTTTTAAACGCCCAAAGTGGCTACGCTCTGCACCTTCAATACGGATAGGTACTACTTTTGCCCCTGATTTTGCAGCAACAAATGCAGCCCCGTCGTAAATTTTCATCAGTGAGCCATGAACAGAAATACGCCCTTCTGGAAATATAACAATAGGACGCCCTTTTTCGATTTCTTTGACTAAATGACGAATACCCAATGGGTTGGCAGGATCAAGAGGAATTATGTCAGCATAGGGCTTTATCAATTTAATCATTCTAGGGGTTGCAAATGAAGAATAAACCGCAAATACAGGCTTCACTGGTAAAAATAAAGCAACCAATACACCATCAATAAATGAAACATGGTTAGGTGTAATTAAACACTTATCTTGATAAAGCTCTTTCTCATCCCCGACTAAGCGAATACGAAACAAAAATCGAAGTACTGCTCTAAGAATATTTGCCAGCATAATGAATCCCTATATTATGAGTTATCTTAATAATTCTAACTGATAATTATGTAGTGAAAACCACTAATATATTAAGTGGTTTATTCCTAAAGCGTTAATGAATGCCACATATTTAAGCCAAATGTTTTAACTGCTCAATAATAACATCAATAGGCAGTTCCGCATTAACGACATGGTGTGCCGCGGCACGGTAAAGAGGCTCCCTTTGTGATATGACCTCTTCTATTTCTTCTAATATTGATTTACCTGTCAAACTTGGACGTTGATCGGCTTGAGGTTCTGCCGCGAGCCTAGCAGCTAATACCTCAGGTTTAGCACTTAAGTAGATCACCGTACCATTGTCGCGCATGACTTGCTGATTTTCTTTAGAAAGGATTATTCCACCACCGGTAGAAACAATCACATTTTGTTCTGAAATTGACTTTAACACATCACTTTCTAAACGGCGAAAATACTCCCACCCATGCTGTTCGACAATCTGAGCAATACTCATTCCCGCTCGCTCAACAATCAATTTATCCGTATCAACAAATTGAAATGATTTATGTTCGGCTAGCTGTTTACCAATCGTTGTTTTCCCTGAACCTCTAGGACCTATAATGTAAAACATCTGTATTCATCCCGTCATGATGATTATTGCGATACACGTGCGACGCGCTACATACCCGTCATACTTCAAGTTGTCATTAGCCACACATACAGACAAAGCCTACAGCTCGATTCATCGAGCCATTATATATATCTATATTTAACAGACTGTTGCATGATAATAATTTCGATTAAAACCAATATATATAGCTTATATTTCTCAATCTAAATAACAAATAATCATAAAAACAAAGCCACACAAATAGTGTGGCCTAATCGTTATTATTTGAGCATTATGTTCGGTTAAGGAAGTCACCATAACCAATCCATTTATAGGTCGTCAATGCATCTAACCCCATCGGCCCACGTGAGTGCAATTTTTGTGTACTCACTGCAACTTCAGCTCCTAAACCAAACTGTCCGCCATCGGTAAAGCGAGTACTGGCATTGACGTAAACTGCGGCTGAATCCACACGCTGAACAAAATAGTCGGCTTGACTGATAGACTCCGTTAATATGGCATCGGAATGCGCCGTACCATAAGTGCGAATATGATCGATAGCTGCATCAATAGCTGGGACTATTTCAACATTCAGATCAAGTGATAGCCACTCATCAACCAAATTCTCAGGTTTCACATCAACAACTTTAGCTGGGCCATTCTTCAAATAAGGCATAGCTTGTAGGCTCGCATGTAAAGTCACTTTTTGTTCGGCCATTTTTTGGCTTAGCATTGGCAAAAATTCAGCTGCTATTTTTTCATGAATCAGTACAGTTTCTAGTGAGTTACATGCGCTTGGACGTTGAACTTTTGCATTGATGAGTACGCTAATTGCTTTATCAAAATCAACAGATTCATCAACAAATGTATGACAGACACCAATTCCGCCAGTAATGACTGGAATGGTCGATTGCTCACGACATAATTTATGTAGACCAGCGCCACCACGAGGGATCAACATATCCACATATCTATCTAATTTGAGCAACTGGGTTACTAATTCACGGTCAGGGTTATTAATCGCCTGTATTGCATCTGCCGATATTCCGCAGCTTTGTAGTGCTTTTTGAATAACTCCGGTAACGGCAAGGTTAGTATTATGGGTTTCTTTACCACCACGCAAAATCGCTGCATTACCTGTTTTTAAGCATAATGCTGCAACATCGACAGTCACATTCGGGCGTGCTTCATAAATAACACCGACAACACCTAATGGCACACGTCGGCGCTGTAAATTCAAACCGTTATCGAGTTGGCTACCATCAATGATTTGTCCAACTGGATCAGCAAGTTGGCAGACTTTTCTCACATCATCAGCGATATTTTTTAGACGATCTTGTGTGAGTAATAGACGATCTTGCAGTGCAGGAGTCATATCATTCGCACGTGCCTGTATCAAATCTTGTTCATTGGCAGCGAGAATAACCGCACTTTCTTGCTCTAATAAATCAGCTATTTGCTCTAAAGCGGCATTTTTTTGTTTTGTACTTAACTGAGCTAGTTGCCATGAGGCTTCGCGAGCCGCTTTTCCCATTTTTTCTAACATAATTAACCCACTATCATATCATCGCGGTGAACAGCGACAGAGCCGTGTTCATAACCAAGTATTCGGCCTATTTCTTGTGAGTGATGACCCGCAATCATTCTTAGTGCATCACTATTGTAATGGGTTACCCCATGAGCAAGATCTTTGCCTGCCATATTGCGTATGCGGATTACTGCACCACGAGAAAAATCACCTTCGATTTTTTTAATACCTTTAGGAAGTAATGAACTACCTTTTTCCATAATAGCAAGTTGTGCACCGTCATCGATATAAATATCGCCGGCAGCAGGTGCGCCAAAAATCCAACGTTTACGATTTTCCATTGGATTTTTTTGTCCATAAAAACGCGTACCAACTGGAATATTTTCAATTACCGCACTGATTACATCAGGTTTATTGCCTGCGGCAATGATTACATCAATACCCGCTCTTCCTGCAACATCAGCCGCTTGTAGCTTAGTTGCCATGCCACCGGTACCTAAACCCGTTACACTGCCTCCAGCCATTTCGCGTAATTCATCATTGATACCATAAACTTCTGGGATCAATTTCGCATTAGGATTACTTCGTGGATCAGAATCAAATAAACCTTCAATATCAGTCAGTAATAATAGTTTATCCGCATCACCAAGTATTGCAGCAAGAGCCGATAAATTATCGTTATCACCAACTTTAATTTCTGCTGTTGCTACTGCATCATTTTCATTAATAACCGGAATTATGCCGTTATCGAGTAATGCTTGTAATGTATCGCGCGCATTTAAAAAACGCTCACGATCTTCAAGATCAGCACGTGTTAGTAGCATCTGCCCAATATGGATACCATAAATTGAAAATAACCGTTCCCATAACTGAATAAGACGACTTTGGCCTACTGCTGCAAGTAATTGCTTTGAAGCTATTGTTGCGGGGAGTTCAGGGTAATTTAAATGTTCACGACCTGCCGCAATAGCCCCAGATGTGACGATTATAATACGATGCCCTTTTTCATATTGCTGCGCACATTGCCTAACTAGCTCAACAATATGAGCTTGATTCAATTGGCGCGAGCCCCCTGTCAATACACTGGTTCCTAATTTAACAACCAATGTCTGGCTATTTTTCATCATTTTTCTGCCATTAGGATTAACAAACACAAAGTGGGTATCATTTTTATCAGTTGAAGCGCGTTATGCCAACAGGCATAACGCAAAATTCAACAAAAGTTGGTCTAAAACAATTTTATGCGCTTAATTCAAGTTTAAATTCTGCCATTTGTGCAGAAGGGTAAAAATTTAGTTCAAGGTCAGAAAGTTGCTTGGAAAGGGACTGGTGAAAAGATTTAAGATTTTTTTCAATCGAATCAATAGCTACACTATCTTTCAATACTTTTGCTTGCCAGCTACCGTGACTATTATACATACCTAGATGGTATAAATATTCAAATCCGTCATCATTTGGCGATAGCATCATCCACCACCCCCAAAATTCGCGTTTTTCTGGTGTAACATTCGCATTAACACAAACTGCAAGGCTATCGAAAAAGTAGCAACCATCTAAACATTGCTTTTCTCGTAGATAAGGCCCCAATGCAGCAAACTTCTTTAAATACCTTCCATTAGAGTAATCATTAGCTAAAGCCATGTAAGGATCTCCTTTTTTGAGAAGATCCCTTTTTAACAAAAGTTAAAAAATAATCAAGATATTAAATAAAATTAAAGTATTTTACTTTTCAACCAACTGGTAGTTTCACTTAATGACTTTTGATAATTTTCGAAAACAGGCGCCGCTGGTAATGTTAATAAATGATTATCCATTGAAGAACGCATAATCAGTTCTGACTCTTGTTTAGGACTATAAATATCATTTTCCCAACAAACAGACATCATTGGAACATGGCTACGTCGTCCTAAAAGGCCTTGATTTTTTAATGAATAACAACTAAGTTCATAACGCAACGCAGCACCATCAACATGATAGATACCTAAGCGACTGGCAAAAACATCGAGCTCCATACGCGGAATATCACGCTGATATTTTTCCTCATGCAATATGCTATGAACAATCGGTCCCAATACTGCTACGGCTTTTATTTTCTCCGGACACATATAAGCTAACCTTAAGGCAATATTTGCACCAAAGCGTAATCCAACAAGGCCAAAACGCGTATGGTCAATCCATGGAATTGTATCCAATTGGCGAACTACCTGTTCATGCAATGCACTTGTCTCTTGAGATAACTTATATTTAATCGAATAACCAATTGAGGGCATATCTAACGTCAGCATAGCAATGCCAAGTGGTTCGAGATAATCACGAAAGTAGCGTGAGTAGTCAATTTGCAAACTATCGAGTGTTCCACAGACCATAACTGTAGGATAAGGACCTTGGCCTGTCGAAGGGATATGTAAAAAACCACACACCTCTTTATTACCATCGACCTTAAATGACAGTTTTTTTAGTTTATAGCGTGAAAACTGTGCTGCGCTATCATAAGCCTTACAAGCAAGTAAAACGGCTTGACTAGCTAATTCATCACCTTTGATGAAAGGATATGCTGCAAGACTGTATAAATTGGCAGCGTGTAACCATGCTTCACTGGCTTTTTCACCACCTTCAAATTGTAGGGCTTTTTGCTGCCAATGCATGGCTTGATGAGACCATTCAAAACACCAGTTTCCGCTACGATTGCCAATGACGGTATCGAGTAAATTTTTATCACTACGCTCAGCATTGGTTACCGCAATTCGGCTCAAGACTTCTTCTATTTCTAAAGCATCAATACCACGCCAGATCCACAGTAATCGGTTAATCATTCGATACCAACTGGCATGGTGAGCACCGCTTAATGCTGAATGGCTATTAATGATTGAGGAGGTATAGGCAGAGTAGGATACGAGTGTCGATGTTTCAGTTTGCCTAACTTTTGGCTTGAACAGCTTTTCGGAAAGATTTTGTTGAGTCATCCTGATAACCTGTTTGTTGGGCTTAAATTAAAAAGGGAACGCCGTAGCATTCCCTCTATCATATATCGTTTTATGCTTAATTTTATTAGGTAATAATATTTTCTAAATATAATAAGAGAAGCATACACTACTCATATTAGCTTTGTTTTAACCTTTAAGCATTATGGATAACTCAAAACGACGTTTTATTTGTCCTGATCACATAGAGGCGTCATAAATACAACCCCCATATCCCATGGCTGCTCAATCCAAGTATCTTGTGGAATATCAATAACATAATCATCGACTAATGGGCGCCCAGCTGGTTTTGCAAAGATAGTGACAAAATGAGCTTTAGGGTACATATCACGAATTGCTTTCGCGGTACCGCCAGTGTCAACAAGGTCATCAATCACTATGAAGCCTTCACCATCACCTTCAGCTCGCTTGATGATATTTAATTCACGCTGATTATCATGGTCATAACTTGAGATACATACGGTATCAACATGACGAATACCTAGCTCACGTGCGAGGAGTGCACCTGGTACAAGGCCACCACGGCTAACCGCGATAATCCCAGTCCATTGGTCTACAGGTAATAAACGTTGTGCGAGTTTTCGGGCATGTATTTGCAACATATCCCACGTTACGACATATTTTTCGCTCATAAAATTCGGGTCCCGACTGCTGAGTAAAACTGAAATGTGTCTTGCGGAAAAAAGGTTGCGCGAGATTATAGTGATTCAGCGCAGCAAAAACCAGCAAAAACAGAAGATGAGGATCAATTAATATTGTTTCTAGTCTTTATTCTCGGGGTTGCTTGGTTGCTACATTTACACAATGCCTACAAGCAATTCGAATTATTTTGGGTATATACACTGACTATTTATAACAATAAAGTGTATGCTGAGAAATTGATTGTGTGGCCTGAATATATACGCCACGCCCTTTAAATCGAATAATTAGGGTCTATTAGCCTTTATACTTATTTTTGCAACAATTTGTTTAGTATTAGTTCTAAGACGCTAGGTTTATTTATGCTTACTAAAATATTCACGTTCGACGAACTCTTCACATATACTGCATCCAAAAAGGTCAATAGGCTCTCGCGAAAACAGATAAAAATCAGGTCGCTTAAGGAGATTCAACGTGTCTGAACTAGCTAAATTGTCACCACAGCCATTATGGGATATTTTTGCCAAAATTTGTTCAATTCCCCATCCTTCCTATCACGAAGAAGCTCTTGCAGCACACATTATCGAATGGTCGAAACAAAAAGGGTTTCATGTAGAACGTGACCAAGTTGGTAATATTTTGATTCGCAAAGTAGCAACCGCAGGTTATGAAAACCGTAAAGCCGTTGTTCTACAAGCTCACTTAGACATGGTTCCACAGAAAAATAATGATACTGAGCATGATTTTACCAAAGATCCTATCCGTCCTTACGTTAATGGCGAATGGGTAACTGCTGAAGGCACCACTCTGGGTGCTGATAACGGTATTGGTATGGCATCTGCTCTTGCTGTTCTTGCTGATGATAGCCTTGAACACGGGCCATTAGAAGTTTTGTTGACTATGACAGAAGAGACTGGCATGGATGGCGCTTTCGGCTTACAAGCTGGATGGCTACAAGCAGACATTCTGATCAACACTGACTCAGAGGAAGAAGGCGAAATCTATATGGGTTGTGCTGGTGGTGTTGATTTTACAACAACATTTGACCTGACTCGTGAAGCAGTACCGCAAGGTTATAAAACCTTTACTATGACATTAAAAGGCTTGAAAGGCGGTCACTCCGGTGGTGATGTCCATTTAGGTTTAGGTAATGCAAACAAATTGTTAGCACGTTTTGTGGCCGGTCATGCAGAAGATCTTAGCTTGAAATTATTGGAGTTCACAGGTGGTACTGTGCGTAATGCAATCCCACGTGAAAGCCATGTCATTATTGCCGTACCGGCAGATAAAGTTGCTGAATTAACCGCACTAAGGACACGTTACGAGGGTATTTTGCAAAATGAATTATCCGTCGTTGAGCCAAATGTTGTTTTACTGTTAGAGGAAACACAGACTGAGTTAAAAGCGATTACTGATGAATGCCAAAAACGCTTTATTTACTTCTTAAATGCAGCACCGAATGGCGTGATCCGTATGAGCGATGTAGCTAAAGGTGTGGTTGAGACATCCCTCAATGAAGGCGTTGTCACAATGACTGAAGACAAAGTAGAAATTATTTTCTTAGTACGCTCTTTAATTGATAGCGGCAAAAACTATGTTGTTAATATGCTGACATCCATTAGTAAATTAGCACAAGCAAAATACCGCGCAGAAGGTAGCTATCCAGGATGGCAGCCTGATGCTGATTCACCCGTTATGCATTTAGTCAGTGAAACCTATCAAAAACTGTTTGGCAAAATTCCGAATGTCATGGTGATCCACGCAGGTCTTGAGTGTGGCCTGTTCAAAAAACCTTATCCTGATATGGATATGGTATCTATTGGGCCAACCATCCGTGGGGCACACTCACCAGATGAAAGAGTGCATATTGCCAGCGTTGGTGAATACTGGAAGTTATTAACAGCCGTTTTAAAGGCAATCCCAGTTAAAAACTAATAATAATTAGTTTCAATGGAACGATGATAAACACCCATTCTAAATAGTGGGTGTTTTTTTATTTAAAGCTCCAGTAATAACTGCCTTTCGATCTGTGGGCTTTGCAATGTAACATGTAATCCAACTAACCTAACACCCCGCTCTTCGCGCCGATGTTCCCAAACTTGCTTAGCCAAGAATATCAAATCTTGCTTATCCAGTATCGGATAAATATGTTCCTGAGTTGTTTGCTGAAAATCATTAAATTTAATTTTAACGCCTTGGCGTGCAATACGTAGGTCAGGTTTTACTTTTGTTAAACGAACTTTAAGTTCTTCATATAACTCATCAAGCAAAGGCAAACACTGTTCCCAATGATGAATATCTTCAGCTAATGTTCGTTCTACCCCTACCGACTTTCGAAGCCTATCGGGATTTATAGGTCGCTCATCAATGCCATGGCAGCGTTCCCATAATATCTGCCCAAATTTACCCATGCTTTTTATCAAACTCACCACATCATACTGTTGTACATCTGCACACGTTTCTAACCCCATATCTAACAATTTTTGCGCAGTAACTTTACCTACACCGGGAATTTTTTTTAGCGGTAATGACAGCACAAATTCCGCCATATTTTGTGGCGTTATCACATATTGCCCATTAGGTTTATTTAGATCAGACGCTATTTTCGCTAAAAATTTTATGGGTGCGATACCAGCAGATGCTGTGAGTTGTAACTCATCAAAAATTTGCTGACGAATCGTTTGAGCAATCAATGTGGCAGAGCCATGATAATGATCGCTATCACTGACATCTAAATAGGCTTCATCCAAAGAAAGCGGTTCAATGAGGTCGGTATAACGGGAAAGGATTTTCCGAATGTGTAAAGAGGTTTCTTTATAGAGAGCCATTCTGCCCGGAACGACTTTTAAGTGAGGGCAAAGCCTTAAGGCAACCGCGGTCGACATAGCGCTGTGAACACCATAGCGCCTTGCTTCATAGTTTGCAGTACTGATGACGCCACGACGGTCTGCACTCCCTCCCACAGCGATTGGCACATTGCGTAGACTAGGATCATCTCGCATTTCTATCGCTGCATAAAAGCAGTCCATATCAATATGAATTATTTTACGCACAGCAAGCTCACATCAACAAATAACTGATTAAATATACAGTATATAAATGAAACCTGCAATTTAGGGTAACCATGTCTATCTACTTATTTTGAATACCAAACAATGAAAATAAAAATAATTATCATTTTTATTACCCGATAAGCCATCTTAAAACGACTTATAGTAGTTACTTATAAAACAGGTCAATTATTAGGATAATAATGAATAAAAATCATACTGTGTTATTGAAAACACATCGGCTTCGTCGCCTTTTATTATTGGGAATAAATCGCCTTTCCCTTACAAGTTTACTCATTGCTACGACGACGACATACGCATTTGGGGAAAAACCTTCTGAGACAGATAAACAGCTGAAACAGCAAGATGAATCACTACAATTTCCAGCTTTATCCGTTGTTGGGGATTTAGATACAAGTGTTGGTGCCGGTAGCTCGGTACTCAAACTTAAAGATATAGAGCGAACTCAGGCTAATAACATTGCTGAATTAGTTGATCAACTTCCCGGTGTTTCATCATCTGGTTCACCTCGACCAGGGGGGCAAACACTTAATATTTGGGGAATGGGTGACATGGAAGATGTCAAAGTAACCCTCGACGATGCCCCAAAAGGTTTTGAGAAATATCGCCAAGGTTCCATATTCATCGAACCTGAATTGATTAAACGAATTGATGTAGATAAAGGTCCACACAACATCATGGACGGTAATGGTGGTTTTGGCGGAACAGTCAAAATAACCACCAAAGACGCTGAAGATTTACTGCTAGAGGACCAAAATTTCGGGGCGATGTTGAAGTACAGTTATCATACTAATGATCGACAAAACATTTATAGCTCAGCGCTATACGGAAAAACACTAAATGGTTTTGCCGATGGGTTATTGTATGTCAGTAAACGTGAAGGTGATGATTTACGTCGACCTGATGGCACTCGATTTGGCTTTTCGCAATCGGATCAAATGTCCTATCTACTCAAAACAAATATCTACCTAAATGATCAGCATACTTTAAGCTTATCTGCTATGCGCTCTGAGTCCGATAATCTCGTTCCTTGGGCTGCTAAGCGTGATGAACTCGCTACACCAACCAAGTCAGAAATTGACCAATATGGTTATGATGGTGCTGTCAAACGCAAATTGGTTCAACGTGAACAGCAAGATCAAAACTATAGTATAAAATGGAATTATATCCCTGAAGGCAGTGATTGGATTAATATCACAACAACCTATGCATGGTCTAAAACCAAACAAAATGACACTCGCCCTGAAAATGCATCTAAGTACCTATCAGCAAGTCTCGGCAATAAAAGTTGGGTTAATTATACCGACCAGCTATTTGATATTCATAATGAAAGTGTATTTGATACTGGTAGGTTAGAACATCAATTAACAATTGGCGCACGTTGGCACAAAAATGACCGCAGTGTTCTGATGTTTGATGCAGGCAAAATTAAAAATCCACAATATAATTATGGTTATTTTCAACCTCAATATATGCCTGCGGGTATTCAAGAAACGACGAGTGGATACATTCAAGATGCTATCACTTGGCGTAGTCTCACCGTTACACCAGGTGTGCGTTATGATTATGTCCAAAATAAGGGAAAAGGTAATCTTGCCGCAATCTACACGGAAAAAGATCCACTTATGGGACATGACTACCGACCTGTTACCTACAGCGGTATTTCACCTCATTTAGGTATTCTTTGGAAAACTACCCCGAACCTCACTTTATTTGCTGATGTTAGCCGTACATGGCGAGCCCCTGTCGTTGATGAACAATATGAAGTGCAATTCTCTCAAAGTAACGTCACCGGAAGTAGTCGAGAACTTGGTAAAGAGCGTATGGATGGCATTCGTTTAGGTGCAATCCTCGATTTTGACGAAGTTGCACAAGCAGATGACCAATTACAAATTCGTACCACTCTATTTCGTAACAAAGGTAAGGATGAAATCTTCCGTCGTCGCGGTGAAATTTGTGAAGAAAAGAAAAATGGGACTGGAAAATGTAACGGCCCATTGTCTAACTACCGTAATTTGCCCGGATATACTATTGAAGGCTTAGAAGTTGAACTATTCTATGATAGCCCTAATGTTTTCGGAAAAATGGCTTATTCTGCGATCAAAGGTGAACGCGATGCTTCACCTCGTGACCCTTGGTTTGGTCAAAAAACATGGATTGCCGAAATTCCACCAGACACTTTGCATGTCATGTTAGGTTACAAATTGCCACAATGGAATGTGAACTTCGGCATTACAGGTGACTTCGTTGGCCACCAAGTACGTTCACCCGCGGATAGAGATCCTATAGCGGTCTACTGGCAATATCCAAAGTCTAAAGGTTATTCACTTTATGGTGCTTTTGCTCAATGGAAACCTGAGTTTGTTGATAATACTGATGTTAGACTTACCGTTACTAATCTCTTTGAACAAGATTACTATCCATATTTAGGAGAAGCAGTGTCGGGCGTAGGTCGTGACGTGCGATTGAGTGTTACAAAATATTTTTAGTTTTCAAATGGGCTCTCACTTATGAGGGTCCACATTTGACATTTAAATAAAAATGATAATAATTATTGTTTTTATTATGCACATTACCTTACCAGAAAATAGATTTAAAGCGGAAGAAAGCCAACTTTACCATCGATATGCCCCGATATTATATCGCTATATTCTTGCGAGAACCCCCAATACTGATATTGCAGATGATATTTTGCATGATGTTTTTGTTCATACAATTGAAACATATCGCTGCCAAACTCTACGATTTCCAAAAGCCTACATGTACACACTTGCACAACGCAATATTGTCAATTTTTATCGCAGACGAAAAATTGAAGCTCACTATCAAAATTTGCTAATTGAGCCAGAGCAAGAGTGGCACTTAGAAACACAGTTAGTGGTAGAAGAGCAATTACTTTTAATATCAGAACAGCTTGCAAAGCTACCTGAGAAAATGGGGCAAGCCTATTTATTGGCTCAACTTGAAGGAATGACTTACAGCAAAATCGCATTACAGATTAATGCGAGTCCAAATTCAGTTAAGTACTACTTACAAATGGCACGGAAAGCATTAGCAAAAGAATTCACTGAAATAAATTCAAAATATTGATATATATATTATTATAGGTAATGGGTATGATAAAAATTATAACACCAAGTATCAAAAAAGGGATGGCTATCAGCTTACTTATACTTGCTAGCCACAGTGCATTTTCTCACTCACCACAGATTGTTGCTCATCGAGCTGGTACGGGAGATGCTCCAGAGAATACCCTTTATGCTATTGAATTGGCGAAAAAGAATAATGCTGATGCAATTTGGTTAACAGTGCAACTTTCTAAAGATAATCAGATAGTTTTATATAGACCGAGTAATCTTGACTCACTTACCGACAAAAAAGGAAATATCTCTGATTATACTGCACAAGAACTTCGTAAAATTAATGCCGCTTATCAATTCAATCAAAAAAATAATCTACAATTACCAATACAAAAAACAACTATTTCTACACTCGAAACTGTACTCAAAAAGTATCCTGATACTGAATTTTATATCGATTTAAAATCACCTGATGCATCGCCTGATATTCAAGCAAAAGCTATTTTTGATTTATTAGCAAAGAATAATGCATTCAAAAACACCCGATTTTATTCAACTAATAATGATTTCATACAAGCACTCTATAAGCACTCAAACAAAATAAACACCTTTGAAAGCCGTGATGAAACTCGCTCCATATTAGCCAATAGTGCAATGAGCCATCAATGCGAACCACCGAGTCAAGCAACTGAGAAAAAATCAATTCGCTGGTATGGCTTTGAGTTACATCGTAAAGTTGAAGTTGTTGAACGTTATACCCTTGGGGAAGCTCGCTCTCCGGCTACTTTGTCTTGGGATAAGGAAGCGATTGATTGCTTTAGGAAAAATGGGGATGCTTATATTGTTTTATTTGGCGTAAATAGCCCGAGTGATTATCAGCTAGCAAAAGAAATTGGTGCTGATGCTGTGATGGTCGATTCAACAAAAGCATTTAATTCGCCATCGTTAAAATAAACATCTGTCATAAAAAAGCCTCTCCGATCCGTTATTAAAACTGAGAGGCTTTAAAATCATCTTTTATTAGTGAGTCAAAGTATCCGGTTTTGCTCTAATAGCTTTTTTCGTGCATCATCACGTGCCATACGTTTTTTACGCGCATCGCAAGGTTCAGGGCAGTCACATGCTTTCTCAACACCAATGCTTTTTAAACCACCGCAACTACCTTGGATACTTTTACGCTTAATAATGTATCCAAGTGACATGAATAGAAATGCCAGTAAGAACAGGACGAAAGCTGCAATAAAAACTTCTATCATTTTATTACCCTCCTAATTACTGTTTTTTCTGTAAGAATGGTTCGAATGACTTAGTATAACGCTCTTCAAAACCTTTTTCTGTTTTCACTATCATAAAGACAGGAATATTCATTTTTTCAGCTAACGCCAGGCCTTCATCTGGACCTAAGACATTAAGCCCTGTTGATAAACCATCTGCACTCATACACGTTGGCGCTAATACAGTTATCGAGACAAGATTATGCTTAATTGGCATCCCTGTTTTTGGGTCGATCGTATGTGAAAAACGCACGCCATCTTGTTCAAAATAGTTACGATAATCACCCGAGGTTGCAATTGACATATCTCCCGGTTCAATCACTTCTTGAGCTGTTTGGCTTACACCATCAGTGATTGGTTTTTCAATAGCAATACGCCAAGGAGCACCTTTACCATTTTTTCCTTTAGTGCGAACCTCACCGCCTATATCAACCATATAGTTATTGATTTTTAGCGATTCTAAGTATTCAGCAACAACATCAACGCCATAACCTTTTGCGATAGATGAGAGATCGACATACAACTCAGGGATCGTTTTAACTAAATTATTGCCTTGTACTGATAGCTTCTCTATACCAACCCAACCACGGCGTTTTTCGAGTTCATCCGTTGTTGGTGCTTTGGTAACTCGCCCTTCAGGACCAAAGCCCCATAAATTAACTAATGGCCCAACAGTAACATCGAGTGCACCATTGGTTTGTTCATTTATTTTGATAGCTTCTTTAACGACTTTTGCTGTCGCTGCTGATACAGGAAAAGGAACATTAACTTCTTTAAATTGATTGAAGCGACTTAATTCAGAATCAGGACGATAGGTCGACATCTGATCGTTAACCTCTTCCAAACGCTTATCAATTTCGGCTTGAACCAACTCGCTGGTAGGCGATGAAGAGTCAGTCACATATTTAATGGAATAATAGGTTCCCATTGTCTGGCCTTGAAGATTATCCTGTTCAGGTCCACCACAAGCAGCCAATAATAGAGTTGCTGCAAATAGCAACGCCGGAATAATCACTTTTCTGTTCAGCATAGTTTTCTCTGCTTCAATCATAAGCGCCCACATTGGTGGGCGCTAAATAAAACAACTAAGGGGTTACTTAACCACCGAAATCATCCAGCAAGATGTTTTCATCCTCCACACCAAGATCTTTCAGCATCTTGATTACAGCTGCGTTCATAACCGGAGGTCCACACATATAGAACTCACAGTCTTCAGGTGCAGGGTGGTCTTTTAAGTAGTTTTCATACAGAACATTATGAATAAATCCTGTATAACCATCCCAATTATCTTCCGGCATTGCATCGGAAAGTGCAACATTCCATGTGAAATTTTCGTTCTCAGCAGCTAATTGATCGAAATCTTCTGTATAGAACATTTCACGCTTAGAACGAGCACCATACCAGAAGCTAATCTTACGCTTAGAATGCAAACGTCTTAGCTGATCGAAAATATGCGAACGCATTGGTGCCATACCCGCACCACCACCAATAAAGATCATTTCAGCTTCCGTTTCCTTGGCGAAAAATTCCCCAAATGGACCTGATATCGTCACTTTATCGCCCGGTTTCAACGACCAAATATAGGAAGACATAATCCCAGGTGGAACATCTGGATTACGCGGCGGCGGTGTTGCAATACGCACGTTCAGCAAAATAATACCGTGTTCTTCAGGATAGTTAGCCATTGAGTACGCACGAACAGTTGGCTCTTTGACCTCAGAAACATAACGGAATAAATTAAATTTATCCCAGTCTTCACGATATTCCTGTGGCACGTCGAAATCGGCATATTTCACAACGTGCTCAGGGCATTCGATTTGAATAAAACCACCAGCACGGAATGGAACAACTTCTCCGTCTGGAATTTTTAGTTTCAATTCTTTAATGAACGTTGCTTTATTATCATTCGAAAGAACTTCACATTCCCATTTTTTAACGCCAAAAATTTCTTCAGGTAATTCAATTTTCAGATCTTGTTTGACGTTAACCTGACAGGCTAAACGACAGCCTTCTTTAGCTTCACGTTTATTAATGTGGGTAAGCTCAGTTGGCAGAATATCACCGCCACCTTCTTTGATTATCACGCGGCATTGACCACATGAACCACCACCACCACAAGCTGATGAAACAAAAATACCTTGGTTAGACAGCATTCCTAACAGTTTATCGCCAGCTGGCGCATCAAAACTCTTGTCCGGATCTCCGTTTACTTCAACTTTAATATTCCCTGTATTAACTAACTTAGATTTAGCAAACAGGATCAAGCCTGTTAACCCCAAGACAATCAGGGTAAACATCACTACGCCTAGAATAATAATATCCATGAATTCTTCTCGCCTTTATAACTGAACACCGGAGAAGGACATAAAGCCCAGTGCCATCAAACCAGTGGTGACAAAGGTAATGCCTAAGCCTTTCAAACCCACTGGAACATCGGAATATTTCATCTTTTCACGAATCGATGCTAACAATACAATTGCTATCATCCAGCCGATGCCTGAACCAAATCCATATACGATAGATTCGCTAAAGTTGTAATCACGCTGAGCCATGAAAGAGACGCCACCAAAGATTGCACAGTTAACGGTAATCAACGGCAGGAAGATACCCAATGCGTTATAAAGTGACGGGAAATAACGATCTAAAATCATTTCCAGAATTTGAACTAAGGCAGCGATAACACCAATAAAGGTAATAAAGTTAAGGAATGATAAATCGACTCCCTCAACCAATGCCCCATCGCGTAAGATAAAGTTATAAACGAGATTGTTGGCAGGTACTGAAATTCCTAAAACAACAGCAACAGCAATACCTAGACCAAACGCTGTCTTAACATCCTTTGACACAGCCAAAAACGTACACATACCCAAGAAGAATGCCAATGCCATGTTTTCAATAAACACCGCTTTTACAAACAGGCTTATGTAATGTTCCATCAGCTTAATCCTTTTCTATCTGAGCAGGTCTCATGGTTCGTAAGCCCCAAATCAGCATACCAATAATAAAGAATGCACTTGGTGCTAAAAGGAATAGACCGTTAGGCATGTACCAACCACCATTTTGTAGCGATTCAAACACTGTCATGCCAAATAATGTGCCAGAGCCAAATAGTTCACGCAAAAATCCAACAAGAATAAGGATGACACCGTAGCCAAGGCCATTACCAATACCATCCATAAAGCTTTCAATTGGTGGAGATTTCATTGCGTAAGCTTCAGCTCGCCCCATCACAATACAGTTAGTGATGATTAAACCGACAAACACAGAAAGTTGCTTAGATATCTCATAGGCATATGCTCGCAAAATTTGGTCAACAACAATAACCAATGAAGCAATAATTGCCATCTGAACAATAATCCTCACGCTACTTGGAATATAGTTACGGATTAGAGAGATAAAAAAGTTAGAGAATGCAGTAACCAATGTTACTGCAAGTGTCATGACTAAAGCGGTTTCCATTTTAGTGGTCACTGCCAATGCAGAACACACACCAAGAATCTGTAGCGCAATAGGGTTATTATTAAATATAGGTCCCAATAGGACGCGTTTTATTTCTTTTGAATCAGCCATTATTCAGCGCTCCTTCACGAACTTTTTTCAGGAACGGACCAAAACCGTTATCACCTAGCCAAAAATCAAACATATGTTGAATGCCGTTTGAGGTTAGTGTTGCACCTGAAAGACCATCGATACCATAAGGACTGTCTGTCGAGCCACTACGAACAATTTTAATCGCAGGAACTCCCTCTTCGTTGAAGAGTTTTTTACCTAACCACTGAGCTTTCCACTGTGGGTTATCCACTTCACCGCCAAGACCTGGGGTTTCACCGTGTGCATAGTACGTAATACCACGGGAGGTAACTCCATCAATATCAACGGCAATAAAAGCGTACATTACCGACCACAACCCTGAACCATAAACAGGTAAAATGACTTGAGCGATTTTGCCTTCATCATTTTTCACTAAATAAATTTCAGCACTGTTCGCACGACGACGGATTTTAGCAATATCTTCAGCAGGCGAAAGCGCGATACTACTTTCCTCGCTACGTAATTCGCTATTGAGATCAAATCCACTGATGTCATCTGAAAGTTCATTAGTTTTAAAATTCAGCAATTTTGGTTCAATACGATCATCATAAACTTGTTGAACTTCCTCAGTGGTCATATTCGGATTAAATAGACCTGCAACACTTAAAATATTACGTTGCGTATCTAATAAAATTTGTTCTTGCTGTCGAGATTTTAATCCCACAGCAGAACCAGCTACGACGATAGAACAAACTAGGCATAGAATAAAAACGACTAAGAATGTTCTTCCGATACTATCTTTATTTTTTGGTTTTTCATTAGCCACGGGCTTTTCTCCGCTTAATATTTGCTTGAACGACCAGATAGTCAAACAGAGGAGCAAACAGGTTGGCGAACAGAATTGCGAGCATCATACCTTCTGGGTATGCAGGGTTTGCAACTCGAATAAGCACACACATCACACCTATCAGAATACCGTAAGCCCATTTACCTTTATCAGTGAAAGAAGCTGATACTGGATCTGTCGCCATAAAGACCATACCGAATGCAAAGCCACCCAGAACCATGTGCCACCACCAAGGCATAGCAAACAATGGATTAGTATCTGAACCGATGAGATTGAATACGTAAGACATCACAATCATACCGGCCATGACGCCTGCAACAATACGCCACGAAGCAATTCGGAAGAAAATGATCAAGGCGCCACCAATGAAGATCATCAATGTTGATACTTCACCAATAGAACCCGGCAAGTTACCTAGAAATGCCTGCATCCAAGTAATTGGTTCACCTGTTACTGTATTCAATAACGCATGCTCACCTCCGGTTGCCCATTGGGACAGAGGAGTTGCACCGGAAAAACCATCGGCCGCAGTCCACACTAAGTCACCCGATATTTGAGCTGGGTAAGCAAAGAAAAGAAATGCACGGCCTGCAAGTGCAGGGTTTAAGAAGTTACGACCCGTTCCACCAAAAATTTCTTTAGCGACAACGACACCAAATGTAATACCTAATGCAGCCTGCCATAATGGAATAGTTGGCGGCACAATCAGTGCAAACAGGATCGAAGAAACAAAGAAACCTTCATTGATTTCATGACCACGGGTCATGGCAAAAAGAACTTCCCAAAAACCGCCGACAAGAAAAACAACTAAATAAATAGGCAGGAAATATACCGCGCCTAACAGCATCTTGCTGCCCCAACCCGCATCTGGAGTTAGTGAAGCCCCCAAAAACTGTGCTAAGCGATAATGCCAGTCACCCGCAAGGACTTGTTGTAGTTCGGCACCACTGTATAGATGATAAAGTGCTGGAATTGCTTGGTTACCAACGTTATACATTCCCCAAAACATTGCAGGAAATACAGCAACCCAAACAAGGATCATCATACGTTTTAGATCGATGGTATCACGAACGTGAGAACGGCCTTTAGTGACTGTTCCCGGTGTATAGAAGACCGTCGTGACAGCTTCAAATAATGGATAGAGTTTCTCTAATTTTCCACCGGGCTCAAAATGGTGCTCATGCTTTTCAAATAAATTTTTCAGACCCATGGAATTACCCTTCTTGCTCAATCTTGGTCAGTAGATCACGAAGTACAGGACCATATTCATACTTGGCCGGGCATACATAAGTACACAGTCCCAGATCTTCCTCATCCAACTCCAAACAACCCAACTCTTGTGACGTGTCTGTATCTCCAGCGAGGAGGTCACGTAATAAGTGGGTAATCATGATATCGAGAGGCATTACACGTTCATAGTTACCAATTGGTACCATTGAACGCTCACCACCATTCATCGTTGTTGTGAAATTGAAGTGTTTGTTTTTCAGGAAATGGCCAATTGTTGTTCGTGTAACGGTGAATTTATCAACACCCGGCATAATCCAGCCAAAGAGTTCTTTATCTCGCCCTTCACGCAAAACAGATACCTGATTATGGAAACGGCCTAGGTAGTGGTGAATATCATCACAAGTGACGCCCCAAAGTATGGAGCCTGAAATAATACGATTTTCACCTTCTTTAAGCTGCCCTTTCGTTAATTCATAGATGTCAGCACCAAGACGTGTTTTAAGCAAACGAGGTTTTTCAACCTGAGGTCCGGCAAGTGAAATTACGCGGTCAGTATAGAGATAACCCGTGGTAAAAAGCTTACCAATCGCAATCACATCTTGATAATTAAGGTGCCATACCTTTTTATTAATGCTTACAGGTTCAAGGAAATGGATATGCGTACCAACTAAACCAGCAGGATGAGGCCCCGCAAACTCAGTATAAGTCACATGTTCATGATCGATGGATTTAGGTAATTCACCTCCACCATGGCAAACATGCACTTTCCCCTCTGTTAATCGATTTAGAATGGTCAATCCATCGACGAAAGCTTGCTGTTGTGTACGAATGACGACAAGTGGATCAGCCGCAAGTGGGTTTGTGTCTATCATGGTAACAAAAATAGCAACTGGCGAAGAGCCAAGCTCTGGGGAACGGCTAAATGGACGAGTTCTTAACGCTGTCCATAAACCCGACTGTACTAAGTTTTGTTCGACTTGCTCACGAGTTAAACTAGCAAGTTCATCACTCTTATACGATGCAAAAGTCACTTGTTCGTCGCCATCGATTTCGATAACAACTGATTGAAGTACGCGATATTCACCACGATTAATAGCGACAATGTTTCCGCAGGCTGGGCTAGTGAATAATACACCGGGGTTCTTTTTATCTTCAAAAAGAACTTGCCCTTTTTTTACGTGTTCACCTTCTTTAACCAGCATAGAAGGACGCATTCCGACATATTCTTCACCTAGCAATGCTACGTGTTGAATTTTCGGGCCGTCTTCTATCACTTGAGCTGGCTCACCTGCAATGGGAAGGTTAAGGCCTTTTTTAATTTTAATCATAAGATCTGCACAAGTTTCTCAGTTAACCCTAAACTAATGATCCTATAAAGAACCATAGCGACTTAGTAAATAAAACCACTCAAGTTACTCCCATAACTCAAGCTAATAATTCTCTCGATATTGTGACGCGATTCTCTTATTCTGCCGCTTGTAATTTTATCAGTTCCCCCGAGCTATGTCCGGATATTCAAGTGACTTAGTTCAAGCAATAACAATAAATTTTCAACTTTTATTTAAATAACTCGTAATAAACGAAGGATTAACTCATCTTTATCGAGCGCTGAATGTTTTTCGAACAAAAAACAATCGTAGCTAAACTATTAATATGCTATATCAAATATCTCTTAGCTCATTTAAAATATCGCTACAATGCGTTTTTTTTAAACAACCCTTATTATTTAATTTGGTTTAAGCATGAAAAAAAATATTCTGATTAGCTTTAATTTCGTTGTGTTTTTTTTACAGCCTGTAATTGCTGAAGCGAATAACCATTCACTTTTACTTAATACTAAGAGTGTTAATTCGCAAGATACACCCATTTTTATTCAGATATTTAAGCAGGAAGGTGTGCTTGAACTTTACCAAAAAGCAGCAAATGGGAAATATCAATTAACTAAAACTTATCCTATTTGTAAGTTTTCTGGAGGACTTGGCCCTAAAAAATTGGAAGGTGACTTAAAAAGTCCCGAAGGGTTTTATCAGATAACAACATCCCAGCTTAATCCAAATAGTCGGTATTACCGATCTATTAACTTAGGGTTTCCTAATGAATATGACCGTTCACAAGGTTATGATGGTAACTACCTAATGATACATGGTGATTGTGTTTCTGTTGGCTGCTACGCAATGACCGATAAATATATGAGTGAAATTTATCAAACGGTTGAAGGGGCTTTTAAAAATGGGCAAGTCGCTGTTGATGTGAGTATTTACCCATTTCGAATGACCAAAGAAAATATGCTACTTCATAAAAATTCAAGTCACTACGCATTCTGGCAGCAATTAAAACCTGCTTACGATTACTTCACTGACTTTGGCAAGCCAGCACAAATTTCTGTTATATCAGGAAAATATGCTGTTAATGGCTCGCCAGATACGCCAACTAAATTATTAAAACTAAGGTCACAATATGCGCTCGCCGAGGTGAAATAGTACAAAACTCCCCGGTTCAATCTTCTGCCAACTTTCATTGCCTGTTAATGGTAAGGTTGCTATCACAGAAACAATATCCGTCGGTGTTGTACAACTTTGGAAATCGATTTCTACATCCTGATCAAGCAATTTAGCTTTACCAAATGGAGACTTACGCGTTATCCAATACAGATTTGTTGAACAGAATGCCATCAGATAGCGACCGTCAGAGAGCAGCATATTAAACACTCCTTTTTGTCGTAACTGGTCTGCAAGTACAGCAATAAAGCGGAAAACAGCATGCCAATTAGCAGGTCTTTTTGGGTACTTTGCAGCTAATTGGCTTAGAATCCAGCAAAATGCTTTTTCACTATCGGTTTCACCAATAGGACGATAATGGCCTGTTTCTAATGAACGATAACCTTTTAATTGCCCATTATGTGCATAAGTCCAGTTACGTCCCCACAGTTCTCGCGTGAAAGGATGTGTATTTGCTAAGGTCACATCACCTCGGTTCGCTTGACGAATATGTGCTACAACCGTTTCAGATTTGATAGGGTATTCCTGCACAAAGCGAGCCACTGGTGATAAAAAGCTGGGTTGAGGATCTTTAAAAGTACGACACCCTAACCCTTCGTAAAACGTGATCCCCCAACCATCTTTATGTGGCCCTGTATGGCCTCCTCGGGATATCAGTCCACTGAGACTAAAGTTAATATCAGTTGGCACATTGGCACTCATACCTAATAATTCGCACATTTCAAGACCCTCTATAGCTTGAAGCTGTTGACTTTTATTGCTTATTCTTAGTGTTAAATTTTGTTAAAAATAAGAATAATTTCACCATGTTACGCATCATGGCAATCAAACACATAACTACAAACCTAAACAGCAAACAAAAGCGCCCTTTGGGTTCGATTAAAAGCGATTTTTCACTGTATTGCGCGGCTCTTACCTATCCTTCAGGCTGAAAACCCACTCACTTTTTTTGACCTTATAACTTAAGTAAGATTATTTAATTTTAATGATAATTTATCATTAAAAATCAACAGCCTTAGAAAACTTATTTAACCATCTCTTTTTCAATTAGCTGGATCAAAATATGAATTACTTTAATGTGAATTTCCTGAATACGGTCAGCATAACCAAAGTGTGGTACCCGAATTTCGATATCTGCGCTACCTGCCATTTTCCCACCATCTTTACCCGTTAAGGTAATGACCTTCATACCTTTTTCGCGTGCAGCACTAATCGCTTTAATGACGTTAGCGGAATTACCTGAGGTCGATATGCCGAGAAGAACATCACCATCTCTACCAACTGCTTCAATAAAGCGAGAAAAAACATAATCATAACCGAAATCATTACTGACACAGGATAAGTGGCTAACATCAGAAATAGCAATGGCTGGATAGCCTGGACGATTTTCACGATAACGCCCTGTTAGCTCTTCAGCAAAATGCATTGCATCACAGTGAGAACCGCCATTACCGCACGATAATACTTTGCCCCCTGCTTTAAAGGAGTCTGCAAGTAACACAGCCGCTTGCTCAATTGCTTTAATATTTGCATCATTACTTAGGAATTGCGCCAACGTATCGGCAGCTTCCGACAGTTCACCGCGGATCAGGTCTTGATACATGAGATTTCCCCTTAAATTTAACGAATTCAGTGTCGAGATAATCGACATTAAGATAGGTAATTAGTCTTTACTCCTCAGATTGTTACACAAGGTAAATTTTCTTTCTACTGCTGATTTTGCTCGATTTTATGCATTTGAGGCGAATCGACTATTTTTGTGCTATTTCCCATCCCTCATTCTTTTTGCTTCTAACTAATAAACTTTTTAATGGCGCTATTATTAACGATTAACTGACGATTTTGTGAGCCAAGTTGTAATTAAGATGTAAACAACTTGATAATTATTTATTACTCGATATAGATTAAAGGCCACAACAGGTCAGACCTCTTACAAGTAGAAGGAGTTTCCCCTATGACCCTACTCACTATTATCCTATTTATCGCTTTAATTGGTGTTCTCTGTTATCACAAAACGGCATTAATTCTTAGTACTATCATAGTATTAGCCTATACCGCCATCATGGGAGCATTAAATCTTTGGAGCTACTGGATGTTGCTCCCTGTAGCATTAATACTGTTTCCATTTGTTTTTACCCCTGTGCGCCAGTCACTATTCTCAGTACGTGCATTGAAAATGTTCAAAAAAGTCATGCCACCTATGTCACGTACTGAAAAAGAAGCCATTGATGCTGGAACAACTTGGTGGGAAGGCGACCTTTTTCGCGGTGCGCCCGATTGGAACAAACTCCATAATTATCCAAAACCACAATTAACCGCAGAGGAACAAGCTTTCATAGACGGCCCAGTGGAAACAGTTTGTGGCATGGTTAATGACTTTGAAGTCACACACGAACTTGCTGACCTTTCGCCTGAAGTTTGGCAGTATCTTCGGGATCACCGCTTTTTCGCCATGATCATTAAAAAAGAGTACGGTGGACTTGAGTTTTCAGCCTATGCTCAATCGCAAATTTTGCAAAAACTTGCAGGTGTATCTGGCATCTTAGCTATCACTGTAGGTGTCCCTAACTCCCTTGGTCCAGGGGAATTATTACAACATTATGGTACTGATGAGCAGAAACAACGCTACTTGCCGGGACTTGCCACGGGAGAAGAGATCCCTTGCTTTGCACTAACAAGTCCAGAAGCAGGTTCTGACGCAGGAGCGATCCCCGACACAGGTGTTGTTTGTATGGGGGATTGGCAAGGTGAACAAGTGCTAGGCATGCGCTTGAACTGGAATAAACGCTATATCACACTAGCGCCTATTGCGACTGTTCTTGGCCTTGCCTTTAAATTATCAGACCCAGATCGCTTATTGGGTGGTGAGAAACAATTAGGGATCACCTGTGCTTTAATACCTACTAATACCCCAGGTGTAGAAATTGGCCAACGCCACTTCCCATTGAATGCGCCATTTATGAATGGACCAACTCGTGGCCAGGATATCTTTGTTCCTATCGATTACATTATCGGTGGCCCAACAATGGCAGGACAAGGCTGGCGTATGCTTGTTGAATGTTTATCGGTTGGACGCGGAATTACTTTGCCATCGAACTCAACAGGTAGCCTAAAAAGTATTGCAATGGCGACTGGGGCATATGCCTATATTCGTCGCCAATTTAAAATATCTATCGGTAAGATGGAAGGGGTTGAAGAGCCGCTGGCACGTATTGCAGGTAACACTTACCTAATGGATGCTGCGGCAACCATGGTAACGTCTGGTATTATGTTAGGAGAGAAACCTGCTGTTTTATCTGCTATCGTAAAATATCACTGTACGCATCGGGGCCAACGCTCTGTAATTGATGCCATGGATATCACTGGTGGTAAAGGGATTTGTCTTGGGCCATCTAACTTTGTTGCAAGAACTTATCAAGGTGCGCCAATTGCCATTACAGTTGAAGGGGCAAATATTTTAACTCGTAGTATGATAATCTTTGGGCAAGGTGCAATTCGCTGCCACCCATATGTCCTCGATGAAATGGCGGCGGCACAAGATAATAATTTGCATAAATTTGATAAAGCCATGTTTGGTCACATTGGTCATGTTATCAGCAACCAATTCCGGAGTTTCTGGCTAGGCTTAACTAACGGCCGCGGCAGCAATGCTCCCACAAAAGATGAAACTCGTCGTTATTATCAAATGTTAAACCGTCAAAGTGCAAACCTTGCTTTGCTATCAGATGTTGCAATGGGTGTGCTTGGTGGAAGCTTGAAGCGCCGTGAACGTATCTCCGCACGTTTAGGTGATATTCTTAGTCATCTATTTTTAGCAACAGCGACACTCAAACGCTATGAAGATGAAGGTCGCCAAAAAGCGGATTTACCTTTAGTTAAATGGGCTGTTGAAGATTGCTTATATCAATCCGAAAAAGCGATTGATGACTTACTGAAAAACTTCCCTAACCGCATGGTCTCAAGTTTGATGCGCATAACCTTATTCCCTACAGGCCGTGCAATGTCTGCCCCATCAGACCGTCTTGACCACAAACTAGCAATGCTAATTATGGAGCCTTCTGAAACGCGCGATAGAATCGGTCGTGGTCAGTATTTGACTCCAACAGAAAACAACCCACACGGGCTAGTGAATCAAGCTCTGTATGACATTATTGCCGCTGAGCCTATTTTTGAGCGCATTTGTCTGTTAAAAGAGCGTAAGTTTAGCTTCACTCGTTTAGATAAGCTGGCAGATCAGATGTTACCTGAAAATATTATTACCCAAGAAGAAGCGGATATTTTGCGTAAAGCCGAAGCCAGTCGCTTACGCACCATTAATGTCGATGAATTTGATTTTGACGCGTTAGGAGTGCTGAGCGAAAAAAAGCCTCATGATGAAAATGTTGAAGGTCGTAAAGATGAAAAGCAGTCTAAGAAAAAGCAAGCCGCTTAGTTCAGATATTAATTAATGCATACCAACTAAAAGGGAAACAATCTGTTTCCCTTTTAAATTATCAGTAACGCTAAAAACGATGATTTAAACCATGCTAAAAGTGCCATTTTGGCACTTTTAGCATGGTTTTATCTATAGATTTGAATTGAGAGGATGGTAATACCCTAAATAATTCGAGGTGCAGCTAGGCGACAAGAGAATGAGACGCTAGGAACATACATAAGTATGTGACTAGC
>NZ_KB233225.1:183091-321111 GCF_000314855.2 Providencia burhodogranariea DSM 19968 | reverse complement strand
TAGGAATTACAGTTCTAACGCCAACAACTCTTCTATCGTTTGGCGGCGACGTATCAGCTTTGGTTCGCCATCAACTAGCATCACTTCAGGTAATAATGGTCTGCTGTTGTAGTTAGATGACATTGAAGCACCATAAGCACCGGTATCATGGAAAACTAAATAATCACCGACTTGCACATCAGGTAATAAACGGGTTTCAACCATTCCACCTTCTTGCTGTGTGAACACATCACCGGACTCACACAAAGGACCCGCAATAATGCTCTCTTTTTGTTCAACGTTTTCGAGTGAACGGCCATCAGCTGGTAAAACAGAAATATGATGATAACTACCGTACATTGCAGGACGCATCAGATCATTAAAACCACTGTCCACTAACACATAGTGGCGGCTACCCATCTCTTTTACTGCCCTCACTTCTGCTAATAACACACCAGACTCAGCGACCAAGTAACGACCCGGTTCGATTTCTAGTTCAACCGAATGACCTAAATGCTGTTCGATGCGCTGACGGGCACTATTCCATAAACTATGATAGTTTTGAATATCAATCACTTCATCTTGTTCGCGATAAGGTGTTGATAACCCACCACCGGCTGAAATAGCGTGAATATCAACACCTGATGAGATAACTTGATCGACCATCGCATCACAGACATTGGCTAAATGCTGATAATCAACACCGGAGCCAATATGCATATGCAATCCAACCAGTGACAGGTTATAACGACGAATTTGTTCAAGGGCTTCAGGTAGGTCTTGATACCAGATACCGTGTTTGCTGTTCTCGCCACCAGTATTGGTTTTCTGCGAGTGGCCATGACCAAATCCTGGATTAATACGCAACCAAATTGGGTGCCCTTCCTTTTGCTCTCCGATTTGCCCCAACATATCAATTGAACCTGCATTAACCGGAATATCCAATTCTGTCACACGTGCTAATGTCGCTCTATCCAGAACATCCGCAGTAAAAACAATTTCTGATTTTTCACGACCAGCCTGAAAGCCTGCGACTAATGCGCGTTCAATTTCACCTAATGAAACTGAATCGACTTTAACACCGTGCTCACGCATTAAGCGTAATATATGAATGTTTGAGCAAGCTTTTTGAGCAAAGCGAACAGTATCAAATACTTTAAGTTGACTAATTCGCTCAATAATCACCGAGCTATCATAAACCCATAGTGGTGTACCGAATTGTGCAGGTAGAGCGCGTAAGCATTCTGGCGTTAAATATTGGCTGGTGGTAGTGGTGAATGAAGTCATGTTTCTCTCGTTAGCAAGTTTTAATTTTCAATTTATCTCTCTATTATTCAGAGAAAACTCGGGAAAAAAAATATCCATTTTGCTAGAGTCTATTCATTATTGATATAGCACCTAAAGAATAGGCTAAAATGCAAACTTTTTCTTGGCGACATATTGAGATTTTTCACGCCGTCATGACGACACCAAACTTAACTGAAGCAGCTTTATTGCTTAATACCTCACAGCCAACCATCAGCCGTGAGCTCGCGCGTCTTGAACATCTATTACAATTTAAATTATTTGATAGAGTAAAAGGCAGGCTACGTCCAACCGCGCAAGGTTTACGTTTTTTTGAGGAAGTTGAACGCTCTTATTATGGCTTAGATAGGATCAAGAATTCTGCGCAAACTATTCGCCGTTTTGATAATGCGCAAATTTCCGTTATTTGCTTACCCGCTTTCGCTCAATCACTCCTTCCTAAAGTTTGCCAATCTTTTATGGCTGACTACCCAGAAGTGAGCCTTACCGTAATCCCACAAGAGTCACCTATTCTAGAAGAGTGGTTATCAGCACAGCGTTATGATTTTGGGTTAACCGAGCACTTACAAACCCCGCCCGGAACTGAGCAGCAGACATTAGGCTCACTGAATGAAGTTTGCGTATTACCCATAGGTCACCCACTTGAATATAAGACAGTTTTAACACCTGCTGATTTTGAAAATCAAAATTTTATTAGCCTTTCACTCACCGATAGCTACCGCCAGATTATTGATTCGCTTTTTGCTCAACAACAAATTAACCGCAAAATGGTGATGGAAACACACTCAGCTTCGTCTATTTGTGCAATGGCACTAAAAGGGATTGGTATTTCAATTGTGAATCCGATCACCGCATTAGATTTCCACCAGCAATCGTCAGGCAAACTAGTCATCCGCCCATTAAGTTTTTCGATTCCTTTTACAGTCAGTTTGATTAAGCCAATTCATCGCCCATCTTCACTGCTCTCGGATATTTTTGCTAAATACTTACAAGGGGCATTTGCACAAACTAAAGATGATTTAAGTGCCGCTCTGCTTCATCAGTGATAACCAATACTCTGAGGTATTGAACCAATGCCCGAGAAAATCAAGCACTGCCCTCAAGCTTGTGGGCATATTTTGACGACTTGTATAGACGGCATAAATACCAAGGGGTTGGGGAATATAATCTGGTAAAAGTTGGATTAATGCCCCGGATTCAAGATACCTTTTCACTGACAAATACGGCTGCATCGCAATTCCCGCTCCATTTAATGCGGCTTGAGCTAAAAATACCGATTCGTCAGCGCTTAATCGGCCATCAACTAAAACAGAAAATGGCTCACCCTCTTTTTCAAAACGCCATAAGCTACGTCCAAAGAAATTATAGGTTAAGCATTCTTGTGTCGCTAAATCTTCTGGCTTGGTCGGTATTTTTTTATTCTTTAAAAAAGAAGGAGCAGCACAAATAACAGAATGACAAGTTGAAAGTGGTTTTGCTATCAGACTTGGTTCCAAATGGTTGGTTATTCGGATAGCAACATCAATTCGCTCTTCAACCAGATTGACAGCTTTATTGGTAATACTCAAGTCAATCGCCATGTTGGGATATTTCTTCAAAAACTCAGGAATAGCCACTGATAATGCTTCACTTGCGAGGGATTGTGCGCAACTAATTCGAACTAGGCCAGTCAATTTATTAGCGTCATGTTTTTGTTGTACAGGCAGCATTTGGGATAATATATTTAATTTTAAAGCTTGCTGATAGACCCCTTCCCCTGCTGATGTCAGGCTAAGCCTTCTTGTTGTTCGATTCAGTAAACGCACTCCTGCCCATTGTTCCATTTCCGAGAGATAACGAGTCACCATCGCTCGTGACATATCGAGTTTATCTGCCGCAGCACTCATGCTGCCCTGCTCTACAATACTGATAAAAACTTGAACCGCGGTTAGTCTATCCATTTATTTGACCGATTTGTGCAACAAAGATGTATCAATTATGGGGTTTTTCTCATAATTATTGCAATTTAATATACATCCTAATCCAGCAAGATATTAAATAATACCTGACCATTAGGAATAAATCATGCAACGACACACAATTGCCGCAACGACATTATTGATGATTAGCACTTCATTTGCCTATGCTGCTGACCTAAAGCTCGATGTTTATAACCCCGGACATAGCAGCGTGTTTCCAGTTTCCTCCGAAATAATCAGTGGAGATAATGAAGTTATCCTCATTGACGCGCAATTTCAAAAAAATGATGCACAAGCTTTAGTTAATAAAATAAAAGCACTCAATAAAAAACTGACCACTATCTATATTAGCCATTCAGACCCAGATTATTATTTTGGATTGGATACCCTTACAAAAGCCTTCCCTGATGCCAAAGTGATTGCAACAAAAGAAACCGTCGCAGCAATTAAAGCGTCTAAAGATGGCAAACTTGCGTATTGGGGACCTGTACTTAAAAATGAAGCTCCCGACTCGTTAATCATGCCTGAAGTTATACAAGGTAATAGCTTTACTATTGATGGGGAAACTTTATACATCAAAGGAAGTGATGGCCCAGCACCTGATCGCACTTATGTTTGGATCCCTTCGCTAAAAGCGGTTGTTGGTGGTGTCGTAGTTTCAGACAATATTCATATTTGGGTTGCCGATACACAAACTAAAGCCTCACGCCAATATTGGCAGCAAACATTAAATAATATTAAAGCATTAAAACCAGAAATTGTTGTTCCCGGTCATTTTACGGGAGAGTCAAAAATGGATCTTGGTACAGTAACCTTTACCCAAAACTATTTGAATACATTTGAAACAATGGCAGAACAAAGTAAAGACGCCAAAACACTTATCAATAAAATGGAAGTTGCATACCCAAAACTTGATGACAAATCGAGCCTGGAGCTAAGTGCCAAAGTGATTAAAGGCGAGATGCAGTGGCCACAGTAAAATAATTCACATTAGCCTTTCAGATATTCCATAGGCTAATGGTATCAGAATTAATTTGGATAGAACCTAAGCTCGTAAGCTATCTTTTGATAAAAATTAGATGAACATCATTGACGCTATTAAATTGCCAAGCGCAGCACAATATTGATAACACGAGCTATACCGTTTGCAGTATGAAGAATATAGAGCGATAAAACTTAAGGAACAAACCATGAATAAAACCACATTACATTATATTTATGATCCACTTTGTGGCTGGTGCTATGGTGCTTCACCATTAATTGAAATAGCTGATGCTCACCCTAATATCATTTTAGAACTTCATGGTGGCGGTATGTTAGCGGGTGCTTCGCGTTTACATATGGACAGCCAGTTTCGTGAGCATATTCAGCAATCAGATAAACGGATTGCTGCAATGACGGGACAAATTTTCGGTGACGATTATCTAAAAATGTTGAATGAGCCAAACCTCGTACTTGATTCAGCGCCACCGCTACTCGCTATTCTTGCTGCTAGCAAACAAGATAGTGCTTTCGCCATGTTAAAAGCAAGTCAGCATGCTCACTATGTGTTAGGTCTCCATATCAGTGACCCTAACGTGTTGTCTAATATAGCCAAAAAAATTGGTTTAGATATTCAACAGTATCAACACGATTATGCACAGCAAGAAGCGACAGCTCTTGATGAACATATCCACCACAGTCGCCAACTGCTTGATCAATCTGGCTCATCCGGCTTCCCGACGTTGCTTATCAAGCAAGAAAATAAATGGCTTCGAGTACCGTTACATAACTATCTAGGTGACGTAGATAAGTGGCAGCAATTTTTAGATACCTTAGTCGCTGCAAATAATTAGTCTTATATACGTCATACTTAAATTTGCATGAACGTTGACTATGTCCACCGAGCCGAGTCATCTCGTTATTGATGTTCTCGACTCGCTGAACATTAGCATAATGTCTTGATTTATTTTATGGGTAGTTTGTTCGCCATATCAACAATAAATTTATTTACTAAAGGTGAGAATAGCCAATAACTCGCACTGACCATGATCGCTGGGCCAAACGGGATATGCGTGATTGATTTATTTGAATAGATAAAATGAGCAACCACATAATGTATCACGCCTAAGCTAGCAGCTACGGCAAAAAAGAATGGAAGCTCCATTACTCCCAACCATGCAGCACAAGCAGCAATAAGCTTAAAATCCCCTCTCCCCATTTGTGAACGCGGGTAAATTTTCTCCATCATTGTGGTTAGCAACATAATAGAGAGATAGCTGATAATCACCGCATAAATAGCAGAAACGACATTCCCATTTGGTGAATATGTTTGATACATCAACCCTCCCCATAGCAATGGATAAGTTAATATATCCGGTAAATAACCTATCTTAATGTCGATAATAAATAAGCAAATTATTAAATTGAGAAAAACACTAAATAAAACAACAGTCATTAAATGATTAGTTATTAATGTAATTATCAATAAAAAAGGTATATATAACAAAAATAGCCATTTGCAATTAATATTAATATCACATTCATTTAAATATTTACTTGGAATTTTCTTCAGCATAAGTTGAGTTAATTTCGCTGATAATAATACAATGAAAAATATAAATAACATTCGATAGAAGCAGGTGCTATCAACAAAATCGCTTAAATTATGATTGATACACCCTTTAAAACAAAAAGGAGTCTTAAAAAGAGTTATCATTGAAAATATAGTTTCTAAAATATTTTCAATATAATTAAAGGGAAAAACTGATGGGTTATGTATTATTTTATTGTAAATTCTTACGATTGAAAATATCACATATTCTCCTTATTCCATTATGGAGTCATGCATTAATATACTGCGAGTTGACTGAACTCCCTACACCGTAATTCCGATATGAACCTTCGCTTTATCCATTGTTATCATTGCTAATTTTACATATTTCATTCTTATTTACGGCCTAAATAGTTATAGTCACATTTAGACTGAAACTACGTAAAACTCCCCCCATACATAAGCATGTTATTAGGGGTCATTGAAAGGCATCAATAACAATGCGGCTATAAATAGGTCGAGTATCGATGAAATTCAGCACAGACCGGACTACAAATGTTCATCTGAACACTATAAACTTAGACTTTACACTTGCTTTTAGGGATTATGTCCCCATATTTTTGTATTAACACTTATATTTTAACCTTGTATTTTTTAAGGAAAAATCATGCGCATCCCACGCATTTATCACCCTGAGCCACTACTGATTAACAATACAATTTCTCTCGGCGATGATGCAGCCAACCATGTGGGCCGAGTACTTCGCATGACCACAGGCCAAAAACTAGAACTATTCGATGGCAGTAATCAGGTATTTTTCGGCGAAATATCTGAAGCCACAAAAAAGAAGGTTCTGGTTAATATAATCAGCAGCCATCTTGACGACAGAGAATCTCCACTTGATTTGCACTTAGGGCAAGTCATGTCACGTGGTGAAAAAATGGAATTTACCATCCAAAAATCGGTTGAACTTGGGGTTAATACTATTACCCCTTTGCTATCCGATCGCTGTGGCGTCCGTCTCGACGGCGAGAGACTAGAAAAAAAATTACAGCAATGGCAAAAAATTGCGATTGCGGCTTGTGAACAATGTGGACGTAATCGCATCCCACAGATCCGCCCAATCCAGTCTCTCGAAGAGTGGTGCGCTGAAGATGATGGCGCTTTTAAAGTTAATTTACATCCTAGAGCCACACAAAGTATCAATACATTACCAGCTGAATTAAATAAAGTTCGGCTACTGATCGGCCCTGAAGGAGGGCTGAGCGAAGAAGAGATCGCCATGACAGCAGATTATCAATTTACCGATATCTTGTTAGGGCCACGGGTATTAAGAACAGAAACGACTGCGCTAACCGCAATTACCGCACTGCAAGTGCGCTTAGGTGATTTGGGTTAAGGAGATAAAATGATCAAGCTCGGTATAGTAATGGATCCTATTTCATCCATTAAAATCAAGAAAGACACTAGTTTTGCTATGATGCTGGAAGCTCAACGTCGTGGTTATGAAATCTATTATATGGAAATGAATGATCTCTATTTGCATCAAGGTGTGGCTCGCGCGACGACAAAAATCGTCACTGTCGAAGAAAACCCTAGCAAATGGTATGAATTCAAATCTGAGCAAGATATCGCTCTTGGCGATCTTGACGCTATTTTAATGCGTAAAGATCCGCCTTTTGATACTGAGTTTATCTACGCAACCTATATTCTTGAAAGAGCAGAGCAAGCAGGAGCACTGATTGTTAACAAACCGCAAAGTCTGCGCGATTGTAACGAAAAATTGTTTACCGCCTGGTTCCCTGAATTAACCCCAGATACATTAGTTACACGTAATGCTAAACAATTACGCGAATTCCATCAAAAGCATGGTGATGTTATTTTTAAACCGCTTGATGGTATGGGTGGCGCATCAATTTTCCGCCTGAAACAAGATGATCCAAACGTGGGTGTCATCATCGAAACCCTAACAGAGCATGGAACTCGCTTCTGCATGGCACAAAACTTCCTACCTGCTATCAAAGATGGCGACAAGCGAGTGCTAGTCGTGAATGGTGAACCAGTACCTTACTGCCTTGCACGAATTCCTGCTCAAGGGGAAACTCGTGGTAACTTAGCGGCTGGTGGGCGTGGTGAAGCTCGTCCTTTAAGCGAAAGTGACTGGGCTATCGCACGTGCTGTTGCCCCAACGTTAAAAGAGAAAGGTCTATACTTTGTCGGTCTCGACATCATTGGCGATAGGCTGACAGAAATTAACGTGACAAGCCCAACTTGTGCGCGTGAAATCGAAGCTGCTTATGATATTTCTATCACGGGTATGTTGATGGATGCGATTGAACAAGACATAAAAAAATAGTGCCTTTGGTTTGCTAAAAATAGCGTATTGTTCATGAGAAAAGGCCATATTTTGGCCTTTTCTCAACGAGACACTATTACTCACACTGAGTTTATATTTTATGAATTTACAGAATCATTTTTTAATCGCAATGCCATCCCTTACTGATCCTTATTTTGAACAATCAGTCGTCTATGTATGCGAACACAATGAAAAAGGCGCGATGGGGATCGTTATTAATAAGCCAATAGATGATTTTTCAGTAAGTACCATGCTCACTAAGCTGGAAATAACAATTTCGACAGATATGAATACGCGCAATCTTGAAAAGCTGGTGATTGCAGGTGGCCCTGTTGCCGAAGAGCATGGATTTATCCTGCATACGCCAATCACAGGCTTTGCCTCCAGTTTGCACCTCAATGATGACATGATGGTAACAACTTCCAAAGATATCTTAGAATTACTTGGCAGCGAAGATCATCCAATGCAATCATTAGTCGCTTTAGGCTATGCAAGCTGGGAACCGGGTCAACTTGAAAGCGAAATCATGGAAAATAGCTGGCTTACTGTCGAAGCAACCCCTGAATTGGTTTTTAATACGCCAATCGCAGATCGTTGGCAAGCCGCTGCAAATCTGTTGGGGATCAATATTCAAACGATTTCTATGCAAGCAGGACACGCCTAATGTCGAGTAGAACACTCATCGCTTTTGATTTTGGTACAAAGAGCATTGGCGTTGCTGTCGGCCAAGAAATCACTGGAACAGCGCGGTCGCTAACCTCGCTTAAAGCACATGATGGCAGACCGGATTGGCAACAAATAGAGAAATTGCTTAAAGAATGGCAACCTCAGTTAGTTATCGTTGGCCTTCCTTTGAATATGGATGGTACTGAGCAGCTCGTGACCAGCCAAGCTCGTAACTTTGCTAACCGAATTCATGGACGATTCGGCGTAAAAGTTGAATTGCATGATGAGCGACTGTCAACTGTCGCTGCAAAATCAGAATTATTTGAACGAGGTGGATACCGAGCCTTGAGTAAAGGTAAGGTCGACTCCGCTTCTGCCGTTATTATCTTAGAAAGTTGGTTTGAACAACAAATTTGAAAATAACGGTTATTGCTAAACGTAATTTTTGTCAATCTATGCATGCAGAGGTGCCGTTATAAAGCAATATGCTTTACACTATGGGCATTCTTGCTTATCCATCTAATGTAATTGACTGAATAATGACCATTCAAAATAATATCTCTAATGTAAAAGCTCTCATTGAACAGGCAGCTGAAGAATGTCATCGTTCTTCACAAGACATCACACTGCTTGCTGTGAGTAAAACGAAGCCTTGTGAGGCTATTTTGGACGCTATTGAAGCCGGACAGCGCCAATTTGGTGAGAATTATGTTCAAGAAGGTGTTGAGAAAATTCAATTTTTTGCAGGTAAAGCCGATCTTGTTTGGCATTTTATCGGCCCATTACAATCAAATAAAAGCCGCCTCGTTGCAGAATACTTTGACTGGTTTCACACGCTAGATAGAGCAAAGATCGCTCAGCGCCTGAATGATCAACGTCCAAGCGATAAAGCACCATTAAATGTGCTTATTCAAATCAATATCAGTGATGAAACTAGCAAATCAGGTATTCAACTTGCTCAACTCGATGAGCTTGCGGAACAAGTCAGCCAAATGCCAAATCTGATTTTGCGTGGCCTAATGACTATTCCCGCCCCTGAAATAAACTATGAACTTCAGTGCAAAGCCTTTCGTCAAATGGAACAGGCTTATAAACACTTACAAATGCACTACTCTAGCGTAGATACTCTTTCGATGGGAATGACCGATGATATGGCGGCTGCCATTCATTGTGGTTCAACCCTCGTGCGGATTGGCACTGCTATTTTTGGTGCTCGTGATTACAACACCTCTTTATAAGGAGAACCGTATGCAACATCGCAAAATTGCATTTATTGGTGCCGGAAATATGGCTCACGCTATTATTGCGGGGCTTGTCAGCCATGGTTACCCTGCATCCATGATCACGGTTTGCTCGCCCACGCCAGTTCGCCGCGATAAAATCGCTCAACAATATGGCATTATCAGCACCAGTGACAATGTCGTAGCAGCACAACAAGCTGATGTGATTGTTCTTGCGGTTAAACCGCAAATGATGGCTGAAGTCTGTCAAGCCTTACAACACTCTGTCGATTTTAGTCAAAAATTGGTGCTAACTATCGCCGCAGGGATCCCCGCTCAGCGTTACCATGATTACTTAGCCCAATCTCTTCAACTTATCCGCATCATGCCAAACACACCATCCCTTGTAGGTAAAGGTGTCAGCGGTTTATTTGCTGAAGAAAATATCAATGCTGAAGATAAACATTTTGCAGAGCAATTGATGCAAAGTGTCGGTTCAGTCATTTGGTGTGAGCAAGAACAAGAAATCAACAATATTATTGCGATTACGGGAAGTTCACCTGCCTATTTCTTCTTGTTTATGGAGTCTATGCAACAAGAAGCTGAAAAGCTAGGTTATTCCCCTACGCAAGCACGTGAGCTAATATTAAATGCCGCAGAAGGTGCTGTAGAGCTTGCCAAATCACAAAGCGAGACATCATTTGCGACATTACGTGAGCAAGTCACCTCTAAAGGTGGGACCACGGCAATGGCATTAGCGCAATTTTATGATCAAGGTCTTCCGCAAACGGTAGCAAATGCGATGCAAAGCGCTATCTCTCGAGCAGAAGAAATGGAAAAACTTTTTTAATTAATAGCAGGGCGAGACATGCAGACCTTACTTTTTGTCGTTACAACGGTTATTCAGCTTTATATTTTTGTGTTACTACTCCGAGCTTGGATGCAGTGTGTACGAGCTGATTTTTATAACCCATTCTCTCAGTTTGTAGTGAAAATCACCCAACCTATTGTTGGGCCATTACGCCGTGCAGTTCCCGCTGCTGGCCCCGTAGATACAGCAACTATATTGGTTGCCTTTATTTTAGCCTTAGCCGGTATCGTTTTTAGTTTATGGATAACTAACACATTACCAGTATTGGGTATAACTATTATTCCGATTGGGATTATTTTGTTATTAACCTATATCGGTAAATTAATTTTCTGGATGATCTTAGTCAGAGCTATCCTCAGTTGGGTCAGCCAAGGACGCAATCCGATTGATTACTTGCTATTTCAACTAACTGAGCCATTAATGGCACCAATTCGTCGTATCATTCCAGCCATGGGTGGATTAGATTTTTCTGCGATGATTGTGATGTTTATTTTGATTGCGCTGAACTACCTGCGTCTGGATGTTTCACTGTGGATTGACCCTACATTGACTGGCATTCTGTATTCAATCGGTATGATGTAAGAAGAGTTTTTAATCATGCAAAAAGTTGTTTTAGCAACCGGTAACCCGGGAAAAGTCAATGAACTCGCAGATCTCCTACGGGATTTTGGGATGGATATCGTTGCCCAAACCTCACTAGGTGTTGAATCTGCCGAGGAAACTGGACTGACATTTATTGAGAATGCAATCCTAAAAGCTCGCCATGCTTCAGCTCAAACCGGATTACCAGCCATTGCCGATGACTCAGGAATTTCTGTCGATGCACTCGGTGGAGCACCAGGGATCTACTCTGCACGCTATGCAGGTGAAAATGCGACTGATGAACAAAACTTACATAAGTTACTGGATGCCATGAAATCTGTGCCTGATGAAAAACGTCAGGCACAATTTAATTGCGTATTGGTTTACTTACGTCACGCAGAAGACCCAACACCATTAGTTTTCCATGGTCGCTGGCATGGCATAATCACTCATGAACCGAGTGGTCAAGGTGGCTTTGGGTATGATCCTATATTTTATGTGCCTGAACTTAATCGCACATCAGCCGAACTCAGTAAATCTGAAAAACAAGCCATTTCACATCGTGGAAAGGCTTTAGCGATGTTGTTGGATACACTCAAAAATGCTTAAGCTACCACCACTCAGCCTATATATTCATATCCCTTGGTGCGTACAGAAGTGTCCATACTGTGACTTCAACTCACATACTCTCAAAGGGGAAATTCCTCAACGGGAGTATGTTGAGCACCTTTTACAAGATTTGGATGTCGATGCAGAATTAATCGGTGATCGTTCCGTCAAAACTATTTTTATTGGTGGAGGAACGCCCAGTTTATTAAGCGCAGAATCGATGCAAGCCCTCATGGATGGTGTTCGCGAACGCATTAATCTAGACTCACAGGCTGAAATAACAATGGAAGCCAATCCAGGAACAGTAGAAGCCGCTCGCTTCTCTGGTTACCAAAAGGCGGGTATTAATCGTATTTCTATTGGTGTACAAAGCTTTGGTAATGATAAATTAATCACTCTTGGGCGTATTCACGGGCCAGATGAAGCTAAGCGAGCTGCAAAGCTGGCAACCAACCTGAATCTTCGAAGTTTTAACCTTGACCTTATGCATGGGTTACCTTCACAAACGCGCATTGAAGGATTGTCTGACCTGCGACAAGCCATTGAATTATCACCACCTCACCTATCTTGGTATCAATTAACTATTGAGCCGAATACGCAATTTGGTTCTCGTCCACCAACACTACCTGATGATGACACGTTGTGGGAAATTTACTCTGAAGGTCATCAACTACTGACAGCCGCAGGTTATCAACAATATGAGACATCAGCTTACGCTAAGCAAGGTTATCAGTGTGAACATAATCTAAATTATTGGCGTTTTGGTGATTATCTCGGTATCGGCTGTGGTGCTCACGGTAAGGTTTCATCCACTGATGGTCGAATTTTACGTACCATTAAAACCAAACATCCACGCGGATATATGGAAGGCCGTTATTTGCAACAATCCTATAATGTCGAAGCACAAGATAGACCATTTGAATATTTTATGAATCGGTTCCGTTTATTGGAAGCGATGCCTAGAAATGAATTTAGTGAGTATACCGGACTCCCTGAATCAGTAGTGAGAGCGTCGTTAGATGAAGCGCTTGCTAAAGGTTATATCACTGAAACAGAGCATGAGTGGCAAATTACTGAGCATGGAAAGCTATTTCTGAATTCACTCTTAGAATTGTTTCTTGGTGAGGAATGATTTACGCATTTAACATTATTAAAAATTAAATGAGTTAGATATTATGTGATTTATTTTTAGTTAGCTCGAAAAACAAACCTAAAAAAACAAATTTTTTAAATTCAAACAATTGATAATAATTGATAGCAATAAAATTTGAGTTTCAGCAGGTATAATCGAAAAAAACGTGACATGTCACGCTGCAAAAAAATCATAAAATATATGCTTACATTGATTGTTATAGCCGACAAAAGCAGTTTCTTTGTCGGCTATAATAACCTACCTAATGGTCGGTTTACGGTACATTACAGCGCTTTAGCAACTGCATCGACTTGTTCTGTCAGACTCACAAAACCGCCACCTGACAAGTACCAAAGGTCAGATTGAAGATAAGTGATCTTGCCATTTTTATAAGCTTTAGTTTCTTGAATATTTTGATCTTCAAATACTGTTTTATCCAGTTTACCTGCACCAATTGCTTCACTACGGTCAACAATCAAAATCACATCTGGATTTGCTTGGGCAATCGCTTTAGTGTCAACAACACGACGTTTAGACTTATCTGCATCAGCGGGTTCTGGTAATTCAGCACGTTGTGCTTTAACAACATCATAAACAACACTTTGATTACTTGGGATCAAATTGCCATTATTATGCATTAGTACTAGCACTTTAGAATTGGATTTTTGCGCTTTTTCTTGAGCCGCAGCAATCGTTTTATCTAATTGAGCTAACTGCTCTTCGACTACTTTTTGATTGCCATACAATTCGCCAATCAGGTTAACATTAGCCTTTACTGAATCAAGATAATGTTTGCTATCTGTTCCTAAATTGATCGTTGGCGCAATCTTAGATAATTCATCGTAAGCTTTTCCTTGGCGGCCAGTAATAACAATCAGGTCAGGTTTCAATTCCGCTATTTTAGCCAAATCAGGTTCTTTCATTCCACCCGCATTTTGCATATCGGCAGGAATACTACCTTTCACATAAGCAGGAGCATTGTTTAATGGTAGAGCGACGACTTTATCGCCAAGGCCTAGTTTTTGCATTGAGTCATAAACACCAAAATCGAATACAACAACTTTCTGTGGTTTTTTATTAACCTCAGTTTCACCAGAAACGTGTTTGATATTCACTTTTTCAGCGCTTTGAGAAACCACTGCGTTCGGGGTAAAAGCCGCTGATTCGGCACTTAGGGCGTAAGGAGCAGAGAATGAAAGTAAGGAAACAAGTAAAGCAGGAATGAATTTTTTCATATAAAAAATACCAGTTAAGTCGCTAAGCCAAACTCGCATTTTAGAGTGAGATATTGATAAGTCAACTAAATAAGAATCAATTTCATTTTCATTACTATTAATGATGAAAGCATCACATTTTTAACATTTAGCCTCAAAATAATTCAAAACCCAAGCAAGCCTATTGATATAAAAAATTCATAGCATAATGATAAATATTGAAATTACGATACCCGCCCACCAATCATAGGAAGGATGATAAGAAATTTTTCATTTCGAAATGAAAAAAATCACCATCACATCTTCCTCTAAATCATTCGCATTAGAGGAAGGCGGCAAAATGAATGAATCCCTAGGGGCGTAGATAACTACGTGACTAGGGTTCATGAGTGAAGCCAACGCACCTATAGTGCGAAGACTGACGAGGAAAGTTATTTGAGAGAGTTGAGTAACTCAATCCGCTGCTTCTCCAATGACGTCACTTTCCCACAGACTTGCTGACCGAACTGTTGGAAGCTATTTTCTTGATTTTTCCACTCTTTCTCTAGATCTTGCTGTAAGCCGCCTAAATTACCCAACAGACCCTGTAAGGCTTTGTTAGTGTCGCCACCCGAGAGAAGTTGTTTGCGCCCCATTTCATTGATGCTGTCTTGTAACATACCACCTAAACTATCATTCACTAGTTGGCGGCCTTGCGTTTCGACTTTACTCATCGCTTGATGATGAAATGCAAAGCCATCTTGACGAGTTTCAATGACTTGGTTCATCTGACTATTAAGGTCAGTTTCTAGCTTAGTTAAACGCTTACGCACATTGCTATCATCGCCAATCACACGAACCACGACTTTATCTAGAGTATTTTTAGATGCGGAGAGTTTCTTTTGTGTTTCTTGTTTGATCCACGGAATATCACTACGAATAGCAGCCTGATAGTGGATCGCTTGTTGTTTTTGCTGTTCAGTTAACTCAACATTTTTACCATTCAAGGTGACTTCACCATTTGGTGTAATATTCAAATCACCACTACGCCCGATGACTTGAACTTTGGTAGGGGTCATAAAGATATCGTCTTTAGGCGTTGCAGAGCATTGATAATCAGCGGCTTGACTGGTTGCACAAGCAAGTAATGAAAATGCAATTAAAGTACGGCTTAGCATAATAACTCCTATGAGCATTTTGGCTCATTTTATCTAAAAAACAGAACGACCAATTCGTTTTGATAACAATTCTAAAGCAGCGCACCCAACCAACGAGTTTCCTGCTGAATCTAATTCAGGTGCCCATACAGCTACAGAAAACTGATTTGGCACGACGCAAATAATCCCACCACCAACACCCGATTTGCCGGGCATTCCAATGCGAAAAGCGAATTCACCGGAACCATCATACATACCACATGTCATCATTAAGGCATTAATTTGCCGTGATTGTAGTGGCGTAATTATGGGAACGGTTGAGCACGATGAAATTCCTTGAGACGTTAAATAAGAGAAGCAACGTGCAAGCTCCACACAGTTCATACTTAAAGAACAATAATGGAAGTAATTCTCAAGAACTGTAAGGACATTATTCTCAAAATTACCAAATGATTTCATTAGGAAGGCAATTGCCGCATTACGGCTCGAATTCTCTAGCTCTGAACGTGCAACATCAATGTCGTAACCAATATCGGGTTCACACGCAAGTTGTCGAACAAATTCTAACATCCGCTGTCTCGGGGCGCTTAAACGCGTTTGCAACATATCAGCGATGATAATCGCACCCGCATTAATAAACGGATTACGAGGAATACCTTTTTCCATTTCAATTTGGATCAGCGAATTAAATGGCAACCCTGAAGGTTCTTTGCCTACTCGACTCCAAATTTCATTTTCTTCATAGCGAGTCATCGCCAGTGTCAAACTGAGGACTTTTGAAATCGATTGAATTGAAAAACGTGTTTGAGAATCTCCCGCCATAAAAGTTTCCCCTTCGGCAGTATTCACCGCAATACCTAATTGGTGAGGAGAGACATTGGCTAACGCAGGTATATAATCCGCAACCGAACCTTTCCCCATCAAGGGACGCACCTGATCTAAAATGTCATTCAGTAATTGATTGGAAAATACACTACTCACTGTGCTTTACTCCAGATAATAAAGGCTTCCATTTCGGCAGGCCTCAAACTTGTCGGTAAACTTTATTTCTTTGCAACCTACTAATAACGATAGAGAGAATAACCAAATTATTAGTTTACTTCTGATAGCACAAAGCGGGAAAAAATCGCTTTTTTCCCGCTTTGTGAGATATCTAATGCACTCTAAATGAATGCTTTAATTAATATAAGATAAGAACTTATTCCCACCAAACATCAAACAGTTCTGTCACAACGATATCTTTCATGCCTTTAGCTTTCAACCAGCTTTCAACCGCTTCACGGTGCTCTTCGGTACATTTACCGATTTTTTGTAGGCAAACAATACCTTCCCAGCTCAAGTAGCCACTTGCTTCAAAAGCTAAACCATTTGGTTCAATAGCTTCAGCAATCAGGGCATCAACCGTACTATCAACCTCTTCGATTGGTGTACCTTCAGCAAAACTCCATTTTACGATGAACCCTAATTCTTGGAATTCATCAATACGCATTTTTTTACGTAGACGACGACTGCGTTGTTGCTTAGCCATTATTTTGTCCTCTCAAACATTAAATCCCATACACCGTGCCCTAACCGCTGGCCGCGCTTTTCAAATTTCGTTTCTGGTCGTGTTTCTGGACGCGGAACATAATCACCCGATGATGATACGTTTTTATAACCTTCCGCGTTGCTCATCACTTCAAGCATATGTACTGCATATGGCTCCCAGTCGGTTGCCATATGGAAAACACCACCTACCGCAAGTTTACTGCGGATTTTATCGGCAAAAGGCGATTGAACAATACGACGTTTATTGTGTTTAGCCTTATGCCATGGATCTGGGAAAAACAGCTGAACCATTGATAAGCTCCCATCAGGGATCATACAATCCAGCACTTCAATCGCGTCGTGACACATAACACGTAAATTGGTCACATTCTCTTCTTTTGCTGAGGCAAGACAAGCCCCTACACCTGGTGCATGGACTTCAATCCCGAGAAAGTTTTTATCCGGATTTTGTGATGCCATAGTGACCAAAGAGGTACCCATACCAAAACCTATTTCTAAAACAACCGGATTTTGGTTATTAAAAACAGTAGCAAAATCGAAAGGCTGTGCGACAAAATCGATTCCCATTGCCGCCCATTCACTTTGTAGCGCATCTTCTTGGCGTTGCGTCAAACGCCCTTGACGGCGGACAAAGCTACGAACGCGTCGCATGACCCGCCCTTCTTCATTATATTCTGGGGAGATGACGTTATTGATCATAATATAAAAATTCTAAGAATTATTTGCCTAATCAAGTAAATATGCTAAAAAATGGCCGTATCTGCCTACCATTTCCAATTCGTTAATATACACTAAATCATTCGATTTGCATGTAAGCTGCTAACCGAACGCCGTCAGCAACCACACAACTTGAAGTATCACGAGTATAATAATACAGGCTTCATATTAAAGAGCTGGGAGTTTATCAAAACTCCACCAAGGATGCAGGTTAAAATTGGATAACTTTACACTCAACCACACAATAAGCGGTTTACAGCCTCTTCGGTCTATGTTGCAATCCTTGCCATTACTGATTTTTAATAGAAATAACGATAAAAACAATATATTCAATGGAAGCTCAACAATTTTCACTCGCAGTGCTTAACTGGTATCAAAAATATGGTCGTAAAACTTTGCCATGGCAAAAGGAAAAGACCTCTTATCATGTTTGGCTTTCTGAAGTTATGCTACAACAAACTCAAGTTAGCACTGTTATCCCCTATTTCGAAAAATTCATCAACCGCTTTCCTGATGTGAAAGCCCTTGCCAATGCGCCATTAGATGAAGTGCTACACCTTTGGACTGGGCTTGGTTACTATGCCCGTGCCCGCAATCTGCATAAAGCCGCGAAGGTGATAGCCGATGATTATCAAGGGCAGTTTCCAACTACCTTTGATGACGTCCTCGCACTGCCTGGCGTTGGGCGCTCAACCGCAGGTGCTATTTTATCACTGTCACAACAGCAGCATTACCCTATACTTGATGGTAATGTAAAACGTGTGCTTGCACGTTGTTATGCTGTTGAGGGGTGGCCCGGTAAAAAAGAAGTTGAAAACCGTCTATGGGAAATCAGTACGAGAGTCACCCCCAAAGAAGGCGTACAGTTTTTTAATCAGGCCATGATGGATTTAGGTGCGATGGTATGTACTCGCAGTAAACCTAAGTGTGAATTATGCCCGCTCAATTTGGGGTGCGTGGCATACGCCAACCATTCTTGGCAATCCTATCCTGGCAAAAAACCGAAACAAACGATCCCCGAAAAAACAGCTTGGTTCTTAATTATGCAACAAGATCAGCAAATCTGGCTTGAGCAACGTCCTCCATCTGGTATTTGGGGAGGGCTATTTGCATTCCCTCAATTTGAAACACAAGAACTGATGAATGAATGGCTTGCCAACTCTGGCATTCAACATGATGCACCAGAACAATTAATTGCGTTTCGCCACACTTTCAGCCATTTTCATCTGGATATTATTCCTGTTAAAGTTAATATTCAGGCGTTTACTTCAGCCATGGACGAAGGTAATGGACTTTGGTACAACTTAAATCTCGGTGCAACAATTGGCCTAGCAGCGCCAGTTGAAAGCTTATTAAAACAACTTGCTGTACCGCATGACCTTTTGAGGAAAAATAATGAGTAGAACAATTTTTTGTACTTTTTTACAACGTGATGCTGATGGTCAAGATTTTCAGCTGTATCCCGGTGAAATAGGAAAACGTATTTTTAATGAGATTTCAAAAGAAGCATGGAGCCAATGGATGACAAAGCAAACCATGCTGATTAATGAAAAAAAACTCAATACCATGAACCCTGATGACCGCAAATTGCTGGAACAAGAGATGGTTAAGTTTTTATTCGAAGGGCACGATATTCATATCGACGGCTACACACCTGAACAATAATTGATTGGTTTACCTGTTATCTGATAACTCGAATTGCATTTAGACGACAAACAACGTTATTCAACGGTACATACAAATGTACATGACTTGACGACTAACTAAGTATAGTCAACGACAATGCAATTTGAAGCATGACGGGCTTAGACCACCTGCTTGATACTGTGGATCGTATGAAAAAACTGTTAGCGATAACGTTGCTGGTGCCTCTTATCGTCTCTTGCTCCAGCAAAAAAGAGTCCAACTATAATCCCGATTATGTGAAAGACACGAATGGGTTCGATATTCTTATGGGGCAATTTGCCCACAATATCGAGAATATATGGGGAATAAAAGAAGTCCTCATTGCCGGACCTAAAGACTATGTAAAGTATACCGATCAATATCGCACCCGAAGTCACATCAACTTTGATGCGGGGACAATCACAGTAGAAACTATTTCCGCAGTAGAGCCATCAGAGCATTTGAAAAAATCGATTGTCACTACCCTATTGATGGGTGACGATCCAAACTCTATCGACCTTTACTCCGACATTAATGATATTCCGCATAGTAAAGAACCGTTCCTGTTTGGACAAGTGCTGGATAATGCGGGTGAACCGATTCGCTGGGAATGGCGCGCAACCAAATATGCTGATTATCTTGTCAGTAATAAAATGCAGCGCAGGCAATCAGGTATGAATGTTGTTTGGTCTGTGACGATGCAATTAGTGCCAAACCACCTCGATAAGCGCGCCCATAAATATCTTCCGTATATTAAAAAGGCATCAGCGAAATATGGAGTCGATGAATCACTAATCTTAGCGATTATGCAAATTGAATCGAGCTTTAACCCTTATGCAGTAAGCCGTTCTGACGCATTAGGCTTGATGCAGATTATGCCGAATAGTGCGGGCAAAGATGTTTTCCGTTCCCAAGGCAAATCAGGTGTACCAAGTCGTAGCTATCTATTTGATCCTGAGAAAAATATTGATACCGGAACCGCCTATATTGCTATTTTGCAAAATAACTATCTGGGTGAAATTCAAAATTCAACTTCACGCCGTTATGCAGTTATTACGGCTTATAATGGTGGTGCAGGAAGTGTATTACGTGTTTTCCACAGCGATAGAAAACAAGCTGCACAGAAGATTAATAAATTAGAGCCGGGTGAAGTGTATGAAACGCTTTCAACTAAGCACCCTGCTGCTGAATCTCGTAATTATCTTCTGAAGGTCAATAAAGCGCAGAAAAATTATTTGCGATAACGTTGATTAAGAAGTCGCAGTAATAAACTTAAGCCACTTACATGAAAAGCCAGTTAGGTATAAAGAATAAACTCTCACTGGCTTTACCTTTTCTAGCTCGCATTTTTATTGCGCATATTGGTTAATCATTAGCTAAGGTGTTGAAAAAAAGAGCATCCAGTCAAAACTTTTCAGAATGAGTGTTGACTCCCACAATGAAATCAGGTTTAATACGCCTCGTTGCCCGGATAGCTCAGTCGGTAGAGCAGGGGATTGAAAATCCCCGTGTCCTTGGTTCGATTCCGAGTCCGGGCACCACGCATTTATAACCCTCGCTTCGGCGGGGGTTTTTGCTTTCTATATCATTAACTTATTGGTTTGTCAGTGAATTTCATCTTTCACCCATCACCGTAATCGCTTCACGGTGGTACATTCATGAGTACGATGATACAGCCAATTAAGAACCGACACGGGGTTTATACCCTTAGAATGGCAATCCCTGCCGAACTCAAAAGCGTCCTTGGAAAAGGTGAACTTAAACGTTCACTGAAAACTAAAGATCTTGCGGAAGCAAAACACAAAGCTCCAGCCATCATTGCCTTAATGCAAGCTGAAATAGAGTCTGCTAGAAAAATCTTTAAAGGTGAACAATCCGTCACTGATGATGATATCGAGCGTATTGCATCCCTCTGGTTGACTTCAATTCTCTCCCGACCTGAACTTATTCAAGAACGATACCTATTTGATTATCCTTATGGATTAGATCTTACATTTGAAGGTAAAGCGATTGCTACTTACCTAGAGCAAAATGGCAGTACGAGAACTAGTTATAATGCTCATGCTGGATTGTTAGCAGAATTATCTGACTCTGAACCACCACTTGCATATATTGAGCAAGACCAACGGGATATCAAAATTTTACAGTTAGTCAAAAATGAGTTAACTGAATCACTTGAATTATTACCGATTGAACTTCCCCCTTCATGGAAAATCAGGCTAGCATGGCGATTAGCTGACTATAGAAACCAAGCAGCGGAAATGCTGATGGAAGATATCGTTCCTAAGTACAAAGCGACTGAAATACAGGAAAAGCCCAAAGCCCCAATATCATTTAGTGAGCTATTTGACGAATATCAAGAGCAAATTCGCCGTGATGAGCCAAACAGAGCCGAAAATCGAATCAAGGAGTACACGCCGGCGGCTAATCGCTTTAGTGCATTCATTGGGTTAAAACCCATTGAAGAAATTTCTAAAGAAGACATCTTGAAGTTTCGCTCTTTAATGGAGATGCAACCTCTTCGCCCAACAAAGGCAACTAAAAAATCACGTTAAACTGTTTAAAAATAAAGTGAACGAATCCCTAAATCCGGTTATAAATACGTATACATTTAAGTAAAAAGCTGATGTGAGAATTTACATCAGCTTTTTTCATTTTATAAATGGTTGAAGTTTAAAAGAGCAAAAACTAGCACTACTCATTCGGTGCCAATGTTTTCAATAAATTTAAGCTATCTTTTAAATTAACTTTTGACGTCATGGCTAATTTTTCTAAACCCGCGCTGATAAAAGGGATCAAGTAACTACAAGCTTGCTCTTTATCTTCAATTGAGCACAAATTCTGTGAAAGGCCACCAACGCGGTCAACCTCAGAAAAAGTGTTGCACATAACTCCAACCATAAAATCAAAACCCCATTGCACATTTTCTTCCTGTGCTGAAGGCATAGCTCGGCGTAATTCCTTTAAAAAAACATGCGCTCCCGAATCAAACTGTTCTTGCAATAACGCTAAGTTATAGCCAAGTAAAGTGGAAACAATACGCGCATAATTGCGCCAGCCCTCACCTCCATTTAAGTGCCAATAGAGATATGGCAGCACAAAAGCGTGAGCAATCTTCTCTAAACATAGAGGATTATTATCATTCTCCTCTAAAAAATGATTGAGAAGCTGAATACGTGACTGACTCAATAAACCAATACGTCGTTTCACGACAGCATCAAATAGCTCTTTCTTTGCGCCAAAATGGTAATGGGCAAGTGCAAGCTTTACACCCGCTTTTTGGGTTATATGCCGAATAGAGACTGCATCATAGCTACTTTGAGCAAACAGCTCTTCCGCGGCATTTAAGATCTTTTCCGATGTCGATATTTGCATAGCTATCCGTAACTTCTGCCTTATACAAGTGTTGATTAATGCTTACCTCGTCGGCCAACATTAATATTTCTGTTAACTATTATAAAGATCATCATTGAAAATGCTTTAGCTTTTCAAAAACTCGCTTAAATTTAACGTAACTTACTATTTTTGTTTAAAAAAACTATCACAAACAAGCGATGTTACAAAAATGTTGCTGAACATCACATTTTTGGTTATTTTTCGATCATACTCACGATCTTGATAGATTAATTTGGACGACTGTCTAATTTAAATGTAGGTTGGACGTACGACCAATAAAGAGAGTAACATAGTGATGAAAATTATTGATCTCAGCGTCACAATTGAACACGAAACTCCCTGTGATCCCCCATCAATGCCAACAAAAATAGATTATTGGGGTCACGATAAAGGCGCAGAACACATGCGTCAATTTTTCCCAACTGCTCAAGATGATGATTTACCCGATGGCCTAGGCTGGTCAATTGAATATGTTCAACTGACAACTCATAGCGGAACTCATCTCGATGCACCTTGGCATTACCATCCAACCATGAACCTAGGCGAACCCGCACGAACTATCGATCAGGTTCCGCTCGAATGGTGCTTTTCCGATGGCGTTAAACTCGATTTTTCAAAAAATCCCGGTGACGGTGGAAAAATTACCGTTGAAATATTAGAGGCTGAACTAGCACGCATTGGCTATACCTTAAAGCCATTAGATATTGTTGTCATTCATACTGGTGCAATGAAACATTGGGGAACAAGTCATTACTTAAATGCGGGCTGTGGAATGACTCGTGAAGCCACTCTTTTTTTATTAGAACGCGGCATCAAAGTCGTGGGTACTGACGCATGGAGCTGGGATCGTCCTCTATCATTAATTGCTAAAGAATTTGAAGAAACGGGTGATTCTTCCTTGATCTGGGAAGGCCATTTTGCAGGTATTGAACGTGAATATTATCATATGGAAAAGTTAAATAATCTCGACAAGCTACCCGCTTTTGGCTTCAAGATTGCTTGCTTTCCCGTAAAAATCAAAGCTGCAAGCGCCGGATGGTGCCGAGCAGTTGCCATGTTTGACCTCTAGCGGGAGATAACTCATGACACAATCTCAAGACAATGCTGTTGGCAATCCAAAAGTAAAGTGGCATGTATTAGTAGGTGGTTTTTTTGGCTATATGTTTGATGCTGTCGATATTTTATTACTCGCTGTTGCCATGCCAGTCATTATCGCTGATCTCGGGATCTCAACGGCTGATGGTGGATTACTTGCGACTTCCACAATGATCGGAATTGGCTTAAGTAGTATTGTTGTTGGCTGGTGTGCGGATACTTACGGGCGGCGTCAAACTCTGTTTTGGAGCTTAATGCTATTTAGTATTCTCACCGCAGCGATTGCGTTTACCAACACTTGGTTCGAGATTTTAGTATTGAGATTTCTTGCAGGGCTTGGCCTCGGCGGTGTTTGGAGCATTATCGTTGCCTATATTGCAGAAACGTGGCCAGCAAAACAACGCGGTCGAGCCGCCTCTTTTGTCTTGAGTTCATTCCCAGCCGGAGCCGGTTTAGCTGCATTCCTCGCTTACTTAATCATTCCTACCTATGGCTGGCGCGCCCTATTTTTATGTGGTGTCGGTGCAATCATTGCCGCTTTCTATTTCCTTATTTTTGTTCCTGAATCAGAAACTTGGAAGAAAGAAAAAGCAGCGCAAAAAGAACGAGGCGAAAAAATTCGTATTCGTGAAATTTTCTCCAAGGAGATGGCACGTAATACTTTTCTGGCGACCACTGTCGCAAGTTTTGGCCTTATTGGTTATTGGGGTTGCACCACTTGGTTACCGATGTTTCTTACCAAAGATCGCGGCTTGACTATGGAAAACATGTCCCTATTTTTTATCGTTCTTAACATAGGTATGTTCGTCGGTTATAACGTGTTTGGTGTGCTCGCGGATAAAATTGGACGCCGTAATGCCTTAATTATCTCATTCATCGGCACCGCAATTACCTTACCTATTTACGTCAATATGACTGGACACACCGCCTTGCTCATCATGGGGCCTGTTTATGCCTTCTTCACTGCATTTGTTGGCTTAATGGGATCGTATTTTCCTGAACTATTCCCTACTCGAGTTAGAACCATCGGCGCAGGATTCTGTTTCAACATTGGTCGCGGCATTTCGGCTTTCGCACCATTTGCGATGGGATTCATTGCCTTGAATTATGGGCTAGTCACGGGTCTTATCATTTGTGCCGGCTTCTTCTGCCTAGCAGGATTGATGATGTTCACCTTACCTGACCTCGACAAGGCAAGACATGCCTCAGCTGCCAAACAACCAAAAGCGGCAGTTGAACCGGAAGTTTAAATTTCAGGAGAAACCAATATGACAAATAAAACAATAATTACTGTTGCCACCACCGGGGCATTTCCAACCAAAAAAGATAACCCTAATATTCCTTTAACACCTAAGGAAATTGCGGAAGATGTATACGAATGTTGGCAAGCGGGGGCATCAATTGCCCATTTACATATGCGTGATGACGAAGGTCGCGGAACGATGAGCATTGAAAAATTCCGTGAAACTGTCGCCTTAGTTCGTGAAAAATGCGATATCGTCATTAATCTCACAACATCTGGTGATTTAAATGCCACTGATGAAACTCGAATGATCCACATTGAGGAGTTAAAGCCAGAACTCGCTTCTTATGATTGTGGATCAATGAACTGGGCACATTCAGGTTTATTTATTAATCACCCTTCCTTTTTAGAGAAGTTAGGGCAAGTCATGATTGATAACGATGTTAGACCTGAAATTGAGATATTCGATGCAGGAATGTTCTACAACTCTCTGCATTATATAAAGAAAAATCTTCTGAAAACCCCTGCTTATTATCAATTTGTACTCGGCGCAGCAGGCGGGATTGCTGCCACTGTTGAGAACTTAGTTTTCTTGCGTAATTTACTCCCCGAGAATGCACATTGGTCTGCTTTTGGTATTGGCCGAGCGCATATGCCAATTCTCATGACAACCCTTGCGATGGGCGGTCATGTTCGCGTAGGCATGGAAGACAATGTGTATTACAGCAAAGGGCGTTTAGCAAAATCCAATGCAGAATTTGTTGAACGTGCCGTTCGCCTTGCCAATGAAGTTGATCATGCTGCTGCAACACCAGATGAAGCACGTGAAATCTTGACGTTGAAAAGGAGATACTCATGAATGATATGGTGATTGTGAGTGCTGTACGTACTGCTATCGGCAATTTTGGGGGAGCATTAGCCAATATAAGCGCGACGGAACTTGGTGCAATTGTGGCTAAAGCTGCATTTGAACGCGCAGGAATCAATCCAGATTTAGTTGATGAAGTAATCCTTGGTAATGTTTTACAGGCGGGACTTGGACAAAATCCGGCTCGCCAAGTGTCATTAAAGGCTGAAATGTCTGACTCAATACCAGCAACGACTCTTAATATTGTCTGTGGCTCGGGATTAAAAAGCGTAATCTTGGCGGCACAAACAATCAAAGCTGGAGATAATAAAATTGTCTTAGCGGGTGGTATGGAAAATATGTCAGCTGCGCCTTATTTACTGGATAAAGCTCGATTTGGGTACCGTATGGGTAATGGCACCCTAACCGATAGTGTAGTTCATGATGGGCTGAGTTGTGCTTTCAACCATTATCACATGGGAATAACTGCTGAGAATGTCGCGAAATACTATGCCATTAGCCGCGAAGAACAAGATGAAATCGCATTGCGTTCACAGCAAAGAGCACAGGCCGCAATTGAAAACGGCGCATTCAAAAATGAAATTGTTCCTGTGATCGTCAAACAGAAAAAAGTAGAAGTCGTATTTAAGCAAGACGAATACCCGCGCTTTGATACATCCCTTGAATCGCTTTCTAAGTTACGCCCTGCTTTTACCAATGACGGAAGCGTAACGGCAGGTAATTCCTCTGGCATCAACGATGGTGCCGCAGCTCTGTTAGTCATGTCCAGCCAACAAGCTGCTGACCTTAGCCTCAAGCCACTCGCTCGTATTCGTGGTTATGCAACAACGGGGGTTAATCCTTCAGTCATGGGAATTGGCCCAGTATCTTCAACACTTAATGCCTTGAAAAAAGCTCAGTTAACAATTGCTGACCTTGATTTAATTGAAGCTAATGAGGCATTTGCCGCACAATTTATTGCTGTTGGAAAAGAACTTGGTTTAGATCCACAAAAAACCAACATCAATGGTGGTGCCATTGCCTTGGGGCATCCAATCGGTGCTTCAGGTGCACGCATTTTAGTTTCACTATTACATGCTCTACAGCAACAAGATAAAACCTTCGGCCTCGCGACACTTTGTGTTGGTGGTGGGCAAGGTGTATCCGTTATCGTTGAACGTTTATCTTGAAAGGGGAGTGACAGATGAAACATAAGCTTATTGAAAAAGATAAAATTATGAGCCATTTCCGTGATGGAATGAGCTTAATGTATGGCGGCTTTATGGGACAAGGAACTCCGCCGACCCTTGTCAAAATGATTTTAGATTCAGGTGTGAAAAATTTAACGTTAATTGGCAATGATACCGGTAAACCGGGCGTTGGTGTTGCACCTTTAGTTGAAGCGGGAAGAGTCAGCCGATTAATTAGCTCGCACATTGGCTTATTACCGGAAACTGGACGGCAAATGATCGCGGGTGAAATGGCGGTTGAACTTGTTCCCCAAGGTACATTAGTGGAACGTATTCGCTCAGGCGGCGCAGGTTTAGGTGGTTTTCTAACCCCAACTGGAGTAGGCACTATAGTTGAAGAAGGTAAACAACGCATAAACATTGATGGGCGCGATTATTTACTCGAACTGCCTTTACGCGCTGATCTCGCTATTATTCATGCTCATACAGGGGATAAAGCGGGAAACTTATATTATCGCTTAGCCTCTCGTAACTTTAACCCATTGATTGCATTAGCAGCAGATACTGTATTCGCTGAAGTAGAACAATTGGTTGATGTTGGCGAACTTAAACCTGATGCAATTATGACGCCAGGCATGTTAGTGACAGGTTTATTCCAAGGAGACCGATAATGGATGCAAAAATCTTAATCGCACGACGTGTCGCTCAAGAATTAAAAGATGGTGATATTGTCAATTTAGGCATTGGGTTACCCACCATGGTAGCCAACTATCTTGCGGATGGCGTTGATATTCTTCTCCAATCTGAGAATGGTTTTTTAGGTATTTGTCCGGTAGATAAAGAGAACGTAGACCCTGATTTAGCCAATGCAGGTGGACAATCATGCGGAATTATTTCGGGCGGCTCAACCTTTGATAGTGCATTTTCTTTTGCTTTAATCCGTGGTGGTCATGTTGATGCCTGTGTATTAGGTGGTTTAGAAGTTGACCAACAAGGCAATTTAGCAAATTGGATGATCCCCGGCAAAATGGTGCCCGGCATGGGTGGAGCTATGGATTTAGTGACGGGATCTCGTCACGTTATCGTCGCAATGGAGCATTGCACAAAAACTGGTGATGCAAAAATTTTACGGCAATGCCGTTTACCGCTTACTGCTCAAAATTGTGTATCAACCATTGTGACCGAGCTAGCAGTTTTTCGCTTTATTGATGGGCAATTAACGCTAGTCGAACATGCATCAGACTCTAGTATTGAAGCAATTAAAGCTTGCACTGAAGCAGAATTTATTATCTCACCACATTTGCAAAAAATATCGATTTAAGTGATTAGCATATATTTTAGAGTGTGGTGAAATTAAGGAAATGCTTAATCCACAAACTTATATTGGTTTATCCGTTGAGATAGCCGAAAAAGAAGAAAAACGTGGGCTTACTATTGCGCACGAAATTAAGCAGCAACATTCAGTTTAGGAATAAACTAACCATTGAGTTAGCTGCTACTTGAATTAAAAAATATTAAGCGCTGGGAATTATCAATTTTTAATAACGATGCTCAGCGCTTATTATAACATGTTGCTGTTTAAGTGATGTAATTCTGTTAATACCGACTTAAGAATAATAATATTTATTTAATGACTCGCTTATTTAAGTAAACTTATATTATCTATAAAAATAATAAAACCATCCTGCTTATTTTAGTTTTATTTTATAACGCATCTAGTATTAAAACACCATTTGCATTAGTCACTCCTGGACCTGATGCCGTTCCTGCTAATGTTGCACTCACTGGAATTGAACCACCCGTCAATTTATTTAAGGAAATTGCTGAGCCATTAGCTTGAACTTGTGTGCCGTTTAATGAAACTTGAGCAGAAACCCCATTACCAAAATTTAAGCGCCCATTCGTTACATTACTTCCTGTTAATTTTAATTGGTAATCCTTAGCATCACCATTTGTACAAGAAACTATTAGGTTTGTACTCTGTGTTAATCCAGAAACATTTAAACTAGTCGGAGAATAATTCAAATTTAAATTTTGGCTATTTAAACTACAAGTTGACTTAGGCTCCGGCGGATTCACAATTTCTACAGTTTCTACATATACATCACCCCCAAATACATAATCATCTACTGCTACATAGCAACCTATTACCATTACATCAACTTGTACAGTTGTTTGTATGGATACATTCATATTAGGGTTATTAGCTGTCGCTCTAGGGTTGGTAGCAAGATAACTATTTACCCATTGTAAAAATTTTTGCTTCTCCTCTTCAGTTGCTCTATCTCCAGCAATCCTAACATCACTCGGACAATTAACACGATTCCAATCACGATAACCACCATTCCCCGCCCAAGAACCATAATTCATTTTAATATTGAGCGTTTGCCAGCCATTTCCTTGTCGGCCTATAGAAGAAAATTCAGAAAGCTGAGCAGGTCCCTTCACAAGGATATAATTTCTGAAATTATCAAGGTCAACAGATATTTGACCAATACTAATTAAAGGTAATAGCATACAATAGGAAAGTAATAAAAGTTTCCATCTCATTTTTGTTTTTTTATGCATATTTTAATTCAATCCTTATCAATAATCTTAGGTATAAATCGTTTCAAAATAATATTTTCAATTCATTACTGTCTTTTATTATTACGTTTTGAACGCTTGCTAATGAATATATTCATACAATCAACTTCTATTTACTAATTTATGCTATTCATATTCCAGCATAAAAGTAGTTGTAGCCATAAATGCCCCACGCCCAACGGTTTTGGTCGATAATGCATTAGGTTCACCTTGCACATACGCTTGCAAATTAAGATTATTGCCATTTCCTGTATGTAATTTCTGAATATAGTTTTTCGGTTTATTCAGCAAAATAGGATTTCCATTTTCTGCTTCTATTCCGATAGCGATTCCACTTGCCTGACTACCTTTGTCTAAAGCTAGCAACCCCGGTAGCGCAATACTTTCGGTACCTGTAAAGGACACTTGTACCTCTTTTCCCAGTACCAAATCACAATTGATTAAACGGATGGTAAAAGGCTGGCTATGTGTTCGTGTGTTCAAATAAAGATATTTGTCCACTACAGTGCCAAAATCCAGTTCAATATTTTCATCCCCTGGAAAGACTTCACAGGCATCCTCAACTAACGTGCCATCAAATTGCACCGCTTCTGATTGGGCACTCAATGGAATGCTCAATAAGCTCCCTAACAGGAGAAAAGACCAAAATCGATATAATATTATATTCATCTTTTTTTCCTTGTTACCGAATCACTGAAAATCGATGGTCAACGTTCCTGTTGCTGTAAAATTATCCCCAACCAATTCTGTTCCAGCTCGTTTTACAGGAACTGCAGATAACGTTGGCGGGTTTGATGCATTAATTGAAAACGCCTTATTCAGCTCCAACGGGCTTCCATTTTTTTGGATTTGAATACCGAGTTTTCCGCTATTCTGAGGTGTGATTGTGCGTAACGTTGCATTATCAAACCCAGCGCCTGCTAATATTCCACTAAACGTCAGTGTTACATTCCACGGTTGGGTCATATCCCCCAGACAATCCAATTGATAAGCAATATCTTGTTTAAATAAATTACCATCAACCTTACGTACCCCGACTTTACCGAATGAGACGCGTATCGGATCGCTTTGGCTTAACTGACACACGGGAGGAATAATTAAAGCGCCATCAAATGCCCAATTAGCCTGAGCAGATGACATCATCATAAAGATCCCCAAAGCACCACAGCAGTAATATTGTTGTTTTTTTATCCGTAATCGCTTCATTGATAATTCACCTTTAATGTTGCCTGCGCGGTAAAATTACCCCCATCGGTATTGTTATAACTTGCACTACTATTTTTTATCGGTGCCGCTTTTAAAGAGGGTAAGCTGGTATAGGTAAATTTCACGGATTGATTAATCGGCTGTCGAATATCATTAATATAAAAAGCCACACCCAATTTATTGTTGCTCGTCTTTAATGCACCACTACTGTTAAATGAGGTTGCATCTCCTTCCAGCGTTAAGGTGAGATTATTTTTAGCCAATCCGGTACACGACAACCTCAAAGGTAGGTCTTTTAAATAATTGCTACCATCAATTCGCGTCAGCAAAATATCACCAAAATGTATGGCTTCTTGATTATTGTTATTCAATATACATTCTGGCGGCGTAACTATCAGATTACCGTGTAAATTTGCCCCTAAACCTAACGCAGTCGGACACATCATCACACTCAGAAAGCACAGCATCATCGGCTGCCAATAGGTGTTTTTCATCCCTTCCTCCTCAACGATAATCCACAACCATCGTTAATGTGCCGCTAAAATTACCACCATCTGTTAACACTGTTCCCGCGGGCTTAATAGGGACAGCATAGAGTGCTGGCATACTTCCTCCGTAGGTAAAGTTCAGTACGGATCCATTATTTAAACGCGTGTTATCTTGGTATACCGCAATCCCCAGATTAGTCCGATTTGTTCGTACAACACTCTGTCCATTGAGAGTAATTGCATTCCATGACAACGTCATTTTTAACGCGTTGCTGTAAACTTGGGTGCAATTTAAGGCATACTCAATTTTTGTACGTTTGTAGCTACTATTATCAATTAGCGTTTCGTGGACATCGCCAAAATTAACATCCGCAGTTGTGCCACTATTAACCGTACATTCCGGTGGCGTCACCACAAGAGAGCCATTGAAATTAATTGTAAATGCAGCTTCAGCCATGAATGGCAAAACACTCAATACGCCGAAAAGACACCCTAATCCATAACGTGTTTTCATCGCTATTTCCCACACTATTGATAATCCAAAGTCATCGTCATCGCCCCAGTAAACGCCCCAGCATCTGTTAGCATTAACCCTGTAGGTTTAACGGGCACCGCATATAAAGTTGGTTGGGTGCTTCCATATGTGAAATTTAATGATGACCCATTACTCAAACGAGTATTATCATGAAAAATAGCTATCCCTAAATTGCTTCTACTTGTTTGTATTGTAGAAACACCATTAATTGTTCTTGGTATCCATGACAATGTCATTTTGAGTGCATTTTTCGCAACACTGGAACACGACAATCCATAATTAATGGGCATACGTTTATAACTACTTCCATCAATAAGACCTTGCTGTACCTGCCCAAATCCCACAGTCATTGCATCATTGCCATTATTAATGGTGCATTGTGGAGGGGTAACAATGGTCAGTGTTAACTTCAAATTTGCGGTATCTGCCTTCGCTAAAGTGATTGCACTTCCCAACAACAAAACACTGAAAAGGCCGCCAGAAAACAACATTAAATTGTTCAACACCGCAGACAAAGCCTTCGTTAATCGCATAATAGGCTCCTAGTCATAGCTCACTTGAAACTGGAGCAGCGCATAATAAGCCCCCGCATTCAATCCCGCAGCCGTTCTAACTGGCGTCACATAGTAGGTCAATTGATTTTGCCCCGGTGAAATCAGTTGTGGTGCACTGTATTGCCCCAGTATTATCGGATGACTCTCGGCATTGCTCAGTTGTAAGCCTATTCCTTTTGCACCTGTCACCGCCGCTAAACGAGGGTCTTGCTTATCTGCAGGAGCCAAAAAGCGGATCTTCATTGCTGGCATATCAGGGCTCCACAGCAGGTTCCCCAAATTGTTCCGACTGCGACTTTCTCCGCTTAAGCAATCTTCTAAGCGCAGTTGTACCGCCACTGGCGTGCCCGTTTGACCTACCTGCTGAAGTTGTCCTGTTCCGACATTCCCCAAATTAACTGTTTGATACGCAGAGGACATGGCTAATCGACAGGCACTTTCCGTTAAGGCACCTTGCACATATAGCGTGCCATGTGCGCCATCCACATCCCAGTTATCCACCTTATCCAAGGTTGTTCCCATGGCTACGCCACTGAGTAAACTCAATCCTAAACCACTTAAGCACACATAACGGAACGTCCAATCAGTGTCTGTCATGATATTCTCCTGCAATCTCATCGATTCAAACCCTATTCCATTGTTTTATGGCTATTTTTTATCAACCACCACATGACAGCTATTACCTTGGCACTGAAACGTTAATGTAGGGCGACCACCGTAATCATTGATATAAGTCAGTACAGGGCTACTACCCAAAGCATTTGCACTCACGCTCAACGCTTGGCTGCTCTTTGGTGCGACCATCAATGGTTCAAAACCAGTTGCCGTTTCCCCTTCCTTACGCGCCTGTGCATCAACTAAGGTCACGTAATACGGCGTTGGATTAGTGACTGTATATTGATCCCCTTGGCGTGTTAGCGTGACTTTTTCTTGCCATGGGTTATCCATTTGCTCACGAGTAGGGATAATCGCTGTTGGGCGATAAAACAGCTTGATACGTGTTTGCAGTGCTAACTGCAATGTATTGGGCTTATCACTTTTAGGTGGAATTTCACGCAAGTTAAAGTAATACACCGATTCCCTATCTTGCGGTAATGTGGCCACACTCGGTAAAGATTGAATTTTGACCTGACTTTTTGCGCCTGGCTCAATTCGCTGTACTGGCGGCAAGACCGTGAACGGGTCACTGATTTTTTCGCCTTGTGCATTTTCTATCCAGCCTTGTGCTAAATAAGGCAATTGCTTATTTTCATTACTGATATTTAAACTAATTGATTTATCTTCTCCGGTGATAATCGCTCGCGTTCTATCTAATGCGACCGCGGCTTGCGCGGAAGAAAATACCATTGACATCAGCATTCCACCGATCAACAGAACAGTTGAACGATAAACGTTCGTTTTATTCATCATCATTATGTTATTCATCATATTCTCATTACTCTAAAGTCAAGAAAGACAGCCATCTTAGGCATCAATCGTTTCTTATTTTTTCTGCAACCAACTCTCTGATTGAATTGCCTGTAATTCATCCGATTTCACCGTAATAGAAGATGCAGGCATTATCGGTAATGGTGAACTTATCGATCCAGACGTTGACGCCACCGATAAGGGGGCTTGTGCAACTATTCCCGATGAATGGCACGGTAATAACCAGTTGGATAATAATGCGTCCCCTTCTGGCAACATGGCAGGGAGTGTTACTTCACACTGCACCTGATCATCCCAACGCACCTTTAGTACGTCATTCGGGTTAAGTCCCGTTAAATAAGCATTCCCATCGTCTCCAACCATACCAACCTGCTGACCGCGGGTATTGAACACCATCGCACCAAACGGCGGTGTACTGTTATCCGATAATCGCAATAACGCCATTGCACTGTGTCCTGCTACCACGTCAAATTGTCGATAACCAATTGCCCCTTCCGTTAAAGTGCCTTGTTTCACGGATTGAGCGACCTGAGCCTCATCCGGTAACGCATTCAAATCAACACTCACTTGGTTGCGGTAATAGCTATTCACATCCGTTAATACTGCTTGTCCAAAACGATTCGTCCGTACGATAGAACCATATCCACGAAACGGAATATCGGCTACGCCATCAGTGTCGACAAACACACGGGTTCCACCCAGTTGATTATTACGGTGTATCACTGCCCCTTTTTCTGTCGCAGTAAATCCACCTTGGAATGAAACACCCGCAGAACGATAACGATCTTGCTGATAGGTTGCATTAGCATTAACTTGCGCCACATCTCCTTCGCGAGTGTAATAGCCGCTGACTAATGCTCCCGTGCGTGACCAACCGGTACTTAACTGATAGTTACTGTTTTCATCGAGCCTGTCGTAGTAACTGACTCGCTGCGTATTATCATTTTCATTCCAACTGCTGTTCATACTGAGTGAGCCTTTTTCACCCCACGGCATAGACAGTGATGCATAAATCCCATCATCATTGGTCTGTTTATATCGATTTCGATACGCCGTTAAATTCACACTCAAGTTTTTCCATTTGCCAATATCAAAATACCGCGCTAGAGAAACGCTATAACGGTCATTATCGGGTTGATCCCAATAGGTTTGATGGTAGTAATTGACATACGCACTTAAGCCAACTTCGGTGAACTGTTGGTTATACGAAACCGTGTACATTTCCTTACTGTTATACTGTCGAACCCCAGTTGACTGCGCATCCAAGTATTCCGACATACTCATAAAGCCTTGTTCAGCAAATCGATAACCCGCAAAGGTTACTTGGCTATTATAGTCATCGAAGCGTTTTGAATAGCTAAGACGATAAGAGCTCCCGCGATAGGTTTCATCACCAACTTCATTTAGCCCTTTTAAATGAGAACGAGCATGGGTGATATCAAACGATAGCGCACCGAACATCAATAAATCTCGTCCTATCCCAATGGCAGCTGACGCATAATTTTCCGCCGCTATCCCACCACCATACAGAGACCAACCATTATCGACCCCCCAAGAAAACTCACCACTCGCAAACGTATCCCCACTAACATGGTGACGCCAATCAGTAGGTCTTCCTGCTGCTAACTTATAGCGTACTTGTCCCGGACGAGTCAGGTAAGGCACACTGGCAGTGTTCACTGTAAAGGTTTGAGTTGAGCCATCTTGTTCTTTGACTTCGACATTCAATTCACCTGACAGCGCATCATTTAAATCTTGAATTCGGAACGGCCCGGCCGCTACTTGTGTTTGATAGATAATACGGCCTTGCTGACTAACAATAACCGTCGCATTACTTGTCGCTACACCAGTAATTTCGGGCGCATAGCCCCGTAAATTCGGCGGCAACATATTGGTGTCGGTAATCAGGCTCAGTCCAGTAAATCGAAAACTATCAAAAATATCGGATGCGAAGTAATCTTCACCTAACGTTAGTTTTGCGCTTAACGATTTAATGGCGCGATACACGTAATAACGCGTCCAATCTAACGACGTTGTGGTGCTTTGGCCCTGTTGCTTATCGAGACGCATTTGCCAATCCGCGCGGGCACGCCATACACCAAAGTTGATACCTGCAACGCCATTACCGCTGGTGCTATAATTAGTTTGTTGCCCACTACGAGTTTGTTGGCCAACTTGCGCATTGACGTTATAGTCAAATAACATGCCTGGTAGTCCATCTTCCCACCGAGCAGGCGGATCCCAATTCTCGGCCGTATACTCAAGATAAGCTTGCGGTAAACTGATATACAGTGAAGATGCGGCCAAATCAGCTTTGACCTCAGTTCCCGGTAAGCTATTAAGAGCTAGACATTGCTCGTTATGCCACCACTGTAGTGTCGACAATAAATCAGGTTTCAAGCCTAGTTGCTCAACCAAAGTTGGGCTTAAACAAGCCTCGCTCGCATCGGGTTCATCTTCTGGAGCATAATAAAAAACAGCTTGTTCGGGTAAACTGTGTTTGTTTAAAAAAATCGTAAAACTGTATTCTCCCGGCATTAAATACCCCGGGCGGGCAAACTGACTCAAATCAATATTCGCTCGGTCATTTACATCCAAAATATCGGTATTAAATTCAATGTCCGCCGCATGGCTTTGACCACAAAGCACTAAACTTATGAGAAGCCCCATCAAACGAGGCTTCATCCGTAACAACGGCATATGAATACAATTTAGGGCCATCATTTCGACCTTCTTATTCGTTCTTTATTCATGAAGTCATTCCGCTTGTGAAACTTCCAGTTCAAAAGAGAAGAAGGTTCAGCGTCATAAAAACAGACTATTCGTAATCCAATTTAAAACGTAATTGGCTGTAATATTGTCCCGCAGCTAATGCGTCATGGTTTGCGACTAATCGTAATTGATAAGTTAAGTCTCGAGTGCCACGAGTCAGCGTTTGTACTGACATGACTTGCCCTGGTAATGCAATTTCACCATCATCATCACGTTGAATTTGTAGCCCTACCCCTTTAGCTTGTCCGTTTACGCCAAACAATCCATGGTCGTGTGGACCATCAAACGTGACACGGAAATATTGCCAATTCGGTTTATCTGGGTTTTGACGCTCAAGAACACAATTCACTAACCGGATCACAAAGGGGCGTACAGGCCCTTGCCCATCACGGTGAATCTGTGTCAGCGCTAAGCTCCCCATATCAATCGTTTGGTCTCGACTACCGACATCAATAGCACACGCGGTTTCAATAATACTGCCTTGCATCTGTACTGAGCCTTGCGCATCCATCATTGTTGATGCCATCATGAGAGCAAAAAATCCGAGGCTTGCCACTTTATATGTCGCCTTCTTTTTCATGCATCCCCTCTCAATCCGATTACTAATATTCACCAGTAGAGCATCCTTGCACTACCGGCCATGGCTAATTACTCATAAGTCAGTGTAAAGTCAGCCACTGAGCTAAATTCACCCGCAGTAATGGTTGAAATATCGCCACCGTTACCCAATAAATAGGCAGAAAAACGCAGAGTATTATTACCATCTTGGATATTTTGGAATGGCGTTGCAGTACCTAATGCGATGACATTACCGCTACCATTGGTAATTTGAATGCCAGCTCCAGATCCTGTTCCGACAATACCCAGGGTTTTATTGGTTTTATCAAATGATGCAGCTGCACCACTAAAAGTTAACTGCACGCCTTTTTCTAATTTGGTGATATCACAATTTTCTAGAGCAATATCAAAGCTGCGGGGGCTTGATTTGCCACCATCAACTAACGCCATATTAGAAACTTGACCAAGCTCTACGGTTTGATCGATAGAGTCTGGTGAGATAGAGCAAGGTGCATCAATAATCGACCCTTTAAAGGTGATTTTGCCGTGACCTTGATCGGCAGCATTTGCTGCTGAAACTAATCCCAGAGCCATAAACGTTGCCATTGCTATTGATTTGATTTTCATGAATATAAATTCCTATTTTTTGTTAAATAAATATGAGTGCTACTTTTCATTACTGATTACAGACACTCTTTTTTTGCAATGAAATAAGTTAAATAAAAAATATGTAACTTAAATAACCGAATGTAATTGAAAACCTCAAAGTAATTCACTAAATATAAAAGTACTGATGTTAAATAAAAATAAAATAAAACGAGATGAAGAAAATGAAATCTTCAACTAAAAAATACAGATGAAATTACCCGATAATTCATAGTGATAATATATAGTGAAAAAAAACCTCATTAAAATATTATCATTTGTTTTCAATAAAAATATGCAGTATCAAAAACCGATATTTTAGTTTTTAAAAACAAAGCACCTTCTGAATTACTCGTTCGTATTTCAGCAAATACATATCTAATAAGTTGTTCAAAAGAAGTATCTAAATTAGCTGTAATATTAAGCAGCATATCTACACTGAACTTATTAACACCTCGTTCATAGCGTGACATTTGTTGCTGTGAGATATTAATCTTTTGCGCTAATTCAGAACCTGTAATACCTTTCTCTTTTCTAATTCTTTTTATTACCAAACCACAGTAAATAGAAAAGAGATTATCTGGCATTTTATGCACAGAACTTTCTCTATTAATTTCTTTCATAATAGGTAGCGTTTTTTAAAATCCAAATTTATAACAATTTATTAGTTATTTCCGTATAGGGTGATTGCCTTAAGTGCTCACAAGTATAAAGAGTAATTTTTTTAAATCAAACAAGGGGAAATACACTTCATAGTGGAATTCACTATTTTTACACTTTTCATTAATTAACTTTTACCATAAAAAACAAGCAGATAAAAAAAATGGGCAATAGGTTGAATTTCATACTATCAAAATCAGAGATGTAAACAGCATTTTTCTAACTAAGAACATATTAAAAACGATATTTTAGTCTGAAATTAATATTTTTTAACAAAAATCATGGCAATTGTAACAATCCACAACAAAAAAACACCATAAACGAGTATAGAAATAATGGAGTTCAAGAAAGTCACAGATTAAATTAATTTAATCAATAAGATACAACAAACTCGATTTGAGTGTTTATTTTACTAATAATTAATAAAATATTATAAATACGACACTTATCATTAAATTCGATACCAATAATAATTGATTTACAACGGCTAAAATTCAAAATCTCATGTTGTTTGCTAAATAATAATAGGGCATCAAATAGCAAAAGCATTATTCGAACGTACAAATTAGAATATCAACACTTTAATAATGAGCTATCTAAAGTCAATTTAAACAATAAAGCACTACTCACTGCTATCTGATTACACAGGTTTCATCATTTATATTGTGTATGTTTATCTAATTAATCTTTTAAAGATATATTTTAGGGGATGGATGAATTTTTAGAAAGATAGAGATCGTTGCCAATCTGTTTAAGGGCTGTTGGTAAGAAAATGGAGGGGGTCTCAACAGATACCAATAAATACCTTTATTGGCATTTTTCGTTCAACTCATGCCTATACATCTATTAACGATTACTAACATTAATTTTTAATGCCGCCGCAATCGCAATGGGTGAAAAGGTCACGCTCGCAGCAAATAGAGCAGCCAGAATAGCAAAGTAACTATTCAATGGCATATTAAAGCTGTGCGCTTCCATCGTCCCCGTTGCATAGATCAGAATCGGAATATATAAAGGAAGTACTAATAAACTGACTAGCACGCCGCCCTTTTTCAAGGAAACAGTCAACGCTGCGCCTATAGCACCAATAAAGCTTAAAACTGGCGTTCCTAATAACAAGGTTCCCACGAGTACTAACAGTGTATTGGCATCAAAAGAGAGCATCACTGCCGCAATTGGCGAAAGTAGAATCAAAGGGACACCAGTCACTAACCAATGCGCAAACACTTTAGCTAGCACGGTCAAAAATAGTGGGTGAGGAGCAAGTAACAATTGCTCTAAAGAACCGTCTTGATAGTCATCTTTAAATAAACGCTCAAGTGATAGCAAAGATGAAAGAATTGCCGCTACCCAAAAAATACCCACAGCAATGCGTGCAAGTAATTGAGGCTCAGGGCCTATACTCAGAGGAAATAAGGTGATCACGATTAAGAAGAACCACAGCGGATTAATCAATTCAGAAAAACTTCTAAAAGCGATTTTTAGTTCTCGTTTAATGACTAACCAAAACATTATTCATCTCCGCCTGTCAGTTTTAAAGAATCGAAGTGTCCCGACATGGCCTGATGAGAGGTAAATAGAATTATCCCTCCCTGCTGAGCATGTTGATGAAAACACTCTGTCAGACGGTTAACACCCGCTACATCGATAGCAGTAAAAGGCTCATCTAATACCCATAATGGTGCATCACTTAACCATAACCTTGCAAGGTTTACTCTACGTTGTTGCCCTGCTGACAACTGACCAACAGGAATATCTTCATAGCCGATCAGTGAAACTTCCTCTAAAGCAGACCAAATGAGCTCATCTGCTGGGTGTTTATTATTTATCTGATAGTAAAACTGTAAGTTTTCATAAGGTGTGAGGAGCGATTTTACTGCGGGTTTATGGCCTAAATAAAGTAAGTCTCGAGTGAAATCTTCTTTTAACTGATAAATAGATTGCTGCTGCCATAAAATATCGCCGTCATCCGGTTTTGAAAGCCCTGCAATCATACGCAATAATGTCGTTTTACCCGCACCATTAGCCCCTTCAACTTGTAAAATCTGACCGGGTAATACGGTAAAACTCAATTGTTGAAAAAGTAATCTATTTTGTCGCTGACAGCTTATTTGCTCAGCACTTAGCATAGTGAGTTATTCCTGTTGAAAAGCTAGGCGCTTTTTGCCACTTTGTTTAACAAGATATCACTAATATTGTCATTCGATATTGTTTCACCGCAAAGTACCCTCATCAAAACTTCACCCCCCAGTGAGGATAATGAAAATGACATATCAGGATTAAGCAATCGAATTTTCTCCATATTACTTTCTTGATTAACTAATACCACTGTTTTCGCCTCTGAGCCTGCAAGCTGTTTTACACCTAAGAGAGCAAAGGTGCTCAAGGCATCACTGTCAGTCATAATCAGCACATATTTTGCTTGCTTAACATTTGCAGCCGCTAACAACTCAGTGCTAGTCGGGTCTCCTGTCACAATATTATCTTTTTCTGGATAATGTGTTCGATGGCTTTCTTGGCAAATAACAGCAACGGGTAATTCGCGATCTTTTAATCCTTGATAGGCACTCACCGCAATTGGAGTGCTACCGATGACAACATAATGATTTCTCATATAAGAAAACCTCTTACGGACGATTTCCTTCGTCCCTTTAGCTAATAGCCCAACAACATACACGACTGACGTCGTAAAAATGGTGATACCGAGAATAATAACTGAAACAGTAAAGACTCTTGCATCCGTAGAGACAGGGACAATATCGCCAAAACCGACTGTCGTCATACACACCAATGCAAAATAAAATGCGGTTGTGCCATCTTTAACAACAGGTAAGAACTCATTACCAATATAAAGAGTGCCAAAAATAGAGTAGAGCAACAATGAAATAATACAGGTCATTGCAACAAAACCAGCACTGGTTAAACTGTGATGGTGATAACGCTTCCAAAATACGCTGAGTGCAACAAGCAGACCTAATGAGAAATAGCCTTGATGAATATTATCTTGAGCAAGCTTTAGATCAACAAATGAAATAATCGCTAATAAAAAAAGCGAGAATATCCAGGCAATACGCGCACCGTTAAGCATAAATAAGGATAGAAGAATCAATGAAATTCCGAGTAAAAATCTTGGGATATCGAGCAATTTCATAAAGCCGAGAGATTTTAGCCACTCCGTAAAACCATTCGCACGCCAATCAATATAATCGGTATAAGAGCCTATGACCGGATTGATTATCATGTACCCATCGACAATGATGAGTATTGATATGACTAACCTAATAAATAAGGATGATTTCAGAAATACAATAAAAACATTATCTGACATTTTTGACCTCACCCTTTGATCAGATAGGATTACTAAAGATATCTACACCCACAAGATGGCTGAGCGTGTTGCTTTGTTGCTATACCCTGAATAATTAGATTGGCATATTAACTCGCTGAGTACGGCCAACAACCATAAAATTTGAAGTATAACGGGTTATATATACCATATGTTGATTAATGATGTTAGTCACAATACTATTCACTTGATTAAGTTTGATTATGTTTTTTTCGTTAAGATTAAGTTAGATAGCAACATGTTATTATTTGAATAAGCACAACCAATCAAGATATGCTCGTCATACTCTAAAAAGCCATTGAGCATGCCCTGTATTGCAATTTTATCTATCTTCATCTTTTTTATAGCAATAACTTCGCTATTCACCTGCGCACAGGTCGAGTTATTTAGGATGTAGTTTAAAGGATAAAGGTTGTTGACTTAAGTCAGATTTTCGTGGTTTGCTTAATGGTTTATTAATCACCAGAGAGTTAATTGAACTTAAAATTAAACCTCAAATCTAAAAATCGACTTCTAGTATTTTCGCTTATTACTTAACATAACTTAGAATCAGAGCTCAATAAATTATGGTTAATTCGACACAAGCAAAAAGATTTAGCTGGTCAGCCTTACTTTGGCTGCTTATCTATTTCTGGTACTTCTCCTCATTACTGCAAATCTACGTCCTTATTACAGGTCAAAGTAATAGTATAGGGCTAAGAGATTCATTACTGTACAGCACACTTTGGTTAGTGCCAGCCCTATTCTTCCCACAGCGAATTAAGTTAGTTGCCGGTGTTATTGGTATTATTCTTTGGCTATCTTCTGTGGTCGCATTAGCTTATTTTGTGGTTTATGGCCATCAGATGTCACAAAGCGTGATGTTTGTTATGTTCGAAACCAACACTAATGAAGCGGGGGAATTCCTAAGACAGTACATTAGCTTTAAAGTCATAGCCGTTATACTGATTTACACTCTCGTTGCAATTCTTCTATGGACACGCCTAAAACCTGTCACTCTTCCGGTTTCAGGACGCTTGATCGTTTCATTTTTGGTGTTAACTGTTTTATTTGGTGTGCCGTACTATAACAAGGCTATTAAGCAAGATAGACCACTATCAAATGTAATATCTTATGTGAATAGTAAACTTGCCTATGCCGCACCTTGGCAGTTTATTAGCGGATATGCTTTGTATAAAAACCAACTAGCTAATATGGAAGAGCTGATACGCGATAATAGCAAAATCCCACCATTAGAAGGCTTTATCGATGCCAATGGAAATACACCAAGAACGTTTGTTTTAGTTATTGGTGAGTCCACAAGCCGTGATAGAATGAGTTTATATGGTTACCAACGCCCAACCACACCAGAACTCGAGCAACTAAAGCAAGACTACCCTGATAACTTGTCGGTCTTTAATGACGTAGTAACGCCTCGCCCTTATACCATTGAAGCACTACAACAAATTCTAACGTTTGCATCCCAAACCGAGCCAGATCTCTTTAATTCACGCCCTTCAATCATGAATATTATGAAGCAAGCTGGATTCAAAACGTTCTGGATCACCAATCAGCAAACAATGACTGAGCGAAATACATTATTAACCGCATTTTCTCGTCAGACAGATAAGCAATATTATTTAAATAACGATATGGCGCAAAGCTCTCGCATTTATGATGACGTGGTCTTTGACCCGTTTAAAGAAGCACTTGCTGATCCGGCTGAGAAAAAATTTATTGTCGTTCATTTACTTGGCACACATATGCGTTATGAGTTCCGTTATCCAGACAATAAAGCGGTATTTAAAGATAAAGACAGCCTAATTCCAAAGAACCTTAAAGATGATGAAGTGAAGGACTACAACGCTTACGACAACGCACAACATTACAATGACTATATTGTCTCAACACTAATTAAAGATTTTGATTCATCGAAAGAGAACGGTTTCTTAGTCTTTTTCTCTGATCATGGTGAAGATGTCTTTGATACACCGCCCCATAAAACTTTAGGCCGTAGTGAAGGGAGTCCAACACGTGTCATGTATAATGTTCCGTTCCTCGTGTGGCAATCACCCGAATGGCTACACAGCCATAATTTCGATCTAAATAGTAAAACTAATAGGCCTTACACCACGATGGATTTTATCTACTCATGGTCAGACTTAGCAGGCTTTAATTACCAAGGTTACCTACCTGAAAAAAGTTTATTCGGTAATGAGTTTAAACCTCAGCCAAGATACATTGGTGACCCAGAGAAAAAATCATCACTCATATTATATGATGATTTAAAAAAGTAATATTACACTGAAATGAAGGGTCACATGGCCCTTCATTTTTATATGAAATTACTCAGTATTATGTTGCTGTATCTTGCCATCTTGCAGAATAAATTTAATTTTCCCTTGCCAAAATTCAGCCAAAAAAACCGATTCGGGGTTATCAATCCCGTGTTTACGCATCTGCTCATCTAACCAATCTTCATTTTTCTCAATTGATTGTAATTCAGTTATTCGAGCTGCACCGTTCCTCATGATAATCACGGATGGCATCTTAGTTGGATCACAAATTACCGTTAATTGCCCGTCAGGCTCAATTTGCGCATAATAAATTTCTTGAAATGAATGGATCCCTTGTGCATGTAGTCGAGATGAGACATTCAAAATATCAATTTTATTACTCTTTTCTAATATATTTTCCATAATAAAATTCCCTTTATTAATAATAGGAATCGGATTACCTATAGCAACATTACGGAAAAAATTAAAGTTTTTAGTTAGATAATTGAGTGAGGAAATAAAGAAAACACCGATGAGTAGCAAAATAATGTATTGCTGTAATGGAATCGTATCACTGTAGATCACACCACCGATAATTCCCCCTAAAACAAAGTTACCGATAAAATCAATTGGGGTCATTTGTGATAATTGTGTTTTACCAGACAGGTTCATATGAGTGATGACAATAGCGAACCCAATAATGAATTTGACAATGACGAACGCATAATAATAAGTCATATTATCTTTCCCTTAACATATCCATGACTATCCTGAATTCCTATTAAATCAAGAGACCGCAAAGTTATTACGAAACTTAAATACCCCATGTAGCTAAGTGTAATCAGCAGACATGCAACTTAAAATATCACAGATATAAAGACACTAATTTTCACCAGTAATTATAGCGAAATAATAAAATTAGTCGTTATCATCTTAAGAAAAAACAATATTGAGCGTTATATTCCAAATGTTATTGATAATATTGTTTTTTTTCATTATTAATGTCCAATTTAATTTTAGTCACCAATCTATTTTCAATTAATCAAAATATGAGTTATATTTAAGTATACCAATCATTTTTGGAATTGTAGCTTGTATCTTGTAAATCACATATTGTACTCTGCTACTTTAATAACAGTATGTTAGGTACATCAAGTTACTTTCATTGATTAACTACAAGTAACTAAGATTATCTTGGGTATACTTTATACAGTGTTGGAGCTTTTAATGCTCAAATATGATTTATGTTCACTCACATCATGCTAAAGGAAATATTTATGAAAAAGAAAATATTAGGTTCTCTTATTCTAGCGGGTATTATCACAATGGCAGTAGGTTGCGACGACACTTCTAAAACAGATCAATCGATCAAACAAGCTGAAGAAAAAGCGCAGCAATTAAAAGATACAGGTGAGCAAAAAGCAGCTGAACTTACTGATAGCGCAAAAGAGAAAGCCAATGAGCTTACTGACAGCGCAAAAGAAAAAGCCAATGAGCTCGAAAAAAACACAGCAGAGAAGGCAGATGAAATCTCTGATAAAGCAAAACAATTGAAAGATGACACAGAAAAAAAAGCAGGTGAATTAACAGATTCAGCAAAAAAAGAAGCATCTGAAGCAAGTGACAAAGTCGCTGAAAAAGCTCAGGAAATTAAAACTGACGCCATTAATAAGGCTGATGAATTATCCACTGATGCCAAAAATAAAACTGAGAAATTAAAATCAGAAAATAAATAACGCACTATATTCGTCACTTAAATTGCTCATACCCGTCATATTTCAAGTTACATCTGAATTCTGCTAACAATGATAAAACTAGAAGTATGACGGGGATATTATATAGGTGAATAACCACAAAACAGTATGTTAGCCCATTGCGATAAAACAATAGCCCCCCCTTACAATCGAATCAAAATGAAACGTTAATACTCTGACTCAATCGTTGGAATCAATATGCAAATCAGATATAGCCTAGGATATTCTTCACCAGAACTCATTAACCACGCCTTTGAGCTTCGCCAGCAAATTTTTACTCATGAACAAGGTTTTCCCGCTGAAATAGATGTTGATGAGTATGACGATAGTGCATTACATGTCGTTCTGTATTTAGACAATTTCCCCGTAGCTGTACTTCGTTGTATCTTACAAAACAATGAATTAATTAAAGTAGGCAGAGTCGCTGTACTTAAGGAGCATCGAGGAAAAGGCATCGGCCGAGAATTAATGAAATTTGTCAAATCATATGGAAAAGAACAAAAATATAAAACTATTGGTTTATCATCACAACATACCGCTGTGGCTTTTTATGAAACCTTAGGTTACCACTCAGAAGGTGAAATATATGATGAAGATGGTATGGATCATATCTATATGGTTTTATCGTTAGCTTAACTTCACAAACTTGAATTTTCTATTTTCACCTCTATGATCACTTAAGATGATGATTTTTTGTACGAGGTGATTATGGCTAATGGATGGGCGAATGAAGATGCTGTCCAAGAACAGATCGATGCAACATTAGATGATGCCGTGACTAAGGCTCGCGGCCAATTGCATTCAGGCGAAAGTTCTGAGTTTTGTGATGAGTGTGGTGATGTCATTCCCGAGGCACGACGTCAAGCTCTCCCTGGTGTACACCTTTGTATTACATGCCAACGTGAACTAGATAAAAAACTTGCTACCTTCAGTGGCTACAATCGTCGAGGTAGTAAAGATAGCCAGTTACGCTAATTTTTACTTCCCTCCTTTAACTTCAATGGCTTCATTCATCTATATGCCTTTTACCTTAATTTCTTAATAAAACTAACTCTATTTCTAGGTATTTCACTTAACTTTTTGTTACACATTTAATAACATAACAAAAAACATATATAACAATATGATTAGTAAGATTATATTTTCACATCAAAATAAACCCCACTCCCCATTTTATTGTAATTAATCTTCTTATATGGCAGTATATCGCCCTATTTTTTGCAAAAGAGGTCTATAACAGGCAAAAGTAATTGATAGTAACGGAAATTTTAAAATACCTGTTTATAGCTATCTCTGTAAATATTTCAATTAATTGTTCTTTCTGCCCGTTTCCAAATTGGAAACCCTTTCGTAGTTTTCATTGTTTTATTAAGAAGGACATCTCACGCATACCCTTGCACGCAATTGGTATGTCAAAAATAAATCTAAGAAGGTTGTTATGAGTCAAAACGATACTGATTCGAAAAAAGTACGCTCTAAAATTAGTCCTCCTGTATTTTATACCTCTGCTCTTGCTATTTTAGTGATCGTTGGGTTTGCTGCCCTCATGCCTGAAATAGCAGAATCTCATCTAAGTCATCTTCAACAATATCTATTTCATAATGCTAGTTGGTTCTATATTTTAGCCGTAGCTATCATTCTTTTGAGTGTGACTTATCTGGGATTCTCTCGTTATGGACAGATAAAACTAGGCCCAGATCACGCACAACCAAATTTCAGTTATGTCTCTTGGTTTGCGATGCTGTTTTCCGCGGGAATGGGAATTGGGCTAATGTTCTTTGGCGTCGCAGAACCCGTGATGCATTACCTCAATCCTCCGGTTGGTGATCCACAGACAGTAGAAGCTGCAAAAGAAGCGATGCGATTAACCTTCTTCCACTGGGGCCTACATGCATGGGCAATTTACGCTATCGTCGCACTGATCCTTGCATTTTTCAGTTATCGCCACGGATTACCACTGACATTACGCTCCGCTCTTTATCCGATTATTGGTGAACGTATTTATGGTCCAATTGGCCATTTTGTCGATATTTTTGCTGTTGTTGGTACTGTGTTTGGGGTCGCAACTTCATTAGGGTTTGGCGTATTGCAGGTCAACGCAGGGCTGAATCATCTGTTTGGTCTACCTGTAACGCCATTAATTCAAGTAGGGCTCATCGTTCTCTTTATCAGCCTAGCGACACTTTCCGTTGTTTCTGGCCTCGATAAAGGAATACGAATTCTTTCAGAATTAAACCTTGGTTTAGCCTTCATATTACTTCTCTTGGTCTTAATTCTCGGCCCAACTGTTTTACTGTTAAAATCATTTGTTGAGAACACCGGAGGCTACCTGTCTGAAATTGTCACTAAAACGTTCAATTTGTATGCCTATGAACCCAAATCCAGTGACTGGTTAGGTGGATGGACACTGTTATATTGGGGCTGGTGGTTATCTTGGTCGCCGTTTGTTGGTATGTTTATCGCACGTATTTCACGCGGTCGTACCATTCGTGAATTTGTTACTGGAGTATTGTTTGTTCCTGCTGGCTTCACGCTAATGTGGATGACTTTCTTTGGTAACACAGCTATTGACCTGATTAAAAACCAAGGAGCAGCTAAACTAGCTGAAACTGTTCAATCTGATGTCTCATTAGCACTGTTTGAATTCTTAAATTACTTCCCTTTTTCCACAGCATTATCATTCTTTGCAATGATAATGGTGGTTATCTTTTTTGTTACCTCTGCCGATTCAGGCGCGATGGTTGTCGATACATTAGCCTCGGGCGGTGATTCAGATACTCCAATCTGGCAACGTATTTTTTGGGCTGGCTTAATGGGCATAGTGGCAATTGCCCTGCTGCTTGCAGGTGGTTTACAAGCACTACAAACGTTGACGATTGCCAGTGCTTTACCTTTTGTTATGGTGCTGTTGGCCTCAATTTACGGTTTATTTAAAGCCTTACGAGTCGATGCCTATAAACGTGATAGTCAACAACTGGCAACTATTGCACCAACGGCGAGCCGTAATCCAATTCCATGGCAGCGTCGCTTGCGCAATATTGGTTATTTTCCAAAACGTAACCAAGTAAAACGTTTTCTTGATGAAGTCGTCTATTCGTCCATGGAAATGGTATCTGATGAACTCGCTAAACAAGGGACTATTTGTCATATTCATAATGAAAGAGATGACAGAATGGGCTTTGAAGTCGATTTAGGCGAGGACATGAACTTCTTATATGAAGTACGCTTACGTTATTATGTTCAACCTGCTTTCGCACTTTCTGGCATCGCAACTGAAAGTGATGATGAAAAAAGTGAAGAACAAAAGTATTACCGTGCTGAGGTTCACCTAAAAGAAGGTGGTCAAGATTATGATGTGATGGGCTGGGCAAAAGAGCAGATTATTCATGATATTCTCGACCAGTACGAAAAACACATTCACTTCCTGCACTTATTAGGTAAATAAAAAACGGCACCTTAATTGGGATAAAACCGATTAAGATGCCGTTATATCTAAAGAATTCGATTCAAGCTATCAGAGAGCGCTCAGGTTAAGCGCTCTCTTTTTTATCCGCTAGATTGCTATAATCAGGGCTTTCTAGAGCAATCAATTCACCAAGTAGCTCAGTAAGACGTTGCATTTTCTCATGTGAGAACGCCTGTTCAATTTTTTGGTAACCTTCTTCCACTTCTTGGCGAGCCTTATCATAAAGGGTCTGTCCACTAGGTGTCAGAGAAACATAAAGTTTACGCTGATCATTGAGTGGTTTTAAGCGAAATATTAACCCTTCTCTCTCCATTCGAGTCAAAATACCTGTCATACTTGGGCGCAGGATGCAGGTTTGAACTGATAACTCATGAAAATCAATAGAGCGTTTATCAGCAAGTACCCGAATAATACGCCATTGCTGTTCAGTCAAATTATATGACTTTAAAATAGGACGGAAGAACCCCATGGTGGTCTCCCTTGCCTGTAATAATGCAATTGTCAATGATTCATGCATAAGCTTAAAACTCACCACTGTTAAATGTTATTTAATACCAACCCATTAGGGGATATTGACCCTTTATACCTGCCTTTCCTCAAGTTACTTGAATGATTCCAAATATAAATCCTTTAACTGCTTCCATATGGCAGCTTTTACTCAGTGTTATACTCAGTGTTATACTCAGGAGTTCTCTTTTCTTCCCAAGACTTCCTAACAAACTGCTGCAAAAGTAAGTTTAAAAGGTCAACAATCTCGAATAAGGCTTAGTGTACTACGCCTTTATATCGCAATTTCACTCACGGTGATAACCAACCCTATATCCGCTTAAAGCCAAGGTTAGCACGGCAAAATAACAATCTCAAAGAAAAACCCTAAAATATTAATGAGTAAATAATATTTTTCAAAACACCAAAGTTAACAAAAAGTTACAGTTAAAAATAAAGCAATTTATTAATTTAAGTGATAACAATAAGTTACACGTGAGCAATCTGAATATGTTAATGAGATCACAATTAAAATTAACAATTGCATTAGCCTATTGCTAATTCCGATTTAATACATTATTAATATATTAACAATCATTCAAGGTCGTCGATTTCATCATAAGGAGTTGTCAATGAAAGGCACTGTTTTTGCCGTTGCCCTCAATCACCAAAGCCAAGTCACTCACTGGCATGAGGCATTTGGGCAAGCCCCTTATAAAGCCCCTCCTAAAACTCCAGTATGGTTTATTAAGCCACGTAATACCCAAATTAGTTCAGGAGACAACATTTTACACCCCGCTAATGAAGTGGTGCTAAGTGGCGCAACATTGGCATTAGTTATTGGTAAAGATGCACGAAAAGTGAATCAGGCTGATGCGTATCATTACATCGCAGGCTTTGCATTAGCAAACGAAGTTAGCCTTCCTGAAGACTCATTCTATCGCCCTGCTATCAAAGCAAAATGCTGTGATAGTTTTTGCCCAATTGGGGAAATTGTTAAAACGACATTATCAACACCGATAGAGATCATCACTCAAATCAACGGAAAAGAAGCTGATCGCTGGTCAACCAACGATCTGGTTCGTGATGCAAATGAATTGGTCGCAGCACTGAGTGAATTTGCGACATTGAAAGCAGGCGATGTAATTTTAATGGGAACCCCACACCAACGCGTCACTATTCAACCCGGTGATAAAGTTGAGGTTCAAGCGGAAGGCTTCCCAAGCCTGATTAATCAGGTTGTCGTGGCAGGAGGGCAATAATGAAACACGCTAAAATCCGTTATCAAGGTAGTGAATATTCAGTCACAGTCGGTGATAACGAAGAGATAAAATTACCTAATGGCCAAGTGCTCGCTGGCGATGACAAAAATGTTGAGTGGTTACCGCCAGTAAGAGGCACCTTATTTGCCCTTGGTTTAAATTATGCTGACCACGCGACTGAACTCGATTTTAAGCCACCTGAAGAACCACTTATTTTTATCAAGGCAGATAATACGTTAACTGGCCACCGTCAAGTCTCTGTTCGCCCAGATAATGTCGAATATATGCACTATGAATCGGAACTGGTCGTTGTAATCGGTAAACCAGCATATAAGGTTTCACAAGAAGATGCGATGGACTACGTTGCGGGTTATACCGTCTGTAACGACTACGCTATTCGCGATTATCTTGAAAACTACTATCGTCCAAATTTACGCGTTAAGAGCCGCGATACCTTAACGCCGATCGGCCCATGGGTTATCGATAAAGATCAGATTAAAGATCCACATAATCTTGCATTGTATACCTATGTTAATGGTGAACTACGCCAAAAGGGCACAACAGCCGATCTAATTTTCAATATTCCATTTTTAATTGCCTACCTGAGTGACTTTATGACTCTACAACCAGGTGACATGATTGCAACTGGAACCCCGAAAGGCCTCTCTGATGTTATCCCAGGAGACGAAGTCATCGTCGAAGTTGAAGGTGTTGGCAGGCTGATAAACCATATTGTCAGTGAAAAAGAGTATGAGGAACGTGTGTGATGACTAAAATAAACCACTGGATTAACGGCAAAAATGTTGTCAGTAAAGACTATTTTGAAACCACCAACCCTGCAACAGGCGAAGTACTCGCAGAAGTTGCTTCTGGTGGTCAAGATGAAATTAATCAGGCGGTTGCCGCAGCAAAAGATGCTTTCCCTAAGTGGGCTAATACGCCGATGAAAGAACGCGCTCGCCTAATGCGTCGCCTCGGTGAATTGATCGACCAGAATGTTCCTGAAATTGCAAAAATGGAAACTCAAGACACAGGTCTGCCAATCCATCAAACCAAAAATGTTCTAATCCCACGCGCTTCCCACAACTTTGAGTTCTTTGCTGAAATTTGCCAACAGATGAATGGCCGCACCTATCCTGTTGATGACAAAATGATGAACTATACGCTAGTTCAACCTGTTGGCGTGTGTGCGCTTATTTCACCATGGAACGTGCCATTTATGACGGCAACATGGAAAACAGCACCTTGCTTAGCACTCGGTAACACTGCCGTATTAAAAATGTCTGAGCTTTCACCTCTTTCAGCTAACCGTTTAGGTGAATTAGCCCTAGAAGCGGGAATTCCAGCTGGAGTGCTTAACGTCGTTCAAGGCTATGGCAGCACAGCAGGTGATGCTCTCGTCAAACATAATGATGTTCGCGCAGTCTCCTTTACAGGGGGCACTGCCACAGGCCGTATGATCATGCAAAACGCGGGCCTGAAAAAGTATTCAATGGAACTTGGCGGTAAATCACCTGTATTAATTTTTGAAGATGCAGATGTTGAGCGCGCACTCGATGCCGCTCTGTTCACCATTTTCTCCATTAATGGCGAACGTTGCACAGCGGGCTCACGTATTTTCATTCAAGAAAGTATTTACCCAGAATTTGTTAAGCGCTTTGCAGAGCGTGCCAACCGCTTGATCGTCGGCGCCCCTACAGATCCGAAAACCCAAGTCGGTGCTCTGATCAGCCAGCAACACTGGAACAAGGTATCAGGCTACATCCGCCTTGGAATCGAAGAAGGTGCTACATTGCTGGCGGGTAGCCCAGATAAACCAACCGACTTGCCTACACATCTTAAAAATGGTCATTTCTTACGCCCAACTGTACTCGCCGATGTTGATAATCGAATGCGTGTGGCACAAGAAGAGATCTTCGGCCCTGTCGCTTGCCTGATCCCATTCAAATCAGAAGAGGATGGTTTACGTATGGCAAACGATATTGAGTATGGCCTCGCATCTTATATCTGGACACAAGATATCAGTAAGATCCTGCGGTTATCTCGCAATATTGAAGCGGGTATGGTGTTTGTGAATACCCAAAATGTGCGTGACCTACGTCAGCCATTTGGCGGCGTTAAAGCATCTGGCGTTGGCCGTGAAGGTGGCGAATACAGCTTTGAGGTATTTGCTGAAATGAAAAACGTTTGTATTTCCTTTGGGGATCATAACATTCCTCGTTGGGGTGTTTAAATTTTGAGCTCTCGCCGGTGAATAAATTTCGCCGGCACTAAATCGCTGAAAAAGCTTAGTCCTACATAGTGAGATGTTCTGCACTAAAACACATAAATAACAAAAGCTTAAATCAGCACTTGAAAAACTTTGCTAATATCAGTCACTGAAAGAGGTCAGGAATTATGGGAAAACTAGCACTAGCAGCAAAAATCACGCATGTTCCTTCTATGTACCTATCAGAACTTCCGGGTAAGCATCACGGCTGCCGGCAATCCGCTATCGATGGGCATAAAGAAATCAGCCGCCGCTGCCGTGAACTTGGCGTTGATACCATTATTGTTTTTGATACGCACTGGTTAGTTAACAGTGCGTATCACATTAACTGTGCAGACCATTTTGAAGGGATCTATACCAGTAATGAGCTTCCGCATTTTATTCGTGACATGGAGTATGAATACAATGGTAACTCTGAACTTGGTCGAATGATCGGCGAAGAAGCACGTAAGTTAGGCGTTAGAGCCCAATCTCATGAGATCCCAAGTCTAACATTGGAATATGCCACATTAGTACCGATGCGTTACATGAATAGCGATCGTCATTTCAAAGTGATCTCTATTTCCGCATTTTGTACCTCTCACAGTTTCGAAGATAGTCGCAAACTCGGTGAAGCGGTACTCACGGCTATCGAAAAATATGATGGTACAGTCGCCGTTCTTGCTAGCGGTTCACTATCGCATCGCTTTATCGATGACCACCGTGCAGAAGACGGCATGAATAATTACACCCGTGAATTTGATGAGCAAATGGATAAGCGCGTAGTCAAACTCTGGCGTGAAGGTCGTTTTAATGAATTCTGTAAGATGTTGCCAGAGTATGCGGATTACTGCTATGGCGAAGGCCATATGCATGACACTGTGATGCTATTAGGCATGCTTGGTTGGGATAAATATGAGGAGAAAGTCGAAGTACTGACTGATTTGTTCGCCAGCTCAGGTACAGGTCAAATCAATGCCATATTCCCTCTACCAAGCTACATTACTGATAAACAAACCGCTAACGCGTAAGGAATCGTTATGCCTCATTTTATTGCAGAGTGTACCGACAATATTCGTGAGCAAGCGAACTTACCTGAGCTATTTTCAACGGTAAACAAAGCATTAGCGGGTACGGGCATCTTTCCGTTAGGGGGGATTCGTAGTCGCGCTATTTGGTTAGATACTTGGCAGATGGCAGATGGCAAACATGACTATGCCTTCGTCCATATGACGCTCAAAATTGGTGCTGGTCGCTCTCTTGAAGATCGGCAAAAAGTCGGTGAAATGCTATTTACCCTTATCAAGGAGCATTTTGCTCAGTTAATGGCGGATAGATATCTTGCAATATCATTCACCATGGAAGAGCTTGATCCAGTACTGAATTATAAACAAAACAACGTTCACGCACTGTTTAAGTAAGGAAATTTGATGCCGACTGCATTCGATAAACAGATCCCTCGCTACTTGATCCCATTATTAGGATCATTGGTCGCATTTGGGCCATTATCGATAGATATGTATCTCCCTGCCCTGCCGCAAATGGGGATAGATCTCCAAGCAAGCCAAGGACAGATGCAGTATACACTCGGTGCATTTTTTGCTGGTTTTTGTATTGGTATGTTGTTTTATGGGCCACTCAGCGACACTCTCGGGCGCCGCAAAATGTTGTTAAGTGGCCTCATCATTTTTACGCTGGCAAGTTTACTTTGTGCACAAGCAACTTCCGCAGAAACTTTGATTGCATTTAGAGCGTTACAAGCATTTGGCAGTGGCGCTGCAATTGTCATGGCAAGGGCAATTGCTCGGGATGTTTATCCCGCAATTGAGCTACCTAAAATATTGTCTTTGATGACGTTAGTTACCATGATTGCACCTTTGCTCGCACCATTACTTGGCGGTTTTTTATTAATCCATCTTCAGTGGCAAGCGATTTTCTATCTTCTTGCACTGATAGGACTTTGCTCATTAGGCAGTATTTTCTTTTTACTTCCAGAGACTCTGCGCCATAAAAACGAGTCTAAAAATTTACTCCGTGCCGCTTTTCATAATTACGCACAAGTTTTAACTGATAAAGAAGCCATGTCTATCATCGGCACAATGGCATTCTCTTTTGCCGGAATGTTCGCCTTTATCAGTGGTTCACCTTTTGTGTATATCAACTACTTTGGAGTATCTGAACAACACTACGGCTTATTATTCGGTTGTAATATTCTTGGCATGATAGCAGTGCTATTGATCAATGTTCGGCTGCTTAAAGTGTATAGCTTAACCCGTATACTCTGTGTGCAAAGTGGGGCTCAATTACTGTTTGGATTACTATTGCTACTTTTCTACCAGCAAAGCCTGCCTATTATTGTTATTCTGGTGGTTCTGTTTTTATCGATGGTGAATGCTATCGGTACCAACAGTTTGTCACTGTTATTGCAGCATAGAGGTAAAATTGCAGGCAGTGCCAGTGCTCTCGCGATTTCTATTCAATTTGCACTGGCAGCACTTGCAAGTGTTGCAGTTTCTGTACTACAGGATGAATCCCCATTTGCTATGGCACTAGTTATGGCTGTCTGTGCCGGACTCAGTTTTATTAGCCAGCGTTTATCGGCTAAAAATATCCGCTCACAGTTAATTTCAGTGCCTTCGGAGAAAAAAGAAATATGAGTATTAACGTCAATTCTACCTTATTCCGCCAGCAGGCTTATATCAACGGCCAATGGGTCAATGCCAATGATAATAGTCGGTTTGATGTTACCAACCCAGCCAATGGTGAGGTAATAGCAAAAGTCAGTAATGTAGGTGCAACGGAAACCCAACAAGCCATTGATGCAGCGGAAAAAGCGCTACCAGCTTGGCGAGCAAAAAGCGCGAAAGAGCGCAGTCAAATTCTCAACAAATGGTTTCATCTGATGATGGATAACCAGAAAGAACTTGCTGAGTTACTCAGTTGGGAACAAGGAAAATCTATTAACGAATCGATGGGTGAAATCGCTTATGGCGCAAGTTTTATTGAATGGTTTGCCGAAGAAGGTAAGCGTATTTATGGTGAAACGATCCCTTCACCACTTCCAGGCCGTCGCTTAGTCACCATTAAACAGCCCATCGGTGTTGTTGCGGCAATCACGCCGTGGAACTTCCCAAATGCAATGATCACCCGTAAAGTTGGTCCAGCGCTCGCTGCCGGCTGTACTATGGTGTTAAAACCTGCAGCTGAAACACCACTTTCAGCATTAGCACTCGCCGCATTAGGTGAAGAAGCGGGCATTCCTGCCGGAGTGTTTAACATTGTTCCCGGCACCGACTCAAAAGCCATTGGCGAAGTCATGACCTCTAGCCCTGTTGTCCGTAAATTGACATTCACAGGTTCAACTCGTGTCGGTAAATTATTGATGTCACAGTGCGCTGATACTGTCAAAAAACTATCACTAGAACTCGGTGGGAATGCACCATTCATCGTTTTTGATGATGCCGATCTTGATGCAGCAGTACAAGGTGCGTTAGCTGCTAAATTCCGCAATAGTGGACAAACGTGTGTCTGTGCTAACCGTATTTTAGTCCAAGAAGGCGTTTATGATGAGTTTGCTAAACGCCTCGCAAAAGCCGTCAGTGAATTAAAAATCGGCCCTGCGACCCAAGCTGATTCACAACAAGGTCCGCTGATTAATCAAGCTGCAGTCGACAAAGTTACAGAGCACATTGCTAATGCAGTTTCTCATGGCGCAGTTGTGATTGCAGGCGGTAAACCTGCGTCACTCGGTGGTTTATTCTTCCAACCAACAGTATTAACTGGCGTTACTGAATCAATGCTAGTAGCCAAAGAAGAAACCTTTGGTCCACTGGCTCCGCTATTTAAATTCAGTGATGAACAGCAAGCTATTGATTTGGCTAATGATACTGAATTTGGTCTAGCATCCTATTTTTACTCAAGAGACATCGGACGTATCTACCGTGTTGCAGAAGCACTTGAAAGCGGCATGGTAGGCATTAACGAAGGCATTATTTCAAATGAAGTTGCCCCATTTGGTGGCATTAAGCAGTCAGGGCTGGGACGTGAAGGTTCACGTTACGGAATTGAAGATTATCTGGAAGTGAAATATCTCTGCTTTGGTGGGCTATCCACTAACTAACCACGCCGTTATTGGTTACCGCACTGCTAATTATTGCAGTGCGGGTTAGTGGTGCCCAATGTTTCTAGCATTTTAAGCAGAAATCAACAGGAGCATTACTCGCATGTTACAAAAAGATGTCATATCGCAAGTTGCACAACGTCTTAATCAGGCTGAAAAAACGCGTGAGCAGATCCGTCAAATTTCGCTGGATCACCCCCAAATTACGATTGAAGATGCCTATGCAATTCAACGTGAATGGGTCGGTCTGAAAATCGCTGAAGGACGATCACTCAAAGGCCACAAAATTGGCTTAACCTCAAAGGCAATGCAAGCTAGCTCTAAAATTGATGAGCCTGACTACGGTGCACTTCTCGACGATATGTTTTTTGATGATGGCTGTGAAATCCCAACAGATCGTTTTATCGTTCCACGGATTGAAGTTGAACTAGCTTTTGTTTTAGCAAAGCCTTTACGTGGGCCGAACTGCACACTGTTTGATGTTTATAATGCAACTGATTATGTGATCCCAGCGCTCGAACTAATCGATGCTCGTTGTCATAGTCTCGACCCCGAAACCAAACGTCCGCGCAAAGTGTTTGACACTATTTCTGACAATGCAGCAAATGGTGCCGTGATCTTAGGCGGTAGACCAATCAAGCCACGTGATCTCGATTTACGCTGGATAAGCGCTTTGCTCTACCGTAATGGTGTTATTGAAGAATCTGGTGTAGCAGCTGCTGTGCTCAATCATCCTGCAAATGGAGTGGCTTGGCTTGCTAATAAACTCGCGCCACACAACGTCCAATTAGAAGCTGGTCAGGTCATTTTAGGTGGTTCTTTTACTCGACCCGTTCCTGCCCGTAAAGGGGATGTATTCCATGTTGACTACGGCGTAATGGGTTCAGTCAGTTGCAGTTTCGTATAGGGAAATTACCATGGACATTCTACATAATAAATTTAAACAAGCATTGAAAGATGGCCAGCCACAAATTGGGTTATGGTTAGGTTTATGCAGCTCATATAGCGCTGAACTGGTTGCAGGAGCAGGATTCGATTGGCTACTCATCGATGGCGAACATGCACCAAATAATGTGCAGACCACATTAACTCAACTTCAAGCTATTGCTGCATATCCATCGCAACCTGTTGTGCGTCCACCATGGAACGATCCAGTCATTATCAAACAACTATTGGATATTGGTGTACAAACATTGTTGCTACCTATGGTACAAAATGCCGAGCAAGCTAAGCAAGCTGTACGTGCAACACGCTATCCTCCAGAGGGGATTCGTGGTGTTGGTAGCGCATTAGCACGTGCATCACGCTGGAATCGTATTCCTGATTATTTGCGACGTGCCAACAATGAAATGTGTGTGATTGTTCAAGTCGAAACGCGTGAAGCCATTAATAACCTTTCGGAGATCTTGAAAGTAGAAGGAATTGATGGTGTCTTTATCGGCCCAGCAGATCTCAGTGCAGATATGGGTTTTTTCGGTGATCCAAATCACCCTGAAGTTAAAGCTGTGATTGAAAAAGCTATTGTACAAATTCGTGCTGCGGGTGTTGCTCCCGGTATTTTAATGGCAGCTCCCAGTATCGCTGAACATTATTTAAACATTGGCGCTCTGTTTGTTGCTGTTGGTGTAGATACCACACTATTAGCACGTACGGCAGAAGCATTGGCTGCACGTTTTGGTAGAAGTCATTCTGATATCGAATCAAATATTCCTAGTGTTTATTAATAACCTGTAATAAAAAGCGTAAGTACCCAATGCTATTTAGATAACTTTATTCTTATCACCCTACAAAGTGTTTATCTAAAATGCTAAGAAAAAGGATTAATAACCTAGTGCCTATTCCCGTAGTAGGCATAATGGTTAAAATCATTTAAATACGAACAGTATGAAGAAACTAACGCGGATAAAAAACGTGAAGTTTTAGAATATTGTCGAATTTAAAAATGACGAATAAAACTAGCCTAATAACATAAGTTTTTATTCAGTTAAGGCTGTCATATTTAATGACTGCCTAAGAGACTCTTATACCCATAATAGCATTAAGTGCATATAAAAGATGGAGTTACAAATGAGCAATCAATCAAACATTGCTGAAAATAATCCAGCTCAACAACATAATAATTTAACTGAGCCACAACAACGAGTCATTAAAAAATTATTTAGACGACTAATCGGATTTCTATTTGTATTATTTATTTTCTCTTTCCTCGACCGTATTAATATCGGTTTTGCAGGTTTAACTATGGGAAAAGATATTGGACTAACATCAACCATGTTTGGTCTTGCAGCAACTTTATTCTATGTAACCTATGTTATTTTTGGCATACCAAGCAATATAATGTTGGGTATTGTCGGTGCTCGCCGTTGGATTGCCACAATAATGGTGTTGTGGGGGATCGCCTCTACAGCCACCATGTTCGCCACCGGGCCAACTAGTCTATATGTTTTGCGTATGCTCGTTGGTATCGCTGAAGCGGGCTTCTTACCGGGTATTCTTGTTTATCTGACTTACTGGTTCCCTGCCTACTTCCGAGCCCGAGCTAATGCTTTATTTATGGTTGCAATGCCTGTCACTATGGCATTTGGCTCTCTTGCTTCAGGTTATATCCTCGGTATGGATGGTATTTTAAACCTAAAAGGGTGGCAATGGTTATTCCTGCTTGAAGGTTTTCCATCTGTAATTTTAGGTGTCTTGGTATGGTTCTATCTTGATGATTCACCGGCAAAAGCAAAATGGCTCACAAAAGAAGACAAAGAAAGTCTTCAAGAGATGATGGATCAAGATAAATTAGAGCTTGTGCAACCGCATGGCTCAAAAAGCCAGAGTGCGCTGCAGACCACCAGTTTATGGAAAGAGATTTTTACGCCAGTCATATTGATGTATACCGTCGCTTATTTCTGCCTGACTAACACTCTCAGTGCGATTAATATTTGGACACCACAAATAATGCAGAGTTTTAATGAAGGTAGCAGTAACGCCATGATTGGCTTGCTTACCGCAATTCCTCAATTTTGTACCATACTAGGTATGATTTATTGGAGTCGGCGGTCTGACAGGCTACAAGAACGTAAAATGCACACAGCGTTACCTTATTTATTTGCCGCAGCTGGGTGGGTATTAGCCGCCATAACACATCATCCAGTTATACAATTGTTAGGTATTATTATGGCATCAACAGGCTCATTTACTGCCATGGCAGTATTTTGGACGACGCCAGACCAATCTATTAGCTTACGTGCACGTGCTATTGGTATTGCTGTTATCAACGCAACAGGTAATATTGGTTCAGCCGTCAGTCCATTATTAATTGGTTGGCTAAAAGATAAGACAGGTAGCTTCAATTCAGGACTCTATTTTGTCGCTGGTTTGTTAGTTATCGGGGCAATATTGGTTATATTTATACCGATGAAAAATTCACGTCCAAGAGCGACTCCTTGATGACATAATTCCAAGATAAATATAATAATCAAAGCGCGCTTTTGTAGCATACCTAACATAATTCGAGTTGTAGCTAGGCGGCAAGCGAATGAGTCCTTAGGAGCGTAGATAACTACGTGACTAAGGCGAATAAGAGTAGCCAACAATGCTACGGCTCGAAGTATGAAGAGGAATAAGTAGTGATAGCTAACATAGATATTAGTAAAGACTATGATGAAACACGAGGTAACGACGATGTCCATTACCAGACATTTGGCAATATGGCGGCATTTTTTGGCCGTGATATGCAAGCACATCGTCACGATGGATTTTTCCAGCTACACTACCTTGATACGGGACATATCACTTTACAGCTTGATGATCAGCGCTACTCTGTTCAAGCACCGCTATTTATCTTAACGCCCCCTTCTATAGCACATGCGTTTTTTACCCAGGAAGATACTGATGGGCATGTTCTCACAGTTCGGCAGGAGTTAATTTCGCCACTATTAGAATCACTTTACCCAGCAAACCCTGACTTAGTCGCTATTCCTGCTATTTGCTTATCAGTTGCAGATAAACCTGACGAGCTAGCAATGTTTAATCATTATTGGTCATTGATGGCGCGTGAGTCTGCAAACCGTTGTGCAGGGCGTGACCAAGTATTATCTTCTTTAGCTCAGGCTTTATTCACTTTTCTATTAAGGTCTATCCCTCTTGATGACCATCCAGTGAGTGGTGTTAGGGGTGAGCACCGTTTATTCCAGCGTTTTAACCAACTTATTGATTCCCACTATCATGAGCACCTTTCTATTCCAGAATATGCAGATAAACTTAGTGTAACTGAGTCTCGGCTTAAAGATATGTGCAGACGGTTTGCTAACCGCCCACCTAAACGCTTAATATTTGACCGCATCTTACGAGAGGCTAAACGCATGCTATTGTTTTCTGATAGTCCCGTTTCAGAAATTGCATATCAACTCGGTTTTAAAGACCCCGCCTACTTTGCTCGATTCTTTAATCGCCTAGTCGGTGATTCACCAAGCCAATGGCGAGAAAAAAACATTCATTGACCAGCATGATACAATTAATAGATTAAGTTAATTTCTAAGCAGTGTGAAGAAAGCTATTATCCAACACGATCATTACCATTCCTCAAGCTATTTATATCCAAACGATTCAAGATATGCATTACTAATATACTTATCTATTTTAAATATATGATAAATATATTACACAATTAAATGTGAATAAAAATGCCAAAATAAATCTATTTTTTAGCTAAAAATGTTGTTTAATAGCGGATTAACACTAAAATCCCAAACTCTCTTTATTTATTAATTTTTATATTTTTCAATAGATTACTAACGAACATAAATTAAATGTTATTATTTCTCAACATTTAAATCAAAACATATTTTAACATTAAATCATCATGTTATATAAATTAACTCTCTATATTATTCATATATTATCAATTAAGTAAAATCACTCACTAACATAACTAAATAATATATATACAGAACTAAATATTATATCAAAATATGATGATTTACCTAAAATACCATGGTAAAAATTACTCATCCAATGTGTAATTGTGTTTTAAAAGTAAATGTGAAATATGTATCACCATTTAAACTCATTAAGCCATCATATTAAAATGGTTAAATAATACTTATGAAAAATAAATTTTTAATTTCAATCAAATGATATAATCATAAACACGATTAAATTGGTTAATTTTATTATTTCAATATAGCCTGAGTTAGTTGACCGTAAAATAAATTTAACTTTCGTTTTTTCCATAATTAAATTTACTCTCAATTAATGTAGGTAATAGAATGATTTATATAGATAAATTAATTTAACATGACATGTAATAACATAACATAGAAATGGTTTGCTATATATATTTAAATGCAATGAATCATTAGAAAAATATTTTGAGCTGGAATTGACAATCAATAGATTTATAAAATCAATAATCAAATGATTACATCACCAAGCATTGATAGATTTATTAAAATTTAAACAGCCCTTAAATAATCATAAACCCTATGATTTAGGGCACTTAACTATACCTACACGCATAATTATCACCATGCAAACTGAACTATGACGAATATAAATTTAATATTTTACTCTCAGAAAATAACAACTGATTGTATATTTATTTAACAACAAGGAAATACATTACTAGTCTACTTTTAAAGCGAGGTTTAATTTTAAAATCACTTTATTCTTTTTTGACTTAGTTTTAAACTAAAAAGATCAATAAAGTTATAAAGAATTTTATAATTAATATAAACATGATGTCATATAGGAATGAGTTTGTTTATTAATTAACAAAATCGTTGATTAATATCACTCTCTATATTGAATATTAATCAAAAGTAAAAACAAGGGCACTAGCGTTAGCTATATGCTATCAAGGATGGTTTTTTATAAAATTAAAAACCACATATTATTAATGTTTTAATTAACAATAAAAACAATGGTTTAATTTTAAAATACAGTAGAGAAAACAAAATGAACATAAGAGATTTTGAATATTTAAACGCGTTAGGAAAATTTCTTAACTTTAAAAAAGCAGCCCAATACTGCAATGTGGCACAACCAACATTAAGTATCCAAATTAGCAAACTAGAAAATTATCTAGGGTGTTTTTTGCTAGAAAGAACAACTCGTAGAGTAAACTTTACACCATTAGGCTTGCAAATATTAGAACATAGCCAGATTATTTTGCGTGAAATAGATGAAATTAAAACGATAGCACAACAATCAACAAATAATAATATCAAGACATTCCATATCGGTATTTCAGATACATTGCCAGAATATTTTATTTCTTATATTACGACTACAATTGCAAATAACGAGCCAAATTTCAAATTAAATGTGACCATAGATAAACCAGAAGCACTCTTTTCTCTACTTAGTTCTATGTCATTAAATTTATTGGTTATTTCAGCAGCTAAATGCCCTGATAATTTTATTTCAGCTTCTCTAATAAATTTCCCAGCGAATATGCAACAGCCCTCGATCACAGGGAATAATGAGCACTCGATTAGTACATTAAGTACATATTCCGAGATAAAATCTAAAATTTGTTTTAGAAGTGGCGACAAAAATATAGATAACTACCTTCATATTGGTTATTTAATCAATGATTCAATCGATATTGTATCGAAAAAACAGATGACCTATTAATCTCTTTCCCATTTTATAAGCGTAGCTGATATCGACAGGAACTACGCTTTATCTCTTCCCCTTAACCTCGTATTTTAAGCTCACCATAAACATAACTAACCTTTCATTCCCAAAATCATCCCTAAAAAATTACTTTTTGTTAACTTAGTTGAATAAAATTATCATATTAAAAAGACCTTACCCCAGCTTAAAAAAAGTACCTTTCCACCTAAAAATGACTTACTGATTAACTTTTTGTGAGGCATTTTATATCAAAAATTTTTGTAAACATTAAAATAACCAAATAGCTTAAATAAAATAAAACGCTGAATTTAATAATAAAAAATTAAAACCCCTATTTTATTGCTTATAAAAAACACAACAATGATCACACTCTTATCATAAACTCACTTTCTTAACGAAAAGTACCAGTAATCCTTTAGAAAATCTCTTTCTTATCAATCAATAAAAAGATTCAATTAATAAACACAAAACAAACATAAATTTAACACACCAAGATACTAGCGAATAACAGCCCCCCTATCAGTGCTAGCGCTCTTTGTGAGACAACGAGGTAGACATGAAACCTGAAGATTTTCGTTCCGATGCAAAACGCCCATTCAATAGTCAAGAATATTTAAAAAGCCTACAAGATGGTCGTGAGATTTATATCTACGGTGAGCGCGTTAAAGATGTTACCACTCATCCTGCATTTCGAAATTCAGCCGCCTCAATAGGACAGTTATATGATGCACTCCATGATAAAGAAACTCATGACAGCCTTTGCTGGGACACCGATACCGGAAATGGCGGTTACACCCACAAATTTTTCCGTTTTGCCAAAAGCCCAGAAGAACTCCGTCAACAACGAGACGCCATCGCTGACTGGTCACGCCAAAGCTATGGATGGATGGGACGCACTCCAGACTATAAGGCGGCATTTGCCAGCTGTTTAGGCGCTAACCCTGAATATTATGGTCAATTCGCAGACAATGCTCGTCACTGGTACAAACGCATTCAAGAGAGTGGTCTCTATTTTAACCATGCGATTGTTAATCCACCAATCGATCGCCATAAACCTGCTGATGAAGTTAAAGATGTCTACATCAAACTGGAAAAAGAAACAGATGCAGGTATTATCGTTAGCGGCGCAAAAGTAGTAGCAACTAACTCTGCATTAACCCACTATAATTTTATTGGTTTTGGTTCCGCACAAGTTATGGGTGATAACCCTGACTTTGCCTTGATGTTCGTCGCTCCTATGGATGCTGATGGCGTGAAATTAATTTCACGGGCGTCATATGAATTAGTCGCTGGTGCTACAGGAGCACCTTTTGACTACCCATTATCAAGCCGATTTGATGAAAATGATGCCATATTAGTCATGGATCATGTTCTGATCCCTTGGGAAAATGTGTTAATTTACCGTGACTTTGAGCGAGCTCGTAACTGGGCAGTACAAGGTGGTTTTGCACGCTTATTTCCATTACAAGCCTGTGTACGTTTAGCCGTGAAACTGGATTTCATTACTGGTTTGCTGCAAAAAAGTCTTGAGTGCACTGGAGTTATCGATTTCCGTGGTGTACAGGCAGACTTAGGTGAAGTGGTTGCATGGCGGAACTTGTTTTGGTCACTGACTGATGCGATGACAGCTGAATCTAAGGCTTGGGAAGGCGGTGCATATCTGCCTGATACACAAGCGATTCAAACTTATCGTGTAATGGCGCCAATGGCTTACACGAAAATTAAGAATATTATCGAAAGTAACGTGGCTAGTGGTTTGATATATCTACCATCCAGTGTCCGAGATATGAACAACCCAGAAATTGATAAATATCTGGCAAAATATGTTCGCGGATCTAACGGCATGGATCATGTAGAGCGTATCAAAGTTCTAAAGTTAATGTGGGATGCTATGGGTAGTGAGTTTGGTGGGCGTCATGAGCTATATGAAATCAACTATGCAGGCAGTCAGGATGAAATTCGTTTGCAATGTCTTCGCCATGCATACGGCTCTGGCAATATGAAGACCATGACAGATATGGTTGACCGCTGCCTGTCTGATTACGATCAGCATGGCTGGAAGCGCCCACATCTGCATAACAACAATGATATTAATCAGTTAGATTCGCTGCTGAAGTAATCGGCAGCAGGAGGCCAGTATGTCTTTAGAAAATGAACATCGCCTGCGTTTCAGAGATGCGATGGCAAGTCTTGGTGCAGCAGTTAACATTATCACCACCGATGGAACCGCTGGTCGCTGCGGTATTACCGCGACAGCCGTCTGTTCTGTCACTGATACGCCACCAACTTTGATGGTATGTGTTAACCGCAATAGTGCTATGAATGCGGTCTTTCAGGAAAATGGCCGACTGTGTGTCAATGTTCTTAATCATGAGCAAGAAGAAATGGCATGCCACTTTGCGGGAATGAAAGGCTCAACGATGGAAGAGCGTTTCGGTTGGAGTATCTGGAATAGTGGCATTTTACAACAACCATTATTGAAAGATGCACTCGCTAATTTAGAAGGTGAAATTACCCAAGTACAAGATATTGGTACTCACTCTGTCTATTTGGTTGAGATAAAGCAGATTATCGTCCGAGAAGAAGGTCATGGATTAGTTTACTTCAAGCGTAAGTTCCACCCTGTAATGCATCAGATTTTGGAAGTTACCGCTTAATTTATTCAATAAAATATAAGAGGGAGGAATATTCACCCTCTTATATTTTTTATCATTAAAAAGAGATACACCAAGTTATTCCAAGAAATAAGATCAATTATGTCATTCGGATTACTGAACAAATATCACGTCCATGCAACTTAACGCATATCTAACCTATCTCTACAATATTTCTATTCTACGCATATACTGGTAATGTGAAAACGTCACGAGTAGTGCAACAAATGCAATAACAGCCCCTAACATAAAGCCCCCTGAATAACCAATCGCAGCGGTCAATCCGACCAACATCATCGAACTCACCAATTCTCCAATATCGCGCGTACTTTGTACTGCTGTCATATCAGTTCCAGCTTGAGAATACAGAGAAGCAAACTGCATACCCGCAGTCATAATCGCCACTGAGGTGATCCCTGCTGAAAGCGAGCCGAATATGATACAAGCTGCAACTAGCATTATTGTCACCCCATTTATAGATTATAAAATCCACAGTAATGAAGACAGTAACGCAAAAAATAAACCGAATGAGAAGGCTAGCCATACACCGATTTTACCAATTAGCCATGCTCCGCCGCCACAACCAAATACGAGCGTTACCATACCACCAGCCATTCCTATTTTGCCAATTTCTGCCAGAGACCAACCTGCGTCATTGAGGAATAACTTTGCAAGACCAAATCCAGAAACTGCAGTTACCGCAGATAACAGAGTCAATAACAATAATCTTTAAGCTCCAGGACGTTTAAATGTTTTAAGCAAGCTTGCCTTTTCTTGTTCGGCTACAGAGTTAACTATTTTTAAAGGGCACAATATAATGAAAAATAAACTTAATAACGGTACACAAGACAATATCATTAATGACATATGTTGACCTAGCGAACCACTCATGATCATCAGCCCAGCACCACCAATAAAGAACCCAGCCATCACGCCAGCAATTTGTACTGCATTTATTTTAGATAGCATTGAACCACTAACTTGCTCTGCTGCCATCCTTTCCCATTGGCACACCCGCCATATTGGTGATGGAATCGATAGTTTGATATTGTGCGCCAATACGCAATAAAGTATCAGCCGTCAAATCTGCATCGACAGTGGCATACATCAGACGGATTTTTTGGTCGGAAACATCATAGAAGAAATCTTTATCTTCCCATGCCATGACAAAGCGCTCACGGACACTCCCTGATTCATTCAATAGTCCACCAACATCGGCTCCCCCGCGATAGCGATCCCAACTTCCTGCACTAAGGCTGAGTTTAGCCATATTTTCTTTTGGAGCATGTTTGCGTACCATATTAACGGTCGCAGCTGGGTTTCCTATCCCATGAAGCAATCCATTCGAACCACGTAAGATTTCGACACGTTCATATACCGCCATGTCCTGTGGTGAGCTTGCCATATTTCCCAATAATGCTGGCACACCATCAATTTCGAAAGAATCAATTTGAAAACCACGAACATAATAAGCAGTAGTTAATTTAACGTAAGGTGCACTTGTCACCCCAGTTGCTCGTTGCATCACATCATCTAAGGTTTGTAAGTTTTGTTTTTCGATTTGTTCACGATCAATCACACTAACCGATTGAGCAACTTCTCGAGGTTTAAGGGAAATCTTACCTAATGTCGTCACACCAGGTTCGACATAATCGTCACCTGCACCCGATGTTGTCGTGACCTGCATGATGTCATGCTTAGGTTGCGAGCTTTCTGCTGCTTGAGTAGCTTGTACAAAAAGAACCCATGGTGCTGTTGCGAAAAACAGTGCGCACGGTGCTAGTTTTAGCTCCTTGAAGCACTTAGCATTATAAACAGACAACATTTCCCCATCCTAAAAAAGTTAAATGATAATTGTTATCAATTTAGCAATTAATGGTATGGGTTACTTTCGAATGCCGGATTTTATCTATTGCTATCCGGCAATAATTAGGGGATGTTAATCTTTGCTGCTTTTAAATCGAATAAAAATTGACCTTCAAAGCTAAACTGCATCTAGCATTTTTTTAGTTGGTTCGGGGAAATACCAAAACGCTTACGAAAAGCGACAGAGAAATGAGCTGGCGTATAGCCAACCTGATAGTCAACGGTTGAAATATTGGCGTCATTCATGCTCAACAGTTGATAAGACGTTTCTAATCGATATTCCTGCAACCAGCCATAAATGCTATTGCCAAATAACTGTCGAAATCCATGCGTGAGTTTACGTGTATTCATACCAACACGTTTCGCCAGTTCATCCAAACTAGGTGGGGATTCTAACTCTTGTTTCAAAATCGATTTGGCCATCTGCAAATTATCTATATCGCGTTGTCGTAAACTGGGTGAAGCTGGAGGAGTTTCATGCAACAAATGATCTAAACAAAGAGCGGTAATTTCAGATACTTTGTCTCCTAAATAAAGCTGACGCAGTGATGGATGAGTTGGACAAGTAAATAGCTGATGGGTCATTGCCAATACGCTTGCGGGGATCGCAAACTGTAAAAGCTGCGCTTTATCTGGGTGATAACAACTATCTGGTAGGGTTAATTGCTGCTGTTCGAACCACTCGGGAGAAATATCAATCATCGTATATTTCATCGGTTGGCAGGCGCGAAATAGGTTGCATAGCAGGTAATTCTTCTGGCTGCCGGAGAGTATCAATGAGGGTGAATTAACTTCGACATTATGACCAGAACTACTACGACAACCCATTGCGCCTTTATGTATGGCCACTAACTTCAGGCCTGCTTGCTGTTGTTCTTCAATCCCCAGATCATGCGAAATCACAAATTCACCGCGGCTGATACGGACAAATTGTCCAACAGAATAATCTTCGCGGATAGAATGCGCTTGATTAAGTTTATCTTCGGTGTGTTGCTGCATGGCCTTCTTTCGAGGTAAAGCCGATTTTTCCGCTATCTTGGCTTAGAAAGAAGAAAATAACAATCATTATCATTTGTAATTTATGGCATTCACTCTATCTCACACTGAATAATTTCGCATAATGCCGTGGATTTAGACGCAGAAATAATAACAATGTTAAAAATATCATTAAGATATGTGCAATCCATACCCAAGCAAAACTTTGACTAATTTCATGTAACCACGCAGCAAACAAAGGGCCAAATGCCGCAATAATAAACCCACCTGCTTGCATTAATGAAGTTAATGCCCCTGCGCTTGCAGGATGAGGTAAATGATCAAGTGAAGTAATGATGCTCAAGGCAAAACAACCACCTAGCCCTACTCCAATCAAGCACACCCACAAATAAGGCAACATATTGGGTAATAACCATACTCCAGCAAAGCCAATGATTTGACTGGTTAACGTTATAACAAGCCAAAAACGACGATCAATATTATGAGAAGCTAAAATAGGGATTAATAGCGCGGAAAGTGCTTGAAAAACACTCAACAATGCGACTAATGAGCCGCTGTCAGTGCTACTCATTCCCTGTTCAATAAAAAAGGGGGCTAGCCATGTCACTACGGTGCCATAACCCGCATTGATCAATCCAAACCCTATCATCAATAACCATGCCCGAGGTTTGTTTAAAAATGATAAAACAGATTCCTGCCCATTATTTTTGCGAGTAGCGGATGAACGAATATTAATAAGAACTGCTATCAGTGCAAAAATTGCAGGTAACGCTAAAAATGCAAGTGCTGTTTGCCAATGACCTGTTTTACACGAATTAGTTTGGATTAATTCGTGACATGTCACGCTTGAAATAATCGGGGTCAATTGTGCGCCAATGGCACCGCCAACCATCAGCATTGCAGAATATAGCCCAGTTATCGCTGCCATTTTCGTTGGGAAACGTAATTTAATCAGCCCTGGAAAAACGGACTGAATATACGCCGCACCAACACCACAGACAAAGGCTGTAAGCAGTAATTGCGAGCCAGTCGTTACAAAAAATCGGGACAGCGAACCAATCAACAACAGAAATATTGCAATAGTTAAACCAACGCGATCACCTAAACGTTGATTCAAAGCAGGTACAATTAACGCCCCTATTCCCATTAATAACATAGGTAATAACGTTAGCAATGAAATGCCTTGGTAACTCATTCCTGTCGTTTGAATAATGTCATCAATGAGAGGCCCAGGACCTGTCATAAAAGGCCGTAGATTGATCCCGACCAATACAATAGTTAACACTAAACCGAATGAAGTAGCAGTACGCTGATTCATGAATGCTGTTGTTCCTGCCAAAAAGTATAAAGTGCAGGCTGAGACTCACCTTTTGGCCTTTGGTGAATAAATGTTAGTCCAATTTGCTGTTGTGGCTCTACTCTAAGAGATTCCGCTATTGCCTGCGTAGATAATCCAAATGGCTCAGCCTCTTCATTCGAATAGGCATAAATAATCCGTGCAATACCCGCCATTCGCATCGCGGCTAAACACATAGGACATGGCTGGCCGCTCGCATACACTACACAGTCTTCTAGCCTAACTCTTCCAAGTGCTTTCCCTGCTTGGCGTAAAGCCATTAGCTCAGCATGAGCAGTCGGATCACACCGCTCCAGCATTTGGTTAACCCCAGTAGCCACGACTTTACCATTACTCACTATAACTGCACCAAAGGGACGGCCACCCGTTTTGACATTCTCTTTAGCCAACGCAATGGATTGCTGTAAAAATTGCTCATCTAACATTATTTGGCTCCTGAACGCTCAAGAATTTCAATCAGATTGCGATAACCTTTCTGTTTTGCCAGCATTAATGGTGAATTACCGGATGCGTCAGCTAAATTCACATTCGCTCCGCCTTTAATCAATTGCGTAACAATCGTGGCGTATTTTTCACTACCATCCCCTAATATGATTGCCTCTATCAATGCTGTCCAACCTAATCGATTAACGTAGTTTACGTCTATCCCAGCATCAATCAAGGTTTGTACTGTTTGGATATGCCCACGCTCAGCCGCTGGGATCAGCGCCGTTCCCCCATAACGGTTAGTACTTTTTAAATCTGCGCCATGAACAAGAGTCATCTCTAAAATCTCTTGTAAGCCTCGCGCTCCTGCATATAAATACGGAGAATCCTGAATAGCATCACGTGCATTCACATCCGCTCCTTGATTAATGAGATATCGAGCCACTTCAATTTGATTCGCATTTGTCGCCGCCATTAGCGGTGTTCGCAAACGTAAATCACGCTGTTCTATATCAGCCCCTTGCTCAATAGCTAACGTCACCGCAGGAAGATCGCCTTTTTCAGCCAATGCGACCAAATCTGTTGAATTTGACTCTGAAAATGATTTCATACTAAATATCAATGAGATACTAAGAGTTACAAGCAAATAAGTTATCCATTTGGTTGTTAAAAATAGTGTTTTCATTGTTCTCTCCTCAGTTGAGTATTTAATCTACTGAAAATATATGGTATTTAAAAATTAAATATTCAAATGCCAGGTATCCATAAAATGAATACATTGCTTAATTTCGTTTTACTTAAAACTTTTATTACCGTAGCAGAGACAGGCAATTTTACGATTGCTTCACAACATTTAAATTCGACTCAATCAACATTGAGTCAGCAAATTCAGCGTTTAGAAGCCTTGGTAGGCCAATCGTTATTCGTGCGTGGACATCGGATATTAACCCTGACAGAAACAGGAGAAGCTCTATTCAGTTATGCAAAAAAAATATTGGCATTGAATGATATGTTTTTTATGAAAATCGCTGGTAGTGCAATTATTCAAACCTTACGGCTTGGTTTTCCAGAAGATTTAGCGTCAAGTCAAATAACACCAACATTAGCCTCTTTTATGCACCATCAACCTAATATTCGCTTAGAAGTAACGAGTGGTTTAAGTCGTCATCTACACCAGCGTTATCAAAATGGTGAGCTCGATTTGATTATTATTAAGCAACGTAAAGGTGAGTTTAAAAGTCGTTATTGTTGGCCCGAGCCACTATGTTGGCTTTCGAGTGCTGATAATCCACAACTAAATGCCAATTCGATACCTTTAATTGTTTTTCCTGAAAATGGGCTATATCGCAATGATATGTTCAGATTGCTCGATATTAAGCAGCGTGCTTGGCATATCACTTATACCTGCTCAAGCCTAGCTGGTATACAGAGCGCCATTGCGGATGGTTTAGGTATCAGCTTGTTACCTTTACGAGCCAAATTGCCACAACATCAAATTTTAACAGAACAAGATGGTTTCCCCTCGGCTAAAGATATGGAAATTGCGATGCATGTTAATGAAAGCTCTGAAGCTATTATGGTATTAGCAGAACAGCTCGCCACTAAACTTAATGAGCTTTAATAAAACGTAAGATATGACTTGAAGTATGAATGAAAAAAATCACTCAATACATTGAAAATGTACCCGAAAAACTCGAGTACATATATAAGGGCAGAATAGAAAGAAATCAGCGTAAGTTATTTTTTATCGAAATAACCCGCTTTGATCGATGCACCAATCAGATTGACGATAAACCGACCTGCTGTCACGCCTGTTAATTGAGAGCCGATATCTTTAGACGGTGTTATTTCAACAATATCCATTCCCACCACTCTTCCTTTTTTCACTAACCCATGAATTAGGCTTCTTGCCTGAAGGTAATTAACGCCCCCTGGAGCTGGTCCATCGACACCCGGCATAATACTTGGGTCAATACCGTCTGCATCAATACTAATATAGTAATTGGAATTATCTGGGATCCTATCTAATATCGCTTGTATACCGACTTCATGTAATTCATAAGCAGGTATAAGGTGAGCGCCATAATCTTTTGCTGCTTGATAATCTTCCGGACGACCACTCCCTTGCGCTCTTAAACCAATTTGAAAAATTTCAGCAACATGTGTCATTTCTGATGCTCGCCTAATTGGGCTAGATAATCCTTTATCAACCCCATTAACGTCTTGGCGCCAATCGAGATGTGCATCAATATGAACTAGCGTTATTGGCCCGACTTCGTCAAACCCTTGTAGGATAGGTGTTGTGATACCATGGTCACCACCTAAAACAATTGGCATTGCATTTTTTTTCAATAGTTGCCTAATAACAGATTCTGCTCGTTCATAATGCTCACCCAAAGGCTTAGATAAATCAGGAATTACATCGCCACAATCAACGAAATTAATATCATCGCGTCCCTGTAATAAAGGTCCATCAATATCAAAATCATAATGATCAGGGTGCCTTACAATGCGATCACTAATATTACGTAAATACTGTGGTGCTTTAGATTGATCGTTGGTAAATGCATGAGCACTATAAGCAGAACCAAAAGGCATACCTAGTATTGCTATATCAGCCTGCTCATTTGTTAAATCTGTCATTAATTTAGAATATAAGAATGTTTTGTGATTCACCAAAGGAGGTGTTGTTAAATCTTTCATATATTGATTACCTTTTTTTCTTTATTTAATTTGCCAGTGTATTTGCTAAAAAAACGAATAAAGGAACGCCGACGATGTCAGTAAGAATCGTGCCTGCAATAGGAATAATAATGAATGCTTTGCGGGAAAACAGACCATACTTATGACATATTGCATCCATTACCACTAATCCATTTGGTGTTGCCCCAATTCCTTGTCCAACAAAGCCCGCTGACATAACGGCTGCATCATAATTTTTACCCAGTGCACGATAAAGTATGAATATTGCAATGAATATTGTGATTGTGACTTGAGCAATTAATATAATTGTCAATGGTAAAGCTAAATCATAAAGCTCCCATATTTTTAATTTCATCATTGCCATCACTAAAAACATTTCAAGTGAAATAGCCGAAACTAAACTCACAACATGGTGTGGAATTTTAATGATTGGTTTTCTTTCATTTAATGAATGAAACAAAACTCCAATAAAAAGACTAAATATATGACCTGGAATAGTAAAACCAGTGTAGTTAGTTATCCATTTAGCTAAAGGCATACCAATCGCTAATATCATTAATATAATAGCACCCGTAGTAATACATTGTTCCGGAGTTATTTTTTCAATATTATTATTTTTATTTTCAGGTAACATGGATAAATCCACATTATCAGTTTCTATCTTTAAATTGTTGCGTTTAATTAACCAGTTTCCAACTGGCCCACCTAATACAGACCCAGCAATTAAACCAAAGGTTGAAGCTGCTAACCCGACATTTAAAGCTTGGTCGCGTCCAAGTGATTCGATCAATGGTGCTAAAGATGCCGCCATACCATGGCCGCCTTGCATCGATGCTTGCCCTGCCATCATTGCAATCAAAGGGTCTACACCTACAAGATAAGATAACCCGATACTAACACCATTTTGAGCGAAGGCGAGTAACCAACAAATCAGCATATACAATAATAGTATTTTTCCACCACTAATTAATAATTTGAAGCCTGTCATTAACCCTATAGTGACAAAAAAAACATACATTGATAAGTCGTACAATGTATTGTCAAAACTTAATTCAGCAATATTAAATTGATACGCTATCCACATTATAATTGAAAATATAAACCCACCAATAACTGGACTTGGTATTGAGTATTTAATAAAAAAAGGAATTTTCCTTACAGCAATGTTTCCTAAAATTAATAATATAGCTCCCAATGCTGTAAACGTGACCATATCTAACTTTATCATTACCATTTCATTTGCAACCATAAAATAGAATCCTTTTGTATTTGTTATTTATATTCTTGGATTAATAATTATTACTAAAATCTTCATGGCTAAAATATATTTCATTGTGCTCTTTAAGATATAGATAAGAATTAAAAATAAAAGTGATATTTTTGATTCTATGGTTTCAAAAAATGATACCTTTTCAATTTTATTTTTTACTGAAAAATTTTATATTTTAAAATAATAATAATGATTTTGATATTTGAGTCTAATAACAAAGTAGGATAGATTAACTTATAGTGATGAAATTCACTTTATAGGAATAAGGTATGAATAATAAAACGTTAACAGAAAAAGACCTTAAATCATTACGAATTTTTTCCTCCGTAGCTCAAGCTGGTGGATTTACACTTGCAGAAAAAAATTTAAATATGTCAAAAGCAACAATCAGTCGACATATTAGAGAAATTGAAGAAAAACTCGGTGTTCATCTTTGTGAAAGAGGCCCATCAGGTTTCAAATTAACCCCCTCCGGCATACTCGTAATAGAAAAAGCAACATCCGCGCTTAAAGCCTTAGATGCGATAAAAACTGATGTTGATGCATTACAAGGGATACTCTCAGGTACATTAGTGATCGGAGTGGTTGAACATATCTTGGCCGATCCACTTTGTCATCTATCAACAGCCTTATCTCACTTTCAAAAAGCGGCGCCCAATGTAAAACTTGAATTGCTTATATTCAACCATAATCAATTAAATAAAGCGCTGCGGGATCGAGCAATACAAATCGGTATCCGAGGCCAATATCATGAAAACAAGAATTTTAGATACCAATTCCTATTTATCGAAAAACATAAGCTCTATATTTCATCCGCGAATCAATATAAAGACAATAAAAATCTCACACTCGTTTATCGAAGGCATCCCTTCACCGAAAGTATTTTAGCATCTGGGCAATTTGCTAAAGGCCCTGATGCGGCTGGATTAGAGGCAGTAGCTGCATTTATTACTTCAGGCCATTATGTTGGTATATTACCCGAAAATTACGCAGCACATATAAATTCTCGCTATCCACTAGAAGCAGTTCATGATACTCCCGTATTCTCTAATCGGATTTGTGCTATTACCGATGCCAGTAAGCCATTATCACAAAGTGAAGCACTGTTTTTAGAATTTTTATCACAAACTGAAAATAAAGAATCACTTATGAAATAATGCATTATTTTATCTTATTAAAATAATATTCAAGCTACTACCAGAACTGAGCATATAAATATTAAAGCTAAACTTAATACCAGGCGTTAACTCAGTGCCGATAAAACTAACGTTATCTTACACAAAAAAATCCCTCAGCCGGTTAACCCGGCTGAGGGATATCACTTATCGCTTATAATTGAAGCTAGGCGTGATTACAGAACGTCAACGCAGTTCAATTCTTTAAATGCTTTCTCTAAACGAACAACCATTGAGTCTTGTGCTTTACGCAGCCATACGCGTGGGTCATAGTATTTCTTGTTAGGGTTTTCTGGACCTTCTGGATTACCCAACTGACCTTGTAGATAAGCTTCGTTCTTTTTGTAGTAATTCAGGATACCTTCCCAGTTAGCCCACTGAGTATCAGTATCGATGTTCATTTTGATAACACCATAACCTACTGCTTCTTTGATTTCTTCAGCGCTTGAACCAGAACCGCCGTGGAAGACGAAGTCTAAGCTGTTGTGAGGCAAGTTAAATTTCTCAGAAACATAGTCCTGTGAATTACGCAGAATTTTTGGTGTTAACTGTACGTTACCTGGCTTATAAACACCGTGAACGTTACCGAAAGAAGCCGCGATAGTGAAACGAGGGCTAACTGCGCTCAGCTTCTCATAAGCGTATGCAACATCTTCTGGTTGAGTGTACAGCTCAGAGCTGTCCATGCCGGTATTATCAACACCGTCTTCTTCTCCACCAGTACAACCCAGTTCAATTTCCAGCGTCATGTCGATTTTCGCCATACGCGCTAGGTATTGAGCACAGATTTCGATGTTTTCTTCTAATGTTTCTTCAGATAGGTCAATCATGTGTGAAGAAAACAGTGGCTTACCAGTTTTTTCGTAGTGTTTTTCACCTGCATCTAACAGACCGTCGATCCATGGCAGTAATTTACGTGCGCAGTGGTCAGTATGCAAAATAACAGGTACACCGTAGTGCTCTGCCATTTGATGCACATGATGAGCACCTGAAATTGCACCTAAAATAGCAGCTTGTTGGCCTTCTGCTTTCAGACCTTTACCTGCGATAAAAGCTGCACCACCATTAGAGAATTGAACAATAACAGGAGCACGTACTTTAGCAGCAGCTTCCAGTACAGCATTAATTGAGTCTGTACCGACACAGTTTACAGCGGGTAATGCAAAGTTATTTTCTTTGGCAACTGCGAAAACTTTCTGTACGTCATCGCCTGTGATAACACCCGGTTTAACAAAATCAAAAATTTTAGACATGTGAAAAGATCCTGTGTTAAACAGACAGCTTAGCTGCCTGTAGTTGCAGACAACGCGGGAAAAAAGCATGATTTCCCCACATTGTGTTCATGATACATTAATTACGCTTTAGCACGCTCTTCGAGCATAACAACAGCTGGCAGTTTTTTACCTTCAACAAATTCAAGGAATGCCCCCCCACCCGTTGAGATATATGAAATTTTATCTGCGATACCGAATAAATCGATAGCCGCTAGTGTGTCACCACCACCAGCGATAGAGAATGCGTCACTTTCGGCAATGGCATTAGCAATGATCTCAGTCCCTTTGCGGAAGTTAGGGAATTCAAATACACCTACTGGGCCATTCCAAAGAATAGTTTTCGCATTTTTCAAAATTTCAGCCAGACGTGCTGCTGATTCATCACCCAAGTCCAGAATTTGTTCATCATCTTTGATTTCTGAGCTTGGTTTCAACGTCGCTTCTGCAGTTTCAGAAAACTCAGTCGCCACACGAACATCAGTAGGAACTGGGATATGGCAATTAGCCAGTAATTTTTTAGCTTCAGGGATCAGGTCTGCTTCATATAAAGAGCGACCGACATTGTTACCTTGAGCCGCGATGAAGGTGTTTGCAATACCACCACCAACAATCAGTTGGTCTGCGATTTTAGACAAAGAATCTAAAACAGTCAGCTTGGTTGATACTTTTGAACCACCAACAATCGCTACCATTGGGCGAGCAGGATTACCCAGGGCTTTGCCTAATGCTTCAAGTTCATTGCTCAGTAGTGGACCTGCACAAGCAACTGGTGAGAATTTAGCCACTCCGTGAGTTGATGCTTGGGCACGGTGAGCCGTACCAAATGCATCCATTACATAAACATCACACAATGCAGCATATTGTTTTGATAGAGTTTCATCGTCTTTTTTCTCGCCTTTGTTAAAGCGAACATTTTCTAGAACAACTAACTCACCTTCAGCAACATCAACACCATCTAAATAGTCTTTGACTAAACGAACAGGGAAATCAATTTTTTCTGCCAGATAGTCAACAACAGGTTGCAGTGAAAACTCTTCATTGTACTCACCTTCAGTCGGACGACCGAGGTGAGATGTAACCATGACTTTAGCACCTTGCTTGAGAGCATTTTCAATTGTTGGTAATGAAGCACGGATACGCGCGTCAGAAGTAACTTTGCCATCTTTTACAGGAACGTTTAGGTCAGAGCGGATGAAAACGCGTTTACCCGCGAGATCCAAATCGGTCATTTTAATTACAGACATGGTGAATCCTCTTGTTGATTCTCTATAAAATATTCATTAATAGCTGTACGGACATATGCTACACAGCAGCCTGTCAGTCGTTAATTATTTGAAACCTGTTGCTGCCATTGCCAGAGTAGTATCCAGCATCCGGTTAGCAAACCCCCATTCATTATCACACCAAACAAGGGTTTTAATTAAATGCTTGCTGCTAACTCGCGTTTGAGTTCCATCGACAATCGCACTATGCGGATCATGATTGAAATCCATCGAAACTAACGGTAATTCCGTATAATCTACTATGCCGCGAAAATGCCCATGAGCGGCTGCTTGCAAGAGCTGGTTAACTTTAGTCACACAGACATCATTATGAACGGTAACACTCAAATCAATTGCTGTCACATTGGTTGTCGGTACACGCACTGATATTGCTTCAAAGTGATCTTGAAACTTTGGAAAAATTCGCGTTATACCCGCTGCTAATTTTGTATCAACAGGAATAATAGATTGGCTTGCAGCACGAGTTCTTCTCAGATCATGATGATAAGCATCAATAACGGGTTGATCATTCATTGAAGCATGAATGGTTGTTACGGTGCCTGACTCAATACCAAAAGCGTCATCCAGCAATTTAATAATAGGAATAATACAGTTTGTAGTACAGGATGCATTCGAAACAATTTTATCTTCGATTGTCAGACTATCATGATTGACACCATAGACAACAGTCGCATCAAGATCATCCGTGCCGGGGTGAGAAAATAGCACTTTTTTTGCACCAGCGTCTAGATGAGCTAAGCCATCTTCGCGGGAACCATATACCCCACTACAATCAAGCACAACATCAACCCCAAGTTCCTTCCAAGGCAATGCACTAATTTCAGGTTGATGGAAGAGACGAATATTGTCATCACCGACCTGTAAAAGTGAGCCATTAAGACGGATATCCCAAGCGAAGCGCCCGTGACTAGAGTCATATTTGAGTAAATGTGCAATGCCTTCAGGAGCAGCGAGTTCGTTAATCGCAACGACCATAATTTCTGCGCGTCGCCCTGACTCATATAGAGCCCTTAGCACACTCCGTCCGATCCGGCCAAAGCCGTTTATCGCCACTTTAATTGGCATCCTACACCTTGAATTTTAACAAAATCACACGGCTGATAAGGATAACTGACTCACACAAACTCTACTGCTCATTTTAACTGTCAAACATCAAAAGTGTGCTTCAATCGACACTTTTGAAAAATTTAACCCTATTTGCAATAAAGACTGAAACGGTTCAGCTATTTAGAATTAGATTAAGGGATATATTCTTAGAACGCAATAGCAAAAGCCAGTCAAATGAACAAAACAACAACGCCTCTGCATCAAAATTGATACAGAGGCGTATTTTATTAGTTTTTGCAGTCTAGTATACCGCGATATTGACTGTTCTCAGTAACCCAAATGACATAGTTTACTATGTCTTTCGGGCTTTTCATCGAGATACCGCCGATATGCAAATCAAATTATTTTACGTATAAGACCGCTAACTCAATTATTTCAACAATGATTTTGCTGCTTTAACTGCGCTTTCAACCGTAATACCGAATTCTTTATATAGCTCTTCAGCTGGTGCGGATTCACCAAATGAATGCATACCAATGATAGCACCATTTAGACCAGTGTACTTGAACCAGTAATCAGCAATGCCAGCTTCAATTGCAACACGCTTGGTCACGCTTGAAGGTAGAACTGCTTCACGGTATGCCGCATCTTGCTTATCAAATACTTCAGTTGATGGCATTGAGACAACACGGGCTTTACGGCCTTCAGCGGCCAGTTGATCCGCTGCTTTAACAGCTAACTCAACTTCTGAACCTGTAGCAATAAAGATAAGCTCTGGCTTACCTTCACAGTCTTTCAGGATATAAGCACCTTTTTCTATTTCTGCTAATTGCTCAGTAGTACGTGGTTGCTGTTCCAGATTTTGACGAGAGAAAATTAGTGCACTTGGACCATCTTTGCGCTCGATAGCATATTTCCATGCAACCGCAGATTCAACTTGGTCACAAGGACGCCAAGTGTTCATGTTCGGTGTTACACGCAGACTTGCCAGCTGCTCAACAGGTTGGTGAGTTGGACCATCTTCCCCCAAACCAATAGAGTCATGAGTATAAACAAAGATACTGCGAATTTTCATTAATGCTGCCATACGCACCGCATTACGGGCATATTCAACAAACATCAAGAAAGTTGCACCGTAAGGTACGAAACCGCCGTGTAAAGCAATACCATTCATGATTGCTGACATACCGAATTCACGTACACCATAATGGATATAGTTACCGGCCTTGTCTTCATTTAATGGCTTAGAGCCTGACCACATAGTCAAGTTACTTGGCGCCAAGTCAGCGGAGCCGCCTAGGAATTCTGGTAATACTTTACCGAATGCTTCTAAAGTATTTTGTGACGCTTTACGGCTAGCGATATTGGCAGGATTTGCTTGTAAATGCTCAACAAATTTTTTCGCTTCAGCATCAAAGTTTGCTGGTAAATCACCCGCCATACGACGTGTAAATTCTTTAGCTAACTCAGGAAATTCTTTTGCATAAGCTGCAAATGTTTCATTCCAAGCACTTTGTTTTTCTTTACCTGAATCGCGAGCATCCCATGCTTGATAAATATCTTGTGGGATTTCGAATGGACCATACTCCCAACCAAGCGCTTCACGTGTTGCTGCAATTTCTGCGTCACCTAATGGTGAGCCGTGAGCTGATTCTGTACCCGCTTTGTGCGGCGAACCAAAACCGATAACCGTTTTGCAGATAATCAGAGTTGGTTTATCAGTTTCATTATGCGCTTCTTTAACTGCTGCACGAATTTGGTCAGCATCATGACCATCGATGTCACGGATAACATTCCAGCCATATGCTTCAAAACGTGCGGCTGTATCATCTGTAAACCAGCCTTCTACATGACCATCGATAGAAATACCGTTATCATCGTAAAACGCAACTAATTTGTTTAATTTGAGTGTACCCGCTAAAGAACATACTTCGTGAGAAATACCTTCCATCATACAGCCATCACCCATAAACACATAGGTATGGTGATCGACGATATCATGACCAGGACGGTTGAATTGAGCCGCTAAAGTACGTTCTGCGATAGCAAAACCGACGCCGTTTGCGATACCTTGCCCTAATGGGCCGGTTGTTGTTTCAACACCTGGAGTATAGCCATATTCTGGGTGGCCCGGTGTTTTAGAATGAAGTTGACGGAAATTTTTTAAATCTTCAATAGACAAGTCATAACCTGTCAAATGCAACAAGCTATAAATCAACATTGAGCCATGGCCATTTGATAGTACAAAGCGGTCACGGTTAGCCCAGTGAGGATCCGCTGGGTTATGATTCATATAGTCACGCCATAGAACTTCAGCAATATCAGCCATGCCCATAGGCGCGCCAGGGTGCCCTGATTTTGCTTTTTGAACCGCGTCCATACTTAGAAAACGGATAGCATTAGCAAGGGTTTTACGAGTCGTCATTAGTATACTCCAGGTCGGATAAAAACGTACTTAAACCAATTTTCATAAAGTAGTACAAAATTGTTGTCATTTTCATAAGCTATGTATGAAACTAACGCAATTTCGTCCATACAGCAATTATTCGCCGCAATAGAGACAAATAATCGTCAATAAATTAAGCCATCGTAGAGCTGAATCCTTTCTATTGCGCAAAATATAACTTAAAGTTATTTTTTTGCGCAATTCATTGCCCTTATTAAACCTGAGTTTACTATCAGGGATCAAGGTGATTTATGCTTCTAACGCATTTAGGGGTAACAATAGTGATTATTAGTCAATTTTGCTATGAAAAATTACCAATAGATAATAAAGATTAGCCGTCGAAATAAGTGAATAGAGAGTAATTTTTCACCGCTCTTATCGAATGATGCTTCATCTTTCTAAACCATGATGCAGTTAACAATAAAACGATAACAATTTAGAGGTTTCATTGTGATATTTGAAATTTTCAGGAACATCCTGCATTACGGATTTCATTTTTTAGTTCCCATCTTTTTCGGTTATCTATTTTGGCGAAAAAATTGGAAATTAGCGGCATTATTGATGATCGCAACGATGGCGATCGATTTAGATCACTTGCTAGCAGATCCCATTTTTGATCCTGAACGCTGTGGTATTGGCTTTCACCCACTGCATACCATTTGGGCTGCTGTTGCCTATGTTATCCTATTCCTAATGCCGTCATGGAAACTTAAAGCTATCGCTGTCGGCTGTTTATTTCACCTATTCACTGATTCACTGGATTGTTATATGGGAAGTCTAAAACGGGATTACTTTCATTCAATCTATTCAGCTTTAAATAACGAGTTTGAATCAAATAAATTTGAAAATAAGTATTTATGCATGAAACGGGTTGAATCACATGTAGGTAAAGATAGCTAACGTAGTGATTATAAGAGATGAATGGGGTGCTGACTTAATAACACTCGCTATACGATTCATATATGCAAGTATCACATGCACCAAATAAAAACGCCATGCTAACAAATAGCATGGCGTTATAATTTGGCGGAACGGACGGGACTCGAACCCGCGACCCCCTGCGTGACAGGCAGGTATTCTAACCAACTGAACTACCGCTCCTAGCATTCCCTTTGGGAACGGGATGCATATTACGAACACTTCAGGAGACAGTCAATACTTTTTCTTGAAAAAACGCGTAGTTGAGCAGTTTTTAGCCTTAATTGGCTATAGTCACTAATTTATTATTTATTCTTCATTTGAAGGTTGACGCCAAAGGCATGAATTACCACTTTTTTTGTCGACAATATCCAATCTTTTTTCATGTTCAGCGAGCTCATCATCTGTTGCATAAAGAACTTTAAGGCCACTACTAGGTCGCTCTATACGTTGTACCTGTTCTACATAATTTTCATTTGAAGAGTCATTATCCATAGAAAACGCTAGTGATGTTTGTCCACCAGTCATTGCCAGATACACATCAGAGAGTATCTCAGCATCCAATAAAGCGCCGTGGAGCATCCGCTTAGTATTATCAATTAAATAACGATCGCACAAAGCATCTAAATTATTTCGTTTACCCGGAAAAATTTGTCGAGCCATCACCAAGCTATCGGTTATCTGACAAAAATCAGCGGTAGGTGGTATGCCTTTATTTAGCTTACGAAATTCGTGATCCATAAAGCCGATATCAAACGGCGCATTATGGATAATTAACTCCGCACCACGAATAAACTCAATAAATTCATCTGCAATCTCTGCAAATACCGGTTTATCCTGCAAAAACTCATCACTAATACCATGAATTTCAAATGCTTCAGGATCGACTAAACGGTCAGGTTTGATGTACACATGAAAGTTTCGGCCTGTCAATCTTCGGTTGATAACCTCAACAGCACCAATTTCTATAATATTGTGGCCTTCATAATGAATGCCCAGCTTATTCATACCTGTGGTTTCAGTATCGAGGACAATTTGTCTTGTTATCGCTGTGCTCATAATGGATTTTTGTGTCAAACTAGAGATTGATGAATAAGATAGAGTTTAACAGAAATGACAAAGCAAGTAGAAATTTTCACTGACGGTTCCTGTTTGGGCAACCCAGGCCCTGGTGGTTACGGTGCTCTTCTTCGTTACCACCAACATGAAAAAACACTTAGTGAAGGTTTTTTTATGACGACCAACAATCGCATGGAGCTGCTTGCCGCTATTGTTGCTCTCGAATCTTTAAAACGCCCGTGTGACATTATTTTAACGACTGATAGCCAATATGTACGCCAAGGTATCACCCAGTGGATCCATAATTGGAAGCGTCGACAATGGCGTAAAGCAGATAAATCACCAGTCGTGAATGTTGATCTATGGAAACGATTAGATGAAGCTATTACACGCCATACTATCGATTGGCGCTGGGTCAAAGGGCATGCAGGCCATCCTGAAAATGAGAAGTGCGATCAATTAGCTCGTCAAGCCGCTGAATCACCGACGCAAGAAGATACAGGCTACCAACCCGTACAAGATTAAATTTTCATGCTTATAATTAGGGGCTCTTTGAACGATCTGTCATGCGTTTTGTTGCCCCTAATGCCGTGCTTATTTTCATTTTTTTCTGTTTAAACTTAAGTGCAGTCGGCGTCAATGGAGAAGTTCGTTTTCTTGCTACAAGAATATTTAATGTACCTATTCCAGCAATGCATTGGTTAAGACGATTTTCTGGACCAAGCCATGGAAATGCCTGACAATTACGCTGAAAAAATACTTCATAATTCAGAAGGCTTAACCAATCCGAAATTCTTATTGTGGGAAATAAACGGCTACTATAAGGTTGCTGTTTTCTGAGTATTGGTATCATTTTACCGATACCCAATAGACTAAATGGATTAAAACCTGAAATGATCAACCAGCCGTCATCCATCAATACCCGATCAACTTCACGTAAAACCCAATGTGGATCATGATTATATGCCAACATATGCGACATTAGGCAAGCATCTATCGATTTGTTCGCAAAAGGAAGTGCAAGTGGATCCGCAATAACATGAAAGCGAGGATCATTATTTCCTGCACTAAATTGATGAGATATCATGCACTCTTTAGTATCTATCTCAGTGCTTAGATGACCGAGTTTTAGTAAATGAAAGCCAAACATCTTTGGCCACCAAGAACGAAGATGATATTGCAATGCTTGCCGGTATTGCTCCCCAAAAGGGATATCAGACCAACTGACCGGCATCTCGAATTGTTTTTCAATACGCGCTGGCTTCATCAATTTCCCTTAATATAAAGTGTAGAGGTTACTATGGAGTTAATACGAGTCCCCGCTTTAAATGATAACTACATTTGGATTCTGTCTGATGCCCATCAGCAGTGTATCATTATTGACCCATCGGAGTCAGAACCTGTCCTTGAAATATTGGCACAAAAAAAACTTATACCTATCGCTATCCTATTAACTCACCATCATGACGACCATATTGGTGGTGTACAAAATATGCTCAAATCCTTTAAACATTTAACCGTATTTGGACCAAAAGAAACACAAATAAAAGGCGCGACTAAATTGGTCAATAGTGAAGATAATATCAAAATAGGTGACTTTAATTTCACAGTATTTGGACTCCCAGGGCATACCCTCGGGCATGTTGGTTTTTATCAAGCTCCATATTTATTTTGTGGTGATACACTATTTTCAGCTGGCTGTGGGAGAATATTTGAAGGTACACCTGAACAGATGTATCAATCTATTCAAAAGATAGCCGCTCTCCCTGATGACACGTTAATTTGCTGTGCTCACGAGTATACACAGTCTAATCTGAAATTTGCCCATCATATTTGGCCTGAAAATGATCAAATTAGCCAATATCAACAAGAAATTACTATCAAACGTAGTAAAAATGAACCTACTGTGCCTACAACGCTTAAAACAGAGCGAAAAATTAACCTTTTTTTACAATGTGATAACGTTGAACTACAAAAAAAATTAAATATAAACCAATCTAATCCACCACTTAGAGCTGTTTTTACGGTTTTACGTCAATTAAAAGACCAATATTGACGTTTAATTATTGTCTTCTTTGTGCTTGGTAAGTATTATTGTTTGACTTTTATACATGACAATAAAGAACAAAAGCATAATGAAGACAATAGCGACTATTATCGCCATTGTTCTGCTGGCTGGATGTCAAGCTTCCCCACAGAAAACTAAGCAGAACAGGTCTTCAGCAAACCACACTATTGAAACCATTGCTCCACATAATCAGGCAGCAAGTAGACAAATCTCTAAGGCCGATAACGATCTTTGGGGTTATATCAGTGATGAGCTGAAGATGGAAATACCTGATAATGCGATCATCAGGGAACAGGTAAGCAATTATTATTCAAAACAAAGCTTTCTCTATGATGTGACATTAAGGGCTGAACCTTATATGTACTGGATCGTAGAGGAAATAGAAAATCGCAACTTACCGATGGAAATGGCTTTAATTCCTATCATCGAAAGTTCATTTAATCCAAAAGCAACTTCACCAGCGCAAGCTGCCGGCTTATGGCAAATTGTTCCTATTACTGCTCGCTCTTATGGCCTAAAACAAGATCAATGGGTTGATGAACGCCGTAATTTGGTCACATCGACTATGGCTGCTTTTGATTTGCTTGAAAACTTAAATATTATGTTTGGCCATGATTGGGAACTCACTCTTGCCGCCTATAACTGTGGTGAAGGCTGCGTATTAAATGCAATCAAAAAGAATGAAGATGCAGGTTTACCAACTGACTTTTGGTCATTATCTTTACCAAAAGAAACCAAACAATATGTTCCTAAAATATTAGCACTCAGCCAAATATTGAGAACGCCTGAAAAATATCAAGTTAAATTACCTAGTAGCAATAAAAACCGAGCGCTTACCCAAGTTGATGTAGGACAACAAATTACATTAACTCAAGCAGCAGAACTAACGGGTATCTCAGAAGAATCCCTGAAGACTTATAACTCTGGTTATAAGCGAGGTGTGACATCACCGAATGGTCCTCATTATATTATGTTGCCAGCTTCAAAAGCAGAACAACTAAAATTATCGCTCTCTGATCAAGCTATTTTAGATAATATTCGTATAGCTGTTGCTCAAAACCAGAGCAAGAGACCAATACAACAAGCCAATAACTTTAATTATAAAGTTCGTAAAGGTGAGTCTGTTGCCAGTATTGCAAAAAAATTCAATACAACTAGCCAGAGTATAAAACAACTTAATGGAATGAAGACTGCAAATATTCGTCCTGGACAAACCCTGAAGATAAAAGATGCTGTATCAGCCACGAATAGCCGTAAATCCAAAACGTATCAAGTAAAGAAAGGTGACTCTTACTATAGCATCGCGAAAAGACATGGGATCAAGCTCAATGATTTAATGAGTTGGAATTCAGGTGTTAAAATGGCGGATCTAAAACCTGGAGTTACATTAAATATTTACTAAATAAAATACAAATTTGTTATATACCTACTGATTAATCGGTAGGTATATAACCTTTGATACCAAAAATTAATTATATTTATCAATATTGGTATCATATTTGATTGTAGCTAATACCTTTACAACATTGTTAAAAATTTTTCTTTAGATTATTTCATTCTTCGTAGTTTAAGTTAAAATCATCATTGTTTTTTGTAAATAAATGAAAAGCACTACTAACCCCATATAAAGTTCTATAAAAATAGCATTTAGTCAATATAGATAGTATGATAAGTTACTTTACGTACTTTTATTTAAAAAAAAATACTAGTCAGGTGGTGACTTATGCAATAAAAGTGCTATATTACTAGCATAGCAAAAATAGTTAGCACTTTAAGTCCGTATTTAAATATTAATAATGTCATTATTGATGCTTCTAAAACTGCATCTATTTAAATAGTATCTATATTATGTAAGATATTGATTAAACTAAATTTTGTATTAACTACGGCTCTTTTTATTTAGTTAATACTTGATTATTTGATATAGAAATACACATAGCGAATGCTCATCTCGCCCGCGGAGGTGATTATGGATGAATACTCACCCAAGAATTATGATATATCCGAGTTAAAATATTTGTGTAACAGCCTGAATCGAGAAGCAATTTCAAGTTTACAGAAGACTAATACACATTGGATAAATGATCTAAGTTCTCCACAGAGTGCTAGATTGAATGAACTTATTGAGCATATTACAGCCTTTGTATGGCAATATAAGATTAAATATCCAAAAGAAAATCTCGTTATATCATTAGTTGAAGAGTATCTTGATGAGACTTATGATTTATTCGGCAGCCCTGTAATAACTCTAAGTGAAATTATTGATTGGCAAAGTATGAATCAAAACCTTGTCGCAGTCCTTGATGATGATTTAAAGTGTCCAACCAGTAAAACATAAAGATATTATTCATTATTAAATAAGCTATAACACCGCATGTTATAAAGTTTTTAGCTATCAATAAATAAAAGAAAGAAAGGGTATTATGACCAAAACTGATTATCTGATGCGTTTAAGAAAATGCACAACTATTGATACACTTGAACGTGTAATTGAGAAAAATAAGTATGAACTTTCAGAGGACGAGCTGGAGTTATTTTACTCAGCAGCTGACCATCGCCTAGCAGAACTGACTATGAATAAACTTTATGACAAAATTCCAGCATCAGTTTGGAAATTTGTTAGATAACTACTTATTAATAAACTCAGATAATAACTGGTTATAGCCGATAGTTCATTTTATCGGCTCAATATATTTTTATAACATATCATTGCACATAGTCATACTAGCGCACCCATCTCTCGTGTATTTCATCTTGCTAAACATTATTTTTCCACGTTAGCTTTTAATGCTTTAACAAAAAGTATCCATTAGAATAAGAATATCTTATAAATATAAAACATTTCATAATATATAAATAAATTTCATAACTTTATTTTTAAGTTGTTCTCGTTTATAGCTGAATATATTTTTTTGATAAAATTTATGGCTAAGCTGAAGATAAGAAGAAAGGCAATTAGAACTGAATTGGGTGGGAGCTCTGCCAGCGACATCCCGGCACACACATCCCCTGCCATGGCTGCTTCCTTCCGGACCTGACCAAGTTAACAAGTTAGCGTTGCGGGAGAACCAACAGAGCCCCCATAGAATGCTTCCTAAAAAGCAGGTGCATTATGCTTGATGAAATCAGAAATAGCAAGAAAACCACCTCTAAGTGATGTTTTATTACACAATAAGACTTTTGTGTATTTTTAACCTAATAATTAACCATTATTGTGCAGGTACAAGCACTAATTCGATATCTTTCGTTATACCATTATTAATCACCTCATGCTTTTTCTCTGTTATAAACCATGTTTCACCATCGACAGAAATAGTTGCACTGACAGTAAGGTAGGCATTCGGAGGAACTTCATCCTTCTGATAACTCAGTTTAAATGGAAAAGGCGATTGCTTACCTTGAGTATCATAATATTTTTGGGATAAAATTAAGGCTGGTAGACCTACCATCGAAGTATCTGTCAACGTTACCGTAACCACTGCGTTATCAGGCAAGGCAATACGCTGTAAAATAAAAATTTTTCCATTAATCTCATTAGTTTCTAAGCTTTGTTTTACCGTATGATTGGTTATACCAAGCTTAGTCTCTTTTTCTTTATGACCTTCACAACCCGCTAACAGAGCAAGAAAAATGAAGCTAGTGGCATATTGGTGTAATTTCATGATAAATACCTAAAAAAACAAATTATTATCAAAAAATCCATTCTGTATTAATAATATTATTTTTATTGAAGATAGTTAGATTATAGCTAAAAAAGACTCATCAAGAAAATAACATTTCAAAATGTAACAAAGTATATCAATTTTGCATCTAAAGCAGAAACTGTCTACCTATTTTTGTATATTGATGTGAAAATACCCCAATCTGATATTTATTAATCAATGGTCAAGGTTATTATGAGCCCAGAACTGCAAAACTTAATCAGTCTTTTAGAGCTGGAAAAAATCGAGGAAGGTATCTTCAGAGGTCAAAGTGAAGATCTTGGTTTGCCACAAGTTTTTGGTGGGCAAGTTGTTGGACAAGCAATGTATGCAGCAGAGCAAACAATCCCTGAAGACCGAGTCATCAACTCATTCCATAGTTACTTCTTGCGTCCAGGTGATAGCAAACATCCTATTATTTATGATGTTGAGATATTACGAGACGGTGGTAGCTTCAGTACTCGCCGTATCAGTGCTATTCAACATGGTAAGCCTATTTTTTTTATGACTGCATCTTTTCAGTCGCAAGAAGAAGGTTTTAACCACCAAAATGTCATGCCTGAAGTTCCATCTCCTGAAGCCTTAATTTCACAAGATGAAATCATTCAGCGTCTAGCCGATAAATTACCTGAATCTATAAAAAAATACGCTTTACGCCCAAATCCTTTTGAATTTCGTCCCGTACAGTTTTATAGCCCATTTGACAGCCCTCCACTAGAGCCTTTTCGTTATATTTGGTTTAAAACAAAAGGGCAATTACCTGATATCTCCTCACTTCATAATTATTTATTAGGCTATGCCTCGGACTATAATTTTTTGCCTGCAACATTGCAGCCACATGGTCGCGGTTTTATGGAAAGAGATTTACAGGTTGCAACCATCGACCATTCAATGTGGTATCACCGTCCGTTCAGAATTGATGATTGGTTGTTATATGCAATTGAAAGCCCTTCAGCTTCTGGAGGCCGTGGTTTTGTTAAAGGTCAAATCTACAACAAAAAAGGAGCTTTAGTTGCCACTGCGGTTCAAGAAGGTGTGATACGAAAAAGAAAACCTCATTAAGCTTTAACTTAGGTTAATAAATCAAATCTTACGCAAGTAATGACTACATCGTATTGAAATCACTCATAAGAACAACGGCAGCATATATTGCTGCCGTTATCGTAAATATTATTATAGTTAGTACTAAGTTACATGTAATTAATTATACGCACTTTCACCATGATAAGTAATGTCGAGACCTTCTCTTTCGTGTTCAACATTGACACGTAGTCCTGTTGTTTTATCCGCAATAACGAAAGCCAGATAGGCAACAATCGCTGTCCATACGACACATATAAGTACGCTAAATGCCTGAATTCCAACTTGCTTAATCATGGTGACGCCTTCAGCATAACCCATACCGCCTAAGGTGGCTGATGTAAAGACGCCGGTGAGTAAACAACCAACCACACCACAAACGCCATGTACACCAAATACATCGCACACATCATCAACTTTCAACCAGCGTTTAAGAATAACAACACCCCATAGCCCTGCAATACCAGACACTAAACCAATTATTAGTGCACCTCCAACACCTACGGTTCCTGCCGCTGGTGTAACACCAACTAAACCCGCTAAACATCCAGAACAAGCACCTAATAGTGAAGGTTTATCCCTAAATATCCACTCGCCAATTGTCCATGATAAAATTGCCCCAGATGCCGCAATCACAGTGTTAATAAATGCTAATGCAGCAATCGAATCAGCACTTCCTGCAGAGCCTGCATTAAAACCAAACCAACCAATAAAGAGAATTGCTGTTCCCATAAACACCATTGGTAGATTATGTGGTTTAATTGCCTCTTTACCTAAACCAGTTCGTTTACCAAGTAAGTAGGCACCTACAAGACCTGCAACCGCAGCATTAATATGAACAACTGTTCCGCCAGCAAAATCCAATGCACCATCTTGAGCTAACAATCCACCACCCCAGACCATATGCGCCATTGGCAAATAGGCAAATGTTGTCCAAATAAATGTAAATATAAGTATGGCGGAAAATTTGATTCTTTCACCCAGTGCACCGACAACCAGTGCAACAGTCAAACATGCAAAAGCACCTTGGAATGCAACATGGACGAATTGTGGAATTGTTGCTGATAAGCTTTCAATGCTAATTCCTTTAAGCATAAACTGCTCAAAACCACCAAAGAAATCATTTCCTTCACTAAAAGCAAAACTATAACCATAAACTACCCAAATCACAGATACGAGCGCTAGAATAACCATGGTTTGAGCCATCAATGACAATACGTTTTTACTTCTGAGTAAGCCTCCATAAAATAAGGCGATACCAGGAACGATCATGAATAAAACCAATGCGGTACAAACCATCATAAATGCATTATCAGCTTTATCTAAGGTCGTATCAGCTGCAAATACACTGACAGGAAAACACACCATAATTAGCAAATACAAACACTGAAACAGTTTACTCATCGCCGTTCTCCTATAGTGCTTCATCTTGCTTTTCACCAGTACGAATACGTATGGCCTGTTCAAGCTCTAATACAAATATTTTGCCATCCCCAACTTGACCTGTATTAGCTGCTTTTTCTATTGATTCGATAACTTGGTCAGCAAATTCATCTGAAACGGCAATTTCCATACGAACTTTTGGTAAGAAATCGACGGTATATTCTGCACCTCGATATAATTCGGAATGGCCTTTTTGACGTCCAAAACCGCGAACCTCAGTAATTGTCAGACCTTGTATTCCTATATCTGAAAGTGCCTCTCTTACTTCATCTAGCTTAAAAGGCTTAATGATCGCGATGATATATTTCATTTCCCCTCCGGTTAATATAATTCCCTGTCTATCCAGCTAAATACACGCAGTAGCAACACTCAAGACTGCAATAACACTTAAAGCAAGTAGCGTGCCAAAAAAACAAAAAGTAACAAACTTAAACCAATTATTCTTATAATTCAAATAGTAATGAAAAAACAAAAGGCCACTCAAATGAGTGGCCTTTTTCGAATGCATTACAAATGTGCAACAATAACTAGATTAAAATTGATTCAGACACGGTATCATCATGTGAATTTAATGATTCCCCAACTTGCTGTAGCTGGTACATTTGGAAGTACCGCCCTTTTTGTTGTAGCAATTGTGCATGGTTTCCTTTCTCAACAATTGCACCACGATGGAGCACAACAACTTGCTCCGCATCAACGATCGTAGATAATCGATGAGCAATAACGACTAATGTTGTTGTCTCTCGAATAATCCGCAGTGCTTTTTGAATTGCTTGTTCAGTTCCTGAATCGATATTAGCTGTTGCTTCATCAAGAATTAAAATTTTGGGGGTCACAACTAATACACGAGCTATCGCTAGCAGCTGCCTTTGCCCGACAGAAAGCGTATTCCCTTGCTCACCTAATAGTGTATCAAGTCCATCAGGCAATAAGCGTACATATTCAGCTAGCTGTACTGTTTCTAGCATTTGCCAAACTTTTTCTTGTGTCACATCTCGCCCTAATGCAACATTATCGAAAAATGATGCCGCTAATACGACAGGATCTTGTTGCACCATTGCGATGCCATTGCGTAGAACTTGGTGCGAAAGCGAGTGCAAATTTCGCCCATCAAGTAAAATCTCACCTTTCTGCCAAGGGTAATAGCCCATAATCAAGTTTGCTATGGTACTTTTACCACTACCTGTATGCCCTACCAATGCAAGAAAACTATTTTCAGGAACATGAAGGTTAATATCATTTAGCACATTTTTATTTTCACGATATGCAAATGATAGGTTTTGAATATCGATAGCACCGCCTTGTAATGGTTGTATATTTTCACCATAACCTTGCTTTGGACTATCCATTAATTCAAATACTCGCTCTCCAGACACGACTGCTTGCTGCAACATCGATTGTTGAGAAGTCAACTCAATCAATGGTTCATTTAAACGCCCTAAATAATTGATAAATGCATATAAAACACCAACACCAATGGTTGCTGTTCCATCTAATCCGAACAATAGTAATAAGCCACAAAGAACCAATGCAGAAATCAAGCTTAATAAAGGGCGAAGCAATAATCCATCGAGTTTCAATGCCTTCATTCGAGCACGATAATGTTCTTGGCTAGATTCAAGCATTTTTTCGCCAAACCGTGCTTGTTGACGAAACTGCTGAATCACTGTCATTCCATTAATTATCTCATTGAAACCATTATTAATATCAGCAAGATAAGAACGAATACGGCGAACTATGGGCGTGCTCAAGCGTTGGTATATGACCATAATAGCCATAACAACAGGAAATATCATGATAGCAACCAAAGCCATACGCCACTCAAGAGTGAACATTGCGATGAGCATGGTACAAATCAGTGCTAAGCTACGAAATACCGTCGGTACAACCATAATAAATAGATCTTTGATCACTTCAGTATCATTCGTAACTCGAGATATAATTTGCCCTACAGGTTGTTTATCAAATGCACTCAACGGCTGCCTTAATGCAGCATTCATCACATCAGTACGCAACGTTTGTACTATACCGATAGCTGTTTTATTAAATAATATTTTTTGATAATAGTGCAAAAACGCAGCTATTAATTGTAATAACACAAAACCAACCACCATATACAATGCCAACGGCATAATGATTTGTTTTTTTGCAACCATATTATCGATAAAATAACTTATAAGTAATGGCCCGCTAACCTCAGCAATCGCGGCAATCCATAGCATCACGACTCCAATTGACATCGCTCTGCGGTAAGCCTTACCATAGGCTAATAGGCGTTTTAAAGCTGGCCATAGTGGTTTTCTCTGGCTCATAAATCACCATCCAAAGCCGCTTCAATTTGTTGGTAATGATACATATCTTTATACCAACCCGGCTGAGCTATTAAAGAAGCGTGAATTCCCTCTGCAATTATGCCCCCTTGTGATAACACGATAATATTATCAGCCTCTACTAATGCCGATAAACGGTGCGCACTGATGATAAGTGTCTTACCTTGTCGCCAGCGGTTTAAATTTTGCAAGATAGTAAACTCAGTCTGGCCATCAACGGCAGATAGAGAATCATCTAAAATCAAAATTTCTGCATTTTGCAAAATAGCTCGTGCAATAGAGATCCGCTGTTTCTGTCCACCTGAAAGCATCACACCTCTTTCACCAACCTGTGTTTGGTATCCTTCTGGTAATCTCAATATGTCTTCGTGAACACAAGCTATACGAGCAGCCTCTTCAATTTGTTCCATCGTTGCTTGTGGATCGCCCAATGCAATATTTCCTGCAATGGTATCTGAAAATAAAAAAGGTGATTGATTAACTATCGCTAAACGACTTCGCCATTCATCGAGTCGAATATCTGGCAATCGTTTATTTTGATAATTAATACAACCTTCTGTGAGATCAAATTGACGTTGAAGCAAAGTAATCAATGTTGATTTTCCTGCTCCCGTTGACCCACAGATCCCTAAAAATTGCCCCGGATTAAGATCAAATTTAATATCATGAAGTGCTACACGTTCTGTGTCTGGATAGATAAAAGACTTAATGTCTACGTTTAACTCTCCACTTTCTGCTTGAAGTGATTCACGTCCATCTTCAATAACTAAAGGTTCATCGAGCAAGGCTCGAATACGGCTGTAAGCAGCACTACCGCGTTCAACAATATTAAACATCCATGCTAGTGCGAGCATTGGCCAAATCATCAAACCTAAATACATAATAAAGCTTGTTAATTCACCCAGAGTTAAAGTGCCTTGTAACACCATCCAACTTCCCCCAGCAACAGCAAGGAGGTTAGCCATACCTACAGCAATAAAAATTGTCGGGTCAAAGCGTGCATCGACTTTAGCGACATGCATATTACGACGCCCAGCTTCCGTGGCGACTTGTTCGAATTGATTAGATTGATGCTCTTCGAGACCAAACGCTTTAATCATGCGAATACTAGTTAAGCTTTCTTGCGCTTGATTATTCAGAGATGAAAATGCTCCTTGAGCATACTTAAAGCGATGGTGAAGTTGATCGCCATAGCGCTTGATGACAAGAGCCATAATAGGCATAGGTATCAACGCTAACAGTGTCAGTTGCCAGCTAATCTCCACACTCATCATAATAAGTACCGCACAGCCCATCACGAGTGAATCAACAAACGTGAGTACCCCTTCCCCTGCGGCAAAGACAACACGATCAACATCATTAGTCGTGCGAGCAATCAAATCTCCAGTTCTGTATCTCAAGTAAAAGGATTGGTTCTGAAGACTTAATTGCCGATAGAATTTTTGACGTAGCTGTACTGCTAATTTATAGGAAGCACCAAATAGCCAAATCCGCCAAACATAACGTAGCCCATAGATAAGAACAGCAATCAATATCATCAATGCAACATAGGAAACCAATTGGCTCATAGCCATCGTTTCATTGCTAATGCCATCTACAACAATCCCCACAAGTCGTGGTGGAATAAGCTGTAAAATAGCAATGATAATTAAAAAGCAAACTGCGCCAGCATAGCGTCGCCATTCACTAATAAAATACCAGAGTAGTTGTGAAAATAATCGCACTTAGTTATTGCCTTGAATGAGGTTTGATTCATTGCCGTTATTCAGCATTTCTGCTGATGCAAATGACAGATAAATTATAGGGATTGTTGACCTTTGCTGTTTATTTTTACTACGTACATTGATTGAAATAATAGTAATATTATCATATAGCACATTAGACTGATTAAAAAAAACTACCCCCTCCAAGAGGAAAATGAAAAGAACCTTTCGGATTCAATTACTTCAGGTTCACTTAAAAGCGATTTTTCGCTGTGTTAAGCGAATTTAACCTAGTTCACTCGGCTACAAATAATTCACTTTAGTTTTTTTACTTTAAATAAGGGCTTTTTAATTCGAATTAAATTCGACCTTCCAAAACCAACAGCCTCTAGACTAACATTACTAATCAGGGATAGGTAGCACAGTAGTATACTTGATTTTTTCCATTGCAAAACTAGACGTTACATCAATTAGACCTTGAACGCCATTGACTAATTTTTTATAGAAAAAGTCATATGACTTCATATCACTGACTTCAACTTGCATTAAATAATCATACTCGCCTGCCATGCGATAGAACATTAATACCTCGGGTAATTGGCTAACAAATGACACAAATTGCTCATACCATTCGCTATTATGGTGCTGTGTTTTGATCATCACAATCACGGTAAGACCTAAACCTAATTTTTCGCCATCAAGTAAAGTAACACGACCACGAATATAACCATCATCTTCTAAGCGCTTCAGTCTTTTCCAACAAGGTGTGGAGGTTAAATTGACTGATTCCGCTAGTGAATTCAAGGATAGACTACTGTCATGTTGCAATAAGCGTAGTAATTTTTTATCTATCTTATCTAGCATGTTCACTCTCTTTTATATGTTTGCAATAAAATATCATCGTTTCCATTAATCATAGGATTATTTTATCCAAATTGATTTACCACAACATAAATAGTTTATCACTTAATGATCATAGGTAAAATTAACGCTGTTCATCCTAATCTAGCATCGTTAACATAGATCTCTCGAAAAATGACCATATAAAATTCTATTTAATGAGAGGAGTGTTTATGAAACGTGCTGTTGTCGTGTTCAGTGGTGGGCAAGATTCGACTACCTGTCTAATCCAAGCACTAAAAGATTATGATGAGGTACATTGCATCACTTTTGATTATGGCCAACGCCATCGTTTTGAAATCGAAGTTGCACAAAAATTAAGTATTTCTCTAGGTGTTGCTGCACACAAAGTATTAGATGTCACACTCCTCAATGAATTAGCCGTTAGCAGTCTAACTCGTGACAATATTCCTGTACCTAGTTTTGATGAGAGTGAAGCAAGCGGCCTTCCTAGTACATTTGTCCCGGGAAGAAATATTCTCTTTTTAACTCTCGCCGCGATTTATGCTTATCAAGTTCAAGCGGAAGCTGTTATTACGGGTGTATGCGAAACAGACTTCTCTGGTTATCCTGATTGCCGAGATGAATTTGTCAAAGCGCTAAACCATGCTGTTAGTCTAGGATTAGCAAAAAATATACGCTTTGAAACCCCTTTAATGTGGCTAGATAAAGCACAGACATGGGCTCTAGCCGACTATTATGGGCACTTACAAACCATACGTGAACAGACTCTTACCTGTTATAATGGAATACAAGGCGATGGTTGTGGAGAATGTGCTGCATGCCACCTTCGTAGCAAAGGTTTAAATCACTATTTAAATAATAAAGATATGGTTTTATCTTCATTAAAAAAATTCATCAACCTTAATTAGTAAAACATCAATTATAACAAATGTGATATGACCAGAAAGTAACTGCTGGCTTTCCGGTCATAATATTAAATTTAAATAAACTCGTTAGCATCGTTTTTTGATATTTGTTCTAACTGCTCGATTTTTTCAAGAAGCTCGCCGTCAATGACAACCGCTTTATTTAAAACTACATCGATAAAAACAAATTTCATCAACGCATCAGAAATCATTTCTTTTTTACCTTGTCTTTCGCGCGTTATCTGTTGATAACATTTGAAATTTTTAGCATTAATTTTCTCAACACGACTGGCTATGGTAAGTTCATCACCAATAATAGCACCTCGATAGTAGTTCACATTTATATTAACAACAACCATAGCAAATTTACGTTTCCGAACCCAATCATGAAAATGTTGTCTATCCAACCAAGCCCAACTGTCTGATTCATAAAACTCTAAATAACGCGCGTTATTAACATGTTGAAAGACATCGATATGATAGCCACGAACCTTTATTTGCGTTGCCATAACTACTCCGACCAGTTTAATTTGATTACAAAAAGATAACAAAGAATTAGGTCTTTCGCCAAAACAATATTAGTTATTTGACTTATATAAAAATAATTAATGATAACTACATTAGTTTACATTATTAATGAGCGCTAAATCATACTTATACCTTCATTTAATTTCATTATGTAAAAATGAGTGCCTACATAAATCAGTAGGCACTAATCACTTTATAAAATTAATTTATCTCTATTTTTTTCCAAAAATGAAGGTCCTATACCTTTAACTTCCAAAATATTCTCTATTGAATTAAATGCCCCATATTTATCTCTATATTCCACAATTGCCTTAGCTTTTTGCATACCAATACCATTAAGTTTTTCAGCTAACACCTCAGCACTTGCTTGGTTGATGTTAACCTGACTAGGATTTTGCGAACTAACTGTTGGAGAACTATCCTCTGTAGACTTCTTATTCACGGCCGTAATCACTGGTTTATCTGGCTCTATTTTTTTTGCTAGCGCCTGAGGTGAGCACATAAATATTACTGACATTACCAATGCACTATTTATCCCTTGTTTTATTAATTTCATCCATGTCATTGTGATTCTCCTGTTTAAGTTGAGATAACACAATGCCAAAGCCATACTGCAAAAGCTTTTGTATGAATATAACAATGAGAAAGGCCACCCAAAGGTGGCCTTGATAGACTGGTTATTACATCCGGAATTGCGAAGCGATTTGCAATTTATTCGAGATTTAATACTTCAATTTTAGCGTTATTACGTAAGTTCATTATCAGAGCCTCATTGACAGCTGCACCCATCATGTCTTTGTAATCTTTGGTTAATTGCGTTAATTCACTTTCAGAAGCTTTACCAGGCATTACTTGATCAAGCTGGATCACAACTAAATTGTCTTGTGCATCGCGTGCAGTCGCATAAGTTGCTTTACCTTTCGCAGGTTTAGCCATTGCCATTGCAGCACCGATGACTGGTGTTTGAGGCATAAGACGAGAAACCGTTTCAGAAGTTCCAAATTGGACTCCAGCAGCACTTAATGCAGCCTCACCTTTATCTTCTTTTAATGCTACAACCAGTTTGTCGCCTTCAGTTTTTAACATAGCTTCTGCTTTTTGGCGCTTAACTAACGTTTCAATGTCAGATTTAACCGTTTCTAATGATTCAGTTTGCTCTGGCTTAAATTGAGAAACACGGACGACAAATGCTCGATCACCTTCAACGTTAATCACATCAGAGTTAATACCCGTAGAACCGTTTTTATCAATTAAACGTTCACTGAAGACTTCATTCACAACTTTAGGAAAATTTAGTGCCGCAGGTGGATTATTTCTATCAAACCAATCCGTTGTGACAACTTTCAAGCCAGAGATATCTTCTACAGAAATCAATGACTCATTGTCGTTTGTTGCTGCTTCACTGACTTTTTGTTGTAAGTCATAGAACTGCTTAACATTTTTTTCTTGGGTAAGCGTACTTTGCAGACTGTCTTTGACTGAATCAAAGGACTTGATACTTTCTGGCTTGATATCATCTAAACGGAAAATAACAAAATTTGTTCCTGACTCAATAGGTACTGAAATTTGGCCTTTTTCTATTAAATTAGCACTAACAATTTCAGCTGGGGTTGATGCGCTTTCCATCCAACCAATAACACCTTGATTGCCAGCACTAAATTTATCCGTTGATTTTTCAGCTGCTAGCGCGCCAAAGTCAGTACCTTTTTTTAGTTCATCAGCAATCACTTTAGCTTCTTTCTCAGACGCAACTTGAATCATGCTGTATTGCCTCTGTTCTGCTTGAGTATAATTTTTCAGGTTTTGCTCGTAATAGGCTTTCATTTCTTCGTTAGAAACAGTTTGCTCAGGCATCGCTGCAGCATCCATTTCAACATAGCTAACTTGTACTTTTTCAGGTGAAATAAAGCTATTTTGATTCGCATCATAGTAAGCTTTGATCTCATCATCTGTTACTGACTGCTTTGCTTGAGCATCAGCTAAAGAAAGTGTTGCAGTGCGAATCTCACGCTCTTGTAAAAATAGCTCTGCGTAAGCTTTAACTTCTGAAGGCAAAGTAAAATCTGTTCCAGTGAAAGAGCTTGCTAATTGTGCGCGAACTAAGTCACTGCGCACTTGAGCCGCAAAGTTATCTGCGTTGACATTATATTGCGCTAAGATTTGACGGTATTTGTCACCATCAAATTGCCCATTAGTTTGGAAAACAGGCATTGCAAAAATAGCTTTTTCTATTTGCGCATCACTAGCCGATAGATTTAATTCGTTTGCATATTGATTAATCAATTGATTATTGATTAAGTTATCAAGCGCTTGGCGACGCAATAACTTCATGCTTTCTTCATTACCAGCAACTTCAGAAAACTTATCACCCAAGTATTCCTGTAAAGATTGACGTTCTTGCGAGAAAGCCTGTTGTAATTGTTCCCTGCTAATTGACTGTCCATTAACTTCCGCAGCATCATTGCTTGAACCGCCAATTACATAACCGGCAACACCTGTCAGCACAAATGACAGAATAATAATACCCAGTAGCACTTTGATAAAAGGACTATTTGCCTTCGTGCGTAGATTGTCCATCATAAAAAGGCTTAACTCCGCTTTGTTGAATTCAATTTCTTAATAATACGCTAATCTTAACTCAGATTGAAAAAAAAGCGCACCATTTCCATGGTACGCCTCTATATTAGCTGATTAATAATATTCAGTCAGTGTGAGTTTTAGAAAAAATAAAACAAACTCAAAATAAAACTGTATTAAGCATTAACCGCGTCTTTTAAGCCTTTACCCGGACGGAAAGCAGGTACTTTTGCCGCAGCAATCTTAATTTCTTGACCTGTTTGTGGATTACGTCCTGTACGAGCAGCACGTTCACGAACAGTGAATGTACCAAAGCCAACTAAAGCAACATCATCACCTTTGCTCAGTGAACCTGTTACTGATGCAACAAATGCATCAACAACACGGCCTGCAGCAGCTTTAGAAATATTCGCTTCAGAAGCGATTTGATCAATCAGTTGAGACTTATTCACTCTTATCATCCCCATATTAGTTTTGACTATGATCTTAATTAGACTATTAAGCTAATTAATGATGCAGTCGTTATATCAATCCTGAATGCCAATGGCAAGAGAACAGATTATATCCAAATAATTATCAGAATCATCGTTAAATTAGCGACGAAAAAAAAGGCTGACAATCCCAAAATTAGCTGTCAGCCTCACTTTTTTACAAACTTCTTGATTTAGCTCACTCTTTTTCGATTATTTTTTTACAACTTCCATACCAGATGGTGGATTTTGTAACGCTAAAGAGAGTACTTCTTCAATTGTTTTAACTGGGTGAATCTCCAAATCAGCAATTACGTTTTCTGGAATTTCTTCTAAATCACGCTTGTTTTCAAATGGAATCAGTACTGTTTTAATACCACCTCGATGCGCTGCTAGTAATTTCTCTTTCAGCCCACCGATCGGCAAAACAAGTCCTCTGAGTGTGATTTCACCAGTCATAGCAACATCTGCTTTTACTGGATTTCCCGTTAAGCACGAAACTAATGCAGTCGACATTGCAATACCCGCACTTGGGCCATCTTTAGGTGTCGCACCTTCAGGAACATGCACATGGATATCACGTTTTTCATAAAAATCGCTGTTAATACCTAATTTCTCTGCTCGAGCACGTACAACCGTTAATGCAGCTTGAATAGACTCCTGCATAACTTCACCAAGAGAACCGGTATAAGTTAGTTTCCCTTTACCAGGAACGCATGCTGTTTCAATAGTAAGTAAGTCACCACCCACTTCGGTCCATGCTAAGCCTGTAACTTGCCCTACGCGGTTTTCTGTATCAGCTTGTCCATAATCGAATTTACGCACACCTAAAAAGTCTTTTAAGTTTTCAGCATTAATTTCGATATGTTTAAGCTTTTTATCCATTAATAAGGATTTAACTGCTTTACGGCATAATTTTGAGATTTCACGCTCAAGACTACGAACCCCAGCCTCACGTGTGTAGTAGCGAATAATGCTTACTAATGCGCTATCTTCAATTGTTATCTCACCTTTTTTCAATGCATTACGCTGAATTTGCTTAGATAACAAGTGTTGTTTCGCAATATTCAATTTTTCATCTTCGGTGTAACCAGAAAGACGAATAACTTCCATACGATCTAACAATGGAGCCGGAATATTCATTGAGTTAGATGTTGCCACAAACATGACATCAGAAAGATCGTAATCAACTTCCAAATAATGGTCGTTAAATGCAACGTTCTGTTCTGGATCTAACACCTCTAAAAGTGCTGATGCAGGATCACCACGCATATCAGATGACATTTTATCTATCTCATCCAACAGGAATAGTGGGTTTTTAACGCCAACTTTTGCCATTTTCTGGATCAGTTTACCCGGCATAGAACCGATATAGGTACGACGATGTCCACGAATTTCAGCTTCGTCACGAACACCACCTAGAGCCATACGGGTATACTCACGACCAGTTGCTTTCGCAATAGACTGGCCAAGAGACGTTTTACCAACTCCAGGAGGTCCAACTAAACATAAAATTGGCCCTTTAATTTTGCTAACTCGGCTTTGTACTGCCAGATATTCTAATATACGCTCTTTAACGCGATCTAAGCCATAATGGTCTGTATCAAGGATTTCTTGCGCCTTAACCAGATCCTTTTTAACTTTGCTACGTTTATTCCATGGTACCTGAACCATCCAATCGATATAACTACGTACGACAGTCGCTTCCGCAGACATTGGTGACATCATTTTTAGCTTTTGTAATTCAGCTTCAGCCTTTTCATGAGCCTCTTTCGGCATCTTCGCATCTTCGATTTTACGTTTCAGCGATTCATATTCATCCGGCGCATCATCCATCTCACCAAGCTCTTTTTGAATGGCTTTCATTTGCTCATTCAAATAATATTCACGTTGGCTTTTTTCCATCTGCTTTTTAACACGATTACGAATACGTTTTTCAACTTGTAGCAGCTCAGTTTCTGATTCCATCATTGCCATCAGGAATTCAACGCGCTCTGAAATATTCGCCATCTCTAACACACGCTGTTTATCTGCCAATTTAAGTGGCATATGAGATGCTATCGTATCAGCTAGTTTATCCAGTTGATCTTGTTCGATAGAATGCAGTGATGTCAGGACTTCAGGTGGAATTTTTTTATTCAGTTTGATGTAACTTTCAAACTGGCTAACAATTGTGCGATAGAGAACCTCTTGTTCTTTTTCATCAAGAACATCTGAAGATGGCGTTTTTGTGCCTTCTTCATCATAAAACATTTCGGTCTCTGGGGTGTGTTTTGCTGACTCAGGTTCTAAGTATTCCGCTTGAGCTAAGAAATACTCACCATTGTCAGTCAAACTACTAATACGCGCTCTTTTAAGCCCTTCAACTAATACCTTAACTGTTCCATCAGGCAGTTTTAGCATTTGGATAACAGAAGCTATTGTACCAACAGAAAATAAATCATTAACCCCAGGCTCATCAGTGGAGGCCTCTTTTTGGGCTACCAGCATAACTTGCTTATCATGATCCATCGCTGCTTCCAGACTGTGAATGGATTTTTCACGTCCAACAAACAGTGGGATCACCATGTGTGGGTATACCACTACATCACGCAGAGGCAATACTGGTATTTCAATGCGTTCGGAACGCTCTGGATTCATAAAGCTCTCTCTTCGTTTAGCTCACGCTAGTTTAAGGGTTTCCGATTATTGCTTAAAAATCTTTATTTAAAAACAAAGAAACCGCACTCAGAATATAAACTATATGGGGACAAGATTTTAGCATTCAATGGTACTTAAACATAAAAAGCAAAATGAGGGAAAGACCCTCATTTTGTTTTATGACTTAATTTGAGCTAAATCTTAGGTGTTAATTATCACCGGAGGCTTGGGCATCAGGCTTGCTGTAGATCAGTAATGGATCAGATTGTTCATTAATAACATTCTCATCAACAACTACTTTAGCTACATTATCCATAGAAGGTAGGTCATACATTGTATTTAGCAATGTAGCCTCAACAATAGAACGTAGACCTCGAGCACCGGTTTTACGTGCCATCGCTTTTTTCGCAATAGCTTTTAACGCTTCTTCACGAAACTCTAATTCAGTACCTTCAAGACTAAATAACGCTTGATACTGTTTTGTTAATGCATTTTTCGGTTCTTTCAGAATCTGAATCAATGCTTCTTCGCTCAGTTCAGTCAAGGTTGCAACGACAGGTAAGCGACCAATAAACTCAGGAATAAGACCAAACTTAATCAAATCTTCTGGCTCAGCTTGCGCTAATAATGCACCTTCAGTTACTTTTTCTGATTCGCCTTTAACTTCAGCAGCGAACCCGATGCCTGAACGTGTATTTAAACGCTGACCGATAACCTTATCAAGGCCAGCAAAAGCACCACCACAGATAAATAATATCTTAGATGTATCAACCTGTAAAAACTCTTGCTGTGGATGCTTACGGCCACCTTGCGGTGGAACTGCTGCAACTGTTCCTTCAATCAGTTTCAACAATGCTTGCTGTACACCTTCCCCAGAAACATCACGAGTAATCGATGGGTTGTCCGATTTACGAGAAATTTTGTCAATTTCATCGATATAGACAATACCACGTTGTGCTTTTTCAACATCGTAGTCACATTTTTGTAGGAGTTTTTGAATGATGTTTTCAACATCCTCACCCACATAACCAGCTTCAGTTAATGTTGTCGCATCTGCCATCGTAAATGGCACATCCAAGTAACGAGCAAGTGTTTCTGCAAGCAATGTTTTACCACTACCCGTTGGGCCTATCAGCAAAATATTGCTTTTACCGAGTTCAACCCCTTCCTTTGTAGTATCACCATTACGTAAACGCTTGTAGTGATTGTAGACAGCAACAGCTAGAACTTTCTTCGCTTTTTCTTGGCCAATGACGTAATCATCAAGGTGCTCTCTAATTTCATGGGGTGTCGGTAGCGCACTACGCTCACGATGAGGAGCCAGCTCTTTGATCTCTTCACGGATGATATCGAGACATAAGTCGACGCATTCATCACAGATATAGACTGATGGACCGGCAATCAGCTTACGGACTTCATGCTGACTTTTTCCGCAGAAAGAGCAGTACAACAGTTTACCTGATCCCTCTTTGCGCTTTTCTGTCATCAGGTGACCTCACTTATAGTCATATTACTTTTTTAATCAAAATATTATATAGAATAAACAAAGTAATAAATTTCTTTAATATTAATAAATGTATTAAGTCGATGTGCTAGCTAATTTAACGGCTAGTATAAATTTGATCGACTAAACCATATTCTTTAGCTTCATTCGCAGATAAGAAACGATCACGTTCAGTATCACGATTAATCTCTTCGATGGATTTACCTGTATGCAGTGCCATCAATTCATTCATTCTAGATTTTACTTTCAGAATTTCCTGAGCGTGAATTTCAATATCTGTTGCTTGGCCTTGATAACCACCTAAAGGTTGGTGGATCATGACACGAGAATTAGGCAAGCAGAAGCGTTTGCCTTTTGTTCCAGCCGTTAGTAAGAAAGCACCCATTGAGCAAGCTTGCCCCATACAAATAGTACTAACATCTGGTTTAATAAATTGCATGGTGTCATAAATTGACATACCCGCAGTGATCACACCGCCGGGGGAGTTGATGTATAGCTGGATATCTTTTTCTGGATTTTCTGCTTCCAAAAATAGCATCTGTGCGACGATTAAATTCGCCATATGATCTTCCACCTGACCAGTCAGGAAGATAATACGTTCTTTTAACAGACGTGAGTAAATATCGTATGAACGTTCACCCCGAGAGGTCTGCTCAATGACCATTGGCACTAATGCCATTTGGGATGCTAGCTTTTCCTGACCGCCAAAATGTGACATCAAAATCTCCTATTAAAAACTTTCTGGTGCTTGCGCCTAATTTGCTGTCTACCCGACTTTAGGGCAAAAATGCTGCCACAAACAAACAATTTGTCTTTAAATTTTCTGTCTCTTGCATATATTCGCTCACTTTTTATTTCGTCTGACTTAATTTAAGTATTTCAGAAAAGTGAGTTTCAACGATGCTAATTATGCAGCAGAAAATAGACGCTCTATAAAATAGTTTAACACAAGTCTGTAAGGATTCACTGATTTGTGCTTTCAGATTAAACCGTATCTAACCGATAATAACGGTATAAATACCTTGAATATAATACTGTAATATTCATATCAAGATTAGGGCATAAATATTATTTTCAAGGCTATTTTATTCTTATTGACAAAAAACCCGTAGCGCAACACTACGGGTTTATCATTTGAACAACTCAAAAAGTAAAATTAACCAGCTTGAACTTGGTTCATCAACTCAGTGAAATTAGTTTCTTTCTCTGTGACTTTAGCAGCTTCAAGAACTTTTTCTACTGCTTGTTCTTCTAATGCTAAGTTACGAACACTATTCATCAGTTCATTGTTTTTGCTGTAGTATTCGATAACTTCTGACGGATCTTCGTAAGCTGATGCCATTTCTTCGATCAGTACTTTAACGCGATCTTCATCAGCTTTCAGTTCGTTTGTGCTGATCACTTCGCCTAACAGCAAACCAATAACAACACGACGTTTAGCTTGTTCTTCAAACAATTCACGAGGAAGTTCCATCGCTTGCTGTTCGTTGCCACCAAAACGTTGAGCCGCTTGACGACGTAAAACGTCGATTTCACCATCAACAACTGCTGCTGGAACTTCGATATCGTTGGCATTAACCAAACCATCTAGAACTTGAGCTTTAACACGGTTACGTACCGCATTTTTCAGTTCACGTTCCATATTTTTACGGACTTCTGCACGCAGGCCTTCCAGTGTGCCATCAGCAATACCGAAACGTTTAATAAACTCTTCAGTAAATTCTGGTAGTTCACGCTGTTCAACTTTCTTCAGAACGATTGCAAATTTTGCAGCTTTACCTTTTAGGTTTTCAGCATGGTAATCTTCTGGGAAGTTAACTTCGATATCAAACTCTTCGCCAGCTTTGTGACCAACAACGCCATCTTCAAAGCCAGGGATCATACGGCCTTCGCCCATGACCAGTGCGAAGTCTTCAGCTTTACCGCCTTCAAACTCTTCACCGTCAATAGAGCCAGTAAAGTCGATAGTGATACGTGAATCAGCTGTTGCTGCTTCAGACACTTCAGCCCACTGAGCTTGTTGTTTACGCAGAGTTTCCAGCATGTTTTCCAGATCTTCATCTTTAACGGAAACAACTGGTTTTTCGACTTCGATAGTTTCCAGACCTTTCAGTTCAATTTCTGGATAAACTTCGAATTCAACAGAGTAAACAAAATCTTGACCATCTTCGAGCATTTCTGGCTTATAGCTAGGTGCACCCGCTGGATTGATTTTTTGTTCAACAATAGCGTTGATGAAGTTACGTTGCATAACATCGCCCAGAACGTCTTGCATAACAGACGCGCCGTAACGCTGTTTAACGATGTTCATTGGTACTTTTCCTTTACGGAAACCATCAACACGAACTTTCTTCGCGACGCTGACCAGCTCGCTGTTTACTGCTTTATCAATATCGGCAGCAGGAACGGTGATTGTTACACGACGCCCAAGGCCTTGAGTCGTTTCAACAGAAACTTGCATCTTTTTACCTCAAAAAAAATCTTAGTGATCGGTCTACTCCAGAGTTATGCCATTAAATTTTAATGACCTTCTCCCTTCCAGAACCGGGGGCGTTGTTTTCACAACGGTCATCCCTGATATCAGAAGCGTCCCGAAACCTTACTGAAAATTAGACGCAACATTATACCGATGCATATGCTCTGAGTCGAGAAAAGCCGATAAAAGAAGCAATTATTCCTCTTTATTTGTGACTTTTCTGACTAAAAAATTCATTCTTCAAGAGAATTGAAGAAAAAACATTCATCAATATAAAATAACGTCATCATAAATTGAGTGAATTATCACATCAGAATGACAGCAAAACAGTCAACGAGTCAATCACCCGCTTGTTTTACCACCACCACGACATGCCGGTGAATTTAATGCAGTATCTGTTAATTCGCTCCACTCCAACGGAGTATAGGTATGGAGCGCTAAAGCATGAATGCTCCCGGCTAATTCGTCCGCCAAAATAGCATAAATTTCACGATGACGGGCAACCATACGTTTATTTTCGAATTTTTCACTCACCAAAATTACTTTAAAGTGGCTTTCTGAACCCGGGGGGACATTGTGCTGATAGCTCTCATTAATAACTTCAAGATGAGTGGGGTCAAAGGCTACATGCAATTTTTGCCTAACCCGAGATTGCATGTCCAGTGGTGAATTCGTATCCATAAAAATAACTCCTTTATTAACCCTAAATTTTACGTTTTTTTTGTTATCTTTTTTGTGGCGATAGTGGAAAATCACTCTCCAATGGTATGATAGTTGTCCGATTTGGCGAATTTTTCCTGAAAATGTTGCCTAATCATTCAAGAAATCCGTCAACATGGTACTATGCTCAAAATAGCTCGAGTTTCAGTTAGGTAATTGCATTTAATCAAGATCGCAATAACTCGATGTACTATGGGTAGATCATAAGTTGCACCATAACGGAACGTACTCAATTAGGAAAGATGAACTGGAAAAATTATGTTAAGAAAACTTTGTTTTCCACTTTTTGCACTATTTCTTCTAGCAGGTTGTGCAACAAGTAACAATACTTTATCGCTTGAGCCCAAGATTACACTGCCAGCGAGAAATCCAACACTGAATGCCACTTCAATTAGCATCAGCAGTATCGACAATAGAACATCAAAATCACTATCTGAAGTTAACCGGAATGGTGCTTTGGTCGTATTATCACCCTCACGCGATCCGCGTTATTTAATGCAGGAAGCCGTGGAAAAACAAATGGCTGCACGTGGCTTCATGGTATCGTCACCCGCAAATGTTAATTTAGTGGTACAGCTAAACCAATTGAATGCTCAGGTCACTGAAGGTAACTTACGTCATAACATTACTGTCAATTCGAGTGTTACAGTGAATGCAACAGCACCAAATGGTTCCACAAAATCACGGACGTTTACACGTAACTACAACAATCAAGAGCTGTTAGGCGCAAGCAATGACAAGATAGAAAAAGCAATCAATACAGCATTGACTGATTTGATAACAGATATGGCAAACGATCAAGAATTGACTCAGTTTATCAAACAAAATTCTCGATAATTGAACTTCACTACTCCTCTGAATGCATAACCAGTTGTTATGGTCACACTGACAACTGGTTATTAAACATACACTCAATATTTAATAAGATAGCGAACCTATAGGAAGATTATGTCCCGCGTTTTTTTACCCAATACTGCCATTTTAATCCTATTAGGTTTCGTCTCTGGCCTGCCTTTAGCCCTTACGGCGGGAACATTACAAGCTTGGTTAACGGTTGAAAACATTGATATTAAAACTATCGGTTTTTTTTCACTTGTCGGCCAAGCTTATGTTTTAAAGTTTCTTTGGTCTCCTATGATGGATAGGTATACGCCACCATTCCTTGGTAGGCGTAGAGGCTGGTTGATAACAACACAACTCCTTCTAATTATTAGTATTGCAGCCATGGGTTTTATGAACCCGTCAGAACATTTATGGTGGCTAGCAGCACTGGCTGTCTCAGTGGCTTTCTTCTCTGCATCACAAGATATCGTATTTGATGCTTACAAAACGGACTTATTAAGCGCAGAAGAACGCGGGTTCGGCGCAGCAGTTTCTGTTATGGGTTACCGCATCAGCATGCTAGTTTCCGGTGGGTTGGCGTTATGGATGGCGGATAAATTCCTCACATGGAAACAACTCTACTTGCTCATGGCGGGTTTGATGTTGATTGGTGTTATTGCCACACTACTCGCCAAAGAGCCAGAAGATAACGGTGCGGCACCCACCTCATTAAAAGATGCTATTTACGAGCCATTAGCTGAATTCTTCAGTCGTAACAATGCATGGTTAATACTATTGCTATTGGTTTTTTATAAAATGGGCGATGCCTTTGTAATGGCCCTCAATACTAACTTTTTACTTAATGGTCTTGGTTTTAGCTTAAGTGAAGTCGGTGCAGTTAATAAAACTGTTGGTATGACCGCCACTATTATAGGGGCGCTGTTTGGTGGTTATTTAATGCGAAATATGAGCTTATTTAAAGCTCTATTTGTCTTCGGTATTTTACAAGGCGTTTCCAATATAGGTTACTGGTTCCTTGCCGTAACACCACCCAACATTATCAGCATGGGTTCAATTATTTTTCTGGAAAATATATTTTCAGGAATGGGTACTGCAGCATTTGTTGCCCTACTAATGACCTTATGTAATAAGTCATTATCAGCAACACAATTTGCACTGCTATCTGCACTTTCCGCTGTTGGGAGAGTCTATATAGGACCTGTTGCTAGTATTTTTGTCAGCACCTATGGCTGGCCAATGTTTTATTTAATTTCAATTTTCGTTGCTGTGCCGGGTATTTTGTTATTACTTGCCTGTAGAACCTCATTGATTTATACCCAAACCACAGGGTTATTCCAGCGTCGAGAACAATATGCTAAAGCATACAAGGCCGCTGTTTATTCTCTCATTGTTGCTATCAGCATTCTTGCAATTTGGTTACTAATTTTATTAGTGACTGCTTTCTCGCCCATTAAAATCTATCTATTCACTTCTCATATATCATTGTGGCTTGCCCTACCCGATTACCAAAACATGATATTCAATGCAGGTGTCAGTATTGGTGGAATAAGTTTAATCGTTGGCGGGTGCCTTGATTTCTTTGCTGTACGTAAAATAGTTAAGAAATAAATTATTAATCAAAGAAACCAACCCGGAGTGTAACTAATTCACTCCGGGTTTTTTGATTTCAAAATCAAGATCCGACTAGCAAATTTTGACACTAAAACGAATAAAAAGTGATTAATATAACTTAATTATTTAAATTAATTTCTTATTTGTAGATCAAAAGCCTAACATCCATAATTCAATGGATGGTTGAAATTTGGATAGCATCAATAATAACCAAAGCAAATAATTAAGTGAAAATTATATATTATGAAAAAACTTATCTACGTCGCTGCTGTTGCATCTTTAGCAGGAACAGCTAATGCTGATGACTTTCTTGGCTACCAAAATGGTTTCGCGGATATCAATATCAACTATTTAGACTGATCTCATCGTACCGAAACTAAATCAGAAAACACTACACGAAAAAAAGATTTTGCCTATATTGAGTTAGAAGGTGGCGCTAACTTCAATTGGGGAGAGTTGTATGGCTTTTTCGATGTAGAAAACCCATTTCACAAACGCCGTACAGAGCCAGGGCGTAATCAGCGTTATACAATAAAAACCACTGGACGTTATTATTTAGGGGATAGAGGTTTTAACCTATATGGTCACGTTTATGGTACTTGGTCTATGCCCGGAGCTAAATATGGTGGTAATTTCCATGAAGTTAACACCCTATATGGTTTAGGCTACAATACGTTAATTGGTGATGTCTGGTTCAAGCCATTCATCGCAATGCACTATGTTGATCAAACATATTACTCAGGCAATAATGGCTATATATTAGGCTGGGTAGCAGGCTATGGATTTAAAATGTATGAAGAAGATTTCATGATCACTAACTGGACAGAAATGGAATTCACACGCCATAAACGTTATGGTAATGGTGGTCGCGATGGTGTGAATGGCGCTCTCGCATTTTGGTGGAATGCGACACCAAACTTATCAGCGGGCATTCAATATCGCTATGCCGATAATAAATTAGGTGATGATTTTTATCAGGATGCAATCATTTATACATTAAAGTATACATTCTAAATACGTAGAGAAAACTTTCTAAATAAATAAATAAAAATCAAAATTTTCAATTCATTATAATAAAATTAACGACATTTAGTCGATAAGGTAGTTTTAATCGCCTTATCGCTAGAAAATTTATATTTCAATCTGAAATTTCATTTAAAACCTATATCAGTTTCTTTATTTTCATCTCACTTTTGTACATATTTTTCTTTGATAAATGACAAGGATACTTTACTATTACCACTGTTTTTTCTAAAGACAGATATAATCTACTTAACTGTTAACTTTTTTATTATGATTTCGTCACATGTGATCATATTAACATAAAGAGCTAACAATCCCATTTCTTTACCTTACAATTGTTTACACTAACATAACCTTACCGTAGAATGCCCCCACTGATGAAACGACAATTAGAATCTTTGTCATTTGGGGTCGTGGATGAGACTTATGAACTACAAAAAAAGCATTGGAGCAATCTCGCTGGTTGCTGCTGCCTTATTATTAGGCGGTTGCGATATGGTGTTGATGGATCCTAAAGGCGCCGTTGGCGTTAAACAGAAAGAGCTGATTCTTATTGCAATCGGCTTAATGCTCGTTGTTGTGATTCCTGTTATTTTCATGTCAATTATCTTTGCCGTGAAATATCGTGAATCCAATAAATCAGCAACCTACCGTCCAAATTGGTCTCACTCTAATAAAATTGAGTTAGTCTGTTGGACTGTTCCTATCATTATCGTCATCATTCTAGGTGCTATCACTTGGAAAACGACTCATGAGCTTGATCCTTATCAGCCATTAGTTAGTGATCAGGAACCTGTCACCATTGAAGTTATTTCCGCTGACTGGAAATGGATATTTATTTATCCTGAGCAAGGTATCGCGACAGTTAACGAAATTGCGTTCCCTACTGGTGTCCCTGTCAATTTCAAAATTACGTCTGATTCGGTGATGAACTCGTTCTTCATTCCATCTTTAGGTGGCCAAATCTACGCAATGGCAGGAATGCAAACTAAGCTTCATTTGATCGCTAATGAACCAGGCACTTATAAAGGATTTTCTGCAAGCTATAGTGGCCATGGTTTCTCCGATATGAAGTTTAATGCAATTGCAACTCAAGATCGCCAAGGTTTTGATGAGTGGGTTCAAAAGGTGAAAGCCTCACCAAAAACTATGGATACTATGCAAGCTTTCGACGAAGTCGCTAAGCCGAGCACAAACGTTCCTGTTACCTACTTCTCTAGCGTGAAACCTAATCTGTACCAAGACATTGTTCTCAAATTTGGTCATGAGCACCATAAAGGTCACGCACCTGTAGAGTCGAAAGATGAATCTGCAGGTCATTCTATGCATATGAGCCACTCTGCTCATACAGGCACTGAGGAATAAGGGCATGTTCGGAAAATTAACACTGGATGCAGTTCCGCTCCATGAACCTATTATCGTTGTCACACTAATTGCTATCGTCATTGGCGGCTTAGCGCTTGTGGGTGCGATCAGTTACTTCGGTAAATGGAAATGGTTGTGGAAAGAGTGGTTAACAACTGTTGACCATAAAAAAATCGGTATTATGTATATCATCGTAGCGATAGTCATGTTGTTCCGCGGATTTGCGGATGCCATCATGATGCGTGGTCAGCAGGTTCTTGCCTCTGCAGGCCAAGAAGGGTTTTTGAACCCTCATCACTATGACCAAATCTTTACAGCTCACGGCGTTATCATGATTTTCTTCATGGCTACGCCATTTGTTGTTGGTTTAATGAACCTTGTTGTGCCACTACAAATCGGTGCGCGTGACGTTGCCTTCCCATTCTTGAACTCATTAAGCTTTTGGTTCTTCGTGGTTGGTGTCGTGCTGATTAACTTATCTTTAGGGGTAGGTGAATTCGCACAAACAGGTTGGTTAGCTTATCCGCCGTTGTCCGGCTTGGAGTACAACCCTGGTGTCGGGGTCGATTATTGGATATGGAGTCTCCAAATATCCGGTATCGGTACGCTACTAACGGGTGTTAACTTCTTCGCAACTATCATTCGCATGCGTGCGCCTGGTATGTCGATGATGAAGATGCCTGTATTTACTTGGGCAGCTTTCTGTACCAATATTTTGATTATCGCAGCCTTCCCTATTCTGACTGTGACAATCACACTGCTGACATTAGACCGTTATCTGGGCACCCATTTCTTTACCAATGATATGGGCGGCAACATGATGATGTACATCAACCTGATTTGGGCCTGGGGCCATCCAGAGGTGTATATTCTTGTTCTGCCAGTGTTCGGAGTGTTCTCTGAAATTGCAGCAACGTTCTCGAAAAAACGTCTGTTCGGCTATACCTCACTGGTATGGGCAACAATCGTTATTACTATCATGTCGTTCATTGTTTGGCTTCACCACTTCTTTACGATGGGGTCCGGTGCGAACGTCAATGCCTTCTTCGGTATAGCAACCATGATTATTGCAATCCCAACAGGGGTTAAGATCTTCAACTGGCTGTTTACTATGTATCAAGGCCGTATCGAGTTTAAATCGCCAATGCTGTGGACCATCGGATTCATTATCACCTTCTCTGTTGGTGGTATGACGGGTGTTCTTCTTGCTGTTCCTGGTGCTAACTTCGTTCTACACAACAGCTTGTTCTTAATTGCTCACTTCCATAACGTTATTATTGGTGGTGTTGTGTTCGGCTGTTTCGCTGGTCTGACTTATTGGTTCCCGAAAGCTTACGGCTTCACTCTGAACGAAAAATGGGGTGTTCGTGCCTTCTGGTTCTGGATCATCGGTTTCTTCGTTGCATTTATGCCGCTGTATGTTCTTGGCTTTATGGGTATGACCCGTCGTATAAGCCAAAACATTGACCCAACTTACCACACAATGCTAGTAGTGGCTGCATGTGGTGCTGCGCTGATTGCTATCGGTATTGCATGTCAAGTTGTCCAAGTCATCGTAAGTATCCGTGATCGCCATGAAAACCGTGATTTAACGGGAGATCCATGGGGCGGACGTACTCTTGAGTGGGCAACCTCTTCACCACCGCCTTTTTATAACTTCGCTGTCGAACCACACATCCAAACTCGTGATGCTTGGTGGGATATGAAAGAAAAAGGTACTGCTCACAAGCAACCTACTGAATATGAAGAAATTCATATGCCAAAAAATACAGGTGCAGGCGTGATTATTGCTGCATTCAGTTTGATATTTGGTTTCGCAATGATTTGGCACATCTGGTGGCTAGCAATCGTTGGTTTCGGTGGCATGATTGTTACTTGGATTGCAAAAAGCTTCGACGAAGATGTTGATTACTACGTACCTGTGGCTGAAATCGAAGAAATCGAGAATAAGCACTTTGAAGACTTACGTAAGGCAGGTGTGAACGATGTCAACTAACACTATGACTAATCATAATGCAGCCCATGCAGAGCATGGGCACCACGATGCTGGTGGTACTAAGGTATTTGGTTTCTGGGTTTACTTGATGAGTGACCTGATACTGTTTGCCTCTTTATTTGCTACTTATGTTGTTCTGGCTGATGGCACTGCTGGCGGCCCTGAAGGTAAAGACATTTTTAGTCTGAAGTTCGTTTTAGGTGAAACATTCTTACTGTTATTCAGTAGTATCACTTATGGCTTCGCTATGCTAGCAATGCATAAAGGTAAAATCGCCTCAGTCAATCTTTGGCTGTTTGTGACTTTCCTATTAGGCCTTGGCTTCGTTATCATGGAAGTCTATGAGTTCCATGAACTTATTGCAGAAGGCTTCGGACCTGACCGTAGTGGCTTCCTATCTGGCTTCTTTGCTCTGGTTGCAACTCATGGTATTCACGTTACTTGTGGTCTAGTTTGGATTATCATTATGATGATTCAAATCTCACGCCGTGGCTTAACCGAAGTTAACCAAACTCGCCTGAACTGCTTAAGCTTGTTCTGGCACTTCTTAGACGTAGTTTGGATCTGTGTATTTACCGTTGTTTATCTTCTGGGGGCAATTTAAATGAGTCACGCAAAAGATGCTCATACTGGAGCAAGCCACGGTAGCATGAAGACTTATGCGATTGGTTTTATTTTATCAGTCATCTTGACGGTAATACCTTTCTGGATGGTTATGGAAGGTACAGCATCCCAAGCTGTTATTCTTTGGACTGTTGTCGGAATGGCTGTTGTGCAGATTCTCGTACACTTAGTCTGCTTCTTGCACATGAACACATCATCAGATGAGCGCTGGAACCTGATTGCATTCCTTTTCACTTTGCTAATCATCGGTATCGTTGTCATTGGCTCTCTGTGGATTATGTACAACCTGAACATCAATATGATGCTCGACTAAAGAGTTGCCGATATGTTTAAGCAATACCTGCAAGTGACCAAACCAGGAATTATTTTCGGAAATTTAATTTCTGTGATCGGCGGTTTTCTACTTGCCTCAAAAGGCACTATCGATTACCCGCTGTTTATTGCGACTTTGCTGGGTGTATCACTGGTCGTCGCTTCTGGTTGTGTTTTTAACAACTACATCGATCGTGATATCGACCGTATCATGGAAAGAACTAAGAATCGCCCTTTAGTTAAAGGGCTGATTGACCCGAAAGTTAGCCTGATTTACGCCACTGCATTAGGTATTGCTGGCATGCTGCTACTACTTGTAGCAGCAAATGCTCTAGCAATGCTACTTGCGGTGATTGGTTTCATCGTTTATGTAGGTGTTTATAGCCTATATATGAAACGTAAATCGGTCTATGGCACATTGATTGGAAGCTTATCTGGCGCAGCTCCACCTGTTATAGGTTACTGCGCAGTCACAAATGAATTTGATACAGGTGCACTTATCCTGTTATTGATATTTAGCTTGTGGCAGATGCCTCACTCATATGCCATCGCAATTTTCCGTTTTAAAGACTATAAAGCAGCTAATATTCCGGTTCTACCCGTTATCAAGGGAATCTCTGTCGCGAAGACACATATTTTCTTGTATATTTTAGCATTTATGGTCGCAACACTGATGTTGACTATCAGCGGATATGCTGGTTATAAATATCTAATTGTAGGTGCAGCAGTTAGCCTTTGGTGGCTTGGTATGGCAATTTCCGGCTTTAAAACCGAAAATGATGACCGTGTTTGGGCTAGAAAACTATTTGTCTTCTCCATCATTGCAATAACTTCATTAAGCATAATGATGTCAGTTGATCCTATAGTTTCGCACGATACTGTTATAGCCTTAGTTAAGTAATTTCTAACTAGTTACTCCTAACGGCAGGCTTGTCCTGCCGTTTTTATTTGGTATTCAATGCTATTATCCATTTTTATTTGACTAATCTACCTATCCTATTGAATAGCTTTTATGATTAAATAGCTGCTGTTTATCTGTAATCGCTAGATAATACCTTTCTATACTCTAGATAATTTGGATTTGATTTGCATATAGACGATAAGTGAAGATAGGTGGCGGAGCATAGATAAACTATGTCACTCGGCTAACTGAGCGCAGTCAATGACCATGTAAATTAAGGTATGGCGAATACATAACTGGAATTATAATCAGTAACATTCTAAGCCATTGTAACCAGAAAACAAATAATTCAGCTATTAAACTAACATTGCTATTTGGCTCAATGGACTAAATTTTTACCTCTATGAAAATACGCTACAACTTAAAAAGTCATGAGTATAGATGCTCTAAATAGTTAAAGTTGTAGCAAGGCGGCAAGTGAAACTAATTTTTAGGATCATAGATAACTACATGATTAAAGTTAGTGCATGAAGCCATCGTAGCTACAGTTTGAAGTATGACGAGTATTTATGAACGATAACAAAATGACCTCCTCCGAATTACGTGCGACATGGGGGTTAGGATCTGTTTTTTCCCTACGAATGCTAGGGATGTTTATGGTATTACCCATTATCACCAGCTACGGAATACAACTTAAAGATTCAACTGAATTTTTAGTCGGTGTAGCAATTGGTATTTATGGATTAAGCCAAGCCATTTTCCAAATTCCGTTTGGCTTAATGTCTGATAAAATAGGACGCAAGCCATTAATTGTATTTGGACTGATAATTTTTATTATTGGTAGCATAATAGCCGCACTTAGTGATTCGATATGGGGGATCATTATTGGTCGAGCACTACAAGGAGCAGGAGCAATTTCTGCCGCTGTCATGGCTCTATTATCTGACCTCACTCGCGAACAAAACCGAACTAAAGCCATGGCTTTTATCGGTATAAGCTTCGGTATTACCTTCGCTATTGCACTAGTTCTTGGTCCAATTATCACCCATTGGGTTGGAATTAGTGGGCTATTTTGGGGTATTACTTTACTCGCTGCTGGTGCAATTATTGTAACGCTCTTTGTCGTCCCGAATGGTAATCAACACATCACTAATCGTGAATCTGCCTTCGTTAAAGGAAATTTACGTGCGGTTCTTACTCATCCACAATTACTTAAATTGAACTTAGGTATTTTAAGCTTACATACATTGCTTATGGCTAGTTTCGTTGCACTTCCTTTAATCATGGCAAATGCCGGATATCTAGCAAAAGATCACTGGAAAGCTTATCTCATTACCATGTTGATTGCATTTATCTCTGTACTACCTTTTATTATCTACGCTGAAAAACATCGCAAAATGAAGCAAGTGTTTCTATTTTGTATCATTTTACTCGCGTTGGCGGAAATAACTTTATGGTTATCCGGAAATCATTTATGGGTGATATTTTTAGGACTTCAACTGTTTTTTATCGCCTTTAACATTATGGAAGCTATCCTACCTTCGCTTATCAGTAAAGAAGCTCCCGCGGGTTATAAAGGAACAGCAATGGGTGTTTATTCCACCAGCCAATTCCTCGGTGTAGCAATCGGCGGGATACTCGGAGGATGGCTATATGACACTGATGGTGCTGGTGCAGTATTTATTGGTGGATTATTGTTAACTATCATTTGGTTCATCGTGAGCTTAACAATGCAGCAACCACCCTATGTCAGTAGCATTCGATTAGAATTACCAAATAACTATACCAATGTAGTTCGGTTACAAGAAGAGCTGGCTTATCAACCGGGTGTCATGGATGTTGTCGTTATCGCACAAGAGCAAAGTGTCTACATCAAAGTAGATAGAAAAGTAACGTCAAGGGAGCAGCTTGAAGCTATAATTCAAGCTCACTAACAATAAGATAATGGGCCCTTCATAATTCGGGCCCTATAGTGAATCAGTCGCGGAAGTTATTAAACTGAAAAGGCTGACCTAGATCACTCGAACGCATCAGCGCCATAACAGATTGTAAGTCATCACGTGATTTACCCGTCACACGAACTTGTTCGCCTTGGATCTGTGCTTGAACTTTCAATTTGCTGTCTTTGATTGATTTAACAATTTTCTTGGCGATTGCAGCTTCAATCCCTTGCTTCAAAGTCACTTCCACACTGTAGGTTTTACCACTGTGAACTACTTCGTCAGGAACATTGAGTACAGCACCATCAATACCACGCTTAGCCATTTTTTCACGCAAAATATCCAGTAGCTGCTGTACCTGAAAATCGGATTCACTCGTTACTTTGATGGATTCATTTTTATCATTTAGCTCAAAGCTTGCTGTCACATTTTTAAAGTCCCAACGGGTGGTTAATTCACGTTCGGCATTTTCAACCGCATTACGGACTTCATTCATTTCTACTTCGGATACAATATCAAATGATGGCATGGTTAAGATCTCCAGATAATCAATGTGATGCATGATATCCTCTTTCCATTAACAGCAAAAGCACTATACTGGAAATATGAGTTTACATGTGTCTATATTCGTCATACTTCAAGTTACATAGAGTGTTGTCAGTGCCAGCATGGTACTAAAGCGAACTATTCGAATCATATCGTTTTCGATATATCTAGAATATATTTGCTTTTTACCTACTTGTAACTTGGGTTATTTAGAGTATATATCACTCTATATTCAGAGGGGTAATATGAAAATAACACTTATTGGTTGTGGTGCAATTGGGAAATTATGGCTTGCAGCATTAACTCAAAAAGGTCATGAAGCACAAGGCTGGTTACGTGTAGCTCAATCTGACGTATTTGTTGATGTGAACAAGCCCGATGGTAGTGTTTTTCGTGAGTTACTCCCTTGCAATAACATGAGTCATTTAAATCAAAGTGAATTCATTATCGTCTGTTTAAAGGCTTGGCAAGTATCTGGGGGGTTGCTACCTTTACTTCATCATATACCTGAAACTAGCCCTATTTTATTACTTCATAACGGTATGGGAACACTCGATGAATTAGGAACTCTACGTCATCCTTTTTTATTCGGTGTAACCACTCATGGAGCTTGGCAAAATAACAACCAAGTTTTTCATGTTGCTAATGGTATAACCCATATTGGCGCAGCTAATCTACTTGCTGAACCCTATTACCCTATTGCCGATATACTGCATGAAGCTTTACCCGATGTGGCATGGCATAACCAAATTTTAGCAACTTGCTGGCGAAAACTTGCCGTTAACTGTGTGATTAATCCCCTTACGGCTGTTTATGATTGTAAGAATGGTAAGTTAACCGATTATCCAGAACAAATTCAGCTACTGATTGATGAAATATGCCAAGTCATGGCGATGGAAGGATTGCATACAGATAAAGCCCTGCTTGTCAGCTATATTTATGACATCATTCAAAGTACCGCAGATAACTACTCTTCTATGCTGCAAGATATTCGTAAAAAACGACGTACTGAGATTGATTACATTACAGGGTACCTAATTAAACAAGCGAGATCATATGGCCTCAATACGCCAGAAAATGATCGCTTGTACCACTTAATTAAACAACAGGAAGAACAAAATGACGGCTTCAGTGCTGATATGCATCACCAATGGTAGCGAAGAAATAGAAATCGTTACTACAGCGGACTTATTAGTTCGAGCGGGTATTAATGTCACACTCGCTAGTGTAACTGAAGACGGCTCTTTGAATATCAAAGCATCAAGAGGAATAAAAATCGTTGCAGATATCCCACTAATTAATGTAGCAGATGAACCTTTCGATGCGATTGTCCTCCCTGGAGGGCTTACAGGTGCTGAAACCTTTAGAGATAGCCCACTAGTAGTCGAAAAAGTTAGACGAATGCATCTTGATGGTAAAATCGTTGCAGCAATCTGTGCTGCACCTGCTGTCGTATTGGAATACCACCAACTATTTCCTCTTGGTAATATGACAGGGTATCCCGCATTAGAACATCAAATTGCTAAAAATAAATGGGTTGATAGGCGGGTTTATTTTGATGAACGCGTTAATCTACTCACGAGCCAAGGGCCAGCAACTAGCTTTGATTTCGCCCTAAAGCTTATTGAATTGCTAGCTGGTCGAGATATTGCAGCAAAAGTAGCCTCAGAGCTGGTTCTTCCACCAGGCATTAATGATTATCTCGAAAATTAACCTGAACTGTGGATAAGAATTGAATTAAACGCCCAATCACTGATCAGACAATTCGATTATAAAATCAATAATTTCAATTACTTAATCAAGAGTTAGTCTAGAGAAAATACACCATTGGACGTCCACATCATCCAATTTGGATCCGTTTTAGGATAAATGGTTTGGCGAGTTTTATAGTTTACTGATTCAAGGAAAAAAGCCGATACGGTATTCACTGTATCGGCTCTAATTTATCGGATAATACTTTTACGGGCGATATACCTTCACATTAGTGAAGCCTTGCTCATGCAAGTAAAGCGCTTGTAAGCGACTCATCACACCACGGTCACAATATAATAGATAGGTTTTATCTTTTGGTAAGTCACCAAATTGCGTAGCTAATCGATAAAATGGAATATGTTTGACTTCGATACTGTCAATTGATAATGGCTTATCTTCATGCTCATCTGGTGAACGGATATCTAGGATAACCTCATTTTCGGTCGAAAGTTCACTAACCATTTCCACTTCTGCCACTTGCTCACGGCTTTCTAGTGCAATTTGGCGAATATCAATGTTTTGAGCCTGTGCTACGACTTCATCCAAGATACTAAAATCAAAGTTATCCTCTTCTTCTTCGATTTTAGCTTTAATTGCCTTAACAGTCGGACTTTTCGAAATCACACCACAATATTCAGGCATAGTTTTAGCGAAATCTTCCGTACCAATTTGGCGTGCTAATTTGATGATATGTTCTTTATCATGTGAAATTAGTGGTCTTAATACTAAGGTATCAGACACATTATCAATTAGGCGTAAGTTAGTTAGCGTTTGGCTAGAGACTTGCCCTAATGCTTCTCCGGTCACAAGTGCCTGAACGCCATAACGCTCGGCAACTTTAGACGCTGCACGTACCATCATACGTTTCAGTATGACTCCCATTTGGCCATCTTCGACTTTTTCAAGGATTTCAGCTACAACAGGTTCGAAGTTTACGGCGATAAAGCGAACTTTATGTGAGCTACCAAAACGATTCCACAAGTAGTGTGCAATTTGCTTGACACCAATTTCATGGGCAGCACCGCCTAGATTGAAGAAGCAATAATGAACACGGCAACCACGACGCATCAACATATAGCTGGAAACGCCCGAGTCAAAACCACCAGAGAGCAGTGATAATACATCTTCTTGGGTACCGATTGGAAAGCCGCCAATACCTTCGTAACGAGCTTTAACGAGGATCAGTTTATCATCTTCAATCTCTAAATGTACGGTTGTATCTGGCTGTTTTAGTCTTACTTTTGCAGATGGAATGTGCTGATTGAGCCCACCGCCAATATAACGCTCAGCTTCAATCGAGGTAAATTCATGTGTCCCTTTACGTTTTACTCGCACACAGAAAGTTTTATTTTCCAATGAAGCAGCATAAGACTCGTACACCATTTCATAAATGTGGTGTAAGTTGGTAAAGGGTTTATCTTCGACTTCTAAGACATGGTGAATACCCGGAATACGCGTTAGCATGTCACAAATTTCGTCGTGCGTTGTTTCCCCTTTAACACGTACTTCAATGTTATCCCAATGACGGACAACCGCGATTTCTTTACCCGAGGATTTAAGTACATTACGGATATTGCTGGTAAGGATTTTAATAAAACGCAGCCTAACGCTCTGGCTTTTGATAGTAATTTCTGGGAATAACTTAATGATAAACTTCATAATAGCAGCATGTTAATATTATAGGGGCAAGCGAACGTATTTTAAAAATGACACACGCACAGGTTACCAATTGTCAATAAAGAGGCGCATTATAGCACTATCTTGCGTGCTGAATCTAAAAACACCAATAATAAATTGTATCCACAGCGAGACTACGCTAGTCTGCTAAACTAATAACCCCCCCTAATTCTATGATTTAACATTTGTGGTTGAAGAACGATGGCTAAAGAAAAATCTCAACAAGCTCCTGTAGTTAGCTTTGAAAATTCACTTAAAGAACTTGAGGAAATTGTTTCTCGTCTTGAGTCTGGCTCGCTACCACTTGAAGATGCACTCAATGAGTTTGAGCGTGGTATTAAAATCGCTAAAGAAGGACAAAAAGTCCTTCAACAAGCCGAACAACGCGTTCAAATCTTACTTAGTGATGATGAAAATAAAGCCCTTGATAATTTTTCACCTGATATCGAATAAATTATGTCTGAACAACACATTGATAGCTTCACATTACAGCAGCAACAAGCACATGAGCGTGTTAACCAATATATATTAAGCGCCTTAGATGCACTCCCTTTTTCAGATCTACCTCTCGCTGCAACAATGAAACATGGTGCATTGCTTGGCGGTAAACGCTTACGCCCATTTTTAACCTATACTGTAGGTACAATGCTTGGTGTGAAGCAAGATAATCTAGATGCCCCAGCAGCTGCTGTTGAGTGTATTCATGCCTACTCATTGATTCATGATGATCTTCCTGCCATGGATGATGATGATTTACGTCGTGGACAACCGACTTGCCATATTAAGTTCGGTGAAGGCAATGCGGTTTTAGCCGGTGATGCATTACAGACCTTAGCATTCCAATTGCTTTCATCTGGTGCGATGCCCGATGTTACAGATAAAAATAGAATTGCCATGTTATCAGAACTTGCTTATGCGAGCGGTTTAGCAGGTATGTGTGGCGGACAAGCATTAGATCTTGATGCAGAAGGTCGGCGAATCGATCTTACTGCTCTTGAGCGAATTCATCAGCATAAAACGGGCGCATTAATACGTGCAGCCATTCGTATGGGCGCTTATGCTGCTGGAGATAAAGGTCGCCAAATATTACCAGCTTTAGATAAATACGCTGAATCCATCGGCCTTGCATTTCAGGTACAAGACGATATTTTAGATGTGATTGGTGACAGTGAAGTGACTGGCAAACGCCAGGGAGCTGATGCTGAGCATGAAAAAAGTACTTATCCATCTTTACTCGGGCTTGAAGCGGCTCAAGAAAAAGCCCGTGAACTGTATTATAATGCATTAGATGCCTTAAAAACTATTGAGGCACAAGGCTATAATACACAAACCTTAATAGCCCTAGCTAATTTCATTATTGAACGCAAAAGCTAATAACATGCAATGCCGCTTTCTATTCAGACGACTGATAATAAAAGTGGCATAATAGCTAATCCAATCGCTGATATTGATCAGCGCTATTACCTTATTAACAATTATAAATAGTCGTGGGCCCTCTAATGAGTATTGATATCGCTAAATATCCAACACTAGCGCTGGCAGAAACACCAGATGAGTTACGTCTGCTGCCTAAAGAAAGCTTGCCTAAATTGTGTGATGAACTCAGACAATTTTTATTAAATAGTGTTGGTCGATCTAGCGGTCACTTTGCCTCTGGTTTAGGCGCCATTGAACTCACCGTTGCATTGCATTATGTCTATAAAACTCCTTTCGATAACCTTGTTTGGGATGTTGGACATCAAGCCTACCCCCATAAAATTCTGACCGGCCGCAGAGACCGTATCGATACTATTCGTCAGAAAAATGGGTTACACCCTTTTCCATGGCGTGCAGAAAGTGAGTATGATGTGCTGAGTGTCGGTCACTCTTCAACTTCAATCAGTGCTGGCTTAGGTATGGCAATTGCCGCAGAAAAAGAAGATAAAAACCGTAAAACTGCCTGTATTATTGGTGATGGTGCAATTACTGCGGGCATGGCATTTGAAGCAATGAATCACGCTGGTGACGTTGCGCCTGACATGTTAGTTATTCTCAATGACAACGAAATGTCTATTTCTGAGAACGTGGGTGCACTTAATAACCATCTTGCACACCTACTATCTGGCAAGCTGTACACCACATTACGTGAAGGTGGTAAAAAAGTTTTTTCTAACCTACCGCCAATCAAAGAGCTGCTAAAGAAAACTGAAGAACATATTAAAGGTATGGTTGTTCCTGGCACTATGTTTGAAGAATTAGGCTTTAACTATATTGGCCCTGTTGATGGGCATGATGTCATAGCCTTAGTGCAAACGCTGAAAAATATGCGTGATCTTAAAGGTCCTCAATTCTTACATATCATGACTAAAAAAGGTCGTGGTTATGAACCTGCCGAAAAAGATCCTATCAGCTGGCATGCGGTACCTAAATTCGATCCAAGCACATTCACATTACCTAAAAGCAAAGAAAGCGGACCAACGTTTTCTAAGATATTTGGGGATTGGTTGTGCGATGAAGCCGAGAATGATGACAAACTGATGGCTATCACACCAGCAATGCGTGAAGGCTCGGGTATGGTTCGTTTCTCAAAAGAGTACCCTAAACAATACTTTGATGTTGCTATTGCAGAACAACATGCGGTGACTTTTGCAGCAGGCTTGGCAATCGGGGGCTATAACCCTGTTGTTGCTATCTATTCAACTTTCTTGCAACGTGGTTATGACCAAGTGATCCACGATGTTGCTATCCAAAAAGTCCCTGTACTATTTGCGATTGATCGTGCTGGTATTGTCGGTGCTGATGGTCAAACTCACCAAGGATCATTCGATTTATCCTTCCTGCGTTGCATTCCTACCCTCGTTATCATGACGCCAAGTGATGAAAATGAGTGTCGCCAAATGCTACATACCGGTTACCAATATAAAGAAGGGCCGTGTGCAGTTCGTTATCCTCGTGGAACTGGAACTGGCGCAGAGCTACAACCGCTTGCTTCTTTACCTATTGGTAAAGGTATTGTTCGCCGTCAAGGCGAGAAAATTGCGATACTTTGCTTCGGCACATTGCTTAGCCACGCGCTCATTGCAGCAGAAAAGCTCAATGCAACGGTTGTCGACATGCGTTTTGTTAAGCCTTTAGATGAAGCATTAATTCTCGAAATGGCAAATAGCCATGAATTATTAGTAACACTAGAAGAAAATGCGATCATGGGGGGGGCAGGAAGTGGCATCAATGAATTCCTAATGCATGAGCGAAAAATTATACCGATATTAAACCTTGGATTACCTGATTTCTTCATTTCACAAGGTAGTCAAGAAGAGCTGATCAGCGATTTAGGGCTAGATAGTGAAGGCATAATCGATGCTATCGAACAGTATCAAAAAAAATAATTAATCCAAACAAAACAGGCATTGTTACGATAAACAATGCCTGATCGTGCATCTTCTATCTGACAAAAAACATAATACGCATAATGTATTGTTTTTAAACACTTAAAATTCAAATCCATTTAAACTAATCACTGCTTTTACAGTATCCATTCTGGAAAAGTGTACAAGATCAATTTCAATTAAATTTATTTAAAAAGGATCTTGCTTTTATCTCAAATAAAGTTCAGTATATTTTTAATACCTAATTACCCTCAAATTAATTTTTGTCAATATTGACACTAATATCTCTTATTTTATGGGATATAACGCCTCTTTATATTTTAGCTGCCTTTTGGCAGCTTTTCTTTTATATAATGGCAATAATTAGTTATTATAATTCAATAAATTAGAGCACATCCTTTTCAACAAAATGCTAAACACATGAATAGGTAACTTGTTGTATTACTTAATAATTATCTCAATTCACTCTTCAGGTAAAAATATAAATAATATCTTTGATTTTCATCACTATTAAAAAATTTTTACTTGAGTAAAAAGATCAATAATTAAGTTCAATAAAAAAAACCCGTGGCAAATTATTGGCACGGGTTCGATTATTAAAAATTAAATGGGTTTATCCGTTAGTTGCTTCCAGAACAAAATGATCAAAACCTTTTAATGCAACATCTACTACCTGATTGTCGCAATAATAACTTATCCCCTCAGATTGGGGTTTGATCTGCCCGATGCAAGTAAAACTTGCTCCAGTATGCGCTAGCGCCATTTCTAATGCGCCGCGATTTATTTCAGGGATCGTAAAGCAGAGCTCATAATCTTCCCCACCACTAAGAGACCAAACGCGTGCTTGTTCTACTGAGCAGTTTTGTTGCAGTTCATTAGACAATGGTAAAGCATCAAGATTGATACGCGCACCACAACCACTCGCTTTGAGTATATGATTGAGATCTGAAATTAATCCATCTGAAATATCGATTGCTGAAGAAGCTAAATTGCGTAGCGCTTGTCCTTGTAAAATCCTAGGCTGAGGGCGTAAGTGCCGACCAATTAACCATGCTTTTTGTTTTTCATCTACAGAGATTAATTTACCCTGTAATAGTGCTAAACCCGCAGCACTATCACCAAGCGTTCCTGTTACGTAAATCCAATCACCATTACGAGCACCTGAGCGTGATAAAGCTTTCCCAACTGGAATTAAACCGTGCACAGTATAGGTTAGGCTCATAGGCCCACGAGTTGTATCACCACCAATCAACTGCATGCCGTAATAATTGATTTGTTCAAATAAGCTGTCACTAAATTGCTGAAGCCAATCAGGATCAATATGAGGTAATGTGATAGCAAGAGAAACCCATGCAGGATCAGCCCCCATAGCAGCAAGATCGCTTAGATTAGAAGCCAATGATTTGTAAGCAAGATCTGCTGGAGAAATCTCTGGAAGGAAATGAATACCGGAAACCAGTGTATCAGTGCTCACTGCAAGCTGCTGTTTTTCCGGGATAGTCATCAACGCACAGTCGTCACCAATACCGATATTCACATCACGTCGATTGGTTAGTTGACGATTAAAGTAACGTGCGATGAGGTCAAATTCGCCATATGACATGGTAGATTTTCCATTTTCGCTATGCCTAATTAATAGCATTACCGCTAAAAAATAAACATATGAATACAAAGATAGGCCGGAACCCAGCCTATCTCATTACTACTGTAGTATTACAGGAGGGAACCCTGAACAATTTCTTATTTTTTACGACGAACTGCCGGTGCTGCCTTATCAAGAACACCATTAACAAATTTATGGCTATCTTCTGCACCAAAAACTTTGGCCAGTTCAATACCTTCGTTAATCGCTACCTTGTAAGGTACATCCTGACGATAGCTAAGTTCATACATAGATACACGTAAAATTGCTTTCTCTACTTGCCCTAATTCTTCTAGCTGGCGAGATAAGAAAGGTGACATTTGTTGATCAAGTTTGATCGCATTATTAGCCACCCCTGACAACAGTTCACGAAAGTAAGTTATATCAACATCAGACATGTCTTGTTCAGCAATAAATTCATATTCCACATCGGAAATATTATTACCGGATAATTGCCATGAATAGATGGCCTGTACAGCACACTCACGAGCGCGACGACGAGCAGCAGGTTTCACAAGATTCCCCTTAAATAAAAAAAACTAAATCAGCCTTTTATAGCCTTAAGTACATTAATCATTTCTAATGCAGTTAATGCGGCTTCAGCGCCTTTGTTGCCAGCTTTAGTACCAGCACGTTCAATTGCTTGCTCAATGTTTTCAGTTGTCAGAACACCAAACGTGACAGGTATATCACTATTCAATGCAACATGAGCAAGACCAGAGCTACATTCGCCAGCTACAAATTCGAAATGGGCAGTTCCGCCACGAATAACTGTACCTAATGCAATCACAGCATCATATTTTTTCGTTTCAGCTAATGCTTTAACTGTTAATGGCAGCTCATAAGCACCAGGAACCCACACAACAGTAATGTTGTCTTGAGACACTTGGCCGATACGCTCTAAAGCATCAACAGCACCATCCAGCAGACTATCATTAATAAAGTTGTTAAAACGAGCGATTGCAATAACGATGCGCGCTTGTGGCGCAGCAACAACACCTTTAATTACGTTCATAGCCTTCCTTTAATATTAATTATAATCCGCGGGGCGCGGATTTTATCACATTCTTTCATTAACCGCGTGGTTGAATTTCAGCAAAACTATAAAAAAACCTATTACCACACAGGACGTAACCGAACACGCAAGTCATCACCAACTTTTTGCGCATCCGTAAATTCAAATTTAGGGGCATCTGATAACTGAGTAAGTGCTGGTAGATTCACTAAACCTCGTGCACTATCCCCTAATAATTTAGGGGCAATATAAACAATAAGTTCATCAACTAAGCCCAACTTTAGCAAAGAGCCGGCAAGTTTGGGTCCTGCTTCAACCCATATACTATTAACATTACGTTTTGCCAATTGCATCATAAGAATAACTAAATCGATACCATTATCATCGGCTAAAATAGGAATTTGCTCAACTTGCCCTTGCCAAATAGCCTCAGAATCAGGTTTAGGGCGAATTAACCAACATTCCCCCGCCAATTGAGTCACTTTGTGGTCAGCCGTTACTTTATTATGATTATCTAACACGATACGAATCGGCTGTCGCAATGTTTCTTCTGGATAGATGGCTTGTACATCATCAGGTAACTCACTCCAACGTACAGTCAGTGATGGGTTATCTACAAGCACTGTGCTACTAGTACTTAATATAGCACTTGCTTGCGCACGCAACACCTGTACATCTCTTCTGGCTGCGGCAGAAGTAATCCATTTACTTTCACCTGACTCTAATGCTGTTTTGCCATCAAGAGAAGCAGCTAGTTTCAGTTGGATATAAGGAAATGCCGTACGCATACGCTTTAAAAACCCACGATTTAATGCCTCAGCTTGATCCATTAAAACGCCAGTTTCAGTCTCAATTCCCGCCTTAGAAAGCATGTACAAACCACGACCAGCAACCTCTGGATTTGGATCTTGCATTGCGGCAACAACACGGCTTACACCCGCATTAATTAATGCTTCAGCACAAGGTGGCGTTCGGCCATGATGACTACAAGGTTCTAAGGTAACATAAGCTGTAGCACCTGTAGCTTTTTCGCCTGCCATACGTAACGCGTGGACTTCAGCATGTGGCTCACCCGCTTTTTGATGATAGCCTTCACCAACAATTTCGCCATCACGCACGATAACACAGCCAACATTAGGATTTGGTGAAGTCGTAAAACAGCCTATCTGGGCAAGCTCAAGCGCCCGAGACATATAAATACGGTCTTGTTCAGTCATCTTATTAATCCTGTAATTTCGCTATCTCTTCACCAAACTCGCGCACGTCTTCGAAGCTACGGTATACTGATGCAAAACGAATATAGGCAACTTTATCCAATTTTTTCAGTTCATCCATCACAAAATTACCAATCAGTTTAGACGGAATTTCCCTTTCCCCTGTTGCACGCAATTGTGACTTGATAGAAATAATTGCTTGTTCGATATCATCAGCGCTAACAGGGCGTTTTTCTAGAGCCTTTTGCATACCGCGCCTAAGCTTTTCTTCATCGAATGGTTCACGTACTTCATCACTTTTGATTACCCGTGGCATAACAAGTTCCGCCACTTCAAAGGTGGTGAAGCGTTCATGGCAAACTAGACATTGGCGTCGTCTGCGGACTTGAGAGCCTTCTCCAACCAGACGCGAGTCAATTACTTTCGTATCTACAGCTGAGCAAAATGGGCAATGCATAGTGTTTCCTGATTCTTATTTCGGGTAAACAGTGTAACTCAGACCGCAATGAAAAACACCCTGCGCGGTCTCCCTGCAGGGTGTTTAATTTAATACTCGTCATACTCCGAGTTGTAAAGATATTGGCTTTATTCAATCACCTAAGTGATACGACCTTAGTAATACACAATTAAGGCAGTAATGAATCTTGGTCAGCCCCTTCCTTCTCAACTTTAACCGGAATCAAATGCTCGCGTCTCATTCCCATCTTCAGTGCCAAAGCAGAAGCAACATAGATAGATGAAATTGTACCAATGGTCACACCGATTAACATAACGAGTGAGAATCCTTCTAGCATCGCACCACCGAAGATGTACAGCATCAGAACAACCAATAAGGTCGTTGCTGATGTCATAATCGTACGGCTCAACGTCTGGGTTAAAGAGACGTTCATAATTTCATATGGCGTACCACGGCGGATCTTACGGAAGTTCTCACGAATACGGTCAGATACTACGATACTGTCGTTCAGTGAGTAACCAATAACGGACATCAAGGATGCCACAATGGTCATATCTATCTCAATATGAAAAAGAGATAAGATACCTAACGTAATGACCACGTCATGCGCAAGAGCCAATACAGCACCCGCTGCCAAACGCCATTCAAAACGGAAACCAACATAAAATAGAATACAGATAAGCGCTGCTAACAATGCCAGAGCACCCGTTTGAGCAAGTTCAGCACCAACACTCGGTCCAACAAACTCAATACGTTTAACCGTCGCTTTATCATCAACATTTTTATTGATAATGCTAATTAGATCTTTACCCACTTCCTGACCTGCAACCCCTTCAGCAGGAGGTAAACGGATCATGATGTCACGGGTGCTACCAAAGTTTTGGATAAGAGGGTCTTTGTGATCGGCGTTTGAAAGACTTTCTCGAATTTTATCCAAATCAGCAGGCTGGCTTAGGTTGATTTCTACGACGGTACCACCGGTGAAATCAAGTCCCCAGTTGAACCCTTTAACGCCAATAATCGCAATAGAGGCGATAAGTAATACGATAGAAATACCAAAGGCAACGTTGTCCCAGCGCATAAAGTCATAGACTTTACGGCCATAGTTCAATTGTTCAACAGTATAATCCTGTGCCACAACGTGCTCCTTAAATTGACAGCTTTTTAACACGTTTACCGCCGTACAATAGGTTCACAATGGCACGTGTTCCTATAATAGCTGTAAACATAGAGGTTGCGACACCTATAGCTGTCGTAATTGCAAAGCCTTTGATTGACCCTGTACCCACTGCATACAGAATAATTGCAGTGATAAGTGTTGTCAGGTTTGCGTCGATAATACTTGAGAAGGCACCTTTATAGCCTTCATGAATCGCTTGCTGGACGGAGCGCCCATTGCGAAGCTCTTCTTTGATACGCTCATTTATCAGAACGTTAGCATCGACTGCAACTGCCAGGGTTAGAACGATACCCGCAATACCCGGCATGGTCAGTGTTGCTCCTGGTAGAAGCGACATTACACCCACAATCATAACCAAGTTTGCCATCAGCGCTGTACTGGCTATCAAACCAAATTTACGATAATAAATAATCATAAATAGGATTGATGCAAACAAACCAGCTAAACAGGCTTTCAGACCTTGTTCGATATTTTGCAAACCAAGAGTTGGACCAATGGTACGCTCTTCAACGATTTGGATTGGTGCAATCAACGCACCCGCGCGCAGCAGTAATGATAGCTGACGAGCTTCATTCGGATCATTGATACCTGTGATTCGGAATTGGCTACCAAAGCGTGCAGAAATATTTGCGGCGTTGATAACTTTTTCGTCTTTCACCAAGATTGAACGACCTTCGGCATCTTTCTTGCCACTGTCTTTATATTCAACAAACAGTGTTGCCATGAGTTTACCCTGATTATCACGAGTAAAGTCAGACATGATAGAGCCACCAGCATTGTCGAGGCTAATACTAACTTGTGGTGCACCATTTTCATCGCCGCCGGATGACGAATCAGTAATATGATCCCCCGTTAAAACAACGCGTTTATAGAGTACATAAGGCACACCATTACGATCATATTTAACTTCTGAATCACCAGGAACACGGCCACTTTCAGCAGCAGAGCTGTCTATGCCTGAGTTGACTAAACGGAATTCCAGTGTTGCTGTTGCGCCTAAAATTTCTTTCGCGCGCGCAGTATCTTGAATACCTGGTAACTCAACAACAATACGGTCCGCACCTTGGCGTTGAACTAAAGGTTCTGCAACACCTAACTGGTTTACACGGTTACGAATAATAGTAATGTTTTGAGCTACGGCATAGTTACGAGCCTCACGTAGACGCTCATCCGTCATAACGGCAATCATGGTATTGTTACTACCATCGGAGAATACAAGGTCTTGGAATTTACGAGCCAGTATTTTCTCTGCTTGACTACGGTCGTCAGCGTTACGAAAACGCACTTCAACACTATAGTTATCGCCTTTACGGATAGAAGAGTACGCAATTCCTGCTTCACGCAAGTCATTACGTATACCGTCCATGTTTTGTTCCTGCAATTTGCCTAATGCAGTGTCCATATCAACTTCCATAAGGAAGTGAACCCCACCACGTAAGTCAAGGCCAAGCTTCATTGGCTCACCGCCAACAGCTTCTAGCCACTTAGGTGTCGCAGGTGCAAGGTTAAGTGCAACAACATATTGATCGCCCAGTCCGCTAACGAGTGCTTCACGGGCAAGCAGCTGAACATCAGAGTTGTTGAATCGGGCAAGTACAGCCCCATTTTCCAGAGCGATTGATTTACTCTGTATATTGTCTTTTTCTAACGTTTTTTGGACTTGGATCAGCGTTTGTTCATTGGCGGCGGTTCCCCGCGCGCCAGTGATCTGAACAGCCGGATCCTCACCATATAGGTTTGGAAGTGCATAAAGCAGGCCGATGAGGATCGCAGCGATCAGCATCAGGTACTTCCACAAAGGATAACGGTTTAGCACGGCAGTTCCCTTCGGGAAAATCAGAAATTAAATAGCTTTCATTGTGCCTTTAGGTAAAACGGCAGCAACAAAATCACGTTTGATAGTTACTTCAGTTGTTTCGCTCAGTTCAAGAACAACATAACCAGTCTCAGAAACCTTGCTCACACGTCCGATCAAACCGCCTGTAGTTAAAACTTCATCACCTTTAGAAATTGATTCCATCAGTTTACGATGCTCTTTAGCACGTTTTTGCTGTGGACGCAGGATCATGAAGTAGAAGATCAGGGCAAAAACGACGAGCATGATGACCATCGTGTACGGGCTGCCCTGTGCTTGACCGCCTGCGGATGCCGCTGCTTCAGAAATAAAAAAACTCATTCAACTTTCCTCATTGTTATTGAAAGCAATTTAAAACATAAGTACAGCCAAGCCTGCTATGCTACACAGGTTAGCCCAATTTCGCACTTAAATTCATTCCATATTTAACGAAGGTTGGGTTTTCCCAATCTTCTGGTAAAAATCTTGAGCGAATTCTTCGAAGTTACCTTCTTCGATCGCCTGACGAATACCTGCCATCAAGCGCTGATAATAACGTAAATTATGAATGGTATTTAGTCTTGCCCCCAGAATTTCATTACAACGATCGAGATGATGTAAATAGGCTCGGCTATAATGACGGCAGGTATAGCAATCACATTCAGGATCGAGTGTTGAAGTATCAGATTTATACTTCGCATTGCGAATTTTTACCACGCCATTTGTGACAAATAAATGACCATTTCGTGCATTTCGAGTTGGCATCACACAATCGAACATATCAATACCGCGACGCACACCTTCAACCAGATCCTCTGGTTTGCCCACGCCCATTAAATAACGTGGTTTATCGGCAGGAATTTGTGGACACACGTGCTCTAAAATACGGTGCATGTCTGGTTTTGGTTCACCAACTGCAAGACCGCCTACAGCGTACCCATCAAAGCCAATTTCCACCAGTCCCTTAACAGAAATATCACGTAAATCTTCGTAAACACTACCTTGAATGATGCCAAATAATGCGTTTTTGTTGTTTAATTCATCAAAACGTTGGCGGCTACGCTGAGCCCAACGCAAAGACATTTCCATTGAAGTCTTGGCGTAATCCCAATCAGCAGGATATGGCGTGCATTCATCAAAAATCATCACGATATCAGAACCCAGATCGTTCTGAATCTCCATCGATTTTTCGGGACTTAAAAAGACTTTTTCACCATTAATTGGATTTCGGAAGTGAACACCTTCCTCTTTAATTTTACGCATCGCGCCGAGGCTAAATACTTGGAACCCACCTGAGTCAGTCAGAATTGGCCCATGCCATTGCATAAAATCATGCAAATCACCATGTAATTTCATGATCTCTTGCCCTGGACGCAACCATAAGTGGAAGGTGTTACCTAAAAGGATTTGCGCACCCGTTTCTTTCACTTCCTCAGGTGTCATTCCCTTGACTGTACCATAAGTACCCACTGGCATAAATGCTGGCGTTTCAACAACTCCACGCTCAAAAACTAAACGACCACGACGTGCTTTACCGTCAGTGGTTTGTAATTCATATTTCACGTTTGCTTCTCCTAGCATCAGAAAAACAGTCTGATGCTGATATTAACGATAATAAGCAAGCAGCAATGCTACTGCCTATCGAATAACAACTACTCTCCAACTTGCTCTAAACGCGCTAGCGGATTACGGGTGATGTACATCGCATCACCATAACTAAAGAAGCGATACTTCTGTGCTACGGCTTCTTTATAGGCTTGCATGGTATTTTGGTATCCTGCAAATGCAGAAACTAACATGATCAATGTCGATTCCGGCAAATGAAAATTGGTAATCAAAATATCAACGATTTGATATTCGAATCCGGGGAAAATAAAGATTTGGGTATCATCAAAAAAGGGAGCAATCAATGCATTTTGACTAGCTTTAGCGGCACTTTCAAGTGAACGTACTGAGGTGGTTCCAACTGCAACAACACGATTTCCACGCGCTTTACAAGCCAACACTGCATCAACCACATCTTGTGGTACTTCAGCATATTCGGAATGCATCACATGATCTTCGATAGTATCAACGCGGACAGGTTGGAATGTACCAGCACCAACATGTAGCGTGACGAAAGCCATTTCGATACCCTTTGCACGTAGAGCTTCAAGCAAAGGTTCATCAAAGTGTAGACCGGCTGTTGGTGCGGCTACTGCGCCAGGGCGTTGACTATAAACTGTTTGATAGAGTTCTTTATCGGACTCTTCATCAGGGCGGTCGATATAAGGCGGTAATGGCATATGACCGATTTGATTGAGTATGGTGAGGACATCGCGGTCATCTTCAAACTGCAATTCAAATAGTGCTCCATGACGAGCAACCATTGTTGCATTCACGCTTTCGTCTTCACCGAGAATTAGCTCTGCGCCTTCTTTTGGTGCTTTAGAGGCTCTGATATGCGCGAGTACACGATGTTCATCCAGCATTCTCTCAACAAGAACTTCAATTTTACCGCCACTTGCTTTACGGCCAAACAACCTAGCAGGAATGACGCGAGTGTTGTTAAACACTAATAAGTCGCCGGGATTCAGTTTCTCAAGAATATCTGTAAAAACACCATGCGTTAGCTGCCCCGTTGGGCCGTCAAGATTTAGCAATTTGCATGCGCTTCGCTGGGCTTGAGGATAATGGGCAATTAATTCTTCGGGTAATTCAAAAGTAAAATCAGAAACACGCATTGTATTAACTTCAATCTAAAAAAATAGGCGACTAGTCTAGTGCTGAGGACTCAAAGGCGCAAGAAATAACCGTAGCCTTGCCTAAAAAAACAACATTAATTAACAATTAATTCGTAAAATAGAGAAATTCCCTGCTCTAAATCACTGAATATCATTTTCCGAATCTAATTTTCGTTCTCAATAAATGCGGTTTTGTACATTTTTTAATGTAATCAATTATACCTCATGAGTTTTAGATTAGAGAAAAGCGGCGAAT
>NZ_KB233225.1:0-182656 GCF_000314855.2 Providencia burhodogranariea DSM 19968 | reverse complement strand
AAGGCGGCGAACACATTGAATTCTAGGAGCATACAAAAGTATGTGACTAGAGTCGGTTTGTGAGGCCAACGCAGCTATAATTTGAAAGGCATCGGGTACAACCCAATACAAATGTTATACCCCATGAATTTCAAGTTAGAGCAAGGCGGCGAACAAATTGAGCTCTAGGAGCATACAAAAGTATGTGACTAGAGTCGGTTTGTGAGGCCAACGCAGCTATAATTTGAAAGGCATCGGGTATATGATAGGAAGATGAATTTTCTGGCACACCTCCATTTGGCTCATCTGGCTGATAGCTCACTTTTGGGTAACATCATGGCCGACTTCGTCCGCGGTAACCCCAGCGGCCTATATGCGCCTGATATTGTTGCGGGCATTTTTATGCACCGCGCTGTCGACAGAGCGACTGACTCACACCCTTTGGTCAAGGAAGCCCGCGCGCTTTTTCGTCCTGAGTATCGACGTGTCGCTTCAATCACATTGGACTTAGTATGGGATCATTTTCTTTCTTTGCATTGGACTAGGATTGAACCCGAACTAAGTTTGCTTGAATTTATTGATTTCGCCCGTCAGCATATCGAACCACATCTTTGTCATACTCCTGAAAAATTTCAGGAGCTAAATGAATATCTTTGGCCACAACGTTGGTTAATCCGGTACGCAGAGAAAGAGTATATTGGAAAGTCATTAAATGGCATGGCACGTCGGCGACCAAAGTTACAGGCATTAAGTGGGTCTTTTGATGATTTTTTATTACAATATGAACAACTTGAGCAAATTTTTTTCAATTTTTATCCGCAAATGGTTCAAAGTGCTAAGAAAAATATTTTTAATGTGGGCTCATTAAGTCGGCATCTAACTGCGGATATAACTCAGATTACCGGTAATTAAATGAAGTCAACATTCCTATAATTCCAAGCTCGATTAATATAATTAATTAATACTTGCTTTTTGACTTAATAAAACTATCTTATTGAAATTAGTTTATTAATCTAGTACAATTGATAGGCAAAAGCTATCAATGCAATCGGTATTTATACCTTTATTCTTAATAGAGAATTGCCTATTCTCTTATGGTATATAAACCCAAAATTCAAGTTGCATATAAGCTTCTAACTGAAGCTATTCTGATGAAAACCCCGATGAGCATAGATAATATGGTGATTTGGGCGTATGAAAAATACGTTATATTTGCAATGTGCAACTTGAAAGATGACGGGTATAAAGCCTTTAATTCAAACTCATAGGAGTAAATTATGGTTCTGGTAACACGTCAAGCCCCTGACTTTACTGCAGCAGCTGTTCTTGGTAACGGTGAAATTGTTGATAACTTCAACCTGAAAAGCCACCTGAACGGCCGTCCAGCTGTAATCTTTTTCTGGCCAATGGATTTCACTTTCGTTTGCCCTTCAGAGCTGATCGCATTTGATCACCGATATGAAGAGTTCAAAAAACGCGGTGTTGAAATTGTTGGTGTCTCTTTTGACTCTGAATTCGTTCACAATGCATGGCGTAAAACCCCTGTTGATAACGGTGGTATTGGTGAAGTTAAATACCCAATGGTTGCTGATATCAAGCGTGAAATCATGAAAGCTTACGGCATCGAACACCCTGAAGCAGGTGTTGCTCTACGTGGTTCTTTCCTCGTCGACAAAAATGGTGTTGTTCGTCACCAAGTTGTCAACGATCTACCATTAGGCCGTAACATTGATGAAATGTTGCGTATGGTTGATGCACTGCAATTCCATGAAGAGCATGGTGATGTTTGCCCAGCGCAATGGGAAAAAGGTAAAGAAGGTATGAATGCATCTCCTAAAGGCGTTGCTGATTTCCTGACCAAAAACGCAACTGGCCTGTAATTAAAGCCCTTTACGTATTCTTAGCCGGCATAAATATTATTTTATGCCGGCTTTTTATTTTCGATACATTGTTTCTTTTCTATTATTTTATTTCCCTCTACTTTCCTTTCTTTTTCAAATAACCACTCGTAAGAAAGTTCCCAATTAAAGCCAAAAAGTCAATATGATTAATGATATCGAGTAGCGGGTACTTTCATACTACTATTTTTTATAATATGGTTACATTTACATGCACTTAGTTACATTTAATCATCTTATGAAAAAGTTAATCTCGTTTACTACCTTTTCTTATCTTTTATTGGACGATACTGCTACTGAGAAATAAATAGCTGCTGTTATTAGCTATTATTTTTGATGCTGGCTGTAGCATTACAGATGATTAAAAATTAAAAAATGCAAGCACCACAACCACAAATAAATATTTATCAATAGGCTAGGATAGAAATATAATGAAATTTAAAATGTTAGCATCAATCGTTATCGCTGGTGGCTTACTTGTTGGCTGTGATAATAATCAAACAGCCTCTGAAAGTAATTTCAAAAAATCGATTCAAGATTTTTTAGATACTAAACCTGCGATTTGTATTAGTGCTGGGCCATTTCCTGCGGGATTTTTAGCTCAATCTAATACACGTGATATTGAGCAACTTAATAGCTTAGTTGATGCTGGCCTGCTAAATAAATCGGCGAAAGAAGTCGTTGTCAAAGATATGTGGAGTTCAGAAAAATCCGGTCAAGGTGTTGAATTTAATCTGACAAACGAAGGTGAGAAATTCTTTGATAACCAAAAATCTCAATTCTCAGGCAGCGGCAGCTTCTGTACTGGAAAAATGGTTGTGACTGAAGTGACCAATTTTACTGAACCTGCTGAACGAGGTGGTCAAAAAATCTCCATAGCTAACTTCAAGCAAAAAATCGAAGATATCGCACCTTGGGCTCAAAATGAGAAAGTCATTGCTGCCTATCCGCAGATAAAATCAGCACAAGAACGCGCAGCAAAAGGGCAACAAAGCCCATTGGTTTTAACCAACAATGGTTGGGTACATATCGGTTTATTTAATAAAAAATAAATACCAAACTCAGTCATAGAGCTCTAGTGCAATGCTTTGGGCTCTATTATTAAACCTTCAATCATCTCCAATTAATTTATTTTTCACACTTTGTTAACATTTCTCAGCTTTATTCCTCAGTGAATCCTATTAGTTTATGATATACATTAAGAGCACAATTAATTAACAAATCGATTACTTAGGTCATTAACATTACACAATGTCATATTAACCTCTATTACACTCCAAAAAGTGGGAGAACTGAATGATAAAAACATCATGGCGCCCTTCTGTCTTATTGCTTTCACTGCTTATTTCACCTCAACTATTTGCAGCTTCAGAGCCAGCTGTTGAGGCACAAAAAGGAATGGTTGTTTCCTCCCAACACTTAGCTTCACAAGTCGGCGCTGACATTCTTAAAACTGGCGGTAATGCGATTGATGCAGCTGTCGCTGTTGGCTACGCTCAAGCAGTTGTAAATCCTTGTTGTGGTAATATTGGTGGTGGTGGTTTTATGACTATCCATCTTGCTGATGGTAAAGACCTTTTTATCAACTTTAGAGAAACTGCTCCAAATGCGGCAAGTGCCGACATGTATTTAGATAAAGAAGGTAATTTAGTCAAAGGGGCGAGCTTGTATGGTTACCTCGCTTCTGGGGTTCCCGGTACCGTAAAAGGGCTTGATTATGCCCTCGAAAAATATGGTACGATGAGCCGTCAACAAGTCATGGCACCGGCCATTAAATTAGCAAGAGAAGGCTTTACATTAACGCGTGCAGATACTGATGTGCTTGATACAACGACTGAGCGATTCAAACAAGACCCAGAAGTCGCTCGTATCTTTTTAAAACCTGATGGCAGTGCTTTCCAACCTGGAGACCTTCTCGTCCAAACGGATTTAGCGAATACCCTTGAAAAAATAGCTAAAGATGGCCCAAAAGCCTTCTACGAAGGTGAAATTCCAAAAATTGTTGAAGAAGCATCTAAGAAAAATGGCGGGATCCTAACGGCCAAAGATTTTGCAGATTATACAATTACTGATACCACACCAGTAAGTTGTACTTATCGCGGATATAAATTTATATCCGCACCACCTCCAAGCTCTGGTGGGGTTACTATCTGCCAAACATTGAATATTTTAGAGGGTTATGATCTCAAGGATATGGGGTTTAACTCGGCTGAATATATCCATACCCTAACAGAAGCAATGCGCCATGCTTATATGGATAGAAATACTTTCTTAGGTGATCCTGCTTTTATTGATAACCCAACAGATAAATTACTAAGCAAAGCCTACGCAGAAGAACTTCGTAAAGAGATCAAACCAAATCAAGCAACGCCATCAACACAAGTTCAACCGGGTGTAGGACCACATGAGAAGCCTGAGACCACTCATTACTCCGTTGTTGATGATCAAGGAAATGCCGTTTCAACAACTTACACCATCAATGGACGCTTTGGTTCAGTCGTTATTCCACCAGGTACAGGTTTCTTCTTGAATGATGAAATGGATGATTTCACAACTAAAGTTGGTGAAAAAAATATGTATGGGTTAGTTCAAGGTGAAAGGAACGCTATTGCTCCGGGTAAGCGCCCATTATCATCAATGAGCCCAACTATTGTCACCAAAGATGGCCATGTATTCCTTGTACTTGGTTCACCGGGTGGGTCACGGATCATTTCGATTACCCTACAAACGGCACTGAATATTATTGATCATGGTATGCCGCCACAAGAAGCGGTAAATGCCCCACGTATTCATCATCAATGGTTACCTGATGAGGTCTACTATGAAGAAAGAGGCGTTTCTAAAGATACCTTAAACTTACTTGATAAGATGGGCTATAAAATGGTCGAGCAAACTCCATGGGGAGCTGCGGAACTGATAATGGTACCAATACCTAAAGCTAAGGATAATAAAACGGATTCGTCAGGTAACGACTCCGCTGTTTCAGGTAAAGTTCGTGAAGGCTATATTTATGGTTCTAACGATGTACGCCGTCCCGCAGGTAGTGCGGTTGGTATCAATTAACTAAAGAGAAGAAGGCGGGATTTCCCGCCTTCTTCTCTGACTCATTAATTTTTTATTGAGCTATTTACGAATAAAATTATCAACAATTAAATCAATAGCCTCTTCACTACGCCCATGTAAAATTGCTTTTGCTGTATATAAGCCCATACCAATTACATTACCGAGTTCCACATTTGGTGGCATGACGAGTTCATTCGGAGAAGTATGAACGTTTAGTACAGCAGGTCCATCATGATTTAGAAAACGAACAACCGTGTCTTCTAATAATTCAGGAGATTCGATTGACTCACCAAATATGCCTAGAGCACTTGCAAGTTTGCCAAAATCAGGGTTATCTAAGTCGGTATAATTATTCAAAAGCCCTTCAACTTTTTGTTCTAATTCAACAAAATTGAGAGATTTATTATTAATAATGACAATTTTAACGGCGAGCTTTTCCTGAGTCATTGTTAGTAGGTCACCTAACAACATTGCCAACCCACCATCTCCTGAGATAGAAATGATTTGGCGATCAGGATACGCTTTCTTCAGCCCTAACGCTTGAGGCATTGCATTAGCCATTGTGCCATGCTTCAGGCTGGTTAATGTTCTTCTCTGACCATTGGTATTGATATAACGCAGCATCCATACCATTGCAGAACCGCCATCCGCAGTAAAAATAGCATTAGTCTCAGCATACTTATCTAAAAGCTGAACAAGATATTGCGGATGAATAATGCGTGATTTTGCCCCTTTATCCAGCCAATTTATTTTTTCTAAGGTCTTTTTATGCAAATCAATCGATTTTTTGAGGAAGCTGTCATCAGTTTTATCTTCAATTAAAGGCAGTAATTTTAATAGCGTTTCATTAACATCACCAGTAATCCCTAAATTAACTGGATGACGCTTCCCTATATTCGCTGAATTGATATCAATTTGTACGATAGTGGCTTTTTCAGGAAAAAATTGTGGCCAAGCAAAATCAGTACCGAGTAGCAATAAGACATCACAGCTTTTTAGCATAGTGAAGCCTGAATCTATGCCTATCATCCCCGTCATTCCGACGTTGTATGGGTTATCATATTCAATAAAATCTTTTGCACGCGAAGTATGTGCAACAGGAGCCTTTAATCTCTCAGCTAACTGAAGAATGGATTCTCTTGCATTTTTACTTCCAATTCCTGCATAAATACCTATTTTTTTATCTGTACTTACTAAATCAGCAAGTAACTTAACATCGTCGAGTGCAGGGACAATATGGGGTTGATGATAGCTGACTGCTATTTTTTTAGGGTAATCTATTTCTGAATTACTAATATTTACAGGAAGGATAATAACAGAAACACCTTTTTGGCTTAATGCTGCACTAATTGCATTCTTTGTAATTTCAATTGCTTTTTCAGGATTCGTTATTTCTTCGCAGAAAACAGAACATTCACTATAAACAGATTTAAAATCGACGTATTGCGGAAAAGAAGGATCTGATGCGTCGGTTCCTAATTGACTCGCAATAAGTATAACTGGCGCACCATTACGATGTGATTCATACAATCCATTAATGAAATGCAAACTACCCGGCCCACAAGAACCGGCACAGGCGGTAAGTTGGCCTGAAATAAATGATTCAGCGCCCGCAGCAAACCCACCAACTTCTTCATGCCTAACATGGATCCATTCCATATCACTGGAATGAATAGCATCCGTTACATAATTTAGGGTATCTCCAACGATACCATAACAATGCTTTACGCCTGAATTTTGAAGAATATCAACAATTACACTAGCAACGTTTTTTTTCATGTAAGGCACCTAATTATCAAATTGCGAATAATCAAAATAGATTGATCGATAACTTAGCTTATTCATTGATTATACTAATAACACACTGAGTAATTATTTCAATTAAAAGGATAATTTTAGATGATGATTTAATTTGGATTTAATCGATTAATAATGAGGGTAATTTATCGATAATAAAGATTCATTATCGTATAAAGAATAAACAATAAATTAGGCAATATTATATATCAAATAACGATAGTTTATTATTTATCAAATAGAGTGATTAATCATAAAATAATTGAGAGATAGCTCTCTATTATAAATTCATTTATTTCGATAAATCATTAGGATTAATATGGCGAATATAATAAAAAATCTTTTTTGCGGAACATTTTTCTGAGTATATTTTTTATGACTGCTAATAAAAAAGGGCCTATTAGGCCCTTTAGATATCAAAATCAATTGCAATTACGCTTGTTTATACACTTTGGTAGGCGAAATTAATCGATCACATACCGCAGCGATAACTAACACTACAACCGAAGGCAGCAACCAAGCCAAATCTTGTTGATACAGAGGCATCTCCGTCATCCACTGAGGGATATAGCCTTTTAAATGATCTGATGCTTTAACCGCACCAATCAATCCGACAACAAAGCTTGTCAACATAGTTGGAGCCATGACGATCGTCGGGTTACGCCACCATTTCAGTGTAAAGCTCAATAAAATAAGAACAATACAAGGCGGATAGATAGCAACTAATACCGGAACAGAGAATGCAATTAATTTGCTCAATCCAAGGTTAGAAATCACCATAGAGAATAAACCAAGAATCAATACTAATGTACGATAAGAGATAGGCACATAGCGGCTAAAGAACTCAGCACAAGCACACGTTAGCCCTACAGCAGTTACCATACAGGCGACAAAGATCAATACGGCAAGGAAGAAGCTACCATAGTCACCAAAAGTATACTGAACATAAGCATGGAGTATATCTGCACCATCTTGCGCATTAGGAATGATAGACGCACTATTCTCACCTAATTTAAATAACGCAAGATAAACAAGTGTAAGTAACACACCTGCGATTAAGCCTGCCCACATTGTATAGCGAGTTAACAGTGATGAGTTATCAATACCTCGTGATCTCGCGGCATTCACAATAACAATACCAAATACCATTGCCCCTAGCGTGTCCATGGTTAAATAACCATTGATGAACCCATTAGAGAATGCCATATCACGATATTCACTTGTTGATGGCATTGGCTCACCAGCAGGCCAAAGTACAGCAGCAACCCCAAGAATAGCTAAAGCTAACATTTTTACCGGCGCAAGTATGTGTCCGACACTGTCGAGCAGTTTTCCTGGATACAATGAAATACCAATCACTAAAGCAAAATAGACAACACTGTATATCAATAATGATATTTCAGATTCACCGCCGACTAAGGGAGCAATACCGATTTTGTAAGATACTGTCGCAGTACGTGGCGTTGCGAATAGAGGACCAACAGAAAGGTAGGCAACAACTGCAAGTAGCAAACCTGCTGTTTTACCAATAGGTGTGCTGAGAGCTTCAATTCCTCCGCCAACTTTAGCTAATGCCATAATAGTTAGCACAGGAAGACCAACTCCAGTGACGAGGAACCCAAGAGCTGCGGTCCACACTTGTTCACCAGCTTGTAAGCCTACCATAGGCGGAAATATGATATTTCCTGCCCCAACGAATAGCGCAAAGGTCATAAAACCTAACGCGATAATATCTCTGGATGTTAAACGATGAGCCATATTTTATATTAAATTCATGTGACAATGTTGAAAAAATTAGAGCGACTAATCAGTGACCCTTCGAAAAATATGTAGCGACACAGAATTCTAATTAACATGTCATTAACAACACAATATGTATTGCTTTAGAGACCAGACAAGATGAAAAATTAGAAAACAGAAAAAATCGCCAATAACTGCCTACAAGTAAAACTTTTATAGGGCAAAAAGGCAATAGCAAACCTCAAATCAAGAATAAATAACTAAAATATTTTTTATAAGCAGTGATTACTTTCATGAAAGCTGGAATATGCCCGATATGATTTGTATAAAAAACAGACAACACCTGCAAAGTAAGTCAACTGTACACAAATGCAACTATCACTAGAGTTAACCATTTTTGATGAAAATTTTATTTATTCGTTCGTTATGTTTTTGTTGTTTACCTTTAGAACATTATTATTTTTATTAAACTCATACTTATATATCTATATCTATATCTATATCTATATCTATATCTATATCTATATCTATATCTATATCTATATCTATATCTATATAATAAGATAATAATTAAAAAATAACGTTAACTAACTGTTTATATTATATGATATTAAAAACTTAATTTAATATAAACAGAGCTTTATACAAAAAATCTCAAATGGAAAAACTGGAAGATTAGTGATAAACAGTTCGTACAAAAATAACATTCAAAGCCAAAATTATTTAAATTATTATTCTAAAAAATCATCTTTAAATACTACTTGTAAATAACATAAAAACACGTTAATTAATTTAATCAGGAATTAAAGGTTTTATTTATTCATATAAAAAATTTACACATATAAAATAGGAATGATATTTAATACAGAAATTTTATCACTAATAATATTTTTATATGTTAGAACATTCCCCCATCCTTTCTAAATTAACTTAATAATATATAAAAGAATGGGAGGAAATAATGTAAATAAACTACGATAAGTGATAGAAATTAATGCTTATCGGACACAACCAATACTGGTGGTAGAGTAAAAGAAAATTCACTGCCTTTACCAACTCGACTACTTATTACCAATTGGCTGTTATGATGTTGAAGTGCATGTTTAACTATCGCTAATCCAAGCCCTGTACCTCCCCCAGCGAGACGGGTTCTCGCTTTGTCGACACGATAAAAACGCTCAGTTAAGCGTGGAATATGCTCTGCGGGTATTCCTGCACCATTATCTGCAACACTAAAACGTGCACCATTACTGGCTTTTTGCCAACTTACTCGGATCGTTGTACCTTCAGGTGTGTGTGCGATGGCATTATAAACAAGGTTAGCGACGGCACTGCGAAGTTGCTCTTCATTCCCATACACTCGCAATTTTTCATCCACCATAAATTCAAATTGCTGCCGACCTTTACTCAAGCTCGCAGCCTCTTGCTCAATCATTTTAAGAATGACAGGAATATTAACTTGTTCCTCTAGATTGATATGTGGAGCAACTTCAATACGAGATAATTGCAGTAACTGCTTAACGAGATTATCCATTCGATAGGCTTGTTCTTGCATCACATGTAAGGCTTTTTTATTTGCTGGTGAGGCATTTTCTTGATCTTCTAACACTTCAAGATAGCCTTGAATTACCGTGAGTGGTGTACGTAACTCGTGACTAACGTTAGCAAAAAAGTCTCTACGCGCTTTTTCTAATCGACGTTTCTCAGTAACATCTCTCGCAACCATTAACAATTGATCGTCGGTATAAGGCAAAATACGAAACTCAACAATAGTGCCATTGTTAAGCTCTATGGTTAGTGATTGGTCATAATTTTTTAGCGTAAAGTAGCGAGTAAAATCGGGATAACGAAGTAAATTAAAAATATGTTGCCCACTATCTTCGGGCCAGCGAAAGCTTAATAAATGCTGAGCATGGCGGTTACACCAGAAAATATTACCTTCATCAGTCATCATAACAACAGCATCAGGAAGAGACTCTGCGCCGCTACGAAACCGTTTGATCAGCAGACCTAATTCACGGCGTCGTTTACGATTACGTTGTTGAAGTTGATAAATACCATAAAATATCGGCTCCCAACCACCTTTACCTTGAGGAGGGAGTGTACTGCGATCCAACCATAACCAATACGAAAGTTTCATCAAGTTATAACTGTGCCAAATGAGTGCACAAGACAGTGAAATAACAAGAAGCCACGCGAGATGGCCAATGAACATAGATAAAATCAATGCCGGTAAGATAAATAAAAACAGCCCCCAAACTAACTGCTTCCATGATAGGCGTTCAAGCACGCTTGTATCTCCTGTTATTTATCAGTAACGAATTGAGAAACGATAGCCAGTGCCACGCACGGTTTGCACCATTTTATCATGTCCTTCTATCTCTAATGCCTTTCTAAGGCGACGAATATGCACATCCACTGTTCTGTCTTCAACATACACATTGGCCCCCCACACATAATTCAGTAATTGCTCTCGACTATATACCCTTTCAGGGTGTGTCATAAAGAAATGCAGTAGTTTATATTCCGTGGGGCCCATATCAATAGGCGTTTCATTACTGGTTACTCGATGAGATGTTGGGTCTAGCGTTAGCCCATTCATTTCAATGATATCTTCAGTGGACATCGGTGATATACGTCGTAAAATCGCTTTAACACGCGCAACTAATTCTTTTGGTGAAAATGGCTTAATGAGGTAATCATCAGCACCAACCTCAAGCCCTTTTACGCGATCTTCTTCCTCACCTCTTGCCGTTAGCATCATGACAGGAACATCTCGTGTATCACTGTCGCGTTTCATATGTTTGATTACTTGAATGCCCGACCCACCAGGGATCATCCAATCTAAAAGAACCAGATCAGGTAATGGGTCAACTAACTGCGCAATCGCGGAATCATAATCATCAGCTTCGATAGACTGAAAACCATTCTGCTCCAGTACAAAACAAACCATTTCTCGAATGGGCGCTTCATCTTCAACAACTAGAATGCGTCTTGCCATGATTGATCCTGTAAATAAGAAGATATACACGTGATACTTCAAATTGCATTGGTGTTGACTACATGCATCTTGAATTATTTTGTCTATATTATTAAAAGTGAAATCATTATGCGTCACTTTTATGACAGAATTATGAATACTATCATCTATTCACAATTATCCTTTTATACTCATCATACTTATTGATTGCAAAGTATGAGCAACTAATTGAGTTTGGAATTTCAAATACCTACATCACGCAGTTACCTTTGTTAACCCGATGATTAAGTTTTCATTATCAAGTCATGTGAGTTATTTTATATTTATACTCAGCATAATCTGTCATCTAAGTGAAATATAGATCCTAATAATGAATAATAAGCATTGCGTAATTCTATATGAAGATAGGCACGTTATTAGCATAGATAACGTCTACAGATAACGACAACGTCAAGTATGGCAGGTAATTTCCCATCGAGCAGGAATGATAAGGTATACTCATTCATAGCAATATCCATAAAGTAGCACAATTACTGGGAATGAATGTTCATGCGTATTATCCACACTTCTGACTGGCATCTTGGTCAGTATTTCTTCACTAAAAGCCGAGCAGCTGAGCATCAGCACTTTTTAACTTGGCTAGTTGAACAGGTTAAACTGCATCAGGTTAATGCGGTGATTGTTGCGGGTGATATTTTTGATACAGGCTCACCTCCCAGCTATGCGCGTGAGCTCTACAACCAGTTTGTAGTTTCTTTGCAACAAACTGGCTGCCAACTTGTGATACTTAGTGGTAATCATGACTCAGTTTCTGTGCTTAATGAAACCAGTTCTCTGCTTTCTTATTTAAATACTGATGTTGTCACATCAGGTACAGAGCATAATGTTATCACATTAAAAAATGCTCAAGGCCAACCGGGTGCTCTACTTTGTGCTATCCCATTTTTACGCCCAAGAGACATACAAATCAGTGTGGCAGGGCAAAATAGCGAAGAAAAACAGCTATCGTTGCAAACTGCTATTAGCGATTATTACCAAGCAAGTTATCAATTAGCGAAGCAGCAACGTGAATCACTCGGTTTGGACATTCCAATCATTGCGACAGGCCATCTAACCGTGGTTGGCGCAGAAGTTTCTGATTCTGTCCGTGATATCTATATTGGCACCTTAGATGCATTTCCATCAGGGGCTTTCCCACCGGCGGATTATATTGCACTTGGGCATATTCACCGCCCTCAAATTATTGGTGGGCAGCAAAATATTCGTTATTGTGGCTCACCGATAGCACTAAGTTTCGATGAAGCCAATCAACAAAAAAGTGTTTGTTTAGTTCAGTTTGATGGACATAGCGTGTCACAAATTACCCCACTTGCTATTCCTATTTTCCAGCCGTTACAGACTATCAAAGGGTCATTAATCGATATTCAGAAGCAATTAGCTAAATTGCAAATTGCTAAAGAAAGCCGCCCTGTTTGGCTAGATATTGAGGTCGCTTCGCAAGACTATATTGCTGATATCCAGCAACGAGTTGAAAGCTTGATAAAAGATTTGCCTGTTGAAATCGTGTTACTGCGTCGCGCTCGTAAACAACAACAAGGCCAACAAGCAGCTACTGCCAATGAAACCTTAAACGAGTTAACCGCTGAAGAAGTATTCTTACGCCGTTTAGCCGAGGAGTCACTGGATGATAAAGAGAAACAACAGCGCCTTTTATTACTTTTCAGGCAATCCTATGATGCTTTACGTTCTGAATTAGAGGGAAAATCATGAAGATTTTGAGTTTGCGCCTGAAAAATATCAATTCCCTCAAAGGCGAATGGAAAATCGATTTTACGCAAGAACCCTTTGCTAGTCAGGGGCTATTTGCGATTACAGGTCCAACTGGGGCAGGGAAAACCACGTTACTTGATGCTATTTGCTTAGCGCTCTATCATCAAACCCCTCGATTAAGCACACTCTCCTCCTCTCAAAATGAGCTGATGACCCGCCATACTGGCGAATGTCTTGCAGAAGTCGAATTTGAAGTTAAAGGCGTTGCTTATCGCGCCTTTTGGAGCCAGCGCCGTGCAGGTAATAAGCCTGATGGCAAATTACAGACACCCAAGGCAGAACTTGCAAAAGTCAGCGATGGTAAAATTTTAGCCGAAAAAGTGAGTGAGATCAGAGAACAGATCATTCAAATCACTGGGCTTGATTTTGGCCGATTTACCAAGTCTATTCTACTTTCACAAGGGGATTTTGCAGCTTTTTTAAATGCAACGGAAAAAGAGCGTGCCGACCTACTTGAAGAGATTACAGGTACCGAAATTTATAGCCAAATTTCTAGCTATATTTATCGCCAACACAAGCAAGTTAAAACAGATTTAGATCTGCTAAAAGCTCGAGCACAAAGCATTCATTTACTAACAGAAGATGAATATCAAACCTTGCTAGGTAATCAAAATTTACTGATAGAACAAGAAGTCCAACTTAATCAAAAACGAACTGCTCATCAGCAAGCACTAAATTGGTGGCAACGCCAGCAACAGCTCGCCTCACGTTTACAACAATTACAACTTGAGCAACAACAAGCGCAAGATGCTTACCAAGCCGCTGAACCTAGCCTCAAAAAACTCGCGGATAACCTGCCAGCCGAAAATTTACGTCCCTTATGGCAAGATGTAGAACAGCAGCAGCAATCTCTGAATGAACAATCAGTAAAACAAAAAAATATCTTACAAAGCCTTGAAAATAGCTTACAACAGTTAGTGCCATTACGCGCACAATGGGAACTAGCTCAAAACGAAAATACACAGTACCAAGCATATATTCAACAACAAACTCTATTGATAGACAATCAAGTTCGCCCACTGGATAACGAAATAGTTAATTTAAATCAAAACATTAAAGAAGTTAATGATAAACATAATCAGCTACAATCCCAACATCAAATAAAACAAACATTGATCATCGATACCCAGCAACAACTGAAGTTCGCCAATAAAGAATTACAAGACATCTCTTTTTATTTAGAACAAAAACAAAAAGATGCCCTAATTCTTCAACATATTGGAACTTGGAAACAACAAGGGCGCTTCATTGATGAACTAAGTCAAAAAGTAGTGGCTTTAAAGCAAAAACAACACACACTAGCTCAACAACAATCAAAATTAACGTTAGAACAACAGCAACAAACTGAACTTAATATTGCGACTGAACAGCGACTTGAGAAAGATATCACTGCTTTTCAACAAACCGAAAAACGTTATTTAGGATGGCAAGAAAAGTACGACATTGAGCAATTAAATCAGTCAATCGAACAGCTGCGAACCAGATTACAGCATGCGCAATTACTGCCTCTTTTATTGTCACAATGGCAAGAATATCACAGCCAAGTTAAGCGCCAGCAAACTCAGCAAGATGAACGGATTAAGGCTATTTTACAGATTGAAAAAGAGGCCAAAGTCACTGAAGCACAAATCGCTCACATCCAGCCACATTTAACTGATTTAAATGCACGATTACGTTTAGAGCAAAAAATTGTCAGCCTTGAAAAGGAACGCCAACAGCTTGTTGCTGGTGACCCATGCCCGTTATGTGGTGCCCTAGATCACCCAGCGGTTGAACAATATCAATCTATTGAACCAACTCAAACTGAGCAAAAACTGGCTGAACTCACCAAACAATTGGATCAACTAAAACAAGCGCAAACGTCACAACAGGCTCTTTTACAAAGAGAAACTCAACGACAATTAGAAAATCAACAATCACAAGCTCAATTAGCCGCTAACCACCAAAACTTGCAGGCACAATGGTTAACGGCTTGCGAACAAGCCAAAGTCCCTGAATTAGCGACTAATAATGCTGCGGTAGAACAGCTACTGACCGATCTACAACAACAAATCTCTACGTTACAAAAATCGGCTAACGATTTTAGGTTACTCGAACGCGAATACCAACAGCTCAAGAATCAGCTACATGAAAAACAATCGTTGAGTAAACAACAGCAATCAGTATTAATGTTACTCGCTGAACGACTAAAGCATCAAAACCAACTGATTAATGAAACTGAAAAAGAACTCATCGTTGAGCAACATCGTTATGATGATCAAAGCCAACAACTACAAGCGGCGCTTGCTGAATTTGCTTTACCTGCAACCAAAAACTTTGATGAATGGTTTGAAAAATTAGATAACCGCGGACAACTTTATGAAGCGAAAAAGAAAGCAGCTCAAGATTTAACGCAAAAAATTGCAGTCATTGAAGCCACATTACAATCCGAAATTAGCCAACAATCTATTTTAGATCAGCAGCTTGAGAGTGAAAAACAGCAATTAAAGCTGCTACAAACAGCTTTCACACAAAAACAAACTACTCGCAAAACGTTACTAGAAGGATTGTCTATTGCACAATTTGTGGGGAAAATGCAGGAAAAATATGATCATATAGCCCATAATTTACAACAACTTGCAGAACAAGTTAATCTTGGCGAAAAAAATATTGCCTCACTGAAAGGAAGTCAACGTGAGATTATAAATGCCATCGAAAACATACAACAGCGGTTAGCCACGGCACAACAACTCTTTAATATCGCACTCACTAATAGCCCATTTGCAACACAACAAGCATTCTTAGCCGCCTTACTCGCGCCAGAAGAAAAGTTGCAACTCGAACAACTTTATCAGCAATTAAACCAATCTCGTTTACAAGCACAAACACGCTATAAAGAAGGGGAATTGGCACAGCAAGAACACCAACAGCAGCAGCCTGAAGGTATCGAGAATGTCACATTGGAACAGTTGCAACAAAATATCAGCCTACTTGATGATGAGATAAAAAATCTAAATCTACAACAAGGACGGATTATCAGTCAGTTAGATGCAGATAAACAGCAACGACATCAACAACGAGACTTGCTACAACAAATCGAACAAAGCCAATTTCTTTATGATGACTGGGGTTATCTCAGTGAATTGATTGGCTCCGCAGATGGCGATAAATTCCGCCGATATGCACAAGGTTTAACCTTCGATTGCCTTATTACACTAGCAAATCAGAGACTTGATAAGCTACATGGACGCTACTTGTTAAAGCGTAATCATAACGCTAACCTCGAATTGCAAGTTATTGATGGCTGGCAGGCGGATACTATTCGAGATATCAAAACACTTTCGGGTGGTGAAAGCTTTTTAGTCAGTCTTGCGCTGGCGCTGGCGTTATCGGATATGGTGAGTAATAAAACGCAACTTGAATCATTATTCCTCGATGAAGGCTTCGGCACTCTCGATCCCGAAACATTGGATATTGCATTGGATGCATTAGAAAGCTTAAATGCATCAGGTAAAACGATCGGAGTGATAAGTCATGTTGAAGCAATGAAAGAGCGGATCCCTGTGCAAATTCCGGTGAAAAAAACCAATGGTTTTGGGTTTAGTGAGCTGCCTAGCCAATATCGAATTAATTAGCCTTAGCTCGGCATAGAAAATAGTTAAAAGCAGGTTCAGTAATCAAATCTTTCAATCTCAGAACGATGAATTACAAATAGAACCTGCTACCCACAATTCAATTAGCTAGCGAAATGAATTATTGATTACATAATTGCAATTCAAATGATGACATAATTATTACGAGATGAAAGACGTTGGAGAAATACAGTGATATGATTTTAATCAATTGAAAAATAATGTTTTTTATTTAACTTTCATTATAAAAAAATGATTTATTGCCACAAAACGTGACATGTCACGCTACATATTAATTCACAAAATTGCAATTACAGCTAAATCTATTTGGTACATACCATCGCCTTAGATGCATTCAAGTGAATTATATAAGCAGAAGCATTGCTACCTCTGCTTATATTTCTAATTTTTAAATAGCATCTAATGCCTGTGATAATGCCTGTTGCAGGTCATTCACATTTTCAATACCAACAGATAAACGCACCAAATTACTATCGATACCTATTGCTTTACGGATAGGCTCTGCAACACCTGAATGTGTCGTAGAAGCTGGATGAGAAGCTAAAGATTCAGTTCCTCCTAAACTCACAGCCAATTTGAATAGCGCAAGGTTGTTAAGGAAGTTAAATGCATCCTCTTCGTTCTCTCCGACATTGATCGAGAATGTCGAACCTGCTCCTGTGCATTGCGCTTTATAGACTTGATACTCAGCACTGTCTTTTGGTAAAAAGTCGGGATGATGCACCTTCTTAACTTTTGGATGTTGAGCCAAAAAGGTCGCTAATTTTTGGGCATTTTCATTGGCTCTTTCCATACGTAACTGTAAGGTTTCCAATGAACGTCCCAACATCCAACTTGAATGTGGATCAAGTTGAGTACCGATAGCATTCCGCTGTCCGCGAACCTTTTTAATCAATTCACGGCTACCAATAACTCCACCTGCGACTAGATCAGAATGTCCACCAACATATTTTGTTAGTGAGTACACACTTAAATCAGCACCTAGGGCTATTGGCTTTTGAAACACAGGGCCTAGCATGGTGTTATCACAAATTAAAAGTGGTTTTTCACTTTGCCGAGTCTGAGCAATCTCTTTGCTAATTTCGCTTAATAAGCTAATGTCTACTAACGTGTTCAACGGATTAGACGGCGTTTCGATATAAATAGCAGCAATATTTTTTGCAGGATCAATACCTTTAATAACTTCGCGAATAGAGTCGCCATCACATCCATCTGGAAAAGAAATAGAAGTGATACCAAAACGCGCGAGTGTATTCAAAAATAGTGTCTCAGTCCCGCCATATAACGCTTGGGAATGTAGTAAGACATCCCCAGGTTTGATAAATGCCATCAAGCAAGTCGTGATCGCCGACATACCCGATGAGAAAAGCGCTGCACTTTCGGCTCCTTCATATAAGGCGAGCCTGTCTTCAACAATTTCACTATTTGGATGATTAAAACGTGAATAGACAAGCCCTTGTTTTTGCTCTTCAGGCGTTGGTGTGCGCCCACTAACCATATTAAAAAAGGCTTTTCCTTCCTGCGCTGTTTTAAACACAAAAGTGGATGTTAAGAAAACAGGTGGTTTAATCGCACCTTCCGATAGCTGAGGATCATATCCATAGCTCATCATCAAAGTTTCAGGCGACAAAGTGTGCCCATTTAACTCTTTCTTATAATAAAGGTCTGACATAGTCGTACTCCGGTAATAATGAATCAATAACTTTATACTGAGTACATTATAAAATATTGCTATTTTTAATAATTTGCTCGTATTCTTCAGGATAAAACTGACGGGTCACATCTAAATGTGAACGCAGTCGCCCTTTAATAACGTTTTTACCTAAATTTGTAAACAGTGGGTTTAATGGATCGCTATCTGGCCCTAACGCTTGCTGGGCAAGGTAAGCTGGCAATGGTAATAATGGTACTTCGTCCGCAAAAACACTTGGAGTAATAAAATAAGCAATCGAATAACGTGAAACGCTATTTTGCTTTCTCACTACTTGGTGCACATTAGCGCGTAAATAACCATTTGTTGCCAATTCAAATACTTCCCCAATATTTACAACAAAGGCGTTTTCCATTGGCTCGACATCAATCCAGCCGTTATCTGTTTCAACTTGTAAGCCGCCAATATTATCCTGCCATAATAATGTTAAAATACCCGCATCTTTGTGAGCACCAACTCCCTGCTCACCTTCATTATTATCTTCTCGTGCTGGATAATGAATTAGCTTTAATAAATGCTGAGCAGGTTCTGCAATTATGGTATCAAAACTATTTTCAGGTAGTTCCAACGCAACTAGAAAAGCTTTAATTAATTTAACTGAAATATCTCTGGTTTTAGATTGCCACTCTAAAGCTTGTGTTTTCAGTTCAGGCAATGCTTCAGGCCATTGGTTTGGACCATGTAGGTTAAACCAAATAGGATCTTGTTTGGTCAATTCTAAAGCGGGTAGCTCTTCACCAATATCAATCTGTTCACGATAGTCTGGTTGATTTCTCGTACTTTCCTGCGTTGAAGCAGTATAGCCTCGAAAATGACGTGAATGACTCATCGCAATTTTTTCTTTTTCTACTTTAGGCAGAGCAAAAAAACGCTTAGTTGTTGCCAATAAAGTCTCACGTTCTTCTGGTGTAATATTGTGCCCAACCAGATAAAAGAAACCTATTTCACGTGCAATAAAACGCAGTTTTTTATAAAAATCGTCTCGCGTTTCTGGGTTATCTAGCTCGCGAAGGTCAATAATTGGTAATTGATATGATGACATAGTTAAACCCTTTGATATTTAATTATCATACTGAGATCTATAAATCTGGGTACGCGGAGCCCATGAATATAAATCACGATCACATTTCAAGATGCAAAGCTGCCAATTACTTTAATTACAAAAAATCAAAGTAATAACAATGACTTAATTGTTTTTATCAATATAACCGCATTGGCGTTCTACATAAAACTTGAATTATTTTAATTATAAGTAAACACCATATTAAGAAGAGACTAAAAATAACTTTAAAATATATCCATATAACCATTTGTGTTAAGTTTAATTTTTTATATAACTAAAAAAATTTTTTGTTTATAAAATGTTATTTCAAAAGCAGTCACTGAATCTGATTAGATATGAGAGTAAATAACTCGTGAGATATCAAAATGAAAAAAGTAGTGGCATTGTTGTTAGCTCTTTCTGTTTCTGCGATTAGTGCTTGTTCACAAGATGATAAGCCTAAAGAAACAGCCGACTCGGACGCACAAGGCAGACAAAAAATAATTATCGGTAGCCATGGAAGTGATGCTGATATCTGGCAATTTATTGCTCAATCACAAGCAGCTAAAGATGCTGGATTAGATCTTGATGTTAAAATTATTGATGATGGTGTGACATTAAATATTGCGACAATTGATGGTGATGTTGATGTTAACGCATTCCAATCATGGGGTTTCTTAAAAGACTTCAATCATAATAATAAAAATCAATTAACAGCAATTACGACAACCTATTTCGAACCAATGGCTGTTTACTCTGCCAAATATAAAACCTTAGATCAAATACCTGATCGCGCATTAGTGGCGATACCTAATGATGCGGCAAACCATGCAAGAGCATTATTGTTATTACAAAAAGCAAAACTTATCACGCTTAAACCAGACTTTAATCAAGCAACTGGTTCAGTCAATGATATTGTTGATAATCCAAAAGATTTAGTATTTAGACAAATTAAATATGCACATGGCCCAAGAGCTTTGCCAGATGTTGATATTGCTGTGATTGGTAATACCGCGGCACAAGAAGGTGGATTAAATGCATTAAATGACTCTTTATTTAGAGAACAAAATGATGGCAGCATTAACGATATGATTAATGTTCTTGTCGTTAAATCAGAAAATAAAGATAATCCAGGCTTAAATAAGCTGGGTGAACTTTATCATACTGACTTTGTTAAAGATTATATTCGCGATAATTTTGGTGGTACCAAAATTCAGATTGTTCAACCATTATCGACTCTTAATTAATTTATCTCCCTTAGGTATAACGGTTTCTATATCGTTATACCTGTTCTAATTCAATTATCTTACCTCTATTGTGATTATAGCGACGACTTATTCATCACACTTCAATTTAATTCCATGCTAGATAAACATATTTCCGGATTCGTATAATCAACTTATTTTAATCCTTTTTTTGATTAAATATGTCGCTAAATAATATGCTAAAAATAGCAACCAACTCATTTCTTGATTATCAAAATAATAAAATAAATATAATTCATTGATAAATATATCAATTTTATTTAATTACATATTCCATCAAAACCTATTCAAAATAATCTATCGATTTGACTGGTACATATCATATAAATAATCAATTTAACAAGTTCATAATATTAGAATAACCTTATGGTCATCAGAAGGATGATTTAGCTTATCGCTACAAAATTGAAGGAAGCTTTATGAGAACTCGTTTTAACAACGCCATGTTATTGTCCCTTTCTCTGCTTTTCTCTGCAAACGTATTAGCAGATGCATTACAGTGTGAAAATAAGGATTTTACAGTACAAACACTGGGGTCAGGTGGTCCTATTACAGATGACCAACGAGCCTCATCCGGAGAAGTTATTTGGATTAATGGTAAATCTGCGATTTTAATTGATGCTGGCGGAGGGGTATTTTTACGCTTTGGTCAGGCAGGAGCACGTTTAGAAGATCTAAAACTTCTTGCACTCACACACTTTCATACCGACCACGTCTCAGATGTAGCAGCAATACTTAAAGGTGGCTATTTCTTGAGTAATAAGGAAGAAATTACTCTCGCTGGTCCTGAAAAAGGCGGTGCATTTCCGTCTATGACGGAATATTTTTCCGATCTATTTAAAAAAGATGGTGGGGCTTACTCTTATCTTAATGGGCTATACAATGCGACTGACGGTTTAAAAATATCCAGTAATATCAAAGATATTAGTTATACCTCACATGAGCCATCATTAGTATACCAAGATGATGAAATGAAAATCACTGCTATTGGGATCCCACATGGTGATGTTCCTTGCTTAGCTTATCGAATCGAAACGGATAAAGGCACCATCGTCGTTTCAGCAGATCAGAATGGTAGCAACAAAGACTTTATCTCTTTTGCAAAAGACGCTGACATACTCGTTATGCCTTTAGCTATTGATGAAAATGCTGATGAACAATCAAAATTTATGCATGCGGCTCCAGATGTTGTCGGCAAGGTAGCAGCAGAAATCAATCCAAAAGTCTTAGTACTCAACCACTTTATGGGGAAAGGATTACGTCTGAAAGATCAGTCAGTTAAAATTGTTAAGCAATATTATCATGGGAATGTTTACTCTAGCCGCGATCTTTCTTGCTTTCCAATCTCATTAGCTAAAGATAAGGAATAAGTCATGAAAAAAGATATCGTACTTTCCATTATTGTTGGATCCGTTTTAACCATGGGAGCAGCAGCAACCGCTGTCGCAGCCGAGCCATCACAAGCTAATAGAATTGAAAATAAAGCTCCAACAAGTAGCGGTAAATGCGCCAGTGGTAAATGTGGTACCGAAAAAATTTACGGGCAGGCAACTCTTAAACATGATCCTCAAGATCAAATGGTTCGAGCCAGAGATGGCAAATGTGGTTTGACCGGTGAAGGAATTAAACAAGATACGCCTAAAGAAGTAAAAGTAGATAAGTGTGTTGGTGGCGTATGCGGCAAATAGCTCAAGATAGTGCTGGAATAGGGCTTCGTAGCGAGCATATAACAACGCTATTACAGCAGCCAAAACATAAGGATATCGATTTTTTAGAATTAGCTCCTGATAACTGGATGAATATTGGTGGATTAAAAAAGGAACATTTGAAAGATATTGCTAATAAATATCCATTAATTGCTCATAGTTTAAGTCTATCAATTGGTGATACTTGTCCATTGAATGAAAGCTACATCAACGATATTCGATGTTTTTTGGATGAGTATCATATTGATACTTATAGTGATCATTTATGTTTTTCGCGTGATAAACAAGGATACCTCTATGACTTACTGCCTATTCCTAGATTCGCCAATGTACTTCCTTATTTAGTTGAGCGCATTGAGCGAGTTCAAGATTTATTAGGACGACAGCTAGTACTCGAAAATGTTTCTTCTTATCACAGCTACGAAGGTGAAATGCCTGAAGCTGAATTTTGGGGTGAACTTCTACATCGAAGTGATTGCGGTATGCTTTTAGATATTAACAATGTTTATGTTAATGCCTTCAATCATGGATTTGATGCATTGGAATATATTCGCACTATTCCAAGTTCCTCCATAGTTTACTTTCACATTGCAGGTCATTTGGAATACGAAGAGTTTAGGCTCGATACTCATGGTATGCCAGTGTTGCAAGAAGTATTAGATTTGGTAAAACAGACCGTTACGCTTCATGGTGCCAGACCTTTATTGCTAGAACGTGATAACAATGTTCCTCCATTAAACGAATTATGCGGTGAATTAACCGATATCAAAAAACATATCTCACAGTAAGGAATTAGCGTGATCATAGCTCATTCTGTACCCGCATTATTGGCCGCAGCAGAGGAGGAATTCTCTATTTTACTGCGCTCCCCTAATGCTTCAGACGAAAAACTTCCTCGAGGTATTTCGTTGTATCGGAAAATTGTAAGAGAAAATATTACGGGTGTATTAAAGAGTGTTTTTCCGTTATTTAGTCAACGTCTAAAAGAAGAAGATATAAATGAAATCGTTGATATGTTTCTTTATCGACATCAAGCAAATCAACCAGAATTTCATCAAATAGCAACTGAGTTATTGCTATTTATGCGACAACAATGTCAATTATCAGTTCATGAACTGGCACTCATTGAATATGAATGGTTGATGTATGCAGTTGAAATTGATGATAGTAAAGTTCCAATACCGCAAAAAATATCACTAGGGAATAGAGAAATACCAGATATTGAAATAGTATTAAATCCAACACTTAAAATAGTTGTTTTACCTTTTTCATTACCATTAACAGAAGAGACTAACGATAAAGAGAGTTCTTTTACACATTATTTCGCACTCTACAGAAAATATGACAATGCCATTTGGCAAAAGAAACTTTCTGAAATAGAAGTGTATTTATTATCAAAAATGACACATGAAGTAATTTCTGCTGTCTCATTAATGTTATTTACACAAGAAATATCTTTTCAGTCCTGGCTAGAAGCCAATAATAATGATGAAATCTTTTCTATAATCTTTAAGAGTTAATACTATGATAAAAAAATTAATAGATTGGTACGATTTAATTGTATCTAAAGTTATGAAAGCAGATTTCGTTGCTTTATTACTTGTTCGTTTATATTTATTACCCGTAATTTATGAAGGAGCACATTCTAAAGTACTTGGATTTAGTGGTACTGTTGCTTGGTTTTCACAATCTACAGCGGAAGGTGGTTTAGGTCTGCCATTTCCTTGGTTATTAGCATTTTTAGCAACCTCAACCGAAGTATTAGGGCTTATCTGCATTGCATTAGGTCTATTCACGAGAATTATTGCTATTCCTATGATGGTCGTTATGAGTGCTGCTAGCTTGATGGTTCACTGGTCACATGGTTGGTTGGCTATTGCTAGTAATAGCATGGAGTCAAGCCAGCGTATGAGTGGATTCTTACAATGGTTAATTGAGAATTTCCCTGGTCGTTATAATTATATTACTCAACTTGGCGACCCTATTATTTTAAATAATGGCATTGAATTCTCTGCAACCTATTTTATCATGCTATTAGTTTTATTATGTTACGGTGGTGGTAAATTTATTAGTACGGATTATTGGCTGAGCAAAGGTTTAAAATCTTGGCTTAATAAATAATTTCCTCTCCATATTAATCAAGAATTATAATTTAAGTGGCTCTGAGTTCCAGAGTTCACTGAAATTACTCATACTTTCATCGGATGAAAAAGCTAATTATGATAGATGTAATATTACTTTCTCGTTTCCAATTTGCAGGTTCTGCACTTTTTCATTTTCTATTTGTTCCATTAACATTAGGGTTGTCCGTGATGCTAGCAATCATGAACACCTTATATGTCGTGACAGGTAAGGAAATTTATAAAGATCTCACCAAGTTTTGGGGAAAATTATTTGGTATTAACTTTGCTCTTGGCGTGACGACCGGGCTCACTTTTGAATTCCAATTCGGTACTAACTGGTCTTATTACTCTCATTATGTTGGTGATATTTTTGGTGCCCCCCTTGCGATTGAAGCGCTATTAGCTTTTTTCCTTGAATCAACGTTTGTTGGATTATTTTTCTTTGGCTGGGATAGGCTGAGTAAAGTTCAACATATGACGGTGACTTGGCTTGTCGCTCTCGGATCGAATCTGTCTGCGATGTGGATATTGGTAGCAAATGCTTGGATGCAAAATCCAGTTGGCGCTGAATTCAGTGCCAAAACTATGCGAATGGAAATGACCAGCTTCACTGATGTTTTGTTTAATCCTGTCGCTCAAGTGAAATTTGTCCATACCGCTTCGGCTGGATATGTGACCGCTGCAATGTTTGTCATTGGGATCAGTGCTTGGTATTTACTGAAAAATCGTGATGTCTTATTTGCTAAACGTTCTTATATCATCGCCGCAGCTTTCGGGATGATGTCTTGCCTATCCGTTATTGTTCTTGGTGACGAATCTGGCTATGTGATGGGCGATGTCCAAAAAGTCAAACTTGCCGCAATTGAAGCAGAGTGGGAAACCCAGCCTGCACCAGCTTCGTTTAATCTATTCGCTATCCCTGATCAGAAAAATGGGGTCAATCACTACGCTCTCGAAATTCCTTATGTTATGGGGTTGATGACAACTCGTTCATTAAATAAGCAGGTTACAGGTCTTAATGATCTGAAAGCTGAGCATAGATTGAAAATCATGAATGGTATTAAGGCATGGACGTTATTAGAACAGATCCGATTAGGAGATAATTCCCCTTTACTTGCTAGCCAGTTTGATGATGTGAAAAAAGATTTAGGTTACGGTTTACTCCTAAAACAGTATGTTGCACATCCACAAGATGTTACTACAGCAGACATAAATAAAGCGGCTGATGCAACTATCCCTGAAGTTACACCACTGTACTTTGCTTTTCGTATCATGGTAGCAAGCGGCATGATATTACTGGCCGCAGTATCTATGGCATTTTATAGCGTAATACGCAAGAAAGTTGGTAAATCACGCTGGCTAAACCGAATACTATTCTATTGTATCCCATTACCTTGGATAGCTTGTGAATCGGGTTGGTTTGTCGCTGAATATGGACGTCAACCTTGGGCTGTCGGTGAAGTACTTCCTACAGCAATAGCGACTTCGAGTCTAAGTTCCGGTGATTTAATCTACTCCATTATTCTTATCTGTGGGTTATACAGCCTGTTCTTTATTGCTGAAATGTATCTGATGATCAAATTTGCCCGCCAAGGGCCAAGCAGTCTCCATACTGGTCGTTACCATTTTGAAAAATCATTGTAATCAGAGAGACGTTTTATGCTGAATTATGAAACCTTGAGAATTATCTGGTGGGTCCTATTAGGAGTCGTTTGTATCTGCTTTGCTGTTACCGACGGATTTGATATGGGTGTAGGTGGGCTTATCCGAGTCATTGGTAAAACCGACGTAGAACGACGGATAATGATTAATAGCATTGCCCCACATTGGGACGGTAATCAAGTCTGGCTAATTGTGGCTGGTGGTGGAATGTTCGCAGCTTGGCCTGTCGTGTATGCTGCCGCATTTTCTGGATTCTATGTCGTCATGATTTTAGTACTAGCCTCACTCTTTTTTCGCCCAATTGGCTTTGATTACCGTTCAAAAATTGAGGATCCTCGCTGGCGTGGGATGTGGGACTGGGGTATTTTTATTGGCAGTATAGTCCCTCCATTTATTTTTGGATTAATCATTGCGAACCTACTACTGGGTGTACCATTCACAATCGATGAATGGATGAGAGTGACTTATACTGACAGTTTCTTTGCCTTGTTCAACCCATTAGGTTTGCTTGGTGGATTTATCGCCTTATGCATGGTGATGATGCACGGTAGCGCCTTTTTGCTATTGCGAACTTCCGATACCGTATACTCACGAGCGCGAAAATGTGTACAAGTAACCGGAATACTAACCACTCTACTATTTTTGATAGCAGGCGCAATTGTGATCACCAGTGTTGATGGTTATACGTTGACTTCGGTTATTGACCATGCCTCACCTTCCGATCCACTCAGTAAAACAGTCGCCCGAGTATCAGGCGCATGGTTAACTAATTACCACCACTACCCTATATTATGGTTATTACCGCTGATGGGACTGGTTCTACCATTAGTGTCAGCGCTATTTGCTCGTTTAAATCGTTACCGCCTAGCATTTTTAACCTCTGGGTTATCCATCTTAGGCATTATTAGCACACCGGCAGCGGCTATGTTTCCATTTATCATGCCCTCATCGGTACAACCTAATGTCAGTCTGACATTGTGGGACAGTACTTCGAGTCTATTGACTTTACAGATTATGACTATTGTAGCCATCGTGATGGTACCGACTATTCTGGCTTATACCAGCTGGTGCTACTACAAAATGTTTACGCGGCTAGATGAAAAATCTATTAAAGAAAATTCACACTCGCTCTATTGAGCTTAAGGAATCATTATGTGGTATTTCGCTTGGGTATTAGGCACTTTACTCGCCTGTGCAGTTGCTATGATTGCAGCGATAGCAACGGATGATGAATGACTGATATAAGCAATACTTTAAATAATTCGACTTGCATATAGTCGACAAGAGAAGATCGGCGGGAGAGCATAGACAAACTCTATGACTCGCCCCGCTATACGTAGTCAGCAATCCTATAACTTAAAGTATGAAGAATATATAAATGAGAGAACGTTGCTTTAATTCGATATCAATTCACTATTATCGGAAATATCGGTAACTCTTTTCTAATCTCAAAGTATTCAAATGGGCTTATTGCCAATAATTGAATAAGCTCATTTAACGGATAAAAATTATTGTTTTCAATTAATAACCGTTTTATCTCGTATGTTGGTAGCACTTAATATCATATTTACGATTAATTCCCAATCGGGGATCTATAGCTGGCTTTATCGTATGGATAATAAGTCATATTCGCTTTGCTTTTATTCAAATATTACTACAAAAATAATCTTCAATATTCCCTAGAGATCGCCTTTATCAGCTACAGCTACCTCAAATTATTTTGGCGATAAATCTGTTTCTCGCCATTAAATCCAGTTCAATTATTCTCTTCCAACTTATAGCAAAACATCTACATTTATGATAAATAAATAAAACCAAACACATAAGAGATTGAATTAAAAGAAAAATATAGCAATAAAAACTAAACCTAAAAATTTGAACCTTATCGTTAAAAATTTTTTCTATGATTTATTATCTATAGAGTTATAGTAATACTCAATAAACGAACAACGGCGTCTGGAACTGTTAAAAATGCCGTGCGCTAGCAAATATCTAGGAGATTTACATGTCAAATGCATTTATCGAACTGATTAAAAAACGTCGCACTATTTATAACCTCGGCAATACATTGCCTGTTTCAGAAGAGCATGTTACAAATTTAATCAAAGAAGCGGTTAAACATTCCCCTTCTTCTTTTAATTCACAAACATCTCGTGTCGTCGTTTTATTTGGCGAAGAACATCAAAAACTGTGGAATATAACGAAAGAAACGCTGCGTGCAATTGTTCCAGCGGAAGCATTCGCGGCCACTGAGCAAAAAATTAATAGTTTTGCTGCGGGTGCGGGTTCTATTTTATTCTTCGAAGATATGGCCGTAGTTAAAGGGTTGCAAGAGCAATTCGCAGCCTACGCTGATAACTTCCCTATTTGGTCAGAACAAGCGAGTGGTATTGCTCAATTCGCAGTATGGGCAGCTTTAGCACAAGAGAATATTGGGGCATCACTGCAACACTATAATCCATTGATTGATAATAAAGTCCAAAAAGAATGGGGCACTCCAGATAGCTGGTTATTACGCGCTCAGATGGTATTTGGTTCTATCAATGCACCTGCCGGTGATAAAGGCTTTATGGATGACGAAGCTCGCTTCAAAATCTTTAAATAAGTTTTAAAATATCACTCCTCTATTTTTATAAAAAATAGGGGAGGCATAAGTCCCATACCAGAATCATTAAATTTATCGTTAGGGAATTGAAAACATTTGCTAAGCATTGGAATGGATAAACTCTACGATTCGGATAGCTAAAATACTTACTATATATAAAATGTTATCTTAATTACGACAGATATAAACCTGATATTACCTTATCTTGAAAAAACACACCGACACCAGGGATTCATTCATTTTGAATTCAATAAAAAACAAATGTTTGACTTTAAATTATCTTATTTTACTTTAAAAAAATTCAGGTTGCATATTGACGAATAAATGATGTAATAGCGACATTTATGCAACTTGAACTTTTACTGATCTATAAGTCCTCAATCTAACATTGAAAAAATATTTTCCTATCAAATCAATTACCACCCAGCGTATTAAATTATTTTATCTTCAATAACACAAACTCAATATCGTCATTTTCATAGCTAAAACATAGCTTTCATCGTATATAACTAAAACGTACAACGACAGCACAATTTTTTAACTTTGAAACCAAAGCGAGATAAAGTAAAGGAAAATAATACTTAATTAGCATATATCATGGAATTTACTCATATTTAAACTAAACTAAAAATGAGAATACACAATGCACTATCTAATCAAGGCTAGTGCAATTAGGAGGTAGATAATGAAAAAACATTTATCTTTGCTCGCTACCATGACTGTTGTGCTCATTTCTAATTTCTCTTTCGCCCACACTACGACTAAGGCCGTAGAAAGCGGCACTATTACCTTTATTGGTGCTATCGTTGAACCACAATGTGAGATCAACGTGGCTAACCGCCAACAAATCAATATTGACTGCTATCGCAATGGAAAAAATATAATTAAAACCAGTTCAGTTACTGATGCAAAAAAACTAAGCTGTGATCATGTCAAAGTAGAGTATGTCCTATTTAATAAAAAACCAATGTTAAATATTATTTACCTTTAGTATTTAATAGAGTAGTTATTGAAATAGCATGTATCCATTTAACTATAATGTTTAAAATTAACTTTTATTAAAGAACACTCTAAATTTAGAATATCTATTAATATACAAAAAAGCCCATTATTATTGAATAAATCAAATAATAACAGGCTTTAAATCAATTTAACTGAATAGTAATACTAATTTTATTACTACTTATTTTCCTGTTAGATCAATTTGGTAAATAGCAAAACCAATATCATCTGTTCCAACTTGTTTTAGTGGATATTGTGAATGCTCTTTGATAAATGCAGCAGCCTTATCACTTGGTGACGTTTCAAAGCGAATATCAAGCTTTTTATCCGTCTTAATCGGTGCGAATGACCAATTATTATCTGCATTACTTGCAACTTCACCTTTTTCTTTAGAGATTTTGGCAATATAAGAAGCTAGTATGGAACGGTTTTCATCTGGTGAAGCAAAGGCAATATTGTTATCACCCGTTCCTGCAAATTTACCACCATAAGCACGGTAGTTATTGGTTGCTACCAAGAACGTCGCTTTAGGGTCGATAGGCTTACCTTGGTAAGTAACATTTTTAATTCTATTCGCTTGTTTGTTGGTTACTTGACAATCGACGTCATATTTTGCTGGCTCTGTCAGGTCAATTTGATAGTTAATGCCACTGATTGTGTCAAAGTTATAGGTTCTAAAACCATCCCAATTAATTAAACTTTGAGTTGATGTTGATTGCGGATCAATACGATTGAACATACCCGCTGAGCATTCAAGCCATTCAACAACATCTGCACCCGTCGCTTTTACCACAACTAATGTATTAGGGAATAAATATAAGTCAGCCGCATTTCGGAAAGTTAAATCCCCTTTCTCGACTTCAACAAACTCCGCAGGAGCATTTTTACGTCCACCGACTTTGAAAGGTGCAGCAGCAGATAATACTGGAAGATCAGCAAGATCAGGGTCACCTTGAATAAAGTGTTTCGTGTAATCAGTTTGTGCATCATTTACGATTTGTACAGTTGGATCACTTTGTACTAATGCTAAATAGCTATACATGTTATCTGAAGCTTTACCGATCAATTTACCCACAAATTCACGTGTTTCATTGTGTGGTTTCTCGATCATTTTGGCTAATTGCTCATCACGCTCAACCAATGGTTTTTTATTCGCTTTATCATAAACTGGGCGAGCATGAGCATTTGCATCAGCAACTTTCCAAGCTCCATCGTCGTTGTTTAATACAAGATCAACAACACCGAGGTGGTCTCCCCATTGACCTGGCATGACAGCAGGAACACCATTTACAGTGCCTTTTGCAACATCAACACCTTTAATATTCTCAAAATCTTTACTTGGGAACACGCCATGTGAATGACCAAACATAATGGCATCAATACCTGGGACTTCACTCAGATAGTAGACTGAGTTTTCAGCCATTGCTTTATATGGTTCTTGAGAAAAACCGGAATGCGGAATAGCAACAATAACGTCAGCTCCCTCTTTCTTCATTTGAGGGACAAATTTTTTCGCTGTTTCAGTAATGTCATTAACCGTCACTTTGCCATTCAGGTTTGGTTTATCCCAAATCATAATTTGAGGAGGAACAAAACCAATATAACCAATTTTTAAATTATGTGTTTTACCATCGCGATCTTTGACTGGTGTATCGACAATAATATATGGCGTGAAATAATTTTCGCCTGTTTTAGCATCAATAATATTCGCATTCACATAAGGGAATTTTGCACCTGCGATCGCTTTTTTCAGATAATCCAGCCCAAAGTTAAATTCATGGTTCCCAAAGTTACCGACTGTATAACCCATTGTATTCATTAGCGTGTGAGCAGGGTGAGATTCCCCTTCTTCTAAACCTTTAGCTGCCATATAGTCTGCTAATGGGCTACCTTGAATTAAATCCCCATTATCGACTAATACCGCATTGGTCGCTTCGCCTTTTGCCGCTTTAATTAAATTTGCTGTTCGTACTAACCCAAACTGGTCAGTTGATTTATCTTTATAATAATCAAAATCGTTCAAATTACTGTGTATGTCGGAGGTTTCCATCACACGTAGGTCGACAGTCGCTGCATTTGCATTAACTGCCACTAACAGAGCCAGTGCTGATAATTTAAAAATGTTATTCACCGCAAATCCTCTTAGTTGATTTATGCAGAGTAAACTCTGCACTCACTTTATTTACTTCATATTTTAATAAATAATAACAAACAGTGCTCCTCTTATTTATTGAAGTCACTGTTTATATTCATATAGTTGTATGTTAGTCACAAAATAAGAGGGATCATGATTATTATTTCGACCAAAGCCATGCCGCACCACGAACACCACTGGAATCACCATGAAGGGCTTTGCGAATCGGCGTATCACACTCTCGCCCAAAGACCCAGTTTCTAACCAATGAAGGCAATGATTGATATAAGCTGTCGACATTACTCATTCCGCCACCTAAAACGATCACATCAGGATCCAACATATTAATAGCTTGGCCTAATGCTCTAGCAAGACGAGATTGGTAATGATTCATTGCAGTAATGGCATGTTCGTTACCCAACTGCACAAGTTCAATAATTTGAGCTCCAGTTTTTGTTTCACCCGAAAGCTTTCTATAGTCGGACATAAAACCGGTACCTGAAACAAATAGCTCAGTACAACCTGTCAGCCCACAATAGCAGTGCTCACCATGAAGAAATTGCGCATCTTGAGCATCTTGCCAAGGCAATGGATTATGCCCCCACTCCCCAGCAACACCATTTCCACCTGAGTGCACTTGTCCATTAATCGCAATTCCTGCACCACACCCAGTACCAATAATCACAGCAAAAACTACCTTAGCACCTTTCCCTGCACCATCAACCGCTTCAGATACCGCAAGGCAATTGGCATCATTAGCAACCTTTACTGGCCTTTCAAGAATTTTAGCTAAATCCGCATCAAAAAATTGGCCATTGAGCCATGTTGAGTTGGCATTTTTCACTTTGCCTGTGACGGGTGACAATGTTCCCGGAATACCAATACCAACAGTGCCTTTTCTGCCTGTTGCAGCTTCTGCATCATTAACTAGGCTTACAATCGCATTCAATGTCGCAACATAATCACCACGAGGAGTTGCAATACGCTTACGAAAAAGTGAGTCCCCACTTTTATTTAATGCAATAACTTCAATTTTAGTACCACCGAGGTCAATTCCAATTCTCATAACCATACTCTTTAATTATTTATTTTCTGTATCATTGCCTGTATACACTATCTATTTCAAGCGCCTAACCCTGAAATTGCGCTGTAAGAACATAAGAAATCATTTATGAAGGTATTTTTTTTCGCTTAATAATCGACAATTCGTTATCATAACCACCGGCTAAAACAGGTAATTAATCAACAAAGGTAGGTTTTTCATGTGGTTCAAGAATATATTGGTCTATCGTCTGAATCGAGATCTGGCTCTAAGTGCCAATGATTTAGAGAAACAACTTGCACCTCTCGCCTATCATCCTTGTGGTAGCCAAGACATGATGAAAACTGGCTGGGTCTCTCCGATGAAAGGAGCTGACGCACTCACCCATGCAGCAGGTAATCAAATTCTTATCTGTGCTAAAAAAGAAGAAAAAATGTTGCCTTCTCCTGTGATCAAACAAGAATTACAGGATAAAATAGAAAAACTTGAAGCTGATCAAGGTCGAAAATTAAAAAAAACCGAGAAAGACTCACTCAAAGATGAAGTTGTTCACTCATTATTACCCCGTGCATTCAGTAAATTTAGTAAAACCTATATTTGGATTGATACTGTAAATCAACTCATTATTGTTGATGCAGCCAGTGCCAAACGCGCGGAAGATAATCTCGCATTACTACGTAAAAGCCTCGGATCATTGCCTGTCGTTCCTTTGACATTTAAAGAACCTATTGAGCTGACCTTAACAGAATGGATCCGCTCAGATGCATTACCACAAGGCTTTGCTGTTATGGATGAAGCTGAATTGAAAGCAATTCTAGAAGAAGGCGGTATCATTCGCTGTAAAAAGCAAGCGCTTATCTCAGATGAAATTGCGACCCATATCGAAGCAGGTAAATTGGTCACAAAACTTGCTATTGATTGGGAAGAACGCATCCAATTTATGCTTTCTGATGATGGTTCATTAAAAAGATTAAAATTCAGTGATACATTAAAAGAACAGAATGATGATATTGGTAAAGAGGACTATGCTCAGCGTTTTGATGCCGATTACGCTTTAATGACAGGTGAACTCAGTGCACTTATTGCGCGCCTTATTGATGTTCTTGGTGGAGAAGCAGAACACTAATCAATACCCTACCTCTTAAGATGGCAACGTATATTACAATGCGTTGCTATTACTTTTTAGACTCCGCTTGCATTGCCATCATGAAGTCATTGACTGCCTATCTAATCTCTGGTGAATTGAATTACATCTTGATTACAAAATAGTAGCAATTTTCATTTGTTAAATAAAAATAAACAAATGGGACACTGCAACTATAGGGAAAAGGTTAAAATTCAATCATAGGAACTATCATGAAAGAGCTCATCGAACCTGAAGTTGATGAACATTCACTTGTTACACTGCAAAAAATTACCGCAGACAACTTCTCTGAAATTTGTTTGCTAAGCCATACACTTAGTGAAGCACAACGCAGCATGGTCGCAGATAATGCCTATTCTATTGTCGAGGCTCAATTTTCTGATTGTGCGTGGTATCGAGGTATTTATGCTGATGATGTTCCTGTCGGTTTTATCATGCTTCATTCTGGATTAGATGATGATGAACTTGAATATGCAGGGATTATGCTATGGCGCTTTATGATCGCCGAACCATATCAAAAGCTCGGATTCGGTCGTGAAGCCTTAATTCAAGTGATTCGTTACCTAAAAAAGAAAGGTTATCCACGTCTTTATAATAGTTGCGGTGAAGGTGAAGAAAGCCCTTTTGAGTTTTACCAAAAACTCGGGTTTATTCCAACTGGTGCCTATGTAGACGATGAGTGCGAATTGGTTCTAGATTTAACCAATTGGGAAGACGAATAAATGAATAATAGGCGGGTTTTACTCAAATATGACCCGCCTATTATCATTATTATTTTTGAATTAAATAACGGATGGTAGGACCATCTTGTTGAATATCTAACACGGTATAGCCATAATTCTTAGCATCCAGAGGAATATTATTTATTGATTGCGGGCAATCACTCACCACTTCCAATATCTCGCCTTTTTTTAATGATGGCATTGCTTCCAATGTCGCTACTGCTGGATAGGGGCAAGGTTCGCCCACCATATCCAAACGATAATCAGGAATTATTTCTTTGTGACTCATACAGCCTCCACAGATGTGCTAGCCTGTTTTTGCGCGCGCTTACGGAAAAAGTATTTTTCCCACACTAGCATCAAAATAAATGCTAACGCTAATAACAGATAGGTAACCGCTAAGCCCCCTTTAGGACCAAACGTTTCTAACAAATTCACCTTATCAAAATCAGTTGCCAGCCAAGGCGCTAAGTCATCCCAATAATAAGCGAGAATGGTTGCACCGATAATATTACCAAAACCAACCCACCAATAATGAACTTGCCCTTCAACTGCACGGTACATCCAGCCAGTTTCACAACCACCAGCCAGCACAATACCAAATCCAAACAATAAACCACCAATCACAGCATTTGGCCCAGCCCATAAAATTTTTGGTGTCGCACCTAATTGAACGTAACTAAAGATCCCAATAGCACTCACTGCCATACCGATGATAATGGCTTTAGCCATATGAGTTCTTCCAGTGATCCATAAGTCACGAAATGCAGAAGTAAAACAGATCTGTGCGCGTTCGATCAATAAACCAAAGCCGATTCCGCACAATATTGCGATACCTAATACTGGCGAATCCCATAGGGTATAAACGCCCCATGCAATGGCAAGACAGAAAATAATCATACCTAATTTAAAACGTTGTTTGGCAGTATCCAATCTTTGCGTTAAAGGTGAAGCCGCTGAAACTTTCTGTAACTTAATTGGAATTCGAAACATTGGCATCAACGTAAATTTAGCACCGAAATATGACCCAGCTGCCGTTGCGATGGCAAAGTACCACGCATGAAGAGAAAATTGTGGGATCCCCGTAAAAAATGCCGCTAAGTTACAACCCATTGCCAAGCGTGCACCAAATCCAGCAATAATTCCGCCAATGATAGCTTGAAAAATACGAATTCGATGTTGAGGCATGCGTAGTTTTACATTATTTGCCCACAATGCTGCCGCAAAACATCCAGCAAACATACCGATGATCATGACACCATCAATTCTTTCAAGTGGACTGCCTTCCAAACCGATTACTTTAAAGTATCCCCATTTTTCTGGTTCAGCACCGAATAATTGCAAAACATGTCCACCCCAACGGGTGAATTCACCTGTCACAGCCCAAAATGTGCCTGTTAAACCAAAGTAATACGTTGACAGGACGCCTGCTGCAATCACTGCTGGCAAAGGCTTCCAAAAACGGATGAGATAGTGAGATTTAAACTCAGACCAAGTCATTTATAACGTCCAATTCATTCGCGCCAGCACCTGGCAGAGAATTCCGCCGTTGTATTCAATTCCCCACAGCAGATAGGGGCAACATCATACTCTGATAATTTATTTCGTGAAGTCACAAAACAAAAAAAATGCTAGTACATTGTTTTAATTTATTATTTTATAGTCAATTTGATAATTCCCCCATACAGTTCATGTTTTATATAAGCATAAACTGTTGTCATTCGGGTGAACAAGCTTGAGGATTTTAATAGGTGATGTCATGTAGTTACTTCACAATTTACTCTATTCAGCTATGTATAAATGGACAAAATAGAACGTATGAAGCCATGGTTTATTTTATTGGTAATTTTTAGACAAAAAAAAGCGTTATCAGAGATAACGCATCAATGTGTAGTCTTATTTTATCTATAGAGGAGTATATATGAAATTGCCGCATTACGGCGTCGCTTGCTATGCGTAGTCTGAAGTCAGCCCATTTGACCACAGTAATAACATTTATTGATTTAAAACCTAATCACACATAAGTTAAATAATAATTCTTTATATCCTTTTCATACTAAAAGTTGCTGTTGATTGAATATGCAGGCAAACCCTACATTTTGAATCGCATAATTACTTATGCTACCCAATTTTTTATAGGAACAATGTCCCCCATCAACTACATACAACTCAAATTACTTTAGGTTAGTATTATTATTCTTAACTCAAAAACTCAATATTATTTTATTTACCTCTAACAATGAGAAATAAAAAAATAAAGAATCTAACATGTAAAAAGTATTTAAAAGTGTTTCTAAATGTTATTAATCGCATTATAACTCAACATAAATGTTGCGCAAGCATTTTTTTTATTTAACCAAAACTCGCAACGCGGAAATAAAAATCAATTAAAATCAATAGATTAAAGCGAAAAATAATGTTTTCACTAGCGATTATTATATATTCATACAATTAATTTACATATTTATCGATAACTTGAAAATGTTACAAAACCATAATTCAATAAACTCTACTTATATAGAAATAGATTAATAATTAATTGTTGATTTTATTTATCAAGATAAAACAAAAGAATAAATATTAACCTAATTTATCTTAATATCTATTTAATTAACTAATACACACACTAAAAGCATGGTTTAGATGTTTATTACTTGAAGTAACAGAATTTTTTTATTTATTTAAAAACAAATAATTACAGTTGTGTAAAAACGATTACATGATGTGAATTATAATGAAATCACGTACATTTACGTATAAATATTAAATGTAATCATAATCCCATAATCATAAAATGGTTTATTTTTTATTATCACTTACTCTTCATCAGTATTAACCATAGGAAAATATTTAGATAATTAATTCAGCATAATTCAAATACAAAAATATAAGCATAGATTCAAAAACCTAATGATTACCTATATAACTTAAACACTTATTCTTATAACACATAACATATAACGAATTGGCATTAGATATCACCCATGCCTAAATTATCATATGCTACATAATTAAATCGTAGCTAAGTGATAAGCAAAGTAATGCCTATTGTGAATATAAAGCCAGATAATTTAATACATTAAGTTTCAAATCTTACCTATATAACGCAGCCAACAGTAATTTTGAGTATGGTGAACATAAAAAACGCGCCTAATAACTCTACCTAACAGGCTAGGTTATAAGGCGCGTTTTAAAGCAGCATACCCTAATTATTTAGGTGCAGCAGCTTCCATACCAACTAAACCAATTTTAAGATACCCCGATTGGCGCAATGAATTCATCACATCCATCATCGTTTCATAATCAACACTTTTATCTGCTTGGAAGAAAATGGTTGTTTCTTTATTAGTGTTCGTTGCTATATCAAGTGTGGCCGCTAACTGTTCTTTTGTGACTGCTTGGTCACCAATAAACAATTGGCTATCGGCTTTTACTGTGAGAAAAACAGGTTTCTCAGGGCGCGGCTGTGGCTTCGCTGTCGAAGCGGGTAAATCAACCTTGATATCTACAGTTGCCAACGGTGCAGCAACCATAAAGATAATCAATAAAACCAACATAACATCAATGAAAGGCGTTACGTTGATCTCATGCATTTCACCGCTATCATCTTGTTCGTCACCTAAACGCATTGCCATAATCGTTACCTTGCTTTGCTATTTGCCAGATCTAGATCGCGACCTAATAATAGAGCTGCCTGAGCGGCAATGTCGCCAACTTGACCACGATAATTGTTTATCATTCGGGCAAAAATGTTGTAAATAACAACAGCAGGAATTGCTGCAACCAAACCAATCCCTGTAGCTAATAGTGCCTCAGCAATACCCGGAGCAACAACAGCTAAGTTAGTTGTTTGTGAATGAGCGATACCAATGAAACTATTCATAATCCCCCAAACTGTACCAAACAACCCGACAAATGGAGAAATAGCACCAATCGTCGCTAAATAACCATTACCACGTCCCATGTAGCGGCTAATTGAGGCAACTGCACGTTCTAGGCGGAAACCTGTACGCTCTTTAGTTCCGGATAAATCAGTACTTTGTGCAGATAATTCCCTTTCTACAACCGCTTCATTGAGCAGTAAACGGCTTACACTGTTGGTTTTAAAGTTTTTAGCAAGGCCTACAGCTTCATCTAGGGACCTAACATCGGCTAACGCTTTAGCTTCATCTTTTAAGCGGCGACGTGCAACCAAAAGTTCTAAACCTTTAGAGAAGAATAGAGCCCATGTAATAATTGATGCAACTACCAGCCCGACCATGACAACTTTGACGACACTATCCGCATTTTGATACATGCCCCAAACGGATAAATCTTGATCAAAACCACCTTGGTTATCAGTTGCAATCTCAATACTTTCACTCACAACAGATGTTGCTGTTCCGTTCTCTGTTGCTGCTTGATTTTGATCAGCTGGCGCTATTGAAGCAGGCGTATTGCCTGTAGCCACAGCTTCTGCAGAATTGGTATTTTCAGATGCCGTTGTGGCAGGAGTTGTTTGGGCAGTAGTTGGTGTTGTTGCTGGGGTAGTATCAGCGTTTGCTGTTCCCATTAGGCCTATTGCCAATAGAATAGAAGCTGTTAGTTTACGCATCAGTTGGCCTTATACTCTCTTTTTCTGTGTTCTATTAATAAATTTGTGCCGATGATTTTCATGCTCACCGACTAACCCATAAAGCGAAAGTGACTCGCCCAATTCATCTCTTTTTATAAAAGACGGTGCAGATAATATCAAACGCTGCACGAATTGATAGTAATTATCATTACTATTCAAGGTTTTTTTTCCTTTTATTTGCTCTTCAACAAACAAGCCCTTAATGAGAGTGCTACTACTATCGGCTTTTTTATATTGCTACGTAAACCTATCATTTTAGTAACTTAGCGCTATAGCCTATCTAAAATCCTTAAAAGAGGCTGGAAGTATAGCAAGCATAAAGTGAAGAATTATCAGGTTGAGCGTTTACACTTGTACTTCTTCAATTAAATCATTTAACGTCACTCCACTCGCCTACGACAAGTTAAAAGGTATAAGATAAATATGGCAAAGCTTAAACCAGAGACACAGTTAGTACACCTTGGTAGAAACCCTATTTACACCCAAAAAGGTGTCAATCCGGTTATCCAGCGCACTTCATCCGTTATATTCAATACACTTGAAGAAAAACAACATGCAATACACAATCGTTCAAATTCCGTTCTTTTTTATGGTCGTCGTGGTACGCAAACTCACTTTGCCTTCCAAGAAGCAATGACGGAACTTGAATGCGGAGCAGGCACTACACTGTATCCTTCAGGTGCAGCAGCTATCAACAATGCAATCTTATCTTTTATCACTTCTGGCGATCATATATTAGTAACGGGTTCAGCTTATGATCCAACACAAAATTTCTGTGATAAAATTCTCAGTAAATTCAATATTGAAACAGACTATTTCGACCCTTTGATTGGAGCTGGTATTGCTGATTTAATCCGCCCCAATACACGTATTATTTTTTTAGAAGCCCCGAGTTCTATCACGATGGAGATTCATGACCTTCCCACTATCGTGCAAGCTATCCGCCAAAAAGCACCTGATATTATTATTATGATTGATAATACATGGGCTGCCGGGGTGTTACTTAAGCCGTTATTATTAGGTATTGATATCTCTATTCAATCTGCAACCAAATATATCAATGGTCATTCTGATGCTATGTTAGGAGTCGCCATCGCCAACAAACGTTGTATTGAAACGCTCCGCGAGAACTCCTATTTGCTAGGCCAAACAGCTGACCCCGATACTGTCTATATGGCAGGCCGCGGTTTACACACGTTGGCAACTCGCCTAAAGCAGCACGAATCTAATGGCTTAGCGGTCGCGTATTGGTTAGAGCAGCGCCCTGAAGTCGAGCAAGTTTTCCATCCCGCATTACCTTCTTGCCCTGGACACCAATTTTTTATTCGTGACTTTAGCGGAAGTAATGGCTTGTTCTCCTTCCAACTAAAATCACGCTTATCAAAAGACCAATTTGAAAACTTCTTAAATCATTTAACACAATTTAAGATGGGCTACTCATGGGGAGGCTATGAATCATTAATTTTGGGTTACCAAAAAGAAGATTTACTCAGTATGCGTCAATATGACTATCAGCCGAATGACGGAACATTTTTCCGTATTCACGTTGGGCTTGAGCATCCTCAAGATTTAATTGATGACCTCACCTTAGCTTTTGAGCGTATCCAATAACCAGCCTGTTATTCGCGCTTTCACCGTATTAATTCCCGTGAAAGTGCGAAAATTCATTCATTTTAACTGACCACTAATCACCTTAATCGGTAAACAAATCAAACTTGTTTTACTTTTTTCCTGTAAGATAATTCAGATAAAGGTTTTTTCGCATATCAGATACAGGAACGATTATGGAAGTACTACGCGAAATCGTACTGGCGCTTTGGAACCACGATTTCCTTAAGCTCTCCAACCCAGAAGTACTTTGGGTTATTTATACTGTCCTTTTTGTTATTATCGTTTTAGAAAATGGGGTACTTCCCGCCGCTTTTTTACCCGGTGATACCTTATTAATTCTTTCAGGTGCGCTGATCGCAAAAGGTGTTTTGGACTTTGTTCCAACGGTATTATTGCTGACAACAGCTGCCAGTCTTGGGTGTTGGTTAGGCTTTCTGCAAGGTCGATGGCTAAGTGATACCAAGATTGTTAAGCGATGGCTGTCCCAAATTCCTCATGAATATCATGATAAAGCGAACCACATGTTTCATAAGCAAGGGCTTTATGCGTTGTTAGTAGGACGTTTTTTAGCCTTTGTTCGTACATTGTTACCTGTTCTAGCCGGTTTATCTGAGCTCAGTCATCGACGCTTTCAATTATTCAATTGGCTAAGCGGATTCCTGTGGGTCGGCATTATCGTGACCTTAGGTTACGCACTTAATCAAATCCCCTTTGTGAAACAACATGAACAGATCGTTATTACTGTTTTGATGATCTTACCGGTAATATTGTTAGTTGGTGGGTTAATCGGCTCGATTATGGTGTATTGGAAACATCGCAAATCTGCCAATAAAAAATCCAATTAACGTCAAAATACCATCTATAGGGTAATGCAGGTCAGTAAAGCAGATGCCCTATTTTTGCTTTTTCATACACATGTTTTGTACCATCGTGAGCTGAGTATCCAACGCTCATCCGCAAGTGGTAGGTATTCGTCTTCATTTCATCCTTGAGTTAAATAAATTACCAATGATCGCGGTAATCAAATAACACTTGATAGTCATATTTACCCAACTCAATTTTATGACTCGGGTGCTTCTGAAGATAAGGAACCCAAGCTAAACCCACCTATTGAGCTGTAGGCTTATAGCTAAGCGGCAAGATAATAAACATCATCAAAACGCTGCAACTTGGGGTATGACGAATCTATCTATTTATTGAGCTACTCATTATAATTTCCAACAATTAACAAACACTGAATACTAATGATGAAATTGATGAATTCGAAAGCAATATTAATAGGATTGCTTTTACTGCCTGCTATAACCTTAGCAAATATCCTCGATGCCGGAGAACCAAGTACTCCCGGGTATGAAAAAGCTGAAGAAGCCAAAGCCTGTATCGATCAATATGCTTTTGACCTTGCAAGTAAAAATACCCAGCCAGCAGCCCAAGTAGTCGAAGCTGCTCTCGGATATTGTGATGATAAAATAGAATCATTCCGCCAAACCAATCGAGATATGAGCGTTGCTAATTTTCCGCGTGATGATGTTAGTGGACTGTCTCTGCGAGGCGCAGCACTCTTCGCCGCAGATCAACAATTCTATGAACTGAAATTGTCTTGGATAAAAGATATTGAATACAAGATATTAAAACATAGAGAAGCTGCGCAATAACTTCGCGACTAAATTTTAATTAGCTTATTGAACGCTAATCATACTGTCATGTATTGGCAGAAATAAAGAAGCCCCATCACTTTTAAAGTGACGGGGCTTTTAACCAATAACCGAACTTTATTATTTAATCAGTGCATGCATCTCTTGAACTGAAATGACTTTCTCAGTTGAATCCGCACTTAATGACATAGCAGTTGCAAAACCACCATTCATAGTAGTGTCATAGTGCACTTTATATTGCAGAGCGCTACGACGGATCAATTTAGAATCTTCAATCGCTTGGCGACCTGCTGTGGTGTTAACAATATAATCGTATTCACCATTTTTAATTCTATCTTGAATATGAGGACGGCCTTCATGCACCTTATTAACCAAACGAGGATTGATACCTGCTTCACCCAGTACGATAGCGGTACCATGGGTTGCATCCAGTTCGAAGCCATGTTTTAGCAATTTAGCGGCTAAATCGACCACACGAGTTTTGTCACCTTCACGAACAGATAACAAAGCACGACCCGACTTCTTCATAGTGGAGCTGCTACCCAACATCGCTTTAGCAAAAGCTTCTGCAAAAGTACGGCCGACCCCCATCACTTCACCCGTTGAACGCATTTCAGGTCCCAAAATTGGGTCAACACCTTGGAACTTGTTAAACGGTAAGACGACTTCTTTGACCGAGTAGTAAGGTGGGATAATTTCTTTTGTCACGCCTTGTTCAGTCAATGATTGGCCAACCATTACACGAGCAGCGACTTTCGCTAGCGGTACGCCTGTTGCTTTAGAGACAAACGGTACAGTTCGTGCAGCACGTGGGTTCACTTCAATTAGGTAAACTTCGTTATTTTTTACCGCAAACTGTACGTTCATCAAGCCACGGACGCGCAATTCAAAAGCAAGGCTACGAACTTGTTCGCGCATCACATCCTGAATTTCTTGGCTCAATGTATAAGCAGGCAATGAACATGCTGAGTCACCTGAGTGAACACCTGCTTGTTCGATATGTTCCATGATACCGCCAATTAGTACCATTTCACCGTCACAGATAGCATCAATATCTACCTCGACTGCATCATCAAGGAAACGGTCGAGTAAAACTGGGGCATCATTAGAAACACTCACAGCAGTTTGGAAATAACGACGCAGATCGATTTCGTCATTGACGATTTCCATTGCGCGCCCTCCCAGAACATAAGATGGACGAACAACTAGTGGATAACCGATTCCAGCTGCTTTCTCAACAGCTTGTTCGATTGTCGCCACAGTCGCATTCTGCGGCTGTTTCAGATTTAAGCGATTAACGGCTTGCTGGAAGCGCTCACGGTCTTCTGCACGGTCAATGGCATCGGGACTCGTTCCGATAATCGGCACCCCCGCAGCTTCAAGCTCACGCGCTAATTTCAATGGTGTTTGACCACCATACTGAACAATCACCCCTTTTGGTTGCTCTATACGAACAATTTCTAGGACATCTTCTAATGTGACTGATTCAAAATAGAGGCGGTCAGATGTATCGTAGTCAGTTGAAACCGTTTCAGGGTTGCAGTTAACCATGATAGTTTCATAACCATCTTCACGTAGTGCAAGAGAAGCGTGAACACAGCAGTAGTCAAACTCAATACCTTGTCCAATACGGTTTGGACCACCACCTAATACCATTATTTTTGGTTTGTCAGAGTTTGGATTCGACTCGCATTCTTCTTCATAAGTCGAGTACATATATGCGGTATCTGTTGCAAATTCAGCCGCACAAGTATCCACACGCTTGTAAACTGGGTGCAAGTTATAACCTTGACGTAATTTACGTAATTCCGCCTCAGAAACGCCAACCAATTTTGCTAATCGACCATCTGCAAAACCTTTACGTTTCAGGGTACGCAGGAAATCTTTGGTTAAACCATTAATGCCCTGCTCTGCGACTTCGGCTTCTAAATGCACTAGCTCTTCAATTTGAACTAAGAACCAGCGATCAATATTGGTTAAGTTGAAGATGCCATCGACAGAAAGACCTGCACGGAATGCATCAGCGACATACCAAATACGCTCTGCACCCGCATCTTTCAGCTCACGACGAATACGTGTCAGTGATTCAGGGTCATCTAGACTCACTTTCGGATCAAAGCCTGTTGCGCCCACTTCAAGTCCACGTAGCGCTTTTTGCATTGATTCTTGGAAAGTGCGCCCAATAGCCATGACTTCACCCACTGACTTCATTTGTGTTGTCAGGCGGTCATTCGCGCCTGCAAATTTTTCGAAGTTGAAGCGAGGGATTTTTGTCACAACGTAATCAATAGAAGGTTCGAATGACGCCGGAGTCAAACCACCTGTGATATCATTCGTTAGCTCGTCAAGTGTATAGCCGACAGCAAGCTTAGCGGCAATTTTTGCGATAGGGAAACCCGTCGCTTTTGACGCCAAAGCAGAAGAACGAGAAACTCGTGGGTTCATTTCGATAACAATCAGACGCCCATTTTTTGGGTTGACTGAGAATTGAACGTTAGAACCACCCGTTTCAACACCAATTTCACGCAGAACAGCCATCGAGGCATCACGCATGATTTGGTATTCTTTGTCCGTCAGGGTTTGTGCTGGTGCAACTGTAATTGAGTCACCCGTATGAATACCCATTGCATCGAAGTTCTCAATTGAACAAACGATAATACAGTTATCATTTTTATCGCGAACGACTTCCATTTCGTATTCTTTCCAGCCAATAAGCGACTCATCAATTAGCAGCTCATTAGTGGGTGAGAGGTCAAGGCCACGCGTACAGATCTCTTCAAATTCTTCACGGTTATAAGCAATCCCGCCACCTGTTCCACCCATCGTAAATGAAGGACGGATGATACAAGGGAAGCCAAGCTTGTCAGCAACTGCATAGGCTTCTTCCATTGTGTGGGCGATGCCTGAACGTGCAGTATCTAAGCCAATTTTTTTCATAGCTTTATCGAAGCGTTGGCGATCTTCTGCTTTATCAATTGCATCGGCAGTTGCACCAATCATGGTGACACCAAACTCAGCTAACACACCTTTACGCTCAAGTTCTAGCGCACAGTTCAATGCCGTTTGGCCGCCCATGGTTGGTAAAACGGCATCAGGGCGCTCTTTTTCGATAATTTTACGCACGACTTCCCAGTGGATCGGCTCGATATAAGTGGCATCGGCCATTTCAGGGTCAGTCATGATGGTTGCTGGGTTCGAGTTCACCAAAATAACGCGATAGCCTTCTTCACGTAGTGCTTTACATGCTTGAGCACCTGAATAGTCAAACTCACACGCCTGACCGATGACAATCGGGCCAGCACCTAGAATCAGAATACTTTTTATGTCTGTACGTTTTGGCATTTTTTTGCTCCCGATTATTCTGCGTTATGACGAGGATGGTTCTGACGATATTCATTGATAAGCTCGATGAAGTGATCGAACAATTTTGCCGCATCATGAGGACCTGAGCTAGCTTCAGGGTGACCTTGGAAGCTAAATGCAGGCTTATCAGTACGATGAATACCTTGCAGGGTGCCATCAAATAATGACTTATGTGTCACACGTAATGTGTCGGGTAATGTTGACTCATCAACCGCAAAACCGTGGTTTTGCGCAGTTATCATAACAACATTTTGATCTAAATCTTTGACTGGGTGGTTTGCACCATGGTGACCAAACTTCATTTTTACAGTACTTGCACCGCTTGCGAGAGCAAGTAATTGGTGACCAAGACAAATACCAAACACAGGGATTTCTGTTTCGAGGAAATCTTGAATCGCCTTGATTGCATAATCACAAGGTGCTGGATCACCGGGTCCATTAGATAGGAAAACACCATCTGGGTTCATCGCAAGTACGGTTTCAGCTGGTGTAGTTGCTGGCACAACAGTCAAACGACAACCACGGTCAACTAACATGCGTAAGATGTTACGCTTTGCACCGAAGTCATAAGCAACAACATGCAGTGGTAATTCATCTGCATTTTTTGCACCAAGCTGACCATCGTGTAAAGTCCAAGAACCTTGAGTCCAGCTATAGGCTTCTTTGGTACAAACTTCTTTTGCTAAATCCAAGCCATTTAAACCTGAGAATGCACGTGCTTTTTCTAATGCGAGTGCCGCATCTGGATTATCGCCCGCGATAATGCAACCGTTTTGCGCCCCTTTTTCTCTTAGCAAACGCGTCAGTTTACGTGTATCAATATCAGCTATTGCAACAACGTTATGGCGTTTCAGGTATTCTGATAAACCTTCCTGTCCGCGAAAGTTACTGTAAACTAATGGTAAATCACGAATAATCAAACCTTGAGCATGAACTTCAGGAGATTCTTCGTCATCGGCATTAGCGCCGACATTACCAATATGAGGATAAGTAAGAGTCACAATTTGGCGGGAATAGGAAGGGTCGGTAATTATTTCTTGATATCCGGTCATTGACGTATTGAAAACGACTTCTCCAATAGCGGCCCCTTCAGCACCTATGGCGCGCCCGTGGAATTCGGTTCCATCTTCGAGAACCAGTATAGCTGACTTAATCAAAACACCCTCCAGGGAATAATAAATCACAATTAGTGCATATTAATTCAGATTTGAGGATCTAAATCAATGCCAAAATGCGTTTTTAAGCATATTTTTGGCAAATTGCGCGCATTCTAATGATGAGATGAGGTCTTGTCTAGAAAAAAACACTCTTTTATCATTTTTTTGTTACTTTTTTAGTTATCAGGCCAGTTTTTATGAGGATGGGCATTAAAAACAACACCCTTAATGAAAAAGTAAACGGTTGCAAATGAAGTTAAGTGAATAATTCATAATAGAGCAAGACATTACTCAAGAGAAGTTTATTTTCTAATCAAAAACAGCATTAAAAAAACAGAAAACACACATAAATGAAGTGAAATAGAAAAAACTAAACAAATCAATGCAAATCATGAAAAATTAATAACTAACAAACTGATTTACATTGATTAAATTTAAAAATAAATACTACAACAAATCCAGATCAAGGACATCTTTCATGTTATATAACTGTGGCTTTTGAGCAACAACCCATCCTGATGCCTTAATAGCACCTTTAGCAAATGTCATTCGACTGGAAGCCTTGTGGCTTATCTCTACTCTCTCCCCCATATCAACAAACATCGCTGTATGCTCGCCAACGATATCGCCTGCACGAACAGTAGCGAAACCAATAGAGCCGGGTTCACGCTCTCCGGTATATCCCTCACGCGCGTAGACCGCACAGCTCTTGAGATCTTTACCTAATGCATCTGCAATTGACTCACCCATTGCGAGTGCAGTTCCTGAAGGTGCATCAACTTTATGACGATGATGTGCTTCGATAATTTCGATATCTGCGTAGTCACCCATCACTTTAGCTGCTTTTTCAAGAAGTTTGAGTACTAAATTAACCCCAACACTAAAATTCGCGGCAAAAACAATAGGGATCAATTTAGCTGCATCAGCAATCGCTTGTTTACCTTGCTCATCAAAACCAGTTGTTCCAATAACCATTGCTTTTTTATTGGCTTTGCAGAAAGCCAGATACTGCAACGTGGCTTCAGGGCGAGTGAAATCGATCACGACATCAAAATCATCGATTACTGCTTGAAGTGAATCAACAACGGTAATGCCTAAAACCCCAACGCCAGCTAGTTCCCCGGCATCAGTACCAACAAGTGAGGATCCTTCACGCTCAATCGCAGCACCTAACTGAATACCATCTTGATCCTGTGCAGCTTGAATAAGTTGACGCCCCATACGACCACCAGCACCAACAATCGCAACACGTACAGTTGAACTCGCCATTTTTTATCCTTTTAATCAATATTGCTGCAAGAGCAATGGATTAATATTCGCTCAAACATACAGATCTCTTCGCAGCACAGTCATTTAAAATAATTGTTATACCAAAATAATTCGAGTTGCACCTAGGCGACACATAACGCTATTCCGATGAAAAAGTGATTAGCATACAATAAGTATGTGATTCGAATAGCTACGCGCAGCGCTGTGTTCATCGCGCATAAGAAGCAACTTGAAATATGACGGATAGATACAGATTAACCATCCTCGCTAAACTCCGCCAGCAATAATCTTGAGTTATTAACAAAAGCGTACAAAAGCCGGAGATTATCAGAAAAAGTTGTTATTCAAGCTGTTGCCTCTCAAAAAACTTTTCATGGCAACACATATCGAGCAATCAAACGCCTCGCTTTACAGCAAAACAATCTCAATAATAGCGGAAATAATAAAAATGGCTGTGCATGACATAACAACAGCATTAAGCTTAAGTATTACAAATTTTCCTGTCCTTTTAATGTAGGAATTAATATGGAATCAACACATATTGGCTTTCCCACTGAAACAGTCATCGTTTTTGTGGTATTAGCTCTCGGCGCCATTTCAATTGATTTATTCATGCATCGAGAAAACAAGCCAATCACACTAAAAAACGCGATTTTTTGGTCTTTATTTTGGATCGTTATTGCCATGACATTTGCAGGTTTTCTGTATATCCATCACGGTTCAGAAGTCGCAAGCTTATTTGTGACAGGTTATGTATTAGAAAAAGTGCTCTCTGTTGATAATTTATTTCTTATGATGGCTATTTTTTCTTGGTTCTCTATCCCTAACCGTTTTCGCCATCGTGTTCTGTACTGGGGAGTTATTGGTGCAATTATCTTTCGTGGTATTTTTGTCGCTATCGGTACAGGGCTTCTTAGCTTAGGGCCTTACATTGAAATTATTTTTGCAGTTGTTGTCGCATGGACAGCAATTATGATGCTAAAAAATCGCGATAATAATGATAAAATTGAAGATTACTCTCAACATATTGCCTACCGTCTAATAAAATGTTTTTTCCCTCTTTGGCCTAAAATTAGCGGAAACGCATTTTTATTAACTCAAAAAGAAGTTGATGCTGAACTGATTAAACCTGAAAACAAAGATGTAATCGTGGGGCGAGGAAAAAAAGCAGCGCTATATGCAACGCCTTTAATGCTGTGTGTAGCAATTATTGAGTTATCAGATGTGATGTTTGCCTTTGACTCTGTTCCAGCCATTATTGCTGTTAGCCGCGAGCCCTTAATTGTTTATAGCGCGATGATGTTTGCAATATTAGGTTTACGCACATTGTATTTTGTTCTAGAAGCATTAAAACAATATTTAATTTACCTAGAGAAAGCTGTTGTCGTACTGTTGTTCTTTATTGCCGCTAAGCTCGGTTTAAACGCAACAGAGCATATCTGGCATCACGGCTATAGTATTTCAACTAACATAAGCTTATTGGTAGTTCTTGGTGTACTCACGCTGGGAATTGTTGCTAGTGTGCTATTCCCTAAAAGAAATAATTCGCGAAATGAAAAAAAATATTAAACCGCTTCAATTTGGCATGGGGTAAGTTATTTATATTCCTGAGCCAAAGGCCATCAGGTATATCAAAAGCAATCAAATAGCCTCTCGACTTATCTCTATAAGCCAAGAGGCTGATACAGCTACGGCTAATTTCTAGGAACAACCTGCTTATGTTTATAGCGATGATATTTTTTATGAAAATGGCGCCAATGCGCATCTTGAGCTGCCTGCAATAATTCAAAATCTCCGCGAGTATCACCCCATGCACGAAGATGGTATTGAGTTAAATCGCCATAAACTTGCTCTAATCGTTTTACTTTTTGTTCACGACGACAATTTTGACCAACGATGTTACCCGTTAATTTACCATCAACAATTTCTAGCTCAGTGCTGATAAGCTTAATACCTAACCTTTCAGCAAAAGGCTTAAGAACTAAAGAAGGAGAAGCAGAGCAAATCGTGACTTCTGAGCCACGTTGAACCTCAGCCGCAACACCTAATACCCCTGCTGGTCGCATTAATTTAGGCCAATAGATCTCACAAAACTGCTCAGCTTTATCTTTCAACCATTGTTCATCAACACCTGTCAAAAAAGTTTTGATGAGAACCTCTTTTAATTCATCACGCGTTAATTTACGTCTAGCGCATTGTAATGTTGGTAAAACAAGACGAATTATTTTGCGAGAAAAACGATATTTCCCGAAAGCAAATTTCAAAAAAGGGATAAAACTGTCGTGATACGTTAGTGTCCCATCGAAATCAAATACCGAAAGAACATTAACTGGATTGGTTGTATTATTGGGTTCCAAAGAAGGCTCCAAAACGCTGCTTCGACCTCTAATTTGCTTTTGTACAAATTAGAGGTTCGGTATTGTTAATACCTAAGACCTATCAGCCTTAGCTAATTTGTTTGACCTCAACACGTAGCTCTTTAGGAACTTCAAACACAATATTTTCTTCACGGCCTTGAAGTTCAACAACATCATTCGCGCCAAATTCTTTAAGTTTATCGATAACTTGACGAACTAAAATATCTGGAGCAGAAGCTCCTGCGGTCAAGCCAATGATTTTTTTATCGATCAACCACTCCGGTTTAATATCTTCTGCGCCATCAATCAAATAAGCAGGTTTTTGCATACGTGAGGCTAATTCAGCCAAACGATTAGAGTTTGACGAGTTCTTAGAACCGACCACTAGCACAATATCAGCACGCTGTGCGAGTTCACGCGCAGCTTCTTGCCTATTAGTGGTTGCATAGCAGATATCATCTTTACGTGGTCCAATAATACTTGGAAAGCGCTGAGTTAAAGCATCAATCACATCCGATGTATCATCGACAGACAAGGTTGTTTGAGTCATAAAGCATAGATTATCTTCATCTTTAACTTGTAATTTCCAAACATCTTCTGGGCTTTCAACCAGATACATTCCGCCTTCTTTATTGCTGTACTGCCCCATTGTACCTTCAACTTCTGGATGGCCTGCATGACCTATCAAGATAGCTTCTTTCCCTTTTCTACTTGCACGAGCAACTTCCATATGCACTTTCGTGACCAATGGACAGGTCGCATCAAAGAGCATCGTGAGTTCCCTTGAACGAGCTTCTTGACGGATCGCTTGGGAAACGCCATGTGCAGAAAAAATCAGGATAGAACCATCTGGGACTTCGGAGATCTCTTCAATAAAAATAGCGCCGCGCTGACGTAGGTCATCAACCACATAGCGGTTATGAACCACTTCATGACGCACATAAATAGGTGCACCATAAAGCTCTAGAGCTCTCTCTACAATGCTGATTGCACGGTCTACCCCTGCACAAAAGCCACGAGGGTTAGCCATTAATATTTGCATTTTGACTCTCCAGTTTCGGGTCAATCTCGAGCACTTCAATATCAAAACTGATTTGTTGCTCCGCCAATGGGTGATTAAAATCAATCGTGATTGACTCACCTTCTATTGATTTTACTATCCCTGGCATTTCACTGCCATTCATAGCTGAAAAAAGCATGATCGTGCCAATCTCGGGTATCCCAGTTTCGATAAAATCACGCAATGAAAAGTATTGAACTAAATCAGGATTATGTTTACCAAATACGGTATCGCCGGGAAGTGAAAAGCTTTTCTTATCACCCACACTAAGTCCTAATAACTGAGCTTCTAATTCAGGAGAAAGTGAGCCATTACCTAGATTAAACATCGCGGGTTTGCCCTGACTATGTGAAGAGTCAGCTGTCGAGCCATCTTCCAATTTCAGCGTGAAATGCAGTAATACAGCGCTCTGCGGTTGTACCTGAGTAGACATAAATCGAACCTATTTTCTATCATAAAAATCAGCCCGGAAGAACCGGGCTGAGGGTTATTATATTAGAGCCTGTTGACGATTCATGCTAATTTTGCATAAACCTGAGTAAACTTAGCTAATTGTGATAAAAAACCATACAATAGCGGTATTGCTCAAAAGCCAACAAATCTTTAACTAATTAGCTTTATTGTCTTTCTTATCTGGCAAGAAACCTTCAAAGATAACTAAAGCTGCGCCAATACAAATAGCCATGTCCGCAAGGTTGAATGTTGGGTAATGCCAGTTACCAACGTAAAAATCAATATAGTCGATAACAAAACCATGCATCAAGCGATCACTGAGATTCCCAATTGCTCCACTAATGATCAACGCATAAGCAATGTTACTCAGGCGTTTTTGCGCACTTTGACGATACATCATCACCATTAAAATGATAGATATTGCGATTGCGATCCCAGCAAAGAACCAACGCTGCCATCCACCTTCATCAGCCAGAAAACTAAATGCTGCGCCAAAATTTTGGGCATACATCAGATTTAAAAAAGGCATAATATGATGCGGTTCATACAGGTTCATCTCTTTTAAGACAACCTGCTTTATGCCTAAATCCAGTATAATAAGTATTACTGCTAGCCACAGCCAGCGCAAACCAGTCGAACAAATAGGTCTCTTCATCATGCAAACTTACGCATTTCACCGTTTCCGGCTACGTTAGTGACACATCGACCACATAACTCTGGATGTTCAGCAACGGAACCGACATCATTAGCATAATGCCAGCAACGAGGACATTTCACTCCCGACGCTTTGCTAAAGGCAATTTTAAGGCCACTAAGATCAGATTGTTGAGCATCCGCTGGTGCCGAGGCAATATCCGCCACCACAACTTGCGAAGTGAGCAGAACAAAGCGTAGCTCATCAGCCAAACTGTTTAGCTTAGTTGCAAGGTCTTTATCTGCATATAGTGTTACTGATGCTTCAAGTGAGCCACCAATGTGTTTGTCAGCACGTGCTTGTTCAAGCACTTTGTTAACCTCACTACGAACAGCTAACAACTCTGCCCAGAAGTCATCGTTCATCTCTTCAGATGTATCTAGACCAAACAGTGGTTCGTACCATTCTTCAGTTAATACAAACTTGGCGCGTTCACCCGGTAGTTCATTCCAGATTTCATCTGCTGTGAACGAGAGCACAGGAGCAATCCAACGAACAAGTGCTTCAACAATGTGGAATAACGCAGTCTGGCAGCTACGACGAGCTAGGCTATCATTTTTCGCGGTATACTGGCGATCTTTAATAATATCCAGATAGAAAGAACCCATCTCGATAGAGCAGAAATGCATTAAGCGTTGAATGACTGATAAAAAATCGTATTCTTCATAAGCTTTGATAATTTCTTGTTGTGCATCCAGTGCACGACCAACAGCCCATCGGTCTAGCACGACCATATCTTCAGGCTTCACCATATCAGTTTCTGGATTAAAGCCATTCAAGTTTGCTAAGAAGAAACGAGCAGTGTTACGAATACGGCGATAAGAGTCCGCTGCACGTTTTAAGATTTCATCAGATACAGCGATTTCACCAGTATAATCTGTTGATGCAACCCATAGACGTAAAATATCAGCACCGAGTTTGTTCATCACATCCTGCGGACTGACAGTATTACCAATAGATTTAGACATCTTGCGGCCTTGACCATCAACGGTAAAGCCATGCGTCAGAACTTGGCGATAAGGTGCTTTACCTTTCATCGCTGTCGACAGCATTAATGATGACATAAACCAACCACGGTGCTGGTCGGAGCCTTCAAGGTACATATCCGCAGAATTACCATGAAACTCAGGACGAGCATCAACAACTGCAAAATGCGTTGATCCTGAATCAAACCATACATCCAGCGTGTCTGGTACTTTACGATAAATTTCTGCTTCATCACCGAGTAATTCAGTTGCATCCAGATCCCACCAAGCCTGAATACCATCCACTTCAACACGCTTAGCGACTTCTTCCATCAGTTCTAACGTGCGTGGGTGCAGCTCTTCAGTGTCTTTATGTACGAACAGCGACATTGGAGTCCCCCAAGTACGCTGACGAGAAATACACCAATCTGGGCGATTTTCAACCATAGATTCGATACGTGCACGACCCCAGCCAGGGATCCATTGAACGATATCAATCTCTTTCAATGATTGTTCACGTAGACCATTTTTATCCATACCGATAAACCACTGTGGCGTCGCACGGAAAATAACGGGAGTTTTATGGCGCCAGCAACATGGGTAGCTATGCGAAATAGACTGCTTAAATAGCAATGCGCCTTTTTCTTTTAGCAACTCAACAATTAAGTCGTTTGCTTTGAAAATAAATACGCCATCCAGTGTTGGATAGGTATTTGCAAGAAAACACCCATCAGGGCCGACTGGGTTAGCTGTTTCTAAACCATATTTTTGACCAATAACATAGTCATCAGGACCATGGCCTGGTGCGGTATGAACTGCACCTGTACCCGCATCTAATGTGACATGATCACCTAAGATTGCAGGAACATCAAAGTCTAAGAATGGATGTTGAAAACGCAGTAATTCAAGAGCAGTACCATCGCATTCACCAAGTACTTTCCATGATTCAACGCCGGCGGTTTTCATCACATCTTTAACCAGATCAGCTGCCAAAATGACTAACTCACCATCAGTTTGAATCAGCTGATATTTAAATTCAGGATTTAGTGAAATAGCGCGGTTTGCTGGCAAAGTCCAAGGTGTTGTCGTCCAGATAACCAGCGAAGGAGTTTTATCGCTAGTGACGCCAAATTTTTCGCTCACGGCTTTGCTATCTACGGCTGGAAAACGTACATAAATAGATGGAGAAGTTTTATCGTAATATTCAACCTCAGCTTCCGCTAAAGAAGAACCACAAGATGTACACCAGTGAACAGGTTTAGCCCCTTTCACTAAATGACCATTAGCGATTGTTTTAGCCAGTGCTCTGATGATATGAGCTTCTGTTTTGAAGTCCATGGTCAGGTAAGGCTTATCCCACTCACCCAAAACACCTAAGCGAATAAAATCCGCTTTTTGCCCTTCAATTTGCTCTTTTGCATATTGGCGGCATTGTGCGCGGAATTCAGCGGCAGAAACTTTTTCTCCAGGCTTACCAACTATTTGTTCGACTTTGTGTTCAATAGGCAAACCATGGCAATCCCAACCGGGGATATATGGGGAGTCAAATCCCGCTAAACCTTTAGATTTAATAATAATGTCTTTGAGAATTTTGTTAACTGAGTGACCAATATGAATACTGCCGTTAGCATACGGAGGGCCATCGTGCAGAATAAAAGTTTTCTTGCCCGATTTTGCTTTACGAATTGCTTGATACAAACCTTCTTTGTACCAGCGCTCTAACATCTGTGGCTCACGCTTAGCGAGATCACCACGCATTGGGAAACCTGTTTCTGGTAGATTCAGGGTATTTTTATAGTCACTCATCGATTCTCAGTTCCATTTTTCCGCTAAATTATCTGACACCAGTTGCAGCTAAGTAATCCCTAGCTGTAATCACATCTTTAGCAATTTGCTCCTTAAGTGCGTCCAATGAAGCAAACCGCTGCTCGTCACGTATTTTTTTACGCAACACGACATCAATATGTCGTCCATATAAGTACATATTTGCATCAATTAGATGGACTTCTAATTGCTGACCTTTACCGAATACCGTTGGCCTAGTACCGATATTTGCCACTCCAGGTAAGGGATTATTCCCTAACCCATGAACTTCTACAGCATACACACCTGTTACTGGTGTGACTAATCGTTTTAATGGCAGATTTGCCGTAGGAAAACCAATAGTACGGCCAAGCTGGTTTCCATGGACAACACGCCCACTGATACGATACGGGTGTCCTAGTAATATTTCCGCCAATTCGAGATCATTATCTTGTAATGCTTTACGAATAGCAGTGCTACTAATGCGTAAACCCGAATCACAAAAACTTTCTGTATCCGCGACTTCAAAGCCATACTGGTTACCGGCTTGCTGTAGGAAAGCAAAATCTCCCATGCGATTTTTACCAAAACGGAAATCATCGCCAATGGCGAGATATTTCACACCCAATTTTTCGACCAGTAAGTCAGCCACAAATTCATTAGGAGTCAGTGAGGCAAAATGATCGTTAAACTCAACGCAAAGTAGGTAATCAACCCCACTATCCGCTAAGTATTTCACTTTATCTCGCAAACGCGTCAAACGAGCAGGTGCTTTGTCACCAATAAAAAATTCAAGAGGTTGTGGTTCAAAAATCATCACGACAGTTGGTAGCCCCAACTGCTCACCCTTAAGCTTTAAATTTTGAAGTAAAACCTGATGCCCACGATGAACACCATCAAAATTACCAATAGTCAGTACGCAACCATGATGGCACGCCCGGATATTTTGTATACCGCGAATTAGCTCCATAACAGGCTCAATACCGAGGAAATTGCTGGATTATACCTTGTACGACGCTGAAGGTTAACCCATGTTCGTAAAAGGTTTCATTTAATCCTCTTTTTTTGATCTCAGTTCTCGTTATAGGCAGCTTTTGCCTAATCAATTTACTGTTATTCAACGGAAGGTTATTAAAATCGCCCATTGTTGGATATAAAGATCAAAATATAGGGATAACCAATGGATTATCAATACAACAAAATTACGCTGAGGTCTCGAAAAATCGTAAATTTTTCTAACTTTCGAGTATTCCAACACAAGTGATTGTTATCAGCGACTAATAATCAAACAACAACTGACCAATAATTGCGCAACGGTATATTATCATCACCTCAAAATTATTTTCAGCAAAAATATTTTTTATTATGTATCATCAAATAAGCTTTTTTTCATGTGAAGATCTGTATTCCTCTAGCATTTGCTGGTAGAATCTTGCACCATTCACAAACGCACTTGCGTCGAAGTACACGACGTTTATTTGCACAAATCCATTGACAAATGAAGGCCGAGAGGGCATATTCCTCGACCTTTGAATTGTCCTCAATAGAATACATTTGGGAGTTGGAACTTGGCTAATATCAAATCAGCTAAGAAACGCGCTATACAATCTGAGAAACGTCGCCAGCATAATGCTAGCCGTCGTTCTATGGTGCGTACTTTTATCAAGAAAGTTTACCTTGCTATCGCTACTGGCGATAAAGAAGCAGCTCAGAAAGCATTCAATGACATGCAACCTCTTGTTGATCGCCACGCTAGTAAAGGCCTGATCCACAAAAATAAAGCAGCACGTCATAAAGCTAACTTAGTTGCTCAAATCAAAGCAATGTAATTTTGCTTCTTGATTAGCTAAAAAAACCGGCTTTTGCCGGTTTTTTTGTCTGTTAGACTTTTTTCTCAAGCTTATCAAATGGCGTTGAGAATAAATTCGAAAAATCTTTATTACAGACACGTTGAACAGCTGGATGTTGAATCATTCGTTCAGCAAAAATAACAAAATACTCTTCTTTAACGCTATCTAACCGCCCTAGTTCGATGACATCCTCACCCTCTAAAATATCTTCACCATATAATGATGGCGCAACAAATATCGCATTATGAGATACACCAAAAGCTTTCATTAATGCCGCATCATCAAATTCACCGAGCACTTCAACTTGCAAATTTTTATTACGGATCCAAGTAAGTAAATGGCGCCCTAACATAGAACGGCGACCGGGTATCAGTAAACGGCGCTCTTCTAAACACTCAGGGAAAGGTTTTTTCGGGGCCGGCTGCCGACAAAAAAAGCTAACACTACATTCGCCTAGTTTTACTGAGAATAGACCTTCTTGCTGTGAGGAATCCACCGGGCAATCCGACAAAATCATATCAAGTTTATGTTGGCTAAGTTGCTCAAGAAGCATTTCATGAGTCGATTCAAAACAACGAAGATGGATTTGCTCATGTTCAACAACCGCGGTTTCTAAAACACGACTCACCAGCTGTTTTGATAGTGCATCGGCAACACCAACATCGAACAGTAAATTTGATTCTCGGCTATAGTTGACAATATCAAGCATCTCTTGGCTTAACATAAACATTTTATCTGCGTAACGAAAAATGAGCTGCCCAAGCTCTGATGGTACTAAACCACGCCCTTGGCGTTTAAATAATTTACCACCTAATCGCTCTTCTAATGCTTTTATCTGCCCTGTGATTGTTTGAGGTGTTAAGTATAGTGCTTCAGCAGCACCAACCACCGAACCTTCTTTACAGACATGCCAAAAATAATAAAGATGATTAAAATTAAGATGTGAAACCCGCATATCTATTCCTTCTGCACTGCCAATATATAATCAATGCTGACTATATTTTCTCTATGCCCCTTTTCAGGCGTTACTATAAACGCCCCGCAGTACTTCATCACCCTTCAAACTGTATAAATTTTGACTACGTTCGCCATATACAAATCGAAATATTTTGAGTACATAAAATGAATACTGCGGGGTACATGATAGATGATTAGCTCGGAAATTCTTACTATTTATTTCTGAAAAAATTGGAATTCAGACAATGGTTACCTTTGTTTAACTTTCGGTAACACTACCTTTAATAAAAAGTAACCTAAAAATGCTGCAGATGTCGATCCTATCAAAATTCCCAGTCGTGAATAGGTACTATAGCTATCATCTAGTCCATCAAATGCAAGACCTGTAATAAAAATAGACATAGTAAAACCGATTCCACATAAAACTGAAACGGCAAAGACTTGCTTCAAATTCATCGACTCAGGCAATTTAGCAACCCCAAGTTTTACCGAAACCCAACTAAACAAGAAAATACCTAAAGGCTTACCAAATAAAAGGCCTGCAGCTACACCTAAAGGTAATGTACTCATCAACCCATCAAAAGTGACTCCGCCCAATTGCACACCTGAATTAGCAAATGCAAATATAGGTAAAATCATATAAGCAACCCAAGGATGTAATACATGCTCCAGTTCTTCTGAAGGTTTAGTGCCATTCGTTCCATGTAGTGGGATCAAGAAGCCAACAATAACACCAGCAAGTGTTGCATGAACCCCTGACTTAAGTATACATGCCCATAAAATTAGACCGATAATCAAATAGGCAGCGGTATTTTCGACTCGACGCCAATTCATCATTATCAGTAAAGCAATACATAAGGCTGATAGCCCTAATGCAATCATAGAAACTGAACTTGTGTAGAAAAAAGCGATAATGACAATTACGCCAAGGTCATCAATAATCGCTAATGCCAACAGAAAAACTTTTAATTCAGTCGGGACTCTTTTTCCTAATAACGCCATGACACCAAGTGCAAATGCAATATCGGTTGCTGCGGGTATAGCCCAACCTTGGCGTGCCACATCATCAGCACCGTTGAATAGTAGATAAATCAATGCCGGTGCAATCATTCCACCTAAAGCAGCAATGGCAGGAAAAATTGCTTTATCACGCCCAGCCAATGACCCTTCGAGTAACTCACGCTTCACTTCAAGGCCGACAACTAAAAAGAAAATTGCCATCAAGAAATCATTAATCCATAAAATTAATGGCTTATCGAATTCGAGTGCTGAAATCTTGATAACAATGGGAATATCTAGAAACTGCTGGTATAGCCCCTGAAATGGCGAATTTGCCATAATTAATGCAACTATGGCAGCAATAATTAGGAGTAGCCCTCCAGCCGCTTCTAACCTTAAAAATTTACGAATGATCGCTGTCATATGTTTAACCTCAAAATATATAGAGTGTTAATAGTATGCTAATCATTAACTCGTAAAAAGTAGTTTATTCATCAATAATAAATCGGAATTTTCGATCTATTTGTGTGCTAGATCACTTTTAATAAAAAATAACTGCAAGTTTCAATTAAAAAAATCATTTAAAGTTTGTACTTATTTTTCAATAAATGGCATCCCTAAAGCGCTACCTAACCTATATTAAGCTAACTATCAATTTGAACCTTAATTTTTTTCAAAGCTCGTTATTTGTTTCGAGCTTGCTCGCAAAAGAAGAATTACTACAACGTAAATAACATGAAAAATGGCAACAGCTTCACAAAGATGAGTCGTTAGGTAATACTAATTCATTACTCAAATAATCATTTTTTATTATTATGACAACTTCAGTTCTCCTAGCCGTACTATTCGCCGCTTTTTGCCACGCGAGTTGGAATGCCTTAGTTAAATTTGGTAATGATCGATTTTTTGGTCTTATCATGATCTCATTCTTCTCTGGCGTATTAGCCATACCCGCTCTATTCTGGCTAGGGTTACCTTCTATGAATGCAATGCGTTGGTTAATGCTCTCTGTTATTTTTCACATCGGTTATACCTACTTTTTAAGTCAAGCTTATACCCATGGTGATTTAGGACAGATTTACCCTATTTCGCGAGGATCTGCCCCTCTTATCACAGCATTACTCAGCGTATTAATCTTTAATGAAGTGATCTCTTTGACGGAATTTATCGGGATTTTATTAATCATTAGTGGTGTGATTATAATTGCATTTGCAGGCAGAAAATTCACATTGAATATCAAAGGAAAAGCACTATTTTACGCACTGTGTACTGCATTTTTTACCGCCTGCTATACCTTATCTGACGGACATGGTTCACGAACGAGTGAAGACCCTATTGTTTATACTTTGTGGCTATTTTTATTGAATGGGATCGTCCTGATGGCGCCGGGTATTATGAAATATCGGGCAACACTGTTTCAAGGTATCAAACAGTATTGGCGTACAGGTTTACTCGGAGGGCTAATGCAGCTAATCAGTTATGGCATTGCAATTTGGGCAATGAGCCAAGCCCCTATTGTTCTGGTTGCCGCGATTAGGGAAACCAGCGTATTGTTTGCAATGTTCTTATCAATCGTGTTCCTCAAAGAGCGCTTCAATATGATGAGAGTCATTGCCTGTATCGTTATTTTAGCTGGAGTGTTGTTAGCAAAATTAGGTAGCTAGCGCATTTAACATGACAATCATGAATAGTTTTGAATAAAAACCTAATGCCACGGTTTATATGAAAGACCTGCCAATAAATTTAATTAAACGTGATCAAATAAAACAAATAAAACAAATAAAACAAATAAAACAAATAAAACAAATAAAACAAATAAAACAAATAAAACAAATAAAACAAATAAAACATAAAAAATCCAATAGCTGACATTGTCATACTATAACAATTGATTCATTGATTATAGAATCATTTTATTATTAGGTATTTGGAAAATTCAGCTGTGAGTGGGTCTCATGACATATTACGCAGGAAAATTTTGATTTATCGTGACATGTCACATTGATAAATATTGTAACGAGTTCAAATTCGCTCTTTCTGAGTGGTAGCTTATAAACAAATATAAGTAAAAATTTATTTTGATAAAAAAATACCCACGGATTGGTGGGTATTTTTAATCATTATCGATTACTTATTGGTTAGGTCGTCAAAAAATTTCTTCACGCCGTCCAAAAAGCTTTTTGAGCGAGGGCTATTTTTTTCGCCACTTGTACCACCAAGAGAATCACCAAACTCTTTGAGTAACTCTTTTTGTTTCTCATTAAGTTTAACTGGCGTTTCAACAACAGTGTGGCACATCAAATCACCTTGCAACCCACCACGAACAGATTTCACGCCTTTACCTTTCATGCGGAAAATCTTACCTGTTTGGGTTTCTGCTGGAATTTTAAGTTTTACACGACCATCAAGAGTCGGTACTTCAATTTCACCGCCTAGGGCTGCAATTGTGAAATTAATCGGTACTTCACAATGCAGGTTGCTACCATCACGCTCAAAAATATTATGCGGTAACACATGAACTTGGACAAACAGATCGCCTGCTGGTGCACCATTTTCACCTGCTTCGCCTTCGCCTGATAAGCGAACTCTGTCACCAGTATCCACCCCTGCAGGAATTTTAACAGACAGCGTTTTATAGCGTTCAATGCGACCATGACCATGACATTTATTGCACGGATCTTTAATGACTTTACCGCGGCCATGACAGGTTGGACAAGGTTGCTGTACAGAGAAAAAGCCCTGACGCATGTGGACTTGACCCATACCATGACAAGTTGAACAGGTATCTGCACTCGTCCCCGGTTTAGCACCACTTCCATGACAAACATCACAAGATTCCAACGTCGGGATACGGATCTCTTTGGTCACTCCACGGACTGCTTCTTCAAGAGTCAATTCCATGTTGTACTGCAGATCAGAACCACGGCTTGGGCGCTGCTGTCTACGGCCACCACCAAAAATATCACCGAAGACGTCACCAAAGATATCACTGAAATCAGCGCCACCGCCACCAAAGCCGCCGCCACCGCCGCCCATTCCACCTTGCTCAAATGCAGCATGACCATATTGATCATACGCAGCACGTTTCTGGTCGTCAGAAAGTATTTCGTAAGCTTCTTTTATCTCTTTAAATTTAACTTCTGCTTCATCTTTTTTTTCCTGATTACGGTCAGGATGGTACTTCATTGCTAAACGCTTATATGCTTTCTTAATATCTTTATCAGAAGCATTTTTCTCGAGGCCTAATACCTCATAAAAATCTCTTTTTGCCATTTATTTTACCCTTAACATGCCGACACGGGCGTAAAGTTTCCTCGACGCCCGTGCTCGGTATCAGTAACCATTAATAACCATTAGCAAGGTCACTGCGCCCGCTAAGGGCATTATTTTTTGTCTTTGTCGTTAACTTCTTCGAATTCAGCATCAACAACATCGTCATTTTTCTTAGCATCAGTGCCTGCATCAGCAGCACCAGCTTGAGCTTGTTGTTGTGCAATTTCTAGAAGTTTAGCTGAAGCTGTAACTAGAGCTTGGATTTTCGCTTCGATGTCAGCTTTATCTTCGCCTTTAGTTGCTACTTCTAACTCAGACAATGCTTTTTCAATATTCGCTTTATCTTCTGCTGGCAGTTTATCGCCTGCTTCTTCGATTTGCTTACGCGTGCCGTGAATCAGTTGATCAGCTTGGTTACGAGTCTGTACTAACTCTTCAAATTTACGATCAGCTTCTGCGTTTGCTTCAGCATCACGCACCATTTTTGCAATTTCTTCTTCATTCAGACCTGAAGAAGCTTTAATGGTGATTTTTTGCTCACGGCCACTGTTTTTGTCTTTCGCAGAAACATGCAAAATACCATCAGCATCGATATCAAATGTGACTTCAATTTGTGGCATACCACGTTGCGCAGGTTGGATACCATCTAAGTTAAACTGGCCCAGTGATTTGTTATCACCAGAACGTTTACGCTCACCCTGCAGAACATGGATAGTTACCGCAGATTGGTTATCTTCAGCTGTTGAGAACACTTGGCTATGTTTAGTTGGGATAGTGGTATTTTTAGCGATTAACGCAGTCATCACGCCACCCATCGTTTCAATACCTAAAGACAGTGGTGTTACGTCAAGTAACAGAACGTCTTTAACATCACCCGCTAATACACCGCCTTGAACTGCTGCACCGATTGCAACTGCTTCATCTGGGTTTACATCTTTACGTGGTTCTTTACCAAAGAAATCAGCAACAACTTTTTGAACCATAGGCATACGAATTTGACCACCAACTAAAATTACATCGTTGATGTCGCTTACGCTTAAGCCTGCGTCCTGCAGAGCAACTTTAACAGGCTCCATAGTACGTTTAATTAAATCTTCTACCAATGACTCTAATTTTGCACGAGTCACTTTGATATTCATGTGTTTAGGACCTGTTGCATCCGCAGTAATGTACGGCAGGTTCACATCAGTTTGTTGTGCAGAAGAAAGCTCAATTTTCGCTTTTTCAGCAGCTTCTTTAAGACGTTGCATTGCCAGCGGATCATTACGCAGGTCAACACCTTGGTCTTTCTTGAATTCTTCTACTAAGTAGTTGATCAAACGGTTATCAAAGTCTTCACCACCTAAGTGAGTATCACCGTTGGTTGCAAGAACTTCATACGTTTTTTCACCATCAACTTCATCAATTTCGATAATTGATAAGTCAAATGTACCACCACCTAAGTCATAAACAGCGATGGTGCGGTTACCAATTTCTTTGTCCAAGCCGTAAGCAAGCGCTGCCGCAGTTGGTTCGTTGATAATACGCTTAACATCTAAACCAGCAATGCGGCCTGCATCTTTTGTTGCTTGGCGCTGAGCATCGTTAAAGTATGCTGGAACAGTAATAACAGCTTCTGTTACTGGCTCACCCAAGTAATCTTCTGCTGTTTTCTTCATTTTTTTCAGAACTTCAGCTGAGATTTGTGGTGGAGCTAATTTTTGGCTTTTAACATCAATCCAAGCATCACCATTATCTGCTGCGATAATTTTGTATGGCATGATAGAAACATCACGCTGAACTTCTTCGTCTTGAAAACGACGACCGATCAAACGTTTGATCGCGAACAATGTATTTTCTGGGTTAGTCACAGCCTGACGTTTTGCTGGCTGACCAACTAAAATTTCACCATCTTGAGTGTACGCAATGATGGAAGGAGTAGTACGATCACCTTCGCTGTTCTCAAGAACGCGCGCAGTAGTGCCATCCATAATTGCAACGCATGAGTTAGTTGTACCCAAGTCGATACCAATAATTTTACCCATCTAAAACGCCTCCAAAGGAATTCTTTTTTATTCAATTTCGATATCAATCTATATGAGGCTCAATATTTCATTTTCAAGGGAGTTTTTACTCCAAGCCACAAATTTTTTTGCTTTACGCAATAATTTCGATTGATAACGAGGGATGCTTTAAAGATGGGGCCATAAATTCATTCATCAAGGGGATGATTTAAAAAAATTTCATATTTTTTCCAAAAAAACCTGCATTTCGATCATTGTTTCAACAACGAAAACTGCGTATGATTCGCCGCCGACTTGATTTAGCCGGCAAAGTAATTACATATTCATTTGAATTTTATGATTTTTTCTCACCAGAGGTTATATGCAATCTAGCTCTATTGCTAATCCGGGCCCCCTAGGTTTATTGGGCTTTGGTATGACAACAATTCTGCTCAATCTCCATAATGCAGGGTTTTTCCCTCTCTCATCAGTCATTTTAAGCATGGGAATTTTTTATGGTGGTATTGCTCAGGTGATTGCCGGACTTATTGAATATAAGAAAGGAAATACGTTTGGCGCAACTGCGTTTAGCTCATATGGTATGTTTTGGCTAACATTAGTTGGATTATTATTCTTACCAACAATGGGCTTAGCAGAAGCAACTGATCCTACATTTTTAGGTGTTTATTTGCTGATTTGGGGAATCTTCACTTTCTTCATGTTCCTTGGAACATTTAAAGCAAACTTTGTCCTACAATTCATTTTTGGTAGCTTAACTGTACTGTTTGCTTTATTAGCAATTGGTAATATAACGGGTAATGCGACCATTTTAACTGTTGCAGGCTTCGAAGGAATTATTTGTGGCGCCAGTGCATTCTACTTAGCGATGGCTGAAGTTCTGAATGAACAATATGGCAAGACAGTTCTACCTATTGGTCAGCGTAGTTAGACCGAAAAATTGATTTATGCTATCAGGTGAGCAACCTCACCTGATTTAGCATGGCGTGACTATTATTATTAAGAACGAATTGCAGATTTTGGCCTAAATGCTTTGACTATCGTCGGATCGGTTTCGACGTAAGGCCCATCAAGCAGTTGAATACAGTAAGGTACGCTTGCAAAAATCCCCGATACAATGACATTACCTTCCGCATCTTTTAGCCCTTCAAGCGTTTCCGCTATTGCTTTTGGTTGTCCCGGTAAATTCAAAATCAGTGCTTGATTACGAATAACCCCGACCTGACGCGATAGAATAGCCGTTGGCACAAACTTCAAGCTAATTTGACGCATTTGCTCACCAAACCCCGGCATTTCACGATCAGCTATTGCTAATGTAGCATCAGGCGTTACATCTCGTCGTGCAGGTCCCGTTCCGCCTGTCGTTAACACTAAATGGCAGGCAAACTCATCCACTAGCTCACACAATGTTTGTTCTATCATGATTTGCTCATCAGGGATCAGGCGAGTTTCAATACGAAAAGGGGTTGTGAGTGTTTTCGCAAGCCATGCTTCTAAAGATGGGATACCTTTATCCTCATAAATACCACTTGAAGCACGATCAGAAACCGAAACCAGACCTATGCGCAGCTCATCCATACAAACCTCAATAAGTAACTAATAGAAAGTGTCGTTTGCGCAGTAATCTCACAAACTACGCTCATAGATATGCTGAATATTATATCACACAGATACCGTATTTTAGTGCGAAGTATCGCGATATTTATTCGCTAAAAAGTAATCAAGAGCCAAACGAACATGGCTTGCTTAACACTAAAAAGTGCACACACCCATCATTTTAAGTAAAAATACTGTACAGACTAAAAAAACTAGACTATACATTATGTAATAATTAATAAATCAATAGATAACAACTAGGAATTAATACATATGAAAGCATTTAATACCGAAAGTTTATTATTGCTTGGAATTAATAACACCCCATAACGGAATAATAAATATTCGACTTTAAAAAGTATTCACGATAAAAGAATAGTTATCTGTGCACGGCCACATTTACAGCTAATTATCTTTACTACTCTCCTGTTTTTAACAATAAGATTAATAAAAACAAGGTTTACCTTTGTTATTAATCTTTAAAACATAAAATACATATTTATGTATTTCCATTTATAGGAAGGACATATCATGAGTAAAATCACATTTATAGATATTAATTTAGAATTAGCTATTAAAGAAACATTAGATTTAAATCCCGATGAAAATGTCACTACTGAAAATATTCTTCTCGTGAAATCATTAGTTGTAGTGAGTAAAGGGATTTTTTCATTATCAGGTTTAGAACATGCAGCTAACCTCCAAAAAATCACATTTACAGACAATAATATTATTTCCCTTGAACCACTTAAAGACTTGAATAAATTATTCAGCATTGGTGTCGCTGCTAATATTAATCTACCACTCGATGAAATATTAAAATTTGAAAAAATAACCGAACTTGATTTATCGCTTAACAATCAAATGATCGGTGACATAAAAAAATTATCTAATTTAACTGAACTAACAACATTATGGATCAATGATACAACGCTTACAGATGTTAGCTTTTTATCTTCATTAAATAAACTTGTTACCTTGCAACTTAATAATAATAACATTCAATCTCTATCATCACTTAATAGTAATGAATTAATTGGATTGTGGTGTAGAACAAACAACATAACAACACTTTCAGATGTTAAGAATTTTGGGAAAACGCAAAGAATAATGGCTTCTGACAATAATCTTGTCGACCTAAAATTTGTTTCAAGTATGAAATACTTAACACACTTATATGTAGATGCGAATAAATTAACATCACTACATGACGTTAACAATAAAACATTAACCTACATTAATGCAGCGTATAATAGTTTAACTAATTTGGATATTGATGATGCACCATCACTAGTGACGTTATTAGCACCTCATAATTCAATCAAAAACATTGATAATATCAACAGTATTCCCGCGTTAACCACTTTAGACCTCACAGAAAATAAATTAGTTGATATAAGTAATTTGGGGGAATTGAAAAAACTTTCAGTTTTATATACTCGAGAAAACCCTAATATTTCAAAATATTTTTTATTAAGTAATACATCGATGACACAATTAATTACCAATAATGGAGGTTTAAGCGATGAGTTAATAAAAACATTAGGCCAAAGTGATACATTAGTTTTACTTGGTGTAGCAGATTCAAATTTAACAAATGTTTCATTTATGAAAAACTATCCTGCGGTCAAAGTGTTATCACTTGACAGTAACAATATAACCGATTTAACACCGCTATCTACTCTCTCTTTGCAAACGTTATCTTGTAAGTTTCAAAAAATCACATTACCTGATGTCAAAAAAGGAGAATCAACAAATATTAAACTTTTTAATATTGTAGGTACTCCTCCCTCAATTATATTTAATACGTCAGGAAGTCTGAACAATTCTTTACTCGTCTGGGATAATAGTGGCAGTAATTCACTGACATTTTCCGATAAATTGTCTATAGGAGAGTTTGACGGGGAAGTAAGACAATTGGTGATCAACGCATAAAAATGTAAATTTTTATTGTATTAACAGATGGGTTAATTTTTTAAAACATAACAATATCCGTGATATTGATTTTAATATCACGGATATTTGCGTATCAGTAGAATCAATTGACCCTTAGCTGTTCGACTTTATACACTACTCTGAATTTTTTATCAGAAACAGTGGCAAAAGTTACAGCAGTTCTGCGATCATCTTTTCCAGTTTTTCTTGGTCGATTGCAAACTTACGGATGCCATCAGTCAGTTTATCAACTGCCATTGGATCTTGGTTATGCTGCCAATAGAACTGAGATTCAGTTAATTTCGCTTCAGGTTCTTGTGTTTTACCAGCATCAATAAGCTTACGGGTAACTTCACCTTGTGCTTCAGATAGCTCTTTGAGCAATGCTGGAGAGATGGTCAGACGGTCACAGCCTGCCAATTCCAGAATTTCACCCACGTTACGGAAGCTTGCGCCCATTACGACCGTTTTGTAGCCATGTGCTTTGTAGTAGTTGTAGATTTCAGTGACTGAAATCACCCCTGGATCTTCTTGCGGAGCGAATTCTTTTTTATCGGTATTGGCTTTGTACCAATCCATAATACGACCAACAAATGGCGAAATCAGGAAAACACCTGCTTCAGCACAAGCACGTGCTTGAGCAAAGGAGAACAACAGAGTTAGGTTACAGTTGATGCCTTCTTTTTCCAGTTTCTCCGCAGCACGGATACCCTGCCAAGTTGAGGCCAATTTGATCAGAATGCGATCGTTACTGATACCTGCTTCGTTGTAGAGTTTGATCAGATGACGGGCTTTAGTAATACAAGCTTCTTCATCGTAAGACAGACGTGCATCAACTTCAGTCGAAATACGGCCCGGAACTAATTTCAGAATTTCCAAACCAATGTTGACTGCAAGTTTGTCACAAGCGTCAATAACCTGTTGTTCACGATTATTGCTTTGCTTACGAGCCCACTCGACAGCTTCATCAATCAGCTTACGATATTCAGGAATTTGTGCTGCATTCAGAATCAAAGAAGGGTTAGTTGTCGCATCTTGCGGCTTATAAATCTTCATAGCTTCGATGTCGCCAGTATCAGCAACAACGGTGGTTAGATTACGTAGGGAAGTTAATTTATCGGTCATTTCATTAATCTCGTTGTTATACTCGCCATACTTCAAGTTCCATGGAGGTTGTATTCTATCAGCGACTCGAGTCACGTAGTTACCTATGCTCCCCGCGCTACCTTCGCTCTACGCCTACATGTAAATCGTATTATTTTGAGTATATAAAGGAATTGAGGCAAACGCCGCACCGTACACTGATAATATCACGCATCTAAGTTGCTGCAAGCGGCTAAAAGCAACTAATTGATGTGTAATCGTTTTCGTATGCTAAGTTTCAACTGAATCCTTTTAGCAACAAAATAGTTTTTTCCTATTCGATCAATTAACTATTTTGTATTAAATTTTGCTAAAGTGGTGCAAGTCATTTTTCTATAGGGACCTTGTCATGTTAATCACTATTTCACCCGCCAAAACATTAGACTACGAAAGCCCGGTAGCAACACAGACATTCACTCAACCTGAATTACTAAATGAATCACAGAAATTGATTAATGTCTGTCGCAAGCTTTCACCTGCGGATATCGCAACCCTAATGAAAATTAGCGATAAACTTGCAGGCCTTAACGCAGCACGTTTTGGTGAATGGCAACCAGATTTCAATCCAGAAAATGCTCGCCAAGCTATTTTGGCATTTAAAGGTGATGTTTATACTGGTATGCAAGCAGAAACTTTCTCTACGCAAGATTTCGAATTTGCACAACAGCATCTACGCATTTTATCTGGGCTATATGGCTTATTACGTCCACTTGATTTAATGCAGCCTTATCGTCTTGAAATGGGCACTCGCTTAAAAAACCCTAGAGGTAAAGATCTGTATGAATTTTGGGGCGATATTATTACTGAGCAGCTCAATAGTGCTATAGCGACCCAAGGTGATCACGTTCTAGTTAACCTCGCATCGGATGAATATTTTAAATCCGTTAACGCCAAAAAATTAGATGGAATAATAGTTAAACCCGTTTTTCTTGATGAAAAAAATGGCAAATATAAAGTCATTAGTTTCTATGCGAAAAAAGCTCGAGGATTGATGAGCCGCTTTATTATTCAAAATAAACTGAGTAAAACAGACCAATTAGCTGATTTTAATCTCGAAGGCTATCAATTTGATGAAAGCCAATCGAAGGGTAATGAATTAGTGTTTACTCGCTCTGAACAAAGCTAGCGAGAATATTTGCCCTCAAACAAGGCTAATTACTCGTAAATGGCTCATAACTCGACTTGATAAATATAGTCGAGTTATATGGCTCGCACATGCAGCCATTGCCCGGTTGTTTGACATCCTCCCCGCCCTAAAGTGAACTGCACCGCAAAAAACAGGTGAGCAAAGATAAATAAAAAAATGATAAGCATTAGTAGCCAAAGCAAAATGCTTATCTCAACCAAATGACCACAAATATGTTCATTTTTCATTCTCCATCACATATTCGTTAAAAACCTTTACTAACAAAAGGAATTAGCATTGATTCCTCAGATCACTCAATATATTTGTGCGAATATATTTCGGATCTTTTTACCAATCTTTGGAGGTGAATTATGCCTTACATCGCAAATTCTCATCGTTATACAGACATGGAATATCGCCTTTGTGGTCGTAGCGGGTTAAGGCTCCCTCTTATCTCTTTGGGTCTCTGGCACAATTTTGGTGAGAATAAACCGCAAGATAATTGCCGAGCCATGCTAAGACATGCATTTGATCATGGCATTACCCATTTTGATCTGGCTAATAATTATGGCCCTCCTCCAGGAGCCGCTGAAAGTCAGTTCGGTAGGATACTTCAGCAAGACTTTTTACCTTACCGTGATGAAATGATCATTTCATCAAAGGCCGGATTTACCATGTGGGATGGTCCTTATGGCGATTGGGGAAGTAAAAAGTATTTGATAGCCAGTCTAAATCAAAGCCTTAAACGAATAGGCATAGATTATGTTGATATTTTTTATCATCATCGGCCCGATCCAGATACCCCACTGGAAGAAACGATGGGAGCTCTCGATTTAATCGTACGTCAAGGTAAAGCTCTGTATGTTGGGATATCAAACTATCCTGAAGCTACCGCAAAAGAAGCAATAGATATCCTCAATCAACTTGGTACTCCTTGCCTCATTCATCAACCACGATACTCAATGTTAGTTAGAGAACCTGAGCAGGGGCTACTTGATGTACTTGAAGATGAAGGTGTTGGTTCGATCGCCTATTCACCTTTAGCGGGCGGTATACTGACCGATCGTTATTTGAATGGCATTCCTGCGGATTCGAGAGCAGCGGGTAATCCATCACTGCCACCAGAAAGACTAACATCAACTGTATTAGCTAAAGTGAAAAAACTCAATGAATTGGCACTTGGCCGAGGACAAAAGCTGAGCCAAATGTCACTCGCATGGATTTTACGCCATGACAGACTCACTTCTGTTCTTATCGGTGCCAGTCGAGTAAGCCAAATTGATGATGCCCTTGGCATGATGGCTAACCGCCAATTTACTCAAGAAGAGTTAAAAGCGATAGAAGTCATCTTAGAAGATGATATTTAAGCTATTCCCTTTTGTTTCAGAGCCTATGACATTAATTACGTAAAGTCATTTTAATTATAAGCACAGTTAACAAGCTAGCAACGTTACTGTGCTCCAATGACTATTCTTTAATAACGTTCACCATTCGTTTTGAAGGTAACCACTGAATACGGCTGGGTAGCACCACTCGGTTGTTCCATACCCAAACTACCAATTGGCATACCCGGCACTGAAATACCGATTGCATCATCTGGTAATGAATCAATTGATGCTAAATTACTCACTGGCACATGCCCTACAATTACCTTCCCTTTATATTTTGCAATATGGCAACTACGTAAGTCATAAGGAACTTTCAACTCATCATTGAGTTGATTTAACTCGTTGTAATCAACTTCATTAACAACCACGTTATAACCAGCCTTTTGGATTGCATCTCCCCATAATTGACAACAACCACAATTGACATCTTTATACAGCTCAACGCTCTCTACTTGAGATAAAGCAGAGAATGATAATAATAACATTCCACCTAACATAAATTTTTTCATTACAGCACTCCTCATAATCGAAATATTAATAAAATCGTTCAAACTTACAGTCGACATCAACCAAAAGTGTCATAGCCTAATTTCTATACTGATAAATCAATTTATATGCAGCCGGAATAATAAATAAAGAGAGCAATGGTGCAGTAATCATTCCACCAATCATCGGTGCCGCAATTCGGCTCATAACTTCAGAGCCAACCCCAGAGCCTAATAAAATGGGTATTAATCCCGCTAATATTACTGCTACGGTCATGGCTTTTGGGCGAACTCTAAGAACTGCACCTTCATATAAGGCATTATTCAAATCACGGGTGGATAATTTATCGATATTTTCCATTTTTTCTTTATCTTCAATGGCATGTCTTAAATAAATTAACATCACAACCCCAAATTCAGCAGCTACCCCGGCAAGTGCAATAACCCCAGTTCCTGTTGCAACGGATAAATTAAAATTCATCCAATATAAAAACCAAATGGCACCAATTAATGCGAATGGTAAGCTCAATAAAATAAGTAATGCTTCACTCAAGCGCCTAAATGCCAAATAGAGCAACACAAATATAATCATGATAGTTGCAGGAACCATTAACATTAGCTTTTGATTTGCACGCTCTAGCAATTCAAATTGGCCTGTAAATGAATAGCTCACACTCGGTTTCATCTGAATATTATCTTTAATTGCTGTATCGATATCAGAAATAACAGAAACCATGTCTCGGCCACGTGCATCAATATAGATCCAGCTGGTTGGACGCGCATTTTCAGTTTTTAGCATCGGAGGTCCCATTTGTACAAATACATCGGCGACATCACTTAATACTATTTGTTGTTTATTTGGAGTTAAAATCGGCAATGAACGCATTGCAGAAATACTATTTCGATAATCTTGAGGATAGCGAATGTTAATTGGATAACGCTCAATGCCCTCGACGGTTTCGCCAATCATTTCACCGCCTGTTGCCATTGATATATAAACTTGAACATCACTAATACTCATTCCATAGCGCGCCGCTTTTTCTCTATCAATTTTAACGTCAATATAACGACCACCAACAAGTCTCTCAGCTAAGACAGAAACTACCCCCGGCACGGACTTAGTCACCTTTTCTATTTCTTGAGCTAGCGCATCAATTTCTTCAAGGTTTTTCCCCGAAACTTTAATTCCAATTGGACTTTTCACCCCTGTTGATAACATATCAATACGATTTCTAATAGGAGGAACCCAAAGGTTTGCAACTCCCGGTAAACGCACAGTTTCATCGAGCTCTTCAATAATTTTGTCGATAGTCATTCCGGGACGCCACTGATCTTGCGGCTTTAATCGAATCGCTGTTTCTATCATTTCCATCGGCGCAGAATCTGTTGCTGTTTCTGCTTTTCCTGCCTTGCCAAATACCGTTTCAACTTCAGGAACCGTTTTAATTAATTTATCGGTATTTTGTAGCAAGAATGCCGCTTGTGCGGGAGATACACCCGGTAATGTTGAAGGCATATACAATAGATCGCCTTCATTTATCGAGGGAAGAAATTCCCCACCTAAATGCTTTAACGGCCATATCACGGTAAATAGCGACAGAAAACCAATTAATAATGTTGTTTTCGGCCAAGCCAATACTTTTAATAAAATCGGTCTATAGAGCGAAATTAACCAACGATTAAGTGGATTACTATTTTCATTAGGAATTTTTCCTCGGATCCAATATCCCATTAAAATTGGAATGACAATTAATGCTAATGCAGCAGCGCCAGCCATTGCATAGGTTTTAGTAAAAGCAAGAGGCCCAAATAAACGCCCTTCTTGCCCTTCTAAAGTAAAAATAGGAATAAACGATAGAGTGATAATTAATAAACTAATAAATAATGCAGGGCCAACTTCAACAGCTGAGTCAGTAATGAGCTTCCAGCGCTGCGCATTATCAAGTGTTTGACCTTCGTTTTGATGTTGCCACGATTCTAATTTTTTATGTGCGTTTTCTATCATAACAATGGCCGCATCGACCATCGCCCCAATGGCAATTGCAATGCCTCCAAGCGACATAATATTTGCATTTATTCCTTGGTAACGCATGATAATAAAAGCAATAAATAAACCAAGAGGTAAAGATATGATAGCGACTAAAGCAGAACGGATATGCCACAAAAACACAGCACAAACCAATGCGACAACAATAAACTCTTCTAACAATTTGTAACTTAAATTATCAATTGCATTATCAATCAGAATGCTTCTATCGTAAGTGGTGATAATTTCAATACCATCAGGTAAGCTAGCGCTAAGCTCTTTAAGCTTTTGTTTTACACTATCAATAACATCACGTGCATTCTCCCCTGAGCGCAGTAATATTATTCCCCCTACCACTTCACCTTCACCGTTTAGCTCAGCAACCCCTCGACGCATCTCGGGACCTTCTTGAATACGTGCCACATCTTGCAAGTAAATAGGCACACTTGTTGCCGAGGTTTTTAAGAAAATTTTATTAAAATCCTCCATCGATTGTAAGTAACCGCTCGCTCTTACCATATATTCAGCTTCGGCAATTTCAATCGATGCTCCCCCCGCTTCTTGGTTTGCGGCTTCTACTGCTTGTTTAATTTCAGCTAAAGTAATTGAAAATTGTGTTAATTTTAATGGATCAACAATGATCTGGTAGGATTTAACAACACCACCAACAGTTGCAACTTCAGAAACATTCGGCAATGCTTTTAATTCATATTTAAGAAACCAATCTTGCAAAGAACGTAATTCAGCTAAATTATGTTTTCCTGTTTTATCCACTAAAGCATATTCAAAGATCCAACCTACTCCTGTAGCATCAGGGCCAATTGATGAAACTGCGCCTTTTGGTAGCTTAGCTTGAACTTGATTTAAATACTCTAATACCCGAGAGCGAGCCCAATACAAATCGGTATTGTCTTCAAAAATCACATAAACGTAAGAATCACCAAATGCAGAAAATCCTCTTACGGTTTTCGCACCGGGCACAGATAACATGGTTGTAGTAATCGGATAAGTGACTTGATTTTCGACAATTTGAGGAGCCTGTCCCGGATAGGTTGTTTTAATAATAACCTGTACATCCGATAAATCAGGCAATGCATCGACCGGGGTATTTCGAATACTCCATATCCCTGCTATCACTAAGAAAAATACGCCCATCAATACTAAAAAGCGATTAGCGACTGACCGTCTGATAATCCATTCCAACATAACCGATTCCTAATGTGTATGTAATGAGGACTGAGCCGATTGTTGTGGATCAGGAAGTGGGGCCATTCTTTCTAAAGCTCCCGAAATATTAGCTTCAGAATCAATAAGAAAGATCCCTTGGGTCACAATATGTTCCCCAACCTGTACACCGTCAGAGATGGCTGCTATTTGTTGAGATTCATTAATTCTGCGGATCTTCTTAGGGATAAATTCACCATTTTCACCCACCGCAATAACATGCTGTTCTTTCCCTGAATCTACGATTGCTTGAGAAGGAATTAACATGCTTTCCTTGCCTTGCGCGACCAAATTTAAATAAGCTGTCATTCCGGGTTTAAGTAAATTTTCATCATCATTAATTTCCGCACGAATACTGATAGTCCGGCTGGTAATATCAGCGCTAGGTAAGACAATCCAATTATTCACTACAAATTGATGTGTTGGATAAGCAGGAATTGAAACGAAAAAAGTCACGTCATTAGTCAATAATTCAGCGGCGGATTGGGATAGAGATGCATTAATCCATAATGGATTTGTTCCTTGAATTTGCGCTATTACACCTTCTTTTGTGACATTCATACCTTGTCGTAAATTTAATGCTGTAATCACACCTGATATTGGTGCTTTAATCACAAAACGTGTTTGCACTTTCCCTGAACGAATTAATTGCGCAATATATTCTTCAGGCATTCCATTTAATCGTAACCGTTCGATGACACTATTTAATTCATTTTTCGTTGAACCTATCTGTTTTAAAGCTAGGTATTCACTCTGCGCTTCGACCCATGCAGGTATAGTTAAATCAGCAATAGGCGTACCTTTTAAAATTCGCTCGCCGATTGCTAGAGGGTAAATTTTTTCAATAAAACCATTTTCTCTAGCTTGAACAATAACAAATTGGTGATCATTGAAAGCAACTTCAGCAGGAAATGTTAAGTCATAGTTTAGTTTTCCCCACTTCACATCAACGGTTTTAACTCCCAAGTTTTGAATTTGTGCTGGATTAATAGTAATGCCTTTATTATTTATAGAAGAGACATTCTCATCTTCATATTTAGGTACTAAATCCATATCCATAAAGGGAGATTTACCTGATTGGTCGAACTTTGTATTGGGATACATAGGGTCATACCAATACAAAACTGTACGTTCCTTAACTTCAATTTCTTCGCTACTTTGTTCAATGACAAAAAAATGGCGATAGAAAAAAATCGAAACGGCACTCGATAAAAGAACAACCAAGAATAATTTAATGAAATTAACTAGTGACATAACATTTCTCTATCTATTTAATTTGTCTTTTCGACTGATTTCAATAATGAAATATTGCCTTGCTGGATAAATGAAAATTTCACTTCGTCATCATCCTTAAGGCCATTAATTATTTGGTCATTTTCATATGTAAATCTCATTGTCATTGGTGGCCAGCCAATACTCGGTATTGCGTCATGATTTATCGTTAATTTTTTATTTTCTGTATCAATTGAAATTAATTTTCCCTTGGAATCAATAACTGACTCTACTGTTTTCGTCATATCCATCGAAGCTGAATGATTATGTTCATGGGTATTTGCATATCCCACAACTGAAAAAAAGGTTATTGATAAAACAAAAACTGCTTTATTTAATGTCTTCATGTATGACCTCATTATTCTATTGATCCACCACCAAGCGCAGAGAACAAATTAACTTCATTCTTCTGCTGCTCTATTTTTAACAACAATAAATTTTGTTTTCCCGTGAACAAATCTCTTTGTGCATCAAGGACATTTAGATAGCTTAAGCCACCATAACGGTAACTCACCTGCTTTTGAGCTAGGATGTTATTTAACGTATTAACGTAGTTTTCTTGGGCGACAAGCTGTTTTTCCAAACTCGATTTCATTGTTAAGGCATCTTTCACTTCTCTAAATGCGACTTGAATGCTTTTCTCATAATTAACAATCGCTTTATTCTTGCGAATAATAGCGAGATCTAAATTTTTACTATTTTTCCCACCCGTAAAAATAGGCAATGTTATTTTTGGTAAGAAATTCCAAATACCATTAGATGAATCAAATAAACCTGATAATGAATCGTTGCTGCTGGTTATACTGCTATTAAAGGAAATCGAAGGAAAAAAGGCCGCACGAGCTACACCAATATTGGCATTCTCTGATACGATGCCTTGCTCTGCCGCCATCACATCAGGACGTTTTAATAAAATTTCAGAGGGGATATCTAACGGCATACCAATAGGCTGATAGTCAGATAAACTAAAACCTATTTTTTGGCTGTAATTATTTGTCAGAAAATCCACCAGATTTTCATTACGTGCAATGTCACTTTTAATTTTTTCAATTGTGATATCAATAGATTGCACTTGGCCTCTGGCTTGGTCTAAATCTGAAATATTGGCTTGTCCTGCAAGAACCTTTTGTTTCACAATAGATTGGCTGTTGAGGTAATTTGTCTTGGTATCCTGTGCAATTAAAAGTAATTGCTGGTTATAAACCACATCAAGATAAGCTTCTGCGACAGTTTTTATTGTTATAATTTGAGTCGCTCGATTCATTGCTTGCGAAGCTAAAAAACTCGCCTTATCAGCTTCAGAAAGATTTTTTATCCGACCAAAAAAATCTAATTCATAACTAATATCCACACCTGTGTTATATTTTTTCTCTAATGAACTATCGCCATTCAAGCTTCGGCTGTAGTCCCCGCCAAGGGAAGACATAACTTGTGGATATTTTTCAGCCTCTGAGATACCAAAACGCAATCTAGCCTCTTCAACATCTAAAGCCGCCAAATACATGTCATTATTTTTATTGAGCGCCAGCTGAATTGTCTGTTGCATTTGAGGATCAGTAATAAATGCTTTCCAGCTTGGTGTGATAAAACTAGGGTTCATACTACGAGCCAATGCAATGGATTCATTTTCTATGTTGTTAGGAACTTGGAGGTCAGGACGCAAATATTGAGGAGCCAGTGATACACATCCACTGAGCAATAACCCACTAATTATTATTACTATTTTCGGGTAATACATGGTGTAGCGATACCTCAACATTGATCCGTATTTTCGCTATAGTAAAAAAACGTTCGTGTTAGGTTCATGACATGAAAATGACAAATTTGTCATTTTACATTTTAGGACTTCAATGCTTAGAATGAGATTGTATATATCTATCGCACTGTTGAGGTTATTGTGAAGTTACTCATTGTTGAAGATGAACATAAAACGAGAGAATATTTATCAAAAGGTTTAACCGAGTCTGGTTTTATCGTTGATGCGATTGAGAATGGGATCACAGGCCTACACATGGCATCTACAGAAGAGTATGATTTGATTATTCTTGATGTCATGCTTCCAGATATTAATGGTTGGGATATTGCAAAGAATTTACGTAATTTAGGGAAAAATACACCGATATTAATGCTAAGTGCATTGGGTAATGTTGAACATCGAGTAAAAGGCCTTGAGATTGGTGCAGATGATTATTTAATTAAACCTTTTGATTTCTCTGAGCTGTTAGCACGAGTCAGGACATTACTTCGTAGAGGTAATAATACTATTCAAAAGGTACAATATAATATTGCTGACCTACACGTTGATGTCATTAAAAGACGCGTTACTCGCGCAAATGACAAAATAATTTTAACTAGCAAAGAATTTTCATTACTTGAGTTTTTTATTCTACACCAAGGTGAAGTTTTATCTCGCTCCCTTATCGCTTCAAAAGTATGGGATATGAATTTTGATAGTGATACTAACGTTATTGATGTTGCGGTTAAAAGGTTACGTTCCAAAATTGATTTGGATTATGAACCTAAGCTAATCCATACGGTCAGAGGAATGGGATATCTATTTGAGCTTCCACACGATGAATAATTTATTTAAATCCCCTATTTCTATTTCAACCCGACTTATTTTTCTGATTAGTATTACTTTTTCTCTCGCATTACTGTTATTTAGTTGGATCATGATTAACTCTGTTGTGTTGCATTTTAAGCAACAAGATGAATATACGTTAAACCAAGTCACTTTGGCTATTTGCAACTTATTAAGCGAAAATAATGAATCGGATAATGCAAAACTCACTCGTATAAAAACAATTATTGATGAACATCAAGATATTGTTGTTTACCTTGATGATGGAAAAGGCAATATTTTAACATCACCTAATGCGAGTAGTGAAATCATTCATCGACTAAAAGAATATAATCCTGAGAAAGATAATAGCGAAGAGTATATTAATAGTTATCGATTAATGGAGTCTTTCATTGATATCAATATCGATAACCAACCTAAGCAATATCGATTAGTCACCGCATTGTCGTTGAATTTTCATCATGATTATTTAAATTCATTAATTAGAAATCTTGTGATTAGTGCTATCGCATTGTGTTTATTTACGATTTTTATTGTTTATATTTTAGTGATCAATGGATTAAAACCGCTTAAAAATGTCAGTAATAAAATAAAAGCTGTTACTTCGGAAAATTTAAGTATTCGCTTAGATCCTACTACCGTTCCTAACGAATTAAAGCAGCTAGCGATGTCATTCAATCAGATGCTGATTAAGATAGAAGATGTATTTGTTCGACAAACCAATTTTTCTGCCGATATTGCTCATGAAATGCGCACTCCAATTACCAATTTGATGACAGAAACACAGATCTCATTAAGTAAGGACCGTACCAAAGAAGAGTTAATTGAAGTGTTGTATTCGAACCTTGAAGAATATAGCCGGCTTTCTCGTATGATTTCTGACATGCTGTTTCTTGCTCAGGCGGATGACAATATGCTAATTCCAGAAAAAAAACAAATAGATATCAAAACAGAAATATCATCAATCCTTGATTACTTTGAATTTTTAGCCGATGAGAATGAAATAAAACTTAAACTAATTGGCAGTGCCAAACCTATCTTAGCAGATAAGGAAATGCTAAGAAGAGCTATAACAAATTTAATTTCTAATGCTATCCGTTATACCCCTAAAGGGGATTATGTCACGATTAATATTGCCAGTATTAAAGATTACATTGAAATAATTATTAGTAACCCAGGCGCTCAAATCTCTAAAGAACACTTGCCTAAGCTATTTGACCGCTTCTATCGTGTCGATAAATCAAGACAACGAAAAAATGAAGGAAGTGGAATTGGATTAGCAATTGTTAAATCAATTATACTGGCACACAAAGGTACAATTAAAGTTGAGTCTGATGAATATTCAACACGCTTTACTTTACATTTACCTAAAAACATATAATAGTGTAAAAAACAGACACGCATCAGATTAAAACACCAAAAAAACAGTAATATGGCAAAATTGTCATCTTACTGTCAGCTTTTAGTCAGAGTTTATCCCTTATTATCGTTATAACAGATATCGTTTAACTTAATAGGGAAAAATCATGAAAAATATTATTGTCGCAGTTGGTGTGATTATCAGCGCGATTAATCTTGCTTATGCTCAATCCGAGATTGATATTCATAAAAATACAGCAATTGCATTAATGTTTACAGAAAATAATATGTCCGCAGCTAATCAAATTGCCGTAAAAAGTCATTTAGCAAAAGCCGGGAGCAATACCAATGAAGTGATCCATCAAGGTAGAACATTTTCTGAGCTTGATACCAATGAAAAAGCCGCTGTCGCACTAACCTTTACCAAAAATAATACCTCACCTATGATAGAAAAAATGCTCACACAGCATCAGAAGCAATCTGCAAACTTTATTAAAAGCCAACCACAAACAGCAAAGTTGTTTTCTGATATGAATCAACATGAAAAAGCCATTGTAATGTTGTCTTTTAATAAAAACAGTGGTGCTTCTACCATTCAAAATGAAATTAACTACCATCTTAAACAAATCAAGTAAACGTTAATTTATTACCCTAGAGCCATATTAGCGAGTATTTATTAATATGGCTTTTTATCTAAAACTAAATACTCATAAATTAACAAGAGATATCATAAGATGATCTTCTTACACTTTATTTTTTATTAAAAACGGAAGCTTAGGCTTCCGTTTGAAATAAATACTAATTGTACTATTTGAGCATTATTATTTACTGCTTAGGTGCAAGCTTCATTAAGAATTTACGTAATTGTGCGAAATCAGATGGCAAGAAATGTGATAATAAAGGTAAATCTGCTCTCTCTGCTAAAGCTTGCGGTAAAGGCAACTCCTTATTCAGGATCTCCTCTACGCTCTCTTTAAATTTAGCAGGATGCGCAGTACCTAAGAAGAGACCATATTCCCCATCTTGCAGTTGATCACGCAATACACGATAAGCAATAGCCGCATGAGGCTCTGATATATAACCTTTTTTATCAAGCTCACGTACCGTGTCTTTGGTCACTTCATCGCTAACAACACCATGACCAAGATCTTTTAAAGACCAACCTTTACGGCTAAACAACTCTTCAATACGCGGCCAGTTATTTGGCTGGCTAACATCCATCGCATTTGATAACGTTGCCACTGTTTGATGTGGTGCCCATTCGCCGTTATCAAGATAACGAGGAACAGTATCATTGGCGTTAGTTGCCGCGATAAAACGCTTAACCGGTAGCCCCATAACTTTAGCCAATAGCCCCGCAGTTAAATCACCAAAGTTCCCACTTGGAACAGAAATCACCAGATGTTCGCGCTTTTCAGCAGGAATTTGAGCGACTGCTTCAAAGTAATAACAAATCTGAGCGAGTAGACGACTGATATTGATCGAGTTAGCAGAGTTCAAATACAACGCTTTTTTAAGCTCTTCATCATCGAAAGATTGCTTAACCAGTGCCTGACATGCATCAAAATCATCTTTAATTGCAACGGTATGAATGTTCTCACCCAGTGTGCAGAAAAGCTTCTCTTGCAATGGACTTATCTTACCTTCCGGATACAAGATAACAACTTGAACATTATTCAGACGATAAAATGCATGCGCTACTGCGGCGCCAGTATCGCCTGATGTTGCTGTCAAAATAGTAACAGGTTGATTACCTGCGACTTTCCCTAAAACTTGTGCCATAAAACGGCCACCGAAGTCCTTAAAGGCTAAAGTCGGACCATGATAAAGTTCTAATGTTGCAACGTCTGGCTCAACTTGGGCTACAGGTGCAGGGAATGCAAATGCTTCCTTAACTAGAGCCTTAAGCTCAGATTCGGGGATCTCATCACCAATAAATGCGGTTAAAATACGGCTACTACGGGTGACGAAATCCAGTTTCAGTAACTCATCAATTTCAGCGGCATTAAATTCTGGGAGATCTTGCGGAAAAAATAGACCTTGCTGCTTGCCTAGTCCTTGTTTAACCGCCTGCGCGAAGCTAACTTGCTCACTATTATCTTTCAAATTATACAGTTTCATTCTTTACCCTATTGTCCTTGCCCCAGTGAGATCCAAACGGCAGATATGCACAAAGCCTTCATCATTTTGAATGTAATGTTGTTGTAGGTAATCCGCCATTTTTTCTGCAACTTGCTTATTATCACAAATCGCAAATAGCGTTGGCCCAGATCCGGAAATACCGCAAGCAAGCGCACCAATTTCATAGGCGTTTTTGCGCGCTTCAGCGAAACCAGGAAGTAGCTGTGTACGATAAGGTTCAGCAACCACATCTTGGATCATGGTAGCGGCAAGCTTCGGCTGCCCTGTATGGCAAGCATGGATAAAGCCTGACAAATAACGCCCATGATTAACAATATCATGGCGCGGATAGCTATTAGGTAAGATAGCTCGTGCTTCTGCTGTAGACACCTTAATACCGGGATACGCCATTACCCAATACCAATTTTCAAATGCTGGAACTGGCTGAGAAATAATGCCATTTTGCTCGATAATCAGTTGTAAACCGCCTAAATAGCAAGGGGCAACATTATCATAATGTACGCTACCTGAAATACGCCCTTCCAACTCCCCCATCATACTCAGCAATGTGGTTTGATCGAAAGGTTTGCCTGCAAATTCATTGAGTGCCATCAATGCAGCTACAACCGAGCAAGCACTTGAACCAAGTCCTGAGCCAATAGGCATATTTTTTTCAAGTATCATAGCAACATTTAGCGGCTTACCAAGGCGTTCACAAAACAGCTCCCAACATTGGTAAACGATATTATGTTCATTTTTTTTCGGTAATTTTGAGACAAAATGACCCTGATTAGTCAGAGAAAAGGTATCTGCCGCTTCAACAGTGACACAATCACCTAATAGTGTTCCATCTACAGGCGATACAGCCGCCCCAAGTACATCAAACCCGACACTAACATTACCAATTGAAGCGGGTGCATAAACTTTAATCACTTATCAAACTCCCAATTTCCATGATAGGGTACGCAACATGTCTGCAAATACGCCGGCAGCAGTAACATCATTACCTGCACCATAGCCTCTGAGTACTAAAGGAATAGGTTGATAATAGCGCGTATAGAAAGCCAATGCATTTTCGCCATTTTTTACTTTGAACAGAGGATCATTGCCGTCAACTGCAACGATTTTCACTTGGCAACGGCCTTCTTCTATTAATCCGACATAGCGTAACACTTTTTCTTCTGCTTCAGCGGCTTTTATACGTTCAGCGAATGGTTGATCAAGCTGTGGCAGTCGGGACATAAATTCAGTCACATCACCACTGCTATCAAATTCTGCCGGTAACACGGCTTCGATTTCAATATCGCCTAGTTCTAGCTGGTAGCCAGCTTCGCGAGCAAGGATCAATAACTTACGGGCAACATCCATACCCGAGAGATCATCTCGTGGATCAGGCTCAGTGAAACCTTTCTCTTTCGCTAATATTGTTGCTTCTGACAGTGACATACCCTCATCTAACTTACCAAAAATGAAGGATAACGAGCCAGAAAGGATCCCACTAAAATGAACGAGTTCATCACCAGCATTGAGTAGATTTTGTAAGTTTTCAATAACGGGTAAGCCAGCCCCCACGTTAGTGTCATACAGGAACTTACGTTTTGACACTTCACTCGCCGAACGTAATTGATGGTAGTAGTCCATCGACAGCGTGTTTGCTTTTTTATTTGGTGTCACAACGTTGAAGCCATCTTTCAAGAAATTCACATACTGTTCAGCGATTTCTTGGTTCGAAGTACAATCGATAATCACAGGATTAAGAAAATGATACTCACGCTCTAATCTGATAAGGCGGCTTAAACTAAATGGCTCAGAGGCTTGTGCCAGTTCTTCTTTCCAATTATCAAGAGAAATACCCTGCATGTTGGTCAGCATCGCTCTTGAGTTAGCAATACCACAAACTCGTAAATCAATATGTTTTTGCTTCAACCATTGTTGCTGGCGATAAATTTGCTCGATCAGTGCATTTCCGACGCCACCAACACCTATGATGAAGGCTTCGATGACTTGTTCAGCATTAAATAGCATTTGATGGCACAAACGCACCGCTGTTGTCGCTGACTCATTGGCAATAACTGCTGAAATTGAACGTTCAGATGAACCCTGTGCAATGGCAATAATATTGATGTTGCCACGCGTTAGTGCGGAAAAGAAACGGGCGGAAATTCCTTTCAGAGTGCGCATTCCATCGCCTACAACTGAAATAATTGCTAATTGTTCCATCACATCTAATGGGTCAAGTACACCATCTTTAAGTTCTAAATAGAACTCTTCTTCTAATGCCGTACGCGCACGTCCCAATTCTCCTTGCGGTACACAAAAGCTAATACTGTATTCAGAAGATGACTGGGTAATAAGTACAACAGAGATGCCTTTACGTGACATTACTGAAAAAATTCGTGCCGCCATACCGACCATGCCCTTCATTCCTGGGCCTGAAACGTTAATCATCGCCATATTATTAAGATTTGTAATGCCTTTTACTGGCGTGCTGTCATCCGTTTGACCATCACCAATCAAGGTACCCGGTGCGCTTGGGTTTGTCGTATTTTTGATCAGACAAGGTATTTGGAATTGGGCAATTGGAGCTATGGTACGAGGGTGAAGAACTTTAGCGCCGAAATAAGATAGCTCCATCGCTTCTTGATAGGACATACCTTTTAGCAGGCGCGCATCTGGGACAAGCCGGGGGTCACAAGTATAGACACCATCAACATCGGTCCATATTTCACAACAATCGGCTCGTAAACAAGCAGCTAGTACAGCAGCTGAGTAATCAGAGCCATTACGACCCAATACAACTAACTCCCCTTTATCGTTACCCGCAGTAAAGCCTGCCATCAAAATAAAGTGATCTTTGGGGATATTTAATTCAGTAATGCGTTTGGTGGATTCATTGATATCAACTGTCGATTCAAGATAATGACCCACTGCCAATAAATTTTCTACTGGGTTAATTACGGTAACTTTGTGACCGCGTGCCGTCAGCACCGATTCCATAATAGCGATAGAGAGTTTTTCACCACGGCAAATGATTGATGCATTTATGCTATCAGGACATTGCCCAAGAAGAGTAATACCATGCAGTACTTGTTTAATTTGCGCGAATTCTTGCTCAGTGAGCTTTTTCAACCTTTCGTAATCAAAATCAGGTTGCTTTTCTTTCAATCCTTTTAATAAATTAGCAAAAATCATTTCTGCATCATTCACATGAGTGATGACATTCTGACCTTCCGCCGTTTTATCAATCATAGCGACTAAATGGTTAGTGATTTTTGCTGGCGCAGATAGCACCAAAGCCACTTGCCCATCAGCTAATTTGCTTTCGGCGATATCTGCAACATTCAGTACTCGTTCGTCGTTTGCAACCGAAGTACCGCCAAATTTAAGCACACGCATGGTATTCCTCTCCTGATTTCACGCCAAAAAAAAACCCACATCTTATTGGATGCGGGCTTTTTCATTTTATTTTTTGGATGCGTCAGCCCGCCCCGTTTCCTGTGGTTACGGTGGTGGTGGTAATAATAATAGTATTCAGGCTGATAATACGCATAGATTCTGTCTGTCTCTTGATTCGTTACTTTTCTTCTTATACGGTTAAAGCAATTACCCTAAAATGTCAAATTTATTTGCAAAAAAATCATTTTACTTCGAAATTAATTATTCGAAATTATTCTACCTATTTAATAAAACCCAAAACTCAACGGATATAACTCATAAAAAATTGAATTTTATCACTATAGAATAGATAAATTGCAAAATATAATACTTGAGATATTTATTGTATCTAAAAGTGTATAAGTCGAACTTTTTTTGAGCAAATGTATCACATAGATGATGAGGAAAATATCAAAGTTTGACACTTCATCTTATAGTATGCGTCAATAAAATTTGTATAACTTTCTTCCTAACAAATTTTGTTAACGTGCTACAATTGATTTTGATATGTATCAACAAAAGTTATTTTTTTAGGTGGTAAATGCAGTATTAGCTGTTATATTGCTGTTAACAGCCCAACGTTGGGAAAGTGCCTAAATTTTGATTCACTTTTTTAGAATCTGACAATGACAGAGGCAACCAAATAGCGTTGATTCTGATGACATATTTATAGCTTGTAGACGCGTTTTTCCAAAAAAACAAAAAAAAACCACCTAATTTGGAAGCGGCTTATAAGTTCACTATTTTATTTTAAAAACTTTAGGTAGCAAATATGCAGACCCCACACATTTTAATTGTTGAAGATGAAATTGTCACTCGCAATACGCTTAAAAGCATCTTTGAAGCTGAAGGCTATGTTGTACACGAAGCTACTGATGGCGAAGAAATGCACAATGTTCTGTCTGAACATGACATCAACTTAGTTATCATGGATATCAACCTGCCAGGTAAAAATGGTCTTCTTCTCGCACGTGAATTACGTGAGCAAGAAAGCATTGCTTTGATGTTCTTGACGGGACGTGATAACGAAGTCGATAAAATACTTGGTCTTGAAATTGGTGCTGATGACTACATCACTAAACCATTCAACCCACGCGAGCTGACTATCCGTGCACGTAATCTACTTTCTCGCACAATGAATTTAGCTGGTGGCACAGAAGAACGTCGCCTTGTTGAAAGCTATAAGTTTAATGGCTGGGAACTAGACATTAATAGTCGTTCACTTGTTAGCCCTGCGGGCGAACACTACAAATTACCTCGTAGTGAGTTCCGCGCAATGCTACATTTCTGTGAAAACCCTGGAAAAATCCAAACTCGAGCAGACTTACTGAAGAAAATGACTGGTCGTGAACTTAAGCCACATGACAGAACAGTTGATGTGACTATTCGTCGTATTCGTAAGCATTTCGAATCAACACCTGATACACCAGAAATTATCGCAACCATCCATGGTGAAGGTTACCGTTTTTGTGGTGATTTAGACGAGTAATTCGTTGTCGCATCAGCTAAAACACCGGCCATAACTTGCCGGTGTTTTTCATTTAAAGCCCTAAAAGACAAAAACTGATCAACCGACCAGTTTTCGTCTTATCAATAAATATGATGAAAAACCTTACCACGGCATAATTGGTACAGCACTCAGTGCATTTTTTGGTGAACCCTCAATCATCTTATCCGAGTAAGTTAAATAGACTAACGTGTTGCGTTTCGGGTCATAAAAGCGAACCACTTGTAGTTTTTTGAATACTAACGACGTTCGTTTTTGAAAGACCACATGTGGTTTTTTCGGTGAGCGTTTAATTCGGTCATTTAATTCAATAGGGCCTACTTGCTGGCAAGAAATTGCTGCATCCGCAGTATCTTCGGCTAAACCAAGTCCACCTTTAATGCCACCAGTCTTTGAACGACTAAGATAACATGTCACATTATTAACATCAGGATCATCGAAAGCTTCAACTACGATTTTATGATCCGGACCGAATACTTTAAAAACTGTATCTACAGAGCCAATTTCTTCTGCAAATGTCGCAAAGGGTAATGCAGACAATAGTGATGCTAGTAATATTTTCTTCAACTTGCAAAAATGCATATTGGATTCCTTTTCAACCAGAAAGTGCCATTATGGCACTAATTATAAACAAAACTGTCTGTTTTCTTTATAACTAAATAACAAATACAACTCTTTTGATATAAACGAAAAAGGTAACTTGATATAGAATAGGTGTTCATTGATAGCCTATATCTGTTTTTTAAGTCATGTCGACTGGGGATATACATGGATCAAATTAATATCATTCGTGACCTTCTACGTTGGATCGATAATAACCTAGATAAGCCTTTATCACTCGATAATGTTGCGGCAAAAGCGGGTTACTCCAAATGGCATTTACAGCGAATGTTCAAGGATGTTACCGATCAAGCAATTGGAGCTTATATTCGAGCTAGAAGGCTTTCTCGTTCTGCTGTTGCCCTACGCCTCACCAGCCGCCCCATTCTTGATATCGCACTACAGTATCGTTTTGATTCACAACAAACATTTACGCGTGCATTTAAGAAACAATTTAATCTCACGCCTGCCTACTATCGACGTACTGAAGAGTGGTGTGCAACAGGTATTTGCCCGCCAATTATTTTAAATGACCACCGGCATTTAGATCATGAATTTGTCGAAATGCCAGAGCAACCATTAGTAGGATTAGAGCAAAGTTGTTCCTATGCACTAGAGGAATGGTCGATGGCTTGCTCGCAAATGCGTAAGACATTCTGGCACTATTACTTAGAACATACTAACTCGGTTGCTTCTGAAGTATTTGGTTTGCATCATGCTATTCATAGTGCTGAAAAAGAAGATGAGCAAACCGTGTTCTATACAACGGCAGTAAAACCTGAAGATGCGAATTTTAATAATGCGGAATGTAGCAATCTAACGATTCCTGCTGGAGATTATGTGAAATTTAGCTTCACCGGCGACGCAACACGTGATGCATTGCAAGAGTTTCTGTATCAAATTTATGGTGTTTACATGCCTAAGCTCAATATTACTCGTAGGCCAGGATATGATATCGAGCACTATAAATTACGAAATGTCGAAATAAGTAAAATTGACAGGGAGCATGATGACCCCAAAACACACATTGCCGCTTTTGAATACTATGTTCCAATAAAACGGTAATGATTAGGGGATGTTGACCTTTCGCGTATATGCTTTAGTAAATTATAGATATCAGCGGCCTCGATCTAAAGTCATAATAATGAATATAGGTTCCGCTAAGCTATCATAAAGCTAAGTATTAGGAGTTCCATCAAATTGAAACTCCTAATACTGCCAACGTAAGCTAAGCTTGCTGCTCATCTAAAGCCGGTTGAGTTAAATGTGTAATCTCCCCCGTACTTTCTACGATCCAACCATTCGCTAGCCAAGGGCTATTTTGATAATCTACCCGCGAAATTGAGCAGTTACGTAAGCGTAAGCGACGTTCAGAATAGGCAGGAACTCCAAGAATACGGCTTAATAAAGTACTCAGAGCAATGCCATGACTCACTAAAAGTGGTCTGCTGCCTTTAGGTAAATCAAGACAATTGTTTAACGCTGCTAACATGCGCTCATACAATTCCTCCATCGACTCACCCTCGGGAATACGGCCGCCCTCGGTGCCATCAATAAGGCTTTTGCGCCATTGCTCTTCTTGCTCTGTGAGCATTTCAATCTCTCGTTGCTCAAGAACGCCCATATTTAGTTCACGAAGACGCGGTTCTGTGATAATTTCACATCCGCAAACCTCAGCAATTATTTGTGCAGTTTCGCGTGTGCGCCCCATATCACTAGTGATAATATGGGTAATGCCTTCTGATTTAATCCTTTCGGCAACCTGCCTTGCTTGCAGACGTCCAGTGGCCGTTAGAGGGCTATCAGATTGCCCTTGTATACGGCGAGCCACGTTCCATTCGGTTTCGCCATGGCGAACAAGATAAACCTGTAACATAGATGTGTTCCGTTATTACTTTGCAAAGTATGTGTTCAAAGGAAAATAATTAATGTACCAAGTTATAGCTGCAACGACTAATCCTGCCAAAATTAAAGCGATTCATCTTGCTTTCGATGCTGTTTTTGGGCCAGGCAGTTATCAGATAGAAGATATTAACGTCGATAGCAGCGTTCCACAGCAACCTATCGGTAATAATGAAACCCGTACAGGCGCTAGACAACGCGTAATGGCATCACGACAAGTTCGCCCTGAAGCCGATTTTTGGGTCGGTATTGAAGCGGGTATTGAAGACGACATGACTTTTGCTTGGATTGTGATTGAACATAAGCAAATCCGTGGTGAATCACGTTCAGCAAGCATCATGATCCCAGAAAAAATTCTGGCTGGTATTCGAGAAGGGCGTGAACTTGGCGAAGAAATGGCAGATTTAACTGGCATTGATAATATCAAACAGCAAGGTGGCGCTATTGGATTTTTCACTAACGGGGTACTAACACGCACAAGCGTCTACCAACAAGCACTGATACTGGCACTGGTTCCCATTAAGCATGAAATTTATAAAGAGCTAAACCAGATAGAAGACTAATTATAACGAAAAAATAATAATAGGGGCAATTTTTGCCCCTATTTACGTACTTTAGTGACAAAAATCACACAAATTGGATAAAACATACCAAATTATACGACTCATCAACTAAAAATTTATTTGAGTAACTGCTCTTCCAACCATGCTTTAACAGGTAAAGGCGCTGATTTTAAGCTATTTGATCCACGGGTAATGGTTGCAATTCCGACGCCAAGTTCATTTTTCAATTCTCTTTGGCTCATCTCACCTCGCATTAATTCTTGGACAATTCTAACTCGAGTTGCAAGCGCTGTTCGTTCATCAGGTGTAAGCAATAATTGGAGTATGGGATGCTGCAAGTCTTGCTCAAATGCAAGCTGAAGTAACTTAACGAAGCGTTGCCAGTCATCATTCTCATCAGTTGTGAGCGCAGGGTCATTCAGGTGATTTGCTGTCATATTATCTAACCATACTATTCAACTAGTACAAAATAATAACACACAATTTTGCAAATCACCTGCAAAACATATTAATACTTCATTAACCATTCATTATCGCTTAGAACAGGACCATTTTGCCCCATAAAATAGCGATAGAATACATCATAAGAAAGAACGTTTTTCACATAACCTCTGGTTTCCGAAAATGGAATGCTTTCAACAAAAGCCACTGCATCTATACGTCCACCACTATTGCCTAACCAACGATTCACCCGTGATGGGCCCGCATTATATGCAGCACTGGATAAAATTCGGTTATTTGAAAATTGCTGATAAACATCATCCAAGTAAGCCGTACCAATCTCAATATTTTTGGTTGGATTAGTTAATTGGCTGACATTAACATAATCACTAATCCCTTGTTTTTGGGCCGTGTGTTTCGCTGTTGCTGGCATCAGCTGCATGAGTCCCGTAGCCCCAACTGGTGAACGAGCTTGTGGATTCCATGCGCTTTCTTGGCGTGCGATTGCCATCGCATAGCTTTTTGTGATGGATTTATCTTTAATATAACGTTCAAATTCTTTTTCCCACGCTAATGGAAAACGCTCTTCTAAGTGATTCCATAATTTAGCCGTGATCGTCGCTTGCACACTTAAATCAGCCCAATTGTGATCAAATGCGTAACGCGCTAACTTCTCTTGTTGATTGGTAGGCAATGAAGCAACCAAACTTACCCACTCAGTGCGCGCGAGATTATCCATTTCCCAATACATCAATTCACGAACACGCTGTATCTCAGCCATTTTATCAATGCTATTGTCCGGTTTGTCGGCGGCTTTAATGTACAGAGGATATTCTATGTTCAGTTTTTGTGCGGCGACCATTGGATAGAAGCCACGTCCATTCATGAGCTTATGTAATATCGCTTCACCTTCAGCTTTTCTACCTTCATCAAGCAAAGTGATCGCCTGCCAATATTGCCATTCTTCTTTATTCTTAGCATCATCAGGAAGTTGCTTCAACCACACTGAAACACCTTTTTTATCCCCTAACCCCAAAGCCAAACGCACTCGACGTTCTTTTAAGGTCGTTGAATCCGTCTCTCCAATCACTTCATCACGCCAGTTTGCCTGTTCTGGAGTGACGTCCCCCATATACTGCCAAGCGATGCTGTCTTTCATTTTTTGGGTTTCAGCGATATTCATTTTCTGTGTGCTGCTGATACTTTTTAGCGCTGCGCGAGCTTCATCCGGTGATTGTCGAGCATAACGGCTAAATGCTGCCAATGTTGCTTGCCGTGAAAAATCTGTTGGCGTCATTGTTTTCGCAAAATTGGTCACTGACGCGGGATCATTTTGCAGCTTAACTAATGCATCACCGATGGTTTTATAATTTGGCGGTAAACGCTTAGCGAGATATGCCGCTATTGATGTATTGCCCGCATCGATAGCAAGATGGATCCGCTCAAGGATCATTTCAGGTGTTAAATATCCCGCTTTTTCCCATTCATTAAATAATTTGTCACACGCTTCTGGCATCGAGCGTCCATTAAGCCAAGACTTCTCAGCACCTTGCCATGCAAGAGTTTTGTTTCCCGTAGCCCAATTCGCATAATAATAATTACATTGTGCTTCAGCAGGCTTTGGTACCTCAGGGCTGAAAGCTAATAATGACTTCCACTCTTGACGACGTGCTAATTCATTCACAAATCGTGTTTTTAGCGTTTTCGCAACTGGTAATGTTGGATGAGCATCAATAAATGTTTGCACTTGGCTTGGTGAAATAATATCGAGATCTTGAGTGAGTTCTCGGTACTCTAAATAAGGATATAATGGATACTCTTGTAATGTAGGCAGTAAACGCTCTACTTCATCCATTTGCTTTGCGTCCCAAGCTTGCTTAATTGCTTGGTAGCGCTCACGTTGAGCTTGTAAAGAATCTGCCCATACCGTGGTAGATATCAACATCATGGCAATCGGAACTGCCACCAAGAATTTTTTCATACTTAATATTTCCCTATTCCTGCTGTGCTCTGAATTGTTTAACTTTATAACTATACCTGAAATAATTCGAGTTGAATGTAAGAAACAATCCCATAAACAGAAATGATAAAAATAAAAATAAAAACAAGTAGTTAAATACATTTACTTACAAGGTTATTTATATTTAGTTTAGATGCCAAGTGTAAATGTTCAGATGAAAAAAGAGGACAAGAGGTGTAATCCGAACTCTGGTGCTTCTCATACAACTTGATATCGCATCCCCCTAATTAGTCTCGCCTATAAATGGCTTATATGCCAGAAAGCGCCGTATTAGTTAAGTGTAATATGGACAAACATTCATATTTACTGTTAAATAACATCCTTATCATATATTCAAGATGCATAGTTTTTGATTACTTTCAGCTAGCTATATCACTATAATCATTATTACTTTAAGATTTTTTATGGATATATGACTTATAGTTCTCTTAAATTTTTTCATATCATAAATTGAATAAATTTTAATACAGATTTAATGATATAAATCGTATTTGGAACAATCAAAAAAGCCTTTAAAATAGGATAGGATATGAATTTAAATAATTTATTTTTTTCTATTCTAGGATGTGGTTGGGCATACATTTTAATTTACACATTAACAGATTATTACTCTTCAATTGTGTTTTTGCCATTCTTAATCATATTCTTTATTATTTTTTACATACTCTCAACAAGGAATAAACGGATGTTTACAAAAAAAATAAAAACAATTTAATGGAACTTGAAAAAAACGATGCAGCAATAGCTAAAAAAGAAGCTATTTTATCTAAAGAAGAAAAATTAACTCCATTATCCAATACTCATAAAACCACTTCAATTTCAAACAGCTGTAATATTTCTGGGGATTTTATTCTCGATGATGACATTAATGTTTTTGGCTATATAAAAGGGAGTATCCGTAGCAATAATGGTAAAGTAACAATTGAAAAAGAAGGCGTTATAGAAGGTGAAATTCATGCGCAAACCATATCAATCAACGGTAAAGTGCAAGGATTATGCGTTTCTGAAAATCTTGATATTTTAGAGAATGGCCAATTAGATGGTATTTGCCAAACTAAAAACTTAACGATTAAAAAAGGCGGTATATTTACTGGTTCATCAGAAAGAACAGATAAAAAAATACAACCTAATGATGTGAAAAAAGAGCTTACACAGAAAAAAACAGAAATAACAAAATTAGAAACATCTTCTATCTCAGTAAAATAATTATTATATATTCCTGCCAACATATTAAACTTAATATGAGTATAGCGGTCAATTTTATAGCAAAAAAGTTGACCGCTATAAAGTAAAACTCATAACAATCGATTGTTTGCACATCATTCTGTGAAATTAATAAAACCCACGATTAAGCTCGGATTTTAATTTTATTATTTAATGTATTTTAATATAAGAAAATTATAAGTATTAACGACCTAATGTTTTACTTTTAAAAATAAAAAAGAGTAACTTTAAAATTATACTCTAAACAATCCGATTTTCATGTAGATAACAACAAGCAGCCCAGCTAACAACTATGTAAATTGAAGTCTAACGAACATAGAGGCTAATATCTAAAGTTAATAAACAGGAAAGAATAGCCTATCTCGACCTCTCTTTATATTAGAACTATTTTATATTACTTCACCTAAAGCAATATGAGCTTATCCAATTATTTGCAATAAGCTCTCTAACGATACTGAAGATAATGCAAGATAGTTACTTACCCGTGACTACGTCTTGCTCTTTTTCATTCAAAGGCCTATGTTCGAGTTCCTTTGCTAAGAAGTAATTTAAGAAGGTACGAATTACCGCAATAATCCCCAGTTTGATCAGACTATCTAAATCAGGATCGACTGTTGTGACGAGAATATCAGCGGCTAATTGAAATTCTAATGCTGTTGCCAGCCATCCACCAAAACAATAACGAGCTACTCGCCCTGATTTTAAACGGATCGAAACAATCAGTGTTTTGACTAACCCAATCACAACACAAATAACCGAAATGATCTCTAACAATAGTTGTAGATAATGAACACAAGAGACCAGTAATTCACGTAGAAAAGCTAAATCAAACATGGAGAACCTCAATGTTAGGGTTTAAATTTGAGTTTGTTACAAAAATAACTCCCTGATAAACAAGAAGTATGGCGAAGATTGCATTTACTAAACGCCTATTTAATGTTGAGACCGTTTTATCATCACTATTCAACTTCCCACTAATTAAAATAAGCTTATCCGATTATCTGCTACAAGCCCTAACTATTGACTTAAAGTGAAGAACAATTAGAGTGAAGCTCAGAAATTTATAAAGATAGAGCGTAAAGTTTGCAGCAGCAAAAGTCACATAAGGTATTATACTTGTATAAAACCTTTATTTGTTTGCTAAAACGCTATCAAATATAGACATATTATTTAAAAAACAATAGGTAAAACAAATTGGCTCAATACGTTTACTCTATGTTTCGAGTTGGAAAAATTGTTCCACCGAAACGTCATATTCTAAAAAATATCTCCCTGAGCTTCTTTCCTGGAGCAAAGATTGGTGTTTTAGGCCTTAACGGTGCCGGTAAATCAACATTACTGCGCATCATGGCGGGTATTGACACCGAAATTGAAGGGGAAGCACGCCCTCAGCCTGGTATTAAAATTGGCTATCTCCCACAGGAGCCTAAGCTTAACCTTGAACATACTGTTCGTGAAGCGGTTGAAGAAGCCGTTTCTGAAGTCAAAAATGCATTAACGCGTTTAGATGAAGTTTATGCCGCATACGCAGAAGCTGATGCCGACTTCGATAAATTGGCGAAAGAGCAAGGCCAATTAGAAGCTATCATTGCCGCACAAGATGGCCATAATCTAGAGCACCAACTCGAGCGTGCTGCTGATGCACTACGCTTACCTGCTTGGGATGCAAAAATTGAAAATCTATCTGGGGGTGAACGTCGCCGTGTGGCAATCTGCCAACTGCTGCTCGAAAAACCAGACATGTTACTTCTTGATGAACCCACTAACCACTTGGATGCCGAATCTGTTGCTTGGTTAGAGCGTTTCTTGCACGATTACGAAGGAACTGTTGTTGCTATCACGCATGACCGTTACTTCTTAGATAACGTTGCAGGTTGGATCCTTGAGCTTGACCGTGGTGAAGGTATTCCATGGGAAGGCAACTACTCATCTTGGCTAGAACAAAAAGATGAGCGTTTAGCTCAAGAAGCCTCAACCGAAGCTGCTCGCCGTAAATCCATAGAGAAAGAGCTGGAGTGGATCCGCCAAAACCCGAAAGGTCGTCAGGCAAAAGGTAAAGCGCGTTTAGCTCGTTTTGAAGAACTTAACAGTGTTGAGTACCAAAAACGCAACGAAACAAGCGAGCTATTTATTCCACCGGGACCACGTTTAGGTGATAAAGTCATCGAAGTTGAAAACCTTAGCAAGTCATACGGCGACCGTGTTCTTATCGATAACTTAAGTTTCTCAATTCCTAAAGGGGCTATTGTCGGTATTATCGGTCCTAACGGTGCGGGTAAATCAACTCTATTTCGTATGATTTCTGGTCAAGAGCAACCTGATTCAGGGTCGATTACCCTCGGTGATACCGTGAAGATCGCTTCTGTTGACCAGTTCCGTGACTCAATGAATGATAGCAAAACCGTTTGGGAAGAAATTTCTAACGGGCAAGACATCATGCGTATTGGTAACTTTGAAATTCCAAGTCGCGCCTATGTTGGTCGCTTTAACTTTAAAGGCATTGACCAAGGTAAGCGTGTCGGTGAGTTATCTGGTGGTGAGCGTGGTCGTCTGCACTTGGCAAAACTGTTACAAGTTGGCGGTAACGTACTACTCCTCGATGAACCAACCAATGACCTTGATATTGAAACATTGCGCGCATTAGAAAACGCATTATTGGAATTCCCTGGCTGCGCAATGGTAATCTCGCATGACCGCTGGTTCCTTGACCGTATTGCAACTCATATTATTGATTATCAAGATGAAGGTAACATCACTTTCTTCGAAGGTAACTTCACTGAATATGAAGATTTCAAGAAACGTACGTTGGGCGCTGAAGCCCTGCAACCTCACCGCATGAAATATAAGCGCATGAGCAAGTAACGCCTTAAAATCTTGGATTTAGTAGAGCATCCCATTGCTCTACTCCAATGAAAAAAAAGGACAAAGTGATAATCACGTTGTCCTTTTTCTATTTGATGAAATTGATAATTTCATGTAGATGATCAATAAGTCTTATTAGCTACTCATCCAGCATTAATAACTGTTGAACAAGTGAAACGCAGGTTAAAAATCGACTGTCATAATCAGGAGAGTCTACACGGACAAATTCCACATTATTTTTCTTTAGCATTTCAATAAGTAATGATTGAAATTCATAGCGATCTTTTTCACTGCCTAAACTACGTAAACCATCCGCAACCCAAGGCGTATTATTTTCCAATACAATCACTAAATCGAATCGGTATTCATCGATAAGAGCCTGAACGAATGGATGTTCTCTCCCCTCATAACGCTTACAAAAAGCTTGTGTTGTAATAAAGTCAGTATCGATAAAAGCCACTTTATTAGCATATTTAACTGCAAAATCAATATATTGGGCATGACCTAACGCGATTTTATCATAGTCTGAATACTGTAATGCCATTTCATTACCACCGAGATGAGAAAATACATAGTCACGCCCAAACTCCCACGCACTTGTCGTATTAAAAATATTAGCGAGCTTATTAACTAGAGTTGATTTCCCACTGGATTCACCACCAAGCACAGCGACTTTACGCACGAAAAAAGGTTTAACTTCAGTCGGAATATAGTCCCAATAACGAAAAGGTGCCTGACGAATTTGATTGCCACTGATGTTCATAAAAGTGCGCTCAGGGTCGATAAGAATAGTTTCTATCCCTAAATGTTTTTTATAACGAGTGACATCATTAACTTCACCTGAATAGATAAAGCTTGGGTGGATATTGTGTTTTTTCAGGAAACCTTTCATCCCATCACTCCAGACTTCCCAACCATGTGGATAAGGCTCGATACCTTGCTCATCAAAGGAATGAATATGGATATTTTTCTGATACTTAAATGTTTGTAATAACCAACGTAGGCGGTCACTAACCGTCGGTTGTTGTGACATTGAACTGTTTACAAATAAGTCTTTATCACGCGGTTCATCATGACAAAGAATGATATGTAATTCATCTACTTGGCTACAAGCACGCTGAATAAGATAGATGTGCCCTGTGTGTAACGGATAAAATTTGCCAAACACTACCCCAATCTTTTTTTGCTTATTCGGATATTCAAGGCCAAGAAAACGATGAAGCGCAGCAATTTTCTGCGCACTTGGGCTTTTAATTTTATTGTTGATAAGCTGACTAAGATAGCCTTTAGTCATATCAGAGGCATCTGCAACTTGCTGTAATGTATAGCCCGCTTGCTTTATTGTATTCTTAAGATAGTCAAATTCAGCCATTTGATTTCCTTTATTAATCAAATTCATCCATTACACTTAGTGCGTCTGATAATTTTTTCACACCATATACTTTCATATCGGGTGGTAATTTTTTCGGCATATTTGCATGCGGAACAATCGCCCGCTTAAAACCATGTTTTGCCGCTTCTGAAATACGTTCTTGACCACTCGGTACAGGACGAATCTCTCCTGCAAGCCCCACCTCACCGAACACAACAAGGTCTCTCGGTAAAGGACGATCACGGAAACTGGAAACTAAAGAAAGCAATAATGCAAGATCAGCACTGGTCTCCGTTACTTTAACCCCGCCGACAACATTAACAAAAACATCTTGGTCAGCCATGAGCAAGCCACCATGACGGTGTAAGACGGCTAATAAAATAGCCAAGCGATTCTGTTCCAATCCAACAGCCACACGACGCGGGTTAGACATCATAGAGTGGTCGACTAGAGCTTGGATCTCAACCAACAAGGGTCGTGTACCCTCCCAAACCACCATCACCGAACTACCTGAGGTAATTTCATCACCGCGACTCAAGAAAATTGCCGAAGGGTTACTGACCTCTTTTAACCCCTGCTCAGTCATGGCAAATACACCTAGCTCATTAACTGCACCGAAACGGTTTTTATGGCTACGTAATGTGCGAAAACGATTATCGGCATCACCATCAAGCATAATAGAGCAGTCAATACAGTGCTCTAACACTTTTGGGCCTGCCAATGAACCATCTTTCGTTACATGGCCGACCATTATGATCGCGACACCTCGTGTTTTTGCGAACCGGGTGAGATATGCGGCAGTTTCACGCACTTGTGCCACACTGCCGGGAGAAGATTGGATATCTGCCATATGCATGACTTGAATGGAGTCGATCACCATTAATTTAGGCTGTTCTTGCTCTGCGGTTAGACAGATTTGCTCTATGCTAGTTTCCGACAACATATTCAATGAATCTGTTGGCAAACCTAATCGATGGGCGCGCATCGCAACCTGTTGGAGTGATTCTTCCCCTGTGACATATAGGGTTTTCATTTCGCGAGACAGCAAGCACATTGTTTGTAAAAGTAAGGTACTTTTACCTGCACCGGGGCTTCCACCAATTAAAATAGCGCTACCGGGTACTACGCCACCACCAAGTACGCGATCAAACTCTTTGAATCCTGTCGTAAAACGAGGTAGTTCTTCAAGGCTGATTTCCGAAAGCTTTTGCACTCGGCTCACACCAGCAGCATTACCTGCATAGCCCATTAAACGCTCACTACGTGAAGAAGAGCTACTTGAGGCAAGGCGCACTTCCGTGATGGTGTTCCATGCATGACAGGCACTACATTGCCCCTGCCAGCGCGGGTAATCCGCCCCGCATTCATTACAAACAAACGCCCTTTTTGCACCTTTAGCCACAACCCAACTCCTATTCAAACTCACATGTACGACTTACTCGCACTCTAAACCATTTTAATAACCAACCACACACTAAATAGCTCAAATCACCAATAATTCGCCAAATAAACCAGTAACACGTTAAATAATTCTGTAAGCCGCTATCCGTAATACTCTAAATAATTCTGTAAGCCGCTATCCGTAATACTCTAAATAATTCGCACTGTAGCTAGGCGGCAAATGAGGATATCTCGGGGAGCATACACAAGTATGTGACCCGAGTTGCCGAATGAAGCCAACAACGCTACAGTACGAAGTATGACGAGTATTCGGAGCATACAAAAGTATGTGACTTGGGTTGCTGAATGTAGTCAACAACGAAGCAACGCGAAGTATGACGAGTATTACCGCTCCTCGTGTTTCAAACCACCACTAAGCACACACATCACCCCCATTAAATCAGCGTGACGGATAGCCACTTTGGCTCTTGCATAAACCTTTGGTTTTGCATGATAAGCAATTCCAAGTCCTGCTTTACGCAACATTTTGAGATCATTTGCGCCATCACCAATTGCCACTGTTTGCTCAATAGGGATCTCTAAGCGCTCAGCAAGTTTTACCAGCGTTTGCGCTTTAAATTTCGCATCAACAATCGGTCCTTTTACTTTCCCTGTCAGCTTGCCATCTTTGATTTCGAGTTGATTAGCAACAGCTGCTGATAATTTAAGTTGTTGACGCAAATTATCGGCAAAAAAAGTGAACCCACCAGATGCAATCGCGACATGCCAATCCATCGCTTGTAGCTTACGGACTAGGCTGGTAAGCCCCGGCATTAATGGCAGAGTGTCCATAACTTGCTGTAAAATTGCGACATCAGCGCCCTTTAGCAAGCCAACTCGTTCTCTTAAGCTTTCAGTGAAGTCGAGTTCACCTTGCATTGCACGCTCAGTGACTTCTGAAACTTGTTCACCAACACCATACAAACGTGCAATTTCATCAATGCACTCAATTTGAATTGCCGTAGAGTCCATATCCATCAACAATAAACCCGGTGAGCGTAAACGAGGAATTTGCCCTAAAGGTACGACATCTAATAAGCATTCATCTGCTAGTTTTTTAATACGAGGCGTGATGCTTCCCGCTATTCTCACTACCTGATAATCATCAATTCGCCATGACGAGACGATAACAATTGCTATTCCTAAACGCTGTTGAAAATTACTGATCCGTGCTTTATCCAGCCCACGACCATACAATAACCAACCACTATCGCCAGCACGATAATCTAAAGGCATTACCTCTTCCCCACTCAGTGATAGCGGTAAACCTGGCCATTTCTGAATTTCATCGGGTAAATAGCAATAGGTCAAACTCGTTGACATGAAAATTAGCTCCTGTAATCGACTCAAAATTTTATACATAAAATAACGCAAGCTGCATGTAACCAACGGGCGAAGCGATTCTAGTTCGTATAGATAACACTGAGACTTGAGTAACCAACTTAGCCTGCGTACCAAAAGACTGTTGAGCTTAATTGCTTATTTTTTAGCATAAAAGTTCAATAGCTCAGGCCAACAGCAACTTGAACTATGATGAATATATAATAAAAATGCGTATCAAAACTACCCTATCTGCACAAGCTCTGGCAACATGATGCCATAGAATAGATAAAGAGCACTTAGTGATTTTTATGAAACTAACATTTAAGCTTCACAAAACCGTGATAATTGTTATCTGCGTTACGTTAATTGCCTTATTAATGCACGGCATTTCCTATTTAGTAAATAGCCAAAACCAAAATAGGGTTGAACAATTCAAGCAACTCACCCGCGTTTTGGCAGAGCAGGTCGCTTTCAGCTTATCTGACTATATCGTTTCTGGTAGCAAGGATTTTAACCAAGAGAGAATTGTTGCTAATTTGAATAATATTACGAAAGATAAATATATTTTAGATGCCAATATCTACTCAGCAAGCGGCACATTAATTGCAAGTTCAGGGGAATCAGTTTCGGTCCGTAAAAGACTAGCTATTGATAGCAACCAATCTATTCAACCGTTTCAATATCAACTGGTCGTCCCTGTTCCCGGAAAAGACGAACCCAAAGGCTACCTACGATTAACAATTGATACTGAACTTTTAACAGCGGAAATTCAGCAAGCGGATAATAGTACCAATGTCCTGCGCTTTTTTATTTTATTAGCTTTTTGTATAGGAATAGTGCTGGCAAATACCTTATTTCGTGTAAAGAAAAAGAAAGGGAAAAATTTATCTCCACAGCTCGTTGTGGAAGAAGACAATACCAATGATGAAAATGACGATGAAACACCAAAAGTAGCGAAAAAACTGACTAGCGATAAGCGTAAAGTAGAACAACGTCCTTATCGTCAGAAAAAACGTCGTTCGAAAAGTAAGCCAAATAAGCCTACACCGCCTGAACATTGATAATATATAAAGTTGTAATCCATGTGCATTTTTAGATTTCATCAGATATCAAAAATACATAATTGTTATTAAGGATCAAACTTAGCTATCCAGATCCCTGTATTTATTTTTAGGTTTCAGGATAGCTTCGCTTGGAATGCTATAGCTGTTAAATATTATTGAGTTAGTTAAATAGAAGTCGTATTAAATTCGATAGGTGCGATAAATTCGACTCGACCTTCGATCAAAAGTGTTTCAGGTGGTAGAGGAAATGGCGCAGCACGATTAATCGTCGCGAGTGCTTCTTTATCTAAGATTTTCGTTCCAGAAGAACTGAATAAGCTTGCAGCAACTACTTCGCCTTTACTATTTATGGTCACTTTTACTTGAGATATGCCTGCTGAACGATAGCGAAGGGCTTCTCTTGGATAACGCTTTGATTTAGCTAAACGTTGAAGAACGTCACTATGCCAGCTTTGATGACCACTAACCGGCACAGAAGTATGACTCGAAAAGTTAGCACTACTACTTGCTGAGCTTCCCGCAGTAGGAACTGATGTCACCGCAGACTCCTGAGTATTTATAGGTGCTTCTTCAACCACTTTTTTAACTTGCAGGAGTTTCTTTTTGGGTGGGGTTTTCTTCTCACTAACTTTAGTTAACGTTCCATTATCAACCAACAATGTTTCAGGTAATTTTTCTGTTTTTTCAACAAGCTCTGGAAGAACCTCTTCATAAGTTGCCATTTGCTGTTTAGGGGCATGGTTAACTTCAGGCTCTGAATGTTCCTCAAGTTGATAAACACCAAGCTGGAGTGATACTGCCGGCGGCAATACCCCTGTTGTAGGAAGTGTTGTTGTAAACCATCCAATAAAAATCACTACGAGTGTTCCGTGGAAAAGAAGACTTAAAAACAAACCGCCTAGTGGACGGAAAATCGGGCGCTCAAACTTGCCCGTAATACTGCTCATATTCGTGCCTCACGACTTTATTTTTTGCAGATTATAGGCATAATACAAACAAAAATGATATTCATTATTATTAATGAACTCATTATATTTAGAAAAAAAACATCCGAACAGCTCGAGTCTCTAATAGGGAAATTAAAATTATCCCAATGAAATATAATAATAAAATTTCAAAACTCGAAAAGTACGCCCAACATAATTCAAGATGCATGTAATCAATAAGCGATGATAATGCCCATGCAAATCGAAATATGATGGATATGAAAGTAATTTGAGCAAATTATTTATGAGCAATTATGCTCTTTCACTATTTGATACCAGCGAAAATGACTAACGATAAATCCCTTTCCCGCAAAATTAGTGGGGCATATCAGTCAACCTATAGCCAACTTGTCCGCTTTTTCCGCAATCGGCTAGGTAACAGCAATGATGCTGATGATTTATCACAGGATGTGTTTACACTATGGCTTAACAGAAAAGAGCAATCTCCTGTTAAAGAGAGTCGTGCTTATTTGTTCAAAATCGCAAACCATGTTCTGATTGATCATTGGCGACGTAATCAACGTCAAGCAAAATCAGAAACACCAATTGATGATGCATCAATTGAACACAATGTTGAGGCGACACAAGAAGATCCCAGTGAAATACTGGAGCATCAACAGCGTATACAAAGGCTCGGTGAGGCAATAGACTCGTTACCTCCACGGCGTCGAGAAGCCTTTTTACTTTATCGGTTTGATGGTTTGTCACAAAGTGAAATCGCTGAACGTATGGATATTTCGATCAGTATGGTTGAAAAACACATTGCAGCGGCCTTAGTACATTGTAAAAAGCACCTAGATAATCAGAGCAATAATAATTAATGACACGTTCATCTTCACCTGAGTCCGATGCACTCAACATTATGAATGAAGAAGCGGCACTGTGGTTTACGCGCAAGCAAAGCCAGAAAATGAGTGCCGAACAATCAAAACAGTTTGATGAGTGGTTAAGTGCCTCACCTGAACATGCAAAAGCTTATGAAGCAATTGCATGTATTTGGCGTGATTTTGATTTGATGCCAAGACCTGCTTCTGTGGAGTTATCCCCTAAAAAACGTGTTTTTTTTCAGCTTTGGCGACCACTAGGTAATGCGTTGGCGGCATGCTTTATCGCAGCAATTTTATTTTTACCTTACAGCCACTTACCTTCAATGCTGCTCAACAACATGACGCTAGTAGCGACAGACATGCCCAAAGAAGTCACATTGTCCGATGGCTCTAAATTATTTCTTAACCACAATACCCAAGTTCGAGTCGCTTATGAAACTGAAGTTCGTAAAATCTATTTGGATGAGGGTAATGCTTACTTCAAGGTCAAATCGAATCCTTATCGTCCCTTTGTGATCCAAGCTGATAAGCGACGAATTCAAGTCGTTGGAACCGAATTTGAGGTCGATAGAAACGGCCAGCAAGTTGCTGTAAGCGTCGCTCAGGGCGTTGTCAGCTTACAAACAGGTGATAAACAAAAATCCACTTACCTATTTGCCGGGGATAGTGGAGTCAGCCCAACGATTAATAGCTCCGTCAAAGTAAATAAAGTTGATCCATTAGATGTAGCAAGATGGCGCTTTGGTGAATTAAACTTTACCGATAAACCCCTTGCTGAGGTATTAACAGAACTTAAGTTCTATACCTCTGCCAATATTCAGCTCTCCCCTGCCTCTCTTAGTCAGAGCAAAATATCAGGGAAAATCAATTTACGTCAGCCAGATCAGTTTTTTCAAGCCCTTCCGATGTTATTACCCGTCCAAGTTGTCTATCAAGATAAAAATAACATATTGATTATTCAGAACAAAAAAAATAAATGAAAATTACTTCGTTTTACAGGTGAGGATAATTCTCATTTCATCCTCTTCTTAAGCAGTTGTTATTTATTTGGCAATTTTTCAGCACACTTTTTGTGCCGCTTAGGAATAAGGGATACTCATGTCTATTCGATTCACACACAAACGGTTTAAACCGCTTGCACTGTTCGTTGCAGTTAGTAGTGCGATAGTCTATCAATCTGCTGCTGCGCAGGAAGTGTCTTTATCACTTCCAGAACAACCACTTGCCTCTTCGGTGGCACAAATTAGTCAGCAAGGTCAAATCCAATTACTCTATGACAAAAGCCAGTTAAATGGCTTACGCGCCCCCGCACTGTCAGGAGACTACACCGCACAAACCGCATTACAAAAAATACTTATCGGTAGCGGATTAGAACTGGTCAGCGAAAATGGCGTGTTTGTTATTCGCCCTCAAAATATTAATCAAGGCACGCTTGTCTTGCCTGCAACGCAAGTTTCAGGTGTGGTGCAAAATCATCCAACCACTGATGTGATGTCTGCACCGCAATATGTAACATCAGAAGAGATCAGGCAGCGCAATACCGGCGATGGTAATATCACTGACTTGATGAAGACCAACCCCGCGGTTCAGTTTGCGAATAATGACAGCAACTCAATGAATCAGGGTGAAATTAAGCCTTCTCGTGTCTCAATTCATGGTTCAAGCAGTTACCAAAACGCCTATCGTCTCGATGGAGTCAGTTTTAATAATGACTTTGACCCTGCTGATAGTGGGCTTGGCGAAACAGCAACACGCTTAAGTAGTAGCGATCAAGGCATCTATATTGATAGCCGTCTGATTGATAGCATGACGGTGTATGACAACAATATCCCTGTTGAATTTGGTGGTTTTACCGGTGGTACTGTCGAGGTGAATAGTCGCCGTTGGCAAGGTGAAAATAGCGCGCATGCTTACTACCGTTTGACTCGCTCTGGTTGGAACAACCTGTTTCATGATTCATCTCAAGGTATTGATACTACTAAGAATGAGACATCTAACCCAGCTCGTTTCCAAAACCGCTATGATAAGAATGATTTCGGTGGCTGGTTCGAATTAGGACTCAGCGAAAATTCGGGAATTGTGTTTTCTGCATCACGTCGTAGCTCCACGATCCCCATGACAGTGACCGGTGGCGACTCCGCTATTATTGGCGAAAATAATCAACTAGAATTGATCGACTTTCCTTATGGAGAGAAAAAGCAACGCCGTACATCCGATAACTACTTCCTTAAATACTCTATCGACCTTTCAGAGAAAAGCTCGTTAGATTTATCGGCTAACTATGCATCTTATGATAGCCGTCTGTTTTCTGCCTCCGTCATGAATTCTGGCTATGACTCTACCCATGATGGTCTTGGTTTTACAGCCGTATTCAAACACCAGCTAGACCTCGGCCAATTAGAGATCACGGCCAATACACAAGACTTAAAAGACGACCGTAAGGATGATCAGAAGTATGCACTGACTGTTCGTGCTTGGGATGATAAATGGAATACGGTTGAGCTAAATAGTGGTGGTTTAGGCGATTTAACTTCTAAACAAAAAAGTCACGGACTTAAAACTGTAATGCGTTTTAACTCTGCTGAAGATGGTTTAGGGTTTACTCATCAACCAACCTTAGGCGCTGAAGTTAATTACACTAAAGGCACCTATCAGCGTGACAATGATTACTTTCGTTATACTTATTCCGGTAATATTGACAAAAATAATATGTATAGCGGCTATCTGAGTAATATAACAAGATTCCAAGCAGGAACTTACTCAGCTGACTATACCAATTACGCACTATTCCTCGATGATAATATTCAATATGGCAAACTAACCCTGCGTCCTGGCGTTCGTCTTGACCGTGATAACTTTGTAGATCGCACCAATATCGCACCCCGCTTATCCGGTAATTATGATGTGTTTGGCAATGGTAAAACACAAATTATTGCAGGAGCAAACCGCTATTACGGCCGTTCAATGCTGACATATGCGCTGTATGGTGCACAAAATGGCGGTATGCAGTTATGTAATGCGTGGTGGGAAGGTGATGCCTGTTCGATGGACCCTAACAAAAATGATTGGGATAACAAAAAGGACTATGAAGGCCTCGAGTCACTCAAAACACCTTATAACGATGAGTTAACGCTCGCACTGCAACAAGAAATTCTTTCGACTACATGGCGCTTACAGTATGTTCACCGCGAAGGCTATGACGAAGTTAGAACTCGCACCAAATACGATACTCGCGATGCCGATAAGCGTAGCATCCGTACTTTTGATAATGGTGGCCGCAGCTCACATGACACAGTGACATTATCTGTTAATAACAGCCAACCGTGGGAATGGGCAGAAGCTACTCATGTCATGTCCGCCTCTCTAACTTGGCAGCAGAGCGAAAGTAATACACCAAAGGATGCTGGCTATAACTCCTTTGATCCTGCCAATAAGGTCAATCTGAATAAAGTTTCGTATAACGGCAAAATCATTGATGCATCAAAACTGCCTTCCACCAGCTTTAACTCGCCATTCAAAGTAAACGTCGAACTAACCAGCGTTTGGGATGACTACGATTTGACTTGGTATAACCGCCTGCAATGGTGGGGTGCTCGCGATCAAGCTGTTCGTTATGAAAATGCTTATGACTTTGACCCTGAATATGGACAAGTGCGCAAATACACCAAGCAACATTTCGCAAGTAAATATACTTGGGATACCCGCCTTGGCTGGAAACCTGACTTTGCGTATGGCTTCGGTTTCTCCGTTGAAGTGAACAACATTTTGAATAACAAAAACATCGCAGACCGCTTTGTTTTCGAAGACAGAGTGTTGAAATCTTATGACCCGGGTCGCCAGTTCTGGTTACAAGTGAATTACGACTTATAAATTAGTTTTAATGAGTAATGTGAGCTTATTTACAATAACAATACGAAGAATGTCATGAAAACATTGAAGCAATTTTTCTATTTAATAAAACCTTTTTGGGGGCAGCGTGCTGCCCTTTTCTGCTGGATACTGCTTGCCGCCTCACTAGGGCTAACTCTGTCATCCGTCTGGTTCAATGTCAAAATGAACATGTGGAACGGTGACTTTTATAATGCACTTCAACAACTCGATGGTCAGGCTTTGTATGGTCTACTGCAATATTTTGTGGTGTTGGTCAGCGGCTTAATCTTTGTCGTGGTAATGGGCAATTACCTGAAACAAATGCTGATCATCCGTTGGCGTAAAGGAATGACCGAATTAGTTCTGGGTCGCTGGCTATCACCAAACAGTAAACATTATATGCTGCGCCTAGCTTCGCAAGAACCTGATAACCCAGACCAACGTATTGCTGAAGATATTCGTCTATTAATTGAATCAACTCTCAATTTATTAGTGTCCTTTTTGCACTCGATATTGACCTTAATTTCATTCGCTACCATTTTATGGACACTATCCGGTAGCCTGTCATTTAGCTTTGCCGACAGTGATTGGACTATCCCCGGCTATATGTTTTGGGCTTGTATTATCTATACCATTATCGGTATCGCGCTGACTCAGTGGATTGGTTTTCCTCTACGTCGTTTGAATATGGATAAACAGCGCCGTGAAGCCGATTACCGTAGTGCGTTAATTGACTGTCGCCAACATGGTGATGCTATCGCAGGGCAGCGCGGTGAAACACAAGATAGAAAAGAGTTAATGCAACGCTTCGGTAAAATTATCGGTAACTGGAACCAGCTGATCCGCTGCGAACGAAATCTTGCTTTCTATACCGTTGGCTACCAACAAGTGACTGCTCTTGCCCCCGTATTATTAGCGCTTCCGAAATTCCTTGCGGGTGAAATAATGTTAGGTGGCTTAATGCAATTACGCCAAGCGTTTAGTAGCGTTGCCACATCCTTAGGCTGGTTTATTTTTGCCTATAAAGAGATAGCTGCATGGCAAGCGACGGTTTCACGTTTATATAACTTCGTTATTCTATTGGAAAACGATAAAACAGCAGATGTCAGCATTAATGAAGATCAACCGATCCTCAATGCAACATTGAAAATCGCAACAGCCGATAATCGCACGTTAATTGAAAACATTCACTTAACGGCTAAGCAAGGCGAACTGACATTGATTTCAGGTCGTTCAGGTATTGGCAAATCAACCCTACTGCGAACCTTGAGCGGCCACTGGCCTTTCTTTGAAGGGGAAATTGAGCGCACCGATAACCTCATGTGGATACCGCAACGGCTTTATCTGCCTATCAGCCGATTAGATACTCTACTGGCTTACCCTCAAGATACAGCACAGTTTAACGAGGCTGATTTTAAATCTGTACTCAGTCAAGTTGGCCTTGAAAAATTGCATTATCAACTGAGTTTGGATACTGATTGGAATAACCGCCTATCCGGTGGCGAGCAGCAACGCATCATGTTTGCCCGTTTATTACTTAATCGCCCTAAATTATTACTGTTGGATGAAACGACCTCGGCACTTGATGAGACCAGCGCGCTTGAGTTGTTACAGTTATTAAAAGCTGAACTACATGATAGTGCAATTGTACTCGTCAGCCATCAACGTTTTCTATCGCAATTAGCTGAACAAAAGCTCCCGCTTATTGAAGCGCAAACGTGCGCCAATACAATTATAGGAACGTCTGAATATGCTTCGTAAAATAACCTTCGCCGCTTTTATGGGCCTCGTTATCAGTGGCTGTGCTGCGAATACACCGAATACACCAAATAGCCAAAATGGACAGGTACTACTGCCTGTACGCACCGATTTACAACATTATCAGCTGGATAATGGTCTGCAAGTTTATCTCTTACAACGCAACCAACCCGGTGTGGAATTACGCTTATTAGTCAATAGCGGTTCAGTACAAGAAAATGAGCAACAACTTGGGCTTGCCCACTTTACCGAACACATGGCATTTAAAGGCACCAAGCATTTTCCGGGCACTACTGGCTTTAAGCAATTAGAGCAACAAGGCTTGAAACTCGGAAGCCATGTGAACGCCATCACCAGCCTGAACTCCACGCTGTATAAACTTTCACTACCAGAGGCAACGCCAGCTCAAATCACAACGGGCCTACAAGTCATTGCAGATTGGGCATCGAATATGACCTTCGATCAAGATGCCTTTGAAAAAGAGCGCCCAGTGATCATTGAAGAGTGGCGTTTACGCCAAGGGATGGGCTATCGCATCAATGATAGCCTTGAAAAACTGCGTTATCACGGAAGCCGCTACGCTGAACGCAACCCAATTGGATCATTGGATGTCGTTCGTCAGGCACCGATTGAACAAGCAAAAGCGTATTATCAAACGTGGTATCAGCCACAGCGCATGGCTTTAATCGTCATTGGCGATTTTAATAACACAACTGTACGCAAAGAAATCGGTACGCTGTTTGTATTACCAAAACCTACACAGCCATCTCAAGATAACCCGCAATGGAAACAGTTTGCTAACTCAACCTCCATGCTGGTTCAACCAGTGTTTGATAAAGAACAAGGCTCCCGTTTCGTTCAGTTTGCCTTGCAAAAAGATGTCAGTGCGCCTTTGAATACTCGCCAAGGACAATATGATGATTTGATGGATAGCCTATGGTTAGCCATTTTGAATCAGCGTTTTTCCGTGTTAGTTGATAATGGCATTTTGCCCGCTATCAGTATCAATGAACAAGGTTCAATGCTCGATAATCAACGTCTTCAGCAACTCATGATTATTCACCCGAAAGGGGATGATTACGCTGGAGCAACGAGTATATTATTTACTGAATTGCAAAGATTAGCCACTGAACCTGTCCAGCAAGAAGAGCTAGAGAGTGCTCGCCAAGCAATACTCAAAAAACTCAGCCAACAAGCGGCAACTGAACAGCGTTATGGGAATGATTATTTAGCAGGTCAGCTTACCACAGCCCTCGAATATGACATGCCGATGTGGAATAAACGCCAACAGTTAGACAATAGCTACCAGTTAATCGGCAAAGTGAAACCACACGATTTGCAGAAACACATTGCGACCTTGTTAAATCAAGCATCACCACGGCTTGCGCTGATTGGCCCTGATACTGATGCCAAAAAAGTCGATAACTCGACCTTTAATGAGCAATGGCAGAGAATTCGCCAAAGCTCTCCGGGTCCATTCACCCTACGCTCTCAGTCAATCAATCTGCAGTTACCTCGAGTGACTAAAGGTTCGATTACTGAGCAGTCGGCACTACCTGTGAATAAAGCCGAACATTGGCAATTGAGTAATGGTATTCAGGTGATTGTTAAAGCAGACAAAAACCTGAAAGATGATATTCAGTTTAACTTACAATTACCGGGTGGACGCTCTCTTGAGACGGTACAAACAGCAGGATTGACGGATTGGGCATTAAAGTTGCCGGAAAGTAGTGGTTACGGGGAATACAGTGCGCGTGATTTGGCGCTATTAGCAAAGAAAAACCAAATTTCAATTCGTCCTTATAGTGAACTGCTTAATCATGGCTACCGTGGAAAAACCCCTGTCGATAACTTAGAAATGGCTTTTCAGTTATTACATTTAAAACTCACCGCACCACAATTCAGTGGTGCGAAATTAGAGCAACAGAAGCAATCATTTGCATTGAATCTGTCAAAAATGCCTGTTGAACGCACCTTCCTTGATAATATCAATAAGGAGAGCTATCAACATGGCGAATTGATGGTGGTTAATCCTCAAGGTGGCTGGCAAAACTTTACCGCGGGTCAGCTTCAGCAAGCTAACCGTCAATTATTGACCTCTACTTCGGATATGACACTGGTGATTAGTGGAGCCATGAATGCACGTGAATTAAAGCCATTACTTGAACAGTGGATTGCATCTATCCCAGCAAGTAATCAGCAGCTCGCTTGGCGTGATCAAGGGATTATGCCAAAGATGGAAAGCTTTAATAAACGCTATCCAATCAGTAGCAGCGATAAAAGCATGGTTAGTATTCAATTTGCAGCACCGGCACAGTGGACACAGCAAGATCAGCTAGCAATGCAGTTGTTAGATACTATTGTTAGCCAGCGTTTACGTAGTGAATTACGTGAAAAAGCCAGTGGCATTTATGCGCTAGGCTTCTCTCAAATGCTGGCGAAAAAACCACAACCTTACTATTTTGCGCGCCTCAATTTCACGACATCCCCTCAACGAGCGGATGAAATGACGCAAATTGCCCAGAACACTATTACTCAACTGCACCAATCAGGTGTGAATGACAAAGAGTTCATCGAGGCGAAAAATATTTGGCTAACCGAGAATTCACAAGGTATGGACAGCTCAGGTTATTGGACAGAAGCACTTGCCCAAGCAGCCTCTGACGATAAGCAGTACCAACGTTTAAATCAAGAGCAGACGATAGTCCGCCAATTAAAGGCAGAAGACATCAATCGTCTTACTCGCCAATACTTAGGGAAAAATGCAAAAGTATTTATGATGACACCATAATATTCATTTTTGCGATAATCAAAAAAGGAGCTTTAGCTCCTTTTTTTAGCTCACAACCTAACCAAGATTAATAAAATAGAGTCAAATAATCGACATTAATCGTGCTTAATATGATTAATTATATTAGTGTTTAAATTAACGAGCATTAATGAAAAAACTAAATAATTCCTGTTGTAGCCAATAGCCCTATGACTTGAAATATGAATAAGCTAGAGATAAATATGAGCGACGTTATTATCCGTAGGGCCACCATCAACGATATTCCTGCTGTTACTCAAATGCATACTGATTATTCAGCTTATGCAAACACACTACAGCTACCTTACCCATCAACAAAAATATGGGAAGATCGCCTTGGTAGGAATGATCCACTTGTTTCACAATTTGTTGCGACCATTGAAGATAAAGTTGTTGGTCTTCTCGTTGTTCACCAACCTAGTCAAATTCGCCGTAAACATGTCGCAAGTTTTGGTATTACGGTTAGCGAACAGTATCAAGGTAAAGGTATCGGCTCCAAACTGATGGAGGTGATGGTTGATTACTGCGATAACTGGCTCAACATTCGCCGCATTGAGCTCGAAGTTTATGCCATCAATGATAATGGGCTAGAACTTTATAAGAAGTTTGGTTTTGAGCAAGAAGGTGTGATGCGTGACTATGCATTTCGAGATGGCCAATATGTTGATGCGATTGCCATGAGTCGCATTAATAAAAAAAGCAACTAACCACTTCACAATCAAAATAATAAACATAAAAAATGCCACACAAGTTATTGCGTGGCATTTATAAACACAAAATAATTCAAGAGATATGTAAGGATAGCCGACTGGCAACTTGAAGTATGACGTGTATAGAGAAAGTGCAGACTGGTGATACCAATATGCACTTAATCGATGATTATTTGTCGCCTAACAGAACGGAATCCAGTGCGATTTCAATCATCTCGTTGAACGTATTTTGACGCTCATCAGATGTGGTTTGCTCGCCAGTTTTGATATGATCTGAAACAGTACAGATAGTTAATGCACGAGCGCCAAACTCAGCAGCCACACCATAGATACCCGCAGCTTCCATTTCAACACCCAAAATGCCGTACTTTTCCATCACTTTGAACATGTCAGGATCTGGTGAGTAGAATAAATCAGCAGAGAACAGGTTACCAACGCGTACATTAACGTTTTTCGCTTTTGCTGCTTCAACTGCATTATGCACCAAGTCATAGTCTGCAATTGCTGCAAAATCGTGATCTTTAAAACGCAGACGGTTTACTTTAGAGTCAGTACAAGCACCCATTCCGATAACGACATCACGCAGTTTCACATCGTCCATTACTGCACCGCATGAACCTACACGGATGATGACTTTGACGCCAAAATCAGTAATCAATTCTTTTGCATAGATAGAGCAAGAAGGGATACCCATACCGTGCCCCATAACAGAGATCTTACGACCTTTATAGGTACCTGTGAAACCTAACATACCGCGAACATTGTTAACTTGACGCACGTCTTCAAGGAAAGTTTCTGCAATGTATTTTGCACGCAGTGGGTCGCCAGGCATCAAAACGACGTCAGCGAAATCACCCATTTCTGCATTAATATGTGGAGTTGCCATTATTATTATTCCTTATATAACTATCATGATTTAAGTTTTAGCGTAACTACCCGATAATTGTCGTCATTTGCTCTGGGGCAGTCTACGGCAAATGACCAAATACCATGAGATGATAAAATAAATAAGGCAGTTACCTGCCTTATTTAAATTATTGCTCAGCGCTTACAGCATTGGTGTACCGTATTCCATCGGAGACAGGTCAAAATATTTCGCGACAGTCTGACCGATATCAGCAAACGTTTCACGATGACCTAAAGAACCCGGTTTTACTTTCGGTCCATAAATCAGAACAGGGATGTGCTCACGAGTATGATCAGTACCATGCCAAGTTGGATCACAACCATGGTCAGCTGTTAGGATCAGAATGTCATCTTCTCCAACTAGCTCCATCAGCTCAGGTAAACGGCGGTCAAACAGTTCTAACGCAGCTGCATAACCCGGAACATCACGACGGTGACCATAAGCAGAGTCGAAATCAACGAAGTTAGTGAAAACGATAGTTTTATCACCCGCTAGTTTCATTTGTTCAACAGTCGCATCAAATAGTGCATCAATTCCTGTTGCTTTCACTTTTTTGGTGATACCAACGTGAGCATAAATATCAGCAATTTTACCAATTGAAACAACTTCACCTTGTTTCTCGTCTACTAATTTTTTCAGCATAGTTGGTGCAGGTGGCTCAACAGCAAGGTCATGACGGTTACCAGTACGCTCAAAGTTACCTGCTTTATCACCAACAAATGGACGAGCAATAACACGACCGATGTTATAACCGCCATTAGTCAATTCTTCACGAGCGATTTCACACAGTTCATACAATTCGTCTAAACCGTAAGTTTCTTCATGACAAGCAATTTGGAATACGGAGTCAGCAGAGGTATAGAAAATCGGCTTGCCAGTTTTCATATGCTCTTCACCCAACTGGTCAAGAATAACTGTACCTGATGAGTGGCAGTTACCTAAGTACCCAGGCAGGTTAGCGCGCTTAACAATGATATCAAGTAGCTCTTGCGGGAAGCTATTTTCGTGATCAGCAAAGTATCCCCAATCAAACAATACTGGAACACCCGCGATTTCCCAGTGGCCTGAAGGAGTATCTTTACCCGAAGAAATTTCACTCGCGTAAGCATAAGCACCAATAATGTCTGAATTAGGATCCAGACCTGCAGGGAATTTACCGCAAGATTCTTCAGCCGCTTTACCTAAACCTAGTTTAGTTAAGTTAGGTAGATTCAGAGGGCCTTTACGACCAACATCAGCTTTACCACTCGCACAAGCATCTGCGATATGACCTAATGTATTTGAACCTTCATCATTAAATTTGTGTGCATCGCCTGCTGCACCAATACCAAAGGAATCTAATACCATAATAAATGTACGTTTCATAACTTCTCTCCTGCGTCATCATCCCCAATTGGGAAATGCCACTGATAAATTTGTTTTGTTGATTATTCGCTAATTTGACGATAAACCATCGGTGTAGCTTCTGGTGCTTTATCACCAATAACCATCGCTGCACGTACTTCTTTCGCTGCCTCTTCCCATGCTTTTTCGCTATTCGCATGAATAACCGCAAGTGGGACTTGATTATCAACTGAAGCACCGAGTGCCGCGATATCGCTTAAACCAACGCTATAATCAATATCATCGCTCGCTTTGCGACGTCCACCACCTAAAGTGACGACAGACATACCCAGCGCGCGGGTATCCATTGCTGTGATAATACCGGATTTTTCAGCGTAAACTGCTTTGCTCAATACGGCGGTTGGTAAGTATTTGCTGTAATTTTCAACAAAATCGCTTGGGCCTTTTTGAGCCGCAACCATACGACCAAAGATCTCTGCCGCTTTACCATTATCGAGTACAGCTTGTAATTTTTGACGAGCTTCGTCTCTATTCGCTGCTAATGTGCCTGAAACTAACATTTCAACGCACAGTGCCATCGTAACTTCATATAAACGCGGATTACGATACTCACCCGTTAAGAACTGGACTGCTTCACGAACTTCAACAGCATTACCTGCGCTCGAAGCCAGTACTTCATTCATATCAGTCAATAATGCCGTTGTTTTACAACCCGCACCATTTGCGACTTTGACAATAGACTCAGCCAACTGCTCTGATTTTTCATAGGTTGGCATAAACGCACCAGAACCCACTTTGACGTCCATCACCAATGCATCAAGACCTTCGGCTAATTTTTTGCCTAGGATGGAAGCGGTAATCAATGGAATAGAGTCAACCGTTGCAGTGATATCACGTGTCGCGTAAAAACGTTTGTCAGCAGGTGCTAATGAGTTAGTTTGACCGATAATCGCCACCCCAACATTGCTGATGATGTCACGAAAACGCTCATCATTAGGGAAAATATCAAAACCTGGAATAGCTTCTAGCTTATCCAGTGTCCCCCCCGTATGGCCCAAACCACGACCTGAAATCATTGGGACATAACCACCACATGCTGCCACCATTGGGCCTAACATTAATGAAGTTACATCACCTACCCCACCTGTTGAATGCTTATCAACCAGTGGACCATTCAGATTTAACGACTTCCAATTTAATACCGTACCTGAATCACGCATAGCAAGTGTTAATGCAACTCGCTCAGGCATCGTCATATCATTAAAATAGATAGTCATCGCTAAAGCAGCTATCTGACCTTCAGAAACTGAATTATCACGCACACCATTAATAAAGAAACGGATCTCTTCTTCACTTAGTGGTTTACCATCACGTTTTTTACGAATAATTTCTTGTGCCAGAAACACGGTATGCTCCTTAATTCAAATAGAATTTATTAGGTTCTGTGGCCTATTGAGCTTATTTTGCAGCTAGTTGCTTTATATCAGTTATCAAACAGCCCCTAAATAATTCGAGTAGCATGTCGGCTAATGGCATTAATATCCCGAGGAACATAGTCAGTATCTCACTCGGATTATCAATCTCGCCCACATGCTCGACAAACAACAATTAGGTCAATAATTAATAGCTGCTGCTTGATTTTTTGGTATCAAAACCAAGTGTATTTAATAGACTAGCCAGTAGGCTTGATGCACCAAAACGGAAGTGGCGAGCATCAGCCCAATCATCACCTAAAATTCTACCTGCTAATGCTAAGTATTGAGCCGCATCTTCCGCAGTACGAACACCACCAGCAGGTTTAAAACCAACTGTTTTTGCAACACCCATATCATGGATAACTTGCATCATGATTTCAGCACTTTCCAATGTCGCATTGACTGGCACTTTACCTGTTGAGGTTTTGATAAAATCTGCGCCTGCTTTAATAGAAATTTCTGAAGCTTTACGAATAAGATCAGCATCTTTCAGCTCACCTGTTTCAATAATAACTTTCAATAACACATTAGCAGCAGCACAAGCATCTTTACACGCTTTCACTAAGTCAAAACCAATTTGCTCATTGCCTGCAATTAATGCACGGTATGGGAAAACCACATCGACTTCATCCGCACCATAAGCAATAGCTGCACGAGTTTCAGCAAGTGCAATCTCAATGTCATCATTACCATGAGGGAAATTAGTCACTGTAGCGATACGTACTTCTGGTGTACCTTGTTCACGCAGTGCTTTGCGAGCAACAGGTATAAAACGTGGATAGATACAGATAGCAGCAGTTTGACCCGCTGGGCTTTTTGCTTGATGGCATAATGCGATCACTTTTTCATCAGTGTCATCATCATTCAGGGTGGTTAAATCCATCAGGCTCAGTGCGCGTTGCGCAGCTGCAGTTAAATCAGTCATAAAACTCTCCAACGTTGTGAATTCTGTCAGAACAACACGTTCTTTGTTGGCGAGCGGGCTTGGTTCCTTAAAGATGCTACCCAAAAAATCCGAGTGTAGCAGCTGAATTCCTTTTCACCGCACAATGCCCTAGAGTGTCTCCACTCTGAGAACTAGCAGTCCATAGCAGCTAACTTAAACCTATTTGACCATGTAATAGAGGTATTTTATGTGCTTAAAATCACATTAATTACCTTACTGTTACATTGTTAAATGTAAAATTGTGAATCTCATCAACATTATACACCAAATAATCGGTGTTGCATGTAAACGACCTGCATAGTTATATCTACGGAAAAACCTAAAATTACGATAACACTGCCATTTAACTCACTGAACGCCATTCAATATTTTCGATACTCGCTATACCGATTGAAATATGAAGGATATGTGACCTTTATTCATTGAGTTACCGTATCAATACACTTGATTAAGCGTAGTTTAAAATTAGAGGAATAATATAAAAAGTAACAAGAATATAAATAAAAATAATAAAAACGGAAGGGCAAATGCCCTTCCGCCTAAATCAGGGAATTATATTAATGCGAGAGTTAAGAACAGACCCGCAATTGTTGCACTCATCAAGTTAGAGAGGGTACCCGCAAGTACTGCTTTCATACCAAGGCGAGCAACATCACTACGACGATTAGGTGCCATACCACCTAATCCACCGATTAAGATAGCAACTGAAGATAGGTTAGCGAATCCACATAGTGCGAATGAAATAATTGCTTTGGAATTATCAGAAAGGACTTGTTTACCTGCTGCAATGACATCCGCATCCGCCTTCATATATTCACCGAAGTTCATAAAGGCAACAAATTCGTTAACAACAATTTTTTGACCAATGAAAGAACCTGCTATGGTTGCTTCATTCCATGGTACACCAATCAGATAAGCGATTGGAGCAAACAACCAACCAAGAATTAATTCGAGAGAAAGTTCCGGGTAGTCAAACCAACCACCAACACCACCTAAAATACCGTTAATCAATGCAATTAGTGCGATAAATGCCAATAGCATTGCACCGACGTTTAAGGCTAATTGCATACCAGAAGCTGCGCCTGATGCCGCTGCATCAATGATATTAGCTGGACGCTCATCTTCTGCAACTAACTCTTCAGCATTCGTTCTATCTCGGTAATCTTCCGTTTCAGGAACCAATAATTTAGCGAACAATAGACCACCCGGAGCCGCCATAAATGATGCCGCAATCAGGTATTCCATTGGTACGCCCATCTGAGCATAACCCGCCAAAACAGAACCCGCGACAGAGGCTAAACCACCGCTCATTACCGCAAACAATTCAGAATTTGTCATCGTTGCAATATAGGGGCGGACCACTAAAGGTGCTTCAGTTTGACCAACGAAGATATTCGCCGTTGCAGATAATGACTCAGTTCTTGAGGTACCTAATACTTTTTGCAGACCACCACCTAGCACTTTGATGACAAGTTGCATAACGCCGAGGTAATACAATACCGCAATTAAAGAAGAGAAAAACACGATGATAGGTAGAACACGTAAGGCGAAAACAAAGCCACCGCCGCCAAACAGTTCAAACATTTTGTCAGAAACAAGGCCACCAAAGATGAAACTCATTCCGTCTTGGCCATAGCCAATGACTTTAGAGACCGCATTAGACATTCCCTCTAAGACGCTGCGTCCAGCAGGTACGTAGAGAACAAGAGCGCCAATTGCGAGTTGAATGATAAAAGCTCCGCCAACAGTGCGGAGTTTAATCGCTCGACGATTACTGGAAAACAGCACGGCAATACCAATTAGCACTGCCATCCCGACCAGACTCATAATGAGTTGCATGGAAGTATCCCTGTTCACTTAATTCTAGATTGATGTAAAAGGAAACGCATTGGTTCCCTTGATTCTTTGTGCGCTGATTATACCTAGTCCCTTTCAATAACTGGCAATCTTCCTCACAAATACGCAGTATAAAAAGTAACAAAAATCTCTTTATTGTGATCAATATCACGCTTTATTGTTGATTTAAGATAAAACTTACTAATAGCTGTCATTAATAGATTAAAGGCTGAAAGGATTTAGTCTGATAAATAGGATTTAATCTCATTATCATTAAGGACAATAGCTAATAGATTTTATTTATGCAGATTAAATAATGATAGGCTATTGATATAAAGTTGTTGTGCGATTTCTTCTGGTTTTTCGTGACGGATTTCACATAAGGATTTAAAAATCAATTTAATACGCTCAGGGCGATTAGGTTCACCTTGAAAGGCAGAGACTGGCATATCTGGAGCATCAGTTTCAAAAATCAGGGAAGTAAGTGGCAATTGGGATATAGCTTGTCGTGTTTTGTTCGCACGCTCATAAGTGATTGTCCCGCCAATACCAATAGAATACCCAAGTTTAATAAATGATTGTGCTTGTGAAAGACTCCCCGCAAAGCCATGAACAACACCACAAGCAGGTACTGGATGACGACGCAATAATGCAGCCAACTGGTCGTGGCTTTTACGTGAATGTAAAATAACCGGTAAATCAAATTGTTTGGCCAATTTTAACTGAGCGATGAGTACGCGTTGCTGTAATTCAAACAAAGGATTCTGCATGTAGAGATCAAGGCCAATCTCACCAACCGCGATACACTTCTGGCTTTGTACGTTGAAATAATCAAATAATTTATCAAATTGATTATCTTGGAATGCATTTAAATATAAGGGATGAAAACCAATAGCTGCATGTAACTGCGGATACTGGTGAGCTAATTGCCATACTCGTTCGAAGTTATTCAGATAAACTGCAGGAATAATGATATCAGTGACACCCGCAGCTTGAGCAGATACGAGACTTTCCTTTATTGAATCAATAAAAGGCGGAAAATCAAAGTGGCAGTGAGTATCTATAAACCTATTGAGCATTTTTATTATCAGCCTGTGGAGATGATTCCTCGTTTGCAGCCGTGATCACACCTGTCATTAATGCCTGTGCGGCATCTGTCGCTTTTTTAGCTTTATTTTGAGCAACTAATTCGACATCATGCTTAGCATCAAATATTGCTTCAGCATAATCCTCTTCAATCTGAATTTCTTGCTCTGCATCCTCTTGAATTTTGAACCGATTTAAAGACTCATCACTCATCGCAAAGCTATGACCTAGAGCCGCAATAAAGTAACGGCCACAACGACGCCCGGTATGATAGTCATGATTTAGCGCCGAAAGCCGGCTTCCTAAAGCACTACTTTTGAGTGGTGCTGGAGGGTAAATTTCAAAAATTTGTAAGTCCCCAGGCGGATTTTCAATAAACTGTTGTGTTCTACGATAACTTTTTAGATGCACTTTAAGCATCGCTGCCATTCGCTGTAAACCATACTTTTCACCTTCTAACAAACGCGTCATTCTCTTCACCCATTCAGGCGTAAAATACATTTGAGAAGGTACCGTGCGGATCACCACAATAGTATCAGCACCACGATGATATGCCTCTTCAACCGGAATCGCAGCACTTATGCCACCATCATGATATACAGTACCAGCAAGATCGACACCATTGCGATAGAACCCAGGGATCGCACTGGATGCTCTAATAATATCTAGCCATGTATCGGCATCAGGTTGCAAAAATTCTGCTTCAAAATCATCGCTTCGGCTTGCTCCCATATAAAATTCACGACCCGCATTTATCAGCTCAAGCCCTGAGGCAATCTGTAATGGAAATTCTTTCGAGGTGCTTTCTATTAGCCAATCTAAATCGATAAGATGGCCCCCACGAATGAAGCGTAACGGATTGAAAAATAGTGGGCTAGTTGTATAACGGGTGATGACACGCCTTGCATATCCATGTTGACCACAAATATAGGCAGAGAGATTTTGTGCACCCGCAGAGGTTCCAATCATGATATCAAAAGGATTAAAGCCAGTTTTTAGAAATTCATCTAACACACCTGCTGTAAAAATCCCACGCTGGCCTCCGCCTTCGCAAATAAGTGCCGTTTTTCCTTGATTAATTTCATCAAAAAAAGCTAAAGGCTCAATACTGCCGAGTGTGATTGATACATGCTTTCCCATATGTGTCCTCTGATAATCTTCTATTTATGCTGATTATGAGTTCAATTTTGAATTATTATAGGACCATTCTATTAAAAATGTCCTGTTCATTTGCTCAAAAAACCAACTAAAAAGACCTCAACCTCTAATTAATAACGCAAAAACTGAACCTCATTCTGAGGCTCAGTTTTTGACTAAAAAACACATGGTTTTAACGAGTTAATGAGCTCAATATGCAATCACTCTAATTATTGAGCTTGGCCGCAAGAGTTAATTCGCTACCACTAAACCGTTTTGTACTGATTTCACACCATTGACTGCTGACACGACTTGTACAACTGTATCAATTTGGCTATCAGATTTCACAAAACCAGAAAGATAAACAACCCCTTTAACTGTTTTTACCGAGATAGAGTTGCTATCTATGCCGCTGGCTGCCAGCAATTTACTTTTAACTTGTGCAGTGATAGATGAATCATCTACATAGTTATCAGTGCTTTTAACACCACTTGAGATTGCTTCGCTAGTATCTTTACCTGCAATATCGACAGTTTTTGCTGCGCTATCCCAAGTCTGGGAAGCTTGCTCTTTCAAGGGTGAGTTTGCTGATGAGCTACAAGCAAATAAAGTACCACTCAACCCAATAACAATTAAAGAACGTAAAATCGCTATATTTTTCATCAGGACCTTCCTTCTGCTGTCGTTTTAAGTTCGGAATAAGGGCTGCGTTACTATTTGCAACTGAGCAATCAATCGATGAAACAGCTCTTATCTTTCAATTGATAACTATAGACTATGAAAAAAACACAATTAAATAAAGTACTAAAGACCAAAAGACAGAGTATTCTGCAATCTTTAGACAAAAAAAGAGGAGAGTATTCGAAAATGGATTATATCTCTAGGAAGACTCACTATCAAAAAATAATTTTTCAATAGTGAGTCCGGTAATCAGTCTAAACTAGTTGAAATTAATGTTCACGCGTTTTACGGAATTTTACATCTGGGTAGCGTTCGCTAGTTAAATTGAGGTTAACCATCGTAGGTGCGATATAAGAAAGATTATCTCCACCATCAAGCGCCAAATTCTGTTCATTCTTGCGTTTAAATTCTTCGAATTTCTTCACATCATCACATTCAACCCAACGTGCAGTTGATACGTTGATAGCTTCGTAAATCGCTTCAACGTTATATTCGCTCTTCAAACGAGCAACAACCACATCAAACTGAAGTACCCCTACTGCACCAACGATTAAATCATTGTTCATTAGTGGACGGAATACCTGTACAGCTCCCTCTTCTGACAATTGTACCAGCCCTTTAAGTAGCTGTTTTTGTTTCAGAGGATCACGTAGACGAATACGACGGAACAATTCAGGTGCGAAGTTAGGAATACCAGTAAACTTCAGATCTTCACCTTGAGTAAAGGTATCGCCGATTTGAATAGTGCCGTGGTTATGCAAGCCGATGATATCACCTGCGTAAGCGTGCTCAACGTGCGAACGGTCACCCGCCATAAAAGTTAGAGCATCTGAGATCACAACATCTTTTTTAGTACGTACTTGGCGTAATTTCATGCCTTTTTCAAACGTGCCAGATACGATACGCATGAATGCAACACGGTCACGGTGTTTTGGATCCATATTGGCCTGAATTTTAAATACGAAGCCTGAGAATTTCTCTTCGGTGGCTTCAACTTCACGCACATCCGTTTTACGTGCTTGAGGCGCAGGTGCCCACTGCACTAATCCATCAAGCATATGGTCAACACCAAAGTTGCCCAATGCAGTACCAAAGAAGACTGGCGTTAACTCACCCTCTAAGAAAGCATCGTGATCAAACTCGTGAGAAGCACCTTTTACTAGCTCTAATTCTTCACGTAATTGAGATGCTAATTCATCACCAATCGCTTTATCTAATTCGGGGTTATCTAACCCTTTAATAGTCCGAACTTCTTGGATGGTATGGCCTTGCCCTGTTTGATATAAAATAGTTTCATCACGCAGTAAATGATAAACGCCTTTAAATAATTTACCGCACCCGATAGGCCATGTAATCGGGCAACAAGCGATTTTAAGTTCGTTTTCGACCTCATCCATTACTTCCATCGGATCACGAATATCACGGTCAAGCTTGTTCATGAAGGTTAGAATTGGCGTATCACGCAGACGAGTAACTTCCATCAGTTTGCGCGTTCTATCCTCGACCCCTTTACTTGAGTCAATAACCATTAAGCAGCAGTCAACTGCTGTCAATGTGCGGTAGGTATCTTCAGAAAAGTCTTCGTGTCCTGGAGTATCGAGTAAGTTAACCAGACAATCATGATAAGGGAATTGCATCACCGACGTCGTAATCGAGATACCACGTTGCTTTTCCATCTCCATCCAGTCTGATTTGGCGTGTTGGTTTGATCCACGACCTTTTACTGTTCCTGCACGTTGAATTGCGTGTCCAAATAGTAAAACTTTTTCAGTAATGGTGGTTTTACCGGCGTCAGGGTGAGAGATAATTGCAAATGTCCTGCGCGCGTTGACTTCATGTAGAAAATTCTGATCTGCCATTTAACTGTTCTTTTTCATCTGAATACAGATTTGTACATGCATTAGGAGAGGCAAAATGTGGCTCTTAGCTCAGCAAATCCGTCTTGTTAATCGTAATTGACGGCCATTTTCGCAGATCTTGGTGTTATAAACAATCAATGCATCACATCATCAGCCCAAGTAACACGAAAATCGTTCTTAGGCTGATTGACGTTATTTTAACTTTTATTCGCTCAATGACATTCACAAGCTAGTTAGACAAAATAACATCCGTAATGGCTTGTCCTAACTCTTGTGTACTCGCCGATCCCCCCATATCACGCGTTAAGTGCTGACGCTCTTTAATAACAGATTCGACTGCCTGCATGATAGTGTCATGTATTTGAGGGCAGCCAAGATGTTGCATCATCATTGCTGCCGCCCAAATAGTCCCTATTGGATTGGCAATATTTTGCCCAGCAATATCAGGAGCAGAACCATGAACAGGCTCGAACATCGATGGGAATTGTTTTTCTGGATTGATGTTTGCCGAAGGTGCTATGGCGATTGTTCCCGTACAAGCAGGCCCTAAATCAGATAAAATATCACCAAATAAATTTGAACCGACAATAACATCATAAAACTCTGGCATTCTCACCAAGTTGGCAGCGAAAATATCAATGTGAAATTGGTCAACTTTCACATCAGGATAGTGCTCCGACATCGCAGCAAAACGGTTATCCCAATAAGGCATTGAGTGAAAAAGGCCATTTGATTTAGTTGCTGAACTTAAATGCTTTTTGTCACGCGATTGGGCAAGTTCAAATGCATATTTTAAAATGCGATCAGTTCCTTTACGCGTAAAAATACTCTGCTGTAAAACCACTTCATCTTCAGTACCTTCATACTGAATGCCGCCGACTGCTGAATATTCGCCTTCGACGTTTTCACGCACCACATAGAAATCAATATCACCGGGTTTTTTATCCGCTAAAGGAGATTTGATTCCATCAAATAAGCGAACTGGGCGCAAATTAACATATTGGTTAAATGCACGACGAATAGGTAATAGTAACCCCCACAATGAAATATGATCCGGTACTCCAGGGAAACCGACTGCTCCGAGAAAAATTGCATCAAACTTTTTTAATTGCTCTAAACCATCTTCTGGCATCATTCGACCAGTGCGGTGATAGGTTTCACAGGACCAATCAAAGCGAGTAAAGTTGAGCTTAATTTGGTGCTGATTTGCCGCTGCCTCTAAAACTTTTAATCCTTCAGGGATGACTTCTGTTCCAATACCATCGCCCGGAATAACGGCAATATTAAACTGTGACATGTCACGAACCTCTCAAAATAGTGATATTAAGTGGGATAAATGAGTGAGTAATACCGCCAGTTTATGGGTTGCTATGATAAAGTATAGCCACGAAGTGTAATGTCTAAGTTTACAGGCCATGAACAAGTTACCCGCATTAGAAGATATAAGAGTATTTGTAACTGTTGCCCGCTTGATGAGTTTCTCGCGAGCTGCTGAGCAACTTCTCGTTTCGCCTGCCTACGTTTCAAAACGCATTAAATTATTAGAAGAAAATCTTGGACAGACGCTATTTTTTCGCACTGCTCGCACCATTAATTTGACTACTGAGGGGCGTATTGTTCTAAAAAGTAGTGAGCTGCTATTACAAGAAATAGACAATATGCACAATCAACTGGAAGCGTGTCGAGAAGAGATCCGCGGTGAACTAAGAGTCAGTTGTAGCACGGGTTTTGGGAGCGCCTATCTCAACCCTTTTATCCTCACATTACGCGCTGATCACCCACTTCTAGGTATTGATCTCACGCTCACTGATCGCGCTATTGATATCATCAATGAAAATATAGATTTGGACATTTATATTGGTGGTGCAATTCCTGATCATTATATTGCGAGACGGATCGCTGAAAATAAACGGATCCTCTGTGCATCCCCGTCTTATTTAGCGCAACATGGCTGGCCTGAACATCTTCAGCAACTTGAAAAACAACATTTTTGCATCACGATTAAAGAGCGTAATCAAGCCTCGGCGCAGTGGAAATTAGAACAACAAGCAGAAAGTATGACGATTATTCCCAACAGTAAATTGATGGTCAATAATGGTGATGTGGCTAAGCAGTGGTGTATCAGTGGTGAAGGAATATTGTTGCGATCACTATGGAGTGTATTACCCGAATTGAAAACGGGAAAATTAAAACAGATTCTTCCACAATGGTACCAAACTGCCGATGTGTATGCGGTATATTCACGAAGTACAAGAAGCAATGCAAACTTACGCGTTTTTATTGAAAATCTTGAGCAATATTTAGCGCAATACCTATCACATCAATTTCAGAATTAATAATCAGCATTTAGCGAGCTGATCGTCATCATAGTTTCATATTACGCCTTTATTTTAGCCCCTTCTAAAAATGAAGGGATGGCATTACATGAAAATTAATTTTCTTAAATTAAGTATAATAACAATTCTCTACGGCAGCATTTCTCTGGCATTCGCAGATACAGACACAACCCAAGATCGCATATTAGAGCAACGAAATAATTGGTTTGACCATTTAAAAAGCAAGGTTATCACTCGTATCCCTGAAAAAAGCTCAAAAACTGCCGAGTGGGATAGACAAGTCACTAATAACTATAAAAACATATCAAAAGAACGCTATGACTTAGCAGTTGCCGACAAATCACAATCTGACGATTATGTATATGATAGTTTCGCCGATATCATCCTTAATGAACAGGCAAAAAATATTGATGTTCGCGACGATGCATCGTTTATTAAATTACAAGCACTGTATAAACAAGCTACCTACGCTTATGATACAAATACTCGCAAAACTCGCTCATTCGATTTTATCCTCAAAGATCACTTTGGCCGAGGAAGGCCTTATCAAGTCCTAGATAAAAACGGTAATTATATTGAAAATTATACCGATATAGTTGGTTCATCATTCCCAAGTGGACATACTTGGAATGGCTATAGACAAGCCGTAACATTATCAATTCTTTTTCCTGAACGTGGCGGTGATATTTTTTCCAGAGCTATTGAGTATGGTGAAAGTCGCGTCATTGTCGATGCTCATTTTGCCACTGACACAATAGCTTCAAGGATAGGTAATTATTTCACTTTAGCTCAATTACTCTCTGATGATCAAATAACAGAAACTTTTGTCGAACTTGCTAAAGAGACAAGAAACAATATCGCCACTGTTTGCCAAATTGATGTACGCAGTTGTGTCCAAAAAAATAAAGACGCAAAAGAGTTCGATAATACTGTCGGTTACTATGACAAAAAAGAAGCCACTGAAGCGCCATTAATAAAACCCAATGAAATGCCTGATACTGCTGGATATTTATTACGTTTGCGTTTTCCTTATCTCAATAATGAACAGTGGTTAAGTATTATCGCAAGCACTGTATATCCAACAAACTCGCTAGCCGGTTGGGATATTAAAGAGGGGAATTCAGATTCTTATTGGGGCGTTGTTAATCTACCAAAAGCCTATGATGGTCCATCCTATTTTTATGACTCTTTTGTCGTTAACCAAGATCCAACTAACAACCAATATGATATTGCTAATTTTTCCTCATGGGATGAGTGGAAGAATGATATTAATGGCCCCGGTAAGCTAATTAAAAACGGGGATGGCACATTAAAATTGACGGGTAATGGTCAGTTTGGCGGAATTGTTCTCAATCAAGGGGCTTTAATTCTTGCGGGCAATAATCAATACACTGATGTATCCAATGTTAATGGTGGTGCGTTAGTCATTTCTGGTTCGTTGAATTCGGCCTTAAATGTTAATCAAGGTATGCTTGACTTAGTCGATGGTTCAGTCAATTCCGCGGTGACAATTAATGACCAAGGGCTTCTTTCAGGCGAAGGGACTATACAGAAACTAACCTTAAATAAAGGTAGTACCATTTCGCCAGGGCACTCAATTGGAACGCTTAATATTGTGGATGAATTAGTATTTTCAAAAGGTGGAAACTACCTTGTTGAAGTTTCCACTGATGGGCTTACTGATAAAATCGAAAATAAAGGCATCACAATACTGAATGGGGGCACAGTAAAAGTTTCACTTGAAAACAATCAAAACCTTCTTTCTCTAACTGATGTTCATAGCTTAATTGGCTCTAAATATCAGATATTAACCTCAGATAAAGGCATCTCAGGGCAATTTGATAACGCAGAACCAAACTATTTATTCTTAGGGACCTATCTGACGCACAGCCCTACAGATATCACCCTTAATGTTGGTCGTAATAAAACAGCCTTTGCAAGTCAAGGACTCACGTTTAATGAACGAGAGGTTGCAAATGCAGCGGATAGCTTAGCGAATGGTAATCCGGTCTTTGAAAGTATTTTAAAAAGCCAAACTGGAGATGATGCAAGAGCTGCATTCCAAGGGCTTTCAGGTCAGATCTATGCAGATACTGCATCACAACAAATTAATGCTAGCCGACAACTCAGAGAGTCTTTAACCTCACGCATTCGCTCTCAAGAAAGTTATCAACTTAACCACAGCGGAAGTTGGGCTAAATTACTGGGAAATTGGTCACGTGCATCTCATGATGGTAATGCCACAAGTTTTGATGCTTCCACCTACGGCGTGATAGTAGGTCTTGATAAAATATTGAATGAAAATAACCTTAAACTCGGCGTAGCGACTGGCTACACACGAACGTCACTCTCTGGAAATAACGCGCATGCTGATAGCGATAATTATCATGTTGCTCTTTATGGTGGTCAACAGATAGGCGATCTTTCACTGCGTGGTGGCTTAGGACGAACTTGGCATCGAAATGAAATATCAAGAACTACCCACTATTTAGCCCAGAGGGATAAGAACAACGCTAAATATAACTCATCGACAAGCCAAGCATTTATTGAAGCTGGTTATACCATAAATACGCAAGTGATGGATTTAGAGCCTTTCGCTAACGTTAGCTATGTAAGCACCAACAATGATAGCTTTACAGAAAAAGGTGGAGCAGCTTCCTTACAAGGTAAAAAACAGCATATTAATTCATCATCATCCACCATGGGTTTACGTGCAGACCGCAAATTTTCATTAACTGAAACAAACTCCGTTAAATTAAGCGGTGAGCTAGGTTGGACACATCAATATAATGACCCTGAGCGAGAAGCAAAACTACGTTTCAACAGTGGTGGCAATGAGTTTATGGCTCGCAGTATCACTGCGTCACGAGATGGAGCAACCATTAAAGTTAACTCAAGTTTTGAAATAAATGGTAATACACAAATTTCAGTTGGTTACGACGGCGTACTCTCTGAAAACTACAAAGATAATATGGTGAATGCACAAATTAAGCTGACTTTTTAAGTTAATCCGCTATTCCCAGAACAAGTCAAGTTGCCAATAGGCAACTTGACTTGTTGGATGCATAGAAAATTAGCATAGATTCTTCTATCAGAAAGGGGCACCTAAAAATATTAGCTTATTTCTACCCTACTTATCTTTAAACATATCATCTTTAAACAGCGTTAATGCTAAAACCAGTGCATCTTCACGCCCTTGCTTCGCAGGATAGTAATCTTTGCGTACTGTCGCCTGATGAAACCCCAATTTATCATAGAGGGCTAATGCGGCAGCATTAGATTCACGGACTTCAAGCCATAACGTCAAAATATCTTTCTCAATCAGATCGTTGATAAGCTGATCCATTAAAAGACGCCCATAGCCTCTACCCTGAAAATCAGGATGAACTGCAATATTGAATAACGTTGCCTCATCAAGAACACATTGAGTTATTGCAAACCCAACAATATGATTATTAACAGAAAGTTTAATGTTATGATATCTTTCCCCTTGATTTCCATAAAAAACTCGCTCAGTCCAAGGAAAATCATGGCTTAACTTCTCGATTAAGAAGGCAGTAGCAAGATCAGACTGCTTTAGTGCTGAAATTTTCGTCATATTGATAAATCTGCTTCCATAGTGCCTGTTTAGCGCTATTGCTGGCGGCCAGCTCAGCTAATGCAGGAGAAATAAAGGTCATTTTTGACCCTTCAAGGTGGGATTGACTACCTAAAACCCAACAATTTATTGTTATTGGTGTTGGGAGCATAGCCAGCTGCGTCGAGTTAATACAAACAACATCACTCGGATAAATTTTCATCGCAAGAAAAATATCTTTTAGCAGCGGGTTATTTAAATTCAAGTTGTCATCAGTAATAATAATAAGCTTAGTTGAGTCTGGGATCCTAACACCACGCTCGCCACGTAATACGGCAGGGTTTCTCACTACCCATTGAGTGATACCCATTTGCTTTAAAAGCCTGTCACGTCGTGCCATTAGTTTCATTCCAGTCGCTTGTTAACAGCCACATCTTATCAAAGGGGATTAATAGCGCCAACATGCAATGCTATTTCTCTGTTTTCTGGTAAGGTATACGCCAAATAAATTCGAGTTGTCACTTAATGTGACCCACAACGAAACAGCTCGAATACGAAGAGTATTTTAGGAGATAGATAAATAATGTCATTATTGACACCAGCTAGTGAAGTTATCCAGCGCCATCTTGAGCATTTTACGGATCGTCATGTCATTTTGGCTGGTGACATTCAGGATGAACTTGCCGCCACTTTAGACGCCGCAAGTGTACGCGTTCTAACGAATCAATACCATCGCTGGCAAAGTTTGCATGCACTGATTGGAGAAAATGTCCAATTTTCCGCCACTGCGCCTGCGGACTTCGTTCGTCCTTGCAATACGTTAATTTATTTTTGGCCTAAAAATAAGCAAGAAGCGTGTTTCCAGTTAGATGATTTATGCACTTACCTTGCTGCGGGTAGCCAAATTTTTGTCGTTGGTGAAAACCGTAGCGGTGTAAAAAGTGCCGAATCGATTATGGAAGGCATCTCCACATTGCAAAAGATTGACTCGGCAAGACGCTGTGGGCTCTATTATGGCGAATTAGAACAACCAACGACTTTTGATATTGCTCGTTGGTGGCGTCGCTACGAAGAAGAAAATGTCCAGATCCACGCATTACCGGGCGTATTTAGTCATAATGAAATCGATATGGGCAGCAACTTACTACTTTCTACATTCAATGGCCCTATCAGTGGAAATGTCCTTGATGTTGCTTGTGGTAACGGTGTGCTTGCGGCAGTCATCGGTAAAAATAATGCAGATGTCACATTAACGCTAAGTGATGTGAGTGCAAGTGCAATCGCCTCATCGATTGCCACACTCGAAGCTAACCAGCTGAAAGGTAAAGTGATTGCTAGCGATGTTTACTCTGATATTGATGACAAATTTGATTGGATAATCTCCAACCCGCCATTCCATGATGGGCTGAATACCAGCTACAGTGCGGTTGAGAACATGATCTTACAAGCACCAAAATACCTGAAAAAAGGCGGACATTTCCGTATTGTTGCCAATGCCTTCTTGCCTTATCCAGACATGTTAGATAAAGCATTTGGCGGCCATGTGATGTTAGCAAAAACCGGTAAATTTAAAGTTTACGAAGCGATTAAACGCTAATTTTCATTATATTGTAGTGACAAAAACGGCTAGCCAATTAAGGCTGGCCGTTTTTTTATCCATGTTTCTACATCAATAAAGAATCTATTGATAAAAAATTATTGCTAGCTAAGTAAATTAGCCTAAATTTTTCTGCGTATTATCAATATAAGACAAAGTCTTATATTGCGAGAGTGGCGGAATTGGCAAACGCGTTAGCTTCAGGTGTTAGTGTCCTTCAGACGTGGGTGTTCAAGCCCCCCCTTTCGTACCACTGTTACCGCTTATTCTCCTGATAATTATCTATTTTCAATCAAGTAAACACCGTAAATCGTAGTGATTCACAACAACATCAATCATCTATAATTCCAACATCGATTGATAGGCTTATATCTATCAAATAACCTTGCTTTTATTTTAAAAAATCGAGATAGAAACGAAAAACAATAAAATTTAAGCGGTGCGCCTTACGTGAATAATTAACCAACAATTACCTAAAGTTGATTGATAGCCTGATAGCAAAGAAAAGACAAAGATCACAAAAACAATATTTACAGTAAAAATTATCGTGATGAATGTCAAAAATAATCATCAATTATCAACTTAATTTATGTTAACTGCATCACAATAACTAAGTTGACAAAATATTTTAACTTATGAATCAATTAAGTATATTGTAGTGCTTTTCTGTTTTCACAAAAATCACTCCATTGCTTAAAAAAATTTTTAATCGTATTTTAATTTCGTCACACAACTCCCTACAGAAAATAACAAAGAGAATACCCTTTATGCGATTAATTGACTTTTTCCCTAATTCTGCGATTTCGATTAAATCTTCTGCCAAAGACTGGCAGCAAGCAATAGATTTTTCTATGGAAGCTTTACTCAACAACGACTATGTCACCGAAGGATATGTCGACGCTATCAAACAATCCACACAAATAAATGGCCCGTATTATGTTCTTTGCCCATATGTTGCAATGCCACATGCGCGGCCAGAACTCGGTGCAATAAAAACAGGTTTAACACTAACTCTTCTCAAAGACGAAGTTCATTTTGGTGATGACCACCAGCCTGTACGTTTGTTAATTGGACTAGCAGCAATCGATCCTGATGCACATATTGGCGTTATTCAAATTTTAAGTGAATTACTCAGTGAAGAAGAATCATTACAAGCACTGTTAGATGCCCAGTCAGAACAACAACTCGTGGATATATTAACGAGCTCTGAATTTCAGTAAGAAACAAGACAGGTTACCACTATGAAAAACAAGTCTACACGCGCCAATATTCAAGCATTCGGTGGTTTTTTAACAGCAATGGTGATCCCTAATATTGGGGCATTCATTGCTTGGGGTTTTATTACTGCATTATTTATCCCTACGGGTTGGTTACCAAACGAAAAATTTGCACTACTCGTTGGACCCATGATCACATATTTATTGCCATTGATGATTGGTTCCACTGGTGGATTACTCGTTGGTGGTAAGCGTGGTGCAGTAATGGGTGGGATTGGTACGATCGGTGTCATTGTCGGTGCTGACATTCCTATGTTTATCGGTGCAATGATAATGGGACCACTCGGTGGCTGGGTTATCAAACATATTGATAGGGCATTAGAAAAACGTATTCCTGCCGGCTTTGAAATGGTGATTAATAACTTCTCAATTGGTATCGCAGGTATGTTGTTATGCCTCTTAGCTTTTGAGGTTATTGGCCCTGCCGTATTAGCTGCAAATAACTTCGTTAAAGAGTGTATCGAAGCATTAGTGAAAACAGGCTACTTGCCACTACTGTCAGTAATTAATGAACCTGCCAAAATATTATTTTTAAATAATGCTATCGATCAAGGCGTCTACTATCCATTAGGTATGCAACAAGCTTCCGAATATGGAAAATCCATCTTCTTTATGGTGGCGTCTAACCCAGGCCCTGGCTTTGGTCTACTACTTGCATTTGCCATTTTTGGTAAAGGAATGAGTAAAAAATCTGCACCGGGAGCCATGATTATTCAGTTCTTAGGGGGAATCCATGAACTTTATTTCCCTTATGTATTAATGAAACCACTGACCTTAATCGCCATGATTGCAGGTGGAATGTCAGGTATCTACGTCTTTAACCTCTTAGATGGTGGGCTAGTCGCAGGACCAAGCCCTGGATCTATATTTGCATACCTTGCGTTAACACCTAAAGGCTCTTTCCTTGCCACAATATCAGGTGTTACCGTCGGCGCTCTCGTCTCATTTATTGTTACTGCCTTCATTTTAAAAATGGAACGTAAAAGTGTTGATGAAGAAACAGATGACCAATTTGCAAAATCAGCCAATAACTCTAAAGCAATGAAGCAAGCTGGTTCATTCAAATCTTCAGACATCAAAAATATAGCTTTTGTTTGTGATGCAGGTATGGGATCAAGCGCTATGGGGGCAACCACATTTCGCAAACGACTTGAGAAGAATGGATTGACTATTTATGTTAAGCACTACTCTATCGAAAATGTTCCTGCAGATGCTGACATCATTATTACTCACGCCAATCTTGAAGGTCGAGTCAAGCTTGTAACGGATAAACCTCTGATATTAATTAAAAACTATCTAGGCGATCCAACACTTGATGAGCTTTTTAATCGATTAACTTCCAAATAATTTTTTAAAAAATAGAGTATAAAAATGAAAACTAAAGTTGCAGCTATCTATGGTAAAGGTGATATCCGTATCCGTGAATTTGAATTACCTAAAATTACGGATAATGAATTATTAGTTAATGTGATTTCCGATAGCATCTGTCTTTCAACTTGGAAAGCAGCCATGTTAGGAAGTGAACATAAACGTGTCCCAGACAATTTAGAAGAACACCCAATCATTGCAGGTCATGAATGCGCAGGAATCATCGTCGAAGTTGGTAAGAACTTACAAAATAGATATCACAAAGGTCAACGCTTCGTACTACAACCAGCTATGGGACTACCTAGTGGTTATTCAGCCGGTTATAGCTATGAATACTTCGGAGGGAATGCCACTTATATGATCATTCCTGAAATCGCTATTAATTTAGATTGCGTCTTACCTTATGAAGGTTCGTATTTTGCTGCGGCTTCTTTAGCTGAACCGATGAGCTGCATCATCGGAGCTTATAACGCCAATTATCATACAACGCCATATGTTTATGAGCATCGAATGGGAACTAAACCACAAGGAAACCTTGCGCTACTTGCTTGTGCGGGTCCTATGGGCATTGGTGCTATTGACTATGCTATCAATGGTGGTATTCAGCCCAAACGAATCGTGGTTGTGGATATTGATGAAACACGATTAGCTCAAGCAGAAAAACTACTCCCAAAAGAACTAGCCGCGAGTAAGGGAATTGAGCTGCACTATATTAATAGCGCAAAACTGGATAATCCGCAGCAAGAGTTAATGCATATTACAGATAACGAAGGCTTTGATGATGTTTTCGTTTATGCTGCCGTTCCATCCGTTATAGAACTTGCAGATAATATTTTAGGTGAAGATGGTTGCCTTAACTTTTTTGCAGGTCCTACCGATAAAAACTTCAAAGTACCTTTTAATTTCTACAACGTTCACTACGGAAGTACCCATATAGTAGGAACTTCAGGTGGTTCAACACAAGATATGAAAGATGCTATTAAATTGAGTGAAACAGGAATAATACAACCCTCCTTCATGGTGACTCATATTGGTGGGTTAGATGCCGTACCTGAAACTTTACTTAATCTACCAAATATCCCAGGCGGTAAAAAACTTATTTATAACGGTGTCACAATGCCATTAACAGCGATTACTGATTTTGCTGAAAAAGGTAAAACCGACCCATTATTTAAAGAGTTAGCTTACCTTGTTGCTGAAACGCATGGAATTTGGAATGAACAAGCAGAGCATTACTTACTAAAACATTTTGGTGTTGATATTGGAGAAAGCGTGTAATGCAACATCTTAGTTGGCCCATTTTCCGGGTAACAGAAAAGGCGGCTCTTGCTGCATGGCCTGAGGTTGGTTGTGGCGATAAAAACATTATTGATGGGTTAGCCGTAAGCGCGATGCGAGAGGAGTTAAACACATTACCAATGCAAGGTAAAATTGTCATTGGTGAAGGTGAAATAGATTGTGCTCCCATGCTGTACATTGGAGAAGAAGTCGGAAATGGTCAAGAAATAGCCATTGATATTGCCGTTGACCCGATAGAGGGAACTCGAATGGCGGCGATGGGGCAAAGTAATGCCTTGGCCGTCATCGCCTTTGCTCCGCGAGATACACTCTTTCATGCACCTGATATGTACATGAAAAAACTCGTTGTTTGTCATCAAGCGAAAGGCTGCATTGATATCAAACTTTCTTTGTCGGAGAACTTAAATCGTATCGCTCAAGCTTTAAATAAACCATTATCCTCCCTTAGAATGGTCACTTTAGATAAACCTAGGTTAAAAAAAGACATCGAGGAAGCGTTACACCTTGGTGTTAAAGTCTTCGCTTTTGCAGATGGTGATGTAGCAGCAAGTATTTTGACTTGTCAGAGAAATAATGAATTTGATCTGATGTATACCATTGGTGGCGCACCAGAAGGCGTAATTACTGCCTGTGCTGTAAAAGCAATGAATGGTGATATGCAAGCTGAATTGATCGATTACTGCCAAGCAAAAGGTGATAGTGAAAACGGACGTAAAATTGCACAAAGCGAGTATCAGCGCTGCCAAGAAATGAATGTAAAAATCAACCATTGTTATGAATTAGATGAATTAGTTAAAAGTGATCAAATTCTCTTTTCAGCAACAGGCGTCACCTCAGGGGATTTACTACGTGGTATTTCTCAAAATGAGCATACCATTACAACTCAAACATTAGTGATCAATGGGATAGAACGAACGACGAATATAATTAGCTCTCAACATTATCGATAAAATTCACATGTCTACGCTCATCATCATTTGAGGTATAGCAAAGAATAAAATGAGGCTATTCGAGGAGCATACATACACTATGTGACTCGACTAGTTTCATGTTATTAGCACACCATGCAACTTGAAGTATGAAGAATATATCGAGGGATGGTAAAACGGTTTACACTACAAGGAAATAATAATCAAAAATACATTATGCCTTTTTATACTGATTATGATGTAGGATAAATTTGGCCAAAAATCCGCAGACTGTGAAAACAAAAACGATTGAATGATAAAGAGCTAATGACCAGACTGACTGAAGACGACATATTACAACAACTTGAAGCTCAAGATACTTTATCCAGCTTTATGAGTACCACTAATAATATGTTAATGGAGGGGATACATAAATTTTTACCTTCACTCTTCGTCAATAATGATGAGGAAATCCTCGAATATGCAGTAAAGCCATTACTTGCACGGAGTGGGCCTTTAGATGACATCAATGTATCACTGAGACTTATTTATGCGTTAGGTAAAATAGACAAGTGGCTATACAGCGATATCATTAGCTTTTCGCAATTCCATGAATATCTATCAGAGCAAAATAACGATGTCGATTTTTTAAGTGATATGACATGGGATTTTGTCTGCAATATCAATGCAATCACTAATAATGAAATATTATTTTCTGGATTAAAAAGAATCAAATTTGCAGATTTTGCTATCTACTCTGATATACGATTTATCCAAATGCTAAAAACAACACTCACACTGGCAGTAACGGAAATCCTACAGGAATTGAATCCATGAATGTGACTCTTAGTGTTAACGGGTTATCAGTACCCGTCAGTTTTAGTGATGATGAAATTGAGCAAGTTCACCTTCCAATACTTAAGCAATTTGCTGAATTACATAAAAAATCTAAAAATCAAAGAACGATTATATTTTTGAGTGCACCGCCAGGAACCGGTAAATCAACATTAACAACGTTTTGGGAATATTTGTGTCAACACGATGAATACTCAACCATGCAGCTACCATCAATACAAACTTTGCCCATGGATGGATTCCACCATTACAATGATTGGTTAGAAGCTCATCAATTAAAATCATTAAAAGGTGCACCTGAAACCTTTGATATCATAAAGCTTGCAAAAAATATCAAAGAAATATGCCAAAAAGACGGAACTTGGCCACAATATAGTCGTAAATTACACAATCCAATTGAACATGCGATTACTGTCACGGCACCAATTGTAATTATTGAAGGTAATTGGTTACTCCTAAACGATCCTAAATGGCTAGCATTGCAGCCATATTGTGATTTAAGTATTTTTATTCACGCCCCTGAAAAATTATTAACTCAGCGTTTGATCGCGCGTAAAGTTCAAGGCGGATTATCCCTTGAAAAAGCAGAAGCATTTTATTTATCTACAGATGGGCCAAATGTCAGAAAAGTGTTAAATGAAAGCAGACCCGCAGACTTAATGTTAGAGATGGATGAACGCTCCAGTTACCGTTTTTTACAAAATTAAGCTAAATAATTATGTTGAATGAGTTTAACTTTATCTCATTCAACATAATTTTAAACTATCTAACCAATAAATAAAATTAAACAACAACAGTGCATTACCTTGAGTTAGCCGCTCACCCCTGACCATAAATTAAATGCTAAGCAATATTGATCAGGTTGTACTACGCATTATGCTGTAGCCCCAATGCGACTAGACTACATAACAACGCAATCACCGCTGGAACAATCAATAAACGCCGAGAACCACGATTGAACAACATTGCGGCGGTAGTCAGCATCGTCACAATGGTGACAATCTTAAGGCTATTTAACCCCATATTACTGAGTAGATAAATTACGCTCAACAAAATAACGGCAAAGACACCCCATAACCCAGCTGTAGTGCGCCGAAGATAAGTGCTTTTTGTTACGCTAGTTGGCATAAGCTACCTCAATAATACAAATGATAATTATTATCAATAATATCTATTTTTTAACAAAATACAATATTATTTTGTTGAGGTAACTGCTCTATTGAATAACGATTTAATATAACTCAGCCGTACGCTTTCATTTCAAATTATTCAGTCGATAACACTTGAATCGATGACACATAACAGCCCGTATTTTCGATTAATCCAGACTATACATGGCATAATTCAAGTTGCTTAAGACTAGATAAAAATAAAGCGTATCACTCAGCTATTTTTTTCATTTTCTAAACCCTGCTGATCTTTTCGAGTTTCAGCAACACCTTCCAGCGCATGGTAAGCAACAGCACAAAATAATGAATTCAACCGCTTCATATCCCCCAACAAACTAACGTGTAAATTGCTGGTATCCAAACTTTGCATATTTTGCTCATGTAATCGTTCAACATGTGAATAGGCAAATCGCTGGTTAATTAAGCGGAAACGGTGTTTTGCTCGGCGAAGACGTTTTGCATTATCAATATCAGCGGAGACGAAAACAGACATACCAAGGTTTAAATTTGTTTGTAAGCGCTCAAGTAATGAATGAAGTTCTTTATATCCTTCAACAGAAAATGAGCGACGATCATCAATCGATTTTTTTACTACCTCAGAAGTCATGCGATGAATAATGGCTGAAGATTGTTGCAAGTTAAATGCAGTATCAATAATTTCAGCCCAGCGTCTTGAATCTTCTTCGCTTAGCTCACTTTGCTGCAACTGAGCAAGATAAAGCTTGATACTGCTATGCAGCATATCCACTTCTTCTTCTAATCGATTGATCTCTCTTTTTTGTTCTTTATTGCCATTAAGCACATCAATAAAACGTTGTAACATCGACTCAAGTACATCACCCAGCCGTAAGGTTTCTCTCACCGCATTGGCAATAGCCAGTGACGGCGTTTCTAATGCGCTTTTATCCAGATAACGAGGAGCAGTTTCATGCTCTGTTGAAGGAACGATTGGACAAAGTTTACTACACAATTTAGCCATTGGTCCGACAAAAGGGAGCATCAATAGACAACGAATTAAGTTATAGAATACATGGAAATAGATCACCACTTCCGCTTCATTAAATTTATATTCACCTATCCAATTCGCTAACGGTGTCACCCATGGCAATACCACGATGCAGCCAATTAATTTAAAAAACAAGCTACCCAGAACGACTTGGCGGCAAACTTCATTTTGCCCTCGACTACTCATTAGTGCTAATAAACCGCTACCAATATTAGAACCAATAACAATACTCAAGCTAATATAAAGTGGTACTAATCCTGTAGCACTCAGCGTCGCGGTCAGCAAAACAGCGGCAAGGCTTGAATAGCTGATCATCGCAAACAAAGCACCCACCAGCAGAGCCAATACCACGTCGCCACTCAGTGAGCTGAAAATAGCCTTAACAGCTTCTGCATGAGTGATAGGTTCAGCCGATGCAACGATAAGCTGTAATGCTAATAATATAAGCCCGAGGCCTATCCCTACGCGACCAATTTGACCGGTTCTATTTTTTTTCTGACTTAAAAAGGTCGATACACCAACGAGGATCAGCAAAGGTGATAGCCATGAGAGATCAAATGTCAGAACTCGAGCCATCAACGCTGTTCCCACATCTGCACCGAGCATGATAACCATTGCTGGTGCGAGCGAAATCAACCCCTGAGAAACAAAAGAGATCACTAACAATGCGGTTGCATTACTACTTTGTACCAGTGCCGTTACACCTACGCCAGAAAGAAATGCGCTCGACTTTCGACTTACGCTTTTCCCTAGGATACGACGTAAATCGGCACCAAAGACGCGCATAATGCCAGTACGAACAATATGTGTTCCCCAAACCAGCAATGCGACTGAAGATAAAAGATGTAAAAGTTCTAACATTGAAATCCTATGGTGTTGTATTTGTTATATTCGTGACAACAGTTGTTAAAACAGTATGAGCTTAATTAACGTGAAGAGAGTTGTCTTTTTAACCTGATGGATAAAAGAAAATTGAGTAATTCAAGGTGATATTACATTAGGCTTAATTGTCTCATTATACATAATTATCATTATTTTTCAAAAAGTTAAGCCAGCCACCCTAAGATTTAAATAATTTTTGGTGCATTTTGCCAATAAATGAGACTACCTGATATGTATAAAAATAATCTAATCAGGAACGCTAAACACCATACTCAAGTTTTTAAACCTGCCATGCAAGTTGAAAAGTAATGCACACACCTTGAAGATAAAGTAGAAAGGCTGATTTAAGCGATTCTATAGCCATACCAATCAATCTAATATAAACACATGACGATTTTTTATACCTGAAACGGTAAAGTAACGCAAAAGAGTTAATGTAAGAGAGCATTAATTTAGATTAGAAATGATGAATGTGTTCTTTTGGTGGTTTATAAGCTAACCGTATTGAATAACTCGATTTAGATGATGACAGTCATCGAAAACCACGTTAGTTAAATACGCTGAGTAAATAGTATATTTCCAACATAAGCGATGAAACTTGATATGTGTAGCGCATAAAGTAAAAAAATCCCCCGTGACATCCTATCGCGGAGGATTTAACTTACAGGGTTGGTTTATTGTTTCAGTCCCATGGCATCACGCATGGTAAAGAACAAATCTGTTTGATCAGTCAGACCCATTACGTTTGCAGCATGTGGTCCATATGCTGCAACACGTAGTTGAGAGCCTGTATGCTCTTGTGAATCTTCTTCTGAGTTACCGTAGTTAACAACCATCACTGAACCATCTTTTGTGATTAAGGCTTGTGTCAGCCCAGTTGACTTGGTCCCTTCAGGGATAATTTGGCTAGAGTGAGCATGGTCAGCCGTGACAATAACCAGCGTATCACCATGTTTTTTCGCAAACTCTAAACCAACTTGTACAGCTTCATCCAGTGCAACTGTTTCACCGATTTGTCCACATGGGTTAGCATTGTGATCTTGTTTGTCGATAGATGCACTCTCAACTTGTAAGAAGAAACCATTTGGATTCGCTTGTAACAGGTCGATCGCTTTTTCTGTCATTTGAGCCAGTGTTGGTGCATTAGGGTCTAGCTTAGAATTCGGCTTACATTCAAGTGGTTTATCATTAATGTTGCCGTAATGAGTGGCTTTTGGCCCTTCCCACGCTACTGCCATATTCCCATCGTGGAATAAACCAAGTACGGGTTTGTCTTGGTTAGCGACAGTAATCGCCTCTAATGATTTGGCATCACGAACAATGTTATAACCGCGCTCTTTTGCCTGCTCTTCTAGCGTTTTGCCTTTGTAATCACCCGCGGTAGCAACTTGTTTAAAACTTTTTGCACCACCACCTAAAGTAATATCCGCACGCGTAACCAGCAATTGCTCAGAGATAGAACCACGTCCGCCATTTTCTAAGGCATTCGTTGCACACTTCTCAGAAGTTTGTTCAGGGCCATAACATTTACGTCCGGTCACATGCGAGAACTGAGCCGCAGGTGTAGCATCTTGAATTTCGGAGGTTGTAACGTTACCTGTCGCTTTACCGTTACGTTTCGCAATTTCAATCAAGGTATCGTGATCTTTACCGAAAACATCAATACCCAATGCGCCGTTATAGGTTTTAACCCCTGAAGACCATGCAGTTGCAGAAGCAGCTGAATCCGTTACATAATCAGGTTTTTGCGTCTTTTTATCTAACGCATAATGCGTATATTGGCCAGTAATCGGTAATGCATCGATACCTTTAAAAAAGCCCGCTGCACCTTCCGCGTAGTTACGTGCAACAGTAATTTCAGAGTCACCCATACCATCGCCAATAAATAGGATTACATTTTTTGCCTGTCCATTGTGCAGAGCTGCTTTCATGATCTCTGTTTGTTCTTGAGCAACACGACGAGCACCACCAAATTTTGTGATATCGCCTTGTGCTGCACGATTTTCAGAAACCGCATCTGTTGGTGTCGCTGCATATGCAGGGATAGCACTACCAAAAAGCATTGTACTTACAGCAACTGCTAAAATAGATTTCATGCAATGACCTGTCATAATCGTTTTCCTTGCCAATATAAAAATATTAAACATTGAGTAACTTCGAATAATGGCAGGCATGCTAATCGAGCTAGATGACAGTTGAATGACGTTTTTGTGTCGAAAAAAAGATGATTGTCATAAATGAAAATAAAGCAGCTAATATCTAGTTGCTTTATTTATTTTTCAATTCTAATTTTATGACGCTATGATTTCATCAATACCATCGTTTCATCGATGTTATTGTGTCATTGGTTCTGAAGTTAGGTATCGCGTGCCTTCATACAATGTTTCACACCAAGAAACATAGTCATGACCGCTCGGTAATTCATTGGCTTCGACCTGATATTTCTTATGTTTCAAAACATCCAATAATCGATAGTGGTTTTGAATAATCCCCCCCCAACTTCCATATTGCTCAAATAACCCTGCTTCAAGATAAAAGCGTAGCGGTTTCTTCGACATTTGCTCAATCTCACTGATTAGCCATTCGGGATCTTTGCCTTTTGGAGCCCACCAGTAAGATCCTGACATGCTGATCACATTTCCAAATAGTTCAGGGTGCTCTAATGCATTCCATGTTGCACCGAGTCCTCCATAACTCGAACCGGCAATAATTGTCGATTGCGCAGGAGCGTGAATACCTTTTTTCGCTAAGATTGGCATTAATTCTTCAGCCAACATTTGAGGAAATTGTGGATTAGGGGGCAATTCATCTGCTCGACGATTAGCACTGATACTGTCGAGGAAAACGACATACATTGGTGGTATTGCGCCTTCGTCCATCCATTTATCAAAAAAATCAGCCATTTTGTAGGTATGTAGATAGGTTTGCCCATCGAGTAATACCAGTAAAGCTGGTTGTTTCATCTCAACATTAGGACGATAAATATAAATTTTCCTATCGTTATCAAGAATTTCACTATGAAAAGTAAAAGAATCTAACTGGCCTTTTAGCTGATAACGCTCAATTTTTGCGAAGTCACATTGGCGTTTTTCTGGTGCTAAGGATAACAACGAAAAGCGATTATATTGATCGGCAAAAAATGAAGGGATCGCATGTGAATTGAATGGATCTGCCTGTGCCGTCGCGAGAATGGCTCTTCGTTGAGCAAATCCACCTTCCGCCACTTTCGGAATATCAGGCGCAATTTTATATTGCGATAATGTGTCATTCGGTACAACAAAGCTACGATACCAAATATCAGTATTGGGTATATGTGCCATGGTTTCATGGTTACCAGAAGGCGCACCTAAGATATAGGCATTCGCTTTTGCTCCACGCCATAAAAAAGTGACTTTCTTTTGCCCTTTTTTAAAATCTTCGATTAATGGTGTTCCTTGGGCTTTGATCTCTCGCCAAAAAGCATCTGTATTCTTTTCATTTTGATAAGTATCAAGCAAGGCTTGTAACTTAGGGCTATCTAACTTGTGTTCTGCCTCAATCGCTATCGGCTGATACTCCGTTAAATTAAATTTGAGTTGCCATTTCTGGTCAGGCACCCCTTTTAAATCCACATAATACTGACCTGTTGTAGGCACAATATAGGATAACGTGTGAGGTTCTTGAGGTGATGCTTTTTGCAATAGTACTCGAAGTGGTTTTTTATCGATGCTAATCAATGCGGCATCTGAAATGCCTTCGCCTTCTTGGCGAATATAGTGTTTGTCTGAGATTTCAACCAATAAGCAACTATGCCCTTCACTATCATGAATACCCTCAACAAAAGAGGATAATTCATCCAGACGAATACAATCAGGTTGGGTTGCTATTGCTGCGAATGAAAACAGAATACAACCCAGTAGTGGTAACGATTTCATATCAATTCCATTGATAGATAATTTTTATGTGAATATTACTATCAAATTAATACTTGAAACTCAATATATCCATCATTTCTCAGATTATGTGTAAGTAATGAGTTAAAATTTTTTATTCATATTGATAGCGTGCAACTTGTTAAGTGAACACGCTAAATATCACGTAAAGCATCATCGGTATTACAGCTTAGAAGCTGAACATCCATAAGAAAAATGTTTTGCCATAAACTGATCAAAAAGTTGTAAAGCACTCAATAAACGATAGCGTTGCTGTGCTGTTAGACGCAAATAACGACGTGTAGCAGGAATGCGGCTCACCATTTCTGAAGCGGTAAAAGGCTCAATTTCACACCGCCAAATACCATTTTTAATCTCAAGGTGACAATGATTAAAATCTAACTCCTCAAGGGTTTTTGCAATAACCGGGTACTGAGCAAGTAACTTAATGAGTGATTGCCCCTCTTCATCTTTTGAAGTGAAGTCGATATACTTTTTCCGCCAATTTCCACGCGTTTTCACCATGACTTGTGCATTAATCTCCTGATTACAATGGCCTTCAATCGAAAAACAGCTAAAGACAATAAAAGCCATAAATAATGTTTTAACTCGTTCAGTTACCTGAATAGTCAATTCATCTTGTGGGTATATCAGGAGCTCACCAGGCGCTCCCCATTCACATTGATAAGGCAAAATATCTCGTTCTAATTTATTCAGTGTTAAGCCCTGCTGATAGCCTATTGGCAATCGTTTTTTATTCAAATGTTGCCAAATAGAAGATTTAAGCGAGGTTACGTAGTGGTTCAATTTTCACCTCCTTTAACTCTTCTTCAGTGAATGTATTGGATAACACCAGTTCAACCTCAACAGGTTTAAATGGATTCACTTTTTGTACAAATATCGTCCAGATCAAGGCATAACTGGCGGTCAAACCTAACATAATTGCAAACGGGATATAGACATCAGCCTTATTCATACCTGGTGGCGTGATATAAATGATCGCCAAGATAATACCAATGCTAGAGATAATTTGCGGTATTGGGAAGAAAGGTGAGCGGTAAGCTCGGTGCAAATCAGGACGGCGAATACGCAATGAAATCACTGAAATCGTCACCAAAAGGTAAGCCGTTCCCCAAGAACATACTGCCGCTAAGACTAATGGAATGATCCTATTCAAATCACCTTGGATGGCGAAAGTGTGTAAACATGGGATCATCACCGCGACCAAAATACCAAATACCGGTGTTTTAAAACGTGGATGCAGGTAAGCGAAAATACGAGGTAATGCGCCATCAAGAGCCATACCATACAGAATCCGTGGTACTGCAGCCATTAAAGTATTAATCGTCGCTCCACCAGCCAGTAATAGCGCAATACCGATCCAATATTTCCCAATATCACCAAACACTTGCCCAGCAAAGGCCGGAATTGCCATTGGTGTTTCTAACAAGCTAATCTGATGCGCAGGATCAACTATCACATTTTCAACTTGGTTGGTCATTGCTGCGCCAAATAAAAACATACACAACGCGACACCACATAAGCCCGTTGCCATTGCACGAGGGATCACTTTGGCTGAGTTTTTAATTTCAGGAGCCATCGGGGTCACTAGCTCGCAGCCCACAAACATAAACATCGCCATTCCCACAAAACTTAGCACTAACGTTGGATCAGATATGTTCAGCCCTAATCCAAACCACCCTTCCACGGAGACATGAAAAGGCATTAGCAACCCCGCAATACTGAAAATCATTAAAGTCGTCCACATCGCAAAGGTTAAAATAACTTCAACTTTACTAAAAGCCTCGATACCAAAGGCATTCAAGAGGCCAAAAATAATGACTAACCCAACACCAACCATCCAAGAGGTATTGCTGGTTTCCATCACGGTATTGAGACTTTCAAAATTCACCAGCGCCATGATGCCTGATAAGATAGTTTCTGCCGTTCCTGCAAATACATGCACAATAAGATAAGCCGATAGCGCCCCTGTGATCGCCCAAAAACGGCCCATACCACATGAAATATAGTCGTAAACAGAGCCAGACGTTGGCAAGATAGCAGCCGCCTCAGAGAAGGTGGTTAACTGCGCTTGCATCATGATAAAACTTAGTAATACAGCGAGTGCAAAGGTATCACCACCTATCCCAAAACCGCTTGTCACCGTCAAGATGACAGGGCTTGCCATAATCACACCCACCGAGCTAGCTAATGTGGTGGGAAAGCCCACCTTCCCCTTTTCAATGTGTGACGTTAATTTTGAGGACATATTCATTTTATTTCCCTCTTTCTAGAACATAGCCGCAACTGTGAACAGCTTGTAAAAATAAAGTAACAATGTTGCCACTATAGAAATAAGCACAAACATACCGCTATCGTCCTAAAGAACGATACCTATAGGGGTAGATAAGCAAGAAGGTTATGACGAAAAGTACTACGAAAGGTGTTTAAAAATAGATAAACCATGAAATATCAAGGTATAACGCCAACCTTATTTATTAATATATTAATAAATTATCAGCGAAATATACCGATAGGCGTATCCAATGAATTTATCTACCAATTGTTACGTTTAAATATTGCAATCAAGTTCACGTTATTAACATGTTTACTTTATGTTAATAACATTTAGTAGCATGATAATAAACGGACTCACTACGGAAGGTAATATGATGAAAACGCCACCTCTGTGCTATCACCAGCGAACGTTGATTAATTGTTGTCTAAATACAATCGCTCATATTATTCCTATCTCAGCATCCGTTTATTATCTTGTTGATGATTTGTGGCAGCCTGATAACCATGTTTTGTATGGTATCAGTTCACGTATGCATCAAGATTATTTACAACATTTTTATCAATTGGATCCGCTTCATCCGGATAAATTTCGTAATGATGAATTACGTTTAGTCAAAATGGCACCTGAGATGAAACATAAAAATCAGGAGTTTTATCATGATTTTATGCAGCCTAATAATATTACGGATATGGCAGAGATTTTTATTCGACGTAAAAACAAAATTATTGCAGGCATTTCAGTCTTAAGGGATTCGCCATTTCAACCGCAAGAGGTGATACGGCTAAATGCAATATTGCCGATTGCTGAGTTAATGACTTTTGATATTTTACCGGATTCACTGGTTTCTTATACGCCCAAGGAACAAGAAATCATTCATTTGGTTCGTGAAGGCTCGAGCAATAAACGAATTGCATTACTGCTTGGAGTCTCACTCTCCACGGTGAAAACTCATTTACGCAATATTTTTACCAAAGCCAACGTGAGTAACCGAACAGAGCTTGTTTCATCTGGCTTCATTATTCGCCAAGAAAAAATGCTATAAATGGAGTCGAGACCTCAAGGTAGAGAAACATCGACACTTACACTGTTTAGCGCCCACCTGTTGCGTCAATCATCGCACCTGTGACATAGGATGAAGCATCACTGAGTAGCCAAGTAATCACTTCTGCAATTTCTTCTGGCTGGCCACCTCGTTTCATTGGGATTTGGCTAGCAACACGGTCGACTCGAGCAGGTTCCCCACCATCTGTATGCATGTGGGTATAAATCGAGCCGGGACGGACACCATTAACACGAATACCTAATTCCGCTAGCTCAAGAGATAAGCCTTTGGTGATAGTATCGACAGCGCCTTTGGATGCTGCATAATCGATATATTCATTCGGAGAACCTAAACGAGCAGCAGCTGATGATACATTGACAATGGCTTTACCGTGAAACTGGTTAAAGTGTCGGGCGTTTTTGATAAATTCACGACAACAAATCAGAAGCCCCGTGACATTCGTCGCCATCACGGTATTAATTCGCTCAGCAGTTAATTGCTCTGCGGTGCATTGTTGAAATAAAATTCCGGCATTATTGACTAAATAATCCAAGTCACCGTACTGTTCACGGATGGTAGCAAACATCTGGGTAACCTCGTCCTCACTGGCAATATTGGCTTGGATCGCAACCGCATTTCCGCCTGATGCAATAATTTCATTAACAACCTCATCAGCCGCTTGTTGATTACTTTTATAGTTAATAAGTACCTGCATTCCAAGACCTGCAAGCTGTTGTGCTGTCGCTCGGCCAATTCCTCGACTTCCACCCGTAATTAATGCCGTTTTCATTGATTCACCTTATTTTAGGCTTACGCTTTAAAATGAGTTATACCCAAAACAATTAGCCTTGTATATCGGTAACAAGTGAAGTTGTTTCGATGAAATCAGGTAACAATGTTTATGATAACATTCAAAGAATTTGCCGATTTTCAGACAAAAAAATCCCGGCATAAGCCGGGGAAATACGATAATATCTGCCAATATTCACAAAGAATTCGAGTTACTGCTAAGCAACAAGTAAAAGCATTCCAATAATCATAAAAACTTAAATAATGGGTGTGGCAAAACACCTTTAAAATTAACAACTAGTAACGCATCATGACTGACTTTAATTCTGTATAGTGTTCGATAAATGCACTCCCGAACTCTCGACCAATACCCGATGATTTAACGCCACCAAATGGAACCGCAGGATCGAGGAATGTATGCATATTCACCCAAACTGTCCCCGCTTCAATACGTGAAATCATCCGCATCGCTTTGCTCAGATCATTCGTCCAAATGCTCGCTGCAAGGCCGAATGGTGTGCTGTTCATTTGCTCGATAAGTTCTTCTTCGTCATCATAACTGAGGAAGGTTCCCACGGGGCCAAATGTCTCCTCCTTCATCAAGGCATCATCAGGGCTGTTTGCTCGAATAATCGTTGGCGGTACAAAGTAACCCGCACCGGCAATTGCTTCTCCACCATAAATAATTTCACTTCCTTCCTGGCGAGCTTTTTCAAATAGTCCAAGGATCTTTTCGTAATGGGCTTTATTGGCAAGCGGCCCCATTTCTGTTGTTTCATCCAATGGTGAGCCGATCTTAAAGGTCGATAGGCGCTGTTTGAGCTGTTGTAGAACTTCATCTATCAATGATGAGTGAATATAAAAACGCTCAGCCGCCGCACAAATCTGTCCTTGGTTTAAATAACCCGCTTCAATAATGCCATCAACAATTTTATCAACCGATAAATCAGCTAAGAAAGCAGCACCATTTTTTCCCCCTAACTCAAGGGTAACTCGCGTTATTTTCCCTTCCATTGCTGCTCGACCAACGGCTAAACCTGTTGGCACTGATCCTGTGAAGGTCACTTTTGAGCACAATGGATGACTGATTAATGCAGGCCCAACTTCACGACCACCACCATTGACGATATTAATGACACCATCAGGAATACCGGCTTCTTTAGCTAACTCAGCAACTCTCAACATAGTCAGAGGTGTAAATTCGCTCGGTTTTAATACGATAGTACAACCACAAGTGAGTGCTGCTGCTAGCTTCCAAATAGAAATCATAATTGAAAAATTCCATGGAATAATGCCAGCAACTACACCAACAGGCTCACGCTGTGTAAACGCTTTGTATTGCTCGCCGTTAAATGATGGCAGAGAAACATTCAGTGTTTCGCCACTGATTTTAGTTGCCCATCCGGCAAAATAGCGTAGAAACTGCGCAGCAGAGCCCACCTCAAGAAAACGCGATAACTGAATGGTTTTCCCTGAGCACAAGGTTTCTAGCTGCGCCAGCTCTTCTAGATTTTTTTCAAACAAGTCAGCTAAGCGATTAAGGCAATTTCCTCTTTCCATCGGCGTTGTTTTTGCCCAAGCACCACGAAAAGCAGCATAAGCTGCGGCCATGGCAGCATCCACTTCCACCTTGGTGCCATCTTTCACTTTAGCAATAACATGCTCTGTGGCAGGGTTAACGACTTCGAAGAAGGCATTCCCCGCGCCAGAAACAGGTTCGCCATTAATATAATGCCCATGTTGGCGATTTAAAAATTCACGGACTTCCGGCAATAGGGTTAATTCGCTCATCGTTACCACTCCACTTTTTAGATATTAATTATGCATTTACACAGGCTAAGTAATGCTTAACGAAACGCTCACCTGAAATCTCCCACAGGACTTCAGTGCCTTTCGCCGCAAACCAAGAGTCACCTTTGTGGTACTCAACGGTTTCGCCTGTTTTCACGTCGGTGAGTTTGACTGAACCTTCGTGGACAGTTGCCATTTCATCAAATGGATAAACCATCTTAAATTTACCTTTAGTACAAGCAAAAATACCACAGGAGAGGTTATCGGTTGGTTCGCCGTGGATCATTGCAACGCTAGCTTGTGGATCACCTTCAACAACTACTGATCCCAAATTAGTGACGCTGCCGATATTAAGCAGTTCAGGTAGTGGTTTGTTTAACAGTAATGGACTGATCATGATTTTACCTTTTTATCAATTGACATAATGATGCAAAAAATTCACGGTTTAACGGCGACCTTGCCAATAACCCGATGTTTGGTGCCATATTTTAGCGAGTGATACGATGGCATTACGCATGCTGTCTTTACCCGCAATGTTGGCATGTGGAATCGAACTCATCAGGTCATAACGATGTGACCCTTCAGCCATTCCTTCCGCTAATACCTTGCACACAATGTGACTCGGTGTAACGCCAAAGCCTGAATAGCCCTGTACAAAGAAAATATTTTTGTGATCAGGTAGCGTACCGATTTGTGGAAATAAATTAGCGCTACATGCCATTGGCCCACCCCATGCCAACTCAATTTTCACGTCTTTTAAATACGGGAAAATTTTCAACATAAGGTTACGGTTCCAGGCTTTAAGATCGGCAGGAATGTACTCTAGAAAATGGGTTGAACTACCGAATAACAGTCTGTTTTCATTAGTGACTCGGTAGTAGTCAATAACAGGACGAATATCACTGTACGCCCCACGAATTGGGCTGATACGCTCAATCATTTCATCAGATAACGCTTCGGTCATTAGCTGGTAGGCATATGTATTAATGGTTTTCGGGTATATCGTTGGCTCTAAACCATTTAAAAATGAATCGCACGCCCACAACATTTTCTGTGCGCGAACTGAGCCCATCGCAGTACGTACCGTTACCGTATCGCCATATTCCACATTAAGTACTTGGCTATTTTCGAAAATTTTGACGCCATATTCACTAACAGCTTTCGCTTCACCAAGCAGCAAATTCAATGAATGAACATGCCCACCGCCCATATGCTTGATCCCACTAGTATAAGCATCAGAGCCGATAATTTTTTTTAGGTCAGACCCTGTATAGAATTCAATTTCTTCATCTGGCGATACTGATTTGAAATCAGCCATCCAGCTACGTAAGGTTTTTTCTTGCCGTTTATTGCTACCTAAATAAGCATATCCATGACAAAAATCAGCATCGATATTGTATTTGGCGATGCGCTCGCGGATGATGCCTGCTCCCATATTACTGATTTTAAATATGGTCTCTAAACCTTCAGAACCAACATGCTTTTTAATCACGTCTAAGTCATGGCCGATCCCTGCCATCACTTGCCCACCATTACGCCCTGATCCTCCATAACCAAGATGGCGACCTTCAATAATGGCAATATTAGTGATCCCTTTCTCACACAGTTCAAGCGCTGTATTGATCCCTGAAAAACCGCCGCCAATGATCACAACATCAACATCCAGATCCTCTTTGAGTGTTGGAAAGCGAAGATCGTATTTTTTAGTTGCTGCATAATAGGTTAATGATTCAACTTGGTTATTCATTTTGGATACCTTGTTAGTATCTTGTCATAACCTTGATTATCTTAACCCACCATTAACATTTACATAGCCCTTTAGGGACATTTGAAACATTAAGTTAACATTTGTGAGGTAGACACATTATTTTGATATCTATATCGAGATTAAAGTGGCTAACTAACTGGCATACAGACCAATCGCATTCTCTTATATGGCTAGGACTGTTGAGCGAATTGCTGTACCAGCGATATTCGAACCATGATTCGAAATTTGAAAGCTTTGCCGATTCATTAACAAGTTAAATAATTCAGCTTGAGAGTTAATATCTAGCTTTTGATAGATATTTTTTCGATGATTTTTGACTGTACCTAAACTGATAAAAAGTGACTGAGCAATTTGAGGAGAACCATTGCCTTCTAAGATCAATTCCACCACTTCACACTCTCTTGGTGTTAATCCAAAACGAGTCTGCATATCAGTAAGCCGTGAATGACCAGAAACATCATTAGGTGAAACTTCTTTATGCAGCCTTGCCATACTCCGAATGATTTCAAAAGGTTCTTTTAAAGACGTAAAGCTGCATTTTTCCGATAAAAATGGCGAATTTTCATTACCAAAAAAGATACCAAGTTGCTTTTCAGGCGCGATTTCCAGTATTAAACCCGCTTCATCACACCAACCTGTTTTACGATAAAAATTGAGATAATAATCCGTGTGATAAAAACCTTTTGGAACAAGCTCTTTCAACGTTAAAACTTGTGAACCAATGCCTTTTTGCAATGCTTGATAAAAGGGATCCATCAGATAAGCACCTCGCTGATAGATACGGTTTATATTGTCGCTATTGCGCCGTTCAACTTTGGAAAGAAAACGTGGTGGTGCATTTTTTTCAAATGAATAAACAATGGCATTATCAAAAGCAATAAAGGACGATAGCCATGATAATAAATTGGGATAAAATTGATTAGTTGCAACAGAATCAATCACATCAGGTAGTTTTTCCAGATAGTTTTCCATTCTGCCTCCAGAATCATTAATTTATTAACAAATCTCACATTTTGGGTAATAAAATCGCTAGCTTAAACTTATAAAAAACACATTATCTCAACTAACTCAATTCAGATGTTATTAATATGTTAATTAAATCACACTATCGTTCTTTAGTGTTAATATTTTGTTACTAACCATTTAAGTTACAACCAATAAATTCGAGGTGGATCACAGGAAATTTATTCAAAATTTCTTAGTGTATTTTGTTGCACCTAAAATAATTTGAGAGTCATCTAATTAAATGCCTGAATGTAATTAGCCTCCAGATAACTCAAATTATTTTGTCTATTAGGTAGGAGAAAAAATGCCTCAAAAGAAAATAATTTTGGACTGTGATCCTGGACATGATGATGCAATCGCAATCTTACTTGCCTTAGGCCACCCAGATATTGATTTACTCGCCATCACCACCGTGGTAGGAAACCAAACTTTAGAGAAAGTCACTCGCAATGCTCAAGCTATTATTGAGCTGGTAGGGGCTAGACATATCCCTATCGCTGCTGGCTGCTCTCGCCCACTTGTGCGTTCCATTCAAAATGCAGCGGAAGTTCATGGTATTAGTGGTCTTGATGGCACACATCTCCCAGAACCAACCCATCCACTTGATCCGCGCCATGCTGTTGATCTCATTATCGAAACACTTAAATCGCATCCGCCTAAAACGATCACGTTAGTTCCTATTGGAGGCTTAACAAATATTGCATTGGCGGTGAGAAAAGCACCTGAAATTGTTGAGTTAGTAAAAGAAGTGGTATTGATGGGAGGCGGTTATCACAAAGGAAATCGCTCTGCGGTAGCCGAATTCAATATTGCAATTGACCCCGAAGCAGCTCATATCGTTTTTAATGAATGCTGGCCATTAACTATGGTTGGATTAGATTTAACCCATCAAGCCAAGCCCACCGATCAAATAATGACTGATATTGCTAATATTAATAGCCCCATCAGCCAATTTGTTGTCGATTCATTGAGTTACTATACGGCTGGATATCGCAAACGTAATGGAACCGATGACCATGCACCTGTGCATGATCCTTGCGCAGTTGCTTATGTAATTGACTCATCATTGATAACAACTCAGAAAGTCCCTGTAGACATTGAATTGCAAGGTGGATTGACAACAGGAATGACCGTTGCTGATTTTCGCCACCCACCAGCTGAAGATTGCCATACACAGGTTGCGGTAACATTAGATAATCAGCGATTGTGGACAATGGTTATTGATTCAATAAGAGAATTATCTCATTAATGATGATTAGTAAATAAAACAACAAGGTAGCTTACTCACCAATAAGCTACCTGAATAGAAGACTACTTACTTATAGCTTTTAATTTAGAGTAACGTCTAATTAATCGCCACTTTAGCTTAATAGTCGTTGCATGAGACCAAACAATATCCCAATAACCTTTCTCAAAAAACTGTCGTGACATGTCACGCTGAATTTCTGGTGACTGAATAGCGAGTATCGCCTGAATCACACCTAAACCTTCTTTACCTACCTGCCATAAGCAAGATGGCGCTTGTTTAACTTGTTCAGGATAACGTTTGTAGATACCCAGCAGCATATCGATGATTTTCAAGTAAGTATTGATTTTTCGAACCGAGCGCTCATCACCGCTAAGTGAATGAGAAACAGATTGGTTATGAATCAAATATTCATAGTATTGTTCGTTAATGAATTGAACTCGTTTTGCTACCAACAATAACTCGGTTGTCCACGGGATATCTTGATGGTGTAATTTCGGTTCAAATGAAAAATTGTGCTGGCGGATCAAATCGAGACGATAAAGATTCAGCCAAGTCACATGCAAAAATTTGCGAGAGCTTAAGCCCATTTCAAGCCATTCAGGTCCACTGATAATTCCTGTTGAGGGAACTTTATTTGGCGGAAAAATAGCTTTAGGTGCATCACCGTTAGTGTAAATATAGGTACCGTTACAGGTCGCAACATCCAGATCACTGGCCAGTGCGATCTCCAACAGACGTCCATACATTTGAGGGCTTATTTCATCATCGATATCAGGAAATGTGATGTATTTACCCGTCGCTTCGACCATACCCGTGTTACGAGCAACTGATACTCCCTGATTTTCTTGAGTGAGCAATTTAAAATTGCTGAACTTATCTTGATACTGGCGAATAACATCTTCAGTATTATCTTTAGAACCGTCATTTACCATGATCAGTTCCCAATTGCTTAAGTTCTGTGCCAATAAGCTATCAAAAAAGTGAGGAAGAAATTTTTCCCCATTATAAACCGCAACAACAATACTCAAAACAGGCTGAGAGGACATGAGTTAACCTTATTAAACCATTCATTTTGAGATGACCTTATCGATCATCCTCTTTCATTATTTTTACTGAAAATCGCGGTATATGTAATCGCGATACTCCCAGTTGCTGTCAGCAGTGTATGTAAATAAAGCCTACAGCATAAATTATTCTGTATATACTCAAAAAATCAATCTATGCAAAGCAAATTTAGGTAATTAGAAAGAAACTAAGTCCATTGGTTCCATTACCATACAAAATTCATTATTCATAAGCTAAATCTATCGAATAGCGAGTATTTTACGTCTTTTTATGCACCATTTTATACTTCAATTATGAGTATTAGCGCTAATAAACTCGCGACACTATCGAAATAGTCGTATAGCGATATAATTCAGGTTGTAGCATAAAATTCACAACCCTTCATTTGAAGCATGACGATATGTACTCTAAATAATTCGAATTGCATGTAGGCGACAAGGAAAAATAGATGTGGAATATAGATAAACTATATGAATCGACTCGCTGAGCACAGCCAACAGTTATGCACTTGAATTATGACAAATATAGACTTAAATAAGATTTATCAGCCTATATACAATTGAACTAATTATCTCAAGACCAACCTAATAAACATTGAACACATCTTAATTAGACAATATAAGGATATTCCCGTGGCAGGAAGTAGCTTACTCGCTTTACTTGATGATATCGCAGCAGTATTAGATGACATTTCTGTTATGACCAAAGTGGCCGCCAAAAAAACATCCGCAGTATTGGGTGATGATCTTGCATTGAATGCTCAACAGGTTACTGGTGTTCGTGCGGAACGAGAGATCCCCGTGGTATGGGCCGTTGCAAAGGGCTCATTCATCAATAAGCTGATATTGGTTCCTCTAGCCCTACTTATCAGTGCGTTTATACCTTGGGCTATCACGCCATTATTGATGATTGGCGGGGCGTACCTGTGTTTTGAAGGTGCCGAAAAGCTGATGCATAAATATCTTCATCACGCCGTCGATCAAGAAGAAAAAAATGAACATGACGCAGTAATGTCGCCTGAAGAGCTAGCCGCATTCGAAAAACGTAAAATTAAAGGTGCGGTGCGCACTGATTTTGTGCTGTCAGCTGAAATTATCGCTATCACTTTGGGAATAGTGTCTTCAACAACCCTAATGAACCAAGTAGTTGTTCTTTCAATTATTGCTATTGTTATGACAATCGGAGTTTATGGGCTAGTGGCTGGCATTGTAAAAATCGATGATCTTGGGTTTTATTTACAGAAAAAAACGTCTATGTTGCTAAATAAGCTAGGCAACGGCCTAATTCATGCAACACCTTATCTTATGAAAGCATTATCTGTCGTCGGTACTGCCGCTATGTTTTTGGTTGGTGGAGGAATACTCACACATGGCATTCCTTTTATTCATCAATGGATCGAAGAGGTTTCGCTAGCCGCTACTCTCACACCTGCTATCGGATCAACAATGCAGTTGATTACTCCGTCATTAGTAAACCTAGTATTCGGCGTTATTGTCGGCGTTGTACTCGTCTTGCTATTTACCTTAATTAAATCTCGCAAAATTTCTCAATAGCACTCACAAAACTAAGATAATGGCTTCGTACTGAATACGATGTACGAAGCCATATTATTTAGTGGCGATTTCTCACTAGTTGGTAGCGACGCGTAATATATTCAATCGGCGCACTCCAAATATGGACCAAACGGCAGAATGGAAAGAGTAAAAACAGTGTCATCCCCAAAACAAGGTGTAGTTTAAAAATCAGACTGACACCTTCAAGGTAATGAGATGCTCCCCAATGGAATGTCACAACAGATTGCGCCCACCCCACTAACTTCAACATTTCACTACCATCCATGTGCTGGGCAGAAAATGGAATGGTCAATAAGCCTAAGCAGACCTGTACCACCAGCAAGGTGAGGATCATGATATCGCCGAATGACGAGGTAGCTCTGACGCGTGGATTCGTTAAGCGACGCTTCAATAGCATCGCGCCGCCAATCAGTACCATTACCCCACAAGCGCCACCACCAATCATCGCCATTAACTGCTTAATATGCATTGGCAAGAATGATTCATACATCCAATGAGGTGTTAACATGCCAAAAAAATGCCCCACAAACACACCAATAATCCCGATGTGAAATAAATTGGAAGCTAAACGCATATTCTTTTTATCCAGCATTTGGCTTGAACCTGCACGCCAACTGTATTGGCCATAATCATAACGCAGCCAGCTACCGACAATAAAAACCGTACCAGCAATATACGGGTAGATATCGAAGAAGAATTGATTGATAAAATTCATTTTTGAACTCCCGTATTATAATCAGCATCAAGGTTCAAATATTGAGGGACTACCGCATTGGCAAAACGTTGTTGATGAGCAGAAACTTCGCTACCACACGTTTTTTCATCTGCAAAGAATTTAACTTGCTCTTCTTCCCAAACGGCATCCAGTGCTTCAGGTGTATCATCACGCGCTTCTGATGCAACTTTGCCACTCAATTGACTGGTTTCGATTGCAGTGTCTGAAAGCTCAAGTAGCAAGTCAAACAACATACCAAATCGGCTTTGGCGCTGCTTCAGCCTTTCACCCAATAGAGCCAAGATGGGGGCAATATCGTTTAAACCTTCACGAGTTTGATTAGGTGCAAGTGCGGTCAGATATTCCAAGTAAATCGGTAAATGATCCGGCAGTTCGCGGCAGTCAATCTGGAGGCCTTGTTGCTGATATTGCGCCATTAAATCGACCATCGCTTGTCCTCGATCACGCGATTCCCCATGTACATGCTCAAATAACAGTAAAGATGTTGCACGCCCTCTATCAAACAGCTCACAGTATTGTGCTTGCATATCTAATAGATCTTCATTGAGATATTCGCGCACAAACATCATCAATTGGATTGCGCGCGTAAACGGTAGCTCGTCGGCTTGTTCTAAAGCGATAATTAGCTCATCACGGTGTTTCCATAATTCTTCTGATGGATAATCAAGTAACCGAGAAATCACTTTCAATGACATCATAGTGTTTTCTCCTGTGATGTTTTTGGTGTCACATCAATAGCGTCAATTCGGCGACTATTGAATAAATTCATCTTACTGTCACTACCATGGCAACCATCACCAAAACTAAAACCACATGCTTTCGCTTCAGGGAATGCTTCTCGGGCAAGTTCACGATGGCTAGATGGGATCACAAAACGATCTTCGTAGTTAGCGATGGCTAAATAGCGATACATCTCTTGTGCTTGAGACTCAGTCAATCCAACTTGTTCTAATGCACTGGTATCACATTGATTCTCAACCGTTTCTGCACGTTTATAATGCCGCATAGCTAGCATTCGTTTCAGCGCCAATAGAACAGGTTCAACATCCCCCGCCGTTAACAAGTTGGCGAGGTACTGTACAGGAATACGCAAACTTTCAACATCCGGTAGGACACCACTATTCGCGAGTATTCCCGCATCTGCCACTGACTGAATCGGTGACAAAGGTGGCACATACCAGACCATCGGTAACGTGCGATATTCAGGGTGTAATGGCAGCGCCAATTTCCATTCCATTGCCATTTTATACACAGGTGACTTCTGAGCCGCATCGATCACACTCAGTGGGATCCCTTGTTTTTGCGCCTCTTCAATAACCTTGGGATCATGCGGATCGAGAAACACATCAAGTTGGCTTTGGTATAGATCGGTTTCTTTTTCAGTACTCGCTGCTAGTTCGATTTTATCGGCATCATAAAGTAGCACGCCTAAGTAGCGAATGCGCCCAACACAAGTTTCAGAGCAAACCGTTGGCATACCTGACTCAATACGTGGATAACAGAAAATACATTTTTCTGACTTGCCACTTTTCCAATTAAAGTAGATTTTTTTGTACGGACAACCCGTCAAACACATACGCCAACCACGGCATTTGTCTTGGTCGATAAGCACAATACCGTCTTCAGAACGCTTATAGATAGCGCCGCTCGGGCATGTCGCAACACAGGCAGGGTTTAAACAGTGCTCACACAGACGCGGTAAATACATCATGAAGGTATTTTCAAACTGCCCGTACATCTCCTTTTGAATATTTTCAAAGTTCTTATCTTGGGCGCGTTTGCTAAATTCACCACCAAGGTCATCTTCCCAGTTAGGGCCCATGGTGACATTACTCATTCGCTGACCAGTAATTAACGAACGCGGTCGAGCCGTTGGCACATGTTTGCCTTCTTTGGCATTTTTCAGATTGCTATAGTCATAATCAAATGGCTCATAATAATCATCTAAGGCTGGCACATCTGGGTTGGCGAATATTTTCGATAACACACCCATTTTATTCCCCATTCGAGGAACCAATTTACCCTTAATATTGCGGATCCAGCCACCTTTCCATTTTTCTTGGTCTTCCCAGTTATGGGGATAACCAATACCGGGTTTAGTTTCGACGTTATTAAACCACGCGTATTCCACACCTTCGCGGCTGGTCCAGACATTTTTACAGGTCACGGAACAGGTATGGCAACCAATGCATTTGTCGAGATTCAACACCATGCCGACTTGAGAACGAATTTTCATTATGCTTTCTCCTTACCGCTCAATACTTGCTGGTAGCCATCTTGTTCACCATCAAGCCAATCGACCTGTTTCATTTTTCTTACCACCACAAATTCATCACGGTTTGAACCTACTGTGCCGTAATAGTTGAAGCTATAAGCAAGATGACCATACCCACCAATCATATGGGTAGGTTTAGGGCAGACACGGGTGACTGAGTTATGGATCCCGCCTCGTTGCGCGGTAATTTCTGAGCCCGGTAGATTGATCAGTCTTTCTTGTGCGTGATACATCATGATCATGCCATCGGGAATTCGCTGGCTGACAATCGCTTTTGCAGTAAGTGCACCATTGCTATTGAAAGCTTCAATCCAATCATTGTCTTCAACGCCCAATTGACGTGCATCTTCCTCACTTAACCACACCACAGGCCCGCCACGACCGAGTGTTAACATCAGTAAGTTATCGCTGTAGGTAGAGTGGATCCCCCATTTTTGATGTGGGGTTAAGAAATTCAGTGCTTTTTCTGGGAAACCATTGGGTTTCTTACCCATCAATGGTTGGGCGGCACGTGTATCAATCGGCGGGCGATAAACCACAAGGCTCTCACCAAAGGCTCTCATCCATTCGTGATCTTGATACAGCTGCTGGCGGCCACTCAAAGTACGCCAAGGGATCATTTCATGTACGTTGGTATAGCAAGCATTGTAAGAAACATGCTCATCTTCTAGACCCGACCACGTTGGGCTAGAAATGATCTTACGCGGCTGGGCGACAATATCGCGAAAACGGATCTTTTCATCTTCTTTGTTGCGAGCAAGATGGGTGTGATCACGACCCGTAATTTTTCCTAGCGCATCCCATGCTTTAACCGCAACCTGTCCATTAGTTTCAGGTGCTAAGGTTAAAATGACTTCTGCGGCATCAATCGCTGTTTCAATTTTTGGTCGCCCTTCATTAGCACCGCTTGGCTGGGTTTTATTCAATTTTTTCAAAAAATCGACTTCATCCTGCGTATTCCAACTAATCCCTTTACCACCATTACCTAATTTATCGAGTAAAGGTCCTAATGAGGTATAACGTGCATAAGTGGATGGGTAATCACGCTCAACCGCCATAATGTGTGGCGCGGTTTTTCCGGGTATAAGCTCACACTGACCTTTTTTCCAATCGCGTACATCAAAAGGTTGTGCCATTTCAGCGGCACTATCGTGTTGGATCGGTAATGTCACCACATCGGTTTCTTTGCCTAAGTGCCCCATACTCACTTCAGAGAATGCTTTCGCTATTCCCTTATAAATTTCCCAGTCACTCTTAGATTCCCAAGCAGGGTCAACGGCAGCAGATAATGGATGAATAAACGGATGCATATCCGACGTATTCATATCATCTTTTTCATACCACGTGGCGGTAGGAAGAACCACATCAGAAAACAGACACGTACTGGACATTCTGAAATCGAGAGTTACCACCAAATCGACTTTACCTTCGGCTGCTTTATCTGCCCATTCAACCTCTTCAGGTTTCACTCCACCTTGCTGACCTAAATCGGTTCCTTGAATTCCATTTTCAGTCCCCAAAAGGTATTTCAATAGATACTCATGCCCTTTACCTGCGGAACCCAACAAGTTGGAACGCCAAATAAACAAATTACGTGGGAAATTTTGTGGATTATCTGGCTGCTCTGCGGCAAAGCGAATAGTCCCTTCTTTGAGCTGTTTGACAGTGTAGTCAGCAACAGATAATCCTTCAGCTAGCGCTTTTTTAGCAATCGTTAACGGATTAACATTTAATTGAGGTGCAGAAGGTAACCAGCCCATGCGTTCAGCTCGCACGTTCATATCAACCAGACTACCACTAAACGCTTTTTTATCCGCTAATGGCGATAATAGCTCTTCAGGACTGACGGTTTCATAGCGCCATTGGCTGGAATGATTATAGAAAAATGAAGTGCTGTTCATATGGCGAGGTGGACGTTGCCAATCTAGACCAAAAGCCAGTGGTAACCAACCAGTTTGAGGGCGTAATTTTTCTTGTCCAACATAGTGTGACCATCCACCACCACTTTGCCCAATACAGCCGCAGAAAACCAACATGTTGATAATCGCACGATAGGTCATATCCATGTGATACCAGTGGTTGATCCCCGCTCCGACGATAACCATTGAACGTCCATGAGTTTTTTCAGCAGTATCGGCAAACTCATGAGCAATACGAATGATATTTTGACGACTCACACCGGTGACTTTTTCCGCCCACGCAGGTGAATATGCTTTCATATCATCGTAGTCTACGGCGCAATTTTCATCACCAAATCCACGGTCAATACCGTAATTTGCTAGCATCAAATCATAGACGCTAGTCACTAAGGATTCACTACCATCCACCAGCTGAATACGCTTAACTGGCAGCTTATGAAGCAATACATCTTTTAGCTCCACACTTTGGAAATATTCACTTTCGAGGCCACCAAAGTAAGGAAAACCAACGTCAACAAATTCATCAGAAGAATCAGCAAGACTCAACTGCATTTTAAATTCTTGGCCATCTTTCGCATTGCGAGGTTCAAGGTTCCATTTGTGGCTATCATCCCAACGGAATCCCATCGAACCTTGTGGTGCGCATAGCGCTCCTGTTGCTTGATCAATCGCAACCGTTTTCCACTCGGCATTTCTCTCTTCACCAAGTGAATCAATTAAATCAGAAGCGCGCAGCATACGGCCACTAACATAAGAGCCATCCTCCCGTTTATCCAACATCACCAACATTGGCATATCGGTATAAGTGCGAACATATTCACGGAAGTATTCTGCTTCACGTTTTACATGGAATTCGTTGAGGATGACATGCCCCATCGCCATCGCCATCGCACTATCTGTACCCTGCTTTGGGTTCAGCCAATGGTCACACAGTTTCGCAATTTCGGCATAATCGGGGGTTACTGCAACTGTTTTCGTTCCCTTATAACGCACTTCAGCAAAGAAGTGTGCATCGGGTGTCCGTGTCTGAGGAACATTAGATCCCCATGCAATAATGTAAGAGGAGTTATACCAGTCAGCAGACTCTGGTACGTCGGTCTGCTCACCCCAAGTCATTGGCGAAGCAGGTGGTAGATCGCAATACCAATCATAGAAGCTCAGGCAAGCACCACCAATTAATGATAAATAACGTGCCCCCGATGCATAAGAAACCATCGACATCGCTGGAATTGGCGAAAAGCCAATAATTCGGTCAGGACCAAACTCTTTGATAGTTGTGACATTAGCCGCAGCAATCAGCTCATTCACCTCTTGCCAGCTTGAACGTACAAAACCACCACGACCACGAGCTTGCTTATAGCTTTGCGCTTTTTGTGGATCGTTAATGATGGAAAACCATGCATTCACTGGATCTTGATGTTCTGCTTTCGCTTCGCGCCACAATTTAAGTAAGCGCTTACGAACCATTGGATATTTAACGCGATTGGCACTGTAGAGATACCATGAGTAGCTTGCACCACGTGGGCAGCCCCTTGGTTCATGATCAGGTAAATCAGGACGAGTACGTGGATAATCAGTTTGCTGAGTTTCCCATGTCACCAATCCATTCTTGACATAAATCTTCCAACTGCATGAACCGGTACAGTTTACGCCATGTGTCGAGCGTACAACTTTGTCATGTTGCCAACGGCTACGATAACCATCTTCCCAATCACGGTTTACATTTAATTCTTGCCCATGATCGCCAGAAAAAGTCTCACCTAGCTGTTTGAAATAACGAAATCTATCTATAAATTTGCTCATTCGGATTACCTCCAAAGAGACGCCAATTGCGCCATACATTGCTTAAGTCATTTTATTGATTGTTATTATTTGTGCTTACGCCCATACACTAACCAAGTGATAAGCACACAAGAGATATAGAACACAAAGAAAATAATCATCGCGCCAGCAGGTGAGCCAGTTAGCGTTAGCGAGGTACCGAATGCTTTCGGAATGAAGAAGCCGCCAATTGCTCCAATGGCTGAAATAAATCCTAATGCAGCTGCACTCTCTGTTACTGCTTGTTTCTGTGCTTCTTGTTCTGATGTACCTTGAGACATTGCGCGATCGATAGTTAATTTGCGAAACACCACTGCAATCATTTGGAATGTTGAGCCACTACCAAGTCCCGCAGTTAAAAACAGCACCATAAACACACCATAAAACGCAATAAATGAGCCGCCCTGACCGTGTTCAGGTAATGTGAGGAATAATAAGCCTGAGAAAATGGTCATCACGATAAAATTAATCAAAGTCACTTTTACGCCACCAAATCGGTCAGATAACATGCCGCCAATTGGGCGAGCTAGAGCACCAAGAAAAGGGCCAAAGAAGGCAAATTTTAAGATAACGACATCTGGGAATTGCGTATTGGACAATATTGCGAAGCCAGCAGAAAAACCAATAAATGAACCAAATGTAGAGAGATACAAAAAGCTTAAAATCCAAAGGTGTCCACGCTTTAAGACGGGTAATTGCTCTTTTAAAGATGCTTTATTGGCAGCTAAATCATTCATGCCAAACCAAGCCATTACGGTGAAAAACAACAAGAAAGGAACCCAAATCCATGCTGCATTTTCCAGCCATAGCATTGAGCCATCTTGTTGTAAGGTGCCCGTTCCTCCCATAAAGGAAAAAACACCGACACCAATAATAAATGGTGCCACCAGCTGCATCACGCTAACCCCTAAATTACCTAGCCCACCATTGAGGCCTAACGCCCCACCTTGATGTGCTTTAGGAAAGAAGAAGCTGATATTTGCCATGCTTGACGCGAAGTTAGCGCCAGCGAAACCGCAAAGAAGTGAAATAATGATGAAGATACTGTACGGCGTTGTTGAATCTTGAACGGCAAATCCTAACCAAATACAAGGAATAACCAGAAAAGCGGTACTCATTGCTGTCCAACGGCGTCCACCAAAAATCGGAATAACAAAAGAATAAGGTACGCGTAAAAGTGCTCCAGAAACGGAAGGCAGCGCGGTTAATAAAAATAATTGATCTGTGGTGAAATTAAATCCCACTTTATTTAAATTAACGGCAACAGCGCTAAATAACATCCAAACGCAAAACGCAAGTAATAAGCTAGGAATAGAAATCCACAAATTACGATTTGCAATTCGTTGGCCTGTTTGTTGCCAAAACTGGGTATCTTCAGGACGCCAATCCTGAATAATAGACCCAGATTGTTTTATTGCTACATTCAAATCTGTTCGTTGAGACATGACCTACCTCGATAAATATCATTTTCGAGGCAAGTTTGTGATGCTTTAGCAACCACTAGGCTGATCTAAATCAAGAGAGATTCAACTTAGATTTTGCACACTATAGCAGCAACCTTAATCAGTAGTAGAGGGAGTAGCTGATAGTAACTATTTAAATATTAATAATAAAAATAGATTTATGAAGATTACTTTTATATCAATATTTACGTTATTCTATCGACTGGATATTTAGGGTTAACCCTCAAGTAGTATATTTAATTTTAAGCAATCTATTAACAATACAACCCTTAAGAAAAAGAAACATAACGAAAGGTCGATGCCCCCAATAATTTGGGTAGCAGACTTTAGTAACTTGAAATATATAATTCAAGTTGCATGTAGGCGACAAGTGAAGATAGGCGGGGATCATAGATAAACTATGTGACTCGGCTAGCTGAGTGAAGTCAACAACCATGCAAATTGAAGTATGACGGGGATATTTTGAAGGAATTTATTATGCCGAATTTTCATCGTCGATTTTCAATCATCAATCAAGTCATCGGGTTGATGTTACTCATTGCTATTCTCGGCATTATTGGCATGACAATATCAAATCGTATGATTATCAGTGTGCAAGGTAATGCGCATGCGATTAATACATCAGGTTCACTTAGGATGCAAAGCTATCGCTTGCTTTCGTTAGTCCCTCTAAATGCACACTCGGAAAAATATCTAGATGCCTTAGAACATGATTTATCCAATCCCGAATTAACTCAAGTTGTTAAAGCTGAAGACTTAACAGCAAAATTGACTGATCTACACACCTTTTGGTTAGAAATCTTACGTCCTGCGCTTAATAAGGCTTCCGCACCAAATGACGCAAGATATGAAGTGATTGGGTTCGTTAATAAACTCGATGAACTAGTTCATGACATTGATGAAAAAACAGAACGAAAAATAGCCTATGTCGCAATGACACAAATGATCTTTATTTGTTTAGTCTTTTTATTATTGATGGGGACAATTTGGCACCTTAGGCGTAAAATTTACTATCCATGGAAAAAACTTCTTTCTATGGTCAATACCATCGGACAAAAAGATTTTAGTCAACGATACCCAGCTAATAATACGCAAGATGAATTAAATGCTTTAGGGCTAACATTGAACCAAATGTCAGATGAATTAGCTCAAAGCTATCACCAATTAGAATCAAGAGTGGCGGAAAAAACGGCAGATTTGCGTAATAAAAATCGTGTACTTTCATATCTTTATCAATCAAGCCAAATACTGCACTCTGCTAAACCACTCGACTTAAGGCTACAAAAAGTCCTTGGTGAACTCAAAAATATTACGATATTAAAAAATCTCAGCTTAAGGCTATATGAAGACAGTAATGAAAAATATTTTCATGAAATTTACTGTACTTCAGATGAAATGGATCATCACGATACCCAAAATAGCCTTAATCACAATAAGCAACCCTTGCCAAGAGAAACAGTTCTTCACCCAAAAACATTATTGTGGGAATTATCGGACAATATTCATCGATATGGCGTGATTGTCGCAGAAATAGAAACGAGCGAAGCTATATCAAATGAACAAAACAATTTAGTTCTGGTACTGGCTAAACAAATTTCAGGAATGCTAGCGATGGAACATCAAATAGAGCAGCAACAACAATTGCTAATTATGGATGAACGTTCGGCTATAGCAAGAGAACTACATGATTCCATAGCACAATCACTCTCTTGCCTAAAAATGCAAATTAGCTACTTACAAATGCAACCTGAATCATTACCTGAAAAGCATCAGCAGTTACTCAGCGAAATGCGAAGTGAAATTAATACCGCCTACAGCCAACTTAGAGAACTTTTAACGACATTCCGCTTAAAATTAATGGAGCCAGGATTACTTCCCTCACTTGAAGGAACAATTAGCGAATTTAGTCAGCGAATGGGATTTCAAATTTTATTAAATTATGATCTCCCCGTAAAAAGTATTACTCCACACCAATCTATTCATATCATACAGATAATCAGAGAGGCATTGAGCAATATTCTAAAACACGCGCATGCAAACTGGGCACAAGTCACACTCCAGCAAAATTCAGGCGTCATTACCATTACAATCGAAGATAATGGTGAAGGAATTGGCCCTTCACCAGACAAACAAAACCACTACGGTTTGATTATAATGAGAGAAAGAGCACTCAGCCTCAATGGCACATTCGAGATTATTCCAAGATCTCAAGGGGGAACCGAAGTTAAAATCACGTTCTCTCAATCAGTAGCTTAATTATTTAAAGCAAAACAATTTATGGAAATTACAAATATAATGAACGAAAAATCAACAATCTTACTTATCGATGATCATCCCATGTTAAGAAGTGGCGTTAAGCAACTGATTAGCCTTGAGCCATCACTATTAGTGATTGGCGAAGCTGGCGATGGAATGACAGGAATAAAAATCGCAGAAGAGCAAGATCCTGATCTTATCTTACTTGATCTCAATATGCCGGGCATGAACGGCTTTGAAACTCTCGATGAACTCAGAAAACGTGAATTATCAGGAAGGATCATTCTATTCACCGTATCTAATTATGGAGATGACCTTGTGAATGCGCTAAAACGTGGCGCGGATGGCTATTTATTAAAAGATATGGAACCCGAAGAACTTATTGTTGCCCTTAAAGAAGCAGCAAGTGGCAAGATGGTTGTCAGCCCAGCATTGACGTCAGTGCTTGCTGAGTCCTTAAGAGATAATCGCCCGCAAACAGACAGTAGTCTTCTCTCTTTAACACCAAGAGAGTCCGATATTTTAGAGTTAATTTCACAAGGATTATCAAATAAAATGATCGCTCGTAAGCTCGATATCGCGGAAAGTACCGTCAAAGTTCATGTTAAACATTTACTCAAAAAGCTAAATCTAAAATCACGGGTTGAGGCTGCGGTATGGGTGCTACAGCAAAAATAGTTTTTATTAGGCTCACCGTTTTTATACCTAAAATAGTTCGAGTTACTTGTAGAAGTAAAGTTAAGCGAATGCAACAATCAAGCAACTCGAAGAATGACAAATCTATCTTAATATTCATCACTGTAAGCTTTAATAATTAACAAATAACCAACATTTAAACAGCTCAAATCTACAAATAAGAAGTATTAAACTATAATACTATGGTCTAACATTTCATCACCCACTAAGATATATTATGAATGAAAATATAATTCTTGTTGACGAAAATGATACTGAAATAGGCACGATGCCTAAACTATTAGCACACCAATTAGGGAAGTTACATCGCGCATTTTCTGTATTTATTTTCAATAATAAAGGCGAATTATTAATACAGCAGCGAGCTGCTCATAAATACCATTCTGCCGGTCAATGGGCAAATAGCTGCTGTAGCCACCCACGCCCCAATGAAACTACCTTGAATGCAGCAAAACGTAGATTAATAGAGGAACTTGGTTTTTCTACAGCGATTTCCCCTGCTGGCCATTTGATTTACCATTCTGATGTGAGTGGTGGGTTGATAGAACACGAGTATGACCATCTGTTCGTTGGTCATTATAATCAAGAAGTAAGTCCTAATCCTGATGAAGTTGCCGCAACTCGCTGGGTGACAATATCCCAATTACGTAATGAAATAGAAAGCACCCCTGAACAGTTTACACCTTGGCTTAAAATGATATTAGAGCAACTTTCTAAAGGAAATCTAATAGAAGAACTTTCATATTTAAAATAAAATTTTTCCTCACGCTTAAAAAACGTTATTTTTTTTCATTTAATCAATTATTTTAACTTAATTATTATTACGTAATAAAATATTTTGTAACGTTAATTTATTTTTATCATGGGTGAAATTAACATATTAAAAACAAAAACAAACATTAGCGGTCGCGGCATAACAAAAACCCAACAATAACGATTAGTTTTAACAATTTCCGAGTTTAAATATAAAAAACGCTAAGAAATGTGAAGTAAAATTAAATACATTAATAATTAATGTGACAAGCACAACTAAAATCATTGCCAATCTATATTAATATCATACGGAAATCTCCTAAACTTAGATTAACTCTAAATTTTTTAAAATATAAATATAGCTACGGTAACTTTAATAGTAAATAGAATGAAAATATACAATAACGATTATCGCATACAGACTACCCTCATCTAAAAAGTGATTTATAATCATCCACAACCCCATCACTCCTTTTACGATTACTCAATCAGATATTAATTTAATTTAATCCACTCTTTTTTAAATACTTAAAAGTAATAACTAGAATAAAACATCAAACAATAAATCACTCAAATTATGAAGCTTCACATGAATTTAATTATTATGTTATAATTAATAATTAAATTCATTCAATTCTCATTCCTACGAATTAAATATAACGAGCAATTTATGATATATATTATCAATAATGATATTGAATTCCATTATAATGAGGGGGAGTTGATATCTAGAAGCTTAAACGTAAATAAAAAATTATTAGCGCCATCAACAAGGATATTAAAACACCTTATCGATAATAGTGGTAATATAACAACACAGCAGGAATTATTTAAAATAGGATGGGGGGAAAAAGAAAAGTACGTTACTAATAATGCATTTTATCAAAACATCCTATTAATTAGAAAAGCATTTGAAGAGCTTCATCTAAAAAGTAACATTATCACGACAGTACCAAGAAAAGGGTATTTAATCAATAACAATGTTCACATTGAAAAATTAGAAGTGGAATTGATTGCTATTGATGATGAAAAAAAACAAAATACAATAGAAAAAGATATTAATCCTACTGCTACTGCTACTGCTACTGCTACTGCTACTGCTTTAAAGAATAAAAAATATATCCCCATATTGTTATTGTCATTTTTGTTTTTTGTTATCTATTTTTATTTTTTTCAAAATGCAATTTCTGATAATAAAAAAACATTATTTAATTATGAACATTGTGGAAACTTAAAAGGTAAGAATATATATTGTAATTATGACAATGACCATGACGATAACCATTTAAAGCTAATCGAAAAAGAAACCGCTAATTTAGATGAACGATATAGAATAGTTTACTTAAAAAGTTATAAATATAGAAATGACTTTTCCTTCTTAGTTTGTGAAAATAAATTTAGCCGGTTCAATCTACGCCCTAACGATTGTATTTCTTATTACATCATAGGAAAAACCCCTCATGAAACTAATTAATGTATTTTATTTATCCTGTTTTTTAGTTATATCCGCAGCTCTTATTTTTATTTTAAACAAAAAAGATGATTTTTCAAATATAAGTTGCAGTGCAAAATTGAAAATGAAATCATTGAATGAAGATACTATATCACATATTTATTTTAATTTGGCTTTAAGTAAAAATAACGGTTGGATTAAAATAAAAGGAGATATCAAAAATGGAAATGATTCATCTATAATAAATAGGAAAGTATTTTTCAGCTATACGCAATCTAAAAACACATTAAATCTAAATACAAATGAAATAATTACATATAAAAGCGATAATGCAAAAAATGAAATTTTAGAAAATATATTTTCTTATGCTTATATTTATAAAGATTCTAATATGGATCTTTCCATTTACCCTCAGGGAGATGGTGGGTATTTTATTTCTTCCACCGAACAACATGGTGTGTATTGTCAACCATAGATACATTAAAGTTAATCTAGATGATTAAAAAAAAACCGAATCACATATATTTGTGATTCGGTAAAGTTGAAAAAATCCATGTAATCAATCAAGAAATTATTATAGAGTGATTATTTAATTCTTTGTTGTGATAATTTCAATCAAAGGTTGCAATCAACCATGCTGAGCCACGATAATCACCGGCAACCGCATTTTTTCCTTGAAGATGACTGCTAATAGTAATGGTTTTTAAATCTTTTATATTCACTTTAAAATCGGTTCCTGATTGCCCTGTTGATTCATCGACCATTTTTAATTCACTGTATATTCTATCTTCATTATTAGTCGCATTAATCATCGGTAATCGTTTTTGGGGATCACCATCGGTTGCATAATCTAAGCGTAATCGAACATCTGTCGATTTCGAAAACGTACAATTATAAGTCACTTTCTCTGTAACCAAGCTATCATAATTCAAGCTATTTAAATGCCCATGTTTTAAGTTAAGGGTACTTGCCTGACCAGTACTGGTCGTGGTTTTACAGGAGGAGTCAACATTAAGTACTGAAGAAGCTAGGCGCATAGGTGCCGTTGACTCACCAATTGGCCAGCTACTAAAAGGTGGTGTAGTACGTTTAGCAGTATATGCCCTAACATACCCACCAAGATCCATACCTGCAATGACAATTTGGTTATCAATAATTTTTTCATTAATGTAGAAAGTAACAGTAATTGGAAATTGCATAGTAAAATCCGATACACTTGCTGTTAGCTGGTTCAACCATGTTGAGCAAGCACCCGCGCTCATATTAACCCATTTATTAGTCATCTTTGACTCAATTGTCACAGCAACATTATTGTTGATTCTATAAGCATTTATGCCCTCAATTTTGATCCCCAGTTCTGGTATAGATATGAAGAGTCGATGGAAAGCATTATTAGCCTCAAGAAGACCCTGAAAGTTTGGTGCCCACTTTTTTCCCATACATAAGGCTGTTCCTGAAATAGTAACAGACGAAGCATTTTCCTGAATAATGATAGGATTACCGATGCGATAATAATTTTTCCCATCTGAACCTATTACAGGATCAGAGATCTTAGCATTATTGCTTGTTAATCGTATTAAATAACCACTAGTGGGATTTTTAACCACAGCAGCATAATCAGCGTAAGTGTATGTACTAAATAATAAAAAAACACTCAAATAGGAAAGGATTAATTTAAAATTATAAAAAAATACATTTGGAAATTTAATTTCTTGAAATTTATTACGTAAATAAATATTTATTCGAAAAATCCAATAGTTCATTTTAAAATATCGCATAATCAATAATCTCATTAATAATAAGTCACTGCAATCGTCATCGTAGATGTGAATTTACCTGCTTCTAGTTGATTAACTGGTACAGTACTTACCAGTTTTGCTTGCAAATCAATCTTAGATTGAGAACTACTAATATTTTCTGGGTAAATACGTTGTTTTTTACTCACATCTAAAGAACGAACATTACCACCAGTCACTTCATTAAAATCAATTCCTAACCCACTAATGCTCGTCGCAAGAATTTTCTTTCCGTTATATAATAATGTTCCCATTCCTTTTGGGCTCAATATAATGGCAAGATTTTTATTCAAATTACAGCCCGTAATATAAAGTGGGAAATTATTAACTGCCTTTGATTTATTCACATCATCGATATTAAGTGTTCCAAAGCTAATTTTTAATGGTGAGCTATTATTTTCACTGCGAATATCACAAGTAGGTTCTATCATTGTGGCCGTAACATCGAGTAATACATCTGCATAGCTAAATAAAGGTTGTAATAAGAATAGTAGCAAACAAGATCGGTTCAGCTGATTGATTATTTTCACTATTCATACTCCACATTAAACATAATTATGCTCGAAAAATCACCTGTCTTTGCTTCGCCTGTTGGCGGTTTTCGAACAAAAACACCAAAATCTAATTGTTGTGTATTATCAACGACAGAAATAGCACCGACGCTCATTGGTTTATTCCATATAATGGGTCGTTCATCTTTATCTACTAACCCTAAGAGGACATTACTGTCGCCCTCAGTGGCGATGAAACTGTCACCTTTTACAGTAATTAATTTATTGCTTATCCACGTTAGTTTGATAATTTTCTTCAAATCCATTGCACTGCATTTATCAATAGCAATAGAAAATGGTGTTACGGCACTAGAACCATTTTCATTAATAAATTGCCAACGTAAGTTATACAACGGGACATCCTGCTTAATTGATTTTGATGATATTTGACATGCCGTAGCGATTAATTCACCATTAAATTCAACATCAAGAGTATTGGAACTATATGCTAACGGTGCCCCTAAAAAAAATGGAATTAATAACAGGTACCTAAGTTTATTTATCTTATTCATAACTCACCTCTAATCGATATGTTCTATTACTTTCCATAAATAAAGGTAAATTAATAAGATTATCGCCATTGCGTAAATAAATAGCATGACGAGTATGAGTATAACCTCTTTGGACATCGTACAATTGGAACGATACGGGAGTTTTCGCTGCACTATCGAATACTTTCATTGCACCAAATACTGAACCAGCACCACACTCCGTCAGTATTGTTTTCCTTGTTTTTATGTCCGTGCGAAAGTTACAAGGTGCGTTAAATACTGTAGCGTTTACTTTCACCAATCCTTGATGTGATAATTCATAATCGGATTGTTTTACTGGTGTATTCGCAACAAGACTCTTAGCCCATACAGAAACACTGAAGATGCTCCCAATAATAAGCGGTAATAACCAAATCATCTTCTGTTTTTTCATTATGTTATCCTCTTACTTCCACCCATTATTACGATAGAAATTAAAGTTCACCCGTGACAGAGCATGCCTCACCTTGACAACTAAAAGTAAGTGTTGGCTTTCCACCGTAATCATTAATATAAGTAAGATAAGGTGTTGATAAAGCTGGTGAAGAAACTTCTTGTGCAGATTTTGGCGGTACCATTACCACATTAAAAGCATTTTGTTCAGCCTGTGCTTTACTATTACCTAACCCAATCACAGTTAAATTAAATGGTGTTGTATTATTAATACGATACCCTTTCGTAGTCTTAGTTAATGTCACTTTATGTGCCCATTTTGTTTCAGACTCAGACAAAATACTGGTAGGTCGATAGAATAATTTTACTCGAGACTGCAAAGCAATCTGCAGTGTATTACCCTCTGCAGACTTTGGTGGCACTTCCCGTAAATTAAAATAAAATACAGATTCACGATCTTGTGGCAATTTTCCCAATTCAGGGGTAGTACTTAAACGAATCAAACTATTGCTATTAGGTTCAATTCGTTGCAAAGGGGGAGTGGCCAAAATTGCGCCTTTGGTTAATTTATTTCCTTTTAAATCTTCAATCCAACTCTGCGCTAAATAAGCTTCTTCAGGATTGTCATTAGAAATGGTGACATTGATGGATTTTTCTGTGCCTGGAAAAATAATCCGTGTTCTATCTAACGTTACGGCACTATGAGCACTCATTGATATTAGTGCAGTTGTTGAAAGTAATGTCGCCAGTAGCCCATGGCGTAAACGTAAATGAAACATAGTTAACCTCATAAAAATAAATTAAATACTTTTAAAATTATTCAGACTCTATTTGAGTCCGTGGTACTGAAGGCGTGGCCATAACAGTATTATTTGATTGTAAACATGGCAGCAATAACATATTGGACTTGGTATCCATATTTTCAGGCAATAAAAGCTCACACTGCTTTTCACCAGCCCAATGAACAGATAGCCTTTCTCGTGGTGAAATCCCTACTAACCAAGTCACACCATCTTCTCCCACAATACCTAATTCACGATTATCGACATTGCGTACACTCGCGCCAAAAGGTGGGTTTTTGCCATTTTTCAGTGATAAAATGGCAAATAATTTTTCCCCTTTCATCACGGGTAAACTACGATAACCAATTGCACCTTTCGTCAATGTAATATCTGTTGTCGATGCTAACGTTTCCATGTTTTCAGGTAGCTGACTGGTATTAATAGACGCAGTAGACTTACGATAGCTATTGATATTTGGGAGCACAGCTAACCCCAATCCATTAGTTTTAATCACTCCACTATCTAATGGCACACCACTAGCACCTGGTGTTTCTATCATTAATCGTGTATCACCATTTGCACTACGATGTAGTGCGACGCCATGAGATGTTGCAGTAATACCACTATTAATTGATGCACCAAAACTACGATATTGGTGAGGTACATAACTCGCATTTGCTGAAAGATTAGCCTGTGATAAGTCGCGTGAATAATAACCACTAATACTTGATTGGCTATCCATATTTTGCCCGTGGTTATAACCCACACTTAAATTATAGTTATCACGATCGCTATATCCGCTATAACCAATATTATGGTTATATTGATTGTTCCCACCTGAACGCGAGTAGTTTTCTGAAAATGTCAGGCTATTCCCTGTAAATAATGGAACCGTAAGATATAAGTTAATCGCATCATCTTTATAACCACTATCACGCTCTGTTCGTGTAGCTGAAATTGATAAGTTTGCATTTTGCTGAGATAGCCCAGGAATGCTAATATTGGTACTTGCATATAAACCATATTGAGTTTGTGGTTTATCTTGCCAGTAAGTACTGTATTGATAATTAAGAGAAATATTAAAGTTATCAAAATATTTATTTAGATAAATTTGATAGTTTTCTTTTGGCGCACGGTTCACATATCCAGTACGATCTTCATCCATAAACTGCGTTAATGTACGGTAATTTCTATCCGCAAAACGATAACCTGCAAACGTAATATCGGTTCGTAAATCATCGAAAGATTTTGCATAATTCAATCTATATGAACGCCCTTGTAAATTTTCTTGTTTAAAGTGAGCGACAGATTGGGTGATATCCAATGACAGTGCACCGAAAGCGAATAAATCTCGCCCAATACCTATAGCAACAGTTTGATAATCGCCATTAACCTGTGATCCACCATACAATGACCATGCATTAGATAAACCATAAGAAAGCTCGCCTCCAATAACTGGTTTTCCAGTTAAATGATGACCATCATAACGAGTTTTACCTGCAACTAATTTATAAACAATACGACCAGGTCGAGTTAAATAAGGCAATGATGCTGTACTCAAGCTGAATTTTTTTTCTTCTCCGTTCTCTTCACGTACTGTGACATCTAAGACCCCACGAATACCGCTGTCTAATGTTTGAATACGGAAAGGCCCTGGTGGAACAGTTGTTTCTAAAATAACGCGGTCTTGACTGCGTACAGTCACAGTGGCATTGGTTGTGGCGACACCAATAACTTCTGGCGCATAACCGACCAATTTTGGTGGTAACATACGGTCATCACTTTCTAATGAAACCCCACTGTACTGCCATGATTCAAATACATCGGAATAAAAATAGTTTTCTCCTAACGTCAAGAGAGAAGCTATTGTCTTCAACGACGTAAATGCATAAAGCCGACTAAAATCAAATTGATGCGTTTCTAATGGATTTGTACCACCATGTTGCTTTTGATAAGTGGCATTGTAGTCACCCCGAACGCGCCAAGCGCCTAAATTGACTCCCGCGGTTCCATTAGTTGATAAATAAATCTGTTTATTACCCGCAGTTTCTTCTGTCGCTGTCGCTGTTGCACTATAATCAATAAATGCACCATTAATCCCGTCCTCCCATAAGGCAGGCGGTATCCAGTTAGGATCTCGATATTCCATCCATGACTGTGGAATGGTCATTTTTAGTGATAAGGTTGAAAGCTCTACGTTAAGCTGAGCACCTGTTAAGGCTGATAGATTCAAACATTGTTTATCATGTGTCGTAGTAACTTGCTCTCGTACTGATTCTTTTAACCCCAATAAATCCAACATATCTGCCGGTATACACGTCAACTCCATTGGTGTTTCTACATCATTATTTTGTGCATATACTGTGATATCACGAGGAGCACCTAAACGCTGGCCATTAACAAATACTGTTAAAACATAATTACCTGGTGGTACATACCCAGCAACAGAAAATTGGCTCATATCTACGTTTTGAATATCTTCTGCATCTAATACATCAGTATTAAATTCAGTAGCATGCGCTGTCCATACGGTAACACTTAATGCTAATAAAACGGCTTGCCTAATATTGCTAAGTTTGAACATCATGCCCTGTACCATCCCAAATCCGATAATAGTTTTCCTTCAACATCCATTTCATTGAGGGGATTATTTCTGTGTTTTATTGATAATCGATAAAAAAACGAATCAGTCCTTGATAACTTCCCGCTTGAATAGGCTTTCCTGTCAATTCGAGTTGCAGAAAGTAACGCAAAAATAGTGTTTTCCCGGATTTATCTTGCAGTAATACATTATTAAATAAGGGGTAATTATGTCCTGGTATTAGTTTTCGCATTTGGTTATCGAGCACGGAAATTCCCAATCCTTGGGAAGGGCCTTGCAGTACAAATGCATTTATATGCTCTGCACTTTGACCATCAAAACGTATTGTCCAAGTTTTACTATCAACAAAAGAATACACACTGCCACAATCATGAAGTTCAATGTCAAACTGTTGAAGATATTGCTCTCGTGAGGATTCCGTCGATAACATGGGTAAAGTTAACGGTGAGAAATCTACAGTTTGATCGCGATTATCCATGGTGATAGAGCATGGTGTTGAAATCACACTCCCAACGAGCTGGGTTATTCCTTCATGCCTCGAACCAATTTCTGTTGCTGCAAATATTGCAGAACAACCATACATTAGTGCAAACATGATCCCTGTTATTTGAAAGCTTAGACGCAGATAGACAGCCACCCTTTTCTCCCTTAAAAGTATTAAAGTACCGCCAGTGGAATGCTGGCGGTTAATCCAGATACTTACTGGTAAGTAATACGGAAGTTAGAGATAGCGCTAAATTTACCTTCAGCTACATCTTTAGAAACATCAATTGCTTTAGCTAATGCTTTAAATGTCAAAGTATTGTCGCCTTTTAGATTAACAACACGAGCTAATACATCTTGTGCTTTACCAAATTCAAAACCATCGATCGCAACACCCAGGTTATTTACGTTACCAGTAGAAGTTGAGAGTAAAGTATTTTCTTTATCTGCGTAGCTTTGACCTGTGAAAACTAATTCCATTGATTTCACTGCAACTGGGTTACCTTGAGCATCTTTACTAAAATTAGTGAAGTCACAACCTGTGAATTTAATATCAAAATCAGTTTCTGCTGCTTTACCACTTTCTAATGCTTTACGAGATAATTGACCGAAATCAACAGTTTGTTTTAAAGATGATTGTGCAATATTACATGGAGTATTAACTACTGATCCAACAAAGTTAATTGTACCCGTGTTATCTGCCATTGAGCTTAATGGTAAAACAGATACTGCAAATAAGGTTGCAACTGCTAGCTTAGCTAATTTCATTTTATTTCCTTTATAGTTTAATATAAAAATTCATCTATCATATAAAAATAGATTATTATTAGTCTTGTTGCTCATCCAATTTAATATTATTAAAATAGATAAGGATATAATTGGTGATAATTAAAACCAATTATAGCTTCATCTACTGTTAATTAATTATCACTAATTTAAAATAGATACGTCATTGATTACTTCAAATATAACATAAGGTCTTATTTCTAAGATTTTCATCAAGCAAATAAATTTAGGTAGATCTATTTGGTTAACACCACGCTCATATCTAGATACTTGCTGCTGACTAATTTGAAGTTTATCACCTAATTCTTTACCTGACATACCTCGTTTTAATCTGTTTTCACGTATTACCTGACCTATAGCTTTAGATATTTTATCTTTATATAATGAAAGATCTATTTCTTCATCATCATTATTAGATTCAAATGAAGAATTATTTTCCAAATCATATGAACCATATGAATTCATTAATTCAAAATTATCGCGCATAGCTAATTACCTTTAGATACTTATCGTTTAGGATAGTTATGAATCATTTAAATAGTAACCAACCAGTCACTAATCAATTTGATAATCTCTAATAAAATAAAAAATCAAATCGCTCTTCATCACATCAACATCACTTCGGAAACTGTGAACAATAATAGTTTTTTTTTGATATTTTTAAACCAAAAAAGAGTTAAAGAAAAAATTTAAGAAAAATACCTTTTATTTTCAATGATTTGAAAATACTCATTTAAGTGGTATTTAAGTTTAACCAACCTTATTTTATCTTAATATTAGATAAAACCCCCCTAGAGAAAACTATTTAATCCTATTTTAATTAGGAAAAAATAATATTAATTTCAAAAAATTATTTTTAAAACAGAAATATCTTAAAAACTCCCATTTTCATTATTTTTCATTAAGAAGATAAAATCTTAGGTTATTCATTAGATATGCTAACTATACTTCCTTCCTTAAATTTATGAGTACCTTTCCATTAAAATTAAACAATCAACCCTTAAAATTTTCAAAATTTATGAATCATTTGATATAAGGATACTATTAATATTAAACATTAATTACTAATTATTCTATGAAGCCACTCATATCATTGAAACTTACCATATTAAAAAGATAAAAGTTTCAATATATAATCTTAATATTGTATGCATCAATAGCTCACTCCCTAAAATTTAAGTTACATAAAATAATTTTCCATATACTGATAAACAATTCATTCGTACTAAATAGCCCTAACATTTAATCAGATTAATTCAACACTAACTTAAATTTCAATTTTATAGTTAATTAAGTATGTTTATTCACATCAGCTATTACCTAAAAAATTTGCTTAGTTAACTATCTTTACACAATAATTACTTGGTTCATCTTTAAATGTTTTACTATAATGTATATGCATATCTTACTAATTTTTAATATTTTTAATTAACATTTCAATATTCTGACTTTCATTAATCATTCACACCTGTACAAATAAGATCCATCCAAGTATATTCACTTATTTATTATCACGATAGGTGGTGAAAACTATTAAATTCAAAAGGGTTCAATTATCCATGATTAAACAAATTTACTGGCACTCGGCTTTATTGCTCTCTTAATAGTATTTACATCTGAACCTAATATTATTTATTTAGTTTCATGACCTATTTGTCAGTATTAGCAAGTAAATTTTATTTAATTAACAGCTATGACTTTAGGCTTTATTTTATATATATATTCGCTTAGCAGGCGCATTATATCTTCTTTATCTTGCTTGGCAGGCAATAAAACCAAATGGTAGAGCTGTATTTAATGTCCAAATCCTTCCTATAGACAGTACTTTTAAGCTATTTATCATGAGATTTTTTATAAGCATAGCAAATCTCAAAATTGCTATTATGTCTCTTTCGTTACTTCCACAATTTATCTTATCCTAATATGGAGGTATTCTCGTTCCGTCCTTAGCACTTAGAATAACTAAAATGTTAATTAGCCTTAGTATAAACTCTATGATTATTGTAATAGCGAGATCAATTTTGTTGTTATTGATTAGCCGCCCATCGTTGCAGACCATACAGCGCTGGTTGATGGAAACAGTCTTTGCTGGATTAGCATTAAGAATGGTTTTTGAATCGAGGAAGCCATCTTTTAATTTAAAATAAGCCGGTTATTTTGATTGCCTACTTATAAAACTGTTCATTTTGCGTCGTTTCATTAGTTATTATCTACCTTCAATTTGGACTCAAATATCATGAAATTCAAGATAATAACTTTCGATTTCACTCAGTTTTGGCTGATTTATACTATCTAATTTATCATCGTTAGAACCGCTCTTAGGAAGCGACCCACCAAAGGTCAAAGCTAATTAATACATAGTAATGGTGTTATCGTGTGCTAATTACATCATATATTTCAAAATCAATAATTTCGTATTTATATCAACTTTATCCTTATAAAACTAATTCATTGATTTTTAAATAAAAAACAAAAAATCGTGACATGTCACATTACATAATAAAATAGAAAAGTAAATTATTTACTAGTTTAAATCTCAGTGATCTATTCACATCGCCAATTCGATTACCGCAATGGTACTAGTTTTACGCTCTCTAACTCATTCGTCTCACACAAGCCAAGCGATAGATAAAAAACAAGATAATTCAATTCACTATCTCCAAAACAAGTGAACTGCTACATATTAGTTAGTAATCATTTACAGACAAAATATCAACACAGTAGTATTACAAATAATTTTGCTCTTCCTAAACACGAAATAAAGCAAACTGAGTCAAATTTATCACGCCAACCCCTCAACCATTAGAGGTAAGTTATCTGTAAATTAGTGAGCTGTTACTCACTAGTTTACATCGTGAGAATATATTCATATCAGTAATTCTTTCTATTAAATAGGATGGTTATTTACCTTTTTAAATATAAAATTTGTAATATCAATCACACCCCACAATTCTATGAATTAGCATGTGAAAATAAGTGAGCTATTACTGACTGATTTACATCGTGATAATCCATTCATGCTGTTAGTTCGAGCAGAGTAACACGCTAAATATTCACGGGTAAATAGGATCACGGATTAAAGATAAGTCAGAATGAAGATAAGAGATAAGAGATAAGAGATAAGGGATAAGGGATAAGAGATAAGAGATAAGAGATAAGAGATAAGAGATAAGAGATAAGAGATAAGAGATAAGAG
>NZ_KB233224.1:293425-454908 GCF_000314855.2 Providencia burhodogranariea DSM 19968 | reverse complement strand
CTCTTATCCCTTATCCCTCATTCTGACTTATCTTTAATCCGTCATCCTATTTACCCGTGAATATTTAGCGTGTTACCCTGCTCGAATTAACAGCATGAATGGATTATCACGATGTAAACTAGTGAGTAACAGCTCACTTGTTTTGTTTTATCTATCGCGTGAGATTAATACGTTAGAAAAATCAAAACTAGCCCCATACTCAAGCTGAATTGGCGATATAAATGCATCATCATGACTCAAACTAGTGAGTAACAGCTCACTTATTTTCAGGTACTAATGCGTAGAGTTGTGGATTTGTGTAATTTGTATTGCCAATATATCGTTTGGTATGCTCGATAATAATAGTTTAGAGAGCCAAAGCTAGCATCCATACTCAGGTGAAATAGCTATGCCAATATGTATGCATCACTGTTATTCAAGCTAGCTAGTAACAGCTGACTTATTTTAGTTGATAGATTTTTATTTTTGAGTAAATAATAATTGATTAGCAAATTTGATGATTTTAACAATATATCTTTGTTAAGCAAATAAAGTTGAATATGTTATTTCATAGTCTGAATATGCCTTCTTTACGCTTACCATTTCTATCGCTAAAATAAATTATATCAATAAGATCAACTTATAAAGTAATAGCGTTAACAATCATCGACAAAAGATTTTCCTCCTTCTTTATTTCTTTTTCCTATTTTCTTTCTTATTTTCAAGCTATTTACGCATTTAAATAGATTACAAATGTTAAATTGATGTTGAAAAAAGTTAAATATATACTACTAATAAGTAATCTTGTTAAGGCTGGTAAGCTGGTTATTACAAGATTTAGATTTACAGAAAAATGGGCGCAGAAAGTAGTGTATGCAGTCTTCACTTTTTTTAGAAAATAAAAGCATATGAGTAAATCAATTTAATGCATTGTTTTACTAGAAAACACAATCTTGTTTATCAAGGTGGATAAAATGAAAAATAAAAAAATGATTAATAGCCAAGTGTTTAGCAAAATAATTTCAGTTAATGGGCAAAAAGAAGATGAATTTAATAATGGGCAAGATGGTGCAATCATTCTTTCGTTATTAGTCATGTTTTTTGTGCCATTCCTTTTTCTTAACTCAGTACGTCAATGGCTTCATATTGACTACAACCTAGCATCAGTGATTGGTATGCTTGTTATTAGTATTGTATTGGCATTTACTCTTTATAAAAAACTTAATCTGAATGAACGTTTTGCTAATAAAACAACGTCATTGAATGAACTTTTATCGAGTTATGTTCCTAATAATAAAGCTGAATTTGACAATTTAAAGGCTGAATCAAAAAATAATCCAGTTAAATTTCTCGATTTAGTCGACGAATGGGTAAAAGCAGAAAAAGTAACTTATGCCAAGTAAAGGTGGAAGGCCAATACTTAACAACAGCCATTTTGTTATAGCAAGATGGCTTTTTTATAGCCCAATTTATTAATTATTGCTATTTTAATTTTTATTTAATAACTTAATGTTTTATATGTAATAAAATGAAAATTGTGACATGTCACGTTGGTGTGATTTATATTGAAACTGATATTGTCTTCTTGTCTTCTTGTCTTCTTGTCTTCTTGTCTTCTTGTCTTCTTGTCTTCTTGTCTTCTTGTCTTCTTGTCTTCTTGTCTTCTTGTCTTCTTTAGTGATGAATGTCTAATATATTATTAGGTGGGTTAATTGCATTCGCTATAAGTATATTAAAAAAGCGGTTCATCCTAAAACGAACCGCTCTATTTATTGGCTATTTAGATAGCCTAATAACTAATGTGACTTACCTTTTTCGATACCCAAACCAATTTGAGAACGAACAAATTGTTCTCTAAAGCGTTCTATTTCCATTTTGCCTTGTGCTGAATTATCTGTGATTGAGAATAACCATGAAGCAACGAAAGCAACGATCATAGAGAAGAGTGCAGGGTATTCATAAGGGAAGATAGCCTTCTCATGATGAAGAATACCAACCCAAATGGTTGGGCCTAAGATCATCAGTATCACAGCGGTTGAAAGACCTAACCAACCACCAGCTAAAGCACCTCGTGTTGTTAGCTTTTTCCAATACATAGATAATAGAATGATTGGGAAGTTACAACTTGCTGCGATAGAGAAGGCTAAACCAACCATGAAGGCAATATTTTGGTTTTCGAATAAAATACCCAATCCAATCGCGACAAGCCCTAAAACAACCACTGTAATTTTAGATACGCGAAGCTCATCTTTCTCGTTAGCCTTACCATTCTTCACTGCCATAGCGTAAAGGTCATGAGAAACAGCAGAAGCGCCTGCTAGTGTTAACCCAGCAACAACCGCGAGTATGGTTGCGAATGCGACAGCAGAAATAAATCCTAGGAAGAAGTTCCCTCCAACAGCATCAGCAAGATGTACTGCTGCCATATTAGTTCCGCCGAGCAATTTTCCTGCTGCATCTTTAAAATCAGGATTTACACTGACGAGAACAATTGCACCGAAACCGATAATGAAGGTTAGGATATAGAAGTAACCAATAAACCCAGTGGCATAGAAAACACTTTTACGGGCTTCTTTTGCATCACTAACGGTGAAGAAACGCATGATGATATGAGGAAGACCCGCTGTACCAAACATCAATGCTAATCCGAGAGAGAGTGCGGATATTGGATCAGAGACTAATCCTCCTGGACTCATGATAGCGATGCCATTTTTATGGACTTCGACGGCTTCTTTAAAGAGTGTATTGAAATTGAATCCGACATGTTTCATGACCATAACGGCCATAAATGTTGCGCCGGATAGTAGCAGAATCGCTTTGATAATCTGTACCCATGTTGTTGCTAACATGCCACCAAAAAGGACATATAACACCATCAGGAGACCGACAATAATAACCGCTACATGGTAATCAAGACCAAAGAGTAACTGGATGAGCTTCCCTGCACCGACCATTTGAGCAATAAGGTATAGCGCGACGACAACTAAAGAGCCAACAGCTGAAAGTATTCTTATTGGTCTTTGTTTTAATCGATAAGAGGCAACATCAGCGAAGGTATAGCGGCCTAGATTACGTAATCGTTCTGCAATCAAGAAGAGGATTATTGGCCAGCCAATCAGGAAGCCGATGGAGTAGATGAGGCCATCATAACCCGACGTGTAAACTAGCGCGGAAATCCCAAGAAATGATGCCGCAGACATAAAGTCACCCGCGATCGCCATTCCGTTTTGAAAACCGGTTATTTTACCGCCAGCGGTATAATAATCAGAGCGAGAACGTGTTTTTTTAGATGCCCAATAAGTGATATAGAGGGTGAATCCAACGAATAACAAGAACATGATAATCGCTTCAATATTGACAGGTTGCCGCTCTACATCACCTGTCAGTGCATCTGAAAATGCCATTGAAGAGGCAAAAAATAAGATAATAGGAAGGAGTTTTATCATTGTTCAACCTCTTTCAAAATTTCAGCCGTTAAACGATCATATTCTCCGTTTGCTCTAATAACATATATGCCAGTGAGTACAAAAGAGATGACAATAAGCCCTACACCAACGGGAATACCGCGAGTGATATACGAGCCTTCAGTGATAGGCGTGCCAAGCCAGCTTGGGTCGAAAGCAATAAGAAAGATAAAACCGACATACAGTATTAATGTAATAGCTGATAGAAACCATGAAAATCGACCGCGTTTCCTTACCAATTCTTTAAAGCGAGGGTTATTCTCTACCTTTTCGTAAGCAGTAGCATTCATCAGAGTTCTCCTCTGTTATACTCGTCATACTTCAAGTTGCAGCTTTGTTGACTGCGCTCACTCACACTAGTCACATACTTATGTATGCTCCTTGTGATTCGTTTGCTTGTCGCCTAGCTGCACCTCGAATTATTTAGAGTAAACCATCTTGTTGGGATGTATGTAAGGTCGCCATTAAGGCGACCTTTTGAGTTATGACATACTCATTGATTGTTTTTCTTCGAGTAGTTTTTCGACAACACCTGGATCTGCTAGTGTGGAGGTATCACCAAAGTTACTAGTATCACCTGATGCAATTTTACGAAGGATACGGCGCATGATCTTGCCGGAGCGAGTTTTAGGAAGTGAATCCGTCCAATGTAAAATATCTGGCGTTGCAATTGGGCCAATTTCTTTACGTACCCAATTACGAACATCTGTATACAGCTCTGGTGAAGGTTCTTCCCCTGAAATTAGGGTCACATAAGCATAGATAGCCTGACCTTTAATATTATGAGGAATACCGACAACGGCAGCTTCTGCAATTTTTGGATGGGAAACCAATGCCGACTCTATTTCTGCGGTACCTAAGCGGTGGCCAGAAATGTTTAAAACATCATCAACACGGCCTGTTATCCAGAAATAACCGTCTTCATCTCTGCGGGCACCATCACCACTGAAATACATACCTTTAAAGGTAGAGAAGTAAGTTTGTTCAAATCTATCATGATCACCAAATAAAGTGCGTGCTTGACCCGGCCATGAATCCACAATCACGAGGTTACCTTCATTGATCCCTTCTAAAGGTTCACCTAGGTTATCAACGAGAGCTGGACGCACCCCAAAGAATGGTAATGTTGCTGAGCCAGGTTTCAACATGGTTGCACCAGGAAGTGGCGTGATCATGAAGCCGCCTGTTTCAGTTTGCCACCATGTATCGACCACTGGGCAACGACTATTACCAATTTTTTTGTAAAACCATTCCCATGCCTCAGGGTTGATTGGTTCACCGACTGACCCAAGGATGCGTAATGAGCTACGATCTGTTCCTTCAATCGCTTTATCACCTTCAGCCATTAAGGCTCGGATTGCTGTTGGAGCAGTATAAAGAATATTGACTTGGTGCTTATCAACCACTTGGCTCATACGATTAACTGCAGGGTAGTTAGGAACACCTTCAAACATCAATGTCTTCGCACCATTCGATAATGGGCCATAAAGAAGATAACTATGACCAGTTACCCAACCCACATCAGCGGTACACCAGTAAATCTCACCAGGATGGTAGTCGAAGGTATATTTAAATGTTAGCGTTGCGTAGACCAAATAACCACCAGTGGTATGCACCACGCCTTTAGGTTTACCCGTTGAGCCTGAGGTATATAGAATAAATAGTGGATCTTCTGCATTCATTTCTTCAGGCGGGCAATCATCACTGATACCTTCAATAACATCATGCCACCATAAGTCACGTCCTTCGACCCAACTTGGCACATTGCCTGTACGGCGGTAGACAATGACATTTGAGACGGTAGTGACATTCGGATTTTTTAATGCATCATCAACATTTTTCTTCAGAGGAATAGCGCGGCCAGCACGCAAGCCTTCATCGGCCGTAATGATGAGTTTCGCTTTACAGTCGATCACGCGGCCAGATACAGCCTCTGGCGAGAAACCAGCAAAAATGACGGTATGAATCGCACCAATGCGAGCACAGGCTAGCATTGCGACGGCTGCTTCAACCACCATCGGCATGTAAATTGCGACAACATCACCTTTACGAATACCTTGTTGCTTTAATACGTTAGCAAACTGACTCACATCATGATGCAGTTCACGGTAAGTAACCTGTTTTGATTGTGAAGGGTCATCGCCTTCCCAAATAATCGCGGTTTCATTGCCTCTTTCAGTTAGATGGCGATCTAAACAGTTAGCACTTAAATTAAGGGTACCATCTTCAAACCAGCGAATACTGACATGACCGGGGTCGAAGGAAGTATTTTTTATTTTGGTATATGGTTTAATCCAATCGATAATTTTCCCTTTCTCGCCCCAAAATCTTTCTGGGTCTTGAATAGAGAGTTGGTACTCATTGTTATATTCTTGTTCGTTTATTAGCGCATTTTCTGCAATTTCAGCAGGAACGGGGTGCTTAGTTATTTGAGTCATATTATTATCTCCTTGCAGATGTTAATACTATGTCAAAAAATAGTTAACTAAAGAGGGTGGTGTGAATTTGTTTTTCTTTTGCGCGGAAGATCACGTATTAACTGTAATGGATTTAACAGAATTATCATTTGATGCGAAATGCAAGCTTAGATTAATTATCTAACTATATTTAAAATTATAATATTAAAGAAAATCAAAGGTGTTAATATTAGTATTAGTTGCTAAATTAACTATCAATGATAGCTAATGAAAAAAGCCACACAAATCACATGGGTTTGATAATGATTTTCATTAACAGTAAAATAACTATAATGTAAATATTAATGAATGTATTTTTATAAAGTTTGACGTTACTGAAGTCTATACCTTATGTCTTTTTGTTATAGAATTTAGAGGCATAGCGTTAAATACCCTAAATAATTCAAGGTGTATGTAGGGGGCAAACGAAACTAGCTAGTAAACATACATAGGTATGTGACTCGGATAGCTGAAAGTCGCCAACAGTCATGCAATTTGAACTATTGTGGGGTAGACTAAATAATTCGAGTTGTATCTAGGTGAATAGCGATGCTATCCGGATATCATAGAAATTATAGTGAGTTGGATAGCAGGTTTAACTTATATACGCAGCCGAAGGCAACTTGAAGTATGATGGGTGTAAATTAATAGTCACTGGAGACAACACAATGAGCTACACATTACCTGCTTTACCTTATGCTTATGATGCGCTGGAACCTCATTTCGACAAGCAAACCATGGAAATCCATCACACCAAGCATCACCAAACTTACGTTAATAACACTAACACTGCGTTAGAAAAATTACCTGAATTAGCCGGTCTTGATATTGATGTGCTGGTTCAACAGCTGGATAAAGTTCCTGCTGACCAACGTACTTTTGTTCGCAACAATGCCGGTGGGCACTCAAACCATAGCCTATTCTGGAAAGGTCTGAAGTTAGATACAGAACTGAGTGGTGATCTAAAAGCGGCTATCGAACGCGATTTCGGCAGCGTTGACGCATTCAAAGACTTATTTGAAAAAGCGGCGGCTACACGTTTCGGTTCTGGCTGGGCTTGGCTGGTTCTGAAAGATGACGGTAAATTAGCTGTTGTTTCTACCGCTAACCAAGATAGCCCGCTGATGGGTGAAGCTATCTCTGGTGCATCTGGCTACCCAATTTTGGGTCTAGATGTGTGGGAACATGCTTATTACTTGAAATACCAAAACCGTCGCCCTGACTACATCAAAGCATTCTGGTCAGTGGTTAACTGGGATGAAGCGGCAAAACGCTTCGCAGAAAAAACCAAATAATCACCTTATTTGAAGAATGACTTAACAGGTGTTACCCTTTGGGGACACCTGTTTTTTATTGCGGATATCGCAACTCACTAGAATCCCTCTCTATTTCCGCCACTAACAGCTTAATTTTTGAATATCAAACACATCTATTCTACTTATCATGCCTACTTTAGCGGCTGAAGTTTTTTCTGAATTGGTCAAAATAAGATTATGATATTAACGTTGAATGGCTATTATGAATTAACTAAATTTAAAGCTCTTATTAAGGTATGTTATCAATGAAAATTCATCCCCAAGTCTATATTGGTAAAGTTGAACCCACGTTAGCATGCGGCAACAGTGCTATCTATAAACGTCAAGTTGATGGCTTATTGTCGTTAGGGCAATTAGGACTTGAGGGTGATGAACAAGCAGAGACACGCTTTCATGGTGGCTCTGACCGTGCTCTGTGCCATTATCCTGCGGAGCATTATCAATTTTGGGCCAATGCTTACCCTGAAATCGAGACATTATTCACGCCACCGGCATTCGGTGAAAATATCTCAACCCTCGGTATGACGGAAGATAATGTCTTTATAGGTGATATTTTTGCGTGGGGAGATACGCGTATCCAAGTGACTCAACCTCGTTCCCCTTGCTACAAACTTAATGGCTTAACTGGCGTTGAAAATTTTGCCCAAATGATGCAAGAAAACGGCCGTTGCGGTTGGTTATATCGAGTGATAAAAACGGGTTCTGTTAGCGCTGAAATACCAATCAAGTTATTGAGTCGTAATAGTGATGTGTCAGTCCAAGAGGCAATTATGATTGCTTTTCACGCACCATTTGATGAAGAACTTTATCAGCGTTTGCTAGGAGCAGCAGGTTTATCGGCAAGCTGGAGCCTGACGATGCAAAACCGTCTTGAGCATCGTCATATTGAAGAATTCAGCCATCGTCTGTTTGGTAAGCGTGGCTGATATCAAACTAAAAATTTCCATTGATAAACTGCTGATACCAAGGCGTCCGAGCCATTAGTTCATCATGTGAACCTTGGTCGATAACATCACCTCTAACCATGACAATAATATGGTCAGCTTGACGAGCTAACATCGGTTGATGTGTCACCACAATCCGTGTTTGCTCAATTGCTTTTCTCAGTACTTCAATCACGGCTGCTGTATTGATATGGTCAAGATTAGCGGTTGGTTCATCCATGAAAATAATATCAGGATGGCTCAATAGTAACCGAGCAATACATAAACGCTGCCGCTGACCGCCAGAAAAAATCTGCCCGTCTGAGCCGACATCCGCATCAAGTAATGCATTATCCGCGTTAATATTCAGCTCATTCAGTTGCTCGATAATCTCTCGGTCATCAATATTATTTGAGCCAGCCATTAAATTTTGGCGTAGGCTTCCTCGAAACAAATGACTATCTTGAAATAAAATTCCTCGTTTTCGGCAAAGCACTTCTTGTGATAACTGAGCAATATTTTTATCGCCATAATAAACAGCACCTTGAGTGGGATCTTGCAAGCGAGCAAGTAGGTTTAATAAGGTACTTTTGCCAGCACCGGACTCCCCAACAATTACCGTTAGCTTTTTTTCATCAAAGGTTAAATTGAGCGATTTTAATAACTGTTTTCCATCCTTCGTAAAGTGCGATAATTCTGCACAATTGACGATATTGTTGGATGGTGACTGTGAGCTACGCATAAATATGAGTTCAGGTGTGGATAATGCATCTATGAGTTGATTAAGCGATTTTTTTGCTTGGCGCAATGCTTGGTCCAAGTGGGACAGTAGCCACAATGGTTCTATAAAACGTGCGAGAAGCAGCATACCCGCTAACCACATATTGAGTGTGATCCCATTATGATTAACAGAGAAAAGACCCGCAGCAAGTAACCCAATAAAAGTGACTTGGATAGATAATGAGAAAAGAAGATGAAAAGGCAAGCTACGGCGTTGTAGTTGCTTTTGAGTTTGGTACTGCTGAGTCAAGTTTTGCTTGAGGCTCTGCTGCTCTTGATGGCTGATACCTGCTCGACGAATCAATGGCTGGTGGACGGCAAAGTGACCTAATGAATCCACCACCTGTTGTTGAGAAAGATGCATTTGTTTTTCAGCGAGTGAAACTTGGTTGGCAGAAAAACGTAAAATAACCAGTAAAGCTAACCCAATAACTAGCAATAATCCCCCCAACCAAAAATCATAAAGCAATGCGCCCATTATCACGGTTAAAGGTGTCACGACACCGCGAATAATCGGAGAAAGTAAGTGGGCAGGTATTGCCATCATATGCGTTACAGGTCCAGAAACTAGGCTACTTGCGGATGAAATGGGCCTTAGTGAGATGGGTAAATGGTGAATGAGTGCATTGGTCAAATAGCGCATCACAATGCCTCCAGCTAAATAGCCTTTTTGCGTGGCAATAAAGGTGACAGTCAATGAAACTAAACTACACACGATAAGCCAGAGTAATGGAGTTAACTCCCCTGATCCCCAATTGATAATTACAGGCACCAGCAGTAGCCCGCTTATACCCTCTAATATGGCAGCCAATAGCATCCATGAGAGAGCACCGCGAACGGTACTCAACAACAACCTCATCATACTATTTCCTCTAATGAGCCCAGTAACTGTTGATACTGTGGAACTCGTTCGGATAATTGGTGGTGTTTCCCTTGAGCAATCACTTTTCCGTTATCCATTAAGACCACTGAGTCTGATCGTGATAAACAAGTAAGATCGTGTGTGATCAAGATGCGTGTTCGTTTTTCATTTTCCAATAATTCAAAAAATAGCTCAGCATTTTGCGGATCAAGGGCTGAAGTGGGTTCATCGAGTAATAGTATGGGGGCTGTGGAGAGTAGGGCGCGTGCAATAGCTAATCTTTGAGCTTCCCCACCGGATAAGGTGATATCGTGGCCTACAATGCTATCTAATCGTTTTGGCAGCTGTTGAATGCGGGCTAAGAGATTCAATTTTTCGAGATAATCGATTATTTCGGCTTCTGTTGAATCTGGTGCGAACAATTGAAGGTTTTCTTTGAGTGAACAAGGCATAGGTTGAGTATTTTGCATCACAATCGCCACTTGTTGATTTAGCCCTATTAGCGATAACTCGGTAAGATTGATGGTATCCAACGATAAACTGCCGCTTGTTGGATCAAGAAATCGCGCCATCAGCTGTAGTAATGTGCTTTTACCTGCACCCGAAGCCCCGACAATAGCGATAAACTGGCCTTGTGGAATGGTGAGATTAATATCTGATAACAAGGTTTTATCTTGCAGTTGGAAACCCACATTTTTGATGTTCAGTGAACAATATGCACCTTGCAGTGACTTATCACCGTATTGCATTTCAGGTTGATTAAGAAAATGGCGAATACGTTCTGAGGCAGCCACAGCGTGATTTAATGCATCTGCGCCATGTCCCATTGCGGCAATAGGTGCTGTAATTGTGTGCATTAGTAGGATAAATAGCACTATCTGAGGCAACGAAACAGAGATAGGTAACACAAAAGTGCCTATGATCACCCACAGAGTGAGCAACGTCGTGCTAATCCCTATTTGAGTGAGTGAGCTGAATGCACCAATTTTATTTATCCAGCGATTAAATGCTTGCAAACAAGCTGATAGCGCTTGTGTCACTGAGCGCTCAATCGATCTACCTGGATATTGCCTTGCTAGAAGGGGATTATCCGCAAACTCAGTAAACTGTTGATATAAATGCCCCATGGTTTGATCGCGAGCGGTAAAAAGTGGCTGATAACGTTTAGCGCGTAGCTGGTGGAATAGATAAAACGTAATGGCTAGAGGTAGTAGACAAAAAAGCAGTAATAACCCATTCGACCACAGTAAAATCAATGACGCAGTGATAGGAACGACAATCAGTTGAGCTATATCAGCAGGCGCATGGGCGGTGAGCTGATGTAACAAACGCACATCGCGATCGACAATCTGTTGAATACCCTCTTTACCTGAATGTGTAAACTCGCTCAATGGCAGATTGTTAAGCTTATCGAGAATCTTGATTCGTAAATGGTAGCAAAGTTGGTTATCTGTTTGATGAGTCAGATGTAGTGCAAGGGTTTGGCAAATAAGCCAAATTGCTCCACCAAGAAACGCCATTATCACCCAAGTATTACTGTTCTCTGTGGGTGAAATCGCTATTTGGCTAATGGCAATCCATGGGACGAGTGAGCTAATGCCTGCAACCGTTTGTAGAATCAATGCTAAAGCTAAAACAAATTGATAAGGGCGAAGTAAAGCCCATAATGCGCGGTACATAGAAACCTCCATTGCCGAATAGCTACTGTAGTTGATTTTCCAGCTGAGCAGGCAACGAGTTGTTTCGATGGCGAGACTATTTGTTTGGTTAACGGGTAAGTGGCATCAAAACAATCAAAACAAAATGCAACGACCCTTATTCAAGTGATTTTTAACTGAGCATTGATTTAATCATCATGAAAATTATTCCGTAACGTAAATAAGCCTAATCACTTTTTTAGCGATGTTGCTTTATTTGGATGTTATCATTGATGTTATTAACTTATGTGATTGGTTTTATTTGTTTCATTTTCAGTGAGATAGCTGTTTTTTTGAGAAGTGTAGCTAAAATAAAGGATAATAATGATGCGATATGATCTCAATAACTTCTATTATTATGTCAAAGTGGTTGAACACGGTGGCTTTTCGCAAGCAAGCCACGCGCTTGGAATACCAAAATCTAAGCTCAGTCGTCGTATTGCTGACCTTGAACAAAAGCTCAATGTTTCATTGATTTACCGCTCGACCCGACAATTTCATGTCACTGAAATTGGGCAAATCTTCTATAAACAGTGCAAAAACGTGATTGAAGAAGCTGAAATTGCGGAAGAGTTGATTTGCTCTGTTCAAGTACACCCAAAAGGTACGATTAAATTATCTTGCCCAGTCGCCTTACTGCAAGTGTACATACAAGATTTGCTGGTGGATTTCATGGTGAAATATCCTGATGTCAAGATACACATTTTAGCGGTCAATCGCTCAGTTGATGTGATTAGTGAAGGGTTAGATTTGGCATTACGTGTTCGTTCATTACCATTAGATGATTCAGGGCTAACCATGAAAGTATTGGGTTATTCGCGGCGTATGTTAGTCGCTAGCCCATTATTGTTTAAACAACATGGGCAACCTCAACATCCTGAAGATTTAATGGATTACCCGATATTAGCGAATGCTGAACATTCAGAAAATTATACACTGACATTGAAAAATAGTGAGGAATTAACTTTTACACATCATTTTGAGCCTAAATTAGTCACAACGGATATATTGACCTTGTACAAGGCTGCATTGAAAGGATTAGGGATTACGCGTTTACCATTTGGTGTGGTTGAAGATGGGTTAAAATCGGGTGAGCTTATTGCTCTCTTGCCGCAATGGTATTTCCCTGAAGATATTATTCATGCGGTTTATCCATCACGCAAAGGATTACTACCCGCTGTTCAATTATTCCTAAATTATTTAGCTGATAATATTTCCTCTACGGTGAAATAGCGGCATCTATATTTGTCGAGATTAAATAGTTCGACAGCAGAATTTAAATGCTATATAAGTGAATAAAAACTCACTGGTGAGGTTCGGCATGTCTGTAGCGTTACCCGTTCAAGCACAGTTTGAAGCCTATAATGCCCATGATATCGACACCTTTATGGCATGTTTTAGTGAAGATTTTAAAGCCTATAGAATGCCAACTGAAATCGCGACAATGGTTGGTAAAGTGCCACTCAAAGAGTTTTATACGCAACACCGCTTTAATAACCCAAAGCTAAAGGCTGAATTAATCTCAAGAATGGTGTTAGGCAATAAAGTCTTTGATTATGAAAGGATTTATGGATTATCCTCTGAACCAATAGAGAGCGTTGCCGTTTTTGAAGTTGAAAATAATCTTATTAAAACAGCGTGGTTTTATTTTCCGTCTTAATAATGATTGAGTTATTAGCGAATGAGACTGACCCTAATTTCTTAGGGTCAGTGCTGAGGCTAATGAGTTTCTGCTATACGGCCAAACTTACCGCTATTGAAGTCATCGATAGCATCTTTAATATCTTGATGGCTATTCATGACAAAAGGTCCATGACCAACCACTGGCTCATCAATCGGGTCACCACTTAACAGCAGCACTAAAGCATCATCCGTGGCTTCTAGAATAATATTACTTTCACTATCATCTAGAATAATTAATTCACCTTCATTCAAATTCGCTCTTCCATCGACAATTATAGATCCTCGTAAGATGACCAGACCAATATGACGACCCACTTTGGTCTGTAATCCAACCGTTTTTCCTTTATTTAATTGCAGATCCCAAACATCAAGAGGTGTAAAGGTATGAGCAGCGCCTTGATGGCCTAAATAGTCACCTGCGATAACGCGCAATGTGCCAGCTTCATTTGGTAATGCAATATTCGGAATATCATTACTTTTCAGTAATTGATACCCCGGTGATGCTGATTTATCTTTTGCAGGTAAGTTAACCCACAATTGCACCATATCCAATGTTCCACCCGTTTTCATAAAGTCATCAGAATGGTACTCCTGATGCAAAATACCGGATGCTGCTGTCATCCATTGCACATCACCAGAGCCAATCACACCACCTTTACCGGTTGAGTCATGGTGTGCAACTTCACCGCTATAGACAATCGTTACTGTCTCAAAACCACGGTGTGGGTGCTCACCAACACCTCTATTTTTTTCAGTTGAAGGCGGGAAATCAGTTGGACCCGCTCGATCTAGCAGTAAAAATGGATTCAGATATTTCCCGTGGTTGCTGTAGCTAAACATTGAACTAACAGGGAAGCCATCACCTACCCAATGACCACGAGGTGCTTGATAAATACCAATGATTTTTTTCATGGTTATGCTCCGATAATCTGTTTTGATGAATGCAGAATAATCGAATAAAGCAATCAGCAGTAGTGTCAAAAGCAGGTTTTATTGTTTCATTAATAGAACAATGGTGGTTATTTTGATTATTCTATTTATAGAACAATGTTTCTTGAAATCCAGACTAATCAGCAATGAATCTATGCGTTACTATCAGTGGACAGAAAGCAGTCAGTTATTATTGTTCTATTATTATCTTTATCAATCGCTGTTTTTTAATTAATGAAGAGGTTTAATTATGAGTGCTCCTGCAAATTTTAATGGACAACGTCCTGTTATTAATCCTGATGACGCGGTAATGCTATTGATTGATCACCAAAGTGGTTTGTTCCAGACTGTTGGTGATATACCCACGATTGAACTTCGTACTAGAGCGGCAGTATTGGCGAAAGTGGCATCCTTGGCGAATATTCCTGTGATCACAACCGCTTCTGTACCACAAGGCCCTAATGGCCCATTAATCCCAGAGATTCATCAGAATGCTCCACACGCACAATATATTGCGCGTCGTGGTGAAATCAATGCATGGGATAATCCAGAGTTTGTTGCAGCTGTTAAAGCAACAGGTAAGAAACAGGTTATTATTGCTGGAACTCTCACCAGTATTTGTATGGCATTTCCAGCGATTAGTGCCGTTGCTGATGGTTACCAAGTGTTTGTAGTGGTTGATGCATCAGGTACTTACAGTAAAATGGCACAAGAAATCACCTTAGCTCGTGTTGTACAGGTGGGTGTAGTTCCTATGGATACTGGTGCTGTTGTTTCTGAACTGCAACAAACATGGAAAAATGGAGATCCTGCTGAGTGGGCGCAGGTTTATACGCAAGTTTTCCCTGCTTACCAATTGTTGATTGAAAGCCATAGCAAGGCGCAGGAAGTCTTAAAAAATAATGAACAATTAGATACACAACGTTGATTATTGAAATCTCGCTAGATTGGCTTATTTTATCTATTTTGAATTTAGCATAAGTTTTATATGCCCCATTCACTGAATGCGGGTGGATATATAAAGTATAGAACTGAAATGCTAAAAAAGACTGGCTATTTAATTGAAAAAGCAGGGGAGAAAGCTACCCCTGCTTTTAAATATTACAATTATGGGCGTTTAACAAAGCCGATAGCGTCGTAGACTTTATCCAATGTTTCTTGTGCACGAGCGCCTGCTTTAGTTGCACCTTCATGCATAATTTTATTGAGCAATGCTTCATCATTACGGAAGTGATGATAGCGCTCTTGTAACGTAGTCAGCATGTCAGAAACGGCATCAGCCACTGCACCCTTTAAATGGCCATACATCTGACCTTCAAATTCAGCTTCCAGCTCTGGAATAGCTTTGCCCTTGATAGCAGACAGAATATCTAACAGGTTTGAAACGCCTGGTTTGTTTTCGATATCATAAATAACACGAGGCGGCTCTTCTGAATCAGTCATTGCACGCTTGATTTTTTTTGCTGCAGATTTTGGATCTTCTAATAAGGCAATTCGGTTATTGCTATTTTCATCTGATTTAGACATTTTCTTCGTAGGGTCTTGTAATGCCATCACACGAGCACTACCACCAGTTGGGATGAAAGGGTCTGGTACAGTGAAAATATCACCATAAATAGCGTTAAAGCGTTGTGCAATATCACGGCTCAATTCAAGGTGTTGTTTTTGGTCAAAACCAACAGGTACTTTATTAGTTTGGTAGATCAGAATATCCGCAACCATCAACACTGGATAATCAAATAAACCTGCGTTAATGTTTTCTGAGTGGCGTGCTGATTTATCTTTAAACTGCGTCATGCGGCTCAGTTCGCCGAAATAGGTGTAGCAGTTTAATGCCCAACTCAGTTGTGCGTGTTGTGGTACATGTGACTGAACAAAGATAGTACTTTTTTCGTGGTCAATTCCGCAAGCAAGGTATAGAGCGAGAGTATCGAGAGTTCTTTTGCGCAGTTCTTGCGGATCTTGACGAACCGTAATCGCATGTTGGTCAACGATACAGTAGATGCAGTCATAATCATCTTGCATCTGTACCCACTGACGCAGCGCACCCATATAGTTACCGATGGTTAATTCACCGGAAGGCTGTGCGCCGCTGAATACGATAGGTTTCTGGGATTGCTTTTGTTTTTCAGTGGGTTTACTCATTTCTGTCTCGATCCTTTAATTATTTTGAGTCAGATAAGCCGATGATCGGCAGGATATCTGAAAATTGTGTTAATACACAGTCAGGCTCACTTAACGCGATGGACTCGCCATAGTTATAACCATAGGTCAGACCAACGCAGGGGCATTGTGCACTTTGTGCTGCGATAATATCATTACGGGAATCACCGACAAAAAGTAATTCCTCTTTACGCAAACCAAATTTACCCATAGTGAGATACAAAGGGGCTGGATGCGGTTTTTTTTCTTTAACGTCATCACCACCAAGCACGAGCGAAAAATAGTTTTCGATGCCTAATTTTTTAAGTAGAGGGGCGATAAACGGTGTTGGCTTATTTGTAACAATTGCCATAGGTAAGTCATGCTGAGCAAGCTTATCGAGGGTTTCTTTGACCTCAGGGAATAGTTCACTACCCGTTGTCACAGAGACTGCATAGAATTTATCAAAGCTTTGACGTGTTGCTTGGCGTAACTCAGGGGTAATAGTGGCACCTGCCCATGTTAGGGCACGTTCAACCATCACATCGGCACCATTTCCAACCCAAATGGAAACTCGCTCTTTACCAGCGGGAGAGAAACCTTGTTCTTCCAACGCCTTATCTAGTGCCTCAGCTAGCCCGCCCACACTATCTATAAGGGTGCCATCTAAATCAAAAGCGATAGCTTTAATGTTTTCTAAATTTGGTTGTGTCATTGAGATACCTTTTGTAATTCTTTACGCATTTTATCAATGACGGTCTTGTAATCTGGGTGACCAAAAATAGCTGATCCTGCAACGAAGGTATCTGCACCTGCTGCTGCAATTTCCGCAATGTTATCAATCTTAACGCCGCCATCAATTTCCAAGCGAATATCATAACCGCTCTCGTCAATCAATTTACGGACTTGGCGCAATTTATTTAGCGTCTCAGGAATAAATGATTGTCCACCAAAGCCCGGGTTAACCGACATGAGTAGGATCATATCGAGTTTATCCATTACATGCTCAAGATGGATAAGCGGTGTGGCAGGGTTAAAGACTAAGCCTGCGGTACAACCATGCTCTTTAATCAGCTGTAAGGTTCTGTCGACGTGTTCACTCGCTTCAACATGGAAGCTGATATGGTTTGCGCCTGCTTTAGCAAAATCAGGAATAATTCTGTCTACGGGTTTCACCATCAAGTGCACATCAATCGGTGCGGTAATACCATAGTCACGTAATGCTTTACAAATAGGCGCACCGAAGGTGAGGTTAGGGACATAATGATTGTCCATAACGTCAAAATGCACAATATCTGCGCCTGCAGCTAACACTTTTGCGGTATCTTCGCCTAAACGGGCAAAATCTGCAGATAAAATAGATGGGGCAATGAGAAAATCTTTCATTATTGTCTCCGATTATTTAAACGTTACCTGAGAGTCATTCCACACCGGACGATAGGCGCTTGGTGCTTGTCTTTTCAGTTTTTTTAGTCAGCTTATTAATGGGTTCTTCATTGTATAAAGCGAGTAATTCATTGACTTTATTACGGTTAAGTATATTCCGACTGATAGTTCGACGCACTTTGACTATATGTAATTTGGCTTGATGATACCATTCCCGTGTCGCGGGAGTATCATGATTTGAAATCAGAACTGGAATTTTGCGATCTGATGACAAATAGTGAGCCAATTTAGCGAGATTTTGTTGTTCTTGTGCACTAAATGAGTTTGTATGATACGCCGTAAAGTTTGCTGTTTCCGATAGTGGAGCATACGGAGGATCACAGTAAATAACGGAGCCTGACTCTGCTGATAACAGTGTGTTTTCATAGTTTTGAGTAACGAATGTGGCTTTTTGCGCTTTATCCGCAAACCATAATAACTCTTCTTCAGGAAAGTAAGGCTTTTTATAACGGCCAAAAGGGACGTTAAATTCACCTTTTGAGTTATAGCGACATAACCCATTATAACAATGTCGATTCAGGTATAGAAACAATACGCTGCGCTTGATAGGGTCAGAGGACAAGTTAAATTCGGTACGCCTAAGGTAATAATGTTCTGAGGTATTAAATTCAGGCGTAAAGAGTTGACGTACTTCTTCAATAAAGGGATCAGTACGGTATTTTACAGTGTTGTAGAGATTAATAAGGTCACTGTTGATATCAGCTAGGATATAAGAATCATAGCTGGTGTTCAGGAAAACAGAACCTGCTCCAACAAAAGGCTCGATCAGGCAATCACCTTGTGGAAGATGTTTTTTAATATCTTCCACAAGTGGGTATTTACCGCCAGCCCATTTCAAAAAAGCGCGTGTTTTTTTCATGCCGTCTTATTGTTACAAACGTTTAGAGAACCCATTGAGCTCTCTGTCAGGACAGCATAATGCGCCCGCGATAAAACGTTATTATTTTTGATCCTGTTGAACTTGCTTCATATTTCTTACCCATGGTTTTTTCGCTTGAATGTCTGCTGGAAGAGCAGATATTGCACTTTTAGCATCATTCACAGAGCGATAGTTACCGTGTATCAGAACATACCAAGTTTGCCCATTTCGGACTGTTTTATAAACTTTATAATTATTCAGTTTATGCTGTTTAGCGAAAGCTTCTAGTGTATCTGAGCGGCTTGCACTGCTTAATTGTAATGTGTAGCTACCTGCAGGAGCTACCATTAAATTTCCACTTTGATTATTTGTCGCATTAGTTGTTTTTGCCGGTTGCTTAGTTTGCACCGGTTGTTTTGTTTCTACAGGTTTTGTTGGTATTTTTTCCGGTTTCACAGGCGCTGTTTGTGGTTTTTGCACAGGTTGCGACGATGTTATCGGTGGTGGTGCGATATTCTGCTCTTGTGAGGTGCTTGCTACACCTTGGCTAGCCGATTGGCCTTGGTTCAGAGCATCTGCTACATCACCCGGAATTTCAATCCGTTCACCATAATTCTGTTGCGGTAGTGGTTCGCTTTGCGTTGGCGTTGAACTCACTGGAGGCATATTTATTTCTTGGGTTTGGCCTTGATTAGAGCTTAGCGATGAAGAACCTGATAAATCGATGTTACGTTCGGTGGATGACGTATCGATTTGTTGTTTTTCATGTTCTGTAGGAGCTTTTAAGGCAGAGCTAATGGCAATAATCAATAACAGTAATACCAGTACACCGACCCCAATCATAATATGTTGGCGTGAGAGTGTTAGCTTAGGTTTTACTGAAGGTGATGGACGGCTCCGACCTGTTGGTCTGTCGGATGTATCAGGCCGTAAATCATTTTGCGCTTTAGGCTGATTATCTGGTTTAAATTCGTCCATTTTGCCCTCCCGAATAAATATTGCCTTGTAATTGAGATAAAATATCTCTTTTCATTACAGTCTCTTCACGAGTAAATAGTGTATACCTGCAATCTAGTAAAGGATAGTTCCTTTAGCCATATCGTTTTTACGTGATTAACATCTTCTCGACATTGCAAGCTTAAAAGTCTAAGTGTTTGAGCGAATGTTGTAACTCGAAACTTTAGACGCGACCTATAATTTAACGATTTTAAGACATATCTGCCAGAAACATTTTAAAACATCAGATTATCTTAATGTTTTTATCTGTTTCCGGCAGTCAAATTATACAAATACGATTAGTTTTGAGGTAAGCAGGAAGATATCGCGTCCTTAACAGTTTGCATTTCAATATCTGAACGAATTTCTGAATGACCGATAGTAGTAGGTAAAATCAAATGCAGTTTGCCACCGATGACTTTTTTATCTCGCATCATGTGGGGTAAATAGTCATCGGGTTTCATTTGTGCTGGACCTGTGACAGGTAATCCCGCACGAACAAGTAGATCAATAATGCGTTGTGTTTGTTGTGTCGTGAATGTACCGATAAGTTCAGCTGTTTTTGCTGCCATGACCATACCCGCAGCAACGGCTTCACCATGGAGCCAAACGCCATAACCCATATGTGCTTCAATCGCATGGCCAAAAGTATGGCCGAGGTTAAGTAGTGCTCGTAAGCCACTGGTTTCTTTTTCATCCGCAGCAACAACTTGCGCTTTTAATTCACAACAACGACGAATACAGTATGCCATTGCCTGATTATCCAATGCCATCAACGCATCTATGTTCTCTTCTAGCCAGTTAAAAAATTCGCCATCAAGGATGATGCCATATTTGATAACCTCAGCAAGTCCTGAAGAGAGTTCTCTTTTAGGTAAAGTTCTTAGACAATCAAGGTCAATAATGACTGATGCGGGTTGATAAAAAGCCCCGATCATATTTTTGCCTAAAGGATGGTTAACGGCTGTTTTTCCACCGACGGAGGAGTCGACTTGCGACAATAAGGTGGTAGGTACTTGGATAAAACGAACACCACGTTGATAGCTTGCTGCCGCAAAGCCAGTCAAGTCGCCAATAACACCACCACCAAGAGCGATGAGAGTGGTATCACGATTATGGTGCTTTTCAAGTAAAGCGGTAAAAACATCGTTCATAATGAACAAGGATTTGTACTGCTCACCGTCCGGCAAAATGATTGAATCTACCTTTACCCCTAATGCTTCAAGGGCATGAGTAAATTTATCGAGATAGATAGGCGCAAGTGTTTCATTGGTTACAACCAGAGCTCGTTGACCCGCTTTTAGCGGCCAAAAAGCATCAGGTTGGCTATAAAGACCCGGAGCAATGGTGATTGGATAACTGCGTTCATCCAGAGTAACAGTGACTTTTTCCATGTTGCTTTACCTTATAGCCATTACTGATAACACAATGTTTAATTAAGGTTTGTTAACCTTTTGAGCCGATTTAAAGCGATTTGTAGCGCTAGCATTTAATAAAAAAATACATATGAATACAGGGTCGATTCAACATACTTTTTTAACGCTAAACATCTGACAAAATCTGCCCTAAGGGTTCAATTAAAAAAACGTTTTGTTCTGTGGTGAGAGGCGTGATGCCTTAATTACTCAGAGGCAAACCTCTCACCTTGATTAAAACGCTTTATTTAGAACAATAATTGACCCTGAAAGATCAACAGTCCCTAGCTTTTTTCTAACAACTCGATGATTTGGCTAGCAACTACTTTAGCGCTTTGCTCATCTGTATGAATCGTGATGTCAGCAATTTCCTCATACATCGGGTTACGTTCTGATGCTAATTTCTCAAGAACTTCACGTGCAGGTTCATCCACTTGCAATAATGGACGTTTTTTATCACGTTGAGTTCGAGTCAGCTGTTTCTCTATGTTAGTTTCGAGATACACAACAACACCACGAGCTGAAAGGCGATTGCGAGTTTCTTTCGATTTTACTGAACCGCCACCCGTTGCAAGTATGATGCCTTGTTTTTCAGTAAGCTCATTGATGATTTTCTCTTCCCGATCGCGGAAGCCTTCCTCGCCTTCTAGGTCAAAGACCCAGCCTACATCTGCGCCTGTACGTTTTTCAATCTCGTGATCAGAGTCGAAAAACTCCATATTAAGCTGTTGAGCCAATTGACGACCAATAGTGCTTTTGCCGGCACCCATAGGTCCAACTAGAAAGATATTTCGTTTCTCTGCCATGTTTTTTGGTATTACTACGATTAATCGTTAATGATAACCCGCCCCGCCAATCAAATTAGCGACGGGACCTAAACTGAAACCTCATGGTGATAAGTGAGATCAGATAAGAAAATTATCTCAATACATCAACCTGAATTGCAACTATATAAATATGGCACTAAGCGAACAAAGTGCCACATTCGATGTTACTGGTTTCTTTAATTATGCTGTCTATGCTGCCTAACGCTTTGTTCAATATAAGTTTTAACGGAAAAGCAGTACCAATAAAGGAGCTGTTTACCTGTTAATTAATAGTGCAAATATATTGCGACTATTTTATAAGCGGCTGATAGCTTGTTCTTTAATCTACCGATAGCTAGAACACTCAATGGATAACCTTGTATGCTAAAACGGCGTCAGCGTCAAATTTATCCGGCAGGTTTATGACATAAAAAATAATTTTATCTGCTTATATTCGCATTATATTCATTTAACTAGTTGAAGTATATATATTATTTTTTTTGACCTAAATATTGACCAGCTTAGGGGTGATAAAAACCACAAGAACTCTACGATCAATGTGTTCGCTTGAGTTTATAAATAATTTACCTAAAAAAGGAATATCAGAAAGGAAAGGTAAGCCTGTTTCCGTTTTCTCTTGCTTTTGTTGAAAAATTCCACCGAGGATTAGGGTCTCGTTATTTCGAATAGTTACAGATGTCGCTATTTCTTGTTTATTTATAGCTAAATGATGACTTTCGCTAGTTGTTAATGCGGTATCAGGTGAGTTATGACTAATTTTAAGTCGTAATTCGACTTGTTCACCTCGTGAAATAGTGGGTGTCACCTCCATGCCGAGTACGGCGTCTTTGAATTGTACATGCGTTTTTTTTTCTGTACTGGTGACATAGGGAATTTCAGTCCCTTGTTGAATGCTAGCCGGGTGTTTATGAGAGGCCATAAGCCGTGGACTAGCAATAATCGAGAGTAAATTAGCTTTTTCTAGTGCATTAAGCTTCAGTTCTAATAGCCCCTCGCCGAGTCGAAGCAAATTGAAGTTAAATTGGCCTGATGCACCGTCGTAACGATTATAGCGTTGATAACGGCCATTACTTGGACTTCCCGATAACATTCCCCATTCTAGGCCTAGTTGTTGAAGTGCAGTGCGACTGCTACTAATAATATGGGCAGTAATCTGGACTTGTTGTCTAGGAACATCCAATTGTTTCAACCATTCTTCAATCAAATCTAATCGTGTTTTAGTTTCCTTGATAATTAAGCTATTTGTCGCGGAGTGACTGCTGGCAATACCCTCATTGGATAATAAAGAAGAACCCATTTGTTTTAATTGTTGCAGAGCATCGTCAGCGTTCATTGAAATTAACTTAATAATTTTTTCGGTGATTGGGTTTTCGGGGGCTTTATGGATGACACTTGGATTAACCAAAATTGGCTCGTTACTAGTTTCTGTTAGTGGGATAAAAGGATCGCGTATCTCTTGCGCCAACGTCTGGAAGGTAATAAGAAAGATAACGGCAGCGGTAAGAATTAATTTATTGTTCATTTTTAATATCATCCTTGATAAATGAAATGGCAAGTGTCGCAGTTAAATATCCATTATTGGTTTTAAACATAACACCTGAAAAAAGCCCTGTTTGATGGGATGAGGGTGATATGAGCGCATGAATGAATCGATAAATTTGTGTGTAATTACCTTGCACCTCAATGGTGTAGTATTTTTCATTGTTGGTGTCATTTATTGAGGGGTGTAATCGATGAAGAACAACATCAGCATTAGCAATAATATGTTGTAAATGGGCGATAAATTTTGATGAGCTTTGTGTCGATAAACTCAATTTTTGTTTGATTTCTTCTATTTGCAATTGAAGCTGATGCAGCGATGATGATTGACGCAATGTGCTGTTGCTCTGCTGTACGTCAATGGCGATACGTTGAATATCGTTTTGTAATGTAATTAATTGTTGATTAGTCTCTTGCCAATAAAATTGAAAGTAAGCGATTAAACTCAATATTGCTATTATCCAAATAGGTAATATTCGTTGCCAGAATGAGCGATACCAAAAGGTAGAAGAAATTTCATTCATCGCTACTCTCCTGGTAATTTGCACTTAAATGTAAATAGTTAATCTCTTTTATTTTTCCCATTTTGACGAGCTGTATTTTATTCAATAACTGACTATTTTCTAATTGAACAACCAATTGACTAATATCCCGAAAATCATAGCTATTGGCTTTTATTTCCACTTGATTATCTTTGAGTGAAAACCCAGATAACCAACTTTTTTTCGGTGTGAGCTCTGGAAGTTGCTGGAAGAAATTTAATAGTGAAAGATTGCTTTCAGTTTGTTTATCAAATAGTTGCTGCCTAGCAACTAACTCTTTGAGTTGAGTTTGTTTTTTCGTTATTGACTGGATTAATTGCTGATTTTGCGTAGCCTGTTGCTGAAGCTGGGCTTTGCTGAATTGCAATCGTTGGTATTCTGATTGTTGATATGAGATGAAATAGGCAAGTACCATAATCACAACACAGCTCGCAGCTAGGAATAAAATCAAAAATTGCCGTTTTTTACGGGCAATCAGCTGATGTCGCCAAGATAAAAAATTTACTTGATACATATTAAATATCCTTATGGCGTAGTGCTAAACCCGCAGCAATGACAAACTCACCGAGTTGGCGAGGAATTTTCACCGTGTAATGATGAAAAGCTTGTAGTAGGTGCCATGAATGAATTGCCTGAGGCTCATGGCGGTCACTGATATAATAAAGGGGAATTTTTAATGGAACATTTTCATCAGTGAGCAACGGAATAAGTTGCGAGAGAGATGTGATTTCACCTTCTTGGATTTGATTATAGTTAGCAGGTTGGCTTACAGGGCCAGCCCACAGCCATTCTCCTTGGCGATAGTGTACAAGCCAGCTTTCATCAGGTAACCCAGCATATCTTGCGATATAGCGTAAAACACAAGGTGCCACATCAATCGCGGTAAGTAAGAAGCCACTTTGATGAAGTAAGTCTTGCCAAAAGGTTATTTCTGTCTTGCGTACGCCGTTTAAGTAAGCGTGATTATTTATAATTCGATAATCAACGACCATCTCTTCCGAACTGAGAGGAAAAAGCTTTTCAGCACGACTATGTAAGTACCAACCCAATTCTGGCTGCTGCAAGGGGACTTGTGCAGGTAATACAAATTGTTGTTTTAATGTTCTTAAAGAAGAAAACGCAATAGAGACCTGACAATTTTTAGGTAATTTCTGACGCCATTGTTTTAGAATTTTCAGTAGTATGAGGTGTTTGTTATTTTCAGATTGGCTGGCGATTTCGTTTGGAATATTTTGTTGCCAACATTCACACAGATACCAGCGTTTACGGCTTTGTTTTGCGGCAACGAGTTGAATCGTTGTTTGGCAAAGGTCGATTCCAATGTGCCATTTTTGTGAATACATAGATAATTTCCTTATCATCAACACATAAATTACGATTTCTATTGAGCTGTATAAGCTTTATACTACGTGCCAGTTATATCTAAACCCTCCTGCCTGTTGAGTATGGGAATTATCCGGTGAAGTTCGTAAAATATTTTTTCATTTTTGTTATTTGTTGCATTTTTTTGGGAACCGCTTCGATTTTTGGCATGTACAAATATGTCGAAGGTGAATTACCTGATGTTGCAGCAATGAAAGACATCCGCTTACAAACGCCGATGCAAGTCTTCAGTTCTGATGGGGAGTTAATCGCACAATATGGTGAAAAACGCCGTATTCCATTGCCATTGGCTGATATTCCACCTCTTATGGTTAAGGCTTTTATTGCGACTGAAGATAGTCGTTTCTATGAACATCATGGTATTGACCCGATTGGTATTTTCCGAGCTGTAACTGTTATGGCATCATCGGGACATGCTTCTCAGGGGGCGAGTACTATCACGCAGCAACTAGCAAGAAACTTCTATCTAAGTCCAGAAAAAACGCTGATGCGTAAGGCAAAAGAAGCCTTTCTTGCTATACGAATTGAGCAGATCTTCACTAAAGACGAGATCATGGAGCTGTACCTCAATAAAATTTATCTTGGTAACCGTGCTTATGGTGTCGGTGCCGCTGCTTATGTTTATTTTGGAAAAACAGTTAATGAGTTGACGCTGAGTGAAATTGCAATGATTGCAGGTTTACCGAAAGCGCCTTCTACGTTTAACCCGCTTTATTCGTATGACCGTGCAGTTAATCGACGTAATGTAGTACTTGGGCGCATGTTAGATGAAAAATACATTACTCAAGAACAGTATGACCAAGCGAGAAGTGAAAAAATTGAGGCATCCTATCATGCCCCTAAAATTGACTTTTCAGCGCCTTATCTTGCCGAAATGGCACGTAATACACTGTATACACAATATGGTGAGGATGCTTATACCGACGGCTATAAAGTGTATACCACTGTTATTCGTAAAGACCAGCTAGCTGCAACCGATGCTGTACGTAATAACCTGATTGATTATGATGTTCGACATGGTTATCGCGGCGCGACAGAGGTTCTATGGACACCTCCAGAGCCAGCTTGGGATACTGAAAAAATCATTGAAAAACTTAAGAAATCACCGGTGTATGGGCCTTTATTGCCAGCAGTTGTGCTTTCTGCTACTGATAATGATGCCACGGTTCAATTGGCGGATGGCTCAACAGAGCAAATTCCATTAGCGGGTGTTCGTTGGGCTCGTAAATTCATTTCAGATACTCAACAAGGCGCAACACCTAGGACGGTTAACTCTGTTGTTAAAGCTGGTGAGCAAATCTGGATCCGCCAGGTAAAAGATATTTGGTGGTTAGGCCAAGTGCCTGATGTGAACGCAGCCTTTGTTGCTTTAAATCCAAATAATGGCGCTATTATTGCGTTAGTCGGTGGTTTTGATTTCAATATGAGTGAGTTTAACCGAGTGACTCAGTCACTACGTCAGGTTGGCTCAAACATTAAACCTTTCTTATATACAGCCGCAATGGATAAAGGATTAACACTTTCTTCATTACTCAATGACGTGCCTATTAGCCGTTGGGATGCAGGTGCTGGTGCAGACTGGCGTCCTAAAAACTCACCAGCTCGTTATGATGGCCCTATTCGTTTAAGACAAGGATTAGGTGAGTCTAAAAACGTGGTGATGGTGCGTGCAATGAGAGCGATGGGCGTTGATTATGCGGCTGATTATCTGACACGCTTTGGTTTCCCAGCTGAAAATATAAATCGTACAGAAGCACTTGCGTTAGGAGCTCCATCCTTTACTCCAATGCAAATGGTACGAGGATATGCGGTGATGGTAAATGGTGGCTATTTAATTGACCCTTACTACATTGAAAAAATTGAAGATCATGATGGTAAAGTGATTTTTGAAGCACAACCAAGGATCGCGTGCCCTGATTGTACCGATATTCCGGTGATATATGGCGATACTGAGCGGACTATAGGGCTCAAAGGGTTGGATGATGAGTCTACTGAGGAAGTTACCCAATCTGGCAGTACAGGTGCTGTGCAGGAACCGACAATGGAAGTAACAACTACTCCACCAGAAGATATTGCTCCTGAAGATAAATATGCGCCTCATGTGATCAGTACTCCGCTAGCGTTCTTAATTCGTGATGCAATGACAACTAATATCTACGGAGAGCCAGGTTGGTCTGGTACAGGTTGGCGTGCAGGAAGGGACTTAGGTGGCCGCCGTGATATTGGTGGAAAAACAGGGACAACAAATAGTTCGAAAGATGCTTGGTTCTCGGGTTACGGTCCTGATGTGGTTGCATCAACTTGGATAGGATTTGATGACAATAAACGTTCATTAGGTCGAACAGCAGCAAGTGGCGGTGAAGCCGGTGCTAAAAGTGCTCAACCAATGTGGGATGACTTTATGAAATCCATCTTAGAAGGTGTTCCTGTCACCATGATGAAGCCACCTAAAGGCGTGATTGCTGTTTCCATAGATAGCAAAACTGGGAAGCTGGGTAATTCACGTAAAGAATACTTTATTGAAGGCACTGAGCCTAAAGATCAAGCTATTCAAGAAGTGGGGACAACCATTTTCGAAGAGGGTGGTGGAAGCCAAGAGTTATTCTAATAAAAATGCCGCCTCATTATTTAGGCGGCTTTTTTTCGAATAGTACTAACAGGTCAAGTAGTTCTATTTGAACAATAGCACTAACCGAGATTTTTTAAAAAACGCTCAAGGTAAAATAGTGCGCTAATATTACGAGCTTCATTGAAATCTGGGTGGTCAAGCAGTTCCATCATACGAGCAATTGGCCATCTGACTTGTTGCAAAGGTTCTGGTTCATCACCTTCTAGTTTTTCAGCGTAGAGGTCTCTGGCAACAAGAATATTCATCTTGCTCGAAAAATAAGACGGTGACATGGTGAGTTTGGCAACGGGTATAATTTGATGAGCACCAAAGCCGACCTCTTCTTTTAGTTCCCGCTGTGCAGCCTCAAGAGAGGTCTCACCAGGGTCTATTGCTCCCTTCGGAAAACCTAATTCATAGTCTTCAATACCGACAGCATATTCTCGTATAAGGATTAAACTATCATTAATGATAGGAATGATAAGAACCGCTTCACGTTTCGCTGGGCGCATTCTTTCATAGACGCGCTTTTCACCATTGCTAAACTCGAGGTCAACAGATTGGATGCTGAATAGTTTGGAATGAGCAACATCCTGAATATTCAATATTTTTGGCTTTTTAAGCTCTGTCATAACGATTCCCGAACAGGGTAAATGAAAATTCTGTATTAAAAAATACCGGTAGCGGACAAAAGTCGCTTTTTATACAGATGTTAACTATGACCCATATCAAAAAAAAATGATAGAGATTATCGGGTAGATAAAATACTGTTAGTATATCAGCCGGATAAAAATAGCATTAATTAATAAATATAATAGTTTAATTGCAACATATTGTAAAATAACATAAAAATAAGAAATAGAATAGGAATTGACTTATATAGAGGCAGCGTAGTGATTGCTATGCTTTTCTTGATATTATTTCATTGGGGATAAAATGAGTATTTACGTCATTATATCGGCTATATTAATAATTAGCTTAACTATAATGGCTTCCTTTCTGTTTTTCAGGCGGGGGCGGAATTCTGGTATCTATCAGATCCCAACCCAAGCTGAACCTTCTTTTCGGAAAATGATTGATTCCGATTATCAAACTATCTCCCAATATTTACGTACTAGTCATTCTTATCCTCTAGATACTGACCAAGCACAGTGGCAACTGAAAAAAAATTCGGTTATCGCAACAGTCTGCAATTCAGTGACGCGTTTTAATTTACGTCAAGAGCACTCAAATACTTGGCGTTATTTTATTGATACCGTTGAAGTCAGGCTTCCCTCGCAGCTGGAGCCATATTTACAGCAACAAAATGTCATGGAACTGGTCGAGACCAACCAGTTGCCGCTTATTATTTCGCTAAATAATTTTTCACTGAAAGATTTTAGTTATGAATGGTCTTCTGAACCGATTGTTGAAATAGCTCCCCCTGAAGCAGCTATCTACGAACGGGGTGAGCCTAATGTTCAACTGTTGCGTGTACGAAAAGAAACGCCAGAAGAACATCGATTACATAACTCATCGGGTTGGCTTGGCGCTATCCTGATTAGCTTGAGTTTTCTATTAGGTTACTTAGCATTAATCACAATCCCATTTTTACAATCATGGGGATTTGTCGGTGCATTTATCTGCTTTATTGTTGGTCTTTTGTTGTTATTCCGTGGGCGGGTATTTCCAAAGCAACCTCAAAATGTTCAGTGTATTTTTGGGCAACCTCAGCGCTGGGAATTATATGGTGAACTTGATAAAAGGCAATCTTCAACTGTGTCAATCGGTGGGACTGACCTTTACTACCCAGCTCACTGGGAACCGTATGTTCATAATGAATTAAATAAAGCAACCAACATCGATATGTATGCGTCAGGGGAAGTTCTTCGGCATGGGCAATATCTCTCATTACATGAAGAAGAGCGTTACTATCCTTATCGACGATATAAAAAAAATCTACTAATACTGATAACAGGGCTATTAGTTTTGATTTTTATGTTTTCCTATCAGCCAATTAGTTTGCCCGTAAAATTAGGTTTTGCTTGGCTTGAAGGGGTAGAAAAAGTCAAAGTCACCAACGTAGAAGAGTTAGAAACTCGCAAGCTCAAAGTTGGTGATAGCTTGAGCGCAAAAGGGGCTGGGATGTGTTATCGCCCTCCAAATTTGTCGGATTCTAATCGAGCGCAATTTGCTCCCTTTGATTGTTCTGGAATTTATTGGAACAATACGAATTTAGTGCCTGACCCAGAATCCGAAATTGTTGAGCGTGCCATTCAATTACTGCATACCGTTAAAAGTCAGTTACATCCTGAAAATGGCGGCACAGGTGTTAACCCTCGATTACAACGAGATATTATGAAATCAGGGATGAATATTATTTTTGATTTTTCTGAAATAATATTAAAAACCAATGAATTGTGCGGTGATGGGGATCCTTGCTCGAAACTAAAAAATGCATTAATTAATTTAGGAAGTACTGATGATTGGAACGCATTAGTTGCCAAAGCATCAGCAGGTAAATTAAGTGGTGCACATGTTTTATTACGTGCAGGAAGCGCAGAGGCCTTGGAAAAGCTAGTTGAAGGCACCACATATGATTTTATCAAGGACGAAGTTGAAAAAGAAACGGCCAAACTGAATAGCCCTTCACCGGGTGGTGTTCTGCTAGTCAGTGATGAAAATAAGGCATTAGTGGATTTCATCGCAGGAACTGTATTTAGTGATATGACGCCGTTACAACGTTGGTTAGAGCTTAAGCGTATATCCAACCTACTGATCAACACACCATTTGATATAGAAGGTATTATCACAAATTTATCGACGGATGCTAATGGCACCTTGCACATTGCGTTACATAGCAACCCCAGTGAACAACTGCTATTTCAATATGTCAGCAGTGCTCTATTTGTACTTTTTTTGGGCATCTGTGTGATATTAAATGGCACGTTAGTGATATCCCGTATCATGAACAACAAAAAGCATTTACGTAATATCAAGCAATACTATGATAAATGCTTTGAGGCAGACAATCCTTCCAACCAAAGATAGTCTTACCCAAAATGATGGGGCCTCATTTTAAAGACAGGCATTGAGGATGACATCATGAAACAACCACCTGTAGAACAGGTTCGCCTTGATAAATGGCTATGGGCAGCGCGTTTTTATAAAACACGCTCAATGGCTCGCGATATGATTGATGGTGGGAAAGTTCATTATAATGGGCAAAGAACTAAGCCGGGCAAGATTGTTGAACTAAATGCGTTAGTGAGACTTAGGCAAGGTAATGACGAACGAACGGTCGAAGTTTTAGAAGTTAATGGTCAACGTCGAGGTGCGCCTGAAGCTCAGCTACTTTATCGTGAGACATCTGAGAGTCTTGAACAGCGTGAAAAAGTGGCGCAAGCACGTAAAATGAATGCGTTAACCATGCCTCATCCAGAACGACGTCCAGATAAAAAAGAACGTCGTACCCTGCTAAAATTTAAACAAACGAAGATTTAATGATCTTTATATGGTTGGTTTTTATTTAAATTAAAAGCGTTTTAATCAAGGTGAGTGATTTAATCCTTAACAGTTTAGGAAAATACCACTTTGTGCTACATAAAGCGGCTTTATCTGATGTTCACTTGAAAGTGATTTTGAGTCGACCCCATATTAATTATTGTTATTTCATTAAAAGCTTACTCTTCAAATTGCCGCAATATAAGCTCAAAAGTAAGCAGATCGCAATTCCCATGAGTCGTCGTAATCGACGTACTAAGTAATAGAGAGAAATTATGGCTAAACAAGACCTACTCCACCGCTTCCTGTTCGAACAGCATGCTGTACGTGGAGAGATGATTACTGTCGATGAAACGTTTCAACAAATTCTAGATAATCACGATTACCCAGACGCGGTGAAAGGGCTATTAGGTGAACTGCTCGTTGCAACTAGTTTACTTACCGCAACCTTAAAGTTTGATGGTGATATTACGGTCCAAATCCAAGGTGATGGCCCTGTAAACTTAGCAGTAATCAACGGTAATAACCTACAGCAAATGCGCGGTGTTGCCCGCATTGATGGCCCTGTTGTTGCTGGAAGCACGTTAAAACAGATGATCGGTAATGGTTTTATGGTGATAACCATTACACCAACCCAAGGTGAGCGTTACCAAGGTATCGTCGCAATGGAAGGTGAAACCATAGAAGAGTGCATTGATGCTTATTTTATGCAATCAGAACAACTGCCAACACGCTTATTTATCCGTGTGGGTGAATCAGATGGCAAAGCAATTGCGGGTGGCATGCTATTACAAGTATTGCCTGCGGCAGAAGAGGGCAGTCATGACCTATTTGACCATTTAATTCAGCTGACTGCGACGATTAAAGGTGAAGAGCTGAGTCAACTTGAGGTTAAAGAGGTTTTACACCGCTTATATCATGAAGAAGATGTGACGTTATATGCGCCTCAAACCGTGGAATTTCGTTGTACTTGTTCGCGTGAACGTTGCGAAAGTACTTTAGCGACTTTGCCGGAAGAGGATGTTGTCGATATATTGCAGAAAGATGGCAAAATTGATATGGAGTGTGAATATTGTGGATCGCACTACGTATTTATTGAATCCGATATTCAAGGGTTAAAAAAGGAACTAAATCAGCAACTTCACTGATACGATTTAGCAACCTAATTATGTGACGAGGGTGCAATTCTGCACCCTTTTTTTGTATTTTTAAAGGATTATTACGTGCTCCAAGTCTCATTATCGATTAAAAAAAATTATACATTTTCAATTCTTTGATAGCTATCGCTGTTAATTAGTCGTAAAGAATTATGATCATCTGTAGATTAATTATGATTACCCAGGAGCAATAATAATGAGCGCTAAAAGTATTACACTTAAAGAACTTGAGCAGTATGGCATTCATGATGTGACAGAAGTTGTCTATAACCCAAGTTATGAGCTGCTTTTCACGGAAGAAACTAAACCTGGATTAGAAGGTTATGAGCGTGGCACAGTTACCACTTTAGGTGCTGTCGCGGTTGATACCGGTATTTTTACGGGGCGTTCACCAAAAGATAAATATATCGTCCGAGATGACGTCACTCGTAATACTGTTTGGTGGGCTGATCAGGGTAAAGGTAAAAACGACAATAAACCAATGACCCAAGAAATATGGGGTGAATTAAAACATTTAGTTACTGAGCAATTGTCAGGCAAACGTCTGTTTATCATTGATGCATTCTGTGGTGCTAACGCAGACACTCGACTGAAAGTTCGTTTTATTACCGAAGTAGCTTGGCAGGCGCATTTCGTCAAAAACATGTTCATCCGCCCGACAGATGCAGAGCTAGTTGGTTTTGAACCTGATTTTATTGTGATGAACGGTGCAAAATGCACTAACCCTAATTGGAAAGAGCAAGGTCTGAACTCTGAAAACTTTGTTGCTTTCAACCTGACAGAGCGTATGCAATTAATTGGTGGTTCTTGGTATGGCGGTGAAATGAAGAAAGGAATGTTCTCAATGATGAACTACCTACTGCCGCTCAAAGGTATCGCATCAATGCATTGTTCTGCTAACGTCGGTGAAGATGGCGATGTAGCCATCTTCTTTGGCCTGTCTGGCACAGGTAAAACAACACTGTCTACGGATCCAAAACGTAAGTTGATTGGTGATGATGAGCATGGTTGGGATGATGATGGTGTATTTAACTTTGAAGGTGGTTGCTATGCAAAAACTATCCATCTTTCTAAAGAAGCCGAGCCAGACATCTACGGAGCGATTAAGCGTGATGCACTATTAGAAAACGTGACTGTTCTAGCAGATGGCACGGTTGATTTCGATGATGGTTCAAAAACAGAAAACACACGGGTTTCTTACCCTATCTACCATATCGAAAATATCGTTAAGCCTGTTTCAAAAGCAGGTCATGCCACAAAAGTCATTTTCTTAACAGCAGATGCATTTGGTGTATTACCACCAGTGTCTCGTTTAACCCCAGAACAAACACAGTACCACTTCCTATCAGGCTTTACGGCTAAACTGGCGGGGACAGAGCGTGGTGTTACAGAGCCAACTCCAACGTTTTCTGCGTGCTTTGGCGCGGCATTCCTATCACTGCACCCAACGCAATACGCTGAAGTATTGGTAAAACGTATGGAAGCAGCAGGTGCGAAAGCTTACTTAGTCAATACTGGTTGGAATGGAACAGGTAAGCGTATTTCTATCAAAGACACGCGCGCTATCATTGATGCTATTTTAAGTGGTGACATTGAAAAAGCAGATACAATCAAGTTGCCAATCTTTGATCTTGAAGTTCCAACGGCATTACCAGGCGTTGAAACCAATATTCTTGATCCACGTAATACTTATGCAGATAAGTCGCAGTGGGATGAGAAAGCGAAAGACTTGGCTGACCGCTTCGTGAATAACTTTGACAAGTATACAGACACCCCAGCGGGTGAAGCTCTGGTCAAAGTGGGTCCTAAGAAGTAAGCAATTTGCATAAACTAAATGATAAGGCTCTGAATTCAGAGCCTTATCAGATATATGGGGTTTTTCTTCGTTGGGTTCAGAATGAAGCTCTGCGTTACAAGAAAAAGAAAACCTTCTTTTTCCTTTTTAGCTAAGCCTAGTTAGCTTTGGGAAGGTTATACTTATAAAACGCCTCAAACATACAAGAACAAATTTTGTCCGTTCTCAGCATTACCTGTGTTAGTATTTGCCTTATGTTGATATCATGTTTTGGTAATATAAGGAAATTCATATGGCTAGTAGAGATGATATAGAGCGGGAGAAACTAATTTATTCGGATGAGATCGGATGGATTGATGAAAATCATGCCCAAGCCCAAGGAACTGATGCAATTAACTTAAAAGCTCAGATGGAAGGCGAGAACGTATCTCGTGACCTTTTTAATCAATTTCCTTCACTTATGTCAACCCCATTATTTAAAACGCATTTTGTTGTTGAGTATAAGCAAAACATGGAAAGGTATGGGTATACGGCGGGGGGAAAAACTCAATGGTTAGTTAGGAGAGGGTTAAATTCAGAGGATAAAAAATCGATTGCTTTGGCTATTATGTTAGATATGACTATGCATTTTGAGGGGTTGCAAGATAATTGGTTCTATCATGGGATTTTAAGAAGTGATAGTGGATTTAGTGGTGAAGATATTATTTAAAATTTATTTGGTTTCTATAAAATATACGAACCAAGGAATTATAAACCTTTACTTAAAATAGCTTCAAAAGATAAAGCCCTCCGAATTTGGGAACACTATGGTTCAATTGGAAATTTTAAAAATAGAGAGCTACGTCCTTGGATATTCCCTGATCCTTTAATTTACCCTAATTCTAAGCCATACAAAAAAGAGCTACCTTACTTTTTAAAAACAATCACACCTATTAATCTTCGATTAAACAATGGAAAAGTAGAGCCTTTTTCGCCAGTTGAATACATACATTCTTACCATTTGAGCCGCTTCATTCCGTTTAGATAAATGAGTTATCATGAAAAAGAGAAAAATTTGCTATTTTTTGATTTTCTTTGTTTTTTCCTATTTATTTATTTATTTATCTTATTTTCTCCTGGAGGGAATATCGGATTATATAATTACGTCTATTCTTATGTGTTGGTTGACAAAGTCATCAGAAATGCACCCTTCAAAGAATATGCTTCAGGTTATTCTCATTACCAATTTGATAGATTTACTGAAGGGGGATCTGAAATTTATTATTGTAAGATCCCATTATCTGAAATTGAGTCAGTCAGAAACGGATTAAAATCTTATTTAATGACCTCTTTAGAAGTAAAGAGAGCCCCGGCTGAATCGTATGATAGCGAAGATTTATATCGATATAGATCTGTAGAGAACGAAAAAAAATCATTTATAATCAATGTGTATGAAAGTAAAGGTGTAAAATGCGTTTCATTATCTGAGGATACAGAACCTACTTTCATTGATTAATATTTAAGGTGCTAAGCACCTTAAATAGCGTTCGTTAAATATTTACCACTCTAGTTTTTCTTCATAAATATATTCAATACTAAATCACATATTGATGCAATAATCGTAATGAAGAAAGTCATCCCTACTAGATATGATTGTGATATAAAATATAGAAAATGATCCAATTTAGAAGTGGTTACGTTATAAACCTTCAATGGCAATTGAAGACTAATATCAAAGTACCACATGACCATTGAGAAAATGCTAGGAATTAAAAAATATATTAATACGCGATAAATGATATTTAGATGGTTTTTTAGATAAAAAATAAATATAGGAGCCAGGATAGCTAAGTAACCTAAAAAGTAGAAACTCATTGACTTATGGTAAGCAAACAAAATAGGCGAAAAATTACTTCCCGGTTTATACAGTGTAAAAAACAATTGATTGCCGACCTCTAGATAATAAAACACAACTCCTATAATGATTGATATATAAGAGAACAGTGCTTTTTTAACATTAGTAGGCATTCGGTGAGAAAAGACCATAAGGAAGAAAACCTTTTTTTTGATGAAATTCAATTAATTCATACTTCAATCCAATGGGTGTTCTAAAACCAACGCCTAAATTTTTAAATATTCCGCCACTTTGTTGTAAAACTGTAGCAACTTGAGAAGCGCAATCAGCTATACCTCCTCCACCGTGGTCTAATATAATATCTTTCAAGCGTTCAGCATGTTCTCTAGGGATAATGAATTCTATAACAACAACGCTTTCACCATCCCCTCGATGATATGACAGCTAATCATCCCAATTAAAATCAGGATATCCAAAAAAAATCACCTGACCCCCTAGTGGTGATAACACCTTTCGGGCATTGGTTGTCTTTACACCCTGTATAGCTTCCTGCTGGGTCATATAAAAAGGCGTCTTCTCCCTCTCCTATAACTAAACCAATATGACCGATAAAAACAGTATTAGCCATTACGTAGATCTTAACAGGGTCTTCCATCAGCGTTTCGTAAATAGGCTCAAGCGAATGATATACAGGGATATCGAAACGATTGTTGTACACGTCATTTCTCATAACTACATCACCTTTAGATATTATTAGATATGCTATAACCCGATGTGCTGGCTGCTATATGATTAACCGTGATGCTTTCATATCTCAGCGATACTGTCTCTAAAGGGTAAGACTCATTCTCTATCAGTGAATTAGGATGAATATTTTTTATTCGAACAATTGATGATTTGGTGAGTCTTATTGTTTTGTAATGAAGCAAACCGCCACTTTTGTCAATCCGATGATATTTGAATTCACAATCTAATATCTCGTTATTTGTAATGGCAGAAAGCAACAAGGGTGATGATTTGTCATCAGCTTTGATAAAGATGAAATCTGCATGAGAGACGTTTTGGTTACGTGCGATGTCATAATCCGTTGAGTAAACTAATATTTCATCTGTGTGCTCTGACTGATATCTATTACCCACCGAGTCATAGGTAGAGCATCCAGCAGAAATCAATCCCTGTTTACCACCTTTTAATGTTAAGTAAATTATATCTGACATTATGCTCTCTTTATAATTCATTAAATTTGCCTTAATTAATGCAGATAATGTTGATATTTACAATAGGAAGGTATTTAATTTTGAAGATCAAATCTCGATAAAACCCCCAATCAAACAATTAAATGCTATCCGTAGAGGTGAGCTGAAACTTAGGCTATTTGAGTCTAGTTAATTTGGCTAGGGATGTCGGATTTGTAAGTAAGTACACACTAATATACATAGAAAAACCCCGCATAAGCCTTATATACGGGGTGATGGGATATCATTTAACGCGTTGGTTAATCAGCAGCGGGTAGATCAAACAATAAAATTTCGCTATTTTCATCAGATTTAATGGTTAGACTATTTTCCTGCCAAATCGCTAAACCATCACTGGTTGTGGCTGCTTGACCATTGACTTCAATATTACCTTTGACAACTTGGATCCAGACAACACGTTTATCTTCGATAGTATAAGTCTGCGTTTCATTGGTTGGTAATGCCCAGCGCGATAGTGTCATATCCTGATAGACCTTTAACGAGCCGTCTCTTGCATCAGGTGATAGAACTAACTGTTTGCCACTAGTTGAATCAAAGCGTTTTTGCTCATAACGTGGTTTTACGCCAGCTCTTTCTGGCATAATCCAAATCTGATACAGATGAAGCGTTTGTTTATCATCAGGGTTAAATTCTGAGTGACTAATACCTGTACCTGCACTCATTATTTGGAACTCGCCTGCGGGAATTTGCTCTATGTTACCCATGCTATCTTTATGTGCTACAGCGCCCTCAAGAACATAGGTCAGAATTTCCATATCTTTATGGGGATGAGTACCAAAGCCTTGCCCAGCATCGATAAAATCTTCGTTGATGACACGAAGTGCTGAAAATCCCATAAATTGCTCATCATAATAATTTGCAAATGAAAAGGTATGCCAGCTATCTAACCAACCATGATTGGCATGGCCGCGTTCGTTTGCTTTGCGTAGGTAGATCATTGTGTTATCTCCTTAATAGCTGGCCTCCGATCAAGGTTGGAGCAGCTCTAAATTTGTTGATAACAGTTTAATCAAATTGAGGGGAGAGAGAAGTAGCTAGGATTGACCGTAGAGTCCAAAAATTTTGAACAACATTCTAGATAAAAAAATAGCCAGCACGAGGCTGGCTAAACTAAACACTGGAAGCAATGTGAGCAATGTCGTACTGCCAAAACAGTTGCTGAGTAAGCTATGTCGTGGGAGTAATTTAATGATAATAGTTATCACTATCGTTTGTAAAGCCTTTTTTTTAATCAAAAAGGCATAATTTATAATAAAAAATGCAATTATATGATTTCTATAAAAATTAATAATATCCATTATTTTTCAATGGATTAAGTTATTTATTAGATCTGCGAGTTTTTTGAATGATTCACATAAACAGTAAGGTCATTATTTATTTAAAGGTAAATTTTCTGCACAAGCCGATGCTGAGCTCCATGCCCATTGGAAATTATATCCTCCAAGCCAACCCGTCACATCGACAACTTCACCAATAAAATATAATCCTGTGGTTTTGAGGGATTCCATGGTTTTTGAAGAGATCTCATTGGTATCAACACCCCCTAATGTCACTTCAGCAGTTCGATAACCTTCGGTTCCATTTGGTTGTACTTGCCATTCATGTAAGGTGTTATGTAAGGTTTCTATTTGTGCATGGTTAAGCTGCTTGATTGCACAGTCAGGTATCTGACCTAATTCCTGTAAAACCTCAATTAATCGCTTAGGCAGTAATTTGGTGAGTGTTGTCTTCAGCGATTGATTAGGATGTGATTGCTTCTCTTCGTTTAAATACTGCTCAAGCGAAATTTCAGGAAGTAAGTTGATACTTACAAACTCACCAGGTGCCCAGTAATTGGAGATCTGTAAAATGGCAGGGCCTGATAAGCCTCGATGAGTAAATAAAATATTTTCTTTAAATATTGTGCCATCAGCGGCAGTAACAGTGGCGGCAACAGAGATACCCGAAAGCACTTGCAGTGCCTCTAATAGCGGCTTATGCAGTGTAAAAGGCACTAAAGCGGCGCGAGTGGGTAAAATACGATGCTCGAATTGTTCTGCGAGGCGATAACCAAAGGGAGTTGCACCTAAGCCGGGCATGGATAATCCACCAGTAGCGACAACAAGTGAGTGTGCACTTACTTCATCACCATTAGCGCTGACTACAAAACCTTGATCTGTTTTCTCAACTCTAGTGACTTCGCTACGTAATTTGATGGTGATATTGGGAGAACGACACTCTTCTTGAAGCATATCAACAATATCTTGTGCGCTGTTATCACAGAATAACTGACCCAAGGTTTTTTCATGGTATGGGATGTTGTATTTGTTGACTAATCCAATGAAATCCCATTGTGTGTAGCGAGCGAGTGCTGACTTACAAAAGTGAGGATTTGCCGATAAGTAATTAGTATGATCTGCATAGATGTTCGTAAAATTACAACGTCCACCACCAGACATGAGAATTTTTCTGCCGAGTTTTTTTCCGTTATCTAATACCAGTGTATTAAGACCGCGTTTTCCTGCCAGTGATGCACAGAACAGGCCAGCGGCACCTGCACCAAGAATAATAACGTCATATTTTTTCACAATAAAAATTCTCTATATATATTTGATTCTAAGCACAATAACCACGATGAGAAAGAGTATATTACGTGATAAGGCAGAGGTTGTAATGCCGAGCATCGTTTAACAAGTAATGAAAAGTCCTGAATACATATTATAATTAGAAAAATTCGCCAAAAAAGATGAATTAACTTTTATTTGTGTGGAATTTTATCGAAAAAGTTTCGAAAAATCAGAACAAATTAAATTTATATAATTTATTGATAAATATAAGGTAATTACTATGCGCTACTTTTTAATCAGGTAATTAAATCAAAAAAAGGTTAGATTTTGCTTCCACCGCTAGCGTTTGTCACTGATAATGCGCCGCGTTCATGACCAACATAAAATGGCTTAACGTCTATGCTACATCTTTTTACAGGTTTAGAATTTTACACTGGCCTATTGTTAGTGCTTGCACTGTTATTTGTGCTGGCCTATGAGGCTATCAATGGTTTTCATGATACCGCTAATGCGGTAGCAACAGTTATTTATACCCGGGCAATGCGAGCTGAATTCGCGGTTGTTATGGCGGGTGTATTTAACTTCTTTGGTGTTCTGCTCGGAGGGTTGAGTGTTGCTTACGCAATTGTTCATCTGTTACCGACAGATCTCTTGCTTAATGTGAGTTCAGCTCACGGCCTTGCGATGGTTTTCTCATTGCTATTGGCTGCAATCATCTGGAACCTTGGAACCTGGTATTTTGGTATTCCGGCATCAAGTTCTCATACCTTGATCGGAGCCATTATTGGTGTTGGTTTAACCAATGCAATAGTGACTGATTCATCCATCGTTGATGCGTTGAACGTACCGAAAATGATCAGTATCTTCCTGTCCTTAATTCTTTCTCCTGCTATCGGTTTTGTGGTTGCTGGGCTAATGATTTTTGTACTACGCCGTTATTGGAGTGGAACAAAAAAACGCCGCCGTATCCACTTAACACCAGCAGAACGTGAGAAAAAAGATGGTAAGCGCAAGCCACCATTTTGGACTCGTACCGCATTAATTATTTCCGCGATTGGTGTCAGTTTCTCTCATGGTGCAAACGATGGGCAGAAGGGCATTGGTCTTATTATGCTAGTGTTGATTGGTGTTGCACCTGCTGGCTTTGTCGTGAATATGAATTCAAGCGGTTACGATATCGCGAAAACTCACGATGCCGTTGTTCACTTGCAGCAGTACTATGAAACTCATAAGCCGGCATTAAACCACGCAATTGAAGCTGCACCAGTTTCGTCTCAAATCAACGAAATCAATGAAGAATTCCATTGTGATAGCACTCGTACATCAGCCGTTCTGAATCAAGCTCAAACAATGCTCAGTGGTATTCAAAGCTATGATGAATTAACACCTGATCAACGTAACCATATGCGTCGTCTGTTAATGTGTATTTCTGATACAGCTAACGCCGTGGCTAAGTTGCCAGAGACTAGCTCACAAGATGCAAGCTTACTGAAAAAATTGAGCAAAGACCTACTGTATACCGTTGAGTATGCGCCTATTTGGATCATCATTGCAGTGGCACTTGCGTTATCTATCGGTACTATGTTCGGATGGAAACGTGTTGCAGTCACTATTGGTGAAAAAATTGGTAAGAAAGGCATGACTTATGCTCAAGGCGTTTCTGCACAGGTAACAGCTGCGGTTTCGATTGGTGTAGCAAGCTATACTGGTATGCCAGTTTCCACAACCCAAGTATTGTCATCTGCTGTTGCAGGGACCGCGGTGGTTGATGGTGGTGGAGTACAGAGCAAAACAATTAAGAGTATTGCCTTGGCATGGGTATTAACCTTGCCTATCTCTATCGGGCTTGCTGGTGGTCTGTACTGGATTGCGTTGTTGTTTATCTAGTACTTAACGGATTTGCTCACGTACAGCTTTTGGTACAGCAAGAATAAATATAATAGTGATGACCTTTACGGTTCATCACTATTTTTTTGTCTTTAAAAAGCTAAATAAGATCATTTGAGAGTAGATAAGTGATTATTATTAATAAAATGACTAATTAAGACGCTATAAGCAGATAAGCTAAGCTGACCACAACTAATACACTTAGCTGGCTAATATGTAAAAACTGGTTACGGATCCGGTCACAACGACGTATCACTTCTGAGTCGAAGTGGTCGAGATATTGTTTATTATTGATGTAACGAATGAGTTTTAATTGCTTATTGAATTGCCCATGAGTGGTAAAAAAACCATTCCCATCGACAGATTGGTAAAGCAGTGGGTCTGTATCCCGAAGGATGTAAAGCAAAACTCGGAGCGAAGAAAAATAGCGCATCATATTTATGATGCAAAGAATGCATAAAGCCCAAAACAACGCAATCATACTGAACATACTCACCCCCTAAGATATCAGCCTGAGCTGTCGCTACTAAGGAAATAAAGCAAACACAGCAAACATAGTGTCAATTGAATTGACACTTTTAAGTGTAGGATAATATTTTGCTTAAAAAAAGCGCCAGTATGAGTATTTTTGGGCAATTTTCATTGAATTTTGCGCCTATAAAAAAGTGATCTTGGGCAAAATGGCGCCATAGCAGGATGATTGGCTGCTAAAATGTTTACTATTTGTTTATATTGAAAAAAACAAACACAATTCTCATTTATGGATTAATATTACTTAAGGTGAGCATATGGACATGCAACTTGAGTTGTCTAGAGCTGTTGATATTCGTCATTCTGCAAGTTGTATGACAGTTGATTACATGCAACTCGAATTATTTTTGAGATACGTGATATATTGTTTTCTAACATGTTATGTGGTTTAAGATAAATGTGGCTAATCTGCAGAGGTGTGATCAAAACGACAATCATCTGTCGTAATATGCAGGTATAGTATTCATAAGCTATTGGTGAGTTAAATGGACCACCACAAAATCAGCATTCGGAAGGAGTTTACTTTATGGCGTACAAACATATTCTCGTAGCGGTAGATTTATCACCTGAAAGTAAAGTATTACTGGATAAAGCCGTCTCTATGGCAAAACCGTACGGGGCTAAAGTATCCATGATCCATGTTGATGTAAATTACTCAGATCTCTACACCGGTCTTATCGATGTAAATTTGGGCGATATGCAACAGCGTATCACGGATGAAACCCGTAACTCGCTGAAAGATCTTTCTGCTGGCGCAGGTTATGATATTCAGGAAACATTGAGTGGTAGTGGTGATTTAGGTCAAGTTTTAGTCGATGCGATTAAAAAATATGATATGGACCTTGTTGTTTGTGGTCATCACCAAGATTTTTGGAGCAAGTTGATGTCATCAGCTCGCCAGCTAATCAATACAGTCCATGTGGATATGCTGATTGTTCCACTGAATGACGAAGAGGAATAATCAATTCAGTTAGAATTGAAATATTATTCGCTAAAAACGCTTGCTTATGCAGGCGTTTTTTTCGCCTAAAAAAATTTAAAATAAGTGAGTTATTGTCAGGTCAAGAAATTTTTTTTACTCTAGAATAAAAAAAAACCTTGAAACATGAATACAATCTAGTGATATATTCAATAAGCAAATACAAATCAAGCTCACATTTCCTAAAAAATAATCATAAGAAACGGTGAGAAACATCACAGCAAAATTTGAAAAAAGGAAGGTATAGATGAATTCACTATCGTCATTTTTGGAAACAGTTCAAAAAAGAGACCCTCAACAACCTGAATTCCTACAAGCCGTTCGCGAAGTTTTCACCTCACTTTGGCCATTCTTAGAAAATAACCCAAAATACCGCGACCAAGCGCTACTTGAGCGTTTCGTCGAACCTGAAAGAATCATTCAATTCCGTGTTTGTTGGGTTGATGATCAGGGCAAAGTTCAAGTGAACAGAGCTTGGCGTGTGCAGTTCAGCTCCGCGATTGGTCCATTCAAAGGCGGTATGCGTTTTCACCCTTCAGTAAACCTCTCTATCCTAAAATTCCTTGGTTTTGAACAAACATTGAAAAATGCACTGACAACATTACCGATGGGTGGTGGTAAAGGGGGTTCTGACTTTAACCCGAAAGGCAAAAGCTACGGTGAAGTGATGCGTTTTTGTCAGTCACTGATGACTGAGCTGTATCGTCATTTGGGTCCAGATACAGACGTACCTGCGGGTGACATCGGCGTTGGTGGTCGTGAAGTGGGCTTCATGGCAGGGATGATGAAAAAATTATCCAACGATACTTCATGCGTTTTCACGGGTAAGGGGCTTTCCTTTGGCGGTAGCTTAATTCGCCCAGAAGCAACCGGTTACGGTTTAGTCTATTTCACTAACGCGATGCTAAAACGCCATGGTTTAGGCTTTGATGGTATGCGTGTTGCTGTATCAGGCTCAGGTAACGTTGCTCAGTATACCATTGAAAAATGCATGGAATTGGGTGCAAAAGTGGTTACAGCTTCTGACTCTAACGGTACTGTGGTTGATGAAGCTGGTTTCACACCAGAAAAATTAGCACGCTTAGAAGAGATCAAAAATAACTATGGTCGCGTTGAAGCTTACGCAGAAGAGTTCGGCTTAACTTATTTGGCTGGCCAGCAACCATGGTGTGTTCCTGTTGATATCGCTCTACCATGTGCGACACAAAATGAATTAGATACAGACGCTGCTGAGCTGCTGATCAAAAATGGCGTTAAAGCCGTTGCTGAAGGTGCAAACATGCCAACGACTATCCCTGCAACTGAACTCTTCCTTGAAGCTGGCGTATTGTTTGCTCCAGGTAAAGCAGCTAACGCAGGTGGTGTTGCAACATCAGGTCTGGAAATGGCTCAGAATGCTGCACGTATGGGCTGGAAAGCTGAAAAAGTTGATGCTCGCTTGCATCACATCATGTTGGATATCCATAACCACTGTGTTGAGTATGGTGGCGAAGCTAAGCAAACCAACTATGTACAAGGCGCAAACATTGCAGGCTTTGTTAAAGTTGCCGATGCAATGTTCGCACAAGGTATTTTGTAATTATCTGATTTAACGTACGCGAAAGGGCTATTGTATTAATGGGTAATTTCATGAATACAAGCCCTTCGCCGTTACGTTTTAATACAGGGATAAATATCAAATCGGTGACTTTTAGTGGTTACAGCTGACGGCGCTTTTTGTCCCGCAAGAGGTTCCGCATAATCAGGTCGCTTTACCACAACACGACGCTTAGCTAATGCGAGAGCCGGTACCAATAAAGCATCAGCATCATCATCAGCCCCAACTAATGACTGAAATACTCTCATCTCTTTTTTAACCAAAGCGCTTTTTTGGCGATGTGGATACATTGGGTCAAGATAAATAACGTCGGGTGGTGACTCAATATCCGCTAATGCAGTAATACTGGAAGCATGGATAAGCGACATTCGTTGTTTAAGCCATTCACCAATTTCGACATCCTGATAACCACGTTGTAGACCATCATCCAAAAGTGCAGCTACGACCGGATGACGTTCAAGCATTCGGACATGACAACCCAGAGCAGCAAGTACAAAAGCATCGCGCCCAAGCCCTGCGGTTGCATCTATCACATCGGGTAAATAGTCTTTTTTAATGCCAACCGCTTTAGCGACGGCCTCACCGCGCCCACCACCAAATTTGCGTCGATGTGCCATCGCACCTGAGACAAAATCGACAAAGATGCCACCGAGTTTCGGTTCATCCATCTTGCGTAGTTGCAAATTTTCAGAGGTGAGAACTAATGCCATAATCGCATCAGGGTTATGAACAAGTTGCCATTTTTCAGCAAGTTGGGAGAGGGTGCCAGCATCGGCCCCCTCTTCACAGATCAACTGGATCTTGATGTGATCAGCCATTGATACCATAGCTCTTCAACATTGCATCCAATTCTGGTTTACGACCACGGAAACGTTCGAAAAGGACCATTGGCTCTTCTGAACCACCACGGCTTAAAATATTATCAAGGAATGATTGGCCTGTTTCACGGTTAAAGATACCTTCTTCTGCAAAGCGAGAATAAGCATCCGCTGCCAGTACATCCGCCCATAAGTAGCTGTAATAACCTGCCGCATAACCACCCGCAAAGATATGGCTAAATGCATGCGGGAAACGGCTCCATTCAGGTGATGGAACAACCGCGACTTTTTGTTTAATAGCATGAAGTGTTGGCATGACTTGCGCGCCTTTCGCTGGATCGAATTCAGCATGCAGGGTGAAATCAAACAGACCAAACTCGAGTTGACGCAGTACAAACATGGCAGATTGATAGTTTTTCGCTGCCAACATAGCATCTAACATTTCACGTGGTAATGGTTCACCAGTTTCATAGTGACCAGAGATAAATTCAAGCGCTTCAGGCTCCCAGCACCAGTTTTCCATAAACTGACTTGGCAATTCAACCGCATCCCATGGCACACCATTGATACCTGCTACATCGGCAACATCAATTTTTGTCATCATGTGGTGCAGGCCATGACCAAACTCATGGAACAGTGTAATCACTTCATCATGCGTAAACAGAGCAGGCTTATCACCCAGTGGTTTATTGAAGTTACACGTCAAGTAAGCAACTGGATTTTGCAATGAACCATCTTGATGAACCATTCTGCCTGCACAGTCATCCATCCAAGCCCCTCCACGTTTGTGTTCACGTGCATAAAGGTCAAGATAGAAGCTACCGCGTAATGCGTTGGTATCATCATATAGCTCAAAGAAACGGACATCAGGGTGCCATATTTCGACATCCTTGCGCTCTTTAGCGGTTAGGCCATAAATACGATGAACGACTTCAAACAGACCTTCTACAACACGCTGCTCTGGGAAGTAAGGGCGCAGTTGCTCATCACTGAGAGAAAATTTGTGCTGTTTTTGTTTTTCGCTGTAATAAGCTAGATCCCAAGATTCGAGCTTATCGACGCCATAATGTTCTTTAGCGAATGCAGTCAGTTCAGCTAATTCATCTTTACCTTGCTGGTGGGCGCGATCGGCTAAATTATTTAAGAAGTCTAATACTTGCTCAGGGGATTCCGCCATTTTAGTCGCGAGAGATTTCTCAGCATAATTTTTGAAACCCAGTAACTGAGCTAATTCATGGCGCAGAGCCATCAATTCATCAATCAGTTCGCTATTATCCCATTTGCCTGCATTTGGGCCTTGGTCTGATGCGCGGGTGCTAAAGGCATGGCTCATTTCACGACGTAGTTCGGCATTATCGGCATAAGTCATTACTGGTAAATAGCTTGGCATATCCAACGTCAGCATAAAGCCGTCTTCTTCTTTTGATTCTGCCATTGCTTTAGCGGCGGCAATAGCGCTTTCTGGCATACCCGCTAGCTCGCTTTCATCTTTAACCAGCTTGCTCCAGCCCATTGTCGCATCGAGGACGTTGTTGCTGAACTTAGAGCCGATTTCAGACAGACGCGCCACAATCTCACCATAGCGCTGTTGTTTTTCAGCAGGCAGGCCAATACCGGATAGCTCAAAGCTACGCAGGGTATTTTCGATAGATTTTTGTTGAGATTGGTTTAGCGATGCAAACTGAGGGCTGTCTTTAAGAGATTTATAAGCTTGATATAGTGGCTCATGTTGCCCCATCCAGGTACCGAATTCGGAAAGCAACGGCAGAGATTTCTCATAGGCTTCACGCAATTCTGGACTATTTTTGACTGAATGAAGGTGGCCAACAGGAGACCATACACGGGATAGTTTATTGCTTGCTTCTTCAAGCGGTAGGCAAAGATTATCCCAAGTATATTGATTGGTTGCCGACAAGAGACTTTCGACGGTTTCGCGATATTCATTGAGAACTTGCTCAACGGCAGGGAATACATGCTCAGGCTTAATCGCAGAAAAATGGGGTAGTACAGAATCGGTTAATAATGGGTTTGTCATATAAACATCCTGTGATAGCAGGCTTGCGCTCGTAGGCCAAGACTTACTGTATTGACAATAAGTTAAACGGCTGACCCGAGTTAACGAAAGCAGCACGCCACTGTGAACATGTAGAATTATATGGGGGCGAAAATGAAAACCTCAATATACGATAACGCTTTTTATTTTTTAGCTTTATCAATAAGTGTGAAGATATTCGCCCTATTTCAAGTTGTCATTAGTTACGTGTTTAAGTCTAGCGGATGGCTGTAGGGTGTTGAGCTTGTAGGATAAATTTTTGTTTGTTTACTTAAGATGAAAGAGACAAGGTGAAAAGCTTGCTGCTTACAGAGTCATGATAGGTCATTTAGCTAATCTGACGTCGGGATAATAGTGGGTAAGAAGGAATAAGAAAGGAATGAAACGTGGGTTCAGCATCTTAGATCAACAGAAATTAATGATACTGGAACCCTCAATAGGCTATCAGGTTAGGTGACCAATAGGTTTTGTAAGAATTGCAATTTGAATGATTCAATCATTATTTAATCGGGTACTAATTTGGAATGGGTTGCTAATGATGTGTAATGCAATGAAAAATAAAATTATTCACATTTTATCTTTGTAATAAAAAAGATTTTTTGGCAAAAAACGTGACATGTCACGCTACATATTTATTTATAAAATTGCTTTTTCTCATGTTCATAATGACGTAATAAATCACCATTCAACTTGAAATATGACTAGTTTCCTTGACGAATAGCAGACTAATAGTCGGATAGCAGATAACACAGTCTAAAGTTATGTTGAGAATATCATTGCTCATGGTTTAATTCGAATTCAGCTAAGTTATCTAAATTTCTCAGGTATTTTCGTGCGTTATTTACCAACAACCCGAATTATTTTGTATTTATTTGATTTGATCGACTTTAGAAAAGAATCTGAGAGGGCTATAATCGAACATCTACTGAAAAGGAAGATCGTCGTCTCTGGTGAGGCGGCTGGATTTCAAATCCAGTTGGGGCTGCCAGCAGTCCCGGGCAGGTTCGACTCCTGTGATCTTCCGCCAATTTTCCTCCCCTCTCGCCCGAGAACGTCTAAAAACCCTTTAAATTCAATATAAATAGCTAATGGCTCGTTCGTATACATCCGACACCATCTCCCTGAATCCAGAAAAAATATGTATAGTGTTATGTATAGAATTTTTATACACATGGCACTGACAGACATACAAATTAAGTGCGCAAAACCTCAGGATAAAGCCTATACATTGAACGATGGACAGGGCTTATCAACCCTGATAGCTCGAAAGGCTGGCGCTTTCGTTTCCGCTTTGCAGGTAAGGCTCGGTTGATGTCTTTTGGCAGCTACGACCTTGTAACCCTTGCAGAAGCGCATGCTACGATTAAATTGAATAAGGCGCTGTGGGTGATGACTGACAAGATGCACGAACATTTTTCTAGAAGAGAAAAAATTTCAAAAATGGTAGCACATTGTTTTTCATAAAATAATGTGCTTGCTATCTATTTGCTGATGGCCTTATTTTTTTGTTAAACATACTATATTGTTGTTCACAGTTTATTCATAGCACACAGAACGGAGGTAATTTGATGATCGATAATCTTCCTGAAGCACCACAGGGTGAATTTGTTTTGTTCCGCAGTGAAGATGGTCAAACTCACGTCGAATGCCGCTTTGAATCCGATACACTGTGGTTATCTCAGACTATGATTTGCGAGCTTTACGGTAAAGCTAAAGCCACGATTAGTGAGCATATCAGCAATATTTTTACTGAAGGCGAGTTAGTTGAAGATTCAGTTGTTCGGTTTTACCGAACAACTGCGGATGATGGTAAACAGTACAATGTGAAATACTTCAATCTCTCAATGATCCTTTCGATTGGTTACCGTGTCCGTTCAGTTCGCGGCACACAATTTCGCCAGTGGGCAACACAAACTTTAGAACAGTATCTGATCAAAGGGTTTGTGATGGATGATGAACGTCTGAAGAATCCGCCTATCGGTCAGTCAGTCGTGCCGGATTACTTTGATGAGATGCTCGAACGCATCCGTGATATTCGTGCCAGTGAGCGGCGAGTATATTTACGGGTGAAAGAGATCTTCACCATGGCAGCGGACTATGAGCCTTCCAATAAAGAAACCACTCGTTTCTTCCAATCCATTCAAAACAAACTGCATTTTGCTTGTACGGGAATGACTGCCGCTGAGCTTATAGCTAGTCGCGCAGATGCCAGTCAGCCAGATATGGTCTTAACTAGTTATAAGTCGGGCGAAGTGCGTAAAACGGATGTAACGGTTGCGAAGAATTATCTACGTGAAAATGAGCTGAAAGAATTAAACCGTATCGTCAATATGTGGCTCGATTTTGCTGAAGACCAAGCACTGCGCCGTAAGCAGGTTTTTTTACAGGATTGGGATACTAAGCTGGATCAGTTTTTAAGTTTCAATGACCGAAACGTATTACAAGGTGCTGGTGGAATCAGTAAGAAAGCGGCTGATGAAAAAGCCAAAGAGATATTTGATACCTACGCGAAAAAGCGTCGTCAGTTAAAAGAAGCCGAGGGGGCGAGGGCGAATATAGCAGCACTAAAAGACTTACTGAAAACAAGTAAATAAAAGAAATGATGTGGTGAATACAAGTAAACTGTTTACAGACAAAGATCTCTGCTTTGCGCTATCCGATATATTTGTGGATAATTTGGTGAATGTCGAATATATAGCCTCAGTCGCAAAACATTTTCCCGTTGAATATGTTCAAGTCATGCTGTGTCGGTATGTTGCTCCTATCTGCTACTGTAATATGTTACTCCAGTATGGACTTACTTTGATGCAGATGAATTATGGGAAGATATTGCTATATTGAAAAATAAAGAACAAAGCGTATTTGGAAAATTTAAACGTGATATCTGTGAGCTATATTTCAAAAATAAGCTTAATCAAGAGTGGCAAAAATTAGTGTATTTTTTGCAAAATTAGCTGATTTCTTTCTATAACATTAAATGGTTGGAATAATGGGAACCGAATATGCAATCAAGACGACTTATGGGGGATGGCTATGAACCTATCGTTGAACGTATTGGTAAAAGTTTAACCTACTCGCTGCCTGTTGATTCGGGTTTTGTTAGTTTCAGTTTTACATTTGATATATACCAAAATGATCTGGATATCTTACTTTCTGATGATTACAGGCGTTCAGTCCTTGAAATCATAGCGCATACATTACTACAGCGTTCTACGATAAAAGGGAATGACCATTTTACTCAAGAAAACTTTGATAACCTTGTTTTAGACACGCTTCATTCTAAGCATGATCATCTTAGAGTGTTTATTGAGCGTATAAGTCGGGAAAATAACATCGTTATTAAACACTATGTGAAAGAAGCCGTGAGCCGACGTACGAGATGTTAACTGAGAAGGGAAATTGAATGAAATATAAGATTATGAATAAAGATAAAGTCATCGGTTTCACTGAATTAAAGGGAAGTGATCCTTCTATGGAATTTGTGTTTGGTTCTTTAGAACCAACTCAGTTTTATACATTAGATATCAATAAAACTAATTGTAAAATATACGCCTGCAAAACAAAGGAAGAAATTGCCAGCGAATCGATCACTATCAACGATCATTCAGATGAATTGGACGAGCAATACATATAGGTAATCGTTTTAGTCAAATCAGCCGAAGAATATGAGAAATTTTTTAAGTATCATCTAGACGCTTATGAAAAACAATTTATTTAGTCAATAGATAATAAACAAGATCAATTGACTTCAAAACTGTTGGTTTATCCTAATCCTAATCCTAATCCTAATCCTAATCCTAATCCTAATCCTAATCCTAATCCTAATCCTAATCCTAATCCTAATTTGTATCGTGCTATGCCGTATTGTACTTTTCTCCATCATTATTTTCCTGCTTACTTTTCACCCAAAAAACAAATTTTGGGGCATTGCTATTTATCCAACTCAATACAATTACTCATCAAAAACGACTCGTGTGATCTTAAGTAAACTCGAATTATTTCGAGGTTAGAGTGGATGCTTTTATTATTATAAAAATAACTAATATTTATAATAATTGTGAAATATAATTTAAGTATATTATGGAGGAGGGTGACCAGTTAGATTAAATAGAGTATTGTTTTTTGTATTTAATAAATAAGAATATTATTAAAATTAAAATGTTATATCTAATTAGCATGCTTATTTTATATATTTGATGTTTTGTTTTCCAATTTTACTACGTTAAATTGTAATTAAATGTAACCATTATTAGTTGTATTTTTTTTAAATCACGCAGATTTAATTTTAATGTTTATTTTTTTTAAAAAAACATTGACTTTTTATTGCACTTAAAAATCAACTGGTTGTTAATTTTACTGCAAACACATACTCTTTATGTGTGTATTATGCGATCAATATCTCGATCAATAAAACATTATTGATAGCTTACGCCTATTGTGATTCGTGTTTTTGAACGGTATAAACGCTTTTACTCTTATTTTAATATAATTATGATTAGATTATTAAAAATTGATTGTATTAATAGTCATATTATATTCTGGTGATCTAATGATTAAAAATAATGTAATTAGTAGTCGTATTGGATTATTTTTGCGTAGTGCTCGTAAAGAAAAGAAATTAACAGGAAAGAAACTAGCTAAATTAATGAATGTTAGCCAACAACAAATATCTCGTTATGAAACTGGTATTACATCTATCACACTAGAACAATTGAATGAACTATTAATTATTTTAGATAAAAGCTGGTTTGATGCTGTTTCTTATATTGAAAGAGAAAATGAATCTGGAGTTAGAGGAAAATCAGAAAAAAACAAATGTTTATCATCGAGTTTTCATTTATATAATAAATCATTAAGGTGATAATTTAATTAGAATTATTTTATTGATTATTTTTTATAAAAAGCACAGTTAAAAGTGTTTTTTATACTATGTAATTAATATTTGTTATAAATTTAAATTAGAGAGAATAATATGTTAAATAAAAAAATGGCATCTATTTTGCTATCTACGGTTATTGCTGCGTCTTTGACTTCCGCTGCTAATGCTGAAACACGTACAGCGCAAGCAACAGCGACTTGGCAAGCAACGGCAATTAAAGACACAACAAGTATGTTAGTTGTTACCCCACTAAAAAGTTTAACTTTCAACTATGCTGAAGGTCAAAAAAGTTTTAACCAACAAAATGGTGCATTTGATATTGCAATTCAAGGTCAATCAGGTGCAACAGACTTCAAACTCGCATCAAAAATTGTTTCTAACACATTAGCAAGAACAACTGATGATTCTAAATTAACGGTTGGTGTTAAATGGAATGGTACAGATTTAACTAAAAATACAGATACTGTATTAATTGATACATCAACAGGTATTACCTCTGGTTTAGATAATTTAGCCGCCGATGGTATTTATAATGGATCGGAGCGTGCTACAGATCGTGGTGAATTTACTTTTGTAATTGCTAGTGCAGAAACTGCAGGTGCGGCAACGGACTTTAAATCACTCACTGATGGTACATGGGATGGCGATGTTAAAGTACAGTTTACAGCAACTTGGGATGGTACTTTTACTCCAGCTCCAGCACCAGACGCTTAATTAATTATCTCGTTATTGTGTAACTGAATAAATATCACGATAAAGATACTATAGGGAAGTAATATCTTTATCGTTGTTCCATTTTGGAATCGTATAATCATGAAAAAAATAACATTAGCATTAATTTTATTGTCATTTATACCTTTTAAAAATAGTTTTGCAGTTAATGTGGGAAATATTACTGAAATAATATCTTCTGATGAGGATTCGTTGGCCAAAGAAATTGAAAATACGGTTGATACAGCAAGACTAGTTAATTTAACAATCGAAAAAATAGACTCGCCATTAGATAACGGTGAGGTTATTCCTATTAGCGATCATAATGAAATACTATCGACACCGGCTAATTTAATTTTGCCAGGAAAAGCAAAGGATGTGTTTAAAATTATTTATCAAGGACCCAGAGATGATAAAGAACGATATTACCGACTAAATTGGAAAGATGATCCAATTGGTGAAAGTGGTGTTACACAGAGTTCGAAATCGGCATCGGCTACGACATCAGCAACAATTAGTACTATTTTAGTCGTTACGCCTAGAATTGAAAAATTTAATTATCAATATGTTAATTCCCAAGTATCGAATATCGGAAATAGCTCTTTTCGTGTTGTAGCATCCGGTCCTTGCTTACCTGATAAACAAAAATATGGTGTAGAAGGTCTTTGTCGTGAGCGTTATTACCTCATGCCTCATTTAGCCGTTAAATTACAATTTGTTGACCTGACAAATAAAAAATCTAGCGTAGGTATTTGGCACAAAGGAGAGTTCATTGTTGTCAAATAATTAGGAATGGACTGTAATCATGCGTAAGAGTGTTATTGCTTTATCAATACTAAGTGTTATTTTTTCAAACACAATTAATGCCAATGAAATGAAAAGCATTAAAATTGGTGGATATATTATTCCTCCTGCATTTGCTAATGCCTTGGAAGAAGGAATGTCTGTACCAGTTTTCTTACGATTAAATGATGATACAAAAATAAATCAGACTGAAAATAAAATTGCAGATGCGATTATTGTCATTGATAAAGGGAAAATGAAATTAGCTAGCCTTCATCTTGTTGATAATTCTCAAGGGCCAAAACTCAATAATCTATTGGTTGATAAGTTGGAAAATCAGAAAAATGCGATTTTCAATGAAAATAATAGTATCATAATTGATACTGGAGCTGTACTTCAATTAAACATTTCCTCATTTAACTTATCAATAAATGTTGATAAAGCTGCCTTTGCCCCGAAAGAACATGCGAGACAGTCTGTATTAGGAATCTCTTCTGTTAATTCGCTCTCAGCTGTTGCAAATTACGATTTGGGTGTATTTCAGAGCCAAGTTAAAAATGCAAAGAATTCATCAAGTAGCTATTTTAACCTAGACACCTTATTTGCTGCTGCAGAGCATCATTTTAATGTTAATGCCTCGGCTTATAGTATTGGAAAGTCGAATTCGAATATTGAGTTATATCGTGCAATGTATGAGCGTGACTTTAATGGATTTCGTTTCGCATTGGGCTTGATGAGTACTTGGAACTTACAGTCAATAGCCAGTTTAACTGCATTAAGTAGCAGTAAAATTTATGCGGCATCCATTGGGAATAACTCTTCCAGTTTAGTTAATAATAACCAACAATCGTTAACACCTATCTATGTATTTTTAAATAGTCCAGGAGAAGTTCGTATTTATCGTCAAGGTAAGCTATTAAATATTCAAAATTTTCCGATGGGTAATTATGAAATTGATACCAGCGTTTTACCGTACGGAATATATGAGGTAACGATCGAAACCGTTGTTGATGGCACAGTTGTAACAACCCAGAACCAAACGATTAATAAATCCTTTGGTGCAATAACCGGTAATTTTGAAAAGTTAAACTGGGAAATTTATGGAGGGTATGTTGATTTCGATAAGCGAACTTATGTCAGAGGTGAAGGTTCACAGAGTCAGGCACCCGAGAAAAGTTATTTAGCAGGCGCTTCTTTTGCTTATAACTTTCCGGTGTTATCTGGGATCCGTTTTCAGATGTCAAATTATGGTTTTGATAAATTTGTTGTTCAAGAAACAAGTGTGAGTGCGTCTTTAAATAATTATATTTCTGTTTCTTGGCAAGGAATGCTGGAAAATCATGGTAGCCACCGTAACATTGCAACAATTTCTATTAGCATTCCTGAAGGATATGGCTCTTTATGGGCATCAAAAGAAAAAACGAGCATTAAGGGTGATTTGCCACTTTATGATGCTGATAGTTATTCCTATGGCGGGACATTCAATTTTGACAAGATTATTGATAGAGCCGGTTCGTTTACTATCAGTAATACGAAAGACCGTCGTGTTGGTAGCGATTCAATAAACTATGAATATGCCAACACGTTATTTTCGGGTCGTTATGGCACGGTTGGATTAAGGACTGGTGTACAGCGTTATCATTATGATAATCAAAACAGTACGAACGAAAAATATATTAATCTTGATTTTTCTTTACCTCTTTCTACGTGGCTAAGCACAGGCGTTTCATCCACTAATGGAAATATTAAAGCCAATATTTATGCAAATAAGAGTTTTGAAAACTCTACAATCACTAATGCAGGTGCTTCAGTTTCTAAATTAGTACGCGATAAAGATAATGGTGAATCAGATTTCTCAACATTAGCCTATGCCTCTTATGACATGAAATATAATTCAGGCACAGTGACGATTAATCGGCCAGATAATAATCGAATTAATGGCAACTTAACCTCTAGGGGTTCGATTGCTTACAGTGATGGCATGATCACACCGAGTGGACAGCAAGGCAAATCAGGAGTCATTATTAATTCGGATATTAAAGGTAGTGGAAGTATGGTTGCTAAAGTAAATGGACAAAATTATCCAATTAGTGGCAGAAATACATTTATTCCGTTATCACCTTATTCGGATTATGAGATTCAATTAATGAATGACGGTAAATCAAAAGATAGTTTTGATATTGTTTCGGGGCGGAGTAAGTCGGTGACATTATATCCTGGGAATATTGCACTTTATCAACCGGAGGTCAGGCAGTTAGTGACGGTGTTTGGTCGCTTGAAATCACCTGATGGCGAATACATAAAATATGCTTCAATTCGAAATCATATTGGTCGCACAAAAACAGATGGAAATGGTGAGTTTTCGATGGATGTTGATGTTCGATATCCAGTGATATCGTTATTGCAAGACGATCAAAAAACAATTTGTGAAGCAGATTTGAATCTTCAGGGTGCTCGTGGTGCGTTATGGGTTGGTGAGGTGACTTGCGATCCTCAAGTGGCATTTGCAAAACGCTAACTATCAATTTTAAGGCTTATATATTATGAGGACTATTATTAGTTTCTTTGTTTTATTTTTCTATTTTAATTCTATTTCTATAGCTGATGTAAATTATTTGATTATAGAAAACCAAATTGATGACGAGTATTTTATTGCACCCGATGGATTAACACCTAGATTTTCTGGCGCCAATAAATTCACAAAGTATGATACAAACCAAGATAGTTTAGGGTATATGGGAAGTATAAGTGGTGCATTTACAGGAAGTTATAATACAGGAGATTTGTGGATTGATAATAGTCCTGTGCCACAACCATTTAGAGGTAATCGATGCAGAAATGGTTCATCGAATTGTCCTTCAAATGGAATGTGGGAAGCTAAAAGTATTAGAAGTAATGGCGCTTATCGTATTAATCAGTCATCAACAACAGGTGAGTCAGGAAATGGCAGACCAATACTGAGTGATACTTTTTATCAATATTTAATTAGTTTACCTGTTAATGCAAATAACATATTTAAAATTAATTCGTGTACTGCCTATGAGCAAGATTATTCAAATGATGATATAGATTGTTCATCTCTATCTCGAAATCGAGTTAGATCTTATGATGTAAATGTAACAAAATTAGGTAATTTACTTTTAAAATCAACAGGGGCTTTGCAAGAAATCTTTGTTGATAGTAATGGAAATCCTACATTAGGATTGGGTTCAACATTTTGTACTATAGGTTTCGATAACACGGGTAAACAAGGAATTATTTGTAAAATAGTTGAGTATGAGTTGAAAGGGGAAATTATTAGTCAACTCAGGCTAAGTTTAAAAATAAATACAGCTATGTTAGGTATTAGTTCTGTGGCAGCGGCTGAAGCAAAAATAAGTGGAGATGGTTCTAATTGGGCATTAAATTATGGTTCTGAGATTGCCATGAATAATATATTTAAATCAGGTAACAATGGAGTTTATATTTTTTTGAGCAATAGTTTATTACTTAAAATAGTATCAAGTAATAGTAATGGTTCTGTTGATAACTCTGCATTTACATTCGCATTTAGAAATACAGCTGCACCTCAATCGGGATTTTATGAATTTACACCATCAAACTATATGATAATTAAACCACGCGATTATGGGATAAGTATTATTCCTGCTGATTTTAATCCAAACCAATCTAAAACAGGTAAAGTAGGTAATGAAGAGCCTCCAATAGAATTTAATTATATTATTACAACTAGTGGGCCTCGACAAGCGGACTCGATAACAGCTAAGGTAGAAGGGCCGATGACAACGCTAAGAGGTCAGCCATATTGTTTATTTACCTCAAATGATGACACACTTAAAGTACCTTTTTCTGCTTATCTTTCATTTAAAAATAATGATGGTACTAATGCTAAATATAGAGCTAGTTGTGATAATAATGAAATTTCATTGAAAAATGCATTATGGGCAGAGACTCCTTGGGATAAGCCAAATGAAGATTTAGGATCATACTATAGAACAAATTTAGACTTATCTTTCCCCATGAATGAATCAAATTCATATTTTACCTTAGATGGAATTGATTGGTTAGGAACTGTTTCTGCAAGTGGAAGTGTGACAGTTAAGGCTATTTGGACAGGGCCTGATATTCACTAGCTAAGCGGTTAATTAAATTATTATTTTTAATAATAATGAATGGTTTTACTCAATCTAATTTAGGATTGCTGAATATGAAAGTAATTTTTGGACTAAAGGCTTTGTTGTTAGTAGCATTACTTGCATGTTATGGAAATGCTTACGCGTTATATTTAGACTCTGATATTTCATCTATAGAATCTGCGCAACAGTTTTTCTCTAAATCCTATATTAATGACACGAAAAGAACTAATTTATACAACTTTAGTGTTTATAAAATTGATAAGCCAGGAAGCAATGAACAGGCAAAAGTAATTGAAGACGGTGAAGTAATATTCACACCTCTTAAAAAGATCTTGTTACCAGGAGAGCATGAGTTTTTTAAGATTTTTTATCGTGGAAAAGAAGATGATACTGAACGATATTATAAAATAATTATTAGTGAAACACCGTTTGAAATGAAAAAAGATGGTCAAAAAAATAAGCAGCCACTATTTTATCCAACGCTGAGTTTAGAAACATATTTTGTGGTGAGACCTGTTAGCCCAAAATTCAAGTATGAGCTTAATCAAGATAAAGGAATACTTGAGAATGCGGGGAATACTTATTTTAGAGTATTACTCCATGATAATTGTGAGGAAGATACGGATTCAATACCATACATGCTTTATTTACTGCCCAATCAAGTATTTCAAGATGCACGTTTAAAGAAAAAGAGCCGTAAGTATATTATCATTTTTGATAAATATCACTCTATAGGTAATTGTGAATAGTTGATTCTATTATTAATCTAGATGAGTAGCTATTCTGATAGTAAAATAATTAAGATAAGCTAGTTTTAGAATTTTCAAGGATCCAATTCATCTAGAGAATTAGATTTTCCTGATTAATGTAGAGAAATATGGTGAGTGGAATCAACGAGTTTTTAACCTTGTCATTATAATAGCTTAATTATTAATATTAGATAGACTAAAATTGATTTTATCATAAAGCCGCGTGAGGGCTAATTTGTCGAAGATGATCAAACTAATATCGAATGCCTGATACGCTGTGATTTTCTCTGGCTGAAATTGCCAATTTTAGGGAGTTAATGGGAGCATTGATATTTATTCAGATTAATAAACTTATTTAATATCAATGTTTTTACCCATTAAATGTGACTCCTGAGAGACCTTAATTTAGATGCTCCTATTTATAGAGTGCATTGATGATAACACCGCTTTGCTGGCAGCCTATAATAAATTGCGCTTTCACCGGAAGCTGCTTTCCCGTCCAAGGAAGTCATTATACAAGCGGTCAATATCGTCAATTATTATGGCGTTATCAGATAAAGCAAAGTTTATCTCGGCGAGGTAATTGCTGGGATAATGCGCCGATGGAGCGATTTTTTCGAAGTTTAAAGACAGAATGAGTACCCATTTTAGGCTACCGTAATTTTATAGAAGTACAGCAAGAAATAACACGATATATCATTGGGTATTATAGTCAGCTTAGACCCCATCAATATAACGGTGGCTTAACGCCCAATGAACCAGAACGATTATATTGGGAAAACGCTAAAACTGTGACCAAATTTTGTTGACCACTACAGGCTTACTTATCTATCGGTTAAAATAAAGATATTTGGCGATTGGTTAGATCGCCAAATAAGATCTCAATTTATTGGAAACATTCTAATACCTGGCGAGATTATTTACCGGAGAGTTCTCTGCGAATGATCTCTGCACCTGCGCTTAACGCTTTGAGTTTCCCCGTGGCGACTCGACGAGATAATGGAGCCATACCACAGTTGGTTGAAGGATAGAGTTTGTCAGCATCAACGAACTGAAGTGCTTTACGTAATGTATCGGCAACTTCCTCTGGTGTCTCTATAGTATTGCTTGCCACGTCAATGGCGCCTACCATCACTTTTTTACCACGGATCAGTTCAATCAGATCCATTGGAACATGCGAGTTGTGACATTCCAGTGAAATGATATCAATATTAGAAGTTTGTAGTTTAGGAAACGCTTCTTCATATTGTCTCCACTCTGATCCGAGAGTTTTCTTCCAGTCGGTATTAGCTTTGATGCCATATCCATAACAGATATGTACAGCCGTTTCGCATTTAAGGCCTTCAATAGCTCTTTCTAAAGCAGCGATACCCCAATCATTCACCTCATCAAAAAAGACATTAAACGCAGGCTCGTCAAACTGAATAATATCGACACCAGCAGCCTCTAATTCTCTAGCTTCTTGATTGAGTATCTTTGCGAATTCCCAAGCGAGTTTTTCACGGCTTTTATAATGGTTATCATAGAGTGTATCTATCATCGTCATAGGACCTGGTAAAGCCCATTTAATAGGTTGCTTGGTTAGTTGACGTAAAAATTTAGCATCCTCTACAAAAACGGGTTTTTGACGGGTGACGGCATCGACAACTGTCGGCACGCTCGCGTCATAGCGATCACGAATTTTAACGACCTGACGTTTCTCAAAATCAACGCCGCTGAGGTGCTCAATAAACGTAGTGACAAAGTGTTGGCGTGTCTGCTCACCATCGCTGACAATATCAATACCTGCTCGTAGTTGATCATCCAGAGACAAACGAAGAGCATCTTTTTTGCCTTCTATTAATTCCTCATTTTCCAATTTCCATGGAGACCAAAGTTGTTCAGGTTGTGCAAGCCAAGAAGGTTTAGGCAAACTGCCAGCAGTCGAAGTCGGTAGTAATATTTTTTTCATAATAGATGACCTTTTATTTTTCGTTAATCAAAGAGTGTAGTTAGCAGACCATTGTTCAAGAATACTTTTGTAGGGTTTAATGAAGTGCTCTTCAGTAAATTTTCCTTGCTCAATAGCCAACTGGCTACGTTCTTCTCGGTCATAAACAATTTTCGTTAATGAATGATCCTGCTGATTCAGGCTTGGTTGATAGCATTGGCCTGCGGCAGAGTTAGCATTGTAAATCTCAGGTCGGTAAATCTTTTGGAATGTTTCCATCGTACTGATAGTACTGATAAGCTCAATATTCGTATAATCACTCAGCAAATCACCAGTAAAATAAAAAGCCAAAGGTGCAACACTATTTTGAGGCATAAAATAGCGAACCTGTAACCCCATTTTTTTGAAATATTGCTCAGTTAAGGAAGAGCCATTTTGCTGGTATTCTAGACCTAATACAGGATGCTGGTTTCCAGTCCGATGATACGTATCTTTATTTGAGACGCTTAAGCATATTATCGGTGATTTGTTAAAGCTCTCTTTATACTCATTTGAGTTAACGAAATATTTGAATATATTTCCATGCAAATCGCCAAAGTTAGCTGGAACGCTAAATTCCGATTGATTTTTGTTATGATCTAACAGCAATACACTAAAGTCATAATCTCGAACGTAAGAAGAGAAATTATTCCCTACAACACCTTCAATACGTTGGTGAGTTTTTTTATCAATAATATTTGTTTTTAATATTTCAATCACTGGGAAGGTATTGCTATTACCTTCAATACTCATCTCAACAGAAATGATTTCAAGTTCGACAGAATAACGGTCACCTTTAGGATTATCCCAATGTGCTAGTGAATTGAAACGATTATCAATCATCGTTAAAGTGTTGCGTAAGTTTTCCTGGCGAGCTTTTCCTCTGGCCAAATTAGCAAAATTAGTCGTGATACGCGTATTTTCTGAGGGGTTATAATGTTCATCAAAAAGACTGTGCTTTATCGTAAATGTAAATTCTTTATTCATGTTGAGTTTGCATCCTATGCTCTGATATGAAAACTGTATTCACTTCTTGATTGCAGAGAAGTTACTCGTTTTCTCATTCATCAGTCTTCATGTTGCCAATAAGTTAATATGCTTTATTTTATGCCAGAGCCATTAGATGAGTGAAAGCGACTTAATTTCATTACAATATGAGCGATGTTCATGATCAGGGGGAAAGAACTAATAGAAAAATGAGTAAAAAAACGCCTAATTCATAGAATTTATTGCGAAGATCCTAGCTATGATGAGGCTTGATGAGTTGGCGTTTGAAGAGAAAGTCAAATACACGTAAAGACGTCCAGATGGCTTTCGATGGCTCAACTTGAGCTTTATTCATGTTGTATTAACCTATTTAGTCATGTAAACGAAATTTAGCAATATCCATTGCTTACGCATAAGTTGATACTAACCGTTTCAGGTCTAACCTGATTGTTAGGTTCATTATTAAATCTTTATTTGGTGATTACTTATACAATTCAACATATTGTTATTGTGTGATTTTTGCTATCTATCCCATATGTTTTCTATGACCCTACCCCGTAGCCAGCTAACGCCGTTAAATTTAATCATGATGAGTTTGCTAATCTAACATTGCTTTAAAAGTTATGAGATGGGAGTGGACAAGAAAATAGAGGTCTTCGTTGAGATAATCATGTATTTATTTAAACTTAACCTAAATTTTCTGGTAAAATAGGTCATGCTAACAACGAAGAAAGTAAAATAATGATTAGGTATAACTGTTTCAATTTATAATATATTTTATTTGCTTCGCTTTTTTTCATTAAAACGTGGTGCTATAGTTGCAGAGACTCTTTTTAGTAGTAAGCGTATGAGGGTTCTAAAAAAAGATTAAAGGTTGGTGATCCTCTATCGAGTCAATTTAACTTGCATTAATCAGAAATAAATAGATATGTATTATGCATTATAACGGTGTTATAGGATAAGGTCCTTTAATGATATATATATTGAATAATGTAATAAAATATAACTCTGACTCTGGTGAGATTTTCAGATTGGACTCTGATGTTGAAGTGACAAAATTAACCACTAACTTAAATTATATTTTTATTGTATTAATCGAAAATAATCTAACTGCCACCTCAAGAGAAGAGTTATTAAAAAAAATTTTTGAGAGCTATGATTTAAATGTATCTATTAATACATTAAATCAGTATATAAGTGTATTGAGAAAGTTATTACACCAGCTACTTAATATTGATAATCCTATACTTAATATATCTAAACAAGGGATTATTCTTTCTTCTGAAATAATTATTACCTGTGCTGATGAATTTAACGGCAATGATAATATTATCAGTAATAAAAGTAATAAAAGTAATAAAAGTAATAAAAGTAATAAAAGTAATATAATAGAGGAGGGTAACAAACCAATAAAGTTAGAATTAAGTAAACTTGAAGAGGAAAATTCAGTAATAAAAAAATCAAAAAATAACTACTACATGATAGTATTAAAATCAATCCTTGTAATACTGGTTTTTATTTCCATTTATCTTTTATTTGTTTTAAATAAAAGTGGTTACTCTTATAAACCAATTAATTATTTTAAAATAAGTAATATTGATGGCTGCCCTGTTTATTCATTTCAAAACACCTCATCAGATTTTACTAGCTCAATAATGGATACTAATATAAAGGAATTTGATTTAACATGTAATAATAACGATGCTTATTATTATTATAATAATACCTTAAACTCTGGGCGCAACAAACAAATTTTATTGGTTAAATGTGAAAAAAACAAAACCTGTATTTCTACTAGAATAAACTGGATAGATAGTTATGAAAAATAAAAAATATTAATTACTATTGTTTTTTTTATTATAGTAATATTCTCATTATTATTTCTTTTAAATCAACATAATAATGAGAATCAATATTGTGCTGCTACGATTGACTCTAGGTTTAAAATACCAAATCAAGAAGCTTCATATAAAGTCGATATAAAGCTCGTAAGGAATTCAAATACTACTGGTTATGTTAAAATATTAGGTACAATTACAGCCGATAAAACGTATTCAATCAATAGGGTTGTCCATTTTGATATGCTAGCTAGCGAGCAGGTTAATTATCTAAAATTATCAGTTGATTTTGAATTGAAAGCAAAAAATGATGATGTCAGTGATGAAATATTCAATAAATACTTTAGGATGTTTAGTTTAAACTCAGTTGGATTTGTTGAAATTAATGAAATTAATCCTGCTCTATATCTTTTTTCTAGTTCTTTAGGCCCATACTTTGTATGTATGGTGCATGATGAACTATCTGCTTTTTAAGTTAAGAAGGTTGCTATTTTACTTTCTATTAACGGTATAGCATATAGTTATGCCTAGCATTCATGTTTCTGCATTAAATCACTATTCACTCAATCTTCTCTATATCTTCTAAACATGCTGATTTTTTTAAAGAAATTTAATGGGTATCAAGTTAATAAATACAAGTGAAAAAATAATTTAGTATTTTCATTTAGATAAAAAAATGTTTTTTCTGCATAAAATTCATTTTTATCTATAGTTTTATTAAATAATTCATGTCAACAGTGAAATTATACCTGTATTGAAATTCTTTTTGTGTATGAAGATAAAAAACATATCCTTTTTAAACTGAGCATAATGCACTTAAACAACAGTAAAGTGTAAGAATTTGTTTGGTCAGGTTTCTATATATATTTCCCTATATTCATAGTTTGATTTTTTTAAAGAATAGCACTAAAAATCACAGCGTATGCGTGCTTTTAACTGTTTGATTTTTATTGATATATAAACCTATATTTCATTTTAATAGTTTATATTATAAGTTTCTATATTTATTGATAGGCAAAAGCTATTGTGAGCAAGGGGTTTAATTGACTAAAACAGTTGTACTTGATGGTAATTTAAATTTAAATTACTCACATCTAAGGTAAACACAGTAATGTGATATATTAATAGCTAAGAGATGATATTAACCTTATCAAGTCAATAATTAACTTGATATATGTATCATTATTACTAAGCCTTAAAATATCTATATATTAAGGACTTTATAAATGAAAATGGCAAATGATAATAATATAAATGAAAACAGTGTTGTAATGAGAACGGCTAAATATTTAAGATTATCAAGAGTAGAAAAATCATTAACTGGAACTGATTTGGGTAAGTTATTAAACTTAAGTCAACAGCAAATATCTAGATATGAAAATGGGCAATCTGCAATTTCGATTAATAGTCTTGAAGCCTATTTAAAAGTGTTAGGAAAAAACTGGATGGATTATTTTGATTCTGTAATCTTAGGCAATGAAAATTAAATTTTGGTTAAATCTATCTTTCTATTTTATTACCTATAAATAAAGAGAGATAGATATCCAGTTATACGTGTGGTTTAAATAAGTTTTATATTCACTTAGTAAAACCATGATGGTTTTAACTTTGTAGAAATATTTTTATTTTTAATGGCTTAGACATTAATTAATGTAAATATTTTCTTAATGAGTGAAGGATCCTGTAATACATTTTTAGTTAACTCTCAGCTTTTTTAGTAGTTTTAAGCGTTATAACTTTTTTATCGCAGGAAAATGGTTATGTATAAATCTGTCGCACTACATAAAAGAAAGAACGGGAGATTATTGTGTATAGCTGGAAATTTTAGGGACTATGATTTAATTTTTTTGATGGCTCTACTTAGGGTGAGATTATGGGTTAAGATAATTTTCACTAATTAAATGTGTTATACGTGAAAATATTTTAATTTTTAAAAAAATAATAGTGCATTTTTAGTTAATAAATACCAGTATAACTAGTATTTATTAAAAAAGCTAAATTTGTTTTATTATAAGTTGTAATGAATTGTAATATTAAGTATTTGCATCTTATGATTGTAATATGAATTTACAATTATAGAATAAATGTAATAAAAATGATTTTTTACGCCTAAAAACTGTAAATAGTATTAGTTATCAGCATTTTAGTATGTGCAACGTACCAATTACACTTGTACGGAGTATTTTTCCCGCTCTTTGGGTATGGTTTAAACTACCTTTTGATAGTTTATGTCTATTGAATGTGTTGTTTTAATTAATTTAACGCTATTTACTCTTTTTTTAATACTCTTATTATTACACTAAATTGAATTACAGCAATGAATAATGGTATTTATGTTGGAGTTTTAGTTTATGAAATATAATTTAATTAGTAGTAGCGTAGGTCTTTTTCTGAAAGAAATGAGAAAAGAAAAAAATTTAACGGGAAAGCAGTTAGCTAAACTAATAAATATCAGCCAACAACAGATATCGCGTTATGAAACAGGAGCGAGTTCTTTATCCTTAGATCAGTTGAATGATATATTGGCTGTACTGGATAAAAGATGGATTGAACTAATTTATTATATAGATGATGTTTCAGAGAAAGAGAAAGAGAAAGAGAAAGAGAAAGAGAAAGATAAAGAGAAAGATAAAGAGATTAAATCAAAAAAATATTTGAGTTATATAAATAATTCAACTAATGATATTTTCAAGTAATGATTAAATTAATGTGATCATTAAATTAATATAATCATTAAATTAACCAGCGACAATAAATTCATGTAATGCTATGAAAATATGATGCTTATATATTTTTAGTATTACTAGTAATTCTTGTCATTAAAATAAATAGAGAGAGTTATATGTTAAATAATAAAATCAAAACTGTTTTGTTATCAACCATCATTGCTGCTTCTTTTGCTTCAGTTGCTAATGCTGATACTCGTACTGCGCAAGCAACAGCAACATGGCAAGCTACTGCAATTAAAGATACTACAAGTATGTTAGTTGTTACCCCATTAAAAAGCTTAACTTTTAATTATGCGGAAGGTCAAAAAAGCTTTAACCAACAAAATGGCGCATTTGATGTTGCTATCCAAGGCCAATCTGGTGCAACAGATTTTAAATTAGAATCAAAAATCATTTCTAATACATTAGCAAGAACTACAGATGATTCTAAATTAACTGTTGGTATTAAATGGAATGGTGAAGATTTAACTAAAACTACAGATACTGTTTTAATTGATACATCTAAGGGCTTAACTTCTGGTTTAGATAACTTAGCTGCCGATGGTGTCTATAACAGTTCTGACCGCTCTACAGATCGTGGAGAATTCACATTTGTGATTGCGAGTGCAGAATCTGCTGGTGCAGCGACTGATTTTAAATCATTGGCTGATGGTACATGGGATGGTGATGTAAAAGTTCAGTTTACAGCATCTTGGGATGGCGATTTCACTCCAGCACCTTAATTAACGAATTATTTATTATTAATTAAATAATTATCACGATAGAGATATTGTAAGGAAATAATATCTTTATCGTTATTCTTTTTGAAAATATGCTTATGAAAAATATAATATTATTTTTGGCTTTATTGCTAATTCCTTTAAAAAATAGCGTTGCTGTAAATGTAGGTAATATTACTGAAATAATGTCAACAGATGAAGATTTTTTAGCAAAAGAAATTGAAAATACAGTTGATACTGCTAGGTTAGTTAATTTAACCGTTGATAAGATTGATTCACCTCTTGAAAATGGCAATATAATTTCAGCTGGTGATCCTAATGAAATTTTAACAACACCAGCGAATTTAATTCTTCCAGGTAAAGCAAAAGATATATTTAGAATTATTTATAAAGGACCAAAAGATGATAAAGAACGTTATTATCGATTAAATTGGAAAGATGATCCCATTGGGGAAAGCGGTGTAACAAAAAGCTCAAAATCGGCATCAGCGACAACATCTGCAACAATTAGCACTATTCTCGTTGTTGCGCCAAGAATTGAAAAATTCGATTATCAATATAAAAATTCTCAAGTATCTAATATTGGAAATAGTTCATTTCGTGTTGTTGCATCAGGACCTTGTTTACCTGAAAAACAAAAAAGCGGTGTAGACGGTATTTGCCGTGAACGTTATTACCTCATGCCAAATTTAGCCGTAAAATTACAATTTGTCGATCTCGCAAATAAAAAATCTAGTGTAGGTATTTGGCACAAAGGAGAGTTCATTGTCGTCAAATAATTAAGAATGGACTTAAATCATGCGCAAGAGTGCTATTGCTTTATCAATACTAGCTATTATTTTTTCAAATGCTATTCATGCCAATGAAATAAAAAGTATTAAAATTGGTGGATATATTATTCCTCCTGCTTTTGTCAGTGCATTGGAGGAAGGAATGTCTGTTCCTGTTTTCTTACGATTAAGTGATGAAGATAAAAAAAATCAGAGCGAAAGCAAAATTGCTGATGCAGTTATTGTAATTGATCAAAATAAAATTAAATTATCAAGCATTCATCTCATTGATAGTAATCAGGGGCCGAAGTTAAATAACTTATTGATGGATAAGCTAGAAAATAAAAATAACGTTATTTTTGATGAGCATAACGATATAGTTATTGATTCTAATGCTGTTCTTCAATTAAACATTTCATCGTTTAATTTATCATTAGATGTTGATAAAACAGCTTTTGCGGCAAAAGAACATGCTAGACAGTCGGTATTAGGTGATTCGTCAGTTAATTCATTTTCAGCTGTAGCAAACTACGATTTAGGTGTATTTCAAAGTCGTGTTAAAAATGCAAAAGACTCGTCCAGTAGTTATTTTAATTTAGATGCTTTATTTGCAGCAGCAGAGCATCATTTTAATGTTAATGCTTCAGTATATAGTATTGGAAAATCTAACTCGAATATTGAAATTTATCGTGCGATGTATGAACGTGATTTTAATGGATACCGTTTCGCATTCGGGTTGATGAGTACATGGAATTTACAGTCAATAGCCAGTTTAACAGCACTTAGTAGTAGTAAGATTTATGCTGCATCGATTGGAAATAATTCATCCAGCGTGGTAGCCAACAAGCAACAGTCATTAACACCAATTTATGCTTTTCTAAATAGCCCTGGTGAAGTACGTATCTATCGACAAGGAAAGTTATTAAATATTCAAAACTTCCCAATGGGAAACTATGAAGTAGACACAAGCATTCTCCCTTATGGTATTTATGAAGTAACAATTGAAACAGTTGTTGATGGAAGGGTTGTCACGACGCAGAATCAAACTATTAATAAATCTTTCGGTGCAATAACAGGGAATTTCAACAAGCTGAACTGGGAGGTTTATGGTGGATATGTGGATTTCGATAAACGTCATTATATAAGAGACGAGAATTCACACACAAACACACCGGAGAAAAGCTATTTAGCAGGCGTTTCTTTTGCTTATAACTTTCCTGTGTTATCTGGTGTTCGTTTTCAAATGTCAAATTATGGGTTCGATAAATTCCTTGTCCAAGAAACTAGTGTAAATGTGGCATTAAATAATTATGTTTCAGCGTCTTGGCAGGGGATGTTGGAAAATCACGGTAGTTATCGCAACATTGCAACAATTTCTATTAATATCCCTGAAGGCTATGGCTCTTTATGGGCATCAAAAGAAAAAACAGTCATTACTGGTGATTTACCCGTTTATGATGCTAATAACTATTCGTATGGGGCAACTATTAATTTCGATAGAATAATTGATAGAACTGGCTCATTTACGATTAGCAATACTAAAGACCTACGTGTTGGGAGTAATTCAATTAACTATGAATATGCGAATACGTTATTTTCAGGCCGTTACGGTACTGTGGGGTTAAGGGCGGGGGTTCAGCGATATCATTATGATAACCAAAATAGCACTAATGAAAAATATGTTAATTTAGATTTTTCATTACCACTTTCTTCGTGGATAAGTACCGGTATGTCTTCCACTAATGGAAATATCAAAGCAAATATTTATGCGAATAAAAACTTTGATAACTCTGTTATTACCAATGCCGGAGTTTCAGTTTCTAAATTAGTGCGTGATAAAGATAATGGTGAGTCAGATTTTTCGACACTGGGTTACGCTTCTTATGATATGAAATATAATTCGGGTACAGTGACAATAAATCGGCCTGATAATAATCGAATTAATGGTAATTTAACATCACGCGGCTCGGTTGCTTATAGCGACGGTATGGTAACGCCAAGCGGGCAGCAAGGTAAATCGGGAGTTATTATTAATTCTGATATTAAAGGTAGTGGCAGTATGATCGCTAAAGTAAATGGGCAAAACTATCCAATTAGTGGAAAAAATACGTTTATTCCATTATCTCCCTATTCAGATTATGAAATCCAATTAATGAATAATGGCAAGTCAAAAGACAGCTTTGACATTATCTCAGGTCGAAATAAATCAGTGACTTTATATCCAGGAAATATTGCTCTTTATCAACCAGAAGTGAGGCAATTAGTGACGGTATTTGGTCGTCTGAAATCACCAGATGGAGAATATATCAAATATGCTTCAATTCGAAATCATATTGGTCGAACAAAAACGGATCAAAATGGCGAATTCTCAATGGATGTTGACGTTAGGTACCCAGTGATATCGTTATTACAAGATGACCAACAAACAATTTGCGAAGCAGACTTAAACCTTCAAGGTGCTCAAGGAGCATTGTGGGTAGGTGAAGTGACATGTGAACCTCAATCAGCTTTAGCAAAACGTTAATTATTTATTTAAAGGTTTATATAATATGCGATTCTTCTCGATATCAGGATTAATTTATTCATTAATGGCTTTGGCTCCTAATACGTTTGCAGCAACAGCAGCATTACAGGAATATGTTATTGTTGAGAACCAAGTTGATAATGAATTCTTTATTGTTGCTAATAGAATCGATCCTCGTTTTTCGGGTTCGAATGTATTCACTAAATATCAAAGAAATAGTCAAATAAGTCTGGGTTATATGGGATATACAGGTACACCTTTTAGCTCTGCTTATAATATTGGTGATATTTGGTTAGAAAATTCACCAGTAAACCAGCCCTTTTTAGGGAATAGATGTATGACAAGTAGCCGAAATTGCCCTGCGACATCTTATTGGCCAGCACAACAATTACGCGATAATGGGGTCTATAAGGTTCAACAAACAGGAACACCGGGTGAATCACAATACTCAAGGCCGATTTTTTCGGAAGCATTTTATCGTTGGTTGGCAGAAATACCTCCAGGGACAGCATATACATTTGATTTAAGAACCTGCACTAGCCGCGATGATTACGACCTTAACACCACGACCTGTATGACTAGTAGCGGGCGAAAAGACACGCAACAACACTATATTCCCACAAATAAAAGAGGGCATATTATTCTTAAAGGGACGGATGCATTACAGGAGGTTTTTGTTGATAGTAATGGTAACCCGACCATTGGTCTAGGCTCTAATTTTTGTTCTACAGCGATCGTTGGGAGAGATTCCGGTATTATTTGTAAATTGGTTGAGCTAGAAACCAAAGGGGCATCGATTAGTGGCACCTTTACTGTTCGTATGTATATCGATCACCAAAAATTAGGCTTAACGAGAGCGCCAACGGCTTCAAGGATCCAATATAAAGGGAGCAATAGTGCTCGTTGGACAAATTGGTCTTCAACGACGAATATGTCTGAAATATTTACGAACGGTTCCAAAAGCATTGATGTTTTCCTCACAAATACGTATTTAAAGTCAATTGTTGATGCTTCTCCAAATTCAACAGTGACACTCGCTGATAGTGTGTATACCTTTGGGTTCGAATCATCATTACCACAATCAGGGTATTATGAGTTTACTCCCTCAAATTACCTTGTTATTAAACCAAGAGATTATGGGATTAGTATAATTCCTGCGGATTTTAATCCACACCAATCGAAAACGGGAAAAGTTGGTGGTAATGAGCCGCCGATTGAATTTAATTATATCGTTACGACGAGTGGTCCAAGACAAGCCGATTCTATTACTGCTAAAGTTGATGGCCCCAAGACAACTTTAAAAAACCAATCTTATTGTTTATTTAGTTCAGATGATAATAAGTTTAATGTGCCATTTTCTGCTTACCTTTCATTCAAAAATAATAATGGCTCAAAGGAATCACATCGAGCAAGCTGTGATAGTAATGAAATTTCGCTGAAAAATGCGTTATGGGAGGAAACTCCATGGGATAGGCCAAACGAAGATTTAGGTTCATTTTATAGAACAAATCTGGATTTATTATTTCCGATGAATGAGGCTAATTCATTATTTACTTTGGATGGTATTGATTGGCTAGGAACTGTATCGGCGAGCGGCACTGTGACCGTTAAGGCAATTTGGACAGGGCCGGATATCCAATAAGTATTTCCCTTAAGTCTAGTTTTGGATTTGTAAATATGAAGCTAATTTCCTTATTGAAAGTTCTATTACTGATGGTATTGTTTTTGTCCAGAAGTAATGCGTTCGCTCTATACATTGACTCTGATATCTCGTCAATGGAGCCAGGGATGCAGTTTTTTTCTAAGCCGTATCTTAATAATACAAAAAAAACTAATTTATATAATTTTAGCGCCTATCAAATTGATAAACCAGGCAGTAATGAACAAGGGCGCTCAATTCAAGATGGAGAAATTATATTTACTCCACTTAAAAAAATATTATTACCGAGAGAACAAGAATTCTTTAAGATTTTTTATCGAGGGCCAGAAGATAATAGAGAGCGTTACTATAAAATTATTATTAGTGAAACACCTCTTGACATGCGAGATGAGGATGAAAATAGGAAACAACCTTTATTTTACCCAACGGTTAGTTTAGAAACCTATTTTGTTGTGAGGCCAAAAAATCCAGATTTTAAATATGATATCAATCAAAGTGAGGGCGTACTTAAAAATACGGGAAATACCTATTTTAGAGTATTAGTTCATGAAAATTGTGATATGGATGATGACTCACAGCCTTATGTGCTTTATTTATTGCCTAATCAGGAGTTTAAAGACATTCGTTTAAAAAAGAAAAGTCGAAAGTATATTGTTATTTTTGATAAATATTATCCTATTGGTAATTGTGGTTAACCTGATGGATGTTGTCGAAATTTCCGAGAACTAGTCATGAGATGGAAGGATATCGATGACCTTAGACATCAAGCTATCCGGTTTATAGGCCCCGACTAACGCAAGTCGGGTTTTTCATTTAACAGTTAGTTTTTATCATATCCCACGACATAGGGCACTATCAGCCTAATATTTATTATGTTGTTGGCAAATCTACCCTATGCTATACGATATTTTTTGTTTTAAATATATTTCTAGCATATCAATTTCAATACATAGTTATATTAGTGATTTAATTAATGAATAGGCTATGTGCTAATTATTAATTTTCATTTTTCTCTTATTTAATATTTTCATTGTTTTTAACTCTATGATGTTAAATTGATTTTTATTTTTTGATTTTAAACTATTAGTTTGTATTAAACATTAAATAATTCGTTAATTTAAATATATCAGCTAAGGATTAAGTAATTAAAAAAATAGATGTAATAAGGATGTTTTAACCGTTATTTATTACGATATAAATACCCAACAAGTGAGGAAGCTTAATTATTCTTACTGTACTAAATCATCTTGATATCAGCATGAAGAAATCGCGAATTTAGCTATCATAATATTTGTGATCTTGCTCTCAAACTAGAAGGTAGGCGCAAATATCCATATAAACAACCAATAATTACATAACTGTTTGAGCATTAAAGCTCTACATTTCTACAACGAGTAAACCATTATTAATGGAATGTTAAAATAAGCTTTATTGCCAGATAGATACACAACATCGTTTATAACGATATTTTTATCCATCGTATTGATGTGCAGTGATAGGTTGTACAACTAGCATCGTAGAGAATAAAGAGTTATTAAGGGTAACCCCTTTGTTTTAACACGAATGTTTCCTCAATAATCGTAATAAAAACATTCTTTTTTAGCTGATGCGAACTCAGTATTACAATGAAAAAAAAGAAAACGCTAAATGTTTATCTAAAGATAAATAATGAAATGATTACCCGTTATTTTGACCACCGGACAGAGGTATGAGATGAATAAAATAAATTTAGGGAAACTATTATCTGCCAGTTTACTGGGGTTAATTATGTGCTCTACAGCGGCAATCGCACAAGAAGTTGAAGTGGTAAATATTTCAAAAATTGGCGGAATGCCTTGGTTTAATCGCATGGGTGATGGTGTGACTGAAGCAGGGAAAGAATTGGGAATTAATGCTTATCAAGTTGGTCCATCCAGTACTGATGCCCCTCAGCAGGTTAAAATTATTGAAGATTTAATTGCTAAAAAAGTATCTGCTATCTCTATCGTACCGAATGATGCCAACGTGTTGGAGCCTGTCTTCAAGAAAGCACGTGAAGCAGGGATCGTGGTATTAACTAACGAGTCGCCGGGACAACCAAGTGCTAACTGGGACGTAGAGATTATCGATAATGAAAAATTTGCAGCTGATAATGTCGAGGAAATGGCGAAAGTAATGGGCGGTAAAGGCGGTTATGTTATTTATGTCGGGGGCTTGACAGTGCCTCAGCATAATTTATGGGCCGATTTGTTTGTTAAATACCAAAAAGAACATTATCCAGAAATGTATGAAGTTACTAGCCGAATGCCTGTAGCGGAAAATATTGATGATGCACGTCGCACTACATTAGACCTGATGAAAGCTCATCCAACGATGAAAGGGGTAGTGGCATTTGGGTCACAGGGCCCAATTGGAGCTGGCCGTGCAGTGAAAGAGAAACGTGCACGCGATAAAGTTTTCGTCTTTGGCATGATGATCCCATCTCAAGCCGCATCTCTCGTTAAGAGTGGCGATATCACAATGGGCGTAACTTATGATCCAGCTTCTGCGGGTTATGCATTAACTGCAGTTGCAGACAAAATTCTTAAAGGCGAAGAGATCACTCAAGATTTAGAAATTCCTAATCTTGGTAAAGCCGATGTTGATATGGATAAACGCATCATCAAATTCCATAAAGTTTTACGCGTTACAAAAGATAATGTAGATAGTTTGTACTAAGAATTATCGTTCCAAATACGTCCTTGCCGAACGTGAATGGCAAGGACGTATGTATTTGAATATAAAAATTATCAGCCTATAAGAGGTCGAAATGGAACCATTTATTTCACTGGGTAATATCAGCAAAACCTTCTACGGTGTGAAGGCGCTCGATAATATGGCATTGACGCTACTTCCTGGAGAGGTTCACTGTTTAGCTGGACAGAATGGTTGTGGTAAATCAACGCTAATTAAGATTATATCGGGTGTTTATCAACCGGATACGGGCGCAGACATTGTTATTGCAGGAAAATCGTATTCACAGCTATCACCGATAGACTCAGTTAAAGCGGGTATTCAGGTTATTTATCAAGATTTATCATTATTCCCTAATTTAACCGTTGCCGAAAATATTGGTATTCATCAATACCATCATAAATTTCTCGTCAATAAACGAGAAATACGTCGAATAGCCGAACAAACATTGAAAAGCATTGATACGCAGCTAGATCTCGATGCGACAGTTGAATCTCTACCCATTGCTCAGCGGCAAATAGTCGCCATTTGTCGTGCGCTTTCACAAGAAGCCAAACTGATTATTATGGATGAACCTACAGCCTCTTTAACTATGCAAGAAGTAAAAGGGCTATTACGGGTAGTGCATGATCTTAAGAAAAAAAATATCTGTGTCGTTTTCGTTAGTCATCGCCTTGATGAAGTGATGGAAATTTCCGATCGCATTACGGTATTAAAAGATGGGAAATGGATTGGTACTTATCCTGCCGCAGACATTGATAATAAAAAGCTCGCATTTCTAATGACTGGCAAAGAGTTTTCTTATGCCGTATTACCGCCAATTCACCAAAAAAATAACATTGCATTAGAAGTGAAAAACCTTAGTCGTGGGCAAGAATATCGCAATATTTCTTTTCAGATACATCAAGGTGAAATCGTCGCAATTACCGGATTGTTAGGAGCTGGAAGAACTGAGCTTTGCCTTAGTCTATTTGGGCTGACTAAGCCTGATAGCGGGGAAATTCATCTTGCAGGTCATCCTGTGCATTTTTCGAGTAACCGAGATGCCATTAAAGCAGGGATCGGTTATGTATCGGAAGACCGTATGAGCACAGGCTTAGTAATGGAGCAATCAATTAACGATAATATAATTTCAACAATTTTAAATCGATTGAAAACACCATTACAACTGCTAAATAAACCGAAAGCCGACAAGGTTGTCGTTGATTTAATTGAGCAACTCACGATTAAAATTGGCAGTGTAAACCTACCCGTCAACACGTTATCAGGAGGTAATGCTCAACGTGTAGCGATTGCCAAATGGCTCGCGATTAATCCAAAAGTTTTGATTCTTGATGCGCCCACAGTGGGGGTGGATATTGCGAATAAAGCGGGGATTTATCAGATAATTTCAGCGCTAGCGCAAAAAGGTATCGCTGTGTTGATGATTACCGATGAAATTGATGAAGCTTTCTTTAACAGTCATCGGATTTTAGTGATGCGTAAAGGTGAAATAACATCTTCCTACTTACCTGGGGAAATAACAGAAAATATTCTGTCTGAGGTGGTTAATGGTTAACAAATTCGGTATTAAAGGCCACGAATTATTTCTAGGTTTAATCATTATTATCATCGGTGGCTATCTATCGTTTGCCAGCGATGACTTTATGACACTAAGTAATATGTACGATTTATTAAATAACTACGCAATGCTAACAATCTTAGCGTGTGGGTTATTTATTGTACTGATATCCGGCGGGATTGATATTTCGTTTCCGGCGATGGTTATTATTTCTCAATATATTATGGTGACCTTAATTCAAGGCACTACTGGCAACTTTGCGATTGCATTTGCTCTGTCTGGAGGCGTTGGCTTGCTATTGGGATTAGTTAACGCGGCGTTAGTTAATCGACTAAAAGTACCTTCAATCATTATTACCATCTCAACGCTGAATATATTTTATGGATTACTCCTTTATCTGACTAAAGGTGTTTGGCTATATAGCTATCCTGAATGGTTTGAACACGGGGTAATGCTCTTTCAATTTACTGCAGCAGATGGCTACGACTATGGTTTAAGTTTGCAAATTATTACTTTAGTCGCTGTTGTGGCGTTAACTGCAGTCATTATGAATAAAACCAGTGTGGGTCGCATGATATATGCGATGGGTGGAAATAAAGAAGCCGCTTCTCGTATGGGATTTGGCATATTTAAACTGCAATTATTTGTTTATGGTTATATGGGGCTAATGTCCGGTATTGCGGGTGTTGTTCAATCAGCAACTGTCTTGACTGTTGCCCCAGACTCTTTGCTAGGCTATGAGCTGACAGTATTAGCCGCAGTTGTATTGGGCGGCACTAGCATTATTGGTGGAAAGGGCACATTGCTAGGTACGTTACTCGGGGTAACACTACTCGCCGTACTACAAAATGGTCTTAATTTGTTAGGTATCTCTTCATATTGGCATACCGTGGTAACTGGCTTAGTCATCGTAATCAGTATTAGCATGACTGCATGGAGCCAGCGTAAGAGTCAGGGGGTTTAATCATGAGCGCAAAAAAAGTAAAAGATAATGTTGAGATTTACCTGAGTTTATTAATTGCAGCGGTAGTGGTTGCCTTCAGCTTTTTGATTCCAAACATTTTTTGGTCTTCAGCTAACTTTCAATCTATTGCCACTCAGATACCAGTGCTTGGTGTATTAGCATTAGCAATGGCGGTTACTATGCTTACCGGTGGGATTAACCTATCGATTATTGCCACGATGAACGCCTGTGGTTTAGTGATGGCATGGGTTGCAACTCATTATCCGCCGACGATCAGTAGCTTTGTCCTGGTGATACTTTCTGGTTTAGCCATGGCGCTAGTCATTGGGTCAATTAATGGTTTTCTGATAGCGGTAGTGAGAGTATCACCTATTCTTGCGACGCTGGGTATTATGACTCTGCTTAATGGTATCAATATTTTGATATCCAAGGGCTCGGCTATTTCTAATTTCCCTGAATATATCTTAGGGATTAATAGCGCAAACATCCTAGGAATTCCTGCTCCACTGCTCGTGTTTTTGGTTGTTGTGGCGGTTGTGTGGGTTATTTTAGAGAAAACAACTTTTGGTCGAACTCTTTATTTGGTTGGTTCAAATGAACGAGCTGCTTATTATTCAGGTATTAATACACGTAAAACGCTGGTTTGGGTTTATATTTTGTCTTCAGTTTTATGCGTTATTGCTGCGCTATTAATGATGTCAAAGCTTAACTCTGCTAAAGCCTCTTATGGTGAGTCTTATCTGTTAGTTTCTATTCTGGCGGTAGTCTTAGGCGGTATTAATCCTGATGGTGGTTTTGGGCGAGTATTTGGTATCGTAATGGCGCTAATTTTGCTGCAAATGCTAGAAAGTGGCTTAAATATTCTCGGTGTTAGCAGTTATATTACAATGGCGCTATGGGGCAGCTTACTATTAGCCTTCATTTTTTTGAAAGGGATTAATATTCCCCAGCTGTTTTCTAAAAGCTAATATTTTACATCTTTGATAGGCAACCTATCTTGTTGTGAATGGGGCACTCATCAGTGCCCCATTTTTATTTCAAGAGGTAAACTAGCCTTCAGAATCGGGATAAATCATCAACTCTATATTACGGCGGCGGAAATCACTTGGGCTAACGCCAACTCGTTTACGAAATACTCGTGAAAAATACAATTGGTCATCATAGCCAACAATTCGGCCAATTCTGGCTATCGATTCTTGGGTTGTTTGTAGCAATAATTTAGCTCGAATGACTCTCTGGTCTTCGCGCCAACGTAACATATTGATGCCAATCTCCTCGCGGAAAAGGTGCGCAAGCCGAGAGGGTGAAAGACAGACATGATTAGCAATATCTTCGATACGAATATCATCCGCTAAATTGCTGGTCATATACTGACACGCTTCGATAATTCGCGGATCCATCATTGTATGCGCTGACTGCGGTTCTTCTTCAATACTACGCAACAATAAACGTTCGAGTAAGTTCATGGCGAACTCTTCTGACAGGCGCCGTCTTGACTGATGAATTTGATCAATTGAAATAAATAATTGCTCGAATTCGTCTTGTAGCTCAGCCGTTTTCAGTGTTAAACGCCCCACCTTCTTTGTCTGGTTGCTCCATTCTAACCAATCGGCCCAATACGCTCTAGGGCGAAAATAAATCCAACGGTGATACCAGCAATCACTATGCGGCGATCGGCCGTAATAGTGTGGTTCTTTAGGTTGAAACAGCAACATATCTCCAGGGTTACAATAAAAGGTCTCTTCCCCGTCAAATATTTGCCCTTGCCCCTTAATTGTAAGATTTAAAATATAGCCTTTCATGCCGAAGGCGCGGTCGATAAAAAAATCAAGAGGCCCATCTATAACAATAGGTGTTAGGCCCGCTACTAGATAAGCATTGAAAGAGTATCCCGGCAGTAAGGGATCTGGCTGTGAGTCAGGTATAGTTCGTTGATACACACTTTTTCCTCGCAACTGACAATATAACAAGTAACAGGCTATGCGGCATCATAACGCAATAGTATGGATATTTGACATTATCTTTTGGCTAAATTTTAATTTTCTAGACTGATTAAATTATCATCATTCATAGTGTTAAACGAAGCCAAATCTACACATTTAGTCCGCACCTAACCACCTGTAATTTTGAACTAAGTCACAATTTATTTGAAGAAAGCAGGATCGTACATATTTCTAGCTAACCGCTCCTCGCTGATTGAGTAAATTTTTTTTATGGTACGGATCTAATTATTATTACTGTTGAATTTGAGGTTTTTTATGTCAAAAGATGCGATCGCTCTCGGTCTGGATTTTGGTAGTGATTCTGTACGTGCTCTGGCCGTTGACTGCATAGAAGGCTCTGAAATTGCAACAGAAGTTATTTATTATCCGCGTTGGCACCAGGGATTATTTTGTCATCCATCAAATAACCAATTTCGTCATCATCCATTGGATTATATTGAATCCATGGAGCAAGCAATTAAAGCTGTCGTTGCTATGTTAACACCTGAGCAACGACAAAATATTATTGGCATTGGTATTGATACGACGGGATCAACACCAGCACCTATTGATAACAATGGGCAAGTTTTGGCTTTGCGTCCAGAATTTGCTAATAACCCCAATGCAATGTTCGTTTTATGGAAAGATCACACCGCTATTGAAGAAGCAGAGGAAATCAATCGGTTATGTCGTAGTGGCCGTTTTAACGACTATAGCAGCTATATTGGTGGCGTGTATTCATCCGAATGGTTTTGGGCCAAAATCCTCCATATCTCGCGCATCGATAATGCCGTACGTGATGCTGCGGTATCTTGGATTGAGTTGTGTGATTGGGTTCCTGCGTTATTAAGTGGTACTCAAGCACCTAATAGTATTAAGCGTAGCCGTTGTGCTGCAGGACATAAAGCGTTATGGCATGCAGATTGGAATGGCTTACCACCCAGAGACTTTCTTCAAACGTTAGATCCTATTTTAGTTAACGATCTCGATTACCCTCTTTTTACGGATACTTATACAGCAGAAAAACCAGTAGGGCGTATCACCCAAGAATGGGCCGAACGGCTTGGTATCCCTGATAAAGTTATGATTGCTGGTGGTGCATTTGATTGCCATATGGGTGCAGTTGGTGCGGGAGCTCAGCCTTATACGTTAGTAAAGGTGATTGGCACATCAACCTGTGACATTTTATTGACTGAGCATCAGCATGTGGGTGATCGCGCTATTGCAGGTATTTGCGGCCAAGTCGATGGCAGTGTTGTTCCAGGACTCATTGGCATGGAAGCTGGGCAGTCTGCATTTGGTGATATGTATGCGTGGTTTGGTAGCTTATTAAGCTGGCCATTACAGCATGCATCTCAACAAAATCCAGAGCTTGCGGCAACTCTCAAACAGATAGAATCAACATTATTACCTGCATTAACCGATGCATGGGCTCAACAAACCTCATTAGATAAGTTACCCGTTGTACTTGACTGGTTTAACGGCCGTCGAACGCCATTCGCCAATCAGCGCTTAAAAGGTGTGATCACTGATTTAAATTTAGGAACTGATGCACCAGCTTTATTTGGCGGATTTATTGCTTCAACAGCATTTGGTGCCCGCGCGATTATGGAGTGTTTTGTTGAACAAGATATTCCGGTTGAAAATGTACTTGCCCTCGGTGGGATCGCACGTAAATCACCCGTAATTATGCAGGTTTGTGCAGATGTTATGAATCGTCCCTTGCAGATTGTTGCATCTGACCAATGTTGTGCATTAGGTGCTGCAATTTTTGCCGCTGTTGCCGCGGGGGTACACCCTACAATTCAAGAAGCTCAACAGCATATGGCTAGTCCAATTGAACGCTCAATGCTGCCGGATCCAATCCGTTCAGCTCAATATGAAAAAATTTATCAACGCTATCAAAAATGGAGTCAGGTTGCTGAACCTTGCTATGCCGCCAATGTTGAGTAGTGTAGAGTTATTGTACTTATAACTATTGCACTAAACAGGCAGGCTTACACTATGAAAGTTGAGATGAACATCTTTGAAAAGTCAGAAGTTTGGTTTGTTATTGGTAGTCAACATCTGTATGGACAACAGACTCTGAAGCAGGTCGCACAGCAAGCCGAAGAGGTTGTAAAAGGGCTAAATAAAGATGCAGGATTGCCAGTTAAATTAGTCATGAAACCATTGGCGACCACTCCCGATGAAATTGCAACGCTGTGCCGTGAAGCCAACTATGCAAATAATTGTGTGGGGATAGTGACTTGGCTACATACGTTTTCTCCGGCAAAAATGTGGATATTAGGCCTCAATTTGTTGGAAAAGCCATTACTGCAATTACATACGCAATATAGCAATGCTATTCCATGGGAGTCCATGGATATGGACTTCATGAATTTAAATCAGACCGCTCATGGTGGGCGAGAATTTGGCTTTATTGGCGCACGTATGCGTAATGAATACACCGCCATTGTTGGCTCTTGGAAAGATAAAGATGTTCATCAAAAGTTGAACCGTTGGATACGTGTTGCGGTGGGTATTCACGAGAGCAAACAGCTGAAAGTAGCCCGTTTTGGCGACAATATGCGTGAAGTGGCGGTGACCGAAGGCAATAAAGTCTCAGCTCAAATTAAGTTTGGTTATGCCGTTAATGGCTATGGATTAGGTGACTTAGTATCTGTCGTGGATAGCATTTCGCAAGGCGAAGTGAATGCGTTAATTGATGAATATGAAGCCTCTTATCGGCTTACAGATGCAGTGAAAGTCAATGGCTCTAAACGCAATAATTTAGTTGATGCTGCACGCATTGAGCTCGGTATGAAGAAATTTCTTGAGCAAGGTAATTTTGGTGCGTTTACCACAACGTTTGAAAACTTATATGGTTTAAAGCAACTACCAGGTTTAGCGGTACAACGTTTAATGCAGCAAGGTTATGGTTTTGGTGCTGAGGGTGATTGGAAAACGGCTGCATTATTACGCATCACAAAAGTCATGGCTCAAGGCTTGAAAGGCGGAACCTCATTTATGGAGGACTACACTTATCACTTTGATCCTGAAGCAGGTAAGGACTTAGTGTTGGGCGCTCATATGTTGGAGGTTTGCCCTTCTATTGCCTGTGAAGAAAAACTGTTGCTCGATGCGCAATATCTTGGTATTGGCGGTAAAGACGATCCTGCTCGCTTGATTTTTTCGGCTAATTCAGGCGTAGCATTAAATATCAGCTTGATTGATATGGGAGATCGTTTTCGTTTGATAGTGAATACGGTGGATACCATTGTACCTCCTCATACGTTACCTAAATTACCTGTTGCTCATGCAGTTTGGAAATCACGGCCTTCTCTGCCGGTTGCTGCTGAAGCATGGATTTTAGCGGGTGGTGCACATCACACCGTATTTACTCAAGCATTGGATATTGAATACCTGCGTATCTATGCCGAAATGTGCGGCATTGAAATGCTAGTGATAGATGAGGAAACCCGAATTCCTGCATTTAAAAACGAAATTCGCTGGAATGAGGTTTACTACAAATTATGTGGTTAACTGACTGATGGTATTATTGTTTTTTTGCCACAGATTGCGCGATCGATAAGTCGATAACGCTATTGGTGAGGAATGTTTTACCGTTAACAGTCTAAAAATAAAAGGTTAAGTGATATGTACCAACAACTTAAAAAACAGGTTTTAGACGCTAACTTAGCATTACCTCGCCATAATTTAGTGACATTTACTTGGGGAAATGTCAGTGGAGTTGATCGCGAGAACAATATTTTTGTCATCAAGCCATCTGGTATTGAATATGAACACATGACTTTGGAGGATATGGTTGTTGTGAGTTTAGATTCAGGAAGAGTGGTTGAAGGTACTAAAAAACCATCTTCAGATACAGATACGCACTTAGCGTTATACCGTGCATTTCCTGATATTGGGGGCATTGTACATACACATTCGCGACATGCGACGATTTGGGCTCAGGCTGGGCGAGATTTATCTGCATGGGGTACGACGCATGCTGATTATTTTTATGGTTCGATTCCCTGTACTCGACCTATGACTGCACAGGAAATTGATGGGCAATATGAGCTAGAAACTGGGCGTGTGATCGTCGAAACGTTCACATCGCGCGGAATTATGCCAAAAGATGTCCCCGCAGTACTGGTTCATTCTCATGGGCCTTTTGCATGGGGAACTGATGCAAATAACGCAGTGCATAACGCTGTTGTACTCGAAGAAATTGCGTATATGAACCTATTTACTCGTCAGCTTTCGTCAGAACTCTCGGACATGCAGAAAGAGCTGTTGGATAAGCATTATTTACGCAAACATGGTAAAAATGCATATTACGGTCAGTAAGTTAACGAAATTGTCGGGATAAGAATCTGCTCAGAATTAATAAGTAATCGAGCAGGTTTATCGTCATTCAAAATAAACGACAATTTGATTATGCCAGTATAAATATTGCTGAGCTTATTATTAGTTAATCCGATATGGTTATTAGGATTACCTATTGTTAATCAATTTGGCAGGCACCGGTATTTTAACGTATTATTGACTGCCATCTCTGAGTAAATTACTTATTCTTATTGTTCTATATGATCCCTACTTTGGCTATTTTAAAATAACCTTACCAAATCCGAACTGATCAAAATCTAAGAAAATAAATTAGGCTAATTTATCCCACACTTAGCGGGTAGGATAAATCGGCCAGAGATATTTTTAACGTTGAAATACTGTTTTATTCATCTTGTTCATCTAACTGAACAAGAGCTAATAACAACTGACTTAATGCACTATAAAAACCAAACTCATCATATTGATGACAATTTTTGCAAAACTCAGGGAGCCATTGCAATAAGATGGATAATGTTTGCTTGCGTAATTCATCAATTTCTTCATGAATCATATCCTCTTCACCTAATGAAAAATGTAGATGGCTGAGTAATTCAAGAAATATAGATAAATGGTCGGTTGGTTCATGAAAAACTTCATCTGTTTCCATACCAGCCTCAAACAATAACCGTTTTATCTTCTCATTTGTCTGTTCATCTTTTAGATAAACAGAAGCATAAGGCAACGCAGATTGCTTGTCTGACATTAAAAACAAACTACAGAAATCAGCTGCTAACTCAAGTTGAGCATCGTTACGCACTTTAAGTGCCGCTATTTTCGATGTTAATCCGGTTATTGCGTCTGATAATGACGGTTGATTTTGTAACATTGAAAACCAGTCCGCCATTTCGTCGGACTGGATTTGTATCAATTTTTCATTATCTAACTCACGCAAAAATAATTGAGCTAGCCATGCATAAACACAGGCTATCTGTTCTGAGGTTAACGCTGTTTGTTTGGTCATTTATTTAACCTGTTGAGCTGGCACATATTCACATTGTGCCACCATTTCGATAGGTCCACCAAACGCGGTTACGTTCTCCAATTGCCCAGTATATTTTTCGATTTCAACTAAGGTTGTATGTGCACTGGTTGCTTGTGCGAGTTGTGAGCTACCTATATCCAGAGTTAATACGTTTGGATTGCCGTATTTACATAATGAATTTATCTCACCGCCTTTGGCCGGATCGTACCATGCGCCTTCGTGAATACGTGCAACGCCAGAGGTATAAAGGTCAGATACCACAGCAGCAGCTAACACCTGACCACGGTCATTAAACACTCTGACAATATCACCATTGTGAATACCTCTAGCGTTAGCATCCTGTGGGCTAATGAATACGGGTTCTTTTCCATTAACGGAATAATATTGACGTAGTGCCGGTGACTCACACAGCTGAGAATGTAAGCGAAAATCAGGGTGAGCAGATTGTAAGTGTAGCGGCCAACGTGTTGAACCTGGGCCACCATGAGAACGTTCAACTTTTTCAAACCACATAGGGTATCCCTGACAATCATCATATTGCATGTCAGCGATGGTTTTTGAGAATATTTCAATTAATCCACTTGGTGTACCTAGTGGCTCAAGATCTGGGTCTTCCCTAAATGCTTGATGGCGAATAAACATCTGTGGATGTTCAAATTCCACATAGCCTTCATTTTCCCAAAAAACATCAAAAGCAGGAAGATGGATACCGCGTCCTTTACCTTGTTGGCTACCTTCTTTCCAAATACGTTTTAGCCAACCCGTTTCGTCTAAGCCTTCAGTAAATGCCTGCTCACGGTTAAAACGGCGGCACAGGTCACGGAAAATATCAAAGTCATTCCGTGATTCAAACTGTGGCGGTACTAATTGTTTCATGGCAATAATGCCACGATTAGAATGGTTACCGTATTGGTCAAGGTCATTACGTTCAAACTGTGTTGTTGCAGGTAACACAATGTCGGCAAAGCGACAGGTTGATGTCCATTGGTTATCAATAGAAACAACGGTTTCGAGTTTACGCCATCCTTCAATAATACGATTGATCTGCTGATGACGGTGGAATGGATTAGTACCTGCAAATACGCACATCTTGAGTGGCGGTAATTTAACTTTTTTACCATTCCAATTGATGACTTTTCCCGGCTCTAAAATAGCATCAATAAAACGAGCAATAGGGATAGTACTACTATAGCCTTTATAGTCAGTGCTTTCGTGGACTGGTGGTACTTTAGTTGAGCCAGAGAAACCACTTAGAATAACACCTTGGCGACTTGGAGTACCTGCACCATTATAATGCCAACCAAATCCAAAACCTCCGCCCGGTAAACCAATTTGGCCTAACATTGCGGCTAAAACGACAACCATCCATGACCATTGCTCACCATGTTGCATACGCTGGACACACCAACCTGCAATAATTTGGGTTCTATCCGCCGCCATTTGTTGTGCTAATGTGCGGATAGTTTTAGCATCGATGCCACTGATTTTCTCAGCCCATTCAGCATCTTTAGGTTGCCCATCTGTTTCGCCCATTAAATAAGGCACGAACTGCTCGAACCCAACACAATATTCTTTGAGGAAGTTTTTGTCGTATAAATTTTCTGTATAAAGCGTATGTGCGATAGCTAATTGTAGCGGTACATCACCTTGAGGGTTAACTGCAATGTGTTGAACGTTGTCGCGGCCTAAATAATCGTGAGTTGAAGTGATTACAGGGTCAATACTAATCACTTTAATTTCACCGCTTGCGGCTTTCTCTTTGAGTTGTTCATAATAGGCGTAAACATCATGATCAGGGCACCACCAGTTAGCTTGCTGGTTTTTAATAAGATCAGAGCCCCACAGCACAATTGTTTTGCTATTTTGTAACACGAGTGGCCAAGAAGTTTGCTGTTCATAGACTTCCATTGAGCCAACAACACGAGGCAAAATAACTTGTGCCGCTCCCGTCGAGTAGTCACCACCCGTACTGACACTATTACCATGCAGCGCAATAGCACGAGCTAACATACCGGATGCATTATGAAACATTCCTGTAGATTGCCAACCACTTGCGGTTAACAATGAACTCGGTCCATAGGTAGTTTGAACACGCTCTAATTCTTGATAAATAAGATCTAGCGCTTCATCCCAAGAAACACGCACAAAGCGGTTATCTCCACGTTCAGAGGTATCGCTTAAATGACGTTTACGCATCCAATCAACACGTACCATTGGATAACGAATACGTGCGGTTCCATGAACATGATCAGGCAAACCAGCAATCATTTTCGATGGGTATTTATCATGCTCAAAAGGTTTTGCTTCGATAAAACGCCCATCAACGATAGTGGCTCGAATCGCTCCCCAGTGAGACCCTGTTAATATCCCTTCTTGTACTACTGCGCTTTGTTCTGCTGTCGTGGCACTGGCTTTACGTGGTGTTAATAAGGATGGGCCTAACATACCCGCAACTGCCAATCCACCTAATTGAGTTAGGAAGCGCCTACGAGAAGCTTGAAATGTATGATTATTTTTCATTATGTTCTCCATTATCGTGGTGCGGATTGCCTGCGGTATCTGATGCATTCATTTGTAGATATTTCAATAAAGTACGTTCTTCGCGTTTATCTAAACTGGTAAAGCCAATCATGCCGTTTAATGTGCCTATCCAACCATTGGCATCAAAGTGTAATTTATCTGGTGCACCATGGCATTGATTACAAGAACCGTTATAAAGGGAGTCTGCGTAAGCCCAAATAGGTTTAATATCGTCGACCATATCGCCTTTTTGCATCCAAGCTGTGGCTTGTAACTTGCTCCATTTGGTATCTGTAGCTGCAACAGTAGTCGTTTCTAATGTTTTAACATTTTCTTGTACATCACCACGGATAGAAGCAACAAAAATACGTTTTCCTGGTAATGCAGATAGCACACGTTGACGACCATCACTCTCAGTCCAACCTGTGATTTCTACTTGTAGCCAGTCACCATCACGTTTTAATACTTTGACTTCAGATGCAGGTAATAATGAACCTGCTGGCTCTTTATCGCCTTTTTCTGCATAAAGAGGTTTAATATCAAGAGAGTAGAGTATATCGCCATCGCTATTTGCTTTAGCACGTAATTCATCAAATTGTTTACGGAAACCGCTGCTCATATCCGGTAATTGGTGAGCAATGCCTTTATGGCAATCAATACAAGACTGGTTATCTTTGGCGGCAATTTCCATTTGGCGCGCTGCTTCAGGATTTTGTTTTGCGTGATCCATCGCATCATAATTGTGGCAAGAGCGGCAGGTTGCGGAGTTATTTTCTTTCATGCGAGTCCACTCGCGTTCTGCAAGTTCTGCGCGTTTAGCTTCAAATTTTTCTGGGGTATCTATCGAGTGAGCAATAAATTCTTGATACATATCATTGCTTGCTTCTAATTTCCGTTTAATCATGCCTGGTAGGTCAGGTGGAATATGGCAATCATGACATTCTGCACGGACTCCAGAGGCATTTTGGAAATGAACAGATTGTTTATATTCTTCATAAACTGGCGTCATACTATGACAACTTACACAGAACTCTGTTGAGCTGGTGACTTTTATTCCTACGTGAGGTAAGACAATCAGAGCAATACCGACAACAATACCAATAACAACTAGCGTTAATACTGACCAACGAGCACTAGGCCTAAACAACGCTCTCCAGAGTTTCCGCATAATAGTCTCTATAAATATAAGGTTAATAATAGAAGATCTTATGCAGTAAATATGAATGGCGGTACTGGTCATGATGAACAGCTTACGGCAATATATGAACAGATATGAACAGAAAGAGATCAAGCAGATGACATCACACCACATTGTTATTGTTGAAGACGAACTCGTTACCCAGACTCGGTTACAGGCTTATTTTGAGCAGGAAGGGTATCAAGTTTCTGTTACTGATAGTGGTACAGGTTTGCGTGATATCATGGAACAGCAGCATGTTGACCTGATTTTATTGGATATTAACTTACCGGATGAAAATGGTTTAATGTTAACCAGAGCGCTACGTGAGCGTTTTACCGTTGGAATTATCCTAGTGACGGGACGAAGCGATCAAATTGACCGTATTGTTGGGTTAGAAATGGGGGCGGACGATTATGTTACTAAGCCTTTGGAGCTCCGCGAGCTGGTGGTTAGAGTAAAAAATCTTTTATGGCGCATAGACTTAGCAAATCAAGTACAGTCGCAGCCAATATCACAAGAGAATTGCTATCAATTTGCCGATTATTGCCTAAATGTATCTATGCACACGCTAGAATGTAATGGTGAGGCAATCAAGCTAACCCGTGCGGAATATGAAATTTTAGTCGCATTTGTCACTAACCCTAGAGAAATTCTCAGTCGTGAGCGCTTATTACGTAGACTTTCAGCACGACGAGTAGATAACCCTGATTTACGAACAATTGACGTGCTGATACGTCGTTTACGACATAAATTGAATGGTGATTTATTGGTGACCCAGCATGGTGAAGGTTACTTTTTAGCCGCAGATGTATATTGATAAACTGGTCGGAAGCCACCCGGAGATAACGAAGAATGCAAGTGTTCTTTATTTGTATTTTCTTCTGTCAGCACTAAGATAGGTGGGCTAATATTATCGAGTACCGGCTGGCCTTGTAATACCTTAATTGCTTGTTCAATAGCTAACTCACCTTGCCAAACCATTTGGTCACTTGTTGCCATAATGATCCGTCCTCTTTTTAAGCCTCGATAAACTTGATGTGAAAGATAAAAAGAGACAATTTTCAAGGGCTTTTTGAGATTGCGACCTTCCCCCATCGCAGCTTCCGCAGCGATAGCCGTTCCGGCAACAACGTCGATATCAGGATGGTCTTCTAAGGCCTCTTGTAATAAATTACGTTGCACCTCAAGATCATTATCGCCAAGGGCAATATCGATGATTTGGACTTGGCTTCCTGCAATTGCCTCGCGAAAACCTGCTTCCATTTCACGGCTGCCGCCTGCGTTATCAGGACCGGGCATGAGTAAGACTTTCAATGGGTTACCATTACTCCATTGCACTAAGTAACGGCCGGGCTGATATCCCATTTGGAACCAAGGAACGCCAACTCGTGTTTTCACCGTTTTATCATGAATGGCATTGATCACTTCAATAACCGGTAAATCACCGACTTGCTGTGTCAGATTTGGAAACGTGGTTGTACTGCTGCCAAGTAAGATGGCATCTGCTCCCCACTGTTTACATTGTGTTATCTGTTTTTGTTGAATTGCCAGTTGATTATAGCCACCGGCTTCTAACACCTTTAGGTCGATACCATAGGTATGTGCTGCTTTTTGCATACCATAATTAACTGACAGCCAATAGGAGTCTTTCAGGCTGGGATATAATGCGCACAGTTTCCAAACATTTGTGGCCTCTGTGGAGGATTGTTTTTGGCTATCAAATCGCAGCTCATCACGCCAATGCAGTAACGCATTATTTTTACTTGCTGCTAAACCAAGCATCGAGTAAAAAGTGATAAAGAATAAAATAAATATGCGCATGATAGCCTCATAGACGATAAACCGTTATCGTAAATGCTTTCTTATTGCGAACTCAACCTTTTTAATTTGTAGGCTATCAAACTGTGAATTTATCGCTGACTCGACGATTGTGGATGGGCTTTGCATTAATGGCCGCTCTGACTTTCATCAGCACCCTTGTTGGGTGGTATAACCTACGCTTTGTGAGTCAGGTTGAAAAGGATAATACTCAAGCAGTTATCCCTACCATGAATATGGCTCGCCAACTTAGCGAGGCAAGTGCATGGGAACTATTCTCTGCGCAAAACTTAACTAATGCAGATAGTGAAGGTATCTGGTTAGCTCAAGGGCGGATGTTAGCTGCACAGAGTTTAAAAATAACGAACTTACTGAAAATACTACGCCAACAAGGTTTTGATACGAATGCTATTGAGCAACAAGAACAAGAAATAGCACGTTCGTTAAGTCAGCAAGGTACATTAGTGGGGCAGAGGTTACAACTACGTAATGAGCAACAACAACTCAGACTGAATATTATTTCAGCCGCGGGTGATATTGCCAAAATGGCACATGGTCAAGCCAATAACGCTGCCACCTCAGCGGGAGCAACTCAAGTCAGTATTTATGATTTTATTGAGAGAAACCAAGCAGAGCAGGCGGAAAATGCACTAGATCGATTAATTGATATCGATTTAGAATATATTAGCCAAATGAATGAACTACGCTTAAATGCAATACGCGTGCAGCAAATGGTATTAAATCTAGGCTCCAACCCATTGCATCATAATGCCGCGGAATTAGATAATCAGCTCAATGCGACAGTAAAGATTTTACATCGTCGCCAAAAATACATCGAAGATCCTGTCGTGCAGAGCCAAGTGGAAATGTCATTAGCTATTGTGGCTCGATATGTCGAGCTTATTGCCCTTTATCGGCAAGATAATGATATTACAACGCGTTTACAGATATTATCACAAAATAATATTGACCAATTTGCTCGCTTTAGTAGTGAAGTGACGCAGTTGGTGGATACGATTGAATTACGCAACCAATCTGCTTTAACGCAATTAGAACAAGCAAGTGAACGTGGGCAAAATTGGTTGTTAGTACTTAGTGCAGTTTCCCTTTTTTCACTGATCCTCATTTTGTGGCGAGTAGTTTATCGTTTAGTGACTAAGCCATTAGCACAGCAAACACAAGCGCTACAACGCCTATTAGAAGGTGATATCGATTCCGCTTTTCCAGAAACGGCAGGGGTTAAAGAACTGGATACCATTGGCCGCTTAATGGATGCATTTCGCGCGAATGTTCATGCCCTTAATAGTCAACGGGAACAGTTAGCAGACCAAGTGAAATCGCGTACCGCAGAGCTTCGTGTGCTAGTTGTTGAGCATCGTCAAGCGCGCGCTGAAGCGGAGAAAGCCAACCAAGCTAAGTCGGCATTTTTGGCTGCAATGAGCCATGAAATACGTACGCCATTGTATGGTGTTTTAGGAACAGCTCAGCTACTTTCTGAAAACCCAGCACTCTCTCAGTATTCGGAGGATCTTCATGCAATTACTGACTCAGGGGAGTCATTACTTGCCATCCTCAATGATATTTTGGACTATTCTGCCATTGAAGCGGGAGGGAAAAACGTATCGATTAGCGATGAGCCTTTTGAACCTAAACCACTATTAGAAAGTACACTCTACTTAATGAATGCCAGTAAGAAAAACCGTGCAGTGAATATTGTCGCGGATTTTGCTGACAATCTGCCAGTAGCTCTTCAAGGGGACCCTCGCCGTATCCGACAAATTATTACCAATTTATTGAGTAACGCACTGCGCTTTACTCAGCAAGGGCAAATTATTTTACGCAGTTGCAGTTACGGTAAATACTGGTTTATCGAAGTGGAAGATTCCGGTTGTGGTATTGATGAAGCGCGTTTAGTCGATATTTTTCAACCCTTTGTACAAGTAGATAGTACCCAAGGCGGAACAGGGCTAGGACTTACGATTAGTGCCAGCCTTGCTCAAGCAATGGGAGGAGAGTTAACCGTCAATAGCCAAGTTGGTGTTGGGAGTTGTTTTCGTTTAACCTTGCCATTGTGTATTGCTAAGCAAACAGTGAGTAAATCCTTAGATCACCCCATTGACTTACGTGGCGTACGTTTATTATTAATTGAAGATAATCCATTAACACAAAAAATAAGTCGAGAAATGTTAACTGTGAGTGGCGCTCAAGTTACGGTTGCCGACTCAGCGGGTGATGCGTTAAACATATTGCAAAATGACCAGCAATTTACCGCGGCATTAGTCGATTTTGGCTTGCCAGATATTGACGGTATTACATTAGCCAAACAATTGGCAAAGCAATACCCATCACTTATCTTGATTGGTTTTAGTGCACATGTTATTGATGAAACACTTCGCTTACGTACTAGCCAGCTTTTTCGGGGCATTATCCAAAAACCAATCCCAAGGGATACGCTTAACCAATTAATCACGCATTATATTTCAGGTGGTGGAGAGACCTTGGGTGTTACCTTTTCGCAAAAACAACGAGTAGACATACAACAGTTAAAAAATGATGCTCAGCTGATGGGGTACCCAAAAATTCGTGAGTGGTTAGCTATTTTTAAACAACATTCACTGCCGCTATTAGATGAGATTGATATAGCCCGTGTGCAGCAAAACAGTGAGCTCATCAAACGCCTTGCTCACCAATTAAAAAGCAGTTGTGCTAGCCTTGGAATGCAAGCGGGGACAGAAGCATGCGCAGCGTTAGAGCAAGATCCTCAAGCTACACCCGTATTAAGAGAAGATGTTCAATATGCTTTGCAGGTGATAGAAGAGTGGTTAGATAAGGTTGAAAGCTAATTGGATCGGTCGGCTTTGTATTTGAAATAGGTCGTTGTGTCAAAATCCTGAGAGCGGCTTACCCCATTTCCTGTAAACTTAAGTTACACCGTGTTCAGGACTTGCAATTGGGTACAGCCTCAAAAATTACAGGTATAATCCCACAAATTATTCAACTGATTTAGAGACGAAGATGACAAAACTCACCTTACAAGAGCAGATGCTAAAAGCTGGATTAGTGACCAGTAAAAAAATGGCGAAAGTCCAAAGAACAGCTAAAAAGTCACGAGTTCAGGCTCGTGAGGCAAGAGAAGCTGTGGAAGAGAATAAAAAAGCCCAACTTGAACGCGATAAACAGCTAAACGAACAACAAAAACAAGCTGCTTTATTTAAAGAATATAAAGCTCAGGTGAAGCAGCTTATTGAAATGAATAGAATCGATATTTCGAAAGGCAATATTGGTTTTAACTTTACGGATAATAATTTAATTAAACAGATAGAAGTGGATAAGGTGACTCAAGCTCAGCTGATCAGTGGTCGCCTCGCCATTGCTCGTTTAGTTATTGATAACAGTGACGAGTGTAAATACGCGATTATCCCCGCAAGCGTAGCCGATAAAATAGCTCAGCGAGACGAGAGCAGCATTGTATTAAATAATGCGCTTAGTCAGGAAGAGCATGATGAAGAAGATCCATATGCAGACTTTAAAGTACCCGATGATTTAATGTGGTAATTAACGTTTTGCAGCTGCTTTTGTGTTTAGAACGGACTGGCATTATAAGCATTAATCCGTTCTTTACTTATGGGATGATCAAAACACAGCTCACTAGCATGTAGCATCAACCTTGGAGTCTGTTCAGTTCCTGGCAGCAGGCGGCCGCCATATAAGTCACAACCCAAAATAGGGTGGCCTAATAGCTGACAGTGGATTCGAAGTTGATGAGTCCGTCCAGTTTCTGGTGTCAGCTGTACGCGAGTCAATGGTAATGACGTCCCATCTTCCAACGCCAGATAAAAGCGCTCAATAACCTGATAGTTGGAGCGAGCCGGCTTACCGTGGATTGCACAAATTGACATCAACGGAAACAATGCAGGGTCTTTGGCTATTGCGGCATCTATCACGCCTTCGTTGTTATCCAAATGTCCACAGAGTAGTGCGCTGTAGACTTTGGTCACTGTGCGCTGACTGAACTGTTGGCAGAGGACAGCATTTATTGCTTTATTACGCGCAATCACCATCAGCCCAGAAGTACCGAAATCTAGGCGGTGCACTAGTGTGCAGCCGGGAAAGATCTTTGCTAGACGATGATGTACCGAATCGAGATTTTGTGGGTTTTTTCCTGAAAGACTTAACAGGCCAGCAGGTTTATTGATAAGGACTAAATGGTCATCCTGATAGAGGGTTTCGATCTTGTCATGGCAGGGCGGAGCAATAAAGGTATCGATAATCTTAGACATCAGGCTATCCAAACGAAGAGTGGGAGTGGATGATAACCAATTTTAAGTCGACAGGCGAATCTGACCATTCGTATCATATTCTCGTTCACACATCAAAAATTTATCATATTTAAATCAATGAATTAGAATATTCAGACATTGTGCTTTATAGTACATATTGCCAAAGCTAGCAGATAATTAAGTAAGCGGTAATAGCGATGAATGGAACGATCACAACGTGGTTTGACGATAAAGGTTTTGGATTTATCAAAGATGAAAACGGTGATAACCGTTATTTTCATGTGATTAAGGTCGCTAGCTTTGATCTGATTAAGAAAGATGTAACAGTGACTTTTGAACCAATCGATGCCCATATTGATAAAGAAAATACCGTACTATATGTATGTCGATGTCGGCTCTTTGATGAGCAGTATTAGACTGAAATCAACCACTGAATCAAGTAAAATGCGTTCATTAAAAAAACTGGCAATAACAATTTTTCAAGAAACAACATTAGCTTTCTCGGAAGATGAGATAGATATCAAAGTGGCATTTAAAAAACACCAAAAATTAAAATAATTTTGGCTAGCTGTGAGCCTTTCATAATAAGTCTACTATCACATCGCTTACTGACTGCTTTATGCCGTGCTATAGGCATTTTTCACCAACTCTCTAGTTATTAGCCTTATAAAATATAGGCGATATCTCTTTCTTATTCTTAGTTGATTAATAGATAAAATGTATCGACCATTTACGAATAATTAGAGCGTAATTAAGATAACTTCACTCTCTACTATTTTGTAATGCCCTTGTATTCTGGGCATTATTTAACTATTTGAGCGCCACTCAACAATCAATGTGGGGTGCCGAATAGTTATTCAATCTAATGAATTTATTTAATATCGATGGCATTCATCACGGGGTACAGTTTAAATTTTCAATCAGCATGATATTCCATTAAAACCACTTAAGGCATTAATTTTGCGGTTTATCTAAGTTAATTAATAAGTATTTTTCATGTTTACTTGTTTCTTTAATGTATATTTAGTAAATTTAGCTCACTAAGTATTTGTACTAAGTTTATGGAAAATTTAATTATATTTTCTATAAACTTATTCTCTTACATTTAGCAAAATTTGAGTAAGTGCTTAAATATGTGTCTATATATTGACTTAATAAAAGTATGAACTGCTGAGGAAACTACGGGGATAACAAAACCGATAAAACGGTTCTTCAGAAGCCTAAAAAATGAATGGCTATGACTGTCGGTTATTACGCGATAAATCAGAACGATGGTTCAGAGCAATTCTAAAGCAGTGGCCAATTTTGTTGATAACACCAACACCACCAATAACAACTAAACCATACTATCTAGTCGCACGAACTAGTTGGCATTGATTTAGAGCATGCTTAGCTGCATGTCAATAATATCAATGACGGCGTTCTGAAATTATCCAAATAACGGTAGTGCTAGGGAATATCCTGACTAGATAGAAAATTTTGAGTAAGTGAGTAATCAAATGAATGTTATTGATACAGAGATCGCAGGCGTCAAGATTATTGAACCCAAGATTTTCGGTGATGGGCGAGGTTTCTTTTTTGAAACATTTCAAATGCAGCGTTACAAAGAATTTCTTGATATTGAAAATAACTTTGTTCAGGATAATTATTCTCATTCGGTTCGTGGCGTGCTTAGAGGATTACACTTTCAGAGTGTTCGCCCTCAAGGGAAGTTGGTTTACGCGCTAAGGGGTGAGGTTTATGATGTCGTGGTTGACATTCGCCCGAACTCACCTTCTTTCAAGAAATGGTTAGGAGTTCACCTGTCGGAAGACAACAAAAAGCAACTTTGGATTCCTCCTGGTCTTGCCCATGGTTTCTTGGTACTAAGTGATGAGGTTGATTTCGCCTATAAATGTACTGATTATTATGATCCCAATAACGAGCATTGTTTGAGATGGGACGATCCTGAACTCGCGATTGAATGGCCTATAAAGCACCCTTTACTTTCTGAGAAAGATCTTAACGGCAAATTATTCAGTGAGCTTTTTTAAATGCGTATATTGTTAACTGGTGGCAATAGCCAGCTGGCTCATTGTCTAGTTGATGCTTTGCCAGAAAACTGGCAGGTTATTCGCCTAGATCACAAACAGCTTGATATTACTGATTGTCCTGCCGTTCAGGCTACGGTCTCTGAATTGAATGTAGATTTTATTGTAAATACCGCGGCTTATACCTTGGTCGATAAAGCTGAAGAAGAACTCTTAGCGGCAGAGGCTACAAATGCTATCGGTCCTAGGAATTTAGCTATTGCTGCGGAGATTAATAGTATTCCACTCATTCATATATCAACAGATTATGTTTTTAGCGGTATAGAAGGTGGTGCACCTTTGTGTGAAAAGGCATCAACGAGACCGTTAAACGTTTATGGTCAAACCAAGTTGCTTGGCGAGAATGCAGCGATGCTAGCGTGTTCTCGCACCGTTGTTATTCGTACCTCTTGGTTATTTAGCGAATATGGTTGTTCTTTTGTGCATACGATGCTGAAGCTGGGGATAACACGTAAATCACTTGCTGTTATTAATGACCAATTTGGTTGCCCTACGTACGCTGGTGATTTGGCTAAATGTATTCTTACGATCATTGGCCAAGGTGTGAATGAATCTGAGTTATACCATTTTTGTGGTGACAGATCTGTTTCATGGTATGAATTTGCTGCAGAAATTTTTGCTATTGCCAAAATTTTTGATGAAAAATACAACTCATTGACACTATCTTCAATTAGTAGTGAAGAATATAAATGCGCAGCTAAAAGGCCTAAAAATGCGATACTTGACTGTGAAAAAATATACCGAGAACGCGGAATATCTAGTAGTGACTGGCTGCGTAGTTTAGGTAAAGTGATTCCCAAAATTATTTCTCAGATGAATAATTAATATGATAACTTTGTTAAGAAATACTGGTTTGATTTATAATCTTACCAAGCGAGATGTTGAAAGTCGTTATCGGGGGACTAGCCTGGGTATTGTATGGTCTTTGCTTAACCCTGTGATTATGCTCTCTATTTATAGCTTTATTTTTGGTTTTGTTTTTAAAGCTAAGTGGGGACTAACGTCGACAGAAAATTACACATTAATTATGTTTACTGGGCTTCTAGCTCATGGTTTCATGGCTGAGTGCCTCGGTAAAGCAACAACCATATATGTAAACAATGTTAGTTATGTAAAAAAAATATTGTTTCCTCTTGAGTCTTTATGTTGGGTGTCTGTTTTAGGCGCATTATTTCAATTCTTAATGGGATGTATTGTTTTTGCAGTATTTTGTATTTTCTTAAAGCAGCCTGTTAGCTTTATGGTGTTGTTAGTACCAATTGTCATGCTCCCTTTAATTTTATTATCGTATAGCATTTCATTATTCTTATCCTCTTTAGGTGTTTATCTTCGCGATATGGGGCAGGTTGTTTCTGTTTTAATTGCCTTAATGTTATTTATGTCGCCTATTTTCTATCCAATCACTTCGGTGCCAGAACAATATCGAGTGCTGATATATATCAATCCATTAACCTTTATCATTGAGTCCCTACGCGATGTTGTACTTTATGGCAAGCTATTTAGCCTAGAAGGGTATGCAATTTATTGGGGAGTCAGTATCGTGCTGTATGGCTTATCCATGGCTTGGTTCAAAAAGGTAAGGAGAGGCTTTGCTGATGTCCTCTGATATTGTTGTTTCTGCTCAAAATTTACGTAAGGTTTATAAGATTTATTCTAGCCCTATGCAACGCTTGGGGAGCTTATTGGGATTTCCGGGAGCCAAGGGTAAAGAATTTGTAGCATTAGAATCTGTTAACTTTGAAATCAAGAAAGGTGAAACAGTCGGAATTATTGGTGTCAATGGCTCGGGTAAGTCAACCTTGCTACAAATGATCTGCGGAACTCTGTCACCGACAAGTGGTTCTGTGTTTACTAAAGGTCGCATTGCACCTTTACTTGAACTTGGCGCTGGATTTAATCCAGAGTTTACGGGGCGCGAAAACGTTTATTTGAATGCATCTCTTATGGGATTGACTCATAAAGAGATCACAGAGCGTTTCGATAAAATAGCTGGTTTCGCTGATATTGGTGAATTTCTCGAACGCCCAGTTAAAACATACTCAAGCGGCATGTTTGCTCGTTTAGCCTTTGCAACAGCAATTCATGTTGACCCAGAAATTTTAATTGTTGATGAAATTCTTGCTGTAGGGGATTCCCGTTTCCAGAGAAAGTGCGTAAAAAAATTCAACGAAATTAGAAATCATGGATGCACAATCTTATTTGTTTCCCATGATGATTATCAAGTTCGTAACATTTGTAACAGTGCATTATATCTTGAGAAGGGAGTTCAGCGTTATTTTGGTAATGCTGATGTTGCCGTTCAACATTACTTGTCTGATATGCAAAAAAATGCATTAGAAACACAAGAAAGTGAACAGAAAGCTATTGAAAATGAAATAAACAGTCGTTTGATAAAAATAATCAATCTTTCTCTTACCGACCAAGCTGGCAATTCAGTTGTGGAGATTGCCAGCGGTGACAATATTAAATTATCTTTCGATTATAAATATGAGGGGAAAGATGGTGAGTTTGATGGGTTGACTTTCGTCTTTAATTTGTACCGTAAGGATGGGGTTTATATCTGTGGAACAACCACTGCAATGCGTGGTTTAGATGCATTTCCTTTGAATAATGAAGGGCAGGTCATTATTGATTTTCCTGCATTGAAATTGTTGTCAGGTATTTATAATTGGCGAGTGGCTGTAAATGATCAGGATGGCATCCAGATCATAAATGAAGCTGTACCAGTTTGTGAGTTTTCTGTAACTGATAATTTCAGTGCAGTTGGAATTTATGATATTGAACATAGCTGGTCTGTGGTGGCCAAGGGGTAATTATGGAGCGAATTGAGAACGACCTTCTTAAATTACGTTTTTTAAAAGAAGAACATAATCAACGTTATCAATATGTTGCAAATTTCGCCAAGGGGTTTGTGGTTGATTGTGCATGTGGCATCGGATATTCGGCCCCTATTTTCTTAGCTAACCCAGCGGTGACAAGCTATACAGGGCTTGATGTTGATCGAGAAGCGATAGCTTACGCACAGCAACATGATACAAGTAACTCTCATTTTGAGTTTGGCTCTATTCTATCGTTACCGTTTGATGATTGTAGCGTCGACACATTTATTTCGTTGGAAACGTTGGAACATTTAGAACAACCTGAACTAGCGATTGCAGAGATTAAGCGGGTATTAAAGCCTGATGGTGTGTTCATTTGTTCTGTGCCAACTAAAGATTACGAAAATTTTTGTTCTAGTTTGTATGGCCCAAACCCGTATCATCTTCAAGCATTTTCTTTAGAGGCGCTGAAAACACTTTTGCATTCCCAATTCGCGTATGTTGATGTTGCTGTAATCGCTCAAGAGCTGGTTTCTATTGTTCATACGTTGAAAGATCAACAATCGGTACCTGTAGTATTCAAAGCAAAAGATAAAAATATAATGAACGGCTCTTTTATAGCGATTTCATCTAATTCAGCGCCTATCGATAACAAAGCAACCTTATTCACTGGTATGAGCCGTATAGATTACGACCAAGAGTTGGTGTATCCATTGCGTCAAAGTTTAGCATTTTCTGAGCGTTTAGCTGAGCAACGCTGGCAATTGTTGCTTGAAGCCGAGCAACGAATCAACGAAGTGACGTATTATAAGGAGCAGGCCGAGCGTATTTCTGAAGAAAGAATGCAGGCTTTTCAGAATACAGAGCAGCTGCTTTGCACGCGCGATCAGTCTTTGGCCGAGGCCGAAATGTTGATTCAAAAACTTCAGGAAAAATTGAAGAATGTGTAAGGCAAGGATCAGAAACAATAATTCAGTTAATGGACTATAACTATAATGACTATCACGATTTCGGATAATATCGAAACTATTCTAGTTGATTTTTTTGACACGATAGTTCAACGTAATTGTCACCCAGAAGTTGTAAAACGTAAATGGGTAGCTGCACTTATAGATTTATACCGAGTGCGCTTATCTATAGATGAGTTGTACACGCTGCGCTTAAGGATTGAAGCGGGATTATGTGCCAGCAGCCAAATGCAAGGTGATGATGCTGAATTTCGTTACGATGATATGTCGCTCGCTTTGTACTACGAACTGGAGCGAGGGCAGTTTGTTACCAAACTGCCAGAATCAGATGTATTCATCTCTTATTGTAGAGATTTAGAATTAGCCCTTGAATTATCCGTGCAAAAACCGATAGCAGCAATGTTGGACATTCTGCGTGCTGAAAAAGCAAAAGGTAAAAATATTTATCTGGTTTCTGACTTTTATCTAGATAAACAGTCAATTATCTATTTTGCTAACCATCACGGATTTGCTGATATTTTTGATGATTTCTTTGTTTCTAGTGAAAATAAGCGAACCAAGAAAGAAGGACGAGCCTATGATGTGGTTATCGCTGAATTAGGTTTGGATGTTAAAAAAACGATTATGCTAGGTGATAATGCACATAGTGATGTAGCCATGTCTACTGCTCGAGGGTTATTTGCGCATTTATTGCCAGCGGATCAACGTCGATATGATGAGAGTTTACAGGCAGACCGTCAACGACTTGCTATTCAGAAAAAAGTTGATTTGGTCATCGCAGAGGATAAATTCAGCTTTAATTGGATAAGCGGTGCTATTTATCTATTTGTTCGTCGACTTTATTGGGCTTTGGTAGCAAAGCAAGCTAAAAATGTTTATTTTTTTGCTAGAGAAGGCGAATTTTTGCAAAAGGCCTTTGATAAGTATCAAGCTAATTTGCCGAAAAATTTTTCACGTGTGACCAGTCATTACATGTATGTATCCCGCCGATCCACCTATCTACCGTCATTGGGATCTCTAAGTAGTAGCGGATTCAACAAGTTATTATATCAGTATGGTTCTTGTAGTCTGGCTGCATTTTTGAAAAGCATCAACCTTGATGATTATTTACCTCAGCTTAAGAAACGTTTTCCTCAAGTAAATTTTGAAGAGCTGCACCTGAATATTGCTGCGTTACCTGCATTTTCGATGTTAATGGAAGATGATGTGTTTAGAACTATCTATGAGCGCGAACGCAATCAGCAAAATGCTTATCTCAAAGACTATTGCGACTCGCTAATGATGGAAAAGCATGATGAATGGGTAAATGTTGTTGATGTTGGATGGAAGGGCAGTATCCAAGATAATTTGGCGAAAGTGACCCAACGCAATATGTTTGGTTACTATTTTGGCATATTGGATGGGGCTGAAAGTGATAAAAGTAATATTAAAGAAGGCTTACTATTTGACCATCAATGGGGGCAGCGCCTTGGTGATGATATGTTCAATGAGTTCCGTGCTGGTTTTGAAGTGTTCATGGGAGCTTCTCATGGAAGTTTGAAAATGTATGGCGATGGCATTAAAAATTTTGTTTTCGACCATAATGATGCTGAACTCTCTCTCTATTATGAACAAATCGTTCCGTTCCAAGAGCGTGCATTGTCCCAATTTAGTTGTTTTGCCAAGGTTGAACAGGCCTATTCAATATCTGATCATGAGATTAGCAAGGCAGTTAAAAAATTTTACTGCCGTGGTGTGATGCTACCGAGTCAGAACGAACTGGAAAAATTTTCTTCTATAAAACATTATGAAAACTTTGGGGTATTTAATTTTAGTTCTTTTGGTCAGAAAAAACGTTCTGCCCTGTCTTACTTTAAGCGTTTAGTGAAAAATCCGAGACACACTATCGGTTCCGCTTGGTGGAAGCCCCTCGACTTTCATGCGAATGGGGTGAAATATTTGAAATATCCCTATTTCCTGATCAAAAAAATAAAATTTAACTGGTTGAAATAATGAATAAGATAGCTTTTTTACTGTGGAGCCCTGATATCAGCGGTGGGACTAATGTTATTTTTGAGCATGCAACACGTATGCAGCAGAATGGCCAAGATATCACGATTATTACCGATGACAAGCCAAATACGACTCGACTAAAATGGTTTCCAGGTGCAGAGAAACTGACTTGGATGAATTATGATGAAGCTGCTGAACAGTCATTTGATCTGGTTATCGCTACATGGTGGCGCACAGTATTTTATCTGAATAAAGTTAAAGCTAATAAATATGCATTCTTTGTTCAATCTATCGAGTCACGCTTTTATCCGGAAGATGAAGTCACTTTACGCACGTTGGTTGACCTGACTTATAGTCTGCAAGTTAACTTTATTACTGAGGCAACATGGATTAAAGAACACTTGAAAGAGCATTTTGGTCAAGATGCTATATTAGTTCGTAATGGAATTAGCAAAGCTTATTTCAACAATAGCATTCAACCTAAAAGCCCTCGAATACCTGAAAAGTTACGCGTATTAGTTGAAGGGCCTCTAAACGTTAGTTTCAAGAATACGGAACTTGCGGCGACGTTATGTCGTAAGTCTCGTGCTGATGAGGTGTGGTTTGTCACATCGACTGAAATTGGTGCTTATCCCAATGTGGATCGGTTATTTAGCCGAGTACCGATTTCTGAGATTGGCAGTATTTATGCATCATGCGATGTCTTGGTTAAACTTTCTACGGTAGAGGGTATGTTTGGCCCACCGCTGGAAATGTATCATACTGGTGGAACCTCTATCAGTTATGACGTGACTGGTTATGATGAATATATTGATCATGGTGTTAACGGTTTAGTCTCGTTTAGTCGTCAAGATCAAGAAATTGTTGAATTCATCAATCGTCTTAAAGACAATCCAAGTGAGCTAGCACAACTAAAAGCGAATGCATTGGTTACCGCCGAAAAATGGCCTGATTGGGGAAGTAGCTCAAAAGAGTTCGCCGCAGCATGTGATCAGATTATAACATCAGGTGTGGATACTTCCGTCACTTTACTTAAGGCACAGACAGATCGTTTTTGGCTGTTTTATGATGAGTCTTTGCGTCATGTTAAACAGGGTATTCAGGCTCCAGTAAATCGTTATACACATTTTCGACAGCGCGTAATTAACAAATTGTATCGTGACTATCCGGCAATCTTCTCTTTGTTACGGAAAATAAAGTGGACGGTAAAATCTTATCTACCGGGAGCTCGATGAGTGTTTAACTATGAAGTTGTAGTATGTACCTACAATGGTGAGCCTTATATTGTCGAGCAGCTGGCTTCTATAGTTGGTCAAACAATACCCCCTCAGAGGATTATTGTTAGCGATGATGGATCTACGGATAACACGTTATCATTAATTGCTGATTTTGCGACAACTACGGAAATTCAGATCAATGTACAACAACGCACTACGGGTCTAAAGGGGCCTGCATATAACTTTTTGTATGCACTTTCTTTGACGACAGCTGCTAATGTTTTTTTGAGTGATCAAGATGATATTTGGGTAATAGACAAAATTGAGTATTATCAAAGGGAAGTAAATAGAATTGACGATGATTCTCAACCATTATTAATTTTTTCAGATGCTGAGTTGGTCGATAATGAGTTACGGCCTTTACACCCTTCTTTTTTACAACATGAATGCCTCAATCCGGAGCGGCAGATGGCATTTTTTCAATTAGTTTTCCAAAATTGTATTCAGGGAGCCACTGTGATGGTGAATCGTGCTCTGATTTGCCATCTGCGATCTAGTCAGCATATGTTGATGCATGATTGGTGGTTAGGTTTGATTGCTACGTCCTTTGGACGACTAGTTTTTATTCCTGAACGATTGATTAAATATCGCCAACATTCAAATAATGTGGTTGGTAGCCGTGGATACGGATTAAAACGAATTTTAACAAAATTTATGCTGTTATCTTCAGTTTCACGTCAAAATCGACTGGTAATTGAGCAAGCAGCAAGCTTTTATGAGCTATACAATGACTGTCTCAAAAAAGAGAATAAGAGATTTTTAGAGAAAATGTTAAAATCTCGACGATTTGTATTTTGGCAGCTTTTCTTGCTAAAATTCTCGGTTGCAAGAACAACTGTTATGAGAACCATCTCTTTGTATTTCTTATATTAGAGTTTTTATGCCTAAATCATCAGTAGATCAGTGTCATTGCTTTATTTCAGTTATATCACACGGTCATGGCGACATGATTATTGCAGGTGGATGCCTAGAACTACTGGTTTCACATAATTACACTGTTGTTTTGAAAGATAATAAACCGCAACGTGAGCTGCAAGAGTATTGCGCAAAATCTGGTATTCATTACCTTGTCGATCAACCTATGGGGTTTGGCGCGAACAATAATTGTGTTTTCAATTGGTGTCAGAAAGAACTTGGAATGCGAGACGAGGATCGTTTTCTGGTGTTAAACCCAGATGTTATCATCGAGCCTTCAGTGCTAGCTGCATTACTATTACACGCTGAGCTTCACGCATATCCATTGGTCGCGATTAATCTTTTTAATGATCGAGATTTTACTTTGTATGACAATGGAATACGTCGTTTCCCGACGATAAGTAATTTTGCTATTTCATTCTTATTGCAGAAAAACAATACAAACTATGATAAGTCGAAAATTACACAGGATACTGAGGTTGAATGGGCCGCAGGATCGTTTTTGTTATTTACTGCTAAGTATTATCGCGAGCTTGGTGGATTTGATACACGTTATTATATGTACTGTGAAGATCTTGATATTTGTTGGCGAGCAAGGCGAAAGTTGAAAGTAAACGTTGTTTATTTACCGCAATTTAAGGCATTACATCTTGCCCAAATGAGGAGTCGGTCACTTTTTTCTAAGCATTTTATCTGGCACGCTACCAGTGCTTTACGTTTTTGTTTGAAACAAGCATTGAATAAATAGAATTGTTTTTTAATCTTTAGTTGCTGTAAAAATAAATGGCGTTTTGATTGTAATAATTTAAGCTGTGGGAAAGCTGCAATTTCACAATTGAAATTTAATTTATCTTGTACGCTATAATCATTGAGTGAACTATTTTTGGATGTAAAATAGCAACGACGTTACTTTCATTAAAAAATGATTGGCACTTCAACTACCTGAATTAGTTGCAAATTTAGCATCCGGTTGTATGGTTTGGTACACAGGCACGATGATTAAGGAAAGTTACCGTGAAGATAGAAAGTGGACACACTTCTGGTGTTAACGCATTGACATCATTACGGCCAGTCTTTTGACTAAAATAAGCGTAACGGATACTCGTGAGTAAAAGAGTAAATCCAAAAGCAGGCGTAATAAATTCATAAACAATTTCAACTAGAATATAGGCAATAAAAATCAACAAACTCATCATTTCTAGCTATTCATCTCATATTTTCTTTCATACACCAGAAATTTATCATCTAGACTTAAATCAAAGACGTAGTCTGTTCAGGAATTGTGTTTTATACTGCGCGTTGCAAAAAGTGAGCAAATAATTAATTAAGTAGGCGGTAATAGCGATGAATGGAACGATCACAACGTGGTTTGACGATAAAGGTTTTGGATTTATCAAAGATGAAAACGGTGATAACCGTTATTTTCATGTGATTAAGGTCGCTAACCCTGATCTGATTAAGAAAGATGCAGCGGTGACTTTCGAACCTACTACGAATAACAAGGGTTTGTCCGCTTTTGCTGTGAAAGTCATACCAGATAGCAAATACATGTATATCGCGGGTGAGCGTCTTAAGCTTACATCGATCAAGTCTTTCTTGGTTTATAGCGAAGAAGTACCAGCCGATGCCCCTATTGATAAAGAAAATACCGTGCTATCTATCGGTATCCTGATGAACAGCATCAGGCCGAAATCGGCGGCTGAACCTAATGAAATGCGCTCGCTGAAAAAACTGGCGATCACCACCTTCCAAGGAACGACGTTAACTTTTTCGGAAGATGAGATAGATGTAGAAGCGACAGTGAAAAAGCTCCAAAGTCTAAAATAATTCGAATTGCTACTGTAACCTTGATAAGCATAATGTTATCACCGCATACTGACCTCAGTGCGCGGTGATATAGGGCTATTTCACCAATTCTGCCAGCAATTAAATCCGATAAAAGATAGGATATTTTCTCTTTTTGTTAGGTTCAAAGTAGCCAATATTAGAACTTAAATTCTTTCTTTTCTTTTAATAATAATATCATTACTCATCAAGAGTGACTTGCTTGATCGCTCAATCCATCTCGACTAACGTTAGCTTATTTTAATCTCAGTTGAAGCGCTAAATGGGGTGAGGATATTGTATCCAGAAATATAAATATTAGTAAGGTAAGCCATTGGATAAATCAGACAAGCTTTCTGCTTCAGGTGAAGCATTTATCAGGTTAGTCGCAATGGCTCTAAATATTGTTTTACTTATCAGTTAATTAAAAATCAAGCTACCTGTTTTTGAATTGTTCCATGAGCTAAATTACCTTTGTGGAACGTAGCATGTTTTGGTGAAATACGCGCTACGGCTTCCGCGGAACAAGATGCATCAAGCAGGACAAAACTGGCATCATCGCCTTTCACTGGCCACACCTGATTACCTTTATCATCAAGAGGTAACTTATTTCCTGTGGCGATAGCTAAAGAGCGGGACAACGATAATTCATCTGGGCGAATATAAAGCTGAGCATATAAATTCGCTTTTTCCAACATGTCACCTAGCCCAAATGGTGACCAATGGTCGATGACACTGTCGGTTCCGGTCATCACAAATACACCATTTTTATTGAGAGTTTTTAATGGCATATGCAGTGTGCCAATTGGAACGGTTGTCGCAATAGTAATCTGTTGCTCAGCAAGCCTTTTTGCCGTTTCATCTGCTTGTTCTGGGGTGAGTGTTGCCAAGGCAAATGCATGGCTAATAGTGACATTCCCCCGCAAACTTCTATTCTTATCGACGGTTTCTATCATATATTCAATCGCAGCTCGCCCCGCTGGGCTGGTTTCATGCAAATGAATATCAACACCTTTATTATAATCCAGCGCGATTTGGAACATGGTGTCGAGAGATTTTTCCATGGCACCATCCACGTTAGTTGGGTCTAACCCACCCACGTAATGAGCACCCAATTGCATGGCCTCACGCATTAACGGCTCTGATTTTGATAGTAATAATCCATGTTGTGGAAAAGCCACAATTTCACAGGTGAAATCTTGCTGATGTTCGCTTAGTACTTTTTGTAAGGCTTCTAAATTTTTTAAACCTGATACAGGTTCAATATTGCAATGGCTTCTCGCAATGGTTGATCCTTGTGATTGGATCAGTTTGATCAATGCATGTGCACGATCTTGAGTGTAGGGTTGAAGTTCAGGTAATATTTTTTGTTCGAGCGCGATCATATCCATAATCGTTTTACCTTCACGAGACTCCGGTGCTTGCCATGGACCACCGTAAAAGGTTTTATCTAAATGAATATGCATATCACGAAATGCAGGCAACATTAACTTACCTTGGGCGCTATAAGCCTTAAGTGAACTATTTAAGTGCTGTTTATTAGGTAAGATAGCAACGATTTTACCGTCATTAATCTCAATGGTCTGTAAGGCTGTTTTAGTACCAATTACCGTTGAGTCACGGTAATCAAAACCCGTTTCGAGCAAAGTATCATCCAGATAATAATGTTTGTCAGTGATGCTCGAAATACCTGTGTCTTGTGAAGTTTGGTTATCCGCTGACGCTATCCCTGACATCGCACCAAATAAGGTGCAAGCAGCGGCAACTTTAGCGCTAGTTGAAAGAAACTCTCTTCTGCCGGATGGTATATCTACCTTCATAGAAACTCCTTGTTATACTTTTGATACTTCAACTGGCATTAACAATGCATGTGGGTAACGTTACCGACATGCATCTTGGATGACCTTATATCTTTAACCTGAAATAATATGTGTTCCAGTTTCACCGCGTAGGGCTTCAGGAAGCTTTTCAGGGGTCGTGATGATCACTCGCTTGCCACCATGAGCAAGGAAAGACAAGCTAGCCTCAATTTTGGGTAACATGCTGCCCGCAGGGAAGTGACCTTCCTCCATATAGCGCTGCATATCCGTTGTATTTATTTCTCCAAGGGCTCTTTGTTCAGGTTTTCCAAAGTGAATACACACTTTTTCTACACCCGTCGTAATAATCAAAATATCAGCCTGTAGTTCTTTTGCGAGTAGTGTAGTGGATAAATCTTTATCAATGACGGCATCAACGCTTTGGTAGCCGCCATTACCATTACTAATTACTGGTATTCCACCACCACCAGCAGCCACCACAACATAATCATTTTCAGTTAAGGTGCGAATAGCGCTAGATTCAACAATGCGCTTTGGTTCAGGAGAAGCAACAACACGGCGATATCCGCGGCCTGAGTCTTCAATAAAATGCCAGTCTGGATTGGCTTGCTTCAACTCTTCAGCTTGTTCCTCAGTGAAGAATGCACCAATCGGTTTAGTTGGTGCGCTAAATTTAGGATCGTTTTTATCCACTTCAACCTGTGTAATCAGGGTTACTGCTTGGCGATGATGGCGTTTAGCCAGCGCGTTAGTGAGAGCCTGCTGGACTAAGTAACCAATCCCACCTTGGGTGTCTGCAACACAGTTGGCCAATGGCGTTAATGGTAAACCTTCTACAGAATGAGCAATTTCTGCGCGGCGTAGGTCAAGCCCGACTTGGGGGCCATTTCCATGAGTTAAAACAATGTTGTAATTTCCCTCAAGCATATCGCAAACATGTTGTGCGACTTCTTGCACCGCTTTTTCTTGAGCTTCAATAGACTGGCTGTTGTTATCTTTAATAATACCGTTGCCCCCGATGGCAACAACCACGAGTTCTTTCATTATGACTATTCCTGATACAAAGAATTTAGCTGAAGAGTAGGTATGCTGTGCATACCTACTCTTCAAGATTGACTTGATTATACGGACTTACTGATTTTTTCAGCATTTTCAGGTTGTTGTTGTTCTACCGATTTACGGCTATCCAAAAAGTATTTTAAAACAAAGACAGCAGTCATCATCAGGTAGGCATAAACAAACATCAATGCTGGGCCATGAGCAATGCCCACGACTGGTGAATGGATAATGCCAAAGAATACTAATAGCGCACCAACTGCCGCTGCAATCGCACCACGTAATGGTTGATTGAGGATGGCGAAGATTGCAATACAACCCCACAACATACTTGCCAGTGGTGCACCACTACCAAGATGAACAAGACCTTGATAATAAACACCTTTATGTAACAGTGTTTCTATACCGATTGCGCTTGCAGAGGTACCCGCTGCACCTATCACGCTATTAACCATTGTTAGTGCCCAGTTAGCAATCCACGGGAACAGACAGATAAAGATAACCGGTACTTCTATCTTCGGTGTTTCCCTCACCACTTGGTTTGCGGTCACGACACCGATAAACACCAGTATTGGAACGATGGCAGTCATTGGAATGATGGCTAACATAAATGCGCCCAAACCAAACAGTGGGACAATAAACATGGTGACACCTGATGCCAGTGTGTATCCAATGCTTGCGCCCATTGCTTTCCAGCCTGCGTGACCGACATAGACTGTCACAGGGAATGGGTTACCCAGAAAACAACCAATAGTAGAGGATAAACCGTTAGCTAACATAACATTACGAGTATTGTATTCATCACCTGCAGCGTGAGCACTTTCAATATTTTCAAGGTCAAAAATATAGTTAGCTAAACCTAAAGGTACCGCCGATGCTAAGTAAGGCAATGCATGAGGTAAACCTTGTAAAAAGCTATCAATATGAACGCCCGGAGGGTTGAACCCAAATGAAGACACAGAGGCTTGGATCGCCGCAGGACTTTGTAGACCGGATATCCATGCTAGCGCAGTACCGGCAATCAGTAACAATAAGCCAGTTGGAATACGCGCAAAGATAGGTTTTTTACCGAACCAGTTAATGAAGATTAACAATAATACGATAAAAGAAACTGTTGGAGCTTCAAAAGCTTGTAGCATTGGGTTCATTGCGAGTAACAGCAATCCAAGCCCAGATAGACAGGATAACAGTACGGTACGTGGGATCATCTTACGGATAGATTCACCGAGAAATGACCCGCCTACTAAGATCATGGATTCAACGAAACACCAAACCAGCGCAATTTGAATTGCAAACTCAGCATCCTGCGTTGTTTGGTACACAGGCATGATGACTAAGAACGTGACAGTAAAGATGGAAGGTGCGCTTGGTCCTGACGGTAAAGCGGTAACATCATTGCGGCCCGTTTTTTTCGCTAATTGTTGGCCAAAGTAGGCGTAACTAATACTTGCAAGTAAAACCGCAAACCCGAAAGCGGGGGCAATACGTCCATAAACAATTTCAATTGGGATACCGACAACAAAAATCAATAAACCCATCATTGTGAGTAGATTGGTTAAGTTATTGGTCATCAGCCCGAAATAAGCCGCCCAGTCACCACGTTTCCACTTTATATTTAGTACACTCATAGAATGCATCCTTCAAGGAAAGACTGCGAGGGCAGTCATATTTAAATTCTATTGCTCTGGTGAAATTATCCCCTGCATAGTTTGAGCTATAGCCTTGTTGGCTTCATTCCACTTCCCCGATGCATATACATCAGGATTGTGTCATCTTGTGCCTACGGGTGACTCAAATTATTTGGGGCGTCTGTTGCTTGTTTCTATTTTTATAGCCCAACCGAAGTTGGGCACTATTTTGTTATCATTGAAAACTAGGCATATTTTTCCGCGTAAGACAGCATTGCTTTTTCAAAGCACTCAAACGGTGGATGAACAATCCCGGCACCAATCATCCCGATCCCTGCATCTTTATGAGCAATAGCGGTATTAATGACAGGAAGAATGCCACTTGCAGCGACTTTAGTAATATCAATTGCAGTTGGTATTCCCATAAAACCAAGTAATGGAATAGTCACGTTCGGGTTTTCACCAAGCGTGATTTCACGCATTTGACGAGAGAAATCAACGGCTTCGTCAACCGTACCACCGACTAAGGCAACAATTGCGGGTGCGGTTGCCATCGCAAATCCACCGATACCGTAAGTTTCAGTAATTGCAGAGTCACCGATATCTAAGCCAGAATCTTCAGGCTTATAACCTGCAAACATCGGGCCGATAACTTGCTGAGCTGGACCTGTAAACCAATGACCCGGCAAGCCACTGATACGTAATCCAAATTCATAGCCGTTACGCGCCATTGTGGTGACGACAGTACTGTATTCAATACCATGAGCGGCATCCATCGAAGCTTTACACATTGCCATCCACGTGGGGCCTGAGAAGTAGTCACTACTTGCTACGAAATCGAACACTTCTTTTTGCTGTGCTACGGTGAAATTTGTTTGAATTAATCCTGTCGTCAACGCTTGGATCAATAATGTGGTTCCCGCATTGTTACGGTTATGGCACTCATCGCCCATATGTAGAGCTTGAGCAAGCATTAAACGTAGATCAATTTCACCGATGATTTTCATTGCATCGCGCAGCATTGGACCTAAAACATCGCGCATCCAATTTAGGCGGTCGATAACGCTTTGGTCGTTGGCACCCATACGCAGAATTTTTGCCATTTGCTCGCTGAGGTTAGTGAACGCACGGTTGCCATAAGTTTTGTTCTCAACGATGTGCATAAACATCGAGGCTGATGTCACCCCAGCCATTGAGCCAACGCAGTCGTGTTCGTGACATGGTGAAAAAATAATGTCACCAGAGGCAGCAACATGCTCAGCATCGGCCAAGTCTTTGGCTAAGCCTTCAAAAACTAGCGCACCTGTGACTGCGCCTCGCATAGCGCCACACATATTTTCCCAAGCAACAGGTGGACCTGCATGCAAAATGGTATTTTTAGTCATACCGGGAACGACATTGATAGCTTGGTCATAACCAATCAATACCGGTTGTGATTGAATAATGCGTTCTAGCGCTTGTACATTAGCAGCAACAATTTTTTCCTGTAGTTGCGCACTACCTTCGATTTGGTCGAGCGCACGAATGACCTCAATATTACCTTGGCCTGGTGGCGTCCAGCTTAAATGAGTGACTGGAACATGTTGTTTTTTCAGGTCATCACTGAACATTTCGATGCCAATATTAATAACATTTAATGGTTGCTTAAATAATGAAGTCATTATGCATTTTCTCCTTTCCAGACAAACTCACGACCTAATAAACCCGTATTGGTGCTACTACTTGCCCAAATCACGCCAGCATCCGTCAACATTTTGACCTGTGCATCCATAGATGGGGTATCTTGGTCGGTACCCAGTACGTAACCTAAAATTTCGAGTTCACGGCCATCTTGTTTAGCGATATTTTTTGCCTCTTTAATGGCATCAATCATTACGCCGACGGGATCTTCGTGAGAACCGTAACCAAGAACAAAATCCATCATGATGACACCGACTTCAGGGTCACGAGCTTCTTGCAATAAACGTTCAATACGGTTAGTTGGGTCGATCATTGGATGTGGCTTACCGTTGGTAAAGTCATCATCGCCAAAATCTAAGAAGGTATGAGCGATACTTTTGCTAACATCTTTTAAGCGATAGTCAGGATTTGGCTGAATATTGCTGTAAACATCATCATATTTTTCGAGGGTAGCAAACATCGCTTCGTCACACAGAGTTCCACCACAGAACAGCCCACGAATATATTTTTGCTCGGGTTTCAATTTGGCTCTAACTTCTTCAATCAATGGCCAATTGAGAGAATGTAAATTCAAATCTTCTTTTTTGATACCAGTGAGCAACACTGATTTCAATGCGGCTTCTTTAGTGCTTTGAGCAAAAGTCAGACCCGGTTTATCTTCTGGTAATGGTCCTCGACCCAAGAAGCAAACAACGACAGGTTTATGGCATTTTTCTGCTTGTTCTAATACTTTTTTGGCAACGGCTGGTGCTGGTGGCTTGGAGATAAGCGTAATAACCTGAGTTTCTTCATCGGCATCGAGCATTTTGAGTGCATCAATCATCATGATGCCGCCAATTTTTTCACTTAGGTCACGGCCGCCTGTACCAATCAACTGAGAAATCCCCGCACCAAATTCATGAATACGTACGCTGAGTTCTTGGCTACCGGTGCCTGATGCACCAATAATGCCGATATTGCCTCGGCGCACACTGTTTCCGAAACATAACGCAGTTCCATTGATGATGGCGGTGCCACAGTCAGGGCCCATCATTAATAAACCTTTACTGCTGGCGAGTTTTTTCAGTGCTAATTCATCTTCAATAGAAACGTTATCAGAGAACAACATCACGTTAAGATCGTTTTCTAATGCAATACGCGCTTCACGAGCCGCAAATTGACCATTAACGGAGATAATTGCTAAATTGCTATCGGGGATATGTGTTTTAGCGGAATTAATCGTGGCGTATTTCGCTTCATGCTGACCACCACCTTGATTTTTCTTATTAAATAAATCTTCAATAGCAGTTAAGATTTCTTCGTTTGCTTCATCGCTGGGGCCTTTAATTACAATCATTAAATCGCCATTTTTTGCGGCTTCTAACGCTGGGGTCAGTAATCCTAAATTTCTTAAAACGCCTTTATTCATCTCTGTTGCCATGGCGACAAAAGCTTGCTCCACATTATTGAGTTGGTTTGCTTTGGTCGAAATAGACATCAGTGAGACAGAATCAAAATAGGTATTCTTTTTTATGACAACTTTAGTCGACATACTTTTCTCCGAAATAATGGGTGAGATACAGGGCATCGCGAATACCGAATAGCATGTCGCTACCTGAACTGGACCCGATATTGAAAACCTCTAAAAACTGTGAATAAATTTCTGTTTCATTCGCTTCAACTAATGATTGGATTAATTGATGCATATTTTCGCGATATTCCTTTTTCAGTGCTTTTTCTAAGGTAATGGCACTGATGGGCGTTGTTCTGTCCTTGCTCTGTACTATCCCTTGGTAGAATTCAGGGTAAAATGAATGAGCAGGGTGATTTTCCAGCAGTAAAAATGCCATCAATCCAACAAGATAATCATCGCCTGAAGGTGTTAGCCCGATTCCTAGTCCAACAAGCTGGTTAATCACGCTAACCAAATTTTCATGTTGTTCCATCTTTAATAAATTAATTAAATGTGTACGTAGTTGAATTAATATCCTCGATGAGGATAAGTAAAATACGTTATCGCCCAGATAGTTAAAAAGAGAGCGTTTATCATTACTTAAAATCAAATCGACTGTATTTAATTGCGCTAATAAAAATGATTGATAACTTTTTTGTTTTATTTTATTAGGGCAAAAAATAATATTTGGTTGCTGCCATTTTTTACACAAAGAAAAAGACAGTGAATAACCCTCATTAATTAAAATTTCGTTATCTAATAAATAAAAGTCGTCACCGCTCTTTATCTGTAAAAGAGAAAAATCTTTATTTATTAATCGACAACTATTTGGCGCATTATCTAATTGAGAACTTAGTAAAGTAAAAAGGCTATTATTAATAGAAATATTAATTGCTTTATTAAATACTTGTTCCACTTTTCCTATCATATTGGGCTGATTTAAAAGATTAAGAAAATGAGAATCAGCCGTTAGCCCATATAATATTTGCCGATGAGATGTGGATATCTTCACAGGCCTCCTTATCAACGATGTTTCTTATGTTATAAATAAGGCGTTTTCACTTAGCTACCCGAATCACATATTGGTGAACATATCGGGATAGCTTTGCTTACTGCTGTCATTTCACTTAAATTATTTTAGGTACTTTATGCACCTGCTGCGATGAGGAGATCAGCAATTTCGTGGTAGCCTTTTTCTCTCGCGAGCTCTAATGGTTTTTTACCATATTTATCAGTCATATGTGGATTTGCACCATTATCGAGTAATAGCTTAACGATCTGCTGTTGTTTCTCGCCACCATCGTTAAGGACGATAGCTTCAAGTAGTGGAGTCCAGCCAACAAAGTTTGTATGATTGACGTTAATTTCTGTTTTTTCCAGTAATTCACGCACAATTTCTACATGGCCTTTTTCACTTGCTGGTGTAATACCAACGCCACCAAAACGGGTTAATAAATCTAAATCAGGTTTTGCAGGTAAAATAATACGCAGTAAAGTCAAATCATTATTTAGACAGCTAAGGAGAAAAGGGTTAAAACAAGTTTGATCTTGTTTATTAATATCAGCACCTGCACTAATTAAAAAAGAGACGCATTCATAATGTTTGTTGAGGCTTGCATTAACGATAGCAGTGCGTCCTTGACGGTTTGTAACATTAATATCAACGCCATTTTCTAGGCTATTTTTTAATATATCTAATTGACCTTTTTCTGCTGCATCTAAAAATTCTTTATTTAATGAATTTGCTGTCATGGGATTTTCCTTAATAGGTTATTTAAATTTATTTAAAAATAACCAAAATGGATAAAGACTATTTTTTATGGACTAAGCATACCAATTGTCACTAATAAAAAGAATCCATTTAAATTTAATTCATCAATAGGGCCATCAATTGTTGATTTAAATTCAATAATCCTGTGTTTATGTGCGCGTAAGCATTCTTTTTTGTTCTTTTACGCTACATTCTGTCTGTTTTATGAGCAATATTATGCGGTTTTTTTTATCAATCCTTAGAACGATAAATGATTTAATCAATTCCGTGACAGAGTTCAAATTGAAAGTTTGTAAAATGTTAATATTGTGATTTTTTTGTTCGTTAAGTGTAAGGGTGTTAATAATAGGTTGGCGTATTTAATTCAATAATATTAAGTATCTTGAAGATTCAACATTGTTATATCATCACATTAGTTTTACCTAATAGAATGGAGCACATTAAACATGTTACTCTGATGAATATGACGGTTAAGCGCTGCGAATAATGGTCGATAAATTAGGCTATTGAATATTATTCACATAACAGCTTAATTTGACTGATTTTTATCCAATGTGGAAAAAATAAGATGCACTCAATTTTTACAGAAGAAAACTTGCTCACTTATACAACAGCCGCTAAATTTGCGAGTTTTAGTAAAGCGGCAGAAGAATTGGGGATAACAACATCCGCGGTCAGTTATACAATCAAACGTATAGAAACCTATTTAGATGTGGCGTTATTTATTCGTGATACGCGAAATATGGAGCTAACGGAGGCTGGTTACTACTTTTATCGCAAAGCGACAGATTTGCTCAATAACTTTCATTTAATCAAAAAAAGTATTTACTCTATTGAGCAAGGGATTGAGGCAAGAGTGCGTATTTGTATTAACCAGCTATTGTATACCCCATACCACACCGCAAAATTGCTACAAATACTCAAAAAGCAATTTCCCACCTGCCAGATTACCGTGACGACTGAAGTATATAACGGGGTATGGGATGCAATTATCAATAATGTGTCGGATGTTGCGATAGGTGCTCCCGGAACTTTAATGGATGGCGGTGGGATCGATTATACTGAAATTGGTGCTATTCATTGGGAATTTGCCATTGCACCTACCCACCCTTTAGCGCTAATGCCAGAGCCGATCGCAGAAAGCCAATTACGTTTATATCCCAACATTATGGTGGAAGATACTGCGCATACTATTAATAAACGAGTTGGCTGGCTATTACATGGTCAAGAAGCTATCCAAGTTCCTGATTTTAATACTAAGTGCCAGTGTCAGATATTAGGGGAAGGGATTGGTTTTTTGCCTGATTATATGGCGAAAGAGCATGAAAAAAATGGCTTATTAGTCACGAAAAAAATTCAAAATCCAAGACAAGATTCCCATTTATTATTAGCGACACAGCATTCGGCTGTCGGGCTTGTCACTCAATGGATCCGAAAAGAATTTATGGATAACGGAATTTTAACTCATCTTTATAGTGATATTCTTAAACCGATTAGTTAGTTGTCTTCTAGTATGTAGGTTTGAAGCAGGGAGATATTATTCTTAAATCGTATAAAAAATTAAAAAATATATTCAACGTGAAAATCATTAAACTCTCAGCTAGTTAAATAATGAGTGATTTAGCTAGGCATAGAGAGTTTATTGAGAAGTTATGTGTAATTATAAAATAAACGTCATAATTATTTAAAGCGAAGCTATTTTATTATTGTCATTCATTCAATCATTGATAAGAGTAAGTTATACCAATCATTGATTTAGCGGTACCTGCTTTTATTGTTTCTTCAGGTTTTCGCACATAGCTAAATCCAAGATCAACGCTCACTGGGTTGTTTGCAGCCGCATTACCTGCACGGCGTATTAATTTTTTTTCTTGGCCCGGTATATCCGCAGCAGAACCATCTGGCCCGAATGATAGTTTTTGGCCTACTGGGTATGTAATAGCAAATCCAACGCCAGAAGCAGTGGATTCATCAGTTAATGACGATATCTGAGTTCTATTTGTTTTGTCAAATAAATCAACGACTGAAAAGTATACAGTAACATTAGGGTCACAAAGTAGCGAAAAAGTAGATTGTTTTGTACCTATAAGACTTGATGCGTCCGCATTTTCAATAGAACCAATAGGGATTTTATCCATCTCAATGAAGGCTTCCTTGCTGGTCGGAGTACAAGTATCTACAGAGCCATTAATTATTACCTGTTTTAATACTACATTTGTAATTTCTTGTGGAACACCACTTGGATCATAACAGGTATACCTAGAAATAACTTGCTGAGGAATAACAGTTTGGCCTACCAGTCTATCAGGACCTTTATAAATATAGGCAGCAGATGATAAAGGAATAGGATTATTAACCCTATCATCATTACCTTTAGACCCTTTCCAAGCAATCTTTCTTTGTGGTGCCAGAGAGATTAGATCCTGCCCTGGATATACTGGGGATAATTCAGCATTAAAAGAGCTAGATCCACCCTTAGGAACGATAGATAACCCTGAAATACCTGAATCATATAAATAAATTGTTGGATGAGATGGCGTTGCTTGATATGTATTTCCTGTCCATTTCAACGTTGGTTCATAACTAATACTAGCAAGTGTGTAATCTAACTCTCTACTATTACATAGTTTACCCGACCATAAACCTGAATTAGCAATAACAGTGCCATATGACGTTCTATCTGCCGGGCCAGAAATAAAAATATCATTAATATTGACATAAATTGAACTTTCTGTAATGGAATATGCTGATGGAAATTGAGAAAATAATAAAATGAACACTAATGATTTATTTTTAAATGATTTCATAATAATAACCTGATTTTAATTATAAGATAAATTTATTTTTTTAATTACATCATTGTAATCATTATAGATGTTAACCCATATGTTGCATTTATCCATTGCACTACAATTATCTAGTATTATCTTTTGTGCTGGTGAAATGTTTTTTATTTTTTCATTTTTATAATTTTCATTAATTGATGTTGAAATTGTAAATACAAAATTTGATTTATTTTCTAAATAAAAATCATTATTATACCTAATTATTTTTAATTTTGAATACTCATTTTCCGTTAATTTGTTATGTCTATAAATGACTTTGAAATGTGATCTTACAGCTAATGAAATGTTGCTGTTTCCATTATTTACTTCCGATTTTGGAATTGCAGTAATAGTTAAATCTAATAAACTATCTTGATTGCTGTTAATGACATCAGTAGGTATTATTGTTACTATATTACTACTATTTTTAGGGAGCATAAACAATGGTGGTGAAACAATGAAATTGTTATCACTAATATTACTTTTAATTAAATAATCATTTTCATTATCATTGATTATTTTTATATTAATAGATTTTTTTTCATTGTCTATTATAAACCGTGTTCCTACTATCGTTATTCCAGCTAAGCTAGTGGTAGAAACACATAAAAGTAATATAAAAGTTAATATTTTATTAATCATAAGTTAGCTCGAAATTGGCAATACTTATTATTTTTCCAGCAGAGTACTTATCACTCGTTTTTACATAGTAAGCATAAAATTTAAAAATATTACTTTGTAGGTTATGGTCAATAGTAATAGAATTTAAATTATTCTGGATATTTATATTGCTATTGTTACTGTCATATAAACCAATTGCAATTCCTTTTGCACCAGAATCGGTTTCGTTAAGATTTGCTAGTAAATTATTCATTACTAAATCAGATTCGCCAGTAAATTTAATATGTGCAGATGATAAATTATCAGGGCATGATTCTAATGATATTGAAAATGGAGTCTCAGTAAATGGCATACCGATTTTTTTTCCTCTTAAATCACCAGTGTCCAACTTTACTGAAAAGTTAGATGAACTACTAGAAATAGTGCAACTTCTTTCAATAACGTTAGCAGATATATTTATTTTAACTCGTTCACTATAACTTACATTTGAAATGAAAATAAGTAAAAAAAACAAGTTTATGATGACTTTATTCATAATATATATCCAGATAAAGTAATGAAGATGCATCACCAGAGCCAATATCTTTTTGAGTGGATTTGTATCTTAAATTAAATATCAAATCATACGTTTTACTATTTATGATTTCATTTAATGTTATTTTTGTATTTAAATTTATTTTTTGTTTGTTTTCATTTGCAATTTCAATAGCTAATCCACTAGCGGTTATATTTCTAGTATTATTAGGCTGGCCTAATACTTTTAATAAAGTAGAATCAAGCTCATCTGCTTCACCTGAAAACTGATACGACATATTATTAACATGACCAGTACAATTTTCTAAATGAATGGTCACTGGTTGAAATTCGCTCACAGATCCAATAGTTGTAAAATCTTTTGGATTTAAGTCATCAAACACAACATTTTTAATCAAGTCATTGCTCGAGACATTACAACTTTGTGTTAATATACCGCCATTAATATAAACAGTTACATCAGATGCAAAAGTATTAAAACTTAATAGAGTCGTGAATATAAGGCTACATATAGGCTTCATTTAATATATCCTGTTATTTGCAGACTGCATTGATTTTATTAATATTTTTCATTTCTGCGTTATCATCATAATTAATTGAAAAATCACAGGTTGTATCACTATTAATTTTTATGGAGTAACTTGAATTACTTTTAACGCCTGTTAGATAAACAGTACTATCATCGTTCGCTATTGATGTTGTTTGATCTGAATTATTAATAACTAATGTACCAAACTTAATAGGTTTTCCTTGATATGTAACTGATACTAAAAAGTTATATCCTCTACGGACATCAAAAACAACTTTACTAATAGCACCTCTAGTAGGTGCCACTTTTATTATTTTGCTATCAATATCATAACCTACACCAAAACTATCTGGTGATAGTCCGATATCATTATAATGATAGGCTGTTGCATAGGGAATAAGTGCATAACCATTATTACTAATAGTAATGTTATCACCATTTTTATCAATTTGGGCGCCTGCAGCACCTTTAGCTTCAATTAATATTGCAGTATCATTTGCTTCTCTTGAGAAAATAACTCCTCCGGAGTGAACCAATACTGCACCGGCCATACCATAATCAAATTCTGTTGATTTTGAAGAATACGTTGTTCCGGCATTAAATTCAGCAACATTAGCCTTATAACGTAAGTTTAAATTAGATTGCTCATTAACGTTATTGTTATTAACAGTTTGATATATATTGTAATTCAATCTATTATCTAATGCATTTCCATATAAGCTAGTTAAATTATTATATTTTGAATCTGTATATGTAGTGCTATTTGATAAGTACATTCTATTATTATCCATACCATTTGATAAAGGCATAGATAATGATAAGTAAAATATATTGTCAGTGTTTCCACTATAAGTATTTTTATTATAACTGGCGGAAACCATTATGTTATTTAACTCTTTAAATGTTTTATTCCAACCAATTTGTATGTTTTTAGATTTTGAGTCGGATCCCCAATATGAGTCTATATTACCCCATACATATAATTGACCTAAATCACCTAAGCTTTGTGCTACGTTAACTTGAAAGCTATTCTTTTTCCTTCCACTATAATAAGAATAATATGAAGGATCATTAATATCACTATTATGACTATTTCTATAGTTAGCTTCACTAAAAGTATAATAATCAGAGGTTGAATATCTATATCCAGTTAATTGGATATTAGTTCCCGTATCGCTAAATGATTTAGCAAATAATATTCTATAAGATTGCCCATTATAGGTGTTATTATCAATTTTAGCTTGAGCATAAATAGCATCTACTGATAATGCACCAAATCTTCCGATATCTTTACCTACTCCTAAACCTGTCGCAGTATATTCATTTGCAATTTGATAACCCGCGTATAGAGTAGTATCTAGCGCTAAACCTATTGCGAGTGATCCTTGAATAAATTTATTTTTTTTAGCAGAATCAATATCAAGTTGGCCTAACGATACAGAATAATTATAGCTGCCTTTACGAAGTAGATTTGGTAAAGATGAATAAGGTACAATATATTTAGTCACTGTACCTTCAGCAGAGGTTAATTCTACTTCATAATCACCGCTGGTGCCGACCGAGTTCAAGTTATCAATATTATAAGGGCCTGGATTTATATATTCTTGATATAGAATATTTCCATTCTGCTTAATTGTGATTTTTGAACGAGATTCAGCTATACCTTTAATTGTTGGACTATATCCTCTTTCGCTATCTGGTAGCATTTCATTAGCTGTAGCTAATGTAATTCCAATGTATGGATTTGAATCAAATAAGATAGAACCTAAAACATTTTGTCCAGCTATAAGAGTACTTTTGATTGAATTAAAATTTCTTGATATATAAGTGTTATTAGACTTAAAATCATGATTTGTAGTAGAACCCATTTTACTTTGGTTATAATATGAATTTGAAAATAACCGCCATGGACCAATATTTAATCTATTGGTTAAGTTTATGAATGAAGAAGAATAGTCATCCATATCTTTATTCTTTGAAAACGATCCATTAAATCTATAATTCATCATTAAAGCTGAAATTCCATCATCCCAATCACTTTCATTAGCCAATGTTGATCTTATTGATTTTAGATATATTTGAGGTATGGATAGCTTTAATGTTAATTTAGACAAATCGACATCATAGCTAAAATCATTGATATATTTACTAATGTCAATGCATTCATTTGAATCTTTAATTTCTGAATTGATTTTATTCTTTATATCATTAATGAATGGTATTGAGTCAATGATATTACTTGTAAAACATGCATTAACTTTTTTTTCTTCTTTATTTTCTATAAATTCTATATTGGTATTGCTGATGTAACTTTCACCGACATAAACATATAATAAGTATTTGCCAGGTGCAATATTATTCCCTGATGATATATAAGATAAATCTTCAATAGATGCAACATCTTCGCCTAAGAATAAAGGGTTGAAGTAATCTTGCGAATATGATTCATTTAAATTTAACAATAAACTTACGAGTAAAAGTTTTTTCATTGATCGCATAGAAATACTTCCAAAATTAATTATAATTTACATTGCTTATTTTTTATCTGAACACCATAATCATTAATGAAATTAAACGTTAATCCATTATTTTTTTCATTTGTATTTAAATATACACTTGTGTTGGGTGCTATGGTTTCAGCTTTAGATATTTCTTTTCCATTCATTGTTAATGAAACTAAATTCATATAAAATGGTGTTGGATTTTCAATTTTAACCTTGTTGTTTTCATAGCTGCATTTCAATTTTTCATATGATTCAAAAGAGCTTTCTTTAATTCCGCTAGGCCTAACAAATAGTTTGATTTTTGTTGTTGTTGATATTAATAATGCATTATCAATTTTTTGTTCTTCTTCTGATAAAGATGGAATAACTTTAGAGTTTAAATAATATAATTTCTCCTTATCAGTTGGTAAATTGTTTTTATCAGAAGAATATACAATATTCAATAGATTATCTGTATTTGATTTAATGACAAAAAGCGGCGGTGTTATTAAGAAATCTGATACTTTATTATCATTTTCATCAGAGATCCATGATTGAATAAGATAATTTCCAGTTTTATCTGTATTGTATATTTTTAAGGAAATTTGATTTTTATCCGTTGGATATATTAATCGAGTAGCGCCTAGTGATATGCCATCGGCATAAACTGTTTGGCAAGCTAATAATATAGTTAAAGCGAATGTAGTTTTTTTAAACATGAGCAAATACTCCGTGAAATAATGATTGGCCAAGCATGGCCAATCATTAAAAAATAAACTATTTAATTATTAGTTATAAGTTAGCATAAAGTTAGCAACAGATTGCACTTTACCTGCAGTAACATTAGTCGCTGTAGATTTATAATCCACAGATAATGGAATAGTTGTAGTTGTCGTTAAATTAACTTTTGAACTTAGTGCGCCAACTTCTAACTCAGTACCATCTGGATTAAATAATTGTAATGCTACATTACCTGCTGAACCTGCACCTGCTGTATTTGCTAATAAGCCTGGTTTTCCTTCAACAGTCTGGCCACTAAAGCTAATTTGAACTGATTTACGGGTATCTGTGTCACAATTAAGTAAGCTGATATCAAATGGTTTTTTTGCATTTGCTAATTGATCAGCTGCTTTAAATACTGATGTTTGAACTGTATCTAAAGTTACGAGTTTATCTGTGTCAGCACCAGAAACAGCACATGCGCCAGTAGTAACTTCACCATTAAATGTGATTTTTCCGCCGTTGACTGTAATTGGTTGCAATGGCTCATCAGCTGCAAAAGCTGATCCACAGATAATTGAAGATGCTACTAATGATAAAACAGCAAGTTTATTATTGATTTTCATATATATTCCTTAGTTTTTTAATATAATGTTTTACTTTAAAATAATCTTTTATAAAAACAATCATATGTATGTTTATAATTGCTCATATAATATGATTAAATATTTTCATACTTCATACTTCATACTTCATACTTCATACTTTTTAGTGCTTTTGATTAGTTCACTAGAAAAATGTTCCCAATTTATTCCAAACAGCTCTAGGTATTGATTAATTCGTCCTAATGTTAATTGTGTTTTTCCATTTTCATATCTAGAGACTTGCTGTTGGCTAACCTTTAATAATGTTGCCAATTCACCTTCCGTGATACCATGCTGCCTTCTTACCTTCTTTAAAAATGAAGATGCTGCATTATTTATAATATCATCTGTAAATTTCATTTTTATCACCAGAAAAATTATTAAACTATTAAATTAATTTCCTGTCGCCGGTAGAGAGATTATTAATCTAATTTATTATTTTAAAATAAACAAATCTAAGATATTTATAGATTACCCGTTTTACGAGTTTTCTTTGTGAGTAATGTGTTCTCTTACCTTAAAACATATAAATCCACCACCATTTCTTTGGTTACAAAAAAATAGAATGAAACAATACTTAACAAAATGAAATACTTTAAAGGTATTTTATTTTGGTCATAAAAGCAGTTTGTTAATCTGTATGACTTTAAGCTATTTCGACGTATCTTTTCTTTATTTACCAGTCTGTGTGGTATGGACGGAATTATTAATTAAATAATGAGAGAATAAAAGTAAATGAAGTGATTATTTAGGAGGGTATTATAAATATAACTATATGTATATATGGTTTTTTTGACATTCTGAAGATTTTATCGCTATTTCAGTATTAAATTTTATGACGTAGTTACAATGTTTAATGCTTTGATACAGGAATACACTAACACACGGGTTAATAATGATCTATATCAATTTATTTATTTACTTTTAATGACGATTTATTTTCTTATTAATCATTTTAAATACACGATTTAATTAATTAATATCAAAAATTTAACTGGATTAATCAAATTTTTACATTTTTAATACAATTAATAGTGATATTAAAAATGCAAAACCCCATTTGGTGGTATTTGCATACCTACAAAGTGGTAGTTTTATGTTTTTAAGTATAACGCAAACCACAGGCAATTAACATTAATTAATTATATTTAGTAGAGTGACGCTACATTGTATTTTATATTTAAAACTTATTTATGGCAAATTTTTTTGAACCTTACAGAATATAATTTTGAGTTAGCATATGTAGCTTGCGTGGTTTGTTGAAATTTAACTTATGCTATTTGAGTTGGCTAACATGATACTACAGTTTTTTTATTCATATTATTACTTGTTATTTGGGTAATTTAAGTGTTTTGTGCTGTGGTGATGCTTAAAGTAATGCCGTAACAATTTGAATTATAAGTAAATATATGTCTTTATTTAATTAAGTGAGATATTGCCAGTATGGTTGCTCAAGCGATATTCGCTCAAAATATCATCATACGAGGCTTCGTATGATGATATTGCAGAAAAATCGTTAGAGCTTAAAAAATTTGAACGTTTCTTCTATCTTCATTTTTTGGGCATCATGTCGTTCAAGGTTGTCCTATTCACAATAGCCAGTTGGCAATACAGAATTCGCAATCAGGCAATCAAGGGCAATTCAATACCAATTTTCATCCATATTGCTGTTGATTGCTCAGGTTCTAGTATCTTCAACAAACCATAGTTAGGATTATTATGATCATTTACTGCATGTGATTGTGGCTCTAAACAAATAAAGTTATGTTGCTGGTTACTAACTTCGTTATTTGCAAATTTAAATACTTGAAGAATAGGACAATCACTCGTTAAGGTGATATTGATTCCATTGTCATGTTGTAATGTTGCGGTTCCTGACCAATTGGTATATCCATTATTTATCCAAATGTTAGGTATTGTCCTTTGTTCGTTACAGCTAAAGGTATCGGGAATGGGGGTAATAAATTCAGTTGGTAAATGCTTACTATCTTCCAGCCATAAACCTGCCGCATTAAACTGGATTTTGGTATTTGGTAACACAGTAAAAAAAGGGTGTAATCCTAAGCCAAAAGGAAATCGGGTTTTACTTTTATTAGTGACAGACAATTCAATAAGTAACTCTTTATCTAATAGTTGGTAATTGATGGTTGCCTGATAATGGCATATGTCATTGATAACCGAGTTAACTTCAAAGGTTAGTTGGTTAATGCTTTGTTTTATGATTTCCCAATTTTGTATCCAGCCATTACCGTGTAAGAAAAAAAAGGCATCCAGTGCATGCTTCGGCCAGTGTAATTTTTGCTTTTCCCATATAAAACAGTTGCCTTTAATTCGGTTTGCAAAGGGCACAAGCGGAAACATCGCACTTTGACTTGCATTAAAATCAGCAGATAACTCGACGGGGCGTAATAGTGGAAATTTCGAGTCAACAGTTGATAATTCAATAATTGAAGCACCCAATTCAGATACCGTTAAAATAAGATCATGGTTCGCTATTGAGTAATTTTTCATTTTTGTTATACCTTTATCTATCAATGGCACTTAATTGCCTTTTCTCTACAGATTAAGCAAATTGTTTTATGCTGAAAAAAATCAACTCCGTTGGGCTTAATGTAAAACAAGTTCGCCTTCATAATCGCAAAGTCATTATGACTCTATTGTATAAAAATAAAGCGATGAGAAAATCGCAACTCGCTAATGCCGCAAAGCTAACGATTCCGGCAATTAGTAAAATTATTGCTGAATTACTGAGTGAAGGGCTTATCGCACATAAGATGAATGATAAGCCGATACGGGGTAATTCTGATGGTATTTATACTATTGCGGATAAGCCGTACGATATTCTTTGCCTTAGCGTCACACCAACACGCCTAGCCGGTATTGTGGTTGATGGGCATATTAATCAAAAGTTTGAGCCTTCCTATTGGACCATTATTCCCTCGACGGGGGCTGAATTGGTTGGAGAAATAGTTCTTTTTTACCAACAACAATATAAGCAAAATCAACAACGCTCGCTAAAATTAGTTATGGGGATCCATGGGCAGGTGGATACTCATACTGGAACATCACTGCATATGCCTCAAGCGCCTTGGCATGAAGCCATCGAATTTAAGTATTTACTTGAAAGTCGTTTAAATACGGAAGTCATTTTAGATAATGATTGTGTCATGCTAGCGTTAGCCGAAAAATGGCTTTCCTTGCAAGCACCTAATGATTTTTGTGTCATGAATATCGATTACGGTATTGGTTCATCATTCATCATTAATGATGAAATATACCGTGGTAAACAATTTGGTAGCGGGCAAATTGGTCATACGATAGTCACTCCCGATGGTAAAAAATGTGGCTGTGGTCGCTATGGTTGTTTGGAAACAATAGCGTCTTCTGAAGCTATGCTGACGGATATCCGTTCATTAGTGAAACATTCAGTTAATCAGCAACAGGAACTTGACCTTGATGCCTTAACGTTTCACGATTGTGTTCACCTTTACCATCAACAAGATAGCCGAGCCGTTAATGTTGCAGAACGTGCAGCCCGTATTATTGGTATCAGCCTTTATAATTTCTTACTAACGTTAAATATTAATCAAATCATTATTTACGGTAATACAACTCGATTAGGTACTGTTTGGTTAAATAAAATTACTGAGCAAATGTGTCTAAATCCATTTGAAAATCCTAATAATTTATACAATCAACGGATGTTAGTGAAATTTGGACAGCTTTCAGATATTGAGCGATTGATGGGAATTGGTTTCCTATTAGTCGAGCAAGAACTTGAGGCGGGTTAAAGTAGATTAACCCGCTGGTTGTTTTTATTTGTTACTGATTAAACGATTTTCTAGTTCTTCTAATGAAACACCTTTTGTTTCTGGTACGCGTTTGAATACAAATGCAAAACCAATTAAACAAATCACACCATATAATAAGAAACTACCGGATGCACCTAAATTGGCATTCAATAGTGGGAATGAATATGTTAATGCGAAACAAGCTATCCAAAGTGCTAAAGTTGCGACTGACATTGCAATGCCACGAATTCGGTTAGGGAATATTTCAGATAAAAGAACCCAAGTAACAGGCGCTAATGTCATTGCATAAACAGAAATTGCAGCGAGAACGAGTGCTAACACGGGTATACCTAATGTTCCTGTTGAATAGGCTAATGCAATCAAAATATAGATAATACATAGGCCCGCTGAACCGATTAACATTAATTTTCTACGGCCCAGTTTATCGACTAAAGGTAATGCCAATACAGTGAAAATAAGGTTAATAATCCCTGTTGCTACAATTGATTTTAATGTGTCATTAATATCAAAACCCGCTGAAGCAAATATTTCCTGTGCGTAATTAAAGATAACATTAATCCCGCACCATTGTTGGAAGATAGCTAGCACGATGCCAATCACCATGATAGGTCTAACATCTGCAGCAAAAATTGCGGAGAAAGGAACTTTAGCGGATTCTTGCCCCATTGATTGTTTGATCGCAGAGACTGTTTTATCTGCGTAGTGGGCATTTCCGATCTTTAATAATGTTTCGCGAGCTCTCGACTCTTTACCTACTTTAATTAACCAACGCGGTGATTCTGGCATAAATAGCATTAATACAAAGAAAATCACTGATGGAATGATTTGTGCAGCAAACATATAGCGCCAACCGGATTGCCCATTCCATGTTGTGGCGATTTCAGCCAGTGTACTACCTGTTGCAACAGGCTCAGCAATTAATAAATTGATGATTTGTGCAGCTAACACTCCGATAACGATAGTTAATTGGTTAACCGCAACAAAGCGACCACGCTGTTCACTTGGGCTAATTTCTGCAATATAAATAGGTGATAAGGCGGAAGCAATCCCAATTGCAATGCCACCTAGAATTCTAAACCAAATAAAATGGTCAAATGATGAGGTTATTGCAGTTCCTAGTGCGGAAATTCCAAATAATATTGCAGCGAGTATTAGCGGTAATTTACGACCATAACGATCAGAAAGTGTGCCTGATAAGATGGCACCAAGAATACAGCCGACTAAAGCGGAGCTCATCGCCCAGCCGATTAATGCGGGATCGGTAATATTAAAATAGGCTTCATAAAAAGGTTTTGCACCACCAATAACTACCCAGTCATAACCGAATAATAATCCACCACAAGCGGCAACTAGGCACATCACCCATATATTTCTCATCTTAAGCAGTTGGGCTGAAGAATTTGTCATTATAAATCCTCACTGTTTTATTTTTTTATTGCCATTGCTAAAAACAGGCTTAATGGCATTTCAAGTGATGCCAGTCTAATTAATCTATTTTTAGTTCTTTGACAATCACATCACACATAAAACTAAACAATGATTAGTATTATATTTTTAGCGTGCCATATTTTTTTCTTTAATTATTATTTATCAATGCATTAAATTTTTATTTTTATGCGCGAATAGGCATTCCGCTAAAAACACACTTTTTAAGTAAACTTAGTTCACTTTATAGAGTGAAGAGACTCACAGATCCTCCATTTTCCTTCTCGATATACTTCCATCAAATTATTGCTTCCTACCCAATAGAGTAGATGCACCTTACTTATATAGAAGGTATCTCTAAATATGTGTAATCGAGTTCTTAATAAAAAAATCATTGTAACAGGAGCCGCACAAGGAATTGGTGCCGCTATTGCAACGTTATACGCGAATCAAGGTGCTGATGTTTTACTTGCAGATATTCAATTAAATAAAGCTCAAATCCTCGCAGATGAGTTAAATCAAAAGACAGGGCGTCACTGTATTGCTGTTCAGGTCGATGTCAGCCAACAACATGATATTAGTACCATGATTGAAACTGCACTTTCAGTATTTGGTCGAATTGATGTTTTAGTAAATAACGCAGGAATTAATGTGTTTAATGATCCCGTTGCACTATCTACTGAGGAATGGAAGCGCTGTTTTTCTGTTGATTTAGAGGGCGTGTGGAATTGCTGTCAGGCGGTATTACCTCATATGTTAGACAAGCAATATGGCAACATCATTAATATTGCTTCCGTCCATGGACATAAAATCATTGCCAATTCATTTCCTTATCCTGTTGTAAAGCATGGACTAATTGGATTAACACGTGCGTTAGGGATCCAATATGCGGCTCAAGGGATTCGTGTTAACTCGATTTCCCCTGGATTGATAAAAACGCCAATTGCTGAAGATTATTTTAATAGCTGCGAAAACCCAGAGGAAGAAGAACGCCGGCAAACAGAAATTCTTCCATGCAAACGTATTGGTCGACCTGAAGAGGTCGCTTATACCGCATTATTTTTAGGTTCTGATGAAGCCGCATTTATCAATGCAACCGATATTCTCATTGATGGTGGTCGTTCTCAAGTTTACTGCGATTAACATAAGGAGGCGTCATGACCTTTATTATCGAAATGGCAGACTCTCATTGCTATACGTTGGGTGAGAGCCCGATTTGGTGTGAGAAAAATCAGCGTTTATTTTTTCTCGATATTATCGAGAAGAATCTGCTTATTTATGATCCGATAACGGGTTTGACACAAAATAGAGAATTACCTTATTTAACGAGTGCCATCACATTAACGACAGACCACCATAAATTACTACTTATCACAGTTAATGGTATTTATTTATATGACATTGCTAAAGATAGTTTAGAGCAAAAATTAGCTGAATATCCCGATATTCCTTGTGTGACTCGCCCTAATGAAGCGGCTATATCACCACAAGGAGAACTTTTTTTCGGCACTATGGGTTATTTAGAACCGGAAAAAATGGGTAATTGGTATAAATTTTGTCATGAAAAACAAATCGTTGAATTATGTGGTCAGCCTGTTGGCATATCAAACACGCTATGTTGGGTAAATCAAACATTATATTTTGCTGATTCAAAGCTGAATATTATCTACCAAAGCAATGATCAGATGAAAACACAGCAAATTTTTGCTCACGCGGAACGTGGTTCTCCTGACGGTTCCACCTTATGTGTTGAAAATAAACTGTGGAATGCCAGATGGGGAGCTTCTGAATTAGCAATTTATTCGTTAGGGAATCAAGCCACAACGCAGATTGATTATATTTCTCTACCGGCTATCAATCCCACCAGTTGCTGCTTTGGTGGGCAAGACCTGACAACTCTTTATATCACTACTGCTTCTTTAGGTTTAACCGTTGATGATAAATGGCAAGGTCGCGTGCTAGCAATTCCATTTGCAGGTAAAGGCAAATTTATGAATCGATTTAAATTATCAAATATAAATGGCATTAAAGGAATATCAGAATGACTATCAAATTTATTGCTATTGATTGGGGCTCAACTAATTTTCGCGCTTATCGTGTGGAAGAAGGTCAAAATACCGATGTTATTACCCTACCAATTGGTATTACACAATTAAAGCACCCTAATTTTGATCAATTACTCAGTGACGCACTATCTCCTTGGCATACGTGGATAGAGATATTTCAAGTTCCCATTATCCTCGCAGGTATGATTGGTAGTGATCGTGGTTGGGTTGATAGCGGTTATCAAATGTTGCCGCAGCCAATATCCGCAATAAAACGTGGTTGCATACAAATTAAATCATCCTTATCAACACCGATATATGTGCATTCAGGTTTAGCAATAAATACATTGAATTTCACCAATGTTATGAGGGGTGAAGAGGTTCAGCTATTAGGTGCGATTTCATTAACGAATGACGATTGCTATGTTTTCCCTGGCACGCACTCCAAATGGATTGAGCCAATCGATGGGCAGATCACGTCTTTCAATACCATCATGACTGGTGAGCTATATTATATTTTGATGCAACATAGCTTACTGGGGCAGTCAGTCCCTAAAGCTGTGTTGCCTGAAGGCTTTGCCCTTGGTTTGAAAGAGGGAACTTTAGCGGGTAGCGATATCATTTCTAAACTATTTATTGCACGATCAGCCCGAGTATTACATCAAATGCCAGCTGAAATGGTCGCAGGTTGGTTATCTGGTTTATTAATTGGTCACGAAGTTGCAACTCAATTAACACATTTTAAAAACGCCTCATCCTTTTCAATTATTGCCGCCCCAGCATTGGCAAAATTGTATCAACAGGCATTTCAATTAAATCATATCGAAACCACAGCGATCGATCCTGAACAAGGGATCCTTTATGGCTTCAGGAGCATCTACGATGAACTTTATTCCTAAAATTCCTTTAATTGCTATTTTACGTGGTATTACACCAAAAGAGGTCCTTGCTCATGCACAAGTGCTTGTTGATACGGGATTTGAAATGATTGAAGTACCGACTAATTCACCAAATTGGTTGGAAAGCATCCAATTATTGCAAAAAGAATGGGGCGATAGAATTCTCATTGGTGCTGGTACTGTTACACAACAGGCTTATCTTGATTCGCTGATTAATTGTGGTGGCAAGCTGATGGTTACGCCAAACACGAACCCAGATTTAATTCGCCAAGCGAAATTGGCCGGGTTACAAACCTATATTGGCGCTTTTACACCATCAGAAATTTATCAAGCCATTGATGCAGGCGCAGATGTCATTAAAATTTTTCCATGTGTTGGGATTGATATCGCTTATATCAAAGCTGTTCGTGCAATAGTGCCTAAACAGCAGGCGATCTATGCAGTTGGTGGTGTAACCACCCAAAATCTATATCAATTTATTGAAATGGGCTGCCAAGGCGCAGGTTTAGGTTCCGATCTTTATTGCGCTGGGCAATCAGTAGAAGCAACCAAAAAAGCTGCGGAAGATTTTGTTCGTGCTTGGTATGAGATTAATTAAATGAAAATTACCGCGCTACGACTTTACCATGTTGCTCCACGATGGCAATTTTTAGCCATCGATACGGATGAGGGCATCACTGGATGGGGAGAACCTGTACTAGAGGGGCAAGCAGAAACCGTTGCTACCGCGGTTAAGTCATTTGAATCTCTCCTTTTAGGGAAAAATCCACTTAATATCAATGCTATATGGCAAACTCTTTATGCTGGTGGATTTTATCGTGGTGGTCCGATTTTAATGTCTGCTATTTCCGGTATTGACCAAGCACTTTGGGATATTAAAGGAAAATATTTGTCTCAACCTGTTTATGAACTGCTAGGTGGTAAAGTTCGAGACAAAATGAAAACCTATACATGGGTTGGTGGCGATGATCCATCAGATGAAATTGCTCAAATAGAAACATTAGTTGAAGCAGGGTGGGATACATTTAAACTAAATGGTTGTGGAAAGTTGAAGTTTCTAGATTCACATCGGAGCATTGATGCTGTTGTTGAGCGTATTGCTGAAATACGTAGCCATTTTGGTAATAAAATTGATTTTGGTCTTGATTTTCATGGTCGTGTTTCCATGCCAATGGCTAAGGTTCTATTACATGAGCTCACTTCTTATCGGCCATTATTTATTGAAGAACCCGTACTTCCTGAGTTTTCTGGATACTATTCAACATTGTCTCAAAGTACGTCTATTCCGCTGGCAGCTGGTGAAAGAACCTTTTGCCGCCATGATGTAAAAACCATCTTAGAAGCTGGAGGATTGGCAATCCTTCAACCTGATATCTCGCATGCAGGTGGAATTACAGAAGGAATTAAAATCGCCAGTATGGCTGATTGTTATAATGTGGGTTTGGCACCACATTGCCCGTTGGGACCAATAGCTTTGTCTGCTTGTTTAACGGTTGATTTCATTTCACCGAATGCAGTATTGCAGGAGCAATCGATGGGAATTCATTACAATCAAGGTGCTGACCTTTTAGACTATATCTTAAATAAAGAGGACTTCATCATCACAGACGGTTATATCAAACCTTTAGATAAGCCTGGTCTAGGTGTGGTTATCGATGAAGATAAAGTTATAGATGCTGCTCGTATACCACCTAATTGGAAAAACCCTATTTGGTATCATGAAGATGGCTGTTTTGCAGAGTGGTGATTTTCCATCTTTCACAACAATAATCTGTTATTGATACGATTATTTACGGTAATGGCCAATCATCATTGGCCATATTTTTAATTCTTGGTTGACTATCAACTCCCGATGAGTAAGGTCGCCAGTACTCCTGTATTAAAATTCACCAAAAATATTATTAAGTAAATAAAATATTTTTATTCGCTTAATAATCAATATCCTTAACAAGAATATTGTAGTTTATATTTAATTCGGAATTAAATAATGGTGTAAATCTTTTTTCTTCTATTACTTAGCTAAGTAATTATTCTTATTTTAAACGTCTTTAAATATACCTTAATTTCTAACTGCTAAGTACGAAGCATGAGCGGAATAAATATTGATACTTACAGAATTGTAAAATTGTAAGTAATTATTAATATCAATATGAATTTTAAATGTTTTGTTTTCTGTATAAAAACCATCTTGTTATTTGAATTTATTGATAAATTTATTAACTGCTATGCTGCCTATAAAATAGGCATTAGTGTAATCAATGATAAAATATCTCATTGAAAAAATAGTATTATTTGATAAATGAAGTTCTAATGGAAATTATTTTGATACCAATTATTCGTTAATATATATTTTCATCTATAATAACTAAGGGATATTAAATATTATAATAAGTATTTATTATCTATGGTTAGTTTTGTTGATATGAAAAAAGATAGCAAATTTAGTTTTTGTTTTACAAAACGATAATCGACAAAAGATTGGTTATCGAAATAATAAAAATAAGTATAAAGGTGTATTTATGAGCAATAGCAATGTTGGACTCTCTCGACGGCACTTTTTGAAGTGTGCTGTCGTAGCGGGAATTTCAGTATATTTAGCCCCCTTATATAGCCGCGCTTTTGACGTGCTATTTGAAGAAAAAATCCTACAAGCCCCTGACTGGGATCCTGCCGATAAACGTATTAAATTCCGAATAGATGGTTATGCAAAAGTTCAAGGTGAAAAAGTGTTCGCGCGGGATATTCGAGCTCGCGACATTCCACACTGGCCAAAACAGCAAGGTCACGCATTTTTACTTCGAGTGACACAAGCCGATAAAATTTATGAAGGTTTTGACCTTAGCCGACTCAAAGATGGTTTGATGCCAGACCGTATTGTTACTGCGGAAGATTTGGAAAAGGATGGCGTTGCTTTTCCTGAATTTTACGGTGATGACTTATTATTGCCGACAGGAAAAACACCAGCCTATCTTGGCCAAGCTGTCGCTTTACTTATTTATCATGATTTCGCCAAATTTCGTTTTGCGAAAGAAACCTTAAAATTCCGTGATGATGTTATCAAATATGGTGCAGAAACAGGCCCGATCCAACGTGACCCATGGGGCAGCTATCGTGGAGTACGTATAGGCGGAGAAACACCGTTTACGCCGGATATCTACTCGAGTATGAAAGATATGCCGATTTCACCGATTGGCATGAAAAAACATCTCCCTATTTGGCCTGAAGGTAGAGAAGGTGGAAAGCTTGATGAAGAAGGTATGTATTATGCGGATGAGCTTGCAAAACAATTAGAAAACCCACCTGAAGATTGGTTGATAATTAAACGTAATTATTTTTCACAATCAATTGATACTTCAGCACTTGAACCGGATAATGCAAATGGTTGGTATGATGAAAAAACGCAGTCTTTCCATTTAGTCGTTCCGACACAGTCACCACAAGAAATATCAGGCTCTTTGCCTGAAATGCTCGCAAAATCGAAATTCCCGATTCAACGTATTTTCCTACATCCTTGCTTTACTGTGGGTTATGGTTCTAAAGATCATACACCATTTCCTTATTATGGTGCGATGGCAACCTTATATGGTGATGGTGTTCCAATCCGTTTAGCTAACGACCGCTATGAACAGTTCCAATCAACAATTAAACGGCATTCATTTGATATGGATTACACGCTTGCCGTCAATAAAAAAACACACATGATCGAAGCACTTTCCGCATCATTTATTGGTGATGGTGGCGGTCGCTGTAATTTTACACCTTCAGTTGTGATGGTTGGTGCGACAGGTGCTCAAGCCATTTATTATATTCCCCGTAGTGATTTATCTGCCGTTGGTATTGCATCAAGAGCAGTTGATGCAGGTTCTGCACGAGGTTATGGCACACTTCAAGCGATGGCGGCGACCGATATGATTATGGAAGAAGCTGCAAAATTACTGAATGCAGACCCTATCGAGTTTCGCCTTAAAAACCTGATGAAATCGGGAATGAAGAATACACAAGGTGCGATACCGGGAGGGGCTATTCGTGCAGATGAAGTTTTATCTCGCTGTGCTGAACATCCAATGTGGCAAGAGAGAGCTAAGCGCAAATCAGATTTTGAAGCTAAAAATGCAGGTAAATTGTTTGGTACGGGCATTTCTTGTGTTCAAAAAGACTTTGGTACAGGCGCAGAATCCTCTTTTGCGCGTGTAGAGCTGACGCCAGAAGGCAAGATTGCAATCTATCATAGTGGCGCTGAGATAGGGACAGGAATGTCAACATCACAGTCAGTTATTTGCGCAAAATGGCTCGGTAAGCCAGCGGAAGAAGCCCATTTTTCAGTTGTCGATTGGTCTATCTTACCGATGGTTTCAACGGGAAATCCGTTTGCCATGTCCCAAGATGAGCAAGATCGCTTAGCACAAAATCCACTCTGGACGCCTAACTATTGTTCTCCTGCCAGCGCCAGTAATTCTGCTTATTATTTCACCCATAGCACTGAAGAAGCGGCTCGTTTAGTCTTTGAATATGGTTTATGGCCAGCAGCTGTTTCAATTTGGAAAGAAGGGATTGGTGGTGGTCAATACACACCTCTTGTTGTCCGTCGTGAAGATGCACGCTGGGTTGATAAAGGGCTTACTGCCGATGGGTTAGAAGTTTTGAGCTTAGCGCGTTTAATCGAACGCACGTTTGAGATGGGCGGATTAACGGGAGCAGTTTGCCACGTATTTAACCGTTGGCAGTGGGCTGAGTCTGATTATCGAATTAATGATGAGACTCGCCGTTTACCTGTAGATGGGCTTTCATTACGTTTCGCGGGTAAAGAGTATCAAGTTTGGAAGCGAGAAAAAGCGTATTATCCTGATACACAAAGAAATAATGCGGGCGTGACCTATTATAGTGCAGTTGCCACTGTTTCTGAATTATCCATCGATAAAGCAACTGGGCACGTCGAACTCCTTGATCATCACAGTGTGGTTGAATGTGGCAATTTAATTGTGCCTCAACTGGTATCAGGACAAATTCAAGGAGGGCTGGCTATGGGTATCGGTCATGCTCTCCATGAATATTTACCTCTTTATGAAGATGGTCCGGGTAATGGAACGTGGAATTTCAATCGTTACCGCTTGCCATTAGCGAATGATGTTGCGGTCTGGAAACAGACGAGTGAGGTACTACCGGGCTTATCAGAAACCGACCCACCGAAAGGTGTGGCTGAGGTTGTGATGATCCCCGTCGTTTCATCTATCGTAAACGCAATTGCAGATGCAACCGGACATCATTTCTTGCGCCTGCCTGTTCGTCCAGAAGACATTTTAGAGGTATTACCATGAGCTTAAACTTTATCCCACTAACGGTAACCATTAATGGTCAACAATATGGGCCAATGGATGTTCCTGAAGGGCTCATGATGATTGATTTCTTACATGAATATGTTGACCTCACCGGCTCTCGCCTTGGTTGTGGGCAAGGAATTTGTCATGCTTGTGTGGTGATATTAGATCACCCATCAGGCACGAGTGAAGAAATCCGAGTTTGTATCACGGGCGCACATTTCTTCAATAACAAAAACATTCGAACCATTGAAGGGGCAGCCACCAAAGATAAAGAGGGTGAGGTGACATTATCGCCTGTGCAACAAGCCTTTGTTGAGCATTTTAGTTTCCAATGTGGCTATTGCACTCCAGGTTTTGTTAATGCAGCCACTATTTTTATCGAAGAATTGCAACGGAACCCTATCGCTCAAGAAGATTTGGAAGAGGCAATTAAAAAGGCACTCAATAACCACATTTGTCGCTGTACTGGTTATGTACGTTATTACGAAGCGGTACGTGATGTTGTCCTTAAAACGCCGGGCTTACTCAAGGAGGCTATAAAATGATTAAACGCATTTTATTGGGACTCATCGCGATTGCGATTATCGTGTGGGCTGTGCTTTATTGGTCTGAAAATCGAACACCAAGTGGCCCTGTACAAAAAGTGACGGCTTCTGCACAAGAGATTGAACATGGTCGCTACCTGACACTCGCAGGTGACTGCGCGGCCTGTCATACCAGCGCAGATGGTGCTCCTCTTGCGGGAGGATTTCCACTAGATACTCCTTTTGGCACTATTTATAGCAGTAACTTAACACCTTCTGCTGACTTTGGTATTGGTCGCTGGACAAAGGATGATTTCTATAAGGCATTAACTGAAGGGATCTCACCACCAAGTCGTCATCTTTATCCGGCCATGCCGTATACCTCATATAAAGGAATGACACGCGAGGATTCAGATGCGATTTATAGCTATTTGATGAGCCGTCCTGCGGTAGATGTTGCACCACCAGAAAACTCACTGCCTTTCCCATTGAATCAGCGTATGGCAATGATTGGTTGGAACCTACTGTTTTTCAATGATAAGCCTTTGCCAAATAGTTCTCAGGGAAGTTCTGAGGAGTGGCTTAGAGGGCGATATTTAGTCAATGTTATGGAGCACTGTGCTGAATGTCATACTCCTCGAGGTATCATGGGTGAAATGGAACTCGATAAGTTTATGCAAGGTGGTTCTTTGGGGCGTTTTACTGCACCCGATATTACGCCTGAAGCGCTTGCATCTAGAGGCTGGACAAAGGAAGATTTACAGCAATTTTTCATGACAGGTCTTGCTCCACAAGGTTCAGCGTACAGTGATATGCATCCGGTTATTTATCTAAGCTCACAGCATTTGACTCCAAAAGATAATCAGGCTATTGCCACCTATCTTATGGGTGATAATCCGCCGAAAACATCGCCACTTCAAATGGGTAACGGCAGTGCTGCAGGTCGGCAGTTGTATCTTGAATCTTGCTCAGGTTGTCACTCTTACGATGGCAGTGGTAAGCCAAATGTGGCTGTTGCGATGAAAGGGAATTCCACTCTACGAGATAAAGACAGTACTAACTTAATTAATGCGATTTTGGATGGTTTGCCTGAACAAGCATTTCCAAATAACCAGAATATGCAGAGTATGCCTGGTTTTGCTAATAAGCTAGATGACAAACAAATCGCAGAGTTGGCTAATTTTTTACGAGTTCAATGGGGTGGACAGCCAGCTGACATCAAGCCTGAACAAATAAAAGCACTGCGCAACCACTAAGTTAGAGCTGAGCGCCAAATAATTTGAGCGTTTAACGGTAATAAGCAAAGCTATCTTGGGGAACATAGAGAAATCACTATGTGAACCAAGGTAGCAGTATATCTCGTTACTGATGTGGCATACTCTCATGTTTTAAAAAATATTAATTTTGGCATTAGTCTTTGATTGAAAGTTTCAATTAAAGCTGCCCTAAATATAATCATATTAACTTTTGTTTTTGTAATAGAAAGTTCATTATTTTAGTACTATATCAAGGATTATTAGTTAAAAATTATATGTATTTTATACTCGGTATTATATAGACTATATTGAATTTATTTTCTCAATAATAAATTTAGTGTTAACGTTTTTAAATTACGTTAGTTTTAATAATGTGGAAAATTTAATTAAATTATCAATTTACTTTACGTCTGTTTTTTATGGGAGAATAATTCAATAAAATCATCTTGTTGAATGTTATTTGAAGTTGATGCAGGTAAATATCTCTCTTTTCCATCAAGTGTAAAATACCCCAGTGATACCATTTCTCGAAATTCCTCAATTTCAGACTCAAGGGCTTTATTTTTGTTATCTAAATGAATGATCAATGCGGCTAACATAGAGTCATTTATTTCTTTTTTACTTACTAATTGGTGCCATTGATTATTTCGTTCATAGAAATCATTTATTAATTCATTTTGTATTGAATTTTTTTGTACAAGTTCAGAGCAGAGAATAAATAATGAATTTGTATCGATGCTAGCAACGCATTGATTTTTTTTCTGTATTTAATTCTGCTTGCAGCTTAAGATATTTCGCAATGTCTAAAGTTTTTCTTTTCATATTGCTCGTTAAGAATGTTAAATTTTTATTGATAGCTATTATATAATAATTTAAATTGTAGATTTTTATTGTTGAATGATAATCTATCATATTTTATTTTAAATTAAATAATTTTTATTTTATTTAATTGAATTGTTTTTTTTAATATAAAACTCAATAGTATATGACTTAACCAAATGATTTAGTGTGGGTTTGCCATCTAAATAATAAGGTTATTTGTGCTGAACATAAGTATAAAAATAAAATGAGTAATTTACTGCGGGTTTTAATATGAATATATTAACAATATTTTTAAAATATTAAGAAGTAACTAAACGATAAATAGATTATTTATTATAACTTATCTATCTAAAGGGGAAGGAAATCATTGTTTTTTGATATTAATGGCATAGATAGACAGGAACAATGATGTTTATACAGTAGGGAAAGTACCCGCGATTAACAAACGTTGATATGTTAATCGCGATTGAATGACATACAGAATTATTGATTAATGTTCACTAACTGTTTGTGTAACCACGTCGAGCGCTTTATTAATGGCATCTGGTATGACTGCGCCATGGCCTTTATCTGGGTAGAGTGTGAATTTACAAGTACGACCATGATTTTCGATCTCTGTGCAAATCTGGCGTGTTTTTATCCAACTGCTACGTGTTTGATAATTTTTAACTTGTTCATCTGTCAGACGTGATAAATCAGCCTTCTCTTCTAAGCCGCCTAGGGTGATATACAAAGGTGAGGCCATCTGCTTATTGGTCAGCTTAGTTAAATCGACCATCTCACCTTTTCCCCACCATAATGAAGGGCTAGCAGCAACAAAGGATTGGAATGCAGTTGGGTTATTTTGATAGGCCATCAATGTAAATAATCCACCAAATGAGTGACCAAATAATGTTTGTTTTTGCTTATCGAATGCAAATTGTTGTTCTGCCCATGGACGAATTTGACTATTAAGAAACTGATACAGCTCATCAAAGCCACCACCATGCTCAAATTCAGTACCGGATACGCGAGGTGTATAATCATAATCACGCAATTTTTTAGGAAAAGCTTCATCTATTGGGTAACCAATACCAATAATAATCGGCAGATTATCGGCTGAGAGTTTTTGCACCGCGTGGTTAACCATTAATGGAAATAACCCATTACCGTCAAGCATATATAACACGGGCCTTGATGTGCCCGCAGAGTGAGGAACCGCACTAAAAATTCGATAACTTCGCTCACCAGTTGAGCTATTTTTATTTTTTATATCATGATGCTGGATATCATAAAATTGGCTAACTTCCTCGTTCAATACAGGAATAGTTTGTGAAGGACGAGCAAAAGCAGTCGTTAATGTCATGGATAGCAACAAGCTAGAAAATAAGAGTTTATTTATCATAATTTCATCATAGTGCAGTTAGTATTAATAAAAAGCGGATAAACAGCGATTGGTTGTAATGTTTATCCGCAAATTTTTATATTTATTAGAAGCTTATATTGACGTTAGCCCAGTAACGGCGTCCATCTTCAACATCCCAGTTGCCACCGTTGGTATCGATTTTCGGCCCTTTTTCATTAGCAATGTTTAGTACTGCCAAATTGAGCTTGGTATTTTTTAGCATTTGATAGGTCATGCCTAAATCCATGGTGGCAAAACCGCTGCGATAACGTGTTGCTGTAGAACCATTACGTTGAGATGCCCACACTTGCTTGCCTTCATAATGAGCGCGAGTATATAAGTTTAAGTCTTCGTTATATTGCCAATCGAGTTTTGCGTTAGCAGTATGTTTTGGTGTTTTATCGAGAGGATAGCCTCTCAGTGATTCGCCACTTGCCAGTCTTTCTTCATCACTTTTACGTTCAGAATCAACATAGGTATAGTTCAAGTTCAACTTCCAAGCTTCAGCAAGTGGGATACCTGTTGCGACTTCTATCCCTTTAATATTAGCTTTACCCACGTTGTCATAGGTATAAAGTTTTAGACCTGTTAATGGGTCGTTCTCCCCTGTGTTATAACTGGTGAGTTTATTTTTAAAGTCTGTATTAAAGAAGGTAAGGCTAGCATTGAAGCCTGATTCATGGTCATAAGCGATGCTGATCTCTTCGTTAACACTTTTTTCAGGTTTGAGGTCGCGGTTACCGTAGATAATCCCTGCACCTTTTTCAGTCGATGTCCCATATGTCGGGCTGATTTCACGCAATGTTGGAGCACGGAAGGCTTGTGATACGCCCCCTTTAATGGTGATTTCATCCGTTAAATAATAGATGGCATAACCACGAGGGTTTAAGTGATTACCATAGAATTCATGGTGATCTAAACGTAGTCCACCCGTTAGGATCAGGTTATCTGTGGCCGTAAATTCATCTTCTAAAAACAGAGCATACTGATCGGCACTGAGAGTTGCATTAGTAATAGTTGTCGAACCTGTTGCCGACGTGTCTTTGAGTTTCGCTTTTTGGTATTGACCACCGACAGTAAGAACATTATCTGGTAGGAATGCAACGACCTTACCATCAACAACCGTATTGGTAATTTCAGGGACACGCGCTTCATATCTGAAGTTATAAACGCCTGTTTTAGGGTCTTTTGTTTCTGATTTGGTATTTCGCTTGGTTTGCTCTTGGTACACGCTTAATTCAGTTTTCACTACATCCCAATCACCTTTATATGTCAGTGCAAAATGGTTGCGGTCATTATGAATTTCCGTTTTGGTATTTGCCTGTTTAGAGGTTCCGCGCATGGTGTATTCTGCCAGAGATTTACCCGGTGTTGAGGTTCTTTCTTGGGTCGTTCTGCCCGCTTCGAATAAGAAGGTTTGGTTTTCGAGTGGAGTGAAGGTGAATTTTGCAGTCAGACTACGATTATCATTCTTGTTATGGCCTTCTACAATCTTATCTTCTTGGCGATAGTCTCCGCCACCATATAATTGTAGGCCTAATTTATCTTGAATCAATGGACCAGAGAGATAGAAATTACCATCAGTTGAGTTACCGCTATCACTGCTTTCTTGCAAAGTCCCACCCATTGCAACATTACCATGCCACTCATTTGAGACTTTTTTGGTGATAATATTGATAACACCACCCATAGCATCTGAACCATATAAAGAAGACATTGGTCCACGGATCACTTCGATGCGTTCGATGGCTTCAACGGGCGGCATAAAGCCCGCTTCAAAACCACCACTACCATTTGGGCGTGATTCACGGCTATTTTGTCTACGCCCATCAACCAAAATTAAAGTGTATTCGCCGGGTAATCCTCGAATATTAATATCTTGTTTATTTGCGCTACTACCCACGACACTAACACCTTCGACATCTCTGACGGCATCCGCTAAATCGTGAACGGGTTTATTTTGTAATTGTTCTTTAGTAATAACAGTAATACTGGCAGGCGCATCGCGTAATTGTTGTGAATATCCCGATGCGGTGACAATCATTTTATCTGAATCTTCTGCTGCAAATGCATTAAAAGATGAAATGGCGGCAATAACACCCGCCGCTAGCCGTGTGTAGTGATAGTGCGTAGACATAATATCCCTCGGTGAATGCAAATCTAAATCTAAATGTAAATGATATTGAGAATCATCTTCTGGCTGAATGTTACCACTTAAATACGGAGTAAATAAATATGTATTCGCGATTGATTTGATTTGATCAGTGTAAATAGATAGAGGTCACAGCAATAGAAGTGAAGGTAAATGAAAGATTCATCTCATACCTTGAAATGTTGTTGTTTGTACATGTAAATATGTAGGCCTCAATTCGAATTATTTAGGATATAACATCCTAAATGTAATATTGGCGTAATTAGCGAGAAAATAATAATTTTCAAATAGTTCGGCTATAAAATGCCATCTCGCTAGCAAAATATTAATTTCATAATTTACATAATTGACATTATTTATTCGCTATCCTAAGGTCGGTAAATCGTTATTACAAATTGCTGCCAAGAAGGGCATCCTCCAGTTATTGTTAGATCAGCCTAAGCCTTTCAGATGCCATTTTCACAATAACCAGAGAACAAAATGAAAATAGGTTATCACTTAGGAGAAAGAAATTGACGACGGAAACGGTACCAAAATATATCAGTTACCTTGGGTGGATTGCGACAATCACTGCATTTAGCATGTATGTGTCGTATATTCCACAAATCATGGGAAATTTGGATGGGAATAAAACTCACCCACTGCAAGCCGCAGTGGCATGTATTAACTGCACTTTATGGGTATGGTATGGTATTAAATTAAATAATAAACCCGTTGCCATTGCTAATGCACCGGGTGTTGTTTTTGGACTTATTGCTTTTGTGACCGCTCTGTAATTGAAAATGCGTAACCAATAGGCTACGCATTGATTCGAATTAAAGTTTAGTGATTATTTGGCTTTTTTAACCTGCTCGACAAAGTTAGCTTTAGCATCTTTTTTACAGGCTTCAAGTACAAGCGGAGTTAGAGTTTGAATACCATCAACATCCAGTACCGTATCTTCGACTTTATCTTTTTTGGTTAATAATTCACCGAAACCGACAGCGGTTGGATAGAAGCTATCATCAATTGCTAAAAACTCTTCACAAGTCCATTTAGCGAGAGGTTTGTGATCTTCTTTTTTATCGGCGGCCATCGCCGATAAACTGGTCACTGATGCTGCAATAAGACCAATAATAAAATATTTTTTCATAATTTCACCTTAATATTTAAATATCATTAAATGAATTGTTCAAAAAAGTTCTAATATTGTTTCACGCAATAAAGGTTTATTGCTTAATAAGCATAGACCATAAAAAAATTTAAACAAAGAGCGTAACTTGATGGTAATCATACGATTATTATCAATATGTCTTTTATGGGTTAATTATCTGGACTGATGTTGTATATAAGATGAATAATTTTATCAATCACAGGTATTTACGTAACTATACTTATTTCGATGGTTTTGAGTATTATCTGTATGTTAAGAAAATATTTAAAAATAGCAGGTATGCTTATTTAATAATTGAATCGTAATGTTCGTTTAACGATGGTCTAAATTATAAAATGATTAAGTTTTATTTAATATAAGTGGTTTTTACTTTTATAAATAGTATTTGCGAGTATACTTTTTAGTAAATAAAAGAATGTAACTATCTATTATGACTGGTAACAGTGTCAGTCGTTTCAACACCAAAAGGAAGAGAGTTGTTCGCTTGGATTTATTCGTTGTTCAGTTAACGAAGCCTAAGCTCGGGAGTTTCCTGTAATACAACATCCATTGCCTGATTTGGCAAGACGGAGAACTTTTTCTATGTCATTTACAAGTAAAATGTCCAGCGTTCTTACAATTTCTGAAGCCCCCACAACGAAACGGATTTTGGTGATCGATGTTGGCGGTACTCATGTCAAACTTTATACCGATCCCAATAGCTCTGCGATTGAGTTTGTGTCTGGGCATACCATGACGCCAGAACAATTTATTCAAGATATTCATCAGAATGTTGACCCCTCCATGTTCGATGGGGTCAGTATTGGCTTTCCTTCTCCCATTTCAGGTAATCGTATCTTAAAAGAGCCTGTTAATTTAGGGACTGGTTGGGTCGATTTTAACTTAGCAAATGCATTTCCTTGCCCTGTTCGATTGATTAATGATGCAGCAATGCAAGCCGTAGGCAGCTATGAAGGTGGCAGTATGTTGTTTTTAGGACTTGGCACTGGACTGGGCACCACATTAGTGGTTAATCAGCAATTACAGCCGATGGAAATAGCACATCTACCTTACCTAGAACACGATTATGAATATTATGTTAGTGAGCATTATCGTGAATCAGCCGGTGATGAACTTTGGCGGAAGAACGTTTTAAAAATTGTGGATTATTTTTATCAAGCATTAATGCCAGACTATATTGTGATCGGTGGCGGTAATATTCATCAATTTACCGATTTACCAGAGTATGTCAGGCGTGGAGATAACGACAAAGCCTTTCTTGGTGGGCTCAGAATTTGGGGAAATAACCTATGAATCAATCATCTATAAATCAGCTTCAACTTGGCTTTATTGGACTTGGGAGAATGGGTGCTGCGATGGTACGCCGTATCCAACAAGCGGGCGTTTCATGTGTTGTTTATGACCAAAATGCCGCTATTCGTCAGCAATTACCCGGCAGTGTTATCTTTAATAGCTCACTCGAAGAATTAGTTAAAAATATGAAGGCACCTCGACATATTTGGTTGATGTTGCCTGCTGCTGTGGTCGATTCTGTGATTGCCCAGCTCAAACCTTTATTAGAAAAAGGCGACACCTTGATTGATGGTGGAAACTCACATTTTACCGAAGATATTCGTCGTGCTAACGCATTGAAAGCAGAAGGTATTCACTATATGGATGTGGGAGTGAGTGGTGGTGTTTGGGGTGAAGAGCGCGGTTATTGCCAAATGATTGGCGGCCCAAAAGATCATTATGAATATCTGGAGCCTGTTTTCCGTGCATTAGCACCAGGAGCCGATGCTGCACCTCGTACAGAGGGCAACAAAGGAGAACCTTCCCCTGCAGAGCAAGGCTATTTACATTGTGGGCCTAGTGGGGCTGGTCACTTTGTTAAAATGGTACATAACGGCATCGAATATGGTCTGATGGCAGCTTATGCCGAAGGTCTAAATATTCTAAAGCATGCAGACCAAGGTTTAAATCCGGTTGCTGCCGACGCGGAAACGGCTCCTCTTGAGCATCCGGAATATTATCAATATAAGCTACCTGTTGGTGAGATCAGTGAACTCTGGCGTAGAGGTAGTGTGGTGGGATCGTGGTTACTCGATCTGATCGCCCAAGAAATGCACCAATCTCCTGATCTAGAAAATTATGCGGGGCGTATTTCAGATTCAGGCGAAGGTCGTTGGACGTCAACTGCCGCAATTGATTTAGGTGTACCAGCACCTGTACTGACAAGTGCGCTCTATTCTCGTTTTGCTTCTCGTGGCAATGACTTGTTTGCTGACCGCGTGCAATCTGCTATGCGTCATGCCTTTGGCGGTCACAAAGAAAAAGCTGCTGACCAAGGAGAGTCTGAATGAGCCGTCTTTCATTAGTCATTTTAGGTGCGAGTGGTGATTTGACTAAACGCCTATTAATGCCCTCTTTATTTCGCTTACATCGTTTAGGGCTGATCCCTGACCTGAATATTATTGGTTATTCGATCGATAAATGGGATCGTGATGCATTTTTGAAGCACATTCATGATTCTTTGGCAGAATTTATTGCTGATTTTAAAGAAACAGAATGGACCGCATTTAGTGAGCATTTGGATTTTGTCAGTGGCACACTCGAAGCTGATGCATTACGTGCACTTGAAAGCAAACTAACGCCTTCAGCACTCTTTTATCTTGCACTGCCACCCACTCTATTTGGGCAAGCGGCACAAGCTATTGGTGAAGCGGGCTTATCTGAAGAGAATGGCGATGATTGGCGACGTATTCTGATTGAAAAACCGTTTGGTACAGATCTTGAGTCAGCTAAGGTTTTACGTGAGCAAGTTCATTCCCATTGGGATGAAGCACAGGTTTACCGTATCGACCATTTCTTAGGAAAAGAAGCAACGCAAAACTTAATGATTTTCCGTTTTGCTAACCGTGTACTCGCGCCTGTTTGGAACGCTGAACATATTGAGCAAGTACAAATCACCTATGCGGAAACACTTGGCGTGGAAAATCGTGCAGTTTATTACGATCACTCTGGTGCGATGCGCGACATGCTGCAAAATCACTTGGTGCAATTACTCACCCTCACGGCCATCGAGCCATTAGGGCGTTGGGATGGTGAAATTTTGCGTGATCACAAGGTCGAAGTCCTAAAATCTGTGCGTCCGACTGACGACATGAATGCTAATGATTGGGCTGTTCGCGGCCAGTATTGTGCGGGAATGGTTGAAGGGGAAACAGCGGTTGATTACTGTAATGAGCCGGGTATTCCAATGGATACCAATACTGAAACGTTTGCTGCTTTACGGATTGAAATCGACAACTGGCGCTGGAAAGGCGTGCCTTTCTATCTGCGCAGCGGAAAACGACTGGCAAATAACTACGCAGAGATTGCGGTTCAGTTTAAAGCACCCGCGGGCGCATTGCCGGGGGGAATTGAAGTTGATAACAACTGGTTAGTATTTAGATTGGCACCGACAATGGGCATGGATATGCACATGACCGCAAAATTACCGGGTATGCACTTGAATACACACGGTATCACACTGACAGCTCCTTATACTCAGCCGGGGCAGTATGAAGTCTCCGCGTATGAACAGCTATTGATTGATGCACTTCATGGTGAACGTGCGCATTTCCTACGCTTTGATGAAGTTGAATGGGCATGGCGAATTATCGACCCTGCACTAAAAGCGTGGCAAAAAGGCATGCCTGACCTGTATAAAGCAGGAACACAGGGGCCAGATACGCAATCAAGAATTATGCGTAATGGGCACCAATGGCGTTCACTCTTCGAGCAGAAGGATAGCGAATAATGATAGAACCAAAAGCGCCTGGAGCACCGGGCAGTACAGCGACATGGACCAGTAGTGCAAAAGACATGGTGGGTACGGCCTTAGGCCAAGGGCGAGTTTGGTTCACAGTCGGTTACGGTATCTTAAATGAGGTCTATTGGCCTTCCTGTAGTACGCCACAAATTCGCGATTTAGGTTTTATTATTGCCGGTGACGATTTTTGGTCAGAGGTAAAGCGGGTTCATCAATACAGCTTAACCACACCATCATCGTCTCTGCCACTTCCCAAAATTGTTCATCAACATGAACGTTATCGGCTAGAAATTGAAATCATCACTGACCCAGTACGTGATGTTTTGCTGATTAATTATCATCTTGAAGGAGAAGGGCTAAAGTTATATCCGTTATTGGCGCCACATCTTGGTGGTGATGGCGATAACAATTGTGGATCAGTCACAGCGCAAGGACTTGCAGCAGAAAAAGAAGGGCGCTATTTAATTTTGGCGACTGAAAATGGTTTCTCCCGAGGCAGCGTGGGTTATGTTGGTAGTTCTGATGGATGGCAAGATTTTAGCCAAAATGGGCACATGAGCTGGGAGTATCAGCAGGCTGGCCCCGGTAATATTGCCATGATGGGAGAGCTAAGCCATAACTCAGGCGTGTTAGCGTTGGCATTCTCTGACACTGCACAAGGTGCAGCAACATTAGCGAATAGCTCACTGGCAGCAGGTTATCAAGAAGCGAGACGTCAATATGCTTATTTATGGGCTGCCTGGAATGAAACGGTTAATTTTCCCGATTTAGATAAATTACCAAAGGCGTTATCAGATGCGATTCGTATCTCTGTTGCGGTACTGAAAACACATGAAGGCAGAAATTTTCCCGGTTCGCTGGTGGCCAGCCTAAGTACTCCATGGGGCGACACGCATAAAGATGCCGGTGGTTATCACCTAGTTTGGCCGCGAGACTCAGTTGAGGTCGGTTTTGCGATGCTAGCTTGCGGTTTGATTACCGAAGTTCGCGCTATGTTGGCTTATTTGATTGCTATCCAGCAACCTGATGGGCACTGGATGCAAAATAACTTCACTGATGGACGTCCTTATTGGCAAGGGATCCAGCTTGATGAAGTAGCATTACCGGTTTTATTTGCCGCCAAATTGCATGAACGGGGATTACTCGGCGATATGCATGGTGCTGCCACTCATATGGCGCGCAAGGCAATCGCTTTTATTGCGCAATATGGTCCAGCCAGCCCACAAGATCGCTGGGAAGAAAACTCAGGGATCAACCCATTCACATTATCTGTTTCCATAGCAGCACTAGTGGCTGGAGCGAAAGCAGGTTTCCTTGAAGAAAGTGACAAGCAGTATGCACTGGATTTGGCTGATGATTGGAATGAGCGTTTAGAGTCGTGGGTATATGTCGCGAATACTGAGCTAGATAAAGAACTGGGTATTTCTGGGCATTACATTCGCCTCAACCCTAATTGCCATTCGGCACGCTTTGGTGATGTCACATTACGCAATCGCAATAATGAAACCATTAATACTCGTGCATTATTGGGTATGGAATATCTTTATTTGGTGCGTTTAGGGCTGCGAAAAGCGGACGATAAGCGGATTGAAGAAACGACTCGACTCGTTGATCAGCAGCTATGTGTTAACCTACCCGCAGGTCCCTATTATTATCGTTATAACGAAGATGGTTATGGTGAGCATGAGGATGGATGTGCGTTTGATGGTAGTGGTATTGGACGTCTATGGCCGTTATTGAGTGGTGAACGAGGGCATTATGCAGCGGCTCGCAAAGAAGATATTAAGCCCTATTTAAATGCGATATTGGCCTCAGCGAGTAGCGGAGGCATGTTACCTGAGCAAATCTGGGATAAAGAGAGTATTCCAGAGCGCGGTTTATTAACGGGGCGGCCGAGTGGTAGTGCAATGCCACTGATTTGGGCGCATGCCGAACTGATCAAACTGATTTATGTGCAAAAAACACAAGTTCCGATCGAGCAATTGAAGTCCGTTGCGGAGCGTTATAGTGAAAAATCCTCTGTACCACGCGCACGACATTGGCGCGATAGCCAGCCTTGTGGTGCAATACCAACCGATCGTGAATTATGGATTGAAGCACTAGAACCGTTTGTTTTGCATTATGGATATGACAATTGGCAAGACATTAAAGAGCAAAGTAGCCAGCCCCTAGGTTTAGGTTTATATGGTGTTGCATTGGACATTAGCGCTCTTGCTGGTAAAACAGTGCAATTCACCCGCCGCTTCGACGCATCTGGCTGGGAAGGACATGATTGGCATGTGGATATTAAAGCTTAACTTATCGATGAGTTGAGTTTGTAAGTAGGTTGAATATATCCACCTCCCATTAATTAAGATATACCAACTTATATAATACTCCCAACGTATCTTTGACTGACGTCGATGATACTGATTTTGGAATGGCAATCGTTGATGTAGAAATAGGAATAGGCTGAGCAAAAGCGAGAGGTAATACTCTTGCTTCCATAAAAAATCGTAATTTTGGTACAGAGATATAAACCGTGGTAATGGCGTCCCTGAATTTGTTCTGCTTATTGCGGTATTATTTCCTTTTAAGATACTTAATTTCTAATCCTAGTTTAGAAAAATAATATCAACACCCACATCCCCTGGGACATTTCGCCATAAACAACGCGCTAACCATTTTTGGATGTTGTCTTGCCCTTCAATCGCAATCCAAACCGCCGAAATCAACATCATAGCAAGCGCAACTAAGGTAATAGCCAGCCCAAGAGGGGACAGTGTTGAGGCAAAAATAATGCAAGTGAGCCATGCACCAGATGCTGCCGAAAGGCCATATGCAGCCATCAAACTAATATTACCTTTGTTCCATTCTTCTAGTGCATGGTACGAATCAAATCCAACCGTGACGATACCAGCAAATAAGCCCAAGCCCCGCCCAACCACTTTTGATGCAGCCTCTAAGGCTTTTAGCTGATTAAAGGCTCGCGCATTAAATACATTCGGGGTTTGTACAAAATCCTTGATCCCCGTTTCAAGTACCCCAAAGAATCCACCGACAGCCCCGGCAGCGCCCGCTACAAAACGGCTGTTTTCCTCTAATTGATCGTCGGTTAGCGTTTTTTTATTGCCAAAATCCGCCGACACCAACACCGCAACACCCTGTAAAATACTGGACAGAATACCGGTTCCCATTAACGTTAACGTTTTTCCTGTACCACTCGTTAATTGAGAATTCCACTGGGCTAAATATTTATCAATTTTCATTGCTTGTTTTTTAGTGGTGCTAAGTAATATGCTAAAGGAATAATGAACCCTTCATTCAATTTATGTATTAACTAGGTTGAGATAACCCCGCACAGTAATAAAGAAAAAAATCATTACTGTGCGATTCATTCAACGATCAAAATTTATCAGTAATCCCAACGATTCAAGGTTGCCCTTGGCGTATCAGTGCATAGCGATTCAGTAACTGCTTAAAATGATTATCAATGCGCTGATACTCAGATTCAGCAACTGAACCCTGTTTTTGCAATTGTTCTAACAAGCGCAACTCCTCTTCTAGAGGCAGACCTTGATTAAAATGTTGTCGCGCATTGAAAATCACGGTTTTTAATTCAGAGCCAGTGATATAGCTGCGAGGCTTCCCATCAAGGCTGTCTAATCGCAGACTTAATGCATTGAGTTGCGCCATGCCTTCTGACCACTGATTAAGACGATTTACGGGCAGAGCATTGGTTTGCATACCTTGTTGCCACTGTTCGCTTAACGTCTTGATTTCGTTGTTATCGCCATACTGTTTAGTCAGATAATTCACCATATTTAGGCCGTATTGCTGTGCCCAAATGGGGGAGAGTGATTCAAGCTCAAGCAGATAATGGTCAATCGCAGTGACATTTTCGGTTGATAACACGGCAGGATTGGCTTTATCGGCGGGTAGCTGTTGCTCAAGAATTGACTCAGTATGATGTGTAAACTCAGGCACCGTTGGAAGTACTTGTTCAATAGCGTTTGCTGTTTTCCATGGCGATAACGTATAGAACGCTGCGGCACCGGAAACGCCAGAGATCAGTATTCCAACCAAAAGGCCAATACCTAAGCCCAAACCAAAATGCCGTTTAGGTGCAACTTCTGGTGGTGGTGAATTTGGAGCAGCGTTAGGCGTTATCGTGGCATTGGCCTTGATGGAAATTGGCGTAGCCGCAGTTCGGACATGAAATGTCGATGGCGACGATTTAGGTATATGCAATGGGGTTGGCGGCGTAAAACTACTGTCAGGCGCATCTGTATTTTCTAGTTGTCTCGCGTGGGTTGTCAGCAAATTTTGCAGACGGTCAAGCTGCGTGAGATGCTTTAACTCAAGTGTTTGTAGCTGTTGACTAATCTTCGCGAGTGTTGATTCTGCTTGATATAGTGTCGCTAAATCTGCATATACGGGGGTAATACCGCGTAAACCTGCGATTAATTGTTGGCTCAAGGACGATAGAATTTCTACTCTTGCATGGGTTTGTTGAGGCCAAATCACTTGCCAATGTTGGCTCAATAAAATTTGGATTAATGATAACCCTTCGTTTAACCCCTCAATCCCTGCTTGGTGCTGGCGGATCAAGGCAAACCAAGCCGCAGTTTGGAGGTCAGCCCCATTTTGATTGAATAAAGACAGGCATAAACCATGAGCTCTAGCCCAATCAATATCAGGGCGAGCAGGGTGAAAACGTTTATTAAGTTCTTCTTTTAATGCAGCAAAATCACTGAATGTTCGAGGGTCACCACCGGGGCGAAGTGTTTTTAAATCAGAATTCATAGCAGTCTCACAGAATATCAATATTGGCCTAAAAAAAGATTAAGATTGGTTAAATTGTTTTTTTAGGTGATGAAGTAAAATGCGTCCATCCGGAACAAATTCAGTACCATAGCGGATAAGTCCTCGCTCATGGAGCTCGACATCTAATGCGTAACGTAGCGTTCCAAACTCATTTTGTGGAAGTAGCACAATCGAAAGTGATTTTATTCTGGGCTCGTATTTCAATAAGGCCGTGGATAGAACGGTCATCATATTGTGAGCTGAGCCAGGTAATCCCTGAATAAGTTTACTCATGTCAGGTAAACCATAATCCGGTAAATGGTCGATTGTGCCTGCGCGTGAATTCAAAATGCGGCGAATATTATCCATCACAGAGAGAATGAACTGATCTTCCTCTGGGATTGTCTCGATGGGCAAACCACCCGAGAAATAGCCAGTTAGCATTTCATATAAGGAAGGTTGAGCCATGGTTTATTTTTTCTCGAGTGGAGTGAGTGTCATGGTATTTTCAGAGAGAACGAGTCGACGCGGGTCATCCGGCAATAAGTATTTTTTAGGAATAACAACTCGCCAATTATCAGTGATCAGATCAGGGTTATTAAACATAACCGCGATAGCAACATATTCTGCGCCATCTTCCATTGGTATATCGAACGAGATAGCTTCCCCAGGGCGAATACGAATATCTTTTTGTGCTACCAATGTTGATTTAAGGACTTCGCTATCTTTAGCAAATAAAGAGGGATAGTCGCTGTCATTGAAGTTATCTGCTGTTTTTAATTGATACACGCGAATGATTGTGGAGAGTGATGTCCCGTTGTCATCGGTGTTTAACGCCTCACGTGCGACAAAATCTAAATGCACAACCTTGATTTGTTTATAGAAAATAGATTTTGCAATATTACTCGTGCCATCACCAATAGTTTGCGTTAACCCACAACCTGTCAGGCTTAAAGCCGCTATCAGTAATAATAAGGTTGTACGTGAGTATCGAGTGGAATAAATTGATTTCATCGAGAGGGCCTTATTTTTAGAATCGGTAGTTAGCATAGTCATCACTTTGTTGACGTCGATATTGAGGTTTGAGGCGTAGGTAGTGACCTAGAACCAGCGTAATTTCTGTATTGGATAAAGTATTTGTTGGAGTAGAAGGGCGCATAACTGCTGTTCGCCCTAGCTGCACGCCTTGATGAGATTTGGCGCTTAACGAAGCATCCGGCAGCAAGGCTCTCGGAAGTGTTAAACGTAAACGTGCATTTACTCGTGATCCCAAATACACATGCAGTAGCGCCATTAAATCTTGATAAATTTGCCCGTCTGGCAACCATCCGTGGGCTTCAGTTAAGTCATCAGTACGTAAGGTGATCAGCACTTGGCTATTAACATCTGTCGCGTATTGACCAAGAACAGGTTTATTTTGCAACGTGGTTGGGTGCTTACAGGATAAAACCGTTGGATTTTCCAGTTCAATTCGCCTCGGGTCATGCGCTTTTACTTGTGCCTGAGTCTTCGGGGCTAATAATTTAACCAGTGAAATGATCCCTTCAGCCGTCCGTGTTGGTAAACGCAACGTGCCTAATAACGCTAAAAACCGTGAAAGTGGTGCTTCAATGTGATTTGCACATCCGGGGATACCTAAACCTATAAGCCCATATAAGTATTGTGACGTTTCATCTTCTCCCCCTTTGGCAAAGGTGGCAGGATACGAATATTTACGCCAGATACGATAAAACTGTGTGGTCAGCCGATGGTTGAAAATATCGAGAAAATCGGTCAGCGAATTTGTACCATCGCGCTGTTGGGCAATATCATCCAAATATGAAGTTGGAAGTGGCGAGGTGATGCCATACAGCCCTAAAAAGGTAGTACGAAGACTGGGAATATTGCTATCACGGTAGCTGTCATCCTGATCAATACCTTTAATTTCGGTAACAGGAAATCCCATTCCACGATGCGGACGAAAACGAATCGGGTCATGTTTCGGATCTTGCGTGCTGCCTAGTGGCGGTATTTGTGGATTAGTATGCTCAAGTAATTGGCAAAGACGATAAAAATTGATGGAGGAAATTTTATCGCCAAGTTCTTCAATTACCGAGGTAACTGAGGATTGTGATTTTCGGTCCATTGAAGGCGTTTTCCTGAAGGTAAAATTTGCAGTGTTAATTGATTAAAAAGATGAACATCAGTGTAGAGTTCAAAGAAACGGTTGAGCATCTCACCAAATAAATGGATATCACCCTCACCATTAAACCCATTACTATCTAGCGTTATCTCAATGTCGATGCCGCGTTGTAAAAAACCTTTCTCGAAGCGCTCAATTAGGTGATGTTTGACTTGAATAATGCCATCCAATTTGCGGCTGTTCATATCATCGTTGCGCCAATCATAAAGCGCTAATGTGCCTCGTAGAACTTCCGCGTTATCCATCATATTGAGGAAACTTGAACCTAAATGGCTCAGCACGCGCCAATGGAATCGATCTTCCGCGGGAGGATAGCTCGGTAACGTCGGTTTACACAGATTACGTACTGTGAGCGGGACTTGTACGGTTTGCTCGGTTCTATCCAGCAACGTGCTTTGTAGTGCTTTACGTGGCAGTTGCCCATTGGTACCTGTAAGTTGAAGTGAGAGTGTTTCGCTTTCTAATGTTGCATTAGTATTGCGACGATCGCCCCCAAGAATCAGCCATGTATCATGTAGCCCAGTCACACCGCGCTTTACCCTAGTATGATAATAATTTTCTGGTGCATTATGACGAAGCATGCCACCGCGATGACGGAAGCTAGTAAAGGGCACATAGTGAATTTTGTCATCACGTGTTGAGCCATTCACATTATCGACAGAATAGATTTCGGTGTGCCCATCTTGAATACGACGTGGACGTAGCAGATATTCACTCTCCAATCCATTAACGGTTAACGGGTCTGCTTCCACATTAAACAGGTTTATAACAGGCGAGCAATTCAGTTTTAGGTTATCGGTATTGAGGGGTAAGTCGTTATCCCATAAGGTATTTAATACAATATCGAGTTCGAATTTAGGGGTTGTTACTGGAAAAGAAATATCACCAAGCCCATGTAAATTCACAAATAGGAATTTTTCGCGAAATGAAAAATATTCGAGAAGTAACTGATAACCGCTAAATGTACTATCACCTTTAGGCCACAGACGGTCATTTTCAGCAAATCCACCGGGTGAAAAATAGAGTGGAATTGCAATCCGATCAGGTGATGAAGGTAATTTTAAATAGGTTGCAGCGACCTGTTTAGTTAATGCTAAATGGAGAGCATATGAGGTCGGAATATCCCCCGCTAGATAAAACGATAACGTATTGAGATCAACTTGTGTCCAATCAATCATTTCACTACATTCAAATTGTAAGCGGATCACTGAGCGCCCATCGGGTTCAGTTGTCAACTTAACCGTTGAAAGTGTAAATGGGTTTAACTGAATATCTCTTGTGGTTCGGTAACGGCAGACTGTTTTTTTCGGGCCAATTGGGCGCGAAAGCACTTCAAAATTGGCAGGTAGATTGTAAGTTATCTTCATGTTTTCGATAAAAGGTGATAACTCGACGACAGATAACGATGGGATAGTCTGTAAATAATGTGGCCACAATAAGCTAACTAGTCCTTCGGTAAGTTCAGGTAAGTCATCATCAATTTTTTGACGTAATTGCCCCATTGAAAAAGCAAAGCCTTCAAATAATCGCTCAACAAACGGGTCAGGCGTACCCGCTTTATCTAAGTCGAGCATAGCTGCGCGATCGGGGTGTGCTTGCGCAAACTCTTTGGCGGCTTCACGCAGATAACGCATCTCGGCATCATAGTAACGGAGGGTTAAATCATCCATTGTTCATTCTCTGTTTTTCTTTGAAAGATTAAGGGTACAAAACGAGGGCTCGAACTGGATCTAAGCGAGTTAATTCCGCTAATAAATCCGTCATTTGTTGCTGTAAACCTGCCTTATCGGCGGTATTACGCTGTGTTTTGTTGCGTAACAATTGCAATTGGCGTGCTTTAATTTCAAAAATATAGTGAGGCTCCCAGTCCGATAGACTCATCTGGTTAGCTGTACTGTCTAATTCACGCAATAAATTGAAGGCGAGATCATGTCGCGAAAATTGTTCAGCGACGCGTGCCATTACCAGATGTAATAGCCACTTTTGTCTTGGGCTACGAATATCGGGACGATTTATTAACCAAGCTAACGCGGCTTCAACGCCTTCGCTATCGGCTTGGGTAAGGGCTTCTTGCTCTAGCGCAAGTACAGACTCTTCATCGGCTTGAAGGGCATGTTGTGATGGCAAATCGTGTAACGAAGAGTGATTTTCTTCGAGGATATTCTGTTTAATCCAATTGAGTGTCACTTCGTCTGCAAAGGGGGTACCATCTTCCCATGCCAATGACTCTATACCGGGTAAACGAGTGAGAAATTGCTTCAAATCTGATGCTATCATCTCCGCCCAGCCATCCCATGGTGCTGGCGATTTGCTCAATGCTTGATGTAAATACCATTGCAAGTCCAACCAAAAATGGTTAACACCTTCAGCGAATAATCGATCTGCTTGTTCCGTTAATTCCAACCAACTTTGCTGCAAGTACAGACGTTTTAATTGAGCTCTGGCATCAGTTCGCGGAGGGGTTAATCGGGTACAGCCTTGCTGGTTTTGAGGTGGGGATTGATGCAAAGTATCCCAGCGAACCGATTTCATTAATCTATGGCCTGAAAGCCAGCCGTTGGGTTGACTACGCAGATAGTTTGCAAGCACTTTAGCTTGATCAAGTAATTCACGGCCTGACTGAATTGGTGCTAGTGAGCCGTTTTGCCCCGATGAAAGTGCAGATGTTGTACGAGTACCTTCGGAGGAACGTATATTTTGTGGAACTAAGCTATCCGCACCACCAGATTGCGCAAGACGTTTTTCTAATGCTCGTAATAATGGTGCTAACTGTGGGCGGCTAGATTCATCCCAAGTTGTAAATTCATCAAAGATCGTGCCCAGTAATGCCACGATACGTGAAAATTCATTGCGATCCACTTCAGGGTATAGCGATAAACTGTCTAAGACACGTTGACCCGCTAACCATTCAATCGCAGATTTACGGCTATTTGGGCGGGCAGGTAGCAAAGTGTCATGATAGCGACTGATCAATCCTGCCAGTAGTCCTAGCGAATCTGCCAGACCATTTTCGCCTTCTTTATGTAATCGAGCCCAAATGTAATACGTGACTACGCGGACATCTTTACAAGTCGTGGTCAGTAATTTTTCTGCAAGAGAACAAATGAGTTCGGTATCAGCGCCCGAAAGCTTATTAACTTCTTCTCGCATCCGCTCGAAGTCATCATCATAGCCGGGATCTTCGCCCACTGGGGATTCAGGTGTAATGGGTAATAGCCAGCGTTCCCATAGCGCGATTTGCTGCTCGCTCAGTTGAGTCGCAGCTTGCGGATTATCAGGAAAACAGGTTGTACGTAATGAGGTCAATAAGGGCATAACAATATTTCCTGTGGGATCTAATCAAAAAAGATTTTGTCGGGTAACACAAAGTTGCGCAGTTTCAGTAAGGCTAATGGGCCATCACCCATTTCGGTGCGTAACGTATAATTGAGGGAATAGCCCCCTAACGTTTGCCAGTCAATCGAGTAGCTACTGGTGCTGCCCGCGTAAGGGCTGACAGTGGCGGTTTCGAGCAATCGAATAAATCCCCACACCCCACGGTAATCCCCGTATAAACGGGTGCCGGTGGTGGTGGTCATCCAACTGAGGGTCGCGCCTGAAGCAATCGTGTCCGCCGGCCACGCAAATCGCTGCCACTGAGATTGCTGGTTATCGTAGGTGAGCGCTTGCTTATCAATCACCAGTTGGGTCTGCATGATGTTCTTGCGGGTACCCGGTCGCATTTCAAAATAGAGACGGGCTTCACCATTGGCGAAGGCGACATCCCCCAAATAACTCAGTGTGTTGAGGGCGTTTAAAAATTCAGGATTAAAGCGCAGCCCTTGTGCGTGTGTACTGTTTGGCACCCAACGGTTGCCCTCTTTGCGTAACACCCCTTGCAAGCGTGTTTCTAAAAAGCGTTGAATACGCCCATTGTCCGGTCGCAAATATTGCGCCATCAGGGGTAATGACACTTCACTTTGGGTATTTTTCAGCGGATAGCGTCCCCCAAACGCGGCATTCCATTCGTTGACCACTGCACTTTGCCATTCACTGTTAATGCCTTGGGCGGTTGGGGTGAGCAACTGTTGCCATGCTTGCGTCATCGGGTCAACCAATAAGGTTTCGCCCAACGCGTTCCATTCTTGCCCCAGACTGGCGGCAATCAAACTGCCGTAATCGCGGGTTTCAGACAGGTCAACGGTTTTGCCTTCAAAAATACTGTTAGCCAGCGCTTGTGACATGGCTTGTGGGTCGGTGGAATTGACCACTTGCTGCAATTTCAATCGCACGCGGGTGATACGCGTGAGGTAGGTTTGCAGATTCAGACTCTCACCGGCTTGTGGCGAAGTGTCGGGCTCGACAAAGCTAATCAGGGGAGCAAACACCGCTTCAAGCGGGCCGGAGAAGGCGGCTTTTTGGTTAATCACCGGTTTTTGTTCTTTATTGAGTAACTCTTTGGCCGAATTCACAAATGACTCGGTGAGTTTTTCTTGCTGACGTCCGGTTTTACCTTGATAGGCCACGGTGTTCATCAGGGCAATGAGAGGGGATTGGCGCACATCACTCATCAACGTCAGTTGGTCGATGGTGTCGGATAAATTCTCGGTGTGACGCCACTGCAAGGTGTTGAGGAAATTCAGCCAGCTGCCGGAAAAATCAGCAAAATAGCGGTCAGTCAACCGCTGTTTGAGTTGCTCAGGGGAGATGTCACTGTCGATAGCCTGTTGGTTATCGCTGAGCACCCAATCAATCTCATCACGACGCGCGGCCACGACCCGATTAATGGCCGGTTCAATCGATTCCTCCCACGCCTTACGGGTGAAGATACCGGGGATAAATTCGGTGGTGGTCAACAGAAAACTGACATCGGTCTCGGCAGTCATGTCATCCAGTGTCATGTCTGCAAAATTGTGTTTCGCTTGCTGGAGAATGTTTTGATACAGCGCGGATTCGCCGCTGCGTTGACCAATCTGCCGAATGAGCAGGGTGCGACTCCCGCTGATTAAGCTACGATTTGGGGAAATCGCCCAATCAGGGTGTTGAGGCAATTGCTGGGCATAGAACAGTAACAGCTCTTTGCCGAGGGTTTGCCACTCGCCATCCGCCACGCCGGTGCGCTGGGGCATAATGGTGAGTACGGTATCGACAAAAAACGTTGGCTCCATGCGTTCAGGGGTGCTCATCATTAAATAGGCTTTCAAAACCTGATAAGTGGCTTGTGAGGCATTGGCACGCGCTGGGCTATCCGGTGGCAGCTCGGCGAAGGTTTGCAGCTGCTGTGCCAGTTGTTGTCGCACGTGCTCTTGCAGTAACGGTAAAATCGTCTGGTGATAGACCGGCCACAATTGGGTTAACAATGCGTCGTTGGCGTTGAGCCCAAAACGCAGCCATAGCGGCACCGAGGTCTGTTCACGGTGGTTGAGCAACCCGAGTATTTGCTGAAAATCGAACTGGGCTTTCAGGCGTTCAGTGTCAGTGAGTGTGCTATCGGCAGCCACGGCAGCATGATGCTGACTGTCGATAACGAGCTGGCGATTGGCCAGATAAGAGACCACCATGCCTATTCCCCAGACGGTCATGGCGGTGGCGGCGGTGTATTGCACCACGCGCTTGCCATTGATACCCAGCGAGGCGGGTTTTAACGTGCTGGCGAGTGCGGATTGCGCCTCAAGCCAACTTTGCCAACGGCTCTCGGCCTGCCAACTGTGGGCAA
>NZ_KB233224.1:288476-293073 GCF_000314855.2 Providencia burhodogranariea DSM 19968 | reverse complement strand
CAGGGTCGGGGATAAGGCCTCCGCGCGCATACCGGGTTCAGTGAGATACACCACGGACGGCGCCTCACTGGCTTGGAGAGCGGTATTGTCACTGACACTCCAAAACCACACGGGGGCGCGCCATTTTAAGGCGTTAAACAGGTTATGGAAAACGCGAGCGGCCATGTCGGTGACGGCGGCATTGAGGTGATTAAACGACAAGGCAGGGTCGAGTAAGTGGGATGACACGGTGTTCTCGGTGACCCAAATCACGCCATCGAGTGGGCGACGGCGGCGCAATTGTTGTAAGGTGTGAATGAGTTCCTCATCAATGCCCGTGGCGACATCGCCGGCGTAGATTAAGACGGTGCCATTCGACTCCTGCCAAATCTCTTGCGAGAGATGCGGTGCCAGTTTATCAACGGCGCTGCTATTGCCGACGAGCAGTTGGATAGACACTTTTTTATACCAGAAAGTGCCGTAGTTATTTTTTAACGTTTCAATGATGGGTAAAGAGTTATGATTATTTAATTCAACTCTCTTTTCTTGATCAGGATAAGTTCCTGAATCCGTATTTGTTTCTCGATGTTTATTTTTTCTTCGCTCAATAAAATATAGCCATGAGATATGAACGACATAACTTACTATAATAAGGCCGATAATTGCCTGTTGCTTTTGATTTTTACTTTCCAAATAAAAATAGTCGCCATGATACCAAATTAACAGAGAGACTAATGCTATTATAATTAATAAAAAGAATGATTTTAGCGTGGGTTTGGGTATTTTAATATTCATATCGATTGACTCGGAGTAATAGTTCCAATAAACATTCTGTTAGGTTCCTGAGATAAGGTAAGCGATGTTTTTTTATATTGAGAAACAAATTCGACGGCTAAAGCCATATTAAACCATGAGGAATACTCTCCGGTGGGGCCAATAAAAAACTCTAAGTCAATAAGCGTATTGGGCGATATTTTCATTATTGTATTGTCAGATTGATAGAGTGCAGTGAACAAACTTGTAGGGCATTTCCCATCAGAAAAAGTATGCGTTGCATTGTGAGATTCCGTTTGTATCTCAGGAAAAAGGTCGATAGCGATTTGATGATTTTCATCAGTATCAATTGGCATTGGGCGCTTTATATTGGCAATAGTCTCAAGATGATGACTTTTTGCTATATCATCCGTGGTGATAATAATCACCGATAATATGGCTGACTGTTCTTGAGTATACGGCTGTTCAATTAAAATTAATTCAATGATATTTTCATTGTCTTTAATTGCGCTTTCAATAAAACCATAACTTAACGTATCGGTGATATCAAAATTAGGTATATCAACATTTGGGAACAGTTTTTCCCATGATGATGTCAGCTCATTTTTAGCGAGATCAACATTTTTTTTAGTCAAATATTGAATATGAAAAGGAGACTGGTTTGATAATTGGATGACTTTATCTTGAACCGTTCGGAGTAAATAAAAACAACACGATTTTTCATTTGAAAGATAATCGATTTTTTGTGGGATTTTATACCTTGCTGTGTGTTGAGATTGATGTTTTAGCATATAAGGAAGCGTGATTTTTTGTGGCAGAAAAAGAACACTTTTCAGAACGCTCATACTCCGCGAACCCCATTGTTCCCATTGTTTATCTGCATATAATTTTTCTTTTTCTAAAAAATCATAATAGCCTTTCTTTTTTATATACACTAACAGACGGCATAAAAAAGTTATTGTGATGATTAGCAAGGGGCATACCACAATAATAATATTCACCCATTTTTTTTGATGAGATAATTCATTGTTAGTGTTTGTATATAAAAAATAAATTAAAAAGAAAATCGCAATGCCAATAGCGGATAGCCATTTAAAGTAAGCGGGTGCCGTCGGTTTTTTTGTTTGAATAGACGGGGTTTTATTCCAAGCCATAATTATCCTAATGAAAAGTCAGTGATACTGGAAATAAGATAACAACCACATTCAGTACGGCAGCCATCAACGGCAATCTGAATGCCTTTACACGTAAAGTCAGAGGAACCTTCAATGATGGCATTATTGCCATGCCCTTTTTTGGGACAGCTAACCATATCACCAACTTTAGCCGCCCTTTTACCGTTGATAATAACATCTGAAGTGGCCGTAATAACGGTGCCACCATGGCTGGTGCTATCTCCGAGTAACACAATGTTTTTAAACATAGATAAATGCCTATTTTTTATTAATTGCTAAATTATATATAACGTCAATGATTAACATGAATCATGCCAGAGGTTTTATATTGACTCTGTAGTGATACCATCACGTAATGGATTTATTCTTGAAGACTATTACCAAATAATAAGATTAAAGATATTATATGAATAATGTATTAGCTTGAGTAAATATTATATTGCTCAGTATTTTTTTGTTTATAGTCTAGTAAAAACCCCACAGGGGATGAAAGTTGAGATAAAGTTGTTATTGTTATTATTTTCATATAGCGAATCATTAACGGTTTTCAACACAACGAAATTGATAACCAAATTTCATATTGGGGTCATCTTTTCCTCTTGCGATGGTTATTATTCCATCGAAACTCCCCAAATGACCTCGGATCACTTTTTTCGTACTTATTTCTGCTTTCGCCCCTAGTGGATTATGCTCTGGGGAATGTTGATAATAATCCTCAGAATACCAATCATTCACCCAATCGACGCCATTACCCATCATATCGTATAGTCCTATTGGGTTTGGTGCAAAATTGCCGACTGGAGCGATCCAACCAGTAAAGTTACGCGCAGGATCTAGTTCTGAGTGCATTTTATTATCGCTGTTCGCATAGATCAGTAATTCCCCCCCACTGCGAGCAGCATATTCCCATTGAGCCTCGGTTGGTAAGTCGGTTTTTCTCCCTGAGTTTTGTCCTAACCACTGACAATAGTCTTTTGCATCTTGCCAACTAACCGATGCTGGATAATTATCACTAATTTTATCTTTTTTAGCATAGGGGTTATTAAGGACATCGAGATAGTACTCTGTTTTATCTCGTCCTTGCAGGGTTAGCCAACGATTAAATTCAGCCCACGTAACACGATATTTTCCCATGCTAAAATCAGAAAGTGAGACCCAGTGCAGGGGCCTTGTTGAAGGGTCGGTACTTAATGGTAATTTATCTTCATCAATTAAAGGGCCAAAATCCCCCATCTGAAAACGTCCGCCTTTTATGGGCACCATATTATCAAACGAAGTTTGGCGTAACTGAGCAGCTTCGGCTTCTTTTTGCGAATTATCACAGCCTGAGGTCATGAATACTATGATAGACAATGGCATAATTGCAGTAATTTTTTTCATATAGCTAATCATTAACGGTTTTCAACACAACGAAATCCATTGCCGAATTTAATCTCTGGATCATTTTTTCCTCTCGCGATAGTAATTGCACCATCGAAACTTCCAAGGTAGCCTCGTCTTACTTTTTTATCCCCTATTGTAGGCCCTTGTGGATTATGCTCTGGGGAGTGTTGATAATAATCCTCAGAATACCAATCATTCACCCAATCGCTACTATTTCCCATCATATCGTATAAACCTATTGGGTTAGGTGCAAAACTTCCAACTGGCTTCCAATATGGGATAAAATTACGCGCAGGATCTAGTTCTGAGTACATTTTATTATCGCTGTTCGCATAGATCAGTAATTGCCCCCCACTGCGAGCAGCATATTCCCATTGAGCCTCGGTTGGTAAGTCGGTTTTTCTCCCTGAATTTTGTCCTAACCATTGACAATAGCCTTTTGCATCTTGCCAACTAACCGATGCTGGATAGTCATCGCCTAGCTCATCCCAACTGATAATTTTACTATTTTTCCCTTGAGTATAAAATTCAAGTGGCTCGCGTTCTTGCAGGGCTAGCCAACGATTAAACTCAGCCCACGTAACACGATATTTTCCCATGCTAAAATCAGAAAGTGATACCCAGTGCAGGGGCCTTGTTGAAGGGTCGGTACTTAATGGTAATTTATCTTCATCAATTAAAGGGCCAAAATCCCCCATCTGAAAACGTCCGCCTTTTATGGGCACCATATTATCAAACGAAGTTTGGCGTAACTGAGCGGCTTCGGCTTCTTTTTGCGAATTATCACAGCCTGAAACAACACATGAACCGACAAATAAACAAAAAAGTAGCTTATTGAATTTCATTATTTCGTTAACTCCTTACCATCAACAAGTATATGAATAAGGGAGTGTGGATTTACCATCGTGACCGCTACCAAAATCGCCCATTAAGAAAGTACCACCGTCAATGAAGACCATATTGTGAATGGATTCATTAATCAGTTGTTTCTTTTGGGCTTCTTGGTCTGCAGTGAGCTGTTGTTCACAACCGAGTAAAAGCACGATAGGAACTACCAGTAGAGGATATGTAATTTTCATTGTGCAGCTTCAATTTTTGAAATTGAAATTGGAGTTGGTGATTGAACAGCACAGCGAAAGCCAAGGCCGGGGATATTGCCATTTTTTAATGGGTGGGAAAGACGATTAATAGTTAATGTTTTTAAATAAAAACTACCGTCAGCTCCACGAGTTACTTTTTCTTCTCCATGTTCAGGACCTTGGGGGTTGTTTGCCGGAGAATGTTGG
>NZ_KB233224.1:284867-287227 GCF_000314855.2 Providencia burhodogranariea DSM 19968 | reverse complement strand
GTTGCCCATCATATCGTAAAGGCCTAATGGGGTTGGAGGATAGCTGCCGACAGGGTAGAAACCAGCTGAAAATAATATTTCTTTATTTTTGTTTGTATCTTCACCAATACCATCGTAATAAGTTCCATCTTTAGAGGCAAAGAGAATAAATTTGCCACGATCACGTGCCGCATATTCCCATTGGGCTTCAGTTGGTAAATCGATGGGTAAATGAGCTTGCTGTCCTAACCAAACACAATAATCTTTGGCGTCTTGCCAATCAACAGAGGTAGGGTAACTATCTTGGGTTGACTCTTGCCAATCTTTCATTATATCTCGTGATTTTAAATCATTATATCTGTCTGTTGATGGAAGTCCGATTAATTCACGCCACAAATTAAATTGTTGCCAAGTAACACGGTATTTAGACAAACTAAAGCTGTCTAAAGTGACATCATGAACGAATTTATCATCTTTTCCTAATGAATAAGGGAGTGTGGATTTACCATCGTGACCGCTACCAAAATCGCCCATTAAGAAAGTGCCACCTTCAATGAAGACCATACTGTGAATGGATTCATTAATCAGTTGTTGCTTTTGGGCTTCTTGCTCAGTGGTGAGTTTTTGTTCGCAACCAGAAAGAATGGGAGCTATGAATACTAATAAAGTTGTTATCGTTATTTTTTTCATATAGCTAATCATTAACGGTTTTCAACACAACGAAATCCGTTACCGAATTTCATATTGGGATCATCTTTTCCTCTCGCGATAGTAATTGCACCATCGAAACTTCCAAGATAGCCTCGTCTTACTTTTTTATCCCCTATTGTAGGCCCTTGTGGATTATGCTCTGGGGAGTGTTGGTAATAATCCTCAGAATACCAATCATTCACCCAATCGCTACTATTTCCCATCATATCGTATAAACCTATTGGGTTTGGTGCAAAACTTCCAACTGGCTTCCAATATGGGACAAAATTACGCGCAGGATCTAGTTCTGAGTACATTTTATTATCGCTGTTAGCATAGATCAGTAATTGCCCCCCACTGCGAGCAGCATATTCCCATTGAGCCTCGGTTGGTAAATCGGTTTTTCTCCTTGAGTTTTGTCCTAACCATTGACAATAGTCTTTTGCATTTTGCCAACTAACCGATGCTGGATAATTATCACTAATTTTATCTTTTTTAGCATAGGGGTTATTAAGGACATCGAGATAGTACTCTGTTTTATCTCGTCCTTGCAGGGCTAGCCAACGGTTAAACTCAGCCCACGTAACACGATATTTTCCCATGCTAAAATCAGAAAGTGAGACCCAGTGCAGGGGCCTTGTTGAGGGGTTGGTACTTAATGGTAATTTATCTTCATCAATTAAAGGGCCAAAATCGCCCATCTGAAAACGTCCGCCTTTTATGGGCACCATATTATCAAACGAAGTTTGGCGTAACTGAGCAGCTTCGGCTTCTTTTTGCGAATTATCACAGCCTGAGGTCATGAATACCATGATAGATAATGGCATAATTGCAGTGATTTTTTTCATATAGCTAATCATTAACGGTTTTCAACACAACGAAATTGATAACCAAATTTCATATTGGGGTCATCTTTTCCTCTTGCGATGGTTATTATTCCATCGAAACTCCCCAAATTACCTCGGATCACTTTTTTCGTACTTATTTCTGCTTCCGCCCCTAGTGGATTATGCTCTGGGGAATGTTGATAATAATCCTCAGAATACCAATCATTCACCCAATCGACGCCATTGCCCATCATATCGTATAGTCCTATTGGGTTTGGTGCAAAATTGCCGACTGGAGCGCTCCAACCAGTAAAGTTACGCGCAGGATCTAGTTCTGAGTGCATTTTATTATCGCTGTTCGCATAGATCAGTAATTGCCCCCCACTGCGAGCAGCATATTCCCATTGAGCCTCGGTTGGTAAATCGGTTTTTCTCCCTGAGTTTTGTCCTAACCATTGACAATAGCCTTTTGCATCTTGCCAACTAACCGATGCTGGATAGTCATCGCCTAGCTCATCCCAACTGATAATTTTACTATTTTTCCCTTGAGTATAAAATTCAAGTGGCTCGCGTTCTTGTAGGGCTAGCCAACGATTAAACTCAGCCCACGTAACACGATATTTTCCCATGCTAAAATCAGAAAGTGAGACCCAGTGTAGGGGCCTTGTTGAGGGGTTGGTACTTAATGGTAATTTATCTTCATCAATTAAAGGGCCAAAATCCCCCATCTGAAAACGTCCGCCTTTTATCGGCACCATATTATCAAACGAAGTTTGGCGTAACTGAGCAGCTTCGGCTTCTTTTTGCGAATTATCACAGCCTGAGGTCATGAATACCATGATAGATAATGGCATAATTGCAGTG
>NZ_KB233224.1:283780-284603 GCF_000314855.2 Providencia burhodogranariea DSM 19968 | reverse complement strand
CTTTGGCAGGGTAATTATCACTAATCTTATCTTTTTTAGCATAGGGGTTATTAAGGACATCGAGATAGTACTCTGTTTTATCTCGTCCTTGCAGGGTTAGCCAACGGTTAAACTCAGCCCACGTAACACGATATTTTCCCATGCTAAAATCAGAAAGTGAGACCCAGTGCAGGGGCCTTGTTGAGGGGTCGGTACTTAATGGTAATTTATCTTCATCAATTAAAGTGCCAAAATCCCCCATCTGAAAACGTCCGCCTTTTATCGGCACCATATTATCAAACGAAGTTTGGCGTAACTGAGCAGCTTCGGCTTCTTTTTGCGAATTATCACAGCCTGAAACAACACATGAACCGACAAATAAACAAAAAAGTAGCTTATTGAATTTCATTATTTCGTTAACTCCTTACCATCAACAAGTATATGAATAAGGGAGTGTGGATTTACCATCGTGACCGCTACCAAAATCGCCCATTAAGAAAGTACCACCCTCAATGAAGACCATATTGTGAATGGATTCATTAATCAGTTGTTGTTTTTGCCGTTCTTGTTCAGCGGTGAGCTTTTGTTCACAACCTAGTAAAAGCACGATAGGAACTACCAGTAGAGGATATGTTATTTTCATTGTGCAGCTTCAATTTTTGAAATTGGAGTTGGTGATTGAACAGCACAGCGAAAGCCAAGGCCGGGGATATTGCCATTTTTTAATGGGTGGGAAAGACGATTAATAGTTAATGTTTTTAAATAAAAACTACCGTCAGCTCCACGAGTTACTTTTTCTTCTCCATGTTCAGGACCTTGGGGGTTGTTTGCCGGAGAATGTTCG
>NZ_KB233224.1:279142-283377 GCF_000314855.2 Providencia burhodogranariea DSM 19968 | reverse complement strand
GACATCATGAACGAATTTATTATCTTTTCCTAATGAATAAGGAAGAGTGGATTTACTATCGTGACCGCTACCAAAATCGCCCATTAAGAAAGTGCCACCTTCAATGAAAACCATATTGTGAATGGATTCATTAATCAGTTGTTGCTTTTGGGCTTCTTGCTCAGCGGTGAGCTTTTGCTCACAGCCGAGTAAAAGCACGATAGGAACTACCAGTAGAGGATATGCTATTTTCATTGTGCAGCTTCAGTTTTTGAAATTGGAGTTGGCGATTGAACAGCACAGCGAAAGCCAAATCCAGGCATGCCTGTAAGATTTATTGTGTTAAATTCTCTATTTATCGTCAATGTATCTAGATAAAAGCTACTTTTTGATCCTCGGATGACTTTATTCTCCCCATTGTCGGGTCCTTGAGGGTTTTTAGCTGGAGAATGTTGGTAATAATCTTCAGCATACCAATCATTAACCCAATCTACGCCATTGCCCATCATATCGTAAAGGCCTAATGGGGTTGGAGGATAGCTGCCGACAGGGTAGAAACCAGCTGAAAATAATTTTTCTTTATTTTTATTTGCATCTTCATCAATACCATCATTATAAGTCCCATCTTTAGAAGCAAATAGAATAAATTTGCCTCGATCACGCGCAGCATATTCCCATTGGGCTTCAGTAGGTAAATCGATGGGTAAATGAGCCTGCTGCCCTAACCAAACACAATAATCTTTGGCATCTTGCCAATCAACGGAGGCAGGGTAATTATCTTGCGTGGATTCTTGCCATTTTTTTATGTATTTTTCGACTTTTAATTCTTGATAAGTTTTTGTCGGTGACTGAAAAGTCAATTCACGCCATAGATTAAATTGTTGCCAAGTAACACGGTATTTAGACAAACTAAAACTGTCTAAAGTCACATTGTGTACGTATTTGTCATCTTTTCCTAATGAATAAGGGAGTGTGGATTTACCATCGTGACCGCTACCAAAATCGCCCATTAAGAAAGTGCCACCGTCAATGAAAACCATATTGTGAATGGATTCATTAATCAGTTGTTGCTTTTGGGCTTCTTGCTCAGCGGTGAGTTTTTGTTCACAACCCGTTATTATTAATGCGGTAGTTAATAATATAAGTAAATATTGTTTATTCATAAAATTTCTCTGTAATATTTATATTAACTTTTGAAAAAAATGTCAGATTGGCTGTTAATTTCAGAAGCAGTAATAAATTCTTGATATGGTTCGTTAATATAAATTTTAGCCAAATTACTATCAGGCAGTTTTTTTTCTATTTGCTGAAAAATATCAGCATAATAACTTGGTTTTATCATAGGGATTGGTGTCCAAGTTGTAACTTTTCTACTTACTGCATGATTTGGGATAGGCTTCTCTGCTTCGCCCTCGGCTAAGAAAGCTAAAATACGTGTTTTGTTAACCGCAATACTGTCTTTTGAATCTGAGGGGATTAGGCTGGCATGTTGTAAAATATTCTCAAAATCACGTTGTGATTGTGCCCAGCGTAAAGTGTGCAGAATTGCACGTTTACGTTGACTGAAAATGGCCATTGCTTCGCCGCTAGCTTGTGAATGGCTTGCGGGGCTAAAATATTTATCCCAAAAATTATGCTCTAATAATGCAGCAATTGCTGCCCCTTTTGTTTCAGGCGGACAATACTTTAAAAACTCTCCCTTACTATTTATTATAGTATTCATTAAGCTAACGCGATTATTTTTATTATCCCATGAAAGTTTTAACTCTTTTTGTAATTCTTGAGCAAATCGATAAGAGATATTTGTTACTTCCATTCCAATTAATAAAGGCAATGAACAAATGGCATAAAAATGCTCTGGTCTTATCATGGCTACTAATTTTTCATAATCCATATCCCTTAACATATAACCAAAGCAAGGCATAAATTTAGACATGATTTTATCAGCATTGATTTCAAAAGAAGTACTGCCTTTAGCTCCTGCCCCCCAACATAATCCACCTTGTACAGTTACCAGTATTTTGCCATTGAAGTAAGTAAAGGCGAAAGCGCCAGATGCACCAGCTCCTAATAACCCTTCAATACTGGCAGCTAATGTACCCAGTGAACTAAAACCATCATTATCGTCTTCTTTCTTCTCAGGATTTAGCCATAGTAATTCGCCACCAATACCCGCACCAACTTTAATTCCGGCAAATATCTCGGCTTGTGCAACAACACCAAGCTCATCGGCTTTACTGGTGATATCAATTCCTTTTACTTCGTTAAGATCTTTGGGAGCATCCACACTGGTTTTAGATGGTATCCCTATAATGCCATTTTGAGAGATATTGGCACTACCTTGTAAGCCAACACTCGCTCCAACGTGCCCACTGAGCGTTAATATTAAATCAAAACGCAAGGCCCCCATTAATGCGAGTTCATCCATTCCTTTTTTGGGGTAGCGAATTTGGATGCCATGACGAGAAGGTAAGTGAATTTTCCCTTCGGTTTTGGCTTCTGCTAAGGCTAAGTTAGCGTAGAGTGATATTTTGGCACTGGCTTTAGGGTTTGATGGATCCCCTATATTGCCTTTAGTCAGTTCAAGGGTACTATCTCCACCATAGCTAAAACGCATAAGTTGCGCCTTTTTATCAAACGAAGCATATTTCCCTCGATAGGGAGGGGTTGAATCTAAGCTTTTATTAATATTTTCTGCCCAGTGATATAATCCACCAACCCAGTTATCATCATCTTTAAATTTTTCAAGTGTGCTATAGTTTTTATTTTCTAATTCGAAAAGTTGATATTTTAATGTTGGGGCAATTTCAGAAAGTTGTTTTTTCAATTCTTGTGTATCTATTTTTCTAACCTCAATTTCCTCTCCCGTTTCAGTATTTTTGATAGTTTCGGTTTTAATTAATTTACTGGTTTCACTTTTAATATCCTCTTTGCCTAATTTATGGATAACATGCCGCTCGCCTAATTTATCTGAGCGAATATAACTGTATTTATATCCACCACCTTTTTTTAACTGAATTAATTCAAGAATGCTATTATCGAAGCCTTTAGAGTTAGAATCCAAAGAGGTGATAGGGATTTCTTCACCTTGTTCATTTTCTTGTATCTCTTTAAGTTCCTGAATAATAGAATTAAGCTCTTCTGATGCAACATCATATTTTTGGTAGAGCGCTAAGAGTTCTTGCTGATAATTTTGTGGGTTTCGTTCTCTAAGCTGTAAGGGGTATTTATCATTTAGTTCATCGATTTTAAATTGCAGTACACGTTTTTTTATCACTAGGTCACAGAGATATTGGCTTTCTCTTTCAAGCTCATCATCGGACACTTCAATCAGTTCGTGGGTATTCGGGTGGTAATACAATACAGGCCCACATGTTGAAAATGCATCTGTGCTGCCTGTGCCACAATTTGTTTTTGATGTTGTTTGGTTTTTTGTATTTGACATGACTTAACCTTTCTTTTAACGGCGAGTTTTAATCGAAATTTTTTGTGGTGTTGACGTATATATTTCTAAGGTTTTTCCGTCAGCATCGGATGTACCCTCATAAATCTCACCATCTTCGGTTGTCATGCTGTAAGGCGTATCTGCTAATATTTCATTTGATTTTTCATCTCTCAGCGTAAATTGTTCACGGAATCCCGTTGGGACTTCTTTTTGAGGCAAGTTGAAGTCAGCTGCTCCCATTTTTTGAACATTAGTTGTTTTTAGTAGAATGTTATTTGGGCTACCTAATTCAATATTTCCTTGGCTCAGTTTTATATAAGCGCCACCACAATTTAAAATAATTTCTTTTTCTGCTGAAAGGTGAAGTGCCCCATTTAATGACTGTACCGTAAAGTCTTTTTTTGAAAACATAGAAAGCGCGTCGTTTTGTGCTTCGACTTTTACATCACCATATTTGGCAATAACATTGATACCTTTAGCTTGTGCGAATAAGCTGGCAGATTCTTTCGCATTTAAGGTAAGTTGTGTGTTAGCGCTAAGATTAATATTTTTGCCTGCTGTTAAGGCAATACTTTCTTTAGCTGAGGCAATTTGGATTGCTTTTGGTGAAAGAATACCCAATCCTGCTGGAGCATGAAGTAAAATAACAGGCATTTTGAGCTGTGTGCTGCTTTCTTTTAGGGTTTCTTGAGAACTAATATCACTTTCTAATGTATCGCTATTTTTGGCTGCACTCGATAAGCTTCTTGCAATCGCTAAAGCCTGTTCCAATTGCGCTATTGCCTCCTCCATCGCCAATACATCACCACCC
>NZ_KB233224.1:82949-278178 GCF_000314855.2 Providencia burhodogranariea DSM 19968 | reverse complement strand
TTCAATCACTAACTGATAACGCGCTTCATCCGCGGAGCCCGATAAGCGGCGAAAGTTGGTGACGGTTCCATGCACACGCTTGGCGACAGCCGGTTGTGTTGCCAGTCCCATCAATGAATTTAACGGCGGTGCAAAGGTTAGGGTGGCACTGCGGCGCAGCAGTTGTTGTGGCAGTAAATCCTGCGCGGTAGAGGTAAAGGTGATTTGGTAGCGATAGGTCTCACTGATGGCTTCACGCCCACTGAAGTGTTCGACATCCAGTAACTCGGTGCAGCCTTGTACTTCAAGGCGATAACGATTTTGACCTTGAAGTAACGTTTTTGCCGTCTCCATTAAGCTCATGATCCTTTCTCCATTGTGTCATTATCCGGTGTTGATAATTCAATGTTCTCATCACTGAAACTCAACGTGATGCCGTCTTCATCGTTGTAGCCCAATGTGAGGTATTTTGCCGACTGTTCACTGGCTTGGCGTATGAGTAATTGCTGGCTAAGTACGGGCAAAATTTGTTGATTGAGTAAGCTGTCGATATTGCGGGCGCCAGTATCAGGTAACAAACAGGCGCTTACTAACGTGTCGTACAGGGCTTTTTCGACAATGCCTGTTAAGCGGTAGTGCAGGTAAAGACGCTTCATCACACTGCCCAATTTCATTTCTACAATGGTGCGTAATGCGTCGGCTGCAAGCGGTCGATAAATCAGTGTTTGAAAACGGGCTAGTAAGGCTGGCTGAAAATGGTCACGCAGCGTCGGACGAAGTATTTCGTGGAGTTCACTTTCGCTAGACTCTGGATGTTCTTCGAGCTGTTGCATTAGTAAGTCGCTGCCTAAATTGGCGGTCATTAAAATTACGGTGTTACGAAAATCGATTTCGCGACCCTCACCATCGCGCATAAAGCCACGGTCAAACACTTGATAAAATAGATTAAGTACATCGCGATGCGCTTTTTCAACTTCATCAAGTAATACGACACTGTATGGGCGTTTGCGCACAGCTTCGGTTAAAATACCGCCCTGACCATAGCCTACATAACCCGGAGGTGAACCTTTGAGTTGGCTGACAGTATGGGCTTCTTGATATTCAGACATATTGATGGTGACTAATGATTTTTCACCACCAAACAGTTCATCGGCGAGTGCTAAGGCTGTTTCTGTTTTACCCACACCACTTGGACCAACTAGCAAAAATACACCTTGAGGCCCATTTTCAGAGGCTAGGCCAGTTCTCGCAGCCCGTAAACGTTGCGCTAGAGAAATCAGCGGAGCTTCTTGGCCAACCACGCGTTTGCCTAATTCACTTTCTAGTTGCAATAATCCGGTTTGTTCATCTTTTAATAGGCTAGAAAGTGGGACGCCAGTCCAATCAGCAATCACGGTAGCGACGGTACGTACATCAACATCGGGAGTTAGTAATGGATCATTGTGTTGTACTGATTCAAGCTGTGCTTGCACATGGCTAACATCCAATCCTTCACGACGACTTGCCATTAGTTCAGTAATTAGCTTTTTTTCTTGCTCAAAACGTTGCTCAAGCTGTAATAATTGGCTGGCAATCAGAGCATCTTGTGAGACTAGTTCGGCAAGGGCGGATTGATTGCGGGTATTGCCTATGGCGATATCATCAAGAATGGCTTGTTGTTCAAGCTCTAGCGCATCGCGTTTAGCTTTTAAGCGTGTCAGTTCTTCCGGTAATGTATCTAAACTCATGCGAATACGGGCGCTGGCGGTATCTAATAAATCAACCGCTTTATCGGGCAGTTGGCGGCCAGTAAGGTAACGGCGAGAAAGGGTAACTGCAGCTTTAACGGCATCATCGGTAATGTGAACACCGTGGTATTTAGCGTAACGAGATTTTAAACCTCGTAGCATAAGGAAGGCTTTTTCATCATCGGGTTCATCGACTTTGACGACTTGGAAACGACGTTCTAAGGCGGCATCACGCTCAAAATATTGTTTGTATTCTGACCAAGTTGTTGCGGCAATGGTTCGCAATTCACCACGAGCCAATGCGGGTTTTAGTAAGTTGGCGGCATCAGCACCACCAGCCTGATTGCCTGCCCCAATAATTGTGTGTGCTTCATCAATAAATAATAAAATCGGGGTCGGCGATTGTTGTACAGCTTCAATCACATTTTTTAATCGTTGTTCAAACTCCCCTTTAACACCCGCACCTGCTTGCAATAAGCCGAGGTCTAGGGTTCTCAGTGAGGTGGTTTGTAAGCTAACAGGAACATTACCTTCCGTGATACGCAGTGCCAAACCTTCGACTAAAGCAGTTTTCCCTACTCCGGGCTCACCGACTAATATTGGATTATTTTTACGGCGTCGAGACAGAATATCAACCATTTGACGAATTTCATCATCACGACCAAATACAGGGTCGATGTCACCTTGACGCGCTTTTTCAGTGACATCGACCGTAAATTTATTTAAGACAGCAAGATGAGCGTCGTTCAGTGTGTTGCCAACGACGGAGTTGTTTTCGGATGAAGTCTGTCCTGATGATGCGCCAATGGTGTCAGTGTTATTGGTTGTATTGTTATGATTGGCAAGTTGTTGAACTTCAGGACGTTCATCAGACTGGGCATCGAGTAATGGTCTTAAACGTTGAAGTTGTGTAGCGCTCAGGGTCATTAATGGCCACAGGTCATCATTAGGCACTAAATTGGGATTTTTCACCATCGCCGATAATAAATGTACACTGCGGATTTGGTCGATATCTTCGTCTAATGAAGCAATGACCCATGCTTGCTGGATGACGGTAAGTAATGGTTTCGATAGCTGTGGACGGCTGTGAATAGAACGAGGCAAGTTATCGATTTGGGTTAATAGGCTTTGCCAAAGTGCACTCATGTCCCACTCGTAGCGCCGTGCTAACACGGTGATATCACTTTCACCCAGCTCAAGAATTTTAAGTAACCAATGTTCAATGGTGACTTCCGCATGCGCCCGCGTCTGGCACAGTGATGCAGCAGCTTCCAGTGCACTTGCACAATAAGGATTTAAGCGACGTAATAGCATAACGGATGGATTTTCCATGATCTTTCTCTGTTTTGTAAGTTGATATCGAGTCGTTCAGGCACGCTACCGCCCCTGACCGTTACCGAGGTCCATAAGGCATAATCCCCTTTTTCTTTCAGCGACATATTTGAGAGCTGTGTCTGCAGGCTAAGCCCGCTATCCAAGTCACATATCGAGATATGCTTATAGGGATAGCTTCACTCGCTGCCTACCTGTCACATGAATTATTTGGGGATATAAATAAGGCAGCAGTGAATATTAAAAAGCAGGCGACTAGCGCCTGCTGGGGGATGAATTACGCAGTAGCACGCTCATTCCAAGAATCGGAATGAATGATGTTGCCATCTTTGTAAGTCCAAGTGATTTTTTCGTAACGCAGCTCAATCTCTTCCAGATGATTGTGCTTCTCTTTGCTTGGCTCTTTGATGTCGTGCATTTTCGGCGCGACTTTAACGACTTTTACGTTTTCCAATTTGGTATTGAAATACTCTACTTCCTGTCCAGCATCATCAATACGGTACCATTTGAATTCCGCTGATTTCAGTGTTTGGCCCGTGGTTACTGCTTTGTATAAATATGGGCTAGACGCATCAATTTCTTTCACGAAAATAAATGGAGTGTGGATACGAGTACCAGTCAGTTTGCCGGTATTGTTATCTGTTGGGATATACAGGTTATGATCTTGTGCAACGACTTCAATGCTGCCTTCACGATCTTGTACATTGACAGAACCTTTGATTTCAGCGCCGCCATCATCTTTCAGCCATAAATAAACTGGAATTGCCATAACTACTTCTCCTTTAGAGTGGTAAATGTGTCACCTTCCATCGGTGACAAGGGTTTAGCATCTGATGTCTGACAAGCATCGGCTTGTGGCATCAAACGAATTTCAACGCGTCGGTTACTGGTACGTCCTTCAGGGGTGGCGTTATCTGCCACCGGATGGTTTTGTCCGTAACCTTGAACAGCAAAGCAGGTCGGGTCGATATCGCTGGTGCTTATCATCCAATCACGTACAGACTCGGCCCGTTTGAGAGACAATATTTGGTTCGATTCAGGGTTACCTGTATTGTCGGTGTAACCAGAGATCACAATCAGCCAACCCGGTTTCGCACGGATATGAATCAGCGCATCAACCAGTACTTTGGTAGCATTTGCTTTGAGTGCATATTGGCCTACATCAAATAGCGCCAGACTATCGAGCGAAATCATTTCAGGGGCTTCTTTGATTACTACCACAGGAGGTGGTGATGCTGGCGGCGCCCAACTACTGAGCAAAGTGTGTAAATACGGCAATAGGTGATTGCCTTGATAAAGAGCAAGTGAGTAGGCTGCAGGAATACCTTCACGATCCCATAAAGCTAGCTGTGAGGCATCTGTTTGCAACTGCTGATAGGCAACCAATTTAGGGTCAAGTGGGTTATACGCCAATTGCTCAAATCGAGAAATATCCTCACCAATATGACGAATAAGTTGGCGATTGTGGTGATAACTGCCAATTAAGGCTCCGATAAGAAACAAACCACATATCAAACCAGCTACGCCGATTAAACGCTCCCCACGCAATAGATTGACATCATGACGAAGGCGATTAAGCAAAATATCGGGTACAGGAAGCAACGGTGTTGATGCAACGGAATTAACCAGCGGTAAGGTTGTTTTTTCCTGAAGAAATTGTTGCCAGAGATTATTAGGTTGGCTACTGATAGCTATAAATTGTACGGCCCACGCGGTGACGGTAAGTGGCGGAGCACCCGTTTGAGCGACAGTTAATTGAGGAATAAAAACCTGATTGAGCCAAGCTAGTAGTTCATCAAACCATAACGTGGTGAGAAATTGTTGTTGTTGATTGAGTCCATGAGTGGATAGCCAAACCGATAGAGGCTGAGCGAGCGTACCTTCTTGTACCACTTGAAATTCACGTTGATGGTTGAGTAGGGTGAACCAAGGTGAGTCCATACCTTCTGTATGTGTATGTTTTACATGCTCATCCCATGGCGTCAGGTATAAACTCATCCAAAGAGGTAAGCGTTTTCCCGCTTTTTGGCGACTTTCATCAATTGCGCGACGCCAACTAAGCATTTCTTGGGTTAGCGTTTCTTGTTGAGTCATTTGTTCGGGTAAAATGGCAAATAAAATAGAGAGTTGCCCTAATTGCATGGGTGCTTGCTCAACTATTTGTTGGACAATATTCACCAGATCCGCGGGGCCGCGAACAGCAATATACCAACCTTGAGGTGTTTCTCTAAAAGCCTGCCCTTCGACAAAAAGAGCCTGTGATTGCCCACAAACTAGCACAACCGCCCCTTGGTAGTCGGGGGCGGGCACGATATCTGCCATGGTGTGTTCTGCTGATAAGGTATGTTGTTGCTGTTTGTAGCGCCAAATCATTAGACCAATGGTTGCGGTTAACGCGACTACTGTCAGAAAAAGGGAAATTTCTAATCCCAGTGACCAAAAACCCCAGACTAGCCAGAGAAATAACCCAGCAGCTAAGAGTGTCATCGCCTGTTTTATCGGGTTTTGCATTACTGTCCCTGTATCATCCATTGCTGCAATACATGTTCTAAAGAGGCAGAAAATCCCCACCACATCGCAGCTAATAGTAAAATGCCACCAATCCAACCAAACCAATAGAGACGTCGATGGCTAAAACGGAGCTTAGGTTTCACCACGAGAGGTAAATTTGACGATAGTGAATATTGAGGAAGTCGTGCATTAAGCTGTATCAGTATTTGTTCGCGCTGCGGATCTTTTTGGCGACGAAATTTCCCGACAAAACCCAATGTGAGCACACGATGAAAACAAATCAGTACGTCATTGTTAGGCGATGTTTCACCCAATAGATTGCGCAGGCGATCCCAAAGTTTGTCACCTGCATCTAAGGTGTTGAAGTAACGAGCTTGAAGAGGAGACTGTACCCAGTAGTTATAACCATCATCCTTGGTCTGGCGATTCATTACGCTTTCATCAATCAATGCGCATTGTGCATAGAGCATATTTTCGATAGCGTTTTCTGAATAACCCTGTTCGGTTAGCCGTTGACGTGTTTGTTCAATATGCTGACAGACTCGACGATAGAAGGCTTCACCATTGGTAATTTCGGTTCCTTGATGTAATTGACATGCCATCAGCCAAGTATCTGCAAAGATGGTATCAATCGTGTGAGTTGAGGAGGTTTGTGTCATGAGCGAAGCACCGCAAACAGTTCGAGTTGAATTTCACCTAATGTGCCTGGAACATAAAAAGCACAATGTCCTGAAGCCAACATGGCTTGTCCTGCAGGGTTAGCTAAATCTAGTGCAAAGTATTGATTTTCTAAGCGTAATGGAACAGCTGTTGGAACATGACTGAGCGCGCGCAATGGAATACCATTCAATGCAACATTGACGACATCTGCCACATCGTCTGAGCTTCCTGCCTTACATAACAGTGGAAATTGAGTAATCAGCAGGTGTGTCGGCAGTGAAGAACGAACCGATAAATAAAAATCAGCTTCTTCACGTAATCGACCATCATGAAGTTCACCTTTCCAAAATGGTCCTTCTTTAGCCAGCTCGATAGTAACCACACGTGATGGCAGGCTTGCTTCAAGCAAGGAGTTCAGTAACGTAAACAGAGGTGGAAAGACTTTTTCAGGTGTATCATGATGATAAGCCGGAATATTTTCTATTTGATGTTCAAGCGAAAATGTAAGCAAGCTTCCTGCCAACCGTGCAAGTTCACGATAAAGCAGTTCAGGATGTCGATTGAGTGTGGAGATCAGCTCATTCAAGACAGGCTCTGCACCGTTAATCGCATTCAGTAGCCAAAAAAGAGACACATCGGCTACGGCAAAATCTGCCATTTTTTCATTACTTTCACGGCGTAAGGTCATTAAACGGCGACGTTTAGCGATTAAGCGATGCATGAATTCAGAAAGCAGAGTCATTAATTCAGAACTTGCATGGCAAGCGAGTAAAGGCGGAATAAACTGTTTATCAAACATCCATGCGCCTTGCGCATTACGAACTAGCCTTGCAACGGGGCAAGTGATATAGGCTTGGTTTTCATCATGTGCAAAACGTAGGGTTACAGCATGACGTAAAACAGCAATATCAGTTTGTTCATGACCTACAATATCTTGAACTTTAACCCACTCTTGGCTGAAACGACGAGGGCGATCCGTGGATCCTTCAGTCATTAAATTACCGCCATTCGCTAGCAATAGAGGCAGTGCCAACACAACCTCTAATGTTTGATGGTCGGCATACTGGCTAAGGTCAACGACAGGAGGCAGATTGTCAGCAAGAGTGGTATCTATCAAACTACCATCAGGAAAACGTACCACCATTTTTTGGGCACTGAGCCGAGAAATCGTTAATGCGCTTTCATCAAACTCAGTACTAACAACCCCCCACGGTGATGCAATTGCCATACCGGCAATCACATCAGCAACATGGCTATCCCATCGTGCTTGTTGTTGGAATTGTTGAGGGGCCAAAAAGGCCCCATCAGTCCACAGTGGACGATAGATTTTCATCCCTGTTTATCCTTATGCTTTTGCTTTTGGCATTTGTGATACTAAGGATAAATCGACATCCATTCCTTCCACTTGGAAGTGTGGTACGGCATACAGCTTAACGCGGAAGAAACCTGGGTTATCTTCAATATCTTCCACTACGACTTTCGCATCACGCAGTGGATGAGAAGCTTGTAAGTCATCGCTTGGATCAGTCATTTCGGTAACTAGGCCACGGATCCAGTTATTTAACTCTAACTCTAATAACCGTCTGTCTTTAGTTGTACCAATATTTTCACGCTGGATTAGCTTCAGATAATGAGCGATACGCGATAATAGGAAGATATAAGGGAGACGTGAGTTAATACGACTGTTCGCTGTCGCATCTGCCGTGTCATACAACGCTGGTTTTTGCGCGGAGTTGGCGGAGAAAAAACATGAGTAATCACGGTTTTTATAGTAGGACAGTGGAATAAATCCGAGATTAGAGAATTCAAACTCACGTGTTTCAGGGATCATTACTTCAGATGGAATTTTCACCTGACTGCCTGTACCTAAATCAAATAAGTGGATTGGCAAATCTTTCACTGCGCCACCCGCTTGTGGACCGCGAATTTGCACACACCAACCATTATTAATAAAACTTTTCACCATGTTGGCTGCGAAAGCAAAGGTGGCATTAGTCCATAGGTATTTTTCGTGGTCAGGGCCTTTAACTTCTTCAACATAGTTGAAGCTACGAACAGGAACAGTATCCGGTCCATAAGGCAAGCGGCCAAGTACACGAGGCATAGTAAGACCGATGTAGCGAGCATCATCTGAATCGCGGAAAGCTTTCCATTTCAGGTATTCAGCACGATCGAAATAGTTGCCAATGTCTTTAATCGCTGCAACTTCTTCCATAGTCTCTTTACCAAAGAATTTTGGTCCGACAGATCCGATAAATGGCATATGTGCGGAAGCAGAAACTTTTGAAATATTGCGCAATAAAGCAACATCTTGCGGGCTACGATCGAACTCGTAGTTTGAAATGATCGCCGCGATAGGTTCACCACCTGGGGTGTCATATTCAGCGATATAGGTGTGATGATATAGACCACTTTGAATGATTTCAGGGCTATCTTCGAAATCTTGGCGCAAATCATCTTTGGCAATATCAAGTAGCTCAATTTTTACATTTTGACGAAAATCTGTGCGGTCAACTAAAGACTTTAAGCCACGCCAAGCTGATTCCACTTTTTGGAACTCGGTGTGGTGCATAACTTCGTCTAATTGCTGGCTAATTTGCTTATCTAATTCAGCAATGTGATGATCGAGTAAGTTACGATCTAAACGCTCAACTTTTTGGCCTGCTGATTTTAAACGATCAAGAAAGACTTGAACTGCAACGGTTACACGCTCATCGGTGGTTGCATCAGCGAGTGCTGAATTATCTTGAAACGCGTTAATATCGCTGATTTCAGCGACAGGCTTTAGGTTGATTTTTTCAAATAAAGAGGCATAAACACCGTGGTTAACGGTTTCATCGAGTACGGTTGTTGTGGTGTTTTTGGTACTTTCGCTATTCACTGACATCAGCATGATCCTGTTTTATATCCAAATTAATCTTTTTTCGGTGCGAGTTGAGCCAACTCTTCACGTAATTCATCGCTTAATGCGGGGTCTTTAAGGATATTTTCGAGCTCACGGCGGAAAGTGGCGTTATCAAGGAGGTTTGATTTGAGGTCACGTAACAGATTGCGCATAGCGAGCATGGCACGAAGTTGAGGAATTTGGCGAGCGACTTGCTCAGGCTCAAAATCTTTCATTTCTTTGAAGGATAAAGCGACGCTATCTTCGCTATTATCACCTGCAAGAGTATTTTTAACGGTTAGGTTGATAGAAGGGGTAAATTCAGCAAGCACACTATCAAAGTTATTCTTATTGATATTGACTTTTTCACGTTCGGATAGTGGACGATTATCCTGTCCATTACTGTAATCACCAACTGCTAATAATTTGAGTGGTAACTCAACTTTCTTCTGGGCCCCCCCTGTATGCAAATCTAATTTGATATTAACGCGTGCTTTCGGCACTTCGTTTTGAAAACTATCAGACATAATGCGGATCCTTAAATTGGTTTTGTTGTTTTTTATTCTGTGTATTGCCAAATAGTACACATTCTAGTTGTATCATTTAGCTTATATTACTTATTTAGTTTATATAGAATAAAAAGCTATAAATCAAATTTTCTTATCAATTATGAAAAGGAAAAAATGAGGTTTTCTAGTAATTAATATTTGACTTTAGTTTTTAGAAGATAGAAGGATAGCGGCATAGCGGCATGTCACGAAGATTGTTCTGAAAAATAATTGTTATGTAGTTATTTTGTAACCTGATGTTTCAGTCTGTACAGAGGAACCTTTTAATGGCACTTACACGTGATTTTAGTAGGAAAGCTTATGTATTGAGAGCCACAATACTTTAAGTTGATATTGTCTAGTCATATAGACAATATTTATATTTTAACCAGCTGTAATTAAAGTGATTTTTGGGAGGCAATAGTTTCATCGGTTGTCAGTGGTATAATTGTATCTATTTTCTATATAAAGCCACAAATCAATCGATTGATTTGTGGCTTTATATAGAGTAGAGGTTAAAATTGACTTTACGTTTTGTATTTTTTGAACGACTACTCATCCAGCAGTCGTCGATAAACGCTTAAATAGGTTTCGGCGGATTGGTGCCAACTCACATCTTGTGCCATGGCATTTTTTTGAACTTGTTGCCATTGATTTGGGTAATCCCACAACGCTAGCGCACGATCAATGGCTGTTTTAAGATCAGTTGCATGGCTTTCATAAAATACAAAACCTGTGGCATTGCATTGTTTAATCGCTTCCAAAGAGCAATCTTTCACGGTATCGGCAAGACCACCCGTATGATGAACCAAGGGTAATGTGCCATAACGTAAAGCATAGAGCTGAGTCAGACCACAAGGCTCAAAACGGCTTGGTACCATCAGTACATCGGTACCTGCGATGATTTGATGAGACATCGGCTCGTCATAACCAATAATTACACGAATCTGATCAGGATATTGGGATTGTGCGTTGCGGTAAGCATTTTCAAGATCATGATCGCCACTACCCAGTAATATAAATTGGCTACCTGAGTCGATCAGATCGGGTAAAGCATCGAGGATCAGATCCAAACCTTTTTGACGAGTCATCCGGCTAACTACCGAAAATAACGGTTTATTGGTTTGTTGTGCAAGCCCCAGTGATTTCTGTAAAGCGAGCTTATTCTTGGTTTTATTTTTCAAACTGTCTTCATTGTAGGTTTGCGCAATCAGTTTATCTGTTGAAGGTGACCACACTTCAATATCAATACCATTTAAAATACCGCTGAGTCTTTGCTCGTAATTTAAACGACTTAATAAACCATCAAGTCCATAAGCATAGTTTGGATCTAAAATTTCGCGTGCATAAGTTGGACTGACAGCATTGGTATGGTTCGCATAAAAAAGTCCTGCTTTCATAAAGGAGAGCTGCCCAAAAAACTCAAGTCCTTCAATATTGTAAAATTCAGGAGGAAGCCACAGTTCATGAATGTAGTGAGGTGAGAAAAGCCCTTGATAAGCAATATTATGAACGGTAAACAGACATTTAGCAGGGTAACCATAAGCTGCAAGATAAGCGCAAGCAAGAGCTGCATGCCAGTCATGAGCGTGAATAATCTCAGCCCTCCATAGCGAGTCACAACCTTTTGCTAACTCTGCGGCGACAAAACCTAGCAAGCCGAATCGGCGGTAATTATCGTCATAGGCATTGTTATAACCATCATGATAGGGACTGCCTTCTCGCTGATAAAGGTGTGGGGCATCAATAATATATAGCGGAGTTCCTTGATAATGGCCATAAAACAGCATGACTTCACCCGCGAAAGTGTTGAGTGAGGTCACTTTTTGTTTGTCTGTAACCTGATTGATAATCGCAGGAAAACCGGGCAGCAACACTCGTGCATCTGCGCCATGTTGTCGTTGTGCGAACGGTAATGCTCCGACTACATCAGCCAGTCCACCCGTTTTCAATAAAGGAAAAAACTCGGCACAAACATGTAATATATTCATTTTCGCTCCCTATTGTTTTGCGGTTGGTAGTGTATTTTTTAATGCAAAATATAGCGTGGTGAGTGGTGGTAGTGTTAATTCGATGGAGTGATCACAACCATGTGCCTTGATAGGTTCACTGGCTATTGGATTGAGCATGTGGTCATCGCTACCACCATAAATATCTGCATTGGTGTTTAGAATAGGTTGATATAAACCTGCATGTTTGACGCCTACGCGATAATGATTGCGCGTAACAGGCGTGAAATGGCTGATCACCAACAAAGGGTTGCCATTGGTGGCGTAACGATTAAAAGCAAATACGGAGTTATCCTGATCATCGACAATCAACCATTCAAAGCTCTCTTTATTGTGGTCATTATCAAACAATGCCGGAGTATCACGATAAATAAAATTCAAAGAGCGAATAAGGTGTTGAACACCCGCATGTGGGCTTGTCGGGATATCAAGCAGATGCCAATCTAGTTCACCTTCATGATCCCACTCGCGCCATTGTGCGATTTCACCGCCCATAAAGAGCAGTTTTTTACCGGGATGCGCCCACATAAATCCGTAATAAGCACGTAATGTGGCAAACTTTTGCGGTGGCGTTCCTGACATTTTGCTGAGTAATGACCCTTTACCGTGAACGACTTCGTCATGAGAAAGCGGCAAAATATAGTTTTCACTCCATGCATACATCACGCTAAAGGTCAGTTTATTGTGATTATATTTACGGGCGAGGGCATCTAGCTGTAGATAACTTAATGTATCGTTCATCCAGCCCATGTTCCATTTGTAATTAAAGCCAAGACCACCTAGAGAAGGTGGCAATGTGACCCCCTGAAAGCTAGTTGACTCTTCTGCTGTTATCGACACGTAAGGTTGAATTTGATGGAGTGTTTCATTGGTCTGACGTAAAAAACTGACAGCTTCAAGATTAATATTGCCGCCATATTCGTTGGCAATCCACTCACCATCAGGGCGGCTATAATCGCGATAAATCATTGAGGCAACGGCATCGACCCTTAAGCCATCAAAACCAAATCGGTCAACCCAATACACGGCGTTGTCGATAAGAAATTGGCGCACTTCATCTCGGCGATAATTATAGATAAGCGTATGCCAATCACGATGCAAACCTTCTTTCGGATTAGCGTATTCATACAGTGGGGAGCCATCAAAATTGGCGAGTCCACTGGCATCTGTGGGGAAATGACCTGGAACCCAATCTAGAATGACATTGATACCAAGGCGATGTGCTTCATGAATAAAATCAATTAAATCTTGTGGGGAACCATAGCGACTGGTCGGGGAATAAATACCGAGAGGTTGATAACCCCAAGAGCCATCAAAAGGGTGCTCACTGATAGGCAATAGTTCGAGGTGAGTGAATCCCATCCCTTTAACATAAGGAAGCAATGTTTCGGCGAGTTCACTGTAACTCAGCCAAGTTTTGCCGTTATGCGAGCGTCGCCATGAACCAAGGTGTACCTCATAAATTGAAACGGGGGCATTGCATTGATTGGCTTCGATCTGAGATGCTGTTGGGATGCATTTCGGCGGGAGAGTGGAAATAATGGATGTCGTATCAGGTCGTAATTGGCTGCGAAATGCATAAGGATCTGCTTTTAATCGAATTTCGCCATGGTTGTCTAATATTTCGTATTTATAATGAGCACCAATGGGAATGCCTGGAATAAAAATTTCCCAGATTCCACTTTCTAGCCGATAGCGCATTGGGTAGCGACGTCCGTCCCAAAAATTAAACTCACCGACCACAGAAACGCGTTGCGCATTCGGGGCCCAAACACAAAAGTGAGTACCAGCTATATCATCAAGTTGCAGTAGATGTGCACCAAGCTGTTCAAATGAAAATATCTGCTTAGCTGGATGAGCATCTTTAGGTTTAATGTCGCTGAGTAATGTACCAAAGCGGTAGGGGTCTTCAATCATTTGCTGAGATTCACCCCAGTCAATCTGCAAAATATAGGTAAAGTTCGGATCAAGAGATGTAGCTTGTCCTGAAAAAAATCCACGCTCATCAACGAGTGATAATTGAATGACAGTAGCAGCTGTCAATCGGTCGAGAATAGTGACTTGTTTAGCATTTGGTAATAACACACGAAAGTAAGTCACTTTTCCTTGTTGATGCATACCAAGAAAAGAAAAAGGGTCACGGCAATTTCCTGCAAATAATTGGTCAATAATCTGTTGCTGCTTTGATTGCTTGTCTATTTTTTTCATCACCTCTCCTGAATATCATCAGAAAATGTTGTGCTGTCAGCCAAGAAATTTTAATACCCGTCATACTCGAAGTTGTAGCAATTTAGCAGCGGTTATCCTCTTGTTCTTCACTACATATTTAATTATGTTGTGTATATTATAGTTACTACTATAACTAATAATTATATTTTTATTGTGTTGTAGTTATAACAAAGGTTTTTAATGTCTATTTATTCTCTATCCGCTCAGTATCATCATCATTAACGCAAATGGATAAAAATAATGAAATAAATCAATAAATAATTATAGGAGTAGCTTGATGATAAGGAGAATAATCATGGAAGGATGCTTAAGTATGTGACTAGCGTTAATGAGCATAGATAACAACGCAGTAACTTTAAGTATGATAGATAATAATTATCGTTTATAGATTTTTCATACAAACTTTATGAAAATTGCCGTATTCAATGATATGAATGACAACACGAATTAATTTTATTGCTTTAATATATCTTGATTTTCATTGAAGTTAAATCATCATAAATAGATGAAAAATAAGGTTGATAATAAAAGGTTAATAAAGTTAATCTTTAATATTCATTAGGTTAAATTATTTAAAGTAAAGATGTTCTTTATTAAAATTTATAATCATTTAATGATGGTAAATATAATTTCAAATAAAAATAGAATCAAAATTAACATTTCAAAATGTAAACCTCTATTGCTTTATTAGTCTGACTCCGTAAATATAAGAGGAGTGATTAATAAAGACTGAGATCCCGAGAATTATTATGGTTCAAACGACAGATTTAACTGAAACCCATCAGGATACGAAGAATCAAAAACGTAGAAAAATATGGGCGATTATAGCCTCAATTATTATTATTCTACTTTTTTTCGCTTATGGGGCTTATTGGTTTTTGGTATTACAGTTTCAAGAATATACCGACGATGCATATGTTTCGGGTGTTCAAGTTCCGATTGTCGCGCAAACAACGGGTAATGTAACTCAAGTCAATTTTGATAATACCGATTTAGTCAAAGCTGGCGATGTGCTGGTGGTGCTTGATAAAACCAATGCGCAACTTGCTTATCAACAAGCAATGCATGATTTAGCGACGACTGTTCGTCAAACCAAAGAGTTGTATATCAATGGCGACCAGTATCAAGCGCAAATACAGCAAAACCGTGTTTCACTTATACAAGCTCAGAAAGATTATCAGCGTCGTGTTGCATTAGGCCGAAGCGGCACTATCTCAAAAGAAGATTTGCAGCATTCCCAAGAAGCTGTGCAACTGGCACAAGCGGCTCTCGATATCTCAATTCAGCAATATAATGCTAATCGTGCATTATTGCGTAATACTGAACTGAAAAAACAGCCTGCAATTCAGCAAGCTGCGGATAGTGTACGAAATGCATGGATTACTTTGCAACGAACTGAGGTTAAAAGCCCGATGACGGGCTATGTTTCGCGCCGAAATGTACAAATAGGTTCGCAAGTGAGTCCACAAGCCTCATTGATGGCAATTGTGCCTGTTCAGCCTGTGTGGGTTGATGCTAACTTTAAAGAAACTCAACTCGAAAATGTACGAATAGGGCAGCCTGTCTCACTCACTAGTGATTTTTATGGTGATAACGTTGTGTATAGTGGAAAAGTCGTGGGTTTAGATATGGGAACAGGAAGCGCATTTTCATTATTACCCGCACAAAATGCGACAGGTAACTGGATTAAAGTCGTTCAGCGTTTGCCCGTTCGTGTTGAATTAGATCCTCAACAAGTAGCGAAATACCCGCTGCGTATTGGGTTATCAATGAATGCGACAATTGATATTAAAGATCAGAATGGCCCCGTTTTAGCCGAGGTTCAGCGTAATACACCCGCTTTTGAAAGCGATGTGTTGGTATTGAAACTGAATGATGTCAATTTAGTTATCGATACTATCATTAACGAAAACGCAGATTAGCCCGAAAGGAGTGACTGTGGCCGATATTCAACCACTAAAGGGCTCAAAGCTGGTATGGGCGACAATTGCGTTGTCACTAGCAACCTTTATGCAGGTACTGGACTCGACAATTGCAAACGTCGCCATCCCAACTATCGCCGGTGACCTTGGCGTTTCAATGTCGCAAGGAACATGGGTGATCACGTCATTTGGTGTTTCTAATGCCATCTCAATCGCGATTTCTGGTTTTCTTGCCAAACGTTTTGGCGAAGTGCGTGTTTTCCTGTGGGCGACAGCGCTATTTACTTTTTTTTCATTCACTTGTGGATTTTCAGACAGCATTGAAATGCTGATTTTATTCCGTGTTTTGCAAGGTGCAGTGGCAGGGCCAGTTATTCCATTATCACAAAGCCTGATCATGCGTTGTTACCCACCTAAAATGCAAAACATGGCATTGGCATTTTGGTCGATGACAATTATCTTAGCACCGGTATTTGGGCCTATTTTTGGCGGCTATATCAGTGATAACTTCCATTGGGGTTGGATTTTCTTTATGAATATCCCATTGGGTATCTTTGTTGTGATTGTTGGTGCGTTAATCTTGAAAGGAATGGAATCGAAAGTCATCAATATTCCTTTCAATGTGATCGGCTTAGCTCTGTTATCTGTTGGTGTTGGTTGCCTTCAAGTTCTGCTCGACAAAGGACAAGAGTTGGGGTGGTTAGCATCAAAAGAGATTGTTATTCTAGCCGTAATTTCTGGTATTACTTTAGTTTTTTTAGTCATTTGGGAATTGACGTCTAAAAACCCGGTTGTTGAACTGGCTCTGTTCAAATCACGCAATTTTACTATCGGAACTATCTCCGTTAGCTTAGCCTATATGGCTTACTTTGGTGCCATTGTTCTGTTACCTCAACTGTTACAAGAAGTCTATGGATACACAGCAACTTGGGCGGGTCTGGCACTTGCACCGATAGGCCTTTTACCTATTTTATTTTCTGCACCTGTTGCAAAATTATCGAATTATCTTGATATTCGGTGGATAGTGTCATTTAGCTTTATATTCTTTGCGATTTGTTTTTTTTGGCGGGCTTATACATTTGAACCCAGTATGGGCTTTTCGGCGGTGGTTTGGCCACAATTGGTGCAAGGTATGGCCGTTGCCTGTTTCTTTATGCCATTAACCATACTAACACTTTCAGGGTTACCACCAGAAAAATTGGCCTCAGCATCCAGCCTTTCCAACTTTTTTCGTACACTCGCGGGTTCGATTGGTACTTCTATCACTACGACGATGTGGAGCGATAGGGAAGCCGTTCACCATAGTCAATTGACGGAGTACATCACAGATTACAACCCAGAATCATTGAATATGTATCAAGAAATGGGCGTTCATGGGCTAACGCAAGAGCAAACGTCGGGCTATATTGCGCAGCAGATCACGAGCCAAGGGCTAATTATTGGTGCGAATGAGATATTTTGGCTATGCGGATGGGTGTTTATTGTATTGATTGTTACTGTGTGGTTTGCCAAACCACCGTTTGGTAGTAAGGCAAATAAATAATCTTGCTGATTTATTCCAAATTTAAAATATAAGAATGTGGCAGGGGGAGGTAGGCTATCGCTATAGCCTACCCTAATAAAATGATTTTCAGTGGGGTGATGTGATATTATTTTTACCTGATGATTTCGCTTTATATAGAAATTTATCAACCTGAGTTAAAACTTCGTTTGCAGTTTGCCCTGTCCAGATTAGGAAACCACCACTAAACGTCACTTGCAGTCCTTCACAGCCTGGCCAAGTCAGTGATTGGACCTCTTCTCTCCATTCATTAACACGTTGTAGAGCTTCATTAAATCTTGAATTCACGAAAATGATAATGATTTCTTCACCCCCATAACGGAATAAGAGGTTATTTGAACCGGCATATTTAAATCCCAAATGGCTGATTTTTTGGAGCACTAAGTCACCAACGGTATGACCATATTTGTCATTAATAGCCTTAAAATTATCGATATCTATCATTGATATTGAAAAGTTTGTATTAGAATCAATTAAAGAATTGAGATAATAGTTAAATGCCCGACGATTATAAAGTCCCGTGAGTTCATCTTCTTTTGCTGCTTGAGTTGCAATATCCTTTTCCTGATGCTGTTTATATATTTCGTTATAGATACTAGCGAATTCATTTGGTTGTGATATATGTTCTTGCTTTCTACCATTTTTTATTGACGATAAAAGTTCAGACATCATTCGCTGAAAGTTAGCATTCCATAGCATACTAACTGCAATATAAAGCATTAAGCTAATAATTCCTATGATAATAAAAGAATGTAAATTGTTATTGATTAGTAATTGAAGCTCTTGCTCTGGTACAGTTAGAAACATGACCCAGTTAGGCTCAGGAAAAACATAGTAATAAACATAAGTTTTTGTTTGGTTATCATAGAAATAGTTATGTTGGTTATTTATTTTTTTTAACCATTCTAAATTTGATATTTCACTATTTATGAGTAAGTTATTCGGATTCATTATTATGTGGCCGTCTTTATGTACAATATAAAGATCGCCGCTTAGTGGAACTTTTACCTGTTCTAAGATTTGGCTCATATCATGTAAATCAAGACCCATAGAAACAAGACCGTAACTTTTCCCATTTGAATCGTAGAGATTTTTTGAAACACTAATGCTTGGTTTTTTATTCAAAATATCAATATATGGCTCGGTAAATGTAATTAAGTTATTTTTATTTGAGTCAATTTTGAACCATGGACGGGTGCTTGGTTGTATCTCTTGTTGAGAAATAAATGGAATACTATTAAATTTCTCTTCACTATTCATAAATAGAATATTTGAAAAGAATCGACTTGAATTCAATGTATAAGAAATTAATTTTTTCAACTCACCAGAATTATTATTGATAAAGTTATCAATATCTTTAGCGTCAGCAAAATTAGATAACGTGATGATGTTGGACTTTATATCTGTAAGTTGTTGATTTATAGATTGTGTGGCAATGTTTTGTATTAGAAGTGTAAATGTATTGTGAACATTTTGTTCCGTTGAGTTTTTAACGTAAAGATAAAACCATACATTAGTAACAAGCATTGGAATTACTAATAACATAATTGCGATATAGCTCTGTTTTTTAAATGACCAACGTGTTTTTTTTATATATAGCATATTTATTATCAAAAATATGTTCGGGGTGGTTTAAAATAATCAGCAAAACATTTCAATGTATTAAAAGTATAGATAATCAATTTATTGAACGTCTAGACTGCTAATAATAAAGTGATATCGGATATTAAATATAAATTTATGCGGCAATTATACCGTTGTATTCCATTGTAATGAATAATACTTTACTAAAACAACACAATTAAGAGTAAACGACTAATAGTGTATGATGAAGTAGATGTATGTACCAATAATTGAATAAAGGTGAAGTTAATTGGTTGACTATATCCAGGGTGTAATTATTAAATGAATTATTTCTAGTTTAGATTATCTAGTGAAAGTACTTAATCTAACACGATTTAACTATAAATGAGACTTTTTATCAATAAAATTTTAGTTTTTTAATTTAATAAAAACTAAATTTTATTGAATTTTATTTTTTAATATGAAGTTATACTTAGAGTTAAGTATTTTTCTAATGTATACCAATGCGTTAAATAATAAATAGGAGTAAACTTTCTTTGAAATTAGCCAATAAATGCTTAATAAACTCAACGAATGATAATTTTGGTTACGTGTGATTAGGGAGTATTGCTATTTTAATAACACTGTAAATAAAAAGAAAATACAGATTTATTATCTACTCGGTATTATTACAGATAATAAAATTGCTTATATTTTAACCTTTAAAATATTAGTTCAGTATATAATATTTTTGATTATGTACAGTGCATAAAATAAAATAAATTTGAGGTAATGATAATATCGGCATCAGTTCATAGTACATTTTCATATTGTGACCTTAAATTTTCAGATCGAAAATCACATTATAGTTTTATTTTATGAAACGTTCGTAACCCCATTTAAGAGCGTACAGACCCAATTAAGTAGATATACGTCTGGTTGATATAAAAGTAAGCCGATAACACAATTATATGTTATCGGCTACTTATTTTAGAAAATTATGGCTGGTTAGGGTATGGGATCCACTTACCTTTATTTATTCGAATATAAGATTTCCCTTGATATTCGATCACGATTGAGTTCGAATTTTCTGCAACATGTGCAGTAATGGGTAGATTTTCGGTATATTTCGCCCAATCTACATTATCACTACTAAATATTTTACCATCAACAGCACGAGCGATTAATTCAGAGAGTGCCAAATAGCTGCTTGGCTGTGAGACTATAATTTCTTTAACTGGGTGTGTAGATGTAAGACCAATAAATTTAATTCCGACAGGGATCTTGGTAATCACTGGGCTCGGAATATCCCTTAAACCAGAAATTTGCAATTTATCACCGGTTAATGCCGCACCATGCTCTGGCGCCACAACAACCATAACCTTGCGCCCTGATTGTTCAAGTTCATCGAAAAATGAATTTAGCTGATCAAGAAGCACTTTTGTATTTTGCTGATAATCACTGACTTTATTATCTCCGACATTACGGTTTCCATCATGTAGTGGAATAAGATTAAAAAAGGTTGCAGTTCGTTGATCATTAGCAGTACTCACTGTTTTTAACCATTTTTGCAAGATAGCTTGGTCATTATAAATAGGTGTGCCATCAAAGGCGATTATTTGGTGAGAAATATCGTCATGTGATTCTAATGGTGCCTTCAACCCCGCATAGTTGCGAAGATCGGAAAGATAATTGCCTGTCTCCCCTTTATGATCCATCAATAGATATTCTTTAAAACCAAGGTTTGCAAGATTATCGAGTAGATAACACTGTTTATCAGGTGTGTTATAAACATTCGGATGTGAAGGTTGCCCACAGCTCGCACGTAATAATCTTATTGATGCAGGTCCGCTATATGATGTAGCAGAGTTAAAATTATCAAATAAAATATCAAATCGCTTCCATATAGGATGGTCTGCAAGTTTGACTTCATCAAGATCACCCCATGAAAGAGAACAAATATTTATCATTAGTAAATCAAAAGGCTGTGCCTCTTGCGGTAGAGAGCTTGGGAAGGCAGTACTTCTTTTACTTTCATATTGATAAAACTGTTCAAGCCAATCATTTAATGCTTCATTACTAGGAGCTTGTGATTGAGATGGTTCAACGAGTGATTTTGTCGTTGTTGCTGATTTATCTTGGGACACCGTTTGTGAGCTTGCATTAGCGGATATTGTTGGCAAGTCAATGATGCTAGATATATTTAGCCAAAGAATACCTGCAATGACAAAGGTTGAGTAACGTAGCCAGTTTGCTGAAAAGTAGTAAATAACGAATAAAATAAAGCCAGCAGCAATCATTTTAAGATTTATAAATCTTAACAGAAGTTCATAAACATAATTTGAAGAAAAATCGGCGAGCTGATTTTTTTGCTCCCAGATACTCTGGATGCTGGGTAACCAGCTATCATGATACAAAAGAGCGAGTCCTATAGGAATAGCAATAAAATAACGCAGCTGGCTAAGTTTTTTCCAAGGTAATGGAAGTAGCAAATAGGCGATAAAAAGTAAATTTTCAAAGGTATTGAAATTCAAGTAGCCATACCACAGCAAAATGAATTTTAATATAAAGTAAAAATTCCAACCTTTTAATCCATAATAATAATGCGATTGTGGCGATTTGTTCTTATAAATAGGAGATGTGCTGCTCATTGTGATTTTTGTCGTTAGAGTGATAGATTAAATAGCCTTCAAAATCATGAGTTAAAGGCTTCGCATAGCTTTGATATTTATCTGAATTTTAATGTTATTGGTTTTGGTCTGTATACACTAGGCTCTGGTGCAATACTCGTCGATGAATTATTTAAAATCGGCTTGATTCCAGCAATTTCAGCGCTATGAGTATTATTAAGTAAAGGTTTTAAATGTTGCATAATGTCTTTATCGCGACTATATGTTGCTTTACGTTGAAAAATGTTTTCAACGGGTAGTTGAAATATATTACTTAAGGCTGAATGTTCATCTGTTAATCGGCACGAAAATAAGAACAGATAAATTTTATCATCATGTACAGTGATAATATCTCCATACCTTCTTATTTTACAAAGTGTGAAAGCTTGTTCTGGCTGTAATCCTTTCATTGGTTCAAAAATAAAGAGTAGACCTTTCCCATCAATCGGAAGTAAACCATTTTGCAATAGTATATTTACTGAATCACCAAATACATTAGATGAAATAATCCCTTTAATTCGTAAGGGTTTCATTCCATCAATTAAACATTTTACATCATTAAGTAATATCTTAGAAAATACTTGAGATTGGATACTTTCGAGTAATGAAAATAAATATGCTAAAGATGTTCCATTATGAACCACTAAATTTGCGCCACATGCTAATAATAGTCGTTCATCACTAAACCGAATACAAGGCTGACTCTCAATTATTGCTATTTTTAAATTGTTTCCTCTTGTTGATCGTATCAAGTGAATTTTCTCTGCTAGTTCATCGATTTCAACTATTTTATTGATAGAGAAAACCAATGTCGCAGAATAAGACTTTTCTGCAATCTCAACAAGTTCATGATTTGTATTTATTAAATTCCAATTATCTGAATGTAAAATTTTATCGTCAATAATATTTTTATGAACATAGTAAATATTTTCATCGCTACGATAAGTAATAGTATTTCTACTTTTTGTATCTAATGTGAAATTACCATGTTGATATTGAAGATTTATAGCTAAGTTTGACAATATAGACGACTGAGTCAACCAGTAGTGAATTTTATATTCATAACCTAGATCAACTGTAGATAATGAAGAAAACCCGCTTAATATTCTAAATTTACCAGATAATAATTCTGATAATTTAATTAAATTAGGGTTTTTGCTAATAAAACAAACGCTGCAATTAAATTTAATGGCAGCTAATTTAATTTTTTTTAATAATTTATGTACGTTATCATTGGTTAGGTAGTTAAGATCATTTTGAGGAATATATAAAATAGCTAATGAATTTTTTTGCGATTTTATGCAGTTAATGTACTTTTTATAATCTAGTTTTTCTTTATTAAATCGTTTAAAAAACACTTGCTTACTGTTTTTATGATATTCTTTTTCGTTATTGTTATTTATATAATTATTCAATTCACTGGAAATGTTAATCAAGTAACTTTTATTATTATTTGATTTAACTAATTGATTAACTATGTTGTTTATATCAGATTTGCTATCAATACTTAACCAGTATATTTCATTGGTCATCATATTTTGAGCAGTATCATCAAGATGGCTGATCCCTAATGTATAGGTAATGATGTTCTTCATATTTGTATATTCTTATTAAGGTGACATGATTATAATTGATCGTAATTGTAATAATATGTATCATAGTTAACAACAAATGTGTCTAAGTGTAACATTATATGTCTTAGCCTACAATTATTCGCCAATCAGCATTTTTGTTAAAATCAGTTAATGGTTAAAAAATTAACAATTAATTTACTTAAAGTTTTTATTCGAACTTTTAGGTATAGCAGGCATTTATCTAGATAAAATAAAATGAAAAACCAAAAAATTATAATAAAAAGTAATGAATTGTCACGTTATGAATATACGGATATAGAAAATCTTAAGTACGTATTTTCATTTAGTGAGTTGAGTTATCAAGATATAAGTGAAAATATCAATTTAAAGAGGCTTGCTAGTAAATGGCCGTTGTTATTAGATAGCTCTGAAACTATTTCTCGGGGATAATTAGGATGCCTATTATTTCACTTAAGGGTGTCCGTGGTGGCGTCGGGTCAACAACTTTATCTGCAGCCTTAGCATGGGAATTACATAAGCTAGGCGATAGCGTTATTATTATTGATATGTCACCTGATAATTTATTACGTCTGCATTTTAACAGCAATTTTAGTGATGCCTCTGGATGGGCAAATGCTATATTTGAAAATAAATGCTGGGAAAGTACCGCGTGGGAATACCAAGATAATCTATTGTTTATGCCCTTTGGAAATCTAGCTCGAAAAGAAAAAAAACAATATTGGAAAGTGAAAACATATTTCAATTTTGGTCTTCAAATCTAGATAAATTGAAAGATAACAGTGACTATAAGTGGATTATTATTGATCTCCCAACAAATGATGGAGACCTTTTCACTTTACTTGAAAATTATGCAGATATAGCAATTAATGTTGCTGTACCTGAAACGAATTGCCATTCTAGGATATTCCAGAATCAATCTGAATATAAAAACCATATATTGATAAATAAATTTGATATTAGAAGTGAGTTACAAAGCGATATATATCAATATTGGCTCCACTCATTACCTAATATTATCCCAGTAACTATTCATCATGATGAAGCGATGCTTGAAGCGGCAGCATCAAAATGCCCAGTTGGGCAATACCGCCCGGAGTCGCTTGGTGCAAGTGAAGCATATGCGTTAGCTATTTGGTGCTATACATTATTACAGCCAAGGGATGCATTATAAATGTCTAAGTACGGTTATGATACTTTACAAGAGGTATCCTTTTTTGCGATTAGACAACGGTATCGCATATATAGAGCTAACCAAAGCTCATTTTTTGCATCTATTATCATGTGCTTAGGTTTGTTTTTTCTTGGCATGATCTGTAATACGAATTCTGAAGCTTGGCGGAAATTAAAAGCAAAGCATCAATATTATTATGCAAATATTAACCCTATTAGCCCAAAGCCATTAGATTTTCTTCGTTACTTTACTCAATCAGTATGTCTATTGGTTTTTAAATTTCCGTCAAAGCAACACTCTAATACAGCGCTACTGAGATCATTTTTTGTGTTTTGTAATCGCTATAGAACACGCTTTCATCATTGGCTAGGAAAATTACCAAATAAATTTGAGTTAGGCGTTGGCTCTGATGAGAAAAAAATAGTCCGTTTTTCTCAATTATCATTAACCAAGAAAAGTGTATATTTATTAACTACCACATTAATAATATTGGTTGCATTATTGTGCATAACTCAACCTTTTGATCTGTTGTCGCAGTTCATTTTTGTTATTTCATTATGGTTTTTTGCCATGGTGATCCGCAGAATACCTGGTCGATTATCTTCATTAATGATGATTGTTCTTTCATTAATTATCTCCTGCCGTTATATCTGGTGGCGCTATACATCGACTCTGAATTGGGATGACCCAATAAGTTTAATTTGTGGGTTATTACTCCTTGGCGCTGAAACATATGCTTGGTTTGTACTTATTCTTGGCTTCGTACAAACTATTTGGCCTTTAAATAGAAAACCTGTTCAATTACCTGTGGAAAGTGCATCTTGGCCAACTGTGGATATTATGGTTCCTACGTACAATGAGCCATTAAGCGTTGTTAAACCGACGATTTATGCATGCTTAGGTATCGACTGGCCAAAAGACAAAATAAATATTTATATTCTTGATGATGGCGGAAGAGATGAATTTCAACAATTCGCTCAAGAGGCTGGTGTTCATTATATTGCACGACCAACTCATGAATATGCAAAAGCCGGTAATATCAACAATGCACTAAAAGTTGCCAAAGGTGAGTTTGTCACTATTTTTGACTGTGACCATATTCCAACGCGCTCATTTCTACAATTAACAATGGGTGCATTTCTTAAGGAACATCGCTTAGCTGTTGTTCAAACTCCTCATCACTTTTTTTCGCCGGATCCCTTTGAACGTAATATTGGCAATTTCCGCAAAACACCAAATGAAGGCGCTCTTTTCTATGGTTTATTGCAAGATGGTAATGATACGTGGGATGCGACTTTCTTTTGTGGCTCCTGCGCAGTTATTCGCCGTACTGCATTAGATGAAGTTGGTGGAATAGCAGTAGAAACTGTGACAGAAGATGCCCACACATCATTAAAACTTCATCGTCGAGGATGGAGTTCGGCTTATATAAGGATCCCATTAGCAGCAGGCTTAGCAACGGAAAGTTTATCTTCTCATATCGGCCAAAGAATCCGCTGGGCAAGAGGGATGGTACAAATTTTTAGGTTAGATAATCCTTTATTTGGTAAGGGTCTTAAACTTATTCAACGATTATGTTACGTAAATGCGATGATGCATTTTCTTGCAGGGATCCCGAGGATTATCTTTCTAACGGCACCTCTCGCATTTTTACTTTTTCATGCTTACATTATTTTTGCTCCAGCACTCGCAATTGCTTTATATGTGATACCTCATATGGTACTTGCAAGCCTAGCCAACTCAAAAATTCAGGGTAAATATAGGCACACCTTGTGGAGTGAAATCTATGAAACTGTCTTAGCTTGGTATATCGCAAGGCCAACAACGGTTGCTTTATTTAATCCTCATAAAGGTAAATTTAACGTAACTGCAAAAGGTGGATTAATTGACAAGGAGTATATTGATTGGACAATTAATAAGCCTTATCTCTTTTTAGCATTCTTAAATATTGTTGGGCTAATTTTTGGTATATGGCGTTTAACGGTAGGTTCCGTAGATGAAATTCCTACAGTGATAATGAGTATGCTATGGGTTGTATATAATATGATTATACTTGGTGGCGCCGTTGCTGTTTCTTTAGAAGCAAAACAAGTACGTACATCTCATCGAATTAACATTTCTATGCCGGCTATCATTATAAATTCAACCGGCCACTTATATCCTTGCGTTTTATCTGATTACTCGGAAGGTGGTGTGGGTATTAAATTATCTGTTTCTGGTGTAGTTAATGTTGAAGATAAAATTAGTTTGATATTAAAGCGAGGACAGCGTGAATTTTTATTTCCTGCTGAAGTGGTTCGACTCAACAATAATGAGGCGGGTTTACAGCTTAAATTAGAAAATCAACAACAATATATTGATTTTATTCAATGTACTTTTGCACGTGCAGATACTTGGGCATTATGGCAAGAGAACTTAAAGGAAGATAAACCTATTCAAAGTATGTGGGATGTTTTCAAATTAGGCTTTAAGGGATATCAAATTCTTTCTGAAAAGTCACCTACATTTATTAACATACCTTTTAAGGGATTTGTTGGGATGGTTAGCTGGTTAAATAGCTTCGTACCAAATTATAGTAAACAACGCACTAATTTAGATAATTGATGCTAACTATACCTAAATTAATTCGAGTTGCATGCAGGCAATAAATACAGCTATTCCTAAAACCACATTAAATATGTGGTTCTGGTCGTTGAGTGGTTTTTATTCACTGTGTACACAATACAGCTTGAAGTCTTACGGTGTAGCCGATCAGTTCAGTTATGACCTTGTATAAATTTATAATGATGATATTAAAAATGAGAAAAAAAAGTTTATTAATAATGGCTGCGATACTGAGTATGGCTAGCTCCAGTTATGCAGCTCTTGAATCAATTGGAAGCAACCTTACTCAAGATAATTTGACTCATGTTCCTGAATCGGATATTCAATCGGTTATTGTACCTACATGGGATATAGATTTATCTTTCGCAAAAATTTCGCCTATAAATGGACCTATTCATTTAAAAGGCGTTCAACCAGATGAAAATGTTCAATTTGGTGTACGTAGTGATCAAATGGTGACCAGTGCGCTTTTAAATTTAGAGTTCACGCCATCCCCTTCTTTATTACCCATAGAATCACAATTAAAAGTTTTTTTAAACGACGAGTTAATGGGTGTATTAGCAATTAAAAAAGAAGACCTTGGCAAAAAAACCAAAGCTAGCTTGCCCATAGACACACGTTATATAAAAGATTTTAACCAAATTCGGATGGAGTTTGTTGGCCACTATCGTGATATTTGTGAAAACCCTGCTAGTACAACGCTATGGTTAGATGTCAGCCAAGCAAGTAACTTGAATATGAATGTTGAAGCGCTTGCGTTGAAGAACGATCTCTCAAATTTCCCAATTCCTTTTTTTGATTCAAGAGATTTAGGTGAACTGACTTTACCTATTATTTTTAGTCAAGCTGCAAGTATTAAACAGCAAAATGCAGCAGCAATTCTGACATCGTGGCTTGGTACCAAGGCAAAATGGCGTAATCAGAATTACCCTGTATTTACAGATGAATTACCAGATCGCCATAGTGTTGTATTTATGACGAATGAAAAGCGCCCCAAATTTCTGGCTGACTTCCCTGAAGTTCAAGGGCCTATGATTGAAATGATTAGTCACCCGGATAATCCGTATATTAAATTATTGCTAGTTCAAGGTCGTAATGACGATGATTTAATACAGGCCGCCAAAGGGATTGCTCAAGGTGAGCTGTTGTTCCGTGGCTCAGCAGTAAGCGTTGATAAGATTGATATGTTGTCGCCTAGGGTTCCTTACGATGCACCAAACTGGGTAAGAACAGATAAACCAATTTCCTTTGCTGAATTAGTGAGTTACAAAGGTCAACTACAATCAACGGGGTTGAATCCTAAACCTATTTCTGTTGATTTAAGCTTGCCACCTGATTTGTTTACTTTCCGTGATTCAGGAATTGAAATGCGGTTGGACTATCGTTATACCGCGCCAAATACAGAAGATGGTTCTAAAATGTTGGTTAGCCTTAATGATCAACTGATTAAATCTCAAGCGCTTTTACCGAATCAAAAAGAGGTCTCATTATTAACGCGCCTCCCATTTGTACAGGGATTATTTTATCCTGATAACAGCTTAGATATTCCTGCATTAAAATTAGGCGAAAAGAATCAATTAAAATTTACGTTTAATTATAGTAATCCGATCGCAGGCGGTTCAGCGGAACAATGTGTTACTTATCAACCGATACCGAATACAGTCACTATTGATGAAAACTCAACTATCGACTTTTCAGGTTACCGCCATTATATGGCCATGCCCGATTTACGTGCATTTAGCCAGTCAGGATTTCCATTCTCGCGTATGGCAGATCTATCAGAAACGATTGTCTTAACATCCTCTCAAGCGTCCGCTGAACAGGTTTCCACGCTATTAAATACGATGGGAATGATTGGTGCACAAACGGGTTTCCCTGCGATCAATGTTTCACTAACAGATGATTGGAATTCAGCAAAAAATAAAGATGCCGATATTCTATTCATAGGGGAAATGTCTGATGAATTACTCAAAAATGATCAAAATTTAGAGCTATTACTAAATAAAACAAAAAGCTGGATAAAAATGCCAATGAGACCAGCACCTATTTTGGCGGTGAGTCCAAGAGCAAATGATAGTGCGGTGAATAGCCAAACTACAGTTACTTCTCAAGGAAATATTGCGGCTATTATTGGTTTTCAATCTCCGTTTAATGAGCATCGTAGTATAGTCGCCTTGCTTGCTGATAATCCTAAAGGATTCTCTTTATTAAATAATACGATAGCTGATAGCGGTCAAAGAAACTTTGTGTCAGACAGTGTTTCAGTTATTAGAGATTCTGGAGTGAATAGTGTACGCGTAGGTGAAATATACTATGTGGGTTATTTGCCATGGTGGGAAAAAGTTTGGGCTGTATTTATGACACATCCTATTTTACTTTCATTTTTAGCAGTTGCTGTCGTGATTATTTGTGGGCTTTTATTATGGAAAATCATGAGTTCAATCAGTCGACGCCGTTTATTGTCCAAATAGTAGGTTAAAAAGATGAGAATAGTTATCTCTTGCATACTATCTATTTTATTCACTGTGAGTTTAACTTCAGCTCAGGCCAGCACTCAATGGCCTGAGTGGGATTACTTTAAACAGGAATATATCAGCTCTGATGGGCGGGTAATTGATCCAAGCACTGAAAATAAAGTCACAACATCAGAAGGGCAAAGCTATGCTCTGTTTTTTGCTTTAGTTGCAAACGATAAAGAAGCCTTTCAAAATTTACTTGAGTGGACAGAAAATAATTTATCTGAAGGAGATATAACCTCAAATTTGCCTGCTTGGCTGTGGGGTAAGCAATCTAATGGCAACTGGGGGGTTATTGATAGTAACTCTGCTTCAGATTCTGATGCATGGATTGCCTACTCGTTACTAGAAGCTGGGCGTTTATGGAATATTGATAAATATAAGTCGAAAGGGCTTTTATTATTAAAACGAATCGCTAATGAAGAAACAATGGATATTCCAGGGCTTGGCTGGATGCTATTACCCGGAAAAGTTGGCTTTGTACATGGTAATGAGTGGAAGCTAAATCCAAGTTATCAGCCACCACAACTCATGGCTCGTTTTGCACAAGTTGGTAGCCCATGGAAGGAAATTGAAAAAACCAGTATACAGTTATTGCAGAAATCATCGGTTAAGGGTTTTGTACCTGACTGGATATGGTGGAAAGAAGGAAAAGGGTTGCAGAGAGTTGAAGGAACTCAAGGCATGGGAAGCTATGACTCAATACGCTCTTACTTATGGATAGGTATGTTACCGGAAAACAATGAAGAAAGAATATTATTAATAAAACAGTGGCAGCCCATGTTATCGCTTGTTTCTGATTTAGGATACCCACCAGAAAGAGTTGATGTAAGTACGGGAAAATCTCAAGGTTATGGAAATGTAGGTATGGCTTATGCGTTATTACCGATTGCGATAGGTAATACAACCGTTGCTTCTATTTTAGAAAAAAAAATCGAAACGGATATTCTTGGAGACGATGTCTATTATAGCTATGTATTGAAGTTATTTTCACAAGGTTCGACAAAGAAATATTTTACCTTTGATAAGCAAGGCCAGTTAATCCCAAATTGGAAGCAATAATGAACAAGCTCTCTTTAATCTTTAGTGTATTGGCTATTAATACACTTCTCAGTTCATCTTTATATGCTAATAATTCTCCACAGCAAATCTCGCTACTTACACAAATTAAAAATGGTGAGAATGCATTTAGGGAGGATATTGTTGAAGAGGCATTATTTAGATTAGAGCTTATTGATGCAAATAACCCTGATTTTATTGCGGCTAAAGTTCGCTATTATCTTCGCCAAGGTGAAACTGAAAAAGCAGATGAGCTAATAGTTTCATTAAAAAAGATATCTCCCAATTCTGATGCTTTGAAGGAAGCTTTAGTAGGTCAACATTTGTCTAGTACAGATGGGATTAACTTATTACAAGAAGCTAGACAAGCGGTTAAAGATGATAATCACGCACTGGCGGTTACATTATACGATAAATTATTTGAGGGTACTTACCCAACAATTAGTTTGCATATTGAGTATCTGAACGTTTATTTTTATGCGCCCAATAAGAAAGAGGAAACTTTAGAAAAATTAAAATCGCTTTATGAAGAGAATCCTGATAATGCTTTGGTTATTGAAACTTTAGCACGACGATATTTTTATTTTGGTAAAACAGAAAATTCGTTCTCACTTTTAACTCAATTATCGGGAAAAGGAAAAGAGAATGAACTTATTGCGGCTAACTTATGGTTATACGAGGTTCAAAATTGGCCAACAAGTACTAAAAGTATTTCTGCATTAGAAAGGATGATAGGGCTTTTTCCTACAGCAAAAGAGCAGCGAGAATCAGCTAAAAAGATACTTTTAAAACAACAGCAACAGATGAAGGATCCTGCTTTTTATTCTCGTGCGGAGGGAATGCGAATATTAGGTAGTAAGTCAGCTAAAGAACAAAAACTAGCTTTGCCTTTGTTACTTAAAGGATTGAAAAATAAGTCAAATGATGCTGAATTACTTGGCGAAATTGGTCTTATTTATTCACAGCAAGGGCAATATAATCAAGCCGTAAAATTTTTATCAGCAGCATTAAATGCTGATAAAAATCATAAAGATAGTATTTATTGGCGCGAGGGATTGAACTCTAATAAATATTGGTCATTAATTTCATTTGCTGACAAGGCTATTGAAGATGGCCAATATCAGAAGGCACAATCTTATTTCTTTACTGCGTTAAAAATTAATCCCAAAGGTATACAAGCACTCATTGGGTTAGGCAATACATATGCTCATGAGAAAGAGTTTCAAAAGGCTGAACAGTATTATTTATCTGCTTTCCAATTTGATGAAAAAAATATTAATGCAATTCAAAGAATAACTGAGCTATATTTTTTACAATCATCAGATAAAGCCTATCAGTTCTTAGAATCATTATCTCCAGCTCAAAAACGTCTTGTTAATGATAAAGGCCCTTATTTATACTCTAAAGTGCTTGGAGATCTTGCCGAGCAAGCAGATAAAAAGAAAGATACTGATATTGCAATTAAGGTTAGGCAGCAGATTCTACAGTTGGATCCTGATAACCTATGGAACTCATACCATCTAGCAAAAAGTTATTATACTCTTAATGATGCTCAGAAAGCTGAGAATATTATTCAAGCAGTGACCCGTAATAACCCTAATAATCCTGATGCTTTTTATATTAAGTCGTTGTATTACTTTACAAACGATCAATCGAATAATGCGTTGAAAGTCATCAATTCGTTACCTCGCAGTCAGTGGAATGAAAATATTGAAGAACTTCATCAGCAATTAGAATTTAATCAAGTTCTCGTTGATGCATTAAAGCTCAAGCAAGCAGGGCATGAGCAAGAAGCTATTTTGTTAATTCAAAAGTTGCCTGATACCGCCTCTAATAAAATTAGAAAATTATCATTACTTTCTGATTGGCATTTAGAAAATAATCAATTTCAACGAGCATTAGAAGGGTATCAGCAAATTTTAGCGACTGAGCCTGAAAATGAATCAGCTCAAGTAGGAGAAATTCAAGCGTTATTGGGCTTGAATAAATCGTATCAAGCGATGACGAAAATTAAGGCTATATCTGATTCTAGGGTATTGGAAACTTATTCAATCAATAACCAACGACAGATTGCTAATATTCTTGCTGAGAGTGGGGATATAGAACAAGCAAATAAAATATTTAATCATTTAATTGATAAAAACCCAGCATTAGCTAATGAAGACTCAGCCTTAGTATTAAGAGATTCTGCGCGAGTGCTTGGCAAAAATAATCAACGAGATGTTGCATTAGATAGATATGCGAAAGCGATGGTTGCCCTAGGAATGACAGATTCAATGCCTGAGAATCGCGAACGTTTAACTTATCTTACTAAGCATAATGAAACGGATAGTTGGTTAGAAAGTAGTATTCGTTCAGATACGGAAGACTTAGCAAAAAAAGATGATGTTCGTTTTACACTAGAGTACGACTATTGGGGCTCGAGTGGTAAAAGTGGTTATTCTAAACTTCGCGCACAAACTACAATGCTGCAAAGTGATATTCCATTAGTAGATGGTTCACTTTTTCTACGAATTGATAATGTGAACCTTAATTCGGGTCATTTGAAGAATAGCGAGGGTCAAGAGTTTGGTACTTGCTATGATGTTGCTTGTAGCGGGGATAAAAAACAGCGTTATAGCGGAAATAGTTTAGCGATAGGCTGGAAAAATGACAGCCTTCGTTTTGATATAGGTACAACACCATTAGGTTTTGAAGTTACTGACTGGGTTGGCGGTATAGAATATAGTGATAAAATTGGCGATGTTGGTTTAACATTCAATGCGCATCGCCGACCTATTGCCAGTTCATTATTAGCCTTTGGAGGCCAAAAAGATCCAAATACAAATATAACGTGGGGAGGTGTACGTCGAACTGGAATTGGATTAAGTGGCAGCCATGATCTAGGTGGTAGACATGGATTCTGGGGAGATGTGACCGGAGATGTTATAACTGGAAAAAATGTGGCTAATAACGAAAGTCTCCGCTGGATGGGGGGATATTACTATAAAGTCATTAATGACTCTGACCGTCAAGTTTCTATTGGTTTGAGTAATATGCTTTGGCATTATCAAAAAGATTTGAGTGGTTACACTTTAGGCCAAGGCGGATATTATAGCCCACAACAATATATATCTTTTGGTCTACCTATAAATTATCGCCAGCGAAATGAGGATTGGTCATGGGAGCTGGCAGGTTCGGTGTCCTGGTCTTACTCTCATACTAAAGATGAAAATAGATATCCTGTTTCACGTCTGATTGAAGCGAATAACTTAAGCGGAAGTGATAAAGATATCCTGAGAAGTTCTGGAAATAGTAAAGGAAAGTATGGACAAAGTATTGGCTATACAACGACATTTTTAGTTGAGCGTAGAATAACACCGAACTGGTTTATTGGTGCTTCTATTGATATTCAGCAAGCTAAAGATTATACACCAAGCCATGCATTATTATATTTACGATACTCTGTTGATGGGTGGTCTGGAAATTTGGATATACCACCTCAACCTTTAGTTCCGTACGCTGATTTTAAATAATGAACAATTTATCCCTACCATATATCAAATAATATGGTAGGGGTTGTTAAGATAGGTCATTATTTTTTCTAATTTAATCATATAATTAACATTAATTGTTAGATGATTTTCCATTCGACTTAAATCAACTCGAATTATTTTTAATATTATATATATAATAATTACTTAAAATGTAGTTGTAAGTAATTTTATCTTTAATATCAATAAGTTTTACTTGAAATGGCATTACATTAAGAGTTGAAATTTTCGTTAAGTATATACAGGCAAGAAAATAAAAAAAGAGACTAATATTGATAATTTTATTATTGGATCTTCTTTATACTATATTTTTTAGAAATGGATATGCAATGATGCATTGACAAACAAAGTGAGATTATTTTTGAATTCTTACGTAATATATGAGATTGATTATATTGTTAATTTTTTACATTTAGTCTACGATGAAAGCGTTGCTTTATTGTAAAATACGGATACTCCTTAACTGGTATCTGTTATTTTAGTAAATTATGTTGCATTTAGGAGCTAAATTTGCGAGTCCGTCGATCTCTGACTAGAAAGTATATTGTTATTATGTCGATTGCTTCGTCAGTTTTGATCTGTCTTTTTACGATAGTTCAATTCTATCTCTTTGTAGAACAAAGAAAAACTATCTATACCAAAAATCTAGAGAATATCTCATTTCTTGCAGTTCCTATTCTCTCAGAAGCGATAGAAAGCAATAATGATAAAAAAATCAATTCATTACTAGATGACTTAGTCAATATTACTGAGATAGAAAAATTAGAATTTATTGATAATAAAAATAATAAAAATAATGTTAAGTACTCTTTATATCTTCATAACTATACAGAATGGTATTCAAAAATAATCGATATTCAAATTTTAAAAAGAACACCTATATATTCATCTCCGGTTGAAGGTAAAAAACAAGTTATTGGGTATATAACGTTATATACAAATACTATGCATGCCTATCAGTTATTTTGGATTAGGTTTATTTCATTATTTTTAAGCTATACTATTTTATCTGCTATATTAATTTTTTGCCTAAGTTGGCAGTTAAAGAAAAGAATAATTGCACCTTTAAAATCATTAACATACCAGCTTAAAGGGGTGCCTCAAAATGATGATAAATTTCATCAACTAACATTATCATTTGAAGATGAGCATGATGAGCTAAGTATGTTGGTTCGAAGCTATAATGATAATCAAAGAGCGTTACAAAAAGCGAAAAAGTCTATTAGCCAGCTATCGACGCATGACCCGATTTCATTACTACCAAATATGACTTTGTTTCAACCCGTATTTGAGCAATATTTATTATCATCTTATGGTTCCTCAACTGGGCTGATTATTATTGTCGTTGAAACGTTACAAGAAACAATTGGCGTTTTAAATGCAGAACAGCAACAAATATTAATTAGAAAGTTAGTGACTAGAATGAAATCTGGAATAGAACAAACCGATCTCTTAGGGCAAATAGCACCTGATCGTTTTATCGTTTTATTACGTGAAACTGATAATCCTTATCAAGTTATGCGTATTGCCCAAAATTTGATGTCTGTTGTAACTGATGTTGTTTCTGTTCAAGAGATGACATTACGCTCAATAGCCCGAATTGGTATTTCTTATCAAAAAAATAATGTAGAAACAGTCACTGAGTCCCAAATATTTGCAGAAGATATGATTGCACAAGCAACATCGGCTATTAATATGGCGATGCGTGAAGGTAAAAATCAGATAGTTTTCTTTGAACCAAGCCTAACAGATAAAGCAAAAGAACGATTAGTCCAAGAAGCTCAAATTGTGAAAGCACTTGAAAATGGTGAGTTTTCCTTATATTTACAACCACAAGTAGATATTAGGACAAATAAACTCAGTGGCGCAGAAGCTCTTGTTCGTTGGACGACAGATAACGGTAACATTAATTCACCAGCTGATTTCATTCCTTTAGCAGAAGAAATGGGCGGAATAGTTCCTCTCGGAGACTGGGTATTAATGCAGTCTTTAAAAGTACTATCAAATTGGCGTATTTTAGGCATTGATATCCCAATCTCACTTAATGTATCTGGAGTTCAGCTTTCTCATGATGGGTTCATTGCATCTATTAAAGAAAAATTAATTGAGTTTGAGATACCGGGTAATAAGTTACATATAGAAATCACAGAGACTGCTTGTATATCGAATATTATTCGAACAGCAGAACAATTAAAAGAATTACGTGAACTGGGTGTTAAAATAGCCCTCGATGATTTTGGTATTGGCTATGCGGGACTAAATTACTTAAATAATTTACCTGTTGATATAATCAAAATAGATAAAAGTTTACTCGATCAAATTCATGATGATAATTCGTTAGTTAGGGTCATTGGTCTTATTGGAACTGCGTTATCTATTGATATTATTGCAGAGGGTGTTGATTCAAAAGAAAAATGTGATTGGTTGCTGGCTAACGGAATTCATTACATACAAGGGTACTGGATTTCACCTGCACTGCCCGTAGGTGATTTCAACCGTAAGTATCAGTAAGTAAAATCAATATGGTTAGGATATTTATTAATCAGGAACATTTGAACTTTAAGAGTAATTTTGGATTCAAAGTAAATAAGTGAAATATCTTTTAATTGAGCTCCTAATGTTGCTTTTAGAATAAAGTTTATTAACATATTCAAATAGCGTTTATTTTACTCATTTTTACTAGAAGCAATATAAGCATGAAAGGTTAACAGTTCTAGCATCCATGAACTTAAAGCACTCAAATATGAGTGCTTTAATCAATGAAACTAACTAAAGCACTCAAATATGAGTGCTTTAATCAATGAAACTAACTAAAGCACTGATTTGGGAATTATTCCATCAAATGCCAATTTTGGCCTGTTTCGCTCTTCTTGTGTGAGAGGCTCGACTTCTTTAAGGCTCTGCTGGCAACGAATGACTAAAGTTTGATAATCGCGTGTACCGCTACTCTTCCATGCAATTTCTTTTTCTGTGAGTGTTCTTAATGCTTTTGCGGGTGTACCAACAATCAGTGTATTATCTGCAAAAACAGCTTCCGCTTTAACAAAAGCACAAGCGCCAACAATTGAGTTCTCACCAATAATTGCGCCATCCATGATCACACTATTCATGCCAACTAAAGCGTTACGCTTAATATGGCAGCCGTGTAAAATGGCTCCGTGACCAATATGTCCATCTTCTTCAATAATAGTGTCGTACTGTGGGAAACCATGCATGACACAATTGTCTTGAACATTGGCACCATCTTTAATGATTAAGCGACCAAAATCACCTCGTAAACTGGCATTGGGGCCAATATAAACATGTTTACCAATGATCACATCACCAATAATCACGGCAGTTGGATGTACAAAACTCTCAGGACTGACAACCGGCGTGATACCATCTATTTGGTAGTAGGGCATGTTATTACTCCATTTAAAGTACTTATTCGTGATACTTATTCGTAAAACATCAAATACCCGTTATACGCCAAGTTGCATCGCTATTTTCTAAATATAATTTGAGTTATGTAAAATATCTGTCATTAAATCTATTATGCAGCTATCTCTTTTAAAACACCGCCAAAGCGTCGGAAGTAATATGCTGAGGGGTAGGGTAATTCACCCACGGTTGTCTCACAGATTTCACTGACATATCGTGTCGCTGCTTGCTCAATGCGCTGATAGATATTGGTACAGAGATGCCTCGCTATCTCTCCTTCCCACTGTACGGGTAGAAGTTCATCAGGTAATAGTGGGTCTTTTAAAACAACCCGACGATAAAAGTGAATTAACAATAAACGTAACTGGAAACATTGTTCAGGTGATATTTGTTCATCTGATAAATCTTTTAGCAATAATGCCAGTGGGCGGAATAACACAATAAACTGATGATAATGTTCAGCAACATCTTGTAGTGACCAACTGCTCGATACGAGCTCTTTTAGACTTTTTTCAGAGCGATTATAAGGATAATCGGCTCGAAAATAGACTACCGACTCTGCGGCTTTTAATTCACTTAATAATGAAGGAATATCACTTTGTGCGTTGCTGGGAGCGGCCATTAATGAGGCATTAAATTGACCAAACCCTAGCCAGCTGAGTTCTTTTTTTAGCCTAACTTTCTCATCTTTATCTGCGGCTTCAAGTAGCAATAAGTCCCATTTGCCGTCCCATTTTGATTGCTCACTTTGATAAATTTTACTTTCTGCATGGCGAAATTGATTTTGCCCACGCTCGGATATGCGGTAATAGCTGCGGCGGCCAATTTTTTCAATATCCAGCCAGCCTTCCTTCTGCAAACGAAATACCGAGGTGCGTACAAAACGGTCGCTAAATCCCATTGGTTCTAACAAATTAGTCAGACTACCAAGCCAAACTTCGCCGCCTCGGTACTGAAAGGCATCGCCATAGAGTGAAATAATCAGAGAGGTTCCACTGATTGGCTGGCTGTCTAGCGCATGTTGAATAAATTGACTGAGTTTTGTTTCCATTTTTTATTGCCTGGCAAATTTCTGTATCAAATATATTCATAAATAGTAGACATAAACATAGATGTTGTCTTCCATTTGCATTTCAAAATGAGACTTTAAAAGAAGTCAGTGATTAAGGCATACTTATCTAAATAGCGGATTGTGTGCCTTAATTTTATGTTTTATATGGTAATTCTAGTATCTACCACTCTAGCCGCTTTACCTTGTGAGCGAGGAATATCACCACAATTGACGATACTAATACGTGTGCTAACACCAACCATCGATTTGATACGATGTTTGAGGTTATGGCAGATATTACAGCGCTCATCATAAGTAAGTATTTCCGGTTGCTTTAATTCAACACGGATCGCTAAGCTATCCATGTTGCCATTACGGCTGATTTCGAGTTGGTAGTGTGGAGAAAGCTCGTTGAATTGCATGATTTGCTCTTCTATTTGTGATGGGAAGACATTAACACCACGAATAATCATCATGTCATCAGAACGACCCGTAATTTTTCCAATGCGGCGCATATGACGATTTACACCTGGCATTAGGTGAGTTAAATCGCGTGTACGATAGCGGATAACAGGCATAGCCTCTTTTGTTAGCGTAGTGAACACTAACTCACCTTTATCACCTGATGAGAGTGTTTGGAGTGTATTTGGTGAGATAATTTCAGGATAAAAGTGATCTTCCCAGATGGTTGGCCCACTTTCACCTGCATCAGCACACTCCATGGCGACACCGGGTCCCATAATTTCCGACAAGCCATAGATATCTAATGCTTTGATACCCAAACGAGTTTCAATCTCGCTTCTGAGTGCTTCTGTCCAAGGCTCAGCACCAAATACCCCTAACCGAAGTGAGCACTTGCTAGCATCTCCACCCATGATTTTTTCAAGTTCATCAATAATGCTAAGGCAATAAGATGGCGTAACCATGATGACATCAGGTTTGAAATCAGCAATCAACTGGGCTTGTTTTTCGGTCTGGCCACCTGACATGGGAATAACCGCAGCACCAAGGCGTTCAGCGCCATAATGTGCGCCCAGCCCGCCAGTAAATAGCCCGTAACCATACGCAACATGGATTTTGTCTCCTTTTGTTGCTCCCGCAGAGCGCAGGCTGCGAGCAATTAAGTCAGCCCAATTATCAATGTCTTGCTGGGTATACCCAACAACAGTTGGACGGCCTGTCGTACCCGAAGAAGCATGAATGCGAGTAATTTGCTCCATTGGAACAGCGAAAGTATCGAAGGGATAATTTTCGCGTAAATCTTGCTTGGTGGTATAAGGAAATTTTTCGATATCACTGAGTTGCTTAAAATCATCTGGGTGAATGCCTACAGCATCGAATTTTTTACGATACATTGGTACATTTTCATAGGCGTGAGTGAGTGTCCACTTCAGTCGTGATAGCTGTAATGCCTCGATTTCATCACGAGATGCGAATTCGATTGGATCAATTATGCTCATAATTGCAGTTCCTCATTATACCCGTGATATTTCGAGTGATTGCGTTGACTATACTTATGGCTCCTAGCCACGCTCGAATTATTTAGGTATATAAATTATCTTTAAATCAATGGTTTAAAGTGAGTCATCTATTAGCCTGAGCAGGTGTAGGGTATCAGGCCGTTTTTTATATTTATTCCCTTTATTCTCCAAGCTATCCTGCGGAGAATTTGAGGTGTATTTATTTTTTTAAACACGTTCAATAATCATGGCAATTCCTTGCCCGACACCTATACACATGGTGCATAGGGCATAACGCCCTTGTTGGCGATGTAACTGATTGGTCGCAGCGATGGCTAGCCTTGCGCCACTCATGCCAAGAGGATGACCTAATGAAATGGCTCCACCATTTGGGTTAATTTGAGGGGCATCATCAGATAGGCCGAGTTCTCGGAGAACCGCGAGTGCTTGAGCGGCAAAAGCTTCGTTTAGCTCAATCACATCCATTTGCTCTATGGTCAACTGTGCCATTTTGAGAACTTTTCGAATAGCTGGTAAGGGGCCGAGTCCCATGAGCCGTGGCTCAACGCCACAAGTTGCAGAGGCAATAATACGTGCTTTTGGGGTTAATCCTTGAGCTTTTGCGATTTCTTGTGAGGCGATAATTAATGCCGCTGCACCATCATTGACACCAGATGCATTACCCGCAGTGACTGAGCCATTTTCACGAAAGGGCGCTTTTAGCTTTTGTAGTTGTTCCCATGTGGTTTCTGGCCGCGGGTGTTCATCTTCAGTGACAAGCACATTACCTTTACGATGTTTGATGGTGATAGGAATAATCTCTTGTGCAAAAATACCGTCTTTACGTGCTCGCTCAGTACGTTGTTGGCTGCGTAATGCAAAGGTATCTTGATCTGCTCGGCTAACATGATATTCCTGAGCTACGTTTTCGGCTGTTTCAGGCATCGAATCCGTAGAAAACTGCTCTTCCATTAGTGGATTGATAAAACGCCAGCCAATGGTGGTATCAAATAGCTGGGATTGCCGTGAAAAGGCGGAATCCGTTTTACCCATCACAAAGGGCGCTCGGCTCATTGATTCAACTCCTCCGGCAATCATTAGCCCAGCTTCTCCAGCCTTGATGCTTCTAGACGCAAGAGCAATCGCATCTAAACCTGAACCACAGAGGCGGTTGATTGTGGTTCCAGAAACAGATAAAGGAAGCCCTGCTAATAAACCTGCCATACGCGCGACATTGCGGTTATCTTCGCCGGCTTGATTCGCACAGCCAAGGATAATGTCATCGGTTAGTGACCAGTCCAATTGAGGGTGCCTTTCCATCAGCGCTTTTAAGGGAATAACGGCGAGATCATCAGGGCGTAAAGAAGAAAGTGAGCCACCATAACGGCCGATTGGAGTTCTGATACCATCACAAATAAAGGCTTCTCTCATGATATTTCCCCTGTTAAACGATGACCTAGGCGATGCGCGCGGCCATAAAACCAAGCAACGATTTTGCCTTCTTGATTAATAATTTCTACTTCATATAAGCCAGTACGTTTGCCTTGATGCTTAACTTGAGCTGTAGCTGTAAGCTGTTCACCCTCAAAGCTAGGCCGTATAAAATCAATAGAGCAACTTGAGGCGACGGCTGCAAGGCCATGACTATTACAGGCATAAGCAAATGTGGTATCAGCAAGGCTAAACAGTTGTCCACCATGGCAAGTCTTATGGCCATTTAGCATTTGTGGTGTCACTTTCATTGAGATTTGGGCTATCCCTTCGGTCACCATTTCAATCACCATACCCATTGCTTTGGCACAGGCATCATCCTGATACATGATTTGTGCAGATTGCTGAGCCAGCGTGATTTGCGTTTGTGTGCTCATTGCAACTCCTTGTTGGGTAATGAGAGGTAACCGGCAGCAAGCTGCCGTAACAGTGGGTTTGCTCGATAACGGCCATCTGCATAAAACAAGGTTAACTGTTCAAGGGTATTAAGAATATTTTGCCAACCAATTTGCTTACCCCAAGTGAGCGGGCCTTTGGGATAGTTAACGCCATAGCGCATGGCATTATCGGTATCCTCTGGACTGGCAATGCCTTTGTTCACGACATCCAATGCTTCATTGCACAACATGGCAACCGTACGCAAAGTTAATAGGCCGGGATAGTCGGGTAACACAATCACATCCTTGTTTAGCGATTGAAAAAAGGCGATCACAGTTTGATTGTCTTGATGACTATTTTGCATGGCGCAGCTGATAGCAATGATGGTTGCTTGAGCATAATCAGCCGATAAATCAAATTGAACAACACTTTGGTTTAGCCTCTGTGCCAATACTGAAGAGAGCTCTCCGTTCGTTAACATAACAATAACATTATCAATTAGAAGTGTCGGAATACTCAGGCAATCTGATTTAGATTCTTCGAGAAGGATCTCGTTTTGCCGTAATAGTTGTGCGAATTCAGGAAAAGTTTGCCAATCGCCTCGAGCAGTTACGACCAGAGGGTTGTTTAGAATCACTTTTTCTGCAATTTTGGCACTCGACAGCGTTTTGTTTTCACCGTAATGATAAAAGCCACAACCTGTTTTTCGCCCTAAATGTCCAGCTTGAACGAGTTCCAGTTGCTCAAATGAAGTTTGAAAACGAGGGTCATAACCAGAAGCCTGAAAAATCGAGTTGGTCACCGCGTAATTAACATCATGGCCAATAAGGTCAGTGAGTTGTAATGGCCCCATGGAGAAACCGCCAGCATCACGCAAAACACTGTCGAGTGTTGCAGGATCAGCAATTTTTTCTTCAAGCGCACGCAGTGTTTCTGCATAGAAAGGCCTTGCGACTCGGTTAACAATAAAACCGGGTGTTGAGCGGCAGATAACGGGAATTTTCCCCCAAGACAAAGTGAGTGTTTTTAGCTGTTCAATCACAGCATCGGTTGTTTCTCGCCCATGGATCACCTCGACGAGTTTCATCACAGGGGCTGGGTTGAAAAAATGCAGGCCAGCAAGGCGCTCAGGGTACTTTAATTGGCTAGCTATTGCTGTGATGGATAATGAGGAAGTGTTGCTAGCAAATAGGGTATCTTGTAGGCAAATACGTTCAAGTTCGCCAAAAATCGCTTGTTTTACGGCTAATTTTTCAGCGACAGCTTCAATGACTAATTGGGCTGGAGCCAACTCGGTAAGAGTATAAACAAGCGTGATGCGTGCTAGTAGTTCGTTTGTTGATTGGGCACCAACCTTACCTTGCTGAACACGTCGATAAAGCCGTTCATTCAAGGATATTTTTGCTTTTTCAAGCGCTTGTTTATTGATATCAAACAGGAGCACTGTATGGCCAGCACTCGCTGCAACTTGCGCTATGCCGACTCCCATTGTACCCGCACCAATAACGGCAACTGTTTTGAAAGTGGAGGTCATGTTAGCGTCCTTTGAACTTGGGTTCGCGTTTATTCAAAAAAGCATCAACACCTTCGCGGTAGTCTTCACTGCGTCCGCCAAGTCGCTGTAAATCGCATTCAAGATCGAGTTGTTCATCTAATGTATTGGTTGCAGCACTGTAGATAGCTTTCTTAATTAGCCCCAAACCATAGGTTGGCTGAGTCGCTAGGTGCTGAGCTAATGTATTAACGGTTGAGGCTAATGCGTCACTTTCGGTCACTTGCCAGATCATGCCCCACTGTAAGGCTTGTTCTGCGCTGATTTTATCACCCAGTAATGCCATCCCCATGGCTCTCGCATGCCCTGCTAATTGAGGTAAAAACCAGCTACCTCCGGAGTCAGGAACGAGCCCTAAGCGGCAAAAAGATTGAATAAAATTGGCATTTTTGGCAGCAATAACAATATCGCCCGCTAAAGCAATAGCAGCACCAGCACCTGCGGCAACGCCATTTACTGAGCATATAATGGGTTTAGGCAAGGCAATTAGCCTGCGAATTAAAGGATTATAAAAAGTCTCGACGGAATAGCCTAAATCAGGTGTTTCTGTGCCGATCGAGACATTACGATCATTGAGATCTTGTCCCGCACAAAAACCACGACCTGATCCCGTAATGACTAAACAACGGACGGTATCTTCGCGTTCAGCAATTTTTAGCGCCTCACTGAGTTGTTGATGCATTTCATCATTGAAACTGTTGAGCTTATCAGGGCGATTCAATGTGATGGTGAGCACCCCATTTTCCTGCTTTGTCAGTATCATTGCGTTGTTTTGCATATTATTGTCCTGTAAATTTCGGCGGCCGTTTTTCAAAAAAAGCATTGATGCCTTCACGACGGTCATCAGTGCCAGCTAAACTGACAAAATATTGGCGCTCAAGCTGTAAGCCATCAGACAATGACATTTCTTGTGCTGCATTAATGGCAGCTTTGGCGGCTTTTATTGCTAATGGCGCATGAGCACTTATGCGATTCGCAATTTTTTGTGCATATTCCACGACTAATTTATCGACACAAATTTGATTGATTAGCCCCGCTTGTAACGCTCGCGGTGCATTTATCGCCTCTCCTGTGAGCACCATTTGCATGGCAAGGGATTTACCGACACTCCGCACTAAACGTTGTGTTCCACCCGCACCGGGTATCAGTCCTAAGGTAATTTCAGGTAAACCAAAACGAGCTGATTCCCCGGCAATCACTATGTCACTGGCAAGAACCAGTTCGAAACCTGCACCGAGGGCATAACCATTCACGGCGCTAATAATAGGTTTAGTCACCTGAGAAAAACGTCGCCAAACTTGAGGCCGTCTATCCGTTATTGCAGTCGCCACTGTCTGTTGTTGCAGCTCTTTAAGATCAGCTCCTGCCGCGAAAAAACGTGTATTACCCGTAATCACCACTGCACCAATGTCAGGGTTGATATCAGCTTGCTCAAGGTATTTAACAAGCTGTTCGAGGCAATCGGTATTTAAGGCATTACGAACCTCGGGACGGTTAAGGGTTAGCGTCAGAACACGGTTTGCTGTTTGTGCTAAAATCCAGTCTGTTTGCATATCGCCCCCTAGACGTCAAAATCCAGTACCACGCCATCACCTTTCGGCCATGCTTGGCAGCTCAGAATATAACCATCGGAAATCTGGTCTGGCTCCAGGCTGTAATTCACGCCCATTTCCACATCTCCCGCCCTTAGCTTGCATTTACAAGTTGCACAAACACCGCCTTTGCATGCGTAAGGTAGGTCAGCACCTTGGCGTAGCGCAGCATCAAGAATGCTGTCATCTTGGCTATCCATATTGATAGTCAACATGCGGCCATCGAGATGAATACTGACTTGTCGGTTATCGGTGTTCATAGTCGCTGGTGGGCGAAATTTCATAGCGGTGGTATTAAAACGTTCACTGTGTATGTGTTCCGGCTTCATGCCAGATTCAGATAAGGCAGTTTGGACATCATCCATCATCTCTTCAGGACCACAGACAAAGGCATGGTCGAATTGACTAAAATTGAGTAAGGTTTGCCCTAATGCCATTAATTGGGGCTTATTGATGCGACCGCTGAGTAGCGCGCTATCTTGCTGCTCTTGGCTGAATAAATAGAGAACTTGGAAACGTTCAGCAAATTCATTTTTAAGATCTGAAATATTCTCTTTGAACATGACTGAGCGACTATTTTTATTACCGTAAATTAAGGTGAACTTGCTGTGAGGCTCGGTTTGTAGTGTCGATTTTATAATCGATAATAAAGGTGTAATACCAGAACCCGCAGCAACAGCAAGGTAGTAGGCTTGAGTACGAATATCGGGTTGATAGCCAAATTGGCCTTGCGGCACCATCACATCGAGGCTATCGCCAACATTGAGTTGTTGGTTAATAAAATTCGAAAAACGACCTTGATCAATAGCCTTAACACCAATCGTTAATATTCCTTCATCAGGAGAGCTACAGATGGAATAACAGCGACGCAGGTTTTCTCCGTTAACGAATGCTTTTACTGTTAAATGCTGACCTGGACGGTAGTAATATTGATCGCGTAGATCATCAGGAATACAGAAGGTCACAGCAACCGCATCCGGAGTGTCACGCTCAATTGCAGAAATACTTAAACGATGAAATACAGTCATGTGTGCGCCCTTAAATACATTTAAAGTAATCAAAAGGTTCGAGGCATTCGCGGCACCGATATAAAGCTTTGCAAGCTGTTGAGCCAAATTCACTGATTTTTTCAGTGTGTTGACTGTGGCAGCGAGGACAGGAAATCGGACCTGATAGCTCTGGATGATCACAAGATTTTCCTTCAGGTGGTGCAATGCCAAACTCGCGTAAACGCTGCTTCGCATCTTGATTCATCCAATCTGTTGTCCAAGCTGGGGTTAAAACCACCTGAATTTCCACATCGAGAAAGCCTGCCTGTTTCAAAACATGTTTAATTTCGGTAATTAAAAATTCGGTCGCCGGGCAACCTGAATAGGTTGGCGTAAACATAACTTTCCAACCATTCGATGTGGCAAAAACATTGCGGATCATCCCAAGATCAGTAATCGAGAGTGCGGGTAATTCTGGATCTGGTATTTGATGCAGCTGTTGCCAGATCTGATGAATTTGTGGCGGTTGTAAGTCTCGGGTAAGCAATCTCTGCTCCATAACATCACCATTCACAATTAGGGTAAGCACGTTGAAGAAACTGCAATTCAGTTAAAATGATGCCAAGGTGCTCAGTATGGCTGCCTTGTTTCCCCCCCAAACGGTAACCATTTTGTTCAGGAAGAGTCAGTGTTGCTTGTGCAAATGTATTTTCTACAGTGATCAGCCAATGTGCTTGTAAGGTGCGAGGATCGACAGCAATACCGACTGCTGCGAGCTCAATTTCAATTTCATCAGCATGGAATAATTCTCCCGTAAATCGCCATAACTGGTTCACGGATTGTTGAATTTTTTGGTGGCTTTCTTCACTACCATCGCCCAAGCGGATCATCCAATTACGGCTAAAACGTAGGTGATAAAGTGCCTCTTTCAGGGATTTCTCGGCAATAGCCGCGAGTTGTTCATCTTTACTGTGAGTCAGCGCTTCATACAAAGGCACGTGATAAGCATCGATAAAAAATTGGCGTACTAGGGTGTCATTGAATCCACCATTAGGCTGTTCAACGAGCAGTAAATTACCAAATTCGCGCTCATCGCGTAGAAACGCAATTTGGTCTTCATCACATTCAGATCCAGCAAGGGTTGCGGCATAAGCCAGAAAGTTTCTTGCTTGACCCAGTAAGTCCAGGCCGATGTTCGACAGAGCGAGATCAATTTCGAGTTCAGGTGCATGACCGCACCATTCGCATAGACGTTGAGCCAGAATTAACGGGGTATCCCCTTGTCTTAAAACATAGTGTTTGAGAGCGTCATGTTGATTCATTGTTATCACCTCACATGTTTTTGATGCCATCAGGAATGGTATAAAAAGTAGGATGGCGATAAACCTTGGTATCGGCGGGATCAAAGAATGAACTCTTATCATCTGGCTGAGAGGCAATCAGGTCAGTTGCTTTAACCACCCAAACCGAGCAACCTTCACTGCGGCGGGTGTAGGCATCACGGGCATTTTCTAGCGCCATTTTGTCATCAGCCGCATGGAGGCTTCCCACATGACGATGGGCAAGTCCTTGCTTGCTACGGACAAAAACTTCATACAGTGGCCAGTCTTGATTGCTCATTGTTATTTCCTCTTATTCAGCGCTAAGCCGCAGATTTGACAGTTTTTTGTTTCTGGCTATGCGCCATGGCACCTGTACGTACCCATTCGCCGTCTTCCCAAGCTTTTCGTTTAGCATTTAAACGTTCGTAATTACAGATGCCTTCACCTTTAAGTACTTGATAAAACTCTTTCCAATCAATTTCACCGAAACGGTAATGCCCCAGAGATTGATCCCACTGGAGATCAACATCAGGAATAGTCATGCCGAGCGCTTCAACCTGTGGCACTGTGTTATCAACAAATTTTTGGCGTAGCTCGTCATTACTGAATCTTTTAATTTTCCACGCCATGCTTTGAGCGCTATGTGGAGAATCGCTGTCATTTGGGCCGAACATCATCAAAACAGGCCACCAAAAGCGATTAATCGCATCTTGTAGCATGGCTTTTTGTTCGGGAGTTCCCTTCGCGAGTACTGTTACAGCTTCATAGCCTTGGCGCTGATGGAAGCTTTCTTCTTTACAGATTTTCACCATGGCACGTGCATAGGGGCCATAAGAGGCTCGGCATAGAGCGACTTGATTAACAATGGCTGCACCATCAACCAGCCAGCCAATGACACCAATATCTGCCCAACTGAGTGAGGGATAATTGAAGATGGAGGAGTATTTCATTTTTCCATCAAGAAGCTTTTGATAGACGTCTTGTCGTGAACAACCTAGCGTTTCTGCGGCGCTATAAAGATAAAGCCCGTGCCCAGCTTCATCTTGAATTTTTGCCAATAATATCGCTTTGCGCTTGAGTGTTGGTGCCCTCGTCAACCAGTTGGCTTCAGGCAACATGCCAATGACTTCCGAATGAGCATGTTGGCTCACTTGGCGGATTAGGTTCTGCCTGTAGGCGTCGGGCATCCAGTCTTTTGGTTCAATCTGGATATCGGCTTCGATTTTGGCCTCGAAGTTTGCCTGATTTTGCTCATTCATTTTACCTACCGATTATTTGATTCGATTTAAATTATTTAAAATAAAATATGAATCATATTTAATTAACATTAATGCTAGGAATTATTAACAATAAAATCAATGTTGGTTAATTGAGTTTTGCGATGAGCCTCACATTCATCATTGAACAATTATTGAAAATCAATATATTGCATTAGCATTATTAATGTTCTTACTTATGCGTTGGTTGCTTAATGAATAAATTGTTTTATATTTGTTAATTGTGGTCTATGGTCTATGATTATTTTTATGATACATGTTTTCCCATTAAGTCTGGTTTTGTGATTTTATTTTGGAGAGGTGTTATGCAGCAATTAAAAAGTTATATAACAGGGAAGTGGTTATACGGTGAAGGGGAAGCTCGGAAAATCTATCATGCGTTGACAGAAGAGGCCTTGTATGAAGTGACAACAGAGGGTTTACCTTTAATTGATAGTCTTGATTATGGGCGGCAAAAAGGTGGAGATGTACTCGCTGCAATGACATTCCAGCAACGTGGGCAAATGCTCAAGTCATTAGCTAAACACTTGCTCGAAAATAAAGCCTATCTTTATGATATATCGGCGCAAACAGGCGCTACTAAAGCGGATAGTTGGGTGGATATTGAAGGTGGAATTGCGACACTATTTTCTTTCTCTGGGTTGGCAAATCGTGAGCTACCCGATGATACTATTTGGCCAGAAGATGAAATGATCCCGCTATCTAAACAAGGGCAGTTCATTGCTCGTCATATTTTAACTTCCCGTCGTGGTGTGGCTTTACACATCAATGCATTTAACTTTCCTTGTTGGGGAATGTTAGAAAAAATAGCCCCGACTTGGCTAGCAGGAATGCCAGCCATTATTAAACCGGCAACTGCTTCGGCTCAGGTAACGCAAGCCATGGTATGCTTAATTGTTGAGAGTGGGATTGTACCGGAGGGGGCAATACAGTTGATTTGTGGTGGTGTGGGTGACATGTTTGAACATCTCGATTATGAGGATGTAGTGACATTTACGGGATCTGCTGAGACAGGACACAAATTAAAATCCCATCCACGGCTACGTGAAAAATCCATTCCCTTTACCATGGAAGCTGACTCTCTCAATTGTGCTATTTTAGGCATCGATATCACACCTGAACAGCCTGAATTTTCATTGTTTATTAAAGAAATTACGCGTGAAATGACTGCAAAAGCAGGGCAAAAATGTACTGCTATCCGGCGTATTATTGTACCTGAATCTCAGTTAGATAGTGTCAAACATGCACTACTTAAGCGGCTCTCAGGGGTGACAATTGGCAACCCAGCCGTTGAAGGGGTTCGCATGGGGTCCCTGATTAACCAAGAACAACGTGCTGATGTCCAAGATAAAGTTAGTTTTTTGCAGCAAAATGGCTGTGAAATACTGTGTGGAGGCACGACCAAAGATCTTGATGTGATAGGCGCTGACAGCCAAAAAGGGGCTTTTTACCCCCCGACCTTATTATATTGTGCTGATCCTTATATTCATCGAGCTGTTCATGAAATTGAGGCATTTGGTCCTGTGGCAACATTGATGAGTTATCAAACAACAGAGCAAGCGATTGAACTAGCAATTATGGGGGGTGGAAGTCTTGTAGGGACATTAGTGACAGCAGATGCATTGATTGCTCAAGAGGTGATCCGCAAAACAGCAAGAGCCCATGGCAGGATATTAATTCTCAATGAAGCCTCAGCCGTAGAATCTACAGGCCATGGTTCACCTTTGCCATTATTAGTACATGGTGGCCCCGGTCGTGCTGGTGGCGGTGAGGAACTAGGCGGGTTACGTGCAGTGAAGCACTATATGCAACGTACAGCAATTCAAGGTAGCCCATCAATGTTAACCTCCGTGACTAAACAGTGGGTACGGGGAGCAGATGTTATTGAAGACCCAGTACACCCATTTAGAAAATATTTCGAAGATTTATTAATAGGCGATACCTTACTGACTGCAAGACGTACAGTGACAGAAGCTGATTTAGTGAATTTTGCCTGTTTAAGTGGTGACCATTTCTATGCCCATATGGATAAAATCGGTGCTGCGCAGTCATTATTTGGTGAGCGTGTTGCACATGGTTATTTTGTGGTTTCAGCCGCTGCAGGTTTGTTTGTTGATGCAGCCGTTGGTCCTGTTATTGCGAATTATGGTATGGAAAATCTGCGTTTTATTGAACCCGTAAAAATCGGAGACACTATTCAAGTTCGCTTAACTTGTAAGAAGAAGATCAAAAAAACACAGAAAACAATAGAGGATAAGCCAAACGGTGTAGTCGAGTGGGATGTGCAAGTATTTAACCAAGAAGATATTGCTGTTGCTCTGTATAGCATTCTGACATTGGTTGAACGTCGTGAAGGGGATTTTTAATGTTGTTTACGACCTAAAACTTAAATATATTTTTACATATTTTACCGATGTAAAAGATGCCTTTTTAATCATTTTCTGTTTTGATGGAAAAACATCCAATATAAAGATTTTATATAAAACAGAAGAGAACAACATGAAAACACACCATCAATCGGTTTATCAACAATTTGATGAACAAGCCAATTCCTATTTGACTAGTCAAGTTCATGCTCAAGGGGAGGATTTACTCGCCTTGCAACATGCACTAAAAGGGAATTTAGAGGCTAAGGTACTTGACCTTGGTTGCGGTGCAGGTCATGCAAGTTTTATGGCCGCGTCTTTGGTTAGTTCTGTGACGGCTTATGATTTATCGGACTCAATGTTAGCTGTCGTAGCGTCAACCGCCGTAGAGCGTGAACTCAATAATATTGAAACATATAAAGGTGCTGCGGAGTCTTTGCCTTTTGAGAATAACAGTTTTGATATCGTGATAAGTCGCTATTCAGCACATCATTGGCACGATGTAGGCAGGGCACTCCGAGAAGTTCAACGGGTATTAAAACCGGGTGGTCGTGGTATTTTTATCGATGTGGTTTCACCTGGTCATCCGTTGCTTGATATCTATCTGCAGACGGTAGAGGTTCTGCGTGATACCTCGCATATTCGAGACTATTCCGCAGGGGAGTGGTCAAGCATGTTTAATGGTGCTGGGCTATTTGTGCGAGAGGTAAAAAGTTTTCGCCTACAGCTGGAATTTAGTAGCTGGGTTGAGCGAATGAGAACGCCAAAGCCTTTAGTTGATGCTATTCGCCAATATCAAACTACGCTAAGTTATGAAGCGAAAAATCATTTTGCAGTACAGGAAGATGGTTCCTTTACCTCCGATGTGATGTTGTTTGAGTTTTTGCGCCAATAAAAGTAGTTCTGGCTGAGCCGTAAAATATCTCTTTTACGGCTCAGAATAGGTTAATTTGCTAGAAATTGAGCTTGGTTTAATTGGCTAAGAGGGGCATTAACAGCAAAAATTTCGCCGATAACTTCAGGGATACCAAAGGATTTTAAACGAGCACTGTGCATTTCTAAGTAGGCTTGGGCTTGTTTCTCTGAAGCAAACAGGTAGATACCACCCGCTTTCTGAGTTGATTGGTTTTCTGTCCATATCTTCCAGATAAAACCAGGCTCATGGTTAATAGACTCGGCTAAGGCTTCCATGGCTTTAGCCATGTCTTCGCCCCAAGGACCTTGGTAAGGGAAGTGTACTTGTAAAATGACTTGCATGATAACGCATCCTGTTTATAGCGATTTTATCCGCTGGAACCAGTAATAAAACGCATTATTTTAGGTAATTATGAGCTAAATATAATCGTTAATTCAAATCATTACTGTGCTAATCATTCAGTTTTTAAGCTATGGTTTTTCCCCGTCTCGAACGCTTCTAAGGTCATTAAACGTGCTTGTTTATGATCAACAATCGGTGTTGGGTAATCTAAAATTACGCGAGTAGATTCTGCCCATTCATGAGGCGTGTGGATATATTGGTCTGGCACAGTACGCAATTCGGGTAGCCAGTGACGCACAAACTTACCATCGGGATCAAACTTTTTGCCCTGAGTGGTTGGATTAAAAATTCGAAACCAAGGTGAAGCATCTATTCCAGTTGAGGCCGACCATTGCCAGCCACCATTGTTGGCGGCTAATGTGCCATCAATTAATTGTTGTATAAAATATTGCTCGCCACGGCGCCAATCAATTAATAAATCTTTTACCAAAAAGCTGGCTGTGATCATCCGTAAACGGTTGTGCATCCAACCTGTTGTATTGAGCTGACGCATGGCTGCATCAACAATTGGATAACCCGTTAAGCCATTTTTCCAAGCATTGAAGTCAGTATCAGAGGAATTCCATTGAATGTGCTTTGTCCACTCAATAAACGGCTGATGGCGGCATAGGTGCGGAAATGCAACTAATAGATGATGATAGAACTCTCGCCAAATAAGCTCATTCAACCAAGTAAATGAACCGCTATCAGGGGAATCGAAAGTATGGGGATTCTCAGTAAGTAGACGATTAAGGCATTGGCGTGGTGATAAAACACCAACTGCTAAGTAAGGTGATAACTGGCTTGTTCCGTCAAGAGACGGGATATCTCGATTTTGCTGGTAATCTTGCGCTCTCTCACGACAAAACAACCTGAGTCGCTGTAATGCAGCTACTTCTCCAGAAGGAAAATGAGCAGCAATCTCGACAGCATCATGTTCGAATAACAGTTGTTGCTTTTCAATTGAGAGAATTGCGCCTCGCGATTTAGGTGCGGGCACAGAACGAAAATCGGTAACAGTAAGTTGCGTAACAAAGGCACGACGGAATGGCGTATAGACTTGATACATTTCGCCTTTTTGGTTACTGACTGATTTTGGTGGTAATAACAGTGCATCGTCAAAGGCATGAACACGAAATGAAGGTTGTTGTTTTATCAGCCATTCATCACGGTTTCGTTCATTCAATTCATATTGATGATTAAAAAAGAGAGCATCTGCTTGCTGCTGCTCGGCAAAGTCTAGTACCCACTGCGCAGCACTTAAAAAATCAGGAGTAGTTTGGCAGATTAACGGAATACCCAATTTTGCCAATGAATCACGCAGCTCAATCAGGTTTTGATGTAAAAAAGTGATTTGGCGCGGGGAAACATCATGTGCTCGCCACTGTTCAGGTGTTGCTGTAAACAGGGCGAGTACTTTTGCTTGTGGATCAGAGCAAGCAGAAGATAGCGCTTTATTGTCCATGACCCTAAGGTCGTTACGAAACCAGACTAAGTGACAAGCCTGTTCTTGCGCCATCGTTCTACTCCTTGCCTACATAGGCTTAATCCAATTTAGGATGCTGATTGATCAATGATTGACGTTTTTTCTCAAGTTCAGCAATCTGCTCATCAATATCTTCAACTTTTTGCTCAATATTGTCGTAGTGCTCACTTAAGATTTCTTTCGCTTCGGCTTTATCGGATGCCGCAGGCGTTGCCCCTCTCAGTGGCTTATTAGCCGTTTCTGGCATTTTAATACCAGTGTACAAGCCAATTAATGCAATCACCATTAAATAATATGCAGGCATATATAAGTTGTTAGTTGATTCAACCAACCAAGCAGCCACCGTTGGTGTTGCACCTGCAATCAAGACTGAAATATTAAAGGCAATCGCTAATGCACTATACCGAATATGGGTTGGGAAAATTGATGGCAAGATAGAGGCCATTACACCAGTAAAGCAGTTAAGCAGAACCGCGAGGATCAGTAAGCCCACGAAAATGAGACCAACAGAACCACTGGTAATTAGCATAAAGGCTGGATACGCTAATATAATCAGACCCACGCTCCCAGCAATAACGAATGGTCTGCGACCAATTTTATCACTGGTTAAACCAATAATTGGTTGAACAAATAGCATACCAATCATGATAGCAATAATGATAAGTACACCATGGTCAGCTGAGTAATTTAGATTGTGTGACAGATAGCTTGGCATATAAGTCAGCAGCATATAATAAGTTACGTTAGTAGCGATAACTAACCCAACGCAGACCATCAAGCTTTTCCAATATTTAGAGACCACTTCACGGAAAGAGACTTTCGGTGGATTTTGGATATTCGCTTTATCTTGTTTTTCAAGCGTTTCAATATGCTGTTGGAATGCGGGTGTTTCTTCAAGAGCATGACGTAAATACAGGCCAATGATACCCAGTGGTAATGCTAAGAAGAATGGAATTCTCCAGCCCCAATCATGGAAGCTTTCTTCACCGACAAGGCTTGAAATAAGAACTACAACTCCAGCACCTAACACGAAGCCTGCGATAGAACCAAAGTCTAACCAACTTCCCATAAAGCCACGTTTACGGTCAGGTGAGTACTCTGCAACGAATATGGCAGCGCCTGAATATTCACCACCTACGGAGAAACCTTGTGCTAGTTTTGCTAATAACAGCAAGATTGGAGCCCAAATACCAATGCTGGCGTATGATGGAATTAAACCAATACAGAAGGTACTGACCGACATAATGATGATAGTAACTGACAAGACTTTTTGTCGGCCATATTTATCACCCAAGATCCCAAAGACTACGCCCCCAAGTGGTCGTACTAAGAAAGGCACAGAGAATGTTGCTAGTGCAGCAATCATCTGAACGCTCGGTGATGCGTCTGGGAAGAAGACCTGACCCAGTACATAAGCAAGGAAGCCGTATACACCAAAGTCAAACCACTCCATCGCATTACCCAGCGAAGCAGCAGTGATCGCTTTTTTCAATTTACCATCATCAATAATAGTTATATCATTAATATTTAATGGTTTTTCTTTTTTCTTTCTGAATTTCATGGAACCATCCTCTTATCTGAATTCAAAAAACGTAATGAACTGCATTCATGATATATGCGTGTGGCGTTCATATCTCGCTTACGCCAGATAAAAATAGAGACTGTTATATTAGAATAGTCGTTATCTATAGAATGCATAAAAAATTTATATGTTATCGGCAAAAATCATCAGCATGAATAATATTGATGCTATTTCATGACTGATTTGCTATTGCAATTTAGGTGAGAAAACCACCACTAACAACGACGAAGGGCAATGCAAAAGGAAGGGAAAAATAATGCGTGTCTTGGTTGTAAAAGAAGCAAAATGGGTACCTTTAAATGACCTAACATTTGATTGATAATACAATAATATCGATTAAATGTAAAATATAGGCTATTTATACTGGTTTATAACTAGATGATGTTGCTTTGCTCTTGTTACTTGTTTTATGGTGGATTTTAATGACATAACGACTAGGTTGATTTTTTTTGTGTGATATTGATATGATATTTTTTGCGGACCTTAAATTTATAATTATGGAATAATCATGACTGTTGGTAAATTTAGCCAATCATGGAATGTGAATAAACTTCATCGCTTACCATTTCTGGGTTATAGCATTGCTTGGTATTTTATTAGTAACATTGTGATTCAGCTTTTGGCAATAAATACATCGTATGATCCAGTAGCAGATATTCAAAATACTGAGATTTTTAATCCTTTTTTATATCCAGACGGAAGCATTGATTTTAGTTTTGTATTATTTTTTTTACTCAATTTATATGTTCTAAGTTTGCTAACAGTTCAGCGGCTAAGAGATATGGGTGTTAAAATAGCGAAACCATTAGGAATTTCATTTACGCTTTTTGTAACAATAGGTTACGATATTTCCATCTTAATGTTAAATTTCAACATAGCTGTTATGGGGATGTTTTTTATCGCTATTTGTTATTTGATTTTATTATTTTCACCACCAAGATAATCAATAAATAACATATTGAATTGGATTATATTTTATCGATATTCCAATTCAGAATGGTCGTTGAATACGGGGAGTATATTTTTTTGTATGAACTTATGTTTGGTATGAATATATTTACTTATCCTGCATTTCACATCATCTTTGGATATTAATAGCGGATTATACTATTCTAGAATGTTATTTTTTTGATTGATAGGAACAGGAAGATTAATTAGCTAAACTAAGCTCAGTAATAAGGAATTAGTTTAATACTGAGGAAGTATCGTACCAAAATATACTTGTCTAGTACAAGTAGCACAAAGTTTGTGTTATCAGAATTATTCTTTGTGAATAATTTAAACCTTATCAGACTTAGAAAGAGTGCCATTATGAAAAAACAGACTGTTGCAACCTATATTGCGAAATTACTGGATAATGCAGGTGTCGAGCGTATCTGGGGGGTTACTGGTGATTCACTGAATGGTTTGAGTGATAGCTTACGCCGTCTTGGTACTATCGAATGGTTAGGAACTCGTCATGAAGAAGTAGCTGCTTTTGCAGCGGGAGCAGAAGCTCAAATAACCGGTAATCTTGCCGTCTGTGCAGGTTCTTGTGGTCCAGGTAATATGCACCTCATCAACGGTCTGTATGATTGTCATCGTAATCGTGTACCCGTCTTAGCAATTGCAGCTCATATTCCATCCAGTGAAATCGGTAGTAATTATTTTCAGGAAACGCATCCTACTGAATTATTTCGCGGATGTAGCCACTATTGTGAAATGATTTCTAATCCTGAACAATTGCCGCAAGTCCTCGGTATTGCAATGCGTAAGGCGATTCTCGAAAGAGGGGTTTCAGTAATTGTTCTGCCAGGCGATATTGCATTAAGCGAAGCGCCAGACACTGCTAATGAGAATAAATGGTATCAGCCGCAAGCACCACTTATCATGCCTCAGCCCACTGAAATCGCTAAACTGGCAGAAGCACTCAATGAATCGGAGAATATTACTCTGTTTTGTGGTGCTGGCTGTGCGGGCGCTCATGATGAAGTCATCAAATTGGCTGAAACATTGAAAGCACCGATTGTGCATGCACTTCGCGGTAAAGAGCATATTGAGTGGGACAACCCATATACGGTAGGAATGACTGGACTTATTGGTTTCTCATCGGGTTATCAGGCGATGATGAACGCAGATACTGTCGTTCTATTGGGAACACAATTTCCATATCGTGCATTTTATCCTACGGATGCAAAAATTATTCAAATTGATATCAATGCGGGTAGTTTGGGATCGCATTGCCAGCTAGATATGGGCATGATTGGTGATATTAAAGCGACACTCACCGCATTACAGCCTCATTTAGAGACTAAACAAAATCAGAAACACTTAGATAATGCTTTAAAAGATTATGCTAAAGCTCGTGAAGGTTTAGATGATTTGGCGAAGCCGGGTAAAGAAGGTGTTATTCATCCTCAATATCTGGCTAGCCGAATCAGTGAGCTAGCGAATGACGATGCGGTCTTTACTTGTGATGTAGGAACACCAACAGTCTGGTCGGCACGCTATTTGAAAATGAATGGTAAACGTCGTTTGATCGGCTCATTCAATCATGGCTCCATGGCAAATGCGATGCCACAGGCAATGGGTATCCAGTCTGTAGATAAAAAACGCCAAGTAGTCACGCTGAGTGGTGATGGTGGCTTCAGTATGTTGATGGGCGATCTATTATCACTGGTTCAATTAAATTTACCCGTCAAGGTCGTTATCTTCAATAACAGCGTACTGGGTTTTGTGGCGATGGAAATGAAGGCTGCAGGTTTCTTAACTGAAGGCACAGATTTGCATAATCCTAACTTTGCGGCAGTTGCTAATGCAGCGGGTATCAAAGGGATCCGTGTTGAGCACAGTGATGACGTTGATGCAGCATTGAAAGAAGCATTTGCTCATGATGGCCCGGTAGTGGTTGATGTTGTGACGGCAAAACAAGAGCTTTCTATGCCACCAACAATAAATGTTGAAGAGGCTAAAGGCTTCAGTCTGTATATGATGAAAGCCATTCTGAGTGGTCGTGGTGATGAAGTTGTCGAGTTAGCGAAAACTAACTGGTTACGTTAATGTGGAAATCCAATTCGGCGTTATGCCGAATTGGGTTTTTCTAAGAAACTCTCAATTAAGTAAAATTGTGTAGGGTGATATTTTCTTAGAAATCTTTATATCAAAATGATAAAAGCCCTGACATTAAGTATTGTCAGGGCTTTTAAGGTACTGCAAATTGTATTTTTAACATTAAGAACTTATTAACTTAATACTACCTTGATACTGCATTTAAAATGTACACGCTTATTACAATATGGATACTACTAACTTACTGACTTTTCTCCATATAATTTTGGTCGTAAAAATTGTCATCATATCGATGAACTAAACTAGTACACTCCCCTCGCGATATAGACTCTTGATGCGTTGCTTTACTCGTTTTGCTAACTATTGCAGTTGCAAATTAACTCGTGATTCAAAGCGTTACATCATCGCGTTTAAACATTACTACTTTAACTTGATACAAAATTTAAAATATACACACCTGTAAAAATATAGGTACTGATTGGTCTCCATATAATATTCGTTATAAAAACGGTCATCATAAAGATTATCTAAATTAGTACAGCTCCCCTCGCGATATAGACTCTTGATACGTTGCTTTACTCAATTTCCTAACCATTGCAGTTAGAATTCAACTCATGATTCAAAGCCTTACATCATCGCGTTTAAACATTACTACTTTAACTTGATACTAAATTTAAAATGTACACACTTGTAAAAATATAGGTACTGATTGGTCTCCATATAATATTCGTTATAAAAACGGTCATCATAAAGATTATCTAAACAAGTATACTCCCCACGCGATATAGACTTTTAATACGTTGCTTTACTCGTTTGCTAACTATTAAAATTGCAACTCAACTCGTATTTCGAAGCCTTACATCATCGCGTTTATTTCTATATTAGCGGCAGCTTATTGAAGCTCTCGCTTTACTGCTTATAACAGCTTGCATTCTGCTGTTACATACGAATCTACAGCGTTTAAATTTTATGTCAATACTGTTTTTATTTACATAATCTAATTGTTAAAATAATGATTTTAGTATGTGGCAAACTCGTTATTTATATAATCACTAAAATACAAAACAATGCTTATTCAATATGAAAATATTTAAATATAAGAGTAGGTTATCATTGTTACTGGTTGCTTTACCATCATTGACAGAGCATCTGTGATACAAGGATAAGTCATCATTCTCATTATTTTCCTATATTATTCAATAACTAAAGTTAGTGATTCTTTGGTTTTTATTATTTTTGAAAGTCTAATGTGGTTAATGCAATAAATCTTGATGATGCTAATATTGTCGCAAAATAAATTTTGTTATTCTTATTCTTACTTTTGTAATGTAAATAATAAAAAGCCCCGACGTTAATACGTTCAGGGCTTTTAAGATATAACTAATTTTATATTTAACATTAAAGAATCAATAACATTTTAATATAGCATTTAAAATGTACACGCTTATTCTACAATATGGGTACTGATGGTCTCCATATAATATTCGTTATAAAAACGGTCATCATAAAGATGATCTAAACAAGTACACTCCCCACGCGATATATATTCTTGATGCGTTGCTTTATTCAAGTTGCTGACCATTGGAGTCACAACTAACTCAATAAATCGTAGCTTTACATCATCGCGCTTAACTCTATTTAGCTACAGCCTAATCGTGGCTTTCGCTTTACAAGTAACAGCATATGTATTGCTGTTACTTATGAATGTACAGCTTTTAAAACCTATGTCAATACTGTTTTTAATTACATAGCTTTATTATTAGAATAATTATTCCGAAGCAGGATTATTATTTTACCGAAATAACGAAATAATCCTTATTTAATATATCGTTAAACTATTATGAGTTCAGCTAAGTAGTAGCAAAGGATATCACAGACCAAGTTATTTTGAATAAAAGCTTGATTAATAACCGGCAGCAGATTGGCTGCGCCATAAATGTGCGGCAACTAGGGCTCGCCAAGGTGAAAATGCTTCAAGCCATTTTTCAGTTTCTTTGGCGGTTGGTTGAATTTCTATGCCCAAAAGTGGTTGTAAGTTGCGTCTTACTGCAACATCGCCATGTAAAGATCCATCGAGGTAGTTAAAGCCGCGCAAAAGTGCATAACTTACAGTCCAAGGCCCAATACCTTTTAGACGGATTAGCTGATCTGTCAGCTCCTGTGCATTGTGGTGATCGATTCGAGCCGATAAATCGATTTGTTTATTTAAAATAGCATCACAAAGTGCACGGATAGCGACAATTTTTCCCATTGAAAATCCTGTTTTCCGTAAAGTATCATCATCAACTGCGCTGACATGCTGCGCATCTGGAAAGCACCAAATACCGGATGAATGAACTGAGCCTGTCGCTTGAATAAAGCGTCGGCGTATTGCAATTGCTGCGGTAACACTGATTTGTTGACCAATAATTGCCCACACTAATGCTTCAAAAGCGCTAGCAGATTGGTAGATACGCAGCCCTCGCTGGTGGCTAATCAATTGACCAATAACGGGATGGGATAAGTATTGAACTTCAAATTTCTCGATATCTTGTTGTAAACCCAACATATGTTTGCCGAGTTCAACTACTTTCTGTTCGCAAGGAATAGCTTTTTGATCGTCAATATCAAGTGAAATTGTCGCGTTGCATTCACCGATAGCTATCACTAGTTGAGCAGAGGAACCTTCCCATAAAATGCCTTTGTGTAATAAGTTGCCTTCAACAATCTCTGCGATATTTTGTTGATCTCTTAAATGAAAGGCAAAAAAATCATTAGCTCGAAAATGAGGGGGCAGGGAAAGTTGAGCGGTAATAGTTGGCATTATGTTGACCTTTTTTAATGGATAGCCGTCATATCGTTAATATTATTCTGTCAGTTATTAATTTGATAGAACCTTTTGATTGTTAATTTCTTTTTTTTATTATCATTAAATATATATATATTAGAATTAAATAATATTTATTAACGTAATTGTTTTTAAGTAGCTTAGGCATTGTTATCCATTAGCAATGAGATGGGAGTTGTGGTGCTGTTTGACAGATAACTACATTGCTCTAAATCCTCAACTATTTATTTGATAAATAAGTATTTAATAAATATAGGTGCCCAATGACAACAATAGCGACTCCCTCATTACCTATTCTTAACCTAGAACACCTTAATGGGACAGCCGAAGAATATAATAATTTTCTTAATACACTGCGCCATGCTGCTCGAGATATTGGTTTCTTTTATCTGATCAATCATGGAATTGATAATTCGCTACAAGCTAATTTACAGCAAGAAGCTCGTCAATTTTTTGCTTTACCTGACGAAGCGAAACAAAAAGTAGGCATGATTAATTCACCGCATTTTCGTGGATATAACCGTGCTGCGGCTGAACTTACACGCGGTCAACCGGATTGGCGAGAGCAATTTGATATTGGGGCAGAGCGTCCGGCTCGAGTATTAAATGCAGATGATCCTCTTTGGTATCGGCTTCAAGGGCCAAATTTATGGCCAGAAGCACTGCCATCATTGAAATCAACATTACTAACTTGGCAAGACGCAATGACGCAGATGTCTTTAAGATTATTACAGGCTTTTGCTGAGGCACTCAGTCTGCCTAAGGATGCCTTTGATGTTTTGTACGGCGACAAGCCGAATGAACATATCAAATTGATCCGTTATCCGGGAAGAGATCCGATTCAAGGTGATCAAGGTGTCGGTGCCCATAAAGATGCTGGTTTCCTTAGCTTTCTATTACAAGACACACAACGTGGCTTGCAAGTTGAAGTAAGCCCTAATGAATGGATTGATGCAACGCCGATCCCTAATAGCTTTGTCGTTAATATTGGTGAGTTATTAGAGCTAGCAACTAATGGTTATCTGCGAGCAACGGTACACCGTGTGGTTTCTCCTCCAGCGGATAGCGACCGACTGTCAATTGCATTCTTTTTAGGTGCAAAGCTAGATGCTGTGGTTCCTATTTATGAACTGCCCAAAGAGCTGGCAAGTGAGGCTCTTGGCCCAGAAAGTGATCCACTCAACCCATTACTGCGTGATGTTGGTTGGAATTATCTCAAAGGACGTTTGCGTTCTCACCCTGATGTGGCCGAGCGTCATTATTCTGATGCCATACGTACTGAACGTGAACTGACTCTCTAAGAAATAGAATAGGAAAATTAATGATGAAAAAAATGATTACTGCATTAACAGGCATCGCATTATCTGTTTCTTTTGCTCTGAGTGCACAAGCGGCACCATTACGTGTTGCGGCCGACCCAGTACCGCATGCAGAAATTTTAGCGTATGTGAATAAAATAGACCCATCATTAGATCTGAAAATCGTGGAACTGAGTCCAGGCCTTAATGCTAATGAGCTTGTCGTAAATGGTGATGTTGATGCCAACTTCTTCCAACATTTGCCTTATTTGAAAAATCAGGAACAAGCACTCGGCAAAACGTTTACTGTCGTCGCGACCGTTCATCTTGAGCCATTAGGTATTTATTCAAGCAAACATAAAGATCTGAAATCTATTCCCGATGGTGCGAAAGTGGCCGTGCCTAACAATCCAACTAACTTAAGCCGTGCGCTATTCTTGCTACAGAATAATGGTTTGATCACGCTGAAAGAAGGTTTTAATGATCCGGCAACTAACCTCGCCACACCGAAAGACATTGCCGCAAATCCAAAAAAATTAAAAATATTGGAAGTTGATGCACCACAAATTATTCGTTCACTTGATGATGTCGATCTAGGCGTTATCAATGGCAACTTGGTTTTAGATGCGGGTTTATCTCCTGCGAAAGATTCACTGGCTCTCGAAGCGGTTGCCAACAACCCTTACGCAAATATTCTAGTCACAACGCCTGAACTAGCGAAAGACCCACGAATTGAAAAATTAGCCAAAGATCTTGAATCGCCAGAAGTCGCTAAATTTATTCTTGAAAAATACCAAGGATCAGTGATCCCTGTCACTGCCGTTAAACCATGATAGTCATTGACAGGCTGAGTAAGGTTTATACCGGAGAAGGCCGACCGGCATTGAACGATATTTCTCTCACCATTCCAACAGGTGCCATTTATGGCATCTTGGGACACAGTGGCGCGGGGAAAAGCACACTTATTCGCTGTCTTAATTTGTTGGAACGGCCTACTTCAGGCCGTATCACCGTGAGTGGACAAGAAATAACGAATCTTAGCGGGAGAAAACTGAATAAACATCGCCAGCGTACTGGAATGATTTTTCAGCATTTTAACTTGTTACATTCTCGTTCTGTTGCTGACAATATTGCCGTGCCATTGGAGATAATTGGTGTACCCGCTGCTCTGCGGAAGAAACGTGTTGCAGAGTTATTAGAATTGGTTGAATTAAGTGATAAAGCAAATGCTTTTCCATCACAACTGTCTGGTGGTCAGAAACAACGCGTTGGTATTGCTAGAGCGCTTGCTGCTGAGCCGGACTATTTGCTGTGTGATGAAGCAACAAGTGCGCTTGATCCCGAAATAACCCTGTCAATTTTGAATCTACTTAGCAATATCCATCGCCAGCTAGGGCTGACGATTGTACTAATAACGCATGAACTGGAAGTCGTAAAAAATATATGTGACCACGCTGCTTTACTCGAAAAGGGCGAGGTTCGTGAAAGTGGCAAGATTAGTGATCTTCTCCGCCAACCTGAGTCAATTTTACGCAAATTTTTATTATTTGATCACGAAACTGAACGTGCCTTTTTGCGCCGTCATGGTTTGGAAAAGGGGATATTATGCGCAGTAGCATGAGCTGGGAAGACTTATATCCCATTTTATTAAATGGGACTTTAGAAACGCTATATATGGTTCTGTTTGCTGCCTTATTTACTGTGCTGATTGGCTTGCCAGTGGGGATCGTATTATTTATTACTCGCCCAACTGGCGTATTTGCAATGCCTAAATTTAATGCATTGCTGGGAACTATCATCAACATTGGGCGTTCATTACCCTTTATTGTGTTACTGATTGCGCTTATTCCCTTTACGCGATTATTAATAGGAACAACCTTAGGAAGTACAGCGGCGATTGTTCCCATTACTATTGGTGCTTTTCCATTTTTCTCTCGGGTTGTTGAAAATGCACTCGATGAAGTTGATAAAGGGCGTATTGAAGCCATCTTATCGATGGGGGGAAATGTGTGGCATGTTATTAGTAAAGCCTTGTTGCCTGAAGCACTTCCTTCAATTTTAGCGGGAATTACCTTAACGATTGTATTGCTGATTGGTTTTTCTGCTATGGCTGGCGTTATTGGTGGCGGTGGATTAGGAGATTTAGCGATACGTTATGGTTATCTGCGTTTTAATGATCAAATTATGTTTGGTACGGTGTTATTACTGATTGTGATGGTACAAGGCGTCCAATCATTCGGTGATTATTTAGTACGGCGATTAGCCCACCGGCGTTAGATAAAAATATTGGAAGATAAAATATGATAACAGTGAAAGTAAAAATAAATCTTTTATTCAATAAGAATGAGCAACTCTGCAATGCCGCCAAAATATTTTCCTGTAATTATCCTTTTAACTGAAGGGATTAAAAATAAAAAATACTCGAGCAGAAAGATCTACGAAAAGATCTATGCATGCTAAGCTCAACCATTTTAAAAATGTATTAAATTAATAACAGATAAACAATTGCTTGAACTGACTTGGTGTGGGTTATACCCATACTGATTTTCCCGTTAAATATGCTAAAGGCGGGATTTTTAGTGGTTGCGCGGTTTCGGAGAAATAAAGATGTCCATTACAGATTTACTGCTCGCTTATTCCGTAAGCGCGTTATTTCTAACGCTTACCCCAGGACTCGATACTGCACTTGTGTTGCGAACAGCGATGGCGGAAGGCGGGAAAAAAGCATTTCAAGCGACACTGGGTATTGATACGGGTTGTTTTATTTGGGGCGCATTGGTTGCTTTTGGTTTAGCCGCATTACTCGCGTCATCTGAGCTAGCTTACAATATATTAAAATGGTGTGGGGCGTTATATCTATGTTGGTTAGGTTTTCAGCTAATTACGCGACCTCGTCGGGAATTTGACACCAGTAAAATCGAAAATGGCTCATCGAGCAATTGGTTTGTAAGAGGGATGTTGGGTAACGTTTTAAATCCTAAAATGGGCGTGTTTTACATTTCATTTTTACCGCAATTTATCCCATCAGGGCATTCACCCGTTATTTGGACATTTTTACTTGTTTCTATTCATGTTGTTATGGGGACAATTTGGTGTTTAACTTTAATTTTTGCTACTAAATACACATCGAGATTATTAAAAAAATCGGGTTTCATTAAGTGGATGGATCGCTCAACTGGCGGTGTATTTATGTTATTTGCAGCCAAATTAGCACTAAGTAGCCGATAAAAGATTGCTGAATAATATATTGAGGATAAAGCAAATGCCTACCAATTTTATGGACGGGCATTTGCACTATTATAATCTACGCGGTTTAAAGTAATTCAATGATGCCAGTTTGGCCATTAACTTTGACTTTTTGGCCATTAATTAAAGTATCCATAACGCGATATACCCCCATAACCGCAGGAAGTCCTAACTCACGAGCGGTCACGGCACCATGAGATAATGGGCCACCACTTTCTGTAATGATGCCAGATGCACGATAAAACAACGCGGTCCAAGCAGGGTTAGTCGTACGAGCAACTAATATTGCGCCCTGAGGGAAGTCAGCAAAATCTTCAGGTCCATGTACAAGGAATACCTCACCTTCAATAATGCCAGCACTTCCAGCGAGGCCTTTCAGTGAGTTTACATTTTTATCAATATCATCAGTGTGCATTTGTCCATAAATCCACTCTGGTGTTGATGCTTTAGCCTGTTGATAACCTTCTTTATTAGCGTAAATATGTTGACGTAATTCGCTAAATTGTTGAGGTGTTGGGTTCGATATTGCTTGTGCGAGATTCGCTTCATTGGCAAAGTAAACATCAGATGCGGTATCAATCACCTCCCTAATCACTAAACGCTCACCTAAAGCCTTTAAACCTCGACGCATTGGTAAAGCTAAACGAGTTGTTTGATAGTGCTCTAAATCGTCTAATGCAGTATAGCTACGAGCAAGGCGAATAATTTCTTGTAAGAAATAACGTAACTCTTCAGGGGCGTTAGCAATAAGTGAAAATTCAGTTTTTGATTGCTCAATCTTTTTGCTTAATGCACTTTCGGATTGCTTATTTTCTTCAAGTTCAGCCATGACTCTGATTTGTACTAAGACAATATGAGGCGCATCTAGCCATGTTGGATGATAGGCATCAAAGTCTAATTCGCGATGACCGTGATTGGTCAAGAATGTGCTAAATTTGGTGAAGAATTCTGGATGTTCTAGCTTTAACACCTGCATGATGGTTTCAGCATCAGGCTTATTTAAAAGCTCAAATAACTCCGGTACTACACGAACATCACGAGATAACTCCCAAAGCTCAAGGTTGACTTGCCCTGTCTTAGTTTCAGACATCCCAATTAAACTATCTAAAGTTTGGTGTGCTTGCTGTTCATTGCCATTAAAGAACATTTTCAATAGAGCAATTAATGCTGCATAAAGGGAACGCTGGGTGAGGGAAATAGCAATGTTGGGTAAAAAGTAATCGGAGCCAAGATTATTAATTCTTTGCACATAGTCCCATAACTGTTGCAGGTTTTTTTCCTGTAAGGGTTCGTTATATAACGCGCCTATGCCGATTAAATATTTATCTAAATCACGCATCCAGGTAATAGGGAGTTCTTGCACCCAAGCAAATTTACGGGCAATTTCCGGCAATGAGGCCAATAGTGTAGGTAAATCATTCATCAAAGACGTTGGTAGACGGTTATGGTAAAGCGCAACCGCATTTTGATTACCATAAATATAGTAATCTTTCATTCCAAACCATTTACCATTGAAAGACGGTAACCCCATCAAATTTAAGCTATAGTTGAGTGAGGCATGAAAACCAGCTTCACACATATCCCAAGTTAGCGGGGTGATAGGGTTAGGAAAACGTTCAGCCGATTCATCTCGAGTCCATACTGCCGCTATTTGGGTTACATTGCGTGATTGTAATAACCAAAGGTGTCCATCATGAAATGCCCATTCAATATCCTGTGGAAAATCAAAATATTGTTCAGCTTGTATCGCTAATTTGGCGACTAATTTGCATTGCTCATCATTTAATGTGCTCTGCGATTGAGCTGTGATATCAAGGGAAACTGTTTCGGTTCCAGTTGCTGTCATAATAATCGCTTGATGTTTATCAGCAATAACTTTATCTGTGACCTGCAAGCTTTCTCGTGCAACTTGATATTCATCGATAGGATCTTCACCACCGACAACAGTTTCACCGAGGCCAAATGCAGCATTAATTAGTACAGATGATAAATCACCTTGAACGGGATTAATTGAAAATGCAACACCCGCGGCTTCATTTGCTCTCACATCTACCATGCGTTGTAATACAATTGCCATTGCCGCTTGTGAATGTTCGAGTTGTAGGTGCTGGCGATAAAGCATCACATGGGTATGCCAAAGGGATGCATAACATTGGCGTATAGCATCATGTAAATCCGTTAAAGTACGAACCCCTAAAATGGTATCGTGTTGACCAGCAAAGGCGGCACCTGGCATATCTTCAAGTGTTCCTGATGACCGCACAGCTAAAGGGGTAGACGTGAGTTTAGCTTCTGCTAAATAGGTGTTGATTGCTTGAATTAATGAATTAGGAAGTGGAGTAGATAATATTAACTCACGAATGAAGTCGCTGGCATTTTGCTCATTACCAGCATGCTGCACTAATAAGGTATTAATTTTTGATAATAGCGGAGTAATAAACTGTTGGTATGCTAAACAAGAAATAATTAATCCATCAGGTACAGGTAAAGCCTGAATAGTTTTAACTAAACTTGCGCCTTTTCCTCCGCTTATAGCCGTAGCCGCAGCGTTAATATCATTAATTTTATAAATAAGATCCATGGGAAATTTTCTCTTGTTTCACGGTGAATGACAGAACGAAAATAGCGAGAACTGCACCTAGAATGACATCCACACCATAGTGATAATGTAAATAAACAGTTGCGACAATAAGCCCAATAGCGAATGGTAATAAACACAAGGCTGTTCGTTTATAGCCGGTAATAAATAGAAACCCTAAAATATAAAGAGTAATGCCACTATGAAGACTTGGAAAAACATCCATTCCGGTAATACCTTTTGCCACCATATCGGTTAGGAATAATGTCATGGGTCCATCATTTACGGGGTAAGAAAATAATTCAGGGTAAGCCGCATAAGGCCCCGCAGCAGGCAATATAAAATAACCAATAAAACCAATTAGGTACATGAGCATTAGCCCAAAGAAATAAGCTTTAGTATGGGGATTCTTTCGCTGTAAAAAGAAGAAAAGTACGCTACCAATAATCAGAAAGTAGAAACTAAAATAGCAAAAGGAAATAAACTCACTTAACCAAGGTGAATGCAGCTGAACCGCTCTGAGAGGTAAACTTTTACCATACCAAAAAGTAGTATCCCATTTGAATAGTAAGGCATCAGCACTCCAAGAATAAAAAGCTAAACGTATCGCTTTAAATAAAGGAAAAACTGCCCAACAAGTTGCTAATTGTAATAAACCGAACCAATATCGTCTTGAAGTATGTTGATTACGCTTTTTTCCCATAAAAATCATTAGACACCAAAGTATTGCACCAATGATTATTGATGATAGGAAAGAATCCATTAATCCGGTAATAAAAGTTCCTACTGTTCCCATTAACCAAATAATAAATAATTCTAGGCTAAATAGTGTATTGAGATAACGAGGTAACTGAATGTTGTTCATATTAATGAGTCTTGATTATGAATAAATAGCCTATTAGAGCACTCGCTAGGCTAATTAAAATAAATTTTGGCCATATGAATAGTGAAATAGCAATGATAGGTAACCAAATTAAACCTGCGAGGCTTCCACCCAATATTTTAAAAAAGGAAATGGTATTACGCGCATCCGCGTAGCGTGATGTAAACAATGCTGCAAGTAGAATCGGTAATAGGATAAACATTAAACAAAACCCCAACCAACGTACAGCATGATTTTTTTTAATAGGTTCAGATTTAATCGCCGGAAAATTCTCGGGGGTTTGTTGATAATCAAGAAATGCTGTTGCATATGAATTACCTTGATGATTCTCATACGCAGCATGGTGAGTCGCATCATTAAATATCTGTTCATTTAGGCAATTTACAGAAACAGCGTCGAGTGCATCACTGATTTGTGTATGTATATTTTTTTCCCATTCACGTTCACTCTGTTCTTGTTGAGAGATGATTTCAATCGGCTTACCAATAAATATTTCTGCTTTACTGGCAAATTTATCAGGTTCGCTATAGAACAAGCCAACAGGAATAACATTAAAATCGACCTTCAAAGAGATCAATGTTCGAATTATTCTTGCAGCTCCACGTTGATAAGGTAAAGGCTTATAACCCCATTCACTACTTCCCTCTGGAAATAACATCAGGGAGCCACCTGCTGATATATGTGCTACTCCAGCATCAACAGGGCTATCAAAACTATTTGCAGTTATATTAAAGCGCATTTTGTCTTTTTTACGTACCACGGGAATACCCGTAAAAAATAATCGCATAACAGCGCTATTTAGTAATTGAATAGAGGCTAATGCTTGAGCTAAGGGAAAAGCTTTTAATATAAGGTAGCCATCAAATGCGCTATTTCGATGACTACATAAAATAAGTGTTGGTTTGTTCGTTGAGAGGCTATCAATATTCCCCTGTAGAGTACATCCAGGATAATAAATGCTTCTTATAACGCTTGAGATAAGCCGATAATAGGAAGAAAGTGGTGCACCTGCGATTAGTAAAGGTTGTTTTTCTTTATGTTCCATTGTTATCTCAATAGCACCTCAGAATACGGTTCAATTAACTCTACATATCCGATAATAAATCAGTTTCGTAGTGGCAATTTGATTTTTCAGACGAAACTGATCATTGTAGTGAAACCTTTTTATTCTTTTTTACGCCCTAACATGGCGATATCAAATATAAGGCTACGTATATTTGGCGTATAATTAACTAATTTTCGATGCGTTTTTGCTTGGCTGATGAAAGCAAATTCATTCCCCCAAGGATGCTGGTTTTTATCTCGAATAACTGGTCCTTCCCATTCTTGTAGTAGTTCATCTACAGGTAAATGGTCATCACCGGGAGATAGTGCTTGTGAGGCAAGATGGGGATAATGACGAAGTATATCTTTGGATCGTAAATACCAATGACCCTTATCATAAATCGCTTTTTTTACTGCTTGATGATTGTCACTAAGATACCAAACTTGTGGTACAGCTCTATCTGCTGGCGTTCTTCTTGCCGTACTTTCTGCAAAAGATTTCGCACTACTTAAATTTTCAACGAGTTGATTCCTATTTCGCTGACACTGTGGGGATATCGTTTTCATTCCCTGACGGTATGGACCCATATGAAAGGATTTCCAACACTCAGGATCATAAATATTAAACTCTTTTATTTCATTACCTTTACCATCAATAACTTGAGGTGAATAAGGCAGTAACTGATAGGCGCTCGGATATCCTGCAATATCATCAGGAGTAAACCCGTTAAATAGGCGACTTCCAGCATAATAACCAGTTTGAAACATAGATAAAGCCTGAAAGGTACCAGACCAAGGCGGTCCAAATGCATACCATTTAGCGATAGAATCACGAGTTTGTGGGGTTGTTGATTGCAAAAAATAGCGAATAGCGCAATTAGAGGCAGATTGAGCAATTAAAATGATTTTTTGTTGTTCGCCATAGATTTGCCGTATACGCTTGATTTCATTATCAAGCATAGAGGCTAATAAACGATGATCTGCTCGCCAATCGTGCGCGAGAAAAAATAAATCTACGCCTTCACGGTAGTTTAATACTCGCTCTAGCGACATTTTCAAATCCATCGTAATAAAAATATCAGCTATTCCAGGAATAATCGTAAATGAATGAAGTTGTTTTGCACTGTTTGCTGCGAGAATTTGCGATTGTTTATCGAGGGGATATTCATAATCATTTTTACGAAATATTCCTTTATGATTACCCCAAATAATCGACTGATTTTTGAGGTCATATAGCTTACTCCCTAATATACCGGGGAGATAAATAATCGGTAGATTATGTTGTTGCCCTGCCAGTCCTGCATGTTGCAGATTTTGTGCAATGATTTGCGCTTTAATTGCGGCATATCCCCAGTTCAAAAACATGTTTGTTGCCTCTCCATGGTGTGAAAAACATCTAGGGGGGTATTGATTGATTTTTATCCAGTTAATGGCATTTTAATAACTAGAATTATTTTGTGTTTATTGTACGCAGGTTTTACATAATATTTTTATTGTGATTAATCTTAGTTTGAGATTTTAAATTTGAATTTCAAAGGTGATATCTTAATCAAAAAGAGTTAAATTTAAATCTGATGAATGCGAACGTAGTATTCACTCTTTAGCGGGTTTCATTAAAGTGGTTAATTGAGACAAAGCAAGGATGTGATGATGAATAATTCAGAAGATCGCTCTGTACTTGGCGGTAATCATGATACACCTTCGATGAAGGCACCTAATGCAATGCCAGTTGCATCGAATTATCAGCCTGCGCCCAAACTCGAAGGGCTAGGCGGATGGTTAATTCTGCCAATGTTAGGGTTAATTATCTCTGTTTTCTATCTACCTTTCAGTTTTTGGATGACATATCCCGATATATTTGAATATTGGGATGAGTTGACGGATCCTGTATCATCCGCGTTCATTCCATTATTCAAAGAGTTAATCTATTTTGAAGTGCTCGGAAACGTTATTCTTTATGGCACGCTATTATTTCTTTGCTATCTCTTTTTTACCAAAAAAAGACTGACCGTTAGAGTGAGTATTTTCTTTTATCTATTTTCTTTAACGTTAATTATTGCAGACGTTATCCTTGCTAAACAGCTACTTACATTACCCGTTGAATCAACGGATATTCGAGATATTTTACGAGGTGTGGTTGCTTGCATTATTTGGATTCCTTATTTTTTAAAATCTGTTCGAGTGAAGAATACGTTTGTTAATTAGCCAATAAACCGACTTTGTGGTGACCAAAAGGAGGGGAATATGATTTACTGTAAAAGAGTCTATGAGTCCGTATCACCCGAAGATGGGTATCGCGTTCTGGTTGATCGACTATGGCCAAGAGGAATTAAAAAAACGGATTTACAGTACCGAGAGTGGAATAAAGAGGTTGCGCCTTCTAATGAGTTACGCAAATGGTTTCACCAAAACACTGATCAATTTAGCGCGTTTATTGAACGTTATTATCAAGAGTTGAATAATAACCCTCAGTCGTGGGTAGCTCTCATCGAAAAAGCTCAGCAAGGTAATCTCACTTTACTCTACAGCGCGAAAGATGCAGAACATAATCAGGCTCAGGTATTAAAAGCGTTTATTGAGGAAAACATTCAGTCATTAGACAAATAAGTATTGTTACTATAAATAAAACTGATCATGAAGATTACTGAACCCTAATTTGTTTATTAGAAGGTTATGACGAATGGATGTAAATCAACCCGTAGTTTCTCCGGAACAATCTACTTTAGCGACGAATACCCAAAAAGCACCACTTAAAGGAATTGGTGGATGGCTTATTTTACCCGTCGTTGGGTTATTTTATATGTTGTATCAGACTGTGATGATGGTGCTATTCGATATTAACCAAGTCAAAACAGTATGGCCTCTTGCGACAAATGTAGATTCTGACTTTTATGTATCTGGATTTTCAGGTGCATTCTATACATTACAAGTAAGTCATAGTTTATTGATTGCTTTACTCATATGGACCTTTATCGCCGCGTTGAAATGGCAAAAAAAGGCAAAGCACTTATTTATTATTACCATGGTGTTTTACGTATTAATGGTGGTTTTTTCACGCTTTGTTTTCCCAAATATATTTGGGATTGAAATTAAATATAGCTATATGACGACGTTGGCAAATAGCGTTTTTTATTGTTTTATTTGGCTCCCCTATTTCTTCTTATCAGATAGAGTTAAACAAACATTTGTTCGCTAACTTATTGAAAATAGGCTATCCATCGATAGCCTATTAGATTAACGCATCCGCTATATCCATCAAACTTCAAGTTGCCGAGTTATATTGAGGAAAGTTTCAGTTCGTGAGTGATCTGGCAATGTTCCACAAAGGTTTCATCATGTGAAACGAGAAATAATGTTCCTTGATAGCCCTTTAGCAATTCTTCCAGTAGTGCTTTCGAATCGAGGTCTAGGTGGTTATCTGGCTCATCCAGCAATAATATTGCTGGTGGATTTGGGCTGTGTGTTAGCGCCAATAAAGTGGCTTTTAACTGCTCACCTCCGCTGAGTTGATTGAGAGATTGAAGTGATTTATCACCTCGAATTCTTAACATGCCCAGCTGCGTTCGCCATTGTTCCACGGTAAATGCAGGTTGATAGCGTTGTAATGCTTCTGCGACAGGCAGTGTTTTATCTAATAGGTTGAGATGTTGGTCAAGATAACAAAACGTCGAGCTTATTCGATATTCACCGGATACTGCTTGGATTTCACCTGCTAATATTTTTAATAAAGTGGACTTTCCACAGCCATTACGCCCTTTAATATGCCAATGTTCCCCTGTATAGGCAGTGAAAGAAAGTGGCAGTGAGTGGCCGTAAGGTAATCGTAGTTGAGAGGCAAAAATTGTGATTTTGCAACCCTCGGGCTGGTAGTTCAGCGCCATTTTTTGTTGTTTAGTGTGAATTTGTTTATCTTGTGTTGCTTGTCGTTGGGCTTGTATGTCATTCATCACACGCTGATGGCGTTCAGCAATATTGGATTGCCTTTTTTGTGCACGATTAGTTTTCATATCCAGTAATAGCAGCGATTGAGAACCACTATAGCGAACTTTTTCACCTTGTTTACGTCGTTTTTCAGCCTTTTGTAAGGTTACTTGTTGCTGGCGTTTTTCTTGACGAAGCTCGTTATCTAAACGTTCAGCTTGTGCTTCAATCGACGCCATCGCAAAATTCTTTTGCTCCTCATAGAGACTATAGTTACCGCCATATTCGTGTAAACCTTTATCGGTGAGTTCGAAAATCATCTGCATCTGTGAAAGCAGCGCACGGTTATGAGTGATTATCAATGAGCCTGAGTGATGCTGCGCTAGTTTATCTGTAAGCCATTGTTGACCTTCATGGTCTAGATGATTATCGGGTTCGTCCAACAACAAGAAATGATCTTTATGTAGAAAGGCTCGGCATAACGCGAGGCGCGTGCGTTGTCCGCCACTTAGACTCTCAATTGGCGTTTCAATTGAGACAGGCAATTTTGCTGAATCTAGTAACCGTTCCCAAGTTGCGGGTAAGTGCCATTTATCTTCCAACAGTTCGAAATCGTCCATCGCGGCATTGCCTGAATCAACACGTTCAAAGGCTTGTACGAGTATGCTAATACCTAAAGCATCTGCAATTGAGAGTCCCTGTAAACGCGTTAGCTGATCGACATGGATAAAGGGCATCATCCAATCGATAGAACCGGATGTGGGGGATAATAGGCCTGCTAGTAGGCGCATTAACACCGATTTTCCCCTACCATTGTGACCAATCAAGGCATTTTTTTGGCGTACGAATGTTCCACTGAGTGGTGGGAAAAGATTGGTTTGGTTAAATTCGATATTGAGTTGTGAAAAATGACAAGCGACAGTCATATGTACCTCCTGAAAACAGAGGCAGACAACCTAGAGCTATCTTTCATAGAAAGAGGATATTGACGACGATTGCCTGCCAGGAACAGAAAAAGGGATACCACATAAAGGCATCTGTAAGCATTTTCTGGCAGTACTTAGTTCATCGTCGGGGGATACCTTTCAATAAGGTTAAAGGAAATAGTGCTGATATTATAAGCAAACTTAATTAAATCACGCAACTATAATGTGGTTTGAATATTTTGGTTATATGTAAATTAAAAAGCCAGTCAATTAATGAAGTGACTGGCTTTAATCTATAAATAACGAGATTTTATGACTATTTTTACAACTAAATGGCAGCAGGCGTAGTCACTTTAGTATGCTCTACTAACCATTGTGCGATGCGCTGTTTTTCATCGTCATTCAGCCACATGCCCAATTTGGTACGGCGCCAAATAGCATCATCTAATTCAGTTACCCATTCATATTTGACTAAGTAACGTAACTCAGCTTCATAAACGTTATGACCGAATGTGTCACCGAGATCACTCAATGAGTTCGCTCCATCAAGGATCAATTTGCTTTGGCTGCCATAGGTTCGAGCAAAACGTAGTGCAAGCCCTTCAGGTAGCCAGTTATAACGCTGACGTAGCAAGCGTGAATAACCATCACGGTCACAGCCTTCGAGATCTCCACCAGGAAGCTGACCATTTTTGGTCCATGCCGCACCTGCATTTTGGTAATAAGGAGTGAGCTTACTGACAGCAGCTTCTGCTAATTTACGGTAAGTAGTTAATTTACCACCGAAAACAGAAAGCAATGGTGCTTTACCATTTTCATCATGAATATCTAATGTGTAATCACGGGTGATAGCTTGTGGTGAGTCTGATTCATCATCACACAGCGGGCGCACACCTGAGTAATCCCAAACAACGTCATCTTTGCCTAACTGTTTTTTGAAGTGGTCGTTGTAGACTTTCAACAGATAGTTCACTTCATTGTCATCGATGCGAACATCTTTTGGATCACCTTTGTATTCAACATCAGTAGTCCCAATGATAGAGAATTCATCCATCCAAGGGATTACGAAAACAATACGGTTGTCTTCGTTTTGTAAAATGTAGGCTTGTGGTTCGTCATGTGCACGAGGGACCACAATATGGCTACCTTTGATTAGACGAATGCCATAAGGTGATTTTAACTTCAAACCATCATCAAAGAACTCTTTGACCCATGGGCCTGTTGCATTAACTAAGCCTTTTGCTTTCCAAGTCTCTTTTTCACCAGTACGCAGGTCTTCGGCTTCAACTACCCATAAACCATCTTCGCGATAAGCACGAGTAACTTTAGTACGAGTACGAACTTCACCGTTTTTGCGTACCACTTCTTGAGCGTTTAACACAACTAAACGCGCATCATCGACCCAGCAGTCTGAATATTCGAAACCTTTATTAAGCTCTGGTTTTAATACCGAATTTTGGCCAAACTTTAATCCTTTACTGCTCGGTAGGCTGGTACGTTTTCCTAAATGGTCATAGAGGAACAGACCAATACGGATCATCCAAGCTGGACGTAAGTGTGGTTGATGCGGTAAACGAAAGCGCATTGGAAACGCAATATGTGGTGCAAGCTGGAGTAATACCTCACGTTCAGCGAGCGCTTCGCTGACAAGGCGGAATTCATAATGTTCAAGATAACGTAAACCACCATGGATCAATTTCGAACTCGCAGATGACGTTGCACTTGCTAAGTCTTGACCCTCAAGCAGCAATACCGATAGTCCACGGCCAGCGGCGTCTGCCGCAATACCAGCGCCGTTAATACCACCGCCGATTACAATCAAGTCTTTAATTTCCATGCATCCCCCTGAGATGTTCGAAACGCTTTCAAAAATGTTCGTTTTCGCTCATTTGATTGTAATCAAAATCGATTTATATGCCAACTATTAATCAAAAAAAAACAACAACTGCGTGATAAAGGTAACAATTTATTTTCAATAACCACACTTATCGTATGTTTATTTATACAAATGATCATGTTCGAGCATTAACGAAAGATTATAGAGAAAAGGATTGCTGGCAAAGGGAGAAAGAAAGCAGAGTGGGAGCGGGTGATAATAATTGAGGAAAATAGCATGATGGTAGCCGATGCTACCATCATGGAATGTCTATGAATTGTATATCGTTAGCACAGTTCTAATTGGACATTGTGTTGTTCAATGACTTTTTGAATACTGTCTGGTGGTTGTTTATCCGTAAATAAGTAATCAATAAGGTTCATATTACCTAGATTAACCATGGCATTTCGGCCAAATTTTGAATGGTCAGTCACTAGCATTACGCAGCGCGAGTTTTCGATAATTGCACGTTTGGTACGGACTTCATGGTAATCGAATTCAAGTAAAGAACCATCCATATCAATGCCACTGATACCCAAAATGCCATAATCTAATCGGAATTGAGAGATAAAATCGAGCGTCGCTTCACCAACAATACCACCATCGCGTGAACGTACTTCGCCACCCGCCAAAATCAATCGAAAATCTTCTTTTGCCATTAAAAGCGTTGCGACATTCAGGTTGTTGGTAACGACACGAAGGTTTTTATGATTAACTAACGCGTGGGCAACTGCTTCTGGCGTTGTCCCGATATCAATGAATAGTGTCGCACCATCAGGTATTTGGCTTGCAACACGTTGTGCAATACGCGCTTTTTCATCTGACCACATGATTTTACGGTCATGGTAGGCGGCATTGACAGAACTAGAAGGAAGAGCCGCACCACCATGATGACGTTGGATCTTGTTTTGTTCTGCAAGATCATTGAGGTCACGACGAATAGTTTGAGGGCTAACCTCGAAATGCTCCACAAGTTCTTCAGTACTCACATAGCCCTGAAGGCGAACGAGTTCAATGATTGCATCATGTCTCTGGGTTTGTTTCACGCTGTTAGCCTCTAATGATAAAATATTCTATTTGGAGCTTGGGTGTTTAAAGCTATGTCGATTATCCCATAATCCCATCAATAAGCCGATAATTAACCCCGAAGTATGTGCGGCATTAGCAATATCATTCCCTAAAATATCGAAGTAACCCAAAAAGAGCCAGATAATTACGAAAATCATTAAACCACGTGGGGCTGTAATTCCTTTTTCTGGTTGCCGTTCGCCAGTTAACCAAACGTAACCAATAAGTGCGTAAACTACGCCAGACAACCCACCAAAGTTAGACCCGCTATACAGTGATTGTCCCCAATTAGAAAATAACGCAGCGACTAAAAATATAGTGAGCAGTTTGGCTGTTCCCAGTCGACGTTCAACTTGGCTGGCTAAGAACCACCATAAAACGAGATTAAAGCCGATATGTGAGAGCGAAAAGTGGATAAATGAAGGGCTAAACCAGCGCCACAATTCAAGCTGTTGCCCTTCTCTAGGCCATGCAAGATAGCTTAGAACATTTAAAGACTGCGTCATTGATAGCCACAGATAAACAGCCGCACAAATGAATATGACAGCGATGGTTACTGGGCCGGAACGTTGTTTTAAACTGTTAAGGGTGAGAAAGTTGCGGTATTTAAATGCAGTATGGGTCGTTCCTGTTTGCCAACTTGCATCGGTATAACGTGGATTTGATGGATCCTGCAAAAATAGGTCAAGTTCTTGGCGCACTTTTTCTAGGTGTTGTTCGTCATTTAGCCAAAGCTCAACTTGCTGCTGCTGTGGAATAGAACGTATTTCTAATTGAATATATTGGCTTGCCATATAATCGACAAATGCTTGGGCCATTCTCGGATTTGCAAATGAAACAACATGGGTCATGGATGGTTTTTCTCACTCAAAGAGCCGTAACGGCTTGTGGATATTCCCTTAACCAAGCTTCAAAGCCACCGTTTATGCTATAAACCGATTCGAAGCCAATATTAATTAAATATTGTGCAGCCCCTTGGCTGCTATGACCGTGATAACACATCACCATGATGGTTTGTTCATAGTCTGTTTGCTCTAAAAACGTGCTCAGTGTTTCATTCGTCAAATGGTAGGCACCACTAGCGTGGCCTGCACGAAAGCTTTGAGGGTCACGGACATCCACTAATATAGCAGTGCCATCAATCCAGTGTTGGTATGCCTCTGAAGGCGCTAGCTTCTCAAATTGTTCCATAAAATACCGAATGTTGAAGGTTATTAAGTCCTAAATAATTCAAGATGCATGAAGGAGACAAGTGAAAACATCCTGATAAGGGTCTAGGGCGCTATGTATTGTACTCTATTGACAACATACGTCATGCAACTTGAAATATGACGGGGTTAGTTTAGATAGTAAAAAACACCCGTAGCAAGATACGGGCGTCTGATGAATTAGCAAAAATGTTCGCTAAATCGGGCGTTCTATTAGTAAAACGAGTGCTCACCACGTTGGTGTTCAGTCAGGTCTTTAACCCCTTTTAACTCGCCTTCAAACATTTTCAGAAGTTCTTTTTCAATACCTTCTTTCAATGTTACATCTACCATTGAACAACCGTTACAACCACCACCGAATTGCAAAATAGCAAAGCCGTCGTCAGTAATTTCCATCAGTGATACACGACCACCATGGCCAGCTAACTGCGGGTTAATTTGTGATTGTAAAACATACTCAACGCGTTCGATCAGCGGAGCATCACCTGAGACTTTACGCATTTTAGCGTTAGGTGCTTTAAGCGTGAGCTGTGAACCTAATTGGTCAGTCACAAAATCAATTTCAGCGTCATCTAAGAACGGCGCACTGATTTCATCTACATAAGCAGATAAAAGTTCAAATTTTAACACTTGGTCTGTTGCTTCAACGGCATCTGGTGGGCAGTAAGAAACGCCGCATTCCGCAGAAGGAGTGCCTGGATTAATTACAAACACACGAATTTGGGTTCCAGGCTCTTGATTTTCTAGTAATTTTGCAAAGTGAGTCTGTGCTGCTTCAGTAATATTAATCATAATGTGTACTCAATAAACCTGCTCAATAAATATGCTCAATACATAGTTGAGTGCTTCAGTTGGTTATAATACGCCCATTTGCCCTCATCCTACAAGGTACGACATACAGACCAAGCCTCTACAGTCTGTACACCCGCACAAATTAGCAATTGTGCAGCGGCTTGCATAGTGGCTCCAGTAGTAATGACATCATCTAAAATGGCGACCTGTCGCCCAGTTACGGATGTTGTTAGGCTAAATGCGCCATTAAGATTGCTGTGGCGGTATTTACGTTTTAATGTTATTTGAGTCAGTGTATCACGAGTACGCAATAATGAATTTCGTGAATAGGTAATATTTAACCACCTGGCTAAATATTCACCAATAAAAGCGACATGATCAAATCCACGTTGCCACAACCGATTAGGATGCAGCGGAATAGTGACTATCATATCTGGTTTCGGCCAGCGCATTTGCCGGTAGCCATTTAACCAATGTAAAACAAATATTCTGGCGAGTGCAAAGGCCAATTGAGATTGAGAATTAAACTTATAGCGATGAATCAACTTGCGTAAAGGAGCCTGATAAGGCGTAACTGTTACTAACCTCTGCCAAGCGGGCGGTTGCTTTAAACAGCGGCCACACATGACATCTTGCTGTTCGGAAGGCAGCGCACAACGTGGGCAGCAATTTGGCATTAGTGGTAAGCTTTTTAGGCAAAAAGAGCAAACCCCTTGGCTTATTAATTTTAAAGGCTGGTGGCATAGCCAACAGGCACCTTCCATTGATAGCATAAACATATTCCGTTGAAAAAAGAGAGTGTAACCATGGCGCAGTTATATTGGGAGACGATAGGTGAAGGTTCGCAAGATCTTGTGTTACTACACGGATGGGGTTTGAACTCAGATGTTTGGCGTTCGATTATTCCACGAGTAGCTTCCCATTTTCGTTTGCATTTAGTTGACCTACCCGGCTATGGTCGTAGCCAAGGGTTTGATGCTATGGATGTACAGTCCATGGCAGATACGGTATGGCAGTATGGTCCTAAAAATGCAATTTGGCTTGGTTGGTCATTAGGGGGATTAGTGGCAAGCCGTCTTGCTCTTGATCATCCCCAGCATATTAATGGGCTGATTACGGTTGCTTCATCTCCTTGTTTTCAAGCTCATGAAAACGTATGGCCGGGGATCAAGTCAGAAGTATTATTGGGATTTGAACATCAGCTCTCAAATGATTTTCAACGTACAGTAGAACGTTTTTTAGCATTACAAACATTAGGAACTGAAAGTGCTCGTCATGATGCCAAGCTACTAAAATCAGTAGTGTTAGAGCAACCTATGCCAAAAGTTGAAATACTTAATGCGGGGCTTGAAATATTACGAGTTATCGATTTACGTGATGAATTAACTGAGTTAACTGTTCCATTTCTACGAATTTATGGTTATTTAGATGGTTTAGTACCACGCAAAGTTGCCACTTTGTTAGATGATTTATACCCGCATTCTCCTTCGGTGGTGATGCGTCATGGTGCTCATGCGCCGTTTATTTCTCATCCGGATGAGTTTTGTGAATATTTACTCGATTTTCTAGCACGATTAGAAGAGTGACCTTGAATTCATGGTTAAATGTGGCTGATTTAGTCGTTAACTATTTGATTTTATATACATGGTGGGTACAGTTGCTACCTTCAGGGCAGCTTTTACAACTCGAGCCTGTTAAACAGGCACTAAAGTCGACTTCTTCTAGTTTACCCATTGATACTAGCTTATCAATCATTGCTTGAATCAAGGGTTTGGGTGCTTTGAGCTGTTCACTCAGTAAGTTAATGTCAGCTTGTCCATACAGCGCAATTAAATCTCTGATTTGTAACAAGCTGACCATAACTAACTTCCTTAATGACAGGCTTTATTATTTGAGCACCCAGAACACTGACCTGCGGTAGGGCTTTTAAGATTGAGTGTTACTCGGCTACGCATTTGACGTAGTAGGGCAAACAGCACAATATTAAACAGGATAACAGCCACAATTGTGATCAAACTACTTTGTGGGTGTTCGCTAAAGGTTACGGTCTGGTAGAACAGAGCCGCAAGGCTATAAGCCACATTGAGGCCCCATAAGATAGAGAAAGTCATCCATCCTTTATTGGTCTCACGAGCAATAGCTCCCATCACCGACACACAAGGTACATAAAGTAGAACAAAGATCAGGTAACTATAGGCCGCGATACCAGAGCCAAATTTCGATGCCATTGTCCCCATTGAGCCAGAATCCATCTCTCCATCGCCTTTACTTGCTTCGATAGGGTTAGATAGAGCACTGAGTGTGAACGTTTCTTTCAGGCTGTCCCACGTTTCGGATACAGCATCTTGTAGCTCTTCTAACAAATTAAATGATTCAGGATCAAAAGGTTCGTTGATAATGCTTTCTGCGGTGTAGAGTGTATTTAATGTCCCAACCACCACTTCTTTTGCCATCGCTCCTGTAATTAAACCCACAGTCGCTTGCCAATTATCTTCATGTACGCCAATCGGTTTTAGTACTGGCGTGATGACTTTACTGACGGATGCAAGAGCAGAATCATTAATGTTATCAACTGGGTTACCTGATAGTGAGAAGCTATTTAATGCACCGATAAGCATACTTGCGATAACAATCACTTTACCTGCACGGAGTACGAAGCCTTTCAAGCGCTGCCAAGTTTGGATAAGCAACGTTTTGAGATGTGGTACATGGTAAACCGGCAATTCCATAACAAATGGAGAAGCTTCACCTCGCATTAAGGTATGTTTGAGTAACAGGCCTGTTAAAATGGCAACGACAATTCCGAGTAGATAAAGCGAAAACACAATACTAGCGCCACTCTTACCAAAAAATGCCGCTGCAAAAACAGCAAAAATTGCCAGTCTTGCACCACAGGACATAAATGGGGCCATCAAGACGGTAATCAAACGTTCACGAGGTGCATCAAGTGTTCTGGCCCCCATGATAGACGGTACGTTACAACCAAACCCAACGATCAACGGGACGAATGATTTACCGGGTAATCCCAATGCTTGCATTAATCTATCCATCACGAAGGCGGCACGTGCCATATAGCCGGAGTCTTCCAATACAGATAAAAACAGATACATCATGCCGATTTGTGGCACAAGTGGCAGCACAGTATTAATACCGCCACCAATACCTTGAGCAAGGAACACGGTCAGCCAATCTGGGAAACCAAAGTAAGCTCCAACCCATTGGATCCCATGGATAAAGATAGCTTCGGAAGCACCTTCAAAGAAGGGTTGTAGTGCTCCACCAATATTAATTGCCAAGACGAACATCAGGTACATGACAAATAAGAAAATAGGCACACCTAACCAGCGATTAAGAATGAATTTATCAAGGGATTGTGTCAGTTGATTAGGTTTTGCGGCGCTATTATTTATCGCATTATCACAGATAGCGGCAATTGACTGGTAACGCGCATCGGCGATTAACAGTTCAGGCTCTTCATTTAAATTAATTTTTAAATTCTGTTGTGTCTTGCTAAGTTGTTCTAGGCTGATATTCGCACGTTGGCGACTGTAAATATCACCTTCAAGAATTTGTAGTGCTAGCCAGCGACGCTGTTGTTGACTAAATTGCTGTATAGAAATTTGTTCAGATAAAGAGTCTACTTCTTGTAACAAAGCAGCAGGATATTCAACTAGTGCCTGCATATTATTTTGTGGATTGCTATCAATGGTTTGTTTGAGTTTATCGATTCCTGTAGCACGGGTTGAAACCAATGGTATGACAGGGCAACCAAGTTGATGTTGAAGTTTTTCAACATCAATTTCAATATTCTGGCTTTCCGCAATATCCAACATATTAAGTGCAACGATACAGGGCACTCCGAGCTCAACCAATTGCAGTGTTAAATAGAGGTTACGCTCTAAGTTAGAGGCATCGACAACGTTGATTAACATATCGGCTTCACCACTTAAAATGAAATAGCAAGCAATCTGTTCATCAAGTGATGTTTGTTCTGAAATGGTTGTTAGGGAGTAAGTGCCCGGTAAGTCAACTAGCTCAATATTGTATGCCGCAGTATTAAAACGCCCGACCTTTCTTTCAACAGTGACGCCTGCCCAGTTACCAACTCGCTGGCGAGAACCAGTTAATTGGTTGAATAGGGTCGTTTTACCGGCATTAGGGTTGCCAATCAGGCCGATAGTTAGTGGTTTCATAGTGTTTACCAACAGTAAAAATAAAAAAACTACTTGGTACAGCAACACGCGGTTCTAAGCAGATGTGGCTTCATCAAGATTGAGTAGAGCTAAATCTTTTTTTCTGAGAACTAAGCTAACTCGGTGAGTTTCAATTTGTATTGGGTCACCTAAAGGGGCGAAACGTACCACTTTAAAAATTGAGCCTGGCAATAAGCCAAGAGAGAGTAGTTTTTGTCTATAAGCTGGATTTATCTCAGGTGAGAAGCCAAGTATTTTATAACTGCGTTGAGGAAGTAGTGGCATAGTGCCTTCCATTTATCGTAAGTGATAATATACACATCATACTTCAAGTTGCTTGGGTGTTGACTTCGCTCAGTGAGCCGAGTCACATAGTTATCTATGCTCCTAGACTAGCTTCGTTCGTCGCCTACATGCATCTTGAATTATTTTGTGTATAAACATTAATAATAATAATTATTGTTTATAACTGTCATATTACAAGCTAAATCGACGGGTAAACAGAAATAAATCTAATTAATAATGAGAATAATAATCATCAACCATTCGTTATATTTAGCCTCTTTTTTGGTCAAATTGAATTGATGTGGATCAACTAAAAGGGGGGTTAGCCCGTTTTTGGAATGAAGGTAAGCTAAAGAAACACTCGACGATATTTTTATATCTGTGATGATATGTTTGAAATTCAGTTATCTTGGGTGCTGGTGGATTGAATCAATATTTGATGAAATATCTCAAAAGTAGCTTTATTCAATGAATGTATGAATAACAAATTATTTTTGGTGTATTTATTTTACGAAAAATTAAGCTTTAATAATTTTTTTTGCTACTAATTTGTGATTAAGTAGGTAAAGCCCCATTACCAAAAATCGGTATGATAACGAGGCTTTGATTATTAACGTTTTTTACCAAAAGCAGCCGCTAAAGCATCACCCATCGCACTATTACTTGATGACGATGAGCTATTTTTTCGTGACATGTCACGCTGCTGTGTTTTACGCGGATTTTTGTCTTGTGGGGTATTTGAGCGACGTGGTGAGCTATTTGTATCACCCGGTTGTTCATCAAGACGCATTGTCAGTGCAATACGCTTGCGTGGGATATCAACATCAATCACTTTCACTTTTACGATGTCGCCTGCTTTAACTACTTTATGTGGATCTTCAACGTAGCTGTTAGATAACGATGAGATATGCACAAGGCCATCTTGGTGAACCCCAATATCAACGAAGGCACCAAAGTTAGTTACGTTAGTGACAGACCCTTCTAAAATCATGCCCAATGTCAAATCGTTCATGGTTTCAACACCTTCAGCAAAGGTCGCTGTTTTAAACTCAGGACGTGGGTCGCGACCCGGTTTCTCAAGCTCTTTGATGATATCAGTGACAGTTGGAACACCAAATTGCTCTGTGGTGAAATCACGTGGGCTGAGGCTATTCAATGCTTGTGAATTACCCATAATCTCTTTGAGAGGTTGACGAACTGCATCAAGGATTTTTTCAACAACAGGGTATGCTTCTGGGTGAACAGTCGATGCATCCAGTGGATTATCACCATTGGTAATACGCAAGAAGCCGGCACATTGCTCAAATGCTTTTGGCCCAAGACGAGTGACTTTCAGTAGTTGCTTTCTATTATCGAAACGGCCATTTTCGTCACGCCAGTTGACCACGTTTTGAGCAATCATTTTACTCAGACCGGCAACGCGAGTTAGTAGGGGAACTGAAGCAGTATTGAGATCAACACCGACTGAGTTTACGCAATCCTCAACAACCGCATCAAGTTTACGTGCGAGCTGTGTTTGGCTGACATCATGTTGATATTGACCAACCCCTATAGATTTCGGATCAATTTTGACCAGTTCTGCTAATGGGTCTTGCAGGCGACGGGCGATAGAAACGGCACCACGTATTGATACATCTAAATCAGGAAATTCTTGAGAGGCAAGCTCGGATGCAGAATAAACAGATGCTCCTGCTTCACTGACGATAACTTTTTGTGCGATGACATCAGGGTACTGTTTTTGTACTTCAATAAAAAAGCGTTCAGTTTCTCGTGAAGCTGTACCATTACCAATGGCAACTAATTCAACATGATGTTTTTGGCATAATGCGGCAACGATAGCGGCTGCTTTAGTAGCTTGCCCTGTATGAGGGTAGATAGTATCAGTTGCGATAACTTTACCTGTATTATCAACAACAGCAACTTTGACGCCTGTACGTAAGCCAGGATCGAGACCCATTGTTGCACGCATGCCAGCAGGTGCTGCCATCAGCAAATCGCTTAGGTTTCTTGCGAAAACATTAATCGCTTCTTCTTCAGCTTTTTCGCGCAATGAACTCATAATTTCAGTTTCAAGGTGCAACAGAATTTTTACACGCCATGTCCAACTGATAACAGCTTTACGCCATTGGTCAGCAGGCGCATTATTCAGTCTAACATCAAGATGGCGGGTGATGATTTCTTCACAGTAACTCTCTTTTGGTGGTTCCTCAAACTGAGGGTCGCAATTGAGTGACAGCTGCAAAATACCTTCATTACGGCCGCGGAACATGGCGAGTGCACGATGAGAAGGAACTTGAGAGACGGGTTCTTGATGCTCGAAATAATCACTGAACTTTGCACCTTCTGCTTGTTTTCCGTCAGCAACTTTGGAAACGATATGTGCATTCTTTAATAAATAGTCGCGAACTTTCGCGAGAAGGGATGCATCTTCGGCGAAACGCTCCATTAAAATATAACGAGCACCATCTAGCGCTGCTTTGTTGTCAGCGATACCATTATCTACATTTACAAATGTTTGTGCTAAATCGTCAGGTGACTGACTTGGATTATTCCATAATGAGTCGGCTAATGGTTCTAATCCTGCCTCAATCGCAATTTGCCCACGTGTACGGCGTTTAGGTTTAAATGGCAGGTAGAGATCTTCGAGCTCAGTTTTGTTCAGGGTATTATTGATCGCTGAAGCAAGTTCTGGAGTCAGTTTTTCTTGTTCTTCGATTGACTTAAGAATGGTTTGCTTGCGTTCATTCAATTCCCTTAAATAACCTAAACGGCTTTCTAATTGGCGTAGCTGAGTGTCATCTAGCCCGCCAGTGGCCTCTTTGCGGTAACGAGCAATAAACGGGACTGTATTTCCTTCATCCATTAATGTGATAGCAGAAAATACCTGTTTCGGCTGAGCTTGCAGCTCAGCTGCGATTATCTGACTTAGAGTTTCATTCATGTCGCTTTTTAATACCTACACAAAGAACAGTTAAAAAATTGATGGCACTGTTATACTTGCTGAGGAACAGAATTTCCAGACCGAAGTTCGGTCTAATGTCACTAAAGTTGTCGATAAATGTTATTGATAGTCGCCATATTTCACGTTATATCCAGTGCATTGTTAATCGAAAATGGTGCTCTGAGACTTGAGTCACAGGGTTATTCATCGTTTTTGGGATAGCCGATTTTGGTTACATACAACTCAAATTATTTCAGGTATATAATCTATAGATTATTAAACTTATTTACTCATGTTGAAGGTTATGACGAAAAGTCTATTAATTACCCGTGAAGGTTGGGATACCCTCGACAAAGAACTGAAATATCTTTGGAGAGAAGAGCGCCCTAAAGTAACGCAATCTGTTTCTGAGGCAGCGGCTCAGGGCGATCGCTCAGAAAATGCAGAATACATTTATGGTAAAAAACGGCTACGAGAAATTGATCGGCGAATCCGTTTTTTATCTAAAAGATTGGATCAGTTGAGAATTATTGAACCCGATCCACGACAAGAAGGACGTGTATTTTTTGGTGCATGGGTTAAACTGGAAGATGAAAATGAAAATATCAGATTATTCCGGTTAGTAGGTGCTGATGAATTTAATCCAGCAAAAAATTGGATTTCAATTGATTCACCAGTGGCTCGCGCACTAATCGGCAAGCAGGTTGATGATGAAATTAGTGTCGATACGCCGGGGGGGGTTGCAATTTATGCAATACTCGAGATCAGCTATAAGCAACTTAGCTTATAACGCGTAAAAATATTCATTAAATTTCAAGTTGATGGTAAATTAGCGGATTAACTATCTTATATTTACTTGATTTTTCTTACTCAAAAAGAATAATTTGATAGATTGCACATCTTGAGGGCTAAAAAATGCAAGAAAGTTATAAAATTCTTGTCGTCGATGATGATATGCGTTTGCGTGCCTTATTAGAACGCTACCTCACAGAGCAAGGGTTTCAGGTTCGCAGTGCTGCGAACTCTGAACAAATGGATCGAATTCTAACGAGAGAATCCATTCATCTCATCGTTTTAGATTTAATGTTGCCAGGTGAAGATGGTCTGTCAATTTGCCGCCGTTTACGCAGCCAAAACAATCCAATCCCGATTATTATGGTGACGGCGAAGGGTGAAGAAGTTGATCGTATTGTTGGCCTAGAAATTGGTGCCGATGACTACATTCCCAAACCGTTTAATCCTCGTGAATTATTAGCGCGTATCCGTGCTGTACTGCGTCGCCAAGCAAATGAGCTTCCGGGCGCACCTTCACAAGATGATGCGGTTATCACTTTTGGTAAATTTAAGCTCAATCTTGGTACACGCGAAATGTTCCAAGGTGAAGAGAATATGCCTTTAACCAGTGGCGAATTTGCAGTACTGAAAGTACTTGTTTCGCATCCAAGGGAACCATTGTCTCGTGATAAGCTGATGAGTTTAGCGAGAGGACGTGAATATAGTGCGATGGAACGTTCTATTGACGTTCAAATTTCACGTTTACGCCGTATGGTTGAAGATGACCCGGCTCACCCTCGTTATATCCAAACAGTTTGGGGCTTGGGTTATGTCTTTGTACCGGACGGTAGTAAAGCATGAAGCGACTGAGGTTCTCTCGCCGTAGTACATTTTCTCGTTCATTATTTTTGTTCGTGGCATTACTTTTTGCCAGTCTTGTCACCAGCTATATGGTGGTGCTGAATTTTGTTGTGATGCCAAGTTTGCAGCAATTCAATAAAGTTTTGGCATATGAAGTCCGAACATTGATGACCGAAAATATGGTACTGCAAGATGGAACCACAGTACGGGTGTCTCCCGAGTTACGTAAAAAAATCTACAATGAGTTAGGCATTACTTTCTATGCCCAATCAGCTGCAATGGCAGAAGGACTGAATTGGGCGAAAGAGTATGATTTTCTCAGTGAAAATATGACAGAGTATATGGGAGGAGAGGCTCAAGTTCGTCTTGAACTTGGTCGCGATTATCCGATTTTATGGTTAACCTCCTACCTTGCCCCCGATATTTGGGTAAGAGTTCCATTAACCGAGATTGGTCAAAACCAATTTTCAGTGGTATTCCGTTATACGCTCGCTATCTTTCTGGCTATTTTTGCTGGTGTTTGGCTTTATATTCGTTATCAAAATAAACCATTACTTGAACTTGAGTATCATGCAGGGCAAGTCGGAAAAGGTGTCATATTACCTGCAATGCAGGAAAAAGGTGCGACCGAAGTACGGGCAGCGATCCGTTCTTTTAATCATATGGCAACGGGAATTAAAACCCTTGAAAATGACCGCACTATCTTGATGGCTGGCGTCAGCCATGATCTACGTACACCATTAACGCGAATTCGTTTAGCGACTGAAATGATGGATCCAGCGGATAGTTATCTTGCTGAATCTATCAATAAAGATATTGAAGAGTGTGATGCAATCATTGGTCAGTTTATGGACTACCTGAAAACAGGGCAGGAAATGACCATGGAGTTCTGTGATCTCAATGCTATTTTGAATGAAGTGGTTACCGCAGAAACCAGTGTTGCGGGTGAAATTGAAACGGCATTTGAGCCAGGAAGCATTATTGTCAATGCTAACCCACTAGCAGTTAAACGTGCCATTACAAACATGATCGAGAATGCGCATCGCTATGGTGGCGGTTGGATAAAAGTTAGTAGCGGTAAAAGTGAAGAGTTTGTTTGGTTCCAAGTCGAAGATGATGGTGTTGGTATCAAAGAAGAAGATATTCAGCGTCTATTTCAACCTTTTGTACAAGGCGAAAAAGCTCGTAGTAATAAAGGTACTGGGCTGGGGCTTGCTATTATTCGCCGGATTATCGATGCACATGAAGGTAGTATCGAAATCCATAAAAGTGAACGTGGCGGCTTCGCTATCCGAGCGCTTCTTCCATTAAAAGAGAAAGAAGAAGAATAACAAAGGGATGGCAGTAAGGTTGCTGATAAGCTGTCTGTCATCTATGTCATGACATTTTTGTACTCAATGGCTATTTAAGTCCATCAAAATTATATATTTCCTCATTTTTATCTCACTTCTTTTCACGATTCATGAATAATATACGAAATTTCTCTGGTTAAAATCATTGTCATTACATTATCTATAATGGATTTATGTTGTGATGATAATTAATATTAATAAAAAAGAATGATAGAAATATAGGCGAAAATAATAGATAAATCTTATCGGTCATTTTTTTAATCATGTTGTCTTATATCAATTCAATTAATTAATTTAATTTTTTATTTTTCAATATAAAAAACAAGTTGATATTAATTCATTCCGTATTTTTATTTTAATTTAAAATGTAAATAATAAACGTTTATAATCTTTCAGATTAAAAAATAAGTTGTTTTGTTAGATATTATTACCTACCATCGGCATGAGAATAATAACATTCTATAGAAAATAACCTGTGAGAACAGAATGAAAGACATATGGAGTTATATAAATCGATTAGCTCTATCTTACCCGCCAAAGGTAAATTTAATTTACTTATCACAGCTGCATTATTCTCATTTTTATACCATTCCTTTTGAAAACTTTAATATGAAAGAAAATGCTCAGCATAGTTCAATATATTCGGTAACCAAAAAGGCTATTTTGGAACATAAAAGAGGTGGTATTTATTTTGAGTTTGCTGGATTGATAGTTCCTTTTTTTGAAAAGGTCGGTTTTATATATCATTTTCGACTTGCCCGACTTTTCCTGCCGACTATGACACCTGCAACACATCAAATATATATTATTTCTATTGAAGGTCAGGATTGGCTTTTTGATGTAGATTTTGGCGCTAGAGGGCCTAGAGGATTATTACTGCTTAAAGATGGGTTTGAGCACAAGCATCCTTTTCTATCCTCTCGAATTAGTAAGTCTGAAATCTATGGATGGGTCGTATCAATAAAAGAAAATAGCAAACCAGACGCTGATTGGGAAAATATATATGCTTTTCATGATATTTAAACGACAGCTAAAGACATTGAAATGGCATATTTTTATACGCTGTATTCACCGAATAGCCTTCTAAATACGAATGAAGTTGCCAGTCTACCGACCGAAGAAGGAAGAATCAGTATAGGTAATAACAGGCTAACTGAAGTGAAGGGACAGTCGATTACTATCAAAGAAATCTTAAGTGAAGAAGAAATGTCTAACCTTCTTTTTTCACGATTTGGAATATGCCAAAAATAGTTCGAATGATATGTAGGAATCGAGCAATATGATTCCCATAACAAAAGCCCAAGGCATATAGATAATACTGTGATTCATATAGTTGAGCGATGAACTATGTTCACAACACTAACTCATTTATGAGGAAAAAATGACAACGACATTCATTATTGTTCCTGGATACACAAATTCGGGTCCAGAGCACTGGCAGTCCTTCCTAGAAAGAAAATATGCAAATGTTATTCGTGTCATTCAAGATAACTGGGATAGTCCCAACCATCACCTATGGGTAAAGCGTCTTAATGAAACGATAGAGAACACCATCGGTGATATTATTCTTATCGGTCATAGTTGTGGAGCCGTTACAGTTGCTCAATGGGCAGCATGTTCAGAAAATAGAAGAGTGAAGGCTGCTATTTTAGTTGCACCTGCAGATGTTGATTCGGAATTAGCCTTAGATGAATTGCATCAACAAAGACCACTTTCGACAGAAAAGTTATCAATACCCTCTTTACTTATTTGTAGTGATAATGATGAGCATCTTTCATACACACGAGCGCATGAGTTAGCCTCAAAATGGGGAAGTGAAATTATTGTTATTGAAGGGGGTGGGCATCTTCACACTGCGGCCGGTTATGGGGAGTGGCTGGAGGGTGAGAACTTGATTATTAACTTTACGGGACAGCAATTTATTAAAGATGAAATGTGATGTTAAGGACGCAAAAAGAGATGGGATATGGATTCCAACGGCTCACAAATTTTGATTGCTTCATGTTGAATGGGGTTATGCAACATTATTATTAAATCAAAGTTAAGTACATTTATTATGCTTAAAGTTACACGGGACATATTGTAAATAGTCGCTCAATTAGATCTACCTGAGGCACATCGTTTTATATGCACCTCAGGCTATTTTTTACTTAGATATGTAATTTAACTTATTTGAAATCCATTCTTTAAGATATCTAGAATAAGTGGGAATTCACTGAATCCTTCTCTATCTAAGAAATGACCTGCGTTCTCAACGGTAATAACGTTTGTTTCTAATAAATCAGCTAATGTTATCGATGATTGTGGTGAAACAATTATATCATTTGATGAAATGATAGAAATTCTGTTATCAGATACGGATTTTAAATAAGGATAATTTAATGTGAAATTTGTATGTGCTTTTAATTCTGGTAATGTTTGTTGCTCATCAGCAAAACCAGAAACCAAGATATAACCACCTACTTTGGGATTTTGCTGTTGCTGTGCCATTAAGAAACGCAATAGGGTAATACAGCCGAGGCTATGACCAATCAAGATAGTTTCCGTATCAAGTTCTATTTGGCTATCTTGTAAATGCTGTAACCAGTGTGTAGGGTCCGGTGCGTGTGTATCAGGCATTTCAGGCACAAATACGGATGCTCCAAGCTGTTCAAGTTGCACTTTTAGCCAAGGAAACCAATTTTTTTGTGGGGAAGCCGTATATCCATGAATAATGATTATTTGTTTGTTCGTTAAATACTGATTATTAATGTGGGTATTATTCATGGTTTAATTTCCTTTTATTAACGTAAGTTAATTATCACTCTATTATAATTAAATATCACTTTAAATACTATGTTGGCTTATCATGAAGTTATCATTGTTGATATTGATAATTCGTCATAAACAATGATATCGGTTTACTCCATTTTTTGGTAATAATCTTATTATCGCTATTTTAAAAATCGTTATAATCCACCGCTTATTTACAATTATTGGACACTGCATCGTGCAAAATAGCATTCAACCTTCAGATAATTTATTACAAGCATTTCCTTCTCGAGAATTAAAACTTAGCCCATTGAAAGGCGATGGTGGAATAGGACGTACGCTGTTCTTAATAATAGCCATGGTTGCCATAACCTTATTTTGTGCATATCAACTACCTAATATCGCTTATGATTATAAAATTGGTCAAAATGCAATTCCAGTTGATGCCAATATTAAAGGGTCATGTAAGACGAGTTTGCTCGTTATCACTAACTGTAGCGTTGATTTAAGTTATCAAGGCCATTCAGTTTCGCGTAATTTTACCTTCTTAGGGTTCAATGGTGGAGATATTGAGGTTATGCCTTTAGCTGACGGAAATGACCGATCAAAATTAACCGTTGATATAGCGGTTGATAATGTCATGCTTCGTTTTGTGACTACCCTTATTCTGATTGCCTTATTTGTCTTTTGTATCTTTATCTTTATCAAGCGCCAAATATTGGCTGGTAAGGTTAAAAAAGCGCTATTATCTGTTGGCTCTAAGCCGTTAAAGTTGATTGCTATTCCAGCGAAAATTATATCAACCAATAAGATGATTATTGCCAATTATAAATTTGATTTAGATGGAAAATCAGAGTCTATTGCATATTCAGGCAATAAGAAAACGACGCCAATTATTTTTGAACTTAATGGAAGTGAACATGTTTTAGCAGTATGTGATCCACAACAAAATATCCCTTATGTTTTAGATTTACCACTAAAAAGAATTCAAGCGACGCCTGAAGAAGTTCAGCGTTTTCAGGATGCGTTACGTGAAGAAGGTTTGATCTAAATTATTCTAAACATCTTGAATAATTCAGCGTTGTTGCTGAAGGAAGACAACAACTCAGTTTGAAGTCTGATAGGAATAAAATGGTTGGGCTACAATGTGGCCCAACCAACGATCGAAAAAATTTATCTATGACTTCATTTTTAAGAATAGAGGCTTAATTTTCAACTCAATATCATGCCTTTCCTATCTTAACCCTCAGGCCGTTCCTTCGTTAAATGAGCCTACATCTCATCAAAAATGCGCTTATTCTTTAGCAATATTCGAGACTATAGGATTAAAACTAACTAAAGCTAGTTAACTATTATTAATAAAAATATCTTATTAATAAGGCGCTATTTTGAGACTTAACATAAATGAGTTAATCACGGCTTTTTAAAATATAAAATTTATTAGTGAATCTGTTAGGGAAAGATCATTAAATGAGAAGTATGTTGTATAAATATTTAGAGTTTAGTATCTCTTCTCATCAACCAAAATGAAAAATTAACTTTCAGAAGAGTATGCTAAATTCAAAAACCGATGAGTGAATTAATTTATCAATAAATTCAATTGGATTTGATCGGTTTTTAATGCCAGCATTAAATGCCATAAAATATTTAACGAGATTTTAATCACAAAATTGCAACATGCATTAGACAATGAAAACTTTTATATGTTAGAGATAATAGCAACGAAACGACTTATTAAATTTAATTCATTATCGCTATAAGCAGAACTAACTTTAATAAGTCACTTACTGATTAATTTTCTTATCGATATGTTTAGATTAAAAAAATTAAAGTAAGATTGGCGGTTAACACATATTTATGTTTGTATTTTTTTGCGTGAAAAATATAAACAATAGGGTCAGTGAATCGAAAGCCCTCAGAGATCATAACGGTCTCTGAGGGCTTTTTTTATTTTTAATAAGGAAACATTATGTCTAAACAACGCCGTTTATCGAAAATTTTTGCTCAAGATGGTAAATCAGTCACACTTGCATTAGATGGGTATTTTTTCTCAACCAAAACTGCGGGTATTGATGAGACTATCAAGAGAATGCCTGAGTTGGTCGCTAATGGTTTAGATTGTGCATTAATCACTTATGGGATGGCCAGAAATTATGCTGACGCATTTAACGATGTTTCTATCGTGCTGCGTGTTGATTCAACAGTGAGTATTTATGAAAACGGCGTACCTGATACACAACAAGTTTTTGGTGCAGAAGATGCATTGAAAATAGATGCTGACGGTATGGTATGCATGACTTTCCCCGGTGCATTTAATGAAGAAAAAACCCACGCAATGGCGGCTAGACTTGCAAAAGAAGCTGAACTTTGGGGTATGCCATTTATCGTTGAATCACTCCCTTATGGTTATGCAGTCTCTAGCCCAGAATCTAACGAAGCGAAAGTGATCGCAGATGCTGCACGTATTGGCGTAGAGTTAGGTGCAGATATCATCAAAACTCGTTTCTCTGGTACGCCAGATGATTACTTGATTGTTGAAGCTTCAATTGTGCCTGTACTAGCTCTCGGGGGACCAAAAACCGATACATTGAATTACTTCAAATTTGTTGAGCACTGTATGAATATGGGGGCTAAAGGCGTTGCCGTTGGTCGTAACATTACACAGGACCCGAAACCCGTCGCTATGGTTGCTGGTTTGAATGCAATTATCCACCAAGGTGCATCACCAGAAGAGGCATTTGCAATTTATAATACGCAAAAATAATTCGAGTTACATGTAGGCATCAAATAAAGATAACTCAAGGGATATAGATAATTATATAACTTGAATGTCTCAGTGATGATAAAACCCATGGGACTCGAAGGATGATGCGTATATCAAAATAAAAATTAACTGGAATTAATCCTATGAATTTAAATAACACCATCATTCCATCAGTCAGAAATTATAAATATTTTGAGCATGCACTGAAAAGTCGCTCCGAATATATCTTATTACCAGATGCTGATATTGGTAATTTGCAATCGATGATAGGGAAATGCCATAAAGCAGAAAAAAAGGTATTAGTTCATTTAGAGCTATTAGGTGGATTCAAACCTGACCAAGCAGGCATTACCGTGTTAAAGAATTTTTATAAAGTTGATGGTGTTATTTCTTCAAATTTTACAGCTCTGCGTTATGCCAAAAAAGAAGGATTAGACACAATATTCCGAGTGTTACTGATGGATTCACGTTCACTCGAACAAGCAAGCAACATGGTAAAGAATAATTCTGTCGATGTTGATGCAATTGAATTATTACCCGCTGAATATGCTTGCACATGTTTTGATTTATTAAAAAGAAGCTTTAATCAAGCCAATACCCAATTTATTGCAGGCGGTTTTGTAAAAAGAAAGTATCAAGTTGAGAAGATTTTTTATACCGGCTTTAACGGCATTACAACCAGTGAACATACCTTATGGTAAATATCTCCTGTCCTATTTCAAGCTGCACGAAGAACATAGATAAGTATATGTTTAAGAATTACGAACGCAGTTAACAAAGATGCGGTATGAAATATGGCAGGTATACCCTACAACATAATATATAAAAGACCTATATCCAAAGTAGTTCGTGTTACAGCTAGAAGATAACAGTGGGAGCATTAAAAGTTAGAGCTCACAAATGTAATCAACAAAGCCGTAATACGGAATATGAAAGATATAAGAGAGGCTCATCATGAAAAAAAATTACTATATCATGGGCATTGATAACGGCGGCACGGTCACTAAAGCTGCAATTTATAATTTGGAAGGCCAAGTACTTTCCATTGCCTCAAACACCACTCGAATGATTACACCAAAACCTTTCTTTACGGAAAGGGATATTGATGAACTTTGGCAATCTAATATCTTAGTTATCAAGGAAGTATTAAAAAAATCGAACATTGATGCTGGTGACATTGTTGGTATCTCGGTGACAGGTCATGGCAATGGTTTATATCTTGTTGATGAGCATGGAAAACCAACTCGAAACGGTATTATTTCGACAGATAATCGTGCCAAATCCTATGTTGAAAATTGGTATCAATCACCAAAATTTGAAAGTGATATTCTTCCGAAAACCATGCAGTCCATTTGGGCTGGGCAGCCTGTAGCCTTACTGGCTTGGTTGCAAGATAACGAACCGGAATCACTCAACAACGCTCGCTATATTTTTATGGTTAAAGACCTAATTCGCTTTTGCCTTACTGGTGAAGCTTACCAAGAGCTGACAGATATATCAGGTACTAATCTGATCAATGTGCGCGATAGATGTTATGACGATGAAATTCTGGCTTTCTGGGGGGGATTATCTTGGAAAGATAAATTACCACCGATTAAGCTTTCAACGGATTGCTGCGGACATATCACGGAAGACATTGCAGCTCTGACAGGCTTAAAAGCGGGCACACCGGTTTCTGGCGGTGTTTTTGATATTTCAGCTTCTTCTCTCGCCTCCGGTATTAATCAAATCAATAAATTGGCGATTGTAGCAGGAACGTGGAGCATCAATGAGTATGTCACCGATAAACCTGTTGTTGATAAAAACTTGTTCATGACGTCGATTTATCCAATGGAAAATCGCTGGCAGATCACGGAAGCTAGCCCAACCTCTGCAAGTAACTTAGAGTGGTTTATTACCCATTTTATGGCAGCTGATAAGCATTTAGAGGAAGCCAAAGGTAGTTCAGTATACGAACTTTGTAATCAATTAGTTGATATCACTACGGCGGATGAAAGCCGATTAATGTTTTTCCCATTTGTATTTGGTTCTAATACGATCCCTGATGCGACAGCTGGGTTTGTAGGGGTTACTAGTTTTCATCAACGCTCACATTTCTTACGTGCTATTTATGAAGGCGTTGCTTTTAGTCACCTTTATCATGTTGAACGGCTTCGTAATATTAATCCACAACTTAGTGATGTGATCCGTATTGCTGGGGGGATTACTCATTCACCCGTTTGGCTACAGATTTTTGCTGATATATTCCAATGCCAACTCGAAATCGTTGATGTGAAAGAGCATGGGACTCTGGGTACAGCAATGACAGCAGCAGTAATGGCGGGTTACTTCCCTGATGTATTCGCAGCTTGTGAGTCGATGGTTAAAGTTTCCAAGGTGATTCATCCCCAACCGGATAAAAAAGCAGTATATGCAGAAAAATATGCTTTATATAAGAAGATGTTAAATGATATGCAGGCAACTTGGAAATCATGTAGTACGGTCAAAAAACAAGCCGTTGAAGCTTAATATAAACAAGGAAAAAACTTACCATGGAACTCAATTTACAAGGTAAAAATGCGTTAGTCACTGGTGGTGCTACAGGCCTTGGCCGTGAATTTGTACGTTCACTAGTGCACGAGGGGGTAAATGTTTGTTTTACCTATCGTAGCCACCCTGAAGAGGCCTTGGCGTTAGCTAGTGAACTGAATAGTTTAGGTTATGGAAAAGTTGCTGCAATTCAAACTGATTTGGGGAATAGCCAAGAGATTGAAGCACTATTTGAAAAAGGGCTAAATACTTTTGGTCAATTCGATATTCTTATCAATAATGCCGCGATTTGGTTATCAGGCAAAGTGACGGATATCTCGCTAGAAGATTGGGATCGTGTGATGAATGTGAATCTAAAATCAGTATTCCACCTTAGCCAATTATTTGTGAACCATTGTTTAATTAAGCAAATTACCGGATCAGTTTTGAATATCACCTCTCAAGCTGCATTTCATGGTTCAACGACCGGTCATTCTCATTATGCTGCGAGTAAAGCAGGGCTAGTTGCTTTCTCAATTTCTCTCGCCCGTGAAGTCGCGAATCAAGGTATTAATGTTAACAACATTGCTGTCGGCATGATGGATACTGACATGGTTCGTGGCAATCTTGAAAAAAACGCACAGTACTACCTAAATCGTATTCCTGTAGGGCGTGTCGCATCCCCATCTGAAATTGCCGACATTGGCGTTTTTTTAGTTTCTGAGAAAGCCAGCTATATGACGGGTGCCACCATTGATGTAACTGGCGGTATGTTAATGCGTTAAAAAGTCTATGTGCCCATCATATTTCTAATTTCATGGCATGTGTCGCTAAAGTGCGGTGCTCATGATATGCAGCTCGAATTATTTTGGGTATCAACAAAAATGAGTCGAATAGTTTGGAGAAAAAAATGAAATGTCTGGCAATTGCTGATCTATTTATAGATAAACCAACGATGGAAATAGGATTAGAAAAATTACGTCAACACGGGTTTGATGTCATTGTACGTCAGTGGGATCATTCTTCGATTGAAAAATTGCAAGAGGATAATCTGCAAGTAGAGCAACATGGTGCGGAGGCTGTTACGTTACCCGAGGAGTTATATTCTGATCTACATGATGTTGATCTGGTGATCACTCAGTTTGCGCCTATCAACCAAGCTGTTATTGATAAATTACCACAGCTGAAGTGCATCGGCGTATTACGTGGTGGCATTGAAAATATAAACAAAGAGTATACTGAAGAAAAAGGCATTAAAGTCATGAATACGCCGGGTCGTAATGCGCGTAGTGTTGCGGAATTTACGGTGGGAATGATCCTCGCTGAAACACGTAATATTGCTCGAGCTCATGATGCATTGAAAGATAAACATTGGCGCAAAGATTTCCCGAATGCTAATGTGATCCCCGAAATTGGTGGAAAAACAATAGGTTTAATCGGCTTTGGGCATATCGCACAACTGGTCGCTAAATTCCTCAAAGGCTTTGATGCTAATATTCTTTTTTACGATAAGTATGTTGATCATTGTGAAGGCTATACCAAAGTTGAGTCATTAGAAGAGCTGGTTAAAGTGGCTGATGTTATTTCACTGCATGCGCGTTTATCGCCAGAAACTCAAAATTTAATAAATGAAAAACACTTTAAATTAATGAAAAAAACCGTTGTGATTATTAACACAGCTCGTTCAGGGTTGGTTAATGAACACGATTTACTGCAAGCACTCAAAGAAAAGCGCATTATGGGGGCTGCCATTGATACCTTTGATGATGAACCATTAAAAGAGGATAGCGAATTTTATTTACTGGATAATGTGACGATTACTCCACATATGGCAGGCAGTACATTAGATGCTTTCAGTAATACGCCAAAATTATTTGCTGATTTATTTTTAAAACAATTATAATTAAGACTGCATGAAAACCAAACTATTAGGTGGTTATATATAATGGCGATAATAACTTGATGGTTAATGAAATATGCATTTTAAACTATAAAAGGCAGTAATTAAAATAAATATAAATAAAACGATAGGGTGATAACACATTCTTTGTGGTCACCCTGTACCCTACATAAATATACTGTAAATAATTTGCATTATAGATTTTCAATATATAGGAATGTAATTAATGGAAAAATTAAATTTATAATTGATAATTTCATAATGTAAAATATAACAGATGAAGACCCGAAATAATTTAAGTTAGAATGAATGGTTTTCTAGTAGACGGCAGATATACGCTGAAACTTAAATAATAATGGGGATTTGAGGAAAAACTATGGACATTATTAATAGCATCATTGGTCTTGGCGCCTCAGTCATGATGCCGATTATTTTCTTTATTATCGCATTATGTTTTGGAGTTAAAATAGGTACTGCATTTAAAGCAGGTATGTTGGTTGGAATTGGGTTTGTCGGTGTAGGTTTAGTCATTAACTTACTACTTTCTAACCTTGGCCCTGCATCACAATCGATGGTTGAAAAAATGGGACTTAACCTTACGGTTGTTGATACTGGTTGGCCGACAGCATCGACTATTGGCTGGGGTTCGCCAATTATGTTACCGGTGGTTATCGGCTTTATTGTTATCAATTTGGTAATGGTGCTCTTTAAATTAACTAAAACTATTAATATAGATATCTTTAATTACTGGATATTTTTATTGGTAGGTTCTGTCGTTTATGCAGGTACTGAAAGTTATTGGGTGTCGATCGGTATTACTTATGTGATATTTATTGGGACATTAGTTGCAGCGGATATTACAGCACCTTATTTACAACGTAATTATAATTTGCAAGGGATCTCTTTCCCTCATTTAACCTGCATTATGTATGTACCATTTGGAATTGTGACCAATTATATTATCGAAAAAATTCCTGGATTAAATAAAATTAATTTAGAACCAGAAATGATTAATAAAAAGTTTGGGGTATTTGGGGAACCTTTGACTCTCGGATTTATTTTAGGACTAGTATTAGCGTTAATGGCTGGTTACCCACTTAGTGAATCTGTTGCATTGGCAGTGACTGTTTCAGCGGCTATGTTACTGTTACCAAAAATGATCGAAATATTAGTACAAGGGTTGTTGATCGTTCGTGATGCGGTTGAAGCTAAATTGAAAAAGAAATTCCCGAATCGTGATTTTTATATTGGGATGGATACCGCGCTATTAATTGGCGAACCTTCTGTGCTAGCAACAGGATTGCTATTGATTCCAATGGCAATAGTATTGGCATTCGTATTGCCGGGTAATAAAGTTCTACCTTTCGTTGATCTTGCTTCACTGATGTTTCTATTAGCTATGGTAACTCCATTCTGTAAGCGTAATATGTTCAGAATGTTTATCTGTGGCACATTAGTGCTGACGTCTATTTATTATGTCGGAACAGATATTTCCACAGAATACACGCAAGCTGCGGTGAACTCGAATATTCCAGTGCCAGAGGGTATTTCAGAAATGACTAATATTGTTGGTGGTGCAACGACTCCAGCAGGTTGGGCAGCAGTTAAAATAGGTGAATTGATCGCTAAATAAGCCATAATAGCCAACTTATTATCGTTAATAGGTTGGCTATATTATTTTTACCATCCATAATAATATTGCGAGTAAAATTAGCTAATTCACTGTGTTAATTTCAAAATGCTTAATTTTAAATACTTAATAATAAAGTTTTCTTGACTGCATTGAGAATAAAATAAGGATATTTATAAATATATAATCGTTTTTTATAAGATGGATTGTAATTTTGTATGTATTTTGAAGGATAATTAATACATCAAGGTGAGCTTAATGGTCAAGAGTGTAGATTTTAATGCAGTGTCTCATAGCAAATTCTCAAATAATACATCAGAGTGTTCACGGTCACATGATGTAGAACCTCTAGTGAATAAAGTTGTGCGTGTCACTGATGCAGAAAAGGAAAAAACAAATATTCCACTGCTAAAACCAATGCTTCCATCATCAAAAAAAAACGATAATCCACCGCCACCGCCACCGCCACCGCCACCGCCACCGCCACCGCCACAATCTGGTTTAGTGAAAGAATGTAATATTCTAGATCAAGCAGTTAGAACGGATAACAATAGTTATATTCAATCATTAAAGACAATATGTTGGGCTGATATAATCGCTGAGCTGAAAGAGGGATTTAGCAAGAGGCATGGTGGTGCTTTCATGGATAAATTAGAAGAGCCAATAAGTACAGAGGTAGATTCTAAGAAATCAGTACCATCAGATAACCACAAAAATATCACTAAAGTACCCGTCAACGCTTATACGCCAATACAAAACTTATCATGTAGGGACGCATTCTTAGCCGAGCTGAAAGCAACACTAGCAGCAAGGTCTGGTTTTACACAAACCATAGAAACTCTGCCCACTAAAAATGGTCAGGAAAAAAATATAAGAGAGCAACCTACGAACTATTATCGTAAAAAGAATGTAAAGGTATTGGCAACGAGCGGTGATACAAAAACCAGTATGGATGGAGTGCTGGCTGAACTCACCGAATGGTTTGCGCGCCATAAGAAAGGATCTACTGTTGAAATAGAAGATATTGCTGAGGCTGTAGAATCGTTACTAGAAGATAAAAATACTGAAAATTAAGAACTCGTCGGGGATAGAATGTAATCAAGCATTACACGTGAATATGGTTATTGCACAAATGGCTCTAAACTTTGTAGAGGAACCTCGTAAATAATTCTGTGTATTTGCCTATTGATTAAAAGTTGTCGTTTACGCAATCACTTTTAATAATCAACAATAAAACGACTCATTGCTTATTTCCTGTTTTGGATTTGCGTACTTCATTTTTTAGCGAGAAATGTCGTAAATCCTCATGCAATGTGTGTTCTAACCCAGTAAAGTTTTCCTCATCCATAATTTGCCTGTCTTTTTGTTTGGATTAACATATTAAAAGCAGGCAAATGCGCAATTAAAGTTATAGTCCTGATAAGGTCATTGATTGCTTCCTCAGTTATTTCCATTGGCCATCGACATGCAACTTGCATTATTCTGGGTATAACAAGCCTGTTTATTTAATAAAGTGTGAACGACGACTTTTATGTGACAGTTTGTCATTTTTATTTCAGTACTCATTTTTAGCAGGATTTGTTGCGATTTATTGATTTTATTATCATTTTATTTTTTATCTCTTAGATTGTCTCTCAATATTGCTTATCAATGATGCGATTGTCATAAAACTGTCATAAATAAGACATGTTGCTGTAACCAAATTGTCCTATTTTTCCTCCTGTGACTTTCACCAACAATTTACACTTAGTTGTTTCTATACATCCCCGGAGGGATTATGAAAATGATGCGTACAACCTTAGCTAGCGTAATGGCAGCAACTCTTTCAATGACTGCGATGTCTTCTTTTGCTGCCACTAACTTAACAGGTGCAGGTGCAACATTCCCTGCTCCCGTTTATGCTAAGTGGGCGGACTCTTATCAAAAAGAAACAGGTAATAAAGTGAACTATCAGGGGATTGGTTCTTCTGGTGGGGTTAAACAAATTAATGCAAAAACCGTTGATTTCGGTGCGTCTGATGCGCCATTGACGGAAGAAAAACTAAAAGAAGATGGCCTGTTCCAATTCCCAACAGTGATAGGCGGTGTTGTACTGGCGGTTAACGTAAAAGGCGTTCAATCAGGTCAATTGACCTTAGATGGTGCAACATTAGGCGACATCTATCTTGGTAAAATCACTAAATGGAATGATCCTGCAATCACCAAGTTAAACCCAAGTGTTAGCTTACCAAACCAAGATATCGCAGTGGTAAGACGTTCTGATGGTTCAGGTACAACTTTCGTTTTCACCAGTTATTTAGATAAAGTTAGCTCAAGCTGGAAAAATGAGATTGGTGCCGGTTCAACAGTTAACTGGCCGAAAAATAGCGTAGGTGGTAAAGGTAACGATGGTGTCGCTGCTTTTGTTCAACGCTTACCGGGTTCTATTGGTTATGTTGAGTATGCTTACGCTAAACAAAATAACCTTGCTTACACTAAACTGATTTCAGCAGATGGTAAGGCAGTTTCTCCAACGGGTGAAAGTTTCAGCGCCGCAGCGAAGAAAGTCGACTGGTCTAAGTCATTCGCTCAGGATTTGACTAATCGTGATGGTGAAAATGCATGGCCAATCACATCAACGACATTCATTTTGGTTCATAAAGCCCAAGAGGATGCAGTGAAAGGTAAAGCTGTTCTTGATTTCTTCAACTGGGCATATGAGAAAGGTGGTCAGCAAGCAGAAGCGCTTGATTATGCTATCCTGCCACAAGAAGTCGTGACAGCAGTACGTGCAGCATGGAAGACAGAAGTTAAAGATAGCCAAGGTAAATCACTGTTCTAAAATGACATTTGGATTGGTAGTGGCAGGCGGATGCTTAGGGTTAACATCCGCTTTCTAACATAGATAGAAAATCCTACTAGTAAAGTAGGTGTAGGATGAGACAAAAAACATGGCCGAAAAAATAACGGCATTTAAAGCACCGAGCAGGTCAGGCGACGTGATATTTAGCGCACTAGTAAAGATTGCGGCGCTAATAACATTATTAATGCTTGGTGGCATCATAATTTCCCTTATTTTTGCATCGTGGCCGAGCATGCAAAAATTTGGGTTTTCGTTTTTATGGACTAAAGAGTGGGATGCTCCGGCTGAACAATTCGGTGCCTTAGTGCCGATTTATGGCACTATCGTGACCTCCCTTATCGCTCTTATTATCGCCGTGCCAGTGAGCTTTGGTATTGCTCTATTTTTGACGGAACTTGCTCCTAATTGGTTAAAGCGCCCATTAGGTATTGCTATTGAGCTTCTCGCGGCAATTCCAAGTATTGTTTACGGTATGTGGGGGCTGTTTGTTTTCGCACCGCTATTTGCCGAATATTTCCAAGAACCTGTTGGCAATGTGATGTCGAGTATTCCCATTGTTGGAGAGCTCTTCACTGGTCCTGCGTTCGGGATTGGTATTTTGGCAGCAGGTATTATTCTCGCTATCATGATCATTCCTTATATTGCTTCGGTTATGCGTGACGTGTTTGAACAAACACCTGTCATGATGAAAGAGTCCGCATATGGTATCGGTTGTACCACATGGGAAGTAATCTGGAATATTGTTCTGCCTTATACCCGTAATGGGGTAATAGGGGGAGTCATGTTAGGCCTTGGTCGTGCATTAGGTGAAACGATGGCTGTGACTTTCGTGATCGGTAACACTTATCAACTGGATAGCGTCTCTCTGTTTATGCCAGGTAACAGTATTACTTCTGCTCTTGCGAATGAGTTTGCTGAAGCTGATAGTGGTGTACACACTGCTGCGTTGATGGAGCTTGGCTTGATTCTGTTTGTGATCACTTTCATTGTTCTGGCGATATCAAAACTGATGGTTATGCGTCTAGCGAAGAACGAGGGCCGTTAATATGTCGACATCTCAGCAATTTGTTGTGAATGAGAAAGAAAGAGCTCGTCGTCAAGCTTGGCGTCGCCAAGTAAATAGAATGGCATTGTTCATCTCGATATTAACTATGGTATTCGGCCTATTTTGGTTAGTTTGGATCTTATTTTCGACGGTAACGAAAGGGATTGATGGGATGTCCCTGAACTTGTTTACCGAAATGACTCCTCCGCCAAACACACCAGGAGGCGGTTTAGCCAACGCCATCGTGGGGAGTGGATTGCTCATTTTTTGGGCGACAGTTGTAGGTACACCGCTTGGGATCCTCGCTGGGATTTATTTGGCAGAGTATGGACGTAAATCGTGGTTGGCTTCTGTAACCCGTTTTATTAATGACATCTTATTGTCTGCACCATCAATTGTTGTCGGTCTGTTTGTCTATACCATTGTGGTTGCGCAAATGCAGCACTTCTCTGGCTGGGCAGGCGTTATCGCGTTAGCACTGCTACAAATTCCAATAGTTATCCGCACAACTGAAAACATGTTGAAACTAGTGCCGGATAGCCTACGTGAAGCAGCATATGCACTAGGTACGCCAAAATGGAAAATGATTTTATCTATTACGCTAAAAGCATCTGTATCCGGGATTATTACAGGTATTTTGTTAGCTATCGCTCGTATCGCGGGAGAAACCGCGCCATTACTGTTCACTTCACTGTCGAACCAGTTCTGGAGTACCGACATGAGCGAGCCAATTGCTAACTTACCTGTCACTATCTTTAAATTTGCGATGAGTCCGTTCTCTGAATGGCAAGAACTGGCATGGGCAGGGGTTCTCTTAATCACCCTATGTGTCCTGTTAATTAACATTATCGCACGCGTTGTGTTTGCCCAGAAAAAACACTAAACCCGGATTGAATAGAGATTTATAGAGAGAAGTTGCCATGATTAATGCGAATCAAATTACAAACAGTAAAATTGAAGTACGCGACCTTAATTTTTATTATGGAAAATTCCATGCGTTAAAAAATATCTCGCTGGATATCGAAAAAAACAAAGTTACAGCGTTTATCGGCCCATCAGGTTGTGGTAAGTCCACGTTATTGCGTACTTTTAATAAAATGTATGAACTGTATGGTGAGCAACGTGCAGAAGGCGAAATTTTACTGGATGGCCAAAATATACTGACCGATAAACAAGATATCGCATTGTTACGTGCGAAGGTCGGAATGGTATTCCAAAAGCCCACTCCATTCCCAATGTCTATTTATGACAATATTGCGTTTGGCGTGCGTCTGTTTGAAAAATTATCACGTGTCGATATGGATGAACGTGTTCAATGGGCATTGACTAAAGCAGCATTGTGGAACGAAACCAAAGATAAATTGCATCAGAGTGGTTACAGCCTTTCAGGTGGTCAACAACAACGTTTATGTATTGCTCGTGGTATTGCAATCCGCCCAGAAGTTTTACTCCTTGATGAGCCGTGTTCAGCGCTTGACCCAATTTCAACTGGGCGCATTGAAGAATTGATCAGTGAGTTAAAGTCAGAGTATACCGTTGTAATTGTTACCCACAATATGCAACAGGCTGCACGTTGTTCTGATTATACGGCCTTTATGTATTTAGGTGAGTTGATTGAGTTTAATGATACAGACAAGATGTTTACCACCCCTGCAATGAAACAAACTGAAGATTATATTACTGGCCGATACGGTTGATATGGAGCCGACGATGGATACGCTGAATCACAACAAACATATTTCCGGGCAGTTCAACGCTGAACTGGAACATATCCATACTGAATTGATGACAATGGGAGGGCTGGTTGAAGAACAGCTCACCAAAGCTATCACTGCAATGCATAATCAGGATGCGGCTCTTGCGCGTGAAGTTATCGAAAATGATCACAAAGTCAACATGATGGAAGTGTCTATCGATGAAGAATGCGTCAAGATTATCGCCAAACGCCAGCCTACTGCGAGCGATTTGCGCCTGATTATGGCAATTTCAAAAACAATTGCAGAATTAGAGCGAATTGGCGATGTAGCGGATAAAATTTGTCAAACGGCACTGGAGAAATTCTCTCAGCAGCACCAACCTTTACTGGTGAGCCTTGAGTCATTAGGGCGCCATACAGTGCAGATGCTACATGATGTTTTGGATGCATTTGCTCGTATGGATCTCGAAGAAGCCATTCGTATTTATCGGGAAGACGAAAAAGTTGACCAAGAATACGAAGGTATTGTTCGTCAATTAATGACTTACATGATGGAAGACCCGCGAACTATCCCAAGCGTATTAACAGCACTGTTCTGTGCGCGTTCGATTGAGCGCATTGGTGATCGTTGCCAAAACATCTGCGAATTTATTTTCTATTATGTGAAGGGGCAAGATTTCCGTCACGTAGGTGGTGATAAGCTAGAGAAGATGTTGACTAAGAAAGACGACGAATAAATATGCCGGTCATAATTCGAGCCGCGGCGCGCGTATTTTAAATATAGCGCTGCGGCTCGAATTATTTAGGGCATATGGAAAAATCGCCATAGATAGAATTTTTATATGCATTTATTAATAGAAATCTCCATTCATCAACTTTAATTACATCGTTATTTAAGCACCTTCAGTGATTATATATTTACCCTCTAACTATAACCCATATTATTTAGGTTATATAAATCAATAACTATGACTTAAGCGACCACATATCTAATGATTATATAACCCTAAGTCAAATGCTATATTCCTTTTTGATATAAGCATATCAAATAATAATATTTCAAGAAATAAGGGTTCCTTGATAAGTTCAGCTTGTCGATTTACATAAATTTACCATCAGAGGTGTTCAATGAAAGTTCGCTTTTTAACAACCGCATTACTTGCAGGTCTTGCTCTGGTGGCCAATGTCGCCAACGCAGACAAACTCGATGATATCAAGCAAGCGGGTGTAGTTCGTATTGCTGTATTTGACAGTAATCCACCATTTGGGTTTATTGACCCAGAAACTAAAAAACTTGCGGGCTACGATGTGGATATCGCTCAAGCGATTGCCGATAATCTTGGTGTCAAATTAGAGTTGCGCCCAACTAACCCAGCGAATCGTATTCCATTGTTAACCTCAGGCAAAGTTGATTTAATCGGGGCAAACTTCACTATTACAGATGAACGCGCTAAACAAGTTGATTTCTCTATCCCTGACTTTGCAACAGGACAAAAATTTATCGCCCGTAAAGGCGTGCTGAAAACAGCTGATGATATCGCACCTCTACGTATTGGTGCTGATAAAGGGACTGTTCAAGAAGTCACACTGCGTGAGCGTTATCCAGATACTAAAGTCATCTCTTATGATGACACACCTCAAGCATTTGCTGCCCTGCGCAATGGTAACGTCCAAGCCATTACTCAGGATGATGCAAAATTAGTTGGTTTACTAGGTAACTTGCCAGAAAAAGTCAAAGCTGACTTTGAAATCTCACCATTTAGTATCACACGTGAATACCAAGGTGTTGCAGCAGCGAAAGGTGAAACACGTTTAGTTGAAAATGTGAATGAAGCATTATTGACACTGGAAAAAGAGGGTAAAGCGGAAGTTATCTATGAGCGCTGGTTTGGCCCAGAAACTAAAGCCGCTCAGCCACGTGGTGACTTCAAATTTGCACCACTGGATCAGCAAAAGTAACTGAAGTATAGATAAACAACGTATTCGGTTAGTCATTATCGTTTTAGTTGTGATTCTATGATGAAAAGTACAGTAAATAACCCCGCACTATAGTGTGGGGTTATTGGTTTTGGTATCTTCCTCGTACTTAGAGGTCTTACTGTACAGAGGATAAAAGGCATCATATATGTTTGAGAAATTTATTAGCGGCGAATTTTTTTCTGAGCACTTTTTGGCTCCCGAATATCTGGAATGGTTCGGCTATGGTTTCTTGCTAACGATTTGGATTTCCGTTTGTACCATTATTGCTTCAACGCTATTAGGGTTTTTGGTTGCTTCTGCGAGGGATAGCCAAATTGCTCCATTGCGCTGGGTCGTGACCATCTATATTTCCATTTTTCGTAATACCCCTTTACTGGTACAACTCTTTTTTTGGTATTTTGCTTCAGGTGAAATTCTCTCCTCTGATGTTATGACATGGTTAAATACCCCTCATCAAATCACTATTGCAGGTATTACTTTAGGGTGGCCTTCGTTTGAATTTTTAGCGGGCTTTGTTGGATTGACATTGTATACCGTGCCATTTATTGCTGAAGAGATCCGCGCTGGTATTCGTGGTGTACGCCAAGGACAAAAATATGCAGCTTTCGCATTAGGCCTAACAGGCTGGCAGGCGATGAAGCATATTGTTTTGCCTCAAGCAGTTAAAATCGCCATGCCACCACTACTTGGGCAATATATGAACGTGGTAAAAAACTCCTCATTAACCATGGCGATTGGTGTGGCTGAATTGTCTTATGTATCGCGCCAAGTTGAAAGCCAAACCTTACAGACCTTCACGGCATTCGGCCTCGCAACGGTGCTCTATATTGCGATTATTGCGGTGATGGAAGGTTGGGGTCAGTGGCGAGCGCAACGCAATTTAGTGGAGGGAGTGTAAATGGATTTTTCTGTTATAGAGCAAAACTGGCAATACCTACTATTTGGCGCATTTCCAGATGGTCCAATTGAAGGTGCAGCTCTTACGTTAATAATCAGTTTAATCGCAGGTGCGGCTTCAATTGTCTTAGGAACATTAGCAGGTGTGGCATTAGCCATGTTACGTGGCTTTTGGATGAACCTTTTTGCTGCTGTTTTAGGTTTTTTCCGTGCTATTCCCGTCATTATGTTGATTTTTTGGACCTATTTCTTCTTGCCTGCCGTGCTAGGAATGGAAATTCCGGGTATTACTTCGGTGATTTGTGCATTAGCTTTAATTACTTCAGCTTATTTAGCCCATGCAGTAAAAGCCGGTATTTTAGCCATAGGTAAGGGGCAATGGCAGGCTGGGTTGTCTTTGGGGTTCAGCCGCTGGCAAGTGCTATGGCAAATTGTATTACCTCAAGCTCTACGAATGATGGTTCCATCTTTTATAAATCAGTGGGTTGCGTTAATTAAAGATACTTCACTGGCTTATATTGTTGGTGTGGCGGAGTTGTCATTTTTGGCGACTCAGGTGAATAATCGTGAAATGATCTATCCACTTGAAGTTTTCCTCTTTGTTGCTTTTGTTTATTTTGTGATGTGCATGACTTTAGAAATCGTTGCCAACCTTGTGGCAAAGAGGCTCAGCAGCGATCATGCAATCAAAAAATCATCAGCTAAAAAAAGGTCATTATTATTTTGGCGTAAGCAAAAAATGATGATATCACCTCGATAATCAGAATGTGGCGATTGAACGTAGTCGCCACTATCCGTTTGAAAATTTCTTTTTTTTAATTTATTCGAATTCATCTTGCTGTATCAGTAAGTTATCCCATTTTATACGATAGCATTTACGCAAACGTTTTCTTTTTTTCATTTTAACGGTAACACTCTCGATTTGTTTGTTGTAGGATAGGGCGAAAAAAACTTTTTTTGGGCGCAATATCTAATGAGTAATCAATCTCCTGGCTCTATGCCGCAGCAGAGTCTGTTCCAACGTGTTTTTAAATTACAAGAACACGGCACAACAGTGCGAACAGAAGTGGTTGCCGGTTTCACTACTTTTTTAACGATGGTCTACATCGTCTTTGTTAATCCACAAATATTATCTATCGCGGGAATGGATATCCAAGCTGTTTTCGTGACCACCTGCTTGATCGCTGCATTCGGCAGTATTCTGATGGGATTACTCGCTAATTTACCGATTGCTATTGCTCCTGCAATGGGGTTAAACGCCTTCTTTGCTTTTGTGGTAGTTGGTGCAATGGGCTATTCATGGCAAGTGGCGATGGGTGCTGTATTCTGGGGGGCTGTTGGTCTATTTATTCTGACGCTTTTCCGTATCCGTTACTGGATCATTGCTAATATCCCTCTAAGCTTACGTGTAGGTATCACCAGCGGTATTGGCTTATTCATTGCCATGATGGGTTTGAAAAATTCAGGCATTATCGTGGCAAATCCAGATACTTTAGTGTCCATCGGTAACTTCACTCATCACAACGTATGGTTAGGTGCGCTTGGCTTTTTTATTATTGCCATATTAGCAGCGCGTAATATTCATGCTGCAGTATTAGTTTCGATTGTGGTGACTACGTTGATTGGTCTTGCATTGGGCGATGTCCAATTTACGGGTATCTTCTCGATGCCACCGAGTGTCATGACTGTAGTTGGCCAAGTTGATATCATGGGCTCTCTCGACCTTGCACTTTCTGGTGTTATTTTTGCCTTCATGCTAGTTAACTTATTTGACTCTTCAGGCACCATGATTGGCGTAACAGATAAAGCGGGTATCAGTGATTCTCGTGGTACTTTCCCGCGAATGAAACAAGCATTGTATGTTGATAGCTTAAGTTCAGTAGCTGGCTCCGCAATGGGAACCTCTTCTGTTACTGCTTATATTGAAAGTACTTCAGGGGTTTCTATTGGTGGACGTACAGGCTTAACTGCCATTGTCGTGGGTGTATTATTCCTACTGACGATGTTTATTTCTCCGCTGGCTGGTATGGTACCTGCTTATGCAACCGCAGGCGCACTGATCTATGTTGGCGTATTAATGACATCAAGTCTAACTCGTGTTAAATGGGAAGATTTAACTGAGTCGGTACCTGCATTCATTACGGCAGTGATGATGCCATTTAGTTTCTCTATTACGGAAGGTATCGCACTTGGCTTTATTGCTTATTGTGCAATGAAAATCGGAACTGGCCGCTGGCGTGAGCTGGGACCATGTGTCATCTTAGTTTCGATACTATTTATTTTAAAAATGGTACTGGTTGACGCTTAGTTCAATTCTTTGTAAAACGGCTTCAATTTAGAGGCCGTTTTCCCACCAATCGCCATCAATTCAAGCTATACTTAACGTTGTCTTGCCGTGGCTGAGAAGCAGAATTAAAAAAAACTGTATTTATTGCTGCGCAGTGCTTTCGCAGTAAGAGGGATTCTGCTAGATTCCGCAGCAGAAACTGACATTATCAAGGTATCAGATCATGAATTTACCAAAAAAACCGGCCAGCAAAACAGTCGGCAAAACAAAGAAAAAGTACCGCAAGTCGAAAGAAGAACTGAATGCGGAAGGGCGCGAGCGTAAACGCGAGAAGAAACATAGTGGCCATAAAGCGGGTAATCGCTACCAAGATAACTCTGGTAATGGCTCAAAAAATGGTCAAAACCAAGCTGCCGATCCACGCTTAGGTAGTAAAAAGCCAGTTCCTTTAGTTGTCGATGATAAGGCTGTAACGACTCGCCCAGCTAAGGTAAAAGAACCTACTACAAAAGTGAAGTTATCACCTGAACAAGAGTTAGCAATGCTAGAGCAAGATGACCGCTTAGATAGCTTGTTAGCACGTTTAGAAGATGGTGAAACTGTCACTGCGAAAGAGCAAGAATATATCGATACTTGTTTAGATCGCATCGATGAGCTGATGACCATTTTAGGCATCGAACTCGAAGATGAAGAAGAGGAAGAAGAAGATAAGCTTGATGACATCATGCGTATCTTAAAAAGTAAGTAATTGATTTTAAGATGTAAGTGCCTGCTTTCGATTTGTTAAAGTTAACAACTAAAGTAGGCGCTATCATTAATCAAAAAAGCATGAATTAGCCATTATTCTCTATTTGATATACTCCCTACTTATATTCGAACACATTCATTATTTTCAGCGACCTCTATACCTGAATCACTATCAGCATATCTCAAAGCAATCTATAACATGTGCTATTTTGTGAATTTTATATGATAAAGATGTTGTTTGAATTTCACTCAATCAAATTCATTCTTGGTGCTGCATCAAATCTGCTAATCCAATCGTAAGTTATAATTTCAATGTCTTCATATGAAATTTCAAGTTTTATAGCTTGTTCAGTAAATATAAAGACCGTGCTAGTTACCTGAAATATTTAAATTTTTATATCTATCGAGGTATCTTCATCAGTCGCTTACATGCAACAAGAATTATTTTTGGTATAATAATTCGCCAATAAAATAACTTATAAGATCCTGTCCGTAAGCGAGCTTTCGGGTATTGGGCGTAATTGAGGAGTGTTAATGTCACAAGAAAATATCGTTTGGGATCTTTCTCTTATCCAAAAGTATAACTATTCAGGGCCGCGATATACGTCATACCCGACCGCCTTAGAATTTAATCAAGACTATGATGAGAATGCATTTATCGCAGCAACGCAGCGCTATCCTGAAAATCCATTATCACTCTATGTGCATATTCCTTTTTGCCATAAGCTCTGCTATTTCTGTGGTTGCAATAAGCTGGTTACGCGCCAAAAACATAAAGCCGATGAATATTTGCAGGTTATTGAGAAAGAAATTATCCAGCGTGCTGCCTTATTAAGAAATCGTACAGTGACACAAATGCATTGGGGTGGCGGTACACCAACTTATCTCGATAAAACGCAAGTTAGCCACTTAGTTTCTCTATTGAAAGGTCACTTTCATTTTGCGGATGATGTTGAGATGTCCATTGAGATAGACCCTCGTGAAATTGAGCTTGATATGATTGATCACTTGCGCAGCGAAGGGTTTAACCGCTTGAGCATGGGCGTTCAAGATTTCAATAAAGAAGTACAAGTGTTAGTCAATCGTGAGCAAGATGAAGATTTTATTTTTGCACTTATTAATCGTGCGAAACAAATAGGCTTTACATCAACTAGTATTGACCTTATTTATGGCTTACCAAAGCAAACGCCAGAAAGTTTTGCTTTTACGTTGAAGAAAGTGATCGAATTGTCACCAGATCGTTTAAGTGTATTTAATTATGCTCACTTGCCTAATTTGTTTGCTGCGCAACGTAAAATTAAGGATGAAGACCTACCTAATGCAGAGCAAAAGCTTGATATTTTACAGGAAACTATCACAACGCTAACTCGTGAAGGTTATCAATTTATTGGTATGGATCACTTTGCTAAACCACAAGACGAGTTGGCTATTGCTCAACGAGAGGGGGTTTTGCATCGTAATTTCCAAGGTTATACCACGCAAGGGAATTGTGACCTCTTGGGACTTGGCGTGTCGGCGATCAGCATGTTAGGTGATAGCTATGCTCAAAACCAAAAAGATTTAAAAACCTATTATGCGCAAGTGGAAGATCAAGGCCATGCCTTATGGCGCGGCTTAGCATTAACAAATGATGATTGCTTGCGCCGTGATGTAATCAAAACGCTGATTTGTAACTTCCAGTTAAATTTTGCACAAATCGAAGCGCTATATCCAATCGACTTTAAAACTTACTTCGCTGAAGATTTAGAATTACTTAAACCAATGTTAGAAGATGGATTAGTCGAAGTTACAGAAAAAGAGATTAAAGTCACACCGCAAGGGCGCTTGCTGATCCGTAATATTTGTATGTGTTTTGATGTTTATTTGCGTAATCAAATGCGCCAACGTCAATTTTCTCGCGTCATTTAAATTGATAATGGCTCTGTAATTAATACCGGAGCCACTAATCATCATTAACGATCTATTTTTTCGAGTAACTGATAAGTGGCAGTGACGCGCTGTGGTATTGGATACCATTTATTTGCCAATATCACGATGGCAATTTTCTCTTCAGGGATAAATACGGCATAAGATGCAAAGCCGTTAGTAGAACCCGTTTTATTATATAAGGCACGTGTTTCAGGCGGTAAAGGTGGTTGTATTAACTCCACTTTTTGTGGCTGCAATGCCATATCATCACGGTTCCCTTGCAATAATTGAGGAAGGGATACTGGCCATGGATAGCTTTCCCACATCATCGCTTGAATATAGGAATCGGTTAAATAGATGCCCGTATGGGTATCTTCAACCGCTTCCTGCCAAGATTTGGCGACTTTGGTCATCTGCATATTAATTTCTAAATAGCGGATTAAGTCTTTAGCATTCGATTTCAACCCATAAGCTTCCGCATCTAAAATGTCTGGCGTCACTCTAACGGGTTGGTTCTGCTTATTATAACCTTGAGCATAATATTCTTCTTGGTTTTTCGGGACATGAATATAGGTATGTTTCAGACCCAATGAAGGTAGCATTAGCTTCTCCATCGCTTGAGAAAAAGGCATATTGAGTTGTTTTGCTGCCACGATACCCAGTAGTCCGGTACCTAGATTGGAATAGGAACGATATTGGCCAATCGTTTTTTCTGGGATCCAATGGTGAAAATAGTCCATTAATTGAGTGCTGGTTACTACGCCTTTAGGTACAAATAATGATAGTCCTGAAGTATGAGTTGCTAGATTCATAATACTAATATGATCAAAAGCGCTATCTTTTAATTCAGGTAAATAGTCACTGACTTTCTTTGCAAAATCCAGTTTACCTTGAGTTTGGGCATAGGCAGCAAGAGTTGCCGTGAACGTTTTTGATAACGAGCCTATCTCATACAATGTTCTGTCGGTAATCGGCACTTTGGTTTGTGTCGACTGAATACCATAGTGGTAAATTTCTTGTTTACCATCAATTGAAATAGCCACAGACATACCCGGAATCTGTTCTTGCTTCATCAAAGGTCTAATGATTCCATCGACTTCCTTTTGTGTCAGTGCAGAGGCCGAAATTGATGTAAATGCTAAACCCAAGGCGATAAAAAGCTGCCCCTGACGAAAAAAATTTTTCATAGAGTATCCATTAAAGTAAAAGTTTTAGTTATTGCTGATGAAATTCAGGTATGCTGTTTTACCGATTTTAAATAGGTCTCAGAATCGATTATTTCTATATGGAATCATTCTGAGGAAAGAGTATGCCTATTTTATTTTTTTATTTGAAACGATATAAAATTCGATGAGGTAAAAGAAAAACTTATGTCAGGGAATTATCGTTACCGCCTTCCTCTAAATGCGTTACGTGCGTTTGAAGCCTCCGCTAGACATCTGAGTTTTACACGCGCAGGTCTTGAATTGAATGTTACTCAAGCCGCCGTTAGCCAGCAGGTGCGTTTACTTGAAGATCAACTTGGATTGGTATTATTTACTCGACTTCCTAGAGGATTAGCGCTAACAGATGAAGGGCTTGCATTGCTTCCTGTATTAAGTCGTTCATTCGACCAAATAGAGTCATTGCTTCAACAATTTGAAGATGGTCATTATCATGAAGTTTTGAGTATCTCTGTTGTCGGAACCTTTGCGGTAGGCTGGTTACTACCGCGTTTATCTGTTTTTGCTGAGCTTTATCCCTATATTGACTTACGTATTATGACCCATAATAACGTAGTCAATTTAGCGGCTGAAGGTGTTGATTTTGCGATCCGTTTTGGGGATGGGATGTGGTCACTAACGGATAATACGGCATTATTTTTAGCAGCGCACTCGGTACTCTGTTCAGAAAAAGTAGCTAACCAACTTATCGATCCGATAGATTTAAAAGAGCAATGTTTAATGCGCTCTTATCGTAAGGATGAATGGGAAAAATGGCAAATTGCAGCAAAACTAGATCCGTGGAGAGTGAAAGGTCCAGTATTTGATTCCTCACGTCTGATGGTGGAAGCTGCACTATTAACGGATGGTGTGGCGCTTGCGCCAAGTTGTATGTTTGAGCATGAGCTTAGCGCAGGTATATTAGTAAAACCCTTCGATATTAGTGTAACTCTTGGGGGTTATTGGCTTAGCCGTTTAAAATCTCGTCCAATAACTCCAGCTATGGCAACGTTCCATAATTGGTTACTCACCGAGGTTAAATCACAAGGATAGGTACTGATGCAATACAGCATCAATACCTATAATAATCTTATTCTGGGGAATATATTTGTTAACCATTAAATAATTGTTTCAGCTTGATAATAGGTTTTTGATTTATTGATTTGAATGTTATTTTCATTAGTTAATATGGATTCAGAAAAAAAATAATCAGGTTTTATATCAAATATCTGAGTTAGATAATAGATCGTTTCAACATGAATATTAACGTCCCCATTTTCATAGCGAGATTGGTGTTGTTGGCTAATTCCTAAAAGAAGACTCAGTTCTTTACCTGTCATTCCATGTCTTTCCCGCAATATTCGTATTTTTAAACCAACAGTTTTAGATATATTTTTATGCATGTTATTGAACCTCATTATAATTATTTCATATAACTAATGACGATTACTGAGACGTAATTCAAAAATCATCATTTAATAACATCAATATTATTAATTTCATCAATTTCAATTTCATTTAATATAAAAAACTCACTGAGATTAATATTAAAATAATCAGCATATAAACTTAGCCTATGTAAGTTTATTCTATTAATACCTCTTTCGTATCTTGACTGTTGTTGTTCACTTACTCCGGTAACTTTAGCGAGTTCGGTTAATGATATTCCCTTCATTTTTCGATAGTAGGTGATTTTTTTTCCTATTATCTTCGAAATAGGATAATAATTAGGCATAGTATATTCCCCTTGATAGAGAAAAATAAAATTAATCTCCCTCTTTCATTAGAGACTTAATTTTTCTCTAAATAAAAATTAATTGTAAAGTAATGTAAACTCAACATGACTTCTAAATGTTCCTACACTCATTCCGTTACCATAACCGACAATTCTTGCAGAAAGTGGAATTTCGACACTACGACTGTTATTATCTACAGCTACTATTATTTTTGTACCATTTTTTATCAATGTTTTATTTAATGTATTGACTAAATTCAATGCGGAATTTTTTGATGTACCCGTATTGATAAAATAGTCACCATTGATTAAATCACTAGTACCAGTAATCGTCATAATTACTTGTGTTGTTTTTGTGGGACAGTTTTTAAATTTAATCGAAAAATCGACCCAAGGTGAAACTTGGCTATCTCTAATATTCCATGCATTGACCTTTTTTAAATCAATAGAGTAATTATTTCTTTCAATTTCACATGGCATCGCAGCAACATAACCTGAAACATTAATATTAACTGCATCGGCTGATGTAAATGCAGAGTAAATTAACAGTGAAAATAAAATGGTAATGTGTTTCATAATATCGCCTTTATAGATAAGTAATAGTTGCTGTAATATTGGCTGATATTGACCCTGGGATCGCATTACCTGAAACGGAAAAAGCACGCGTTCGTAAAGGGATGGTTGCCTCTTGATTGGTGACACTTGCGGTCAATATTTTTTGATTACCTAAAGGAATCGATCCATCCCCATTTTGTAGTTGTACAGCTATATTCGTTGCCGTACCTTGATTTTTATAGAGGCTATCTAGATCACCTGTATCAGCTGCGCCACTGAAAGTTAACTTAACCTGATTAATTGATGATGAGCAGTTAGTTAAATTAATATTAAAATCATGCCACTCAGATCCACTTTGGGGAGTATTAAATAAATCAACAGGAATACGTTCTAAATCAATATTAATATTATTCCCGCCCGTAATATTACAGCTAGCAGCTTTAATATTACCAGAGAAATCTAAAGTAATATTTGTTTCTGCCTTTGATGTTAAAGGTATCAATGAAATATGTATTAATAATAAACTAATAAGTGGCTTTTTCATTTTAAACTCCTATTCATAACGCACATTAACTGTTGCGGTCGCATTGGCAGAACCTGGAGTAATAGTGTTTGCAGTTTTAATATAACGAGCCTTCCAACCAAAAATATAATCACCCGCAGGTGTATTATTTACGATAGTATTTTTAGTATTTAAAGGGATTGGTGTGTTATTTTTATCTACAAGTTGAATTGCGATACCTGTTGCTTTATTTGTCCCTGATAAAGCGAGTTGCCCTTGAGCTGCATTAATATAACCAGAAGTACTAGTAATTGTTGCTTTAATGTTAGTTCCTGCTAAACAACTAAGTGTAATCGGAATGTCGACATTAGTGCTTATATCACCAATATTTTTAAATTGAGTATCATACCAATCACCCATATTAATTTTTATATTTTCATTTTTGATTGAACAATTAACAACATTAATTTTAATTGCATTAGCTGGAATGTTCAAAGTTGCTAAATTCCATGTTGAGTTACTCGGTATAGTATTAGTTTGAGTAAGCCTAGCAACAGTGCCTGAATTTAGCGTCCCTGATTGTGTGACTGCTCCCGTTTTTTTAATGACTACAGTCCAATTCGTACCATTAACCGTCCAGCTATTTGCTGCTGGGCCAAAGCTAGTATTGAAATCACCGATACCAGCTGTTTGAATGGTGATGCCAATTCCTGAAATATTGGTTTTAGCAATTTTATTCGTATCTGGTATCCAGCCATTTAAATAATCTCCTCTTAGGTAGGAGCTACCACAGGTACTATTTCCAGTGCTATGTGAAGTTAGGGATCCAGGGCCATAGGATACAGTGATAGTATCCAAATTTTTTACTGAAACATCATCATATTGGATAGTGTATGTTCTTGATGGGAGACTTGACTGTATATTATTAAAGCTTGGATTTTGAACACAAGCCGCATTAATATATCCTGAATATAAAAATAGGCATCCCGTTATCGCCGCTAATTTATAAATTATTTTGTTCATCATATTTATCTCGATTATTGGCAAACAGCCCTCGTTTTATACAAACCTAAATAATTAGGTAACCCTGCTAAATTATAATTTACATGACATTGCTGTTTATCGTTATATTGAATAATAAAGCGGCCATTTTCAGCTAAACCTGATAAATAAATCTCTCCATCATTACCTACCATGGCATTCAACTTATTGTTATCATCAAAAATAGTTTGCGCACCAAAAGGAATCGGTTTGCCATCAGCAAACGTCACAACCATGAATGCACGATAACCGACATTGGCAACAAAACTGGCTTTAGCAAGAGCACCACGACTTGGCGCGACTGTTTGACTGGTCAACTCCATTTCCGTATTTTCAGGTAGTGCTGAGGTATCAATATCAATGGTATTTTTGCGATAAGCAGTAATATAGGGTACTAAAGCGTAGCCTTGGTTATTGGTAATGATTCCTGCTTGATTTGAGATAGGTACACCACTTGCATCCGGAATCTCGACGAGTGCAGCGGTCTCCCCCAGTTGTTGGCCTAATACAATACCGCCGGAATGTATGACTAAGCTACCGTTAGTGCCATAATAAACATTATTGTTATTTTTATTGTAGCTTGTACCACCTGACACCTCGCCATACTGTCCTTTATAGGAAGCATTAAGATTACCTGATGCGCCTTGCCCTCTATTAGTATAGCCCTGCTGTATACCCCAATTTAAACGATTATTGAGTTGTGAAGCGGATACACCAATATTACCGGAGCTATCGCCTTGGCTACTGTTACTGCTATTCATATTGATATAGGCAGTATCCTCAAACAGAGCAAATGGAATGCTAATTGAAAATGCAAACAGATGGTTATCATCATTTTTATTTTGAGGGCTGGAAATGTAAGAGTAACTATGAGTATTTTTGTTATAAGTGTAATTCAGACTATAACTAACTCCCTGCCAGCTATTATTATAACCAAGTGTTGCAGATTGGGTTTTGCGATTGCTATTCCAATAGTCTTCACTAACATAGCCAGCAGAAACCGAACCATAAGTAGTTCCTAAATTTTGGTTTAGTGTGATTTCACCACGATTACGACGTCGCTCAATTTCTGGTATATAGTTAGTATCACGGTAACTATCAAATACTTCCGATAAACTATAAAAATCATTAGTCGAGTAGCGATAACCCGCTAAGGCGATATTCGTACCAATATCATTGAGATTTTTGTTATAGCGAAAGCGATATGATTGCCCATGATATTTTTTATTATCACTGAGTGTGGAATTGGCTTGTGTGATATCCACTGAAATAGCGCCGATTTGTCCTAGGTTTTGTCCCGCGCCTATAGAATACGACTGGTAGTTTTCGCTAAATTGGCTTCCGCCATATGCCGTAAGCCCGTAAGGTAATCCGTAGATTAAGGTGAATTGCCCAAATTTGGTTTTATCAACATGGCTATCGTAAGAACGATATTGCCCACCAGTTACACTATAAGAGACATAACCTTCCCGCTGTAATACGGGTAAAGAAGCAAAAGGAACAATTTGTGATTGTTCACCACCATTAGACTCTTTAATCGTGACATATAGGTCACCGCTACTGCCAGTTGGGTATAGATCAGAAATTTCAAAGGGACCTGCGGCAATATCGGTTTGATAAATAATATAACCGTTTTGCCTAATAGTAATTTGTGCGTTACTACGCGCAATGCCACGAACAACAGGAGCGTAACCACGTAGACTTTCAGGGTACATATCATCATCTGTAGCCATTTGAGCGCCACGAAATGGCACACTATCAAATACTAATGATGGTGTAATTTTATCACCTAGAGTTACTTGGCTTTTTAGACTATTAATATTGCGTGAGGCGTAGGTATAGACCGTATTCCATTTATTTGATTCTCCATCTCTGCTTGACCACGTGGTGTAATTGCGTAGCCGCCAAGCGCCAATATTAAAACCTGGTCGTAAGTTAACATAATTAGACGAACTATTTGACCCATCACCTTTGCGGTCATAGGTTTTAGATCCACTGTAGCTATAATTCAGTAATAATGCATTAACACCATTATCAATATCTGCTAAATCAACATAACCACGTGGATTTTTATCGAGCGCAATTTGAGGGATATTTAAATACAGACGCTGTGAGTGAAATTCGAACTCGCTTTTTGCTTCAGGAATCGCGGATAAATTAACACACTGATCATTTCCATCTTGTAGCGCAGGGTAATCCGCGGTTTTAATACCAAACTCTTTGAGGTCAGCAATAGATAAACAAGGTAATAGAGAGCTATGGCTATTTTTTTTAAAATTTAAATTTTTAGCACCAATTAAATTACTATTCACATAAATATCAACATAGTAACGACCCGCTGATTGTTCATTATTCTCGAACTGTGATAAATCAATAGATTCTTTGTTCGGTAATTCAAGAAAGTCAGGGTCAAAATAAGTTTCTTTTTCCGCGTGTAAAGCGTTGATATAGCCTAAGGATAAAAATAGGCCTATGCATATTTTATTTATTTTCATGTGAAGACCTAAAATTATAATAATTTATATTTTTACTTCAGATGTGATATCCGCAGAACCATAATCATTAATAATTTCCCATTTAATAACGCCATGTGCTGATGAATCATTAATTTTAAATGAGGTCGATTGAAAAGGTGCTACATATGAAATATCATCTGCCTTCTTGCTATTAAAAGAAATACTTTGAAAATTTATATAATACGGTGTTGGGTTTTTGACAATAACGTCATTGCCATTTCTTGACCATACTAGTTTCTTTTGCTCTTCAGCGAAGTTGACATTTTTAATCGATGCAGGGCGATAAATTAACTTCATTTGAGTTTTAAAAGCGATTTGCAATGAATTTTCAGTTCTTTCAGTTGCAGGTATTGTTTTAATATTTAACCAAAATAGAGACTCTTGATTGTTCGGTAATTTATTTTCTGTTAAAAATATTCTTAATGCATTAGTTTTTTCTTGATTCAACCTGAATAGAGGCGGTGTGATAGTAAAGTCCGATTGCTTACCACCTTGTGCATCCTCTATCCAAGATTGAATTAAATAAGGGATTTTATCTGGATTTTGTACACTAATACTGACATCTTTATTACCTTCAAGGTAAATAACGCGAGTGCCACCAATTATCACACCAGCATAGGCTGTATTAATGGTTATTATTGTTGAAATAAAAAAACAAATAAAAAATCTCATATTTTCACCATTGAATTAAGGATATAAGGCTTAAGTCCTTTTAGGCCTTAAGTAACTGTCATATTTCAATTTATATTTAATGAATTTAATGAATTTAGATAATTAGATAATTAGATTATAGAGTTATCTAGGTTATCCAGTTCATTTTACTTAGTGCTTAGATACGCTTATAATTATTTTAGGTGTATCAAATTAATTATAGTTAATTGTAAATGTTGCGTTAGCGTTTGCTGGGCCAACAGTAACTGCATCTGTTTTAGCGATATAACGAGCTCTAAAATCTAAGCTGTTTTCGACACTTTGTTTTAATGCATATGCTTTAGATGGTGTGAATAATGGAACAACCGTATTTGTGTCATCTGTAATTTGAATACCAACACCTGTTGCGACATCAGTTTCATCTTTCAGTGCAATAACTTCATCATCACCTGCATAAGAATCAGCATCAAATTGGACTTTTGCACTGATAGCCGTTGCAGGGCAATTAATCAGCTTAATAGTGAATTTTGTTGCAGCAGCAGTAGCACCTGTAGCTGGCAATGCTGTTTTAGATACTTTGCCTAGAATTACTTTTAATGCATTAGCACCCGTTGCGAATTCACAAGCTTGATCAGTAATTTCACCTGTAAATTCAATAGTACCATCAGCTGCCAATGCATTATTAACTGCAAAAATAGATGTTGCAGCAATTAATGATGCAAGTAGTTTTTTTTTCATTTAATTTCTCCGAAAAGAATATTTATATTTTAATTGGGTTAATTAGAGTTGTTACATATCTACTCTAGTCGAGGGTATTTTGTTACTATTTCACTCAATAAACAAGTTTGTGTTTTTTTAGATTAATCTATTGCTTTTTATTTTTCAGTAGTTTTAAAAATCAAAAAACACATTATCCGTTAGGTTTCTTTTGCTTTAAATTTAAGGGTGAAGATAATTAACAATTTGTAATATATTTAATAAATATAAATAAAAGTTATATTCTTTATATTTATTAATATTACGTGATTGGGCTTATAGCTAACTCATAATGTGTATGGTTTTGTTTTTTGTTTTTTTTGTTTTTTTATAAGAGGGGTGAGGTATTCATAGTTTGACTTATTATGACTTTCTCTTTAAGAGGGGTGTTTATTATAAAGACAAAAATAAAGTTACATGTTTTATTATGATAGTCGTTTAAGGTTAATTTAAGAAATGAAACCTGAGTTATCTGTAGTGATTAAAATAGTTTGTTCATAAAATGAAAATAAGATGTAATCGAGTGATAGATATTCCCTTCAGATAGAATTAACATGTTGTAAATGATAAAAAATAGGTTAATTAAAAATAGCAGTCTTGAAGTTGCCAAGTTAATCATTTTCATCTAAAAAAGAATAAACAAGCTGATAGGGAGAGATACTCCCTATCTTTTTTTACTCGATACCCAATTCTTTTAACTTGCGTGTGAGTGTATTTCGTCCCCAGCCTAATAAACGAGCTGCCTCTTGTTTATGCCCATTGGTATATTTCAAAGCACAGTTGAGCATGGTGTATTCCATCAATGGTATTGTTTGAGCGAGCAAATTTTCTTTACCATCAGCCAATGCGTTTTCAGTCCAATGCTCAAGTAATTCAAACCAAGGAATATTATTATTCTGCGTGTGGTTACGTGCAATAGGTTCAATTGCAATGTCATCTTGTTGATCATTACCGAGAAGATCTTCCGGTAAATCTTGAGGTAAGATCTCTTGGCTAGCGGCCATAACGGTTAACCAGCGGCAAACGTTTTCAAGCTGCCTGACGTTACCTGACCAATGGTAGTGCTGTAAAATACGTTCACTATCAGGGTGGAGTATTTTGCTATCAACACCGAGTTCTTTTGCTGTATTTTGCAAAAAAAAGTGTGCAAGGCGAGGGATATCCTCAATTCTTTCTCTTAGTGGTGGGAGCTGAACACGGATAACATTTAAACGATGGAACAAATCTTCACGAAACAAGCCTTCTTTAACGCGTTTTTCGAGATGCTGGTGAGTTGCGGCAATGATACGGACATCAACTTTAACCGGTGTATAACCACCAATACGGTAAAATTGTCCTTCAGCCAATACTCTTAATAGACGTGTTTGAATATCGAGAGGCATGTCGCCAATCTCATCTAAAAAGAGCGAACCTCCATTGGCTTGCTCGAAACGGCCTTGTCTGACTTGAGTTGCGCCTGTAAAAGCCCCTTTTTCATGCCCAAATAACTCTGATTCAATCAAATCTTTGGGGATAGCAGCCATGTTTAACGCAATAAAAGGCTGACTAGCGCGAGGGCTATGTTGATGCAATGCATGTGCAACCAGTTCTTTACCTGTCCCTGATTCACCATTAATTAGCACACTAATAGATGAGCGTGAAAGGCGGCCAATAATACGGTAGACCTCTTGCATCGCAGGCGCTTCGCCGATCATGGTTGAAGATACGCTATCAACTTTTTGTTTTGGGTCGCGCTCAATATGGTTTTGCTCGCGGCTGTGACTTAATGCTCGTTCGACTAATGCCACTGTTTCATCAATATCAAAAGGCTTAGGCAGATAATCAAAAGCTCCAGATTGATAGGCATTCACCGCGGCATCAAGATCGGAATGAGCAGTCATAATAATGATAGGTAGCAATGGATGAGATTGTTTTAGCTGATTGAGAAGTGCTAAACCATCAATACCGGGCATGCGAATATCTGATAACAGTACATCAGGGAGATCATTTTCTAGTGCTTTAAGAACAGCATCAGCACTATTAAAACAAGTGCAATTAAAAGAGGCGTTATTTAAGGCTCGCTCAAGTACCCAACGAATAGAACTATCATCATCAACAACCCAAATTTTTCCCTGTTGCATTGTTATCTCCTATTTTTTTATTGGCAGATAAATAGAAAACTCGGTATGACCCGGCCAGCTAGTAAATTCAATTTTACCTGCATGCTGGTCAACTAAACTGTGAACAATAGATAACCCTAAACCTGTTCCACCTAAACGACCACTCACCATGGGATAGAATAGAGTATCTTGTATTGCAAGAGGAATGCCCGGGCCATTATCTTCAATATCGATTCGAGCTGCTAATCGATAACGTTCACCGTGAAGCATGACTTGGAACGCGGTGCGAGTACGTAAAGTAATCATACCGCCTGTATCTGAAAGAGCCTGTAATGCATTACGGATAATGTTCAGTAGTACTTGTTCGATTTGGTCTGGATAGTATTCAAGATCAGGTAAGCTTGGATCATAATCTCGAACTAATGTGACATTGTCCGGTTTCTCTAATGAGACTAATCGCACAATATTTTCTGCGCTATGATGAATACTTTGCTGCGTTTTAGGACCTGGGTATTGGGGTCCAAGTAATCTATCAACCAATGCTCTGAGCCTATCTGCCTGTTCAATAATAACTTGTGTATATTCATTTAATTGAGGGTCAGGCAATGCTTTTGAGAGCAACTGTGCTGCACCTCTTAATCCACCTAATGGGTTTTTAATTTCATGTGCGAGGCCTCGAATAAGCTCTCTTGCTGCTAATTGTTGCGCGTTTTGTGCTTGCTCTTGGCTGAGCCGACGTTGACTATCGAGCTGAGAGAGCTCTAGCAAAATAAATTGTGCTGAAAAAGGTTGGGCACTGAGTGACATCACATGTGAGTGATTGCTAAATACGAAAGTGACTTCGTTATCAGTAAAGCTATGGCCCTCTTTTAAGCTATTTAGCATTAGCTCATCATTTAAAGAGCAATAGCTACAGAGAACAGGCAATGGTGTGCCATAGATTTTGCGTTGGCTCTGAGCGAGTATTTCTAAGGCGGAGTGGTTGGCATAGTGAATAACAAGGTCATAATCAACTATCAATACACTATTTAATAGTGAATCAAGAATATGTTCTGGTGCTGGCAAATGTTCGGTTTTCATGTAATTTCGCTCCTGCACTATTTTGGTGCATTATACTTGATCTACCCAACAAAGCTGCATTTGAATAAACTACATCGACTTTGAGTATGCCACCGAAAAGGTTTAGAGATAAAAGGCCCCATCAGAGATGGGGCAAATGTTTCACGGCAACAAAGACTAACAGTGGAACGGCGTGTTACACACTGTAGTACATTTCAAATTCTAATGGATGCGGTGTCATGCGAACGCGTTGAATGTCGCTACGCAGCAATTCGATATAAGCATCGATAGCATCGTTAGTGAAGACACCACCACGTGTTAAGAACTCACGATTGTTATCTAGCTCAGCCAATGCCTCTTCTAAAGAGCCAGCAACTGTTGGGATTTCTTTCGCTTCTTCCGGTGGTAGGTCATACAGGTTTTTATCCATGGCATCACCAGGATGGATCTTATTAATGATGCCATCAAGACCCGCCATTAACTGTGCTGCAAACGCTAAATATGGATTAGCTGCTGGGTCTGGGAAACGGACTTCAATACGACGCGCTTTAGTACTCGCTACAACTGGAATACGGATTGATGCAGAGCGGTTACGCGCTGAGTAAGCCAACATAACAGGTGCTTCGTATCCTGGAACCAAACGCTTGTATGAGTTGGTTGTTGGGTTAGTAAAAGCATTCAATGCACGAGCGTGTTTGATGATCCCACCAATGTAGTAGAGAGCCATTTCAGATAGGCCGCCGTATTTGTCACCTGCAAACAGGTTGATACCGTCTTTTGAAAGTGACATATGGCAATGCATACCAGAACCGTTATCACCAACTAATGGTTTCGGCATAAAGGTTGCAGTTTTACCATAAGCATGTGCAACGTTATGCACGACATATTTATAAATTTGAGTCTCATCTGCTTTTTTGGTCATGGTATTAAAGCGACATGCAACTTCGTTTTGACCCGCAGTAGCAACTTCATGGTGGTGAGCTTCAACAACCAGCCCCATATCTTCCATGGTAGTACACATTGCAGAACGTAAATCTTGTGATGAATCGACAGGTGGAACAGGGAAGTAACCGCCTTTCACACCCGGACGATGGCCTTTATTGCCACCTTCATATTTGGTCCCTGTGTTCCATGCGGCTTCAATATCATCAATGTGATAATAGCTGCTGTGCATGCTGTTACCAAAACGGATATCATCAAAAATAAAGAATTCAGGTTCTGGTCCAAACAGGACGGTGTCAGCAATACCACTGGCACGGAGGAAATCTTCTGCGCGTTGAGAAATAGAACGAGGGTCACGATCGTAGCCTTGCATCGTACCTGGCTCAAGAATATCACAACGAATAATCAGCGTTGGATCTGCGAAGAATGGGTCTAGCAGCGCTGTTGATGTATCAGGCATCAATACCATGTCTGATTCGTTAATACCTTTCCAGCCACCGATAGATGAACCATCAAACATTTTGCCTTCTTCAAAGAAGTCTTCGTTGACTTGGTGAGCAGGGATAGTGATGTGTTGCTCTTTACCTTTGGTATCAGTAAAACGCATGTCGATAAATTTGATTTTGTGCTCTTCTATCAGCGATAAAACATGTTCTGCAGACATTATCGGCTCTCCTGGTCGGGTAGGGTCAGCAAAATAACAACATATGGTTGCTTTGCTTTTTGCAATTGTTAGTTGAAGTTCAGAATTCGTTTTTCAACGTATCACTTCTAATAATTAAGTATAAGCGAAAACTGTGCCAACTTTTCAAAATAGAGTAAATACTGGCTGTTGCGATGTAATGACGAATTAATAGAGGGCGAAGTTACTTCTTTTGCACCAAAGTTGGGCGACTTATAAAGAATGATGCACCATAATGGTGCTGATTTGTATTGGTATCGGCTTTCATATATATCGAAATAATTTAATTATACCTAGTTATCATTTTAATCTGGTGCTAATTATTTTGCCTATGGAGATATATTGTTACAAATTTATTATTTTGAGTAGAAGTTAATCGGATAGAATTATATTTTTAAAATGGAGAATAAAAAATGCAGGAAGATAATAAAACTGAATATAGATTCAACGCCTTTCATTTAATTTCTTGGATAGCGGTTGTGGGTGGTGTGGTTGTGTATCTTTTAGGGTTATGGCGCTCCGAGATGCAATTGAATGAAAAAGGTTATTACTTTGCGGTGCTTATTTTAGGCCTTTTCTCGGCAATATCGATTCAAAAAACGGTTAGAGATAAGGAAGAAGGGCTCCCGACAACCCAGTCATACTATATTGCTTGTGGGCTAGCATTTTTTATTTCTATTGCATTAATGGCTATTGGATTGTATCACGCGGATTTATTGCCAAGCGAAAAAGGGTTCTATGGTATTGCTTTCTTTTTATGTTTATTTGGCTCAATTTCAATTCAGAAAAATATTCGTGACATGTCACAAATTGCACCAATTTCGACAATGCAGTCTAAACGATCTAAACCTCAAGTTTTAACTGAATCTCAAAAAGCGATTGAGTAAACAAATAAGGCCATGATAGTTGACATGGCCTTATGCTTAATTATTAATAATAAAAACAGAGGGTTGATTCGTTAATCATCAATATTATTGGTTAACAATGTATTTACTTGTTCAATTTGTTTTACTGCATCATTAATGATTTGTGCAATTTGGCGAGTTTGATCTTCATTTAATTGTTTTAAAACCATTTTATGACGTAATAACGCTTTGAATCGATGAACAGCCACTTCAATATCTTCTGCTAAATTGCCGCCATGTTGCATATCACGAGCTTTAGCTAATTTACGAAAAATAATGGCCTCAGTTTCTTGATTTTGCTGTAAATGCTCTACACCTTCTTGGGTGATTGTGAAGCTTTTACGATTACGCTCAATGACTTCAGATTCAAGGAAGCCTTGTTCTTCTAGTAGCGTCAATGTTGGGTAGATCACGCCAGGGCTCGGAACATAAAGACCGCTTGAGGCTTCCTGAATATCTTTGATTATTTCATAACCATAACTTGGTTTTTTAGCAACCAATGAGAGTACCATAATATGTAGATCACCATGGTCGAATAGACGACGTAAACCACGTCCTCGGCCTTTATGACGACTTTCACTATGTTCATGGTGACCTTTTCCGTGACGGTGATCTTCACCACGACCATGGCGACCTTCGCTGTGGCAACATTGGTGTCCATGCTCATCTTCGTGGCGTGAATGATAAACGTGACGACAGGAATGAATTCGCATATAATTCTCCTTCTTTAGATATATCGAATTAGCTTGAGTTTAATATATTCCGATATATCTAATTGGTCAATTTAGATATATCTAAATTGCAAAAAATGGTTAAAAAGTGGAAATTGCGAAAGAAAGTCTATTTTTTATTCTTTTTTTTGGCTGTTAACATTTAATATATAGCGTATTATCCTGTTACTTTGTGATTTCTCAGTACTGATACGGGTTATTTTCTGATATATTCTGCCATTGTTACGCAACTGAATGTTTTTTAGTTAAAAACTTTTTATACAGTGATGAGTTTCACATTTATTCCACTTGAGCGGAAAAACGTGTAAAATAACAGCAAATTAACGAAGAAAGTATGCACCCTGTTGATAAGCAGGTTCTATAAAGCATATTCCTTTCCTGTCAATTAAATGGTAAAAATCCTTGTCAATTCAAAATTTAAGAAATATCGCCATCATCGCTCACGTTGACCATGGCAAGACAACACTGGTTGGTAAATTATTGCAGCAATCAGGCACGTTCGGTGAACGTGAAACTGTTGACGAGCGTGTTATGGACTCCAATGACTTGGAGAAAGAGCGTGGTATTACCATTCTTGCTAAAAATACCGCTATTCAATGGAATGGCTACCACATCAACATCGTAGATACCCCAGGTCACGCCGACTTTGGCGGTGAAGTTGAACGTGTTATGTCAATGGTTGACTGTGTCCTGCTAGTGGTTGATGCAACTGATGGCCCAATGCCACAAACGCGTTTCGTTACACAAAAAGCCTTCGATAATGGCTTAAAACCAATTGTTGTTATCAACAAAGTTGACCGTCCAGGCGCACGCCCTGACTGGGTTGTTGACCAAGTATTCGACTTATTCGTTAACTTAGGTGCTACGGATGAGCAGCTCGATTTCCCTATCGTTTATGCATCTGCATTAAATGGTATCGCAGGTCTTGAGCATACAGAAATGGCGGAAGATATGACGCCACTTTACGAATCTATCGTAAAATATGTTGAGCCACCAGCAGTTGATCTGGAAGGTCCTTTCCAGATGCAAGTTTCGCAATTAGATTACAACAGCTACTTAGGTGTTATCGGTATTGGCCGTATCAAACGTGGTACTGTGAAGCCAAACCAACAAGTTACTGTTATCGACAGCGAAGGTAAAACACGCAACGGTAAAATCGGTAAGGTACTGACTCACTTAGGTTTAGAGCGTATTGATTCACAAATCGCAGAAGCTGGTGATATTGTTGCCCTGACCGGTCTAGGCGAACTAAATATCTCTGATACTATTTGTATGGTTGGTAATGTTGAAGCTCTACCTGCATTAGCGGTTGATGAGCCAACAGTTAGCATGTTCTATTGTGTTAACACCTCGCCATTCTGTGGCCGTGAAGGTAAGTATGTGACTTCTCGTCAGATTCTTGACCGTCTGAACAAAGAACTTGTTCATAACGTAGCACTGCGTGTTGAAGAAACTCAAGATCCAGATGCATTCCGTGTTTCTGGTCGTGGTGAGCTACACTTATCTGTTCTGATCGAAAATATGCGTCGTGAAGGTTTCGAATTAGCTGTTTCTCGTCCAAAAGTTATCTTCCGTGAAGTTGATGGTCGTAGACAAGAACCGTTCGAACAAGTGACCTTAGATGTTGAAGAACAACATCAAGGTGATGTCATGAAAGCGTTAGGTGAGCGTAAAGGTGACCTGCGTGACATGATGCCAGATGGTAAAGGCCGTGTACGTCTTGACTACATTATCCCTAGCCGTGGTCTGATTGGTTTCCGTACTGAATTCATGACGATGACTTCAGGCACTGGCTTGCTTTATTCAACATTCAGTCATTATGACGATGTTCGTCCAGGCGAAATCGGTGGCCGTCAAAACGGCGTATTGATCTCAAATGGTCAAGGTAAAGCGGTTGCTTACGCATTATACAGCCTGCAAGATCGTGGTAAGTTGTTCTTAGGTCATGGTGCAGAAGTTTATGAAGGCCAAGTTATTGGTATTCACTCACGCTCAAATGACTTAACAGTTAACTGCTTGACTGGTAAGAAATTAACTAACATGCGTGCATCAGGTACTGACGAAGCAACTACTCTGTCACCACCAATCAAAATGACTCTGGAACAAGCTCTAGAGTTTATCGATGATGACGAATTAGTTGAAGTGACTCCGCTGTCTATCCGTCTGCGTAAACGTCACCTGAATGAGAACGATCGCCGTCGCGCAAGCCGTTCTAAAGATGACTAATTACAGTTATTAAAACTGTCATTAAGAGTGAAAAAGGTGCCAATTTGGCACCTTTTTTTTAGCTTTTGATTATGAGGACAAGAGTGGATAAACCCCAGGTCCTATCGGTAAGCCCGCATAGTACCAACCAACAAGTAATAATATCCAAACAGCAAAGAAAATTAATGGATAAGGCAAAATTAAAGTGTAATAAGTACCTAGCTGTGCATTTTTATAATATCGCTGAAGGAACCCTAAAAACAGTGGTAAGAAAGGCGACATTGGTGCAAGAGGAAGCACTGCGGAATCAGCAATACGAAAGACGATTTGTGCAAATGCAGGATGGAACCCGAGTAAAATGAACATAGGAACAAATATTGGTGCCAAAATTGACCAGATTGCAGAACCACTTGCAATAAACATACATAAAAAAGCAGATAAGAACATTAAACCAATAAACGCAGGAACTCCTGTCATTCCTAAGTTTTCAAGCACATCAGTTAAACCGATCGCCATGAATTTCCCCATATTGCTCCAATTAAAGAAAGCCACGAATTGGGATAAAGGGAACACCATGACGATAAAACCTGCCATATTTTTCATTGGGTCGACGAGTAAATCGGGAATATCATTAGCCTTCTTGATTTGTTTGGTTGAAATACCATAACTAATTGAAACAACGAAGAAGAAAATAATAATGACAGGCACAATTCCCTTGATAAAAGGTGACGGAATAACTGAACCTGTTTGTGGGTCACGAAGAGGAGCTCCTTCAGGCACGACCATCAAAGCAACGATAGCAATAAAGATTAGTGCTGATAGGCCGCTCATCAACAACCCGCGGTTTTGTAGTGGTGTGAGTGTCTCGAGGCGGTCGTGAGATGTTCCTTCCCACTTAGGCAACCGAGGTTCAATAAACTTATCAGTTATAATTGCACCTGTAATAGTTAATACAATCACAGATGTTGCCATAAAATACCAGTTATCAATAACGCTAACATGTAAGTTAGGATCAATGATCATTGCAGCTTCAGTACTGATACCTGAAAGTAAAACATCCGTTGTCACAATCAACAGGTTAGCTGTAAAGCCAGAGCCCACACCTGCTATAGCGGCTAGCAAGCCCGCAACTGGATGGCGGCCTACAGCAATAAAAATCAATGCACCTAAAGGAGGCATTACCACTAAGGCAGCATCGGATGAAACATGGCTAAAGAAAGCGATAAATAGCACCATATAACTGGCATAACGTTTATTGATCCCCGAAGCCATTTTGTACATTAATGCTTGTAATAAACCGACTTTTTCAGCTAACCCTGCACCAATGACTAATGCCAGAATTGCTCCTAATGGTGTAAAACTGCTGAAGTTCTTGACGATATTCGGCAAAATCCATTGGATACCTTCGACGCTCAATAAATTTTTAACACTCACTAGCTCGCCATTGGCGGGATTTTTTACGGATAAATTAAACCAAGAAAGTATTGCTGTTGAGATCATCAAGACAGCAAGAAGATAAACAAAGAGAATAAAGGGATTTGGTATTTTATTACCAACACGCTCTATCCAACGAAAAATAGCACCGGGGCTCTTATTCACGGGGGCTGTAGTTCCGCTCATAGTGATTCTCCTTTGTATTTGCAAGTTTTTTTCTTTTATATTTTTGAAAGGCGAGCTCAGGGATAATTAACTCGTCAATCCAAAAAATTATTTTAATTTGGAAGGTTGAATTTCGTTTGGAATAGGGCAGTTATAAGGTTGTTCGCTTCGTTGGCGTTGGAATTCACTTTTGGCTTGTGAAAGTAAGGTTGGTGTTGTGAGTAGATCTATTGTTGTAGCCGCCATCACTTTTGCTGATAAGAGCATGCCTTTATGGGCTATAGATGTTCTTCCTTGCGCGACTAACTGCCATGTATGTAGTGGCGTCCCAAATGCAAAACATGGGCTAAAACACTGAGCAGTTGGCGCTACCCAGCTCACATCACCCACATCAGTTGAGCCATACATCAATTCTTGGGATTCGACATAAGGCAACACTTCATCAGTCAGTGCTTTGTCAGCTTGCCGCTCACCCCATTTAACACCCTGTTCACCCCCAGTACGCGCGGCATTTAATTTAGCATTACGCAAGTCATCCTTGGTGAGCGTAGCATGAATTTCCTTAGCAAATTGGCGCTCTTGTTGATTATATTCTGGGATGCCAAAAGTAGTGATATGTTGATACATTGCTTTTTCAATGGTGCGATTCGGAACATAGTTAGAACAGGCTTTATCAAAGCGAATGTCCAGAGTCGTACCTGTCATTAATGCCGCCCCTTTAGCAATATCAATAACACGTTGATAAATATCTTGTGTTTGGTCTAATTGTGGTGCGCGAACTAGATATAATACTTCTGCATCAGCTTGCACAACATTAGGTGAAGCTCCACCTGTATTGGTAACAGCGTAGTGAATACGTGCTTCTTGGATAATATGTTCACGCAAGAATTGAACACCAACATTCATTAAACTAACGGCATCGAGTGCACTACGACCTAAATGCGGAGAGTTTGCAGCATGTGCAGCAATGCCTTTGAAGCGAAATGCGGTTTGAATGTTAGCCAGTGATTGAACATTGAAAACACCACTGAATGACTCAGGATGCCATGTTACAGCGGCATCAATACCATCAAATAGGCCATCTCTGACCATAAAGGTTTTACCAGAGCCGCCTTCTTCACCGGGGCATCCGTAAAAGCGCACCGTACCTGATAATTTATTTTCTTGTAGCCATGCTTTGACTGCAAAAGCAGCTGCAAGAGCAGCGGTACCGAGTAAGTTATGACCACAACCATGACCGTTACCATTTTCAATTACTGGATTTGGTTTACTACAAGCCGCATGTTGACTTAAGCCTGCGAGGGCATCATATTCCCCAAGTAATGCGATAATGGGAGCTCCCGAACCAAAGCTAGCAATAAATGCAGTTTCAATATCACCTACACCCCTATCAACATGAAAGCCTTCTTGTTCCAATGCATCGGCTAATAGTTCAGCTGAATACGTTTCTTCAAAGCGTGTTTCTGGGTGATCCCAAATAGCATCACTTAGTTGAGTAAAGCGTGAATGGTTCTGCTCAACATAGTCGTCGATAAAAGATGTAAATTGTTTACTCATGATGATCAGCTCCATATTCAGGTAACGAAAGGGCAATGGTCGCTAAGGTTTTAACGGCAACAGGCATGACATTCTCATCGAAGTCAAAGCGTTCATTGTGATGCCCAGCACTAAGCTCAGTACCGAAAATCATATAAGTTGCTTGCCCGCCTAAAGTCTTTGTTCGTTCCATAAAATAGGTCGCATCTTCAGAACCGGCGGCTTCAGGCCGATTTTTTACAACTGAGGTTAATTCTGGAATTTTGTTTTGTGCTAAGCGAGCAATAAAATCAACCCACTGTGGACTAGCATGGCTACTTTGAGCGGCACCCATTAATTTAATATCAGCCTTGACGTCTTGCATTTTTGCAGCTCCTTCAATGATATTGATGGCTTGTTGGTACATGAATTCATTGATTTCATTTGTTTCACCACGAGTTTCAACTTTCATGAGAGCATGGTCAGGGATAACATTTCGACCGATTCCTGCATTGAGCACACCGACATTAACGCGCGAGCTGCCTTCGCTATGACGTGGTATGCCATATAAGCCGAGAGTAGCTTGTGCCGCGGCAATCAATGCATTTTTTCCTTCTTCGGGTTTAGCTCCTGAATGCGAGGCCTTTCCGTGATAAGTAACATCAAATTTAGTGGTCGCCAAAAAACTATTGCTACCACAAACTAATTCACCTTTTGGTACCCCAGTACCGATATGTATGGCAACAAAGAAATCCACATCATCAACTACACCAGCTTTTGCCATCGATTTTGCACCGCGTGTACCTTCTTCTGCTGGCTGAAAGATAATTTTGATACGACCAGTGAGCTGAGATTGGTACTGTTTTAAAATATGGGCTAAGCCCAGACCAATTGCTGTATGGCCATCATGACCACACGCATGCATCATTTGTGAATTACAAGATGAAAATCCCTCAGCGTGAGGACGATGTTGATTAGTAAGTTCTTCATTCAGGTCTAATGCATCCATATCAACACGGAATGCAAGAGTTGGGCCAGTTTTACCAGTATCTAAGGTGGCAACAATTCCGGTAAAACCACCTGAGAAGTGTGGAAGCCATTCAATTAAAGCACCTTGAGTAATCGCACGTTTTTCTTGAACCGCTAATTGTGCTGCAGAAGGTAGCCCCATACGACTATCAGCATCAATAACTTCCTTACCTAGTTGCAACTGATAGCCAAGACGATTGAGCTCATCAGCGACTAAAGTGGCCGTACGGAATTCAAACCAGCCAGCTTCAGCATATTTATGAAAATCACGTCGCCAAATTTGTAATTGACCGGTGATATTTTCTACCGCGTTATTTAAACAAATCTCCATAATTATTATCTCTTTTAGTTATCACGAAAAGGTTAGCTGTATAAAGGCGTTTACTTGATTCGTTGTTAGTTAATAAAATTAGCAATTACTCTTAAGTTAAAAATATGTTAATAAGTTCAAGTGTGGTTTACTTTTATTTCCTTTTTTATTATGAAAATTAGGTTTTTTGACGCTTTAAAGTTAATTAAATTTGTTTTTTTTCGTTATTTTTATTATTGAAAATAGTTTATAAATAATAATGTTAATTATTTGTTGTTGTCTCTAATTGACTGTACACAATTGAAAGTGGGTAAAAAAGATACAATTTACTTTGTCTATATAACTAATGGTTATCGGGGGAAAAGGGGCATGGCGATACCAATTAAGTTGCACCAATTGAGAGCGTTTGTTGAAATTGGTCGTCATGGAAGCATAAGAGCTGCCAGCCGCTTTCTTCAGCTATCTCAGCCTGCATTAACAAAATCAATTCGTGAATTAGAAGGCTCTTTGGGTGCAAAATTATTTATTCGCACTAATCAGGGGATATATTTGACCGATTGTGGTGAACGTTTTTTACGTCGAGCTAGCATTATTCTTGAGGAGCTGCGAGTCGGGCAAGAAGAAATACAACAATGTATTGGTTTATCGGGAGGAACAGTAAATATTGGTGTTGCAGGAAGTATTGCACGTTCTGTTATGCCCAAAGTGGTTATTCAGTTCCATCGTGATTTTCCTAATATTAAAGTACGCGTTATGGAAGGGCAGTTGTTAACCATGCTGCCTCAATTACGCCAAGGTGAGCTCGATTTTACAGTGAATACTTATTGTCCTGGCAGCTTAGATGCTGAATTTACTTTTGAGCAACTGATGCAAAAAGAGTACAAAGTGATCATGCGTAAAGATCATCCTAAGAAGAATGCAACATCATTGAAGGAATTGGTTGATTGCGATTGGACGATGCCAACGCCTAAAGGAACCTATTACAAACAGCTTTCTGATGTGTTTTTGTTGATGGAAAAACCAATGAGTTTTAGCGTCACTTGCGAAACATTAATAGGTTGCATGAGCTTAGTTGCACAAAGTGATTTTCTGACGATTGTCTCTATCGATACTATTGATGATCCATTGTTTGAACAACAATTTGTGGCGTTAAACTTGATTGAACAATTACCTTATGCCACGTTCGCATTGGTTCAACGTCGTGATCATACCCTGTCTCCAGCGGGTGAACATTTTGCGAGGCTTTTTCGTGTTTATTGCCAAAATAGAGACGATACTTCAATTTATTAATTAAAAAAAACAACAAATAATATGTAATTAGTGCTGTTCAGTTGTATGAATAATGATTAAAGTTAATTCAGTTAATAACAATGGGGAAACGGTATGCTGTATATTTTCGATATGGGTAATGTGATTATTGATATCGACTTTAATCGTGTTTTTGATAAGTGGTCAGAACTCAGTGGTACGCCTTCTGAGCAAATCAAATCACGGTTTACTTTTGGGAATATCTTCCAATTACATGAGTGTGGCAAAATCTCAGATATTGAGTTCGCTGAACTGCTCTGTGAAGAGCTTGATATTACACTCAGTTTTGAAGAGTTTGCTGAAGGCTGGCACGCAGTATTTATTTCATTAAGACCTGAAGTCATTGAGATTATGGAACGTCTACGTGAACAAGGTCACCGTGTTGTCGTCCTATCAAACACTAATCGCTTGCATCTTGATTATTGGCCTCAGCATTATCCTGAAATTGCAGCCTCCTCTGATTTTCTTTATTTATCTCAAGATTTAGGAATGCGTAAACCTGATCCAGAAATCTATAAATATGTTCTGCAATCAGAAGAATTTGATGCTCAAGACGCTGTATTCTTTGATGATATTGAAGAAAATATTAAGGCGGCACAAGCACTGGGTATTCAAGGTGTACATGTTGTTAATAAAGACACTGTCCCTGAATACTTTCGTACATATGACTTCAGCTCTGAAGTTGAATAATTAATAATTTTTCATCGTGGAGTAACTTAAATAGTTACTCCATCTTTTTGTACAGAGTTACCATGATTGCATTAATACAGAGAGTCACTCACGCATCTGTTGCTGTCGATGAGCAAATTGTTGGCCAAATTAATGGCGGATTGCTTGTTCTACTTGGCGTAGAGAAACATGACAATGAGCAAACAGCTAAGCGGCTGCGTGATAAAGTACTTGGTTATCGGATTTTTAGTGATGAACAGGGAAAAATGAACCTGAATGTTCAACAAGCAGGTGGTAGTTTATTAGTTGTGTCCCAATTCACGCTGGCGGCAGATACCAAAAAAGGTATGAGACCGAGTTTTTCAGGGGGCGCAGAGCCTACACGGGCGGAACAGCTGTATGAATATTTTGTTGATCTCAGTCGCCAACAAGGCGTTGTCACTAAAACGGGGCAGTTTGCCGCAGATATGCAAGTCAGCTTGACCAATGATGGTCCAGTCACTTTCTGGTTGCAAGTCTAATTCTATTATTAAAGGGGAGACTATGTACCATCTACGTGCACCTAAAGATGAAACTGAATTCAACGCTTATTACCAGTTCCGCTGGGAGATGCTACGTAAACCCTTTAATCAACCTCTCGGTTCTGAAAAAGATGGTTATGACCTAACGGCTCATCATCAAATGGTTGTCGATGATAAAAACCGTATTTTGGCAATTGGTCGGCTCTACATTAATGCAGATAATGAAGGGGCTATTCGCTTTTTAGCGGTCAATCCTATTATGCAAGGGAAGGGGCTGGGTAAATTGATTCTGATGGCATTGGAATCTATTGCACGACAAGAAGGTGTGAAACGGGTTGTATCCAGTGTCAGGGAAGAGGCGGTTCCATTTTTTAATAAGATTGGTTTTGAAAGTCGTGGGTTAATTGCGGGTGAGCTAAATACTCCAGTACGCCATTATTTAATGATCAAACCGATTGAAACCCTAGACCAAATTCTTCACCGACCTGATTGGTGTGGTGAATTGCAACAAGCTTGGTACAAACACATTCCGTTAAGTGAAAAAATGGGTGTCCGAGTTGAGCAATATACAGGGAAAAAATTCATCACAACCATGCCTGAATCGGGCAATCAAAATCCTTATGAAACCATTTTTGCAGGTAGCCAATTTTCACTTGCAACACTGACTGCTTGGGGAATGATTTGGTTATTAATGCAAGAACACCAACTTAGTGGTGATATTGTATTGGTTGATGCAAGTATTCGTTATAGCAAACCCGTTAGTGGTAGGCCGACAGCTGTTGCCGATATGTCTTCTATGAGTGGTGATCTTGACCGCCTCTCAAGGGGAAGCAAGGCCAGAGTCAAACTCGAAGTTAAAGTGAGCGGTGCCAATAATGAGGTTGGGGGCGTTTTCAGCGGTGTTTATATGGTCTTCCCGATTGAGAATCCAGTAAAACCGTTATAACGTCGTTAGCAATATTAATTTTTAAGGCAGGCAATGCATGATAGCAAGCCTGCCTTTATTCTATTATCTGACGCTATTGTGTGAGCAGAGAAGGGAGCGGTTCCTGTATCGGTATAGCCCCAGCAGGTATAGGGGTTGATTCAATGACACCTGACTCAACAGGTGGAGCTTCACTTTCAACTGATGACGTGACCACTCCTTTGACGACAGTGCGATACATTTGTTTACCTTGCAATGGAATGGCTGATAGCTCTCCGTTTAAACTTTTTGCTAACGAAGGAGCCAAAAAATCCCCTTGCAGTGAGGTATCAAAATCACCAATTACTTGAGGTGGAAAACCTTGCCAGCCCCATTGATTTAATACAGATAGATCCACATTAGTACCAGAAGCACGTAATAAGAAAGGTATATTCTTAGGTGATTGTTTAACCAATAACCCTAGCTTGACGATGCCCTTTTCTGTGCTGGTGGTCAATGAGGCCGCAGCAGAAGCTTGCCCACTTTGGCGTAAATCCATATAAGGTCGACGTACCATTACCTGATTAATGGTTCCACTATCAGCATTGAATGAAGCTTTGCCATTCCATATGCCCCATTGTTTTTGCTTGATAAGACTTAAATTTTCGATATTGCCACTGAGCGCTGTAAATTCAAATGGAAAGTTGGGATCTATATTCATCAGCAAAGATTGTGATAGCGTAAACTGTTTGATAGTTAGCCCTGATAACCAATTTGGTGCAGGTTTAGCTGCGAAATCAAGCCAAGTCTCAGGTAAGGTATATAAAATGCCCGCCAACTTACCGTCATTGATAGTCAGTGTTTGATCATTACGCTGCCAAGTACCATTAAGATTGAAAACGCCTTTATAGTAATAGCCTGAGAGCTTTTCAATTTCGAGGTCATCACCTTGAATATTTATTTTTCCGATAAGTGTATCTAATTGCTCATCATGGATAACCAGTTGATTAACATTAAAGTTAATATGACTTTCAGGATTACTCCAGCTGCCTCTTATCATACTTAATCGGTCAATTTCAGCATTTATGCTTGAAATAGCCCAATCTTTACCTTGTAAATCAACATTAGTTAATGCAACATTTTTAAGCGAAATAGCGCGGTTACTGTCGATTGCTTCACGTAAAGAATCAAAAGAAATATTATTTTGCCAGCCAACTTGGTTCATCACTAAAGAATCAATATTGATTGAGCCATCCGCTAACATTTTCCCTGAACCGTTAATGTAACCATTATTCAGATAGCCACTTGCCTCTGTTAATTCGGTCATATTCTCTTGGAGTTTACCAGTTACAGCGACATTCTTTAACGTTAATTCATTGATGTTCAATTGTTTGGTGGTTAAACGAAAGTCGCCATATCCAAAAAGATGGTTTGTACTTGGACGCCATGGCGTGATCCCACCGGTTAACCCTGAAACTTGTAACTGGTTACCGGCTTGATTTAACTGAATACGGCTATTTTCAAACTGTAGAACATTAGCATTCAATGGAATTGAGGTTGATGTGTCAGATGTAGCTGCTATCAGATCACCTTGAGTAATAACTAAACGACGGATTGCATTACCGCTAAAAATATTACGCCAATTAACCTCAACAACGATTTGTTTTGCATCTAATTTCAGATCTTTATTTTGTGACTCGAGTTTGACGTCTTGGAAAATAAATTCACCCGCATTAACGAACTCATGTCCCATGATACCCACGTCGATATCAAAATTAGTGAATTTGCTTAAAAACTGACTCGCGTATGATGCACCCCAACGTGTTTGCAGCCCCGCATAAGCGAAAACGATCACTAATAAAAATAGTAACAGAAGCGTAATAATAAGCTTAGTCAACCATCTCATGGTTATCTGCCTCTTCATAAATTGGACTGATATCGATATACCCGTTAGATTTTAAGTTGCTTGGCGCGTGCTGTGAATACAGTATTTCGCTTAGCTACCCGAACTATAGGCTTATCTGTGTGATTTGGGATCTCTTCAATTACCTTCTAGCTGCAACACGTACTATTTTAGGAGTTTATCGTGAGTGCATTGATTAAGCTTAAAAGTTATCGGGATAGAATACAGAATAACCGCCAGTGTATTCAACTCTGGCGGTAAATGACAGGCTACTTTTCGTGAGGGAAGATTAAATTGAGAACAATTGCGGTCAAACCACCAGCGGCAATGCCGGATGAAAATAATGTTCTTAACCAATCTGGTGCGAATTGTAAAATAAGAGGTTGTTGCGATACGCCCATACCGACTGCAAGTGATAAAGCCATGATCATAATAGCCCGGCGATTTAAAGGCTCACGCGAAACAATGCGCACGCCTGATGCGGCAATAGTACCAAACATCACAATGGTGGCTCCGCCGAGTACAGGTTCAGGTATCTGCTGAACAAAACCCGCTACTGCTGGAAACAGTCCCAATAATACTAACATCGATGCCACGATATAACCGACATAACGGCTCGCCACGCCGGTTAGTTGAATGACACCATTATTTTGACCAAAGCAAGAGTTAGGGAAAGTATTAAAAACAGCAGAAACCATTGAATTCAAACCATTAGCGAGTACACCACCTTTAATTCGTTTCATATAAATTGGCCCACGAACGGGTTGTTCTGACACGTCTGATGTTGCGGTGATATCACCAATAGTTTCTAACGACGTGACCATAAATATCAGTATTAATGGGATCAATAAATTCCAATCGAACGATAAGCCATAATAGAAAGGTTTGGGTATGGTAATGATTGAATGTTCACTATTTACTGGTTGTGTGGTGGGTAACATATCCATCCACCAAGCTGCTAGATAACCAACTGCCATTGCAATTACGAGTGAAGCAACGCGTAAATAGGCATTTTTTTGGCGATTAAGCAAAATGATGACGGCTAAAACAATTCCCGCCAGTATTAGGTAATCCGGTGAACCAAAAGTGTTATCCGCAATTGCGCTATGCCCACCTCCAATAGAGGTAAGCCCCACTTGTATTAACGACAGACCAATAATCATCACGACAATACCAGAGACTAATGGTGTAATGACTCGACGAGCTAAATGCAAAAAGCGTGATAGAATGACTTCGGTCAGTGCTGCAACTAATAAAGTGCCAAATAGTGCTGCCATCATCGATGGAATATCTGCTCCGCCTTGTTTAAGTGCAACTCCTCCCATAATCAAGGGGGCAACAAAGTTGAAACTCGTTCCTTGGATAGAAAGAAGGCCTGAACCAATTGGTCCCCATGCTCGAATTTGAATCAAAGAGGCGATGCCAGAAGCAAACAGTGACATGCTAATAATACGCTCGGTATCATGAGCTGGTAGGCCTAGTGATTGGCAAATAAGCATGGCTGGAGTAATCACAGCAACAAACATGGCGAGAAGGTGTTGGCCTGCAGCAAAAAGAGCTTGCGGTAATGGTGGCCTGTCTTCAAGTTGATAAATAAGCTCGCTCTTTGTCGTTGCTTCAACGGCCTGTTTTTCAGATGCTGTGGTATTCATTATCTATTTCTCTGCCAACAAAAAACGCATTGTAAAACTATCAATCTAAAAAGCAATCGTTTGCGCTAAATATATTTTTCTACTTTTAATCAAGTGGTGTCACATTTTTATATGTTTTAACTTGTGTTTATAACAGATTTTTTTTCTAATTCGAGCACCTATTTCTGGCATTTTAATGCAGATGTTAACGTTTTGTTGGATTTAAATAACATTAATAACAGATGAGGTACCTAAATGTATCATCTCGATGTCTACGGTACGCTTGTGGCAGCTACCCTTGTTTTATTACTTGGACGTAAACTGGTAAAATCCGTTCCTTTCCTCGAAAAATATACGATTCCAGAGCCTGTGGCAGGCGGTTTGCTAGTCGCTTTCAGTTTATTAGTGATCAAACAAGTTTTCGATTGGAGTCTGTCTTTTGACTTGTCATTACAAGAGCCAATGATGCTGGCATTCTTTGCTACAATTGGTTTAAATGCCAACTTAGCGAGCTTAAAAGCAGGTGGAAAGGCTCTATTCATCTTTGTTTTTGTCGTTGTTGGTTTACTGTTGGTACAAAATACAGTCGGTATTGCATTGGCCAAATTACTTGGTCTTGATCCGTTAATGGGGCTTCTAGCTGGTTCTATTACCTTATCTGGTGGGCACGGAACTGGTGCTGCTTGGGGTAAAATTTTCACTGATAGTTATGGCTTCCAGAGTGCAACTGAGGTCGCGATGGCTTGTGCGACATTTGGTCTTGTTCTTGGTGGATTAATTGGTGGTCCTGTTGCTCGCTTCCTCATCCGAAACATTCCTACACCGAGTACGGCTGATGATGATAAAGATGTACCAACTGCATTTGAAAAGCCTCAATCAGGCCGAATGATTTCGTCTATGGTATTGATTGAAACACTTGCGATGATTGCCATTTGCTTAATGGCTGGTAGTTATATTGAAGAATTACTAGCAAGTACTGCTTTTGCTCTTCCTAAATTTGTTTGTGTATTATTTATCGGTGTTATTTTAAGTAATGGTTTGTCTTTACTCGGTTTCTATCGTGTCTTCGATAGAGCAGTTTCTATAATGGGGAACGTTAGTCTTTCATTATTCCTTGCTATGGCATTAATGAGCTTGAAACTATGGGAACTGGCTTCTTTAGCCATACCTATGTTAGTTATTTTAGGCGTTCAAGCTTGTGTTATGGCTGCTTATGCTATTTTTGTGACTTTCCGTGTGATGGGCAAAAATTATGATGCAGCGATATTGGCAGCAGGGCACTGTGGTTTTGGTTTAGGTGCAACACCGACAGCGATAGCGAACATGCAAGCAGTCACTGATAGGTTTGGCCCATCACATCTTGCATTTTTAGTTGTGCCAATGGTTGGTGCATTCTTTATTGATATTGCCAATGCTTTAGTGATCAAACTTTATTTAATGCTCCCCGTTTTTCCAACTCTTGTTGGCTAGCTCATATTCAAAATATTAAAATAATTAGCCGTGAATTTCTTCACGGCTAATTGCTATATGGAGAAAATGAGATTATCAACAAGCCTGCTATAAGCTATAGCCATCATGCGTGGCTATATTGTTCGCGCTCAGGTAGCCATCTTTCAATGATCAATTTTGCATTATCAGGATGATTTTGTTGAATATGGCGTGCGATACGTTGTACTTCAGGCAACATGTATTGGTCACGGAGTAAGTCTGCTACTTTGAATTCCGCATTACCTGTTTGTCTCGTTCCTAATAATTCCCCAGGTCCTCTAATTTCCAGATCTTTTTGAGCTATTACAAAGCCATCATTACTATCTCGCAGAACCTGTAAACGTTGCTTAGCTGTGTGGGTTAGCGGTGTTCTGTAGAGAAGTACACAGTGAGATGCGATAGCACCACGGCCTACTCGTCCCCTTAATTGATGTAATTGTGCAAGACCCAAACGCTCTGGATTATCAATAATCATTAAGCTAGCATTAGGAACATCGACCCCAACTTCGATAACGGTAGTCGCAACTAAAAGTTGAATTTCGTTATTTTTAAATGCCGCCATAATGCTTTGTTTTTCACTGGGTTTCATTCTCCCATGTACGAGACCAACTTTTAACTCTGGGAGAGCAAGAGACAATTCGTCGCTCGTGACTTGCGCTGCTTGCGCTTCTAAAACGTCAGAATCATCAATCAAAGTACAGACCCAATAAGCTTGGCGACCCTCTTCAATACAGGCTTGCCTAACGCGCTCAACAATATCATTACGCCTTGTATCGGGAATCGCGACGGTAGTGACAGGTGTTCGTCCTGGTGGTAGTTCATCAATCACAGAGGTATCCATATCCGCATAAGCAGTCATTGCTAATGTTCGTGGGATAGGAGTTGCAGTCATGATCAATTGATGAGGGTGAAAACCTTGTTTCTCACCTTTTTCTCGCAATGCAAGACGCTGATGTACACCAAATCGATGTTGCTCATCGATTATGATGAGGCCTAATGCTTTAAAATTTACTTGTTCTTGGAATATGGCATGAGTACCAATAATCATGCCCACGTCACCATTAGCGATGGCCTCTTGCTGTTGCTCTCGCGCTTTACCTTTCTGTTTTCCTGCAAGCCAGCCAACCTTGATACCAAGAGGTTCGAACCACAGCTTGAAATTATTGGCATGTTGCTCAGCTAGAATTTCGGTTGGTGCCATCAAAGCAACTTGTTTACCATTCTCGATAGCAAATAGTGCAGCTAGTGCGGCGACAAGTGTTTTTCCTGAGCCGACATCACCTTGAATTAAACGCATCATCGGGGTGTCTTTTAGTAGATCTTGCTCTATTTCGGAGACGACTCGAACTTGTGCATTTGTGGGTGAAAAAGGTAATTGGGCTAAAAATTGAGATTCGAATTTGCCTGTTGTTGGCATTGGTTGTGCATAAAGTCGATCATTACCCGCTCGGATCGCTAATCGACTTAAATGGTGCGCAAGTAGTTCTTCCAATATGAGACGTCTTTGTGCAGGATGTTGCCCTTTTTCTAGCTCACTTAAAGCCACATTAGCTGGTGGTGTATGCAATAAGCGTATTGCATCAGGGAGACTGATCAAACCACGACTCAATTCTTCTGGCAAAAGCTCTTTAATTTGCCCGCTATCTAGCATGACCAAAGCCTGCTCAATCAATTTTCGCAGCGTAGCTTGACGTATCCCTTCTGTTGTCGGGTAAACTGGCGTCAGGTTCTCTTGAAGTGCAATATTGCTAGTGTCTTGTGAGACTTTATATTCAGGATGAATAATTTCAGGGCCTGTCTGACCTCGACGGATCTCCCCGTATGCAATAACATGTCGTCCTTCTGCGAGACTATTTTTCATCGCAGCAGAAAAATTGAAAAAACGTAGCGTTAAATTTCCTGTGCCATCAGTGATCAGGCAGGTCATCATTTTTTTACGGCCAAACACAACTTTGGTTTGTAAGACCTCACCAACAATCGTTGCTGTTGTTCCCGGTAAAAGGTCGCGTATTTGATAGAGACGAGTATGATCTTCGTAACGCAGAGGAAGATGTAAGAGTAGGTCTTGAACGGTATTGAGGCCGATTTTGCTTAGTTTTTCTGATTGACTAGCTCCCACTCCATGTAGGGTGGCCAATGAAATTGTATCAAGCAGCCCACTGTTCATTGTTTCATCCTTAACTAAGCTGTTTTTTTCTCATTTTTTCGGTTAATTGCATTTGTGCCCACCAAGCATCTTCGGCTTCTATTTGCCCTTGAGTATTGATATAAGGGCGAGGTAGACCTTTGCGCCTTGCCACTTCAGCAAGAACTGGGTAGCCACCTTCAAATAACCACTCTTGCTGCTCTTGTGCTGACAGTACGCTATTTTCCCGAGAATACATTCCAGCAAGCTGCCTTTGGCGCTGAGCTTCATAAAGGATTAGCGCAGAAGCGACGGAGACATTGAGCGACTGAACCATGCCAGCCATCGGGATAATAATATGCTGATCACTGAGTGATAGGGCTTTTGATGAGATCCCTTTTTTTTCTTGCCCCACCATAATACAGGTCGGACGGGTATAATCAATTTCGCGAAAATCGACAGCATGTTCAGATAAATTCGTCACAAGAACCTGCATGTTTTGCGATTTTATCTGTGAAATAGCGTCTTCAGTAGATTTATGTGAAATGACTTTTACCCAACTATTGCTTCCAGCCGCAGAGGAAACCGAAAGTTTGACGTTCTGATCTGGCCAAATAGCATGAATTTGGTGAATACCTACGGCATCTGCACTGCGTACAATGGCAGAGACATTATGAGGTTTATGAACTTCTTCGAGGCAAATTGTGAGGTCTGGTTGCCGCATCGCCATCATTTGGCAAATGCGGCGATAGCGGCGTTCATTCATAGTTAATTATCGTCTAGTTAATTACGGTTTCGGCTGACTCGTAAAACATCCGGCATGATACGAATTTTTCGCATAACGTTTGCCAATTGAACACGATTTTTAGTCGTGAGGCGGATAAATGCACAATAAACTCGACCATCTTTCTCTTCTGTATTCATACTTTGAATACTTGAGTTAGCATCATTGATAGCCGCTGTTAAATTAGCTAGGGCGCCCTGATGGTTAATCATATCGACCTTAATTTCAGCAATAAAATCAGTATCAGTTTCATTATCCCATTCTACAGCCATGAATTTATCTGGCTCTTTTTGATAGCCGCGGATATTACGACAAGATTCATGGTGGATAACTAGACCTTTACCTGGGCTAATATGCGCGATAATTGGGTCGCCTGGAATAGGGCGGCAGCATTTAGCAAAGGTGATGAGAACACCATCGGCCCCTTTGATTGATAGCTTATTGCGAGTCGATGTAATTGATTCATCTTCAGGTGCTATTTGCGTGTTATTTTGCAAATTACGTGCGACAACAACGCTCATTGCGTTGCCTAAACCAATTTCGGCAAGCAAGTCATCAATTGAGTGTAATTTCATACGCGCAAGTTCGATATCAATATTCGCCTGTGGTACATCACTGAGTTTATTACCTGTACCAAGAGCATGATTCAACAGACGTCGACCTAAATTAACTGAATCTTCACGTTTTAGGTTTTTCAGCAGCTGCCGTATTTTAGCGCGTGCTTTTGAGCTGACGACAAAATTTAACCAAGCCGCATTCGGTCTAGCGCCTGGAGCTGTGATAATTTCCACGGTTTGACCACTAGTCAACGATTGTGATAGTGGATAAGGTTGGCGATCAACACGAGCACCAACACAAGCGTGGCCGATATCAGTATGAACCGCGTAGGCAAAATCGACTGGAGTTGCACCAGTCGGCAGTTCAACAATACGACCTTCTGGTGTGAAAACATAAATCTCATCAGGGAAAAGATCTGATTTCACACTCTCAATAAATTCGAAGGAGCTCCCTGCACTTTGTTGAAGTTCAAGTAAGCTTTGCATCCAACGCTGGGCACGAACTTGTGCAGTTGTGCCGGGTTCACCTTGCTCTTTATATGCCCAATGTGCGGCAACTCCCATTTCAGCCATTTGATCCATATCTTCAGTACGGATCTGAACTTCAACGGGTACGCCATGTGGACCTATTAATGAGGTATGTAGTGATTGATAGCCGTTGGCCTTTGGAATAGCAATGTAATCTTTGATACGACCAGGACGCGGTTTATATAGATTGTGCATCTGACCTAAAACACGGTAGCAGGTATCAACATCTTTCACGATAACTCTGAAAGCATAAATATCCATAATAGAATGGAAACGCTGCTCTTTAAGGTGCATTTTGCGATAGATGGAATAAAGGTGTTTCTCGCGGCCACTAACTCGACATAGCACACCAGCTTCTGTTAGGCGGCCGTCAATTTCAGAAAGGATTTTTTGAATCATTTCTTTACGGTTACCACGAGCTGATTTAACCACTTCTTTGATGACACGATAACGGTTTGGATACAAGGCCTCAAAACCTAGCTCTTCTAGCTCAGTTTTGATGTGATGGATACCTAACCGATGTGCAAGAGGACTATAAATTTCGAGCGTTTCTCTTGCGATGCGACGACGCTTATCAGGCCTTAATGAGCCCAGCGTTCGCATATTGTGAGTGCGGTCTGCCAGTTTTATCAAAATGACGCGAATGTCTTTGACCATCGCCATAATCATTTTGCGGAAATTTTCTGCTTGAGCTTCTTTTTTGTCGCGGAAGTTGAGTTTATCTAATTTAGATACACCTTCAACAAGACCTGCAACTGTGGTTCCAAATAGCTCTTCTATGTCCTGAAATGTCGCTGGAGTATCTTCAATGACATCGTGAAGTAGCGCCGCCATAAGTGTTTCATGATCCAAGCGCATCTGGGCAAGAATACAAGCTACAGCAACAGGGTGAGTAATATACGGCTCACCACTCGAACGGGTTTGTCCTTCATGGGCATCCCGTGCGACAACATAGGCTTTTTTCAGTAATTCAATCTGTTCTTTGGGAAGATACTTCTGAATTACTTGATTTAGGCTCTCAAACAGATACAAGGCAGACCCACCTTAGTGATTAGCGACGACCTTCAGCGATAGCAGAAACTGCTTGCATTTCAGCCGCTTCTTGCTCTTGCTGCTCTTGACGCTCACGTACATCCAGTATGTGACCGTTGATTAAACCTTCTTCTATTTCACGTAGTGCGATAACAGTAAATTTATCGTTTTCTTCAGGAACTAAAGGATCTTTACCGCCAGTTTGTAACTGACGAGCTCTGCGAGCTGCGACCAGTACGAGGTCAAAGCGGTTACCAATTTTTTCTACTGCGTCTTGAACAGTTACGCGTGCCATAAGTGTGCTACTCCGAAAGAAATAAAAAAATGACCTGATATGATACTGAAACTATTCTCAGTCTGCCAGCAATTTGCCGATTAAAGCATCATGTCGTTGAATTTGACGGTCCAACTTTAAACGTTCAGTGCGGATGATCGACTGTAAATCGCTTAATGCGCTATTAAAATCATCATTTACGATGAGGTAATCATATTCATTGTAATGTTCGATTTCACCGACAGCTTGCGACATACGTTTTTCAATAACTTCATCGCTATCTTGGCCACGGCCACGTAAGCGGCGATAAAGTTCATCTTTTGATGGTGGTAATATAAAAATACTACGAGCCTCAGGCATTGCTATACGAATTTGCTGAGCGCCTTGCCAGTCTATATCCAGAAAAACGTCGACTCCGCTTTTAAGAACTTCTTCAATAATTGGACGAGAAGTACCGTAGTAGTTTCCGAAAACACAAGCATGTTCTAAAAACTCGTTATTCTCGACCATAGTCAAAAAGTTAGCTTCAGAAACGAAAAAATAATGCTCACCATGAACTTCACCAGGGCGTGCAGTTCTTGTTGTATGGGAGACTGAAACTTGAGTGTCATACAACGGTTGTGTTTTCAACAACGCCTGGATCAGGCTGGACTTACCCGCACCGCTTGGTGCAGAAACAATATATAACGTGCCTTGTATCATGATGGTTTCTTGAATAATCGAGGGTTAAACATAAAAGACGGTAGTAAACCCCACATAGTATACACGGACTTAAACTAACATGCAGCGTTATCAATAAAACACGAATTATAACGCAATTAATTTAAGAAATAGATGAATTGCGAAGGTGTTCCACAAATTATTTTTGAATTTACCGAAAATACATTCTTTTTGCGAAGTGTTTTGCAAACTATATGCAATATGGCTGAAAGATTCAGACTATCGGTTTAGGATGTGTGTTTATAGCCCAGACGTAATTTAAATATTCTTTATTTTTTTATTAACAATTTGATTTTACTAATTAAATTTTAGCGATAATGCGTTGTATTGCTAGTTGATGGGTAGCGATAAAATATAATGACAAGGATATGTTATGCCGCAAATTTTTGGCTTAGTGAAAAGAACGTTTTTCAATCAACCTATTTTATTAATTATTTTACTATTCAGCAGTGCCAATTGTTTGGCTAAACAGCAAATTCTATCTCAACAACCTCATTGCTCAACACTTAGCAAAACACATTTAGTCAGTGAAAGCCAAAAGCTTGGCACTCAGTTACAACAGTGGAATACATTGTATCACCTATCGGGTAGTAGCCCTGTGAGTGATGAGATGTATGACCAACTTTTGACGACCTGGCAAGGATGGCAAGCGTGTCTAAATTTATCAGAACAGCTACCTCCAGCCAATATACCTGTTAACTCGAAGAGAAAAAAACACCCAATTGCTCATACGGGGTTGAAAAAATTAAATAAAGCCGCGATAACAACTTGGATCGCAACAAGAGCGAATATTTGGTTGCAACCAAAAGTGGATGGGGTTGCGGTTTCTTTGATATACAAACAGGGGAAGCTTGTTTCGATGATTAGTCGAGGTAACGGTATTGAAGGATTGGAATGGCGTGATAAAGCAGATTTTATACCTGCCGTTCTAAAGCAGTTACCCACTTCACAAGAACAGCTTATTTTACAGGGAGAATTATTTTGGCAATTGAATGGGCATATTCAGGAAAATAAAGGGAGCATCAATGCTAGAAATCAAGTAGCGGGATGGTTAATGCGTAAAACCTTTCCTTCCAAAGTGGAAAATAATATAGGTATTTTTGTTTGGGCTTGGCCTGAAGGAAACGACAATGTTGGAGAACAATTGAAACAGCTGTCAAAGTTAGGTTTTACATTAACTCAAAAATACAGCCATAAAGTTGAAAATATGGCGCAGGTCAAACAATGGCAAGAACATTATTACCAAACACCTATGCCTTTTGCGACGGATGGTATTGTACTAAAAACATCGCCAACGCCAAAAGCTGAAGCATGGCAAACGGGAAATAATAGTTGGTCAGTGGCTTGGAAACATCCATACAGAAGCACTATTTCCAAAGTAAAAGATCTGCATTTTCGTGTGGGAAGAACGGGTTTGGTAAGTGTTGTTGCTGAAATAGAACCTATCGAACTAGATAGTAAAAAGGTCAGTCGGCTTTCTTTAGGTACATTGAAATCATGGCAAAAGAAAGACGTGTTAATTGGGGATACAATACAAGTGGTGTTAGCGGGTCATGGTATTCCCAAGTTAGAATCGGTAATTTGGAGACTACAGGAACGCACATACCCCGATATTTCTCGGCTTAAACACTTTAATTATTTGAGTTGCTTAGTGGCAGCATCTTTTTGTCAGCAACAATTTATTGCTCGTTTAAATTGGCTAGGTAAACAGCTTAAGCTTAAGGGAATTAGTGAAGCAACATGGCGTGAATGGGTGGAAGATTATCATTTAACCAAGCTAACAACATGGTTATCGCCAAAATGGCAAAATGATTTACCAAATAATAAAAAAAACCGAAGTCTCATTGCTCAATTTAACGAAGTAGATAAGCAGCTTTTAGCCGGTTGGTTAAAAGGGCTAGGGATACCGTTAAAGGATAAACAACTTTTATTTATATCAGAGCTTAGTCAATTCGATGACCCTAAGTTTATCGATCAACTTGGCTTATCTCTTAATCAAACCGCTAAACTCAATCGATGGCTTTTAGAGCCTGAAATACAGGATGCTTTACAAGTGGTTAAAGAGATAAAAAGGAAGCCACCAATTGAATAAACTGATGGCTATAAATGAGTAATAAAGGCAAATAACGCTTATAAGCTAATCTTGGCTTTCATAGTTAAAAATAGGTAATCCTAAGCGGTAGCGTATTGCAATTAGTCTAGCGCTTAGGCCCAAAACTAATGTAATAATAACGACGATATCTTGTGGTAATGGTGTATAGAGTAACCCGATATACAGCCATGCGGCAGCAAATGAAACGCCTGCATAGACTTCTTTTTGGAAAACGAGAGGGATCGTGTTACAGAGCATATCGCGAAGAACACCACCAAAAACACCGGTAATAACCGCAGCAATTGCTGCAATCACTGGGCTATAATTCATATCAAGTGCTATTTGGGCACCTAGAATTGAAAAGACAATTAAGCCAATCGCATCAAGAATCAGAAATAAGCGACGTAAGTGCTTCATCATCGGTGCAATCCAAATAGTAATGATGGCTGCACCAGCAACCGTGAGGATATATTCAGGGTTTTGCACCCAACCTAATGGGTAGTGACCAAGTAAAATATCGCGAACCGACCCACCACCAATAGCGGTGGCAGATGCAATAATAATAACGCCAAATACATCCATTTTTCGACGGCCAGCAGCAAGTGCGCCAGTCATGGCTTCAGCAGTAATACCAATAATATAAAGAACACTTAATAACATAATGATTCTATTCGACACTAAGGTTATTGCTAAAGGGTAATATTACTTGTAGAAATTCTCGACTGAGATTTTCTAGCGCCTTGAAAAATAGATTAGTTAAAGTAATCCGATAGCTCATATTAAAAGATATCAAAGGATAACAGATTGAACAACAAGTTGCTTTATAAAGAGACTAGAATAACTGATGAGAGAAGAAGCCATCAACTGACTAATATTAATGTTTGGACACCAGATAGCCAGTGGCTGGCTTATGATGTCCGACCTAGTGGTAGTTCATTTACAGGATTAACCATAGAAAAAATTCATGTGGTTAGTGGGGAAATATGTGAAATCTATCGTGCTAGCCATGGTGCGCACGTCGGTGTCGTCACTGTTAGCGCGGAAAATCCACCTCGCTATGCTTTTATTCATGGTCCCGAATTTCCTGATCAACAATGGCAATATGATTTTCATCATCGCCGGGGTGTTTACGTTAAAGATAATGAATTGGGTGTAGCACATGCTATTGATGCAATGTGTATTACTCCACCTTATATTGCTGGAGCATTAAGAGGGGGAACACATGTTCATGTGTTTAGCCCCGATGGAAAGTGGTTGAGCTTCACGTATAACGATCATGTTATGCATGAAAAAAACATCCAATTGGATCAGCGCAATGTGGCTGTTGCAGTTCCTACAAAAAGAGTTAGCGTTGAACCCAAAAGGCATCCACGTGAGTATAGTGGTGACTATTTTTGTTGTGTTGTTAGCCAAACAACACCATCTCCTATTTTTGGCAGCGATGATATTAGCCGAGCCTATGAAGAAGGATGGGTTGGCCAAAATGGGTATTCCACTGAAAATGGACACTGGCAAGATAGAGCTATTGCATTTATAGGTGATACCCACGCACTTAATGGCGATATAATTCCTGAAATCTATCTCGTTGACCTGCCAAAAAATGTTGAAGATTTCATGCTAGCAGGTGAATTCCCTATTGAGGGAACGCAATTACGTATGCCTTATCCACCCAAGAATGTCCATCAGCGGCGCCTGACTTATACTCATGACCGGCAATATCCAGGGCTTGCTACACAGCCAAGGCATTGGCTACGTTCATCACCAGATGGCAGCTCAATTGCTTGTCTCATGAAAGATGACGATGGTGTTGTACAGTTGTGGTTGGTTAATACTTGCACTGGAGAACTTCAACAAATCACCAATGGAAGCTTGCCAATACAGTCGGCATTCACTTGGGATAGCCAAGGTGAGCATATTTGTTTTGTGTGTGATAACAGTGTGATGAATTGTAATGTAATGACTGGGCAATTACGGAGGCTAACTGCTCGTAGTGAGGTAGTACCTGTTGCTGATGCTATTGTATTCTCACCAGATGATCGGTTAATTGCTTTTATGCGTGATGATGATAATGGTTACAGGCAGATTTATACGGTAGAAACTGGTTTAGGTTATTAAGTCGCATAATCATCTAGAGAAAGTTTATCTTTGAAGGTCAATTTTCATTCAAATTAAAAGTCTTTATTTAAAGATGAGTGCAAGTAAGGCGAGTGGTTTGCCTCTTAGTAAACTAAGCGAAATCCACTCACCACAGTAAAAATTGTTTTTAATCTGATCTGAAGGGCGTTTTCATTTGTCGTTGGAAGTTTTTATAGTGTTTTTTTATCATTAAATAAACAAAATAATGAAATTATTGTTATTTAAATCAATTGGTGCAGTAAAAGTAAGCAAAAAATATCAATAGTCTCTCTTCACTTCGAGTACATTTATCTATCATGATTATACTCAGTCACATAAATCATATATTGATGTATATTTCTCAGGGTAGATTTGCTTAAATCTAACTAGAATTATTTTAAGTATATGTAAATGAACAGCCAAGTATGAGGCTTTAGAAGGGATTAAAATAAAGAGCTATCAATTCAATTGCTTATTATAAATAGAATATTCATTCAAAAAATTAAATATATCTATTCTTGAATATATTAATATTGGCTATTTGAATGGTTTAATGAAATATTCAGAACTATTCACCTACTTAGTTTAGTTATGGCTTGCATCGAGACTAGTCTGTTTATCTAGTTTTTCAATGCGTTTTTTAGGAGAATCATCTTCATTAATCCCTTTTTTCATATAATCAAGAGGAACCAGTAGTGTATCCATAACCGCAGTGAAAGGTAAATCAATAACTAACAGCGGACGCATGACCCAGCCAGTATTTTCATCTTTAATCATTTCTAAACTGTTTTTAGACCCAGGATAATAACTATCAGTAGGGCCTGCATGAGTCATAATGCTTGAACATCCCGATAGTATCAGTGGCATAAAACACATTAGTATTCTGGTCAATAATAAGCTAGCCATATAATCCCTTTAACCTGTATTCCAAATTTATTATTGCTTCTGATGACAATAATAGCTAAAAATTAAAAATTCACAATCAGAGCATAATATGAATCATTGATTTAATATTATAAATGTTGGATAAAAAGCAAAATTAATTATTTGTAACAAATACTAATGATTATACTTAAATTCACTCTTTTTGTTGAGAAATCGAGTGTGAAATTATTCCGATAAATAGAGATCAACCGTGTAAATTTAGTCGTTGAACTATATTCCATATTGACTAGATATTACGCAATTTCAGCTGTCACAAGTGTATATGTGAATTTACTTAAGCTGGCAAGTGGTTGAACTGTTAATAAGCTTCGAACTGTGGGCTAATGCACATATTAGTTTATCTTTATTTGGCACAATCGATTCAGTTATGTTTTTTAGTCTCTAAAAATGGCGTTTTGTGGGTGATTTTTCGTCAAAAGGATAACGGTCTATGAGTGAATTAGCTCTTACTGTGAGTTTGTTGGCGTTAGCTGCAGCACTAGGATTATGGATTGGTAATTGGAAAATTCGTAATGTCGGATTGGGAATTGGTGGCGTATTGTTCGGCGGAATTATCGTTGGGCATTTTGCACAAAGTTATGGCTTGCAACTAAATGGGCATATGCTGCATTTTATTCAAGAATTCGGTTTGATTTTGTTTGTTTATACCATTGGTATTCAAGTTGGGCCTGGTTTCTTCTCCTCTTTACGAGTATCTGGATTAAAGCTCAATGGTTTTGCCCTAATGATTGTTTTACTTGGGGCTATTGTTACAGCGATTATCTACAAATTAGTCAATATTCCATTACCCATTATTTTAGGGATTTTCTCTGGAGCAGTAACTAACACGCCTTCATTGGGGGCAGGTCAACAAATACTCACAGATTTAGGGTCAGACCCAGCACTTGTCGGGCAAATGGGAATGGGATATGCCATGGCATATCCCATGGGAATTTGTGGGATTCTATTTGTGATGTGGTTCATTCGTATCATATTTAGAATTGCAGTAGATAAAGAAGCATCAGAGTTTAGTAGTCAAAATATTCATCAACGTGAAACATTACAAACCATGAATATTGCAGTTCGTAACACGAATCTTGATGGCTTAATGATGCAAGATATCCCTTTATTAGGAAGTGACGAGATAGTTTGTTCGAGGCTGAAGCGCGGTGAAATGTTAATGGTGCCTCAACCAACAACAGCGATTCAACTAGGCGATTTACTCCATGTTGTTGGGCAAAAAGAAGATTTAAATAAAGTACGCTTAATATTAGGTGAAGAGGTTGATGCTTCTTTATCGACATCGGGGTCAGTACTTCATTCTGTTCGCGTAGTTGTTACTAATGATTCAGTATTGAGCAAACGCTTACGAGAGTTAAACCTTAAACAAAAATATGATGTTGTTGTTACTCGGCTTAACCGAGCGGGGATTGAGCTTGTCGCTAATAATAATTCTGTTTTACAATTTGGAGACATCCTTAATATTGTTGGAAGACCTGAATCCATTGAGGCAGTTAGTGCTTTATTAGGTAACGCGAAACAAAAATTACAACAAGTGCAGATGTTACCTGTGTTTATTGGTATTGGACTTGGTGTTGTTTTAGGATCTATCCCTATATTTATTCCTGGTTTCCCTGCTGCACTTAAACTAGGTTTAGCGGGGGGGCCATTGGTTGTTGCACTTATCTTAGGTCGAATTGGGACAATAGGGCGTTTGTACTGGTTTATGCCACCAAGTGCTAACCTTGCACTGCGGGAGTTGGGTATTGTGATGTTTCTTGCTGTTGTAGGACTTAATTCAGGTGGGGATTTTATTGATACTTTAATTAAAGGCGACGGATTGACTTGGATTGGTTATGGCTTATTGATCACTTTTATTCCTTTGTTTATTACAGGGGTTATCGCACGAGTTTTTGGCAAAATGAACTATCTCAGTTTATGCGGTGTACTTGCAGGCTCAATGACAGACCCTCCAGCTTTGGCATTTGCGAATAATATCCACCCAACAAGCGGAGCACCGGCGCTTTCTTATGCAACCGTTTACCCATTAGCTATGTTTTTACGCATTATATCACCACAGTTACTGGCTATTTTATTTTGGGCACTTTAACGATAAAACTGCAAATATAAGGTTGAGTAAGTTTGTTGTAATTAGCGGTATAAAGGTAAAAAGACCCTGTATTCAACCAATTGATGAACAGAAAATCTAGTTTAATAGAGATGAATGATATTCGTAATGCAGTATTTGATTACGGAGTTCTCGCTAATTTTCGCCCTCTCAGTCATGAAAGGGCATTTTTTTATTTAAACTTTAATTATTAATATTCAACAGCTTGATAAGCTAGCTCTAATTCTTCCGCAAGGATTACAATACCTTTCTCAATTTGTTCTGGTTCAGGTACATAATTCATTCGCATACATTCATGAGCATGTGGCCAATTCTCTTCAATTCCGGGGAAGAAGTAATGACCCGGAACCATCAGAACACCACGTTTCTTCAATCTCTGATACAACTCTAGGCTGGTAATTGGCAAATCTTTGAACCATAGCCATAAGAAAATAGCGCCTTCAGGTTTGTGGATCAAACATCTATCTTCGGAAATATAACGGCGAATAATACGAATAGTATCTTCTACACGTTGTTTGTAGAAAGGACCAATGACATTCTTAGATAAAGCGAGCAAGTCATCGCGTTCTAGCATTTCCAGTGCAAGAGCTGGGCCGATACCACCGGGCGCTAAGCTGATGATTCCATTTATGTTACTTACTGCTTCAATAATTTCTTCATTCGCAATAATAATGCCACAGCGAGTACCCGGTAACCCAAGTTTTGATAAGCTCATACATAGAATGACATTTTCATTCCAAAATGGCGTTGCTTCACTAAAAATAATTCCGGGAAAAGGAACGCCATAAGCATTATCAATCAATAATGGAATGTTATGTTCTTTCGCTAATTGGTCAAGATGCTCAACTTCTTCATCTGTTATTACGTTACCCGTAGGGTTTGTTGGGCGAGAAACACAGATAACACCAATATCATCTGTGACTTCTAACGTATTAAAATCAACATGATATTTAAATTGGCCATTTGGTAAATATTCAATTTGCGGTTTGTTAGCGATAAAAAGATCTTCATCTAAACCCGAGTCTGCATATCCAACATATTCCGGAGCTAACGGAAATAGGACTTTACGAGTGATACCATCTTCAAAACGACCAGCAAGCAAGTTAAATAGGTAGAAAAAGGCACTTTGGCTGCCATTAGATAGCGCGATATTTTTTGCGCTAATATTCCAGCCTAGTTTCGCTTTTAGGGTTGCTGCTAGCGCTTTCAACATGGCATCTTTGCCCTGAGGGCCATCATAGTTGCACAACGTATCTGTTAATTTACCGTTTGCACTCATTTCTGCTAATAACGTCTGGAAGTAGTTATCCATTTCAGGGATATGGGCTGGATTACCACCTCCGAGCATAATGGCGCCGGGTGTTCTAATACCTTCATTCAAGTCTTTCATCAATAATGAAATTCCCGAGTTTTTAGCGAATTTGTTACCGAATTTAGAAAAAATCATCTCATTTATTCACATATGTTAATTAGGTTGTTAATGGAATATAAAACATACTCTGCTCTACAACAGAGTTCAACCGCTAAAATTCGATAGTTATTGAAGGTAAACACTGGTTTGGTTTTAATTTACAACTTAATATTTTAGTTAATGCATTAAAATTTGGTTAATGTCGCTATTGATGATGATTGTACTGTCGCTAAGTTCTGATTTACTTATATTGGCAACAACTGATTAAGTGGTCATTAATCATGCCAGTCGCTTGCATAAAAGCGTAGCAAGTGATTGAGCCAACAAACTTGAAACCGCGTTTTTTAAGTGCTTTGGATAGTGCGGTTGAAATTTCAGTTTCTACAGGAATTTGCGACGATATCTCCCATTGATTAACAATTGGCTGGTGATTAACAAACTGCCAAAGAAATGTTGAGAATTCTTCGCCATTTTCTGCCATTTGAAGATAAGCTTTTGCATTCGAAATAATGGCATTAATTTTTGCTCGGTGACGAACAATTCTAGGGTCTTGCATTAAGCGCTCCACATCTTCTTCATTCATTAACGCAACGCGTTCAGGGATAAATTGGTGAAATAGCTCTTGATAACCTTGGCGTTTCTTAAGAATAGTGTACCAAGAGAGGCCTGCTTGCTGCCCTTCTAAACAGATCATTTCAAATAATTGTTGATTATCACGCATAGGTTTACCCCATTCATTATCATGATAGGCAATATATTCTGGGTCTTGGTTAACCCACTGGCAGCGAATTGGTGAGATATTCATTTCTATCCTCATATTATTTTATCATTTGGTTGATACTTAGCAGATACACTTTAACTGTATAAATATACAGTTAAAAGGGAAGGCTACAAGTTTTTTTTATTGATAGGATAAATAGACGCAGATTCAGTGCTGTATATCTGGCGGTCAAAGGGTATACTGGCATACTTTCATTAAATTATACCTATCGCGTGCGGATCTAACATGCAAAAGTTTGATACCAAAACCTTCCAAGGTCTTATCCTGACATTGCAGGATTACTGGGCGCGCCAAGGCTGTACCATTGTTCAACCATTGGACATGGAAGTCGGCGCAGGAACTTCTCACCCAATGACGTGCTTACGTGCGTTAGGGCCCGAGCCAATAGCAGCGGCGTATGTTCAGCCTTCTCGTCGTCCAACTGATGGCCGCTATGGCGAAAACCCAAACCGTCTTCAGCACTACTACCAATTCCAAGTGATCATCAAGCCGTCACCTGACAATATTCAAGAGCTGTATTTAGGCTCTTTGAAAGAGCTCGGTGTTGACCCAACAGTCCATGATATCCGCTTTGTTGAGGATAACTGGGAAAACCCTACATTGGGTGCGTGGGGTCTCGGTTGGGAAGTTTGGCTAAATGGTATGGAAGTCACCCAATTTACTTACTTCCAACAAGTTGGTGGGCTCGAATGTAAGCCAGTCACGGGTGAAATCACCTATGGTCTTGAGCGTCTTGCCATGTACATTCAAGGCGTTGACAGTGTTTATGACCTCGTTTGGTGTGATGGCCCACTGGGCAAAACCACGTATGGTGATATTTATCATCAAAATGAAGTTGAGCAATCAACTTATAACTTTGAATACGCCAATGTGGATTTCCTCTTTGCATGCTTTGAAGAGTATGAGAAAGAAGCTCAGTATTTGCTATCACTAGAAACGCCACTGCCGCTTCCTGCCTATGAACGCATACTTAAGGCGGGCCATACGTTTAACTTACTGGATGCCCGTAAAGCGATTTCAGTAACTGAACGCCAGCGCTATATTTTACGTATCCGTACCCTGACTAAAGGGGTTGCCGAAGCTTATTATGCTTCTCGTGAGGCGCTCGGATTTCCTATGTGTCACAAGAATTAAGAGGCCGTCATGACTCAACAGACTTTCCTTGTGGAAATCGGTACAGAAGAGTTACCGCCGAAGGCTCTTCGTTCTTTAGCTGAATCATTTGCTGCAAACTTTACGGCTGAACTTGATACGGCGGATATTGCTCACGGTGAAGTCAGCTGGTTTGCTGCTCCGCGTCGTTTGGCGTTGAAAGTTGCTTCTCTTGCAGCATCTCAGCCTGACCGTGAAGTTGAAAAACGCGGGCCTGCTATTTCTGCAGCATTTGGTGCAGATGGTCAGCCAACTAAAGCAGCTGAAGGCTGGGCGCGTGGTTGTGGTATTACTGTCGACCAGGCAGAGCGCTTAACCACAGATAAAGGTGAATGGTTACTTTATCGTGCTCAAATGAAAGGGCGGCCAGTTAGCGAACTACTCACTGATATGGTTAGCCGCTCACTGGCAAAATTACCTATTCCAAAGCTGATGCGTTGGGGCGATAAAGAAACTCAATTTGTTCGTCCAGTTCATACAGTTACATTATTGCTGGGTAGCGATGTTGTTGATGGCGAAATACTCGGTATTAAGAGTGGCCGTACTATCCGTGGTCACCGTTTTATGGGTGAAGCTGAGTTTACGATTGATAATGCAGACCAGTATCCTGAAATCCTTCGTGAACGCGGTAAAGTCATTGCAGACTATGAAGAGCGCAAAGCCGTCATTAAAGCTGACGCTGAAAAAGCTGCACTTGCGCTAGGCGGTAACGCTGATTTAACCAATAGCCTACTAGAAGAAGTGGCTTCATTGGTTGAATGGCCAGTGGTATTGACAGCTAAGTTTGAAGAAAAATTCTTAGCAGTACCTGCTGAAGCGTTAGTGTATACCATGAAAGGGGATCAGAAATATTTCCCTGTCTATGATAATGCCGGCAATTTAATGCCGAACTTCATTTTCGTGGCAAACATTGAATCTTCAGACCCTCAACAGATTATTTCTGGTAATGAAAAAGTAGTTAGGCCTCGTTTAGCCGATGCTGAATTCTTCTTTAAAACAGACCGCAAACAACGTCTTGAAGATAATTTACCTCGTTTAGAAACCGTTCTGTTCCAACAGCAGTTGGGGACATTACGTGATAAAACTGACCGTTTAGAAGCATTAGCTGGTTGGATCGCAAATAAGATTGGTGCAGATGTTAACCATGCTACTCGCGCAGGTTTATTGGCAAAATGTGATCTCATGACCAATATGGTTTTTGAGTTTACAGATACTCAAGGCGTGATGGGAATGCATTATGCTCGTCACGACGGCGAATCAGAAGATGTTGCATTAGCACTGAAAGAACAATACCAACCTCGTTTTGCGGGTGATGAGCTACCTTCTACCGATGTTTCAGCGGCTCTCGCATTAGCTGAAAAAATGGATACCCTTGCAGGTATTTTCGGTATTGGTCAACATCCGAAAGGCGATAAAGACCCATTTGCGCTACGCCGTGCGGCATTAGGGGTTCTACGCATTATTGTAGAGAAAGGCTATCAGCTTGACCTTGTTGAAATGACAGAGGAAGCAGCTCGCCTTTATGGTGATAAACTGACGAATAAGAATGTCGTTAATGATGTTGTCGAATTTATGCTTGGCCGCTTCCGTTCTTGGTATCAAGAGCTTGGCTATAGCATCGATACTATTCAAGCGGTATTAGCACGTCGTCCAACCTCACCAGCTGACTTTGATGCGCGTGTAAAAGCAGTTACTCACTTCCGCACATTGGAAGATGCGGAAGCTTTAGCCGCAGCGAACAAACGTGTTTCGAATATTCTCAGTAAATCAAATGAGAAATTGTCTGATAAGGTTCTCGCCTCCATTCTGAAAGCACCAGAAGAAGTTAAACTGGCAACTCACCTTGTGGTATTACAAGATAAGTTGGGTCCTATGTTTGCTGAGCGTAATTATCAAGAAGCATTGGTTGAGCTAGCATCATTGCGTGAGGTTGTTGATGCATTCTTCGCAGGCGTTATGGTCATGGACGAAGATGAAGCTGTACGTATCAATCGCTTAACACTGCTGAGCCAATTACGTGAATTGTTCTTGAAAGTAGCAGATATTTCTTTGTTGCAATAAATATCGCGTGATTTTGCTACTTCAGTAGAAATATAGCTCTATCGAAGTCAGTAAGCGCTCAATAGGCATTGTCTTTGAGCGCTTATTTTTTATCTAAAAAATAGAGTTGGTTAAAAAACCACATAGTATTGGTGGTTTTAAGAGCATTTGAACAAATATAGTGAAAAATGGGTTGACGGATAGATCACCTAACAGTATGATTCACTCCGTTTTCGGCGAGTAGCGCAGCTTGGTAGCGCAACTGGTTTGGGACCAGTGGGTCGGAGGTTCGAATCCTCTCTCGCCGACCAAATTCTAGAGCCTACCTCATTTATGAGGTAGGTTTTTTTGTGTCTCGAATATCCTTCATACTTCTTCAAGCCGCAGCGTTATTGGCTGCGAATATCCTTCATACTTCAAGCTGTAGCGTTGTTGGCTGCGTTCGCGAACCTTAGTCACATACTTGTGTATGCTCCCAAGGATTCACTCTCTTGCCGCCTAGCTACAACTCGAATTATTTTGGATATTTCTAAAGTTAATACCTCTTTTTAGCTAACTTTTTAGTTTAAAAATATTCTTATCAAATGGTTGTGGCGGTCAGCGGATATCGGCATGACAGGCCTAGCTATTACTCGAATTATTTTGGATATTTCTAAAGGTAAGTCCTCTTTTGGGCTATCTTTTTAATCAAACCTTTCAGACTAACTTTTTTACATTTCCTCTTCATAATCTGTTTTTATATTAGCCACATATACTTTAAATACTTTAATTTTCATGTAGGCGAAAAGGCAAGATAAACGATGTCACTCGGCTCGCTTAGCGAAGGCAATAATCATGCACTTGAAGTATGGTGAGTATATATTTTATGGATCATTAGCGGGTCTGTTACAGATAATCATGTAGTCGCTAGTTGTTGATTGCTTACATACGAATTTTTCATTACAAGGATGTGTTAATGAAAGTAATATGCGCGATGATGCTATTTTTACATTTAATGAATATGTGCTGTTATGCCGATAAGACAATTCACTCATTATCTGCTATTTCCTCTTCTTCCACACAAATGCCATCTAATCAATTACTCTCTGTGTCGCAAGCGCTGCCTTGCGTAGCGGTACATCAAGTTCATTTCACTGGGCTTTCCCAACTACCACTTATCAAACCCGAAAGCCTTAAGGAATGGAAATTACAGCTTGAAGGGCAATGTATCAAAGAAGATGCATTATTGTTGTACGCGGACCATCTTAATGAACAGATTGCTCAAATGGGGTATGTAACATCATATATTTATTACCCTGAGCAATCGTTGCTATTTGGTGTGTTGAATATTGATTTTATTGCCGGAAAGCTTTCGAGTATTGAATATCAAAATGGTTCTCATGATAGCTGGTCATTAATGAGTGCTTTTCCTTTACAGCGAGGGCAGGTCATTAATATTCATCAAGTTAATCAAGGTTTAGCGAATTTACGTAACTCACAATTGATCCCTTATCAAATCGATATTATTTCAGGAAATGAAGGAAGTAATGTTAGTCGGCTGGTCATTCAACGTAATGCGGCAAGAGCTTTCAAGGGCCGACTATTATTGGAGTCAACGCAATCACAAGATCGACCCACAAATATGGTGAGCAACATTATTATGTTGGCCAATCCATTATTACTTAATGATTTTTTTTACATGAGCTTAGATAGCGATACAGGAGAAGACCCATCAAAGAAACTAAAATCAGCTTCAGTGTTATATTCTCTTCCTTATCATTATTGGCTATTTAGCTTATATGCAGGCTACCAAGAAAGTACTAATCATAAAAATCTTCAATTAATAGATGATGTTAAGGTACGAAATGACCTCAGAAGCCGGCTATTATCATTGCAGGCAGAGTATATTTTTTATCGAGCACCCCATAGCACAACCTCTGCTAGCTTTGGTACCCAAATTCAGACACTCGATCTCTTTCTGGAACAATATCGTCTAGAAACTCAAAAACGCTTCGCGAGCTATGGGCTATTAGGGCTAAATCATAAGCGAGATTTTGCCCAAGGTAGTGCTACATTTTCATTGAAATATAAGCAAGGTATTGATTGGTTTGGTGCGACGAGACAGCAGATTTCCGGTTTGGATAGTGCTCGCATCTATCAATTTTCAGTAGATATACAGCGAGCATTTCTATTAGCGCGCCAGTCGATGTATCACCGCCATGAACTTGAGGTTCAATTGAGTCACTCTAAGCTCGATCCAATGCTTGAGGTCGATAGCATCACTGGGAGATTTGGCGTCAGGGGGTTCACTAATAGCACGCAGATTGAAAATTCAGGTAATAACACATTGAAACTGAAAAATGAATTGGTTTGGTTTTTACCGTGGCAAGGTGCTCAGTTATACAGTGGATTGGATTTTGCAACAACATCGAATGATCGATCTAGGTTTTGGCGAGAAAACATGCTGATTGGTACTGAATTTGGTATTCGTGGGCAGGTAGACAGAGTTGGTTATCAGCTGTTTTTTGATGCACCACTTTGGCAATCAATTGAACTGCAAACGGATCCTATTAATGTTGGTGCTAAGTTGAGTATTAATTATTGATAGTCATACTAATCTCTATTGTCATTGGTTGAAATTTTGTCGAAGAACTAAATCAAGTAAATTATTTATTTATTGAAGTTATTAACTAACCGTTGAATTGTTAATTTTTTGGTTGTGAAATGTTTTTATCTGAATAAAAAATAAGCAGAATAATAACATGCTAAAATGATTTTAATTTAGAAGTTCTTTAGAATTTTATACCGTTCTCTATTAGTTGTCGCACTATTTTCGTTCAGTAATTCAGCACTTAATCACAAATATAAAAATAAATATCCTAGAGATAAAACACTATTCAATACTATTTTTATGGTTATTACTTCTATATTAAGTAATTCCCGTCTATATAATAATCTATATTTTGGCTAAATATGTTTCTAATATGTTAATTTTGTTCAAGGTCAGTAACGAGATGTGCTATTGACGAAGTTGATAACAGTTGATTAATTGCTCAGTGAATAACAAAAAATACAGATCTCACATCTGTCACTTTCAATGATGGGTTTTGGGATCAAGCAAACATAACATGAACGCCACAGGAGCATACAGATGACGCTCTCTCTTAAAAAGACAGGTCTATTAACCGTTGGATTAACACTCGCAGCTCTCGCAGTTTCTGCATCAGTGCAAGCAAAAACATTGGTCTATTGTTCAGAAGGTTCTCCAGAAGGTTTTAATCCTCAACTATTTACATCAGGCACAACATTCGATGCCAGCTCAATCCCGCTATATAACCGTTTAGTAGAATTTAAATTAGGGACAACTGAAGTTAAGCCGGGATTAGCAGAAAGTTGGGATGTGAGTGATGATGGTAAGGTATATACCTTCCATTTGCGTAAAGGCGTTAAATGGCATTCAAATAAAGACTTTAAGCCAAGCCGTGACTTTAATGCAGACGATATAATTTATACCTTTATGCGTCAAAAAGATCCTAATCACCCTTATCACAAAGTATCAGGTGGCAGCTATGAATACTTTATGGGCATGGATATGGATAAGATCATCGATAAAATTGAAAAAGTTGATGATAACACCGTTCGTTTCACGCTCACTCGTCCTGAATCTCCGTTTATAGCGAATATGGCAATGGACTTCGCATCCATTCTGTCAGCTGAATATGCAGATCAAATGCTTGCTGCGGGGACGCCACAAAAAGTTGACTTGAATCCTATCGGAACAGGTCCTTTTGAGCTGCAACAATATCAAAAAGACTCTCGTATTCTGTATAAAGCAAATAATGAGTACTGGGGCAGCAAGCCTAAAATTGATCGTTTAGTCTTCTCTATTACACCTGATGCATCTGTTCGTTATGCAAAATTGCAAAAGAATGAATGCCAAGTGATGCCATTCCCGAATCCGGCGGATTTGGAGCGCATGAGAGAAGATAAAAATATTACGTTAATGGAGCAACCAGGTCTGAACGTTGGTTACCTCTCCTTTAATGTTGAGAAGAAACCACTGGATAATCAAAAAGTCCGTCAGGCATTGTCGATGGCGGTGAATAAAGACTCGATTATCGAGGCTGTTTATCAAGGTGCTGGGCAAAAAGCGAAAAACTTAATTCCGCCAACAATGTGGAGTTACAACGATGATGTGAAGGATTATGAATATAATCCTGAAAAAGCAAAAGCATTATTGGCTGAAGCCGGCTTCCCAGATGGTTTTGAAATCGACCTGTGGGCGATGCCAGTACAGCGTCCTTATAACCCAAATGCACGCAGAATGGCTGAAATGATCCAATCTGACTGGGCAAAAATTGGTGTTAAATCGAAAGTGGTTAGCTATGAGTGGGGCGAATATCTGAAACGCGCCAAAGACGGTGAGCCGCAAACGGTCATGATGGGTTGGACTGGTGACAATGGGGATCCAGATAACTTCTTTGCAACACTATTTAGCTGTGCAGCGAAAAAACAAGGGTCTAACTATTCGAAATGGTGTTATCAAGGGTTTGAAGACTTGATTCAACCTGCTCGTATGACAGCGGATCATGACAAACGTGTTGATCTCTACAAGCAAGCTCAAGTTGTAATGCATGACCAAGCTCCAGCATTAATCATTGCACACTCAACAGTATTTGAACCAGTACGTAAAGAAGTTAAGGGTTATGTCGTCGACCCACTTGGCAAGCACCATTTTGAAAACGTCGATATTGAAAAATAATCGTTTTTAATTTGTATAGCCCTTCGACATCATTTTGGTTGCGAAGGGCGTTTTCACCTCTGAACTTCAGAGAAACAGAAAACTCAGTTCTTTGTGAGCATACGGAAGAATGCTTTTTCTTCTGGTTAGCCAAACGGACTTAGAGCCGTCAAAGGCAATATTAAAGAGATTCCGGATATGTTGCAATTTATCCTCCGGCGCTTGGGGTTAGTCATCCCCACGTTTATCGGTATCACATTACTTACTTTCGCTTTCGTTCATATGATCCCGGGTGATCCGGTGATGATTATGGCAGGTGAAAGAGGCTTATCGCCTGAAAGACATGCCTATTTAATGGCTGAGCTAGGCTTAGATCAGCCACTTTGGAAACAATATCTTCACTATCTCAACGGCATATTCCACGGTGATTTAGGGATTTCATTGAAAAGCCGCATTGCGGTTTGGGATGAGTTTTTCCCTCGCTTTAAAGCCACCATGGAACTAGCCACTTGTGCCATGATTTTTGCTGTTTCAGTGGGTATTCCCGTTGGTGTTCTTGCTGCGGTTAAACGTGGCTCTATTTTTGATCACGCCTCAATTGGTTTGTCACTAACTGGCTATTCGATGCCAATTTTTTGGTGGGGGATCATGCTTATCATGTTGGTGTCGGTTCAATGGGATTTAACTCCCGTATCAGGGCGCGTCAGCGATACGGTCTTCCTTGACGAGTCTTATCCACTCACCGGATTTATGTTAATTGACACCCTAATTTGGGGGGATGATGGTAACTTTATTGATGCGGTGGAGCATTTGATTTTGCCATCGATTGTACTCGGAACGATACCACTCGCCGTTATTGTACGTATGACGCGTTCAGCGATGTTAGAAGTCCTCGGTGAAGACTATATCCGTACAGCGAGAGCCAAAGGGGTTAGTCGTGCGCGAGTTATTCTGATCCACGCACTGCGCAATGCGATGCTGCCCGTTGTAACCGTTATCGGCTTACAAGTCGGGGTCATGCTTGCGGGAGCAATTCTAACAGAAACTATTTTTTCTTGGCCAGGCCTAGGTCGTTGGTTAATTGAAGGGTTGCAGCGTCGTGATTACCCAGTTGTTCAAGGGGGAGTATTGTTAGTCGCGACATTGATTATTTTTGTAAACCTCGTGGTTGATGTGCTGTATGGCATTGTTAACCCTCGTATTCGATATAAAAAATAAGGAGCGCTAAAATGTCTCAATCTACTGAGTCAACGGTTGTCAGCGCCCCTAAGCCGATGACGCCACTGCAAGAGTTTTGGCACTACTTTAAACGAAATAAAGGCGCTGTTATTGGGATGGTATACATCATCTTGATGGTGCTAATTGCTATTTTTGCTGGGCTATTGGCACCACATGCACCTGATGAACAGTTTCGTGATTTCCTATTAGTCCCACCAGTATGGGAACATGGTGGGAGCTGGCAGTTTATCCTAGGGACAGACGATGTAGGCCGTGACCTATTATCGCGTTTGATGTATGGCGCTCGTTTATCTCTGTTAGTGGGCTGTTTGGTTGTGGTGCTCTCATTGATGATGGGGGTCACTCTCGGTGTTATAGCCGGCTACTTTGGGGGTGTGGTCGATGCAATCATGATGCGTTTGGTCGACATCATGTTAGCACTGCCAAGTCTATTGCTGGCCTTAGTACTGGTTGCCATTTTTGGCCCCTCCATCGTCAATGCGTCTATTGCACTGACTTTTGTTGCATTACCACATTATATTCGACTCACGCGGGCAGCCGTTTTGGTTGAAGTGAATCGTGATTATGTTACGGCTTCACGTGTTGCAGGCGCAAGCGCCACTCGCCAGATGTTTTTGAATATTTTACCTAACTGTATGGCACCGTTGATTGTTCAAGCATCGTTAGGTTTTTCCAATGCCATTTTAGATATGGCTGCTTTGGGTTTCCTTGGCATGGGTGCTCAGCCACCGACTCCTGAGTGGGGCACAATGCTTTCTGATGTGCTGCAATATGCTCAGAGTGCATGGTGGGTCGTGACCTTCCCAGGGTTAGCAATTTTATTGACTGTATTAGCGTTTAACCTGATGGGTGATGGGTTACGCGATGCATTTGATCCAAAACTCAAGCAGTGATGAGGTAATCTAATGGCATTGTTAAATGTAGATCAACTTTCGGTGCACTTCGGTGATGAAGGTGCCCCGTTCCGGGCCGTTGACCGCATCAGTTATAGCGTAGAGAAAGGTCAAGTCGTTGGTATTGTTGGTGAGTCCGGCTCAGGAAAATCAGTCAGTTCACTGGCTATTATGGGGTTAATTGACTACCCCGGCAAAGTGATGGCGAAATCGTTGCAATTTAATGGACGGGACTTACTTTCAATGCCTGAAAAAGAGCGCCGACAGATAGTCGGGGCAGATGTGGCGATGATATTTCAGGATCCCATGACTAGCCTGAATCCTTGCTTTACAGTGGGGTATCAGATCATGGAAGCATTACAAGTGCATCAAGGTGGAAATAAAAGTACCCGTAAACAGCGTGCTATTGATCTGCTTGATATGGTCGGTATCCCTGATCCTAAATCACGACTTGATGTTTATCCTCACCAGTTATCTGGCGGGATGAGTCAGCGAGTAATGATAGCCATGGCGATCGCATGCCGGCCAAAATTACTGATTGCTGATGAGCCTACTACGGCACTTGATGTGACAATCCAAGCTCAAATTATTGAGTTATTGCTTGAGTTGCAGAAGCAAGAAAATATGGCTCTTGTGTTAATCACACATGATCTTGCATTAGTGTCCGAAGCGGCTCATCACATTATCGTTATGTATGCCGGGCAAGTCGTCGAATCAGCAAAAGCATCTGATATCTTCAAGCACCCACGTCATCCTTATACACAGGCGTTATTACGAGCATTACCTGAGTTTGCAACTAATAAATCGCGACTGGCTTCTTTACCGGGTGTCGTACCGGGGAAATATGACCGTCCGAATGGTTGCCTGCTCAATCCGCGTTGTCCGTATGCGACAGAACGTTGTCGTATAGAAGAACCGGAGTTGTTGCCTATTGGCGATAGACAAGTGAAATGCCATATGCCGCTGGATGATATGGGGAGGCCGACACTATGAGTGAAAATCAAAAAAAGCCATTGTTACAGGCGATTAACCTAAAGAAATATTATTCAGCGAAGGGGGGGATATTTTCGCCAGATAAAATTGTTAAAGCGCTAGATGGTGTCTCGTTTGAGTTAGAAAAGGGTAAAACCCTCGCGGTTGTGGGGGAGTCTGGTTGTGGTAAATCAACCTTAGGCCGCTTGTTAACGATGATTGAGATCCCAACAGAAGGTGAGCTGTACTATCAAGATCAAAATTTGTTGGTGAAAGATAAAACCGCAGAGCAATTACGCCGACAGAAAATTCAAATTGTTTTTCAAAACCCGTATGGTTCGTTGAATCCACGTAAAAAAGTTGGGCAGATATTGGAAGAGCCTTTATCGATCAATACCAAGTTGACTAAAGAGCAACGTAAAGAAAAGGTATTATCGATGATGGCGAAAGTTGGACTCAAAACAGAACACTACAGTCGTTATCCTCACATGTTTTCTGGTGGGCAACGCCAGCGTATTGCGATAGCACGTGGCTTAATGCTTGACCCAGATGTGCTGGTGGCGGATGAGCCGGTTTCTGCGTTGGATGTGTCTGTTCGTGCTCAAGTACTTAACTTGATGATGGACTTGCAGCAGGAATTTGGGCTTTCCTATGTGTTTATCTCCCATGATTTGTCTGTGGTTGAGCACATTGCTGATGACGTGATGGTGATGTATTTGGGGCGTTGCGTAGAAAAAGGAACGAAAGAGCAGATTTTTAATAATCCGCTACATCCTTATACACAAGCTCTGTTATCAGCAACACCAAGGTTGAACCCAGATTCCCGACGTGAGCGGATCAAGCTAACGGGGGAGTTACCAAGCCCAATGAACCCACCGCCTGGATGCGCTTTTGCTGCACGTTGTCGTCGAGCTTTTGGTCAATGCACACAATTTCAGCCGACTTTGAAAGAGTATGATGGTCAGTTAGTCGCTTGTTTTGCTGTCGATGAAGATGAAAAAAATACAGTCGTCGTGAGCTAAATTGATTAAAACGGCAGAAAAATCTTTTTCTGCCGTCCTTTCACTGAGATGTATTATAGCCATTTTCCCTCAAACTAATCCTTCTCCTAATTACATAAACTTGCATTAATAACCGCTCCTTTAGTGATAAAATAAAGTATACTGACGCACTCTCATCCTATACCCATTATATATCAAGTCGTTTGGTGTTTATTGTTAATACAACACAGCGCTTACGGTACCTCGATCGCTGTACTATGTATCGCCATTGGGTTATCTGCGTCGTTTACTTGTATGCCACTCGAACCATTTGGGGTATATATTTAAAAAGAAACCTGATACACAAAATTTCAGTAAATGAAGAAGATTTAACTAAAATGAAAACCCGAGTTCAACGCTCACTAACTTTAAAAAGCATGATCGTATTTTTTGTGATCACATTGCTTTCATTCGCCCTTTTTTTGGCTATCCAGTTTAGTTATTTACTTGAACAGAGAAAACACGATTATCTTGGTCAACTTAGTAATGCTGTTGTACAAATTCAAAAGCCATTAACTGACTCACTATTGAGCTCCGACTTAAACGAAGTTAAACGGTTACTTGTGAGCCTAAAAACATCAGGCATTATGGGTAAGGCGATTGTAACGGTAGATGATGCGACAGTAATGAGTTTAGATTTTGCAACACCGCGACCCATTCCTGAATGGGCAGTGAAATTTACAGGGATCCCCGTTGAACTGACGGTACCTCTCTATGCTTATGGTAATATGTTATTAACGGTCAAGCCTCAAGGGTATCTGACACTTCAGGTTGATTCTAATCGTGTTTATCGTTTTGCGTTTAATACACTGGCGTTGATGACAACAACTTATTTACTGTTAGTATTAATTATCGCGATTGCAATGACATGGTGCGTGAGCCGGATGATAGTCAGGCCATTACGTAAAATTGCGTTAGAATTACAAGATACGGATAATCAGCATGACATCCAAGTTTCAGATTACCATAATGATGACGAACTGGGTTTACTTGCGAAAAACTATAACCGCCAAAGAAAAAAGCAAAATTCAGACTAAGTCATGAACATGTGGTGACCTTTGTGGTCTAATATCGGTAATAGTTGGTGTCACTTGTATTTAATGAGACCAAGCCATATTGTTTAACCCTATAATTAACGTGCTCGTTAATTTGTCAGTCATACTTTTGCGGTTAAATACAAGGATAGAAAATACATAGGGGTTTACATGCAGGGTTTGAAAATTCAATATATCTTCAGTGTTGTACTACTCTCAGTGGCTAGCTTTGCTAGTGCCGAGTCATTACAGCCTGATCCAGCATGGCAGCAAGGAAAGCTTGATAACGGCTTTAGCTGGCAACTGCTACAGACACCACAACGTCCAAACGATCGAATTCAACTCAGATTGGCAATTAAAACGGGATCACTGTCAGAGAAGACCAGTGAAAAAGGTTACAGTTATTTGATCCCTAAGATGGCACTTTTCCATCAAACAGATGCTTTTCCAACGGCAACATTACAAAATTTTTGGCGTCAAGCGACCGATCCTGATATTCCCATGCCACCTGCGGTTGTTTCGTATGATTACACTATCTATAACCTAAGCTTACCGCACAACAAACCAGAACTACTCAAACAAGCATTAAATTGGATGGCAACATCTGCGGCAGGCGCAAGTTATACAGAAACATCACTTCACAATGGGCTTAATGCAATAAATGCACCGGTAGCAACGATACCATTGGATGCAAATGATCCCGTTTGGCGTGCACGTCTGAAAGGGACGGCAATGATAGGCTATGAGCCAGGGCAAAAAATTAAGGACAACGTTGATTTAGCGAGTGTGAATTCCTTTTATCAAAAATGGTACACACCCGATGTAATGACACTGTATGTTGCCGGTCATGTTGATGCACGTATGTTGTCTGATTATATCACACAAACTTTCTCTTCATTGGAAGGGCGCCGTTCAGAGCCAGTTTCAATGGCTGTTTTATCTCAAGTTAAACCTCAATCAATTGATATTCTTGAACCGAAGCAAACAAAAGATACTTTGTCTTTGATTTGGGATATTGATTGGCTGCCAATCAATGATTCTGTTGTGTTATTACGTTATTGGGGAAGCGATTTAGCTCGAGAAGCCGTTTATCGTTCATTACAAAAAACGTTTAGCCAAAAATTCAATGAAAATGAAGTCACACCTAGCTTAGATTGCCGAGTGCAATATCAAAAAGCGAGTTGTATTCTTTCTATTACTGCTTCACCAGAAAAAATGCAGGCAGTGGCGGATGTTGTTCTCAATGAATTATCAACGATTAATCAAAATGGTATTCCTCAAGAATTATTCGATGAGATGATTGCAGAGAAACAAGGCCAATTATCACAGCTGTTTGCCGCTTATGCTCGAACTAGTACTGATGTTTTAGTTGGTCAACGCCTGATTTCCCAACAAAATGGAGTTGTTGATATCGCACCAGAGCAATATCAGCGTTTAAGACAATCTTTCTTAGCAGGGCAAACGCTTGAGCTAGTCAATATGGAAGTGCAGCGTTTATTGTCTCAGGAAGCAGCGTTTGTTTTGACACAACCAAAAGAAAAACAGTTAATGGATGCGGAACAAATCCGTCAGAAGTTTACTAAAGTATTGTGGCCGCAAACAGAAGCAGCGCAAGCTGAAACCGTGCCAGGTGAAGCAGGTGTTAAGCTTGAATTACCAAAAGCCTCACAATAATCATTGATAAATAGCCCCTGTTAAAGGGGCTATTTTGTAGATTATTACGTAAGTAGTGCTTCAATGATTTGAACTAATTTTTCACGTGATTCTTTGTCATCAACGAAACCAGCCGCACTTATTTTGGTTTCTGGCGCGTAGTAAGCAACTGAGCCCCAAAAGCCAAGATGTGAGTACAAGGTAACTCCGTTGACGACGCTCGCCATGATCCCCAAACGATAAGACTGCCCGCCTTCATGGCTACCCGCGCTTAGCATAGTATTGAGTGTCTCTGCGTGTTCAAATACCTTGCCGTTAAACAGAGCCTCAAGGAACTGCGCCATTTGTCGTGAAGACATGATGAGCCCGCCTCCACCATACACATCCATTGATGCATGAATATGTGTACCTTCTAATTCTTTCAGGTATTGACGGGCTCGTGGAACTTTGGTTGTTGGCTGTTCCAAATATTCCCAATAGGCAGTTGCAAGTCCTATTTCATCAAATTTCAACAGTTCCCGAACTGCATGGCCTAAAGATTTTCCTGTTAGGCGTTCAATAACATCACCTAGCAAGATATACCCAGTATCAGAATAGATAAAAGACGTCGAAGGTGGAACAAAAGGGTATTTTTTGCGCGTGTATAACTGAACTTGCTCGAGCCTACTCCATTGATAATTAGGGCGTGTAAGAACAAACTTTAAATATCGCTCATCAGCATGATCATAAAGCCCACTGCTGTGGTTAAGTAGATTCCTGATAGTGATACTGTCAGTTGCATAACGATCATTGAGCAGTTGATTGAATTCGGGGTCGATATGTCGTGAAATAGCATCATCGAGCGATAATTCTCCCATTTCTAACAATCTTAGTATCGCTGCAGCTGTAAAGGTTTTCGTATTGCTGGCGATCCGTAATGGGGTGTCGACGGTGAGAGGCTGACCAGTAAGATCGCTTCCCTTTGCACAAAATGTCTCTGTACTTATTGTTGATTGGTTATGTGAGTAAAGTACAACACCGCAGGTTAAGTCTTTCAAAGATGTTTTTGTTATCATTATTTTCCCGCCATACTGCAAACTGGATGGTTATTGATTACGCTCAGTGAGTCGATCCATCGGGTTTATCTGTGTTCCCTGACTATTTTCCTTGTCATCTACATGCAAACTGAATTATTTAGTGTATAGAATAATAAGTGTAACCCTACATCATCATAATAAAGGAAAGACAATGAATAATTCAGCGTTATTTCTTCAACGTTTAGGTCTTCGTTACCCAATCATTCAAGCACCGATGGCAGGTGTTTCTACGCCAGCTTTAGCAGCTGCTGTTTCTGAAGCTGGTGGACTTGGTTCTCTAGGTTTAGGCGCAAATTCGGTAGAACAAGCACGAGAAATAATTGCAGCAACACAGGCTTTAACCGATAAAGCCTTTAACGTGAATGTGTTTTGCCACACCACGCCAAAACGCGACAGTATCAGTGAGCAGAGATGGATCGATTATTTGACACCGCAATTTTCTGCATTTAATCGTCATCCTCCACAGCAACTGAATGAGATTTATCGATCATTCTTAGATGATCCTGAAATGTTGGCGTTGTTTCTGGAAATGAAACCCGCGGTAGTCAGTTTCCATTTTAATATTCCTGAAAAAGCTGTGATTGAGCAGCTCAAAGCGAAGGAGATTTACACCATAGCTACCGCAACTAACTTAACGGAAGCGAAACTTATCGAACAGGCCGGTATTGATGCGATTGTTGCCCAAGGCATTGAAGCGGGTGGTCATCGCGGCATGTTTGATGTTCAAGTAGATGATGAGGAATTAACGACTTGTGAGTTGGTCGATTTATTGGTGCAAAACATCACATTACCAATAATATCGGCTGGCGGTATGATGAATGGGCAAGATATTAACGCCACATTAGCGCAAGGTGTTGTTGCGGCACAATTGGGAACTGCCTTTATATTATGCCCAGAATCTGCGGCAAATGAAGGTTACCGACGCAAGCTAAAAAGCCAAGATGCCACAAATACGGCATTAACTGCGGCTATTTCAGGTCGCCCAGCAAGAGGGATCGTCAATGAGTTTATTCGTATAGCACAACAACCGAATAGTCCACAAGCTCCCGATTATCCGATTGCTTATGATCTTGGTAAGCAACTTAATGCAGCCGCAAGCCAAGCAGGAAATGAGGTTTTTGCCGCACATTGGGCTGGTCAAGGTGCGGCTCAAGTTAGAGAAATGTCAGCGCAAGCTTTAATGGCAACATTAGTGGCAGAAATGAATGTGTAGGTTCTAAATAATGCGCTAGAGGAGATTGAAATAAGATCCGGATAGGTTGTCAATAAAGGCAGTGCATAATAAAAGCAGACTTTTTTGCACTATCCGATCTATGCCACACGCAATAAAATAATGCTAAAACAGTGAAAAATAAACGCCGTGACATGTCACGAAAAATGGTCATTGAATGGTTTATTTTATATAAAACGGCATGAAACATCAGCTATATATCTCTTAATTAATTTCCCTATCAATTTGTTTTATATGAGCTTTAATTGCATTTGTAGCTGTATTCCTAACGACAAATAAGCGATATGGGTAATGATTTCATTATCTGATTGAGATGTAATGAGCTACACATCATTGTTTATTTATTGATTCCATGATTAATCAATCCGTTAGGTTTAATTAATATAAAAACGAATAGGTAGGGGGGAAGTCGAAAGTGGATAAAACAGAACATAATTCGAAGCCGATGATTTAGGGATGGCTGACTGTGAGTCAATTTGCCATTCCATCCCATTTACATCACTAATAGATTAGCTTTTCGTTCTCGCTTGAATCTTTTGGTTCATCAGTGGCTATCCATGCTGCGCAAAATAGGGTTAATCTGGCAAAGAAGTAGAAGAATGCCATTAAACCAATCACTGAACCAAAGGCCGCGCCAGAAGGTGATGAGGCTAAATTGGGTAAAATCCACGTCATCAACCATTTAATCACTTCAAATCCAATTGCCGCAAGTAGGGTGCCTTTCAACAAAGAAGAACGACGATGTTGCATACGTGGCAGGATCCAGAAAATCCATAAGAACAATAAAAAGTTAGCAATAATCGAAATAGTGAGGCCGATCAGCGTCCAAACGGGTTTTAACCACTCAATACCATCTAAACCTATCGCTCTAACTATGGTTGCTTGAGCTGAACCGGCGACAGAGGTAAGGGTAATGGTGACGACAAGAGCAATAAGTAAGCCAATTAACGCCAGAAAATCGCGTAAATAGCGGAAATAGATTTTTTCGTGCTCATCTTCATTACGTTCCCACACACTACGTGATTGCGCCAAAATAGCTAAGCGTAGGTTATTGACCCAGTTGATACCCGAATAGAGCGCTAGCGCTAAACCGGTTAGTCCAACAGTCGTACGTTGTCGAATAGCAGTATCAATAGTTCTTTCTAAGGTGCCTGCAAGCGTAGGGTCGCTAATGCTGGTGGAAATACCACGGATTAATCGCTCGAGCAATTCAGGGTTGCTGGCTAACACAAAACCAGCAGCAGCAAAGGTGAACATTAATACTGGGATTAAAGAAAGAAACGAGAAATAGGTAATCGCAGCACCAAACTGATTGCCCATGCGATCGTTAAACCGCTGTGCAGTACGAATAAGGTGAGCAATAAAAGGGATCGCACAAATAAAATTCACAACACGCATAGAGAAGGTGAGCGCTTTTTTACTATTATCGATACTTTTATCTAATGTGGATTTTAATTTACTTGCGTCTTTTTGCTCTTCATCGTGCATATTCGACATTCGATCCCCTTTTCTACATCTTGTCTAATTTTGCTTAATAATCACCATACTATAGCTTAAATTTGCAAAATTCTTCACCCTAATGCCTATTTTATTCTGCAAAGTAGGCATTAGAGGTGATATACCCGTCATACTTCAATTTGCATGGTTGTTGACTACACTCAGCTAGCCGAGTCACAGAGTTTATCTATGCTCCCCGTCTATCTTCGCTTGTCACTTACATGCAAATCGAATTATTTTGTGTATATATCTGCTTAAAAAATGCAGATTAAACAAAGAAAATAGGGTTATAAACCCGCTTTATAGGTATCTAACTTCGCTTGTGCTTCTTTAAGTTCTGCTTGTGCTTCTTGTAATTTGCGCTCACGTTTAGCGATTTTATTGCTATTGCCTTTTTGTTTTTCTTCTGACAATTCAGCTTCTCTTTCTTGAACTTTTTCCAATTTTTCAGCGACGTCTTTTTGGCTATCACGATAAAGCGATTCAGGCGTGCAGTAAGTATTCACATTATCGAGCGCTGTTTGTAGCCCAGCAATACGATAAGTATTGTTATGCTTTTTGGCATATTCAATTTGGGTTTCGATCTCTTGTTTTTTAATATCACAACCATTTTGTGGTTTGGCGGCCATAGTAGAAGTACTGACTAAAAGAAAGGCCATAGTTGATGTTGTTATAAGTAATTTACGCATATATTATTCCTGGTTATGTTGTTATTTGTGTTTAGGATAACTTTTAGTATCGTTGCTGTCATGCTTAATTTATCAACAAAATCTGAACTATGACAATTCAATAGAAATTTCGCTATAATGATATGCACGAAATAATCCGGTCTATACCCGTCATACTTCAAGTTGCTAATTGGCAGCGCATGCAGGGGAAGCCTGCAACCCGTATGGCATCGCGAGTTATGTCTATCGGGCTTTATTTATCGGAATAGCTTCACTTGATGCCCATATGTGATTCGAATCATTTTGGGTATACACAAAACGCTATCTTTAAAGAATCTATTTAATAGTAGCCATTATTGGCTAATGTTGAATTTCCTCGGGAAATAAAAGAGTCATGTTAAGTTACCGCCATAGTTTTCACGCAGGCAATTATGCAGATGTGCTAAAGCACACAGTTCAAAGCCTGATCATTGAATCTCTTAAAGAGAAAGAAAAACCCTTCCTGTATGTCGACACGCATTCTGGTGCGGGGCGTTATCAGTTGACGAGTGAACATGCAGAAAAAACAGGTGAATATCTGCAAGGGATCGCGCGTATTTGGGAACAGCCGGACTTGCCCGAGGAATTATTGCCTTATATGAATATCGTCCGTCGTATGAATGATAATGGGCGACTACGTTATTATCCGGGCTCTCCATTGCTGGCGAAACAGTTGCTACGTGAAGATGATTCATTAGTACTGAGTGAATTACATTCGACCGATTTTCCATTACTACGCGCAGAATTTTCTCGTGATCACCGCACCAAAGTTTCGAAAGAAGATGGCTACCAGCAGCTTAAATCTAAACTGCCACCGGCTAGTCGTCGTGGATTTATCTTGATGGATCCCTCTTACGAGCTGAAATCAGATTATGAAGCCGTCGTTAAAGGTGTCGAAGAAGGTTATAAACGTTTTGCTACAGGCACTTACGCGATTTGGTATCCGGTTGTTTTACGTCAACACATTAAGCGGATGATCAAACAATTAGAAGCGACGGGGATCCGTAAAATTCTGCAAATCGAGTTAGCCGTTCGTCCAGACAGTGACCAACGCGGTATGACTGCATCAGGCATGATTGTGATTAACCCGCCATGGAAGCTAGAACAGCAGATGAAAAATGTATTGCCTTGGTTGCATAAAACCTTAGTTCCAGAGGGAACAGGTCATACGCTAGTCGAATGGATCGTACCTGAATAGGCTATATCTATTTCATTAACAGGTTATATCTATAAATAGGTATGCCGATGATAGATCAAACCGCATGAGCACTGGCTGCACTCCGCTAGCTGAATGACAGTTTCATTGATGTTTTTCAGAATCGAGTCGCAGTCTGGATATATGTAACTCGAATTATTTTGGGGATACGGTTATTGTTGTATACACGTCATACTTTAAATTGCATTAGTGCTGACTGTACTCATCTATCTGAGTCACACCGTTATCTGTGATCTCTGACTAGTTTAGTTTGTCGCTCATATGCATCTTGAACTATTTTGTGTATAGATTACGCGGTAGTAAGTATTCGCTTGTTAATTAATCAATAAATGGGAATAACCAAGTTATGAGCAAACATTACGACTATATTGCGATTGGTGGTGGTAGTGGCGGCATTGCTTCCATGAACCGCGCAGCAATGTATGGACAAAAGTGTGCCCTAATCGAAGCAAAAGCTTTAGGTGGAACCTGTGTTAACGTGGGTTGCGTACCGAAAAAAGTAATGTGGCATGCAGCGCAAATTTCTGAAGCTATTCGTGCTTACGGCCCAGATTACGGTTTCGATACCACAATCAACCATTTTGATTGGAAAACCTTAATTGCCAGCCGCACTGCTTATATTGATCGTATTCATCAGTCCTATGACCGTGTTCTCGGCAATAACAAGGTTGATGTGATCAGTGGTTTTGCCCGTTTTGTTGATGCACATACCGTTGAAGTTAATGGTGAAACCTATACCGCGGATCATATTTTGATCGCCACGGGTGGTCGTCCGGTGATCCCAGCGATCCCAGGTGCAGAATATGGCATGACATCTGATGGCTTCTTTGAGCTTGAGGCTTTACCAAAACGCGTTGCTGTTGTCGGTGCTGGCTATATTGCTGTTGAACTGGCTGGTGTCTTAAATGGCCTCGGTAGTGAAGCTCATCTGTTTGTACGTAAACATGCACCGCTGCGTTCATTTGATCCGTTGATCGTGGAAACCTTGGTAGAAGTGATGAATACTGAGGGTCCCGCGTTACACACTGAATCTGTACCAAAAGAAGTGATTAAGAACGCAGATGGTTCTTTGACGCTGAAATTGGAAAATGGCAAAGAGCAAACTGTTGATGCACTGATTTGGGCGATTGGTCGTGAGCCAATGACTGACAACCTAAATATTGAAGCAGCTGGCGTTGAGCTGAATGAAAAAGGCTATATCAAGGTTGATAAATATCAGAACACCAGTGTTGCAGGCGTTTATGCCGTTGGTGATAACACGGGTGCAGTTGAATTAACGCCAGTGGCTGTTGCAGCGGGTCGCCGTTTATCAGAGCGTTTGTTTAACAACAAGCCTGACGAGCATTTAGATTACAGCAATATTCCAACCGTGGTGTTTAGCCACCCACCGATTGGAACTGTTGGATTGACTGAGCCTGAGGCGATCGAAAAATACGGTGCGGATCAGGTTAAATGCTATACATCTTCCTTTACTGCAATGTATACCGCGGTAACGTCTCATCGCCAACCTTGCCGTATGAAGCTCGTGTGCGCTGGAGCAGACGAGAAAATTGTCGGTATTCATGGTATTGGCTTTGGTATGGATGAGATCTTACAAGGTTTCGCAGTTGCACTGAAAATGGGCGCAACCAAGAAAGATTTCGATAATACCGTCGCGATTCACCCGACAGGTGCAGAAGAATTTGTCACTATGCGTTAGTGTAGGGCTTCCATCTTTCCATCCTTTGGAAAATATTTTATTAAGGCCAGAAAACATTCTGGCCTTTTACCAATCATCGCGTTTTATTATCACCTATTCCCCAAACTAATAGCTCGTAACTAAACTTGATTGAAGCTTAAATCCCCTATCAACGTAGCCATACTTTGGTTTAGCTGTAGAAGATACGCAAAACAACATCAACTCAATCGATATATATTGGTAGTGAAATCAATATTGAATTTTCTCCTATAGAATTCAATAGTATGTCCTAATTAATTAAAGCACAGACATATATAGTAACCGGATATTGACAATAGTCATCTTAATATGAATACTCAATCGTTGTTAACGATAATGCATCATTTCATTAACAATGTAAGGTGTTATGCGAATATGCGTCAAAACTTAATATATGAGGTGTCAAATGAACCAAGAAGTTATTTTCGTGGAATTGGAAGAGCGTATTTCTTCAATTAGTGAAGAAAAAGCGATGTATACGGAAGAAGAAGCGATTGAGTTAGAGTAAGTCGATAAAAGCCACCCAACGGGTGGCTTTTATCGTATGTAGAGGAACATAATGACATGTTTATAACAAAACCAAGGATTAAGCGTTCTCACCATATTATCTTATCCGACGATGGAGATATTTGTATTGGCGAGATCCCACAGAAATCACAAATAATTAAGGATCCACCTGAATGGGTCAAGGTTGTATTATCCAAGCTAGATGGTTTTCACACTATTCCTCGAATATTCAAGGAAGTGTCGCTGAAAGGATGTGAAGTTAGTAATAATGATATTAGCTGTTTTATTAATAAGCTTCATTCATTTGGCCTTATTGAAGATAATGCTGTTTTTTCTGATATTTTGACATCCGAAGAAATAGAATTGTACGATCGTCAGTTACTTCAATTTTCATTAGTTGATAAAAATAACAATAATGCGATTAAATATCAGGAAAAATTAAAAACTAGCCGTGTACTGATACTTGGTATGGGGGGATGGGGCACATGGTGTTCACTACAACTAGCTATGTCTGGAGTTGGTACGTTACGAATTGTTGATGGTGATGATGTAGAGCTTTCTAACCTGAATCGTCAGGTATTATATACCTTTGATGATATTGGTAAAAATAAAGTAGATGCGGCTGAGGAGGGTCTGAAAAGACATAACAAATATGTTAATGTTGAGAAATACCCAGAATTTTCAACAACGGATAAGAATCAACTTTCAGAATTGCTAACTGGAGTTGATCTCATTTTACTTGCATGGGCCAGTCTTGGATATTTCAGAAAAAACACAGTAGAGGAACTCGTACATTCTTTAGCTAAAGAGAGAAATATTTCTATAATTGAATTGGGAGGAGATCCATTCGACATAACTGTTGGTCCTATTTATCTGAACAACAAAAGAAATAATGATTATTCGGATGCAAAAGAGAGTATTAAACATAAATTTTATAGTAAAAAATCGGATATTAAAAAATTCCAAGAAGCACGGATGAAACAGCAATTCTTAGACGGCAATCGGAGTGTGAATGCGTGGCAAAGTGCACCTTCATTAGCTGCGATGTCAGGACTTGTTGCAGACCAAGTCGTAAAAATTATTACGGGTTATGATACTCCAGCACTAGTTGGTAAAAAAATTCATATATGTCTTCGTGATTTTAGCACTAGAGAGGAGACTATATTTAATGAGTATTGAACAATTGTCAGCCATATTTAATAACCAAGGATATGTCTCATTTGATATATCGAGGTTTTTTCCGGAATTAACCGAATATGGCGAGAAATTTTCTAATATTGGCGATGAATATTGGTCCTGGATAATTAAAAACCAAGATGGTGAAAATGATTTTTATTTGAAAAATCATTCATTATCTTTAATTGAAAAAGAGAAGTTAGCTGCTTTAACTGATTATAATAATGGTTTGTTTTCATTTTCATTTCGTAGAATAGTAGATGATAATGTCGGTAATTCTATTAATTACTTCACTGAAATTAAAAAAGTTGTTAATAGTAAATTTTTTATAGACTTTCTAATAAATATTACGGGGAAAAAAATTGAAAAAAGCACACTTGTTTATTTGAATAGATTTGATTGCGGGGATTTTTTAACAACTCATTGCGACCCAGGACAAAGCTTCGGTATAGTGATCAATTTCACTTTAAATTGGAATGTAAATTATGGTGGTTTAACCATGATTTTAGATAATAAGCGAAAAATTATCCTAGATACTTTAGCTCCTTATAATATGAGCACTCTCATTTTTGATACTGATACAAAAGAGATCCCTCATTTTGTATCAATGGTTACAGCAGAAACATCTTTCAAGCGGATTGCATTGGTTGTGAGATATGATTAAAGAAAAGAAATTGCTATGGTTTGCTTTATTTATTGCATTACTGTGGGGGGGCGGGTTCCCTATATCAAAAATTGCAATTGAGCAAATTGGAGTTTGGTCTTTTAGATTTTATTGCAATTTAATATCTGTAATCTTGCTAACAATACTTGTTATTCTGTTTTTTCGCTTCCGTCCTCAATTTTCAGACATTCTCCTTTGTATACCTTTAGGTACTTTTAATATATTTTTAGTTCCGTTGCTTAATAACTGGGCGCTCGATTATACTGATGCAGCTAAAGCATCTGTTTTAATTTATATGATGCCTACATTTACATCTTTAATTCACTTAATTATCAGTAGAAAAATATATATAAAATATATCATTATTTCGATATTAAGTTGTATAGGGATATTTATTTTTATATCCCTAGATGAGATAACTATTGGGGAGATTATCATATTAGTTAGTGCTTTCTTTTGGGCAGTTGGAACTTTCTTATCAGAAAAAATTCCTACTAAGCTGAACCTTTTTTCTAAGGTACTTTATCAAAATATTGTATCTTTGTTTTTTATATTACTAATAACTCCATTCATTTCTACGGAAATATATCAACCATTGTTATTATTAAGAAATCCTGAAATGTTAATTCCAATTATTTATATGGGATTAGCAAGTGGAGTTATTGTTTATATATTATGGTTTTATATGATTGAGCATGGTGGTTCTGAGCTTACATCATATGCAGTTTTATTATCTCCAATTATTAGTGTTTTCATATCATGGTTATTTCTTAATGAAATAATAACCTTAAATATGTTAGTGGGAATGATGTTTATCCTTTCTAGTGTTTTTATTGCTTTCAAGTACAAAGATAAATAGATATGTTAGATAAAATTAAAAATCATTATATTTCAATCTACAATCTAGAGCATGCTCATAGTATTTGTTATTGGGACCAAACAACAATGATGCCCAACAATAGTTATTTAGCTAGGGCAAATGCTATGGCGGAATTAGAGTTAATTATCCATGAAAAAAGAGTCTCACCTGAAATTTTTAATCTCATCGAAAAAGCATTATTTGGTCATGATATTTTAGATGAAAAGTGGATCGGATTGCAGTCAGCAAGACAGGAAATAATCTTAAAAGGTATTGTTCCAAGCAACCTGATGAAAGCCATTAAATTGGCTTCACTGTGCTGTGAAGCATCATGGATAAAGAACAAAAAAAACAATAACTGGAATATATATTCTAAAGATTTGTCTCAGTTATTAAATTTAGTTCGTGAGAAAGCAGAGCGAGTCTCTCAGTACTTAAGTATTTCACCTTATGAAGCTTTGTTGAATGAGCATGAACCGGGAATCAGTATTAAGATTTTAAATGAGCTGTTTAATGAGATACAAAGTTGGTTACCAGATTTAATTTCACGATACAGTAAAAATAATGAGAACAAAAATTTTTCGAAAATTGTTTCAATTGAAAGCCAAATTTTGGTCAATAGAACTTTGTTGAATGATCTAGGTTTTGATTTCACCCGAGGTAGGCTTGATGTTAGTCATCACCCGTTTTGTGCTGGAAATAGAGATGATATAAGAATCACAAATGTCTTTTTAAAGAATGATATTCTTGCTGGAATTTATGCAACACTACACGAGTGTGGGCATGCATTATATGAAAGTCATTTACCGAAGAAATTTACTGGCATGCCTTGTGATAGGTCATGTTCAATAGGTATACATGAAAGTCAAAGCCTTCTTTATGAAATGTTTTTAGGAAAATCAGATACTTTTATAGAATATTTGGTTAGCATTCTGGGATCCCATAATGTTAATGTTACTCAAGATGTGATTAGAGAACACATATTAAAGTTAAAACCTTTTGAAAGTCGTATAAATACAGATGAACTTCATTACTTACAACATATATATTTACGCTACTTAGTCGAGGTGGAAGTTTTTGACCATAATCTTGATATTAAAGATTTACCAGATTTTTGGAATGAGTTATCAACCAGATTATTAGGATTTAATCCTCAATGGGAACATAGTAAAGGGTGTATGGAGGATATTCATTGGTCGGCAGGTTTTTTTGGGTATTTTCCTTGTTATATGTTGGGATATATTTATGCAGCACAGTTGTTTAGTATTTTGAAAATATATAATTTTAAAGAGATAAATATTTGGTTAAATAAAAATATTTGGTCTGTTGGGCAACGTTTAACTCCTACCAAATTAATTGAATCAACCACAGGCTCACCCGTAAGTACCAACTATGCAAAGCAAGCTTTTATTGAAAGATATAAATAATATTATTAGCTTTTCTGAACAGGGTTGATGAGAAATTCAGCGCTTATTGATATATGGGTATGACTATTTATTCTAAATTAAACTGACTAACTACACATGCGTTCTCTGGAGCGTTGTTCTTCAACAATGGTTACCGGATAACGGGATTAGCTACTCTTTAGCTCAAAAGTATAAATTGGTTGGCTAATCAAATTAAATGCTGGGATATATTATCGCCTTAATACTGATAATGTCCTTAGGCCTGAGTGGGTGAATGCATTACAAGCGTTAATTTCTGTGTAGAAGTCGATGCTATTTGCACTACAAGCTAATTTTACATCACAGGATCGATAGTTTTTATTATCATTTAAGCGGGGTGAGCTTGGTTGGACGTTATTGGAATATCCGAAAATTGCTAATTTTCCCGCTATTCAATGGAAGCAGGTTAAGATTGGCAATTGCTTTATAGCTGAATTGAATCTATATGAAAAATAGACTATTTGACACCATTTGTAAGATGATAAGTTAAGTCCTCTTACCAATTCGATACAGCTCATTTACTCGAACATAAATAAGCTATCTATCATAGATGCCGCAAGCTCTATTGGCTTTTCTGCCACCAAGACACAATATAGTCAGCTATCTGCTCTGGGTTATTGATATCCAATTGTGGGATAGTGGTATCAATGATTTGATTGCTGGCAACGGCAATAACGTGTTGATCAATTAAACCTGCGAGCGGTTTGCCAACTTCAGATCTATACAATGCGATTTTAGCGATCGTTTCATGTTTAAATCCTTCAACCAAAATAAGATCCAGTGAATCTGGATCAAAACGGCTTGCGAGATAGTGTAGATCCAATTCATCATCATTGTTGGGCGTTTCGGTCATTAGTGCCCAGCGATTTTGGCTGGCAACGAGGGTTTGGTCTGCACCCGCTTTGCGTAATTCATAACTATCTTTTCCGGGCTTATCCACATCCATATCGTGATGGGTATGCTTAACCAGCCCAACACGCAGATGGCGCTGCCTAAGTAGCGGAATGACTTGTTTTAATAGCGTCGTTTTGCCTGTGCCGCTATATGCGGTGATACCGAGTAGAGGTACTGTTTTTTTGTTCATGATTATTTTTGTTGCAGCTCCCAGTTGAGGCTATCTTCCGGTGTATTTAAATTAGCAAATGACCCTGAGGGGAAAATAATACATTTTGCGGCAATTTCCCGCATGAAAAACATCAGTTTGCGCTCGCCTTTTGCGAGATATTCATCAAGTTGTTGAACTAATGAGCGATGAAGTAACGCAAAAGTAGGGTGGTCGCGCTCAGTATCATTGGCATAGCAAGCAAGGCTATCACCTTTATTTAAAAACATGTTTTCGGCTAATGTGAGTGGAAATGAAGGAACATCACAAGGAACAAATAGTAGCCATTCCGTGGGAGCGGCATGTAATGCTGCCTGCATACCCGCCAATGGACCCGAAAAGTCGTTATTCAGATCAGAGATCACGTTAAAACCACTTTGCTGATAGCGCGATTGGTTGCGGTTGGCGTTGATCATTACTTGCCCGACTTGTGGCTCAAGACGTTCAATAATATGTTGATAAAGCGGTTTTCCGAGTAAAGGCACTAGACCTTTGTCCTGCCCGCCCATCCTGCGACCTAGTCCACCCGCGAGTATGACGCCTGTAAGCAATTCACGATAAAACATATTTATACCCTTGTGATATTTCAAAGTGCATGTGTGTTGTCTAGGAAATAAAACATTTTGACATATTTGAACGCAGATTTAGTTAAATTATCTGCTAAAACTTATTCTATTTTGCTATAAAATCAACGGATATTCATAAAGATTAATCGCAAACTTTACCTAGATTGACAGCAGTTCGCTTTTTCTCTTGTATTATATCAACTAATTTGGCCCCAAATATTCGTGATGAAGGAATAAACATGAAATGCCATCGCTTAAATGAAGTTATTGAGCTGTTGCATCCTGTATGGAAAGACAACTCGGATTTGAATTTGGTGGAATTACTGCAAAAACTGGCAGATGAAGCAGGTTTTAAAGGCTCATTGTCTGAGCTGACAGATGATGTACTCATTTATCATCTAAAAATGCGCGGAAAAGGTAGTGATGAAGCGATCCCCGGTCTGAAAAAAGACTATGAAGATGATTTTAAAACCGCGATTCTACGAGCTCGTGGCATCATAAAAGACGAATAAGCGATGGACAAAATCGAACACTCTAATTTCCATTTCAGTGGTATATCACCTGACCTGATCCTTGATGCCTTAATGGAAGTTGGTATCTACCCTGAATCAGGATTGACCGAGCTCAATAGCTATGAGAATCGGGTTTATCAATTTCAAGATGAAAACCGAAAACGTTTTGTGGTTAAATTCTATCGTCCTACACGTTGGAATCGCTCACAAATTCAAGAAGAGCATGACTTTACGCTCGAATTAAAAAATGCGGAATTGCCAGTTGCCGCGCCGATCGAATTTGCAGGGCAAACGGTATTGGAATTTGGCGGTTTTATGTTTGCTATTTTTCCGAGTATCGGTGGGCGTCAATATGAAACGGATAATCTATATCAGCTCGAAGAGGTTGGCCGGCTATTAGGTCGTGTTCATCAGATTGGGAAAAAAAGCACCTTCACGTTTCGCCCAACATTGGGTGTAGAGGAGTACCTTGATCAACCTCGTGAAATTATGGTGCAGAGTGAACTGATCACTCCAAAATGGAAAGAAACCTTCATCGAATCGCTTGATAAATTGATTGCTGAAGTGAAACAACAATGGCCGACGATATCATCGCCATTACGCCTGCAAGGTGATTGCCATCCGGGTAATATTTTATGGCGAGATGAAGCTTGGCTGGTAGACTTCGATGATGCACGTAACGGCCCTGCGGTACAAGACTTGTGGATGCTATTGAATGGCTCACGTCAGGATCAAGTGATCCAGTTAGATACCTTGCTGGAGGCTTACAATGAATTTGGTGATTTTGATGTAAAAGAACTCAAGCTCATTGAACCGCTAAGGGCTATGAGAATGGTACAATATTTAGGATGGATTATTCGCCGTTGGCAAGATCCTGCTTTCCCTAGAGCATTTTCATGGCTACAAGCTGATGATTTTTGGCAGAAACAATCACTCGAATTTGCTCAGCAAGTTCAACGGTTGCAAGAAGCCCCTTTGCAGTTGAACCCTCAATTTTAATAAAGAAATCGTATTTTTGGAGAACGTTGTATATGAAAAAAATTATGTTGGCTTTAATTGGTATCGCCATGTCATTTGGGGTTTCTGCCGCAAATTACTCGGAAGGGAAAGAGTATACTGATGTCAAACAATCAGTACAAAACTTGCCACAAGTTTTAGAATTTTTCTCTTTTTATTGCCCTCACTGCTATCAGTTTGAAAATGTTTATAAAGTTCCTCAAACTGTAGAAAAAAACCTACCTGAAGGCGTGAAAATGGAACGCTACCATGTTGATTTTCTTGGTCCTTTAGGTCCAAACCTGACTCAAGCATGGGCAGTGGCAATGGTGCTGAAAATAGAAGATAAAGTGACACCAATTCTGTTTGAAGGTATTCAGAAAACGCAATCAATCAATACGCCAGCAGATATCCGCAATGCTTTCGTTAAAGCAGGCGTTAGTGGTGAAGAGTATGATGCGGCATTAAATAGCTTCGTCGTAAAATCATTAGTCGCGAAACAACAAAATGCAGCGCAAGATCTGAAATTGCGCGGTGTACCAGCAATGTTTGTTGATGGTAAATATCAAGTTCGTAATAATGGTATCGCGGTTGATAACGCGGCTGATTATGGTAAAGAGTTCTCCAATATTGTGAACTATTTGATCAGCAAAAAATAGCCCATCCTTGTGGCGGCGGCGATTTGCCGCCACATCTTTAAATCCTCACTCATGAAATCAATATCCACAATATGGCTTATGCGCTTTTTTTGTGTTAGATCAACACGTATATAGCTAACCTATTGATTTTACATTCCTGTTTTACGGCTTGATCTTTTCTTAGTTATTGAATCTAAGGCATAACATTATTTTGCCCACAGAGTTATCCACAGGTTGTGAATGTACTAATTGAAATAATATTATGTCGAATTATTGCTTAATTGACTAACGCGCTATGAGTGAATATATCGCGAGGATTGCGGAAGAAATTGAAACTGAACGTGTATCTAAACGCACATTGTGGCATCCTATCGCAATTCATTCCTGATAAAAAGATGATGACAGATTATGGCTCAGATCGCAGAAAATCCCCTTATTTTGGTTGATGGTTCCTCTTACCTATACCGTGCTTATCATGCATTCCCTCCACTGACTAACAGTGCGGGTGAACCGACAGGAGCCATGTATGGTGTGCTTAATATGTTGCGTAGTTTGATTATGCAATATAAGCCAAGCCATGTGGCTGTCGTCTTTGATGCGAAGGGAAAAACATTTCGTGATGAGTTATTTGAAAGTTATAAATCACACCGTCCACCTATGCCTGATGATTTGCGTGAGCAAATAGCGCCATTGCATGAGATGGTTGAGGCAATGGGCTTACCTCTGCTGGTCGTTTCTGGCGTCGAAGCCGATGATGTGATTGGTACACTTGCCAGACAAGCTAGCCAGAAAGGCATTCCTGTCTTGATCAGCACGGGTGATAAAGATATGGCCCAGCTGGTTGAACCGAATATCACGCTGATCAATACCATGAATAACACCATTTTGGGGCCTCAAGAGGTCGAAGAGAAATACGGTGTCCCACCTGAATTGATCATCGATTTTCTGGCTTTAATGGGTGACTCTTCAGATAACATCCCAGGTGTACCAGGTGTTGGAGAAAAAACAGCATTAGCCTTGTTACAAGGGATCGGCAGTTTAGAAAAAATCTACGATTCGTTAGATGATATTGCGCCATTGGGTTTTAGAGGATCAAAAACTTTAGCGCCGAAAATGGCTGAAAACCGCGAATTAGCATTTCTCTCTTATCAGCTTGCCACCATCAAAACAGATGTTGAACTCGACAAAAGCTGCGAACAACTGGCCGTGTCTGAACTGGATACAGATAAACTCCACCAATTATTTAGCCGTTATGAATTTAAACGCTGGTTAGCGGATATTGAAAACGGGACTTGGATGGAAGGAAAAAGCGGCAAAAGCGCTACCCCAGCCGCGAGTGCTGTCGAAAAGAAAATTGAAGCTGTGATGGCAGCACCGATATTGAATGCCGAAAACTACCAAGTCATTTTAGAAAAAGCGGATTTAGACCGCTGGCTAGAAAAGCTAGCTTCCGCGCCACTGTTTGCTTTTGATACTGAAACTGACAGTTTAGATACACAAGAAGCACGTTTAGTCGGAATGTCATTTGCTATCGAACCGGGTCATGCGGCGTATTTGCCACTCGGCCATGACTACCTTGATGCACCAGTTCAGTTACCATTAGACGAGGTGCTGGCTGCCATCAAGCCAATACTCGAAAGTGATAAAGTGCTGAAAGTGGGTCAAAACTTAAAGTATGACGCAGAAGTGTTACAAAACTACGATATCGAGCTCAAAGGTATTGAGTTTGACACTATGCTGGAATCCTATGTACTTAATAGCGTTGCAGGTATGGGGCGTCATGATATGGATAGCCTCGCGGATCGTCACCTTAATCATAAAACTATTTCTTTCGAAGAAATCGCAGGTAAAGGTAAAAAGCAACTGACGTTTAACCAAATTGCGCTAGAGCAGGCAGTCACCTATGCGGCAGAAGATGCAGATGTCACTTTGTTACTGCATCAAGCTCTCTTTCCACAACTGGAAGCAGAACCAAAGCTGGCTAATATATTCCGCAATATCGAAATGCCATTAGTGCCGGTATTAGTCAGAATGGAACGTAAGGGTGTATTGATTGATGCTACGGTTTTAGCTGCGCAATCGAAAGAGATTACTGCACGTTTAGCTGAGCTTGAAAAAGAAGCTTTTGAGCTGGCTGGTGAAGAATTTAACCTAGCATCACCAAAGCAATTACAGACTATTTTGTTTGAAAAACTGCAATTGCCTGTTGTGAAAAAAACACCAAGTGGTGCGCCTTCAACGAATGAAGAAGTTCTTGAAGAGCTAGCCCTGAACCACGCATTGCCTAAGCTGTTGTTAGAGCACCGTAGTCTGGCGAAGTTAAAATCAACTTATACAGATAAGCTTCCGTTGATGATTAGCAAAAGAACTCAACGCGTGCATACCTCTTATCATCAAGCCGTCACGGCAACTGGTCGCTTATCTTCACGTGACCCTAACTTGCAAAATATTCCAGTGAGAACTGAGGAAGGGCGTCGTATTCGTCAAGCCTTTATTGCTCGTAAAGGGTATAAAGTTGTCGCAGCCGACTACTCGCAAATCGAACTGCGCATCATGGCGCACCTATCGCAAGATAAAGGGTTACTCACTGCCTTCGCTGAAGGTAAAGATATCCACCGTGCTACCGCTGCGGAAGTATTTGGGGTACCACTTGATGAAGTGACCAATGATCAACGCCGTAGCGCCAAAGCGATTAACTTTGGTTTAATTTATGGGATGAGTGCATTCGGACTTGCTCGCCAACTGGGTATTCCTCGTGGTGAAGCGCAGCGTTATATGGATCTCTATTTTGAGCGTTATCCGGGCGTCTTACGTTATATGGAAAACACTCGTCATCAAGCCTCTGAGCAAGGCTATGTTGAAACGTTAGAAGGCCGTCGTTTGTATCTTGCTGATATTAAATCGAGTAATGGGATGCGTCGTAAGGCTGCTGAACGTGAAGCGATCAATGCGCCAATGCAAGGTACTGCCGCTGATATTATTAAGAAGGCAATGATTGCTGTTGATAGCTGGTTACAAACAGAAAAACCTGATGCAGACATGCTGATGCAGGTGCACGATGAACTGGTTTTTGAAGTGAAAGAGTCTGAGCTTGAGCATGTTATCGAAAAAGTACGAGAGCTGATGGAGCAAAGTATGCAGCTTGATGTGCCATTAAAAGTTGATGTAGGCGTCGGCGATAATTGGGATGAAGCCCACTAATTTGCGATTTTTCTATAAAAAAAGTGACAATTT
>NZ_KB233224.1:37118-82786 GCF_000314855.2 Providencia burhodogranariea DSM 19968 | reverse complement strand
AAGTTGATGTAGGCGTCGGCGATAATTGGGATGAAGCCCACTAATTTGCGATTTTTCTATAAAAAAAGTGACAATTTGTCACTTTTTTTATTACTAAAGTAATAATCGAATAACGATATAAATTAATTTTCTAATCATTGAGAATGAATTAATGATAACTTTTGATGATGCGATAAAAAAAGCGAACGAATATTTAAAGAATACAGATATTCCATTAGTCATCACGCAGTTGGGACGTTTTTCTGAAGGATGGTTTTTTTGTTTTCAGTCAAAGGAATATCTGGAAACAGGGGAGAACTCAGCTCAACTTGCTGGAAATGCGCCTTTTATCATAGATAAAGATACGGGGGAGCTACATGAGTTAGGAACAGAATTCTCTTTAGGTAAATATCTGCAAGATTATGAAGAACAAAAGATAGTACAAAATAAAATGTAGTTATTATCGTTATGACTATTTTGTAATTGACAAAGTGATATCTTGGATCAAGATCCTAGTATTCCTTCTTTAGGCGGTCGCACTCCTCCATTTTTATGCTTCCCTTCACACATCAAACCTAATGCGTAGCAGCTATCAACCGTCAATAAGAAAGTCGAGATAACACAAGCTGAATGTAATTTTGGTAAACAGAAAGCGCAGAAGAAGATTAAAAAAACATCACATTTAATACTTTTCAATTAACTCATAAAAGATGTGATGGCAGTCAGAAAATATCTATTTGCTCATCGTGGATCAGTGATTTCGCTCAAGCTTTTGAATAGTTGAGATGGAATACATTATGGAACCGGTTCCATAATGTATTCCAAGAAATAGAAAGGAATACATTATGACCAGAGAAATTATTGTCGTCACATCGGCTTATGGTAATGACACTGTTGCTCAATTAGGTGGGCAAAGCGCATTGTTAGAAATAATCAAAGCAAGTGGTGCTGATGGTGTTGAAATCCGCCAGGAGCTATTAACAAGCAATGATGAAATAGATGAAATAGCCTTGAAAATTAAGCAATTAGGGTTAATTTCCGCCTATTCGGTTCCACGTGCGCTTTTTGATGAATCTGGAAAGATTGCGTTAAAATTAGTGCAAAATAGCCTACAGGACGCAGCGCGTTTGGGAGCACGCTTTCTTAAACTGTCGTTGGGTGAGCTACCTTCTCAGTATGATCTGAATGAATTACATTCTGTACTCTCTCAGTCTTCCGTACTGCTGGTCATCGAAAATGATCAAACGCCTGAAGGTGGCCATATCGCTCCGCTTGTCACATTCTTTGATGAAGTTAAGGCGATAAACTTACCGATTAAAATGACGTTTGATATGGCAAATTGGCACTGGCATAACGAAGATGCATTCATCGCAGCACAAACCTTCGCACCTTTTGTTGCCTATATACATGTTAAAGAAAGCCAGAAAAAAGAGAATAAGCGAGTCGCAATTGCGCTGGATGATAGCGATGGTAACTGGAAAAAGGTGTTATCAATACTACCGAAAAATGTTCCATATGGTATCGAGTTCCCATTAGTCGCTCATGATTTAATTACGGTAACAAAGCATTATGTCAACCAGTTAAAGGATATTTAACACAATGAATATTCAAGATAAAAACAACATAGATGTCGTCACTCTCGGTGAAGCGATGATGATGTTTGTTGCTACTGAATCTGGCGAATTACATAACGTAGAGCATTTTATTCGTCGGGCAGCAGGCGCTGAATTGAATGTCGCTATTGGTCTTTCTCGTCTTGGTTTAAAAAGTGGTTGGGTTAGCCGTTTAGGTAATGATTCTTTTGGGCGCTTTATTCTGGCAACCCTTGATCAGGAAAATGTAAATCGTGAAGCTGTCGCCATTGATTCTAATCTACCAACAGGTTTTCAGCTTAAATCTAAAGCAGAAAATGGAACCGATCCCAAAGTGGAGTATTTCCGTAAAGGTTCTGCTGCCAGTCATTTATCAATAGCAGATTTTGATGAGAACTATTTTGGTCGAGCACGCCATTTGCATTTGAGTGGAGTCGCTGCCGCACTTTCTCCGACCTCTTATGAACTTTCAGCTCACGCAGCACATTGGATGCGTACTCAAGGTAAAACAATTTCCTTTGATCCTAATCTTCGTCCAACGTTATGGGATTCAGAGCAAACCATGGTCTCGCAATTGAACAAGCTAGCCTTTGCTGCCGATTGGGTATTACCGGGATTGAAAGAAGGATTGATTTTAACTGGCCATTCACAGCCGGAAGCGATTGCAGATTTTTATCTCAATGAAGGTGTAAAAGCCGTCATTATCAAAACGGGTGAGCATGGTGCGTACTATAAAACAGCATCGGATGAACAAGGTGTTGTTCCTGCTATCTATGTGAACAATGTTGTCGATACGGTTGGCGCGGGTGATGGATTTGCCGTCGGTGTGATTAGTGCATTATTAGAAGGTGAATCTTTTCATGACGCGGTATGTCGAGGCAATTTTATTGGTGCTCGTGCAATTCAAGTTATTGGAGATAGTGAAGGTTTGCCAACAAAACAAGCTTTACGTCATGAGATGGCACAAAGCCAGACTAAAACTACAACGCGTTTAGATTGAGGATTATCTATGAACACTAAAGTTGCCGCAGCCTCCCGTTGGTGGCGTATCATGCCGATTGTCTTCATCACCTATAGTCTGGCATATTTGGATCGTGCAAACTACAGTTTTGCCGCTGCTGCTGGTATTAACGAGGATCTCGGTATTACCAAAGGCATGTCATCACTTTTAGGATCGCTATTCTTCCTAGGGTATTTTTTCTTTCAAATTCCCGGTGCCATATATGCCGAAAAACGCAGTGTTCGTAAGCTTATTTTCTGGTGCATTTTACTGTGGGGTGGATTAGCGACCTTGACCGGTATGGTCAGTAATATTCCTATGTTGGTGATTATTCGCTTTAGCTTAGGGGTTGCTGAAGCGGCTGTAATGCCTGCGATGCTTATCTATATTAGTAATTGGTTTACACAATCCGAACGGTCACGAGCAAATACCTTTTTGATTTTAGGTAATCCAGTCACTGTGCTGTGGATGTCAGTACTCTCCGGTTATTTAATACAAGCATTCGGCTGGCGCCAAATGTTTATCATTGAAGGTTTACCCGCGGTTCTATGGGCGTTTTTCTGGTGGAAAACAGCGCGTGATAAACCAAGTCAGGTTAATTGGCTAAGTCAAAAAGAGAAAGATGACCTTACTAATATTTTGGCTGAAGAACAAAAAAATATTAAGCCGGTTCGTAATTATCGTGAGGCCTTTAAATCTAAAAATGTCATCCTGCTATGCGGACAATACTTTTGTTGGAGTATCGGTGTTTATGGTTTTGTACTTTGGTTACCATCAATTATTCGAGACGCATCAAATCTCGGAATGGTTGCAACAGGTTGGCTGACCGCCGCTCCTTATCTTGCTGCAACACTTGCAATGATATTAGTTTCTTGGTTATCAGACCGTATGAATAACCGCAAATTATTTGTATGGCCAATGCTCTTAATTGGTGCGATTTGTTTTCTCGGTTCTTATCTACTCGGTAGCTCTAACTTCTGGCTTTCATACAGTTTATTAGTGATAGCAGGCGCGGCAATGTACGCACCTTATGGTCCATTCTTTGCTATCATCCCTGAAATGCTACCTAAAAACGTTGCGGGTGGTGCAATGGCATTGATTAACAGCATGGGGGCATTAGGTTCATTCTTTGGTTCATGGTTTGTTGGCTATTTAAATGGGGCAACAGGCAGCCCAAGTGCATCGTATATGTTTATGGGCATCGCCTTATTTATTTCGGTGATCTTGACTATCGTGGTTAAACCAAATGCAGCTCAAAAGAGCCCAAATTCAACCGTGCAAAATGCATAACAGGAGATTGCAATGAAACCAAACGTGATCCTATATAAAGAAATTCCTGATGATCAGTTAGCACGTTTGCAAAGCCACTTTAATTTGACATATTTTGATGGAATAAATGACGCTAATCGACCTGATTTTATTCGTGCACTCAAAGAGGCGGACGGTATTATCGGGGCGAGTTATCCCATAACAACGGATTACTTAGATATCGCTCAAAAACTCAAAGCGGCTTCCACAATTTCAGTCGGTGTTGATCAATTTTCGATTTCAGAAATGACGGAACGCGGAATTTATTTAATGCATACACCCGGTGTGTTGACTGAAACAACGGCAGATACCATCTTTACGTTGATTTTAACCACCGCACGGCGTGCTGTTGAAATGGCTGAAATGGTCAAAGCGGGTCAGTGGACAAAAAGTATTGGTCCTGAATTTTACGGTTCTGATGTTCATGGAAAAACCATCGGTATTTTAGGGATGGGGCGAATCGGTTATGCCGTTGCAAAGCGTGCTGCGGCTGGATTTAACATGTCAGTACTTTATTACAATCATAGCGTTAACGAAAGGGCTGAACATGATCTCAATGCAAAGCGTTGTGAGTTAGACACACTTTTAACTGAATCTGATTTTGTCTGTGTTGTTTTACCATTATCACCTGAAACAGAAAAATTTATTGGTAAAGAACAGCTCGATAAAATGAAACATAGTGCATTTTTGATCAATGGCTCACGTGGCAAAATCATTGATGAGAAAGCTTTGATTGAGGCATTACAAGAAGGTGTGATCTGTGGTGCTGGTTTAGATGTGTTTGAGGAAGAACCTCTTTCTGTAAAATCACCATTATTATCATTACCTAATGTTGTCGCATTACCACATATTGGTTCGGCGACACATGAAACTCGCCACGCAATGGTGGTATGTGCTGTTGATAACTTGATCGCCGCATTGAACGGAGATACCAGTAAAAATTGTATTAACCCAACCGCAGGTTGCACGACTCGGTAATGATAAAGTAATAACATAAATGATTAGCTAGCAAATAGTCGGAACATTGTTCCGGCTATTTGAATTGACGATCAAAAGTAACAATCAAAGCGTTGTCGATTTTCGAATAATCAATTCACCATTAAATAAATGCTGTTCAGGTTTTTTATCAGGATTGGTTAATCGATCAAGAAGGAATTCAACAGCCTTTCGCCCCATTTCTGCTGTCGGCTGTGAAACAGAAGTAATCCCAGTACCTGCTAAAGCGGCCCATTCTAAATTATCAAAACTCAGAAAACCGATATCAGCTCCCCAACGCAACCCTAAATGGCTTAAAACATGGGCAATTTGTAACGTTAATACGCCATTTGCCGCGATAACAGCTTTGCGCATACCGCGATGGCGACCACAAAAATCAGTAATAATATTTTCTAATTCTTGTTCATTTGGTAATTTAATTTGATGGCTTTCTCCCCTGACTTGAGGGTTTTGAGAAAGAAAATGGTCGAATGTTGCCAAGCGTTCCTGACGAGCACTGACAAATGCAATTGGCTCAGTAATAAGACAGAGTGCCTCAAACCCTTGATCTAACAAATGATTAAATGCCATGTTTGCAGAATGTGGGTTATCCAAACCGATCATATCGCACGGAAAATCTTTAACTTTTCTATCCAATAATACAAATGGTAATGTGGTAGATTTTAAAGCATCTAAAAATTCCTCACTAATACCTGCGGAATTAATAATCAAACCATCAACTCGATACCCTTTCAGCAAATGGATAAATTCACACTCTAACTTGATACTATTATTAGCATTACACAGCACGGTCATAATACCGTGTTTCATGGTTTCTGCTTCAACGCCTTTTAGTACCTCAATCGAATAAGGATTACTAATATCTGCAATGATCAAACCAATCAATCCGGTTCGACCATGCTTTAAACTTCGTGCCATCTGATTGGGACGATAATTTAACTCACTGATCGCAATCTCAATTCGTTTACGCAAATCATCAGATAGCAGATGAAACTCACCATTCAAGTAGCGTGAAATACTGGTTTTACCAGCGCGAGCTTTTGCTGCAACATCACTTATGGTTGCAGAACGCGAAGTTTTGGAAACATGACTCACTCAATGCTCCAGGGAAGTATCATGTGTATTCATAGGGGCTATGTTACCTTAAAATATCCATATCACCGAATGGATTGCGTACCCGATAACAAATCAACCTAACCTGATATCTAAATGTGATAAATTCAATACATCCTCACCTTTTCTCTTTTCCTCCGCCCTCAGAACGATTGCGGTTCTCAATCGATTTATCTGAAGATACTGAATAGCTTCCTTGCTCCATTCGAACAGTCGATAGGTAGCCAGCAATTTAATTCTGAGGAAAAAATGATGATTAAAAATACCTTTTCTACAAGTGCGTTTGATGGGCAAGTTGTATTGTTGACAGGCGGTGCTCAAGGTATTGGTCTGGCGATTGTTGAAGCTTTTGCTCAATTAGGGGCGAAGGTGATTATTGCTGATTTACAGCTAAATAGAGCAATTGATGCAGCAAAGTTGCTAACAGAACAAAGTTTAAAGGTGCAAGCAAAGGCGTGCGATTGTGCCCAATTAGAGCAGATTAATTCATTAGTTACAGAGATAGAACATGAATATCAACGATTAGATATTGTGGTTCACTGACAAAATTTATGCAAATAGATGAAGCCTTATTACAAAAAAACGTGAATGTGAATCTAATGGCTCCTTTTTATTTGGCACAAGCTGCCCAGCCATTAATGAAGAAACAAGGAGGGGGCGCATTCTGATTACATCTTCAGTGACCGGGCCAAAAGTAGCTTATCCGGGATTGGCTCATTATGCGGCTTCTAAAGCCGGAGTGAATGGGTTTATCAAGGCTATGGTATTGGAACTCGCACCTTATGGAATTACGGTTAATAGTGTTGAACCAGGAATGATCCGTACGGCCACCATGGCAAACCTAGGGGATGAACAACTCAATCAAAATATTGCAAGAGCGACCCCGATGGGACGCTTAGGTGAGGGCGAAGATATCGCTTCAGCGATGATATTTCTTGCTTCAAAATCGGCAAGCTATATTTCAGGACAAACTATCGTGGTAGATGGTGGTGCAGTATTACTCGAAACAGTTTCATAACGATTTATCATTGATCAAAGCATTAAGCCCATAAGACAAAGTTTGTAGGGAAGCTATATTGCATTAGGTCATCCTTGCAATGAACTATAAATTTTACTTTATGCCTACAACTTGTTCTGGTGTATCAAAGATAACACGCAGTTCGCTTTATGAGCGATTTGTATGTTAGGCATTCATATTTCCCTTTTTTTCTTTCTTAATTTAAAAATTTACATTACATATTAATGCGACTTAGCTCTCATAAATATGTAATAAAAATACATTTTTTGGTGTTTTTAACGATGTTTTATTCGCTGAATCGTAGTAAGCAGTGAAAAAAAATTACACAAAAGCTTTTTTTTGCACAGAAAATCAAGTAAAGTATACGACGTAGGGTACAGAGGTAAGATGTTCTATCTTTCAGACCTTTTACTTCACGTAATCGGATTTAGCTGAATATTAGCTGCTCCAGTCAATATATTGATTGGAGCATTTTTTTATCTAAATTTTGGGAAATTAACAGAACATTATTATTGTGCGCCAGAATAGACGCACAAGGAAAGATTAGGATTCAACGGGTGTGCTATACCAGTTATCCAGTTTGATACGTAATTTATCAATACCGATTTTTTTCAGTGCAGAGAAATATTCTACTTCTACATCTCCACCAAGTTCTTCAAGCGTATGACGCACATCGAGCAGCTGTTTTTTTCTCGCACCAGAAGCTAATTTATCCGCTTTAGTGAGTAGCACTAAAACAGGCACTTCCATCGCAACAGACCATTCTATCATTTGCATATCAAGATCTTTTAGTGGATGACGAATATCCATCAACACCACTAACCCTTTAATACATTCTCTTTTTTGTAAATACTCACCCAGCGCTTTCTGCCATTTACGCTTCATCTCTTCTGGTACTTCAGCATAGCCATAACCAGGTAGATCGACGAGACGAATGCCATCTTCAACTTCAAATAAGTTGATTAATTGAGTTCGACCTGGTGTTTTACTGGTACGAGCCAAGCCTTTTTGCTGTGTTAGTGCATTTAAAGCACTGGATTTTCCCGCATTGGAGCGGCCTGCAAAGGCAACTTCTATACCTGTATCTTTAGGTAGATGACGGATATCGGGTGCACTGATGACAAATTTTGTCATGTGGTAGTTATGGTTTTTGATTGTCATTGGTCGTTCTCCCTGAGTTTGCCTTTTAAGGCTGTGCGATTATAGCGACTGACGGCGAACAAACAAAGTTATAATTATCCGTAGTAAATCTCTTATTATGATGATAATGCATTTAAGATGAATAAAGTAGGCATCAAAAAATTGAATTTAGCGAGTAAAATAAAAAATTCTCGCTAAATATTAATCAAATGAACTTAATGGTGGGATATACAATGATTTTAAAGGAATTAATCAAATAAATATTTTTATGTTGTATTAACGAGTCAACAAGATCATTTAATTATAACTGTTGTATTAAACTATAGAAGAAAGCCCTTGAATTTTTTTCCAAATGAAATTATCACCAACACGTTCTTTATATGATAATTGAATTGGTTTAAAAATAAGAGGAAGATCTCTAATCACTTTGTTACCTCCAACACCTGTATTTTGTTTTTGTATTTCAAAATTACCACTATGCATTAAGACTTCTTGGAGTAATTTTTTTTCATTATTGCTTAATTTATGTCCTGGTTTACTCAAACTATGACCTTGATGTACTTTTATTACTTCACGTTTTATTTCCGTATCTAGCATTCCTGTTCTATCTTTACCACTTTTACAGTTCCAACAGGGGACAACACCTATCTCATGAGATAGCATAGAGATGCGTTGTGCTATTTTATAGGGTTCATTACCATCTTTAAGGTGTGTTTTTTTTATTCCATATTGTTTTTACTTGCTCACTAAGAATTATTATTTTTTCTTTATTGGGTAGATCTGGGTTTTTAGATAAATAATCACCGACCCAACCATTTAGTTTTGAGCTATTTGAAAAGTCATCACCTAATAGTTTAGTGAGGCCTAATGAATTTAATTCCTGCATTTTTTTTTGTGATGATGGAAGTTTTAGAGCGATTTCATTAACCCCAAAGTTAAATATAGCAACATCTAATTTAACTTTAACTTCCTGTAACTGGCCATCTTCATTTCTGACATTAAGCTTAATAACATTATTTTCGCCCAAATCTTTCCAAGCAGAGACTTGATCTTTTATCATATTAGCCTCTTCCCAACGATTAGTTAGTAAAGAGGTTGAGGATAGCTTTAACTCAACAGTTTCATTATTTAATGCTTTTTTATATAGGTCCGGTTGAGAAAATAACGCTGCCATCACAACTTCTTTAGCTCGATTTTTAGCTCCTTCTTTACGCTCCTGACTTCCTTTTGCAAGTGCGAAAGGCGATAAAACACCATGACGAATGCCTGTAAATAATGAGTTTTTTTTATCATCTTGAATATCTGAGATCCATAAATTGACTGCATGAGTCACTTCATCACTAGATTTAGAACTGATACCTTTATTATTATAGCTTTGGCCATGAAAAATATCTTGTTCACAGCTATTGAATTTCATTTGCGAAGCTGGAATTAATGTGCATGGATATTTTGTGTTATTGTAATTAATTTTAGTATTAATTGTTTTCCATTCTTTATTATTCATAAAGGCTTTTAATTCATTATTAAAGGTTTCACTATTTTTTTTAAGTGATATATGGTTTTTCTGAACATTATTAGATTTAATTTCATGATAAGTTATTTTAATTAATCTATCTTTAAATGATTTTACAGCTGATAATTCATGTTTTTTTACGGATCTATCTTCAGCGGGAACAGAATCACTTAATTTTATTGAGATGTCATTTAAAATACCATCTGAATTTCCTGATTTTATTAAAACTACCTTTGCTACTTCAATTAGGTCCTTTTGATAATTAATAATACTATTTTGGCTTCTTATGATTTTTTCCGGATAGCTATATTTTGAACTAAAATCAATCGACTTCATTAAATTATGGATTAGTGAAAAATCTCTTGAGGAAGTAGTATTATTAGTTGATTTTATGTTTTTTAATAATGGCTGATTTTTAATTTTTATAGGTTGTGTATTAAATGGTAAACGTTGAGTATAAACGGCTGAAGTTATCGTATTGAAATTTTTACTGTTCATTATGCTTCCTAATAGAGAGTGGGCTTTATACTCGTTGTTTAAAATTTATTCTTTAAATTAATATAAGGCCGGGACATCAAAAAATTAATACCAATATAATTAATATTTAGATGAAAAGGTAAGAAAAGATATGAAATGATGTGATGTCACTCAAATCAATGAATTCATAACGTTAAAATATGAATTAACTAATAGCATTATACTTTTTTATTTTGAATTTAATTGTTCTTCTTCACAAAAGAGTCATGTTACCTCATTTCATTGTATGAAAAATAAACAGTGTTGTTTATGAACTAATTATGGATATTTTTACTTTACATCATTCTTGATGGAGAGCTAATCCTATATTTAGCTCGCTGAATTTGAATGTCATTACAGATTTTTAATTAAAAAACCTTATATTTCAAATCGATAGATTATTATTATCTTAATGTTTATCATATTGTTGTAGATTATATGAATTATGATTTAGCTAGTAGAACTAAAGGTTTTTTATGAAAAAAACATAAAGTTGTATAACCTTACACCGAACAGCTCAAAGTATATCTGATAAAGCAGTTATGAACAGTTATGGGTTAAAATACCTAAAATAGTGTAACTATATAAGTAAGATAAGTAAGATTTTAATTTCTACGCAATAAATTCAAGTTGTTGTACCGTAACATGACTTTCATGGAGCTGGTTTCGAGAACCATGTGCTTTTTCTAGTAGTATAAACGATATCTTGATATTTTTTGATTTTGGCGTAAATAAAGGTAAATCTTTAGTAATATCGTTAGCTTCGCTCTAGAATTGGTGGGTTAATAAGTTTGTTAGCTACAATGAAAGGGAACTTGAATGTTAAAACGAATTTTTGTGCCTTTATTGGCAGTCTGCGCAATTAGCGCTTCTTCTCTGGCATTTTCTGCTGGTGAAACCTATGTTAAATTAGTCACCTCTGCGGGTAATATCGAATTAGAACTTAATGATAAAAAAGCTCCGGTAACGACTGAAAACTTTCTACAGTATGTAAATGAAGGCTATTATAACGGAACAACATTTCACCGCGTTATCCCCGGTTTTATGATTCAGGGCGGTGGTTTTAACAAAGATCTTCAGCAAAAACAAACTCGCGCTCCAGTAAAAAATGAAGCTGATAACGGGTTACGTAATTTGCGTGGAACGATTTCTATGGCGCGTACTTCAAATAAAGACAGTGCGACGAGCCAATTTTTTATTAATATTGCTGATAACGCCTTCTTAGACCATGGTCAACGTGACTTTGGTTACGCGGTATTTGGTAAAGTCGTGAAAGGTATGGATGTGGTTGATAAGATTTCAAAGGTAAAAACAGAAAACGTAGGTCCTTACCAAAACGTTCCTGTTGAACCGATTTCAATTATTTCCGCCGAAGTGATCAAAAAACCTTAGTATTATTGAGTGGGTAGAGCATCTGTATTTACCCACTTCCCTTCTTTTATTCTCTTCTTTTATTCTCGTCTTTTTTATCTATTTCTCGTCTATTTTATGTTGTATTACAAGTCAGGTGTTTTTACTTAATTCTGTTTTTGTGATCTATATCACTGAGCGCTCTGAAAATATCTTTGTTTGTATTTTTTCTTAATGGTTTCGTTATTAATACACTCGGATATATGGACATCTGCATCGGGTGGGCATTCGTATCCAATAAGTAAGTTAATCAAATGAAAGGTGATGCTTTTGATTTGAATGGAAATGAAAGATTTTTGAGCTGATTTTGCTCTAAAAATGAACTTTAACAAAGATCACATTTTCAATTCGCACACTCTGTTGTAATGCAAATATGTTGTTAGCAGGTAAATTGCAATGACAAAATGATGTTTTAGGAGTGTGTGCAATGAGTACAGATACCGTAAAAAGGCGTGAAAGCATAATGGATATATTATGCCAAGAAGGCAGTGTTCGAGTTGATGCATTGAGCAAGCAATTTACAGTTTCTTGCGTCACGATCCGCAATGACTTACGTTATTTGGAAAAAAAAGGCTGTGCCTTGCGTTCTTATGGCGGCGCGATGGTTAACCATAAATTTGCCTTTGATCGGCCTTTACAAGTTAAAGGACGGATGGACAGAGAAATCAAAACCCGTATTGCTAAAAAAGCAGCGGAATTTGTGAATGATGGGGATTCTCTCATTATTGACTCAGGTTCAACAACGGCAGAAATTGTTCCCTTTTTGAAACATCACCGAGATTTGGTTGTGATGACCAATGCTCTCAATATCGCATACGAACTGGCCGGTTTCGACAGCGTAGATGTCATGGTTCTTGGCGGTCATGTCCGCAAAAACTCCTATTCCTTATATGGACCTGCTGCAGAGCAGCAATTATCCCAATACCGTTTTGACACACTGTTTCTCGGGGTTGATGGTTTTGATCTTGAAGCAGGTATTACCACACCAAATAGTGGTGAAGCTCATCTTAATCGGGTGATGTGTGATGTTGCACATCAAATTATTGCGGTAGCAGACGGGACAAAATTTGGACGTAAAAGTTTTTGTTTAATACGTGAAGCGAGACAGATCCATCGACTTATCACAGATAGCCGTATTCCACTGCATTATCGTCAGTCACTGACTGCATTTGGTGTAGATGTCATTGTTATCGATGAATAAGGCATATCTATTTTAATTCTTAATTAAAAACGCAACGTTTTTATACGCAAAATATTTCGAGTGGCACGTTAGATGGCAAGCCGAGGATATCCTATGGAGCATAGATAATTATGCGACATGGGTAGCTGAGTATAGCCAATAATCAGGAGCTTGAGATATAGCAGGTAGAATCGTATCGGTGTTATCAGGAGATATTATGCAGCCGCTATTACAGGTGATTCATCGCCATAAATCAGGTGAGAAAATTGGCGTTTATTCTGTGTGTTCTGCACATCCTTGGGTATTGGAAAGTGCGATTCGTTTTGCTAAAGAGCGCAATTCTTCAGTACTGATTGAGGCAACTTCAAATCAGGTGAATCAGTTCGGTGGATACACAGGGATGCTTCCTGCGGATTTTCGTGAAATGGTGTGGAAAATTGCCGATAAAATTGAATTTCCACGTGAAAAAGTGTGGCTAGGTGGTGATCACCTTGGGCCTAACGTATGGCAAAATCGCAATGCTGACGAAGCGATGCAACTTTCTGAAACCTTAATTTACGACTATGTTGCCGCTGGGTTCCGTAAAATTCATCTCGACTGCTCAATGTCATGTGCTGATGATCCGACTCCACTTAGCGATGAAGAGGTCGCTTCTCGTGCAGCAAGATTATGTCAAATCGCAGAGCGCAGTTGGCAAGAATATGGTGGTGAAGCGCCTGTTTATGTTATCGGAACGGAAGTTCCTGTGCCGGGTGGTGCAAAAGAATCGATGAAAGGAATGCAAGTAACGTCACCAGACGCCGCTAAAATAACCTTAGCTACCCACCAGAAAAAATGGCAACAGCTTGGTTTGACGGAGGTTTGGCCTCGTGTCATTGCGCTTGTAGTTCAACCCGGCGTTGAATTCGATCATCACAATGTCGAACATTATCTTCCTGTTAAAGCAAAAGCATTAAGTCAGTTTATCGAAACAGTTCCCTACCTAGTTTATGAAGCTCACTCCACAGATTATCAAGCACTAGACGCTTATCGTCAGTTGGTTCATGACCATTTCGCAATCTTAAAAGTAGGTCCAGCGTTGACCTTTGCCTTACGCGAAGGGTTATTTGCACTCGATAAACTGGATCGAGAATGGAATGGTGAGCGTAATGCCGCGCACTTACATGAAACGCTAGAGCAAGTGATGCATGAACAACCTGAACGTTGGAGTCCTTACTACAAAGGAAGTGCTCACCAGCAATACATTGATAGGCAGTACAGCTTAAGTGATCGAATTCGTTATTACTGGGCAGAGCCTGAGGTTGAAAAAGCGGTAAGTAAATTACTCGAAAATTTACGCCAAAACCCAATTCCACTTTCTATGTTAAGCCAGTACTTACCTGAGCAAGCTGAAGCCATAAAAGTAGGGGACTTAGCTAATGATCCAAAAGCTTGGGTAATGGATAAAGTCCGAACGGTATTACTGCAATATGCATTAGCGTGTGAGCAACAACCAGAAGGAGCTGTATCATGAAGGAAATATTGTCGTATTCGCCGTCATGGTTGGAACAAAAGGGTGCTCTGTTTACTGCACAAGAAATCACTCATCAACCTCGTTTATGGCGTGAGCTTTATCAGGAGTTGGCAACCAAATCAGCCATTTGGCAACCATTTTTAACGGCGTTATTGGCAAAGCCTGACTTACAGATTGTATTGTGTGGGGCAGGTTCTTCAGCCTTTGCCGGTAAAGCCATCGCACCTTGGTTACGTGAACATTGCGGATTGGATGTCCACGCTTATGCCTCTACTGATATCGTGCCAACACCGTGGCAATATCTCAATCCACACAAGCCTACTTTATTGGTTTCTTATGCGCGTTCAGGTAATAGCCCTGAAAGTATTGGCGCGATAGCGCTCGCTGATGAGTTACTCGATGACGTTTATCATTTGATGCTGACGTGCAACCCAGAAGGTGAGCTCGCTCGTTACTCTGAGGGCAGAAGTAATGTTTGTTCATTGATTATGCCTGAAGGTTCTCATGACCGCAGTTTTGCCATGACCTCCAGCTTTAGCTGTATGACGCTTGCAACGCTATTGCTATTTGGCCAACCAAACTTCGTCCAAGCAGCTAAGCAGGTTGAAGAGATTGCAACGCTAGTCGAAAAAAACATTCCACAATGGTTACCTTTAATCCAAACGACAGCCCAAGTTGGTTTTAAACGAATGGTCGTTTTAGGTTCAAGCTGCTTTACCGGTATTGCAGAAGAAGGCGCGTTGAAGATGTTGGAGCTAACGGCTGGAAAAGTAGCAACCCGTTTCGATTCAACATTAGGTGTTCGGCATGGCCCTAAGTTTATGATTGATAAAGATACATTGGTGATTGTGATGCTATCGGCCCAAGAATATTGCCGTCGTTACGATATCGATTTACTGAACGAGCTAAAGCAGGATGAATTGGCAAAACAGATTGTGGCATTGAGTAGTCTGCCATTGGAACGGGCGATTAAGTTAGATAGTCAACTTAGCGATATATGGCTTATGTTTCCTTATCTTATCTTTTTACAGCTCTTAGCATTTGAAACCTCCCTGACTTATGGCTTATCGCCGGATAACCCCTGCCCAACGGGTGAAGTTAACCGAGTTGTACAAGGTGTGCAGCTGTACTCTTACCAATCGACAAAATAAGAATAGGAGTGAGTATGTCTATCCCAAATATATTAATGACTCGGATCGATAATCGTTTAATTCATGGCCAAGTTGGCGTGACATGGACTAATTCGCTAGGGGCAAATTTAGTTGTTGTCGCAAATGATGAAGCTGCGGTTGATCCTGTCGCACAATCGTTAATGGATATGGTGGTCTCTGAAGGCGTACAAACACGTTATTTTACCCTGCAAAAAACCATTGATGTGATCCACAAAGCCGCAGATCGACAGAAGATTTTCATCGTCTGCAAAACGCCTCAAGATGTACTCACTTTAGTTCAGGGTGGGGTTCCTATCAAATTTGTCAATGTTGGCAATATGCATTTCGTTGACGGAAAAAAACAAATTCATAAAACGGTCTCCGTGGATGATGGCGATGTTAATGCGTTCCGCGAATTAGAAAATTTAGGGATCACTTGTGAAATTCGTCGTGTACCGGATGAGGCAGGTGAATCTGTCTCTAAGCTAATTAGCTAAGGAGGTCAGCATGCTGACTGACGCACTACTAATCGCTTTACTTGCGGGGATCGCGGGGGTCGATTTATTTAACGGCCTCACACATATCCATAGACCCATCGTTATTGGCCCAATCGTCGGATTAATTTTAGGAGATGTAAAAACGGGTTTGCTAGTTGGAGGAACCTTAGAGTTGGTTTGGATGGGAATGGTACCACTGGCAGGCGCTCAGCCACCTAATGTCGTCATTGGTAGTATTATTGGAACCACGTTCGCCATCATGACGCATGCTGATCCGAAAGTCGCCATTGGTATAGCGGTTCCCTTCTCTATCGCAGTACAAGGTTGTATCACGCTGCTGTTTACACTCTATTCACCCATGATGCATAAGTGCGACGAGATGGTGAAAAACCTCAATTGGCGTGGTATTGAACGGGTGAACTATTTTGGCATTTTAATCTTGTTTTTATTCTACTTTATTGTTGCATTCTTACCGATTTACTTCGGTGCTGAGGCGGCAAGTGCCATGGTACAGAAAGCACCACAATGGCTGTTAGATGGCCTAGCGGTGGCGGGTGGAATGATGCCTGCAATCGGCTTCTCATTACTGATGAAAATTATGATGAAAAAAACCTATGTCGCCTACTTTATCCTTGGTTTTATTTCTGTGACTTTCCTGCATATGCCGATTATTGCTGTCGCACTCGGCGCATTTGCAATTGCATTGATTGACTTCTTCAACCGGACTCGTAACGACAATAATGATAACGGTGGCTCACCGAAAGCTGCGCAGGAGATGAATGATGGGATTTAATGATAATGATGAAACGCTGGCCGCAAAAGCAGAGCAACATATGGCTCAAGCATTGGCCACCAGCCAAGTTGACAGAGATGACTATCTTGATAATGAACCTGCCGCCGACCTGACTAACCGTGATATTAATGTCATGGCGTTGCGTTCCTTATTACTTCAAGCCTCTTTTAACTATGAACGTATGCAGGCAGGAGGTTGGCTTTATACCCTAATCCCGGCACTGCGTAAGATCCACAAAAAGCCAGAAGACTTATCTAACTCGATGAAAATGCATATGGAGTTCATCAATGTGCATCCATTTGATGTGACGTTCCTATCTGGATTAGTGCTAGCAATGGAACGTAGCAAAGAGAACGTTTCGACGATTCGTGCAGTCAAAATTGCCTTGATGGGGCCTTTAGGAGGGATCGGTGATGCGCTGTTTTGGCTAACGCTACTACCGATTTGTGCTGGGATCGGCGCTTCATTGGCTTTGCAAGGTAGCTTATTTGGGCCAATTATCTTCTTACTAATGTTTAACGCTGTGCATTTTGCTGTACGTTTCGGGCTTGCTCATTATGGTTATCGAGCCGGAACCAAAGCGATCGCTATGCTCAAAACACACACCAAAAATATCTCTCATGCCGCCTCTATTGTCGGTATGACGGTGATTGGCGCATTGGTGGCTTCGTATGTGCATTTATCCACACCATTAATCATGACCGCTGGTGAGGCTAAGGTGGCATTACAAACGGATGTTTTGGATAAGCTGATGCCAAACCTACTGCCATTAGGATTTACGCTATTGGTGTATTGGTTGATGAAAAAAGGGTTTTCACCCGTGAAATTGATTGGTGTGACGGTCGTGTTTGGTGTGTTGGGTAAGTTGATCGGGTTCTTATAAGGAGTTAGTCAATGTTAGGTGTCGTGATAACAGGGCACGGAGGCTTTGCCAGCGGCTTATTGCAAGCAGTCGAGCAAGTCATTGGGCCGCAGGATCAGTGCATTGCCATCGATTTTCCAGAAGGCATGTGTACTGACACACTCAATCAAGCGTTGAAAGTCGCCTGTCAACGGTGCGATCAGGGGGAAGGTATTGTTTTTTTAACAGATTTACTCGGTGGTTCACCGTTTCGACAGGCTTCATTGATAGTGCTAGAACATCTAAACTATCAAGTGGTTACCGGTACCAATATGCAAATGGCAGCAGAAATGATGTTAGAGCGTGATGGAATGTCAGCGGTTGAGTTTCGAGATATGGCTTTGGAATGTGGTCATCGCGGTTTAACCAGCTTATGGCATGAACAGCAGCGTGAAAAGCAGACAATTATTAATGATGATGGAATTTGAGGAGGCACCATGTATTTAATTTCGAATCGTGAAATGCTGAAAAAAGCGCAACGAGGTGGATATGCGGTGCCTGCCTTCAATGTCCATAATCTTGAAACGGTACAAGTTGTCGTTGAAACGGCAGCAGCAATGGCATCCCCCGTTATTTTGGCGGGGACACCGAGCACCTTCACCTATGCGGGGCTCGAATATCTTGTCTCGATCTGCCATCAAGCGGCGCGGGTTAACCATTTACCTATCGCCCTGCATCTAGATCATCATGAAGAGTATGATGACATTTGTCATAAAGTCCGTTCAGGTATCCGTTCGGTTATGATTGATGGGTCTCATTTTGCATTTGAACAAAATATTGAAGCAGTCAGACGCGTAGTTAAATATTGCCAAAACTATGATGTTAGTGTCGAAGCTGAGTTGGGCCGATTAGGTGGGCAAGAAGATGATTTAGTCGTTGATGGTCAAGATAGCTTCTATACTGATCCTATGGCGGCAAAAGAATACATTACACGTACAGGTATTGATTCGTTAGCGGTTGCAATTGGTTCTGCACATGGCTTGTATCATGGGGAGCCACATCTCGACTTTGAACGTTTAGCGGCGATTAAGCAGCAGGTGGATATTCCGCTCGTGTTACATGGGGCGTCAGGTATTCCGGAAAAAATGGTTAAGCGTGCAATTGCTCTTGGCGTGTGTAAGGTGAATGTCGCGACTGATTTAAAAATTGCGTTTGCAGACGCGGTTAAAGCCCATTTTGCCGAACATCCAGATGCTAATGATCCTCGTAAATATATTACACCGGGCAAAGACGCGATGCGTAAAGTCGTCGAGGATAAAATTAAGATATGTGGTAGTGCAGCTATGCTGTAAGTACCATCAGTTTATCTCCCTTATATGCGATTAGCGGTATAAAGGGCTTTTTATAGGAACGCTATATGGCTGGTTCATGTGAACAGATTTATGTGCAGAAAGCATTATTGCCTGCTGGTTGGGCTGATAACGTCTTAGTGACATTCGATGATGACGGCAGTATTAAAACAGTCAAAGCTCATGCTGTATCCACCGAAAAATTACGTCCATTAACATTATTACCTGCACTGATTGATACTCATATTCATGGAAGCGCTGGGGCGGATGTGATGGACGCAACTCATGAATCCCTGAATACGATTTCCAGCTTTTTAGCTACGAAAGGGGTGGGTGCTTTTTTAGCAACGACAGTGACAGCACAACATAAAGATATTGAGCGAGCACTTATTCAAGTTCGTGATAGTCAACGTCAAGGTGTCGAAGGGGCTGAAATTCTAGGGACATATCTTGAAGGTCCCTTTTTTACCTCGCGGCATAAAGGCGCTCATCCTGAAAATTTACTCCATCAACCGGAAAAATCCCTGTTAGAACAGTGGATACAGTTAGCCGATGGAAGTTTAAGGTGTGTTGCATTAGCACCTGAATATCCTACCTCACTTGAATTAATTCCTTGGTTAAAATCACAAGGCATTCGCGTCATGATAGGTCATTCAAGTGCCGATTATGAATTAGCACAAGAAGCGTTAAACCAAGGCGCTGATGGTGTAGTACATTGCTATAATGGTATGAATGGTTTGTATCACCGTGAGCCGGGCATGGTTGGCGCAGCATTAACCCATGATCAGTGTCAGGTAGAATTGATTTGTGATGGTCACCATGTACATCCCGCGGCGATTAAAGTGGTTCACCATTGTTGCGGTGAACGATTATTATTGATTACGGATGCAATGCGTGCAGCAGGTATGCCAGATGGCGAATATTTACTTGGTGAAATGAACGTAAAAATGAAAGAAGGTGTGGTTCGTACAGCGAGTGGAAGTCTTGCGGGGAGTACCTTGACTCTTGATTTGGGCGTTAAAAAGTTCCAGCAATTTTGTGATATTTCATTTGCTCAAGCGTGGTTACATGGCAGCTTATATCCTGCTAAAGCACTAGGTATAGCAGATCGCTTAGGTTCTATCGCGCCAGGTAAGCAGGCTAATTTAACGTTATGTGATGATTTAAGGGAAATACAGGCCACTTTCGTGAAAGGTAAACAGGTTTTTGGTGAGCTATTTACTAAGTAGCCCAGTCTAAGCTGAATATTCTAAATGCAGAAATGTAATAATAATAATTGAAAGGATGTTTATTTATTTAAAACGTGACGATACTAATTTTTTGTTTCATTTCAGCATAAAAAATAATTTATCGTTATATTGTTGATTTTTTCTATTGAGCTATTTTTTTGTGCTAACTAAATTAGCCCTATTTGTTATAAGTATGTAAATATAATCCCATGATTTTTATATGGAAACTTGCTTAGTTTAATTGGGTAACTTGATTTAAATAGGCTATTTTCCTGCTTTGGCTGTGCTATGATAGCCGCCCCCTGCAACTGTTTACTATTTATGTGCGTGAGTTTTAATTGCTAATAATTATAAACTGCGGATGGGGATATAATTTATAATGATAAAAATCAGTCGGATAGGCTACTATGCTTTTACTTATTGATAATTACGATTCATTTACTTATAACCTATACCAATACTTTTGTGAATTAGGTGCAGAAGTACTGGTTAAACGTAATGATGAAATTTCTATCGAAGAGATAGAATTACTTGCACCTACACACCTCGTTATTTCTCCAGGGCCTTGCACGCCAGATGAAGCTGGGATTTCACTTGAAGCCATCAAATATTTTGCTGGTAAGATCCCTATCTTAGGCATTTGTCTAGGTCATCAAGCTATTGGGCAAGCATTTGGTGCGACGGTTGTGAAGGCTCGAGAAGTGATGCATGGCAAAACTTCAGCTATTCATCATAATCACCAAGGGGTTTTTAAAGGTCTCAATAGGCCGCTCACTGTTACTCGCTATCATTCCCTCGTCATTGCTGCAGAAACGTTACCCGTCTCTTTCGATGTATCCGCATGGTCATTGAATAATGGCGATGTTGATGAAATTATGGGAATACGCCATAAAACCTTGGCTATTGAAGGTGTTCAATTTCATCCAGAAAGCATTCTGAGTGAGCAAGGTCATGAATTATTGAATAATTTTCTAAAGTACTAAAGGTTACTGATCTCAACAACAAAATATAATTAACCCCTACACTCGCTTTTTTATTGCTCTTTTGTGATTTTTTATTCATATTTAGTGATTATATTTTCACGCGGTATCGGATAAAAAGTAGGTGAGGGGCATGAAAGAACAACAAGCAGTGAATCGGCAAACCTATGATCAGGTTATGTTACCTATTTATTCTCCAGCTGAGTTTATTCCTGTTCGTGGGGAAGGTAGTCGGGTGTGGGATCAGCAAGGTAAAGAGTACATTGATTTTGCTGGTGGGATCGCGGTATTAGCGTTAGGTCATTGCCATCCTGCTTTAGTCACGGCTGTTCGTGAGCAAAGTGAAAAGCTGTGGCATCTTAGTAATATTTTCACTAACGAGCCAGCCTTAACGCTAGCGCAAAAATTAATTGAAGCGACATTTGCTGAGCGAGTGTTCTTCGCTAATTCAGGTGCAGAAGCGAACGAAGCGGCTTTCAAGCTTGCGCGCCATTACGCTATTACTAAGCACAGCCCGTACAAAACAAAAATCATCGCATTTAAACAAGCTTTCCACGGACGCACTTTCTTTACGGTATCAGTCGGAGGGCAAGCCAAATATGCTGATGGCTTCGGACCTAAGCCTGCGGATATTATTCATGTACCATTCAATGACCTCGAAGCGGTCAAAGCGGTTATTGATGAAGAGACTTGTGCTGTCGTATTAGAGCCAGTTCAAGGTGAAGGTGGTGTAACAGCGGCAACACAAGAGTTTATGGAAGGTGTTCGTAAACTGTGTGATGACAATAAAGCATTACTTGTCTTTGATGAAGTGCAAAGTGGAATGGGTCGTACAGGCCAATTATTCTCTTACATGCACTATGGTGTGACTCCCGATATTCTCACGACAGCCAAAGCACTCGGTGGTGGTTTTCCAATTAGCGCAATGCTGACGACTACTGAAATTGCTCAAGCCATGGGACCGGGGGCGCATGGCACAACGTATGGGGGAAATCCGTTAGCTTGCGCTGTGGGTAATGCCGCCTTCGATATTATCAATACCAAAGAAGTTCTTGATGGTGTGGCTAAACGTCGTGAATGCTTTGTTGCTCACCTCAATAAGCTCAATGACAAGTATGGTATTTTCTCTGAAATCAGAGGAATGGGGCTGTTAATTGGTGCGGAACTCGATGGTAAACTGCAAGGCCGTTCAAAAGATATTTTACAGGCTTGTGCAACTGAAGGGTTAATGATGTTAAGTGCTGGGCCAAATGTCTTACGCTTTACACCATCATTAATTATTTCTGAAGCAGAAATAAATAGTGGAATGGCGAAATTAGAACAAGCTATTAGTCGCTTATTCTCTTAATTTTGCTATTGAGTCTAAAATAATTTATATAGCTCGTTCAGTTATGTATAAAAATATTTCGAATCACATACAAGAGTATGTGATTCGGGTATTTGTAATGGTATTTAAATTCATTATTTTTATTAGGTTATGATTATAACTTTATAATTTATCGATAAATAAATAACTGATTTTTTGGTAGTGATTAAGTGAGTCGCGTTGTGTTTTTTTATTTTTCTATATTACCGTAATTAAATTTTACTCTATCTTGTTATTTATCTTCGTCAATTTTTTAAGTTGATTATTTATCGTATTCACTCATCGACTATCTCCGTATCGCGTCTATATACAATTCGAGTTATGTATAAATATAAAAAAGCCACTTCATATCAATGATATAGAGTGGCTTTTAAACAAGGCCCAGCAATGAGTGAGCTAGGCTGATATGTTAGTTAGCGGGTACCATAAACTACAATGGTTTTACCATGTGCAGAGATAAGGTTTTGGTCTTCCAGCATCTTTAAGATACGACCAACGGTTTCACGCGAGCAACCGACGATTTGGCCGATTTCTTGGCGTGTAATTTTAATTTGCATACCATCAGGATGCGTCATTGCATCGGGTTGTTTAGCTAAATTGAGAAGCGTTTGAGCAATACGACCAGTTACATCTAAGAAGGCAAGGTTACCAACTTTTTCTGACGTGGTTTGGAGGCGGCTTGCCATTTGCGCAGAGAGGCGCATAAGAATATCAGGATTAACCTGAATAAGCTGACGGAATTTTTTGTAAGAAATTTCAGCGACTTCGCAGGCACTTTTTGCTCTGACCCAAGCTGAACGTTCTTGCCCTTCTTCAAATAACCCTAGTTCACCAATGAAATCCCCCTGATTTAAATAGGAGAGAATCATTTCTTTGCCTTCTTCATCTTTGATTAAAACAGCAACTGAGCCTTTAACAATATAGTAAAGGGTTTCTGCTTTCTCACCCTGATGAATCAGAGTGCTCTTGGATGGATACTTATGAATATGGCAGTGTGACAAAAACCATTCAAGAGTAGGGTCTGTTTGTGGCTTGCCGAGAACCATTAGCGTTATCCTCTGTATGTTAATACAGCCATCCGGTCAACGATAACCAGAAAAGCTGGTTTTAAAGTCGCTAGCTTAGCATATTAATTTGCATTATAGGGCAAGTTAATATCAAGGCTATAATATAATTAATTGAAACCTTGAGTTTTGATCTTATCGGTATTAATTAGAACTTTGTTTGTAACATATTCAATTCGGAAAGTCTTGGCTTTATCGATTCAGCGCAATAAAGCAGCTCTATGAATTAATGTGTTTGTGTGAGAATGTCATACTTTAGATAAATATTTTTCGAAGGGGAATAGAATATGGAAGCAAGAGTTAAATGGGTAGAAGGCCTCTCTTTTTTAGGTGAATCTGCATCAGGTCATCAAGTTATGATGGATGGTAATGCAGGGGATAAAGCGCCTAGTCCAATGGAAATGGTACTGATGGCTGCGGGTGGTTGTAGTGCAGTTGATGTGGTGTCTATTCTCAAAAAAGGGCGTAATGACGTTAGCGGTTGCGAAGTTAAATTAACTTCACAGCGTAGAGAAGAAGCACCGCGTTATTTTACTCATATCAACTTACATTTTATTGTGACGGGTAGTGATCTAACAGAAAAAATTGTCGAGCGTGCAGTTCAGCTTTCTGCTGAAAAATATTGTTCTGTATCTTTAATGTTAGAAAAAGCAGTGAAAGTAACCCACAGTTTTGAAATAAAAATTCAATAATAATTTCATTATATATATAATTTTTTTAATTTATGATGCTTATTTTTAAATAATGATAAGCATCATAAATTTTTTAATCGTGTTTTCGTTGGATTAACTTTTCAACTAATGGCGTCATAATGAGTTCCATAGCGAGGCCTAATTTTCCACCGGGAACAACAATAGTATCTATTGCTGATATAAATGAACCACTTAACATTGACAGTAAATAAGGGAAATCAATGTGCTCCAATCCTCTAAAACGGATCACAATAAAACTTTCATCTTGTGAAGGGATTACTTTAGCTGAAAAAGGGTTTGATGTATCAACTGTGGGGACGCGTTGGAAGTTAATATGAGTGCGTGAAAACTGGGGGGTAATATAGCTAATATAGTCGCCCATTGAACGAACAACAGAATCCATTACAGCTTCTCTAGAATGTCCTCGTTCTGTTGTATCGCGGATGAGCTTTTGAATCCATTCTAAGTTAACGATTGGAACTACACCTACTAATAAATCGACATGTTGCGCCACATTATTTTCAGGTGTAACGACTCCACCATGCAATCCTTCATAGAATAAAACATCGCTATTTGATGGAAGGGATTCCCATGGTGTAAAGGTGCCTGGCTGTAAACCGTATGGAACTGCTTCGTCATAGGTGTGAAGGTATTTACGTGATTGGCCATTGCCATGTTGGCTATAATCTAACAAAGTTTGTTCTAACAGTGAAAAATCATTCGCTTCAGGGCCGAAATAACTGATATGTCGACCTTGCTCTCTTGCTTTACGGATAGCCATATCCATTTCAGGCCGAGTATAACGGTGAAAACTATCGCCTTCTAAGGTAGCAGCTTGAATATTTAATTGATGGAATATTTTGCGAAATGCCTGACTTGTGGAGGTGGTTCCAGCACCACTAGAACCGGTTACTGCAATTATTGGGTGCTTTTTGGACATCGTGAACTCCCTGTGCTGCGTTTGCATTCAGGCTTATTTAAAGCTATTAGCAAAACGAATTTACGGGCGAAATTGATTGTTAGGCATGAAATTAACAGATTCATGCAGTTCTGACCAGACTAGCACAACCTCACCAGAAACTAATTGCCGTTTCACATCCTCGACCTTTTGTTGTAACGTTTTTTCATGTACACCATAATCAGTTCCTTCGCGTAGAACATAGGTTTCGATTAGGTTTTCCAATGTTTCAGGATCTAAATCTTTCCAAGGAATAATCATGATTTTTGTCTATCTAAATAAGTCGTTAGCCATTGTGGAATGCGTTTTTCTAACCACATTTCTGGTTTTCTAAATGTGCCACTGACAAAGCCAACATGTCCACCATGTTCAGTCATTTGATATTCAATATTGGCGGGTAAATGCGCTAAGTCAGGTACGACTTCAGGAGCCATAAATGGATCATCTTTAGCGTGAATAATCAGTGTTGGTTTAGTGATTTTAGGTAATTTTGGTAACGCACTACACTTTTGATAATAGTCTGTCGCGTCATCAAAGCCATGAATTCTTGCCGTGATCACATCATCAAATTCACGAATACGCTTTAATTGCTTTAATTGTAATAAATTGAGCGGTAATGAGCCTGGATAGCGTACGAGTTTGCGTGTGGCATTACGCTTTAAGCCATTGAGTAAGTAGCGTTGATAGAATTGGGAAAGGCCTTTTTCCATTCGTAGTGAACAAGGTTCTAACATTAAAGGTGCAGAAACAATCACTCCGGCATCAATATCCGCATTCTCACCACTTTCAGCCAAATAGCAAGCAAGCATATTTCCACCGAGGGAATAACCGACAGCGGCTGTAGGAACATCCCCCCAAGTCTGTTTTAGCCAGCGCAAAAAGTAGCTAGCATCACTGGTTTCACCTGAATGATAAATACGCTTTTGGCGATTAGGTTCACCAGTACAGCCCCTAAAGTGCATAATAACACCAAGCCAGCCTTGCTTTTGGGCGCTTTCAAGCATGCCATGGGCATATGGACTTTTAAAGTTACCTTCTAAACCGTGAAAAATGACTAAGCGTGGCTTATCACTTGCCAGCTCAGGAGGTTCACTCCAAGCGAGATCAATAAAGTCACCGTCTGGTAACTCTAGTCGCTGCCAAATCGGCTTAATTTTCGGTTTACGCCGAAAGATCCTTGGCAGCAATGTTTGAAGATGTGGATTTTTGGCCCAGTTTATTGGGCGAAAGTTTTCTGACATAGCCTTATTTAATTTAGTGATGCCCTTGTGGGGCACATAACATACTGTTATTTTTTTGTGATGCAAGTGCGCTTTAATTTTGGAGTACGATTATAAATGAGTCTTGGGCTAATTTTTTCTCTTTTTACGTTTTTATTCATTGCTGCGGTGACGCCCGGACCGAATAATATGTTATTAACGTCAGGTACTGCAAATTATGGTTTTCGTCGTAGTGTTCCCTTGTTATTAGGGATAATGCTTGGAATGCAATCCATACTGTACTTCTCTGCGTTTGGTGTTGCTGCGCTTTTATTGCTTTATCCTGCGTTACATACTGTAATGAAAGTTGCAGGAAGCCTTTATCTATTGTGGCTGGCATGGAAAACAGCGACGGCAAGTTACTCGCCATTAAAAACAGATAGCACCGCATCTAGAAATGTAAAATGGTATCAAGGTGGTTTATTACAATTTTTAAATCCAAAGGCATGGATGATGGGGTTAGGTGCTGTTGGGAGTTATAGCTTGCCCGGTGAACTTTTTATTCAATCGATTATTGTCATGAGCATTACGGTATTTACTGTCAACTTAATCGCTGGATTGATTTGGATGGCGGGAGGATCATTAATCGGTTATTTTCTACGAAGTCGTCGTGCTTGGTTTATTTTTAACTTGGTGATGGGGCTATTAACTGCCGCTTGCGTTCCACTAATTTGGCTAGAATAATATTATCATCATGATGGGGGGAAGCTTAGCTCCCCCCTTATTTATTTAATCCAAATCGACATCTTTTGTGCCGAAGAAATAAGTAAAGATAAAGCCACACACATAAGCAACAGCAATGCCACCAACATAGACTGACATACCAGCAAATACACCTTGTGCTGATGTCATCAGGGGGATAGCCACTAACCCTGATGGACCAAATACAGTGTTAAGTCCGATAGGTAATCCCATCCATGCAACTAAACCGAGAAAGAATCCGCCCGCAGCTCCACCTAAACATGCAGTGACGAAAGGTTTTACTCGCGGTAATGTGACACCGTAAATCAGTGGTTCACCAATACCGAGAAAACCTGGAATAATCGCGCCACGAATTTGATTGCGTAAAATAGAGTCTTTTTTCGCTTTAGCATACAGAGCAAGTGCGGCACCGACTTGACCAGCCCCAGCCATCGCTAAAATTGGGAATAGTGAGTTAAAGCCTTGAGCATCGACCAGTGCAAAATAGACGGGAACAAAGCCTTGGTGTACACCAAACATTACTGCTATCAAGAACAAGCCTGCTAATATTGCTGTACCGAATGGGTTGCCATTTAAATGCATAAATAACCACGACATACCACTAAATAGCCAGCTTCCTAATGGCATGATGACAACATAGGCTGCTGCACCAACAATCAGTAATGTAATGGTTGAGGTTAAAATCATGTCGAGGTTTGCAGGGATAATCTTACGGACTTGTTTTTCAACCCATGCACCAAAGATACAGGCGATAAGAACACCAATGATACTGCCTCGTGGATCGATTTCCCAACCGAAAAAGTTGGTCATCCCAGAGAATACACCCGTGGTTGCGCTTGGGTCATAACCAAGTATGAATAAGGCTGCGATGATAGCGCCATTGACGCCACTTCCTCCAAACGCTTTTTGCGCATTATAACCAATTAAAATACTTAAGAAGCTAAACAAACCTTTACTGAAGACGGACATATACAGGATCATGTGAACGCCGAATGTCTGTTGTTCAGGTGCTTTAGGTAAACCGCCAGGAAAAAAGGTTTGAGTCGCTAATGTGGCAAATCCAAGTAGTAAACCTGCCGCAATAAAGCCTGGAATTAATGGAGTAAATATGGTGGCAAACTTGGATAAAAAACGATGAACTGCACTGGTTTGTTTTTGCTTCATCTGTTGTTTATTGGAAGAAGCTAATGTATTCAGATTGGTTTCTAATGAGTCATCTGATTTAGCAGACTCCACAGTTTCACCACTTTCCAAAATCTGGTTCATTAAATCAGATGCTGTCTGTGCTTTACCCGGCCCGAGTACAATTTGTAGCTGTTCATCACTTTCAATTACCCCAAGCACTCCGGGGATTTGTTTGATTGCTGCTTTATCGACAAGTTGGTCATTATTCAGAGTCAAGCGTAAGCGGGTCATACAGTTACCGCAGTTCCTGATATTTGTGCTTCCACCGACCTTTTGCAGAATTTCCTGCATCATTTCTTTTGTTATTTTAGCCATGTCATTTACCCTACCAGTTCCCGCGAGTTAAACGGATTTAGCGACATTGAGAGCTATGCGAATAAACCCATTGTTGTCTGCTAGCAATTGACGCGCCTCTTGTGCATTGAGCCCAGATAGGATCATCAGAATTGCAGTTTTACAGTTCCGTTGACATTGTTGTAATGCGTTATCCGCTGTTTGCCTGTCACATTCAGTGGCTTCCATTACGATTTTGACTTGTCTTTCAACTAATTTTGCATTAGTTGCTTCTACATCAACCATTAAATTGCCGAAAACTTTACCAATACGGATCATTGAACCAGTCGTAATCATGTTGAGTACTAGTTTTTGTGCGGTACCTGCTTTCATACGGGATGAACCTGTAACCACTTCTGCACCAACAATAGGTGTTATAGCAATATCTGCGGCACTGGCAACAGGGCTATTTGGATTACAGCTAATTGATGCAGTTACTGCACCAATCTTGCGCGCATAAGCTAGCGCACCTAATACATAAGGTGTGCGACCACTCGCGGCGATACCAACTAACACATCGTTATTACAGAAGTTAATATCGATAAGGTCTTGCTCACCTAATTCTGGTTTATCTTCTGCGTTTTCTACTGCGCGGAAAATGGCTTGATGACCACCAGCGATTAAACCAATCACTTGCTCATGAGGAGTTCCATAAGTAGGGGGGCACTCACTCGCATCTAAGATACCTAAACGACCAGATGTACCAGCACCTGAGTAAATTAATCTGCCACCTTTTAGAAAAGCTTCCGCGACTTTATCGACGAGCTGTGCGATTTGCGGTAGCGTTTTTTCGACCGCTAATGGCACTTGCTTATCTTCATTATTGATGACCTGCAACATATCGAAAGTTGATAATTGATCGATATTGGTACTCGCAGTATTACGGCTTTCGGTTACCATTTTGCTTAAATCAATGGTCATAACAAATTACTCCTACTTAAGTTAATGAACGAATATTAAGGAATTATTTATTCCAGTGATGTGATAATGATCACGGCGTTATCTATTCTAAATGGCCAATATGAAAGAATACTTTGTGATGAATTAGATTAATAGACTAAATAACCATTTGAATATAAATGATTAAATTATAGTAATGAGGTTATTTACTGAGGAATAATTTATTTTTTATCTTCAAAATATAAGGATTTTGGATGACTTTACTGGATACGATTACGTGCTTATTACCAAGGCTTGCAGAAAACCAACGCAAAATAGCGCAGTTTATTCTCGAAAAACCAGAGCGAGTATTGAATTTATCATCACAGCAATTGGCCGAAACGTTGAATGTTAGCCAATCTGCAATTGTTAAATTTAGTCAAAAAATCGGTGTGAAGGGATATCCAGCGTTGAAATTAGCGCTCAGTGAGATAATCGGTCGTCAGCATCTAGAAGATGTTAATCCTCATGTGAACCTACATAACCGTATCACTCAGAGTGATAATCTAATGGTAGTGGCACAAAAATTAGCATTAGAGAAAAATTATTCTATTACCGAAACGACGCGTCATATTGACTTCAAGTTATTTGAAAAAATTGTTGAAAGTATTGATAAATCACAGCGAGTACAAATCGTTGGGATCGGTGGTTCGGGGTTAACGGCGAAAGATTTAAGTTATAAATTACAAAAAATTGGAATTACCACACTCGTTGAGTCAGATCATCACGTACAAATTGCAGCAGCGCTGACACTGACGCCTAATGATACTCAAATAGTAATTTCTTTTTCGGGTAAGCGTAAAGATATGCTGACCGCAGCAGGCATTGCTCGCAAGCAAGGAGCTAATGTTATTGCTATCACACGTAGTCGGCTCTCACCATTAGCGCAATTATCCACTCATGTGCTCGAAAGCATTGCCGAGGAAAATGAGTGGCGCAGTTCATCTATCTCATCTAGAACGGCACAAAATACTCTGACTGACTTGTTATTTATGGCATTGCTTCAAAAACGTGAAGCTCATGCGAAAATGTTAGTGATGAATGCAAGAGTCATGATTAACAAATTAGATGAGTGATGGATTAAAAAATACAAATTCATTTTAACCACGAGTCAGCGCTCTATTTTGCTTAATAGGCAGATTTGCGCTAAGACTAGAGTAACGTATTTAACTCATAAAGGAAGGTTAATGAGAGCACTCATTGTTTATACAGAACTTACAGATGAAGACTCAGTCATCAGCCATGCAGTGGCACGTCTTGCCAGTGAGCTGAATGAAGAACATGTTGAAACGGTGATTATTCGCGACTTTGAAGATGGTTTAGCATATATTCGCTCGAATACTAGTATCGATTGTTTGTTATATGGGCGAGATATGAGTGACCGTGGCGAGCAAGACCAAGCGCATCGCCTCATTACACAATTACACCGCAGGCAAGAAGATGTTCCTGTCTTTCTACTCAGCGATCGTGAAGAAGCATTGATTGCTTTTGACCGTAAAATGATGGAGCAGGTTGATGAGTTTGCTTGGATCCTTGAAGATTCAGCTGATTTTATTGCGGGTAGAGTCCTTGCTGCTATTCAACGTTATCGTTCTCAGCTTCTTCCCCCGTTAATGAAAAGTTTAATTAAATACAGTGACGTGCATGAGTATTCATGGGCAGCTCCTGGCCATCAAGGTGGCGTGGGCTTCACTAAAACCCCTGCGGGGCGAATTTATCATGACTTTTTCGGTGAAAATTTATTTCGTACTGATATTGGTATTGAGCGTGTCGCGGTAGGTTCGTTGCTCGATCATACGGGAGCATTTGGTGAGTGCGAGAAGAATGCTGCACGTATTTTTGGTGCTGATCAATCCTACTCAGTGGTCGTAGGAACATCAGGTTCGAATAGAACCATTATGCAGGCGTGCATGACAGATGATGATGTCGTTGTGATTGATCGTAACTGCCATAAATCTATCGAGCAGGGGCTGATCTTAACTGGAGCGAAGCCAATTTATTTGATCCCAAGTCGCAACCGATACGGAATTATAGGCCCTATTTATCCTCAAGAAATGTCATCTGAAGCTATCAAGTCTAAAATTGCTAGCAATCCACTGACCGTTGATAAAATAGGTCAAAAACCTGCTTATAGTGTTGTTACCAACTGCACTTATGATGGTGTTTGTTACAATGCACGCAAAGTGCAAGATTTACTGGATAGTTCTTTAGATCGCATTCATTTCGATGAAGCTTGGTATGGTTACGCGCGTTTTAACCCGCTTTATCGTGACCATTTTGCCATGCGAGATGAAGAACGTGACGAAAATCAGCCAACAATATTTGCCACACACTCCACGCACAAATTACTCAATGCACTGTCGCAAGCTTCATTTATTCATGTACGTAATGGGCGTAATTCAATTGATTTTAATCGTTTTAATCAAGCTTATTTAATGCATTCAACCACATCACCGTTATATGCCATCTGTGCTTCAAATGATATTGCCGCAGACATGATGGATGGCAATAGTGGGCGCTCATTAACGGATGAAGTGATCCGCGAATCGATCGACTTTCGTCAATCATTGGCCTTTTTGTATAAAGAATTTATTAATGATGAAGAGTGGTTTTTCAAACCATGGAATCAGGAAATGGTCAGAGATCCTGCGACTGGGCAGCGTTATGCATTTGAAGACGCACCTGTTGATCTATTGATGAAAGAGCAAAGTTGTTGGGTGATGCATCCTGAAGATAAATGGCATGGTTTCCATGATATTCCCGATAATTGGGCAATGCTTGATCCGATAAAGGTCAGTATATTGGCACCGGGGATGGGAGATGATGGGCAATTACTTGATACTGGGGTTCCGGCAGCGTTGGTCACAGCATGGTTGACTCATTATGGTATTGTGCCGACAAGAACCACTGATTTTCAAATCATGTTTTTGTTTTCTATGGGAATTACCAAGGGTAAATGGGGAACATTAGTGAATACGTTACTGTCTTTTAAGCGTCATTACGACAGTAATACGGCATTGAAAAAAGTGCTTCCTGAAGTTGTCGAATCTGCACCTGATATTTATGGTGAAATGGGCATACGTGATCTCGGTGACAAAATGTTTGCTTATTTACAAAAAAACAATCCCGGTTCGTTATTGAATCAGGCTTATTCTCAGCTTCCTGAAGTGATGATGAGTCCGCGAGATGCTTACCAAGAAATAGTCGCGAATCGTGTTGAAGCAGTTCCTGTTAATAAATTAGCGGGTCGAGTAGCTGCTAACTCGATAATTCCTTATCCTCCGGGTATTCCAATGCTGTTATCTGGTGAAAACTTTGGTGAGGAAAATAGCCCACACATTCACTATTTACGTAGCTTACAATCATGGGATAGTGAGTTTCCGGGCTTTGAACATGAAACAGAAGGTACTGAGATTATTGATGGTTGTTATCATGTAATGTGTGTTAAATAACGCAAGGCTATAAGGTAGTAAAGAGAGAAGGGGGTCAATTAATTGACTCCCTATTAATTAAGCGGCTAAGCGTTAGATTCAAGCTCAGTTGTCATGGCTTCTAGCTGCTCTTGCAGCTCCATCCACTCCATTTCAACTTCTTCTAATGCTGATTTTTGCTCAGTTTGCTTCTTCAAACACTCTGATAATTGTGTTTTGCGTTCTTGCTCATAGACAGCAGGATCTGAAAGCATTGTCTCCAATTCAGCTAGTGCCGCAGAATGTTTTTCCATTTTCTTTTCTAGCTCAGTCAACTTCTTACGGATAGGTAGAGTTTGCTGACGAAATTCCGCTTCACGGCGCTTCTGGTCTTTTCTATCTTGGGCAGTCACTGTCGCAACGCTAGCAGGACGCTCTTTCTCTTGCTGGTCGCGGACTTGTTGCTGATCTATTTTATTTTGCTCAGCTAGCCACTGTTGGTAATCTTCTAGGTCGCCATCAAATTGCTCGACTAAACCATCATGGACTAAATACAAGTCATCAGTTGTTGAACGTAATAAATGCCTATCATGCGATACCACCACTAATGCACCTTCAAAATCCATCAAGGCTTCGGTCAAGGCTTGGCGCATGTCTAAGTCAAGATGGTTAGTTGGTTCATCCAGCAGCAATAGGTTAGGTCTTTGCCAAACAACCAATGCGAGCACTAGACGGGCTTTTTCTCCACCAGAGAAACGGCCGCTTGGATCAGTTACTTGGTCGCCTTGGAAGCCAAAACCCCCTAAATAATCACGTAATTTCTGCTCAGTTTCTTGCGGTGCAAGCCTTGCAAGGTGCTGTAAAGGCGATTCATCAGCATGTAAATATTCAAGCTGATGCTGGGCAAAATAGCCTAATTTTATGCCTTTAGACAGAGATATAGTGCCCTGTAATGGTTCTAAGTCACCCGCGAGCATTTTAATTAATGTCGATTTACCCGCGCCATTACGGCCTAATAGACCAATACGTGAACCCGGTACTAAATTCAATTTAATTGATTTTAAGATAATTGTATCGGCGTAACCGGCACTGACTTTCTCCATTTTCAGTAATGGATTGGGCAAGTTTTCTGGTTTGCGAAATGAAAAATGGAATGGGTTATCGACGAGAGCGGGTGCAACCATCTCCATTCTTTCGAGCATTTTTATACGGCTTTGTGCTTGTTTAGCTTTTGTGGCTTGTGCTCTGAAGCGATCGACGTAGCGTTGTAAATGTGCCGCTCGAAGCTGTTGGCTTTCATACAATGATTGTTGCTGAGCCAGTTTAGTTGCTCTTTGACGTTCAAATGACGAGTAGTTACCCGTATATTCAAACATGCTCTCTTGTTCAATATGCAGAACTTTGTCAATAATCGGGTCAAGGAAATCGCGGTCATGCGAGATTAATATTAATGTGCCAGAATAGCTTTTTAACCATTTCTCTAACCAAATCACCGCATCTAAATCAAGGTGGTTGGTCGGTTCATCGAGGAGCAATAAATCTGAGCGACAAAGCAGCGCCTGCGCAAGGTTGAGACGCATTCGCCATCCACCAGAGAAGGATTTCACCGGTTCTTGTAATTGATTTTGGCTAAAACCAAGGCCATGCAACAGACTAGATGCGCGTGAACTGATAGTCCATGCATTGATGGCATCGAGCTGGCCGTGTAGAACTGCAATCGCGTGGCCATCATTTTTCTCATTAGCCAATTGCAATTGCTGTTCAAGAGCACGAAATTCACGGTCGCCATCGATGACATACTCAAGGGCGGGGATATCAAGTGCAGGAGTTTCCTGATTGACCCAAGCTAAAGCCCATGTGCTTGGATATGTGGCGGAGCCAGCTTCAGCTTGTAGCTCACCTTTAAGTAAGGCGAGCAGTGTCGACTTTCCACAGCCGTTTTTACCTACCAACCCGACTTTTTGACCGGGATTAATAGTAGCAGTGGCATTGTCGAGTAAAACACGTACGCCACGGCGAATTTGTAATGAAGAGAAAACAATCATAGCTGCCGTCAATTGAAAATATGTTAAATTAAAATATACCCTCAGTTTTTTAACGGGCATGCAGTGATTGCTGCCATACAAAATACTGGGCGTAAAAAATGATATTTGTTAGGGGCTGTTGATCTTTGAGAGCCAATTTTTAATTGAACCCAAAGAGCACTTTTATTTGCTGTTTGGTTTTGTATTGATGTTTTTTTAATCACATCAATAGATGGCATAATGGCATTGCTGTTATGTCAATCAATTAGTGTAGTAAAAATACGCAGCAAAGATCAATAGCTCCTGCGAGCATGGTAACGGAAAATTATCCGTCTGACACGCCTTTGAGGGGGGAAGATGTCAAATAAGCCGAAAGTATTAGTGCTCTACGCACATCCAGACTCTGAGGAGTCTGTCGCAAACAAAGCCTTGTTAGAGGCAATAGAGGATTTGGAGCATGTCACGGTGCATGATTTGTATGCGATTTATCCTGATTATTTTATCGATGTGACAGCTGAGCAGAAACTGTTGTGCCAATATGACGTCATTGTCTTTCAGCACCCGCTTTATACCTACAGTTGCCCAGCCTTATTAAAAGAGTGGTTTGACCGTGTTTTAACTCGCCGTTTTGCGACAGATGTCGGTTATCAAAAATTAAAAGGGAAATATTGGCGATCAATCATTACGACTGGTGAGCCACAAGAAGCTTATCAACACGGAGGATACAACCGTTATCCACTCAATGAGATTCTACGCCCCTTTGAACTGACAGCGGCGATGTGTGATATGCAATGGTTGGAGCCGAGTGTGATTTATGCGGCGCGAAGGCAGAATAAAGATCAATTACAACAAATTATTGCAGGATACCGTGAGTGGTTGCAGCAGCCACTGCAAACAGGAGGCTTATCCTAATGGAACAACTCAACCTGTTTGAGTCGGTGATTATTTTTCTCTGTGCTGGTGTGGTGATGGTGCCTATAGCGCAGAAAATTCGTTTGGGTGCAGTGCTCGGTTATCTTCTTGCGGGGATTGTTATCGGGCCTTTTGTCTTTGGTTTTATTCGTAACGTTGATGACATTCTCCATTTTTCTGAAATGGGGGTGGTATTCCTGATGTTCTTGATAGGGCTGGAACTTAAGCCTTCAAAGCTTTGGGAATTACGTCGTTCTATTTTTGGTGTGGGTGCGGCTCAAGTACTTGTGACTGCCGCCATCATGGGTGGGCTACTCTTTTTAGCTAAATTTTCTTGGCAGGCCGCAGTAGTAGGTGGGCTCGGAATGGCCATGTCATCAACAGCGATGGCATTACAGCTGATGAATGAAAAGGGCATGTCTAACAAAGAGAGTGGGCAACTTGGCTTTTCCGTGCTGCTATTCCAAGATATGGCCGTGATCCCGATTATGGCATTAATTCCTCTTTTGGCTGGCGATACTGCAAGTAATGATTGGTATCGTATTGGCTTAAAAGTTATCGCCTTTGCTGGGCTATGGGTTGTAGGTCGTTACTTATTGCGTCCACTGTTTCGCCTCGCCGCTAAATCAGGCGTTCATGAAATTTTTACGGCAGCAGCACTGCTTGTCGTTCTGGGTTCAGCGTTAATAATGGAAAGCCTTGGATTTTCGATGGCGCTTGGAACTTTCATGGCGGGTGTCATGTTGGCAGAGACTGAATTCCGTCACGAGTTAGAAATTAATATTGAACCGTTTAAAGGCTTACTGCTGGGATTGTTTTTTATCTCCGTAGGTATGTCGCTAAATCTGCAAATTCTCTGGTCGTATCTACCTCAAGTATTGCTTGGTGTGGTGATTTTGGTCGCAGTCAAAGCGCTGGTACTTTATACCCTCAGTTGGGTAGCTAAATTACGCAATGGCGCACGAGCACAGTTTTCTGGTGTACTAAGCCAAGGCGGTGAGTTTGCTTTTGTTATTTTTGCGACAGCTTCCGGGGCTAGCGTGATTGATGAAATGCAAATGGATCTTTTGCTAGTAGTGGTCACTCTTTCTATGATGACAACGCCTCTTGTGATGCAGCTGATAGATGCCTATCTTAACTATCGTTATAATCGCCAACCCGCCTCAACTGAAAAGCCATTTGTCGAAGATAATGACCCACATGTTATTTTGGTCGGTTTTGGGCGTATGGGGCAAGTGGTCGGGCGCTTATTGATGGCGAATAAAGTCAAAATAACGGTACTTGAACAGGATGTCACGGCAATTAGCACTATGCGTCGTTATGGTTATACGGTCTATTACGGTGATGCACGGGAATTACAGCTTCTGCGATCTGCTGGCGCTGAAAAAGCAAAAGCGATTGTGATCACCAGCGATGTACCTGAAGAAGTGATGGAAATTGTGCGCTTATGCCAAGATAATTTCCCTAATTTGCATATTATTGCAAGAGCTAAAGGTCGTGTAGAAGCTCATGAGCTTCTACAAAGTGGTGTACAAGATTTTAGCCGCGAGACGTTTTCTAGTGCATTGGAACTCGGCAGTAAGGCATTGATCAGCACAGGTATGCATCCTCATAAAGCTTATCGTGCTAAACAGCATTTTCGTCGACTAGATATGCGAGTGCTAAGAGAAATCATTCCTGAAAATGAAGGGGATAGCGGCCAAATTTCCCGTGTAAAAGAGGCTCGGCGTGAATTAAATGAGCTGTTTGAAAAAGAGATGCTAAGAGAGCATAGGCAGCCGCACAGTTGGAACCGTGATGAATAAAGGATAGTCAAATGTCGTCAACACGTAAGCGATTTATTGCAGGTGCAACCTGTCCTAAATGCCAATCACAAGACACTTTGATGATGTGGCGGGAAGATAAGATTGATATTGTTGAATGTGTAAAATGTGGGGAGCAACAGCGTCAAGTTAACGATGATGCAACGCCTCATGTGAGAAAACAGGAAAAAGTAATCGGAATTTTCACTCCGGAATGAGAGAATTTTGTCAATTCTCAATACAGCTGTCTTGTTTTCCGGTACAATTATCAAAATTTTTTTGCCTGATGGTTAGTAGGAGATGTCATGAAAGTAGCAAACGATTTGGTAGTCAGCTTGGCTTATCAAGTAAGAACAGAAGATGGTGTTTTAGTTGATGAGTCCCCGGCAAATGCGCCACTCGACTATCTACATGGCCGCGGTTCTTTAATTTCTGGCCTAGAAAAAGCATTAGAAGGTCGTGCTGTTGGTGATCACTTTGATGTTGAAGTTGAATCAGATGACGCTTATGGTCAATATGATGAAAATTTAGTTCAGCGCGTACCAAAAGATGTATTTATGGGTGTTGAAGAGCTGGAAGTTGGCATGCGCTTCTTGGCTGATACTGATATGGGTCCAGTACCTGTCGAAATAACTGGTATTGAAGGCGATGAAGTTATCGTTGATGGTAACCATATGCTGGCAGGCCAAAACCTGAAATTCAATGTTGAAGTCATGGGTATCCGTGAAGCAACTGAAGAAGAATTAGCACATGGTCACGTTCATGGTGCTGACGGCCATGATCATGATCACGAAGGTGGTTGCTGTGGTGGTGGTCATAGCCATGGTGAAGAAAGCGGCTGTTGTGGTGGTGGCAAAAGTGAAGATCACGGCCATAAACACGGTGGTTGTGGTTGCCACTAAGCAACAATATATTAAAAAAAGGAAAGCCTAGGCTTTCCTTTTTTGTATTTGCTACCGGTCCACATTAGTAATGTGGTGGAGGTGTCTCTTCATCTGGCCTGGCAAGGTGAGATGACTGAGAGGATTTAATTCTTTCGGCCACAAAACGTATATGCTCTTGCATTTTAGATAGCTGCATTTGCTGATCCGTAATGATTTGGTTGAGCTGTTCGATGGTAATTTCTTGAAAAGCAATTTTGCTTTCTAAAAGTTCAAGACGTTGCTCAAAAGTGTCAGATGAATCCATTTTAGGTTCTCCTTATGGCTTCTCATCATAAAAAAATCATCATAATAACCGAACATTACAAATCAATAGATAAGTTTTAGTTAAAGAGATAGGCGTTGAAACCTCTTTTTGTTAATGTTGTCTAAGTAGTCATTCTGTTACTTATGATTCTATGCTTGAAATAATTCGAGTTGCATGTTGACGATAAACGAAGCTTGTTCGCGAATATCAATGATAATGTGAATCGAATTGTTGAGTACAGTTAACGACGATGCAATTTGAAGTCTAGCGAGTATATACTGAAAAAGGTTTACTCATAATAAAGAATTAGGTAACAACTTATAATAATAGAAATCGGAGATTAGGATGAAATCACTGTTTAAGGCAAGTCTTCTGGCAACAACATTAGCATTAGCTTTTGCTGCTCCCCAAGTGATCGCGGCTGAAACAACCGCAAAAGCGCCAACAAGTAGCGCATTTAAATCAACTGAAGAACGTAATGCTTATGCATTAGGTGCATCTTTAGGTCGTTATATGCAAAACTCATTGGATGAGCAAAAAACGATTGGCATCAATTTAGATAAAACACAGCTACTGGCTGGTGTTCAAGATGCATTTAACAATAAAAGCAAAATGACAGATGCAGAAGTTGAAGAAACACTGCGTCAGTTCGAAGGCCAAGTCAAAGAAGCTGCTGAGAAAAAAATGAAAGATCAATCAGCTGCTAATGAAAAAATTGGTGCTGAATATCGTGAAAAATATGCTAAAGAAAAAGGCGTAGTTAAAACTAAATCAGGCCTGTTGTACAAAATTGAAAAAGAAGGAACGGGTGCTAAGCCTAAAGCTGACGATACTGTTGTTGTTCACTACAAAGGTATGCTGACTGACGGAACTGAGTTTGATAGTTCATATGGACGCAATGAGCCTCTGACTATTCCATTAAACTCAGTGATTAAAGGTTGGACTGAAGGCTTAGTCAATGTCAAAAAAGGTGGTAAAATCCAGTTAGTTATCCCTGCTGACCTTGCTTATGGCGAAAACGGTGTACCTGGTATCCCTGCAAATTCAACACTGGTATTTGATGTTGAATTGTTAGATATCAAACCAGCTGCAAAATAATTTTGTGTCGCAGTCTAAAAAACCCAGCTTGTCTGGGTTTTTTGCGTTAAGGCACTATTAATTTTTTTTGTTTAATTTAATAAATAAAACAAAAAACTTGAGTAGCATATTGATTACTTGCATGTAATTGTAAAATATACCATCCAAATTGATTTTGAATAAGCTTATTGTTTATTTGCTAGAAATAATGGTTTTTATGTTTAAAACTTGTGATAAAACAAACTGTCTTGTACTCAACTGCTTGACGGCGGCTTCCCGTAGTTTTAACTTCACTATATTCAGCTTTTCTATTTCTCACTGTATTTGCTGACGACAAACAATAAAATGAAGGTAAAAGCATCGAACAATTAACGCCTCATTAGTCAGCGCGGTGAATTTTCGTACATTCGAAGGATGGTGTTTAAAAATGTCTAACTCAGTACTTTCAAACGATCACAATGATATCAATTTATTGGATAACGAGCCTTTTACACAGACTGATCATGAAATTCTAAAATCCTATGAAGCTGCTGTTGATGGTTTAGCTATGTTGATCGGTGGACACTGTGAAATAGTCCTTCACTCTTTGGAAGATTTAAAAAGTTCAGCTGTTAGAATAGCGAATGGACAACATACAGGACGTAAAATTGGCTCCCCAATTACAGATCTTGCGTTGCGAATGCTGCATGAAATGGCAGATGAAAAATCAAATGTATCAAAAGCGTATTTTACAAAAGCAAAAAGTGGCGATTTAATGAAATCAGTCACGATTGCTATCCGTAATCGTAACCAACGTGTTATTGGCCTTTTATGTATTAACATGAATCTTGATGTGCCTTTTTCTGAAATTATTAAAAGTTTCGTTCCTGAAGAAAAACAAGAAATTACTTCAGACGTCAACTTTGCATCTTCAGTCGATGACCTTGTTGCTCAAACATTAGAGTTCACCATTGAGGAAGTCGGTGCAGACCGTAATGTCTCTAACAATGCAAAAAACAAACAAGTGGTGCTCAATCTGTATGAGAAAGGTATTTTTGATATTAAAGATGCGATCAACCAAGTCGCAGATCGTCTAAACATCTCTAAACATACGGTTTATCTCTATATTCGTCAGTTCAAGAGTGAGGAATGAGTACACAAAATCTAACTTACTGCCTGCTAGTGACGGGGCCTGCTTATGGTACTCAACAAGCATCGAGTGCTTACCAGTTTGCGAATGCATTGCTCGAAGAAGGGCATAGCTTAAAAACACTTTTTTTTTATAGTGAAGGGGTTTCTAATGCTAATGCATTTACATCACCAGCAAATGATGAGTTCAATTTAATCAAAGCATGGCAGCAACTTGCGAAAAAATCAGGTTGTGAAATGCATATTTGTGTTTCCGCGGCATTGCGTCGTGGAGTTACAGACAAAGAACAGGCTGACATATTATCACTTATTGCCAGTAACATAGGTGATGGTTTTATCATGAGTGGATTAGGCAGTCTTGCTGAAGCCATGATAACCACAGATAGAACGATTCGCTTTTGAGGTTATGAATGAAAAAATTTGCTTTTGTTTTTACATCAATGCCTCATGGAAATGCCAGTGGTCGAGAGGGGTTAGATGCGCTACTTGCTACCTCGGCGCTGACTGAAGATATTAGTATTTTTTTCCTATCAGATGGTGTCTGCCAGTTACTTGCTAATCAAAAACCAAATGAAATTCTAGCGAGAGACTATATTTCTACATTCAAAATATTGCCTCTTTACGATATCGATAATATTTATCTTTGTGCTGATTCTCTAAAAGATAGAGGGATTTGTGAGCATAGCGAGTGGGTTGTTGATGCCAGTGTCATCAGTGCGAAACAAATAAGAGATAAACTATTTGATTGTGATGTTGTGCTTAAATTTTGATCTGTTGTAGGATCTTCTCTATGCTTTATACTATAGCGACTTCACCTTTTCATTGTGACTTTACGGCAATCTTACGGCTTATAATGCCTGATAGTGCAGTTTTACTGATTCAAGATGGTGTCATTGCAGCGGTTCATCAGTCAACGCATCTTAGTCAACTCCAGCAAGTAGGCGCACAAGTTTATGCATTAGAGGCTGATGTTAATGCCCGTGGGTTGCAGAATATGATTTCAAAAGATGTGATTTTGGCCTCATATCAGGATTTTGTTCAGCTAACTGTTGTCCATAAACAGCATTTTGCCCTATAAAGACGTTAAAAGTTGTATATTTCTTGACACCTGAGCCAGTCGGCAATAAAATTTCGCGTCCTCGTGTATTGTCATACTGGCGAACGAGGTTGAAATCCGTGTTTACGAAGCAAAAAACCAGGAGCTTTTTTAATAATGGCAACTATTAATCAGCTGGTACGCAAATCTCGTAGCTCGAAAGTTGTTAAAAGCAACGTTCCAGCACTGGAAGCATGCCCGCAAAAACGTGGCGTATGTACTCGTGTATATACTACCACTCCTAAGAAACCAAACTCAGCACTACGTAAAGTGTGCCGTGTTCGTTTAACTAACGGTTATGAAGTTTCTTCCTACATTGGTGGTGAAGGCCACAACTTGCAGGAACACTCCGTAATCCTGATCCGTGGCGGTCGTGTTAAAGACTTGCCAGGTGTGCGTTATCACACCGTTCGCGGCGCGCTGGACTGTTCTGGTGTTAAAGACCGCAAACAAGCCCGCTCTAAATACGGTGCTAAAAAGCCTAAGGCTTAATGGATTCCGTTAAGTAAGGCCAAACATTTTAATCTTAATGTCAAAATACTCTTGTAGAGTTTTGGACAAACCTGAATTAACAACGGAGTAATATCCATGCCACGTCGTCGCGTAATTGGTCAACGTAAAATTCTTCCAGATCCTAAGTTCGGATCAGAATTACTGGCCAAGTTTGTGAATATCCTGATGGTAGACGGGAAAAAATCTACTGCTGAAGCAATCGTATATAACGCGCTTGAGACCCTGGCTCAGCGTTCTGGTAAGACTGAACTTGATGCATTCGAATTAGCACTGGATAACGTGCGTCCGACTGTTGAAGTTAAATCCCGCCGTGTTGGTGGTTCAACTTACCAAGTTCCTGTAGAAGTTCGTCCGGTTCGTCGTAATGCTCTGGCAATGCGTTGGATCGTTGATGCTGCTCGTAAACGCGGTGATAAGTCAATGGCTCTGCGCCTGGCAAACGAATTATCGGATGCAGCAGAGAACAAAGGTTCCTCTGTTAAGAAACGTGAAGACGTTCACCGTATGGCAGAAGCTAACAAGGCGTTCGCTCACTACCGTTGGTAATTGCACCAAGTTAGTGATGTTTCTTAGGGTAGCCTTTCGCTACCCTTTATATGATGAATTGAACGCCCACGAGAGAGGAAAACATGGCCCGTCAAACGCCCATATCGCGCTATCGTAACATCGGTATCAGTGCACACATCGACGCCGGTAAAACAACAACGACTGAACGTATTCTGTTTTATACAGGCGTAAACCACAAAATTGGTGAGACGCACGAAGGTTCTGCAACTATGGACTGGATGGAGCAGGAGCAAGAGCGTGGTATTACTATCACGTCTGCAGCAACTACTGCTTTCTGGTCTGGTATGGCAAAACAGTTCCAGCCACACCGTGTTAACATCATCGACACCCCAGGACACGTTGACTTCACAATCGAAGTAGAACGTTCAATGCGTGTTCTTGATGGCGCAGTAATGGTTTATTGTGCAGTTGGTGGTGTTCAGCCACAGTCTGAAACTGTATGGCGTCAGGCTAACAAATATAAAGTTCCACGTATTGCGTTCGTTAACAAAATGGACCGTATGGGGGCTAACTACCTGCGTGTTGTTGAGCAATTGAAAACACGTTTGGCAGCAACTGCAGTTCCACTGCAATTACCAGTTGGTGCTGAAGAAGCATTCACTGGTGTTGTTGACTTGGTCAAAATGAAAGCGATCAAGTGGAGCGATGAAGATCAGGGTGTTACCTTCGAATACGAAGAAATTCCTGAAAACATGCAAGAACTCGCTGAAGAGTGGCATAACTTCTTAGTTGAATCCGCAGCAGAAGCATCAGAAGAACTGATGGAAAAATATCTGGGCGGTGAAGACCTGACAGAAGAAGAGATCAAAGCAGCTCTTCGTCAACGCGTTCTTGCAAGCGAAATTATTCTGGTTACCTGTGGTTCTGCATTTAAGAACAAAGGTGTTCAGGCGATGCTAGATGCTGTTATCGAATACTTACCAGCTCCAACTGATGTTGCGGCAATTAATGGTATTCTGGATGATGGTAAAGATACTCCGGCTGAACGTCATGCAAGTGATGATGAGCCGTTCTCTGCACTAGCATTTAAAATTGCAACTGACCCGTTCGTTGGTAACTTAACGTTCTTCCGTGTCTACTCTGGTTTAGTAAACTCAGGTGACACTGTATTGAACCCAGTTAAGTCTAAAAAAGAACGTTTTGGTCGTATCGTTCAGATGCACGCAAACAAGCGTGAAGAGATTAAAGAAGTTCGCGCTGGTGACATCGCGGCAGCTATCGGTCTGAAAGATGTTACTACTGGTGATACTTTGTGTGCTATTGATGCACCAATCATCTTAGAGCGTATGGAATTCCCAGAGCCAGTAATCTCTGTTGCAATTGAACCAAAAACTAAAGTTGACCAAGAAAAAATGGGTATCGCATTGGGTCGTTTGGCTCAAGAAGATCCATCATTCCGCGTATCAAGTGATGAAGAAACGGGTCAAACCATCATCGCTGGTATGGGTGAATTACACTTGGACGTTCTGGTTGACCGCATGCGTCGCGAATTCAAAGTTGAAGCGAACGTTGGTAAACCTCAAGTTGCTTACCGTGAAACTATCCAGATTCCAGTTCAGGATATTGAAGGTAAACACGCTAAACAGTCTGGTGGTCGTGGTCAGTATGGTCATGTCATTATCGATATGTACCCACTTGACAAGAAAGACAAAGACGGCGAAGCGATGAACTATGAGTTCGTCAACGAAATCAAAGGTGGTGTAATCCCTGGTGAATACATCCCTGCCGTTGATAAAGGTATCCAAGAGCAGCTGAAATCAGGCCCATTAGCTGGCTACCCTGTAGTTAAATTGGGTGTTCGTCTGCATTTCGGTTCATACCATGATGTTGACTCATCTGAACTGGCGTTTAAACTTGCTGCATCACTGGCATTTAAAGACGGCTTCAAAAAAGCGAAACCTGTTCTACTTGAGCCAATCATGAAAGTTGAGGTGGAAACACCTGAAGACTACATGGGTGACGTAATTGGTGACCTGAACCGTCGTCGTGGTATAATTGAAGGTATGGATGATATGGCTACTGGCAAAATCGTTCGTGCACAAGTACCATTGTCAGAAATGTTCGGTTACGCTACTGACCTGCGTTCACAGACTCAAGGTCGTGCTTCATACTCAATGGAGTTCTTGAAGTACAATGAAGCGCCAAACAACGTTGCACAAGCTGTTATCGAAGCTCGTAACGCAAAATAATCGGTTTTAATCGATTTAACTACTTTAATTAAGTTCTCTCTTCAGAGTGAAGAGGGAACTCCATAAGGAATAGAGTCGTGTCTAAAGAAAAATTTGAACGTTCAAAACCGCACGTTAACGTTGGTACAATCGGCCACGTTGACCAT
>NZ_KB233224.1:0-36167 GCF_000314855.2 Providencia burhodogranariea DSM 19968 | reverse complement strand
ATACGTTGTGAAATTTAAGAACCTATCTCATCAATAGTTATAAAAATTATTGGTGAGATAGGCTCTGATACAACGAAATAAAAACTGTATCATCAGCTTTATACAGTTATATGAGATTTATTAAGGTTTTGCTCGGAAGATATGTTATATTTTACCGCTGCCACAATTAGAAATTCATTTTTATGATCTAGTGGTGAAAAAATTTGCTGAGCATGCCGGAAATTACCTGCAAAATAGATAGCGCTGAATAGCATTTGCTAACCAACTATTCTTTTAACTTTGCAGGCGTTGTCAATGATACCCCTTTCTGACTTAGCAAGCTCGGCTCATAGTACTTAAGGGATATGTTGACATATTCTATTGGTTCGGTCTGTTTATCTTACTAAATTGTAGGTGAATGGGCTTTGTACATACTTCATGGTAACAGGTTGAATTATGAGTGCGAATAGCGAAGCTCAAGGAAGTGGACGTAGTGTAGACGTCTTTAAGTGGGTAGTTGTTGCTGTCCTGCTACTGATTGCTATAGTTGGCAACTATTACTTCCGTCAATATAATCTCGCGCTGCGTGCTTTTGCTGTTGTGGCTGTCGTTGCCATTGCAGGTGCTGTAGCTTTGTGGACAACAAAGGGCAAGCAAACATTAACGTTTGCGCGTGAAGCTCGCATTGAAATGCGAAAAGTGATTTGGCCAACTCGCCAAGAAGCATTACAAACGACTTTGATTGTTGCTGCAGTAACGGCTGTTATGTCATTAATACTGTGGGGATTAGATGGCATCTTAGTACGTTTAGTTTCGTTTATTACAAGCCTGAGGTTATTCTAAATGTCAGATTCACCTAAAAAGCGCTGGTATGTTATTCAGGCTTTCTCTGGTTTTGAAGGTCGCGTAGCGCAGTCTCTGCGCGAACATATCAAATTACATGGTATGGAAGACTCTTTCGGCGAAGTCATGGTACCAACTGAAGAAGTTGTTGAGATCCGTAGTGGTCAGCGCCGTAAAAGTGAACGTAAGTTTTTTCCAGGCTATGTATTAGTTCAAATGCTTATGAACGATGAGTCTTGGCACTTAGTACGTAGCGTACCACGTGTTATGGGCTTTATCGGTGGAACTTCAGATCGTCCAGCACCTATCAGTGATAAAGAAGTTGATGCGATTATGAATCGTCTGCAACAAGCAGGCGACAAACCACGTCCTAAAACATTATTTGAGCCAGGTGAAATGGTTCGTGTCAGCGATGGTCCATTTGCTGACTTTAATGGTGTTGTCGAAGAAATTGATTATGAAAAGAGCCGCTTGAAAGTCTCTGTTTCAATCTTCGGTCGTGCGACTCCAGTCGAATTAGATTTCAGTCAGGTCGAAAAAGCATAGTCTTAACGGCAAAAAACTGGCTTGCAAAAGGTGTGAAATTTAACTATAATTTCGCGCCTTTTGTTTTTTTACGCTTTGCAAGTTTTCTTGCGGGGCGTGTTAATGTAACGGGGAGCCTATAAAATTAGGCGCTATCACCCATTTAGAGGAAATATTCATGGCTAAGAAAGTACAAGCCTACGTTAAGTTGCAAGTTGCAGCTGGTATGGCTAACCCAAGCCCACCAGTTGGTCCAGCACTGGGCCAGCAAGGTGTGAACATCATGGAATTCTGTAAAGCGTTTAACGCAAAAACAGAGAACCTAGAAAAAGGTTTACCAACTCCTGTTGTTATCACTGTATATGCAGACCGTTCATTCACTTTCGTTACTAAAACTCCACCTGCAGCAGTATTACTGAAAAAAGCAGCTGGCGTTAAATCTGGTTCTGGTAAGCCGAACAAAGAAAAAGTAGGTAAAGTGACCTCTGCTCAGGTTCGCGAAATCGCTGAAACTAAAGCTGCGGACATGACTGGTGCTGACGTTGACGCTATGGCGCGTTCAATTGCAGGTACTGCTCGTTCCATGGGCCTGGTTGTGGAGGATTAATCAATGGCTAAACTGAATAAGCGCATGCGCAATATCCGTGAAAAAGTTGATGCAACTAAACAGTATGACATCAATGAAGCCGTTGCTCTGCTAAAAGAATTAGCGACTGCTAAATTTGTAGAAAGTGTTGACGTTGCTGTTAACCTTGGCATCGACGCTCGTAAATCTGACCAAAACGTACGTGGTGCAACTGTACTGCCACACGGTACTGGCCGTTCAGTTCGCGTTGCTGTATTTGCACAAGGTGCAAATGCTGAAGCTGCTAAAGCTGCTGGCGCTGAATTGGTTGGTATGGAAGACTTGGCTGATAAAATCAAAGCTGGTCAAATGGATTTTGACGTTGTTATTGCTTCTCCAGATGCAATGCGCGTTGTTGGTCAATTAGGTCAAATCCTTGGTCCACGTGGTTTAATGCCTAACCCTAAAGTTGGTACTGTAACTCCTAACGTTGCTGAAGCTGTTAACAATGCTAAAGCTGGTCAGGTTCGTTACCGTAACGACAAAAACGGAATCATCCACACCACAATTGGTAAAGTTGATTTCGATGCTGACAAATTGAAAGAGAACCTGGAATCACTGTTGATTGCGCTGAAAAAAGCAAAACCATCTTCAGCTAAAGGTATCTACATCAAGAAAGTTAGCCTGTCTACCACTATGGGTGCAGGTGTTGCGATCGACCAATCTGGTCTTTCAGCGACAGTTTAATACCTAAGGCTTCGGCTGTTTGGTAATTAAGCTTTACCTTTGCGTCAGATTTGTATAAAATCTGACGCCTTGAGTTTGCTTATACTCTATTTAGTTTAAGTGAACCACAAATTTCGGTATGGAGTCTGGCCTTTCCAGACCCCGTCCAAGACCGCAGGTGTGGTTTAAGTTGTCAATAACTACTTAATTTACCTGCGTAGACGGTGACAGAGATACCAAGAATTTTTATTCTGACTTCTGCTGCTCACCGTGTTTTAACGCTCAAACATAATGTTGTGTTTTGAGTGATGTGAGTCCCCCGGGGTTTCCCGGTTAATCCAGGAGCAAGAAGCTAATGGCACTAAATCTTCAAGACAAACAAGCGATTGTTGCTGAAGTCACCGAAGTAGCCAAAGGCGCGCTTTCTGCAGTTGTTGCTGATTCACGCGGCGTAACTGTAGCAAAAATGACTGAACTGCGTAAAGCAGGTCGCGAAGCTGGCGTTTACATCCGTGTTGTTCGTAACACGCTGATCCGCCGTGCTGTTGAAGGTACTTCTTACGAAGTCCTGAAAGATGCGTTTGTTGGTCCAACCTTAATTGCTTTCTCTAACGAACATCCGGGCGCTGCTGCTCGTCTGTTCAAAGAGTTCGCGAAAGCGAATCCAGCATTTGAGATTAAAGCTGCGGCCTTTGAAGGTGAGTTAATCCAGGCAAAAGATATCGATCGTCTGGCTACACTCCCAACTTACGAAGAAGCAATCGCACGCCTGATGGCAACCATGAAAGAAGCCGCTGCAGGCAAACTGGTTCGCACTCTGGCTGCTCTGCGCGATCAGAAAGAAGCTGCATAAGCCCTTTCCTTCGTTGCTTTTTAACGTATAAACTATTTCTGAATTTTAGGAACAATTGTTATGTCTATCACTAAAGACCAAATCCTTGACGCAGTTGCTGAAATGTCTGTAATGGACGTTGTTGAACTGATTACCCTGATGGAAGAAAAATTCGGCGTTTCTGCTGCTGCTGCTGTAGCTGTTGCTGCTGGCCCAGCTGAAGCTGTTGAAGAAAAAACTGAGTTTGATGTTGTCCTGACTGCTATCGGCGCTAACAAAGTTGCTGTTATCAAAGCAGTTCGTGGCGCAACTGGTCTTGGCTTAAAAGAAGCTAAAGACATGGTAGAATCTGCTCCAGCAACTATCAAAGAAGCTGCAAGCAAAGATGAAGCTGAATCTCTGAAGAAAGTTCTTGAAGAAGCTGGTGCTTCTGCTGAGCTTAAATAAGTTCAGTTTTCAGTTAGCAGCCTAACTTAAAGGCTGACGGCTGGTGATTTTTTGATCACCAGCCTTTTTGCGCTAAAAAGCGTGATTGGGTGTTAACATCTTTTTCACGCAATTTTGATGTTAGCAAGCCCTCCAATACTTTTTCTATTGACGACTTAATATACTGTGTTCTCAGCTACGACCCGCTCGGGTAGCTCGGTAGCCGGACAGCACAATGAAATGATTTGAGAGTGATGGGAATAAGTATTACGGAAAGTATTCATTTTCCACTTCAAAAAATAGCGTTAGCGAAGCTGTCCTGTATGGACGGGCAGAGTGGGTCACTGATCAGCGAGCTGAGGAACCCTATGGTTTACTCCTATACCGAGAAAAAACGTATTCGTAAGGATTTTGGTAAACGTCCACAAGTTTTGGATATACCTTATCTCCTTTCTATCCAACTTGACTCGTTCCAGAAGTTTATCGAGCAAGATCCTGATGGTCAGAACGGGCTGGAAGCAGCTTTCCGTTCTGTGTTTCCTATTCAGAGCTACAGCGGTAATGCTGAACTACAATATGTCAGCTATCGTCTGGGTGAGCCTGTATTTGATGTTAAAGAATGTCAAATTCGCGGCATCACATACTCTGCGCCATTGCGTGTTAAGTTACGTCTCATTGTTTATGAGCGTGAAGCACCAGAAGGCACCGTAAAAGACATCAAAGAACAAGAAGTCTACATGGGTGAAATTCCACTCATGACCGAAAACGGGACTTTCGTCATCAACGGAACTGAGCGTGTTATCGTTTCTCAGTTACACCGTAGCCCTGGTGTGTTCTTCGACAGCGATAAAGGTAAAACGCACTCATCAGGTAAAGTCCTGTATAACGCGCGTATTATTCCTTACCGCGGTTCATGGCTTGATTTCGAATTCGATCCGAAAGATAACCTGTTTGTACGTATTGACCGTCGCCGTAAATTACCAGCGACCATTATTCTGCGTGCAATGAATTACAGTACCGAAGAGATTCTGAATTTATTCTTCGACAAAACTGTTTTCCAAATTCGCGATAACAAATTGATGATGACGCTAGTTCCTGAGCGTCTACGTGGTGAAACAGCTTCTTTTGATATCGAAGCAAACGGCAAAGTTTATGTTGAAAAAGGCCGTCGTATCACTGCTCGTCATATCCGCTTACTGGAAAAAGAAGAAGTCAACAGCATTGAAGTTCCTGTTGAATACATTGCCGGTAAAGTGGTAGCAAGAGATTATATTGATGAAAACACTGGTGAGCTGATTTGTGCAGCTAACATGGAGCTTTCATTGGATACGTTGGCGCGTCTGAGCCAGTCTGGTCATAAAACAATTGAAACATTGTTTACGAATGACTTAGACCACGGTGCATACATGTCTGAAACGGTCCGTGTCGATCCAACAAATGATCGCCTAAGCGCATTGGTAGAAATCTACCGTATGATGCGTCCTGGTGAGCCGCCAACGCGTGAAGCCGCAGAAAACTTGTTCGAAAACCTGTTCTTCTCTGAAGATCGTTACGACTTGTCTGCTGTTGGTCGCATGAAGTTTAACCGTTCACTGGGCCGTGATGAAATTGAAGGTTCAGGTATCCTGAGTAAAGAAGACATCATTGATGTCATGAGAAAACTCATCGATATCCGTAACGGTAAAGGCGAAGTCGATGATATCGACCACTTAGGTAACCGTCGTATTCGTTCTGTTGGTGAAATGGCTGAAAACCAGTTCCGCGTAGGTCTGGTTCGTGTTGAACGTGCAGTGAAAGAGCGTCTTTCTCTGGGCGACCTCGATGCATTGATGCCACAAGATATGATTAACGCGAAGCCAATTTCTGCGGCAGTGAAAGAGTTCTTTGGTTCCAGCCAGCTTTCTCAGTTTATGGACCAGAACAACCCATTGTCTGAAATTACGCACAAACGTCGTATCTCTGCGTTAGGCCCAGGTGGTTTGACTCGTGAGCGTGCGGGCTTCGAAGTACGTGACGTCCATCCAACTCACTACGGTCGTGTGTGTCCAATCGAAACCCCTGAAGGTCCGAACATCGGTCTTATCAACTCATTGTCTGTTTATGCACAGACGAACGAGTATGGTTTCCTTGAAACACCTTATCGTTTAGTTCGTGACGGTCTCGTGACTGACGAAATTCACTATCTGTCTGCTATTGAAGAAGGTAACTTCATCATTGCTCAGGCAAACACCGTATTAGGTGATGATGGTAGTTTCGTTGAAGAACTGATTACGTGTCGTAACCATGGTGAATCAAGTTTATTCAGCCGCGATCAGGTTGAATACATGGACGTTTCGACTCAACAGATTGTTTCTGTTGGTGCGTCATTGATTCCATTCCTTGAACACGATGATGCGAACCGTGCATTGATGGGTGCGAACATGCAACGTCAAGCGGTTCCTACTTTACGTGCTGACAAACCATTAGTTGGTACGGGTATGGAACGTGCGGTTGCTGTTGACTCTGGTGTAACAGCAGTTGCTCGCCGTGGCGGTACTATCCAGTACGTTGATGCTTCACGTATCGTTATTAAAGTTAACGAAGACGAGATGTATCCAGGCGAAGCTGGAATCGATATTTATAACCTAACTAAATATACCCGTTCTAACCAGAACACTTGTATTAGCCAGATGCCTTGTGTGTCTTTAGGTGAACCAATTGAACGTGGTGACGTGTTAGCTGATGGTCCTTCAACTGACCTAGGTGAATTGGCTCTTGGCCAAAACATGCGCGTGGCATTTATGCCATGGAATGGTTATAACTTCGAAGACTCCATCCTCGTATCTGAGCGTGTTGTTCAAGAAGATCGTTTTACAACTATTCATATTCAGGAACTTGCTTGTGTGTCTCGTGACACTAAACTGGGGCCTGAAGAAATTACTGCTGACATTCCAAACGTCGGCGAAGCTGCACTCTCTAAACTCGATGAGTCTGGTATTGTGTATATCGGTGCTGAAGTTAAAGGTGGCGATATCCTCGTTGGTAAAGTGACACCTAAAGGTGAAACTCAGCTGACCCCAGAAGAGAAATTGCTGCGTGCAATCTTTGGTGAAAAAGCGTCTGACGTTAAAGACTCTTCTTTACGTGTTCCAAACGGTGTTTCCGGTACAGTTATCGATGTACAGGTATTTACTCGTGATGGCGTAGAGAAAGACAAACGTGCGCTGGAAATCGAAGAAACTCAGTTACGTGATGCTAAGAAAGATTTAACCGAAGAATTACGTATCTTCGAAGCAGGTCTATTCGCACGTATTCGTTCTGTACTGGTTAATGGCGGAATTGAAGCTGAAAAACTGGATAAACTGCCTCGCGATCGTTGGTTAGAGCTAGCTCTGGCTGATGAAGAGAAACAGAACCAGTTAGAGCAACTTGCTGAACAGTATGATGAACTGAAATCTGAGTTCGAGAAAAAGCTCGATGCTAAACGCCGTAAGATCACTCAAGGTGATGACCTTGCTCCGGGCGTACTGAAAATTGTTAAGGTTTATCTGGCTGTTAAACGTCAGATTCAACCGGGTGATAAAATGGCGGGTCGCCATGGTAACAAAGGTGTTATCTCAAAAATCAACCCAGTTGAAGACATGCCTTACGATGAAAACGGTAACCCTGTAGACATCGTTCTGAACCCATTGGGTGTACCTTCTCGTATGAACATCGGTCAGATTCTGGAAACCCACTTGGGTATGGCTGCGAAAGGTATTGGTGACAAGATCAATGCTATGCTTAAACAGCAGCAAGATGTTGCCAAACTGCGTGAGTTTATCCAGAAAGCCTATGACCTTGGTGATGACACTCGTCAGAAAGTTGATCTAAATACTTTCTCTGATGAAGAAGTTATGCGCCTGGCAGAAAACCTGAAAAAAGGTATGCCAATCGCAACACCAGTGTTTGATGGTGCGAAAGAAACTGAAATTAAAGAACTGTTGAAACTGGGTGGTCTACCAACTTCTGGTCAGATCTCATTATTCGACGGCCGTACTGGTGAGAAGTTTGAGCGTCAAGTAACTGTTGGTTACATGTACATGCTGAAACTAAACCACTTGGTTGACGATAAAATGCATGCCCGTTCTACTGGTTCTTACAGCTTGGTTACTCAGCAGCCGCTGGGTGGTAAAGCACAGTTCGGTGGTCAGCGTTTCGGGGAGATGGAAGTGTGGGCACTAGAAGCATACGGTGCAGCATATACACTCCAAGAAATGCTTACTGTTAAGTCGGATGACGTTAACGGCCGTACGAAGATGTATAAAAACATCGTCGATGGTAGTCATCAGATGGAACCTGGTATGCCGGAATCCTTCAACGTATTGTTGAAAGAAATCCGTTCACTGGGTATCAACATCGAACTGGAAGACGAGTAATTCGTTTGTACCGGAAGGCTAGATTTAGCCTTCCGGCCAGTATAAGTACTGGGATTAGGGGAGAGAGGCACGGGCCACTCACCTGACAGGTCTAACTCCGACAGGAGCCATTTTGTGAAAGACTTAATAAAGTTTCTGAAAGCGCAAACCAAGACCGAAGAGTTTGATGCGATCAAAATTGCTCTGGCATCACCTGATATGATCCGTTCATGGTCATTCGGTGAAGTTAAAAAGCCAGAAACCATTAACTACCGTACGTTCAAACCTGAGCGTGACGGCCTTTTCTGTGCGCGTATTTTCGGGCCAGTAAAAGACTACGAATGTCTGTGCGGTAAGTACAAACGTTTAAAACACCGTGGTGTGATTTGTGAGAAGTGTGGCGTTGAAGTTACACAGACTAAAGTCCGTCGTGAGCGCATGGGTCATATTGAACTTGCTTCTCCGACTGCACATATTTGGTTCTTGAAATCACTGCCATCCCGTATCGGTTTGCTGCTCGATATGCCATTGCGCGATATCGAACGCGTTCTGTATTTTGAATCATATGTTGTTGTTGAAGGCGGAATGACTAGCCTTGAACGCGCACAGATTCTGACAGAAGAGCAATACTTAGATGCGCTGGAAGAATTCGGTGATGAATTTGACGCGAAAATGGGTGCGGAAGCAATCCAAGGTCTGCTGAAAAACCTCGATCTTGAGAACGAGTGTGAAACGCTGCGTGAAGAGTTAAATGAAACTAACTCAGAAACTAAGCGTAAGAAGCTGACTAAGCGTATCAAACTGTTAGAAGCGTTTATTCAATCTGGTAACAAGCCAGAGTGGATGATCCTGAACGTTCTGCCAGTATTACCACCAGATCTACGTCCATTAGTACCATTGGATGGCGGACGTTTCGCAACATCAGATCTAAACGATCTGTATCGTCGCGTTATAAACCGTAACAACCGTCTGAAGCGTCTTCTTGATCTGGCTGCGCCAGACATCATCGTACGTAACGAAAAACGTATGCTGCAAGAAGCTGTTGATGCACTGTTAGATAACGGTCGTCGTGGTCGTGCAATTACGGGTTCTAACAAACGCCCTCTGAAATCTTTGGCTGATATGATCAAAGGTAAACAAGGTCGTTTCCGTCAGAACTTGCTTGGTAAGCGTGTTGACTACTCTGGTCGTTCGGTTATCACCGTTGGTCCATACCTGCGTCTGCACCAATGTGGTCTGCCTAAGAAGATGGCTCTTGAGCTGTTCAAACCATTTATCTATGGCAAATTAGAGCTGCGTGGCTTGGCAACAACGATTAAAGCTGCGAAGAAAATGGTTGAGCGCGAAGAAGCGGTTGTTTGGGATATTCTGGATGAAGTTATCCGTGAACACCCAGTCATGCTGAACCGTGCACCAACACTTCACCGTCTGGGTATCCAAGCTTTCGAACCGATTCTGATCGAAGGTAAAGCTATCCAATTGCACCCATTGGTCTGTGCGGCATATAACGCCGACTTCGATGGTGACCAAATGGCGGTACACGTTCCTCTGACTCTGGAAGCTCAGTTAGAAGCACGTGCATTGATGATGTCAACGAACAACATTCTGTCACCAGCAAGTGGTGAGCCTATCATCGTTCCTTCACAGGACGTTGTATTGGGTCTTTACTACATGACTCGTGACTGTGTAAACGCGAAAGGCGAAGGGATGGTTTTAGCCGGCCCTAAAGAAGCTGAACGTGTTTATCGCTCAGGTCATGCATCATTGCATGCCCGCGTTAAAGTTCGTATCACTGAAGAAGTTAAAGACAGTGAAGGTAACATTACAATTAACACTGGTTTAGTTGATACCACTGTTGGTCGCGCAATTTTATGGATGATCGTACCGAAAGGTCTACCTTATGCTCTGGTTAACCAAGCGTTAGGTAAAAAAGCTATCTCCAAAATGCTGAATACTTGTTACCGTATACTGGGCTTGAAACATACTGTTATTTTTGCTGACCAAATCATGTATACCGGTTTTGCCTACGCGGCACGTTCTGGTGCATCTGTTGGTATCGACGACATGGTTATTCCTGAGAAAAAAGCAGGGATCATCGCGGAAGCCGAAGCAGAAGTTGCTGAAATTCAAGAACAGTTCCAGTCTGGTCTGGTTACAGCTGGCGAACGTTATAACAAAGTTATCGATATCTGGGCAGCAGCAAACGAACGTGTCGCTAAAGCGATGATGGAAAACCTGTCAACTGAAAGCGTTATTAACCGTGACGGTGAAGAAGAACAACAGGTTTCTTTCAACAGTATCTTTATGATGGCCGATTCCGGTGCTCGTGGTTCTGCTGCGCAGATCCGTCAGCTAGCTGGTATGCGTGGTCTGATGGCTAAGCCAGATGGCTCAATCATCGAAACACCAATCACGGCGAACTTCCGTGAAGGTCTAAACGTTCTTCAGTACTTTATTTCTACGCATGGTGCTCGTAAAGGTCTTGCGGATACAGCATTGAAAACAGCAAACTCCGGTTATCTGACTCGTCGTTTAGTTGATGTTGCACAGGACTTGGTAGTTACTGAAGACGACTGTGGAACTCACGAAGGTATCCTGATGACTCCGGTTATCGAGGGTGGCGACGTTAAAGAACCACTGCGTGAGCGTGTATTGGGTCGTGTGACGGCAGAAGATATCCTGATCCCAGGTACTGCGGACATTCTGGTTCCACGTAACACTCTACTTCACGAAAAACTCTGTGACCTGTTAGAAGCTAACTCAGTCGACAGCGTGAAAGTACGTTCAGTTGTAAGTTGTGAAACTGACTTCGGTGTGTGTGCTCACTGTTATGGTCGTGACCTTGCTCGTGGTCATATCATCAACAAAGGTGAAGCTATCGGGGTTATCGCGGCACAGTCAATCGGTGAGCCGGGTACACAGCTGACGATGCGTACGTTCCACATCGGTGGTGCGGCATCTCGTGCGGCAGCAGAATCTAGTATCCAAGTTCGTAACACGGGTACGCTGAAACTGTTCAACGCGAAATACGTTACCAACTCAGAAGGCAAACTGGTTATTACTTCACGTAATACTGAATTGCGTCTGATTGATGAGTTCGGTCGTACGAAAGAGAGCTATAAAGTTCCTTACGGTGCACACCTGACTAAAGGTGATGGCGCATCAGTTATCGGCGGCGAAACTGTTGCTAACTGGGATCCACATACAATGCCAGTTGTCAGTGAAGTATCCGGTATTATCCGTTACTCTGACATGCTTGATGGCCAGTCAATGATTCGCCAGACTGATGAATTAACCGGTCTGTCTTCAATCGTTGTTCTGGATAGCGCTGAGCGTACTGCTGGTGGTAAAGACTTGCGTCCTGCACTTCGTGTTGTTGATGCAAATGGTAAAGATGTTCTTATTCCTAACACTGATATGCCTACTCAGTACTTCTTACCGGGTAAAGCAATTGTTCAGTTGGATGATGGCATCGCTATCAATGCCGGTGATACTTTAGCACGTATTCCACAAGAATCTGTGGGTACTAAAGATATCACGGGTGGTCTACCACGCGTTGCTGACTTGTTCGAAGCTCGTCGTCCGAAAGAGCCTGCGATCCTTGCTGAAATCAGCGGTATCATCTCATTCGGTAAAGAAACTAAAGGTAAGCGTCGTCTGGTTATTACCCCATTAGATGGTTCAGAACCGTACGAAGAGATGATCCCTAAATGGCGTCAGCTCAACGTATTCGAAGGTGAAATCGTTGAACGTGGTGATGTAGTTTCCGATGGTCCAGAATCTCCACATGATATTCTGCGTCTGCGTGGTGTTCATGCAGTAACGCGTTATATCACTAACGAAGTTCAGGAAGTTTACCGCTTACAAGGCGTTAAGATAAACGATAAACACATTGAAGTTATCGTTCGTCAGATGCTACGTAAAGTAACTATCGCGGATGCAGGAAGTTCTGAATTCCTCGAAGGTGAGCAGATCGAATACTCACGCGTTAAAGTTTCTAATCGTAAGCTGGAATTAGACGGTAAGATCCCAGCTAACTATGCACGTGACCTGTTGGGTATTACTAAGGCATCTCTGGCAACAGAATCCTTCATCTCAGCAGCATCGTTCCAAGAAACAACACGCGTTCTGACAGAAGCTGCGGTTGCAGGTAAACGTGATGAACTTCGCGGTCTGAAAGAAAACGTTATTGTGGGTCGTCTGATCCCAGCAGGTACTGGTTTTGCGTATCACCAAGACCGTATCCGTCGTCGTCATCTGAATGATGTTGTGGAAGCTCCACAAGTCAGCGCAGATGAAGCAACGGCTAACCTGGCTGAACTGTTAAACGCAGGTTTCAGTGGTGACAACAAGTAAGATTTATTAGTCTGCTTGTAACACAATAATAGAACCGGTGCTGTTAAAGGCACCGGTTTTTTTTATGTATTTAAATAATTCGGAGAGTCGATTTTGTCTTGGTTAATACTAATGATTACATAATTATATTTCTTTTATTTAATCTTGTTTTTAATATAACCAATTGATTAAAAACATTTTTAATATATTCTTGGATTTGATTTTAATAAAAACTGTGACATGTCACGAAAATTAAATATTCATTATTATTTGAGTAGTAATAATCTAGCGGTATGTTGAGTGTTTCAATCAATTTCCTATCTTTAGTATTAAAAAGGACATTTTTCCTTAGACAATCCCTTTGTTTACCTAAGTTTATCTTATTGATAAGAAGTGTAGAGACAATAAGCAATAACGCATTCTGAAAATTAATTAAATTCCTGTAATTCGAATTATGTTGAGCCTAATTTAATTGTTAAATTAAACCGTTATTTACCAATAATTAAAACGATATTCATTTAAATATAACCATCTTACATTTAATTAAAATGCTATTGTTTTATTAATAAGTTTGTAAACTATGAGAAATTAAATACCGGAGATAGGTAGTGAAAAATAATAGTATCGATAAAAATAGTCTTATTTCAGGGTTTCAATGGTTTTTCTTTATTTTTTGTAACACGGTGGTGATCCCGCCAACGCTTCAATCTGCTTTCCATTTATCTGCCGAAACAACTTTTGTTGTTACACAATACTCTTTTTTGCTTATTGCATTAGCTTGTTTAATCCAAGCTTTTTTAGGTCATAAACGTTCATTAATGGAAGGCTCTACAGGATTATGGTGGGCAACAATATTAACAGTGACCTTATCAGAGTCTACGCAGGGAACGCCATTGGCCACTATCGGTTGGAGCCTTGCGGTCGGAATTTTTCTTTCGGGTATCGTCACTATTTTGATAGGAATAACGGGAGCAGGAAGTTGGCTGGCAGGGCTATTTAAGCCAGGAGTCTTGGTCGTCTTCATGTTCTTGCTAGGTGCTCAGCTAGTTTCGATCTTTCTTAAAGGTATGCTAGGGCTCCCTTTTGGCATCACAAGTGCAACAACAACCGTAAATTATCCAGTCTTCTTCTTAGCATTCGCAGTACTGGTTTTAGTCATTGGCATGATTGTCTTTTTACCGTCGAGCATCAGTAAATATGCACTTTTATGCGGAACTATTGTTGGATGGGTTGTTTATAGCGTTTTATTTGGTAGCCATATCTCAGAGGTGTTAGAAGCTAAATGGCAGATCCTTCCATTAGGGCATGCCGACGATATTCAAATGAGTATTATTGTAACAGCGATCTTTGCGGGTATTTTAAATACCTCGAATACCTTTGGCGCTATCCGTGGTAGTGATGTTTTTTATCAATCAAGTCAGCGCACAAAATCGATTTATCGTCGCAGTTTTGTCACCTCGGGTGTTCTAACTTTATTTGCCGCTCCCTTAGGTGTCGTGCCTTTTTCACCTTTTGTTTCTTCTATTGGGTTAATCACGCAGACTAAAGATACCTCGCGAGTCTCTTTTACAATAGGGAGCTTGTTACTATTACTGGTTGGCGGGATCGCTATTTTGACGCAGTTCTTCCGTTCACTACCCCTTGCGATTGGTAGTGCGGTGATGTTAGCTACTTATTTACCGCTGTTATTTTCATCTTTTTCGTTTCTTGCAGAAATAAAGCTCAATGCACGAAATATTTATCGTTTAGCATTACCGTTATTTATTGGCATATTTTTAATGTCGGCACCCGCTGCCGTTATCAATTCATTACCGATAATGTTTAGTTCTTTATTGGGTAATGGTTTATTAATGGGAATTATCTTGTCATTAATATTAGAAAATACCATTAAGTGGGATAATATTCATTAAAGAGCCTTTGATAGCCTCATTACACGATTGTGTAATGAGGCTATAGGTCATATAACAAGTATTTTCTGTTTCTTGAGCTCTAAGCCTTTATTAGAATAATAATTAAAACTAATTTATTGATTAACGATGACTCAATCCATGGGCGAGGAAAGTTCGTATTGTCCTGTCTTATAATCGGTTGAAACATAAAAACGGCCATTGAATGAATTGCTATAAGATTTTGAAAAACCTAAAATGCCCCGAGATATCGATGCGGAATTATAATTAAACAGATATTTAGAGCCATCTTGATAAATCATCGTAATCTGATACTTAGTGATTGGTTTGGTATAGAGCACTAAGCTATCTTTTGAGCCAGAGTTGATGACCATATGAGGAGTACTATAGCGTATCGTTGTCATCGTGCCGCGATACGAATAATAATATCCTTGAATATTCTCTTTATTGGGAATGGAAAAACGAGCAAAGTCCCTTTCTGTCAATAATCCAATAGAGTTAAGGTATTCGCTATAGCCCTCAAGCATTAATTCATTATTTTTTCCAATTAATACGACTTGGAAAGGGCGAGTGCCTTTGGTTTCATTTTGCTTTTGTAAGCGTGTTAACGTTTCTTCTATTGGAAAAACTTGCCCATCAATATCTTTCGCACCTTGGATCTCCGTCATCATTAATTTGGCTATCTCAGTCGAAGGCGTTGGGTGTTTCCAGCGGACATTCGCACATGAGCTGATAAGCAGGCTCAAGAATATAATGGTGAGCGAATAACCCCATTTTTGTATTATCAAAGTGATGCTCACTTTTGCAAAAAAGAAATTGAGTATACCGTAATAAATACAATGAGAATGTAGTCAAATAAGGGATATTTATGATGTTATAAAATGGAGAGTATTTGTTACCTATAAAGATTATTTTGCGGATTAACTTCGTCCTTGAAGTTAATAACACAATTTAACGACCTAAATAGCCATCCCAATCCTTCCAAACAGGTTGTAATCCGGCTTTAGTCAGCGCTTCGGCGACTTGTGCAGCACTGCGATTGTCATGTGGCGCAAACTGTTCTAATTCAGCATGGTCATCAGCATAGCCACCCGGTTGAGTTTTAGATCCTGCACTGACATTGTTGATAGCGAGGGGGACAACATGGTCACGAAAATAAGGTGATTCTCGCGTTGAAAGTGATAATTCAACGTCAGGTGCTAGCAAGCGGAAAGCGCAAATCAATTGCACTAATTCTGCTTCATTCATAATTGATGCGGGTTCAATGCCACCCGCGCAGGGGCGTAAACGTGGAAAAGAGATAGAATAGCGGCTCTGCCAATAATGTTTTTGCAGATAAATCAAATGCTCTGCTACCATATAGCAGTCAGTTCTCCAACTGTTAGATAAACCAATCAGTGCCCCAAGGCCAATTTTATCCACTCCGGCTTGCCCTAAGCGATCTGGCGTATCCAATCGCCAGTGAAAATCTTGCTTTTTACCTTTTAGATGATGGAGTTGATAAGCGGGTTCATGATAGGTTTCTTGATAAACCATCACACCATCAAGACCCAGTGTTTTGAGTTCAGCATATTCTTCAGTCGCTAATGGCTGGACTTCCATCATCAGTGAACTGAAATAACGGCGTATTGTCGGGATGTGTTGGCGAAAATAATCCATACCCACTTTGGTTTGATGTTCACCAGTGACAAGTAACAAGCTATCAAAACCAATTTTACGGATCGTTTCACATTCATTGATTATTTCAGTTTCATTGAGTGTTTTACGTTTGATTCGATTACTCATGGAAAAACCACAATAAGTGCAATCATTCGCACACAAATTTGAGAGATACAGTGGAACATAGAAACCCACAGTATTCCCAAAACGTTGTCGTGTTAGTTTTTGTGCCTTTTGCGCCATAGGTTCAATAAAAGGGCGAGCTGCGGGTGAAAGCAGTGCCATAAAATCGTCTAAGGTTAAGGTATCACTGGCGAGAGCATGTTGAACATCGCGAGTTGTTTTAGCGTTAATTCGTAATGTCAGGTCATCCCAGTCAAGTTGTTGCCAGCGTTGACGGAAGCTGGTATTCATTACAAAGCTCCCAAAAATTCTGTTAATGGACTAGATGCTTCAGCATGCTGTTTAGGTGCGGCTAAGCCAGCTAAACGCCCTAGTTCAGCTGCTTCAAGTGCTAATTTAAACGCTTTTGCCATTAAAACAGGGTTTTTCGCAACGGCTATCGCGGTGTTGACCAGTACCGCATCAGCACCCATTTCAATTGCTTCGATGGCGTGGCTTGGCGCGCCAATACCCGCATCAACAACCACCGGAACGGTTGCTTGTTCGATAATGATCCGCAACATTTCTTTGGTTGCCAATCCTTTATTAGTACCAATAGGTGCGCCGAGAGGCATAACGGCTGCACAACCGACTTCTTCGAGGCGACGGCATAAAACAGGATCTGCACTACAATAAGGCAATACCACAAATCCTTCTTTGACCAGCTGTTCAGCGGCAAGTAGAGTTTCAATCGGATCGGGCAGTAAATATTTTACATCGGGATGAATTTCTAATTTAATCCAATTAGTGCCTAATGCCTCACGGGCAAGGTGTGCAGCGAAAATGGCTTCTTGTGCATTTTTCGCTCCGGAAGTATTTGGAAGTAATTTCACACCAAGATCTTGCAGTGGTTTCAGAATACCGTCGTCATTACCACGCAAATCAATTCGTTTCATTGCCATCGTGACAAGTTGGCTTCCTGATGCAGTAATAGCGTCTTGCATTAATGAGGAATTAGCAAATTTTCCCGTGCCGGTAAAAAGGCGCGATTGAAAAGTCACATTTGCAATTTTTAACATAATTAACCCCCTGCGATAGCTTGGAATAACAAGATGTTGTCTTGATCATTCACTAAATGTGAATCCCATTGATGACGAGGAATAATGACCTGATTGATTGCCAATGCTGTGCCCGCAGTTTTGCGATCGAGACTGGCAAATAATTGCGTCACGGTTAATGGTTCGGCGAATTCCATGGGTTGATCGTTAATTATAAGGCGCATGTTTCCTCTCGGCAGATTGGGCATTGAACGGAGGGGGTCAGCTGCAATGTGTTCCATTGCTGTTGTTTCCCATCAAACAAACGCAGTTTTCCACTCAGTGATGAGGGCAATCCAACTAACAATTTGATTGCTTCTAATGCTTGTAATGTCCCTATCACGCCGACAACAGGGCCTAAGACACCTGCGGTTCGGCAATTGCGCTGTGGCTCTTCTTTCTCAGGGTATAGGCAGGCATAGCAGCCGTGGTTAAATGGCGGTTCGATTACCATCAATTGCCCACCAAATCCAACAGCACTACCGCTAATGAGTGTTTTATTCGCTATTACACAAGCCGCATTGACTGCATGACGAGTTGCCATGTTGTCACAGCAATCAAGCACTAAATCGACCTGACTGACGAGTGGAAGTAACGTTTGTGCATCTAGTTTCTGCTGTAAAACATGAGTTTTGATTAAGGGGTTAAGGTTTTTAAGATGTTTTGCCGCAAGTTTTGCTTTGGATTGTGGAATATCGGCAGTTCCATATAAAACTTGCCGTTGCAGATTAGAGATATGCAGTTCATCGTGATCGGCAAGCCAAAGTTCACCGACCCCGGCTGCGGTTAAATAGAGTGAAGCTGGAGAACCTAATCCGCCAAGGCCAACAATCAATACTTTGCTCGCTTTCAATTTTATTTGCCCTTCGGGACCGATATCTTCAAGCATTAGCTGGCGGCTGTAACGCATAAATTCGTGATCGTTTAACATGATAAACTCCTCGAATTTACTGACCTGTACGACAAAGCACAGGCCAGTATCATTCAGGTAATCAGTGATTTTCCACAAGACGCAAAAGTGTTTTTGTCGCCTCCAACCAATCATCGGCTTTGGTGATAGCACTAACCAATGCAACACTGCCGACTCCCGTGGCGAGTACCGCAGGGATTTTATCAATAGAGATCCCTCCGATAGCCACTGTTGGGTAGTCCGGGGTGGCCTCAACCATCGATTTCAGCGTTTCTATCCCTTGAGGAGATGACGGCATTTCTTTGGTTTCGGTGGGGAAAATATGCCCCATAGCGATATAAGAAGGGCGCACCGATTTAGCAATCGCAAGTTCTTGTTCATCATGAGTGGAAAGACCCAAACGTAATCCTGCTTGATGAATGGCTAACAGGTCAGTGGTTTCGAGATCTTCTTGCCCAAGGTGAACGCCATAAGCTCCGAACTCTACAGCGAGTCGCCAGTAATCATTGATAAACAATCGAGCATTGTGTTGTTTGCCCAGCGCGATTGCTTGCTGGATATCATCACGCACTTCAGTATCAGGTTTATCTTTAATGCGTAGCTGGATAGTGGTCACACCTGCATTTAGCAGGCGTTCAATCCATTCAACTGAATCAACAACTGGATAGAGACCAAGCTGCTTTTCTGTTGGGGCAAAGGGAGTATCAGGCAATTTTTTCATCAGCAACCCTCTCTGCACTGTGATACAACTCACCGCCACTCGCACGAAATGTTTCTGACATTTGCTCCATACCCGCCTCTTTTTTGGCGGCGTAGTCTCGAACTTCTTGTGAAATTTTCATGGAACAGAATTTAGGGCCACACATTGAACAAAAATGGGCAATTTTACCGGATGCTTGTGGCAAGGTTTCATCATGATATGCACGCGCAGTATCAGGATCTAATGCAAGGTTGAATTGGTCTTCCCAGCGGAATTCAAAGCGCGCTTTTGACATTGCGTTATCGCGAATTTGAGCGCCGGGATGTCCTTTTGCAAGATCAGCAGCATGCGCAGCAATTTTGTAGGTAATCAACCCTTGTTTAACATCTTCTTTATTAGGCAAACCAAGATGCTCTTTCGGTGTGACGTAACACAGCATCGCGCAACCAAACCAGCCAATCATTGCAGCACCAATACCTGAGGTAAAATGGTCGTAACCCGGTGCGATATCGGTGGTTAGAGGGCCTAGTGTATAGAATGGCGCTTCATGACAATGTTCTAATTCTTCGGTCATATTACGGCGGATCATTTGCATAGGAACATGACCCGGACCTTCAATCATCACTTGTACATCATATTCCCACGCTATTTTTGTCAGTTCACCTAAGGTATGCAGTTCAGCAAATTGGGCTTCATCATTGGCATCTTGAATCGAACCGGGGCGCAACCCATCACCTAATGAAAGCGAGACATCATAAGCGGCACAGATTTCACAAATTTCACGGAAATGCTCATATAGGAAGTTTTCTTGATGGTGTGATAAGCACCATTTTGCCATGATTGAGCCACCACGGGAGACAATACCTGTCAGGCGTTTTGCGGTCATTGGTACATAGCGCAGCAGGACACCCGCATGAATCGTAAAGTAATCAACGCCTTGTTCTGCTTGCTCTAGTAGCGTATCACGGAACATTTCCCACGTTAGATTTTCGGCAACACCGTTGACTTTTTCGAGCGCTTGGTAAATAGGAACCGTACCGATTGGCACTGGGCTATTACGTAGGATCCATTCGCGGGTTTCATGGATATAGCGGCCAGTTGATAAGTCCATTACGGTATCTGCGCCCCAGCGAGTAGACCAAATCAGTTTTTCAACTTCTTCTTCAATCGAGGAGGTGACAGATGAATTACCGATATTGGCGTTGACCTTCACTAAGAAGTTACGACCAATAATCATTGGTTCAGATTCAGGATGGTTGATGTTTGCAGGGATAATCGCGCGCCCAGCCGCAACTTCTTGACGAACAAATTCAGGCGTAATATTTTCGGGTAGATTAGCGCCAAAGGCTTGCCCTGGGTGCTGTTGCAATAACACTTCACCGCGGATCCGCTCACGCCCCATGTTTTCGCGGATCGCAATAAACTCCATCTCAGGCGTAACGATACCTTGTCGAGCATAATGCAATTGCGTCACACATTGACCAACAGCCGCCTTTAAAGGATGTGGGCGGTTGTTAAAGCGTAAGTGATCGAGTCCAGCATCGGCTAATCGCTGTTGTGTGAAGTCCGAGCTGAGGTTATCGACTTGGGTGGTATCATTGCGTTCACTGATCCAGCCAGCGCGGATTTTATTGAGTCCTTTGTGCACGTTTAATTGCGAAGTTGGGTCGCCGTATGCGCCTGAGGTATCATAAACCGGAACTGGCTCATTATCTTCAAACCGAGGGTTGTCTTTATCCCCACCAATCAGTGTTTGAGCGAGCTGAATTTCTCGCATGGGGACTTGGATATCGTCTCTTGAACCAGCCAAGTAGATGCGTTGTGAGTTGGGGAATGAGACACCGGAGACAGTGTTGATAAAGTCTTCTGCGGCATCGCGTTGTGCCTTACGGCTACGTGCAGGTGCAGCTTTTGGAGAAACATCGGTTGTTGGAATAACGGTTTTTTGGGACATAGCAATTTCCTGACATTGTCACGGGCTATTACGCATAGGCGTATAGCAGATTTATCGTAAGAAAGTTGCTTGTCTAGAGTTCGGATGGAGTAATGGTAAGGCGCTGCGTTTTGATTTTGTTATTGTGTGAATCTCATCATGCTGCTGGTTTTTTCATCAAGCTCTGAATGAGAAACGATAAATAACGAAAATTGTTACGCTGAATGATTACTCTTGTTCCCTTCGCAGGTATTAACCCGATCAGGTTCCGCGGATCCCGAATTAACGGTCTCAGCCGGTATGTTTTTACATACTCGGCACTCCGACAAGAGGGGTTAGTATAGTTGTCTTTTTGTTATTCTCAAGTGTTTCCTCGTCATCCTCGTCATTCTTCAAGCGATAAGTGCGTTGGCTGCGTTAAGCCACCCGAATCACATACTTATGTATGCTGCTTGGGATATCTTAATTTGCCGCTTTTCCTCGTCATTCTTCAAGCGATAAGTGCGTTGGCTGCGTTAAGCCACCCGAATCACATACTTATGTATGCTCATCGGGATATCTTAACTGGCCGCCTTCTTCTAGCTTGAATAATTTAGAGGACATTTATAGGAATGTCGGGTTGAATTCGCCAGAGAAATTATTAACAAAACAAGTTGTTAAAACATAAATATACAAAAATCGTTACAGGTTCCATTGATACTGTCGCCAGTGATTTTCTATGGCGGCTTGGCGAAGGCGTTCGTCTCCATTAACAATAAACACCTCGTCTGCAAATTGGCACATAGGCAGATCATTGGCAGAGTCAGTATAAAAATAAATGTAAGCATCGGTGATAGGTTGGTGACTAATCCAATGCATCAGACGTTTTACTTTGCCTTCTTTGAAGGTGGGGATACCCTCTATTTCCGAAGTGTAACAGCCATTTTGCTGCTTTATATCGATCCCCATAATGACATCTGCGCCGAGCCGCTCTGCAATTTTTTGTACAATAAACGAGACGGTCGCGGAGATCACAATGATCGGGATCTTCTCTTCTTGGTAGTGCTGGATTGTACGGATCCCTTCAGGATAAATGCGTGGCATGATGATAGTGTCCACAAAGTCATCCAACCATGTATTAACTTGATCAATACCAATACCTGCCAAGGTTTGCAGGTTAAAGCGTAAGTAAGTCGTCATATCAAGCGAACCCGTATTATATTGTGCCATCATCGCTTCATCCGCCTCGACAAAGCGTGGGTCGGTGATGATCTTTTTATCCCATAAATATTGAGTCCACAGCACGCTACTATCCCCTTGGATCAGCGTGTCATCTAAATCAAAAATGGCCAGTTGATTGCGCATCGTATTCCTTTATTTTGATTAGCGACTCGGTAACTAACTGAGTGCACGAATTTCATTCTTATTAAACATCAATTCAAGGCGAGTGCCAGGTTCAAATAAACGCTCAGACGAACGATTGAGTAAATCAACCGTCATCGTACCCGCCGGCGTATTGACTGAATAACGAATGATATTCCCTAATAGCTGGTGGTCAAGAATGATGGCATCAACAGGATGAGAAATGTGATCGCCATAATGGCGGCCTGCTTCTTTGACATAAATAGATTCAGGGCGGATAGCCAGAGTGCCTTGTAAGTTAATTCCCAGTAATGCATTGGCTCTATCGGCTTCGACAAGGTTATAGTTCCCCATAAAGCGCGCTACAAACTCACTGGCGGGCTGGGTATAGATATTTTCTGCGGTATCGCTCTGGATAATCGCACCTTTATTCATTAAAAAGATGCGATCTGACATGATCATGGCTTCATCTTGATCATGGGTAACAAAAATAGTGGTGAGCTTAAGTTCACGTTGAATATGACGAATTTGTTGGCGAAGGTGTTTGCGGATCCGTGCATCCAACGCGGATAATGGCTCATCTAACAGTAATATTTGTGGCTTCATGACAAGGGCGCGAGCTAGCGCAACACGTTGGCGTTGGCCTCCTGAAAGCTGATGCGGAAATTGATTTTCTTTACCTTGTAATTCAACCATTTCAATCACATCGGCGACTGCTTTTTTTCTTTCAATGCTGTCAGCTTTGCGTATTTTCAAACCAAAACCAATGTTGTCTTCTACCGTCATATTGGGAAACAAAGCATAACTCTGAAATACCATGCCAACACCACGCTGCTGGGCAGCTTGATGAGTAATGTTCTTGCGGTCGATGTACAGCTCGCCATTATCTGGTTGTTCAAGACCTGCAATACAACGTAGCAGTGTTGATTTTCCACAGCCACTGGGGCCTAACAAGGTAATAAATTCACCTTTTTCAATGGTAAATTGGATATCCGAGAAGACTTGATTTTGTCCGAACGATTTACTCAGATTTTCAGCAATTACATAACTCATTATTCATCTCCAGAACGACTCATACGCGTGGCAAGCCATGTGAGTAGCAATGTGAATAAGAAATAAGACATCACTAACGCAGAAGTGAAGTGGCCACTGGTTTGACGCATATTAAATAGATAGATTTGTAGGGTTTCATAACGTGTCCCGACCAAAATATTGGCGAAAACAAATTCTCCCATCAAAAATGAAAATGAAATCAGGAGTGAAACCAATAGCCCTTTACGGATATTGGGCAGAATAATCAGTAAAAATGCCTTAAAAGTACTGGCACCGAGCAGATGTGCGGCATCCATCAAGTCATGTAAGTTAATTCCTTGAAAGCTGTTAGCGAGTGCACGATACATAAAGGGCAGGGTGATGGTGAAATAAGTACCGATGAGGATCCAAGGCGTTCCAACTAACATAAATGGCTCATCAGCAAAGATTTGCAATAGGCCGACTGATGACACCACGGGTGGAATAGCAAAGGGCAGAATAATCAGTAAATCCATTATTCCCTTCAGTTTTGGAAAACGATAAAAGACAGCAAATGTCATCGGCAAGATCACCAGAGCACTGATTAATAATGTGCCAAAGCAGATAATCAGCGAACGTCCAAACGCCAATAGAAAGCGCGGATCTTGCCATAGCTGTAGATACCATTTGAATGTCATGGCATCCGGTAATACGGTGGCACCCCATTGGGTTGCAATCGAGTAAATAAACGTTGCCACAATCGGCAGTGCAAGCACGCTAGCCACACTGATAAGAATGAGTTTATGCAGCCATAGTCCTGAGGAGTGATGCGTTTTGGTTGTGAGACTATGACTTGGCATGGTAGCTCCGTTTTAACAACCAATGATGAATGGCAGTGATAAATCCGAGAATTGCAATAAGCAACACAGATAAAGCAGCGGCCATATTGGGTTCTAAATACAGATCGCCAGAAACTAGGCTAGCGATACGAATAGTGACAAGGTTATAGTTCCCACTGGTGAGTGCATAAGTACTGGCATAAGCGCCTACTGCATTAGCAACTAAAATAATAAACGTACCCAGCAAAGCGGGCGAAATGACAGGAATACCCACTTTGCACCAATAGGCGAATTTACTTGCTCCCATTGTTTTCGCGGCATCTTCCCATTCAGGTTTTAACGCATCAAATGCGGGATAAAGCAGTAAGATCCCAAGCGGTATTTGAAAGTAGATATATAACACCATCAAACCACTAGCACTGTATATATTGAAGTCTTCAATAAGACCCCATGCCTTAAGCTGTAAGGTAATGGCGCCGTTAAAACCAAGAATAATAATAAAAGCAAAGGCGAGTGGTACACCGCTAAAGTTGCTTGCCATCGTCGTGAATGAAATCATCATGCTGCGTATTTTTCCCTGCATTTTGTAAATTGAAAATGCAGTCACGGCAGAAACCAGTAAGCCAATCACGCTACAAATCATTGATAGCCAAAGCGTATTTTTAAAGGATTGCAGGTAAAAATCATTGGTGAAAATATCAAGATAATTGGCAATCGACCAAGTATCTTCATAGATGAAACTGTTGATCAATACCCAAATCATCGGCGCAATTTGGAACAGACAAAATAAAGCAATAAACGGCACAGTTAACAATGCAGCTCGCCAGTGAAAACGAGAAAAATATTTTTTGAACATATTTATTTTCCCTTGCTGGTGGCTTGCTTGTTCACAAGGTATGCTAACGTCGGCCATTAGTGACTCCTGACAGTAGCTCGTGGCAGATTTTTTTATCGGTGTAATCAATGCCAAGTAAGGCGCAAATCGTTCCACAAAGTGTCGTTTGTTCAACAGTGCATTGCGCTTGATGCGAAAATTTATCGCCAATAACAAACAGGGGAACAGTGCGTTCTTCAAGAAGTATGCCGCCATGACTATGATCGTTATTCATTCCATGGTCACTGGTGACGATGATTTGATAACCTTGTTCAATCCATAGAGGTAGGTAATTCGATAAAATAATATCGGTTTTACGTGCCGCATTGCGGTATTGTGGCGAATCTAAACCAAATTTATGACCAGTATCATCAATGTTCATTGGGTGGATGAGTAAAAAATCAGGCGAGTATTGGGTACGAAGATATTCAGCATCAACAAATAAGTGGTCATCAGGGTAGTGATCGGCGTGATAGAAGCAACCATGTTGAATAGACAGCTGTTTATCATTGGTGAAACGGTCTCGAGTAGCAACGAATGGCGCGCGGTTATATAACTCACTTACCCAGTAGTAAGCGGCAGCGGCAGTTGTTTTTCCTGCGAGTCGAGCGAGTGAAAAAATACTGTCAAAGTGGGAAAGGCGAATAACGTCGTTGTTGACGATCCCGCTTTGAACCGGTGGGATCCCCGTTAAGATACATTCATATAGCGGGCGTGACATTGATGGAAGTTCACATTCCATTTTATAAAGTGTTGCACAGTCAGCTTCAATGAGACCATTGAGATAGCCCATACAATGATGGGCCACCGAATAGTTCAAGCCGTCTAGTACCACAAGGATAACGCTGTTAGACCTGAGGCTTGTCATTCCTAATTCCTAATTACTGCTGGTGAGTTAATACTTGTTGTTGCCAGATTTTTGGCAAAGTACGAGATGATTTTTCCCAACCTTCAACATCTTTAATCGGATGAACATTTTTATATTGCTCATCAGGAAGCAGCTTGGCTTTAATATCGTCCGGCAACGTGATGTGCTGGGCACGAATTGGTCGTGCATAACCTTCGGCAAGGTTGATTTGACCTTTGTCACTGAAGATAAATTCACGAGCAAGTTTTGCGGCATTTGGGTTTTTCGCATATTTATTAATGATGGTGGTATAGCCAGAAATCACCGAACCATCAGAGGGGATGATGACCGTAAAACGGTCACGATTGATTTGGTCACGATAATTTAATGCGTTGAAATCCCAAAGAATACCAACCTCAACTTCGCCTTTTTCAATATTGGCAACCGTTGGATTGTTTACAGATAGGCGTTTTTGTTTAGCCAGTTCACTGAAGAATTCGATCGCGGGTTGTAAGTTATTTTCATTACCACCACGCGCAAATGCAGCTGCTAAGACAGCGTTATTGGCTTGAGCCGCGATACCGACATCACCAACAGTGACTTTATATTTTCCTTTGAGTAGGTCATCCCAGCTTTTTGGTGCATCTTTAACTAACTCATTATTGATCATAAAAGCAATGGTGCCAGTATACGCAAGCGCCCAATGACCATCTTTATCTTTCGCCCAATCAGGCACTTGTGACCATGTTGTCGGCTTATAAGGGAGAGTCACACCTTTTTGCACGGCGACTGGACCAAAACTGGCACCCACATCACCAATATCAGCAGTAGCATTACTTTTTTCTGCGGCAAATTTCGCAATCTCTTGCGCTGAACTCATATCAGTATCTTGGTGCTTTAAACCATATTCTTTTTCTAAATCTTGCCACGTGCCTTTCCAGTTAGCCCATGAATCAGGCATACCCACACTGTAAACTTGCCCTTCTTTTTTAGCGGCATTAATGAGCTTGGTTAAATCCGTGTCTGCGGCAAAAACGAAACTAGAGGTGGTTAGCGAAATTAAAGCTGCGGGTAGGATGGCTTTCATTTTATCTCTCACTATAGAGGAGCCAGGTTGGCTAGTGAGTATGCTAGTTTTTTTATGTGACAATCTGTTGAAGGATTTATGACACTATTAATACCCGTCATACTTCGAGCCGCAGCGTTGTTGACTGCACTCAGCTACTCGAGTCACATACTTGTGTATGCTCCTAGAGGTATCTTCTCTTGTCGCTACCCGTCATACTTCGAGCCGCAGCGTTGTTGACTGCACTCAGCTACTCGAGTCACATACTTGTGTATGCTCCCCGAGATATCTTCGTTTGTCGCCTAGCTGCAACTCGAATTATTTAGGGTGTTTCGCCACTTTTTTAATTCAAGTCTGTGAGTAAAATAATGTGCAAAGTGACAAAATGGCACTTTTAGGCATGATTAAATCATCGTTATTGATGTGAAATTAGCTGCAACTCGAATTATTTAGGGTATTTCGCCACTTTTTAAATTCAAATCTATAAATAAAATAATGCGTAAAGTGCCAAAATGGCACTTTTTAGCTTTATTAAATCATCATTGCTGATGTGAGATTAGCTGTAATTCGAATTACTTTGTGTGATGCTTTATTGTAAAACTGTCTCAAAAGTGTCAAAAATCGTACTGAAAAATGACTAAATAAAACGATTGGATTACATTGTAAAAAAAAGCGTATCTTTCTTGAAAGATGAATTCGTTTATATCAATAAAAGATGTGGAAAATGACTAAAGTGACATTAACAGGAACAGAACAAGGCTGGTGGTTTGTTTGTTTTGCAGGTCGTTTATGGCTACCTCAAGGCGATGTCCCGAAAGGAATGGCAAAAGACTGGTCACTAACAGGCAAAATAGCAACACCAATTGGTGAATGGCAAGGTGAAGTCGTTTGGCTGATCGCTGAAAAAATGCCAACAGATATGGGATCACCCCGTACTGTCGCCTCGCAAGATGAAGGGTTATTTCGTTTAGCTGGGCGTGGTGTTCAGTTAGCTGAATTTTATCGGTCACATCGCTACTGTGGCTATTGTGGTACATCAATGCGCCATAGTATGACTGAATGGGCATGCCTTTGTGACCATTGCCATGAACGCTATTATCCGCAGATTGCGCCTTGCATTATTGTTGGGATCCGTCGCGGTGAACATATTTTATTGGCTCAGCATCGCCGCCATACTCAAAATCCAGTCTTTACGGTACTTGCAGGTTTTGTTGAAGTTGGCGAAACGTTAGAAGAAGCCGTTGCACGTGAAGTCATGGAAGAGAGTAATATTAAAGTACGTAATATTCGTTATGTTTCTTCTCAACCATGGCCGTTTCCTCACTCACTAATGACGGGCTTTTTAGCGGATTATGATAGTGGTGAAATTAAGGCAGACCCAAATGAATTGGTCAGTGCGGAATGGTATCACTATAACGACTTGCCAATAATTCCACCGAGCCATACCATCGCAAGGCGCTTAATTGAAGATACTGTCGCTCTATGTCGCCAAGAAGTTGATTACGTTCAATCGCTAGGATAGCGCTCAAATTGTGCTTGCGCTGATATTGCACGCTTTAACATGCTACAATAGCGCCCCTTAGCCATTTGTGGCGGCCACAAACTATAATGGAGTAAATAATGACTGAGTTGAAGAATGACCGCTATCTGCGTGCTTTGCTACGTCAGCCTGTAGATACCACCCCTGTATGGATGATGCGTCAAGCAGGGCGTTATCTACCAGAATACAAAGCAACACGTGCTCAGGCTGGTGATTTCATGTCTCTGTGCAAAAATACAGAGCTAGCATGTGAAGTGACCCTTCAACCTTTACGTCGTTTTCCATTAGACGCCGCAATTTTATTTTCTGATATTTTAACCATCCCCGATGCTATGGGGCTTGGGCTCTATTTTGAAGCAGGTGAAGGTCCTCGTTTTAAAAAAACCATTGGCAGTCTTGCCGATGTCAAAAATATTCCGATCCCTGATCCAGAAATGGAGCTTGGCTATGTAATGAATGCTGTCAGAGCAATCCGCAAAGCACTGAACGGTGATATACCATTGATTGGCTTCTCTGGTAGCCCATGGACGCTGGCAACCTATATGGTCGAAGGCGGAAGTAGCAAAGCGTTCACGAAAATTAAAAAAATGATGTATGAAGACCCAAAAGCTCTGCATTTGTTACTTGATAAACTGGCTGATAGCGTCATTTTATATCTGAATGCACAAATTCGTGCTGGCGCGCAATCCATTATGATTTTTGACTCTTGGGGCGGCGTTCTCACTAAACGTGATTATTTAGAGTTCTCTCTCAATTATATGCACAAAATTATCGATAGCTTAATTCGTGAAAATGAGGGGCGTCGTGTCCCTATCACTTTGTTCACTAAAGGTGGCGGTCAATGGTTGGAAGAGATGGCAGCAACCGGTTGTGATGCATTAGGTTTAGACTGGACGATAGAAATTGCAGATGCACGCCGTCGTGTTGGTGATAAGGTTGCGCTGCAAGGTAATATGGATCCTTCTATGCTATATGCTCCAATACCACGCATTGAAGAGGAAGTACAAAACATTCTTGCTGGCTTCGGTCATGGTAATGGTCATGTCTTTAACTTAGGTCATGGGATCCATCAAGATGTTCCACCTGAGCATGCAGGCGCATTTATTGATGCAGTTCACCGTTTCTCACGCCAATACCATCAGTAACAGGTCGATTTAGTGTTACGGCGTATGAATGCATTTTGGTTTGTGCGTCGTTATTTCTTATTCTTCATTGCTAATCTTATTTTCGCATCGGGCACATTATGGCAATAGAAACCCAACTGTTGCGGCAAGAACAAGCCGAGAAAGCTCAGCATATTGTGTTGCACGACAATGGCCTACAACCCGCTTTTATTGGTGGAGCAGATGTTGGCTTTGAGCAGCAAGGCGCTGTGACTCGTGCTGTGATTGTCGTTCTATCATGGCCTGATTTGCAGCTTGTTGAGTATCAAATCGCGCGAGTTCCCACTGAATTACCTTATATCCCTGGTTTGCTGTCATTTCGTGAAGTTCCTGGATTAATAGCAGCATGGTCACAATTAAATCAAAAACCTGATTTAGTCTTAGTTGACGGGCAAGGCATTGCGCATCCCCGCCGATTTGGCGTTGCTTGCCATTTTGGATTACAGGCCGATGTGCCGACAATTGGTGTCGCGAAGAGTCGATTATACGGTGACTACTCTCAAGTTGATGAAGAAGTGGGCAGCACTCAGCCACTTGTCCATAATCAAGAACAACTAGGATGGGTGCTGAGAAGTAAAAAACGGTGTAACCCATTGTTCATTTCACCGGGGCATAAAATCAGTTTTGAGTCCTCATTGAAGTGGGTTGAGCGATGTTTACAAGGCTATAGGCTACCTGAACCAACTCGTTTTGCTGATGGAATAGCTTCAAATCGAACGCTTTTTGAGCGAATGAGAGAGAAATACAGCTAATTATCAGCAAAATATGTGGCATTGTTAGATTTTCAGGTAAACTGCGAAGTATTGAGATTGATGAGTCAGAAATTATGTTAAAAAATCCCATTCATTTGAGGTTGGAAAAACTAGAAAGCTGGCAGCATGTCACTTTTATGGCATGCTTGTGTGAAAGAATGTATCCCAACTTTCAAATGTTCTGCCTACAAAGTGAATCTGCTGATGCAAAAACTTACCGAGCCATACTAGATTTGGTTTGGGAGACCTTAGTAATCAAAGATAGCAAAGTTAATTTCGACAATCAGTTAGAAAAATTAGAAGAAATCATCCCATCCGCTGATGATTTTGACATTTATGGTGTTTATCCTGCCATTGATGCATGCATTGCTTTAGGTGAAGCTATTCATTCAAAGCTGAGCGGTGAAACGCTCGAACATGCTATTGCGGTTAGCGAAGCTTCTATCCGTACTGTTGCTATGTTAGAAATGACACAAGCTGGCAAGGAAATGTCAGAGCAAGAGCTGAAAGAATTATCCTCTGTTGAGGAAGAATGGGATATCCAGTGGGAAATTTTCCGTTTACTGGCAGCCTGTGAAGAGCGAGATTTAGAGTTAATTAAAGGATTAAAGTCTGACCTCCGCGAGGCGGGCGTTAGCAATATCGGTATTACCGTTAGCTAATTTCACGTTTTCAACGATGAAAACGTGACTTGGCGCAGTAATGCTGAGTACTAAGGCTTCACATTTGCCCCTAGACTAGTCTACATTTAGGGTCGAGAAGAGAAGTGGCTATCGGGGCGTGTATCAGGGGCTGTCAATTTGGCATATCCGACGCACTCGATGCTTTGCAAACGATAAACACACTGTGTAAGGATAATTTATGAACAAGACTGAATTAGTTGATGCTATCGCAGAATCAGCAGACCTGACTAAAGTACAGGCAAAAGCAGCATTAGAATCTACTCTGAATGCTATTTCAGAAACGCTGAAAAAAGGCGAGCAAGTACAACTGGTCGGTTTCGGTACTTTTAAAGTCAGCCACCGTGCAGAGCGTACCGGTCGTAACCCGCAGACTCGCGAAGAAATCACTATCCCAGCAACTAACGTTCCTGCTTTCTCTGCCGGTAAAGCATTGAAAGAAGCAGTAAAATAATAAAGTTGCAAGCAAGGATCATCAGAAGGGGTATTCAACGACCCCTTTTGTTTATTCGAAAAGGGCTGCTGGTATTGGGAGCTATCTCAATGCTCAGCGCCTGTTCCTCTCGTCCCCATCTTCCTGAATTTAGCGCGAGTGGATTTATTGCCGATGACGGTGTAATCCGCATGTGGCGTCTCAATGATGCCAAAAGTGATCCCCAAGTCCTGATGGTCGTCTATAGTCCTTATAAAGGCACCGATACCTCCGTTAATTTCTTCGAATACCGTTCAGGCCAGCTTTGGCAGATACGTAGCCAAATATTGAATGCAGGTCAACAAGAGATTATGGAGCAACTTCGCTTCAATAAAAGCGATGACGTGATCTTTATGCAACGCGTAGAAAAAGATCAAAAAATAGCACTGACACAAGACGATATAACGCGTTGGCGTTTTGAAGCTAAACGTGTTCTAGATGTGAATACCGCACTAATTGCTGGTGGCGTACAACTATACCAAGGTAGCTGGTCACAAGGTAAAGTGACAACGTGCAGTGGGAATGTAAAAGATGTCAAGTTTGAACCCTATGCGCAAAACTGGTTAGAAAGCCGAGCTAAGGTATGGCATAAGCAGCTTTATATAGCTTGGTTGGAGTCTTCGGAAGGGAATCAGTTGTTGATGGTGGCGGATAATGATTTTTGCCGCTGGGAACCTAGTAAGGATAGTTTATAGTTTGTAGCGCTCGTCGTCTTTCGCACCACAGCGTTGTTGGCCGCGGCCACTTAACCTAGTCACATAGTCCACTATGCTCCTAGGGATTTGCTCGTCGTCTTTTAAGTTGTAACTGTGTTGGCTTCACTCGCTCACCTTAGTCACATAGTTCACTATGCTCCTAGGGATTTGCTCGTCGTCTTTTAAGTTGTAGCTGTGTTGGCTTCACTCGCTCACCTTAGTCACATAGTTCACTATGCTCCTAAGGATTCACTCATTTTGCCGCCTTGCTACACCTCAAAATACTTAGAGCAAAATTTGTAACTAAATGACTAAATGACTAAATGACTAAATGACTAAATGACTAAATGACTAAATGACTAAATGACTAAATGACTAAATGACTAAATGACTCAATGACTCAATGACTCAATGACTAAACGACTAAACAATTAAATAAATTTTGCAATAAAAAAGCTGGCAAAGGTGTTTATCCTTTTACCAGCTCATGACAGATTATTTTTTTAGATTATTTGATGCGAGCAATGGCTCGGTAGCCAATGTCATTGCGATAGAAGCTATCATTCCAATGAATGTTTTTGGCAGCTTCATAAGCTTTAGCTTGTGCTTGGGCAATATCAGCACCTAATGCAGTAACGCAAAGTACTCGGCCGCCGGCAGTGATAACTTCGCCATCTTTCAGTTGCGTACCAGCATGAAATACCTTGCTATCAGCTGCTTCTTCGGTTGGTAATCCCGAAATAATATCGCCATTACGATAATCGCCCGGGTAACCTCCTGCAGCGATAACAACACCAAGAGCAGGGCGCTCATCCCACAATGAATCTTTACCTGCCAACTCACCTTTTGCACCAGCAAGACATAACTCGACTAAATCGGATTGTAAACGCATCATGATAGGTTGGGTTTCAGGATCACCAAATCGACAGTTAAATTCGATAACTTTAGGGTTTCCTGCCTTATCAATCATTAAACCTGCATAAAGGAAACCTTGATAGCGATTCCCTTCAGCATCCATCCCGCTAACGGTTGGATAAATAACCTGTTTCATTACACGTTGATGTACTTCATTAGTGACGACAGGCGCTGGAGAATATGCACCCATGCCACCTGTATTAAGACCCGTATCACCATCACCAACACGTTTATGGTCTTGGCTTGTCGCCATTGGAATGATGTTTTCACCATCTACCATCACGATGAAACTCGCTTCTTCCCCATCCAGAAACTCTTCAATAACAATACGATGCCCAGCATTACCAAATGCATTACCTGCAAGCATATCTTGTACCGCATCTTTGGCTTCAGCCAGTGTCATCGCAACAATGACACCTTTACCTGCTGCCAATCCATCTGCTTTAATGACAATAGGAGCTCCAACTTCATCGAGATAAGCTAATGCTGGCTCGACTTCAGTGAAATTTTGATAAGCCGCTGTTGGTATTTTATGGCGCGCTAAAAAGTCTTTAGTGAAAGCTTTTGATCCTTCAAGTTGTGCAGCACCTTGAGTCGGTCCAAAAATAGTCAGCCCAGCTTGCTGAAATGCATCAACAACACCAATCACTAATGGTGCTTCAGGACCCACAATCGTCAGGTCGATTTGTTTGTCTTTTGCAAATTGCAGTAACGCATCAATATCTGTTACGGAAATATCGACATTCTCAAGGGTTGGCTCTAACGCAGTCCCTGCGTTGCCTGGCGCAACATAAACGTTGTCAGCTAACGGTGACTGTGCAGCTTTCCATGCTAAAGCGTGCTCACGGCCACCACCACCAATGATTAAAATATTCATGCAATGCTCCTGATAATTAATGGCGGAAATGACGCATATTAGTGAAAATCATGGCGATGCCGTGCTCATTGGCAGCCTCAATAATTTCGTTATCGCGGATCGAACCACCCGGCTGAATAACGCAAGTCACACCGACTGCCGCTGCAGCATCAATACCATCACGGAATGGGAAAAATGCATCTGACGCCATTGCACAGCCAGCAACTTCTAAGCCTTCATCAGCAGCTTTAATTCCTGCAATTTTTGCAGAGTACACACGGCTCATTTGGCCTGCGCCAATACCAACTGTCATGTCATTTTTGGCATAAACAATGGCATTAGATTTAACAAACTTAGCGACTTTCCAGCAGAATAACGCATCTTTAAATTCACGCTCAGTCGGTTGACGTTTAGTCACAACACGCAGCTCATCCTGTTCAACCATACCTAAATCACGGTCTTGAACTAATAAACCACCATTTACACGTTTGAAATCTAATCCTGCTACAGGTTTATCCCATTCTCCACAAGTGAGAACGCGGACATTTTGTTTGGTAGCTAATATAGAGAGTGCATCACTGGCAACGGATGGCGCAATGATAACCTCAACAAATTGGCGTTCAATAATAGCTTCAGCAGTTGCTTTATCTAACATGCGGTTAAACGCAATAATTCCACCAAAGGCAGATGTTGGGTCAGTTTTAAAAGCACGATCATAAGCTGCACTAATGTTGTTACTAATAGCGACACCACAAGGGTTAGCATGCTTTACAATCACACAAGCTGGATCAGTAAATGACTTGACGCATTCGAGAGCAGCATCAGTATCTGCGATGTTGTTATAGGATAATGCTTTGCCTTGAATCTGTGTTGCAGTCGCAATAGATGCTTCTTTTGGATTTTCTTCTATATAGAAAGCGGCATCTTGGTGGCTGTTTTCACCATAGCGCATATCTTGTTTTTTTATAAAGTTTAAATTCAAGGTGCGAGGAAAACGACCGGATGGTTGGGCCGTGTCGCCATAATAAGGAGCAACTAGCTCACCAAAATAGTTTGCAATCATACTATCGTATGCTGCTGTATGCTCAAAAGCTTTGATAGCAAGATCAAAACGCGTAGACCAATTCAGCGAGTTATCGTGATTGTCTAACTCTTCAATAACTCTTCCGTAATCATCGCTGTTTACTACAATCGCAACATCTTTATGGTTCTTAGCTGCCGAACGAACCATTGTTGGTCCACCAATATCAATATTCTCAACTGCATCTTCTAATGTGCAGTTAGGTTTTGCCACAGTTTGTGCAAATGGATATAAATTGACAACGACCATATCGATAGGTTGGATGCTGTGTTCCTGCATAATTGCATCATCTATACCACGACGGCCTAAGATGCCACCATGAACTTTAGGGTGTAGTGTTTTAACACGGCCATCCATCATTTCAGGGAAACCTGTGTAATCTGAAACCTCAGTGACTGTTAGGCCCGAGTCAGCAAGTAATTTTGCGGTCCCACCAGTAGAGAGTAGTTCAACACCTCGTTGAGAAAGCGCCTTAGCGAATTCAACAACACCTGTTTTATCAGAAACACTAAGGAGGGCACGACGAATAGGACGAAGCTGTTGCATTAGATAGATCCCTTGGATAAGAAAGCAATAAACTATAAGAGTTAGTAGAAAGAGCAAAACAACTCTTCTTATATATATAGATATAGCTATTTTTTGTTGCAATCAGTTAATCACAATCTGCCCTTTATACTTCATCTGGAATAGGTTCTGGCTGTGTTCAGTTACCTCGCATCAGATAATTATCTATCTTAATGCTGATATCTCAGCTAGTTGACGACATACCATTTGAATTACGCTGGGTTATATACTCGTCATACTTCAAGTTACAACATTATTGGCTATGCTTATTAGCATTAGTCACATCGTTATTGCTGCTTATAGCGGCTTATTCTCTTGTCGCTAAGCGGTGCCTTGAACTCTTTTGTATATAGATAGCTATAAACTACTAACAATTTCAGAACATAAAAATAAAATCAACGATGAATTTTCGTGCCAATTGTAACGCAAACGTTTGCGTAATGCGCGGTATATTTTGATTATTTTTCTGAATGTGGATAACTTTGTGGGTAAATCTGTATAAACACCACTTTTGCTGTGGAATGCAGCAGTTGAATAAAAAAGTATAAAAAAAGGG
>NZ_KB233223.1:571903-771910 GCF_000314855.2 Providencia burhodogranariea DSM 19968 | reverse complement strand
TTTCAATTGCTGACATATCAATCAAAACGTCTATTTTTTGATACTTTTTAGCGTTTTTGGCAGGTCTGCGATGCTATTAATGACAATATCTGCACTTTCGATTGCTTCTTCTGTCACTGCTTCACCACTTCTTACTAAGATAATGGTTCCAACATTAGCAGCTCTACCTGCTTGCATGTCTGCTAATTTGTCACCAACCATAATAGAAGATGCCATATCTATATTAAGGAAAGACTGTGCATCTAATAACATGCCAGGTTTCGGTTTACGACAATTACAGTCTTCACGATAAGCTTCATCTTTAGCTTCTGGATGATGAGGGCAGAAATAGATGCCATCAAGTTCAACACCGCGGTCAGCTAATGACCAATCCATCCATTCTGTTAATTGCATAAAGCTGTCCTCAGAATAGATGCCTCTACCGATACCCGATTGGTTGGTCACCACCACCAGCGCGTAACCCATTTTTTTTAATTCAGCCATAGCCTCAATAGCGCCTTCAATAAATTCAAAGTTATCTATTTGATGCACATAGCCATGATCTATATTAATCGTGCCGTCTCTATCTAAAAAGATTGCTGGTATACCTTTGCTCACCGATTTACTCCTTAAACTTAATGAAGTTTAAGTATCTCATGAAAAGAAAATAAATGAGAATATAATAAATTAAATCAAACTCTGTTGACTTAGACGTCTAGACGCCTTAACATCCGGTCATGTTAGATTTAATTATCTAAAAATCAATTCCTATATATTTAGAAGAAATAAATGATAAAGCTCTCAAAGATTAATAAAGTTTTCCAGCAAGGAAGCCTTAACATTCAGGCGCTAACAGATATTAGCCTGCAAGTTCCTGCTGGACAAATCTACGGTGTCATTGGTGCTTCGGGTGCAGGTAAAAGTACGCTAATCCGTTGTGTAAATATGCTTGAACGACCAACCTCAGGTCAGGTCATTGTTGACGGTGTAGATTTAACCGCACTACCAGAGAAATCATTGACGAAAGCTCGTCGTAGTATTGGCATGATCTTTCAGCACTTTAACTTATTATCTTCTCGTAATGTTTTCGATAATGTGGCATTGCCGCTTGAATTAGATAATACGCCTAAAGATAAAATTAAAGCTCGTGTTAATGAACTACTTGAACTTGTTGGGCTAACTGATAAAAAAGATGCTTATCCAGCAAATCTTTCTGGTGGGCAAAAGCAGCGTGTTGCAATCGCTCGCGCATTAGCAAATTCCCCAAAAGTTTTATTATGTGATGAAGCTACAAGTGCACTTGATCCAGCAACAACACGGTCAATCCTTGAATTACTTAAGGATATCAACCGTCGATTAGGTCTAACCATTTTACTTATTACTCATGAAATGGATGTAGTTAAGCGTATTTGCGATCAGGTTGCTGTCATTAGTGGTGGACAATTAATCGAACAAGATAAAGTGAGTGCCGTTTTTTCTCACCCTAAAACACCTGTTGCACAACAGTTTATTAAATCCACATTAGTAGTTGATATTCCAGAAGATTATAAAGATAAACTCAAAAGCGAGCCAGCAACAGGTTTATCGCCATTACTGAAGCTTGAGTTCACGGGCCAATCGGTTGATGCACCACTTATCTCTATGGTTGTTCGCAAGTTTGATATCGACATTAATATATTAAGTTCTCAAATTGATTATGCAGGCGGAGTAAAATTTGGCGTAATGCTCGCTGAGATACATGGAGTTAATGGCGGCGTTGAAGCAACAATTGAATTTTTAAAAGAGCATCATGTCAAAGTAGAGGTTTTGGGTTATGTCTGAGGGAATGATTGCACTACTTATATCGGGAACGATTGATACTATTATTATGACCTTCGTGTCAGCGATCCTAGGCTTTTTAGTGGGTGTACCTACCGGGGTGCTACTTTATGTCACTCGCCGTGGCCAAGTGATGGAAAATACCGTTCTTTATGGTGTAATTTCAGCGGTCGTGAATATTTTCCGTTCAATTCCATTTATCATTCTTTTAGTATGGATAAGCCCATTCACAAAATTCTTGGTAGGTTCAGCTATCGGTATTGAGGGAGCAATTGTTCCACTAACAGTTGGAGCTATTCCTTTTATCGCACGTATGGTTGAAAATACGTTATTAGAAGTGCCAAGTGGTTTAATTGAAGCATCAAGAGCTATGGGTGCAACACCACTGCAAATAATTCGTAAAATCCTGTTACCCGAATCCCTATCGGGGATCATTAACGCAGCAACCATTACCTTAATTATGTTAGTTGGTTATTCTGCAATGGGTGGTGCGGTCGGTTCCGGTGGGTTAGGTCAGATTGCAATGCAGTATGGCTATTATACCTATAACCCAGTTGTCATGAATACCGTGCTTGTGCTGTTAATTATCCTAGTATTCATTATTCAGTTTACTGGTGAATACTTAATGAAAAAAGTGTCACATAAATAGTCTGTAAAATAGCGGCGCCGTAGAGGTGCTATATAAGAAAGCGTTTAAGGGGTATATGTATGTCTATTAAGTTCAAATCTATTGCAGTTGTCGGCGCGCTATTAGGCACATTAGTTCTAGCGGGATGTGGCGAAAAAGAGAAAGATCCAAATAGCATCAAAGTAGGTGTTATTATGGGCAAAGAATTAGAAGTTGCTGAAGTTGCACAAAAAGTAGCAAAAGAAAAATATGGTCTGAATGTTGAATTGGTTTCTTTTAACGACTTCGTATTACCAAACGAAGCGTTAAGCAAAGGTGATATTGATGCGAATGCATTCCAACATAAGCCTTATCTTGAACAGCAAATTAAAGATAGAAATTATAAAATAACTCCAGTTGCGAATACCTTCATCTATCCTATTGCTGCATACTCTAAACAAATTAAATCAGTTGACGAACTCGCTGATGGCTCTCAAATTGCATTACCTAACGATCCAACAAACTTAGGTCGTTCGTTACTTCTATTACAACAACAAGGTTTAATCAAACTGAAAGATGGTACTGGTTTAATGCCTACGATTCTGGATATTGTAGAGAATCCAAAGAATTTAAAATTTGTTGAGTTAGAAGCACCACAGTTACCACGTGCACTTGATGATCAAAAAATTGCACTGGCTATTATCAATACCACTTGGGCAAGTAGTGCAACACCAAAACTAACACCAGCAAAAGATGGTTTATTTGTAGAAGATAAAGATTCTCCTTATGTAAATATTATTGTTGCTCGTGATGATAATAAAGATAGCGAAAATGTGAAGAAGTTTATCCAAGCATATCAATCAGATGAAGTTGCTAAGAAAGCTGACGAAGTCTTCGATGGTGGTGCTATTAAAGGTTGGTAATCTTTTTTATTAGTTAAAAAGTGATTAAGATACTAGGTGGTGTATGCCACCTAGTATTTTTTGTATTAAATATAAAAGGCACATAGCAAATATAATTTTCCCATACATATAAGAAAGGAAAAAATCATGAGATTGTTATTGCTCGCCCTAGCGACCTTTGTTTTAGCTGGGTGTGGAATGAATCAATACATTAATCAGGGTCAAAATAAAGGCTTCACTAGTATGAAGCTATCTAAACCAGCCCCACAAAAAGCGGCCAAGCCTGATACAACAAATGTAAAATTGATGAATAGTCCCGAAGAACTATTAGGGATGCCATTTAAAGATCTCGGTGTTGTGTCAGGGGAATCATGTAGAGAAAGTGTTCAAAGTCCAGCCTCAAATATAAATACAGCGAAAAGAAGTATGTTAACTCAAGCTGCTTATATTGCTGCTGATGCAGTCGTATTGCACCAATGCCAAACAATGACCTCTCCAGGTTGCTATCAAGCAACAATCTGCGAAGGTAGTGCAATACAAATTGTCGAATAATAATCAGATGCAATCATTCGAATGTAATGTCATAGGGCATGTAGAATCTCCTTATAAAGAAAAATTTGCTATCCCTCGCCAGCCAGGGCTTGTCTCTGGCGGTACGGGCCGGTTGCATCTGTATCCACATTATAATGATCCCAATTCAGTAAGAGGACTAGAACAATTCAGTCATATTTGGATATTATTTGTGTTTCATCAAACGATGAAAGGTGGATGGAAACCACTTGTTCGGCCTCCTAGATTAGGGGGAAATGATAAGATGGGGGTCTTTGCAACGCGTTCAACCTTTAGGCCAAACCCTATTGGTATGTCTCTAGTTGAATTAAAAGAAATAACTCAAGAGCGAAATAGTATTATTCTGGAGTTAGGTAGCTTAGATCTCGTCGATGGAACGCCAGTCATTGATATTAAACCTTACTTACCTTTTGCTGAGTCTATTCCGACGGCGAAGGCTGGGTTTGCTCAAAATGCGCCATCAGATGATATGCAAGTTATTTTTTATCCCCAAGTACAACAAGATTTAGTAAGATATCAAAAAAGCTATCCGGGTCTTATGCAATTTATTCAGCAAGTTTTAATGCAAGATCCACGCCCTGCTTATAAAAAACAGGCGACGGAAGCGCGTGACTACGCGGTTCATTTACTCGATTTTAATGTACGTTGGCGAGTTGTCGAAAATGTGACTGAAGTATTCGCCGTTGAGCCTTATGAAAAATCTGTTTAACCCCTTTTGACAAAGCACGGTCACTGGTAGACTAGCTGTTTATCAGGCTGCTTTTGCAGTCAAGATTGATTTGGCAATAACTCCTTTTGCCATCACCCGTTGTTCTAATGGAACCTATACAATGCGTACTAGCAAATATCTGCTCTCAACACTAAAAGAGACTCCTGCAGATGCCGAAGTGATCAGCCATCAATTGATGCTTCGTGCAGGAATGATCCGTAAACTTGCATCTGGTCTTTATGACTGGTTACCTACTGGCGTTCGTGTTCTACGTAAAGTCGAGAATATTGTTCGTGAAGAAATGGAAAATGCGGGCTCAATCGAAGTGTCTCTGCCCGTAGTTCAACCCGCAGATTTGTGGCAAGAGAGTGGTCGTTGGGAGCAATATGGTCCTGAGTTACTGCGTTTTACCGACCGAGGGGAGCGCCCTTTTGTTTTAGGGCCAACTCATGAAGAAGTTATTACCGATTTAGTTCGTAATGAAATTACTTCATACAAACAATTACCATTGAATCTATTCCAAATTCAAACTAAATTCCGTGATGAAGTTCGTCCACGTTTTGGCATCATGCGCTCACGTGAATTTATTATGAAAGATGCATACTCGTTTCATACAACGCAAGAATCATTACAAGAAACTTATGATGCGATGTATGAAGCTTACAGTAAGATCTTCACGCGTATTGGTTTTGATTTCCGTGCAGTACACGCAGATACAGGTTCTATTGGTGGAAGCGCTTCACACGAATTCCAAGTTCTCGCACAAAGTGGTGAAGATGATATCGTCTTCTCAACAGAATCTGACTTTGCAGCAAATATCGAATTAGCAGAAGCTATTGCGCCATTAACGCCACGCGCAGCACCGACTGAAGAAATGCGTCTTGTTGATACACCAAATGCAAAAACGATTGCAGAATTGGTTGCACAATTTGGTTTGCCTATCGAAAAAACAGTTAAAACATTAATCGTTCGTGCCAAAAAAGATTCAGGCCATACATTAGTTGCATTATTAATTCGTGGTGACCATGAACTTAATGAGATAAAAGCTGAAAAACATCCACTGGTTGCTAGCCCACTAGAATTTGCTTCAGAAGAAGAGATAAAAACAGCAGTAAATGCAGCACCTGGCTCATTAGGTCCTATCAATATGCCGTTACCTATCGTTATAGATCGTAGCGTTGCTGTTATGAGTGATTTTGGTGCTGGTGCCAACATTGATGGTAAACATTATTTTGGTATTAACTGGGAGCGTGATTTAGCTCAACCAGAAACTTTCGATTTACGTAATGTTGTTGAAGGTGATCCAAGCCCAGATGGTAAAGGCACATTGCTTATCAAACGTGGTATTGAAGTAGGTCATATTTTCCAACTTGGCACTAAATACTCCGAAGCAATGAAAGCTTCAGTACAAAATGAAGAAGGCCATAACCAAATCGTTACAATGGGCTGCTATGGCATTGGTGTAACTCGTATTGTTGCGGCAGCTATTGAACAAAGCCATGATGAGCGTGGTATTGTTTGGCATGATGCAATCGCACCATTCCATGTCGCAATTTTGCCAATGAACATGCACAAATCTTACCGAGTCAAAGAAGTTGCTGAAAAGCTGTATGCTGACTTAAAAGCACAAGGTATTGAAGTTATTTTCGATGACCGTAAAGAGCGCCCTGGTGTCATGTTCGCTGATATGGAGCTGATTGGTGTTCCTTATACCATTGTTATCGGTGACCGTAATCTAGATAGCAATCAAGTTGAATATAAAGCTCGTCGCAGTGATGAAAAATCACTTGTAGGGCTTGATAATGTTGTCAGCTTTTTAAAAGAAAAACTGGCAGGTAACCTGCGTTAATTAATGTAAAATTACAGCCCAACCTATACGTTATCAATATAGGTTGGGCTTTTTATTTGCCATACTTCAAGTTAAATCATTATTGATTGCATCATCGTGGAGCTGATAAAAAAGAGATTTTATAATTAAATTTGTAGTGTGACATGTCACGTTTTTTAATAATAAAGCTTTTTTATGATAAGAAAAACTCCATGTTATATTATTTATTTTTATATTTTTCAATTAGTTGAATTCATTACCTTGTTTATCGACAATCTATCAATATATCTAATAATTATAACATCATTTAAATTTCAATCATGTATCATCTATATAATGTCAAACAACATAATTACTACATGCACTCATATAGATAAAAAGAAACAATTAATATGCAATACAACTATATTTATAATACGCTCAAAAAATAGTCGGTTATATTATTAATATGGGCACCTTTACGGGTAGCAATAACAATAGGATTATGGAAAAACAACTTTTCAGGTGAAATCGCTTTCATGACACCATTATTTACCCAATTAGCAGCATAGTGATCAGGAAGATAACCAACTAATTTCCCGGTCAAAATTAAAAATGCAATCCCTTCGCGATCAGATGCAGTGGCCACACAATTCAGCAACTGATGCATAGCGACCATTTCACTCGTCATTCTACTTGTTGGTACAATCGCATTTAGTTCCGATAACTGTTTTTTTGTTGGTAAGGTGCTTAACGAGAATAATGGATGCCGATTACTGCAATATAGAAATGATTTTTCATCATAGAGCGGTGAATAATGTAGCCCTGAAATGGTACTACTAAATGGTAATGCCCCGACGTGGAGCCAACCATCCATCAGCCCCCTTTCAATTTCCATTGGCGTACTCATGCATAAGTTAATACGTATGTCTGGCCCAACTTCATGCATTTTTTCTAACGCATTGGTTAAACGCATTTGTGGCTGAGTCACTAAGTTATTAATAATACCTATATTAAACTCTCCTCGTAACTGCTTATGCAATTGATTCACTTGTTGGCGAAAATGCTCAATGGAAGCCATCATATTCTCGCTTATACGTAATATTTCTCTCCCTTCGTCTGTCAGAGAAAAGCCAGCTCGACCTCTTTGACATAAACGCACACCGAGCCTCTTTTCCAGATCTCCCATATGAAGGCTAATAGCTGAACTCGATATACCTAATAAAATTTCCGCCGATGAAAAACTGCCACATTCTGCAACCGTTTTAAATACACGTAATAATTTCAATTCAAAATCAGTTACTTGCCCAAGAGTCTTTTTCTTCATTTACTTAACAAAACCCAAAAGTAACAATTCGTTAATTTAAATTTAACACACTGTAACATTAATACAAAATACAACTAGTCATAATAGGAGAATTATCTATGCCAGAAAATACGAACGAAAAATCACTTAATTTTGATTCTCACTGGATGCCATTTAGCTCAAATAGATACTTTCATCGAAATCCTAGAATTATTGTTTCGGCTAAAGGCCCTTGGTTGAAAGATAGTCATGGACGCCAAGTTTATGATAGTTTATCCGGTTTATGGAATTGTGGTGCAGGTCATACTCGTACTGAAATTCAAATCGCAGTCACACAACAACTCAGTACACTAGACTATTCACCAGGATTCCAGTTCGGCCACCCTCTCTCATTCCAATTAGCAGAAAAAATCACGCATCTGATGCCTCAAAATCTGAACCATGTTTTTTTCACCAGTTCAGGTTCCGAATCCACTGATACCGCAGTTAAAATTGCAAGGGCTTATTGGCGCATTAAAGGTAAAGCATCAAAAACTAAACTAATCGGCCGTAGTCGTGGGTATCACGGCGTTAATATAGCGGGAACAAGCTTGGGAGGTATTGGCGGAAATCGCAAAACATTTGGTTCATTTATGGATGTAGATCATTTATGTCACACTTTGCAAGCCGACAAGACATTTACCAAAGGGATTGCTGAAGATGGTGGTGAAACGCTAGCGAATGATATGTTGAAACTAATCGAGTTACATGATGCATCTAATATTGCTGCCGTTATTATCGAGCCACTATCTGGATCGGCTGGCGCCATTATTCCCCCTAACGGCTATTTACAACGTTTACGTCAAATTTGCGATCAAAACGATATTTTGCTTATTTTTGATGAGGTTATCACTGGATTTGGACGAATGGGCACATGGAGTGGTTCTGAATATTTCGGTGTCACTCCCGATATACTTAATTTTGCTAAGCAAATTACCAATGGTGCAATACCACTTGGGGGAGTCATTACTAGCAGTGAAATTTATAATACTTTTATGTCCCAGCCCTTACCAGAACATGCAGTTGAATTAGCTCATGGTTATACCTATTCCGCTCACCCTGTTGCATGCGCTGCTGCATTAGCAACTTTACAATTGTTAGAGGAAGAGTCTCTTCTTGAACGCTCAGCTACACTCGCGCCATTTTTTGAACAGAAAATACATGCTTTGCAAGGATGTCCACATGTTGTTGATATCAGAAATTGCGGGTTAGTTGGCGCTATTCAACTTGCTGGACGTGATGGTGACCCCACTATTAGAGCCTTTGATGCCGGGATAGCATTATGGGAATTAGGTTTTTATGTCCGCTTTAGCGGGGATACTCTGCAATTTGGCCCGATGTTTAATAGTGAACAGGCTGATATTGAAAGATTATTTGATGCTGTCGGAGAAACATTACAACAATTAAACTGAGGATAATGAGTTATGACAACAATAACGCACTTAATTAATGGCCAATCTTTTTCAATTAATGGGCGTCTCGCTGATGTGTTTGACCCTTCAACAGGGCAGCCAATTAGGCAAGTTGAAATGGCAAACCGAGAAACAGTTAACCAAGCAGTTTTAGCTGCAAAGGCAGCGCTTCCAAGTTGGAAATCCACTTCAACAGCTAAACGAGTCAGAATTCTCGCTCGTTTCAAACAGCTTTTAGAAGAAAATCAGCAGCAAATCATCCATTTCATTAGTGAAGAACACGGTAAAACGCATGAAGATGCCGCAGGAGAGCTAAATAGAGGGATCGAAAGTATTGAATACACAATGGCTGCACCTGAATTTTTAAAAGGGGAACATTCTCGTAATGTGGGCTCGGACATTAACACTTGGAGCACCTTTCATCCAGTCGGTGTTGTTGCCGGCATCACTCCCTTTAATTTCCCTGCAATGGTCCCTTTATGGATGTATCCATTAGCAATTGTATGCGGAAATACCTTTGTTCTGAAACCTTCAGAAAGAGATCCCAGTTCTACCTTATTAATCGCTGAATTACTTCAACAAGCCGGGTTACCTAAAGGTGTACTGAATGTCGTTAATGGTGATAAAGAAGCCGTTGATGCACTTATTGATCATCCTGATGTTAAAGCCATTAGTTTTGTTGGTTCAACACCTGTCGCGGAATATATATACCGAGAAGGAGCTCAAAGAGGGAAACGAATACAAGCACTCGGCGGTGCAAAAAACCATGCAGTATTGATGCCAGATGCTGATTTAGATAATGCAGTAAACGCTCTCATGGGAGCCGCTTATGGTTCTTGTGGTGAACGATGTATGGCTATTTCAGTTGTTGTGTGTGTTGGTAATCATATTGCTGATGCGCTCGTTGAACAGATCATTCCTAAAATAAAATCATTAAGAATAGGCGTAGGAAGTGAGCTTAATATAGATATGGGACCTCTTATTACTCAAGCGCATCTTGAGAAAGTTCAAAACTATATTACTGATGGTATAGAAAGTGGCGCAAGTTTATTAGTTGATGGTCGTAAGCTTACCTTGGCAGCAAAAGAAAAAGGCTTTTTTTTAGGCGGTTGCTTATTTGATAATGTCACGCCAAACATGCGTATATACCAAGAAGAAATCTTCGGTCCGGTACTTTGTATTGTTCGTGTTGAAAGTCTTGAGCAAGCAATATCAGTGGTTAACCAACATGAATACGGTAATGGCACTTGTCTATTTACACGCGATGGCGAATCGGCACATTTATTCTCTGAAGAAATAGAAGTTGGAATGGTTGGAATTAATATTCCTTTACCTGTCCCTATTGCTTTTCACAGTTTCGGTGGATGGAAGCGATCTTTATTTGGTGATTTACATGCTTATGGACCCGATGGAGTTCGTTTTTATACCCGTCGTAAAACAATCACCCAACGTTGGCCCAAAAAACAAACCGATGAAATCGCACAATTTGCATTTCTGAATAGCCATAAGGAATAACGACAAGATAACTAACATTTGACGAAAAAACATTGTGTCCTGCAATTTATTGGTAGCGGCTCTGATAGCAGTAAAACTGAGGCTAAGAATTCAATACTAATGATTGTTTTTATTTAATTTGCGTGAGTTTAAATCAATCTTCCTTATCGATTTCTATTGATGAACTCAATATCGACCATTTATTGCCATGCCTTATAACTTATTAATAATTAGAGGATTTTGCAATGAACATAAAAACAGAACCAACTAAAAAGGAAGGTAGATTAACCATATTTGACGTTGTTATGATTACTGCCTCTGGTGTTACCCCTGCAAGTTCCATTTTTGTCATCGCTCCACTCACCATAGCAAGTGCAGGAAGTGGATCATTTATCTCATTTTTAATTGCCGCATTTATAGCAACTAACATCGCTTTATGTTACGCCGAACTTGGTGCAGCACACCCAAGTGCAGGTGGAGAATACTCAATTATCAAGCGATTATTTGGGACACTTTTCGGTCTTCAAACATATTTATTTATTTTAGTCTGCGCTTTTTTTATTCCCGCAGTATTAGCCAGTGGTGCAATACCTTATTTAAACACGGCATTAGGAACAAATTTTGATAGTGCAACAGCAGGAATGTGGACAGTCCTTATAGGTGGTGCAATTGCACTATTAAACATTAAAACAAATGCCATCTTAACGGGTGTTTTCCTATTTTTAGAAATCGCGATATTAGTTTTAATTGCGTGGTTAGGCTTCAGTAATCCCAATCAACCTGTTGATATTTTAATTTCTCCTGTCATTGCAAATTCAACAGGATTGTTAGAACCCGTAAGTACAGGGCTTATTATTGCCATGGTCGGCACTGCTTTATTTTCTTATAACGGTTATGGCGCTGCCGTTTATATGGCAGAAGATATGCAAAAACAAGGGAAGCCAATGGCTATAGCCATTTTACTGACGTTATTTATTGTGGTTATCGTTGAAATCGTCCCACTTGCCGCTTTGATAATTGGAGCTCCATCACTTGCAGACATGTCAAAACAAGCAGATCCAATTGGTTATATCATTACACAATTAAGTGGACCTACATTAGCTAAAGTTGTTTGTGCTGCAATTTATTTATCTGTTTTTAATGCGATAATTGCGATTGTAGTACAATTTAGCAGAATGATTTTTTCAAGTGGTAGAGATGAATTTTGGTTTTTATCCATCAATAAATATTTAGTAAAAACAGATAAGCGCTTTAATACTCCTTGGGTTGCAACTATTGCTTATTGCATACCATCAGCATTACTTGCTCTCTATTCTAATCTTGCTGAATTGACCTCATTCACTGTCATTTTATTACTTTTTGTGTACATCATAATGGCTATTGCGGCTTTATTTAGCCGTAAAAAAGGAGCCCATCACCCTTATTTAATGCCTTTATGGCCAATCCCCGCCATTATCACATTAGTTTCTTGTTTATACGTTTTATGGACTCTATTAGCGACCAGTACTATCAAAGATTTTATAGTCATTATCACTATCCTGATTTTAGGTTTAGCGCTAAATATAAAACATAGAAAAAAAGATAAAGCTGCCGTTATACAATCAACGAAAGGAAAGTCATCATGACGCTACGTACTCGAGATTTAGGGATCATCATTGGTCATCGAAAGCCTGGTTTATTAAATGCGATAACCGATGTTGCTGGGATCAGTGTTGGGCATTCAACTATCAATGAAATATTGCCTAATGGGTCAAGCGTTCGTACTGGAGTCACAATCATTGAACCTAGGCCTGAACTAACTCGATTTTCGCCTTGTTTCGCAGGCGTACATGTTCTTAATGGTAATGGTGATGCGACAGGGCTTGAATGGATACGTGAAGCGGGTTTATTAACAAGCACTATTGCATTCACAAATACTCATAGCGTGGGCATTGTGCGAGATACCCTCATAGCTTTAGAACGTGAAGCATTGCCACAACAAGATGATTCTGTTTATTGGTGCATGCCTGTTGTTATGGAAACTTATGATGGGTTACTTAATGATATTAATGGATTCCATGTTAAAGAAAAACATGTTCGTGAAGCCAAATCAAATGTACATTCAGGTATTCCAGAAGAAGGTGCCGTTGGTGGTGGTCATGGCATGATTTGCCATGAATTTAAAGGTGGAATAGGTACTGCTTCTCGTCAATTACATGAAACTGAAGGAGGCTGGATTGTTGGTGCGATTGTGCAAGCTAACCATGGTCAACGAGAAAACTTATTAGTCGGAGGCTATCCAGTTGGTCGCCAGTTATCAGAAATTCACTCTCCATTTAAATCTCAGCTCGCAAAAAGCGCAGGCTTGGGTTCTATTGTTGTCGTTATCGCCACTGACGCCCCATTATTACCACACCAATGTGCGCGTTTAGCGCAACGTGCAAGTATTGGTGTCGCTCGAACAGGTGGAGGAACAGAAAACTCGAGTGGTGATATTTTTCTAGCATTTTCCACGGGAAATAATAACTTACCTGTTGCCGATTATTCACGACAAGGTAATTTCACAATCCCAGTTAACATGGTGAATGATGACCATATATCATCATTATTTTCAGCTGCTGCTGAAGCTGTTGAAGAATCTATTATCAATGCACTTCTTGCAGCAAAAACCGTAGAAGGTAATGGTCATACCGCAGAAGAATTGAATTCTGAACAATTACTGGCCGCACTACAAGTTTGTGGATGGACTTCATCGCAGTAGAACAGCTCGTTTCGAATTAGCGTTCTCCGGTATATACCAGAGAACGCTAATAAAAATCGTATTATTATTAATTTACCGTTGATATGCATTATTACATTACATCGTCGATGTAATCTAATTTATATCACCGATTGAATTTAAAGTTTATTTATCGTAAAGATCTAAATACGAACCTAATTTAAAACCACGATCCAAAACTTGCGCTTTTAAGGTTGTTGATGTTAGCACATCAAGCTCAGTTAGCCGTTGATAGGTATAATTACTTTTCAGCAATGCATTATCAATAAAAGCAGGATGACTCATGATTTCGATTGATTGATCGCCTCGAGTAATCGAATCATTTAATATATTTAAAAAAAGTGATTCAGTGACTTCATCACCATAAAAATCACGACTGAAATAGTCGGTACTGGTAACAGGATCAAATATCGGCGGCCACGTTTTAGCTAATTGACGATCAACTCTTAAGGCAATACCTTTTTCTTGAGCAAAGTTAACTACAATAGGAAAAATACTCGTCATCATATGAACATGGTGATGACTATCAATATGGCTTGGCTCATAGCCAAAAACCGTAATGAAATGCTCGTACTGCCGACGCAATTCTTGCGCTATTTCATCTAAGGGTAAGTCGTTTGAGTCGATTTCCCATAACCACTTACCTAAAATACCATTATGAGTCAGAGATGGTATGTTAGAAAAAGGCATACCGGCAGTTAAAACAAAATGCATACCTACCGCTAAGCTAGGATATTCATGGCTTAATTTAGCTGCATGATATATTCCTGGCATATTCATCATTGCACTTGTCGAATTCACAATACCATTTCGATGTGATTCAATGATGCCATAATTAACAGCCTGACATAGCCCAAAATCATCGGCATTCACAATCAGCAAAGATGACATTATATCCCCCCTTTTTTTAATACAAACATTAATCTTCACCACCCAAAATGAACATTATGGTTCCTGCTCAAGTTGTTTTATTGCCTTCTCAAATTGGGGAAGATGTATTTTATGTGCGATTAATAGCTCTTTAGATAATAAATAAGCATCTTTATCTGAGTAAATTAAAGGATTGAGGTTCATTGCTAATAGAACATCATTGAAATCGCCATTGATTGCAGCACGACTTGTCGCAATTTCAAAACCTTTTAGCGTATAAATAAGCCCGAGCACTTTATCATCGAAATGTGTGACTCTAGAGTGTGGTATTGCGCCATTTCGCCCTAGTGTACATGTCATTTCAACGGTCCAATCAGATGGTATATTATCGATATGGCCTTGATGCGGAATATTCACATAATGCTCAGTATTTTTATCATTATAAATTGCATTAATTACCTCACAAGCCGCATCTGAATAATAAGCTCCACCGCGTAACTCTAATTCTTTCGGCTTAACATCTAATAATGGATCCTTATAAAGCTCAAATAATTGCTGTTCAATTCGTTGAACTATTTGTGCTCTTGCTCCACCTTTATAGTATTCAGCCAGTTCAATTGCTAACATCTCTTTAGATTTAAAGTAATACAGTAAATATGAGCAGGGTATTAAATTTAATGAACGAATTAGCCCTTCATTAAATGCCAAATCTGTAATATTTTTGACCGAATTTGCACTTAAAGTACCGGATGCAACCCCATCTAACAGCTCATTAAAACGTGATTTTCCATTAATGATAACATCCTTGATAAAAACCATATGGTTTAAACCGAATAAATCAATCGATAGTTGATCCTTATCAGATAACTTAAGAACATCAGTAATAAACATTTTCATACCGACCGGAATATTGCATACCCCAATAAAACGTTTAAATTTAGTATGTCGATAAACAGCTTCCGTTACCATTCCAGCAGGGTTAGTAAAATTAATAACCCATGCATTAGGGCAAAGTTCTTCAACGTCTTTGATGATATCAAATATCACAGGGATCGTTCGTAGCCCTTTAAAAAGTCCACCAGCACCATTGGTTTCTTGCCCTAAATAACCATGTTTTAAAGGAATAGATTCATCAATTTCACGTGCTTTTAACTGCCCAACTCTAAGTTGGGTTGTGATGAAATCAGCATCTTTCAATGCTTTTTTGCGATCTAGCGTTTTATATACTTTTAATGGAACACCTGCATGCTTGATCATTCGTTCACAAAGAGCAAAAATAATATCTAATTTTTCTTTTCCTTCTTCAATATCAACAAGCCATAATTCCGTAATAGGAAGTTCATTATAACGCTTAATAAAACCTTCTAATAACTCTGGTGTATAACTACTTCCACCACCTATGGTTACAATCTTTAATTTATTTGTCATATTACTCTCATATATATCCAAAATAATTCAAAATATAGCGAGGAAAAAAGCGATGCTATTCGGGAAGTATTGATTACACTGTATGACTCAGATAGATGACTATGCCTATATCCTTACTTATTGGCGACTTGGAATATCATGGATCCCGCATTATATTTTTAATATAAGAACATAATATTAAACGGTTCAAATCAATCAACCACCCTCTGCTCAATACTACATAGATTTTTTCTATAATCACTTGGTGTTAAAGATGTTGACTCCTTAAATTTTTTAACAAATAAACTTGGGCTGCTATATCCAGATTCTAACGCAATGTTAGTAATGGAATAATTTGTTATTTCTAATTGTTTTTTTGCAAAATTAACTCGAATATCATTAATAATTTGCATTGGTGTTTTGCTGTAATAACGCTTAGTCGCTCTAGTCAAATACTCTTGAGATTTACCGGCAATTTTGATCATATTTGGTAATGCACTTTCACTGAACATTGCGATATCATGCATCTCACTTAAGGTTAACTTAAGCCATGATGGCGCTTCATCTTGTAATTTTTTTTCACGAAAGTGCCGTATTCTATTCACTACATTAAATGTTACTAATTCAATAAACTCATTAAATTCATTGTCACGAAAATTAAGTGATGAAATAACCGACTCAATATAAGCCATAAACTCATTTTTTAATTGGTACTCTTGAGAAGAAACAAAACAATTAGGTAATAACGATAAATAGTGTTTATCAAAAAATGATTTACTGATACCTACATTAAATATTCTAGTCGATCCAAAATCATAGGAGCTTTCGTGATTCGAACCTATTGGTAAAAAGACAAAGTCACCTCGTTCTAATAAAATACGCTTTCCATTAATAATTTGATAACAACGACCAGTTAAAACAACCATATATTCATAATAATCATGTTGATGCAGTCCACATGCACTTTCAACTTTATTATAAATAAAGACGTGAAAATTTTTATTATTAAAAAGTTCATTTTCTTGAACTAATTTAATATTCGCATTAGTGTCAATTTTATTAGTTAGTATCTGCATCATAATCCCCTTTTGATTACTCTAGCTTTTTATGAAGTTCAATTAATTCAATAATTAATTCACGAGCTAGCATCGCATTCATTAAGTGATCTTGAGCATGAACAAGAACTAAGCTCACTTTGATCCGTCCTTTCCCCATATCGCTTTCAATTAATTTTGTTTGCACTTTATGTGCTTCATTGAGAGCCAAGTGAGATTGTTCCATTAAGCTTTTAGCATTATCAAAGTCGCTTTCTTTAGCTTTTTTTAATGCCGTGTAAGCTAAACTCCTCGCTTGACCCGCATTAATAATCAGCCCCATGACAACTTCTTCTAGTTCATTCTCAGCATTTTCTTGAATATCATCGAGTTCAAACATCTTTTTATCCCTACCTTAAGAGAGGCGTAAATTTCCCCTCAGTTATTAAAACTTCAGTGCATTCGCAATATCTTCTTCACTTTCATTTTCATCAATTATGCTTTGTGCTTTATTCGAAATGACAACAAAAGGTAAGTAAACCAATACAGAAACCCCAAGGTTAAACAAGGCGAGTAATAATGCAGCAATACTCCCGTTCGTATTAAAGAATGCTCCTAATCCTGTAGGCATTGTCCACGGTGCAATATTCGTCACGGGTGGGATAATACCGAGGTAATAAGCTGCAACCATAATCCCTGCCAATAAGGGCTGAATAAGAATAAATGGAATAAACATGACTGGATTCATGATAATCGGCAATCCAAAAATAATTGGTTCATTAATTTGGAAAATACTTGCAGGTAACGCCAGTTTAGCGACTTGCCGATGATCAGCACGGCGTGATGCAATAAAAATAGCAATGATTAAGCCTAGTGTAGCGCCTGTTCCACCTAAGAATACATAAGAATCCAACATCGGTTTAGCCCACATATGGAATGATTTGCCTGCTGCGATTGCCGCATCTACCGAACCATATTGTGTAAACAATGACACATTTTCTAATGCCCACGGTGTCATAATTCCGCTATCAAGTGCTGTTAATGCTAATGAACCGTGAATACCAAAAAACCACAGTAACGATGTAAATATGACGTATGCCCAACCAACGATATTCCCCATTGATGCTAGAGGAGCTGAAACAGAATCCATGATTATCTGATGGAAATTAGTGCTTACCCCACTTAGTCCCCACGAAATGATCCCCATAATTGATAGAATAATAAAGCCAGGAATTAATGCGGAGAACGAGCGCGAAACTGAAGGCGGCACACTATCAGGTAATTTAATAACCCAGTGACGACGAACAATAAAAGCAAATATTTCTGCGACCACCAACCCCAGTATAATCCCTGAAATAATATTAGCGCCACCGAGCCAATTTGCGCCAACTGCATAGGCACCATTTACTTCATAAGGTGTAACCGTCATAAAAGAAGCAATGGCTAACAAACCAGCGGCAAGTGGATCAACTTTTCGTTCTTCTGCTAACGCCATTGCAATAAAAAATGGCGTCATTAATGACATGATACCGAGGGTTCCGTTATAAACATTTCCCCCGATCACTTTAAATCCTTTTAAAGTTTCTATTGTTGTTGGTTCTAACCGGACGCCCATCGAATAAAAAAATGATCCTGTATCAAAACTCAGAAAAACGTTATTAATAAGAACAAACATCGCACCAACTAAAGTCAAAGGCATGATACGAATAAAGCCATTTTTTATCGCATTAACATGTGGCTGATTTCCCAATCTAATAGCGAAAAGGAGAAGTACCTTTTCAAGGGAATTGATTGTAAGATTCATAAAAAAAACCTCTGTGTTTGGGTGTATTTCATTTCCTAGTAACTATCACCATAGTGATAACTTGATTATTTAGTTATGTTAATAAATCGCTTTCTAGGAACAATTAAACTTTACTGTTTATTTTTACTGCACTAATTAATTGAAATAACAGTAATAGAATGATGTAACGTATTTAGGTGATGAAAAATATTAAAACTAATCCAAACAACGAATAAAAATAGACCTTCAAAAATCAATAACACCTAGAATCAATCTGTTGTTCTATTTTTTATTATTGCAATTGCGGCTTTTAATACACCGAGCCCGTCAACTTTACCGTACAAAAGTGAATCAATGACTTCAACGGGTTTGTGCGGTAATAACTTTTGAATATCAGATAACATCCAAGCAATTTGTGGTCCGAGTAACACAACGTCGGCATCGATGCCCTTTTCAACTGCTAAACTTTCTGGAAAAGCCTCTATATTGACTGGAACATCGTATTTTTCCGCCTGAGTCCTCATTTTGTTGACTAAAAGTGAGGTAGACATTCCTGCGGAGCAGAATAAGTAAATATTTTTCCTCTTCATTGTTTATCCTTGATTCACTCTATTATTTTTAATTACCCATTTAAGTTCATAAAATATTGCTGGCTTATTGTTTTACATAATCAATACGCTAAAAGTACTGATTATTTATGCTTGAATTAATTATACGTACTTTCACTTACTTTTGGTATTTCATTGTCATCGGGAATTGTCTCTTATTGACCAACCGTCATGACTCCCTTCACAGATATACAAATAATTTGCGTCAAAAAAAATCATACGACATTAAAAATGAGTAGGATTAGGTGCAAAATTAAATGTTTTAGTAAACTCGAGGTATCACGGGTATAGATAAGCAAAAGGCCCAATAAACATTGGGCCTTTAAAAATTAGCGGGATCTTGGATTATTAGTGCTATTTACAAGAGCTCGATTTATCAAACATGATATTTCCTGTCTGAACTAAAGCGGGATCGAATTGACCATCTTCCATAGAAGGGCGAATAGTATAATAGCCTTCAATTTCAGCATAAACAGGAGTTCCCCCTGTAACGCCTGTAGCACTATAGCCTTTTTCTAGCTCCAATCCTGAAGCAGCATAGGTGCGGCCAGTTTTACATTCAGTAAATACTGCTGCATCGGCCATATAACGGTATTCACCCACTTTTTTACTTGCTGCAACTTGATTTAATGTGTAATTCAACTGTGTCTCAATCTTATTACCATCCTGGTCAAGTAGCGTCATGGACTTATCATCTGCTGATTGTGAGAAATAAGTTCGTTCACCATTTGCATTTGTCATGCGAAGCTTATCACCGTCTTTAGCCCATGATCCCGTTTCATAAAATGATTGATCACCATCTCGAGTGCCTAAATAAACCAGTTGCTCAACATAAGTACCATCTTGATTCACCATTAATGTTGCTTCAATTCCGGAACAATCGGCACAAGGTAAAATACCAGTATAAGCTCTATCAATATAAGTCACATTAGGTTGTTTGGCCGCTGTTTGACAGCCGACTAAGGTGATAACACCCGTCGCTATTAATGCTAAAAATAGTGATTTTTTCATTACCTTTATCTCCTAAGTATTCAATTCTTATATTTTTAGTCTGCCTTTACATCATAGCATCTTACAACAGTAAAAATGTTCTGGTCATTGTATTTCAGACTTTACTTATATATGTCATTACACTTCGAGTTATGTGAACTCTATTGAAAATAAATGTTGGCGATCCTTACCCCAATTTATCGATACTCTATTTTCATCGAGATAAATCCGCCATTGCCACCAATAGGATAAGGAGAGATCTATATCAAACTCTTCAAATAAGAATTATCTTTTTCATCTATCACTCATTATTGTTCTTAAAATTACTGTGCTATTATGCTATTAAGCACATGATGCTTGGTAATAATAGTCAAGGCGGCAATAACCGCCACTAACATAGTGGTGAGGGAATATGTCTACAGATACTGAATATCAACCTATCAATTGTGATGATTACGAATATCTTGAAATCGCTTGCCAGCGCCAGTTGAAACTTGAAATTAAACTTCATGGCGGCGAAATCATTGAAGGGAAGGCCAGCGATTTACTCTTGCGTAAAAAAGTTGAGTATCTGATTTTAGAGACTCATGAGGGAACTAAAGAGTTACGTCTGGACTATATCAATACCTTCAGTCATCCAGAGATCGGCACTATCGTTGTCGATAACTCTCACTAAAGCTCATATAATATTGAGCGCTTCTGAGCCCCTTATGAACGGTCACAGTCATAAGGGGCTTCTCATTTTAGCTATTCATCGCCTTGATATTCATCATATTTTACCCAATCAAAAGCAATGCCAAACTGCCCTTCATTCACCATACCTTCTGGCGTGATAAAGCAACCAACAGCAGCAATTAGCTTTTCATCATAATAAATAAGCGGTGTTCTCTCTCGCATCCAAGGTGAAATTCCTAATTCTTGCCATATTTTCTTACTACTTCTTGAATGCATTCGCCCAACAATTTTAAGCGTACCTTGCAGACCAAAACGAACGGTCACTTTTTCTGTCGATAAGGGTGGACGAATTTGCCCTTCATCAACCATAACACCAAGTACACCTAATGATTCAGGTAGAATAAACGGTTGTGGGTAATGCCATGTAAATTGCCGACCAAGCAAGCTCTTAATTCGTCGAACAATCCATAATGCACCTTGATATCGTCGGATATCAACATGACCTAATTGGCAAACAGGCTCTGCATCTTGGCGAGCAAGCGCAACTTCTTGCCAAATTCTCTGTAATTGATTAAAAGGCGGCATTGGTAATCGATGTAAACCAACCCATCGGCGAAGTAATGCATTACGTTTAGCATTAGAGCAATCTTGTAAGCCATCAATAAACAATCCGCCTCGATAATCCATCATGTCATCTAAGGCTTCTTTTAATAATTCATCAAGCAAGGATTCTTGCTCAGCACACAATGATGCACTACGCGAAATTGCACCAGCAAAGTGAGGCCAGCGCTGTGTAAATAAAGGCATTATATGTAAGCGAAGGAAGTTACGATCATAGCGGTCATCTTGGTTGCTATCATCTTCTATCCATATCAACTTATTTTCATCTGCATAAATTTCTAAATCATGTCGGGATATCGCCAATAGCGGACGTAATAACCAAGTTTGTCCACCTGTTGCATTAAATATCATTGATTCAGGCATGGATGATAAACCCGCAGGTCCACTCCCACGCTTTAAAGCCAACATAAAAGTTTCCGCTTGATCATCAAGGTGCTGAGCAGTCAAAATAATTTCATTATCAGCAAGTTCATCGCGATAAGCCTGATAGCGAGCCTCTCTAGCCGCCGCTTCTATGCCACCATTCGTGGGATCAATCGTAACATGCTGGCAAATAAAGGGAATATTCCATTGCTCACATAATGAATAGCAATGCCTTTCCCACTCATCTGCTTTATTATTTAAACCATGATGGATATGGATAGCTCGAATTTCAAGCGAAGAAAGTATGTGCGTTTTTATTTGATAAAGAGCATGTAACAATACGGTTGAATCAACCCCACCACTGAATCCAATCAGTACTTTTTGAAAATAACCAATTTTACTGAGAATATGCTCAATAATAGCTTGTGATTGTTTAGCCATTTGTCTGCTCTTCTTCACTGTTTTTAATGTTTGTAACCGTAACCAGCACATAAGATGCTGGAAATAATAACAGGCAGTACCAAGATAATATAATTGACATTTATTATTATTTATTTTAAGTCGTCAAATAACACAACTCAATGATAACGAATAATAAAAAAACGGGAGCTGGTAAAACCAAACTCCCGTTTTTAAATGAATTATTGATTAAATATTAGCAATAACCATAGCTCATTAATCGTTGATAACGACGATTTTTCAGTGCTTCATCATCAAGCTCTATCAATTCGTCTAAATCTTCTTTGATACGCGCTTTCAAAGACTCGGCGATTTGATCATAATTACGATGCGCACCACCTAAAGGCTCTGAAACAACATTATCAATTAATTTTAGTTCTTTGAGACGAGGCGCAGTGATCCCCATAGCTTCCGCGGCTAATGGCGCTTTATCAGCACTTTTCCACAAAATAGATGCACAACCTTCAGGAGAAATAACAGAATAGGTGCTGTATTGCAGCATATTCACTTTATCACCCACTCCAATCGCTAATGCACCACCTGAACCACCTTCACCAATCACAGTACAAATAACAGGTACTGATAAACGAGACATTTCACGCAAGTTACGAGCGATAGCTTCTGATTGGCCACGCTCTTCAGCGCCAACACCAGGATAAGCACCTGGAGTATCAATGAAAGTGATAATAGGTAAGTTAAAGCGCTCTGCCAATTCCATCAAGCGTAATGCTTTACGGTAACCTTCAGGTGCAGGCATACCAAAATTACGGCGGATTTTTTCTTTTGTTTCACGCCCTTTTTGGTGACCGATGATCATGACGGGTTGACCATCTAAACGGGCTATTCCGCCTACTATCGCTTTATCATCGGCATAAGCACGATCACCCGCTAATTCCTGAAAATCAGTAAATATACGAGGGATATAGTCTAGTGTATAAGGGCGGCGTGGATGACGTGCGAGTTTAGCAATTTGCCAAGCTCCCAGATCAGAGAAAATTTTGCGCGTCAGTTCAACACTTTTTTCACGTAAACGAGCAACCTCTTCATCTAGGTTGACTTCTAAATTGTTGTCTTGACGGCTAACTGCAGTCAGCGAATCAATTTTCGCTTCCAATTCAGCAATTGGCTGTTCAAAATCAAGAAAATCCAGACTCATAATATTCCTATTTTAGTCAAATTCTAATTCTACCTGCTCATTACCAAGCAGAGCTCGCAGAGAATTCAGAAGGGCATCAACGGGTGTTACACGCCAAACAACGCCAAATTTAAGCTTGGCTCTGGCATCTTCCTTCTGATAATACAAATGAACCGGTATCGTTCCTGAACGATGGGGTTCAAGAGTGCTGCGAAGTCGGTTCAGTAATTGATCGTTAATTTGTCTATCTGACAGTGAAATTGCAAGTCCTCGTGCATATTTTTCCCTTGCTTCACTAATATCCATTAACTCACGCACTGTCATTTTATTACCGCCGTTAAAATCATCAAAGCTGACCTGACCGGTGGCAATCAGGATACTGTCTTTTTCCAGCAAATGCTGGTATTTATCTAGTGCATCTGAAAATAGCATAATATCCAGACGACCGGAACGATCATCAAGCGTACAGATACCAATTCGGTTTCCACGCTTTGTTGTAATGACTTTGGATGAAAGTACTAAACCTACCACAGTTGTCATCTGACCACGAGGGGTCGGGTTCACATCTTTCAACCTCAAGCCATTTGTATAGCGTTCAATCTCACTTAAGTAGCGAGTTATTGGGTGCCCAGTCAAATAAAGCCCTAATGTTTCCCTTTCACCATCCAAAACGACTTGTTCTGGCCATTTGGGAACACTCGCATAAGAGCTCTCAACTTGTTCTGGTGCATCAGCAAGCACTCCGAACATATCAGATTGCCCGATCGCTTCAGCTTTTGCATGTTGATCAGCAGCTTTAAGTGCATCTTCAAGCGAAGACATTAACGCCGCACGGTGTGGGCCTAAGTGATCAAACGCACCCGCCATGATCAGTTTTTCCATCACACGACGGTTAATTTTTTTTATATCGACACGAGCACAAAGATCGAATATCTCTTTAAAGATCCCGCCTTTTTGGCGCGCTTCAATAATTGCTTCGATAGGACCTTCACCAACACCTTTGATTGCACCAATTCCGTAAACGATTTCACCTTCATCATTGACGTGAAAATGATACAGCCCGCTATTAATATCTGGCGGTAAAACTTTTAATCCCATCCTCCAGCATTCATCGACAAGACCAACAACCTTCTCGGTATTATCCATGTCTGCTGTCATTACTGCTGCCATAAACTCCGCAGGATAATGTGCCTTCAGCCATAAAGTTTGATAGGACACTAATGCATAAGCAGCTGAGTGAGATTTGTTAAAACCATAACCGGCAAATTTCTCTACCAAGTCAAAGATTTTCATCGACAGCTCGCCATCAACCCCGTTATTGATTGAACCTTCTTCAAAAACGGAGCGTTGTTTCGCCATCTCTTCCGGTTTCTTTTTCCCCATAGCACGACGCAACATGTCTGCGCCACCTAAGGTATAACCGGCAAGTACCTGAGCAATCTGCATAACCTGTTCTTGGTATAAGATAATGCCGTATGTCGGCTCCAATACAGGCTTTAATGATTCATGCTGCCATTGTACATCTGGGTAGGAGAGCTCTTCACGCCCGTGCTTACGGTCAATAAAGTTATCTACCATTCCTGATTGTAGAGGCCCCGGTCGGAATAGTGCTACCAAGGCTATCATATCTTCGAAACAGTCAGGGCGAAGCCGTTTAATCAGGTCCTTCATTCCCCGAGATTCAAGCTGGAATACTGCCGTTGTTTCGGAGCGTTGCAACATGTCGAAACTTTTTGTATCTTGCAAAGGAATTGTTGCAATATCAATTGGCTCAAGATTTTTCTTGCTGCGTCGAGCATTAATCATCTCTAATGCCCAATTGATAATTGTTAGAGTACGTAACCCTAAGAAGTCAAATTTGACTAACCCTGCATATTCAACATCGTTTTTATCAAATTGAGTAACCGGGTTTTTACCTTCGGCATCACAATATAGCGGGGCAAAATCGGTAATTTTTGTTGGAGCGATAACCACCCCACCCGCATGCTTACCAGCGTTACGCGTGACACCTTCGAGTTTACGCGCCATATCAATCAGTGCTTTAACTTCCTCGTCCGCTTCATAGACTTCAGGAAGTTGTGGCTCTGCTTCAAATGCTTTATCTAGAGTCATCCCCGGGTCAGGCGGAACTAGTTTAGAAATTCTGTCAACAAAACCATAAGGATGGCCAAGAACACGACCGACATCTCGAATAACTGCTTTAGCGGCCATCGTACCAAAAGTAATAATCTGAGATACTGCATCTCGGCCATACATTTGCGCGACGTGATCAATAACCTGATCGCGTTTTTCCATACAAAAATCGACGTCAAAATCCGGCATAGAAACACGTTCAGGGTTGAGGAATCGCTCAAAGAGCAGATCGAACTCTAATGGATCCAAATCCGTAATTTTTAGCGCATAAGCCACAAGAGAGCCGGCGCCTGATCCTCGGCCTGGGCCTACCGGCACGCCATTATCTTTCGACCACTGAATAAATTCCATTACGATCAAAAAGTAGCCCGGAAAACCCATCTGGTTGATAACGTTAAGCTCAATTTCCAAACGTTCATCGTATTCAGGGCGCTTTTCTGCTCTCACTTTTTCATCTGGGAACAAAAATTCAAGCCGCTCTTCTAGTCCTTCTTTTGATCGTAAAACTAAGAAATCTTCAGTTTTCATATCCCCTGTTGGGAATTGGGGAAGAAAATACTCACCAAGACGAATGGTCACATTACAACGCTTAGCAATCTCTACACTGTTTTCTAAAGCTTCAGGGATGTCGGCAAATAGCTCGCACATCTCTTCTTCAGTTCGTAAGTATTGCTGAGGGCTATATTTTTTCGGTCTTTTCGGATCCGATAACGTAAAACCATCGTGGATAGCAACCCTAATTTCATGTGCATCAAAATCGCCAGTTTCTAAAAAGCACACTTCATTAGTTGCAACAACGGGTAAACCCCTTAGTGTTGCAAGTTCTATCGCAGCATGAAGATAACTCTCTTCATCTGGTCGCCCTGTACGAATAAGTTCTAAATAGTAACAACCGGGGAAATGCGTTTCATAGAAGCGTAAGCACTCATCAACAAGTGCCTGATTACCACGTAGCAGGAATTGACCAACATCACCTTGACGCCCACCAGAAAGCAAAATTAAACCTTCTTTGTGTTTAATTAACCAATCGCGCTGAATTGTTGGGCCTATTGCGCCATAACCTTTTTGGTACGCTTCTGATATTAATAACGTAAGATTTTGGTAGCCTTCATTGTTACGAGCAAGCACAGTTAAATGTGCAATTTCATCACCAAGTTGCTCACTTTCAACAAAAAAATCAGCACCAATAATTGGTTTGATACCCGCACCATGCGCCGCACCATAAAACTTCACCAATCCACAAAGATTGGTAAAATCCGTAATGGCAAATGCAGGCATGCCCATTGCGGCTACTTTCTTAACCAATGGACCTGTTTTTGCCAAGCCATCAATCATCGAATAGTCGCTATGAACGCGTAAGTGAATAAAACGAGGTTCAGCCATTTAATTTATACTCGACCTTTCGCTTCTAGTGCTCGACGCACTGGCGCAAAACTCTTGCGATGAAATTCAGTTGCCCCAAATTGCGCGAGTTTTTCTAAATGGTAAGGCGTTGGGTAGCCTTTATGTTTTGCAAAACCATATTCTGGATAAGCTTTATCAAGCTCAACCATTTCTCTATCTCTAATCACTTTAGCCAAAATAGAGGCCGCACTAATTTCTTGAACCAAACTATCGCCCTTCACAACTGCTTGTGATGGCATTGATAATATTGGGCAGCGATTGCCATCTATTAACACAAAGTCAGGTGTAATACTTAAACCTGCAACAGCACGCTGCATAGCGAGCATCGTGGCATGCAGAATATTAATTTCATCAATTTCTTCGGGCTCAGCTCGCCCAATAAACCAACATAGTGCTTTTTCTTGAATCTCAATAAACAATTTTTCGCGTTTTTTTTCTGTTAGTTTTTTTGAGTCTGCTAACCCGCTAATCGGGTTTTTAGGATCCAGTATAACCGCAGCGGTGACAACTGCTCCCACCAAGGGACCACGCCCTACTTCATCAACACCAGCTATCAAGTTGGCTTTTGGGTATATAAAATCCATTAGTTTCTAACCAAATTCAAAACAGCATCAGCCGCTTGTTTATCTGCATCACAGCGTATCAGTTGATGAAGCTGTAAAAATGTGTCTTTGAGTTTATCAACCTGCTCCCCACCCTCTAAAAGTGGCATTAACTCCTGAGCTAATAGTTCAGGTTGACACTCTTCTTGTAGTAGCTCTTTGACTATTTCTTTTTCTGCTAACAAATTTGGTAACGAAACATAAGGTGTTTTCACTAACCGTTTTGCTAACCAAAAAGTGAATGGTTTCATCCGATAGCCGACGACCATAGGACATTTTGCTAGCATACATTCCAGTGCAGCCGTCCCAGATGCCAATAATGTTGCATCAGCTGAAATCATCGCATCTCGAGCCTGTCCATCTAACATATGAACCGTTAATTCAGGAGCAATTTCCTGCCGAATAAGTTCAAATTGCTCACGCCTTTTTTGATTGACGAGCGGAACCACAAGATGAATATCAGCAAATTTTTGATGTAAAATTTTGGCTGTTTTCAAAAAGTCAGCACTCAACATTTCTACTTCTGAATGGCGACTTCCCGGTAAAATAGCTAAGCATTTAACATGTTCGGGTATACCGAGGCGCTGTCTTGCAGCTTGTTTATCAACACAAAGCGGGATCGCATCAGCCATTGTATGCCCAATAAAGCGACAAGGCACATTAAAACGGTCATAGAAGGCTTTTTCAAATGGCAAAAAGGCAAGCACCAAGTTAGTTGCTCGTCCAATTTTAAATACGCGTTTTTGTCGCCATGCCCATACAGAGGGACTGACGTAATGAATAGTCTTGATGCCTTTCGATTTTAATCGCCCTTCTAAGGTAATATTAAAATCAGGCGCATCAATGCCCACAAAAATATCGGGCTGTAATTGAGTAAAACGTTGAGTAAGATCCTTGCGAATTGAGAGTAACCGAGGAAGCCGACCCAATACCTCGACGATTCCCATCACGGCTAACTCTTCCATTTCATACCAAGCTTCACAACCTTCAGCTTGCATTAATGGCCCAGCAATGCCAACAAAGCGTGCATTAGGGACTTGCTCTTTGAGTGCTCGAATTAGCCCTGCTCCAAGTATATCGCCAGACGTTTCCCCAGCAACAAGGCCAATAGTAAGTGGGCGGTTATCATTCGCCAAAATTCGCTCCTTAATAAAGGCCCTGACTTCGTTAATACCCGACCAATGCGGGATTAACGAATAATACCACGGTTAGATTCAGCTGCATTCTCAAGAAAATCACTAAACACTTTCACATGCGGGTTCGTTTGTGCAAGTACAGCAATTTCACTACGAGCTTCTTCTAATGGTTTGCCTGAACGATAAAGTATTTTATAGGCATTACGAATAGCATGCAGAGATTCTTTATCAAAACCACGACGTTTTAAGCCTTCAATATTCAAGCCATAAGGCGTTGCATGGTTGCCTTGTGCGATAACATAAGGTGGAACATCTTGTGCAACACCAGAGCAACCGCCAACCATAACATGGGCACCAATCTGACAAAATTGATGAACAGCCGTCATTCCACCGATGATTGCAAAATCACCAAGCGAGACATGCCCACCCAGTGTACCGTTATTTGCAATGATGCAACGATTACCAATAATACAGTCATGCGCAATATGCGCATTAACCATGAGTAGGTTATCATCACCAACTTTAGTTAAACAACCCCCTTGAGTCGTGCCACGATGAATCGTGACACTTTCTCTAATACGGTTTCTATCACCAACTTCAACGCGCGTTGGCTCACCTTGATATTTTAGGTCTTGGTTGATTTCACCAATCGAAGCAAACTGAAAGATCACATTATCACGGCCAATTTTTGTATGCCCATTAATGACAATGTGAGATTTGAGCTCGGTGCCTTCGCCTATTTCAACGTTAGCACCAATGTAACAAAAAGGGCCAATACGAACATTGGCACCAATACTAGCTCCATCTTCAACAATAGATGAGGGATGAATACAGGCTGTTTTATCAATCATATCAGACCTCACGGCGACGGGCACACATCATTTCTGCTTCGCAGGCCACTTCTCCATCAACTTTTGCAACACCTTTAAAACGTGCAACACCACGGCGTTCTTTAATAAACTCTACTTCCAAGATCATTTGATCTCCAGGTAAAACTGGACGTTTAAAGCGAGCGTTATCAATCGCTGCAAAATAGTACAATTCACCCGGTTCTAATTTACCCGTGCTTTTAAACGCAAGAATGCCCGTTGCTTGAGCCATTGCTTCTAGAATAAGAACACCTGGGAAAATTGGCTTGCCCGGGAAGTGACCTTGAAAAAAGGGTTCATTAAATGAAACATTTTTTACTGCACGTAAGGATTTGCCTTTTTCGAAATCCAAAACACGGTCAACCAAAAGAAACGGATAACGGTGCGGAAGCAGCTCTAAAATTTCTTCTATATTCAGAGTATGATTATCACTCATCGAAATACTCTTCCTGTCTATTAATACAATTTAATTAACGAATCGGCCCGCTTTAACCATTTATAATTGGTTAACTGGCAGGCCGGAAAAAGGTAACTCAGTTAGTTATTTTAACCTGAATTACAAAATGATTACTGTTTTTTTTGAGTTTGACTATCTAATTCACGCTCAACAGCCTTTAAACGCTTGTTTATCTCATTGATATTCAAGACTAAAGCTGCTGTTTTACGCCAAACTTTATTAGGCTGTAACGGAATACCCGAAGAGTATACACCAGGTTCTGTGATTGGTCTCATTACCATTCCCATACCCGTGACAGTCACTTTATCGCAGATTTCCATGTGACCGTTAATGACACTAGCACCGCCAATCATACAATAACGCCCAATTTTTAAGCTACCCGCCATAATAACACCACCTGCAACAGCAGTATTATCGCCGATAGTTACATTGTGCGCGATCTGACATTGGTTATCAATAATGACGCCATGACCAATAACTGTGTTATCTAATGCTCCGCGGTCAATTGTCGTACAAGCACCAATTTCAACACGGTCGCCAATAATAACCGTACCAAGTTGAGGTATTTTGATCCAATTTCCTCGATCATTAGCGTAGCCAAAACCATCAGAACCGATGACGGTTCCTGACTGGATTAAGCATTGCTCACCAATTTCAATATTATGGTAAACGCTGACATTTGCCCATAAGCGACTACCCGCACCAATGCGTGTATTTTTGCCAACAAAACAACCAGCACCAATCACGACATTATCACCAAGAACAACACCATTTTCGATAACAGCGTTAGCACCAATAGCGACATTTTTACCCATGATTGCATCACTCGCAATGACAGCCGAAGCATGGATATTTTCAGCCGGGCTTGGCGTTGTATCCAAAATTTGAGCCATTCGAGCATAAGCAAGATAAGGATTATCAACAATAAGCGCTGCAACCTTACAAGCATCGAGATCTTTCGCTGTCAATACAACGGCAGCAGCCTGACACTCCGCTAATTTGTCACTATAGCGGCTATCAGACAAAAATGTAATTTGTTGATTATTAGCTGAATACATCGGAGCAATACCGGTGATGACGATATCGCCATCACCGTGTAACTGTGCATTCAACTGCTGAGCAAGGTCAGCCAATCGAATTGAAGGCATCTATTATTTAACCTGTTTTTGAACCTGACTGGTGATGTCCACGCTATCTTTTGCATAAGCCACTGCATTTGCATCAATAACAACATCATAGCCTTCTTTGGCTGCAACAGATTTAATAGAATCCTGAATACGACTTAGAATTTTATTGCGCTCTTCAGATTGACGACGACGGTTATCTTCTTCAAATTTCTGCGCTTTTTCTGCAAACTGATCACGCTTAGTCATCAGCTCTTTTTCTGCTTTTTCACGATCGCTTTGCTTCATTGTTGCAGCATCACGGCGTAATGTTTCTACGCGCGACTGTAAATCTTTTTCCATGTTCTGCAATTCTGTCGCACGGCTTTTGAATTCATTCTCAAGCTGCTTAGCTACAGTTTCACGTGCAGGCATATTCTGGAAAATTTCACCAACGTTTACTACAGCAATTTTATCTGCATAAGCACCTGCAGACATAGCTAAAGCCAAACTCACACCTGCCGCACACAACAATTTTTTCACACGAAACTCCTTAACCCATATTTATGGCTGGAAATTTTGGAAACCCTTACATTATTTGTAAGGGCTTTCCTTCGGTAGACATGGTCTAGATTACCATGTTTTACCAATATTGAATTGGAACTGTTCTGATTTATCGCCTTCGTAATCTTTAATAGGTTGCGCATAGGAGAAGACCAGAGGTCCAAGTGGCGATATCCACTGTAAGGCAATACCGGCGGATGCTCGGACATTCGTTGCTTTACCATAGTCAGGCATGCCCTGACGTAAATTAGGTTTAATATTATTCCAGTTGGTATCCCACACAGTACCTGCATCAACAAATAACGAGGTACGTACAGTATTCGAATATTTCTCATCAATGAACGGTGTTGGTGTAATCAGCTCAAATGTAGCTACGTACATTGCATTACCACCTACTGCATCACTTGACGGACTACCCGGTTCAGGTCCTATTTTTCCATTCACATCTCTCAAATAAACAGCTTTTGGTCCGATATTATTTGAACGGAAACCACGTAGTGTGCTAGACCCACCCGCATAGAAGTTTTCGTAGAATGGCATTTGCTTACCACCAAGACCATCACCGAATCCTGCTTGAGCACGCCCAAGAACAACCCAAGTAGCATCTTCATTAATTGGATAGTATTGAGCAGTATCAAACCGCAGTTTGTAGTATTCGTTATCCGAACCTGGAACAGTGACTTTACCTGAGAGGCTTGTTTTGTTACCCGATGTCGGGAAGAAACCACGGTCTAAGGAGTTATAAGTCCAACCTAAGTTCAGTGTAAAGTCATCCGCATCAAACTTCTCTTTATTGCGACCATCTGCATTAATAGGTGGGTAACTCCCCATTGAATTGAGGTATTCCCACATTGCAGCTTGAGGACGCATATCAGACAATGAGTTATGAACATAACCCGCACCGATACGGAATGAGTTATTCTCATTGAATGGGAAGCTTAAGAAGCTATCTAAACCATAAGTTTTATTCGTATAGCCCGATAGGTCAGCATCTTTCGCTCGGAAATCGTTGAAGAAAATACGACCACCTAAGCTAACACCATTAACGGTAAAGTATGGATCAGTAAATGACATTTCAACGTTAGTCGAGTAGTCATTCTTACTTGCGCTGATCCCAACGGCATTACCAGTTCCCAGCCAGTTATCTTGTGTTACACCTACTTGGAAACTAACACCACTTTCGGTACCAAAGCCGACACCAAAGTTCATAGAACCTGTATTACGTTCTTTAACTTTGTAAATTACATCAACTTGGTCTGGGCTACCCGGTATACGTTGAGTTTCTACATCAACCGTTTCGAAGAATCCTGTACGATTAAGACGTTCTTTACCTAATTCAACAAGATCATTCCCTAGCCAAGCACCTTCCATCTGACGCATTTCACGTCGTAGAACAGTATCTTTACTCGTGTCATTCCCTTGGAAACGAATTTGGCGAACATAAAAACGGTTACCTGCATCGATATTGACATGCAGTTTAACAGTTTTATCTTCATCGTTAATTTCTGGTTGAGTCATTACACGTGGGTAGGCATAACCATAACGACCGAGAAGATCCTTAATTTTGTTTTCCATACTCGTTACCTGTGCACCGTTGTACAGTTCACCAGGCGTGATAGTAATGAGCTCTTGAATTTCAGTCAGATGATCTGCTGTATTACCATTTACCTCAACACCGGAGATCTTATATTGATCACCTTCTGTGACGTTAATCGTAATGTAGATATCTTTTTTGTCTGGCGTCAAGCTTACCTGAGTGGAATCAATGTTAAAACGAGCATAACCACGGTCAAGATAGAAGCTACGAAGGATTTCTAAGTCACCAGCCAGTTTTTGTTTTTGATATTTTTGGTCTGCAGCTAAGTTCCACCATGGCACATCATCGCGTAACTGGAGTTTATTAACCAGTTCCGCTGTCGTGTATTTTTTGTTACCGACGACGTTTATCTGCTGAATTTTTGCAGATACGCCTTCAGAGAACACAAATTTTAAATCAACACGATTACGTGGTAGTGGCGTAGCAACCGCTTTTACTGTTGCATTGTACTTACCAACGCTGTAGTAAAAATCTTCTAGACCTTTCTCAATGTTAGCTATTGTCGTGCGGTCAAGGGCTTCACCAACACGGATGTTGGATGCTTCCAAGTTCTGTTTGAGCATATCATCTTTTACAGATTTGTTACCTGTAAAGGTGATACTCGCAATGGTTGGTCGCTCTTTAACTTGAACGATCAGCGTATTTCCATCACGCAGGACCCTAACATCTTCGAAGTTACCGGTGGAGAATAGGGAACGAATTGAACGGCTAATATCTTCGTTATCAATCGAATCACCTACCCTGACAGGCATGTTCAATAATGCTGCACCAACGGCGACGCGTTGTAGACCTTCGAAACGAATGTCTTTAACTACGAATCCGTCTGAACCGTATGCAGTGGCGCTGCCGAGTAGCAGCGACGCTATGAGCAACTTTTTCATCGCCATCGTTGTTATGCGTATTCCTTACTGGTCCCCAGCTTTCTTATTAGAAGCGAGAGAAATCATTAAAAAGTGCAAGTCCCATTAACAGAATCAATGCCATTGCACCTATCCGATAACTAAAGTCTTGTACACGCTCAGACACTGGACTTCCTTTAATTTTTTCAATTAATAAGAAGAGCAAATGCCCACCATCTAATACAGGCAATGGAAACAAATTGATAATGCCCAAATTCACGCTTATCAGCGCAATGAACATCAAATAATATACCAAGCCTGATTCTGCCGATACCCCCGCACCTTTAGCGATAGAGATCGGTCCACTCAAGTTGTTAAGTTTGACATCCCCAACAACCAATTTACCCATCATATTCACAGTCAGTTTCATTAACTGCCAAGTTTTATCGCTAGCTTGGAAGAATGCATCGAATGGCCCATATTGCTGCAACATTCTATATTCATCTGCTAACGGTAACACTGATAGTTCAACTCCCGCAAATCCAATTTTTTCCCCACCCGCTCCATTTTGGCTATCAGGTGTTAGTGTGAGAGAGATAATTTGCTTATTTCTTTCGACATCTAATTTCAAAGGTTCATTCGGACTATTACGAATAAACCGCGTTACAGGTGTCCATAGATCTATGGCATTTCCATTAACACCGACAATTCTATCGCCCGGCTGTAAACCAGCTCGTTCACCCGCAAGCCCCGGTGAGACTTTTGATATGACAGGATCTATCCTTGCCGAAACAGGCATGATGCCCATAGAGAGAATAGGATCCTGTTTTTCAGGATCAAATGCCCATGTACTCAAATCGATAGTTTTAGTGACTGGTTCATTAAACCCTTCTGGGAGTACTTCAGCAGTCAATTCACGGTCGCCAATTTTACCCACTAATGCTAAGCGAATTGAATTCCAATCAGGCGTTTCGATACCATCAATCGATTTTAGTTCCATTCCAGGCAAAATATTTGCCGTAGCAGCAATGGAATTGGGCTGTACATCTTCAACGATAGGGCGCACAGATGGCAGGCCTATCATGAATACAACCCAGTAGACAACAATCGCAAGTAAAAAGTTCGCAATTGGGCCCGCACTAATAATTGCCGCTCGCTGACCAATAGTTTTATTATTAAATGCCAGATGGCGACGTTCAGGACTGACATCTCCAACCCGTTCATCTAGCATTTTGACATAACCGCCTAATGGGATCATGGCAATAACAAATTCAGTACCTTGACGGTCGACTTTACGCAATAACGTTTTCCCAAAACCAATCGAAAAACGTTCAACATAAACACCACAGCGGCGTGCAACCCAGAAGTGACCAAATTCATGTACGGTAATCAACACACCAATGGCGATGATAAATGCCGCTAAACTCCAGAAAAATCCCATTATTTATATCTATCCTAGAGACCAAAGCCATTAAATATTAATAAATTCAGGCCAGCAAATACAGGTATTGCGGCTGTTAGACTATCAATTCGGTCAAGAATTCCACCGTGCCCAGGAATTAAATGGCTGCTATCTTTAATACCTGATTGCCGTTTAAACATACTTTCAGTCAAATCACCAAATACAGATACTACAACAACAATAATTGATGTAACTAGCAAATAATCAGGCATAACTGGGATAGGTGAGAATAAACTAAATAACCATGAGATGATACCTGCGGTAATCAACCCGCCAACAAGACCTTCCCAAGTTTTACCCGGTGAAACTTTTGGTGCCATTTTATGACGTCCTAGTGTTCGCCCAAAGGCATAAGCACCTGAGTCAGCTCCCCACACTAGCAACATGACATACAGTAGCCACCAAGCGCCGAAGAAGGTATCACTATGGTAACCAATGGTTCTCAGTACCATCATTCCGCAATAAAAAGGAATAATAGTTAACACACCAAATAGCACTTGTATGATGACAGACTTGCCCCAAACTTTAGCTGACTCAGGAAACGTCACTACTAATAAAATAGCAATAACCCACCAAGCAAGCCCGGCCCATAAGCCATATAAAATGATCGGCTCATTGGCAAGTGTTGTTATATCTGAAAAAGAAAGCTGCATTAGCAATAATACAATCGCAAATACAACCGCGAGCCCGATACGCTTTGCTTGGCAATGCCAACCTGCAAATTGAGCCCACTCCCATGCACCTAATGCACACACAGCAATAACGACGTAACCGAAAGCTGCCGGTGAAAGTAAAAAAAGAGCTGCAATGACTAATGGGATTAGAACAATCGCAGTAATTAAACGATATTTCAGCACAAATTACCCCTTTTATTTAACGAGCTCATCATCGGACTCAGCCCCACCATAACGTCGCTCGCGTTGAGTAAATGCATCAATTGCATTCTGAAACACCATTTCATCAAAATCTGGCCACAGTACATTGGTGAAATAAAGTTCCGCATAAGCGATCTGCCATAACAAAAAATTACTAATGCGGTGCTCACCACCTGTTCTGATAACCAAATCAACATGTTCTTGATTATGCATACAAATATGATTATTGATTGTATTTTCATTTATATCATCAATAGAGAGTTCATCGTTTTTTATTCGCTCAAAAATTTGCTTCATACTATTAGCGATATCCCAACGACCACCATAGTTAGCTGCAATATTTAGTCTCAAGCCTGTATTGTTCGCAGTAAGTTCTTCCGCTTTTTTGATTCGTTTTTGAAGGCGCTCACTAAACCGACCAATATCACCAATAACCAACAATTTAACATTATTTTTATGTAAATTTTTTACTTCGTTATCCAGTGCAAAAACGAATAACTCCATAAGAGAGCTCACTTCTTTTTCAGGCCTTCTCCAATTTTCACTACTAAATGCATACAATGTCAGTGAGCTAATTTTATTTTTCACTGAAAAGCGTACTGCATTACGCACAGATTCAACGCCAGCCTTGTGCCCAGTAATTCTCAGCTTTCCTCTCTGCTTTGCCCAACGCCCATTGCCATCCATGATGATAGCAACATGCTTTGGTATCATTGAGTTGGAGAGACTTTCACCTCTAGAGTTCATTAAATATTAATCCTTGTATGCACAGCGTTGAGAATTCAGCATAATGATAACCGTTCTTATTAAAATTACTGATAAGATACGTCCTTAATTCTCGACTAACTACTGACATTATCTTTCGTTTTTATATGTATTACATATTAAAGAGTTATTATGCCTATCAGCAACTAAATAAATCACATACTACACGGAAAATGTATGTTTGATTAGTTGTGCAGCTTCGCAACGAGCCTGATTATCGATGTCTAAGACCTCATCAATAGACACTGGTTCAGATAAATGTAATTTTTCTAATGTATTTAGGTTAATTTTTGCGATGTCAGTAAAGCGAATTTTACCGTCAAGGAATGCGTCCACAGCAATTTCATTTGCCCCATTGAGCACTGTTGTTGCAGCTTGCCCTTCATGACATGCATCGATAGCTAGTTTCAAACAAGGGTAACGCTGATAATCAGGTTGAACAAATGTTAATGATGATAGTTTTGTAAAGTCTAGCGCTTCAACACCTGAAAAAATACGTTTAGGATAAGCCATGCTATAGGAAATCGGTGTGCACATATCTGGCGTACCCAATTGAGCAATAACACTACCATCTCTATAACGAACCATTGAATGGATAACAGATTGAGGATGTATGATCACTTCCATTTGCTGTTGATTTGCATTAAAGAAATAACACGCCTCGATATACTCCAGTCCCTTATTCATCATGGTTGCAGAATCGACTGAAATTTTACGCCCCATCGACCAGTTAGGGTGATTGCACGCTTCATCAGGAGTTACATTATCGAAATGTGACAAAGGAGTGTCTCTAAAAGGACCACCAGAGCCAGTCAAAATTATACTAGAGATCCCTGATGCTGATAAATCAGCAAAACCGAGATTTAATTGAATAACTTCCGGTAAACTCTGAAAAATGGCATTGTGTTCGCTATCTATTGGGAAAACAGTTGCGCCATGTTCACGAATCGCATTAAAGAATAGTCGACCACTGGTAATCAATGCTTCTTTATTCGCTAATAAAATTCTTTTACCTTTACGGATAGCAGCTAAGGTAGGGAGAAGTCCTGCAACCCCAGTAATTGCAGACATTACTTGGTCAACGTCATCTAATCCTGCCAATTGAATTGCAGCTTCTCGACCAGATAAAACGTCTGTTTTACAGTTATGCTCAGATAAAATAACACGTAGTGCTTGTGCTGATGATTCATCAGTCATTGAGGCATATAAGGGTTGGAATTCAAGACATTGACTTGCTAGTTCAGTGACATTTTTGCCTGCAACTAGTGCAATAATTTGAAATTTATCAGGATTATTTCTTACAACGGAAAGTGTACTTTGACCAATTGAACCTGTAGATCCCAGAATAGTAAGACGTTTCATTGTGGCGGATGCTCTGTATTTATTCAATACTGAGATTATATCAGCTTGAGTGAATAGAAAGGATGTTTATTAGATATGAATATACTCATAATACTTCAAGCCGCAGCATTGTTGACTTCACTCATTCGCGCTAGCCACCTATGCTCCTAGCAACTCATTTACTTGTAGCCTAACGACAACTTGAAATACTTATTAAAATATAAAACCATCAAGGTTTTTACCCAGATGGTTTTATTGATTCAATGGATTAGAAATCCATCAATTCTGTTTCTTTGTTAGCTAATGCTTCATCAACTTTCTTGATATAGCTATCAGTCATTTTTTGGATTTCATCTTGTGAACGACGTTCATCATCTTCACTAATTTCTTTATCTTTCAGTAACGCTTTAACTTTATCGTTAGCATCACGACGTACGTTACGAACAGCTATACGGCCATGTTCTGCTTCTGCACGCACAACTTTGATTAGGTCTTTACGACGCTCTTCTGTCAGTGCTGGAAGTGGTACACGAATAACCGTACCCGCTGATGATGGGTTTAATCCCAAATCAGATGACATGATTGCTTTTTCAATCGCAGGAGACATTGAGCGATCAAATACAGAAATAGCTAAAGTTCGAACGTCTTCTACAGTGACGTTTGCCAATTGACGTAAAGGTGTTGCTGAACCATAGTAATCAACCATGATACCATCAAGTAAACTTGGTGAAGCACGACCTGTACGAACTTTGCTAATCTGGTTTTTTAATGCTTCAACGCTCTTTTCCATACGGTCTTGAGCATCTTTTTGGATTTCATTAATCACGTTTTCAACCCTTAAGAACTGGTTATTAAAGGCCGCAAGGCAGCCTCGCTTAAATTTTCTGAATTTACGTTAGATGATACAGTTAAACGTAGGTTGTGTCTCTGAGTATTAATTGTGAGAAATCAGAGTTCCTTCATTTTCGCCCATTACAACACGGCGTAAAGCACCTGGCTTATTCATATTGAAAACACGAATAGGCAAGTTATGGTCACGAGCTAACGTAAATGCGGCCAAATCCATCACTTTTAATTCACGCTCAAGCACTTCTTGGTAATTAAGTGTTTCATAAAGCACTGCATCTGGGTTTTTTGCAGGATCTGCTGAATAAACACCATCAACTTTGGTTGCTTTCAATACAATATCAGCTTCGATCTCAATACCGCGCAAACATGCGGCAGAGTCTGTTGTAAAGAATGGATTACCTGTTCCCGCAGAAAAAATAACAACACGACCGTGACGTAGTAGGCTAATAGCCTCAGCCCAGCTATAGTTGTCACATACGCCATTGAGTGGAATAGCAGACATCAGTCTTGCATTCACATAAGCACGATGCAAAGCATCACGCATGGCGAGCCCGTTCATTACAGTTGCTAGCATTCCCATATGGTCACCTACCACACGGTTCATACCCGCTTGTGCCAAACCAGCACCACGAAACAGGTTACCACCGCCAATAACGACACCGACCTGTATACCCAGTTCTATGAGTTCTTTGATTTCCTGAGCCATACGATCTAAAACGCTAGCATCGATACCAAAACCTTCTGCGCCTTGTAAGGCTTCACCACTGAGCTTAAGCAGAATACGTTGATAAACAGGTTTTGCATTGGTTGCCATGGTGTTCTGTCCTACACAGATAATTTATTGGGGATAATACACGCGAAAAGATTAAAAATTCCACGCATCTACAGATTCTGTACCTTTAATAATTCAATTTTTAAATATAAAGGAACAGTGAGTATACACAAAATAGTTCAGGTTGCATGAACATGGCAAGAGTATCTCCCAGTGGTCATATAGGTCACTCTATGGTCTGGGGTGCAGGCTCTGCCTGCATGTGCTGCCAATGGCAACTTGAAAGCATGACGTGTATAAAACAGAGCCGCCAAAAGGCGGCTCTTTTAGAACTGACTACTTATTTGCTCATTGCAGCAACTTCTGCTGCAAAGTCAGTTTCAACTTTTTCGATGCCTTCACCAACTTCAAAACGGATGAAATTAGTGATTTTAGCATTTTTCTCTTTCAATAGGTCACCAACAGATTTGCTTGGGTCCATAACGAAAGGCTGGCCAGTCAGAGAGATTTCGCCAGTGAATTTATTCATACGGCCGATAACCATTTTTTCAGCGATTTCGCGTGGTTTACCAGACTGCATAGCGATGTCTAACTGGATTTGATGCTCGTGAGCAACAACGTCAGCTGGTACATCATCAGGAGAGACGTACTCTGGCTTGCTTGCAGCTACGTGCATAGCAATGTGTTTCAGTAGTTCTTCGTCTGCGCCTTCGCCAACAACGAGAACACCGATACGAGCACCGTGCAAGTAGCTACCTACTTGTGGACCTTCCAGAATTTCTACGCGACGAATATTGATGTTCTCACCGATTTTAGCAACCAGAGCAGTACGAGCTTCTTCAAACTTAGCTTTAACCGCTTCGATGTCTGCATTTTTATCAGCAACAACAGAAGCTAATACATCTTTACCAAACGCTAAGAAACCAGCATCTTTTGCAACGAAGTCAGTTTCACAGTTCAGTTCGATCAGTGCACCGCTTTTGCCATCAGCAAAAACTTCTGCCAGAATAACACCTTCAGCAGCAACGCGGCCTGCTTTTTTAGCAGCTTTAGCTTGACCTGATTTACGCATGTTGTCGATTGCTAATTCGATATCGCCATTAGCTTCAACAAGTGCTTTTTTACATTCCATCATACCTGCGCCAGTACGTTCGCGCAGTTCTTTTACCAATGCAGCGGTAATTCCAGACATGTGATTTATTCCTCGATATACCTCGTGGGAGGATCCCCACGTGGATAATTCTGATTCAGATTGATAAAAGGGGCCGCGGAGGCCCCCTTCTAACCAATATATAGCAATACCTGGTTAATAAGGGCTCTTACAGAGCAGGCCTTATTATTCAGCTTCTACTAAGCTTTCTTCTGCTTGAACAGCCAGATCCTGAGAACGACCTTCACGAACGGTAGTTGCTACAGCGCCCAGATACAGTTTAATTGCACGGATTGCGTCGTCGTTACCAGGGATAACGAAGTCGATACCGTCTGGATCAGAGTTAGTATCAACGATAGCGAATACTGGGATACCCAAGTTGTTTGCTTCTTTGATAGCAATATGTTCGTGTTCTGCATCGATAACGAACAGAGCGTCAGGTAAACCGCCCATATCTTTGATACCGCCTAAGCTGTTTTCTAACTTACCAAGTTCACGAGTACGCATCAGCGCTTCTTTCTTGGTCAGTTTGTCAAAAGTACCGTCTTGAGATTGGATTTCCAGATCTTTTAGACGTTTAATTGACTGACGAACGGTTTTCCAGTTAGTCAACATTCCGCCTAACCAGCGGTGGTTAACGAAATACTGGTCACAGCTGTTAGCAGCTTCTTGAACGGCTTCGCTTGCTGCACGTTTAGTACCAACAAACAGAATCTTGCCTTTACGAGAAGCAATTTTAGTCAACTCAGCTAAAGCTTCGTTGAACAGTGGAACAGTCTTTTCCAGGTTGATGATATGTACTTTGTTACGCGCGCCGAAAATGAAAGGTTTCATTTTAGGGTTCCAGTAACGAGTCTGGTGACCAAAGTGTACGCCCGCTTGTAGCATATCGCGCATGGAAACAGTTGCCATTTAATACCTCTGTATTTAAGTAATTGGGGTTATGCCTCCACGAATCCCATAAAACCGACTCTAAAGCTGCGTCTAAACGCATAAGAGCACCCCGGTATATGTGTCGATTCGTGTGTGTTATTACACAATTGAGTTTAGTTTACGCTAACCCATAATTCTAATCGAACATGTTTTTGACATTAGACCAAAAACAATTTAACGAAGAAGAAATAATATGGATTGCCGGCGCGCTTTATACCATAAATCGGATTAATAAGCCAACTTTTGTTGTTTTTTTAAAGCAAAAAAACCAACTGTAATTGAATCATCAAGCCTACCGATTTCTATTTTTTATCGGTATTCAGTTGCTCATTTTCGTGAGGTAAATAGATGCTTTTTTGGCAATTTGTGCTGTGAAAGGCTCAAAATGAACAAGGCCTAGTGACTGACGGGCGTATCCTTTAAGGTACTTTATCAACCAGTAAGTATTATTGTTCATTTGTTGGCAGAAAATGCTGTGGCTGATACCATAATCACCAGAAATGTTGAGTAGAAAGCTTGATTGCTCTCTTATTGAACCCTTTTTACTTTTGCCGCACAATAGTTGCTGCATAAATGGACTATATTTATGGCTATTATTATCAAAACTGAAGAAGATATTCAGAAAATGCGTGTTGCTGGTCGCCTAGCAGCCGAAGTATTAGAAATTATTGCTCCACATGTTAAACCCGGCGTCAGTACTGGCGAGCTTGACCGAATTTGCCATCAACATATCGTTGAAACACAACAAGCTATACCTGCTTGTTTAAATTACCATGGATTCCCGAAATCTGTCTGTATTTCGGTCAATGATGTTATCTGCCACGGTATTCCTAGTGACGATAAAATTCTTAAAGATGGTGATGTTGTTAATATCGATGTAACTGTAATTAAAGATGGTTTTCATGGCGATACTTCCACCATGTTCATTGTTGGTAAATCAACAATTCAAGGTGAGCGCCTGTGTAAAATCACTCAAGAAAGTCTTTATTTAGCATTGCGACTGGTGAAGCCGGGGATTCGTCTACGTACATTAGGTAAAGCTATCCAAGAATTTGTAGAGAAAAATGATTTCTCTGTGGTTCGTGAATACTGTGGTCACGGAATTGGTGAAGGTTTTCATGAGGAGCCACAAGTTCTTCATTATGATGCTGATGATAGTGGTGTTGTTTTACAAAAAGGTATGGCATTTACGATTGAGCCGATGGTTAACGTTGGTGATTTCCGCATCCGTACCATGAATGATGGATGGACGGTGAAAACCAAAGATAGAAGCTGGTCAGCGCAATACGAGCACACGCTCGTTGTCACTGATAACGGTTGTGAAATAATGACGCTACGTAAAGAAGAAGAACCGTCTATTTCCGCTATTTTAGTGAACCAATAATAAAAATATATTCAGTGTGACATGTCACGTTTTATTGCATCATTATATTTAGCGCGATATGTCACTTTTAAAATAACAAATTAAATTTCAATGCATTACCTCAAACCTTACGTTTACTCTTCCTCTTTGCTTAATTAAATTCAAATCCAATAATAATAAATTCATTTACATTCCAATCAATTTGATTGTATTAGTTTTAGCGATTTATCAAATAATCAAATTATTCGGTATATCGATAACGGCATGACTAGGCTGAATAAGTACAGTACTATGTTCATCACAAATGTTATGGCTCGAAGTATGACAAATACACCCAGAATAATTTGAGTTACAGCCAAACCGTAAATGAAACTATTCAATAAACATCAGTTTGATGTCGTTGAATAAAAGCGACAACGCTATGGCTTGGCATATGAAGGGTATCGACGCGGAAAAATAATATGACATCATCATCCCCTATGACATTTCTATCACCCCATTTATTTCAGTCTTCTGACCTCAAATTATGCACGCTTAAACAACATGTCGAATCATTCCACCATTGGTTAGAAGATTCATTTATGCAAGGGAAATCGGTTATCGACCTCGTGCATGCCCGTAGTGATTATCTTGATACCCTACTCACTCGTTTATGGCGAGAATATCAATTTGATCAGCAACCTAATATGTCGTTAATCGCTGTGGGTGGTTATGGTCGTCATGAGCTTCACCCGCTGTCTGATATCGATATCCTAGTGCTTAGCGCTGAACCTCTCACCGAAGAAATTGCAGCAAGCATAGGTCAATTCATCACTTTATTATGGGATTTAAAATTTGACATTGGTCATAGTGTTCGTTCTCTACAAGAGTGTATTGAAGCGGGTATTGCTGATCTAACTGTCGCGACCAATTTGATTGAGTCGCGGCTGATTTGTGGTGATATTGCCCTGTTCCTACGGTTACAAAAAACTATTTTTAGCGATAATTTCTGGCCTTCTGCTAATTTTTTTGCTGCAAAAATTGATGAGCAACAAGAGCGTCATCAACGCTATCACAGCACAAGCTATAACTTAGAACCTGATATAAAAAGTAGTCCTGGCGGCCTGCGTGATATCCATACTTTATTGTGGGTTGGCCGACGGCATTTTGGTGCAACAACTGTTGATGAGATGGTTGGATTCGGTTTTTTAACCAAAGAAGAACACCAAGAGCTTAAAGAATGTCTCTCCTTCTTGTGGAAAATCCGTTTTGCCCTACATTTAGTTGTCAAACGTTATGATAATCGTTTGTTATTTGATCGCCAATTTAGCGTCGCTCGCTTACTCGGTTATGACGGAGAGAAAAACCAGCCTGTTGAACGCATGATGAAAGACTTTTATCGTGTGACTCGACGTGTAAGAGAGCTAAATCAAATGCTATTGCAGTTATTTGATGACGCAATTCTAGCACTCAATCCTGATGAAAAACCACGACAGCTTGATGAGCAATTTCAGTTACGCGGAACATTAATTGACGTAATTGATGACATGCTATTTATCAAAGAGCCAGCAGCAATCCTAAAAATGTTTTATTTGATGGCTCGCTATCCCAACATCACAGGGATCTACTCGACAACATTGCGTCAGCTACGTTTTGCAAGACGTAATCTTGCGGTACCTTTATGTGAATTAGCAGAAGCAAGGCAGTTATTTGTTAAAATATTACGTCATCCAAGAGCAATTAAAGGTGCATTCGTCCCAATGCATTTACACAGTGTATTGAGTGCTTATACGCCTCTTTGGAGCAATATTGTTGGCCAAATGCAGTTTGATCTCTTCCATGCTTACACGGTGGATGAGCATACCATTCGGGTACTACAAAAAATTGATAGCTTTACACATGAAGAAAATCGCCGTGATCATCCCCTATGTGTCAGTGTTTACCCTAAACTGTTACACCCTGAAACCTTACGGCTCGCAGCTTTGTTTCACGACATTGCCAAAGGGCGTTCAGGCGATCATTCGGATTTAGGTGCAGAGTTCGTATATGAATTTGCCTTACAACATAATATTCCCACCAAAGAAGCTGAATTAGCGTCTTGGTTAGTTAAAATTCATCTATTGATGTCAGTCACAGCACAGCGAAGAGATATTCAAGATCCCGATGTCATCAAACAATTTGCCCTCGAAGTCAAAACAGTTCCCCGACTAAATTATTTGCTATGCCTTACCGTCGCAGATATCTGTGCAACCAATAATACCTTATGGAATAGCTGGAAGCAGAGCTTAATTAGGGAGCTTTTCCTATCGACTGAGCATCAATTAAATCAAGGAATGCAAAGTACCCCAGATTTAAGAGAGCGGATCCGCCATCATCGTCACCAAGCATTATCGTTATTGCGCCAATCGGCAGTTGATGAGCAAAAACTTAATCAATTATGGTCTCGCTGCCATGCCAATTATTTTCTACGTCATACTCCATCACAGCTCGCTTGGCATGCCAGTAATTTATTACAGCATAACCTCGAACAACCTTTGGTGTTGATTAGCACCCAGCCCAAGCATGGTGGAACTGAAATTTTCATTTGGTGCCCCGATAAGCCTCATCTCTTTGCTGCCGTTGCCGGTGAGCTTGATAGACGTAACCTCAGCATTCATAGCGCCCAAATTTTTACGAATAAAGATAACATGGCCATGGATACTTTCGTCGTCTTAGAACCTAACGGAACGCCATTATCCAAAGATAGATATGAGCAGATCCGTAAAACACTGTTACATGCAGTGCAGCAACCGGCGATCCCGCTACCAAAACAGCGAACACTGCCTTCTAAGTTACGCCATTTTACGGTACCAACTAAAGTAAACTTTTTACATTCCACCAATGAACGTCGAACTTATATGGAATTATTTGCACTCGATCAACCCGGCTTACTCGCGAGAATTGGGCACATTCTCGCTCAGATGGAAATATCGTTATATGGTGCTAGGATCACCACTATTGGTGAGAAAGTTGAAGATTTCTTCGTTTTAGCAGATAAAAATCACAAGGCACTCGATAAAAATATTCAATTAGAGTTATCAGAAAGGTTGACAGAAACCCTCAATTCGAAGGATAAAATATAGAGACTGCTGGCTTATCAACTTATTTTTGCAGCAGTTTATTAATTATGATCAATATAATTAAGCACGATTATTACTCATTATTAAAGAAAGGGAAAAACAAGCAATGCAGCATTTACAAGCAGTTATTGAACAGGCCTTTGAAGATAGAGCCTCAATTACACCATCAACCGTATCGCCAGCAGTTCATCAAGCAGTCACCGAGACTATTGCCCTACTCGATAGCGGAAAATTACGTGTTGCAGAAAAAATCGCCGGCGTTTGGGTTACTCATCAATGGTTAAAAAAAGCCGTATTACTTTCATTTCGCATTCATGACAATCAAGTGATTGATGGCGCAGAAAGCCGTTATTTTGACAAAGTACCGATGAAATTTAACGATTATGACCAAGCCCGTTTTGAACGTGAAGGTATCCGAGTTGTTCCACCAGCAGCCGTTCGCCAAGGTGCTTATATTGCTAAAAATAGCGTACTAATGCCTTCATACGTCAATATCGGCGCCTATGTTGATGAAGGAACCATGGTAGATACTTGGGCAACCGTCGGTTCTTGTGCACAAATTGGTAAAAATGTTCACTTATCTGGTGGTGTAGGAATTGGTGGTGTACTCGAACCACTACAAGCTAATCCAACGATTATTGAAGATAATTGCTTTATTGGCGCTCGTTCAGAAGTTGTTGAAGGCGTTATTGTTGAAGAAGGTTCCGTCATTTCAATGGGCGTATATATTGGCCAAAGCACGAAAATTTATGATAGAGAAACAGGCGAAGTTCACTATGGCCGTGTCCCTGCGGGTTCAGTTGTGGTTTCCGGTAACCTTCCATCTAAAGATGGTAGCTATAGCCTTTATTGCGCAGTAATCGTCAAGAAAGTAGATGAAAAAACACGTGGTAAGGTAGGCATCAATGAATTATTAAGAAGCATTGATTAAACCTATCCCCATGATGGCTAGGGAGTATTAACGCATTCTCTATCCAGCCCAATCAAGCAGATATTCAAAATATTTGAGTTGAAGCTAAGTGGCAAATGAGCGAACCCCTAGAAGCATACAAAAGTATGTAACTAGGGTTCGTAAGTCAAATTTACAACGCTGTTGTACTCAGTATCGAAAATATAAACTGCTTTTCTGATTAAGAGAGTTTGTCAATTTCCTCGTTTCGCGCATAATATCACCATCACTCTGGTCGATAATCTAGAATGAATCAGCATTATTTTAGTTTTCGCTCTATACGGTTTTTTCTCTCAAAAATAATTCGAGTGGCTACTTCTCGAACTATAACGGCTATATTTGATTCCCTACAATACAACTAGGTGAGTAAACATGTACGATAATCTGAAAAGTTTAGGTATTAGCAATCCACAAGATATTGATCGTTATACGCTGCGCCAAGAAGCGAATAACGATATTTTAAAGATCTATTTTCGTAAAGATAAAGGCGAATTTTTCGCTAAAAGCGTTAAATTTAAATACCCACGCCAGCGTAAAACCGTGGCTGCGGCAGATGGTAGCAATAATTTTAAAGAAATTAATGAAATCAACTCAAACTTGCGCTATGCGATTGAAGAACTAGATCAAATTTGCCAAAGTGATCACGCAGATATTGATTTGAAAAATAAGATTTTAGATGACCTTCGCCATCTTGAGCATGTAGTTTCCAATAAAATTGCAGAAATAGAAGCTGATCTCGAAAAACTGACTCGCAAGTAATTCCAATGCGTTCAGACCAGGCTCAAATCTTATTGCTGCACCGCGAATTGGTTTCACGGTGCAGAAATTTATAGCAATTCAGCCCAAGATTGGATCCAAGGCTTTGCAAATTCTTCAGGTACACCTTCCTCCATCGCATCAATGAATAGAATATCACCAATACGAGTCGCTGATTGCTCAGCCAATAATTCATCGAAGCGCTTTCCTGCATGGCAAAAATTATCATAGCTACTGTCACCTAGCGCTATCAAACCATAACGAAGTTCTGGCTGATATCCCACCACATCTTGAATCTCAAAAAAAAGTGGCGCTATTGTATCGGGAAAATCACCTTGTCCTGTTGATGACGTAATAATTAATGCAATATCTTCACCATTATTATATTGCTGCCAATCACTGAGTGTCGGCTCATCAAAAATAGCCACTTCGTAGCCTAATTGAGCCAAAATATCCTGAGCTGATTCAGCTACAGCCAACGAATTTCCATAGACTGTACCAACAAAAACACCAATTTTTGACATGAACTCCCCCATTTATGGACAAAATAATTTAAGTTGCTCGATGAACTCAGTAAAAAACTCTATACCTGTCATACTTAAAGTTGCAGTTTTGCTGGTTATACTCATACCTTTTTCGCCTAGCTGCAATTTAAATTATTTAAGGTATATCAAAAACATATACTATGTGACTTCTATTAAGTTTAACCCGTTATTTATAGTGCTGAACTCATCACATCAATATCCAGTCCATATGCTATTTTTTGCCAATCAAATTGGTTAATTATTTTCTGCCATGGCTCATCCCATTTAGCAACAAGTGACAATCTCTCTCCAGTTATTGGATGGCTTAAAATGAGTTGGCTTGCATGTAGCATAAGCCGTGAAACCCCAAAATTTTGGCTGACTCCACGGTTTTGACGTAAATCCCCATGTTTGCTATCACCGATAATGGGATGACGAATATGTGACATGTGACGTCTTAGCTGGTGCTTACGCCCAGTTTCTGGCTTAAGTTCTAATAGACTAAAACGCGCGGTTGGGTAACGACCGATCGCAACATCGCATTCAACTTGTGCAATAGGTTTGCAATGGGTGACACATTCTTGCAGTACTGGTTCGCGTGTTGCATGTTTGTCCGCAATTTTATCCAATTCCTCAAGCAGTGGATAATCAATAGTTTGCGTTTCTTCCACATAGCCTCTCACGACCGCATGATAGGTTTTTTCGACTTGATGATTTTCAAATTGAGCAGCAAGTAACCTTGCGACATCACTTGATAAAGCAAACAACAAAATACCGGATGTTGGTCTATCAAGACGATGGATTGGATAAACAAACTTACCTATCTGGTCGCGTAATGTTTGCATCACAAATACGGTTTCTTTGCTGTCGAGCCAACTACGATGTACTAACATTCCCGCAGGCTTATTTACAGCCACGAGATAGTCATCTTGATAAATAATATCTAACATCAATGAGTTACCTAGTAGATTGAGTGCTAAAAAAATCATCTAACTCACGTAAATGAACTAACAATAAACGATATTGCTCTTCATCATCGTTCTTGTAGGTTTCTTCAAAATATGGTGCGATAGCAAAAGCACCCGGTAAAACAGCATCGTTCTCAATAAGCTCATACAAACGCGGAATTAAAATCCATTGTAGCCACTCTACTGCTTCCATGGTATCGAGCGAAAAAGGTTCGGTGCTTTCAAAAGCTTCTGGACTGGGTGCTAATTCATTCCATAATGCTTTCGCTCTCATTTCATCTTCAATATGACGAAGTTTTTCAATTATGCGTTGTTCAATATTCATACTAAAACTCACTTAATAAAATTGGCTCGAATATACGGCATATTCTGGGTTAATTCTGTCGTAAAGATGGGGAGTAACACAATCAAAAATTATTAAGCCTTCAAGACTTAAGCTAAACATACTCAAAACAGCTCAGCTCCTCACCAACTCTTAAGCAAGTTAATCCTCATTAAAGAAAGAGTTAAATGATTGAATATATAATTAAGACGAAACTGAACTTGCATACTAAAACAGAGACAACCTGATGTAGGGTCAAGATAAAATTTATGAACATTTTCAGATATTAAAAATATAAAATTCTGACGATTTTTGAATGTATCTCAATGATAAATATAGAATCATTTTGAATTTTTCACAATGATTCAAATTAAATCAGATTAAATCACTTCGATTATTTATCTAAAAAAATTAACATTATTTAATCTCTTATTATTTTTATAGCGCTTAGGCGTTTTCTAAAAACTATGCATCAATTTAATTGACTTTTATTTTAAACAGAAACACCACTTAATTTAAAATTATAATCTTAAATTAAAACACCATAAAAGAGGATAAATCAAATAAATGCCAATAAGCAATATTTACACGCCATTCTCAAGCACCTATACCAGTTACAATACTCCAACAACGGAAAAAGAAGCTGAAAAACCATTCAATGCATTGAAAAACTCGGCTACTAATATAGATAAAATGCTGACTAATGGCATTCATTCAGATAAAGCTAATAGTTCACTTGAAACACTTTTGGCGGTAGCTACCCATCAAAAACAAATCACCGTTCAAATGATCAGTCAAAATGCTAACCCTGAAGATGCGATTACCCTGCTTCTTAAGGACAGTATCGATCAATATGCTCTTCAGCTGGAGTCTATCTATGCATGGACTGTAGGGGGTAAATCTGTACTTAACCCCATGTTAGAGATGATGGCTGAAAGTATCTTTAAAGAAGGCGTTTCAAGTACTAAATTTGAAGACCTCGTACAAATCATAGTTATGGATATGATGTTGCGCGGTGTATTGCCAGATGACATGAAAAAGTTAGCGGGATACTTTCTTGAGGATGCAGGTTCTGGCACCCATGGCCCTATGAGCCAAGTGACTCCTAAAGATCTCGGTAAATTCATGATGGACATCTATCAGCTTGCGTTGAAAGATGATAAAAACTCACTGGCATTTAAAGTTGCTAATGAAATAGAAACAAATTACAAAAGCGAATTCTATGCATATCAAAAATCATTTGCTGATACTTTTTGGACAAATCCAGATGGTTTTATGGATGGATTTAATGGTTCTGCAAACAAAGACCTGCCTCCGATAACAGGACCAAGCAAAGATGTAAGCCCATTTTTTAAATTATCGATAATCAGTGTATTGAGCTCTAAAGGAGAGATTACTACCGAAGAATTCACAAAAATATTAACATCAGATTTAGCCACCATTAAAGAGATTGCGGGTATTGATGGCAGTATGGTTGATTGGATTGTTGCAGAAACACCAGGGGTAAAACCGTGGCAAGGAAATGGTGCAGATGGTGTAGGCGCAGGACAAGTTTGGTGGAGCTTTCCTGGATACGGGATCGATTATAGCTATTTGGACACAATGTTTAATGATTTCCCTCCTCGTGACTTAACTGAAGATGAAATTGAAGAAATTAACCGCATTGGCGATCAAGTTAAAATGATCCAACAAACACTTAAATATTGGATACAGCTATGTAGTGATGAGCAACTTGCAATGGCTCGCAATATTTAGAAATAATCTAACGTATACAATAAATATGCATTCATTAGACGATAGAGTATTCATACTTGGCGGTTACTCGTTAATGCCTTACTGTTTTTGATGGAGAGCAGCTACTAATAATATGATTTTATGTAAAATAAATCTGTTCAACAAAACTGATCCTCGTTGTTACCTTACAAGTATCTGTCTACTTGAAATAACGCGTATTGTAAGAAAGCGACAAATAAATAAATGCCCTAGGGGCATACATAAATATGAAACTAGGGCAAATTAAGGTAATCAACAACGAGTCACTTTAAGTATGAAAACCAGTTATCTCTTCATATACTCAAAATCACTTAAGCCAAATTAAGATTAAGTACAGCAGCCAGTTCACTTATTTAAAGATTATTGTTATGGCAACCGTGGATATTACAAATAGGCATCTTCAGATTGTGCTTAGAAAGCAACGAGCCTGTAGTCGACAGCCCAAATATCTCACCAGTATTAAAGGAAGACATTGCATCAGTGAGCGAATACTGCCACCGTTGTTCTTCACTGTTCAGCTTCAATGTTTCAATTGCCGAATGCTCACCTTGTTTAAACTGATTTTTAATTGTAACCCTACCTGAACCTATAACTGCGATTTCTAAGTCATCTCCTTGCCGTTGTAGCATTAGCTGACTAGGTTTGATCTTTTCATATTCCAGTGACAGAGTATCGCGCTCGCCACCAGAATCGGTGATGACCGAGTGGCTGAAATGCTCTCCTACACGATAGTTATTATCAGCATCAGTACCGACCATTTCTTGGTACTGGTTCATAATATGACCCAATTCGACTTCATTCAGCTGGTAGTGACCTTCTGCAAAAGACAGCTTAAACCAGTCATCATCAGCCGAGCCGACGGCTTGTAAACGAGACATACTTTGTAATAACTGTTTTGCAGGTAATTCAGGTATATCACCGATTTTGAACATCATTCCACTTTCTCCAGCCTGCTCAATACCGACTACCCACAGCTGGCTCTTTGATTGGGGCACATGCCATACCAAGTCTTGACCATGAAGTCGGACCTTAAAACCATCTTCACCGTGATCTGGAAGTAAGATAACGGACTGCTTACCTCGATCATCAAGAATAATTTGCTCATAATGGTTGAGTATTGCAATATCAAACAAATAATGTGCCCCATCAGCATGATTAGTAATCGCTAAACGATCTGTTTCCTCTAATAACGGTAGCTTACGGTTTAATACTTGGTCAGATAATGCATATTGCAGAACTAACTCTCCCTTGAAGGGGAAGTTTTCATTAATTAAAATAAAACGGTAGCTACCAACGGAGATTGGTAACCTAGAACCACTAATTTGCCAAAGTTCTCCGGTAAACTGATCATGAATGTAACTCCCCATATTTCCCGCAGCTTGCCCCAAATAGCGTAAGTCATGATCCGCATTCAAATTTTCAGCATGCAAAAGTATTTTTTGTTCAGTTAGATACCAGGCTGGGGCTTGCCCTTTTTCAGAAAGCCAACGAATTGCTGGAGCAAGTATGACGTTGCCCCTTAATCTTTCAACCGCAGCGGCAAGCTCTATTTCTGACGTCGCTGCTGTCACTTGCCATGCAATCAATAGCGGTTGATCATGTGGGCTCGCAGATTTTTCTAACAAAAAAATAGCGCCTTGCTCCGTCGTCAATCGAAGTTTATCACCTACGGATACGACACTACGATATGGCTCTGCTAACCAACATTCTGATGGCGGAATTTCTACCAAACTTTGCCCCAGCTCGGTTACCGTCAACAGATTCTCCTGTAAAAGAGGTTGACGATATAACTGCCCACTAGTGTTATCATACAACCATGCCTGATCACCATCAGAAGATAGCCCTAGATAATGGATATCATGGGTAACATCAATACCCGCACCACCTTGTATTATTTCTTCTGCGGCTACATCATACCAAGTCATAATGACCTTGTTTTCTGTATCGGTTAGCCCCTGCACTCGTATGGCGGGTAATGTATCCTCTCTCTCCGCTAACTCACGTAACGCTGTTATTAGATCCTGCCGATGTTTGAGTAACCAGTCTATCGTCACTCCCATTAGGTTAAGTTTATCTTGTATCCCTATTTCCCAAAGGATCCCATCTTCGCTTTGCGCTATTAATTGCCCCTGTAACAAAAATAAAATCTGGATGGAAGATTTTATTTCATGAGCCATTGAATCGTCTTTGACGGTTATTCCATTATCAGGTTGAAAATAAAGTTTTTTTAGCTGGGGACTATAAAAATAGTAACGGGTCTTATTTCTATCAACCACGGAGACTTGTTGAATATCTTCAGGTGCATCAGTGAGGTTCATACGTAGAAAAGCTTGGTAATTCCCTGTCTCTTCCGATTTTTTAGCCCATAAATGGTAATTAACATTATTTCGGCGGCCAAGTAGGTGAATTTGTTCACCTCCAGTTGCAGGTATAGTCAGTTCTGAGCTGAATTGTGCTAACGATGCATATCTGTCATCTTTAGCCACCAATAACAATATTTCTTGTATATCTTTTTCGTCACCTGTTATTGCTATCAGTTGCTGGGCTTGCTTCGTCAGCTGCCAGACATAACTAACCGGGCCAGAATCATACTGATACTCTACGATAAAATATAAAGTATCGTTGCTGCCTATGATCACACGGCTTTTAGTGGGAATAATTGCAACACTGGGTTTATCTGCAATAGCTTTAATAAAAGCGCGCCCCATTGAACGATTTAATGGCAAATACTCTAATAAAACATTACCAGTAGTAATATCCACCAGCCAAATTTTATCATCACGATAAAACCATGCTTGGTCACCCTCTACTTTTGCAAGCTGAATATCACTCAGGAATTCGGCTTCTTCAGGCTCGTTCGTATAAATAAAGCGGCTGCGTTCTACCTCATAGAAAGCACGTCCCACCCACTGCCTATCGAGCGTACGATAACCTTCCACAGGGATAAATGGTTGATGATGGGAGTCTATTTTACTAATTTGTATTAGATGCTCATGCAAGTCCTGCCAATTATTAAAGCGATTGGCATTAACATTCAGTTTTTCCAATGTAATTGTCTTCTTTTTCACATCAACGGCTAATACACCATCATCATTGAGCAAGTTTAGCTTGCCCTGAAAATCATCAGAAAATGAAATGTGAGCCTGACCTATTTGTAAACGACCATGCGAATCAAACCGTGGATTTTTTGTATCAGCTAGTGTTCGTATATCCAACACCCATTGAGTCACGTTGCTTCCCTGAGTTAACTTAAGTACTGCACCTTCTTGTATACTAATGTAGTAAGTACTATTGCCCCCCTGTAACCTGTATGCCATTTTTCCTTTGGCTTCTTCAGACAGCGAAGGCATGATAATCGTGCGTGGGATGTCGTCTAATAAAACAACTACTGGCGTTGCTAAATATTCAAATGAAAGTTCGCTGATAGCTCGCTCTGAAGGGAAATTATAAAAATCGAAGGAAAAATTATCATTATTATCACGAAAACGACGTTCCAAGCGCCGTAATACCTCAAAACCCCAGTCATCACGTATAGTGGAGCCAGGGAACGTCTCATAACTATAATCCATATAATATTGTGGTGTATCAGGCAACACTAAGGGAATATTGCTAGAAAGCACTGAAGGAACTATCGCCGCAGCGTGTCCAATCCCTTCCCTAATATTAATCACTCTCTCTTTGGGATTCGAGACTTTGTGTTTACCCGCTTTATTCACTGACTTAGGTGTCAGCCATGTAATATGGTTCGTGTAACCAGAGCCTAAGCCATATATGTAGGTCTTATAAATCCAAGTATTCCCAAAAATCAACTTATGGTTGCGTAAATCAAGAGTACTAATCACTATTCCTGGCGTATTTTTCCATAATTTTACTACCGTACCGTCCTCCCCTTTGACTTCGGCTAAATCGTACCCTCCTTTTTGGTAGCCTTCATCTAAATGCGCAAAATAACGACCCACTGCTTTGGTTTTTTCAATATGTACCTGAGTCCCCTGTACCAAAGCGCTAATTCCAATACCCAGTCCAGCTAAAGGCACACCTAGAGATCCTGCAAAGCCCGCTACGGTTGTTGCACCAATACTATTTGCACCTAAACCGATGACTACATCAACTAAACCTGCTAAATCAAAAGCTAACTGCGTACCATACTCTGCCCGTTGGGCATCATTCTGCGCATATGCCAACTCATAACCATTCAACCCAATACTGAGTAAATTTAGTCCCAGATCACCAACGGGGCTAGCTCGTGAAAGTACTTTAAGTGTACGTCCTAATGACTGGCTTTCATTAGATAGATCTTTCCATAACCTAACATACCTAAACGTATCCTCTACTGTTCCCCATCCCATTTGAGCGCCATTGGTATATGAGTGTAATTTCAGTGCAGTTCTCAGATTTTCTGGCAATGCATCATCTTCAATTCCATCACGGGAGTGTTTATTAAATAAAGTTTGAATAATAAAAGCTGTATTTAAGCCATGTACCCCAGTTGCTTCAGGAACGGTTCCTGAACGCTGCCTAACACGCCCTTTCATCATATTAATATGTGTTTTTAACGAGATGAGATGACGATCATATCCATGGATAAAGTTGGCAATACGGGAGTCATTAATAATTAAAATTTTCGATTCAGTAGGGTCCTCTTTATTGATAAATTCCAACGAATACAGACCTTCTTGTGAAGCATCTTCTTTTAACGTTTGAAATACGGGAAGCCATTCTGTATCAGATAATTGGTTTTTTAGGTATAGCTGTGCCATTCCCAGCTCAAAACCTAAACCTTGATCCAATGCGTCTAACAGCTTGCGCTGTGATACTGACGAGTCATTTTTTCCAGGTATTCTCTCTATAACCCATTCCCCGTTATCTCGACTCATCGTTACTTTTTCGCCAATTTGAGTTAACCGTTTTTGATTATCCTCATTGATCATAACTTTAGTAGTATAGGCAGCAACTGAAGAAGGGTATAAATCATTCTTAGTCAAAAATGATACAAACTGATGCAGATAGCTATTTTTCTGATCTTGTCCAGCCAGAGAACAACCCACTAAGCTTATACGTTCAGGAGAAGTACTAATACCAAAGACTGAACTAAACTCGATGAGTTGTTTTTGCAATGTTTCAGCGCTTCGCCCTCCGAGCATTTGGTGGCTAAGTTCCATTTCATCACTACCACGACCATGTCCTACTATCTGCCAGCGTAAAGATCCATTCGTTGTCAATTTTTCAGGGAAACCGTCTACCCATCCTCCTTGGTCATTGAGGTGCCAAACTCGAAAATTTCCTTGTCGATCCAATTGAATTAATGCTGATGTTTTAGGATGTTTTCCAACAAGCCGAATGGCTGATTCTCTTACTACTGCATCATTTTCAAGCTGAATAATTAGTTGCCCATCAAAACGGGTTTGGTGATCTTCTTTCTGGGGGCTAATCAGTGGCTCATCCCAATAGTTGACCAATTTTTCATCAAAAGAAGCGATGCTATCCAAGACATTATTATCTATCGGCTTCGGCTTAACAGCATATAATAGCTCGTATTCCTTCGTACTAATTTGTCTTTTTAGTCCCTTTTCCTGTGCACTGATAATAACTGAGATATTTTTTGATCGTTCAAAGGCATCTCTAATGATTGCCCTCTCAGAAATATCATCAGAGTCTTTATAGCGTTTTGCTAATAAAATTTGCTTAGATTTAGCATCCTCCGAAGCCTGTTTGTACAATGCAATATTTTCTTTGTTGCTTAAATGCTGGTATAACGAAACCTCAAAGAATCGCTCAACCAAGGCTATATCATTATGGCTTATTGCCAATAACAATGCTCCGCCTTCATCTTGTACACCATATCGTAGAAGAGTATTCACTAGGGTAATATCACCACTGCCAACAGCCTCCGTTAACGCAGTTTGTCTCATGCCGTGCCCCCCTATTTTTCTGTTGCTACTAGAATTAATACCTGCATCCAATAACAGCCTAAGAGTTGCATTATCATGATTGTTAATGGCAGCTCGTAGCCACTCAAACCGATCATTATTTGACAATGGTTGGTGCTCAAGTAACAACTTCACTAAATCAATCTGCTGCGTTTTGATTGCGAGGAACAATGGGCTTTCATTAATACTCCATGGTAATTCAGATACCAGTATTTCGATTGCCTTTGAGGTATTCGGAATCACTAATGGTGACTGCACATCAGCTTGCGTATGTTCTATTAATAATTTTACAAACTCCTTATCCTTAAGCCGGACTGCATGACCTAACAATGCATTCAATACGAAAGCATTTACCTGATTGTCACTCTGATGACTTTCAGCAGGAATAGCTTCCATCGTCATTAACAACGTTTTTCTTGAAGGGTTATTTATTACTGCCGCCAAGAGTGTCAAGATAGTTCGACTATCTAACGTGGACACCCCTTGCTGATATTGTTCGAGATAAGCCGCCGTTATCAAATCAGAATCAATTCCTGTGAAAAATAAGCGAGCTTGCTTAAAGGTTATTCCCTGTAAAGCTTCTGTGGGTAAATCAATTCTCTGCGCGGTGGAAAAAGACTCTAGATGAGATAGTAAAGGATTACTTCCTAATCTCTTGACAAACTTCCCGTAGGAGCGTCGGTGTTTCTTAACATAAGCAATCAAATCCCCCGTACTTAGTGCGGAAAAAAATATCTTTAATTCTTTAGGTGCAATAAGCAGTAATGCCTCAGGTGGTACTTGTATCTGTTGCTCAAGTGAAAATTTTGTTGACCTTGGCCATAAAGGATTCCAGCCAATATGTTCAACTAAATGTTGATAAGACGGCTGATGTTGCTTCACATAATCAATAAAATCATCATCATTCATCCCATTAAAAAATGACTGTGCCTGTCTAGTTGCGAGAGATAATAATGCTTCAGGTGGTACTTGTTTACGTTGTGCTGAGGAAAACTGTGAGTACCGTGAAAGTAAAGGAGAAACATCCACTGAGGCCGACAGTTGCCGATAGACTCCTGAATGTATTTTGAGATAAGCCAAAAATTCATTATCGTTCAGCGTATCGGGTAGTACTTTTGAAAAATAGTTTTCTGCTTGCTGCCGTGTAATATTAGTGAATATGCTTTCAGGTAACTTTAAAAGCCGTTCAGCTGTAAAGCGAGCCAAGAAACAATCAAGCAATGCCCGTTTATCTTGCCGATTGAACCATTCTGGGTGCTGTATAACAATATGAAAACCACGTTCAACTACACCGCCACTCAAGATAACTGGTGCGCCTTGAAGCTGTGCTTCATTAAATATAGATTGATAAATTCGTGCAGCTTGTTTCGGATGTTTCTTTGCTAGCTGCATAATTTCAGATTCTGGTAATTCCCGTCGTTCAAAAAGAGATTCATCAATCTGCTGATTTAATATTTGTAATTCTAAAAATGTTTTTTGTGTATTGATCGCATTATCATACTGATACTTTAAAAGATAATTTTGTAGTTGCTCACGCAGAATCAAAACCTGCCCCACCAGCTGTGAGCCGGATACTTTACATAGTTCAGACCAAGAATCAGCCATATCTTTCAGTTTGGAATTTTGTGAGATATTTCCAAATAATGACTTACCAGAAGCAATTACATCACTGAATAAATCGATGATTTTGAGGTTATTGTCCGCCAACCAACTGTGTTTAATTTCTTCTTCTGTGTATTGATTGAATTCGGTAAATTGCAGATCAATCACATTTGAACGTTCAATGGGGTTCTGAATTACGTCGATGCTAAAACGGTCAAAAGCCTGATGTAATGCAATAGGTCCTGTTACATAGATAGTCGCCCTACTATTTGGGAGCACACCATCCAAACGATAGTTGAAGCCTTGATTTGAAAAGCTACGATATCCATGGCCACTGCTAATTTCATCTCGCTCTTCACTTGCAAGTATGTATTGATACGATTTCTCATCAATCTCACTGATTTTACTAACATCAATAAGCCCAGCCTGTTCCAAATACTCATAATTTTTTGCGAATTGCTTTAAAGCAACTTTCAGTATTGAATTACGTGCTGGTGAAACAATAACGGCATTAGAAAAACCATTGATATCAGCAATTCGGATCCCTTGAGAAGACAACCTTTGCGCTGCTAATGGTTGAAAAAAATTACTAGAAACTTGACCGCGCTGCTGAATCTCATCCTTCATACGATCAATTAACGATGCATGCTCAGAGCTTCTCGCTCGAAATTTAGCAATATAATTCTGATAATATTCAGTATGTTCTCGCAGCTGGCGACTAGGAAAATTATTTGCTAACTGGTCTAATACCAGCTGCGTTTTAACTAAATTAATTACAGCCGTATCCGAACCATTTGGAAGACGCCCCAATCTTGCTATATCTTTGTTTATAGAGTGACTGAAAAGGTCATCCTTAAACGCAGGCAAAAAATCTACATCGATATAAATTCCACCTTGCTGATACAAAGCTTCAAGCCGAACAATATCTGAAGCTGCAGCAAGGTTCTGCCTCAAAGCCAATTCTTGATAATAATATTGTCTTTCTACCACCCCCAGATTAAGAGTATTGATATCAGCAAGCTGTATCGACCCGCGAGCCTTCTGAGCAAATGCAGCATAAGAAGCTTGATTATCTTTCCTGATGCGCTCAAGAACGTCCTTCTTACTGCCTAGTTGATTGATCATAAACTCAGTAGCTGCCTGATCAAATGTCTTATCTTGCTGCCCTATTCCCGTTGAAATAACTCGATATGCTTTATTTTGCAGTTGAAGGATCTGTTCAAAATATCCTGTTTCATTCAGCATCTGCCCACGATGAGCAAACTGTTCTATTTGCTTACGTAGTTCATGAACCAGCAATGCTTGAGGGTCATACCAAACTTTGATTCGATAATCTGGATTGGTTTGATGCCAAGCGTTAATATAATCCTGCTGGATAGCACCAAACTTTCCTTGCCAGATAAAATGTAAATTCTCAGGTACATCAACAGAGCGAGTTGTATGAGTTCCTAGCGCTTCATTAAATACGGATTGATACATCTGGCTCGCCAATTGTGGGTTTTGCTGAGCGACATTAAGAATTATTACCTGATCCTTCAAAGGTGAGCTGAATAACTCCTTATCAACTTGCTGATTTAATATTATTAGGGCTGGATTACGCTCAGAGCTAGCATGGTGTTCTTGATAATGCCGTATTTGATTTTTTAATATCAATGCATTCTCTATTTGTTGCGTTCCTGAACTATTGTGTAGTGCATCAAGTATTGCCAATATGGCTTGATAAGAAGATCCTTTTAATTTTCTGGGTACTGCAGCATGCTGTACTAGGCTATCTCGAGTCCATACACGACTAAAATTTGGTATAACTCGCTGAGCTTGCCAACTACTTTGCTTATTTCCTCTAGAATATGCATTAATTAGCTGAAAGTTGAGTTTTTCATCTGAAGCCTGTTCCTGTTGATTAGCCAAAGTAAATTGCTTCTTTGTATCATCCTTAATAGGAAGATTTACCATAAAGTATCCTTAACTTTAATTATCCCGAACTCATTTCCCCATAAAAATAGATTAAATTAATTTGACTATTTAATCCATAAACAAAAAATAAAAGACAAAATTAAATCACATTTAATTGATAAAAAACGAAAAAATAACATCAAACAAAATGACAACAAAACATAAAAAATAAATTTTACTTATCTTTTTCAATTAAAAACCAGTAACAAAATAAAACATATATATTCACATCATAAATTGATTACTTAAAAGAATAGTGATTCTTTACTTTAAAAAATCATCTTAAATTAAATCTTATTTATGATTTTTTGTGATCAAAAGGCGTATAATCAAATGTTTAATTAAATGCTCATATTGAGAATAATAAGTTGGTGTATTAATGGGATTCTTAAAACAGTGGCGCAAGCAGAATAAAATTTGGCAATCTATTCGTAATAGTTATAGTCATCTAAAGCAGCAAGTACGTATTGCTAAGCTGCCTGCTAAGCCCTATCAGCAATTTCAAATAATGTGTGAAAATTATACAAGCGCACAAATGGCTCGGGCTTTTAACGATATCCCCGATTTTGCTGAACGCCCATTGAATAAGTATTTGCATCGTGATTGGAGTGGAAAACAAAAACTCTTTACTGTTACTCATACCTTAGCTTTAATCGAAAATACTTTTTCTGCTGATGCCATCAGCGCTATGTTTTCAAAGGAGCGTAAAGGGCTTGGAGTTGCAGATATAGAGCTAAAATCGGGTGATTTTGCACATTTAAAATTAATCTATTCACAATATCCACGTGAAGGTGATCTGACATTGCACTTGTTCAATGAAACGGGTGATGACATTTATTTGATGAGTTTTTCATTTGGCACAGAAGGTCAACTTTATATCTGTTCTTTGCAAGGGCCTTCAACAGAGCAAAGTACTGAACAAGTTAAATCTATCACCAAACAAATGCATGGCATGAGACCTAAAAATTTATTGATGTCTTCCATTTATGCAGTTGCTGCGTTTTTCAAATGTACATCAATTATGGGAATATCTAATAATAGCCATATAAAGCGCCAACATTTAAAATCCAGTTATGATAACTTTTGGCAAGAATGTAATGCGACTCTCATACCCGATGGTTGGTATCACTTACCATTAAATGAGCCTGTTCGTGATATTGAGCTAGTTAAAAGCCAACATCGTTCCGCATTCCGTAAACGTGAAGCACTAAGAGATGCAATGCAGCAAAGTATTTTAAATTCTCTTGCTCAAAATACTGTCACTATAAACAACGAAGTATAAGCAAATAATTAACTAAAAAAAAGCCAGTCAACAGTAAGGTTGACTGGCATATCTCATGTTTTAAACAGTATTGCTGCATCCTGCAAAACGACATCCTGCCGTTTGACATCCTGTCATCTATAAACAGTTTAGTGGGCTACATGCATCACTTAGCCATCCATGACCCTGTTTTATTAATTGAAAAGCTAAACAGATACCCCCTGTTCAGCCATGTAAGAATGTATTAAAAACACTAATGAGACAACCTAACAAAACGAACTAATAGAATATTAAAAGTATTAGCTTTTATATATTGATAGTAACCACATGAAATTAAATATTAAATAATTCTCATTTGAATATAGATAAAAAAACCAGGACCATTACTTAACTACTTTGTACGTTATATCCTACAATCTCTATCTATGATGTCTTACTCAACAGGTTCTATCACTGGATTTAGTTGTTGAATAAAGCTAACAAGGTCAGGTGAAACTACTCGTCTTTCTTTGCTTCCAAATTTTTCTATAATGATTTCTCCCGTTAAATTACACAGAGAAATCATTTCTAAATCAGAGTTTAAGGTCGCAATAAATAAGGTTGGTGATAATTTCAGGCGTTTTTGTGTGACTAAATGACCAATTAAATTTTCTTGTAAACGAATAAAATCATCCTCGTTCCATACCTGTATTAAACTCAATGTATGCTCTTGAAATTGAGCTTTCATATCACCAGCAAGCTGAGTGGTATAGAAATGGTGAATCATTGGTTGTAATTCAATATCTAATGCAGTAGCAACTTTATCGAGGCTTTTATCTTTAAAAGGAAAAACCTGAGGTTCCCAGTAAACCCAACTTTCCCCCGTACGAGTAATACAGGGTGATGGAATGCCATAAAGCTCAACAGAAGCTGGTGGCAATCCGGTCTGCTCCATCCATTGTGTCACATATTGTTGGGTAAAATGAGTAAGTGCTTCGGAGACGGTTATATTCATAATTATTTAATTTTTAAGATTAGGGTCTGTAGACCTTTTAGGTTTATTTTTGCAGCAATTTATAACTAAAAGCTGCCCACAGGTTCGGTAAAGAGACTGTATTCTTTATGTAGTTCGAGTTCTATATATCCTGCTAGAAAGCTCTAATATTGATGACTTTTGCCTTAAATAAAAGCTTTTACTTTGAACTAAAATCGTCCATTAAAGATCAACAGATCCGAGATTTAATTGAAATGACGGCAATATTATTGATAAGTGATATTATGACAGAAGTTAATAGATGAATGAAATGGTCTCATTTTATCCAACCTACGTCATCACGCTGTCTCTGTTTATGAAGTTTAAGGATCAACATGTCACACTATCAAAATAACTCTGCTCTGGATAATTTAACCTTAGGGAAAGAAACTGCGTACCATTACCAATATGACCCCAATCTACTTCAAGCAGTTCCTCGTAGCCTAAATAGGGAGCCATTAGATATTCATGCCGACAACCTTCCATTTCATGGCGCCGATATCTGGACTCTATATGAGCTTTCTTGGCTCAATAAAAAAGGTGTTCCTCAGGTTGCAATTGGCTTAGTTAGTGTTGATGCACAGAGCGAAAATTTAATCGAATCCAAAAGCTTCAAGCTGTACCTCAATAGTTTTAACCAAACTAGGTTTGAAACTTGGGAAAATGTGCGAAGCGTTTTGCAAAACGACCTCTGTCATTGTGCTAATGGAAAAGTTAGCGTTACACTTCATAAACTCGATGAAATTTCACAACAAGCCATTAGTCAATTTCAAGGTATTTGTATTGATGAGCAAGATATTGAAATCAATCAGTATGAATTTAGTCGTGACTACTTGGTTGAGAGTACAGAGAGTGAGGTTGTTGAAGAAATACTCGTCAGCCATTTGCTAAAATCAAATTGCTTAATTACCAACCAGCCTGACTGGGGATCTGTGCAAATTCGTTACCGTGGCCCTAAAATTAATCAAGAGGCATTGCTGCGTTACTTAGTCTCTTTCCGTCACCATAATGAGTTTCATGAGCAATGTGTCGAGCGTATTTTTAATGACATAACACAGTTGTGCAAGCCTGAACAACTCAGTGTTTATGCACGTTATACACGCCGAGGAGGCCTTGATATCAATCCATGGCGTAGTAATACACAATTTATGCCTGAAATAGGTCGTTTAGCACGGCAATAAATACTTTAAATTAAACATTTTTATATCAAGATCCCTTTGGGATAAAAGGAGTGTTACTTGATTATTCATATCAGTCCACTAGGATCCATGGATCTATTGTCTCAACTTGAAGTTGATATGTTAAAGCGTACCGCAAGCAGTCATTTGTATAGGCTGTTCAGAAACTGCTCATTAGCAGTATTAAATTCAGGTAGCTTAACGGATAATAGTAAAGATTTATTAGATAAGTATACCGACTTTGATATCAATGTATTACGCCGTGAACGAGGTGTAAAATTAGAACTTATCAACCCACCTCAAGATGCTTTTGTTGACGGTAAAATTATTCGTTCGATACAAGCAAATCTCTTTGCTGTACTGCGTGATATCTTATTTGTTCACGCTCAAATCATGAATGCAGAACAAAAACTACATTTAGATCTGGGAAATAGTGCGCACCTTACCAATGTTATTTTCTCTATATTGCGCAACGCACGAGCACTTCATCTTGATGAAGACCCAAGCATGATTGTTTGCTGGGGTGGTCACTCTATCAATGAAACGGAATATCTCTATGGGCGCAAGGTCGGTAATGAGCTTGGTTTAAGAGAGCTAAATATCTGCACGGGTTGTGGTCCCGGTGCAATGGAAGCACCGATGAAAGGCGCTGCTGTTGGGCATGCTCAACAACGCTATAGAAATAGCCGTTTCATCGGCTTAACTGAACCTTCAATCATTGCCGCTGAACCACCAAACCCACTGGTTAATGAGCTGATCATCATGCCAGATATCGAGAAACGTCTTGAAGCGTTTGTACGATTAGCCCATGGTATTATCATTTTCCCTGGCGGTGTTGGTACAGCTGAAGAATTACTCTATTTATTAGGAATCTTAATGGATCCTGAAAATAGTGAACAAGTGCTTCCTCTTATCTTAACTGGCCCGAAAGAGAGTGCTGAATACTTCTCTGTGCTTGATGACTTTATTCGTCATACGCTCGGAGACGAAGCCAGTAAACATTACCAAATCATTATTGATGATCCACAAGAAGTCGCTCGTGTCATGAAGAAAAACATGCCTCTGGTGAAAGATAATCGCCGTAGTACTGGCGATGCTTATAGCTTCAATTGGTCGATTAAAATCAGTCATGAACTGCAACATCCTTTCGAACCGACTCATGAAAATATGGCATCACTCAATTTGTATCCTGGTCAGTCACCGGAAAAATTAGCTTCAGATCTGCGCCGAGCATTTTCCGGTATCGTTGCTGGTAACGTAAAAGAAGTTGGCATGAAAGCAATTGAGAAACATGGACCATTTAAAATTCATGGAGATAACGAGATCATGCAACGCATGGATATCTTATTACGTGGATTTGTCAGCCAACATCGAATGAAGCTTCCGGGTGGAACAGCCTATGAGCCTTGCTACGAAATAGTTAAATAGAGAGATAGAGGCCAAGGATGGCATAAATTTTATGATCCATTTACTTATTATAGATGCACTTAATTTAATTCGTCGCATACATGCCGTACAAGGTAGCCCTTGTAGCGGAGGGTGTATATCAGCTGTATTACAGCTGATTAACCATACTTCACCAACCCATATTGTTGCGGTATTTGATGAAGAAGGCAGACACAATAGTTGGCGCCATGAAAAGCTTCCTGACTATAAAGCTGGACGTCAGCCAATGCCTGAAAATTTGCAGTCTGAGCTTCCTACATTGATAACCCAATTTAAAGTAAAAGGTATTCATTGTTGGCAATCTTCGGGGGACGAAGCTGACGATTTAGCGGCAACCTTAGCAAAAAAAATTGCCGATGCTGGGCAAATGGTGACGATCGTTTCAACAGATAAAGGGTATTGCCAACTATTATCCCCTTCTATACGCATTCGTGATTATTTTCAAAAACGCTGGCTAGATGCCCCTTTTATCGAAAATGAATTCGGTGTTAAACCGCATCAATTACCTGATTATTGGGGACTCGCCGGAATTAGTAGTAGCAAAGTACCCGGTGTTGCTGGAATTGGAGCGAAAAGTGCCACTCAACTCTTACAACGCTTTCAATCGATAGAGAATTTATTTGCAAATTTAGACAATATTGAAGATAAATGGCAAAAAAAGCTTAACAATCAATTTGAAATTGCCAAAATTTGCCGTGATATTGCAACGCTAAGAACCGATATTGAACTACAGGGAAATTTAAATCAGCTACGCTATCAAGCAAAATAAAATCCAATAAAAAACTGCGCCTTAATTAGTTGGTAACCAACTTTTGGGGAGCAGTTCTAATTTTATCTATGCTAAAAACATATCGAATCACATGTTAGAAAAAACTATCCAGAGAGGATTAGTCAACCCATGACTTCAAACACCACGAATATTTTTGGGCAATAAAACCAACTAACGACTAATCACGTGCTGGTACAGTAGCCCACCACATCCGTTGTACATGAACTGTAATTTCTTCACGGTCATGATATAGCTGTTTTGCTTGGATACGCACGTTAATGCCCTGCTCTTTTAATTGAGTCTGCATCTTATTGAGGATATGAGACACTTCCTCATAGCGTTTTTTCATCGGTAGTTTTAAGTTGAAAATAGCCTCACGACACCAGCCTTGTAATAACCAATCAGTCATTAACGCTGCCACTTTCGCCGGTTTCTCAACCATATCACACACCAACCAAGTGATATTATTCGAGGTTGGTTTGAACTTAAAACCATCCGCACGATGGTGCCTTACCTGCCCTGTTTGCATCAAACTTTCGGCAATAGGGCCATTATCAACAGCATGTACCATCATGCTACGTTGAACTAATTGATATGTCCAACCACCGGGACAAGCGCCTAAATCAACAGCATTCATTCCGCTCGCTAATCGTTCTTCCCATTCGTCATATGGTATAAATACATGAAATGCTTCCTCTAGCTTCAATGTTGAACGACTAGGTGCATCTGATGGTAATTTAAGACGTGGAATTCCCATATAAAAAGGAGAATTATTGTTGCTGTATGAGTAACCTGTATAGCAGCAACCTGACGCAATAAAGAAAACATGCACGATAGGACGTTTAAAATTTTCTTTATCAAGTAAGATTCTTTCTTTTCTCAGCGCATTACGCAAAGGCACCGTAAATTTACGGCAAAATTTCATTAGCTCTTTGCTTTCATTCGTATCAGCAACTTCAACACGAATATCCCCTGCCCTATCTACCTGTTGACTAAGCACTTTAATAATAGGTGTAATACGATCTTCTGGTGGTAAATCTTTCAATAAATCACCAACTACAATCATCTGACGTGCAAAAATTAACTCACGAAAAGAAATTTCGCGTGCAAGCCTATCCGCATCTTCAGCTTGATAGCATTCAAAAATAACGTAACCACTATTTTCTTTTACACGAGCAAAACCAAAAATCTCTTTTTGGCTTGCTTTATCAGTAATTTCTGCCGCACACTCTTTTTCAAAGCCTTGGCGACAATATAATGCAATTTTATTACTCATGGCGTAACGCCGGTTTCCTTAGACGCATAGCGCCGATAACGACCAACAGCCAGCCAATAAGAAAACATACTCCCCCTATTGGCGTAAAATAGGAAAAGTATTTTACCTGTAATAAGGCCATACAATAAAGGCTACCACTAAAAAGAAGTATGCCTACAGCAAAAAAAACACCACACCAATAAAACCATAGGACTACTTTACGCAATAAAATAGCGCCGAGTACCATTAAAGCTATTGTATGTAGCATTTGATAACGTAAACCAATTTGAATCCACTCCATCTGATGAGCGCTCATAATTGATGAGAGTGCATGGGTACCAATAGCACCAAAGGCCACAGTAAAAAAGCCACTAATACCTGCAAAAATTAACATTAAACGACTATTCACAGTAACACCTTTTTATTTAACTATGATTACTGAGTAGGGGCAACATCTTGGTCACCCGTAATAAAGCCCAACTTTTCTTGCTCACTTGCCGCTTGAGCAAGGATCCATTGGCGAAAAGCAGCTATTTTACCTAAATCTGCTTGGTTTTCTTGGCAAACAAGGTAAAACGCATTCTTACTGATGAGTACCTCACTAAATGGGCACACTAATCGACCTGCATCTATTTCATTTTTAGCCATGACATTATTGGTTAATGCAACTCCTTGGCCATGTACAGCAGCCTGTATCACCATAGCACTATGACTAAAAATAGGACCTTGTTGTACATTGACAACATTGTGTAATTCTAATTGGCGAATATATGCTTGCCAATCCCTGCGAGATGAATCATGTAATAAAGTATGATTAACTAAATCTTCTGGTTGCTTTAACGGATGTGCTCCCGTTAAGAATGCAGGTGAACATACAGGCATTAAATATTCTGCGTACAATCTATCTGTCCTTAAAGCAGGCCAGTTACCTCTCCCATAAAAGATTGCAACATCAACATCATCGGCAAGCTTATCTTCTTCCCTATCAACCGCTTGAATCCGTACATCAATTCCTGGATAGGCTTGATTAAAGCTAGAAAGACGCGGTACCAGCCATTGAATAGCAAAACTAGGGGATAGACTAACAGTTAATGCCCCTTTAGCACTGCGCGCTTGTAATTTCCTTGTCGCTTCATTAATTGAAGAGAATATTTCTTTAATATCGAGGTAATAACTTTGCCCTTCTTCTGTTAATAAAAGGGAGCGATTTCGACGGCGAAATAATTTTAATCCAAGAAAATCTTCCAAGCTTTTCATTTGGTGACTAACAGCAGCTTGAGTGACAAATAATTCTTCTGCCGCTTTAGTAAAACTTAAATGACGAGCGGCCGCATCAAATACCCTTAGTGCATTAAGTGGCGGTAATCTTTTAGACATAATCACTTCTACTCGACATGGTTATATGTATTAGTTTTTTTCATCCGAAGCATTATAAATTGTCCCTTGAGGATACGCCAGTAAATACCTATAGTATACGTACTTCCTAAGCCGGAACGAAAAGTTGAGGAGTTTAGTTACTTTGATACTTTTGGCTTTGTGGTTGTGATGTTGTGTTTGCAAGTTGTCTGGAAATACCAGACTTTGTAGCGTTAGCTACTGTTGTCACTTCCTGTACATTTACCCTGTCTGTCCATAGTGATTTTTTATATGCACCGCCCTAAGCGCGGTGCTTTTTTTTATCAAAAAAACGTTTGCCACATCATCAAAAGCAATTGAATCTAACCTAATTTACAAAAAATACACTCAGCTAAATATTGGGGATAAAGATTAAATTTGAATAAGTTATAAAACTAATCGCTTATAAAGTTAAACAAAAATGATTGCATTGTGTGGCAAAACACATAATCATTCCCATGCATTTTCAAGCTTTAGTATAATTATAAAAAATCAAATGTAACAAAATCTTTCAACTGGGAAATGATAATATCATTTATCACCCTCATTACAAATGAAACCCCTAATATTTAAATAAAGAATACATATAATGCATCAATTTTCTGCAAAACAATTTCGAGAGCAATTTCCTGCTATCAGTTCAGAGATAATTTTTCTCGATAGTGCCGCAACTGCGTTAAAACCGTCATCGATGTCGCAAGCTTCAAATGATTATTATCGACTGTCAGGTAGCTCAGTTTATCGAGGGCAATCCCTTGAATCACTAAAGATCACTGAAAATTATGAGCAAGGGCGAAAACGTGCTGCAAAATTGATTAATGCAGAGAGTGAAAATACCATTATTTGGACACGAGGAACAACAGAGTCCATTAATCTAATCGCTCAGAGCTATTTTAGAAGCCAATTAAAACCTAATGATGAAATCATTGTGAGTGAATTAGAGCATCACTCTAATTTATTACCTTGGATAATTCTCGCTCAGCAAACTGGCGCTAAAATAATTAAATGGCCTATAAATAATAAACATATACTGGACATTGATACCCTAAAATCACTACTGAATGAGCGAAGTAAGGTCATTGCTATCACTCAAATGTCAAATGTTACTGGCTTTCAACCAAGTATTGCCACCATTACCCAGTTAGCTCATACAACAGGAGCACTTGTTGTTGTTGATGGCGCACAAGGTGTTGTTCATCACCCTATTGATGTCCGTGCAATGGACATTGATTTTTATGCATTTTCTGCCCATAAGCTTTATGGCCCAACAGGCCTTGGGACTTGCTATGGTAAACCGGAATTACTCGCAAATATGTCACCATGGCATGGCGGTGGAAAAATGCTAACAGACGTTAGCTTTGAGCATTTTACACCAGCGCCTATACCACACTGCTTTGAAGCTGGCACACCTAATATAGCCGGAGTTATCGCCTTTTCTGCAACTCTAGATTGGTTATCCCAAATCGATCTGCACGCGTCCGAAGCCTACTGTTGCTCATTAATCGATTATGCTCATAGGCAACTCAGTCAGCTTAAAGGATTTATTTGCTATAGCCAACCTGACTCATCGTTATTAACTTTTAATTTTAGTGGCATACATCATAGCGATTTAGGTCTCTTATTGACTGAACAAAAAATTGCATTACGCTATGGCCAACATTGTGCACAACCATTAATGGATGCCATTAATATTAGAGGCTGTTTACGAATTTCTGTCATGCCCTATAATACTATGCAAGACATTGATAAATTTACTAATGCAGTAAAGTTTGCACTTTCGATACTGAATGATGAATAAGGAAGCCTAATGACTTCAATTACACCTAAATTTGCTCCACACCCTTTTGGTACAGAGTTGAAAATTGAGGAGATAATAGACCAACTTTCAGCACAAAAAGCGTGGGAAGATAAATATCGAACACTCATCCAGCTAGCTCGCCAGTTACCAACATTGACTGAAGATGAAATACAAGAGACTCAGGAAGTAAAAGGATGTGAAAACCGCGTGTGGATTGGCGCTAGGCTAAATGATGACCAAACATTTCATTTTTATGGAGATAGTGAAGGTCGAGTCGTTAAAGGTTTATTTGCGATTTTATTAGCTTCTATCGAACAAAAAAATAGCCAAGAAATCGTTTCTATCGATTTTAAAGATATTTTGAATAAAACTGGCCTTTCAAGTCAACTGAGTGAATCACGGCAAAATGGGATAGCCGCATTAATTGTGACTATCCAGAACATTGCTAATGAAATGACTCCCGCTGAATAATTTTTTTGAGGCTATTAAATAGCCTCAGTTTTTCTGCGAACGTTCCCGTTCAGCTTTAGCAACCATTTTCTTCAGCGCATGAGAAACAGCAATAAAACCAAAACTTGCCGTCACCATAGTTGCAGCACCAAAACCTGAGGCACAATCCATTCTTTTAGAACCATCTGCCGTACTTTTTGCTGCACAAACAGAACCATCACTTTGTGGATACACCAATTGCTCTGTTGAAAATACGCAATCAATTCCCAACTTGCCTTTACTATTTTTAGTCACATTAAAATCAGATTTTAGGCGTTCACGAAGTTTAGCAGCTAAAGGGTCTTGTACTGTTTTAGCGAGATCAACAACCTGAATTTGTGTCGGATCAATCTGTCCACCAGCACCACCGGTTGTCACCACCGGAATTTTATAGCGGCGGCAATAAGCAAGTAAGGCCGCTTTAGGTCTCACGCTATCAATCGCATCAATAACATAGTCAAAACCAGCACTAAGCAACTCAGAAACATTGTCGACAGTCACAAAGTCATCCACAACATTAACAACACATTCCGGATTAATTTCCAGAATACGTGCTTTCATTACCTCTACCTTTGGTTGCCCAACCGTAGACTTAAGTGCATGTAACTGACGATTAGTATTGGTGGTACATATATCATCCATATCAATAAGGGTGATATATCCAATACCTGTTCGTGCTAATGCTTCAGCAGCCCAAACACCAACGCCGCCAATACCGATGACACAAAGATGAGAACGAGCAAAAAGAGACAGCGCATGCTGCCCATAGAGACGTCCTATTCCAGCAAAGCGCTGTATCCAAGCATCAGAAAGCTTAGTTTGCATAATAGCCAACGACCTTAGTTAAAACGATTACTACTTGTACCGAACAGTGTCTGGCTCTTTTTCAACACCCACACTCTCCCGTAATGATTATAAAAACCGGCCATTTTACCTGCTTCATGACCCGTTCCATGATAAATATCGAAATGATGGCCTTTAATCGCACCACCAACATCCAAGGCAACCATCATACGCATTTCATAACGCCCCGTAAATTTACCCGTATTATCAAGAACAGGTACTTCAGCTAATAACGCCGTTCCTGGTGGGATCAATGTTTTATCTGATGCAACAGATGCTTTCGCAATTAATGGCACAGCACTCGCTCCTCGAACAGGAACAAACGATTGTGGCTTAAAGAAAACAAAAGAGGTATTTTCTTCTAATAATTGACGAACTTCTTGTTCACTATGGCTATTTGTCCAATCGTGAATAGCTTGTAGTGACATTTTATCTAGAGGCACTTCCCCACGATCGACAAGTACTTTGCCAATGCTTTTATAAGCATGACCATTTTTACCCGCATAGCCAAAGAAATTGAGTGGACTACCATCACCAAAATCAACATAGCCGCTGCCTTGAACTTCCATCATAAAGTTATCAACCGCTGAATTACTGTAAGCTAAAATTAAATTTTTGCTTAAAGCGCCATTATAGATAGCGGCTCGGCTAGGTAAGCGATTTTTTCCTTTTGGCGGCATGCCATAAAGTGGATGACGAAATTCTCCTTGCGGTTTATAGCGAGCCTCAATAACTGGTGTGTAGTATCCCGTAAATTGAACGTTGCCATAATTATCGGCACCTTCCATTTGGAAAGCCGTTAAATTAAAGTTTGCTAAGGTTGCAGGATCACCACCAGCAACTAACCAATTTTCGATCGCGTGGTAAGTATCATTATTGTTTTGAAATAACCGTGGTGATGCTTTTTTGATTTCAACAACTTGCTGATTAAAATCTTGTGTATTGATTGGGCGTCCCTGAACATTCAATTGATTGACCTGTTGAAGGTCTTGATTTAAACGACCATCTTTATACTGCTGCCCTTTGCTTGTTGGATGTGACTGACAACCGACAAGTAAAGAAAGAAAAGTTCCTGCCACACACCACTTTTGCCATAATTTCATGTTATACCGCCCACACCAATCCAATATGAAGCGCACAATAGCAAACCCATATTAATAATGAAACGGGTAATACTATTTAGTTAATCAATTAATACAGCTATACATATCCACGAACGCATAAAAAACGAACGTAGAGCATATATTTTGTTCTATCAATGCTAAAAATTGAAAAAAAACACGAAAAAACTTGCATCAGATCTCATCCCGCGTATAGTGCCCGCTATCGGACGCGGGGTGGAGCAGTTTGGTAGCTCGTCGGGCTCATAACCCGAAGGTCGTCGGTTCAAATCCGGCCTCCGCAACCAATAATTTGTTAGTGTAGTAAAAGTATTTCAGGCGCGGGATGGAGCAGTCTGGTAGCTCGTCGGGCTCATAACCCGAAGGTCGTCGGTTCAAATCCGGCTCCCGCAACCAATTTTACCTGAAATATTTAGCCTCTTCAGTCGCGGGGTGGAGCAGTTTGGTAGCTCGTCGGGCTCATAACCCGAAGGTCGTCGGTTCAAATCCGGCCCCCGCAACCAGTTTTTAATGATTCCCCTATGATTCTAAATCATTCCTAATATTATAATTTCCTCCCCCCCTAAAAAAGCAATTTACTTTTCAGTTTGTCGCCCATTAACATTTAACTATTTGTTATATAGTAAAAAATTGAAGATATATAGCTTCGAGGGAATATATATGAGGTAGCTCAGTCATAATGCCCATCTAACTTGATGGATGACGGGTACATATTAATTTCTAATTGTAAGCTTACCACCATTACGGAAGTATGCTTTGATACCTTGAAAAATGGACTCTGCCATCTGTTGCTGAAATTTCGCTGTTTTAAGTTTTCGTTCTTCTTCTAAATTACTAATAAACGCCGTCTCAACTAAGATAGATGGGATTTCTGGTGCCTTAAGAACCGCAAAGCCTGCCTGATCAACTTTATTTTTATGTAACCTATTCACTTTGCCCATACGCGATAAAACTTCATCACCAAACTTTAAACTATCATTAATCGTAGCCGTTTGAACTAAATCAAGCATTGTATGGTCAAGATAGACATCGCCACTTTTACTTACGCCACCAATTAAGTCAGCCTCATTCTGAGTCTGAGCTAAGTAACGAGCGGTATTACTCGTTGCGCCTTTGGTTGATAAAGCAAAAACGGATGAACCATGTGCAGAGCGATTAGTAAAGGCATCAGCGTGAATAGAAACAAATAAATCAGCCTGCATTTTACGTGCTTTAGCAACCCTAACTTGCAATGGAATAAACACATCTTCATTACGTGTCATATGAGCACGCATTTCAGGATCTTTATCAATCAGAGCTTTTAAACGACGCGCAATCTGCAACACGACATCTTTCTCTCGTGTTTTATATTTCCCAATAGCACCGGGATCTTCACCACCATGGCCAGGATCAATCATAATAATAATAGGGCGATCTTTACCTGCTTGCCCTGGTTTTTTAGCCTGAGCAGGCATATTCTCTTCTAAATCACCTTTATTATAATCTTCCAATAATGCAAGCAGTGGATCATCGGTTGTTTCTACCCCTTTACCAGGATAAAAATCCATCACTAAACGATGTTTAAATTCAGAGACTGGAGCCATCTTAAAGATTTGTGGGCTGACCCTATTTTTAACTTCAAAAACAAGACGTACTGTTTTCGGGTCATACTGACCAACTCTCACTAATTTTAGGTAGGGATCACGCGATTGAATTTGAGCGCCCATTTTTTTCAAGACGTTATTAAGTTGTACTCCCTCGAGATCAACAACAATACGCTCAGGGTTATCCAATGCAAATTGGCGATATTTTAGCGGCACATTTGATTCTAGAGTCACACGCGTATAGCTCGAAGCCGGCCAAATACGAACCGCAACAATGTTTGTATTCGCAGCAAAACCAAACGGGCTGATGCTAAGTAACATAACAGCACCCGCCCCTTGAATGAAGCGTCGCTTGGATGGATTGTGATCTTCGTGACTCATCTATAATTCCGAACCTAAAACTGAAACATCTGGTGATTTTAGAATAAAAGCCAAGTTGTAGCTAGGGCTGTTGAACTTTGCAACGTATTTTCATTGTACTAATTAATTGAAATAACATTAGTTTCATTATATCAAATATTGAGCTGATTAAAAAAATCATAAAAAAACCAAGTCGTTAATGAAAAATACCCTTCGAATTCGATTAAAAACGATTTTCTGCTGTGTAGGTGGCTCTTATCTAGTTCACTAGACAATGAATAATTGGCCATGCTTAAAAGGTTTTTTATTCAAATAAAAATTAACCTTTAAAGATCACCCTCCCTAGAAAGGGGCACTCTAACTAATCATTAACTTATTGTCATCAAGAATACACTCTTAAATATAGAGATATGTAAACCTCAATAATTAAAATGTTACAAGTCTTATCTTTTACTTGATATTTATCGCCAAAAAGAATAAAAATACATTAATAGCGAATAAAAATTCATTTAAGAGGGTGGTTATGAAAGAGCGCAGTACCGAGTTGGTTGATGAGTTTCGCCATTCGGTTCCTTATATAAATGCCCACCGCGGCAAAACATTTATTATTATGCTTGGTGGCGAAGCAATTGCGCATGAAAACTTTCCAAGTATTGTCAATGATATAGGTCTACTGCATAGCCTTGGCATACGTATTGTCGTTGTCTATGGTGCTCGCCCTCAAATCGAAGATATTTTAACAGAGCGGCATTATGAAGCGATTTATCATAAACATACACGCGTAACAGATGCGAATACGCTTGAATATGTTAAGCAAGCTTCTGGCGCTTTATTGCTCGATATTACCGCTCGTTTGTCAATGAGCTTAAGCAATACTCCTTTACAAGGCGCTCATATCAATGTGGTTAGTGGTAACTTTGTGATTGCCCAGCCTCTCGGTATTGATGATGGCGTCGATTATTGCCACAGTGGTCGGATCCGCCGCATTGATGAAGATGCAATCAATAAACAACTAGATAATGGCTCTATTGTATTAATAGGACCGGTAGCCGTTTCTGTTACAGGAGAAAGCTTTAATCTAACCTCAGAAGAAGTTGCTACTCAGCTCGCTGTCAAAATGAAAGCAGAAAAGCTAATTGGCTTTTGCTCTTCACAAGGTGTGGTTGATAAAAACGGTAATATTTTATCTGAGCTTTTCCCTAATGATGCAGAAAATAGAATTCAAGAACTTGAATCTGAAGGGGATTATTATTCTGGAACAGTTCGTTTCTTACGTGGAGCAGCTAAAGCATGTCGTCGTGGTGTACGTCGTAGCCACTTATTAAGTTACCAAGAAAACGGCGCTTTAATTCAAGAGCTATTCTCACGTGATGGTATTGGTACACAAATCGTTATGGAAAGTGCGGAGCAAATCCGTCGTGCCAATATTAATGATATTGGGGGTATTTTAGAGCTAATCCGCCCTCTTGAGCAACAAGGAATACTTGTTAGGCGCTCCCGAGAGCAACTTGAGATGGAAATTGATAAATTTACCATTATTGAACGGGATAATTTAGTCATTGCTTGTGCCGCTCTCTATCCATATCCAGATGAAAAGCTTGGGGAAATGGCATGCGTTGCAGTTCATCCTGATTATCGTAGTTCTGCCCGAGGAGAAGAACTTCTACACCGAGTTGCGTTACAAGCTAAGCAATTGGGGCTAGATAAACTGTTCGTTCTCACAACACGTAGTATACATTGGTTCCAAGAAAGAGGCTTTATGCCAGCGGAAATTGAAATGCTGCCGTTGAAAAAACAAGCATTATATAATTATCAGCGTCGTTCTAAGATTTTGATGCTTGATTTGAAAATGCAGGCTGATAAATAATTTCCACTCTACTAACCTGATCATTTAAATGATTCAGGTTAGTTTTTTTATTCACAATTCTCCGAATACTTCATATTTCATGACGTTTGCTGATATGTCTGAAAACACCTTGAATTATCTAGGTTTTATAAAATTAAGCTATTTGTACAACACGGGATTTTTCGCAAAGTGGAATGCTATCGATAAGAGGCTTCAGTAACGCGAACATTTCTGCAAATGATGTTCCATAGAAGTAAAACGCAGTTTCTGTTGGGCCTTCCCATACACCATGAATAGCACCAATATCTTCAACTGCTTCATCTAGCTTATCAAAAATGTCGCTAATATCGCTATTTTCATAAACCTCATCAGGCAAATCAGAGCCGTTTAAATAAAGAGCTAGACCTTCTTGTTCGCCAAACTCAATCACGGTATCTTCACCATGAATGATTAATCGGGAACCTTTAGGCGCTAGCATGGATGAAAACAACTGAATAATCAGGCTAATATTTTCATCATTGGCATCCTCAACCGCCAATTCAATGTCACACTCGTCAGCTTCACCATTATCTGATAATAGAGTTCCACCGCCAGTTACTTGGATATTTTTATCCATACTTCTCATAACTTCTGCAAATGCATCTTCTAAATCAGCACGTCTTATCGGTTCAAGCCGAGCTTTAAGCGTTACGGTGATTGCCGTCATTTCTTGCTGGTTATCCATATCATTACCTTTTACATTTAAATCAAAGTAAGTAGCCCACGCTACCAGTTAATTATTCGTTTACATTCATTAGCTGCATAGCTAATCCGCTACGCCGCTTAGTTGGCGTTTCGATAGCTCGGCGTAAAATTTTCATGCTGCAATACAAAGAAAGCTCTTTTTTTGCTCTTGTCATCGCCGTATACACTAACTCACGTGTAATCACAGGTGAATATACCTTCGGTAAGACTAATGCGGTATGAGTAAACTCCGAACCTTGGGACTTATGAACCGTCATTGCATAAGCAGTTTCATGCAAAGGTAATCGATTCGGTTGGATACCCTTAATAGTTCCATCAGGATACTGAAAATATGCTCTAAGTGCATCGTCGTCATCAGGGAGTATAATGCCAATATCCCCATTAAATAGGCCTAGTGGGCTATCATTGCGGCTGATCATAATTGGTCTGCCTGCATAATGTTTATTGAGTTGATTAAAAGGACGATGAATAAGTCCCTGCCGATGAAACAATTTCTCTAATTTATCATTCAATCCTGTCACGCCATATGGGCCTTCCCTTAAAGCCGTGAGCAAACGGTATTGATTGAATTTAGATAAAATTTCTGCCGGTGAATTTTTGGCTTTCACGGCTAATAAGTAATCTCTATAAAACCCTGCAGCAGCCATCAGCATTTGAGCATAATCATCTTCATTTTCTTGTAAATAAATATGCACATCATCTAATGAGCTATTTAATAATGTTTCCGCACGTCTTGCATTGCCATCATTAACGGCAAAAGCTAATTGACCAATACCTGAAGAAGAAGAGAAACGATAGCTCTTACGTAATAAACATAAGCTATTTCTGATCAGCGGGCCTGTGTCAGAGGTAAAATCATTAAGTGGATAGCCTGTCAGCTGTGTTAGCTCTTTTGCTCGTTTAACACTATAGCCAACGTCTGCAAACTGACAAATATCCCCAAGTACCGCCCCTGCCTCTACGGATGCAAGTTGATCTTTATCACCTAAAAAAATCAGTTTTACATTTGCAGGTAAAGCTTCAATAAGTTTGCCCATCATAGGCAAATCCACCATTGAAGCCTCATCAATAATAAGAACATCCAGTGTTAACAGATTTTCACGATGATAACGAAACTGTTGACTTTCAGGTTGAGCTCCGAGTAAACGATGCAGTGTTTTAGCTTGATTTGGTAACATGTGCCTATCTTCGTCACTCAAAGATAGGCTATTAAGTGCAGCACCTAAAGATTCAGTTAAACGAGCAGCTGCTTTACCTGTTGGCGCCGCTAATTCAATTTTAATACTTTGTTTACTTTGTGTGGCGAGCTTTATCAAAACAGCTAAAATTCGTGCAACTGTAGTGGTTTTCCCTGTACCGGGTCCCCCTGAAATAACGGAAACTTGGCTAGTAACAGCAACAGCGGCTGCAATTTTTTGCCAATCAATTCCATCAGTCGCTGGAAATAGCTCATCTAGAATTAGTTTCATCTCTTTCACATCAAATTGTGGCAATATTGTATGTGAAAAATATTTAGAAACATCCTGTTCGTATTGCCACAGACGCTGAAAATATAAAAACTCCCCCGATAAAACGAGGGGAGATAGCTTTTCTTCGCCTGCCAGTGTAACTGATGATGAGTTTTTGACGGCCTGATAAATTTGTTTTGCATCAGGCTCACCGATTGCCAGCCAAAACGCTGCTGCAAGTTCAGGATGACGACCAGAAAATAATTTTTCTTCGTTCAACTCAGGCAATGACAAACAAACGTGCCCTGCCATTGTCTCTGAGCTTAGCAAAGTAGTAATCAAAAGTAATATCGGGTTTTGATCCGCTATGATGTTATAAGCAAATTGAACATCAAGTGGGCTAAATAGGCGCTCTTCAAGAGCTTTATTGAAAAGATCTTTCATCCTTACGCACCTTTCTCTTCTATTTCACGAAATAGCTGATCAAATTCATCAATAAATTCTGGCTCAGGTCGATAATAAAAAATACCATTTTTTGATTCAGCCTGAATAACACCCCTTAGAAAAAGATAATAAACACCACCAAAATGCAAATCATAGCTATAGCTAGGTAATCGTTGTTTAAGATAACGATGTAGAGCTAATGTATACAATTGATATTGCAGGTCATAACGATGATCAATCATTGCATCAGCCATTGCATCTTGTGTATAACAGCTCGCATTATCACCAAGATAATTAGACTTATAATCGAGAATATAAAACTTACCTTTCCACAAGAAAGTTAAGTCTATAAATCCTTTTAAAATACCTTGTACTTTTTCAAAATGAAGTGGAGGGCAAGCCGCTGACAAGGGATCATATCGATGAGTAACTTGGTCAATTGCTTTTGCGCTTAATAAGCTATCGATAGGCAAGTAGAATTGCATTTCATCAAGCATATCTTGAGATTCTAATGCTGATAAACACAAACCATCTTCAGCAAGTGATGCATCGACAATAGCTCTTAGCCACTCTTGAAGCATCGATGCCCACTTAGAGTCAAAGCCTGAGTCTTGCAATTTTTCAGTCAACCATTCAATAGTGACTTCTTGTGAGAAATCGATTTCTTCCATCAACTCATGTAGAAATGTGCCCGGCGCGGCCCCTTTAGGAAATTGATGTGGTGTTAAAATAGGCTCGCCAATTTCGGGGAATGCAACATCGATACTTGCTTCAATATCCATTGTTGGTGCGAGTGAATTTGCAAGCTGCTCTGCGGAAATTTCCTGCTCACTTTCACTATGGCTGCTGTTATAGCTCAGTCCTGAATAGCTGGTTACCCGCCAATGATCATCAAAGAAACGAGTTACATTTCTAGCCGATAGCTCTTCGTTATCATACTGATTTAAAGATAATGGATTAGGTTCCGTATAATTAATGCTAGCTACACTAATCGATGAATTGGTGAGCGCTGTTAGACTATCATTTAACTGCTTGCTATCACCTGCCTCCCCTTTTTGAATCAAATAACCTAAAGCTGATAAGTGTAAGTCTGTTTCACCACTTTTCTTACGATTGCCTTTAATTATCGGGCCAATACCAACACTACAATGATAGATTGCTCGAGTTAAAGCGACATAAAGTAATCGCAGGTCTTCAGCTAAACGCTCTTCATCAGCGAGCTTTACATTTTCTTCGCTATCAGCTAGGTCTAAGCGAGAACCATAGTCTTCTCGATCATGGTATAGCGCTTTCGATTGAGGCAAAAAGTTACTAGCAAAAGGCAGCCATACTATTTTATATTCAAGCCCTTTTGATTTATGGATAGTACTAATTTGAACAAGATGTTTATCGCTTTCTAAACGCATTTGTTGCGCATTAGATTGATGATCAGGATGTGCAATTTGCTGTGTTAACCAACGCACTAATGAGTGTTCTCCCTCTAACTGAAGGGACATTTCTTGAAGCAGTTCACCAATGTGCATGAGATCCATCAAACGACGCTCACCTTCAGTGGTTGAAAGTAACATTTCTGCAATATGACGTTCTGCCATAAGGACTCTGAGCATCGGGAGTACGCCTCGCCTATGCCAAATCATGGCATAACGAGTAAATTCATCAACTAACTTTTCCCATGCTTTTTCATCATAATTGAGATCATCAATATCTTTAGCATTTAGCCCTAAAATACCAGCAGCTAAGGCACTACGTAAGATACGTTCCTTTTCAGGTGATAATACTGCTTGGAGTATCCATAAAAGATCTCGCGCTTCTTGAGTAGCGAAAACACTTTCCCTATTTGACAGGAACACCGATGGAATACCAAGCTGATTAAGCGCATCACGTATCAACGTTGCTTCTCGTCGGCTTCTAACTAAGACAGTGATATCCGAGGCTTCAACTGGTATTTGTTTCCCATCGCTATGCTCAAAAAAAGTGTTTCCTTTTAATCCACCTTGTAGCCATTCACTAATTTGCGCGGCACATTGTGATGTCATTTTTTGTTCGTAATCAGCTACAGAAATAGCTTCAGCATCAATATGCCAAAATGTGAGCGCTGTTACACTCAGCCCGTTATGCGACAGTGTTTTGCCTGCATTTTTAGAGGCGAAGTTAACTGGATTAAATGGAATTTGATCGAAGATAAACGGGTTATCACAATGACTAAAAATACTGTTCACAGCTTCAACCATTTGTTCTGATGAACGATGATTCGTTTCTAATGTATAGTGAGCTCTAACTTGTTTTTTAGCTTCAATGTACGTGAAAATATCAGCACCACGAAAAGCATAAATTGCTTGCTTAGGGTCCCCAATAAATAATACAGCACTGTTCTCAACGCCGTTATATATGTGCTGGAATATGCGGTATTGTTGGGGGTCTGTATCCTGAAACTCATCAATCATTACTACAGGAAAACGCTGATTGATTGCATCTGCCAAATACTGCCCACCATCGTGCTTTAATGCTCTATCTAAGCGAGTAAGTAAATCATCAAACCCCATCTCCCCTCTACTATGCTTTTCATGGGCAATAGCCTGCCTAACTTCTGTTATGGCAAGAGGAATAATAAGGTCTTTAATGGTCAACCTCTGAGAAAGTAGCTCATCTATTTGAGTAAAGACCAAGTGCTCAGGACCAATACCACCCTTTGATTTTTCATGCAATGTCGTTTGAGCAAAACGGGCTATTTCTTTTGGCAATTGATAATCTTGAGTTTCTTCTTGTGCCCAGTGAGTCATTTTATCTAACCAATTTGGTAAGAAGCGTGAACTATAACTGCGTTTATCAACATCAGAGCTACTGATTAATTTTTCAAATTCAGCACAACCATCCAACCATGAAGATTTAACTAAGTTAATCAATGAAACTAAACGTTGATGTCGCTCTTCAAATGACTCTTTATTCTGTTGCTCATTAACAATATATGGCATGTCACCTTGTAAAAAAGGCTTTATTTCCGCCAACAAAGCTTCAGGGCTGTTCCACTGAGACAAAACAACTTTGGTCATTGAGTAATCAAGAGGATAAAAATGACGCCGCCAAAAATCTGCGCATGCTTGTTTTTGAATCGGAAATTCATCTTGAATCATCGTTTGTTCAAACAAAACTCCAGACTCAAAAGCATTATGTACCAACATTCTCTGGCAAAAGCCATGAATAGTATAAATAGCTGCTTCATCCATTTGGCGTTCAGCAATTAGCAACCAACTTGCTGCAAATTCCTGCTGTTCTTTTGTTGGAATTTGCGAAAGTAATTCTAAATATTCAGGCTCACTTTCAAACCCAACGCCACCACGAATACAGGCTAGACGCATTTTATGAATACGCTCACGAATACGTCCACGTAATTCATTAGTTGCAGCCTCAGTAAAGGTCACAACAAGGATTTCTTCTACACTAAGTGGCCGGGGGAAAGCACTCCCCCCCCCAAGCCCTAACAATAAACGCAGATAGAGAATCCCTATCGTATATGTTTTACCCGTTCCTGCTGATGCCTCAATTAACCGCTGCCCTTGTAAAGGCAACGAAAACGCATCTAACAATTGGGAACTCACCTGCGCCTTACTCACTGAGCATCTTCCTTAATAGGTAAAATATTTTGGAATTCAGAAGCATTAGGATAAAGCACCCAGCCTTTTAATGGCGCATATCCTGTCTTAGCATCTACATCTTGACCAATAATTTGTGAACTTAGTGCTAAACCTTGGCGTTTTATTACAGCACGTTCATAATATTCAATAACTTGCTGTTGAGTTGTCACTGAAAACAACGCTAAAACTTTCTCACGCGTATCGAAGGTGAAAATATTTCGACTAAAGTCCGAAGAATAACGCCCCACTTCCTCATAGAAGGTTTGTGGTGGTTGCTTCATTTCAGTAATTATCGATTGTTTATACTGCTCAAACTCTTGTACTGGAAGTTTTTTCAGTTTGTCGAACGCAGTGTTATAGAACTCTTGATATCGAGTATTTAGATAATTAGGCGTTTTTGCATTACTTTGTAGTAAAAACCCAACTCCCCACTGATCACCTAAGCCTACTTTAAAAGTAAACACTGCGTAGCCAAGCTGCTCATTAGTTCTGAGCTGATCATAAAACCAAGGTTGAATAATATTAGAAAGTAAACCAGATAGGACAGCTCCTTGTATACGGCTATATCCCTCAGGAATAAAAATTTCAGCCAAAGCGTTATCTGTACTACTCGCTTGTCGATGGAAATCAGCTAAGTATGGCTTATCAATCACCACTATATCGCCACGCCACCAGTTAGTTCCCTTACTTTTAAGTAAATCACGAGCATCTTGAATTACTTTAACGCTTTGTGTTTCGGTCAAATTACCAATTACCATTGCTTGTAGTGCTGCACTTTGCACTACATTGGAACGATAATCAGTAATGTCATTCAGGGAAATACTATTAAGTGCTGACAATCTATCTTCCTGCTCAAAATATGGAACAGTATCAATACGGCGTAGTGGCTGCATCGCCAATTCATATGCTTTCGCATTATTAGCGACCTGAATTTGCTCTTGATACCAAGATTTAGCCTGCGCTAGCTCTCTTTCTGTCGGTTCAAAGCTAAGGTATAGCTTCGTCATAGATAAAAATAGTTCAGATAAATGCTGAGTATAACCACTCGCACTAAATTGTAATCCGCTCCCTTGCGAAACAGAGACCGACATCCCTGCAACAGATGCTTGGTATTGCAATTCATCCATTTTTAAAGATGCAATGTATTGCAATAATGCACCTGTAACCTGTGATTTTGCGTCTTTAGTCCCTTCCTCTGTTTTTAATACCAGATTAATCGTTGCTTTAGGCTCATCCGCAAAATATTGGCTTGGCATATAGAGCACACGAGTGTTCCCTTCTTGATAGATGAGTTCAGGGTGCTGATATGGCTTATCCGTTTTAATTAACGATAAATTATCTGGGATATATGGATTCAAGGCTGGTAATTTGAATTTAAGCTTAGATTCAAGTTGATTCCACTTCGCGAATTGCTTGTCAGTAATTTTATCGACCTGATAAGCTGCATCAACAAAGTAAGCTTTCTTATTATGAGGTTCTTCTGGGCTGATAAACCAAATTCTTGCATCCTTTGCAGTCAACTCAGAAAGCCTTTCTTTTATTGCCGCCGGATCATATTTATCGGCAATATAGCTGGAATCTAATACATGCTTGACCGGAACATTGATCATTTGGTCAGACAACCATTCAATGTAATTCATATTTCTCACAATAGAACCATATCTAAAAGAGAGATTGAGTACATTAGCTATCTCATCAAAATAGCTTTTGTTTATGCCTTCTTTTTTCAGTAAATCGATATAGGCAAAAACAGCTGCAATAATTTCATCACGTTCTTCTAATCCTTTATCCGTTAGAGTGATATAGATAGAAAAAGTACCATAATTACGGTCTGTATCTGGGCTTGCTGAAGCATTAACCCCTTCAGCTAATCCTTGAGATATCAACCAGTCCGCTAGAGTGCCTGGACTGCGATTACCTATCAGATAACCAATATATTCATCACTTTTACTACGAAAATCAGCCATATTGTTTTTGATACTAAACTCAAGTTGAATGGCTTTTTGTGGCTGAGCAGGAACATAGTGGATCACTATTCCTTTTTCGTTATCCGTAACAGCAGGAATATCTGTTGTTGGGGAACTCACTTTAAAATCAGGAATACGACCGAAAGTTTCTGATGCAATCTTAGCAAGGGACTCAATAGATTGATCACCATAAAGAACACCATTCATTAAATTAGCCGAGTAGTATTGCTTATAAAAACCAACTAATTCTGTTTGTAATTTACTGTTCGGTTTATCTTTTAAGGTTTCGAGATTCCCACCGGAAAAGCGTGAGTTAGGATGTTTAGGATTTAAGGTTTCAGAACGAACTTGCCATAAGCGCATCCCATCGCGAGAACGCGCCATGGTCAGCTCGGCATTGACAGCATTGCGCTCTCTATCCGCATTAACTGGGTCGAGCAATGGCTTTGCTAATGCATCCGCTAATCTATCTGTTGCCTGTTCTAAGGCACTATTTTCGACTTCCAAATAATAAGCAGTGCGATGTGCCGCAGTGCTAGCATTATGGCTACCACCATGCTTTTGCAAAAACTCAGATAAACTACTTGGCTCTGGATATTTTTTGGAACCCATTAATACCATATGCTCTAAATAGTGTGCCAAACCTAATTGGCTATCTGGATTTTCAAGACTTCCAACTGGAATAGATACCGCAGCCAATGACTTAGTTGCTTTTGGATCTGAAACCAATAAAACAGTCATTCCATTGTTTAATTTAATGGCTTGATAAGTTCTTGGATCATGATCACTCTTATTGATAGTTTCTGGCAAAACTTGCCAAAGAGGCTGAGCAACAGAGATCGCTCCCCAAACCATTAACGTTAACAATAAGAAAAATTGAGCGAGACTTTTGGATAAACGTAGCATCCTTTAATGCTCTCCTTTTTTATTTTAAATATCCGGTCATTGGAAAAAGGTAGTGCTGAGTATTTTCCAGTAACGATTGAACTAGCTTTTGATTAATATTCCTACAAACTCGTAAAACATAATCGTCTTCCATTTCACCTTTTTTCATAGAAGAACCTTGAAGACTTTGTATCAACACAGATAATGCTTTTTGTTGAACCTCTTCAGAGATAAAATCATACTGCTTTGTTTTCTTATCAAAACACGCTGATAACCAGTTCCAGCCGCTTTGGTTTAGCAGTAACAGAGGCATATTTTGCCCCTCACAATACCCACTAACCAATTGTTCTAGATAACGTTGAGCATCGTCTTGTTGTACACTAGTAAAGTGCCAAATACTATTCTCACGACCTAACGCAACACTGTTACCTTCACCGACTAATAAGTTAAATAATAGATGTTCTATCCATAATTGAATACCATCATTAGCCGTCAAATAAGCAGGCCGATAGCGCAGTAAGCCTTTTTCATGCACATTCTTCAATACACCCGTTATCTTGATACCACTAATTTTAGTATCAATCACATAATTAAATGGTTGTATGCTGTGCTCTTTTACTTTTTCGGCAAGTGGCGCAATTTCATTAATTTGTTGTTCCCAAAATAATTGCCCAAATTGCTTCGCTGGCAGTTGCCCCGCTGCTCTTAGTGCTTGATATAATGGAGTTGGATTTTCATCTTTAACTAACAATGCTAAGACTCGTTCATTCATCTTATAGCGTTGCAATCTGTCCAAGATAAATGGTTCATCTTCTGGAAGTTCAGTTTCTTCAATAGAGAAATGAACCTTCAAACGCTGTTGGAAAAAGGCTCTAATAGGGTGACGATAAAAACGTAACAATTGTTCGACTGTAATTTCTATTACTTGTTCACGTGTATCGAGCTTAGAAATAAATTGTTTATTTTCGTGAAGAATTGATTTTGCTGCAGGTAACCATTCAGCTGCAAAACTTTGATACGGAGAATTAGGAATAAAATTCTCTTTAGCAAAGGGAACCCTATTATGTTGAACTACAAGATGATCTCTCAGCCTTATTGCACTGCTATCAATATTGAGATTTTCATCTCCCTGTAGACAGAAGCTCTGGCAAATATAATCTAAAAGCTCAGAAACCAATACTGATGGATTACAAGCTTGGTTATCTTGAATAGATAGCCCAACATAGCTGATATAAAGTTGTTTTGCCGCTGAATTCAACGCTTCTAAGAATAAATAGCGGTCATCATCTCTACGCTTTCTATCCCCTCTGATCGATTTTTCTGCCATTAAATCAAAACCCAATGGAGGAATGCTTCGAGGATAAATTCCATCGTTCATCCCTAACAGGCAAACCACTTTGAACGGTACAGAACGCATAGGCATTAACGTACAAAAATTCACAGAACCGGCAAGAAAACGCTGACTTATCTTCTCATTATCAAAGCAAATTGCCAGCTCGTCACGAATTAGACATAAAGGTACTTGCTCGCCGTAACCAGAGCTAAGCGCGTTTTCAATAATCTTATGCCATTGTTCAGTCACAAGCGTCAGAACTAATTCAGCGTCACCATCAACGCTAAAGAAACTATGAATCAGTTGTTGGCAAATATCCTTCCATTCATCAAGGGTTCTATCAACCTCCAATAACGTCCGCCATTCTTTTAACGTGTTGACGAGCAAAGCAAGTTTACCGGCTAATTGCGCGGCTAAACCACTACTCTCATCATAGGGCAAAATACCATGCCAAGGACCATATCGGCTATCCATTGCGTAGCCCAATAGCATACGGCTCAAACCAAATTGCCATGTATTTTGCCCAATAACAGGTAGAGACAATGAACGAACATTATCATCATCTAACCCCCAACGGATTCCTGATTCATTTACCCATCGACGTAGTAACCCGAGTTCACTTTCATCAATACCGAAGCAAGCAGCAAATGCAGAAACCTCTAATAATGTAAGTACTTGCTCTGTTGAGAATCGGCTTTGTGGTAGGTCAAGGAGTAGAATAAAAACCTGCAAAATAGGATGTGCTTGTAAGGCTTTCCGATCTGAAATAGAAAAAGGGATATAACGTTGGGAAGCCGTGTTACCAAACACAGCTTGGATAAATGGCGTGTAGCTATCAATATCAGAAACCATAACAATAACATCCCTCGGTGTTAAAGAGGGGTCTTGCTCAAATAATGCGAGTAGCTTGTCCTGTAATACTTCAACTTCCCTCTGAGCACTATGGCAGGAATGAAAGGTTACTGATTGGTCTGATAAGACTAATGAGCGTTTACCTATGCTTGATTCATAATCTTCTAATGTCGTGCCTAATTGCGCATGGTTTTCGAGATCTAAAATATCTTGTTGTAGATTTTCGAGTAAACTGCTTCGATTAGTATCTACAAATGCTGAGATTTCATTAACACTGTCGATCTGTGAAATAAAATAGAGGTTATCCCGCCCTAACTTTCCCCATGAAGCAAGCAATGGGTTGGCAACATTTTGCTCACCCTCGTCATTAAATAGTTGCTTAGCATGCTCATCGATTTTAAAGCGTGATATTTCGTGTTTATCGAGATAATGACGCAATTTACGCTTTTGCAATTTCGCAAGAAAAGAATGGCTATGAATATCCCCCCAATAATAACGACAAGGGTTAGTAAACATCAGATGAATATCGGTGTGCTCAGCAATGGCAGTAATTGCCTGTAGATAAACCGGAGGCAGTGATGAAATACCGCAAATAAAAATACGTTTTGGCAGTACATTTTGAAAATCATGATTGTTCGATAACTTATCGATAAAGCTCTGATAGAGGTTTGCTCGATGCCACGGAGATTGGCCAAGTTCTTGCGTGTACTCGACCAACCGTAACCATAATCTTTTTTGCCATAATTGATTGGCACTCAGCTCATCAACTAATTCGTTTTGTTGCCACTTTTCAATCCATTGAGGCCGATAAACGAGATACTGATCAAACAAGTCTGCGACACGCCCAGCAAGCTGGTGTAATTTTCGTTTATCTAAATCTTGTTGTAGATAATGACGTAGTGACTCAAATTCATCTTCATCAATGACCTCTGGCAAAATTTTCATTAATTTCCATGCCATTGCCTGCTTAGTAAAGGCACTTTCTTTCGGTATATCAGGTAATACACGACGAAACATATCCCAAATAAAAGTAGCTGGTAGAGGATAATGAATATTAGCTGCTATCCCAAAGGATTTTGCCAATTCAATTTGCAACCATTGAGACATGCCAGGGCTTTGCACCAAGATTATCTCTTGTTCGAACGGATGAGAAAGGGGAGCATTCTCAATTAAATGAGCCATTAGCTCCTTTAGTAGTTCTAATTGATTAGAATGATAAACTTGGAACATTGTTATCTCCTGTTCTGCAAAACCAGCGGCTTAGAGAAAGTGTTTGTCTAGCTGTGGATAGAGCTATTGTTGTATCAGTACAATTCTCTGACACCGCGAAAGTCTGTAAGTTTATCTGCCAATCCGGATAAAATAATTTTGTGTTTTTTGATTCTATATCCATCATTGACGCTTTACGTTCTAAATTACTTTGTAACTCTCTAATGGCAGCTGATTGCCTAAATATCCAATTGAAATTCAAGGTGATATATTGACTGTAGTTTAGCAGAGCGACGAGCAGAATAGCAAAAACAACCATTGCAATCATTGACTCGATTAATGCAAAGCCTTGTTGCTTTTTATCTTGTTGTTTCATCGACAAAATCCTTTTTTATCAACAGGACAATAGTCAAGCCAACCTTTCATTCGGGCTTGCACTTTTTGAGTACCTACAATAGGTAGAACCCAGCGATAAACACTAATGTATTCATTCCCTTTATACAGACCTCTACCCGTTAGAATGAACTGGGTTCCTTTGTAATGTTTGATACAACTCATCCACGACTGATTTGGCTCTTGTTGACATTGCCAACCAGCATTTTTAGCTGTATTAAATCGCCAAGATTGTACTATTCCCCATGACAAAGCCGATTCCGCTTGATTAAAAGCCTCAATGTATTTTTTTTCACGAAAAAATTCATCACGAGCATTTTCTTGATAAAAATGTAAAGCTTTTAGCAAAAATAATGCTACTGTCATTAATACAATCACCATGACCAAAGCAATATTTCCTCTTTGGTTATTTATTAGATTCATTGTAAATTTCTCAGTAGCACGGAAGTTTGGTAACTAAAGCGTTGATTAACTAAATGTGGCGTTTCAACACTAAGACTCATTTCAAGTACAGCTTGGGGCTCATGCCAAGTAAATCTCAATTCTTTTACTTTCACCATTAAGGGATCAAATAACGATTGCCACCGATTACCATCACAATTCATCACATTGCGGTTTGATTCTAGTTTTTTATCATTCAATCGATAACCAAAAAAATCGGTTTCTTTATTTTTCAGTTTCACTGGGCGCCATGTACCCGATAAATTCTGATCATAAGCAAAGATAATGCATGAATTAGGGTATCGGCTCAGAAATTTAGCATCGATTTTGAGTGCCTCCCCCTCACAAGAGAGACTGCCACAATAACCTATGCGTCTAAAATCTTTCTCCATGCTGATAAGAACTTGCCGAACCTCTCTATCGATTTGATATTGAATATAAGATTGGTGAATTTTTTTAAATAGTCCTGGAAAAACTGCCGTAGCTGCGATACAAATCAAGCTACTTATTGCCATCGCAATTAATGTTTCAATTAATGAAAATCCTTGTTGGTTATGTTTAGGCATTAAGAAAAATTTCAGCAACGAGGAACCCCTACTATTTTTTTGTTACTGCATGCTCTTATACGGCCTGCGATCGACATAAAAACCGTTATTTGACCAAACTCGTTTTTCAACTCAATGCGAAAAGCGTGTGTTGTTCCTTGTTTACCATATAAATTAATAGATGAACGAGTTGCTGATTTTATTTCGACCCCATCAAATTTCGTCGAGTTCAGAGTGGTAATGTACTTACCTGTATTTGCATCTTTAATAATCAACTGCCAGTCACTTTGCATAACATTAACCAATAAAATACGGTGTTGATTTAGATAAACACTTTCCATCAAATGGCTATAAACAAATGTAGCAACTTGCCGAGCAGTATCAATCAAACGTAATCTTTGTTGCTGTTGTTGCCAGCCATATAACGCTGGAAGCATCGCTAATGAGCAAATAAACATGACTATTAATATTTCAATAAGCGTAAATCCTTTTTGCGGGTGATTAATAACTGTTTTCATTCCCTTTTCCTCTCGATACCTCTTCCCTATATAAGTTTGATATTGGCAAAAACATTCAACAATACCAGAGTCGATAACCGAGTTTAGGTAGCGCTTCGCAAGCAAATGTAAAAATTACCAAAAGAGTTAACGACCTTGCGAAGCGGCTCGCAATTTAAAAGAATTAACAGAAAAAAAGATTATCAAGCAGCTTGAAAAACGATAAAAAAACCAAGAGATAGCGAAGTGACTTACTTTTTTAATAGGAGGATAAATAAAATAATTTAAATCTTATACATTGCCGAATAATTCGTATTGCAGCTATGCGCCAAGTACATAAGTCACTAGGCGCATAGATAACTTTATGATTAGTAAAAATAAACGTAGGCAACACAGCTGTGGCACGAAGCATGAAGGATATTTTAGACTGTGAAAGGATACTTAATCCCCTCATGACACTCGTACCCTTCAAGAGTGAAATCATCAGTGCTTACCCAAGTTTCAATATCTTCCAACGTTTTAATTTGAGGATTTATTGATAATGAAGGTGACGGAAACGGTTCACGCTTTAACTGCACATCACGCATCAATGGTAACTGGTTTTCATAAATATGCGCATTGACAATTTTATGATAAGCCTTGCCCGCTTTGTGACCAGTAATCCGAGCCATTAACGCTAGCAAGACAAAGCATTGCACTTGATTGAAATTCAAACCGAGTGGAACATCGCAACTGCGTTGATAAGAAGTAAGGTGAAGTGTATCGCCTAAAAGTGAAAAAGTATGAGTATGCATACAAGGCCGTAAGCAGCCCATTTCAAATTCACCGGGGTTATAAAAAGTGATAATTTCAGCGCGATCATCAATACCATTTTTCAGGTTATTGACAACTTTTTTAAGCTGATCAAGGTGTGAACCATCAGGACGTTGCCAAGAGCGCCCTTGAACACCGTATACACGTCCCATATCATCTTCACCTTTACGATGAGGATTATTTAACCAAGCTAGGTTGTCATTGGCATTTGCATTCCAAGTATTACAGCCAATTTCTCGAAATTGAGCTGCGTTATCATAACCTCGAAGATAGCCTAACAATTCAGCAATAGCTGCCTTATAAAAACTTTTACGAGTAGTGATTAATGGAAACTGGTTATTTGCCACATCATATTCAAGGTCTGCATTGATAATCGTTAAACAACGAACACCTGTCCGTTTGTTTTCAACCCATTGACCTTCATTAATAATGTGCTGACATAGCTCAAGATACTGCTTCATAGTGACTCTCTTACTCTACAGGCTACTGTTACACCAGCAACAGTAGCCTTAATCTATTATTTATTTACTAGGTACTTTTTTAGTATCGGGTTTATGTGCGGGAATATTTTTACCATATTTATAAGCCCATATAATCATCAATACACCAATAATAATCATTGGGATAGATAGAATTTGCCCCATACTGATGCCACCAAATAAACCTAGCTGTGCATCTGGTTGTCTAAAGAATTCGACAATAATACGGAATGCACCATAACCAATCAGGAATAAGCCTGACACACTCCCCATAGGGCGAGGCTTACGCACAAATAAATTTAGAATAAGGAACAGTACTATTCCCTCTAAAAACATCTCATAAAGCTGTGATGGGTGGCGAGGAAGTACCCCATACTGCTCTAAAATCGGTAGCAAAGATGGGTCTTGGGCTGCAAGTTGAATATCTTCGCTTTGTGAACGCGGGAATAAAAATGCCCATGGAGTATCAAGCGTTACACGTCCCCATAACTCACCATTAATAAAGTTACCAATCCGCCCCATACCTAATCCAAAAGGAATTAATGGCGCAACAAAATCAGCAACTTGTAAAAAACGACGGCGAGTACGATGTGCAAACCACATCATTGCACAAATAACCCCAATTAAGCCGCCATGGAATGACATTCCACCATCCCAGACTTTAAATAAGTAAAGTGGGTCATCAAGGAATAAGGGCAAGTTGTAGAAGAAGACATAACCTAACCTTCCGCCAATGAAAACACCTACAAATCCGATGTAAAGTAAATTTTCAACTTCATTTTTTGTCCAACCGCTATTCGGCTTGGATGCACGGCGACCTGCAAGCCATAATGCAAAAACAAACCCGACGAGGTACATAAAACCATACCAGTGAAGCGATACTGGCCCAATCGAGAACATGACGGGATCAATTGTTGGAAGTGCTAAGTAGCTGCTACTCATCGTTCACCATTTTATTTGTTAAACAAAAATCATTGCGCATCATAACATAGCTCAAGCGCAGGTTAATAAACAGATTAGATACCACCGCGAACAAAGCCGCCTAATCCATTTTTCTCCATAAATAAACTTAATGCTTGCCTTATGGCATCGCTCGTTTCGGCCTCTAGAAGTTGGGGAACTAACGTTTTAACCAACTCAGGCTGTAATCCCCGGATCAAATACTTCACCCTTGGCACACTTCTTCCGCTCATGCTCAAAGAACGGTATCCAAGAGCTATCAATGCCATTACCCCCAAAGGTTGTCCTGCCATTTCCCCGCAAACACTAACAGGCATGCCTATACGGCAGCATTCTTCGTACACTTTAGCTAAGAACCGGATCATTGAGGGATGAAGATTATCGTAGATAGCGGCGACATGGGTATTGTTACGATCAACAGCAAGTAGGTATTGAGTTAAATCATTAGTACCAATTGAAATATAATCTACACGTTTTTTTAATTCGGGAAGTAAAAATAGTAATGAAGGTACTTCAAACATCACACCAATTTGTGGCATCGGTACAGTTTGATCTAATATCGCACTAAGCTCTTCTCTTGCTCGTTTAATCAATGTAATGGCTTCATCCACTTCATTAATGCTAGTGATCATTGGCAATAAAATTCGCAAGTTTTGTGTCGATATATTTGCATGTAGCATTGCTCGAAGCTGAATTAAGAAAATTTCAGGTTGATCCAACATGACGCGAATGCCCCGCCAACCAAGACATGGATTTTCTTCGCTGATCGGCATGTAAGGTAATTGCTTATCGGCGCCAATATCCAATGTTCTAAGTACGACAGGCTTATTGGAAAATAGCTGTAATACTTCTTGATAAAGCTGTTTCTGTTCATCTTCAGATGGAAAGCCATTATGTAGCATAAATGGCAATTCCGTTCGGTATAAACCGACACCATCAACAGCAATATTTATTTGTTGTTCATAGCGTGGGCTTAGCCCTGCGTTAAGATGGATATGAACCTGTTCACCATTTTTAAGGATAACTTCTTGCTCAAGAGCCCCTTCAGCTAATCGGCTAAGAACATCTTCTTCCGCGATAATTTGCTTATATTCCTGAGTAATAATATCTTCAGGTTCAATGAAAACCTCACCCCGATAGCCATCAAGAATCAAAAAACGATTGTGTAGTAAAGAAGGATCTATATCTGCTCCCATTATTGCAGGGATACCCATGGCACGAATCAAAATAGCGGAATGAGAGTGTGTTGCGCCATCACGAACAATCACTCCCGCAAGTTGCTCTAATGGTATTTCAGCCAATAAGCTTGCACTCAGCTCATCGGCAACTAGAATAAAACGTTCAGGCCATTGATCCATCAATGTTAGGCTATCATCCAAATGGAATAACAAACGCTGGCCTAGTGCACGCAAATCAGCCCCTCTCTCTCGTAGATAAAGATCATGTAAGCGAGAAAATTGCTCAACATAGTCTTCGATTACGGTTTTAACCGCCCACTCAGCGACTGACCCCTGCCCAATGGCGGAAAATAATCTTTTTTTTAATTGAGGGTCATGAAGTAAATGGTTATAGAGGTCAAAGATTGCAGCACTTTCTTTTTGTGAATTGGCGATAAAACGTTTACTAATACGCCGACACTCTGACGCTGCATTTTCGATAGCATTAATTAGGCGCTGTTTTTCATCATTTTCATTCAATGCACTCGCTTCACAAATACTATCAAATGAAGGTTGTGAGGTATCTTGCCAACCATAAGCCATCACGATCCCTTGTGATACAGGAATAGCCTTAATGCGACTTTGTCTATATTGACCAAAAATACCTTTAGTCTGTGCTTGAGATAAAATGACAGCCAGTTGCATCGATAACGTCACCATAAATGACTCTTCAGTTTCGCTGAAAAAACGCCGTTCGCGTTGTTGCACAACTAATACGCCAAGTAATTGTCGTCGATAAACAACAGGTACACCTAAGAAGGCTTTAAGTTGCCCTTCTTTTAATTGAGGAAGATATTTAAATTCAGGATGTTCACGGATATCGGCAAGGTTAAGCATTTCAGATTGGCGCCCAACGGCACCGACCACGCCTTCATCAAAGCCAAGGCGAATAGCAATCCCGCTAGGTTTTTTCAACCCGCGGGTTGCCATTAAGTAATAGCATTGGTGCAAATGATCAGCCAAGTAGATTGAGCAAACATCTGTCTGCATTGCTTCGCAGGTTTCGTTTACCAATACCTCTAACGCTTCGGCTAAACTTGTTGCCATTGCCACTTTTTCGACAATCTCACGTAGATGCATCAGCATGATATTATCTAGCCCCACGCCTACGGTGAGAAAAAGCCGCTCTTTGTGCCGATTTTTGTTCCGGCAATGGCATAACGACTGGCGCAAATTCTTTCATGACTCGACGATAAACTTCCCGTTTGAAAGAAACAACTTGCCTAACAGGATACCAATAACTGACCCATCGCCAGCCATCAAATTCTGGCGATTTACTGCGCTGAACGTTTATATCTGCTTCATTGCATTGAAGTTGTAATAAGAACCAACGCTGTTTCTGCCCGATACAAACAGGTTTTGTGTCCCAACGCACCAAACGTTTGGGTAATTTGTAACGCAGCCAATTGCGAGTTGAAGCTAACAACCTAACATCTTTACGTTGTAGGCCAACCTCTTCATACAATTCACGGTACATAGCCTGTTCTGGCGATTCCCCTGGGTTAATTCCCCCCTGAGGAAATTGCCATGAATGTTGACCATAGCGGCGAGCCCATAAAACCTGCCCTTGCCGATTACAAATTACAATGCCTACATTCGGGCGGTAGCCATCATCATCGATCACCAGACTACCTCAATAACTAAAATTTGAAAGATGGCTAATTGTTTCACACATACCCTAACTGGTAAACCTATATACACAAAATCATTCGAGTTGTAGTTAACAACCTGTAGCTCGATGTATAACGGTTAGATCAATAGAGTTTGCAGATATCAGCGAAGTCACTACAATAGCCATTGTCTCAACGGGGTGCCGAAATATTAGGCTGAGAATTAACCCGTAGAACCTGATCCGGGCAATGCCGGCGTAGGGATTTGAGCTGCCGTCAGTATAAACGCCTACGGTACCCTCTCAAATCCTGTGTGGTTTTCTTTCAAACGCAGGAATAAATATGTTAAAAAATTCACTTTATAAGTCATTAATCGCACTTGCTGCACTGGGTTTTACTCAATTAGCATGGGCTGAAAAACCAATTCTCACCATCTACACCTATGATTCATTTGCTGCTGAATGGGGGCCGGGGCCACAAATTAAAAAGAATTTTGAAGAACAATGCGATTGTGAACTCAAAATTGTTTCACTTGGCGACGGCGTTGCTCTTCTCAATCGTTTGCGTATGGAAGGAACGAAAAGTAAAGCTGATATCGTTTTAGGCCTTGATAATAACTTAATTGATTCCGCTGAAAATACCGGTCTATTTGTCCCCGCAGATATCAATACTGACGCGCTAAAACTGCCTATCGAGTGGAAAAATTCAACATTTATCCCATATGACTATGGTTATTTTGCTTTCATCTATGACACCAACAAGATCAAAAACCCACCCAAAAGTATGAATGACCTATTAAATAGCAATCAATCTTGGAAAATAATTTATCAAGATCCGCGTACTAGCACCCCCGGCTTAGGATTAATGTTATGGATTGAAAAGCTGTATGGTGACAAGTCTGCTGATGCATGGCAAAAAATAGCGAGTAAAACACTGACAGTGACTAAAGGCTGGAGTGAGGCTTATGGCTTGTTTTTAAAAGGTGAAGGCGATTTTGTTTTGAGTTATACCGCATCGCCGGGCTACCAAATGCTTAATGATAAGAAAGATAACTACGCTGCGGCCTTATTCGATGAAGGGCATTATATGCAAATTGAAGTCGCAGCAAGACTTAAAAATAGCGCCCAACCGGAGTTAGCAAAGCAATTCTTACAATTTATGTTAACACCAGAATTCCAAAATACGCTACCGACTACTAACTGGATGTATCCAGTGATTGATATTCCATTACCAGAGGTTTACAACAACCTTCCTCTACCTAAAAAGTCACTGCAATTTAGCGCGCAAGAAGTTGCCAAAGACCGTCAAACATGGGTTCGTTTATGGCAAACTGCCGTCAGCCGTTAATTAATTGGTCTCTCTTACCGGGAGCCTTTGCTTCCGGTTTATTAGTATGCGTTGCGCTACTCGCTTTTGGTGCTTTATCGCTTTTTTCACCGAGTATTTCGATTGGTGAAGTTTTTAATGATGGTTATCTATGGCATGTCATTGGCTTCACTTTCTGGCAGGCCTTTTTATCCGCTTTATTTTCGGTGCTTCCGGCAATTTTACTGGCACGCGCACTTTATCGTCGGCGCTTTCCGGGAAAATTTTTATTCTTACGACTCTGTGCAATGACGCTTGTTTTGCCCGTTCTGGTTGCTGTATTTGGTATTTTATCAATTTATGGGAAAACAGGCTGGCTCGCTCAGCTGTTTCAATTATTTGGTATCGATTATAATTTTTCACCTTATGGGCTTAAAGGAATACTGCTTGCGCATATCTTCTTTAATATGCCGCTTGCAACACGTATGCTACTGCAATCATTGGAAAATATCGCCACGGAGCAACGCCAAATTGCAGCACAATTAGGGTTTAATGAGTGGCAACAATTTCGCATTCTTGAATGGCCTTATTTGCGTAGGCAAATGTTACCTACTGCTGCACTAATATTTATGTTGTGTTTTGCCAGTTTTGCTACTGTGCTTGCGCTCGGTGGTGGCCCTGCTGCTACTACCATTGAGCTAGCAATTTATCAAGCATTAAGTTATGACTTCGATCCTGGTCGAGCAGCAATACTGGCTTTAATTCAACTATTTTTCTGTATTGGGCTAATGTTCCTTAGTCAAAAAATAAGTAGTATTTTTTCGATTGGTTATAGCCAGCAAAACCATTGGTATGACCCAGCAGATAATAGATTTCGTCGTATACGTGATACATTAGTGATTATTGCAGCCCTCTTATTATTATTTCCGCCACTTTTCGCGATTATCGTCGATGGATTAAACGGGCGCTTAATTGAGGTACTCAGTCAGAATACCCTTTGGCAAGCAGCCTCTACATCACTCTTTATTGCCTTGTGTGCTGGCATACTCTGTGTCTTGCTGACGATGATGTTACTATGGAGTAGCCGTGAATTACGTTTACGTCGCGCAATCAAGTTAGGGCAAGCCATGGAGCTCAGTGGATTAGTCATTTTAGCCATGCCCGGAATTGTGCTCGCGACCGGTTTTTTCATTCTATTTAATGAAACCATCGGGATCCCTGAATCACCTTATGCATTAGTGATTATGACCAACGCTTTACTTGCGATCCCTTATGCATTGAAGGTACTTGAAAACCCAATGCGGGATCTCGCTGAACGCTATAACCCGCTTTGTCAGTCATTAGCGATTAGTGGTTTTAATCGCCTGCGTATCATTGAATTAAAAGCATTGAAAAAACCAATAGCTCAAGCGCTCGCATTTGCTTGTGTTATTTCTATTGGTGATTTTGGTGTGGTTGCTCTATTTGGCAATGAAGATTTTCGTACATTACCCTACTACCTTTATCAGCAAATAGGTGCGTACCGAACTAATGATGGTGCCGTGACGGCGATGGTATTACTTTTATTGTGTTTTGGTTTATTTAGCCTACTTGAGCGTATTTCAGGAAAGAATAATGATTAAATTAGACCAACTAGATTACCAGTATCACAATATGAATATGTTGTTTGATTTTTCTATTGAAACAGGTGAGCGAGTCGCCGTAATGGGGCCAAGTGGTGCCGGTAAAAGCACACTACTGAGTTTAATTAGTGGCTTTCAATTTGCCAAAAGCGGTTCTATCCAATTAAATGGGCACAATCATACTTATACCCCTCCAGCTAAGCGCCCAGTCTCGATGCTGTTTCAGGAAAATAACCTGTTCGCTCACTTATCTGTAAAACAAAATATTGGGTTAGGATTACATCCTGGACTGAGATTAAATCGAGAACAAATAACTCAAGTTGAGGAAATAGCTGAGCAAGTTAGCCTTCTTGAGTTCCTTGATAGATTGCCCGCTCAGTTATCTGGTGGGCAGCGTCAACGTGCGGCACTAGCGCGTTGCCTTATCCGCCAGCAACCTATTTTGCTATTAGATGAGCCATTTTCTGCACTCGATCCTGCTTTACGTAATGAAATGTTATTGTTGGTTGATGAAATATGTCAATTAAAGTCCATCACACTGGTTATGGTTTCCCATAATGTTGAAGATGCATTGCAAATTGCTCCCCGCACGCTGGTGATAGCGAATGGTACTATCGCCTATGATGGCAGTACTAACGCATTATTGGCAGGAACAACACCTGCTTCGCAGTTACTTGGTATTGCAAAAAACAATTAAGCCGTACCCATTGATCAATTATTTATTCAGGCTATCAAATAGCCGTTTTTATATCATTTCAGCCAATAAATCACGATTAAAAACGTAAAAAAGTGACAATTTGGCACTTTTTGCGTTTAATATCACTAAATAACATGACAAAAAATACTGTATAAAACCACACCTCTCACGTATAGTAGACTCGTTGAATTTTTATGTGAGTCTCCTTATGCCTCAACTTATGTCTACCGCTGAAAAAGGCTTTATTTTAAGTCGCCATTGGAAAGATACCCGTCAAGGGGTTGAGGTAAGCTATTGGTTACTCACAGACAACGGTCCTAGAAAAGTCACAGTTCCTAACCAACAAGCCGTTGGCTTTATTCCCATTTCGTCGTTACCCACCGTGAAACATTTGTTAGATGGGCAAGCGAATATTATCTATCGTCCTGTTGCATTATCTGACTTTCGTCGTGAAAAAGTGTACGCCATATACTGCCAACAATATCGTCAACTACAAAATCTTGAAAAAAATTGCCTAGAGTTTGGCGTGGAAGTTCTCGAAACCGATATTCGCCCCAGTGAACGCTACCTGATGGAGCGTTTTATTACTGCACCAGTGTGGTTTTCTCGTAATCGACAAGGCGAATATCAGCTAAAACCCTGCGAAGGCTATCGCCCAACAATCAAAGCCGTGTCTTTAGACATCGAAACTAGCCAGCATGGCGAATTATATTCTATTGGTTTATCCGGTTGTGGTGATGACGTTGTTTTTATGTTGGGGCCAGAACAAGGCCCTGCACTTAACAATCAACATCGCCTAGTTTACGTCACTAGTCGCCCACAATTGCTTGATAGATTAAATGAATGGCTACAACAGTATGATCCTGATGCCATCATTGGTTGGAACCTAATCCAATTCGATTTAAATGTTTTACAAAAACATGCTGAACGCTATGGTATCCCTCTGTTATTTGGCCGGAATCGAAAAAAACTTGAATGGCGAGAACATGGTTTTAAGCAAGGTGTCTTTTTTGCATCTGCTGACGGTCGTCTAATTATTGATGGTATCGATTCTCTAAAAGCGGCTACGTGGAATTTTCCCTCTTTTAGTCTTGAATCTGTCGCTCAAACGTTACTTGGGGAAGGTAAGGCTATCAATACGCCTTATGACCGAATGGATGAGATCAATCGCCGTTTCCAGCATGATAAGCCTGCTCTCGCACACTATAATATTCAAGACTGTATTTTAGTTCATCGCATCTTCGAAAAAACCGATTTAATGGCGTTCTTACAAGAACGTTCGGCAGTAACAGGACTTGCTGTTGACCGTATGGGCGGTTCTGTTGCCGCTTTTTCTCATTTGTATATTCCGCGCTTGCATCGCCTTGGATTTATTGCACCAAATCTACACGAGCAAAAACTACAACATAATCCCGGTGGTTTTGTGATGGATTCACAGCCAGGTTTATATGATTCCGTTGTCGTTCTTGATTATAAAAGCCTGTATCCATCGATTATTCGTACTTTTTTGATTGACCCCGCAGGTATGATTGAGGGGCTTGTGCATCCAGAAAAACAGCATTCCATTTCAGGTTTTCGCAATGCTTGGTTCTCACGCACAGTACATTGCTTACCGGATATTGTAAGCCATATTTGGCAAGAGCGTGACAAAGCGAAAAAAGAGAACAATGCTCCTCTTTCTCAAGCCTTAAAGATTATTATGAATGCCTTTGCTGGTGTACTTGGTGCAGAAGGCTGCCGTTTTTTTGATCCTCGCCTCACCGCTTCTATTACAATGCGCGGGCATGAAATTATGCGTATTACCAAAGAGTTGATTGAATCTCGCGGCTATCAAGTCATTTACGGGGACACAGATTCAACCTTTGTCTGGTTAAAAGAATCTCATACACAAGAACAGGCACAAAGAATAGGTTTTGAGTTGCGAGACTACGTAAATGACTGGTGGAAACAGCATCTACAAGATGAATGGCAATTAGAAGGCGTCTTAGAGCTTGAGTATGAAACACATTATCGCCGTTTTTTGATGCCAACAATTCGCGGCTCTGAATCTGGAAGTAAAAAGCGTTATGCGGGTCTCAGTGGAGATAAAATGGTCTTCAGAGGTTTAGAAACTATCCGCTCAGACTGGACTCCTCTTGCACAATATTTCCAAAAAGAGTTGTATACCCGAATTTTTCATCGCCAACCTTATCGTGAATTTATTCGCGAATATGTACAATTTATTCGCAATGGTAAGTACGATGACCGCTTAGTCTATCGTAAACGTCTGCGCCGAAAACTCTCTGATTATCAACGTAATGTTCCCCCTCATGTGAGAGCTGCTCGCCAAGCTGATGAATACAATTTAAAACTTCAACGCCCACAACAGTACCAAAATGGTGGGTGGATAAGTTATATTATTACTCAAGCAGGTCCCGAGCCACTTGAAATTGTCACAGCTCGCCCAGACTATGAACACTATATCCTAAAGCAAATAAAACCCATCGCAGACGCTATATTGCCCTTTTTACAAGATGATTTTGATACAATCTTAACTGGGCAGATAACTTTGCTCTTTTAATGGATGATGTTTTTTTAACAGGTGACGATAAGCCTCGCTTGAATTAATATAACGCCCCTTTGGCATCTCGCACTTCGTTAAAACACAACATGCGTGAGATAATAGCGCGATACACAGCACAAAATAATTCGAGTGGTATGTCGGCAAACTGCTACCATATCCAAGAGATCATAGGTAACTATGAGGCTCAGGTCGCAAGTTTCACCTGCATGCATAGCCAACGGCAATTTGAAGTATGACTGCTATAATTGTCCCTCGGGCAACGACTACAATTAATATTCGAATTATCCTGGTTTTACCAACACAGGGTGGAGACAAATAAATAATTTGTCTGACAAATCTAAAAATAAACTATCAAAATTATGGAATTGAGTTAAACCTATGCCATTTACTCTTGGTCAGCGCTGGATCAGCGATACAGAAAGCGAACTCGGACTAGGCGCCGTTGTGGCTATTGATGCCCGTATGGTGACTGTGCTTTTTCCCGCAACTGGCGAAAACCGCCTCTACTCACGCAGTGATGCCCCTATCACTCGAGTTATGTTTAATGAAGGCGACACCATCACCAGCCATGAAGGCTGGCAGTTGCAAATTGAAAGCGTCACTGAAGATGACGGTCTGCTAACTTATAATGGCACCCGCCTTGATACCGAAGAACAGAATGTTAGCCTGAGAGAAGTTTTTCTCGATAGCAAACTCACGTTTAACAAGCCACAAGATCGTTTATTTGCTGGTCAAATCGACCGCATGGATCGCTTTGCATTGCGTTATCGCGCACGTAAGTTTCAAAGCGAACAAGTTAAGCACCAAGCTACCGGCCTGCGCGGTATCCGTGCAAGTTTGATCCCTCATCAGTTACACATCGCTAATGAAGTCGGTAAACGCCATCACCCACGCGTATTACTCGCTGATGAAGTAGGATTAGGTAAGACTATTGAAGCTGGCATGATTATCCATCAACAGCTGATGGCTGGACGCGCTGAACGAGTATTAGTGATCGTACCAGAGAGCTTACAACATCAGTGGCTCGTTGAGATGCTACGTCGCTTTAATCTGCGTTTTTCGCTGTTCGATGATAGCCGCTACAGTGAAGCACAACATGACAGTGATAATCCTTTTGAGACTGAACAACTGGTTCTGTGCTCGCTCGACTTTGTACGCCGTAGCAAGCAACGTTTTGATCTGCTAGTAGAAGCTGGTTGGGATATGATGATTGTGGATGAAGCTCACCATTTACAATGGAGTGAAGCCGCACCAAGTCGTGAATACCAAGTTATTGAAACATTATCTGAAAATATTCCTTCTGTTTTGCTACTGACAGCAACCCCAGAACAACTCGGCCAAGAGAGCCATTTTGCACGCCTTCGTCTGCTCGATCCAAGTCGTTTCCATGATTATCAAGAATTTATTGATGAGCAAGATAACTATCGTCCTGTCGCTGATGCCGTATCGCTACTGCTCTCTGGTGACAAACTCACAACTGACCAACAAAATCTGCTCAATGAACTAATTAAAGAGCAAGATATTGAACCGTTATTGAAAGCGGCCAATATTGAAAGTGAAGATGGTACAACGGCTCGACAAGAACTGATTAGCATGCTGATGGATCGACATGGTACTAGCCGCTTATTATTTAGAAACACCCGAAATGGTGTAAAAGGCTTCCCACGTCGTGAATTACATTCACTGAAAATGCCTCTTCCAACCCAATACCAAACTGCAATCAAAGTTGCGGGTATTATGGGCTCGAAAAAAGACCTCGAAACACGTGCAAAAGAGTTGTTATATCCAGAGCAAATTTATCAAGAATTTGAAGGCGAAAATGCAACTTGGTGGAACTTCGATCCGCGCGTTGAGTGGTTGATGGGCTATCTGATGGCGAATCGCCATGAGAAAGTACTCGTTATTTGTGCCAAAGCGGCAACCGCTATGCAACTAGAGCAAGTCTTACGTGAACGCGAAGGTATTCGTGCCGGTGTTTTCCATGAAGGCCTATCACTGCTTGAACGCGACCGTGCATCTGCTTACTTCGCTTCTCAAGAAGATGGTGCGCAGGTTTTACTTTGCTCTGAAATTGGTTCTGAAGGCCGTAACTTCCAATTCGCAAACCAGTTAGTGATGTTTGACTTACCGTTCAACCCTGACCTATTAGAACAGCGTATTGGTCGATTGGATCGTATAGGTCAAACTCGCGATATCGTATTAAGCGTGCCTTATCTAGAAAATACCGCACAAGCGGTCCTGCTACGTTGGTTCCACGAAGGGTTAGATGCGTTCGAGCATACCTGCCCAACTGGCCGCGCAATTTACGATAAATATTATCAGCAATTACTGCAATTTATGGCTGAGCCAACAGTAACAGACGGCTTCGAAGAGTTTTTAAAAACTTGCCGCAGTGAGCATGAATCGCTGAAATTACAGCTTGAACAAGGTCGTGATCGCTTACTTGAAATGCATTCTAATGGTGGTGATGCTGGCGTTAAATTGGCAGAAACCATTGGCGCGGAAGACAATGATACTGAGTTGGTGAATTTTGCACTTAACCTGTTTGATATCGTTGGTATCAGTCAGGAAGATAAGAGCGATAACTTGCTAATTTTAACGCCATCTGACCATATGCTAGTCCCTGATTTCCCTGGTCTACCACAAGATGGTTGCACGGTGACTTTTGACCGTGAGCAAGCTTTGTCCCGCGAAGACACGCAATTCATTAGCTGGGAACATCCAATTATTCGTAATGGTTTAGACTTGGTGTTATCTGGTGATACCGGAAGCTGCGCAGTTTCTTTACTTAAAAATAAAGCATTACCCGTCGGTACATTGCTGACAGAATTGATTTATGTGCTTGAGGCACAAGCACCTAAGAACTTGCAGATTAGCCGCTTCTTACCTGCTACACCAATTCGCCTACTGATTGACCTTAAAGGAAATAACCTGTCTTCACAGGTTGAGTTTGAAAGCTTTAACCGCCAGCTCAATGCAATCAATCGTCATATGGCAAGCAAACTGGTTAGTGCAGTACAAACTGAAGTTCATTCTGTACTGAAACTATCAGAGCCTATGGTCGAAAAGGAAGCGAAAGTGCTTATCAATAATGCGAAAGAAGCCGCAGATAAAGCCCTCTCCCTTGAACTTGCTCGACTTGAAGCACTGAAAGCAGTCAATCCAAATATCCGTGATGACGAGCTAGACGTTATAGAAGAAGAACGTCGACAGTTACTGACCAATATCGACCAAGCAACATGGCGCCTTGATGCAATTCGTTTGGTTGTAGTCACACATCAATAGCCACGCGAATATAATTAGCTTAAAATAGCGCCATATAGACTCCTTCAAAAGAAGGAGTCTAATCGTTGATAACGCTTGTGTACTCGTCAAATTAAAAAATAAAAGAGAGAATCACTTTATTTGATTTTCGATTTTTAAAACTTAGCGTGACATGTCACAATTTATGCCTTGTCAGCAATTTCATCTCCCTCTTTGAGAGGGATTTTGTTATATGCCCAAAATAATTTGAGATAGCTGTTGGCAACCAGCAAAGATATCCCTAGAGCAACAGTAAGTAATGTGATTCGGATAGCTGAACAACCTATATCTTGAAATATGACAGGAATAAGAGATTCAGGAGCTTCATTTCTTATGATGGGACCCTACCATCCCCCCGTTGACCCTTGGTTATATATTCTTTATCAAGATGAACATATCATTGTTGTCAATAAACCAAGCGATTTACTTTCGGTGCCGGGTAAAGCCCCTGAGCATAACGATAGCATCATGAGTCGAGTACAGCGGGATCATCCCAACGCTGAGTCTGTCCATCGCTTAGACATGGCAACCAGTGGCGTCATGGTAGTTGCTCTAAATAAACCCGCAGAACGCGAGCTAAAGCGTCAATTTCGGGAGCGCGAACCTAAGAAACATTATATAGCGCGAGTCTGGGGTCATTTAGAAAAGCAAGAAGGCTTAATCGATTTACCTTTGATTTGTGATTGGCCAAATAGGCCAAAACAGAAGGTTTGTTTCGAAACCGGAAAATCGGCACAAACAGAATATGAAGTTTTGGAATATGAAGAACAGGCAACACGAGTGAAGCTATCGCCAATTACTGGGCGTTCACATCAATTACGTGTGCACATGTTAGCTCTGGGGCATCCAATACTCGGTGACCGGTTTTATGCTCATGAGCAAGCCTTTGTGCTCGCACCTCGTTTGCAACTACATGCACAAGAGCTTTACATCACTCACCCAGCTTATGGCACACCAATGCACTTTAGCTGCCAACCTGATTTTTAATTTTTGCTATCTGCAAAATAATTCGAGTTTCGTTAGGTGACAAGTCATTCTATTGCTCTGAAAAACTTGATAAGCCTTGGCGCTGTGATTTAGTTCATTAACACAGCGCCACCATGGCAATGCACGCATTCTTACTCTATACCTACATGATAAACTAAAGCAGCCTTCATTGGCTGCCAGTATTTAAATCACTTGTTTATTTCTAATTACTTAAAACCACGATCTTTTTTGATGAGATCATAAGCTGCTTGTATTGATTGAGCTTTTTGTTTTGCAATTTCCATCATCTCTGGTGGTAACCCTTTTGCAATCAGCTTGTCTGGATGGTGTTCACTCATCAATTTACGGTAAGCACGTTTAATCTTAGTTGGTTCATCATCAATAGAAACCCCTAGCACTTGGCAAGCATCTTCTATCGTTGGACCTTGTGATTGCTGGTAATAACCACCTGATTGTTGTTGTGAATATCCTTGGCCAAATTGACGCCCACCTTGGATCATCCCTAAGAACTGTTCAAACTGGGTTTTAGAAATACCTAACTCTTCAGCAATAATAAATAATACTTTTCTTTCATTTGGATGTAAGTTGCCGTCAGCAAATGCTGCCTGCAACTGAATTTCCAGAAACATCTGAATTAAGTCAAAACGACCATAGCATGCGATACGTAATTGTTTGAGCACATCGCGCAATGGAAAATCAGGAGATTTGCCTTCCCTAAAAGCTTGTTGAGCCGCTTTTCGAGTTTCACCATGTAGCTGCATTCTATCCATCAAGTTTGATGCCATCTGGATGTCAGTCTCGGTTACTCGCCCCTTAGACTTCGTCAAATGCCCCAATATCTGGAATGTGCTAGCAAAAAAAATGATTTGGCGATCACGTTTATTCATCGCCCCTGCAAATTTACGTCGTGCTGATGCTTTATCGAACCCGTGCCCCAAAACTAAACCAATTAATGCTCCCCAAAAGCCAAAACCAGAGGCTATTGCGATCACGACACCAATAATTTTACCCCAATAGTGCATATATCCCTCAATTCTTCAATGCTCAGAATGCAATTTTGCATTATCATACTATCCATTCTGCTCGGTGCATAACTACAAGCGCGTAAAGTTTCTTACATTATACTGGCGCAATGTAGTTGGCTAAGTTAGTCTTTGAGCGTTTGCCGGCTATGCCAATTATGACGGAACCGCATATTTAATGATGAAAAAAAGTTATCCAACAATACTTGCCACCATGGTATGGGCGGCAATTTATAGTCAGCAAGCGCATGCTGATCTTGCTGCGCAATGTATGCTAGGCGTCCCTGTTTATAACAAACCATTAGTTAAAGGCGATGCAAAAGATTTACCTATTCGCATCACCGCTGAGGATGTTCAGGGAGAATACCCAAACTTTGTCGAATACAAAGGTAATGTCGATATCCAACAAGGTAATCAAACATTAACCGCTGACAATGTTAAGCTGATACAAAAACAGTCAAATAGCACAGATCCCATTCGTGAAGTTACAGCAACTGGTAATGTTCACTATGATGATCCACAAATTATTCTAAAAGGGCCTTCAGCTTGGTCCAACTTGAATAATAAAAATACTGATGTTAATGATGGTAACTACATGATGGTAGGCCGTCAGGGGCGTGGCGACGCCGATAAAATGAAAATGCGCGGCGAAAACCGTTATTCCATTATGGAAAACGGTACCTTTACCACCTGTTTACCCGGCAATGACAGTTGGAGTGTTGCAGGCTCGGAAGTCATTATTGACCGCGAAGAAGAAGTCGCTGAGATTTGGAATGCTCGTTTTCGCCTCGGCAGTGTACCTGTATTCTATAGCCCATACATGCAATTGCCAATTGGTAACAAGCGCCGTTCAGGTTTTCTGATCCCGACAGGCAGCTATTCAAGTAATGATGGCTTAGAGTTCTCGCTGCCGTATTATTGGAATATTGCACCAAACTATGATGCCACTATTACACCGCAGTTTATGACCCACCGTGGTCTTAAATTGAATAACGAATTCCGTTATTTAACCACGCCTGGTGCTGGTACTCTCGCTTTCGATTTTATTAATCATGATAGAGCGTATATCAAAGATAAAGAAAGCGGTAAGACTCCAGCTCGTGATAGTAATGATCGTTGGTTGTTCTATTGGCAACATTCAGGAACCTATGATCAGCACTGGAATTTCAATGCTGACTATACCAAAGTTAGTGATCCAAAATATTTTACTGACTTTAGCTCTCAGTATGGTAGCACCACCGACGGCTATGCAACTCAAAAATTCAGCACTGGCTATTCTGCTGAAAACTGGAATGCAACATTATCACATAAACAATTCCAAGTTTTTGTGGATGAGCCAAATCGACGAGCTTATAAAGCTGAGCCACAGCTGGACGTCAACTTCTATAAAAATAACTTGGGAGCCTTTGATTTACACACTTACGCTCAAGCAGCACGTTTCACGAGTGTAGGTAAAAATAATCCTGATGCGACCCGTTTGCATATTGAACCTGAAGTAAGCTTACCATTATCAAATGGTTGGGCTAACATGAATAACAGCTTCAAGTTACTCGCAACACACTATGATCAGGATATCCCTAACTCAAACCAAAATACAAGTTTAGAAAAAAATGTCACGCGTGTTTTGCCAATGTTCAAAAGCGATGCAACTGTTGTTTTCGAACGTAACCTTCTTGAAGGAAGTGACTTTGTACAAACATTAGAGCCTCGAGTTCAATATCTCTATATTCCCTATAAAGATCAGGACAACATCAATAACTACGACTCTGCATTTTTGCAATCAGACTATAGCGGTCTATTCCGCGACCGAATTTATAGCGGTCTCGATAGGATTGCTTCGGCAAACCAAGTCACTACCGGTGTAACAACCCGTATTTATGATGAAACACTGACTGAACGTTTTAACTTCTCTGTAGGGCAAATTTACTATCTAGAGCGGCCACGAGCGGGTAACTCAAGTCTACAATTAGATAATAAAAGCGATACTGGTTCTTTATTGTGGGCAACAGACTCTTACTGGCGCATTAATGATAAGTGGGGAGTCCGTGGTGGCCTTCAATATGACCGCCGCTTAGGTAATGTCACTATGGGGAATGCTATCACTGAGTATCGCTTTGATGCGGATCGTTTGTTACAGTTGAACTACCGTTTTGTTGATCGAGACTACATTCAAGCCACCTTCCGTCGTGATGATACCAGTGGCTCTCCCTATACAATGCCTGAATATCAACAAGGTATATCACAAATCGGTGCGGTTATGAGTTGGCCGTTAAGTGAGCGTTGGGGTTTTGTTGGTTCTTACTATTACGATACCAAACAACAACAATCTGCCAGCCAATTGGTTGGATTACAGTACAATACTTGTTGCTGGGCATTCAACGTTGGTTATGAACGTAAGATTGTTGGCTGGCAGAGAGATAAGTTTAGCAGCGAATATGATAATAAATGGTCATTCAATGTGGAACTTAGAGGCTTAAATAACAATCATAGTTTAGGTAGTCAGGAAATGCTGAATAGAGGTATCATTCCTTATCAACGTGCTTTCTGATAATACAGACAAAATAATTTGAGTTTTGTGTGTATCCCCAAATAGTGCCTGTTTTCACAAAATAGTGATAATAGGCAACTTAAAACTTGGCGGATATGCACGATTAACCTGCCTTAGGCGGAATCTAAATCAATTGATAGGACCATTATGAAGAATTGGAAAACGCTTATTCTGGGACTGATGTTTGCAAGCTCCACTGCTTTGGCTGCACCTCAGCAAATGGATAAAGTTGCTGCGGTCGTCAATAACGGAGTAGTGCTGGAAAGTGACGTCCAGAATATGCTGAATACAGTAAAATCGAACGCACGTAATGCTGGCCAACAAGTTCCTGATGATCAAACTCTTCGCCATCAGATCCTTGAGCGTTTGATTAGTGATAACATCATTTTGCAAATGGCGAGCCAAATGCAAATCAATATCCCTGAAGAAGCTGTTAATGGAACAATTGCCGATATTGCTCGCCAAAATGGTTTAACATTTGAGCAGATGCAAGCGCGCTTGAAAGCTGATGGTATTGATATGGCAAAATATCGTGGCGAGATTCGTAAGGAAATGCTGATTTCCGAAGTTCGTAATAATGAGGTTCGTCGCCGAGTCGCTATTTTACCACAAGAAGTTGAGTCCCTCGCCAAACAAATTAGCAGCCAAGCTGACTATGAAGCGAATGTTAACTTAAGCCATATTCTCATTCCATTGCCAGAAAATCCGACCCAAGAACAGTTACAGCAAGCTGAAGCCATTGTTGCTAAAATTATGAATGAGCTTAAAAAAGGCGGTGATTTTGGTAAACTCGCAATTACTTACTCTGCTGACCCGCAAGCACTGAAAGGTGGCAATATGGGTTGGTCACGTTTGCAAGAACTTCCAGTTGTCTTTGCTGAGCAATTAAAAAACGCGAAGAAAAATGATATTGTCGGCCCCATTCGTTCAGGTGTTGGTTACCATATCCTAAAAGTTAATGATATTGATAGCGCAAATAAAACCATCTCTGTTACTGAAGTAAAAGCTCGCCATATTTTGATCAAATCATCACCAATTATGGATGATAATCAAGCGAGACAAAAACTTGTACAGGTTGCTCAAGATATCCGTAGTGGTAAAACAACCTTCGAAGATGCAGCAAAAGAAGTTTCTGAAGATCCAGGAAGTGCACTTAAAGGTGGTGAATTAGGCTGGAACATGCCTGATGTCTACGACCCAGCATTCCGCGATGCACTAATGAAATTGAAAAAAGGTGAATTAAGCCAACCAGTTCCTTCAAACTTTGGCTGGCATTTAATTCAGTTAGAAGATACCCGCAGTGTCGATAAGACAGATGCGGCGCAAAAAGATCAAGCTTACCGTTTGCTGTTTAACCGTAAATTCAACGAAGAAGCACAAAGTTGGATGCAAGAGCAACGAGCGACTGCATATGTTAATGTCATCGATGGACGTGATAACCAATCTAATGACGAAAAATCTCAATAAACCAATCGTGATAACCCCCGGCGAACCAGCCGGGGTAGGTCCGGATCTCCTCATTCAACTCGCTCAAGAATTTTGGCCGGTTGAGCTTGTTGCCTGCGCAGATCCGGATTTACTTCTGACTCGCGCTAAACAACTCAATCTTCCTTTAACATTAAAAAACTACGAACCAAATAGCCACCACGATGCACAAGCTCCCGGTAGCTTATCAATCCTTCCCGTGAACCTGAGAGCATCAGTTCAGGCTGGTGAGTTAAATGTTAATAATGGCGCCTATGTTACTGAAACATTGGCAAGAGCCTGTGATGGCTGTCTAAATGGCGAGTTTTCAGCAATTGTGACAGGACCAGTACATAAAGGCGTGATTAATGATGCAGGTATCCCATTTAGTGGACATACTGAGTTTTTTGCAGATAGAAGCCACTGCCAGCGTGTCGTTATGATGCTAGCAACAGAAGAACTACGAGTTGCATTAGCAACAACCCATTTGCCTTTGAAAGATGTTTCTGGCGCAATTACCCAGCAAAGCTTACGGGAAGTCATCTCCATCTTACATCACGATTTACAAACTAAATTTGGTATTGAAGACCCGAATATTTATGTTTGTGGATTGAACCCTCACGCAGGTGAAGGTGGACATATGGGAATGGAAGAAATAGATACCATCATACCTGCCCTCGAAACATTGAGAGAAGAAGGTATTAATCTGATCGGACCATTACCTGCAGATACGCTATTTCAACCAAAATATTTAGAAGATGCAGACGCAGTACTCGCAATGTATCACGATCAGGGACTTCCTGTGCTAAAATACCAAGGTTTTGGTAGAGCCGTGAACATTACGCTTGGTCTGCCTTTCATCCGTACCTCTGTTGACCATGGCACAGCGCTAGAATTAGCAGGTACGGGTCGCGCCGATGTGGGGAGTTTTATTACCGCATTGAAGTTAGCTATCCAAATGACATATAAGAATTCATGAATAATCGAGTCCATCAGGGGCACCTTGCCCGCAAACGTTTCGGGCAGAACTTTTTAACTGACCAATTTATTATCGACAGTATTGTTGATGCTATGCACCCACAACCGGGACAAGCCATTGTAGAGATTGGTCCCGGCCTTGGCGCACTGACAGAACCAGTCGGTAGCAGAATGGACAAAATGACCGTTGTCGAGCTCGACCGAGATCTCGCTGCGCGTTTACACGTTCATCCTCAATTAAAAGATAAGCTCACTATTATCCAGCAAGATGCCATGACGGTGGATTTCGGGGAATTAGCGAAACAAGCAGGCCAACCTCTGCGTGTATTTGGCAACTTGCCTTATAACATTTCAACACCGCTCATGTTCCACTTGTTTACCTTTACCAACTCTATTGCAGATATGAACTTTATGCTGCAAAAAGAAGTGGTAAACCGTTTAGTTGCAGGTCCTAACAGCAAAGCATTTGGTCGCTTGAGCGTAATGGCACAGTACTATTGCCAAATCGTTCCTGTTTTAGAAGTGCCACCAACCGCCTTTGCACCACCACCAAAAGTTGACTCTGCTGTTGTTAGGCTTATCCCTCATCGCGTAAACCCTTACCCACTTAAAGATATTAAATTCTTAAGTCGTATTGCGACGCAAGCCTTCAACCAACGCCGTAAAACAGTCCGTAATAGTTTAGGTGATTTATTCAGTGTTGAACAACTCACTGAGCTTGGTATTGATCCTGGAGCTCGAGCTGAGAATATATCCGTTGAAGCTTATTGCAAAATGGCAAACTACCTATCAAGTTTGTCTGAATAAGCATACTTTAAAGGGGGCACTATGCTTAACGAACCTAATGTTAGCATCCAAGTCCAGAGTGTCTATATAGTGAGCCAATCTCAGCCTGAAATGGGGCGATATGTTTTTGCATATACCATATCTATCCGTAACTTAGGAAGAGATGCGATACAATTAATGAGCCGTTACTGGCTCATTACCAACAGTGATGGCCATAAAACTGAAGTTCAGGGTGAAGGCGTCGTCGGTGAGCAACCGGTGATCCAGCCAGGTTCAGTATACCGTTATACCAGCGGCGCAATTTTAGAAACACCGATGGGTACAATGGAAGGTTATTACGTCATGTTAAACGGTGTAGGGGAAAACTTTCATGTTGATATTCCTGCATTCCGTCTTGCCTTACCTACTTTGATTAATTAATTATGTCGACATATCTAATTGGTGATGTACATGGCTGCTATCGTGAGTTACGTGCATTATTAGAACAAGTTAATTTTGAACCACAAAAAGATACATTGTGGCTAACGGGGGATCTCGTTGCTCGTGGTCCTGAATCACTGCAAGTCCTTCGTTATGTTAAAAGCCTTGGTTCTTCTGTACGTTTAGTTCTTGGGAATCATGATCTACATTTATTAGGTATTTACTGCAAAATAAGCCGTAATAAACCTAAAGATCACCTTGATGAATTACTAAATGCACCTGATGCTGATGAGCTGATCAATTGGCTTCGCCGCCAACCGTTATTGCAAGTTGATGAAGAAAAAAAAATCATCATGGCACATGCAGGAATTACTCCACAATGGGATCTCGATACCGCAAAGATGTGTGCAAGAGAAGTTGAATCAGTTTTGTCTAGTGATGCTTACCCACTTTTCATAGATGCTATGTATGGTGATATGCCAAACAATTGGTCTGAAAGCTTAATGGGGCTTCCTCGTTTGCGTTTTAGCACCAATGCATTAACTCGAATGCGTTATTGTTTTCCTCATGGTCAATTAGACATGATGTGTAAAGATACCCCAACGAAAGCGCCTTCCCCATTGAAACCTTGGTTTGCACTCCCGAATAAACTGCCTGAAGGCTATTCTATTTTTTTTGGGCATTGGGCTTCATTAGAAGGAAAATATACCCCAGAACATGTTTATGGGCTAGATACTGGCTGTTGTTGGGGGGGGGATATGACATTATTCCATTGGGAATCAAAACAGTATTATTATCAAAAATCACAACAGAAACACCGTAAAGATTAATAATTATTTACTGTTTGTTTAATTTGTAAATTTGGACAATATATTCTTTTATATCCTAATGAAAATAAAACGCATGGAATGGATTTTATTTTATTGCAATTTAAAGCAATAGATTCTTAATTAATAATGAAGAAAGGAGCTTGTTGCTCCATTCTTCATATTAAGTCTATATTAAATTCTTTTATTTAATATTTCGAAGCAGTAGCCATGTGAATTGTTTTCATCAGCTTCATGATACTCTGTAAATACAGAATCCCACTCATCAGGCTCATAGATTGGGAAATGCGTATCACCACTCACTTCTGCATCAACATGCGTTAAATACAGCTTATTCGCCAAAGGTAAAAACTGCTGGTAGACTTTACCACCACCAATCACAATAATTTCTTCATCATCGTTACCAGCTAAAGCATTTTGAGCTGCTGCCAGTGCTTCTTCTACAGAAGAAACCCAGATAACATTATCATCTACACCAGGCTTACTGCTTAAAACTATATTGACTCTCTCAGGGAGTGGGCGGCCTATTGATTCATAAGTCACTCGTCCCATTATTACTGGTTTATTTAACGTATTACGTTTAAACCAAGTAAGATCGCCAGGTAAATGCCAAGGCATCGTTTTTTCCATACCGATAACCTGATCAATCGCCATAGCTGCGATTAAACTAATATTCATCTAGTCACCTTAAAGGCTAAATATAAAATTTATGCTCACTATACGTAAAGAGAAATGCTTCGTCGACTAAATTTAATCTTCCTTAAGAAGTGATGATTAATTTATACTAAGAAGAAGATTCGTCCGACTAAAAATAACATTTAAAAACAAACTTATAATAAAGAGATAACCAAATGTACGAGACTTCAATATTGATCGCAACCATTGCTATACTTGGAATGATTTCACCTGGGCCTGATTTTTTTCTTATCATCAAAAATGCTGCACGTTACCAACGTTCTGCCGCACTAATGACTGCGATGGGCATCATCTGTGCAATAGCATTGCATATGAGTTACTGTGTTGCCGGCTTAGCGGTACTCATTACGACCACACCTTGGTTATTTAATATTTTAAAATATGCCGGCGCTGTCTATTTAATCTGGATCGGCATTAAAAGCTTGATGCCAAATAACGGACACCAAATAGACTTAAATAATACTCAGCATGAAGTTGTTACTTTTAAGAAAGCATTTATGCAAGGGTTTCTCTGTAACGTTTTGAATCCAAAAGCAACACTGTTTTTTCTTGCCGTTTTTACGCAAGTATTGAGCGTCGACTCTACTTTTGGTGAAAAACTGTGGATTGCCTTTATCATTTGGGGATTAGCTGTAATTTACTGGCCGCTACTCGTCTGTCTTATTCAAAGTGCTCCAGTAAGAAAAGTGATGGCAAAAATACAAAAGTATGTCGATAAAGTCCTTGGCGTTGTCTTGATAGCTTTCGGCGTTAAAGTTGCGATGAGTTAATTAAATCAATTAACAACAAAAATAAAAAGCAGGCTCAACGCCTGCTTTTTATACAAATAATGAATCTTAATTTTCCGGAGCTACAACTAATTGCCCTACCGACCCTAAGTCAGCTTTCTCTAAATTGTTGCTATAAAATAAGAATGGAAAATGTGAGTAGGAAGGCTGCATCATTTGTACCAATAGTTCAGTTTTACCATCAACCCAAACGGTATCCTTCCAACCAAAATCTTCTGGGGGCGTTTGCTGACCATTACGATTAATCACTTTGAAGCGCGCACCTTCTATATGAAAAGCTTGTGGAACATTACTTGTTACTGCCCAGCGTTCCCAACTTCCTTGCTGGCTCGATAGATCAATTCGATTAGTATCTTTTGTGGTATTGTTTATCCCATAATGATCGTTAAGATGAATATCACGATTACGAATGGAGGACGTAATTTGCGTTTTGTCTTCAACAAGCTGAGTCGGTAAATCGTCAGTAACAAGAGACATTAAGCCTGTTGCCTTAATTGTCAGCACGTTAGTCGATATAAGTGACGTGGATGGCTCAAACAGACTTTTAACTCTATCCATAAAAGTGGCCGATTCACCAGCAGTAATGGTAAGTTCTTCTGTTTTAGCCATATCAATCAATACTTCACGACGTTCACCCGGCGCAAGTGAAAGTTCCGGTAAACTCACAGGAGCGGTTAAAAAACCTTGGTCAGATGCTATCATAGCAAACGGGCGTCCATCGCTAACTTTCATGACATAACGCCTTGAATTAGATGCATTCAGCAACCTTAAACGTATCCAACCACGAGAAACTTCAACATATGGATCTTGGACACCATTAACTAACAGGGTGTCACCTAAAAAACCATCTTCATTCGCTTTATATTCTGGTACACCAAAGTTATCTAACCGCTTATCTTGGATAATAATCGGGAAATCATCGACACCATAATGCTTAGGCAAGCGTAAGCTTTTGGTTGTATCATCTTCGACAATCCACATTCCGACTAAGCCATTGTAAATTTGCTGCCCCATTTTGCCTTCAGTATTCGCATGATACCAAAGCGTGGCTGCGGGTTGGTGAATAGGAATTACAGGTGACCAATCAGCTCCCGCTGAAATTAGCCTTGCAGCCCCACCCATCTGTGTTCCCGGAACTTGTAGCCCACTTACCGTCATGGAAACGGCATCAGGTAACCTATTATTATAAATAAGCTTAATATAATCCCCATTTTTTACTTTTACAGTGGGCCCGGGATAAGAACCATTAACCCCCCAAACATCAGCTGGATATTTACCATCAAAGGACCAATGTATTTTTTGTAATGTCAAAAATAAGGGTTGCCCAGATCTAGATTCTAATAATGGAGGTACAGGTAGTGCTCTTTTTCCATTACCATTCGCGAATACACTGTTTGATGTACTCACCAAACATAAAGCCAACCCTGCAATAAGCAGAAATTGACACCGATTGAATGACATAAATTCTCCACTAAAATAAAAATAGCAGCACTTGTTATAGTTAGATATTAGTAATATTTGCCATTTTAAAGTCTGAATTTAGATTCATGCTAGCTTAACCCATAACGGGATCATCACTTTAAACTGGATTAAATTAAGTCGTAATGATATCGCGAAAAATGATTAAATTCTAAAAATATCTATATATAAAATAATTTATAATTGGATCACTCCATCTCTGATGCACACAGAAAACGATATAATCCCAATTGCAGAGCATAGTATTTATTCTTAATGTTCGAAATGAACCTTGGGATAGAGATATTAAGGGCTGATTATCGTTGAAAGCCAATGTTTAATCGAACCCGAAGGGTGCTTTTCATTCTCAGTTTGGGGTGGCAATAATGTTTTTTAATCACCTAAACACATCACACCATTATATACTTTTATTTCAATCAATTAGTTCATAAAAATAAGCAACAAAGCTCAATACTTCATAACCATCATGAAAATTGCATAGTCGTTAACTCCTCTACACTATTTGAATCATCGTATTCATCGTAATTCAAAGAAGAGCTTCTTTTTATGGCTTAAGGCATCTCACATTATTTTAGGTATATGATTGATATAAAATATAATTATTAAAATAGTCACAATAAGTAGAATTAAAAATCAAACAAAAGCAAATAAACAACCAGATTAAGCTTCCCTTTTCTAAATATAATTATCAGAAAAGGGAATTAACCCATTCACAGTATATCTCAAGTGGCATACGTATCGACGCCATATTTTCTTGAGTTATTTTGCGTATAAACCCGATCTCCTTCGAATTTATTTATTTTGTTTTTCCAGTTCTTCAACTTCTTTATTGAGCTGTTTAATTTTTTCATCCATCAAACGATGGCAATATTCAGAAAGTTCTCTCACTTGATCACGAGTGTAGTTAGTGGTGTCTATTGGATCCAACATCTCAAGAATTACAAACCCATTGTTCCAACGGTTTAGTTTAATTTTACCTTGAGTCTCGGAAACACAAACGGGCACAATTGGAACTCCAGCAGCAATCGCTGCATGGAAAGCACCCGTTTTAAACGGTAATAAACCACGACCTCGACTACGAGTTCCTTCAGGAAACATCCAAACAGAGATTTGATGCTTTTTAATTTGATCGGCAACCTGTGAAATGGTGTTATGTGCCTTTGAGCGATTACCACGATCAATCAGAATATTTCCAGTGATCCAATATAAGAAACCAAAGAAAGGGACCATTACTAAGCTTTTTTTACCCACCGTCACTGTATTCGGTTGAACACCATTTGACATAGTAACCATGTCATAATTGTTTTGGTGGTTACCAATATAAATACTTGGTGGATATTTTTTAGCTTTTTCCGGCACACGATCAATCATTTTAACGCCAAATACCCTTGATAGTCTCCCAAACATATGCGCAAAAGTCATAACGTGTTTTGGGTTACGTGGGCTAAATAAACAATAAATACATCCGCCAACACAAACCAGTATCGTATAAATAATGACAATAATGGCACGAATAAGCACTAACATAATGACCTCTGAATAGTCAGGGGGCTTAACAGCCCCCATAATGAAATAAAAAGATTATTATTTATCTGTTTCTACAGATTCAACTTCAATTCGTTCAATATTATGCAACCCACGAGGTAACGATGTTCCTCGGCGGCCACGTTCTGCCCGATATTTTTGTAATTCTTCTGCTTTAAACTTAAGCTTCCGTTTACCGAAATAGAGCGTAATCGCGGCTTGAGCAGGTAGAACTAATAACCAAACAAGAAGGTCTTCACCACTTGCTGCTTGAGCACCTGTAATATTGATAATTTTGTTGCCTTTTCCTTTTGACAACTGAGGTAAATCAGATACAGGGAACATCAGCATACGGCCAGCTTTGGTTATCGCCAACAACAGATCTTCTTGCTCATTGCGAAGCTCAATCGGTGCTAATATTTTGGCATTATCAGGTAAATTAATCAGTGCCTTACCTGTTTTATTCTTCGTGACTAGGTCGTTAAATGTACAAATAAAACCATAGCCTGCATCAGATGCCATCAAGTATTTTTGTTCATCTTGTGCCATTAGAACATGCTCAATCGTCGCACCCGGCGGAATTGACAACCTTCCAGTTAATGGCTCACCTTGGCTTCGAGCGGAAGGTAATTCTAATGGATCGACAGAGTAACTACGCCCTGTTGTATCAAGGAATACTGCTGGCTGATTTGTTTTACCTCGTGCAGCACCTCTGAAGCTATCTCCAGCTTTATAGTTTAGATTCGCAGGCTCAATATCATGGCCTTTAGCACTACGCACCCAACCCATTTCTGAAAGTACAACCGTAATAGGCTCAGAAGGTAGTATTTCATGTTCGCTTAATGCCTTAGCTTCTTCGCGCTCTTGTAATGGAGAACGACGATCGTCACCATACGTTTTTGCATCTGCCTGAATTTCTTTTTTAATCAAGCTATTCAGCTTACGCTCTGAACCTAGAATACCTTGTAAATCATCACGTTCTTTCGCTAATTCATCTTGCTCACCACGAATTTTTACTTCTTCGAGTTTTGCTAAATGACGCAATTTTAATTCTAAGATAGCTTCGGCTTGAGTATCTGAAATATTAAAGCGTGACATTAATACCGGTTTAGGCTCATCTTCACCGCGGATGATTTCAATAACTTCATCGATATTTAGATAAGCAATTAATAAACCATCTAAAATATGCAAACGCTTAAGGACTTTTTCTAAACGGTGATTTAGACGATTGCGTACAGTCTGGCGACGATAAACAATCCACTCATTGAGAATTTCCACTAAACCTTTAACTGAAGGACGATTATTTAGACCAATCATGTTGAGGTTTACACGATAACTTTTTTCTAAATCCGTCGTAGCAAACAGGTGGGTCATTACCTGCTCAAGGTCAACTCGGTTACTACGTGGAACGATGACCAAACGCGTCGGATTTTCATGATTAGATTCATCACGTAAATCATCGATCATCGGTAATTTTTTAGCACGCATTTGGCTAGCTATCTGCTCAAGGATTTTTGCCCCTGAAACTTGATGAGGAAGCCCAGTAATAACGGCATTACCATCTTCTTTTTCCCAGACTGCACGCATGCGCACAGAACCACGACCATTCTGATAAATTTTACGAATATCATCCCGAGAAGAGATAATTTCAGCATCAGTTGGATAATCAGGCCCTGGAACAAACGCCATAATATCATCAAGAGATAGCTCTGGTTTTTCAAGCAAAGCAATCACTGCTTGCGCGACTTCACGGGCATTATGTGGAGGAATGTCAGTTGCCATCCCAACAGCAATTCCCGTTGTTCCATTTAATAGGATATTCGGTAAGCGTGCAGGCAGCATTTTCGGTTCATTTAATGTCCCGTCAAAGTTGGGAACCCAATCAACCGTACCATGCGCTAACTCACTGAGTAGTAACTCCGCATATTTTGATAAGCGTGACTCGGTATAACGCATTGCCGCAAATGATTTAGGATCATCTGGTGCCCCCCAGTTCCCTTGACCATCTACCAGCGGGTAGCGATAAGAAAATGGCTGCGCCATCAATACCATCGCTTCGTAACAAGCACTATCACCATGAGGGTGATACTTACCTAATACGTCACCGACAGTTCTCGCGGATTTTTTATATTTTGCCGTGTTACTTAGTCCCAATTCGGACATTGCATAGACGATACGTCGCTGGACAGGCTTTAGCCCATCCCCAATAAACGGTAGTGCCCTATCCATGATGACATACATCGAGTAGTTCAGATAGGCGCTCTCAGTAAACGCGTGGAGAGGTAAACGCTCTACGCCGTCATGAGTAATTTCACTCATTTAATACTTTCCTTACTCTTTTTGATAGCGTGATGAATGTTAGACTTCAATTTCAGCCATATCGCCTTTTTCTTGTAACCAATTACGGCGATCTTCTGAACGTTTCTTAGCCAAAAGCATATCCATAACCGCTAATGTTTCTGCATAGTTTTCATCATTGATGATCAACTGAACAAGACGACGGGTATTAGGGTCTAATGTCGTTTCACGCAGCTGAATTGGGTTCATTTCCCCCAGTCCTTTAAAGCGCTGGACATTTGGCTTGCCTCTTTTACGGCTTAGCTTATCAAGCACCGCATTTTTTTCACTTTCATCTAATGCGTAAAAGGTCTCTTTCCCTAAATCAATACGATAGAGTGGCGGCATTGCCATGTAAACATGACCCGCTTTAACTAAGGCAGGGAAATGACGGACAAACAAGGCACACAATAATGTGGCAATATGTAAACCATCCGAGTCAGCATCCGCAAGAATACAGACTTTCCCATAGCGTAATTGGCTCAAATCTTCACTATCAGGATCCATGCCAATGGCGACCGAAATATCATGGACTTCTTGTGACGCTAACACTTCATCAGAAGAAACTTCCCACGTATTTAAAATTTTTCCGCGTAAAGGCATGATAGCTTGATATTCACGATCACGCGCTTGTTTTGCCGATCCGCCCGCAGAATCCCCTTCAACCAAGAATAACTCAGTCATCTTCAAATCTTGCGAGCTACAATCCGCTAATTTACCGGGTAATGCGGGGCCACTGGTTAATTTTTTACGAACGACTTTTTTTGCTGCACGCATTCGACGCTGGGCACTTGCAATCGCCATTTCAGCTAATTGCTCAGCAACTTGTACGTTTTGGTTCAGCCATAAGCTAAAAGCATCTTTAATTACACCCGAAACGAATGCTGCACACTGGCGAGAAGAGAGGCGCTCTTTGGTCTGCCCTGCAAATTGCGGATCTTGCATCTTAACAGAAAGAACATAAGCACAACGTTCCCAAATATCATCTGCTGAAAGTTTGACTCCCCGAGGTAAAATATTGCGAAATTCACAGAATTCCCGCATCGCATCAAGTAGACCTTGACGGAGACCATTAACGTGCGTCCCACCTTGAGCCGTTGGGATCAGGTTAACATAACTTTCAGTGAGTAATTCGCCACCTTCAGGCAACCATAATAATGCCCACTCAGCCGCTTCTGTTTCACTTGAAAATGCGCCAGTGAATGGTTTCTCAGGTAATAGGTCTAGCCCATTAACTGCTTCCATTAAATAATCGGTTAACCCATCACTATAGCACCAGCTTTGCTCTGTATTATTGAGCTCATCCTTAAACGTGATCTTCACACCAGGACATAAAACAGCTTTTGCTTTTAAATTATGGGCAAGTCGAGATACGGAAAAGCGCGGGTTGTCAAAATAGCTTTCATCAGGCCAGAAATGAACACTGGTTCCAGTGTTACGTTTACCACAAGTCCCAATAACATGAAGTTCTTCAACTTTGTCGCCATTTTCGAAGGCAATTCGATAAATTTCACCGTTACGACGAACTGTGACTTCAATACGTTTAGACAACGCATTAACTACCGAAATACCAACACCGTGCAAACCACCAGAAAATTGATAGTTTTTGTTTGAGAATTTACCACCAGCATGCAGCTGCCCTAAGATCAATTCAACGGCAGATACTTTCATTTCAGGATGAATATCAACTGGCATACCACGACCGTCATCAATTACTTCAATTGATTGATCAGGATATAAGATAACTTCAATGTGCCCTGCGTGCCCTGCTAATGCTTCGTCAACACTGTTATCAATGACTTCTTGCGCTAAATGGTTCGGTCGGCTGGTGTCTGTATACATTCCAGGGCGACGACGAACAGGTTCCAAACCACTGAGAACTTCAATGGCCTCGGCGTTATAACTAGATTGAGTCATGTTGTCACTCTGCGGTAATAGGTGATTAATTGAACAAAATTATACTCAAAATAATTCAAGATACATGTAGGTAGCAAGCGAAGCTGTTCACATTAAGAAAACTAGAACCATAATAACGATGCGATTCAAAGTGATTAGGCTAGTTGAGCAGTGCTTTATATTCACAACACACTTCATGCAACTTAAAATACGACAGGTACAAACTGTTCAATCAGTAATTTACTGTTGATAATAACAGTGTACATGGGTTTTGACATTATTTCTCTGCCAATCTCAGAAAACGAACTATTTGAGGAAAGTAAACTTCGAATCCAACAAATGCATGATTACCTTGTAATTCAACCGTTTGTTTACATTTTGCAAGGTAAGTAACAGCCTGCCGATAATCAAGAACTTCATCACCCGTTTGCTGTAAAAGCCAAATCAAATCAGGGGAGCTGAGCTGTTCGCAATACATTGCTTTAAGCTCATTTATATGTTTAGGCTCTAGAAAATAATGCTCATCAGTATAAGGATTGATATTTTCGCCAAGGTAATCTTGGAGTAAATCGAAAGGGCGTACAGCAGGGTTAACAACAACTGCGGGTAAATTAAAGCGCTGTGAGAACCAAATGGAAAAATAACCTCCCAAAGATGACCCAACTAGCCCCATAGGCTGATCTTTATGCTGTAAGATAATCTCTTCTAACATTTGCTCGGCTTGCTTTGGATAGTTTGGGAGCTGAGGCACTATCATATTGATATTTGGGTAATGCTCGCTAACCCACTGTTTTAAACCGCTAGCTTTAGCCGACTGAGGTGAACTATTAAAACCATGGATATAAAGTAGCGTCGACATTAGTACCCATCCGAATTTAAATCGGGGCTAAATTTTCGAGTCTCTAAACGATGAACTTGAGTATTAATCTGCCTATTACCATTTTCATCTATAGATAGTTCAAGATAACGCCAGCCGGGAGTTGAGGTGTCAAGTGCGAAATTGGTACAGTGGGGTTTAAATTGTACGCACGTTGAAGGTGTTGCCAGCAACCGAATACCATGCCAGTTCTCATCCATTTCTTGATGGATATGCCCACATAGCATCGCTTTAACTTGAGGATAATCCTTTAAATAATCAGCTAAAATATGTGAATTACGCAGGCTATGTTGATCAAGCCAAGTACAACCAGAAGGCAGCGGATGGTGATGAAGCATAATAATCGTTGTACGCTGTGGTTGTTTATCCAAACAGCTTTTCATCCATTCAAGTTGTTGCTCGGACAGCTCACCATGAGGGACATCTTGCAGTTGGCTATCAAGTAGCAAAATTTGCCATTCATTGCCAATAAGAATTTCTTTTTCACAAGATATTCCCTTGACCTTTAGTGATTTTACCATGGCGGGTTGATAATCATGATTACCCGGAAGCCAAACACAAGGGGCTGATATCAGATTAATTCCATGCACAAAATGTTGATATGCTTGAGGTGATTGATCTTGAACCAAATCCCCTGTTGCCACTATTAGGTCAATAGGTTGATTTTGTTCTAAAATAGCATCAAGGACGGCATGATAGCTTTCGTGCGTATTAATCCCCAATAGGGTATTCGCTGTATCAGCAAAGAGATGCGTATCAGTAACCTGTAAAATCCTGACTACCTTATCGTTTAGAGCAGTCACTTCAAGCTGGCTGTCCAAAAGTTTTCCTTGTTCCCATAAAAAATGTTGCTGTTATTCTACTATTCTATCGTTAACATAAGGTTAATATCTGCTAAATAGCACACACTTAATTAGATTAATTGTTATTTAAGATAGTTTCACCCATTTTTCAATTAGTTTTTGAAAATTGAGTTGTAGCCACTGAATGACGATGACTGTCGCTGCATTATCAATCACACCATCTTCAACCCATTGATATGCCTGCTCACGACTCACAACATGAACACGAATATCTTCATTTTCAGATTTTAAACCATGAATACCAGATGCTTGAGTGCTATCCACCTCACCAACATACACATGCATACGTTCAGATGTTCCGCCTGGGCTCGATAAATAGCTTAACGCTTTTTCTGTCCGACCAATAACTAATCCGGCCTCTTCATCCGCTTCACGATGTATAACGTTTAGAGCAGTTTCATTGGGTTCTATTATCCCTGCTATCGCTTCAAGTAACCATGGCGTTTCACTCGTTTCTATCGCTGGTAACCTAATTTGCTCAATTAACACCACATTGTCTGTTTTGGGATCATAAGGCAGAATCACCCCAGCATGACCACGTTCAAAGACTTCACGGGTAATTTCTTGGCTCCAACCACCTTCGAATAGACGGTGACGGAATCGATATTCGACCATTTGAAAAAAACCGTTAAATAATTTACGCTTAGATATAATTTCAACATCATTTTTACTGTATTTAATTGGTCGTTCTGCGTTTTTTGCCATAAAAATCTCCTAAGCTGATGATTTCCATATTATGGAAAAATTATGAAATATGACAGTTTTTAAGGTTTTTTCACCTGATATGATTTAATGTTTAAACAAATTGAGACAAAATGGCACAAAACGCTACCGTTAACATAAGAGATACTCTGTTACAATACGCGCCATTATTTAAATTTATGGGTAATAACAGAATCTGTTTTGATGACTGTTTCTAGCGCTGATGATTTTTTTATATTAATAAGGTTACGTTCATTACACTTTATAAATAATCACAGCTCTCACCATCCAAAATAAAATTGCGATGGGCTTTAGGTAACAGACTCAACCTATTTGCTGTTTAATCAAGGAATCCAAATGAAGAAGCTGCTTCCCCTTTTTATTGCAATGAGTTTTGTGGGTCTCAGTACCAACAGTTACGCAGAAGATTTACTGCAGGTTTACCAAAAATCAAAAGAGAGTAATCCTGACTTAAGAAAATCATTAGCTGAGCGTAACCAAGCTTACGAAAAAATTAATCAAGCACGTAGTCCACTATTACCACAATTAGGCCTGACCGCAGGTGCAAATTACGGAAGTGGCTACCGTGATACAAGTAATACTGAAAGCAACCAGTTGAACGCATCTTTAGGCTTAACTCAAGTCGTGTTTGATATGTCTAAATGGCGTCAGCTCACTCTGCAAGAAAAAACAGCAGGAATTTCTGACGTCACCTATCAAACTGGCCAGCAGCAACTCATTTTGGATACAGCGACCGCTTACTTTAATGTATTAAAAGCGATTGATGCCTTATCTTATATCGAAGCAAATAAAGAAGCCGTTTATCGTCAATTAGACCAAACAACTCAACGCTTTAATGTTGGTTTAGTCGCTATAACTGACGTACAAAACGCCCGAGCTAACTATGATAGCGTTTTGGCACAAGAAGTTGCAGGTCGTAATAGCTTAGAAAATGCAATTGAAAAATTACGTCAAGTCAGTGGTATCTATTACAATCAATTAGCATCGTTAAATATCGACCGTTTTAAAACAGTTAATCCTGAACAAGTGGATGCAATTTTAAAAGAAGCGGAAGAGAGAAACCTCAGCCTTCTTAGTGCACGTTTAGCGCAAGATGTTTCTCGTGAGAACATTCGCTTAGCAGAAACTGGTCACATGCCAACGGTTTCATTGAATGCATCAACGACGGTCACTAACACTCATAACCATGGTAGTAATTACAATAGCCTGAGTAATAACCGCAATAACTACAATGGTCAGAACAGTGTTGGTTTAACATTAAGCCTGCCATTATATAGTGGTGGGGGTGTGAGTTCACAAGTTGAACAAGCACAATATGGTTTCCAAGGTGCAAGTGAGCAACTTGAAAGCATTTATCGTAATGTGGTTCAGTTGGTCCGTTCTTCTTATAACAACGTTGCATCTTCTATCAGTAGTATCAACGCTTACAAACAAGTTGTTGTCTCTGCACAAAGCTCATTAGATGCGATGGAAGCAGGTTATCAGGTTGGTACTCGTACAATCGTCGATGTGTTAACAGCGACTACAGCGCTTTATCAAGCCAAACAAAACCTGTCAAATGCACGTTATGATTACATGATTAACGAATTAAATATCCAATTTGCACGTGGAACATTGAATGAAGATGATATCGCGCGTCTAAATGCGAGCTTGGGTAAAGAAGTTTCAACTGCATCCAGCAGTATTATCCGCAATATCGAAGCGCCTAAAATCAATTAATTGAAGATCGACAATTAATCTAAGCAAGAAATACTGCCACCCGAGAAACATAGATAACGATGTAACTCGGGTGCCTTAATTTAGCTATCTAGCAATTTGAAGTACCATAAATTTAAATCATCCTCTTCCTGTTTTTCTCCTCCTATTAGAAATTTCATTTATTTATCATGGGATTAAATTTCAAATAACTTAAATTCAAACATACCGATAGCTAAATAAAACCCTAACATTACTATCAATAACTATAGCCAAAATAATCTGAGGCTTTTGTCAGTGTAAACAGGAGGTGGCTAGATGAGTTTAGGCAAACGATATAATTTGAATATCAGAACCAAATAATTGAAGAATGACTAGTATAACAGCGAATTAGAACATGATTATTATCAATAGTACCGCTTTACGCTATAAAGTTTCTTATCAAACACAATTCTTGATGCTAATACTCTATTTCATTTTTAGAAAAAGCCTGCATCATCACATAATAAGCATTAAAACCGCTGAAAACACCTATTTCACGTTTTAATTGATGGTATTGCTATTTTACTTGATTACTTCTCTGGAAAATCAGTCAATTCTGAATATGAATATTAAGGATTAGATAAAAAAACAAGCAATGAATAACAAATTGATATTAAAAGAAAATAGTCTAATTATTTAAAATTTTCATTCTGTTATTGATCACTTATGGTATCAATTTCACAAAATTAATTAATTAATCGCCTTTCATTAGCATTTCAGCTTTAATTTTCAGCGTATTTCGCCTATTCTAGAGTCAATAAATTTATCATCTTACTCACTTTTAATTCAGGGTAATTACCATGACCATGAAGCGTACCAAAGATATCAATCAAGACGCATTTCGTAAGTCTTGGCGTTCATACCGTTTAGCGCCAGTCGCGATTGCAGTTAGTGCTGTATTTATGCTCTCAGCTTGTGAAGAAAGCGATGAAACCGTTTCTCTGTATACCAATGCTCAAGACTGTAGCCAAGCAAACCCGTCACAAGCTGAACAATGTACTGTTGCTTATAATAATGCATTACAAGAAGCAGCAAAAACTGCGCCTAAATATGCAACTCAAGCAGATTGTATTGCTGAGTTTGGTGAGTCAATGTGTACTCAAACTCCAGCGCAGGCAAGTTTCTCAGGAACTGGAACTGGCGAAGGTGAACAAACTGCTCAAGCTCAAAGCAGCTCAGGCAGTATGTGGATGCCGCTGATGATGGGTTATATGATGGGGCGAATGATGGGCGGTGGCGCTGCTTCTCAACCATTATTTAGCTCTAAAAACCCAGCTAGTCCAGCAAGTGGTAAATTTGTTGATGCAACAGGTAAAAGCTATGGTCCCGCAACTGCTGGTGGTCGTTCTATGAGCGTACCAAAAACCGCAATGGCTCCTAAGCCACCAACAACTTCGACAGTAACTCGTGGTGGTTTTGGTGATTCAGTAAACAAACAAGCTATGGCTCAAAGGTCTTCGTCTTCCGCTAAATCTTCTTCATCTTCCCGTTCAATGGGTGGTTGATAAGCAATGAAGCGAGTTCCTATTATTGAGCGCCCTGATTGGCGCGACAAAGCTGCTGAGTTTGGTTTCGGTTTTCACACTATGTATGGCGAACCATATTGGTCTGAAGATGCCTATTATCAATTCACCTTGGCACAGATTGAAGAAATCGAAGATGCAACCGCCGAATTGCATCAGATGTGCTTAAAAGTGGTTGAACGTGTTATCGAAAGTGATGAGCTACTTGCACGTTTTCAAATTCCAAAACATTGCTGGGGTTTTGTCCGTAATTCATGGAAAACAGGTCAGCCATCTCTCTATTCACGCCTTGATCTCGCTTATGACGGTATAAATCCGCCTAAGCTACTGGAAAATAATGCAGACACACCAACCTCTCTGTATGAGTCTGCATTCTTCCAATGGATCTGGTTGGAAGATCAAATAGCCGCAGGGAATCTGCCAGAAAATGCAGATCAATTTAATGGCATTCAAGAACAGTTGATCGAACGGTTCACGCAGCTCAAAGAGCAGCATGGTTTCCGTCTGCTACACATGGCTTGCTGCCGTGATACAGATGAAGATCGTGGCACAGTACAATACTTGCAAGACTGCGCAAATGAAGCTGGCGTTGCCACTGAGTTCCTGTACATGGATGAAATTGGCCTTGGTGAAAAAGGTGAATTTACTGATCCGCAAGATCAAGTAATCAGTAACCTGTTTAAGCTGTATCCGTGGGAATTCATGCTAAGAGAGATTTTCTCCACGAAGTTAGAAGATGCCGGTGTTCGCTGGTTAGAGCCAGCTTGGAAAAGCATTATATCTAATAAAGCTCTGCTACCAATGCTGTGGGAGATGTTCCCCGATCATCCTAATTTACTGCCAGCTTACTTTGCTGATGGCAATAAGCCTGAACTTGATAGCTATGTGATTAAACCTCTATTTTCTCGCGAAGGTGCAAATATTCGAGTGATTGAAAATGGTAAAGAAATCGCATCCGCTGATGGGCCTTACGGTGAAGAAGGTATGATTATTCAGCAATTCCACGCGCTACCTCAATTTGAAGGTAACTACACGTTAGTGGGAAGTTGGCTAGTTAATGATCAAGCCGCAGGTATCTGTATTCGTGAAGACAAAGAGATAATTACTCAAGATTTATCAAGATTTTATCCTCACGTTATTATCGATTAATATAAAAAAGGCATGTTTTCACATGCCTTTTTTATAACCAATAAACTAATATCAACGTTATAAAACTACCCACTCCGTAATCCTCTGTAAGCGCTGTCCTGAATAATTGCTTTAATCAAATAATAAAATTAGCCCACCTGGAATGTTAATAAAACGTTGCTGACTGATTATGTTATGTGCAATATATACTTCTCCACTGTGTGTTTTTTAATCTATTTAAATACTGAATACCTAACTATTTCTTTAAAAAATATTCCTATCCTGAATTAATGTCGTAATCATATATACATTTTCTTTTTTATTTTTTTAAGAAAATTGTATTGAATTCATTTTTTATAACCAACTGAAATATGATAATAAAATAGGGAGTCAACATGAAATTAAGTGAATTTGTTTCTTATGACGGCATTGGTTTGGCTCAACTAATTAAAAATAAAGAAGTGAGTAGTGATGAAGTCATTCAAGCCTCTATAGACTCTATCAGTCGAATAAACCCCAAAATTAATGCAGTTATTGAATTTTGGATTGGGGAAGTCGAGCCTAATGCGGATAGATTATCTCCATTGTATGGTGTTCCATTCTTAATTAAAGATCTTGCTATCACAATGAAAGGAAAAAGAAATGAGCTTGGCAGCCAGCTGGCTCAAGGAATGATCATAAATAATGACTCAACTTTAATGTCTTTATATAAAAAAGCAGGATTAGCAACGTTAGGTAGAACAACGACATCTGAATTTGCAATTAGTACCACGACAGAAGCTAGTTTTACTGGACCAACATTGAATCCTTGGAACCTTCATTTTAATGCAGGCGGCTCAACTGGTGGCTCGGCAGCAGCGGTCGCCGCTGGAATGGTTCCCTTGGCACATGCTACCGATGGTGGTGGTTCGATTCGCGTCCCAGCAGCAGTAAATGGCCTCTTTGGTTTAAAGCCAACTCGTGGCCGCGTCTCTAGCGGGCCATTTCAAGATGAAGTGTGGAGTGGTTTATTAGCACATCTGGGAGTAAGTCGTACAGTAAGAGATAGTGCTGCTTTGTTGGATGCGATTAGCACTCCAGCAATTGGAGAGCCTTACTACACGGCTTTACCTGAGAAGAGCTTTCTCAGTGCAGTTAATGAAAACCCCGGTAAATTGAAGATTGGTTTAGTCATTGATCCGCCTACGGGAGAAAAAACAGACCGCTCTATTTCTGACACATTACAAAAAACCGCCCAGCTACTTTCTACATTAGGTCATGATGTTGAACTTGTTAAACTTGATACGGGCGTGAGTTGGGAAGCTTTTGTTTTCGCTAATGCCCAATTTTGGAATGTAAACACCGCAGCATGGATAGATAATGTCGCCGCGATTACAGGAAGGTTGATTAATGAAGAAAACCTTGAGGCCGCGACAATTGCTGCCTATCAGTACGGTAAAAAAATTAGTGGGATAGATATTCTAAAAGCTATTTCAACAAGAAATATCGTCTCTCGTAAATTAGGCGGCTATTTTGAAAAATACGATATTTTAATGACACCAACAATCGCCAAATTACCTTTAAAAATTGGTGAGTATAATAAAGTACAAAATGATGTGGATGGATTGGGCTGGATAAATCATGTGTTTAGCCAATCACCTTTTACTGCCCTTGCCAATATATCCGGATTACCTTCAATGTCTGTGCCTGCCGGCTTTGATTCAAACACTAAATTGCCAATAGGTGTGATGTTCACGGCTGGTTTTGGCCTAGATGCAAAATTATTTAGTTTAGCGGGCCAACTTGAAAATGCGGCACCTTGGGGACATTTAAGCCCACAAATTTGGGCGGGTAATGAATAATCTCGACATAAATAGCCCTCAAGATATTGTTCATATTCCTAAATACTATTGACTGCAACAAAGGCTTTGCAGGTAGCCCGAATCACATACTGATGTCTGTGGTTCGGGCTTTTAAATAACTATTATTATTCAGTACATTGAAAACAAAGCGCTACAACAACAAAATGTTTTTTACCAACCTAGCCCACTTGCACCGATAACATACTCAATGAACCGGATACAATGCCTTCAGTTGGGGTCGATATCGCCTCTTCACCATTCCATGTACCTAGAATATAGAGTAACGGTAAAAAGTGTTCAGCCGATGGATTAGAATGCTTACCATCTTCTCTTTCTAGAGCTTGTGTTAATGGGTGTGGTGATCCTTGACTTCGCAAATTATCACAAACAAATTGTTCGAATGAACGAGCCCAAGGATAGGCTTCAACATCTGCATTTTGCCAATTCATTTCTCTTAAATTATGCACTACATTACCACTGCCCATAATCATTATTCCTTGTTCTCTCAACACTGATAGCTTGCGTCCCATTTCTAGATGCCAAGCTAATGGTTTAGTACCATCAATGCTGAGTTGGACAACTGGGATATTTGCCTCAGGGTACATACGCACAAGGATTTCCCAAGCACCATGATCTAGCCCCCACTCATCGTGATCTAAATAGATAGACAATGGTGATAATAAATCAGCAATTTGCCCAGCAAGTTCTGGTGAGCCTGGAGCAGGGTATTCAACTTGGAATAGTGCATCAGGAAAACCACCAAAATCATGGATAGTTTTAGGATTTCCCATCGCTGTAACAGCTGTTCCTCGGGTATACCAATGTGCCGAGATCATAAGAATTGCCCTAGGCTTTGGGAGGGATTGACCGAGTGCTTTCCATGCTGCTGTAAAACGATTATCAGACACTGCATTCATTGGGCTACCGTGACCAACAAATAGTGCAGGCATTCTGTTTGCTGACATGATTTTTAATACTCCATTTTACGGATCTTGTAATCAGCATACGCAATTTCCCCATAAATCACAGTAGTGTCACACTGAGCATTTCAATCAAATAAATTGAAAAAGCCACAACGTTATACACATTGCGGCTTTGAATATTTAGACTAAATATCTAAGAATTGTTTGCGCTAATTAGCTTGCTTTTTGTTCCGCTTGTAGGCGGTATGCGACCAAGTCTTCGATCGTCAATACCGTCAAACCATGCTCTTTTGCAAAGGCAACAACTTCAGGTGTACGAGCCATAGTGCCATCGTCATTAGTCAATTCACACAATACGCCAGCAGGTTTAAAGCCTGCTAATGTTGCTAAATCAATACTTGCTTCGGTATGACCACGACGTGTTAATACACCACCTTCACGGCCACGGAGTGGAAAAACATGACCTGGGTGATGAATGTCGGCAGGAATTGCATTATCCGCAATAGCAGCGCGGATAGTTGTTACTCGGTCAGCAGCAGAAACCCCTGTCGATACCCCTTTTGCCGCTTCAATCGTTACAGTAAAAGCAGTTTGGTTTTGGCTGGTATTTTTTTCGACCATCATAGGAAGTTCAAGCTGTTTACGGCGTTCTTCAGTGATGCACAAACAAACAATTCCACTGCTATAGCGAATTGTCATTGCCATCTGTTCAGCCGTCATAGTTTCAGCAGCAAAAACAAGATCGCCTTCATTTTCACGATCTTCATCATCGAGTACAAGCACACCTTTACCTTGGCGGATTGCTTCGATAGCATGTTCAACACGTTCGATTGGATTACCGAATTCGGAAAGTAGCGTCTGATTCATGGTAAAAACCTCTTAAGTTTCAATTTTTTAGTTACCAGAATCAGGGCAGTCTTAGGAGTACGAGAACTGAATAAGCAAAAAAACCGCGAACGCGTTTCTTTCAAATTCAGGTATGCAGATCAATATTGCGCTAAAGCACAATGTATGCTGATACAGTTATTCTCTCCCATCCGGACTATGACCGTCGGCTCCAGATTCACACTGGATCTGCTGACCTTTACCGCCTAATACAGGCTATAAAGCGCTCGCGGGCTTCATGCGTAAGCATGTTACCGCCGGTGGGGACTTACACCCCGCCCTGAGATAAACGCCATAAATATAGCGCCAATAATGTAAGTGCGCAACGATCAAACAGAAAATTGACACCCGACTCACATTTTTAGTCAAAAAAAATCAATAAAAACCAAGTGTTAACCTAATTCAATATATAGCTTCCCCCTAAATTCTCTAATGAATTAAATCCCCTAAAGAATTAAATACTCTAAATAATTCAAGTTATCACTAGGCGGCAAGTGAATGAATCCCTGTGAGCGTAGCCAACAACGCGACAACTTGAAGTATGACGAGTATTCTAGGAACGTAGATAACTACGTGATTAGGGTGAATGAGCGTAGCCAACAAAGCGATAGCTTGAAGTATGACAAGTATTGGGGTTTATTACGAAGCGTTGTGGTATTACACTATAAGCAAATTGATATTCTGACACTTAAGGACCCGCAAATGCTCGATCCGAAGAAAATTGAACAAGTGGCACGTCAAATCCAAGGAGCTTTACCAAAAGGCGTTCGTGATTTGGGTGAAGACTTTGACAAAAAAATACGTTCATTGCTGCAATCACAGCTTGGCAAGCTCGATCTGGTTAGCCGTGAAGAATTTGATATTCAAACACAAGTGTTGTTGCGCACCCGCGAAAAGCTGGTTCAAATGGAACAGCGCGTGAAAGCATTAGAAGAGCGTTTTAACGAGCCTAAAGCCCTCGAAGAAAAGAAAGAAGAACAATAATTTTTAACCTCGCATGATTCGGATTGCCAGCGATGCGGACACGCACAATTAGCTGGCACTTGAAGTCTATGGGAAATAAGGCCTGCGGATCATATTGAATAGCAGGCCTTTATATTATTGATAAACGTGTATTTACTCGGTCGTTTTCATAATATTTTTGATAATATTAGTGGTTGAAATACCATCTTCAAAATTAAGAACTTTGACCTCTCCACCAGCAGCCCAAACCTCTTCGCTACCCGCAATCTCTTCAGGTCGATAATCGCCACCTTTAACAAGTACATCAGGCAATACTTCACCGATCAAACGCTGTGGCGTATCTTCTTCAAATGGTACAACCCAATCGACAGATTCCAACGCACCTAAGACTATCATTCGTTGTTCGAGCGGGTTGACTGGTCGAGTTTCACCTTTTAAACGACGTGTTGATGCATCACTATTTACCGCCACAATAAGCCTATCACCGAGTTTTCGTGCGTTAGCTAGGTAACTAACATGACCCGCATGAAGAATATCAAAACAGCCATTAGTCATAACAACACGTTCACCACGTAGCCTTGCATTCTCAACAGCTTGTTTTAGTTCACTTTCATTCATAACACCAAAACCGTTATCAGCACGGCCACGGATGGCATTTTCTAATTCAATCGGTGAAACCGTTGAGGTTCCGAGCTTACCAACTACCACGCCTGCGGCAGCATTCGCTAATGCACAAGCTTCATGTAAAGGACGGCCGGATGCAATCGATGCTGCCAATACGCCAATCACCGTGTCACCTGCTCCCGTTACATCATAAACTTCTTGAGCTTCAGTTGGTAAATGCAGCGGTGCTTCATTACGGCGGATCAAGCTCATGCCTTGTTCTGAACGCGTGATCAATAATGCAGTCAAATCGAGGGACTCCAATAGTTTCATCCCTTTCTCTTCAACATCTTGGTTATCACGGCAACGGCCGACAATAGCTTCAAATTCAGACATATTTGGTGTTAAGAGAGTAGCCCCCCGATAACGCTCAAAATCACTACCTTTTGGGTCGATCAATACAGGAACGCCGGCTTTATTTGCCAGTGTGATCATTTTCTGAACCTGCGATAGTGCCCCTTTTGCATAATCCGACAGTACCAATGCACCAATATGAGGTAAGGCTTGCTCAATGCGTTCTAGCATTGGTTGTACATCAACATTTTCAAATCCTTCCTCAAAATCAAGGCGGATCAATTGTTGATTACGAGATAAAACGCGTAATTTAGTAATTGTAGGATGAGTGGGGATCGCCACAAAATCACAGCGAACTTTCACTGCATTAAGAGTTTCAGCTAATACTTTTGCGGCATCATCAATACCCGTCAACCCAACTAGACGAGAATTAGCGCCCAATGATGCAATATTCATTGCGACGTTCGCGGCCCCACCGGGACGCTCTTCTACCACGTTAACTTTTACCACCGGAACCGGTGCTTCTGGTGAAATACGGTTAGCTTGACCATGCCAATAGCGATCTAACATGACATCACCAACAACCAATACGCCTGCTTGTTTATAATCAGGAAGTGTTACTTTCATCCCGAACTCCAGTTAAAAAAGAAACCTGATATTCATTTTATACCAATCATGCTTAAAGTTGCATGACAAGTATTGAAATAGAATACTGAATTTGATGAATAAGATTATTGAATTAGGCAACGCCTAACCATTTTACCCAACTTGCTAAAACTTGCTCGCGTTCTGCAGCTAACTGATTGATATCGACTCGGCTAGGAAGAGACTGCAATGCTAAGTGGTGCAGTTCATCACGCATCGTGACATATGCTTGCGTTAAGGCATTGGCCTCTTCTTCAGGCATAAACTGATTCTGTGCCATTAGTTCAAAAATACGCACATTGTCAGACCATCGAGTTAGCGACCCATTTGTCGGGGCATAACGTAAAACGAGGTATTGTGCGATAAATTCAATATCAGTGATACCACCGGGATCGGCTTTCAAATCAAATTGTGTATTTTGGTGACTTCCCAAATGCTGATGCATTTTAAGGCGCATATCGCGCACTTGTTGACGCAAAGTTTCCGCATCTTGTGGTATGCACAGCGTTTCATGGCGAATTCGGTTAAAGTCCTGTTGTAACTTAGCATCACCAAAAACCATACGCGCTCGGATCAACGCTTGATGCTCCCATGTCCAAGCATCATTTTTTTGGTAGTCATCAAAGGCTTCAATCGTGCTCACGAGCATACCTGATTCGCCTGATGGCCTTAATCGTGCATCAACTTCATACAGTATTCCAGACGTGGTTCGGGTGCTAAATAAATGAATAATACGTTGAGCAACTCGTAAATAAAATTGTCGGGCATCGATCGATCGATTACCGTTGGTGACAATGCCATTAGGGCAATCAAACAGAAATACCAAGTCTAAGTCAGAACTATACCCTAGCTCCCAACCACCTAATTTCCCATAGCCAATAACAGCAAAGCCAAGTTGTTTTTCATCCAATTGAGAAAGATGTGAAGGTTCCCCATAACGTTTAACCATGGTGTGCCATGCCTGATGAACAACGGCATCAATAATAGCTTCAGCAAGGTACGTCAAGTGATCACTCACCTTCATAACAGGTAGTACACCTGAAATATCTTCAGCCGCAATACGTAATAGCTGTGCCTGTTTAAATTGCCGCAATGCTTCAAGTTGCTGCTCTTCATCGTCCTCAGGAACTCGCATTAAATATTGGCGTAACTCATCACGATAAGCCGTCAGTGGTAAAGGTTGATACAGTGATTTAGGATCAAGCAACTCATCCAGCAGTAGTGGATGACGTGCGAGTTGTTCCGCAATCATTGGCGAAGCAGCACATAAACGAATAACGTGTATTAATACTTCATCAAACTCGAGCATCAACTCTAAATACGTCGTACGGCTCACAATACTCAATAACAATGGCGTTAAACGTTCCACTACTTGACCTGCATCGGCCCTTTCACTAACCTTTGTTAATAACTTTGGCATTAAATCATCAAGAACATCTCGCCCACGAGGACCAATAGTCCGCTTATTTAAATCATAGCGAAACATCAAAATGCCATGGATCATTTTTTGTGCAGTTTCCTCATCTTTAGAAGGTAAGTATGGCGCTAACTCTTCTTTAGATAATTCCCCTTGCCACAGCGTGATATAGATTTCATCAAAGGTATCTTTTGTCTCTTCCTCATCATCCTGACCAATTAACTCAGTGAAAATATGATGAACAATTGCCATTTTTTGCGTTAATGTTTGAGAAAATGCATCCCAATGTTCAAATCCCATTCCCCAAGCTAAACGAGCTTTATTAAGTGCATCTTCAGGGAGAGTTTGAGTTTGCTGATCATCAATACTTTGCAGTAAATTTTCGACTCGACGCAAAAAGAAATAAGCATCCAGTAACTGTGCAACTTGCTCATTAGGAAGTAGCCCCTGTTCACGAATGCTGCTCATTACTAATAATAGCGATTGGGACTGTAAAGTGGGTTCACGTCCACCCCGTATTAATTGAAAAACTTGAGCAATAAATTCAATTTCACGTATGCCGCCAGCACCGAGCTTAATGTTATCAACTAAACCACGACGCCTAACTTCACGCTCAATCATATTTTTCATGTTACGTAATGATTGAATAACACTAAAATCAATATAGCGACGATACACAAAAGGGCGCAGCAATTGGCGCAAACTTTCCGCATAATGCAAGCTATCAGGCCCCATAATACGTGCCTTAACCATTGCATAGCGTTCCCAGTCGCGCCCTTGTTCCTGATAATAATCTTCTAATGCTGAGAAACTAAATACTAACGGGCCACTATCGCCAAATGGGCGTAACCGCATATCAACACGATAAACAAAACCTTCTACAGTAACTTGATCGAGAACACGGATCAGTTTTTGACCTAAACGGGTAAAGAATTGTGCATTATCGAGTTCTTTACGGCCTCCGCGAGTGACACCATTTTCTGGATAGGCAAAAATCAAATCGACATCAGATGAGAAATTGAGTTCTCCCCCACCTAATTTACCCATTCCAAGGATGAGTAACGGCAGTGGATTACCCTCACTATCGCAAGGCGTTCCCCATATTTGGCTATATTGCCGATACAGCCAATCTCTTGCGGCTACAATCAACGTTTCCGCAAGTGAACTTAATTGTTGAAGTGTTTCCTTTTCCGTACTGGAGTGTAATGCTTGCATCCAAGCGGCTCTGACCAGCATTTGATGACGAAAAGCGCGTAAAACGCGCATTAAATGATCTTCATCCACAACCGCATTTAAATCCTTAGCTAACCACTGAGTATAATGTTGCCACTCATTCGCTTCGGGTGGTTGTTTACGGATCTGCTCTAAAAAAATGGGATAAGCTAAAACCTGTTTTAAAGCAAAATCACTGAAGCTTAAAAAAGAGACCTCTTCGTCACTTAACGGCAATAAATCATTCGATTGACCTGCTAGTCCCGCTAAAACATATTCACGCTGGCTGTGCAGCAATTCAGGAAAAGGATGCATATCAACACCTTAATGGATATCAGTATACGTCAAAGCAATTAACCACTGAGTAAAGGCTAATTTGCTCTTTAGCCAGCGGCTGCTATAGCAAAAAGTTTCTGCGCTGATGGTTTCATCTGTGATATCTGAACGAAGCTGTTCCAGTGGGATATCTTGTATAAACTGAGGTGCTGAATTGCGATAATGCACTAAGAATGCTTGAACAAAACGTAAAAACACTTCAAACCCATCACGTGCATCGGCTTTATCTGCTAACCAATAAGCTTCATGCTGCTCACAGAGCTTTTGCATGTACGTAAGTGCTTGTTCTATTGGTTTCTGTTCATAATTAAACACCGTTTCTGGTTGCTGCAATACCACTTTTTGAGGCTGTATTAAAGAGTAACCTCGTGCCGCTTTACTCGTTGCTGAAAGGCGAAGACCATCGATATCTGCTAGTTTCTTAGCTAAATTCAACACATCGGCAATAAAGCCTTTTTTCAATTCCATTTCAAACTCTTGAATAGGAAGAGTTTGTGCTCCTGCTGAAATTTCCCCCTGATCAAAGACAACTTCAATCTCGCTATCTTCAAAAGTGACTAACCAGATCTCACGCATAAAGTGGGTACTAAAGAGAATTTGCAGCTGTGCTTGTAATTGCTGAATATCTGTTCCTTCTGGCCAGATTTCCGTTGGGAACGCCGCTAAATTGACTTCTGGTTCGTTTATATCGACGTTATATTCAGGACGTTGATGCAAGCCACCAATAACTTGCCCTGCGGTTTTAATCGTCATTTCATAATGACCATCGCAGCCACGAATACGTAACCCCATATCCCATTGACGTAACTGACGTTCTTCGGTATCAAAATAGATATTCGTCAGTTGCTTGGGTTCTGTATGTTGATGGGAAAGTGTTGCTAAAGATTGGCGTACTGCATCTATCGCTGCAGTCTGAGCAGCCAATTTAAGTTCAACTTCTATGTGGCTCATACATTTCCTTAATTGATAATTTTGCTAGCATTATATTACCCCAATCAGCGTGGACTGAGAAAACAAAGCGCAAAGAAACCAAAAATTCTATACACTGAATTTATTTCAGGGCTTTGTGTCAAGAAATGAGAATATTTGTACGCTATATAGTGAGTTAGGATAGTTCCCATTCTGGTTTAGCGTTTGCACACGCACACTGAACTCTTTAGTATTTGTCTACACACTTAATTCATTCACCATAACTAATAGAAAATAAATACCATGCGAAAAATACCATTATTACTAATTTCAATCATGGGGCTAGGTCTGTCAGTCAGCGCCTCTGCTGCTGAGAAACGTTATGTTTCTGATGACTTATCAACTTATGTACATAGTGGGCCAGGAACAAAATATCGCATTGTTGGCACACTAAATGCGGGTGAAAGCGTTGAATTGATTTCAACGAATGATAATTTCGCTCAAGTTAAAGATGAACGTGGTCGCACTGTTTGGCTACCATCAGAGCAACTCAGTACAACTCCGAGTATGAAAACACGCATTCCTGAGTTAGAAGCTGAGAACCAAAAATTACGCCAACAATTAGAAAATATCGACAATACGTGGAATACCAGAACGGCAGATATGCAGCAACGAGTTGCTGATAATGACAACACCGTTAAGCAATTAAAATCTGAAAATGAAAAACTAAAAAACGAATTAATTAAAGCCGGTAAAAAATTAGAAATCGTAGAAGTTAATCTTGATGACCGCCGTCGTGAATTAATATTGCAATGGTTTATGTATGGTGGCGGTGTTGCAGGTGTTGGCCTTATCCTTGGATTGATCCTACCGCACATTATTCCACGTCGTAAAAAGCGTAATGACCGTTGGATGAGTTAAGGTTACGATAATGAAAATATATCTCGTTGGCGGCGCAGTGCGTGACGAACTTCTTGGTCTTCCTATTTCTGATAGAGACTATGTCGTGGTCGGCTCAACACCTGAGGCCATGTTGGCGCAGGGCTACCAGCAGGTCGGTAAAGATTTTCCCGTATTCCTTCATCCAAAAACCCATGAAGAATATGCTTTAGCACGAACTGAACGTAAAACAGGTTCTGGCTATACGGGTTTTAGCTGCTATTCTGCGCCAGATGTCACCATTGAGGATGATCTTCTTCGTCGTGATCTGACAATTAATGCCATTGCTAAAGACTCCCAAGGTCAATTAACTGATCCTTATCATGGGGTTGATGATTTGAATCAGCGTATTCTTCGGCATGTCTCTGATGCATTTGCTGAAGACCCACTACGCGTCTTGCGCGTTGCGCGTTTTGCAGCTCGTTATGCAGCACAAGGCTTTCAAATTGCACCAGAAACATTGTCGTTAATGCAATCGATGACTACCTCAGGCGAATTAGAACATCTTACCGCCGAGCGTGTTTGGGCTGAAACAGAAAAAGCCTTAACGTCAAATGCACCACAAGTCTATTTAGAAGTACTACGCCAATGTGGCGCTCTTGCGGTATTATTTCCTGAAATTGATAACTTGTTCGGTGTGCCTGCACCAGCAAAGTGGCACCCAGAAATTGATACTGGCATTCATACTTTGATGGTATTACGTATGGCTGCACAGCTGTCACAAGATATCAATATTCGCTTTGCTGCATTATGTCATGATGTCGGTAAAGGGCTAACGCCGAAAGAAGTCTGGCCTAGCCATCCCAATCATGGTGAGGTGGGAATTGCATTGATTGATAACTTATGTGATCGGTTAAAAATTCCTAATAATGCTCGAGATCTTGCTCGTCTCACTGCCCGTTATCATGACAAAGTGCATGTTATCAATAGGCTCAGTGCAATAGAGCTGATTCAATTATTTGATGGGCTTGATAGCTGGCGCAAGCCTGAACGGGTTACACAGTTAAGCTTGATTAGTGAAGCTGATGCTAGGGGTCGAGGTGGCTTAGAACAACAAGCTTATCCTCAAGGTGAATTTTTACGCCAAGCCTTTTCAATCGCACAAGCTGTTAGTGTAAAACCGATTGTTGAACAAGGATTTCAAGGCCCACAAATACGAGAAGAACTCACTCGTCAGCGGGTTGAAAATGTAGAGAAGTGGCGGCTTCAACAAGCCTTTTAGCCTAACCGAATGAATGCTGGCGGTTAAATGCCGCCAGCATTCTCATTTATACTGGTTTAGAGCCTCTTTCAATGATCACTCCCACTTGCCGTGCTCGCGCAACTGCACCTGGCTTAGCGACTTTAATTCGTACCCAAGGGCAACCAAAATTATTTAATAGCAATTGAGCAACCTCTTCTGCAACACGCTCAACTAAACCAAATTTATTGTAGCTAATATGTGCAACGATCGCCTGGCTAATTTGCGCGTAATCGAGACAATCAGTAACATTATCGCTCATTGATGCGCGTTTGTTATCCCATCCCATTTCGATATCGAGCACTAACTTTTGCTCAATTTCTTGCTCCCAGTCATATACACCAATCGTGGTGATGACTGATAATTGTTCAATAAATACGATATCCATCACGTCATTTTCTCGTTTATGTGCTGAATTGATACCACTTCAAGGAAAATATGCGTATTATCCAAGATAGAAGTGAATTATAAATATGTCGCCTTAACTGTTTTGGAGTTAGTTATGAGTGCAACCGCGCTTGGCATGATAATCTTTGCCTACCTTTGTGGCTCAGTTTCCAGTGCGATACTGATCTGTCGCTTGGCTAGGCTGCCCGATCCTCGTCAACACGGCTCTGGTAACCCGGGTGCAACTAACGTATTACGTGTCGGAGGTAAAGCCGCTGCTGGCGCAGTACTCATTTGCGACGTCTTAAAGGGTATGATCCCTGTTTGGTTGGCTTACTATCTAAAAGTCCCACCATTCTATCTTGGCTTTGTCGCAATTGCAGCCTGTCTTGGGCATATTTACCCTGTTTTCTTTCGATTTAAAGGCGGAAAAGGCGTAGCAACTGCATTTGGTTCAATTGCCGCTATTGGTTGGGATCTGTCTGGGTTAATCGCTGGAACATGGCTACTAACTGTATTACTTAGCGGTTATTCATCTCTAGGCGCAATTGTCGGCGCCCTACTCGCTCCTTTTTATGTCTGGTGGTTTAAACCTGAATTCACCTTTCCCGTCGCTATGCTTTCTTGCCTTATCCTTGTCCGCCATCACGGTAATATCCAACGCTTATGGCGCGGCCAAGAAAGCCGAATTTGGCAAAAACTTAAAAATAAAAAGAAAAAAACTTTAAAAGAAATCGCCCAAGAAGCCAAAGAGCAAGAACAAGACGACTAATCCTGAAGAGGCTGCGTAAACAGCCTTTTTCATTTTTATTCGCACTTCAGCCTCTATTTCACTAAATCATCAATTTTCCTTTGACCCTCTTTATTTCTTAATAGCCGATTCCACTTTTAACGAATAAGACAACAAAACCGTGGAAGCAATCAAACAATTCAAATTTACCGTTAAGGAATGTGTAAAATAAGTCGAAATATATCATTAAGAAACTTAACAATAATAATGGTATATTATGCGCTATATCTCTCCTACGACACACAATCAATACCTGCTAAATGACGATACCACTCTAATGACCACTAGCGACTTAGATGGCAATATCACCCATGTTAATGATTCTTTTATTCAAGTAAGTGGCTATTCACTCTCTGAGCTTATAGGCCAACCTCACAACATTATTCGCCATCCAGAGATGCCGAAAGCAGCTTTTGTCGATATGTGGAATACCTTAAAAAAAGGAGAACCGTGGACCGGCATTGTCAAAAATCGCCGTAAAAATGGTGATTTTTATTGGGTTCGCGCTAATATTTGCCCGATGATGAGGAAAGGTGTAACAACAGGCTATATGTCGATCAGAACGAAAGCTTCACAAACAGAAATTGCCACAGTTGAACCACTTTACCAAGCATTTAATGAAACACGAAGTAACCGCAAACTATACAAAGGATTAGTCCTATCAAAATATTGGTTTGGTCAACATCCGGCACTTCCTATTCGTTGGCGCATTCGTTTGCTAATGGCCTTACTGTTCATCAGTTGGGTGAGTATCGCAACTCTGTCGGGTCAGCAAGGTTTATCAGTCACTGCAATAAGCCTATTCTCCTTTATCATCCTAATAATAGGCAATATTTTACTTGAATTGCTCATTGCTAAACCTATCGCAAATATCGCGAGACAAACTCTCGATGTCGCTAGGGGTGAGAAGCATAGTATTACCCATCTCAATCGTGTCGATGAAATAGGCTGCATATTGCGCTCCGTTGGGCAACTTGGGCTAATCTGTCGATGGCTTACCAATGATGTTTCTTACCAAATTGGTAATGTACACAAAGAGAGTCAGTTACTGGTGAAAGATTGTAATGAACTTGAACAACATACACAAAAAACCGTGGGTTACGTTCAACAGACAGTAGCAACAATGAATCAGATGTCGGTATCTGTACAAATGAATGCAAAAAATACACTTCGAGCAAATAAGCTTTCTAACGAAACGAGTCTAACCGCTTTAAATGCAGCAGAGGCAATGCAAAATGTTATCCAGACGATGGAGCAAATTGTGCATAGCACCAGTAAAATCAATGCAATTACCGACGTTATTAAAACGATTGCTTTTCAAACCAATATATTGGCGCTAAATGCAGCTGTTGAAGCAGCTCGTGCAGGAGATCAAGGAAAAGGATTTGCTGTGGTCGCAGACGAAGTTCGCAGTCTTGCGAATCGCAGTGCCAGTGCGGTTAATGATATTCGTGATCTTATCGATGATTGCGAAAATAAAGTGCATTCAGGAAAACGGCATGTGTACACAACTGGTAATGCTCTTAAAGATGTAGTTAATCAGGTACAAAATGTCACACAATTGATTTGTCATATCAGCCATGCCACTTCTGAGCAAGCTACAGGGCTATCTGACATCACTCAAGCCTTATTTGAACTAGAGTCTATTGCACAAAAAAACTCCATATTAGTAGAGCAAAGTGCAAATGCTTCAGAAGTAGTTAAAAATAATTCAACTCGGCTAGATAATGCAGTGACGATATTACATTAACGACCAAAAATTGACCTAAACTTAGCCATAAATTATTTTGTGACATGTCACAAAATAATTTATTTCAAATAAAAATCAATAAAATAAAAATAACAATTAAATTTTATATTAAATATATCTGAATAATAACCCTGCTAAGTAACGCATTTTTCAAAACTACATTCATCACACATCATAACTAACGATGAAAAAATTCGTACAGTAACTAATTTAAAATAAAAGAAATCTGATTTGGATTGCTATGGACATTAACGATGATGATTCATGAATTATGATAGATATCAACAGGGTGGAAGGCTATCCCAAGTAACATACATCAGTATGAAAACTTGGGTAGCTACCTGCCGTAACAGCAAATTTGCGGCAGCTTGAGGCATAACTGATATATTTTATTTAGCCGATTGTGAGTCGACTAGCGGTGGCAATTCAGCTAACGGCCAACGTGGGCGAACCGTCACACCTAATCCTGTAGTTGAGCCACCTTTCAAACGGATCAATCCAGCAAGTGCAATCATTGCACCATTATCAGTACAAAACTCAGGGCGAGCGTAAAACACCTCTCCACCTCGTTGTTTTAGCACTTCTTCCATCTTAACTCTAAGTGCTCTATTAGCACTCACTCCACCCGCCATGACTAAGCGTTTAAACCCTGTTTGTTCGAGAGCCCGCTTACATTTTATAGCTAATGTATCCACGACCGCATCTTCAAATGCACGAGCGATATCAGCACGAGTTTGATCATCATTCGCATTTTCACGGATCGTATTTGCTGCGAACGTTTTTAAACCCGAAAAGCTAAAATCGAGCCCTGGACGATCGGTCATTGGACGAGGAAAAACAAAACGCCCTTCGGTACCTTGTTGTGCCATACGTGACAACAATGGCCCTCCCGGATAATCGAGCCCCAAAAGTTTAGCCGTTTTATCAAATGCTTCACCCGCCGCATCATCAATAGATTCACCAAGTAATTGATATTCACCTATCGCGGTTACGCTAATTAATTGAGTATGACCACCCGAAACGAGCAATGCAACGAAAGGAAACTCAGGGCTTTTCTCTTCGAGCATCGGAGCAAGTAAATGCCCTTCCATATGATGAACCGCTACAGCAGGTACACCCCAAGCAAAGGCTAACGAGCGCCCCACGGTTGCACCAACCATTAGTGCACCGACTAGTCCGGGGCCTGCTGTATAGGCTACAGCATCAATGTCCGCACTCGTTAAATTGGCTTCTTTGAGCGCCGCTTGAATTAACGGGACAGTTTTGCGAATATGATCGCGAGATGCCAATTCAGGAACTACACCGCCGTAGTCCGCATGAACTTTTATTTGGCTGTATAATTGATTGGCTAATAGACCGGCCTTATCATCATAGATTGCGATCCCGGTTTCATCGCAGGATGTTTCGATACCTAAAACGCGCATTGCACTACCCTTGTTTGTTGCATGAGGCAAAGTCTATCATTAAATTCAGCCCATCGTGTAATTTATGATGCCAAAAGGCTGACTTTTCCTGCTGTGTAGTCTATAATCAGCACCCTGTAATAAATTTCGTGTGGCTAATTTCATTATTACCTAATTTAGCTCGTTTTTTCGCCTGTCGAATCAACGAAATAGGTGATCTTGTGTGTTTCAATTTTATACGGCACTTTACAAACCCGTACTCATTGAAGTAAAATTCCGCACCATTTTAAATGACGGCTGGTTGAATAAAGCCAGCAACAACCCGATTTCTATTGAGGTGAGAGGCACATGCCGGTAATTAAAGTACGTGAAAACGAGCCATTCGACGTTGCACTACGTCGTTTCAAACGTTCTTGTGAAAAAGCAGGAGTCTTAGCAGAAGTTCGTCGTCGTGAATTCTATGAAAAACCAACGACTGAGCGTAAACGCGCTAAAGCATCTGCTGTTAAGCGTCACGCTAAGAAACTAGCTCGCGAAAACGCACGCCGTACTCGTCTGTACTAATTGGTCGCGGTAACTACCGTAACCATCGCAGACAGTACTAGTAAGCAGTTAAAGGCCGTGCTTTCCTGAGGGAAGCGCGGCTTATTATCGTTCATTAAAAGGCGAAAAGGGGCTTATGGCAGGGCGAATTCCGCGTTCATTTATCAATGATTTATTAGCGAGAACAGATATCGTCGATTTAGTCGATGCAAAAGTACCGCTAAAAAAGCAGGGTAAAAATCATCACGCGTGCTGTCCGTTCCATAACGAAAAAACCCCCTCTTTTACAGTAAACAGTGAAAGGCAATTTTATTATTGTTTTGGCTGTGGTGCGCATGGTAATGCCATCGATTTCTTGATGAATTACGATAAACTCGATTTTGTCGAAGCTATCGAAGAACTTTCAGCCTCACATGGCCTTGATGTTCCTTATGAAACAGGAACAGGCACAAGCCAAATTGAACTTCATCAACGACAAAATTTGTACCAGTTGATGGAAAAAATAAATCTTTTTTACCATTCTGCCTTAAGTCATCCATCGGCGAATAAAGCCAAGGATTATTTAAGCCAACGTGGTTTAAGTGTAGAAGTTATTGAGCATTTTTCGATTGGTTTCGCCCCTCCGGGGTGGGATAATTTGCTCAAAAAATTTGCTGTCGCTCCAGATAGTCGCAAACAGCTTGATGAAGCAGGCATGCTAGTGACTAACGATAAAGGCCATATGTACGATCGGTTTAGAGAACGCATTATGTTCCCAATTCGAGATCGCCGGGGTCGTGTTATCGCGTTTGGTGGACGAGTATTAGGTGATGCAATACCTAAATACTTAAACTCTCCCGAAACAGATATTTTTCATAAAGGCCGCCAGCTATTTGGCCTCTATGAAGCAACACAAAATAGCAGTGAACTCGCAAAGCTACTTGTCGTTGAAGGTTATATGGATGTCGTTGCACTGGCTCAGTATGGTATCCGCTATGCGGTTGCCTCACTCGGCACCTCGACAACCGCTGAGCACATTCAATTGCTCTATCGCTCAACAGATACAGTCGTTTGCTGCTATGACGGTGACAGAGCTGGAAGGGAAGCTGCATGGCGAGCGCTTGAAAACGCACTACCCTATTTAACCGATGGTCGCCAGTTACGTTTTATGTTTTTACCTGATGGGGAAGATCCTGACTCTTTAGTCCGCAAAGAAGGCAAAGAAGTATTTGAAGAGAGAATGAATGATGCCAAGACATTATCATCATTTCTATTTGACTCTCTCGTCCCTCAGGTTGATTTAAAAACTCAAGAAGGGCGTGCGAAATTTAGTAAACTCGCTATCCCTTTGATAAAACAAATACCAGGTGAAACATTGCGCCTTTATATGGCTCAAGAACTAGGAAATTTTATTGGCATACCGGATATTTCTCAAGTTCTTGCTATGATTGATAGAGAGAGCACTGAATCGGTTGGCTACCAAGCACCAAAATTAAAACCGACAACAATGCGTATATTGATTGCATTGTTGGTACAAAATCCGAATCTTTCGGAATTCGTCCCCTCATTAGAGGGGATCGCCCACATCCAAATGCCGGGGCTTTCTCTATTTCAAGAATTGGTTAGCGTTTGCCGTTCTACCCCCGGAATGACCACTGGGCAGTTGCTTGAGTTATATCGTGATAATAAATTTGCGAATCAGCTTGAAAAGTTAGCAACTTGGAACGATATAGAGATAGAAGAGATAGCGGAAAAAACATTTAAAGATGCTTTAAACCATCTATTTAATAGCGCGCTCGACGAGCGTTTCGACTATTTGATAGCGAAAGAACGAACTGAAGGGCTGACCCCCGAGGAGCGCGCAGAAGTCCGCCTAATTACGCTTTCACGTGTGAAAACGTAGCGAGAATCCAGATAAAGAATACAACACGGCTTAAGTGCCGATTTACCTAAGGCGAATGCCTGTAAACTGCTACGAAATTAAAGGGGCGTAGCATAATAATAAAATCCCCCTTTGAATGTTCTTGTTGGCCGTTTGTTTCGCCGACCGACACCAATCTAAATACTCAGAAGTGTGGATACCGTCTTATGGAGCAAAACCCGCAGTCGCAGCTTAAGCTACTCGTAACCAAGGGTAAAGAGCAAGGTTATTTAACCTATGCTGAGGTCAACGACCATCTGCCGGAAGATATCGTCGATTCAGATCAGATTGAAGATATCATCCAGATGATTAATGACATGGGCATCCAGGTCATGGAAGAAGCACCTGATGCCGATGATTTGATACTAGCTGAAACAACTTCCGACACAGACGAAGATGCAGCAGAAGCTGCAGCACAAGTTCTATCTAGTGTTGAAAGTGAAATTGGCCGTACTACTGACCCTGTGCGCATGTATATGCGTGAAATGGGTACTGTCGAACTCTTAACCCGTGAAGGTGAGATCGACATAGCAAAACGTATCGAAGATGGCATCAACCAAGTTCAGTGCTCTGTTGCAGAGTATCCTGAAGCTATTACTTATCTCCTTGAACAGTATGACCGTGTCGAAGCTGGTGAAAGCCGCCTATCCGACCTAATTACTGGTTTCGTCGACCCTAACGCTGAAGAAGATTTAGCACCTACAGCAACACATGTAGGCTCTGAGCTTCCACAGGAAGAGTTAAATAAAGACGAAGATGAAGACGAAGAAGATGAAGACGGCGATGACAGCGATAGCGATGACGATAACAGCATCGATCCAGAATTAGCCCGTGAAAAATTCGGTGAACTGCGTGAGCAGTATGAAAAAACTCGTCAGCACATTAAACAATTTGGTCGCAGCAATGCCCAAACTGCAATTGCTATCGAAGAACTTTCTGAAGTCTTCAAACAGTTCCGTTTAGTACCAAAGCAATTTGACTATCTAGTCAATAACATGCGTGAAATGATGGATCGCGTTCGTCTTCAAGAACGTACTATCATGAAACTGTGTGTTGAACAGTGCAAAATGCCGAAGAAAAACTTCATCACGTTATTCAGTGGCAATGAAACCAGCGAAACTTGGTTAACCGCAGCCAAAGCAATGAACAAGCCTTGGTCAGAAAAGCTGTTAGAAGTTGAAGAAGAAATTCTACGTTGTCTGCAAAGATTACGTCAAATTGAAGAAGAGACTGGCCTGACAATTGAACAGGTTAAAGATATCAACCGTCGTATGTCTATCGGTGAAGCGAAAGCTCGCCGTGCGAAAAAAGAAATGGTTGAAGCAAACTTACGTCTGGTTATTTCGATTGCCAAGAAATATACCAACCGTGGCTTGCAATTCCTTGACCTAATCCAAGAAGGTAACATTGGTTTGATGAAAGCGGTTGATAAGTTCGAATATCGCCGTGGTTATAAATTCTCAACTTATGCAACTTGGTGGATCCGTCAGGCGATTACGCGTTCTATCGCGGATCAGGCTCGTACAATCCGTATTCCGGTTCATATGATTGAAACTATCAACAAACTGAACCGTATTTCTCGCCAGATGTTGCAAGAAATGGGGCGTGAACCTTCGCCTGAAGAGTTAGCGGAACGTATGCTGATGCCGGAAGATAAAATCCGTAAAGTACTGAAAATTGCTAAAGAACCTATCTCTATGGAGACGCCAATCGGTGATGATGAAGATTCACATCTGGGCGATTTCATTGAAGATACTACTTTAGAGCTGCCTTTAGATTCAGCAACTTCAGAGAGCCTGCGTTCAGCGACTCACGAAGTGTTAGCGGGTCTGACTGCTCGTGAAGCAAAAGTACTGCGTATGCGTTTTGGTATCGACATGAACACAGACCACACATTAGAAGAAGTGGGTAAACAGTTCGATGTTACGCGTGAGCGTATTCGTCAGATCGAAGCTAAAGCACTGCGTAAATTGCGTCACCCTAGCCGTTCAGAAGTACTACGTAGCTTCCTTGATGAATAAATAAATACCGCCTCAAAAAGAGCTGGTATTAAATATAGCCCCTTATTGGGGCTATATTCGTTATTAGGCCCCTCATAACATCATTTCTATTCCTATTACATCATTCTAAAAGAAGCCATCTTGATGCCATACATCGCGTCTGTTGAGTTATCGACATAATCCCTTTGCCCTGGACATAATGCTTTGAGGATCTATTAGGAATATCCAAAATAATTTGAATATTTCCTGCCTATCAATTTTTAAACTATTCTCAGATAACATAATGAGTTGGATGACAAAATTGAGCTGCTTGTGTAGCAAGCGACAATCTGAAGGGAAAGAGAGATAACCCCATGTTATTTCCTCTTTACATACATCGCTAAGAGGATGTTTAGCATGGGTTTATTAAGTCAATTGTATCTTAAAAATATAAGAAAGAAATAATGCAAGCCTGAGTTCATAAGTACTCCCTACTCTATCTCTTTATATCTTCCGACGTTTTTTTATAAAGATAGCAATAATTGCCAATACAATGAGCACACCAATACCACCACCAGAAATGAGTAACCATCCAGGGATGACCGTAACCTCATTCAGTCGCAATTTCTCTACCTGATCCGCTGTAACCTCAGCATTCGGGTTGCCAAAGTTTTTAGTGACATAGGTAGCAAGAGTCGCGATTTCATCTGAAGAAAGCTCATTGGAAAAAGCAGGCATAACGATATGACGGCCCTGAGCATCTGTACGATCAACGCCATTCAGTATCACCATGACCAGATTACTTGCATCGTCAGCTCCCGTCGTACTGTTATGGAAGAGACTTGGATAATAAAGCTTTTTACCGATCCCTGCCCCATCGATACCGTGGCAGGAAGCACAATTAGCGTTATACAGTGTCGCACCATTTGGGCTATCACTGAGTGCTTGCCCTCTCACTTGTAGAGTAATGTTGTCTACTGCATTCCCCTGTGAAAAGCGATCACTGCCTTTATCTGAACCGCGAGCAGGCTGATCTTTTAGATAAACTGCCAGTGCATTTAAATCTGTATCGGTCATATAACGGGTACTATGAGATATCACTTCAGCCATTGGCCCAGCAGCGGTGGCTTTACCCGGCACAGAACCACTTCGCAGATACTGTACTATCTCTGACGTAGACCAAGACCCAATTCCATCCGCGATACTTGGTGAAATATTAAATGCTTTCCAGCCATCAATCGATGTACCAGCGTAACTTTCATCGGATTTCAATCCCATCGAAATATCACGAGGAGTGTGGCACTCCTGACAGTGACCTAGTGCATCAGCAACATAAGCACCGCGATTCCATTCGGTGCTTTTTTCGGTTACTCGCGTAAAATCTTCGTCTTTAAAATTGAGTATATTCCAGAAAGTTAATGCCCAACGTTGGTTATATGGAAATTCCATTTCATTGGCTGGTGGGGCATGATGCTCAGCAGGTAATGTCATCAAATAGTCATAGATCGAACGAGCATCATCATCTGTCAGCTTCACGTAGGAGGTATAAGGCATTGATGGGTAGAGATTCTCTCCATCGTTGCGTTTCCCATGCTTAACAGCATCAATAAACTCTTCAGCACTCCAATTACCGATACCAAACTCTTTATCTGGCGTAATATTAGAAGAATACATCGTGCCAAAAGGAGTCTTGAACGGTAACCCCCCCGCATAGGGCTTACCACCTGAAGCAGTATGACAAACACTACAGTCAGCAGCTTCAGTCAGGTATTTCCCTTGAGATATGTGAGCATCCATTGGAGGAACACTGCTAACCTCCCCTCCCGAAACGGGGATAGGTGTTAACGCCATTTTAGATGATACTTGCTCACTGCCAGAACTTGTTTGAGGCGTTATCGTCTGCCCATTAACCTTTGTAGGAACATACAAGGTCGATGAAGGAGAAGTGAACTCAGAAGCTTGTTTAGCTGGGCTTCCAGACTGACTCGCCATAGTGCCAAACGGAATTCCTGTAGAATCAGTATTGATAGCAGTAGATGAGGTTTGTGCCGCTAAAGAAAAACTCATCCCCAAAGACACGCTAAAACCAAGGCTTAATAAAATTTTATACTTCATACATGCCTCGCTTCTTCTACTAATTTATCGGCAAGGCGCATCGCAAGTGCACTCAGCGTCAAAGTACAGTTTACTGTTCCTGCACTTGCCATCACACCACTGGACGCCACAAATAGATTTTCATGATCAAATGTACGCAAATCAGCATCGACAACTGAGTCACGCGGATCATTTCCCATCATCAACGTACCCATTATGTGGTTATTGTTGAAATAGTTATCATCGTGCCAAATTTCATTGGGTTTAGCGTTAAATAGGTTAGCAATCCGACTATAGTGTTCGTGAGCCACATCACGCGCTTTATGGATATAATCATCGATTTGGTAATGCACACCCGGCTGAGGAATTCCGAGCTTATCTTTCTTACCTGTCGCAACAATACGATTTTCGCGATTAGGTAGAATATCAAAGAAGCTATTGATCACAACCCAGCGTGATGCCCAATCACGGATCATTTCTGGCAATTCAGAACCACTCACCCCCATATTCAACAGTTTGGTAGATACCGCCTGCACGGGTGAATAATTGCCAACATTAATTTTTATTGCGGAGTGTGTGGTGCGGAATTCACCGTCGCGTAGATTATTGATACAACTTAGACGCATTGGACCTCGTCCTGGCCAGACAGGCTCAGCGGATAGAAACGTACAACTGGTACCCGGATGATCCATCAAATTCCGACCAACATTGTCATATTCATTACCAATGCCATTTTTGAATTTTTCACTTTTAGAGATCAACATTAATTTCGGTGTTTCAATGGCATTCGCTGCTAGTACAAATATCTTACCTGTAACACGAGAGCTATTACCATTAGGATCTTTATAATGCACCGCAGATATTTTTCCCGTTTCGTCATGCTCAATCTGATAGACCACGGCTTCAGTTTTTAAACGAGCGCCAGCAGCCTCAGCTTTACGTAGCGCTGTTTCGCCTGTGTATTGTGCTTCAATTGGGCAGATAGGCATACAGTTACTGTTTCCACAGCAAGCGGGCCTACCGTCAAAAGCCACAGTATTACGTGCAGCTGGTTCAGTTATATGATAATAACCCGCTGGCTCAACTACTTTTTTGAAATGCATATCAAAGTGAGATAGCGGTAATTCAGGTTGTGGATAAGGTTTTGAACGTGGTGAGCCGGTGTCTACTGGGCCACCTACGCCCATCTCAACTTCTGCTTCATAGTAGTAGGGTTCAAGATCATCATAGCCGATAGGCCAATCACGCCCTACTCCATATAATGTTTGCAATTTCATATCATTAGGAAGCAGTCGCCAAGCTTGTGCCGACCAATGCCAAGTTGTCCCTCCTGCAATACGTAAATAACCCGCTTTGTAAGGCTCTGGCCCATACTGAACCAAATAGCCGCTATCTTTCGGTGAATATTGTGGATGAGGGGCATATTCGGTTGGCTTATAAGGTGCCTGAAAATCCCCTTTGAATGGCGAATTACGATAATCTTCAACCACTCGCCAACGTTTAACTCTTGGCCCAGCTTCTAGCATCAGCGTATCAATTCCCTGCTTAGCAAGTTTTTGGGCAATTTGACAGGCGGCAATTCCCGAACCGACGATGATCACTGTTGCAGAGTTATTCTCAGACATTTTTTTCTTTATCCGTGCTTGATTGATTGTTGTTACTATCGGCAAAAGGCGGCTTCGCCCAATAGTGAGGTTCACCACGAGCATAAGTAGGCAGTACGCAAACATCAGCGATAGGTGCATAATTCAATGCATGCTCGTAGGCAACGCAGTGTGCTTGTTCACCGTCTCCGACAATGCCGAGATACCACGCTTTATTGATTAACGTTGCCAGAGTTCTGATTTCTGCAGGCGCATCGGCATTGACTTTACCATTGACGAGCTGGCCTTCTAGTTGAGTAACAAGATCGGGGGTTTTGGTATTTAGTGAGATCAATCCCTGATAGATTATTTGACCGAGATCAGCGGCTGGATCAGGAACGCCGGTTAATGAAGCTGAGATCTTCATAAATCGTGCCATTCCTTCTGGTGCAGGTGTGCTCAAAATAGTCGCTGCATTGCTCATTTTACCTAGGATTGTAAATCCAAGAGATACCGCTAGTGAACCAAGTAGCATATCCCTTCTGGTCAACGTCAGTCTATTTTTTGCTAGCTCATTATTAGTAGATTTAGACAAAATAATCGTCTCCCACTCTTATTTTTGAATTTAATTATTTAACTTTTTATAATCTTCTTGAGCTTGTTTCAGCTCATCTTGAGCCTCTTCAAGATCCAACGTCTTCTCTTTGACTTTACGCTCTTTTTTACTGACTCTATCCTGTCTTCCATCGAGCTTGGCTTCTGCTAACTCATCTTTTGCATCCTCGAGATTTAGCTCTTTCTGTTTCACTTTCCTCTCTTTTTTCTTTAAATTTTGCTCAGCTCGATTTAATTGCCGACTTTCCGTACAGTATGTATTGACATTATCCAATGCTTTCTGAAGCCGAACTTGTTCACTCGTATTGCTATACTGCGTAGCAATTGCTAATTTCGCTTCAATATCTTTTTTCTGATCTTCACAACTGTCTGTTGTGGCAAATGCATGACTAGTTAACGTTAACAATCCGGAACACATTAAGACGGATATCACTTTCTTCATAAAACTCCCCCACTCTAAAAAGAGTATTTTCCACAAAATAACCTTAATATGACTAAGTTTATTTTTTATATAAATGTTAAATCAATTAGTCTTTTTCTGATTTTCCAAATTAGAGTAGTTGTATTAACCATTTAATTCAAAATAAAGTAAATATACGCATTAAGTCTTCAAAGAATGAGAAAAGCTAATAATGATACTTTATGGGATTAAATTGATTGATTTAGGATTAAAATTGATAATAACTGTATAAAAAGTGAGTTTTATACTTTATTTCCCCGACTAACATAGTCAAATAGGAAAAATGAAATCATTAGAATATATAAACAAATAATTTTAAATATATGTACTAATAATAAAAATTATCCAGATAGATATGGATGATTTATAAGATATGAGCCGTTGAGTTAAACCTGTGTAAATTTTAAACTTGAAGAAAAAGGTCAGATGAGAGAAATATTCTAGCGATGATCATGATATTTAATTTATAATTAAACACACAAATCAATAGATTGTTACATCCTCTTAATTAAATTCATATAAATTAACAAACAGAAAAAAGTCTAATAATCGAGTATATTAAGCGGATAAATTCACCTTCATAAACTATCCGCTAAATATATACCTTTAATATTGTAACTGACTAAACGTAAACTTTTAAGTAAAAAACAAGATAAAATTTCCTTTAATTTCAGACTGTTCAGTATTTTTCATTAATAAAATCCACATAGAAAATTAAATTTAGATATATTTATTAAATTAATATAATCACATTAATCAGCTACATTCTCATCTGGAATGTGAGCACTAATATTATAAGCTTCAAGCTTTGGTGATTTATTAGATTGAAAATCAAAGTTTAAAATTGTAATTGTTCCTGGCGTCGCTGGTAGTAAAAACTCAGGTGATAAATTTAAGAAAACTTTACACGCTGCTCGAATTACACCGCTATGAACAACCGCTAAAAGGTCATTATCTTCTTTATAAACCCACTCTCGTAAGGACGAACCTATGCGATCGCAAAAATCAAACCAGTTTTCACCTTTGGGTGGTGTATAAGTTCCAGAACGCCAATTCTTATATTTTTCTTCATAATTTTTGATTAGTTCAGATTTACGTCGCCCGGTCCATTCTCCCATATTTAACTCACGTAAAAGAGGTTCCCTGACAGCCTCAGGGTGTCCAACAATTTCAGCAGTTTGTACTGTACGCCCTAAATCTGAGGTGATTATCCGACTTGGTGATAATAATTGAATTCTTTCTTTTATTGCCATCGCTTGATTAATTCCTTTCGGTGATAAACAAGAATTAGCATGCCCTTGTAAACGAGATTCCATATTCCATAATGTTTCACCATGTCGAAGTAAAATAAGTCTCATTATTATTCCTTAATTTAATGATTTAAAGACCATACCCAAGGATTTGGAACCAAGTAAATATGGCAATTGATATAATTGATGCCCCAATAAAGCAGGTAATTAATCCATATTTCATTTGTTCTAATACGCTAAAGAAACCCGTCGAGAAATAAATGGTATTAACTTTAGAATGTGGTGGTAACGTAATCGTATAGGTCAGCGTAAATGATGCCGCCAATGCTAAGGTTACTGGATCCATATCTAATGTTTTAGCTAATGCAATTATGGCGGGTATTAATATTGTTGTTTTAACCGTTTTACTGGTAAAAATTAAATGACTATACATACAGATAAAGACAACAATAATATAGACCAGTGTTGTATTCATATTTTCCAATCCAAGTCCATATACCATTTTACCGATTAACCATTGCGCACCTTTCGTAGATTCTAATGCATTTCCGGCGGCATAAGCGCCAGCTGCAAATATCATTAAATCCCATTTAATATTTGCTTCATTCCAAGTTAATAGGCCAACCCGAGGCATTAAGCATAAAATAGCTGCAATAACAGCCGTCATATAAACACTGATGCTAAAGCTGAACATATCTTCGTGATAACTTTCCGTTGCCCAGAGAAAAACCGCCATGATGAAGATATACATGGCTTTTTGTTCATTTTTGGATAAAGCCCCTAACTCAGAACGCTCTTTCTTTAATTTATCCAATGAACCTTCAAAATCGACTTCACCTTTAAACGAAAATAATTTTAATCCAATTAAAAAGGACAATGTCATTGACATTATAGCTAATGGAAAAGAGGCAATTAGCCAATCCATATAGCCAATTGATCCACCTGCTTGTGAATTAATAAACCCGACTGCAATAATATTAGCCGCCGTGCCCGTCATCACCCCAGAAGTGGCTAGTGCATCAGCTTGAACACCTTGCAACATCATTAATTTACCGAAATTACTTTTTCCCGGTATTGCCTTATGTATCTCTAATAAGATCATACAAATTGGCACCATTAATGTTGCACGTGCAGTGGTAGAAGGAACAAAGAAAACAAGACAAAAATTAATTAATACGAGAACAAATAATGCTTTTTTCGGTGTTTGACCATAATTAGTGATCATCCATAAAGCAAATCGTCTCGCGATGTTCGATTTAATCATCGCAGAAGTTAAAACAAAAGCCGATACCATTAGCCAAATAACGTCATAACCTAAAGTACCGAAAACTGTCTTTTCTTTCTCGACGGTACCTGTTAATGCCAATAAAACAATCACTAACATTGAAGTTAAATAAATAGGCAAAGAACCGCATACCCATAAAATTAATGCTGTACAAAAGATAGCAATAGCTTTTTGCCCTTGAATGCTTAGCCCTTCGGGTGTTGGCATAAAAAATAAAATCAACAACACGATCAAGGCTAAAGGAATACCGACTGCTTTTAATGTTATCTTTTTACCATTTTTTTGTGGTGATGATGGGGCTGATTTAGCAAGATGATCTCGCTTAGCAGTCTTTTCCATAACCGTTTCCTCTTTAGTATATAGGGATAAAACTAGTGAGAATACGTAGTATAGGAATGTTGAGGCATAAAGATAATTGTATTAATATATCATTATTATAATAAATATTTATGGTAATCGTATGAATCTTAGCCAGCTTGATGCTTTTTTGTTACTTGCTAACGGTTACAACGTGACTGAAACGGCTGAACGGCTGTTTTGTACACAACCCAGTGTCAGTATTAAAATCCGTAAATTAGAAGAAGAGTTGCAAACAAGATTGTTTGAGAGGATCAATAACAGGCTATATTTGACGTCACAAGGGAAAGTATACCAGCAATACGCAACACAAATCGTTAATCTGGTGAAAGCATCATCAGAACATATGCGTCAATTTGATGATCCTTCAAAAGGAGAAATTAAATTTGGGGCAAGCCACTTTGTTGGTGTTTATCTTTTACCCCAAGTGATGGCTCAATTTAAACGACAATCACCACTCGTAAAATTGAGTATGGATATTTCAACCTCAATACAACTTATCCACAAGCTGGACATACAAGAACTTGAATTTTTGATCATGTCAGATCATATCTTTTTAGATCCCACTCAATATCATCTTGATACATTTCTTATTGATCCATTAGTTCTGATTTGCTCGCCTGATCATTGGTTAGCGAAGGAAAAACATTGTTGTTTTTCTGATATTGAATCAGAAGTATTTTTGATTAAACCTGAACATTCAGCAACTCATGATTTCTTATTAGATAAATTTAAAGAAAATAACAAAAAACTAATGAATATGATGGAAATTAAAAGTTTAGAAGGAATAAAGCAAGGCGTTATTCACGGGTTGGGTATCTCTATTGTCTCTCGATTATCTATTACTCAAGAATTAAAAGCGGGTCTTTTATGTGAAATAACGCTCGATGATATTAGCTTCAATCGCGGTATTCGTTACGTTTACCATAAAGAAAAATATATCTCACCAAGCACGACGAATTTCCTATCTACATTACGAACATATACGCAAACACTTACTAATAATACCGGATTATAACCTTTTATAATAAAATACCCGCCATACTTCAAGCTGCTCGTTATCCGGCTAGCCATAATTTGAAGTATGCCGAGTATAAATGAGTTGGCTTACTTACCGTTGATAAGGTACTACTTAATTAATATATTATTTTAAAACATCATTTTACTCTGACTGGAGTTTCATGTAGATAAACCCAAAAACAACGATCCTCTTCGATTCTAATGCAAGCCGTTGAGATACGTAGTGTGTCGTCATCTTGAGTTTGATGCTGCTCCTGATACTGTACCCAACAATAGTTACTGGATTCTAAAACGAGCTTAAGGTCATGCAACTTGATCTTTAAAGAAGGTCGAGTTCCTATATTATGAGTAAACAATGATGTAACTTGAGCCAAACCGATACGATCCCCGTTAATAGTTACCATCGCAAAGTTATCATCAAAATGCGCTAATAGATCACCGAGATCGTTTTCAAGATTATTGCCCGTAAATATATTCTCAATTAATGTATGAACATCAATCACGCTCTGTACTGCTATATTCATATCTCTACTCTATAATAACTAAAATTAACGATAGCAAGCCAATAATAGCTGCGATCAAGAAGGTGTATTGATAACGAAGTAAATCACTTTGCGCCGTAACTACGCTAAAAATAAAAATCAGTACTACAGTTCCAACACTAAATGCGACTTGTCGGTTAATATTCCACAACACGCTCCCCTGCAGTAAATCTTTGCCGGAGAAATCAATTAGCGAACTAATTTGTGCTGTATTGGCAGAAATCCCCCCACCTGACCCCATTAATAAGTAAGCAGCAATTAATATTGCAAGATCTGAGCTGCTAGATACCCAGAACAATAACCCTATTCCTATACTGTGTAAGGTAATTCCTATAATAAATAAATATTTTTTACCAATCTGATGATATAAATAGCCACCACTCAGCATAGATATAAGTGCCCCTATCGCATATAACAGCATAAACATGCCTGTTTGTGTGGCACTGAAGTGAAGGTTGATTTGCAAATTGAAAATGTTAAGTAAATTAACACCAGTAAATACACCAGGCACTGCATAATAAACAATGAATGCTCTGCGTAGATTACTATTTTTTAATAACTGCAAATTCAGAATTGGTGCTGGGCATTTTCGAGCATACTTGATATAAAAGGCCAGAATAAATGCAGAAAGTAAAAAGCTGACTAGCGACAATATAATACTGTGATAATCGTTATAAAAGGAAAATGACAACAATAAAAACAGTAAGCTAATACTAACCATTAATAACCCTTGTACATCCGGTTTTTCTCTTTTTTGATACTCACCATTTTTAATCCACAATATCACTAAAGCAGCGGTGAGCAATGAGAAAGGTAAATTCAAATAAAATACCCAGCGCCAAGACAAACTCTCAATAATCATACCACCGAGTGCTGGCGAAAATGCGGGTGCTATCAATGCCACCGCCATAATCATTGTTGAAATATGATGACGTTCTTTTCCCGGAAATAAAGCAAATACCAGCGCTTGACCTACCGGAATTAATAATCCACCAGCCATTCCTTGAATAAAACGCCAAAAGATTAAACTGTAAATAGAATTACTTAAGCCACACAGTAAAACGCTGACTGAGAATAACAGCATAGAAAAGCACAGTAACTTTTGATTACCAATTCGGCCAGCTAACCACAGGCTAACCGGCATAATGAGTACCAAGCCTAGAATATAGCTATTAGTGACCCAAGCCACCATCGATTGGTTGGTTGAAAATGTGTCTGCAATATCTGGCAATGCAATTGCTGACATAAAAATGTTAATGCAATCAATGAAGAAACCAATCAAAAAAACAGTCGCGATTTTGTATCGATAAGACATACCTACCTCCGGTGACGAAGAGTAGAGGTCCGTACTTCCTTTGTCGATACAAGAGGATTAAACTCATTGTTTAATATGGCCAAACAATTAACGTTATTATGCAAAAAAATCTCAAGCAAATAACCACTTTTCTCCAAGTGGTTGATTCCGGTACTTTCACCAAAGCAGCAGATATTTTAGGGTTGAGCCGCTCGATGGTTAGCATTGATATTAAGCAGTTAGAAACACAATTGAATGTCAGTTTACTGACCCGTAATACGAGAAGTCTTGCGCTGACAGAAGCCGGTAAATTTTTTTATGACGACTTTAAGCGTATTCAACTACAAATCGAAGAAGCATTTGAAAGAAGTCAAAACATAGGTAGCAGCGTGACAGGCTTACTGCGTTTTTCGTCAACAAACGAATTTGGGCAGCATTATATTTTACCTTTACTGCCAGAGTTTTGTCGTCTTTATCCCAAACTACGACTGCAATATACCTTCAACTCTTCTTTAGACGATCTTGTAACAGAGAAGCTCGATGTCGCCATTCGTTTAGGTAACCTTAAAGACTCCTCCTTAAAAACACGAAAAATTGGAGAGTACCCAATCTATTTAGTTGCAACACCTGAGTTTGTTGGTACTCATCAAGTCAACACGATAGCAGACTTAGCTTTAACACCTTGGATCACCCATTCACTACTTAATTGGCAAGACACACAATATATTTTGCAAAATAATCAAGGAGACAAATTAACTTTGCCCATGATAAAGAGCCAATACGAATCAAATTCTGCGGCAGTGATCCATCAAATGGTACTTGCATCACTTGGCGTAGCAATTTGCCCTGCTTGGCTAATCAATGACGATATTCGTACAGGCCGCTTGGTTCGATTACTTCCAGAATTTAATCTTCCCTCGCAAAATATCCAATTACTCTACCCAAATACCGTTGCCTTACCTGCCAAAACGCGTGCATTTATTGATTTTTTAGTTGAGAAACTGATGGTTAAATAAGCAGCATGGTGAGTCTAAATAAAAGGCAATAACCCCTTATCGAGTTACTACCCTTGATGGTAAAGACTAATTAAGCTGTTTGCTATGTTAATTCTGCTGGATCTTTAATCGGTTCATTTACAAAGAAGAAGTATACGAGTGAAGCCAAGAATGCCACCACGGCACAGACCACCAATGCCAATGTGAAAGAATGCGTTTGATCTACGATCATTCCTGTCACAATAGGTGCGAAAGATCCCCCAATAAAACCTCCGAAATTCTGGATCCCGCTCACTGAAGTGATTAGACGCGAAGGTACTGAAACTAAGATCAATCCCCAAGCCGATGTTCCTGCAAAATGAATGAAGTAAATTACGCGTAAGATAATTGAGGATGAGTTATTAACAGCAATAACTTCGAGAGATTTAAGGATATTTATTAAACGTTACTTATACTTAGATAAATCATTTATTGACTATACGGCTTAGACTTTTAATTAATATAAAGTATTCTAGTTGTGGTGCCTGCTTTGATTAAATACCTAGGATAATTCAAACTACATTTTGTTGAATCTAATCAACGCCTATGTAATTTTAATTAGGAAGGAACCAACCAAAGCAAACACCTAATTCACACTGCATTAATTAGCAGAGTTCAACTTATTTTTTTGCAGCTAAATAATCTTGTAATGTACCTTCAGGGTGTTTCTTACAGAATTCAACAATTTGAGGTGCTTCAGCAACACTTTGCTCAGTTAAAGCAACATAGTCGCCCCCTTTAAATTGAGTTTCTTGATTGGTTACCCATAATGCTACAGGAGCCCAGCTTTGTGGATTCAAGTTAATGTATTCATGACAAGTCATTTTTTCAGGCGTGACAATTTTAGAGTCACCAGCCATTACATTAAAAGAGAATGCTGCTGTAGCTGCCAGAATGCTAGAAATTAAAATCTTTTTCATTATAACCTCTCATATGTATGAATAACTACGTACCTATTTATTATCATAATAAACTTAGTAAAGTTCATATGCACTGATTTCGATCATGAAAATAATATCAATATTTACTTGTCTTATTTGAAATATACGAGTAAAAACCTAGCCAAATGAAGTGTTCTTTTTATGATGTCGTAATCATTATAAAAATAATGCACATTAAATGTATAAAAATCGCCCAAACACGAATAAGTAAAAACACTTACGCAATTCTATCTATCGAGCAAAATTGATACAATACTTCATTCAAATTGAAGTATAGCAACGAAATAAAGATTAATGTGCCTATTTACTCATTTTATTTTAGCGAAGTAAAATATCCTGACAATTTACTTAATGACCGAATAGAAGAAACAGCAACTTCTTTATTAGGATCTTTACATAACTCAATTAGCCTAATAATAGCTTGCTCTTGCTCTATTGTTGCTTGATAGTCACCGAGTGCAGAAATTGCTGCAATTTTCACATCATCATTCCCGCGAAAAGTGAGCTCAATGAGCATTGCGATGATTTGTTTATCCATAAAATATTCTTAACGCCTTCAAGGTAATATATATGGATTTATAATAAACTAAACTAATTATTTGTTTGGTTCATATTACGCACAAAAAATATGATAAAACTTCAAAGAAACACTCAAAATGAATATATATGGTATATTAGAAAGAAAGTTGATAATTGACAGCAAATATCAATCATATTATAAAAACAAATAAGTTTAATTACTTAGCGACAACTATACACCTTATGCAGGTAAAAACAGCTTAAACCCTAAAAATAAAGTCAATACTAACATTTCCGATATTGAGATAAAAACAAATTAATAATTTTATTCTTTATTAAAATTGAAATTCATATTTTCATTTTAAATCACAAAATTTGTTTATTTGTTTTTATAAACTGTAATTAACATAAAAATTAAGTGAGAGATATAATTAATAATGGTACATATTATTACTTTATATAACCCACTATAAACACATGCTAACCAGTATATGTTTATTAATTAAGATCTAAAAAATAACATTCGATAACACCCCATGAAATTCCATAGGCCTATAAATATCATTCCTAATTAGAAAAACAGTAAATTATCAGTTAAAACGTTGTGTGAAAAATAACTAAAATAACAAAACATTCTTGAAGCTATGAATTAGCCCCCCTCTATTGAACAAAATTTTTACTCAATAGAGAGCCGCTGTCCACTTCCCTTTATTAGGCAAACACTCAGTCAAAATAATATCTTACCTGCCATACAACCAAGGGATCAATTACAGCAGCAACGCAATAAGTTTTTCAGCGCGTAACGCTGGATGGTAGTTGAAATCGTGAGACAGACCAGAGTATCAGTAAATAACCCATGTTACGCATGATTAAAGTAGATAAAGAACAACGCGAACTTGTAGCAAGGGAAACCACAATACAGGCCAATGACACATCAACCGTTTTGGGTACCAAGAAATTATTAGCGGGTGCAATACAGCAATTATCCGAGGGTGATTATTCAATCGCTACATCTGCAAATTTCGTGGCGAGTATTGAAAAAGATATGGTCCTAAATATTGGGCAAGACTCAACAATTGAAATCGGTCAAAAGCTGATAGAGAAAATCGGGCAGATAAAGCAAAGCGTTTCAGGTGCACAACAACAAATCATAGCCCCTGTGGTCTGGATAGGTAGCCAAGAAATTAACGTTGCCCAGCTAATGATAGACACGCTTGATATCGTCAAAGAACTAGCAGAACTTACAGCAAGTCATACCCATAACAACACAGGCGAACCACTTAATGCGCAAGCTATCAATGGCACTGGCACCAAGTCAGACAACTTGAGAGAAAAATACTCCCCTGTTATTGGTTGAGATTTAAGCCCAAAAGTATTAAACTCTTTATTGTTAGTTGAAGAGTGTTGCGCTATATTATGCGCCCCTTGCACCAACAAGGGTTAAAACGCATCAAGCTTAGGCTTGAAAACAAAGAAACTCAACCTCACCAGTTGGGTTTTTTTGTTTTTTAACATTATCAAATTTAATCGATTGATCCATTCTAAATTCCCCCTATAATTATGCATTGTTAGATGAGTGTCGTAGACATGGTCTTTGTACACATCAAAAGTCATTCTTTTGATTAGTGGAAACGGAATTCTACATTTCGTATTTATACGGAAAGTAAAGTCCTGGTTAAGTAACAGGTGGTGCTGTCTTAGTACCCTAGCCAAGTTGTGCGACACTCTTCAACTAACAATAGATGAGGCCTAGTCTGACAGGCAGTGTATGGGTGATGCTAGGTTAATCGTACTCCTTAATTTAAGGAGTCATGCGGATGAAGCAAGTACTTGATACTTTAATCATCGTTTTAGAAGCTGCTACAGCAGTACTAAAATTGATTCGTTCATTCATGTAATAACGAAAACGTAATTAAGGCTACCGACTAACCATCGGTAGCCTTTAATGTTTATACCCCATAAAACCACCTCAGTACTATATAGCCTAAATCAATCTCCCAACTTCGACATACCATAAATAAAATGAATCGCGCCCATGGCATTGCGCTGGCGAATCACAGCACCCACGAAATAAAAGTTTCCACCACGTAAAACGCACTACACCGCACCCGCCTGCACAATTTGGATCATAAAATTATTTCAGTTTTAAAATTCTACAAACCTTATCGCCAAGCCGCGCCAATACTAGGGAGTTGCCGAACATATCAAACTGAAATGTGTGAAAAGAATTTCACTAGATTTCAGTTTTTTAGGTTTCATCCTAGATGGAAAAATAACATAACCATATGAAAAAAAATAAATAATAACTATTTTACGTGAAATTAATATAGATTTAAAATAATAGAAAATTCATAAAACTCCTTAATTATTAGGAGGATAAAATTGAAAAACTTATACTAAATCAGCATCAACCTATAAAGAGCATTAGTTGTATATTCGCCAAAGTTTCTGTTTAACCGTAAAGAACTATTGCCTGCATATTCCCACAATTTTTCTAATTTAGTAATTAGTTCTGAATTAGCTTTTTTATATTCATCATAATCCTCTGCTTCCTTCAGAAAATTTATTGCTATTCTCTCTATAGCGTAGTACCCGTTGTAACCAGAGTCACTTTTATCAGAATTTTTATCGATTGAAAAAAACTCAATCAAATCTTCACAGGAATAACTTTTATTTAAAAATTTATCTTTAGCAATACTATCTACTGAATATATAAAAATACCAATTATATAACATAATGAAATTAAATAGTTTGACCTATCATTAATTACTTGTTCATTAATCAGTTGATAAACACGTAAATACTTTACAAATTTCTCTACATCACGTAATGAAAGGTTATTTATTTCAATTAAGTAAGCTGAAAATTCAAAATAGCCTTCATTTAGAAAAACAGATAACTCTTTTTTGTCTCTAATTAAAAAATTAAAATAACTTGTTGAGTTGTAATCTTTACTTAAGCCACGTTGAATAGAATAGTCAGGGAGATCTATTTTAAACCCAATAAATTTATCCATATATCTATTTGCATTTATTGACTCTCCGTATAATTTATTAATTGACGATGATAATTGATTAATGTTAGTCACTAGTACAAACTTTACATTTTTTATATTAAATATATGCTTTATTGACTCTATCATTTTTAAAGCATAATTAGGTCTACATCTATCTAATTCATCAATAAAAACAATAACAGGGCTATCAAGAGATAATGATTCAAGAATACTCCTTAACGCAGAAATATTCTCATTAGATTTTTCGTGTGTATCTAATAAGTTATCAATAGTCGCATCTATTGCTGCTACGGTTTGATTTTTTAAGGCCTCCGATAAATCTTCGCCTAGTCTTTCTGCATTTTCTTTAAGTATTAAAGTGGTACTAGCATTAAGCAAAACCTTTGACGCATATTTAATAACAGGTATTGCCTTGTTTATTATAGACTTTTTATCTTTTTTATCTGGAAACAATGAAACTATAGCTGCAATTAATGTTAAAATAGGCTCATCTGAACTATCAGCATTAAAAGCATCAATATAAACACATTTTAATTTCTCATTACTTCCTTTCATTTCTTGAATTGTTTTAAGACAGAACTCAGTTTTACCTGTCCCCCAATCACCATTTATCACTATCGGTGAAAGGTCAATATCACTTTCTAGTAAATTAATTAGCTTTTCTGCTATAGGTTTTCTAGAAAACTCATCCCTTGTAGAAAAAGATAGTTCAGATTGCATATAACCACCCATTAAAATTTTAAGTAAATGAAGTTATAGCAAATTAATTTTTATTATAAATACAGTATATGGCTTTATCACTATAAAGCTCACATTTCCAGCGACAAAAAAGTTTATCCTCATAAATAAAATTATGCGTGTAATCCCAGGCATAGCCTATCTAAAAAATTAATTATGAGACTGTATTTTATACACAGCTAGTCAAAAATATCTCCATAGCTTGGCGGACACCTCTTACAGATTTGAGTTTCTTCAAAATCTCTGTCGCCATTTTGTCGCCATTGGCTTTTAGACACAAAAAAGCCACTTCTTTCGAAGTGGCTTAATGTGCTGATTTAACAGCTTAAATTTGGTGGCCCCTGCTGGACTTGAACCAGCGACCAATCGATTATGAGTCGACTGCTCTAACCAACTGAGCTAAGGGGCCAAAGTGGGAGGGATTATACGTGCAGTTTTAGCTCTGGTCTAGTCTTTCAAAACTGTATGGCGATTTTATGTCCAATTAGCTTACTTCCTTATGGTTCAGATGGATACCATCATGAGAAACTATTGGTTATCGCAGGTTTTACTCACCATCAGTTAAATTATAATAAATGACTATTAACGGGGCTTTATCATTTGCCATTCTAAATGTCGTTTTACTGATGGCCACTCTGACGCAATAATACTGTACACACAACTATCACGTAATTCCCCTGTCCGAGTGTAAATATGGCTTCTTAAAATACCATCTAATTTAGCACCCAGCCTTTCAATCGCTTTGCGGCTTTGATGATTTAAAAAGTGAGTCCTAAATTCTACGGCAACACAGGATAACGTTTCAAAAGCATGCTGCAATAACAAAAATTTTGCTTCGGTATTAATTGCCGTTCTTTGGGCTTCGCGTCCATACCAAGTCGCACCAATCTCAACCCGACGAGTTTCCCTATCCACTTTATTATAAGCTGTCATACCGACCGCTTTTTCAGTTCTTTTATCAATAACTGCGAATGGCAGCATTTCTTGCTGTTGATATAGCCCTAAGCGCCTGTCCACGTCTTTTGCCACATTTTCAGGTTCTGGCACTGAGGTATACCATAACTTATGCAAATCATCTCTTTGGATAATATTAGAAAAGTGAGAATCATGTTGATGAGTTAGCAACTCTAGCCGTACATGTTTCCCTTCAAGTTCAATCGAGTGACAAATTTCTTTCATAACTCCCCCTCTATTTGTAATGTACGGAAGATATTTTTGTTATTAAATCAATTCACTATCAACACTATTTTTTACACTCACATTGTGACAAAAAAATAAAATAGTCTGTACTGATTCATGTTACTAGCTAAATTCGCATAAAACACATGATAAATATCACAATTATTTAACATTTTTTCCTATTTATGACTTCATTAAGTTAGAGTTAACTCATCCGACCTGTTGTCAAAGTCCCATTTGGGAGAAAAATATGAGCAATTTTCCACACATTTTCACCCCACTTGACTTGGGGCACACAATATTAAAGAACCGTATTTTAATGGGTTCAATGCATACGGGTCTTGAAGAACATCCACAAGGTAGTCAGCATCTCGCGAATTTTTATCGCTTACGAGCAGAAAATGGGGTTAGCCTAATCATTACTGGTGGGATTGCCCCCAATAAAGAAGGCGCCTTAACTCCCCATAGTGCTGTGCTTAATAATCCTGAACAATTACCTTTTCATCAAGAAATAACCCAAGCTGTGCATAGTGCTGATGGCAAAATAGCACTGCAAATTTTACATGCCGGCCGTTATGCATTTCATCCTCAATTAGTCGCTCCCAGCCCTATTCAATCGGAAATTACGCCTTATGCCCCGAAAGAACTGACTTCGGAACAGATCTATAACACCATTGATGACTTCGTTAATAGCGCAAAGCTGGCACAACAAGCTGGCTATGATGGTGTCGAGATTATGGGATCGGAAGGCTATCTGATTAACCAGTTTATTGCTAAACGCACCAATCAGAGAATTGATGAATGGGGAGGAAGTTACAATAATAGAATTCGATTTCCGCTCGAAATCATTCGTCAAATTCGCCAAGCCGTGGGGCAACACTTTATTATTATCTATAGACTGTCTATGTTGGATTTGGTTGAAGATGGATCTAACTGGGAGGAGATCGAGTATTTAGCCAAAGCCATCGAACAGGCGGGGGCAAGTATGATCAATACAGGTATTGGTTGGCATGAAGCAAGAGTTCCTACAATTGTCACTCAAGTACCTCGTAGTGCATTCAGTTGGGTAACTGAAAAACTAATGGGAAAAGTCGCCATCCCCCTCATTACGACGAATAGGATCAATGATCCTTTTGTTGCAGAGCGTATCCTCGAAGCAGGCCAAGCTGATATGGTTTCAATGGCACGCCCATTCCTTGCTGATGAAGCATTTGTGCGCAAGGCACAAGAGAATCACGCTGATGAAATCAATACTTGTATTGGTTGTAATCAAGCCTGTCTTGACCACGTTTTTAAGGGAAAATTGGCAACCTGCCTTGTAAATCCTCGCGCCGTGAGAGAGCTAGATTACCCTAACGAAAAGGCAAAAAAATTTAAATCTGTCGCGATTGTTGGTGCTGGCCCTGCGGGGTTATCTTGTGCAATATATGCCCGCCAGCGAGGCCATAAAGTCACATTATTTGAAAAATCTGACCAAATAGGTGGCCAATTTAATATGGCTAAGCAGATCCCTGGAAAAGAAGAATTCTATGAAACGATCCGTTATTTTTGTCGCCAACTTGAAATATTAAATATTGATATCCGTCTTAGTCATCAAGCTAATATACGTGATTTGATTGGTTTCGATGAGGTGATCATTGCAACAGGCGTAGTCCCTCGAACTATCAATCTTGAAGGGTATAATCATAAAAAAGTTGTATCTTATATTGATGTTTTAACGGGTCAGTGCACCATCGGTGATTCCGCTGCTATCATTGGAGCTGGTGGTATTGGTTTTGATATTGCTGAATTTTTGAGCCAAAAAGGACCAAGTAGTAGCATAAATAACAATCTATTTAATGAAGAGTGGAACATTGATACCAGCATTCATTCTACAGGGGGTCTCTTTAAGACTCGACAGCCACCGATACAATCACCTCGCCAGCTCTATTTACTGCAACGAAAAAATAGTAAAGTTGGCGCTGGGCTTGGCAAAACAACAGGTTGGGTTCATCGGCTTTCATTAATGAAACGTGGCGTTCAAATGCTTAATAGCGTTGAATATATGCGAATTGATGATGAAGGGCTACATATCCGTCATCAAGATAAACAATACTGCCTATCTGTTGATAATGTCATTCTATGTGCAGGGCAAGACCCTTTCCATCCTCTAAAAGAGTCTCTCGCGAAGCAAGGGATTCAAGTTCATGTAATAGGTGGAGCCGATGTTGCCGCTGAATTAGATGCCAGAAGAGCAATAGAACAAGGAATGCAAGTTGCCTATCAGATATAGCCGCATTGATTTGAGCTTTACAGGGATTTAAATCTATTGTTGTTGATTTTTCTCCATAAAAAAATCCGCTGCTTGAGCGGATTTTTTATGATTAAATCAGTTAATCTCTTTGCGATAGTTGTGCTTCTACATTAGCCAATCGCTCATCCTCTGCAATGCATACCGCAGCTGTAAAGATGACATCCGTTGATGAATTCAATGCCGTTTCCGCAGAATCTTGCAATACACCAATCATCACACCAACTGCAACCACTTGCATGGCTATTTCATTCGAAATACCAAACATATTACAAGCTAATGGGATAAGTAGTAACGAACCGCCCGCAACACCCGCAGCACCACAAGCACACACTGAAGCAACAACACTTAATAGTAACGCCGTAGGAATATCAACAGGAATACCTAAGGTATGTACGGCCGCTAGTGTCAATACAGTAATAGTCACTGCTGCTCCAGCCATGTTGATCGTCGCACCAAGCGGAATTGAAACCGAATAAGTATCTTCATGAAGATTCATACGACGACACATACCCATATTCACAGGAATATTTGCTGCTGAGCTACGTGTAAAGAATGCTGTTACCCCACTTTCACGCAAGCAAGTAAAGACTAATGGATATGGATTACGTCTGAGTTTCCAATAAACAATCAGAGGGTTAACAACCAATGCCACAATCAACATACAACCAATCAGTACCGCTAACACATGGAAGTAGCCTTTTAACGTTTCAAAACCTGTTGTCGCAATAGTTGAAGAGACTAAACCAAAAATCCCTAGTGGCGCAAGGCGGATCACGACTCTCACTATTTGCGTGACGCTTTCTGAGAAATCTTGAACCATCACCTTCGTGGTCTCGCTAGCATGGCGTAGCGCAATGCCTAAGCCAAGCGACCATGCGAGAATACCAATATAGTTACCTTTAATCAGTGCATCGACGGGATTAGCAAAAACATTGACTAATAGCCCTCTCAATACTTCCGCGATGTTCCCCGGAGGATTGAGTTGCGCATCACCGATTGCTAAGGCTAATTTTGATGGAAACATAAACGAGCCGATAACAGCAACTAATGCCGCAAAGAAAGTACCGAGGATATACAGTACTAAAATAGGCCGAATATTAGTTTTTTGCCCTTTACGGTGATTGGCAATAGACGCCATCACCAATACCCAAACTAATATTGGTGCGACTGCTTTTAACGCACTAACAAATAAATCGCCCAATAGTCCGACATTTTTAGCGGCAGATGGCCATAACCACGCCAGTAAAATACCTGCAATCAAACCAACCAATATTTGTTTTACCAAACTTCCTTGAGAAATAAATCTCAATAACCCTGCTCTTTTCGTATCCATAGACGACCTATATATTATTTATCTTTATTAGGAATAAAATGTGTTTGCCCTGCCAGTATAAGGAATAAATACCTTCTGAAAAGGCGATTATTTTAAATATAGACAATAATTTATATTTATTAACAATATATTTACATATCTGTGATCTTAACTATGTTTTGTTTCTTATAGTAGGCTAACAAATACAAAATGTATGATTACTTTCAGATGGTTAAAATAAAAAAGGTACCCTGATTTTTACGTCAGCGTACCTTAATCGGATTAATGAAATGTTAATTTTTAGATTCGTTTCGCTTATTTACGATAACATTTATCACTAAAGTAAGAACGAGAATCGCCGCAACAGTCCCTAAGGAAATGGCGGTTGGAATATGGTAAATATCCATTAATAACATCTTCACACCAATAAAGCTTAAGATCACAGCTAAACCATACTTAAGCATACTGAATTTTTCTGCTACTCCTGCCAATAAGAAATACATTGCACGCAATCCTAAAATCGCAAATAAATTAGAGGTCAGTACAATGAACGGATCAGTTGTTACTGCGAAAATAGCGGGAATACTATCTACTGCAAAAATAACATCACTAATCTCAACCAATATCAGCACTAAAATGAGTGGTGTAGCGAAAAGTAAACCATCTCGTTTAATAAAGAATTTTTCACCATGTAGCTCATCAGTCATACGTAGGTGAGAACGTACCCACTTAACTAAAGATTTTTCAGTGATAGGTGAATCGTCTTCTTTTGCAAAAGCCATCTTAAGGCCAGTAAAAAGCAAGAACAGCCCAAAAACATATAAAATCCAACTAAACTGAGAAACTAACCAACTGCCTGCGAAGATCATAATGGTACGTAAAACAATCGCACCTAATATCCCATAAACCAAAACACGCCTTTGTAAGTTTGCAGGAATAGAAAAATAGCTAAATAGCATGAGCCATACAAACACGTTATCAACAGCTAAAGCTTTCTCTAGCAGATAGCCGGTTAAGAAAGCCAACGTTTGAGTATCAGCAAACTGGCGGCTTACAGTGTCATTGAAGTACCACCATAATCCACCAGCAAAAATCAGTGATAGCGTTACCCAAATGATGCTCCAAGCTGCTGCTTGTTTCATCGACATAGCTTGCCCTTTATGTTTTCCCTGCCAAAACAGGTCAACGAGCAACATGATAAGAATGATAACTGCGAAACTTCCCCATAAAATAGGGTTACCAACAGAGTTCATAATATTTCCTCAAAAAACAAAAAACGGCTGACATCTCAGAAGACGTCAGCCGCTTAAAATGCTTTAACCTAGAATTATTATCTTTTGGTTGTAAACAATGAGCAAACCTCGCCTTCTGGCAAGGTCTCACTTACAACACAAATAATCCTAGGTTAGGAAATTGTGGTGCTCGGCTACCGGGCACAATGTGTGTGCCGTAATGACGATAAACCGACAAGAAGAAGTTACTCCCCTTTGCATCACCGTAAGATAGGTTAAACAGTCCTAAAAAGCAATAATTAGCTAACTAATTTAAATAAAAATTGCAAAAAAAAATTAACTCATAAAAATACGTTTTTTACCATTTTTATAAGAAAAACCCCTTTAAAACGCTATTTTAGTGCCTTTTAACAACTAAAGCCAATTTGTAAAAAGCCTATCTACACCACAAAACTTAAATGAATTCTAAAAATAGAACGAGAATTTGCTGTTTAGTTATTTTCTGTTTTGTTAAAGTGAAGGTGCTTTACACTAACTGCCTGAGGAAACATTACTTTTCACTCAGGTGTTCACTTAATCCATTTCTCCCTGCCCAACAATAAGATTGTTGCTGTTATTGCCGTTTAGGAAACATTAATGGAATTAGTTAAAGAACTATTTTTTGCCCTTTGGCATCAAGACTACGTAACCTTATCCAACCCATCATTGGTGTGGGCCATTTATCTTGTGCTATTTGCTATTCTTTTTCTTGAGAATGGGGTTCTTCCTGCCGCATTTTTACCAGGTGATAGTTTGTTGATCCTTGTTGGTGTTTTGATTGCAAAAGGAACACTAAGCTTTCCAATGACTCTCATCATTTTGACCACTGGAGCTAGCCTAGGTTGTTGGGTTGGTTATATTCAAGGTCGATGGCTTGGAAATACCAAATTAGTCAAGGGTTGGCTTAGCCATCTTCCCGAACATTATCACCAACGCGCCTATAGCTTATTCCATCGTCATGGGCTTGCTGCTTTATTAATAGGTCGTTTTCTCGCTTTCGTCAGAACACTGCTACCGACTATCGCGGGTTTAGCTGGCCTCAAAAATGGCCGTTTTCAGGTATTCAACTGGTTAAGCGGACTGCTTTGGGTACTCATCCTCACGACTATTGGTTATGGGTTCGGTAAAAGCCCTATATTTCAACAGTATGAACACCGTATTATGAACGTTCTGATGCTTATCCCTGTTGGGCTTCTTATCATCGGTCTTATTGGTAGTATTGCTGTTGTTGTTAAGAAAAAGCTTTCATCGAAAAAAAGCAACTAATTAATTTGCGAGAGACTAGTACAGTCTCTCGCTTATAAAATATTTCATTTCTAATAATCCATCTCACTATCCACTAACTATTTTAAATCATCTAATCTCCAGCTTTAACGCTCTTAAAATTTAAGATTAGTCAGACTTTACATCTACAGATGAACATTGCACGTCCTTTTTTATCAATTTAATCGATATTAAGGTTGTTCCTAATTGCACTTACCCCAAAAATAGCTATTGTTAGTAGTGCTAATTATATTTTTTCTATTGATAAGGAGTTCCAATATGTCATCGAACAATTCATCAGAAGAACTACGCGCTGAACTGCAATCATTGGCAGACTCTCTTGAGGCAGTGCTAAATGATACTGGAGACAAATCGAAAGAAGAAATAGAGAGCTTAAAGCATAAAGCTAAAGATGCCCTAAACTCTTCACGAGCTAAACTCAGCCAAGCTGGTGAGAAGATTACTCAGCAAACCAAGGAAATTGCAGGTCAAGCTGATAACTACGTACGTGAAAATCCATGGACAGGCATTGGTATTGGTGCTGCTGTTGGTGTTGTTCTCGGCGTGCTCCTCGCTAAACGTTAATTAGTATGGAACAACAAGAACGTCAGGGCCCCGGTAAAGGGGTTCTCAACACTTTACAGCGAATTGCCAGTATCGCTGTGCAGATGGTTGAAACACGCATCCAATTGATTGCCGTTGAATTAGAGGAAGAAAAAACCACTCTTATTCAGCTCATTCTGATGGCTGGTGTCACACTATTATTTACTGCATTTGGTCTGATGTGTCTCATTGGCCTTATTTTTTGGTCTGTTGACCCTATTTATCGTTATCAAGCCCTTGCTATCACTACTGGCGTTTTAATATTACTCGCTATTATTGGTGCTATTTGGACGCTTAAAAGAGCAAGGCAGTCTACTTTACTAGGTGCAACACGAGAGCAGCTGAAGAAAGACTCAAAAGCCTTAGCGGGGCCGGATAATGAGCAAAAATAAGCGTCAGTCGTTAGCTGAAAAGAAACAGCAGTTAGTCACACAAATTGAGCAACAGCGTGCTGATCTAACTACAACTTCACGTGACTGGTTACAAGTTACTGAACCTTACGACCGTTCATGGCAAGTCTTCGTTTCTTTTAAGCCTATTTTTATTGCGGCGGCGGGACTTGTTTCTGTTTATATACTGAGGCGACCTAAGAGAATTTTGTCATTAGGCGAAAAAGCACTGACGACTTGGGGAATAATTCGCTCCTTCCAAGGTGCTGTTAAAACGAGTAAAAAATAATTCCGATCATACTAAAAACCTGAAGCGGTGACGTTTCAGGTTTTTTCTATTAAAAATTTTATTATTCAATTTTTTTGTCTATCATTGTTAATAACCTTTACTTTTTATTGAATCTCTAACTTACTAATATAGGCACATCAAATGATTTCTAACCATTTAGTGCTATAAGTTATTTTATACGGCGATATATATCGCAATTTATTGATATTTGCTGACCTTGTTAGCAGGAGAATCTTAATGAAAAATTTAGAAAGTAGTGTGATATTAGTTGCCCGTATTTTGATGCCAATTCTGTTTATCGTCGCTGGCTATGGCAAATTAGGTGATGGCTATGCAGGCACCCAACAATATATGCAATCGATGGGTGTCCCCGGATTTTTACTGCCTCTGACTATTTTGTTAGAACTCGGTGGTGGTATTGCGGTTATTTTTGGTTTTCTGACAAGAACGGTAGCCATTTTTACCGCTGGATTCTCGATTATAACTGCACTGATTTTTCATACGGACTTTAATGTCGGACAAAATAGCCTGATGTTCATGAAAGATATATCAATTGCAGGTGGCTTTTTATTATTAGCAGTGACAGGCCCAGGTAAATTTAGCCTTGACCACCTGCTGAATAAAAAGTGGTAACAAAGCGTATTCATTATTACCCTTGAACTTATTGTTTATTTGAACTCTTTATTCCCTGCAAAAACTATCCCGAGTTACATACCGTTGTATGTAACTCGTTTTTTTTGCTTGATTCAATTAACTCGATAGCTCAGAAATACGGCATCAGAAAACCACAAAGATATCACCTAAAAATAATTCAATTTCAAATTAAATCCCTTCAACATCCGTACCCGTGCGCTCTGAGAGAGTTTTCGTGACATGTCACATTGATCATAATGTATCGTTTCTTCTCTTTCTATAACGCTCAACAGCCCCGCACTAATTAAAAAAAATTAAGATGAAAATAAAATCATCTAAATAACATTCCCTAAATCATTCGTACTAGAGGAAGGTCGCTAAGAGAAGCTAACGCACTTATAGTGCGGAGGATGATGGGAATGTCGGCAAACAAAGCTATCCCAAGGAACACAAATTAGTATGTGGCTTGGGTAGCTAAGAGGAACTAACGTGCCTATAGTGCGAAGGATGACGGGAATGTCGGCAAACAAAGCTATCCCAAGGAACACAAATTAGTATGTGGCTTGGGTAGCTAAGAGGAACTAACGTGCCTATAGTGCGAAGGATGACGGGAATTTATCGATTCATAAATAGCTTAGGGATCTCTCTCAAACACCAAGATTTAGCTTCTCCCATACTATCTCGACGCCAAGCCATAATAATATTAGTTTCATGAGTATATTCGGCACTCACTACACGCAAACGCCCTTCACGAATATCTTTCTCTATTAATGGGTATGGCATAGTTGCAACACCAAGGCCTGCAAGTAAAGCATTTCGTTTATCTTCAATCGATGAAACTGTTAATCTTTGCTGTTTATCTAATAGCTGCACGGTAATCACCGGACGCTCACGAGCAGTATCAGCCACCGCAATACCTCGATACTTTACTCGAGTTACATCTGAAAGCGGTTCAGGCTCTTGATGAATGGGATGATTGGGACTAGCCACATAAATATGATTAATGCTGTATAAAGATTTAGAATTAATTTCAGATGATGTGCGAAAATGCATATCAGGTGCGATAACAATATCAGCTTTACCACTTTCTAATCGTTCCCAAGCCCCAGCGAGAACTTCCGTTAATATTGAAAGCTGCGTTTCTGATTTTGTAGCTAATTTTTCGACTAAAGGGAACAAATTATAAGCTGGGATTAGTGCTTCACAAACAATTGTGAGATGAGTTTCCCAACCCTTGGCTAATGCCTCTGCATCAGAGGTTAGTTTATCAGCTGCTTCCAGCAGCACTCTTCCTCTATCTAATAACATCCTACCGACATTAGTAAATTTGGTTCTATGTCCTGAACGATCGAACAGAATAACATCTAACTCTTCTTCTAATTTTTGCATGGTATAGCTTAATGCCGATGGCACTCGACCTAGCTCATCAGCTGCCGCAGCAAAACTACCACGTCGGTCGATTGCATCCATCACCCTTAATGATTCAAGTGTTAATGCTCTCTCTTTACTCATGAAGTATCTCTTTCAGGAAATTTGAATAATGCAAACAGATTAACTGGCTAACAATTCAACGTCCAGCTATTTATGATAAGGGGATAAATTTATCTATCGCTGTACATATCCAAAATAATTAACGTGTCTGTAGATGGCAAGTGAAGCTATTTCTATAGAAAAGCTAAATAGCATAAGTAAATACAGTAATGCTAACAATAGGCTGTATTAGGGTAAGCAGCTAGCCCTAACCAAAAATCAAGCAAGTATATGTTTTCTGTTCTAAGAAGGAGTCACCACTATGATGACATTGAGACAAGTTAACCACTGCGGTAAGGCCGATTATGGTTGGTTACAAGCACGTTACGCATTTTCCTTCGGCCATTATTTTGATCCTGACTTTATGGGATACAAAACATTACGAGTGCTAAATCAAGAAATCATAGCACCAGAAAATGCTTTTCAACCAAAAACTTATCCGCATGTAGATATTCTTAATATTGTATTGCAAGGTAGTGCTGAATATCGAGATAGCTTAGGTAATAAAATCAATATTAGTGAAGGCGAATGTATTCGTTTTTCACCACGTCCTGACTTAAGTTACAGCGAACACAATCTCTGCCCAGATAAGCCATTAACCCGTTTGCAATTATGGTTAAATGCTTGTCCGCAGCAAGAATACTATCCAGCACAAAAAATCGCGTTGCCAGCAGAGAGTAATATGCTGGTTGCCTCACCAAATGGGGAAAATAGTAGCATCCAACTGCGTCAACAAATTTGGATAACGCAGCTAAATATCACGCCAGAAAACACCCAACACATTAAGCTTAAAGGAAAAAATGCTTATTTACAGTCGATTCATGGTGGAGCAGACATTACTACCAAGAATGGTAATCTTATAAAGATGGACTGCAATGATGGTGTATTTATCCAAGATGAAAGCGAGTTAACCATCTCATCAGCAAAAGCAATACGTGCTTTGCTAATTGATATTGGTGAGTGAGTACACAAGGCAAAATAAATTGCTTTGCAACTCAGACCTAATCGCTAGTGGCGATTGATCTGTGATGCTGATTTTTACTGAAAAAATCAGTATCAAAAGAAATTAAATTCAACTTATCGCCATTTTATTCTAAACAAAGGCTGCTATACGGATTCAATTAGAAAGCGTTACACTTGTTTTTATCCTACGTTGAAAGGTATTTTACCTATATCTATAGGCTGCAACCCGCTCACCTCGTCCCAAAGACCTTTATTGTGAACAAAAATTGCCTCTAGATGATCAATATTTCCTAACAAAAATAGAGCCATTTAATGATATGAGTCAGATTTAACCTCCGTAACTAACCATTTGGTAAAATTATTCAATCGCTTTATAAAAGCCTCTAAACCGTCTGTAGGCATATGACTTTGTGATAAAAAATATCTGATTTCGTTTTCTCGCATTGGATATTGTGCAGAAAACTTGACAACATACTCCTCAAGAGCCTCAGGCCAATCCACATCTTCATTTGCTCTTAAAAGATTAGTCGAACGGATCAGTTTCCTAGCCGCAGATCTTTGTAATTGCTTACGCTCAATTTCATCACTAATGTTGCTTAATGAGTGAACATATCCATCGATCGCTTCGATAAAATCACCATTAACTGCGATAGCAATCGCTTTTGATGGTTTAAAAAGATTGAATCGACAAGCGAGATCATCACCAAAAATACACCGACAGTGATGCTTTAACCAATACCCCCAACTGTACAATTTTTCAGGATCTAATACTTCTGATAGGGATCCAATATCAAAGTCAACCTTACTGACAACTTTATGACTGGACATAATGACTTTGCGTATATCAGCAATAATATTAATTAAATGGCTATCTGGTTTCTCCGTTAAGATCACACAAACATCTAAATCTGAAATACCCGCAGTGGCACAACCTTTTGCAACACTACCGTACAAATACACGCTGTGAAGTTGACTGCCTAGTGCTAATACTAAACTGTTTTCAACATCATTGATCACCTTCTGGAACTCGGATTGAAACTGACCAGAAGGTAGCGTTTTGATAAATTTAGTTGAATTTAGAGTCATAAACTCCCTTTTTGCCTTAAATTAATTGAGTGGCTGCATTATCGGCTGCATGTTATTTGAATAAGTTTAGGTGCATTCCTCGCTATTCTTTCTATGACTTGCAAATTATTTTCGAGCTAGCTCACTCACGCTTTGAGTTATTTCGCAAAAATACGCCTATTTTTGCGAAGAGATTCTCAAATTTATGATTTGATATGCCCTATACATTGAGAAGCTTGTGATAGAGTCCAGCCATTAATCAGCCAAAATATGCCGTTACACTTGCCATACTTCAAGTTGTATCTCGACTATTATCAATAGTGTGCCATGCTCGACGCTACGAATTGGCCTGTTTTTCCTGACTCTAGTTTTTCTCACTGAGACAGCGCCGTTGCTTGCCGAAATATCACTCGAATTATGTTATGTCTAGCTCATATATTGGTCATCATGCTTTTTGTTTTTAGTTTAAAGGTGTTTCCGTGGCTTTATTTACTCAACAGCGACTCAATCAAATTTTTGCCAGTATTCTCGATGAGGTAGTCCCTCAGGAACAACTCGCAAAACGTTTTTCCGTTTCAACACGGACTATACGTTCTGATATAAATGAGATTAATGAGTTAATACAAAATTTCAGTGCTCATATCGTTTATGAGCGTAACCGTGGTTATCGCTTAAAAATCGATGATGAGGCCCTATTTTCCAAATTCACACAACAAAATGAAGAGGAAAATAGTATTCCTCGTACTAGCAAAGATCGCATTGATGCTTTGCTATTGAAACTCTTGATGCTCTCTTTACCTGTTAAACTAGATGATATTGCAGAAGAGTGGTTTATTAGTCGTGGAACACTGCAGCAAGATATGGGTACCGTCAGAGAGCACCTACAAAAATATCAAATCTTGTTAGAAAGTATACCTCACCAAGGGATCCGCCTAAATGGCAGTGAGTGGGCAATTCGAGCTTGTATGACCGAAACATTGTGGCGCCGTTTTTCCCAACAAATCAACCATAACCTATCGGCATTCCAACCTGATTGTTTAGATAATCTAGACTTAACTTACATTGATAAAGTTCTTCATAATAGTATGAATCGCTTCGATGTTCGTCTAAGCAACGAAGGGCACCTGTATCTAGTATTTAATTGTGCAGTGACTATTCTACGGATTACACGCGGTCACGAGCTGACCTCCATTGTAAAGAATCACGATAGTGAAGAGACACTTCGTAAAGCCTGTGATGAAGTCTCTAAAGGGTTAATTTATTTCCTTGGCAGTGATCTTTCAGCTGCTGAATTTAGCTATTTGCACGATCAAATCATCGCACAACGCATCAGTAACCTTGATACAGCCCAACAAAGAATTGGCAATCACGGCGAGCTTGTTGAATATATTCTTAATTATATTAACGAATTATATAATTATGACTTACGTAATGATGAGAAGCTTAAAAAAGATCTCAACACACACATTGCCGCACTTATCACACGGCTTCAATATCATATTATTACGCCAAATCCATTGCTAAGTGACATTAAACAATACTATCCCTTTGCCTATGATGTCACCTTAAGTGCACTAACCAGCGCCAGTAAACAGCTACTTCCCCATCCAATCAATGAGGATGAGCTCGGCTATCTAGCTGTGCATATTGGGGTGAGCTTAGAAAGAAATTATGGTGCTAGCTCAATTCGCCAAACAGAAGTGCTTGTCGTTACTGATGCTGGTAACTCGACCTTTCGTGTCGTGGAATCGAAAATCATGCGTGAATTTCCGCAACTCAAATTTAGTCGAGGGCTGACCTTACAAGAATATGAATCTTTAGATGAAATTGAAGAAGACTTTGTCATCACCACAGTGCGTATTTCTGAGAAAAATAAGCCAGTGATTAAAATCGCACCTTTCCCAACCCCCTATCAATTAGAACAAGTAGGGCGGCTAGCGATGATAGATCAAACTCGACCCTATATTATTGAACGCTTTTTTGATGAACGCTATTTTATGGTGATCAATGAAAAGATCAGCCAAGAGGAACTATTTCAAACTGTTTGCCAAAAATTACAGCAAGACGGCTATGTTACTGGGGATTTTCACCCCTCGTTACAAGAACGAGAATCTATCGTTTCCACCTTACTAGGGGAAGGAATTGCCCTCCCCCATTCACTTGGCTTGCTCGCCAATAAAACAGTTGTTGTAACTGTAGTTGCCCCTAAAGGCATTGAATGGAATAAAGAAACAAAAGAAAATGCCTACGTAGTTTTCTTACTGGCCATTAGCAAAGCTGACTATGAAGAAGCCATGGCTATCTATGACTTGTTTGTCACGTTTGTCAAAGAGAAAACAACTCGCAGGCTGGTAACTGTCAAAAATTTCAATGAATTCCAAGTGATCGCTAAAGATAGCTTAGCGCGAATTTTATAGTTTAGAATAAATACAAACCCTCTGTATCTGTACTTCATTGAAGAGATGCTGAGGGTATTTTTTTGATATCGTTTCTTGATTAAAGTTTCCTCAATTTCCACTTCCTTTTGGAAAAGCGGTTATAACACTTTTTTGCGTGATCATTACCGCAATTTCATCATTTTATTTGTAAACAAAACAGCTCATCGTTACTCCTAACGCGATAAGTGGAAATGATTAATGTGCTTCGTTGTTATTTTACATTTTTTAATTTCCACTTCGTTGCCACTTAATTTTTGTGATTTCCACAATCGCCAAATAATCTTTAATGAACTGAATTTAAATAAATTTTATACATAATCTATTTCAGACAGCTCATTTTCAATACTCTTTAAATGCTTACTTTTCCATTTATTTTCCAATTAGAGCAAATATCCACCAAAAAATACGCTTACCGGCTTCCAATTTATTTCCACTTCCAAGTGGAAATTCAATGTCTGCACAAGTACTACAGAACCGATTAAGGTATTCATCATGACGTAACAAAGAAGTTTAATTGCATTATTATCTTGGATTTTAAATAGTTATGAGTAAATCAGTTGTCATTTTCAAGATGTCTGAAAATAACCTCGACATCAATGAAGTCACACAGGAGCTACTAGAAGTCATTAGTAGTTGGCTTAAACAAGAAAATTGCTACACCACAGATGTACAACAACAGATGTTGGAGTCTCATCTTAGGGCCATGGTTGCTAGAGCAAAAACGGGGGAAGCTTTACCGGAAGTTGATATCAGTTTGTTTGATGAAATATCAACACATTCGATTGCATTGTCACAACGTGTGGTCGATACCCTTCCAGGATTGGCTCCTGAAGAGACATTTTTACTCTCGGTTCACTTTGAAGTTATCCGTTCTAATGATTAATTTTTGGAGAATATCACTATGAAACAAGTTGTTGTCGCTATCGGAGATCGTTTAGGAAAAGGACAAAAAGTAGCAGTCGGTGTTGAAACTGCTGGAGGTAAAGCCATTGTTGTTCCAGGTGTCGCCGCTGATATGAAGCTTGGTGATGTGATGAATGCAGAGCAAGCCAATTTGGGTATCTCTTTTTGTGGTAGCGGCGGTGCTGGCGCTATTACCGCACAAACCAAATACGGCTACAAAGCACGTTACGGTATGCGTTCTATCGAAGAAGGCGAGACCGCAATTGCAGATGGTTGTACTGTATTAGGTTTTGGCTTTATGGATAAAGAAGAATTAGGCGAGCGTTTAGTGAAAGCTTACATCAAAAAATACGGCGGCGCGTAATGAAAAAATCTATCGAAACGGTTGTGCGGGTTTCCGGTCAAGGCGATAGCAAACAAAAAGCGATTGCTGATGCCCTGAATTCTATTCAACGCACTGTGTTGAAAGAGAGCAATGACATTATCCTGCGAATCGAACCTAAGGATGTTGCCGTTGTGAGTGCACATTCGCAATCGCGAACAGAAAAATTTCTTTTCGTCTTTCTGCCCCGCAAACGCGAACATTTTCGTGTAGTACTCGACGTTTCGCTAGATGTCACCTTACTTTCTGTCAACGAAATACCATTCACAGAACAATAAAAACAATTCAGGTCTGGAGGCATTTCCATGAGTGAAACTGCATCTTTCTTAGAAATATTGGGCATGTCCCTGATCATTGGCGGCCTTTGTGGCTTTGGCCTTGGTGCTGGTGCTGCTCGTATGTTCCACGCTCCTACAGTTCAAGGGATGGGAGCATTCCGTACACTCGGCGAACTTAATGCATGTGAAGGGGATCCCGCATCTCACTTTTCATTCGGTTTAGGGTTCTTCTTCAATGCATGGGCATCATCTGTTGCTGCTGGTGCATTCACACAAGATGTTGACCATCGCATTATTCCTAACTGGGGTGCGGCTGCACTACTGTCTAGAAATCGTAATGTTGCAGAAACGCTGCATAATCCGAAAAAAATGGCGATTGCATGTACCGTTATTGGCGCTGCTGTCGTCGCATTCTTAAATACCACCGCTTCCGCGGTACCGCCAGCATTGCAAACCACCGCGATTAACGTGCTGGTTCCCGCAGCAAACCTGTTGGTTAACACTGTCATGCCAGTCATTTTCTGGTTAGCTGCAATGGATGCCGGCCGTCGCTCAGGCTTCTGGGCAACACTTTTCGGCGGCTGTGCACAGCTGATCATGGGTAACGCAATCCCAGGACTCGTTCTCGGTATTCTGATCGGTAAAGGTGTCGATGATAATGGCTGGAACCGAATCACACGGACAATGATGATTGCCGTTGTATTACTGTTTGTTCTGAGTGGTTTCTTCCGTGAATTCGACCTGAAGATGATCACCTCCTTCAATCTAGATAAACCTTTGTGGCTTGAATATGTCCACGGGCTGCTGAGCGGGAAATAATCATGACAACTGAAATCAATAAAGAAGACTTTTGGTACGCAGAGTGGTCCTTCCCAATCTTTGTTGGCCTGCTTTCATCGGGGATCTTCGCAGGTACCCACATGTATGTGGTCTACGGATTCGGGGCATTTAACGAAGTTGCTTTCGTTGCCATGCTAAAAGCCGGATTGGATACCGGTGTTTATGGCGCAGTTGCGGCATTCGGTGCCAGCTTCTTGTTTGCTCGAATTATTGAAGGCTCATTGGTCGGTATTTTAGATATTGGTGGTGCATTACAAACCGGTGTCGGCCTTGGTGTTCCTGCTCTATTTCTCGCTGCGGGCTGGGATATTTTAGTCACTAACTTCTGGGTCTCACTAATCACTGGGTTAGTCCTTGGCTTAATGATCGGCTTCATCATTCTATTTGCGCGTAAATTTACGATTGCTCAAGCCAACTCAACATTTGGTGCGGACGTTATGATGGGCGCAGGTAATACATCCGGTCGCTTCTTAGGTCCGTTAATTATTCTTGCTGCAATGGCTGCATCTATTCCAATTGGTATTGGTTCACTGATTGGTGCATTGATTTTCTATGTGTGGCAAAAACCCGTTGCTGGTGGCGCAATTTTAGGTGCGATGCTGTTCGGATATTTCTTCCCTCTCGCCGCCTAACCACAAGATAACAAAGAAGGTAATTATGTACTCTTTAATCATCAAACAGGGTAAACGTATCGATGGCACATTAATCGATATTCTTATCAAAGATGGAAAAATCGAAGCAGCAGGCCCGGAGTTGGCCTGCAACCAACAAGCTGAAAAATGGATTGACCTGAAAGGGGATGTCTACGTAAGTGCAGGATGGATTGATTCGCACGCTCACTGTTTTGTTGAATCACCTATCTACTTCGATGACCCCGACTTAGCAGGCGCTGCAGGCGGAGTCACCTCACTGGTTGATGCAGGTAGCGTCGGTGCAGATGATATCGACAAGTTTTATCAATTAACGCAAAAATCACAAACCAATGTGTTTTCATTATTGAATATCTCACGTATCGGTATTATTGCGCAAAATGAGCTGTCTGATATGAATAATATCGACGAAACTTGCTTCCAACAGGCCATTGAGCGGCATGAAGGTTTTATCGTTGGCATGAAAGCAAGAATGAGTAAGAGTGTGGTGGGTGATAATGGAATTGCGCCACTGATAAAAGCGAAACAGATGCAGAAAAAACACCGACTGCCATTAATGGTGCATATCGGCAATAACCCACCGAACATTGATGAGATTGCCGACCTTCTCACTCGTGGTGATATTATTACCCATTGTTTCAATGGTAAACCAAACCGAATTCTTGATAACGATGGCAATTTAAAACCGTCAATTGCCCGCGCTCTGGCTCGCGGTGTGATCTTAGATGTCGGACATGGTGGTGAAAGTTTTAGTTTCAACGTCGCGGAACAGGCCATGCGGATTGGCACTTATCCTGACATTATCAGCTCCGATATCTATCATCGTAATCGCGTCAATGGCCCTGTGTATAGCCTTGCATTTGTAATGACAAAATTCCTCTGTATGGGATTTAGTGCAGAAAAAATCTTACGCTGCGTGACTGAGAAAGCGGCTGATTTATTAGCGCTTCCCGCTAAAGGTTATCTGAAACCCGGCTTTGATGCTGATATCACGTTATTTAATTTAAAAGAAGAGCGCACTGAGCTGACGGATGCGGAAGGCGAGCAGCGTACCGGGACTCATCGTTTCGTTCCTATCGCAGCGATTATCGGTGGAAAACATATTATTCATGCAGAAGGCGAATCCGAACATGCAATCGATTTATGAAAAATATCAGCTTAAACATGTAATTAACGCTTCAGGGCGCATGACTGCACTTGGTGTTTCAACACCAACACCTGAAGTGGTTGAACGTGTGACATACGGACTAAATCACTACTTTGAAATTAAAGATTTAGTGAATAAGACGGGTGCTTATATTGCCCATTTATTGAATGTTGAAGACGCCGTTGTAGTTTCTTGTGCTTCCGCCGGTATTGCGCAAGCCGTTGCAGCGGTCATTGTGCGTGACGATGACGATTTACTGCTGAATTTACATTCATCATCCAAGGTTATTCCACGTGAAATCGTGCTACCAAAAGGTCATAACGTCAACTTTGGTGCCCCCGTTGATACCATGGTGACCCTCGGTGGCGGTAAGGTTATTGAAGCGGGCTTTGCGAACGAGTGCTCTGCAGCGCAACTTTCTGCAAAAATCACATCACAAACTGCCGCAATTATCTATATTAAGTCTCATCATAGTGTACAAAAAAGTATGCTGAGCGTGAGTGAAGCGGCAGCGGTTGCTCGCCAACATAATGTGCCATTGATTGTTGATGCTGCGGCAGAAGAAGACTTGACTAGTTATTATCAAGCTGGCGCTGATTTGGTTATTTATAGTGGTGCGAAAGCAATAGAAGGTCCCACCAGCGGATTAGTTATCGGTAAAAAAACCTATGTTGAGTGGGTTAAACGCCAGAGCCAAGGTATTGGCCGTGCGATGAAAGTGGGCAAAGAAGGTATTTTAGGATTAGCGCTTGCTATCGAACAATATTTAACAGCAACCAAAGAAACAGGTGCTGAAATGGTGGATCGCATGAGCGGCTTTATTGAAGAGCTCAACGCTATTCCTGCGATTTCTGCTCGTGTTGTTTGGGATTCTGCTGGACGTGATATCGCACGTGCTGAAATTAGCTTTGATGAAAAAATGATTGGCAAAACCACGTATCAAATCATGCATGAGTTAAAGCAAGGGGATACCGCCATTTATTTTCGTGAATACAAAGCAAATGAAGGCAAAGTAGAAGCGGATATTCGCAGTGTCAGCAATGAACAACTGAATGTGATTGCTGAACATATCCGTTTGTTAGTTAAAGGAATTTAAGATGAAATTATCACCAAATTTTTACCATGAGCGTGTTTGTTTGAATGTATTAGCGGGTAGCCATCAAAATGCGAAAGATATCTACAAAGCGGCTGAAAGCTTTATCGTAGTTGGCGTTTTATCAAAAAATTATCCTGATTTAGACAGCGCAATTGCCGACATGCGCATCTATGCACAAGAAACAGAGAATGCATTATCTGTTGGGCTTGGAGCTGGTGACCCAAATCAATCGACGATGGTTTCATTGATTTCTAAAGTCATCCAACCACAGCACGTTAACCAAGTATTCACTGGCGCCCCTATTAGCCGTGCGCTATTGGGTCAGAACGAGACATTTGTTAATGCACTTGTTTCACCAAGTGGCACTGTAGGAATGGTTAAAGTATCCACAGGGCCTTTAAGTTCCCAATCACCAGATGGCATTGTCCCAGTTGAAACCGCGATCATGATGCTGAAAGATATGGGAGCGAGCTCGATTAAGTTCTTTAATATGAAAGGGCTGACTTATCTCGATGAATATAAAGCCGTTGCACAGGCTTGCGCTAAGTTTGATTTCTCTCTTGAACCTACTGGCGGAATTGATTTAGAGAACTTCCCGCAAATATTACAAATAGCGCTCGATGCAGGGGTTAAAAAAATCATCCCACATATTTATAGCTCGATTATTGATAAACAAACCGGTGATACACGCCCAGAAGATGTACGCCAATTGCTGTCGATGGTTAAGAAAGCGGTTAATTAAAAGTGTCCAACTTTATGGGGCACTTCATTTGCTGAGACGTTTTTTTCAGTCAATGAAATACGCTTGAACTCTATATTGGGTCAAGCGTATTTATTTCGCTATGGTACTATTTTGTTATTATTTAACTGTTGTTTGATTGCCGATAACATTGGCGAACTAGTATTTACACTACCGCCAGAGACGTCTCACACATAACTAACTTGGCAAACTGACAACATAAGGCCTAATAACAAATACACTAAATTGCTTTTTTTCATGCACGCTCCTTGTGCTGTTGAACATCAACAACGCTTCCATGAGTTATTGATGTTCGCTGACTATGTTAATCCACTAACAAGATACTTAACCCTTTTTAAATCCCGGCTTACCGTTTTTAGCTCGCCATTCTTTAACAATTTTAGTAATGGCGTCAGGAGTGCTATCAGCGTCAGATTGCGCATAATAAAGTAAATCTGTACCAGCAGGGTGCTCTGTTATTTTTTCAAAATGATTTAATAAGATATCTAATTTATCATCTGTCTCAGCAACATTTTCTTTATCTATTTTATTTATAAAATCAATAAACTCTGACTCTGTATAATCACTAATACTATTTTTTAGCTTCATATTTATTTTCCTCTATGAATATCAATATGTCGTTTTGGTGTAACAATTCGAATATTATCCATATGATATACTTCACCACTCTCATTAATTGGTTTTGACAAGCAGCCAATAAAACAGACAAAATAAGACGCAACAAATACACTAAATTTCTTTTTTTCATGCACAACTCCTTGTGCTGTTGAATATCAATAACTCATGCATGAGTTATTGATATTCGCTGACTATGTTAATCCATTAACAAAATACTTAACCCTTTTTAAATCCTGGTTTACCGTTTTTAGCTCGCCAATCCTTTACTATTTTTAAAATTCCTGCAGGTGAATCATCATCTCCATCATTAGGGAAATAAATGAGATCACTTCCTTTAGGATGCTCAGTTATTTTTTCAAAATGAGATACAAATTTTATTTGTTCTGCCTCATTCTCTGTATCTGCATTACAAATAATTGTTAAAAACTCCAAAAATTCAGATTCTGTATACTCACTAATATTATTTCTTAATTCCATTATTATTTACCTCTATGAATGTCAATGTGTCGTTTAGGGGTTGTGATTCTCAAATTATCCATGTCATAAACTTCACCACCTTCACTAATCGGGGTGTCATGATGTAATTCATTTACCTTTCTTCCTCCAACTTGATCTTCTTTCCTAACAAAAGGCGAGTTACCTTTAGATACGTTTGTCCTATTATTTGGTTTTAAATTTTTGATTAGCTCAGGAAATTTAGATATTTCTTTCCAGATAGATTTTCTAAATGTATCAAAGTTATTAAATTTCTTGCCCCGTAACTTATTCGCCACCTGTTCAGGGATCGGAACACCATTGTCTTTGCCGGCATCATTAAGCCATTTATCGCCGACCTTTTTACCTTTACCTGTCGCTGTTCCCGGCTTTTTACGCTTATTTTCCTTTTCTTTCTTATCTTGAGCTTTTTTCTTTTTACCTTCCGCTTTTTTCTTTTGCTCTAGCGCAATCCCAAGCTTTTTATTGGTCTCATTTAACTTACTTTGTGTTTGCTCATAACGAGTAACCTTTTCTTTTTTCTCATTATAAATAGGTACAATTTACTAAGCTGTTGCTGCCCTATTAAAAAGGCACCTCGTCCTGACCCTTGAGGGTTCATCCCCTCACCTATGTTTACGGCATCCTCTACTATTTTTTGCCATTTTTTTAGCTCAGCCGTTACACTAATTAATTCCTTCTTCTCTTTCAGGTAATCAATCTGAGAAGCCACCTGAAAATCTTTAGCCGCTTTCTTTTGTTCACTATCTGCAAGATTGTAATTTTTTTCAGCCTCGGCCAACTCTTTCCTTGCAACATCCAATTCCAGTTGAGCCGCTTCAATTGGATTATGAATTTCCCAATCAATTTTCGCCGTTTCAGCTTGTTTTTTTTCCTCTTCTGCGGTCAGATTTTTTGATATTGAAATATAAATAGGGGCATGGTCACCACCGAAATCAACAATCCCCTGATATGTTTCAGAAGTTGTACTCGGAATAACTGATTCTGGTTTAACATTGTCATAAGACGGGGTTTTAAACGATGTGCTCGGTTTTTTATCACTCAATCCAATCTGTAATGCTGGTTTGCCTGGTGCAATTTCGACAGAATACACGCCTGGTCGCCCAGTTTTTTTAGCTTGCACCACATTGACTTGCTGAGGATTTTTAGTCATTGCCGGCGTAACTTTATTCTTTTCAGGCGAAACAACTTGTTCTACCACAACCTTAGCCGACACTGATTTTTGGCGAGAAATATCTTTAATCGGCGTATCTGTCACGATACTGACAGGAAGAGCCGTTAATGAATACGTTTGGCTTTGTAACTTCTGACTCGCGACTAAGTTAGCTAGTTGTTGTTGGTGCTCCCGAAAAGCGGGATCAATTGTATCTAAAGCAATTGGGGTAGGTGAAATTAAAGCACCGACAGCAGTTAAACGACCCGCAATAGGTAAGCTACTCTCCAATAATCCAGCCAAACGAGCAAAAGGAGATGTAAGCGCAGTAGTATTGATCGTAATCCCCCACGTTCCCTCAATTATCGCTATTTGAGCAGGTATTGTCATCAATGAAACTGCTGCTACTGATTGTTTTTCAGGCGTTTTGCTAAAATTTACCGGTGAGTTGTTCCCACCGCCTCCTGAGTTACCACCATTCCCATTACCTTCCGGACCGGTTCCTTTTCCACTATTATCATTCCCACCGAACGGGTCATTCTCTGAACTCCACCCTGAGCCATCTGAAGCATGTACTCCCATAAAAGATTCCTTTTTTTAATTAAAATTCCGTTTAACAGCGCTGTATAAAAATACAGCGCAAAAAAAATATAAACCCAACATATAAATAAGTCAAAAAAACCAATTAAAAAATTAACCTTTAAAATTAAGTAATTAAGTAATTAAGTAATTAAGTAATTAAATAATTAAGTAATTAAGTAATTAAATAATTAACAACGTTATGGATATTTATAAAAAGAGTGACAATACTATATTGGTGTTACTTTTTAGTAATTTAGAAATGTCACTTTTCAAAACAGCCGTAAGATATATTAAGAACGTCTCAGAACGATTTTAAGCAGCAAACACACTCTATCTGAAAGTTTAGAAGGGTTTTAATTCCTTTCTGGTTCATCCTTAACAATATTTGATTAGCCGTTAGATCTAGAACATAACAACTAAAATGATGGCTATGATTATGTAATCGAATTTATAAAAATGGTGAACAGGAACGCAACTTTTTGCGTTTTTGTGAAGAGTTGATCAATCGAACTGAGTGAGTGAAGTATTTTTTCATTTTTGAAAATGAAAAATTTTTAATTTATTTCTGTTTTTTCTCATGGAATAGACATGATTAGCGGTTAACCATTAAATTCAGGCAATCGAAATAATACCCAAGAGTCCAGTACAAAAAAACTTTAAAATATTTCATTGCATTGGGATTTTTTCTAAATAATTCGAGTGGTGAAATGTTTCATTGCGTTGGTATTTTTTCTGAATAATTCGCGTTATGAAATATTACATTGAATTGGGATTTTTTCTAAATAATTCGAGTTGTGGCAAGGCGGCAAAGCGAGGACATCCCTAGGAGCATACATAAGTATGTGACTAGGGTGGCAGAGTGAAGCCAACGCGGACACAACTTGAAGTATGACGAAAAAATAAGTATGTGACTAGCGCGGCAGAGTGAAGCCAACGCGGTCACAACTTGAAGTATGACGAAAAAAATTGGAGTTGGCCGATAAGCCGGGTTCTGTCGTGGACAACCATTCATCTAGGCCAGCACTTGCGCACTGGCTCCAGCAACCTACCCGAGTTCAATGCGGGCCGCACCATATGAACCCCTATTTGGTCTTGCTCCGGGTGGAGTTTACCATGCCACGAACTGTTGCCAGTCGCGCGGTGCGCTCTTACCGCACCCTTTCACCCTTACCTGTGCCTGTAAAACAGGCCATCGGCGGTTTGCTCTCTGTTGCACTTGTCGTAGGCTCGCGCCTCCCAGACGTTATCTGGCACCCTGCCCTATGGAGCCCGGACTTTCCTCCCCTCTACCCGTCTCCCGAAGGGACTACGATAAAGCAGCGGTTGTCTGGCCAACTCCGCCGCGGATTATAGGCACTTTGCCCTGTTTTGTATAGGCTTTATTCGTTAAAAAATGCGAATTGCATATCGATAAGGAGAGAAGATAGTCTAATAAGTATAAGTAAACGTTTATGAGCCGAGCCGCTGAGCGAATACAACAACCAGCTGCTTTAAATATGGTGCGTCTAGGCAGTATATTTAAAAATAGACGATTGTATATAGATCTGGGATCCATTAATTATGTTTGATGCATGAACTTACCAAAAGAGCATAAAGTCATGATGATGATTTATCAATTCAAGCATTTTTTGATTTTTCTTTATTAAATATTATCTATCTACCTTCGCGACATAAAATTCATTAAAACCCAAGTAGAACACCTATCTGCGACCCATAAACCCTCAAAAAAGACAATCACCGTTTTTTACTCTTTAAACCTGCAACAAAACAATATTAAGCTAAATTAGGATAATTCTCTATTACCTCATTCAAATCAAATTTATTCACTTATTAATTTGCTTTTATCAATGGACTTACATTAGCCTAAGGTAAATATTTTGCATTTGCGTTAGTGGTCTACGCGTTTTTCATGAGACGGTTGCCATAACGCAACCCGAAAAGGAAGGCACGATGAGTCTGATGGATACAGCGAAACAATTCGTTTACTCTCACAATCGTTACCATTTAAAAATACAAGATTGTCACGAAGAGCTGGATGTTGAACACTTCATCGGACGTGAGGCAGTTAGCGAAACTTATCGTTACCAAATCACCTTCACCTCACCTCAACGCAATTTACAGCCTCAACAGTTTTTACGTCGCAACGCCCATTTTTCCTTTTCCTCTCCGACCACCCCATTAGCCGCTCTAGCCTCTTTGCCTGAACCCCAAAAACAAATTCATGGCGTCATCACCGATTTTAAACGCATTTCCGGCTCCGCGGATGAAGCCCAATACCACGTGGTGATTGAACCCTTTGTGGCATTGTTGCGTCATCAAATTCGCTCTCACCGCTTTTTTATCAATCAGTCTGTGCCCGATGTGATTGAACATGTTCTCCGTGAGCACAAACTGCACGGTTGGGAATTCGAGTTTAAATTGCAGCTGAATTACCCCAAACGTGAGCAAATCAACCAAATCAATGAAAGCGATTGGCAATTTATTGAACGCCTGCTCAGTGAGTTAGGAATTTTTTACTATTTCCGGTTGCAGCCTGATACCAAAACGGAAGTGATCTATTTCGCGGATAGTCAACGCGGCTATGTCTATGACCTGCGATTGCCACTCAATAGCCCATCTGGCATGAATGATAATGGGGTTGAGACGGTATGGGGGCTGTCTTTGCGTCATCAGGTGGTCGAGAAAAGTGTCACCACCGGGGACTATAATCACCGTGAAGCCATGCAAATTTTGCTATCCGCTGAAACCGATATCACCCATGGGGATAGAGACAACATCAATTACGGCGAGGTTTATCACTATCGCGCCCGTCATCTCGAACGGGGAAATAAGTACCAACCCGAAGTCGAATCGGGTCATTTTTGGGCACGCCTCGATCATGAACGTTTTCTCTCTCGTCAAATTCAACTGCGAGGAAAAAGCAATGCGGTGGCATTAACACCGTTAATGGTGTTGCGGATAGTTGATAACAATGTGCCGTCAACCTTGCCGACGGATTTTCAATCCGAGATTTTAATCACTCGCTTACGTTTTTCAGGCAGCCGCGCTACGGCGCTGATAATCCATTTTGATGCTGCCCCTTACACCGAAAGCCTGTGCTGGCGGCCTGTACTCAAGCCTCGTCCTGTGGTAGTTGGCACCTTAATGGCGCGTGTGACCAGTATCAAAGATCACGATATTTACGCCAACCAAAACCAACACGGTTTCTATTGGGTGAAATTCGATGCCGATCGCGATGATAAAGAAAAAGGGTACGAAAGCATGCCCGTGCGCCTTGCCAAGCCATACGCAGGGGATAACTACGGGATGCACTTCCCGCTAATCCAAGGCACTGAAGTCGCAATAGCCTTTCACGAGGGCGATCCGGATAGGCCGTATATTGCGCATGCCTTACATGACTCCTATCGCCCTGATCACGTCACCGATAGAAATAGCACCCGCAATGTCATTCGCACTCCAACTAACAATAAATTGCGGATGGAAGATAAGCGCGATCAGGAGCACATCAAACTGAGTACCGAGTATGGTGGTAAGTCACAACTCAATTTAGGGCACTTAGTCAATCAAGGCCGTGAAAAACGCGGTGATGGGTTTGAGTTGCGTACCGATAGCTGGGGCGCGATCCGTGCGGGTAAAGGGTTGTTTATCAGTACCGATTTACGCTCGAAAGCCGCTTCTGAACAGCTCGATATGCGCGAAGCACGTCAACAATTAGACGACGCCCTAAACTTAGTCAGCGCGTTATGTGAAGCCGCTGACGTTGCAAAAGCTGAACTGGCAGATTTAAACGCACAGCAAACGTTATTAACGCAGTCCATCAACGAGTTACAGCAAGCGGCGATGCTGCTAAGTGCCCCCGCAGGCATTGCGCTGACCTCGCCAAAAACAGTGCAAGCCAATAGCGGTGAAAACATCACCCTCACCGCTCAAAAACAGGCCGATATCTCTGTCGGTAAAAAAATCACCTTAGCGGCAGGCAAAGCGATTAGCTTGTTTGCTCAAAGTACGGGTATCAAAGCGTTTGCAGCAAAAGGTAAAGTCGAAGTTCAAGCGCAAAGTGATGAAATGCATTTAACCTCACTCAAAGATTTAACCGTCACCAGTACTGGTGGAAAAACGATTGTTGCCGCAAAAGATGAGCTATTACTCACCTGTGGCGGCGCTTATATACGATTAAAAGGCGGACAAATTGAATACGGCAGCCCCGGCAATCAAACCGTCAAAGCCACCAACTGGGTGGTGGTTGGCCCTGAATCGATGGATATCACCCATCCACAATTTCCACAATCCATGCCAAAGCAAACCTTGCGCTTTCAACTCAGTTCCTCACCGCAAAGCCCAATGAAAAGTCGTGCTTTTGAGCCGTATACCTTGTATGCCAATGAGGCGTTACTCACCAAAGGACAGACAGATGAAAACGGTAACATCCATATTGAACATGATGTCACCATCGAAAAATATCGCGTTGAGCTTGTGGATGGTGAAAAATTCACCATCAATCTTTTAAAATCAGATTCAGAAAATACTAAAGCAGACGAGTCCTCAAGAGAAGGATTCCGTGTACTTAAGCCAGCACTAGGCATGGAAGGGAAAATGTTATCCGGTGTGACACATAGAGATATTTTCAAACAACTATTAGAGATTGGAACACCGAAAGATAATCAGAAGGAAGAAAAATAATGGCTGATGCAACGGAACAAACAATCAATTTAGTTTTAGGTGAAAATAACAGTGCAATACTCACCCCTCAGTGGTTTATCACTGGAAAATATGCACCCGTAGCAGCAGGTTATGCCCCCTTAATTAACGGAGAACGCGCTTTTGCAACGATTGCAAAAGCGATTGAACAGGCACAAAAAAGCATTGATATCATTACATGGGGATTTCAAGCATCGATGTATTTTACCCGTGGAAGCAAAGGACAAGCAAAACGCGTGGGTGATTTACTCGAAGAGGCTGCGGGTCGCGGTGTCAAAGTACGTATTTTAGTATGGTATACCCTTGGTGGTAATAAAGCAGATCCTAATTTTCCGGGCTGGCAAGCTGCGCCTCGGGATTTTGGTTATGCAAACATGATCGCCCATGCATCAGACGGTTACCGCGCTTCAGGTAGCCAGTTACCTTATCAAACTCCCGAAGATTATGAATACGATTGCCAATGGCACTGGGAAATCACCATCAAGAAAAGGGGAAACGGCAATATTATTATTAAACATAGGGAGTTAAATTGGACCAATGATGCCCAAGAAGCTACTGAGCGTCAAACCAGCCACCATGTTAAAGAATATGGCGATATTGATTATATACAGGGACGATTATTAGCTTTATATCCAACACATCACCAAAAAGTCATTTTAGTTGATTATGAGGATCCAGATGATGCTGTCGGATTTGTCATGGGTCATAATTCGCTATCCACGTATTGGGATAAAGATTCACATTCTGAAACTCAACTCCCAGCTTATCTTGGACGAGATGGTAATACTGCATGGCAAGATAATTCATCCTGTGTTTGTGGTGCTATCTTAGCCCACATTAACCATAATTTTGTCGAGGCTTGGGAAAAAAACGTCGGGAACGATGCAGAACTGAGCCAACGAATGTCATTAACTGAAAGTGACCATAAGTTCACTGAACACCGTATGGAAAAAATCAACAATCGATTAATTAATGCGGTCACTGTGGATGGAATGATCCCGTTAAAAAAAGTTATGGCTCAAATTTGCCGTACACAGCCTCAATATAATGAATTTGATGTTTTGCGGCTTTATAAACATACGTTAGTTAGAGCAAGAAAATATATTTATATTGAAAATCAATATTTTCGCTATCCACCTTTTGTTGCCCTATTGCAAGACGCTATCAATGAGCGAGTAAAGGAAGGATATGATATTGAACAAAATCCTCTTTACCTTTTTGTTGTGACAAACAGTTCTAGTGATGCCGCTATTCATGCCGGCAGCTATCAAACTTATAAGATGCTCGAAGCATTACAACGCCCTGATATGGTGCCTAATTATCATCGAAAAGAACATAAGCTAGGTGAGGATGATGCCGTTGTAGCGGGTGCAATACCGGGGATCAAGTCGCACATCTGTACATTGATATCTCCTGATTCAACCACCCCGTGGCGATCGGTGTATGTCCACAGTAAAGTAATGATGATTGATGATACTTTTATGACATTAGGTTCTAGCAATGTGAATTTACGCAGCATGTTATTTGATAGTGAATTTAATATTGCCATTCAAGATACCGATATGACCAATATTATTCCGCCCATTCGCCAACATTTATGGAATATGCATACCAAACAGGCGGGGGATAATTTTGATAAAGAATTCAAAAATTGGTCAGATATAATTGATGAAAATAAAAGACTGCAAGACAGTGATATTCCAACCACTCCAGTTGCGTCATTAATTGAATTTTTTGATGGAAATAAAACATGGAAAAATATGGATTAATAATGAAATTAAAAAAAATAATTGTGTGTTTAATGGCCGTCTTTTTTTCTCTATTGGCTGGATGTGAACAAAAGGAAGAAAATAAAATGAATGACACCTTAAAACAATTTCAATTTAGCTGTGTTCACGAAAGTAGCCTGTTGCCGCCACTCGACCCAGAAGCTGATATCTGGTTTCAGCAAGCAAGAAAACTGCAAATACAAAAAGGCCCCAAAGATTTTGCGCGTATTGCTTCACTGTATCGCCAAGCTGCTGAAAAAAAACATTATAAAGCCATGGGAAATTTG
>NZ_KB233223.1:570614-571054 GCF_000314855.2 Providencia burhodogranariea DSM 19968 | reverse complement strand
TGGTAGAACAAGCGCTTAAACGCAACCCTAGAGCAACCTTCCCCGACATTGACAAAATCGTTCCTCTTCCTCCGGCTGAACTCCCCGAATGGGATGGCACCTTTGAATATCAAACACAACAGCACTAAAACCGACGCAATCTTTGGGAAAATTGTATGTTGAAGATAATAAAATATTGGCGTGCTTTAGGTGGCATGATGGTGGTGATTTTCTTAGTTGGCTGCGAACCCAGTGCCAACATAAATGATACCTTAAAACAATTTCAATTTAGCTGTGTTCACGAAAGTAGCCTGTTGCCGCCACTCGACCCAGAAGCTGATATCTGGTTTCAGCAAGCAAGAAAACTGCAAATACAAAAAGGCCCCAAAGATTTTGCGCGTATTGCTTTACTGTATCGCCAAGCTGCTGAAAAAAAACATTATAAGGCCATGGGAAATTTA
>NZ_KB233223.1:474147-569867 GCF_000314855.2 Providencia burhodogranariea DSM 19968 | reverse complement strand
GGGCAACTGGCTATTGGTGAATTGTTTCTTGATGGAAGAACTTCTTTGTACCGTCTAGATCTAGGGCGACAAATGCTTGATTGCGCCGCCCAGCAAGGCAATACTGATGCTGCTTATTCCCTTGCATTAAACTATGAAGTACGTGATAAAAACTATAACCAAGCACTTAAATACTACCAACTAGCTATTCGTTATGGAAATGATAGATCTGCTTATCAACTTGCTAAAAGCTTTAATACATCAGACCCCAAAAATGAAATATATTATCTAGGGCAACACGTTGATCCTGAAAGGGTTCGTCGCTATAAAATGGTAGAACAAGCGCTTAAACGCAACCCTAGAGCAACCTTCCCCGACATTGACAAAATCGTTCCTCTTCCTCCCACCGAACTTCCTGAATGGGATGGCACCTTTGAATATCAAAAACAAGATAACCAATAAAAGGATCTTAGTATGCGAGCATTTGTTCGATTAGGCGATAAAACAACACATGGCGGTGAAGTCATCTCGGCCTCAGGATCTGTGATGTACGGAAAACCGATTGCGTTGGTTGGTGATAAAATTAACTGCCCCAAGAAAGGGCATGGTATCAATGCCATTTTACCCGGCTCCACCCGTATTGTTATATCCGGTCGTCAGGCCACATTACATGGTTTTCAGACTGAATGTGGCTGTACATTAATTGCCAGCTTGTCATCGTCAGGTGAGCAATCATGATAAGTTGGAATGTCCCCTCATTAGAGCACCCACCAAAACCTAAAATACCTCAATTGATGGTTTGGTTATTCATTATGTTTATTATTGGTATCTGTGGCTTTGGCTTGGGTATTTATCTATCCGAAAATGGAATGATACCGCCTAATATGGGAAATAGTGGGTTCATCCTAGTCTTTGTCGTCGCCCCCATTCTATTGACTTTTGCAATACGCTTACTTGTCTATTCACTAGCATCTTATCGCCATCAACTTTTTACCAATATGTTAGATGACGCTAAGCAGGAATGGCGTTATTGGGCAGATAAACACCTTGGAGTATTAGCACATTCACGGCTCACGCAAATTGATGAAGAGAACAATGGAAAACTCAATTTATCATCACTTACTCCCAATAAAGAAAATAAATTAACGTTGAATACACTGAAATCGTTACCGGAATGGGACAAGCCTGAAATCATGATCCAAACGTTATTATTACCTATAGCTGAGTATTATCAACAATATGGTCTTACACAACCTATCACCCTATATTGGCAAGCGGAGAAAGGCGATACCGACTGGCTGACATTAATTCAATATGAAACTGCGCGTTTATCATTAGATCTTGAGTCAGTTGAAGCATTGCCATACGAGTCTCTCAGTGAATGGCTATTAGCGCTTTATGACAAACCATTTGAGCCAAAATTATACGCAATTTTGGCTTTCCAGTTAAATTCATTGAAAGGAAGTGAAGAGGTCTCCAGTTTATTACTGGCACCTCAAGGGATCTATGAGCGTTTACGTACTCCAGTTAAAGCAAAATTGTTACGTCCTATCTCCACTGATGCTAATACGTTTTCTGATGCGCTAAAAACACAATGTGAATTTCAATGTTCAGGACAGAGATTAGATGGGATCTGGCAAAGTGGGATCACTGATAACAATAAAGGAACCTGTATAACAAGCTATACAGTACAGAATGTCGCCTATTTGTCTGAACATCTTTATGATACTGATATGTTTTTAGGTAAAGGGAGCATCGCCCGTCATGCGGTCGCTTTGTCGCTTGCTTGTGAATATCCCCATCATAATCTTGTTGTTTATCAGGATAAAGAGCGATATTTATTGCAGCAAGTTCGGGTTTAATGGTTTATGCACCCAAAATAATTCGAATTGCTTGTAGCCGCTGAGCGAATACCGCACTCAAGCAACTCGAATCATCAGCTTTTTATTGTTCAAGCATTAACTTATACAACCTATTTTTCTTTAAGCCGTATATTTCTGCCGTAATCGCGGCTGCTTTTTTTGGCGGTAATTCTTGCTGCAATAAATTCAATGTTCTGATGACATCAGGAGATATTTCATCTTCATCTTGATTGGCTTTATAACCTTCAACGATTAGAACCATTTCACCGCGATGGCGATTCTCATCTTCTTTTACCCATGCCAATAACTCACCGACAGGTCGCCCTTCTATCGATTCCCAAGTCTTTGTTATTTCACGCGCGAGGACAACATGACGCTCTGGCCCCCACACTTCAACCATGTCAGCTAAACTATCGAGTAGCCGATGTGTTGATTCATAGAAAATAAGTGTACGAGTTTCTTGCTCAAGTGCCTTTAAAACGTCTTTACGGCCTTTCGTTTTGGCAGGTAAAAAACCTTCGTAGCAAAAGCGATCAGATGGTAAACCCGCTGCACTCAGCGCGGTAATAGCGGCACAAGCGCCCGGTAGTGGGATAACACGAATACCAGCTTCACGACAACGAGTGACTAAATGATAGCCAGGATCGTTAATTAAAGGTGTACCTGCATCGGAAACTAATGCGATACTATCGCCCTGTTGAAGTCTGCTAATTAATTGATCTGCCTTCTGCTGTTCATTATGATCATGCAAGGCAAACATACGCGCATTAATGGCAAAATTCTGCAATAGCATTCCCGAATGCCGTGTGTCTTCTGCAGCGACAAGGTCAACATGTTTAAGAACATCCAGCGCACGTTGCGTGATATCGCCCATATTACCGATAGGGGTCGGCACAATATACAGCGTGGATGCCATAACCACTGCTTGATTAGGTTGATTCATTGTTTCATCCGAATAGCCGGTTTAAAATTAAGCAACTGAAAATACACCACTGGATACAGTATGCGTCCTTCAATTTTTTTGCATGTAAAAAAAGGGTTAATCTGCACAGCAATGCTATCTGCTTTAGCGTTGTCTGGCTGTCAACTCACTGGGGATAACCAAGCACCAACAGCCCCAACAACGCCTGAACAAATTAGCTCTGAAGTGAGTCGTTATCAGTCTATCATTGATTCCGCACAGGGTAAGCCTTCTATTGAGGTTCTACGTGCTTATATTAGCCAAGAACCGTTGTTAACTGAGCAAGCTGCACATCAAGCCAATATTGATGGCATGTGGCAAATGTTAACACAGATGACCCCTGATCAGGTTCAGGGAATTGGTGCTGAAGAAAATACGTTAGCGGGTTGGGTCGACCTTCTCGATATTTACCTCAACAATCGAGATGATGCCGATACACTGCGCGCAGGCATTGAGGATTGGAAGATTCGCTATCCGAATAATCCTGCCGTACAAACGCCACCTAATCAGCTCATTCAATCAATGATGCCACCAGTTGGAAAAACACCAAAAATTGCGCTATTCCTACCGATGAGTGGGCAAGGTAAAGTTTTTGGTGAAGCTATCATGCAAGGCTTTATGGATGCGCAAAAAGGTTTACCACAAGCTCCAACTTCTCAACCCGCATCAACAACAGCATCTGTGCCTGAACAAAGCAAGAGTGATGATGTTTTAGAACAAATTTATGCTGAGGTTGCCGCAACCACAGGCAACAGTCCAGCAACCAATGATACAGATGTAGTAAATTCATCATTAAGCATTGCCGCGGTGCCGACTAATACACAAACTGTCAAAGTATTTGATACAACGGGTAAACAGATCCCTCAGCTACTGCAACAAGCACAAAACGAAGGGTTCAATTTAGTCGTTGGGCCGCTGCTTAAAACAGATGTACAAACTATCGCACAGACAAGTTCACCATTAAGCATTCTTGCTCTGAATGAATTAGATGCTGACAAGTTACAGCCTCGCCCTAATTTATGCTATTTTTCATTATCGCCTGAAGATGAAGCAAAAAATGCCGCTGCACACATGATGGTTGATGGCAAACATGCACCACTAATTTTGGTCCCATCTAATGACTTTGGTGAACGAGTGGCTAAAGCATTTGCCGAAGAATGGCAATCTAAAGGTGGATCAACTGTACTGAAGCAATCTTTTGGCTCAATCCCTTCATTGAAAGAGTCTATTAATCGTGGTGTCGGCATTAATATGACGGGTACGCCCGTTATTGTGGATACACCTGTCGTGGGTAAATCGGTTAATGAGCAAAATTATCCAGCCATTTCTCAGCCTCAACCTGAAATAACGTCTTCAGGCGCTATAGATGCGGTTTATATTGTTGCAACTCAAGATGAGTTAACGCTAATAAAACCAATGATTGAAATGGCCATAAGTACCAAGCAACGCCCAGCCTTGTATGCTAGCTCTCGTAGTAACCAAGCAGGAAGTGGTGCTGATTATCGTTTTGAAATGGATGGCGTTAAATTCAGTGATATTCCATTGCTAGCGGGTGCAAACAATAATTTGCGTAAACAAGCTCAGCAAAAACTGAACAATGACTATTCGCTATTCCGCCTATATGCATTAGGAATTGATGCTTGGTCACTGGCAAATAACTATGACCAATTACAGCAAAATTCACAATTTAATTTACAAGGGGCATCTGGCACCTTAACCGTAAAAGAAAACTGTGTTGTTTATCGTGATCTGCCTTGGTTGCAATTCAGTAAAGGGCAAGTCAATTTGGCCAAATAATGTTGCCGTGCAATTAGGATGATTGCCATACTTTTCAGACAAGGACGTCATGCAACCTCTCAAAAAAACATTAAAATGGTTAACTGGCCGGTACTATGAAAATCAAGTACTGGCTTTCCTGCAACAACAGGGGTTAACATTCATTGAACGTAATGCCAGAAACCGCCATGGTGAAATTGATCTTATTATGCGCGATGATACTGGATGGGTATTTGTTGAAGTGCGTTTTCGTCAAGACAAGCAGTATGGTGGTGCACTGTTATCAATAGATCGGTGCAAGCGAAGAAAACTTATCGCAGCCGCTAAATATTGGCTTGCCGAGAAACAAGAAAGCTTCGAAACTACCGCTTGTCGCTTTGATATCTGTGCAATTACTGAAAATCAGTTTGAATGGATACAAAATGCCTTTAACGATAGTGAACATGTTGGTTAATTTCACAGGAAAATAAGCAAGTGCTGGATAGAATTAAAGTCTGTTTTACAGAGAGTATTCAAACTCAGATAGCAGCAGCAGAAGCTCTGCCAGATGCAATATCACGCGCAGCAATGATGATGGTTCAATCACTGCTCAACGGCAACAAAATTTTGTGCTGTGGTAATGGGGCCTCTGCTGCAACAGCACAACGCTTTGCGACCAGTATGATCCATCGATTTGAAACTGAACGTCCAAGTCTCCCTGCACTCGCTCTTAATACGGACAACGCAGTTTTAACCGCAATTTCTAGTAGTAAGCAGCCTACTGAAATATATGCTAAACAGGTAAGAGCATTAGGTCAGCATGGTGATGTTTTGTTGGCTATCTCAACGCATGGTAATAGCAGCGATATTATCAAAGCTGTTGAAGCTGCGGTAACACGTGATATGACGATTGTAGCACTGACAGGCTATGATGGAGGGGAGCTTGCTGGCCTATTAGGGCCACAAGATGTTGAAATTCGTATCCCATCCCAGCGTAGTGTCAGAATTCAGGAAGTTCACCTTCTTACAGTGAATTGTCTCTGTGATCTCATTGATAATACACTTTTTCCCCATCAGGATGATTAAGGAGCAAAAATGCGATTACTCCCAATAGCTGCCATATTATTGAGTATGACGATGCTACAAGGCTGTATCGGCGCTGCGGTTGTCGGTTCTGCTGCTATTGCTACTAAGAGTGCAACTGATCCACGTTCTGTCGGTCAGCAAGTTGATGATGGCACACTAGAAGCTCGCGTTAGTGGCGAGCTCAATAAAGATAAAGATATCACCGGTAAAGCACGTATTATCGCAACTGCCTATAAAGGAAACGTTTTACTCTCAGGGCAAAGCCCTGACCTATCATGGGCTGAACGAGCAAAACAGATAGCATCGAGAGTTGATGGCACCAGTGCGGTCTATAATGAAGTACGCCAAGGTGAGCCGGTTGATTTAGGAACGGCATCAAAAGATACATGGCTAACAACTAAGATTAAATCGAAGATCCTCACGAGCGATACCGTGAAATCGTCAAACGTGAAGGTGATAACTGAAAATGGTGAAGTCTTCTTGTTGGGCGTTCTAACAAAACAAGAAGGTGATGCTGCCGCGAAAATTGCCAGTGAAACAGATGGAGTTCGTCGCGTTACAACTGCTTTCACCTATCTCAATTAATAATAAACAATAATATATAGTTATAACAACAAAGGCCATGACTAGAAATTCATGGCTTTTTTATTTTGTGGGACCTATATGATTATTTTTCAGATAATTCTTACCACCTAATAAGCTCATCTGATGAAGGATCCAAGCTTGCCTTTTTAAGACATAAGATGATGGACTTTTAACCTTAAATCTATGTGGGTTTGGTAGAACTGCTGCTAACAAAGCCGCTTCCTCCATAGTCAATTGATTTGCTGACTTTTTAAAGAATTGTTTTGATGCTTCTTCAACCCCAAAAACCCCATCTCCAAACTCCACTATATTTAAATAAACAGTAAGTATCCTTGTTTTTGACCATGTAACCTCCATAATTGGTGTCATGACCGTTTCAATCCCTTTTCTAAACCAACTTCTACCATCCCATAACCATAAGTTTTTAACTGTTTGTTGTGAGATCGTTGAAGCCCCTCTAACTGTACTTTTTTTAGCCGAATTATGTTTTAAAGCGCTTTCAATTGCATCAATATCAAAACCCCAATGATGTGGAAAATTTTGATCTTCTGCTGCGATTACAGCCAAGTATAAATAGGGAGAAATGTGATTTTCATTCACCCATTCAGATCGTGATACATAAGAAAAATTTAAGTCTATCCAAGCTGATAATTGTCGTTCAATCATGACAGCAGAAAATGGTACTGGTACGTATTTAAACGTAATTACAGTACCAAACCAAAAAACGATTAACAAAAGAAAAACTCTCTTTAACCAATACCATGTTCGAGACAATACGATTCCCATTCCGTTAATCACACCATTTCTAATACTTTCTCAACAAGTTTATTAATACCGAGCTCAGCATCCGAAATAGATTGTGCCAGCATATATGCAGGTGTTGTAACAACTTTATTAGTATGATCTACTACAATATTGTCAACAGAACAGGGAATATGCTTACCACCCATTTTTTCAATTTGAATGATTATTTCTTTATCATCACCAATTGTTAATTCAACTGATGTATTTAACATTTTAGGAAGCATCACGGGGGCAATACACATCAGCCCAAGCGGTTTTTTCTGCTCATGCATTTTTCGGACTAAACTTAATAGTTCCTTATTAATTTCACAGTCACTTCCTTTCATTGCGAAATCACATAAATTCTTTGCTGCACCGAAACCACCTGGTATTATGAGAGCATCTAGCTTATTGGCATCCGCAGACGACAAAGGTGCTATTTTACCACGAGAAATACGAGCAGCCTCTTCCATTTGATTGCGATTTTCTTTTTTTTCTTCACCTGTAATATGATTAATAACAGTAGCTTGATTTTCATTAGGCGCAAAAAAGTGAACTTCAGCATTGTTTTTACTTAAAGCAAGCATAGTTAATACTGATTCATGAATCTCACTTCCATCAAAAACACCGCATCCACTCAAAATAACCGCAATTGATTTCATATCTGGCTCCATTTGTAGTAAATTGTATCTCAACCGCTAAAAGAGAATAAACATCAATCTTCATCACAGATTTTAATGAATCTTGTAACAAAAACGCTAATATTTGGTATCTTGGTGTTATCCTCTTAGGCAGTAAATAGGTTTTAAAGATCTACCCCCCAAAAAAAATATAGGTGGATCAACGATTTCCCTGGTGTTGGCGCAGTATTCGCGCACCCCAACTTCGGTTGGGGTTATTTTTTGGTACGTACATCAACATAGTTTCTCAAACTTTCTATATCTGACTTCCAATCTTGCTTTAACTCATCAACCCATTCTTGAACATTATCCCACCAAGCAGGCAGTTCTGGTGATTGAATTTGTTGTGCGATTCTTTGTAGATTTTTCAACCCGATAGAACCCGCTGCACCTTTAATTTTATGGCCTTCTTCAACAATACCTTTTTGGTCTTTTGCCACCATATTCGAATCAAGGATAGCAAGATAGCCGGGTAACATTTTTTCGAAAACTTCAAGACCATCATAAATTAATTTAGGCCCCACTAGCTCAAGGTACTGCTCTAACATGTCACAATCTAACACCGACTCATTCGTATCAGTGGAAACGTTCTCAGCGCGCTCCTGAACATGTTCATGCGTATTCTCACCCCAATATTGCTCAATCACTTGTGTCAGCGCAGAAACGGATAAGGGCTTACTCAGTACATCATCCATTCCAGCATCGAAGTACTCTTTTTTATCCTTCAACACATTTGCGGTGAGTGCTATCAATGGTGGTAAATCGTTTTTTTGGTAACGCTTATTCAATTCACGCGCAATATCCATTCCCGTCATATCGGGAAGTTGGATATCCAGTAAAACTAAATCGTATTCTCCGGGTGTAAACATCGATAAAGCATCTTGGCCATTCATAGCAACATCAACTGAGTTACCTAAGTTTTCAAGTACTGAACGCGCAACAACCACATTCAGCTCAATATCTTCTACGAGCAAAATATGTAAAGCAGGTAATGGGTAATCCTCTTCGATTTCTTGCGTATCGATAATTTCTTCTTCAATAACTGGTGCTACGATAGAAAGTGTAAAGGTTGAACCTTTACCAATCTCACTTTCAACCTGAATGTCTCCCCCCATATTTTGGGCTAAGCGACGTGATACAGCTAGCCCAATACCCGTCCCTGTAGCAGGCTTTCCACCAGCGCTATCAGTCACTTGATAATACATAGCAAAAATTTTATCGAGTTCATCCTTCGGTATACCAATTCCACTATCACTAACACGGAAGAACAGTTTATTATCACTTTCACGCCATATACTTAGCTTAACTTTGCCATTTTGTGTAAATTTGACGGCATTGCCGATCAGGTTCCATAAAATTTGACGTAATCGAGTACCATCTGTTAGCACTTTTTCTGGAAGTTCTGCCGCAACATCCATGACAAAATTGAGCCCTTTAGGCTGTACTAATAAACCACTTAAATTATTTAAATCATTAACAAATTCAGGTAGCGAAACGGGCTGATTATCAAGTTGAACTTTACGGCGTTCAATCTTATCCATTTCGATGACGTCATTAAAAATATTCCCCAATGTGACAGCGCTGACATAAACCGTTTTGAGGTAGCTTGTTTGTTCTGAGGTCAGTTCTGTATCTAGGAGGATACGCGTTAATCCGACAATGCCGTTAAGTGGCGTACGAAGCTCGTGGCTAATCGTTGAGATGAAAGTCGTCTTATCCCTACTAGCATTCTCTAACGCTTCTTGATAACGCTTACGTTCCGTTATATCGCGCCCAAAGCCCATAAGCCCATGTCGTTTTCCGACCCGATCATAAAACGGTACTTTTCGAAGTTCGAAACATGCTTTTCGCCCGTCAGGGTAAACTAGCCATTGTTCGTAGGTTAACGATACATTATGCCGAAAAACTTTTTCATCGGTTTCCATCACTTTAGATGCGATTTCAACATCATAAATATCCAATGGAGTTAACCCAACAAGATGTTTCTCACTTTTGCCAGTCAGCAATTCCATTGCACGGTTACATCCTGAAAACTCATTGTTTTCATTACGGTAATAAACTAAATCTGGAGAGGCATCAAGGAAAGATCGCAATAATACAGACTGCTGCTCAAGCTCAATTTGAGTCTGTTCACGATGTTTCATCTCTTGCTTTAGTTGCTCAAGCAATTCAAGGTGTGCGCTTTCTGCTTTTTCTCGCTCACTAATTTCTTGGTTTAACTGTTCAATATTTCCTTGTAGTTGAGTATTTAGTTGCGCATCACGTTTGCGCATGACTTCCAGTTTATCAACCATGCGAGAAAGGCGTTGGCGAGACTCTTCAAGTTGCTCAACAACAACGGATAAAAAATAGACTGCCAAAGGCGTAATAATCAGACCAAAAAAAATGGAACCAACCAAATCAACACTATTAACCTGCCCTCTCAACACAATGGTAACGGCCATTTGCATAATCATTGCAAGAATAACCAAAGCTGATGCAAGCAAAAGAGAGAATCTGACTAACCCCAGCTTCATCATTAGGTCGACATAATATTGCGCAAGACCGCGAAGTACTTTCATAACCACCCCTTAATTTGATTCTCATTGAATCATATATCAAATATGGCAAATTCGAATGTTCGTTAATAAAAAATGTCGATCCTGCTCATTAAAAGTGGCTATTTTTAGCTGAATCGCAAAACTTTTATCATTAAATCTAATTATTGTATTGATATTAAATTTAGGCTATTTAAAAAATAATTAAGATTTATATTTATCTCTGCCATATTCATTTCAATGCGACTTAAAATTACAGTTCGCGAAAAAACAACCAAAACTTATCCTGAAAAACGGCCGCTAAATCTTTAGCGAGAGCGTCATTTATCGCTTAAAGGCAACTTTAATTATTTTGTATAAAATAAACTTAAACTCAAATAACCACACAAAGAATGCCAATAAAAAAATATTTTTCAATAACATAAGCATTTGTGATGGTGGCTTACCATATTATTAAATTTATAAAACAACAAAAAACAGAATATAAAACCAGACGTAGACAGAAACTAAGTTTATAACGCCAACTAATAAGTTAAATTCAACAGAGTAACAATAAGAAAACCCAACTTGACAGTGATGTGTGTCACAGTATTTTTAAAAGTAAGACCTCTATCACAAAAGCATTTTTGGTGACTTTTTCTTTCTTTATCAAATAAATGACATTATTTTATCTTGCAAATAATGTTTATTACGCGCTATTTGACCTAGAAAAAAAATCTCGCTAATTTAAAACCTTACCGTGTGCCGCCCTCTCTTCTGATGACGTATACATAACTGTTCATCCCATACACGCAGTTTATATTTATTAATAACGGATAACAGCGACTCACTGGCGCTGCTGTTTTGTGTGCGCGGAAGACTTACCACGGAATTAGTGAGCAATAGCAATAAATAGGCGACAAGAGAGCAGATCCCTAGAAGCATAAGATATCACTGGGGTGAGAGAACATAGCCAACAATGTTGTAGCGTGAAAAATACAAGAGTTCATTCTCCTAAAGATTTCACGCGACAACTAGGCGACAAGAGAGCGAATCCCTAGGAGCATAGGATAACTATGTGACTAGGGTGAGAGACCGTAGGCAACAACGTTGTAGCGCGAAAGATGACGGAGAATGTATGTTGTATGATAAAAGGCTTGAAAAAGACAATTGCGGCTTCGGACTTATTGCCCATATAGAAGGCGAACCTAGCCATAAAATAGTCAGAACAGCGATTCATGCTCTCGCTAGAATGCAGCATCGTGGCGCGATACTCGCCGATGGAAAAACGGGGGATGGGTGCGGATTATTATTACAAAAACCTGACCGTTTTTTTCATTTAGTCGCAGAGGAAAACGGCTGGCGACTCGCTCGAAACTATGCTGTCGGTATGATCTTTTTAAGTCAAGATGAGGCAATTGCTTCCGAGTGTCGCAGAATTATTGAAGAAGAAATCCTTGATGAAACGCTTGCTATTGTCGGCTGGCGTAAAGTTCCTATTAACCGCGACATCCTTGGTAGCATTGCACTTTCTAGCCTACCTCAAATAGAACAAGTCTTTATCAATGCCCCTGCGGGATGGCGTCCTCGTGATCTTGAAAGGCGTTTATTCATTGCTCGTCGTCGTATCGAAAAGCGCATTAGTGATAGTGATTTTTATATTTGTAGCCTGTCTAACCTTGTGACCATTTACAAAGGGTTATGTATGGCGGCAGACTTACCACGCTTTTACCCAGATCTCGCTGATTTACGCATGGAATCAGCGATTTGCTTATTCCATCAGCGTTTTTCAACCAATACAGTTCCACGCTGGCCATTAGCACAACCATTCCGCTATTTAGCACACAATGGCGAAATTAATACCATTACAGCTAACCGCCAGTGGGCGCGCGCGCGCTCATACAAATTTCGTACGCCACTAATACCTGACTTGCAATCTGCGGCCCCCTTTGTCAATGAAACAGGTTCAGATTCTAGCTCCCTCGATAATATGCTTGAGCTGTTACTCAGTGGTGGTATGGATTTAGTTCGTGCAATCCGTTTATTGGTTCCACCTGCTTGGCAAAATAATCCAGATATGGATGAAGATCTCAAAGCTTTCTTTGATTTCAATTCAATGCATATGGAGCCTTGGGATGGTCCAGCTGGGCTTGTTATGTCAGATGGGCGTTTCGCTGCCTGTAATCTTGATAGAAACGGCTTGCGTCCCGCTCGTTATGTCATCACCAAAGATAAACTCATTACCTGTGCGTCTGAAGTCGGTATCTGGGATTACCAACCCGATGAAGTAGTACAAAAAGGCCGTGTTGGCCCCGGTGAGCTGATGCTTATCGATACCCAAGAAGGGCGGATCCTACATAGCGCGGAAACCGACCATGACTTAAAAAGCCGTCATCCATATAAATTGTGGCTTGAAAAAAACGTGATCCGCCTGAAGCCTTTCGAAGCAATGGAACAAGCTGAAGAGGCTGTTGGCCATCGTTCGATGGATAACCAAACCCTCGCTGCTTATCAAAAACAGTTTGCTTACAGCAGCGAAGAACTTGATCAGCTCATTCGTGTATTAGGCGAAAATGGTCAGGAGGCAACAGGCTCAATGGGCGATGACACTCCTTTTGCAGTGCTTTCTCAACGCCCACGTATCCTCTATGACTATTTCCGCCAAATGTTTGCGCAGGTGACTAACCCACCGATTGACCCACTGAGAGAAGCACATGTCATGTCACTCGCTACCTGTATTGGTCGCGAAATGAATGTTTTTTGTGAAGCTGAAGGGCAAGCACATAGATTAAGCTTTAAATCGCCTATTTTACTCTATTCCGACTTTCAACAGTTATGTGAACAAGATAGCCGCTACTACAAAACAGAAGTTGTGGACATAACCTACCAACCGGCTGTTCATTCATTAAAACAAGCTATTGAAAACCTCTGCCAAGAGGCTCAGCAAAAAGTGCGTGATGGCGCGGTATTATTAGTTCTTTCCGATCGCCAAATTTCACCAGATCGCCTACCTATTCCAGCAGCAATGGCGATTGGTGCAGTGCACCATGCCTTAGTTGAAAACAATTTACGCTGCGATGCTAACTTAATTATTGAAACCGCAAGTGCAAGAGATCCACATCATTTTGCGGTATTATTAGGCTTTGGCGCGACCGCTATTTATCCTTACTTAGCCTATGAATCATTAGCTGCGATGGCCGAAAATCAACTTTTTGATAAGCCACTCGCAAATGTTATGTTGAATTATCGCAATGGTATTAATAAAGGGCTGTATAAAATCATGTCGAAGATGGGTATTTCGACAATTGCCTCTTACCGTTGTGCAAAATTATTTGAAGCAGTTGGTTTACATGAAGAAATTACTGAGCTGTGTTTTAACGGTGTAGTTAGCCGATTAAGTGGCGCTAGCTTTAGTGATTTTGAATTAGATTTATTTAATTTATCACGTAAAGCATGGTTGCCTCGTTTACCAATAGAACAAGGCGGGCTACTCAAATATAGCCACAATGGTGAATACCACGCTTATAATCCTGATGTAGTCAAAACATTACAGGAAGCGGTTCATAGTGGCGATTATGATGATTATCTGAAATATGCTCAGTTAGTCAATAACCGCCCGACAACAACTTTTCGTGACCTACTGTCATTGAAAACGACAAATAATGCCATTTCACTTGCTGACGTCGAACCAGAAGAAGCTTTATTCTCACGTTTTGACACTGCGGCCATGTCAATTGGTGCTCTTAGCCCTGAAGCACATGAAGCTCTAGCTATTGCGATGAATACATTAGGTGGCTTCTCTAATTCAGGAGAAGGTGGTGAAGATCCAGCACGTTACGGAACTCTAAAACGTTCCCGTATTAAGCAAGTTGCTTCAGGTCGATTTGGTGTAACACCCGCTTATCTAGTCAATGCCGATGTTATTCAAATCAAAGTAGCTCAAGGTGCAAAACCGGGTGAAGGTGGTCAGCTTCCAGGTGATAAGGTAACTCCTTATATTGCACGGTTACGCTATTCGGTACCGGGTGTTACCTTAATCTCACCACCACCACATCATGATATTTATTCGATTGAAGACTTGGCACAGCTGATTTTTGACCTCAAACAAGTCAACCCACAGGCGTTAATCTCGGTTAAATTAGTCTCTGAGCCGGGTGTAGGTACTATTGCAACTGGGGTTGCTAAAGCTTATGCCGATTTGATTACCGTTGCTGGGTATGATGGCGGAACAGGAGCCAGTCCAATCTCATCTGTAAAGTACGCTGGCTGCCCATGGGAGCTTGGCCTTGTTGAAACTCAGCAGGCGCTTGTTGCCAACGGCCTTCGTCATAAAATTCGCTTACAAACTGATGGCGGTCTCAAAACAGGGCTTGATATCATCAAAGCTGCTATCTTAGGGGCTGAAAGTTTTGGCTTCGGTACAGGTCCAATGGTCGCTCTTGGCTGTAAATACTTACGAATTTGCCATCTCAATAACTGTGCGACAGGGGTAGCAACTCAAGATGATACGTTGAGACAACATCATTATCATGGTTTGCCTGAACGCGTGATCAACTACTTCCGCTTTATTGCGAGAGAAACCCGTGAATTGATGGCAGCTATTGGTGTCACTAAGCTCACTGATTTAATTGGTCGTACTGATTTGCTCGAAATTATTGAAGGTACAACAGCAAAACAAAATAAAATTAACCTGCATAGCTTGTTAGAAACGAGTGAACCACATGTAGGTGCCGCGGTCTTTTGTACGGAAACCAATCCACCTTTTGATGAAGGCTTATTGAATCAACGCATTATACGTGATGCTGAACCTTATTTGGCACAACAACAATCCAAAGCATTTTTCTACGATATCATGAATACTGATCGTTCAATTGGCGCGACATTATCTGGTGAGATTGCTCGTCGCTTTGGTGACCAAGGTTTTGCAGCAACGCCATTACAACTGAATTTTACAGGAACCGCAGGACAAAGCTTTGGTGTCTGGAATGCAGGTGGTGTCGAGTTGCTGTTAACTGGCGATGCCAATGATTATGTGGGCAAAGGAATGACGGGGGGGATTATCGCCATTCGCCCTCCAGTTGGCTCGTCATTTGCCACCCATAAAACAACTATTGCGGGCAATACCTGTCTTTATGGTGCAACTGGCGGTAAATTTTATGCTGCAGGTCTTGCTGGTGAACGTTTTGCTGTACGTAATTCAGGTGCAACAGCAGTCATCGAAGGTATCGGTGATAACGGCTGTGAATATATGACTGGTGGGATAGTCTGCGTACTTGGCAACACTGGTATTAACTTTGGTGCTGGTATGACTGGCGGCTTTGCGTATGTTCTTGATGAAAAAGATACTTTCTCACGCCGTGTTAATTCAGAAATGGTTGAGCTTTTATCGGTGAATGATTTGCCTATCCATGCAGAGCATTTACGAGGACTAATTACTGAGCATGTCCGTCTGACTCATTCAACTCATGCTGAAACCATTTTAGCGAATTGGCAACACTGGGTAAGTCGTTTTGTACTGGTTAAACCAAAATCAAGTGATATTAATGCGCTGTTAGGTCATCGTAGCCGTTCCGCGGCTGAACTACGCGTTCAAGCACAGTAAGGAGAAAAAAATGAGCCAGAATGTTTATCAATTTATCGACTTACAACGTGTTGATCCACCTAAAAAAACATTGAATATCCGTAAAATTGAATTTGTTGAAATTTACGAGCCATTTAATGCCATTCAGGTACAAACACAGGCTGATCGCTGCCTTTCATGCGGCAATCCTTACTGTGAGTGGAAATGCCCTGTTCATAACTATATTCCTAATTGGTTAAAATTGGCTAATGAAGGGCGAATTATCGAAGCAGCAGAGCTTTCTCATCAAACTAATAGCTTGCCGGAAGTGTGTGGACGCGTTTGTCCGCAAGATCGTTTATGTGAAGGTGCATGTACTCTGAATGATGACTTTGGTGCAGTGACTATCGGTAATATTGAGCGTTACATTAATGATACCGCATTTGCAATGGGCTGGCGCCCTGACCTATCCAATGTGGTACCCGTCAATAAACGCGTTGCTATTATTGGTGCGGGTCCCGCTGGTCTTGCATGTGCAGATGTGTTAGCTCGCAATGGTGCACAAACGACCGTTTATGATCGTCATCCTGAAATAGGTGGTTTACTCACTTTTGGAATACCTGCATTTAAGCTTGAAAAAGAAATTATGACTCGTCGCAGGGAAATTTTCACCTCGATGGGAATTGAATTCAAACTCAATACCGAAATAGGCAAAGATATCTCCTTAAACAGCTTGATAGAGGAATATGACGCGGTATTTATTGGCACAGGAACCTATCAGTCAACCAAAGGGCAAATAGCCAATGAAGATGCTGAAGGTGTATATGATGCACTTCCTTATCTTATTGCTAACACGCGTCAACTAATGGGATTTGCTGATGAATCCAATACGCCTTATACCGACCTCAAAAACAAGCACGTTGTCGTGCTCGGGGGCGGTGATACTGCAATGGACTGCGTACGTACAGCAATTCGACAAGGTGCAACAAAAGTGAGCTGTGCTTATCGACGAGATGAAGCCAATATGCCAGGTTCACCAAGAGAAGTGAAAAATGCGCGTGAAGAAGGTGCAGAATTTATCTTTAACTTGCAGCCAGTTAGCATTGAAGTCGACCAACAAGGCAAAGTATGTGGTGTTAAAGTAGTGAATACCCGTATAGCAAGCACTAAAAATGGTCGCTCTCAAGTGGAAATCATCGAAGATTCAGAGCACTTTTTACCGGCAGATGCTGTGATCACCGCTTTTGGCTTCCGTCCTCATGCGATGCCTTGGCTAATCGAACATGATGTTCAGTTGGATAATCAAGGAAGAATTATCGCTAATAGCGAAGCACTGCTTCCGTATCAAACATCGAATCCAAAGATATTTGCTGGCGGTGATATCGTTCGAGGTTCAGATTTAGTCGTCACGGCTATTGCTGAAGGGCGTAAAGCTGCTGATGGAATTTTATGTTACATGGGCGTGTGATTGCCTAGCATTAATTAATTGAAATGAAATGGCAGAGGGAATCCCTCTCTGTCTATCATTTATATCCTAATCATCGAAATTCCAAGGATATAAAAAAACCTCATAACATAATGAAATTAAATGTGTTTTTAATATTAAATTAGTTATAATCGACTAAAAACGTGACATGTCACGCTTACTAATTTTTCATTACCTGTACTTAAAACCTAAATAATTCATGAATGCGGTCAACAAAACGCTATGGCACGGAATCTGGCAGGTTACAGCAAATGAATGAAGGTTAGGAACATACCAAAGTACGTGACTAACCTTATGAATGCAGTCAATAACGCTACGACGTGAAGTATGACGGGTTACTTGATGACTCGCAGTGATGGCCTACCCTTCGGTGGCGGCGGTGGTGGCTCATCATCTGATGAAGATGACGGCTCACTTGTTGGCTCTGATTCATGAACTAACGTTATGCCTTCCGTTGGATTGCGTTCAACCACCTCAAGCTCACCAGATAGCTGGTCTTCGTAAGCAGCTTCAGGCTCAAACATCATACCCGCACCATTCTCACGGGAATAGATAGCAATGATAGCCGCCATCGGAACATATACCTGACGAGGTACACCGCCAAAACGGGCATTAAAGCGCACTTCGTCATCGGTTATCTCAAAGTTACCGACTGCACGTGGAGCCACGTTCAACACAATTTGCCCATCACGAGCAAATTCCATCGGTACATTGATATTAGGGACATTGACATCAACCACCAAATGCGGCGTCATATCGTTATCGAGCAACCACTCGTAATGCGCACGTAACAGATAGGGGCGTCGGGGTGTCATTGGTGCCATTTCCATCATACTTAGCCTCGCGCAGATAGACGCATTTCGCGTTCTAGCTCAGTCAGTGAAGCCAAGAATGCATCGCGTTCGAATACACGCTGCATGTACATTTGTAGATGTTTGCTACTTGATGGCTTCAATTCAATACCCAGTACAGGTAAACGCCATAATAGCGGTGCTAGGTAGCAATCGACTAAGCTGAATTCATCACTCATAAAGAAAGGCATTTCAGCAAATACAGGAGAAATTGCAATTAATTCTTCTGCTAGCTGACGGCGTGCATGGTCGGCTTCCTGCGCACTTCCTTTCTCAATTTTATTCATCAGTGAATACCAGTCTTTTTCAATGCGGTGCATCAATTGGCGACTTGTACCGCGCGCAACAGGATAAACAGGCATTAAAGGTGGATGAGGGAAACGCTCATCAAGGTATTCCATGATAATGTGTGGGTCATATAGGGTCAGATCACGGTCAACAAGCGTTGGCACGCTCTGGTATGGGTTTAGATCAATCAGATCTTGAGGCAGATGACCTTGTTCGACATGCTCAATCTCAACGCTAACCCCTTTTTCAGCCAAAACAATACGTACTTGATGACTAAAAATGTCGGTTGGGCCTGAAAATAATGTCATTACCGAACGTTTGTTAGGAGCGACAGCCATTAAAACCTCCAAATTGCATAAAAATGAATTAAACTGTAATTAGTTTTTTAATAATTACGAGCCCATTCACTTTAAAATCCCCAGTGCAAGAACCTTCATCTATCCATATCGAAAGTCAGCACAACCCTCTCGCGACAATAAAGCGAGAAATAACAAAATAAAAAGCAGTCGCGTATTCTAGCAGATTTTGCACTACTTAGGGGGGCATAGGTGAAAAAATCATAACTTAATATTATTTAGAATAAATACCGAACCAAAAATTAGAATATAAAATTAAATAGTTATGATTATTCAGTGATAAAACCTTGGATAAAACTCTAGACTTACCATTTTAAAATATAAATGTCATCTTAAAATAATGAATTACCGCGAGCTAACCTTTCCTATAGTCGCTTTATATTCGCAATACGTCAAGCCACGGTACCTTATTGTAAAAAATAGGTTGTAAATTAAATTACCGCCCCAGCTGACCTTGGCATTTTCATTTTCATTTTCATTTTCACCAATACGACTCAAAATTCATGGGAGTTAACTGTGGTGTTATTTTGATGAAAAAAGCATGACAACTAGAAATATATACCATAATTAGGTCACGAGATGTTCCATATTTCCAACATCGGCCAGGTAATTTGAAGAGGGAAATAAAATAATCTTATTTTTTAATTAAGATGTTAAGAGTCCGGCATTCGAGGGTTGCATGCTTATTTTAGATAATAAAAAACCCGTCATAAAGACGGGTTTTTTCATCAATTTTATACCCAAAGGGTAATAAATTAACGCTTGGAGAACTGTGGACGACGACGCGCTTTGCGTAGACCCACTTTCTTACGTTCAACAGAACGCGCATCACGAGTAACAAAACCAGCTTTACGCAGATCAGAACGAAGAGTCTCATCATAAGCCATCAGTGCACGAGTAATACCGTGACGGATTGCACCAGCTTGACCTGAAATACCACCACCTTTAACAGTGATGTACAGATCAAATTTTCCTAACATTTCAACCAATTCTAACGGCTGACGAACGACCATGCGCGCAGTTTCGCGACCAAAGTACTGTTCCAGCGTACGCTGATTGATTGTAATGTTACCGCTACCTGGCTTAATGAAGACACGAGCGGAAGAGCTTTTGCGGCGACCAGTGCCGTAGTATTGATTTTCAGCCATTGCCTATAATCCCGATTAAATGTCAAGAACTTGCGGTTGTTGTGCCGCGTGGTTGTGCTCGTTACCTGCGTAAACTTTCAGTTTACGGTACATTGCACGACCCAGAGGCCCTTTTGGCAACATGCCTTTAACCGCGATTTCAATCACACGCTCAGGACTGCGAGCAATCATTTCTTCGAAAGTCGCTTGCTTAATTCCACCTACATGGCCTGTGTGGCGATAGTAGATTTTGTCTTCGCGTTTATTGCCGGTAACAGCAACTTTTTCTGCGTTAAGAACGATGATGTAATCACCAGTATCAACGTGCGGAGTATACTCCGGCTTATGCTTACCGCGCAGACGGCTAGCAATTTCTGTTGCAAGACGGCCTAAAGTTTTGCCATCTGCATCAACAACGTACCAGTCACGTTTTACGGTTTCTGGTTTAGCTGTAAAAGTTTTCATTAAAACTTACCCAATATTGAAGTTACACGTTTGTGAACACTCATGTTCATAAGCTTTGTGAGGTTCACATGACTCTTGTCCAGCAAACCCACCCCTTCGAGCAGCCTAGCCGGCATTATGCGATATTTTTTGGGAAATAAAAAACATCGCTGTAACGTGGGGTCGCAAGATTATAGAGAAGTCAGCGACAAAAATCGACCCCAAAAACACTTTTTTTCTATATGTTCAAATAATAGATGTATTTGTGTGCAAATATTAACCAACACACTGCATTTATACTTTTAGGCCAAATGAGGAATTTTTAAATATTCTTCACTTTGCATTTCTTGCAAACGAGAAAGGCAGCGTTGGTATTCAAAGGCTAACAGCTTACCTTGATAAAGTGATTCCATTGGTACTTCCGCATTAATAATCAACTTCACCTTTCGTTCATAAAATTCATCGACCAACGCTAGAAAACGTCGTGCTGCGTTTTCTTCTTTAACGCCCAATACAGGAACATCGTAGAGCAGCACGGTATGATAACAGTTTGATAAAAAAATATAGTCGTTTTGACTACGAGGTTCTTCGCATAACGTCTTGAAGCTAATTGCCAACACACCTTCTGCTGAGTTAATCGCCTGCATTTTTCGATGATTCACTTCCAACATAGGTTGTTGCTCACCACGTTTGCCTGCTAACTTAACGAAGGTTTCATTAAGATGTTGGCGGCTACCTTCGTCAATAGGTGATAAAAAGAGGTGAGCTTGCGTTAATGTTCTTAATCGGTAATCAACACCCGCATCGACATTCATCACTTCACAATATTTTTTAATTTGCTCAATTGCTGGTAAGAATCGGGCACGTTGTAAACCATTACGATACAGATCATCAGGGATTATATTTGAGGTTGCAACTAGGGTGATCCCGCGCGCAAATAAGCCTTCGAGTAACGTTCCTAAAATCATTGCATCCGTAATATCTGAGACAAAAAATTCATCAAAACAGAGAATATCTGTCTGCTTTTTAAATTCATCAGCAATAATATCTAGTGGATTTTCTTGGCCTTGAAGCGCCATCAAATCCTCCTGAACTTTCTTCATAAATCGATGAAAGTGTAAACGTAATTTGCGATTCCCCGGCAGGCTTTCATAGAACATATCCATGAGCCAAGTTTTACCTCGCCCAACACCACCCCACATATAAAGTCCTTGTACGGGTGTATGCACTGCTGTTTGCGTTTTGCCGAGTAGACGCCCTAAACGCTTTTTAAAACTGGAGGGCTTCTCATGTTGTTGTTCACTGAAAGATGTAGCAATCAACTGCTGATAAATTTCATCTAAACGTGCAACGGCACGTTTCTGCACATCATCAGGCTGGTAATTACCTTCAGCAAGAGCCTGTTGATAACGCATAGTAGGGGTAATCGGCGACATTAACTGAATAATCCTTAAAAATTTCGGTTTTTTTTCCGTTATATGATATACACTGCCCTTATTATAACCAGATTCAACTTATCACTTAACGTCCGGTTAACAAATACTAAAAGAGTAAGGAATTTACCCTTAGTATTCCACTTTTTAGTTATTAACAGGTATATACTCGTCATACTTCAAGTTGCATGGAGTGTGCTACAAATGTCAATATATTGCAGCACTCAGCGCCCCGAAATACAGTTTACTATGCTCATCGGGCTTTTTTCATAGAAATAGTGTTGCTTGCTGTCTACATGCATTTTGTATTATTTTGAGTATAGTTATAGATAACCAAGCTTAATTTCTGCGAACAGTGAAGTAAACGAAGGAGTCAGCATGACCTGGGAGTATGCACTAATTGGATTAGTAGTTGGTTTCATTATCGGCGCATTGGTTGTCCGTTATGGGAACCCAAAACTTCGCCAACAAAAAACAGCGCAAGCTGAATTAGATAAAAAAAGCACCGAGCTAGAAGAGTATCGTAAAGAACTCGTCAGCCACTTTGCCCGTAGTGCAGAGTTACTTGATAAAATGGCTCGTGATTATCGTCAACTTTATCAACATATGGCGCAAAGTTCTTCTGAACTGATGCCTGACTTACCAGCGCAAGACAACCCATTCAGTTATCGCTTAACCGAGTCTGAAGCAGATAATGATCAAGCACCAGTGAAAATGCCACCAAGAGATTATTCTGAAGGTGCATCAGGGTTATTTCGTCCATTAGACGAAAAAGAGAAGTAATCTTTCATTTTAATTCACCAGTAAGCAATTTACTGGTGAATTCCAAATATAGTTTTTATTCTAAGCATAAATAACGAGTTTGCTGCTATTTAACTATCAGTTAAATATATTCTACAAAATATCCATCCATTTAAAATATTTCTTTTTATTTCAAAAGTGTATAGAAATTAAAATCTCATCTATAGCCCATGTAAATAGATGTAAAAGAATGGATAACTGCTACCCGTTGCCTGAACTTTTGCGCATAATCCGTGGTCATAAACATCAGTAAATTAAATCTGATATGCAAAAGATATCTTGATTCGTGTAGCTATCGCTACAACCTGATAAATTTTATTCTTGAGAGAATATACAGAATGATGAAAAGAAAAAGTTTTTTTCTCACTGCAGCTGCATTGAGCCTAGGGTTATCCCTTTCAGTATTACCTTCAATTAGCAGTGCTGCTTTACCGGCTACACTACCTGCATCAGCACAAAGCCAAAATTTACCAAGCTTGGCACCAATGCTTGAAAAAGTACTTCCTGCTGTCGTTAGTATTCATGTTTCAGGGACTCGTGTACAAAACCAACAGATACCAGAAGAACTGAAATTTTTCTTTGGTCCAAATCTGCCTCAACAACAAAGTACTCGACCGTTTGAAGGCTTAGGATCTGGTGTCATCATTGATGCTGTGCAAGGTTACATTTTAACCAACAACCATGTTATTGATGGCGCTGATAAAATTCAAATTCAGCTAAATGATGGCCGTGAGATTGAAGTTAAACTGATTGGTAAAGACGCACAAACCGATATCGCTTTGTTGAAGATTACCAATGATAAAGATATTAAAAATCTAACTGCAGTTAGCATTGCAGATTCAGATAAACTACGTGTCGGTGATTTTGCAGTCGCTGTTGGTAACCCATTTGGTCTTGGTCAAACAGCTACTTCAGGAATTATATCTGCACTGGGACGTAGTGGCTTAAATCTAGAAGGGTTAGAAAATTTTATCCAAACTGATGCCTCTATTAACCGTGGTAACTCTGGTGGTGCACTAGTTAACTTAAATGGTGAATTGATCGGTATTAATACCGCAATTTTAGCACCTGGTGGCGGTAATATCGGTATTGGTTTTGCTATCCCAAGCAATATGGCAAAAAATCTAAGCGAACAACTCATTAAAAATGGTGAAGTCAAACGAGGTATTTTAGGTATTACCGGTAAAAATTTGACTTCTGATATCGCAAAAGTCTTTAATGCGAATATTCAGCGGGGTGCGTTTGTCAGTGCAGTATTACCGAAATCCTCAGCGGCTAAAGCAGGTATCAAGGCAGGTGACATAATAGTCTCTGTTGATGGTAAACCTCTCAATAGCTTTGCCGAGTTAAGAGCTAAAATTGGTACTAGCCAAATTGGTAAAGAAATTACTATTGGTTTAATTCGTTCAGGTAAACCACTCGATGTCAAAGTGGTACTAGAAAATGATGAAGGCGAAGCAACTAGAGCAGAAAAACTGAGTGAGTACTTGCTCGGTGCAACATTGTCTAATGCAACAATCAGCAATACCAAAGGTGTTCAAATTGACAGTGTTGCCCCTAAATCACCAGCTGCGGCTACTGGTTTGGCGAAAGGTGACTTAATCTTTGGTGTCAATGATATTCGAGTAGAAAACATCGATCAATTCCGTAAAGTCATTGATGCTAAACCGCCAGTTCTAGCGATGAAAGTATTACGTGGTAATGAAACGTTATATCTGCTGATGAAAAACTAATTAGCAATATCAATCGCTTTGATACCTCAAGTCATTCAAGGTGCAGTTAGGCAATAAACGGTACTATTCCGGCAATTATATTGCCTGATTCGGGTAGTAGAGTGACAAGACTAATATAACTTGAAACTTGATGAGTAAAATAGGCACAGCAAAACTGCTGTGCCTATTTTTTTGTGGTATGCTCAGGCTCCGTTTATTAACAGCTGAATATTGATATCTTATGGTGAAGAAGCTTATCTGGTCAGCAATGCTAGGCCTATTAACCGCCATTATTATTATTATTGCGGTCCCTTCCTTACGCCCACAAGGCTTCACAAACTTACTTAATGGTCAGTTAGAGAGAGAACCTGTTAGCTATAATAATGCTGTTCGTAAAGCGGCACCTGCCGTTGTGTATGTTTATAGCAGCTCTAAAGGTAGTTTTTCTCAGTCTGGTCGTGAATTAAAATCTCTTGGTTCTGGGGTTATCATGAGCTCAAATGGCTATATCATCACTAATAAACATGTTGTTGATAACCCTGACCAAATTTTAGTTGCGTTACAAAATGGTTCAATTTTTGATGCCCTTCTAGTTGGTTCTGATGTTTTAACCGATTTAGCTGTTCTCAAAATTGAAGCTGAAAAACTCCCCGTAATCCCAATCAATACAGCAAGAATAACCCATATCGGTGATGTCGTTTTAGCTATTGGTAATCCATATAATATAGGCCAAACAGTTACTCAGGGAATTATTAGCGCAACAGGGCGAGTTGGCCTAAGCTCCACCCGTAGGCAAAATTTCTTACAAACAGATGCCTCTATTAATTCAGGTAATTCAGGCGGGGCATTGATTAATAGTGAAGGCGAACTTGTTGGTATCAACACCCTCTCCTTCAGTGCTGGGCAAGGTGTTAATGCTGAAGGGTTAAGCTTTGCTATCCCAACTGAACTCGCAACCAAAATCATGGAAAAGCTTATCCGTGATGGACGAGTGATCCGAGGCTATATTGGCATTACAGCTCGTGAGTTACCTCAAATTAGAACCAGCAATAACAATATCAGCCAAATTAAAGGGTTGCGAATATTCCAAATTGCACCTAATGGTCCTGCGGCTAAAGCTGGAATTATTCAAGGGGATATCATTCTTTCCGTTGATGGCAAACCGGCTATTTCGGCTTCAGAAACAATGGATTTAGTTGCAGAGATCCGCCCCGGCACTAAAATCCCCGTAAAAATATTGCGTGATGGTGTGATTAAAAATTTCGATATCGTTATTGAAGAAGTTGCTGAAGAGCAATCAGGTTAAATTTTCTTTTTTGTCTAAAGCCTATCACGTAAATATAAAGCACCTAATGGGGTACATCAGGTGCTTTATATAGGCAATAATGACTAACTAATTATTGCTTATTCTTAATAGCTTTGGTCAACAGTGTATTATACTGCTTAGAGTTTAAATTAAACACTAGAATTATATCGAGTTTACTTAGTAATAAATTATACTCGTTAAATCATTAGGTATATATAAATAGCTTTATTCAGATGACCAAATTTAATATTCTATTATACTGGTTTATTTCTCTTACTTTTATTCTCAAGAATACTAGGTATGGATTCTATTTTTTCCGGGTATGTCACAGCAAATGAAAAAATATCCCAATCTAGCTCACTAAGCTCTAAATTATCTGAAACTATCACGCTAGGTTCCAAATCATCAGGATATATCTTTTTTAAACAAGAATTTTCATTTAACCCACCCTGTTTAATATCATGATTTTTCAAGCTATTATTTATTTCATTTGAAAGTTTCATCCTATCTAAAAATAAAGTATTAGTTTTAATCGTAAATAAACTACTCACACCATTTGATAATAACGGATTTATATTAACTGGAAATTTAGATTTTTTTGAAATATCTGCTTTCCTTTTTAGAGCTTTAAAAATTGATTCGGAAATTTTATAACTTTCATTATTTTTATCACCTTCAAAATTTATCTGATTTATGTTTTTAATTTTTGCAATAAGATTTCCTGCAGTTTTTGATGATATATTACGCCCCATTAAATTATAAATACACGCAATGGCTTTATCTGAAAAATTTATTTTCATCATTGACATTTTTAAACGTAGCTCCAAGGTTAATGTTCAAATTTATTAAGCGCTAGTACGCTAATATGAATAATTAACTATAAATAATTGAAGTTAATTATTTTTCTTTTACATTTAGTTATACACTTTCATCATATAACTGCATTGAATATGATTAGTGTTATAATACTAATTTGAACTAGCATTTATATAAAGTGATTATTCCTGAATTATATTAGATAAAATAAAATAACTTATTTGTAACATATAACCAGAAAATATTATTCATTAAATATCGCCATCACATATTTTATTCCAATCATAAATTATAGAAAAAAGTCTATTTTTTATCAAACGATACGATGAGTATAATGTAACTTGCTAAAATAATTAGGAATGATATAGATAACTAGATGAATTGATATCATGAACAAATAATTAGAACTGTACCTAGGCGATAAATGAGGTTATTAATAAGGGCTGTTGTTCTTTGCTACTTGTTTTTGCTGTGCTCATTGATTGAGATGACTGCAATATGGCGAAAAATAATTAGCCTTCAAAGATCAACAAACCCTAGTGACATATATATATCACTAGGGTCTACGAATGAAGCGAACACACTCACAAATGGCTGTATGCCAGAAATTTAATCGTCTGAATGAATACGCTCAATATTAGCACCTAAGCCTCTCAGCTTATCTTCAATGTGCTCATATCCACGATCTATATGATAGATACGATCAACCGTTGTTGTTCCTTGAGCAATACAGCCTGCAATCACCAAGCTCGCTGATGCACGCAGATCGGTTGCCATTACCTGTGCACTCGTTAATTTCTCAACACCATGGCATAACACAGTATTACTTTCGATTTCAGCATGTGCACCCATGCGAATTAGCTCAGGAATGTGCATAAAACGGTTTTCGAAAATCGTTTCAGTGATCATTCCAGCACCTTCAGCAACTAAATTCAGTAAACTAAATTGGGCTTGCATATCCGTTGGGAATCCAGGATGTGGAGCCGTCCGTAAAGTTACAGCTTTAGGGCGCTTACCTTCCATATCAAGACTAACCCAATCTTCACCGACTTCAATTTTAGCGCCTGCTTCTCGTAGCTTAGCCAAAACAGCATCTAAGGTATCAGGGCATGCATTACGACAAATGACTTTTCCTTTCGAAACCGCTGCTGCAATTAAGAAAGTCCCTGTTTCAATACGGTCAGGTAGGACACGATAAGTTCCGCCACCTAAACGCTCAACACCTTCAATCACAATACGGTCTGTACCCGCTCCTGTGATTTTTGCTCCCAAGGTATTCAAGAAGTTGGCTGTATCTTCGATTTCAGGCTCACGCGCTGCATTTTCAATGGTCGTGGTGCCTTCAGCTAATGTTGCAGCAGTCATAATTGTGACTGTTGCTCCTACGCTAACTTTATCCATCACGATACAAGCGCCTTTTAAACGCCCGTCAACTGTTGCTTTAACATAGCCATCTTCTAGAACAATATTTGCTCCTAGTTGCTCTAGACCCGAAATATGCAGATCGACAGGACGCGCACCGATAGCACAGCCACCAGGTAACGAAACTTCCCCATGACCAAAACGCGCAACCAAAGGTGCCAGCGCCCAAATTGATGCACGCATAGTTTTGACCAAATCATAAGGAGCACAGTATTCTGTAACATTACTTGCATCGACATAAATTGAGCCATTACGCTCAATTTTAGTTCCCAACTGACTCAGGAGTTTAATTGTCGTATCAATATCTCTAAGCTTAGGGACATTTTGTATTTCTACCGGCTCTTCGGCTAGTAGCGCAGCGAACAGAATTGGTAGCGCGGCATTTTTCGCACCTGATATTGACACCTCACCCTCTAAACGAGTGGGCCCTTTAACTAAAAACTTATCCATTCAGTTACTCTCGTATTTCAGATTTTAAATACTGTTCGCAGGTTTTTTATCAAAAACCATTTAGCTTGCGATCGCGTTCCCACTCAGTGGGAGTATATGTTTTAATTGAAAGAGCATGAATGCGGTTATCTGCAATATACTCCATCAAAGGTGCATAAACAGCTTGCTGCTGTTTGACTCTGCTCATATTTTCAAATATGGCACCGACGGCAATAACTTGAAAGTGATTGCCTTCGCCTTTAACGATGGCTTCATCCAGAGAAAGTTTCTCCATCAATACTTGTTTTATTTCGTTGGTTTCCATAATGACTCAATTTTATGATTATTCGTAATTGGTATAAATAGACGACTATCCTAAAGGATCCGACTCGATTCTTAAACCAAAGAAAACGCCTCTGGTGCATAAAAACACATAGAGGCGCTTTTTTTACATAAACTGACTTAATTTAGTAATAATGTTCCAACGCCGTATAGATCCATCAAGGTCATTAAATTATCACTCATTCCTACTATTTTTAATGGGCGTTGCTGTTTTTCAAACTCCCCCTTAAGGCGCACCAACATGGCAAGCCCTGTAGAATCAACGTGACTTAATCCTGACACATCGAGTTGATCAATCTTCACAAATAAAGACTGCCTTTTCTCCCAGAGCGCCATCAGTGATTCTCTGCCCAGCGTACCTGAGATGGACAGAGTATTTGCTGAGGTTTCCCATGTTAGAGCATTACTCATCTGACTATTTCTCGTCGAGCGTAATTGGAGCCTTAGCACTGATTTCAAGCTGTTTTGTCAAGCCATCAATACCTTGTTTACGTAGGATATCACCCCACTCGTTTTGCTTTGTGGTGATCATGCTGACACCTTCTGCAATCATATCGTATGCCTGCCAGTAACCTGTTTTACTATTTTTACGCCATTGAAAATCAAGGCGAACAGGTGGGCGACCATTAGGGTCGACAATGGTAACGCGGATTGCCACAATATTTTGATCACCCAGTGGTTGAGCTGGTGCAATTTGATACGTTTGACCGTGATACATTGCTAATGCTTGACCGTAAACTTGCTCAAGATAGTCTTCAAAAGCAGTAAAGTAGGCATCACGCTGAGCAGGGGTCGCATTTTTATAATAGGTGCCTAAAACTAATGCTCCAGCATATTTAATTTGCACATAAGGCAACAGTTCTTCACGTACAATAGTTCGCAAGTAATTAGGATCTTTACGAATTTGAGCCTGTTCCTTCGTCAACCTTGTAAACGTTTTCTCAGCTGCTTCATCCATCAGTTTATATGGGTTAGTTTGATCAATCGCCATTGCAAAAGGTGCAATAGCTAGCATTGCGACCATCATTAAGCGCTTAAACATAATTTATTCCTTCTAAACTTGTATTTAATGTCGAATCAATGCGTTGCAGGTTCAGCACTTTGGCTATCGCCGCTTTTATATAGGAATTGCCCAATCAAATCTTCTAAAACTATTGCTGGCTTAGTATCTTCAAGACGGCCTCCATTTTTCAAAATAGCAATACCCAGCTCTTCATCATCAGGGCCGATATTCATTGCTATGTATTGCTCACCCAATAAACCCGATGTTCTAATAGATAAGGAGCTTGAATCAGGAATATTGTTATATTCACTCAATAAATCAATTTTAACCTCAGGTACATAGTTATCTTTATTGAGTGTAATACTGGATACTCGGCCTACCACAACCCCACCCACTTTAACCGGTGAACCATCTTTTAAACCACCGATGTTTTCAAAAGGAGCAGATATTTGATAGGTTGACTGGCTACCAATTGATTTTAAATCAGCCACTTTTAGGCACAGAAAAATAATTGCGGCTATCGCCAGCAACATAAAACAACCTACCCATATTTCACTTTTTTTGCTTTGCATGACTTAGTTCCCAAACATCAGTGCTGTAAGTACAAAATCTAAACCTAAAACCGATAATGATGCATGAACAACAGTTCGTGTTGTGGCTTGGCTAATCCCTTCTGATGTCGGAATCGCATCATAACCATTGAACAAGGCTATCCAAGTCACCGCTATGGCAAAGACTAAGCTCTTGATAAAGCAGTTCACAATATCCATGCGCCAATCAATAGAAGATTGCATTGAAGACCAAAAGAACCCTTCATCAATCCCTTTCCAATCAACGCCAACGAGTGCCCCACCGAGGATACCGACAGCAACAAATATCAACGATAATAATGGCATACTAATGAAACCAGCCCAAAAACGCGGAGCAATAACTCGTCTTAGCGGATCTACAGCCATCATTTCAAGGCTAGAAATTTGCTCAGTCGCTTTCATCAAGCCAATTTCTGCGGTGAGCGCAGAGCCAGCTCGACCTGCAAATAACAGTGCTGTTACCACAGGGCCTAATTCACGTAATAGTGATAATGCCACCATCATACCAAGACTAGCTTCTGCACTAAAAGTGGTCAGGACTAAATACCCCTGCAATCCCAGCACCATACCAATGAAGAGCCCAGAAACAGCAACAATGATCAGTGACTGAACGCCAACTGCATACAATTGTTTAATCAATAATGGCCATTGTTTGGAAAATTCGGGTTTTCCAAACAATGCACGAAACAGCATATAGCCAGCTCGACCAAAAGCCGCAAAAATTTCAATCCACCGACGTCCGAAGGCAGCGATTGCCTCTACTATCATCTTATTTTACCCTAATAAATCAGCCAGATAATCATTGGCGGGGAAACGGAATGGCACAGGTCCATCAGCGATACCATCTAAAAATTGCCTAACGCGAGGGTCTTGGTTATTTCGGAGTTCATCACCAGTGCCATGCGCTATTACGTGCTGCTGAGCTACTATATAGGCTTTATCCGCAATGCTAAGCACCTCAGGCACATCATGAGAAACAACCACACACGTGACCCCCAATGCTTGGTTGAGTTCATCGATAAGCTTAACTAACACGCCCATCGTAATCGGATCTTGTCCGACGAAAGGCTCATCAAACATAATTAAATCGGGATCAAGTGCAATTGATCGCGCTAATGCGGCCCGCCTTGCCATCCCCCCAGATAATTCAGAAGGCATTAATTTAGCGGCACCACGTAGCCCTACAGCCTCTAATTTCATCATCACTGTCGTATGAATCAGTGATTCAGGTAAATTAGTATGTTCACGTAATGGAAATGCCACGTTATTGAAAACGTCCATATCCGTAAATAAAGCACCAGATTGGAATAGCATGCTCATTTTTTTACGGGATTGATAAAGTTTTGAACGCGATAAAGCAGGAATGTTATCACCATCAAACCAAATTTCACCTTGATTTGGGCGTAACTGCCCACCAATTAGGCGCAACAAGGTTGTCTTACCAATCCCCGATGGCCCCATAATGGCTGTAATCTTTCCTCGCGGTACTGTCAGGTTAATATTTTCAAATATTGTCCTAGTGCCACGAATAAAAGACATGTTACGTACTTCAATTAAGTTGTCTGTTTGTGCTTGCATTTGTTTGATAACTCGTTACTTCATGAATTTTATTTTTAATCGCGCTAGGGATACGATCTTACACAAAGATAAAACAAAAAGCGTCTAATATGTACTCGATTTTTATTAATAGTATTATACTCGTCATACTTCAAATTGTATCGTTATTAACTGATTTTAGCATCTAAAAACAGTCACTTATGCAGAGATAAATAAACTTATCTTTCTCATTAAGCTAAACTAAAGCTACTTTAGATATTTAACGCTCAAGATATATCTACAAGAGTTTGAATCTATACTTTTATAGCTTAGAGCTATTAGCCTTTTAAGGTTATTGTCACCGTGATTTGTTACGTAAAAATGCCCAAACAAATAACAGCAACACGTATCTCCATCTAAATAACACATGCTTACATTTAAACGATACGTAAACAAAGACATTATTTATAGTTAATCATTACTTTATGCAATTGAAGCAGATATCTCTTAGACTTTAAAATTTTGTTATTGTTTGAGAATACTAAAGTTTATCATTTTTTATTTAGTTTATTATGCTAATAAAAGGTAAACCTTTCGTCTTATTCGATTTTGTCGACTGCAATGCAGTCTTTACTCATTAAAGTACAATTAATATTCGACTGATTTGACAAAGCACTTACTGACAGTAAGTATTCGTTATACAATTCGCGCTCGCTAATCCGATTAACTGAAAAGCTACTCATGGAACAGAAAATGTCAAACATCGATTTTCAGCAGGTAGGAAAAGAAGTTCTCCATATCGAAAGTGAAGGCCTAAAAAATTTAGAACAATACATTAATGACGACTTTAGCCGTGCTTGTCAGCTAATTTTTAGCTGTCAAGGAAAGGTCGTAGTCATGGGTATGGGGAAATCGGGTCATATTGGGCGAAAAATTGCAGCGACATTAGCGAGTACAGGTACTCCTTCATTCTTTGTCCACCCAGGCGAAGCTAGCCATGGTGACTTAGGAATGATCAGCAGTAGGGATATTGTATTAGCAATTTCCAACTCAGGCGAATCAGGTGAAATACTTGCATTACTACCTGTTTTAAAACGTATTAAAGTCCCATTGGTCTGTATGACGAATAATCCGAATAGCAATATGGGTAAATATGCTGACATTCATCTATGCGTTAAAGTTCCAAGAGAGGCATGTCCATTAGGGCTAGCTCCAACGACAAGTACAACGGCTGCATTAGTTATGGGAGATGCATTAGCCATTGCTTTACTGACAGCGAGAGGCTTTACACCCGAAGATTTTGCTCTCTCTCACCCTGGTGGCGCACTTGGGCGCAAACTTTTACTTTTAGTTCGTGATTTAATGAGCGTTGGTGATGATATTCCCCATATTCCTCAAACCGCGACGTTGCGTGAAGCATTGATTGAGATGACTCGCAAAAAATTAGGAATGGCCGTTATTTGTGATGATGATATGAATATTTCAGGTATTTTCACTGATGGTGATTTGCGTCGAATTTTTGATATGGGTATTGACCTTAATAACGCCAAAATTGCGGATGTCATGACCCCTGGTGGAATTAGAATTTCACCAAATATTCTCGCTGTAGAGGCTTTAAACCTTATGCAATCCAAACATGTCACTTCATTGATGGTGGCTGAAAATGATAAATTAGTTGGTGTACTTCATATGCATGACCTTCTACAAGCTGGCGTTGTGTAAAAAAAAGGAATTATTATGGATCCTCATTATCAAAATACCTGCTATGGCCCTGTAAGCCAGACTGTTTTGCAAAAAGCGGCTAAGATTAAATTATTAATCTGTGATGTTGATGGTGTCATGTCTGATGGACTAATTTACATGGGTAATAATGGCGAAGAATTTAAAGCATTTAACGTCCGTGATGGCTATGGAATACGTTGTTTACTCACGTCAGATATTGAAGTTGCCATTATTACTGGCAGGAAAGCCAAATTGCTTGAAGATCGAGCAAAAACACTCGGCATTACATATCTTTACCAAGGACAAAGCGATAAGCTTTTGGCGTATAATGAACTGTTAGATACACTGCAGTTAACTGGTGAAGAGATTGCATATATTGGAGATGATCTTATTGATTGGCCAGTGATGGCTAAAGTAGGTCTCTCTGTCGCAGTCGCTGATGCACATCCGATACTGTTACCGAAAGCAGATTACATCACCCGAATTAATGGTGGTAAAGGTGCTGTTCGTGAACTTTGTGACCTAATCCTTCTTGCCCAAAATAAACTGGAAGAAGCTAAAGGCTTATCGATTTAAAGAATAAATATACTCATGAGCAACACTAAAAAGTGGTTAATCATCCTATTATCTTTAGTAGCACTTGGTCTGATTGGCTGGAACTTAGCTGGCAATAATGCCGATGCCCCAGCAGACACTACGGTAGATAACAGCCAACCTAATTATCAAACTGATGATTCAGTGACTTTCGTCTATAATCTAACAGGTGACTTGGCCTATAAATTAGTATCAGAAAAAATTGATAACTATACTGCGGAAAAAGTCACTTGGTTCACTAAACCCGTTTTAACAACTTATAACGAAGCCGGTGTTCCAACCTGGACTGTAAGATCACAAAAAGCTAAATTGACAAATGATAGAGTTCTCTATCTATATGATACTGTAGAAGTAGATAGTTTAAGTCCTGATTCTCAAATTCAACGAATTTCAACACAAAGTGCCGTCATCAATCTAGTCACACAAGATGTCTCATCTGATGACAAAGTTACTATTATCGGGCAAGGCCTTAATTCGACTGGTTTAAAAATGCGCGGTAACCTGCGTTCAAGAACTGCAGAGTTAATTGAAGATGTGAAAACACATTACGTGCTACAAAATGAAGAGCAAAAAAATGAATCAAATAAATAAAAAGCGTTTTATTCAAGGAGCTGTTGCCAGCGCAATTTTTGCTCTTAGCGTACCGGCTTTGGCCTTGAAAACTGATACTCAACAACCAATGACGATAAATTCTGTCAAGCAATCCCTTGATTCAGCAAAAAACATCACCACTTTTACAGACGATGTGATTTTTAAACAAGGCTCTATCGATATTCGAGCAAACAAAGTAGTCATTACACGCTCAACTAACGACCCAAATAAAATCGTTGTAGAAGCTTATGGTACACCCGTTACCTTCTATCAATTACAAGATGATGGTAAGCCGATTAAAGGCCATGCGACTAAAGCTCGCTATGAAGTGGATAAAAAACTTCTCACATTAACGGGTGATGCGTATCTTGAGCAATTAGACAGCAATATTAAAGGTGATAGAATCACCTATATTGTACCGACACAGCAAATGGAAGCTTTTAGTGATAAAGGTAAACGTGTCACAACAGTATTGCTGCCATCCCAGCTTCAAGAAAAAGGTCCTGCGGCTAACAACGGAAAGGGTAAATAATTGTTATGGCTACATTAACCGCAGAAAATCTGGCAAAAGCATATAAAAAGCGCAAGGTGGTTGAAGACGTCAGCCTAGAAGTTAAATCTGGGGAAATTGTCGGCCTTCTAGGTCCCAATGGCGCAGGTAAAACGACCACCTTTTATATGGTGGTCGGAATTGTTCAGCGGGACGCGGGTAAAATTACCATTGATGGCGAAGATATTAGCCTACTGCCACTTCATGAGCGTGCACGTCGTGGAATTGGTTATCTTCCTCAAGAAGCCTCAATTTTTCGTCGTTTAAGTGTTTATGATAATTTGATGGCTGTGCTAGAAATACGCCATGACCTTAACTCTGAGCAACGCAAAGAGCGTGCAGAAGAGTTAATGGAAGAATTTAGCATTACCCACTTGCGTAATAGCATTGGGCAATCACTATCTGGCGGGGAGCGCCGCCGTGTAGAAATTGCACGCGCATTGGCGGCAAATCCTAAATTTATCTTATTAGATGAGCCATTTGCTGGTGTTGACCCTATTTCTGTTCTGGATATCAAAAAAATTATTCAACATTTACGCGATTATGGATTAGGTGTTCTGATCACTGACCATAACGTACGCGAAACACTTGATGTCTGTGAAAGAGCCTATATTGTGAGTCAAGGGCATCTGATCGCTCACGGAACACCAGAGATGATCCTTGCAAACGAACAAGTGAAACGTGTTTATTTAGGTGAAGGTTTCCGACTGTAAGTTGTCGGTCGTATCTTAATTGAGGTGGAGATAAAAACGTATACATGAAGCAAAGTTTGCAGCTCAAAATCAGCCAACAACTGGCAATGACTCCCCAATTGCAGCAGGCTATTCGCTTGTTGCAACTCTCTACACTTGAGCTACAACAAGAAATTCAACTCGCATTGGAAACTAACCCACTTCTAGAACAAGAAGAAAATGCTACTGAATTAGACTCTCTTGATAAAATCGATAGCGGCACAGACAGTAGTGAAATCGATACCAAAGATGCCCTCGAAAAGGCAGATATGCCTGATGAACTGCCTCTTGATGCTGATTGGGATGAAATTTATTCGGCAGGTACTCCCTCAGGAACCAGCAATGATTATAGTTATGATGAACTGCCCGTGTATCAAGGGGAAACCACTCAAACACTGCAAGACTATTTGATTTGGCAAGCAGAACTTACTCCATTCACTGATACAGACCGTGCAATTGCCACCGCTATTATTGATTCAATTGACGACTCAGGCTACCTCACTTCGCCAATTGGCGATATTCATGAGGGAATAGATAACCCAGATATTACAATTGAAGAAGTGGTTGCTGTTTTAAAGCGCATTCAGCACTTTGACCCACTTGGGGTCGCAGCACAAGATCTCAAAGAATGTCTGTTGATCCAACTATCTCTTTATCCGAAAGAAACTGAAGGGTTAGCAGAAGCGCGGGTCATCATCAGCCAGCATATTGATTTACTTGCAAATCGTGATTTTCGCCAACTGACTAAATTGACTCGTTTAAAAGAAGATGCCCTAAAAACAGCTATTGACTTGATATTGGCATTGAATCCCAAACCAGGGCAATCCATCAATACAGGGGAATCCGAGTATGTCATTCCAGATGTTTTGGTGAAAAAAATCAGCGGGCACTGGCAAGTTGAATTAAATACAGATAGCATTCCAAAACTAGGTATTAATAATCATTATGCTTCTCTGATAAAAGATTCAGTAAACGAAAGTGATTCACAATATATTCGTAGTAATTTGCAAAATGCAAAATGGCTGATAAAAAGTTTGGAAAGCCGTAATGAAACATTATTAAAAGTGGCTACCTGTATTGTTGAGCAACAACAAGAATTCTTTGAGCTCGGTGATGAATACATGAAACCAATGATACTGGCAGATATTGCGTATCAAGTGGATATGCATGAGTCGACAATTTCAAGAGTAACAACTCAAAAGTTTCTCCATAGTCCTAGAGGTATTTTTGAGTTGAAGTATTTTTTCTCTAGTCATGTTAGCACCGATACTGGAGGGGAAGCATCCTCCACAGCTATACGTGCGCTAGTCAAAAAATTGGTTGCAGCTGAAAATCCAGCGAAGCCATTAAGTGATAGTAAATTGACAAGCATGATAGCCGAACAAGGTATTCAGGTTGCGCGTCGAACTGTCGCTAAGTATCGTGAATCGTTATCCATTCCGCCCTCAAACCAACGTAAAAAATTGGTTTAATTGATAAAATAAGGAAGATTGTATGGAATTTCAGATTACTGGACACAATATCGAAGTGACCCCTGCATTACGCGAAACTGTTGAGAAAAAAGTCAGAAAATTGGAACAATTATTTGATCGTATCAATGGTATTCAAGTCGTTTTAAAAGTTGAAAAAGTTCAGCAAATTGCTGAAGCAACCGTGCAGGTTAATGGTGCAGAACTCCATGCGTCAGCGGAAGAAAGTGATATGTACGCTGCAATCGATCAATTGGTAGACAAGCTGTCACGCCAATTAACCAAGCATAAAGAAAAACTCAGACAACATTAACACATTTATATACCCTAAATAATTCGCGTTGCATCTAGGCGACACATTACTAGAAGCATAGATAACTATGTGACTCGAATTTGTGAATGCAGTCAACAACGAGGCAGCTTGAAGTATGACGGGTATAAATGTTTCAAGCCAGGTGGTAGCCCACCTGGTTTTGTAGTCCTAAGTGAACAATAAAATGAATAGTGATATAGAAATCCAATTAAGCGCCGTATTATCTCAAACCTGTACACGTAACAATCTCGTTTGTACGAGTAAGAAAAAAGCGTTAGAGGTTATTAGTGAACTAGCAGCCGCTGAGTTGGGATTACCGGAAAACACGGTATTTGAAGCTTTACTGACCAGAGAAAAAGTAGGAACAACAGGCATTGGTGGAGGAATTGCAATTCCTCATGGCAAGTTAGCCGAAGGCGAACATACACAAGCTGTAGGTGTGTTTTTACACCTAGAAGACCCAATTACATTTGATGCTATAGATAACCAACCGGTTGATTTGCTTTTTGCGTTGCTTGTACCTGCCGATCAGTGCAAAACGCATTTGCACACACTGTCGCTGATTGCGAAAAAACTAGCGGATAAATCGTTCTGCAAACGTTTGAGATCTGCACAAAGCGACGGTGAGTTGTATAGCATAATTACTGAGTAGCATATAATTAAATTACTTTGCCATCATATGGTTACACATTTATGAAATTTTGGTATTTTTATCATACAACCAAAATAACTTGAGCGATTATGGTTACGGCCAGTAAAACAGCTCTTAGCGACCCAAATCACATTGATAATATTATGGTTCGGATTGCTCAAAGATAATTACGAGTAACTCAAGATTAAATAGATATATAGGTGTAGACATAAACTGTAATGTCAGCCAAAGTGATTAAAAATCTATTCAACACATCGTGATCATATGATCATAAAAAGAAACAAAGGGAGTTAGCTCATGGTGCTGATGATTGTCAGCGGCCGTTCCGGTTCGGGAAAATCCGTTGCCTTACGTGCGCTGGAAGATATGGGTTTCTATTGTGTAGATAACCTGCCAGTTGTGCTGCTTCCAGAACTGGCGAATTCGCTCGCAGATCGTAATATTTCAGCCGCTGTGAGCATTGACGTGCGCAATATGCCAGATAACCCAGAGATCTTCGAAGAGGCTCTTGATAGACTGCCGTCAAGTTTTTCGCCTCAACTACTGTTTCTGGATGCTGATCGCAACACATTAATTCGCCGTTATAGTGATACCCGTAGGTTGCACCCACTTTCAAGTAAAAATTTATCACTTGAAAGTGCTATTGATGAAGAAAACGAGCTTTTAGAGCCACTTCGGTCTCGTGCTGACTTAGTGATTGATACCTCCGAGATGTCAGTTCATGAATTAGCAGAAATGCTAAGAACACGTTTAATGGGCAAACGTGAACGTGAACTCACGATGGTGTTTGAGTCCTTCGGCTTTAAACATGGTATCCCTATTGATGCTGACTACGTATTTGATGTGCGCTTTTTACCGAACCCGCATTGGGATCCTAAATTGCGTCCAATGACAGGACTTGATCGTCCTGTTGCGGCATTCTTAGATAGGCATACTGAAGTGCATAACTTTATTTACCAAACTCGAAGCTATCTTGAGTTATGGTTACCTATGCTTGAAACCAACAATCGTAGTTACCTTACTGTTGCAATTGGCTGTACCGGAGGAAAGCACCGTTCAGTATACGTTGCAGAACAATTAGCAGATTACTTTCGTTCTCGTGGTAAGAATGTTCAATCGCGTCACAGAACTTTAGAAAAACGTAAGTAATGGTACTAAAGTCTACAATTACGTTAAAAAATCGTCTTGGCATGCATGCTAGGCCAGCGATATTACTTTATGAATTAGTTCAAAAATATAACTCTAGAGTTATATTGCGTAATAATAACCACATTGAAGCTGAGGCTGATAGCGTTATTGCAATGTTGATGTTAGACTCGGAACAAGGTAGCACCATTGATATTGAGGTCAGCGGCCCCGATGAAGTTCAGGCTTTATCGGCGATTATTAGCCTCTTCGATAGTGGGTTTGATGAAAATTAATATTATCAACCCACTATTTAGCATCTATACCCTAAATAATTCGAGTTGCATCTAGGCGACAACAAACGAGCAAATCGCTAAGAGCATAGATAACTCTGTGGCTAGTGTTTATGAATGCACTCAACAACGAGGCAGCTTGGAATATACTGGGTAGATACCCTAAATAATTCGAGTTGCATCTAGGCGACAAACGAGCAAATCGCTAGGAGCATAGATAACTCTGTGACTCGTGTTTGTGAGTGCAGTCAACAACGAGGCAACTTGAAGTATAAAGGGTATCAATTGATATCAATAGTTTTACAGGCATTGGCTCGTAGATCGTGATCCCGATCTCTTCCCTTTAATGCCCGAAGAGCCTAATATTTCATATAAATTTATTACAGCGACACCCCCTGCCTAATTGGGTGGGGGGTGTTTGCTTTGTATTTTTCTATTGGAGTGTGGTATGACAAAGCCAACAATTATTATTAATGATTTAGATGCAGAACGCCTTGATGCACTGATGGAACAAGCTGCTTATGCGGGAACACCAGTAGCAGAAGCGCTGAATGAAGAACTTGATCGTGCAGATATTGTCTCACCTCAAGAGATCCCTGCTGATATCGTCACAATGAACAGCACTGTTCGTTTTCTTGATTTGATCAGCAATGAAGAGCGTACACGTACCTTAGTTTACCCTGCTTCTTTGAAAAATAGCACTGAGCAACTATCAGTGATGGCGCCAATTGGTGCTGCATTGCTAGGCTTGCGTGTTAATGATGAGATCAGTTGGGCCTTACCAAACGGTGTCAAAACTCGCGTCAAAGTACTTGAAATTGTTTATCAACCAGAAGCTGCGGGTGAATTTCACCGTTAATGGTTTACATATCCAAAATAATTTGAAATTCGTGTAGGTAAAAGCAAAGCTATATGGTCAGCTTGACTGCTCCCCTCCCTAAATGAAGTGATCCCATTAAGCGGCTTTCAAGAACTGAGTTCTGTACTCTACAGGACTTAGTTCTTTCAATTTAACCTTGATTCGTTCATGGTTATAGTAATGTATATATTCTTTCACGGTCTGCTCTAATTCATCAACCGATTTAAATTCTTTTCCGTGAAAACACTCAGATTTAAGTATCCCAAAAAAGCTTTCCATTGACGCATTATCTAAACAATTTCCTTTTCGTGACATGCTTTGTTTTAAGCCTCTTTCCTTTAGCTGCTGTTGATAATGAGCCATTTGATACTGCCATCCCTGATCTGAGTGAATGAGTGGTTTTTCATTTGCTTTTAGCGTTGTAATTGCCTGTTTTAGCATATCATCAACTAGCTTATATGTAGGACGATGTTACATGTGGTAGGAAACAATCTCACCATTAAATAAGTCCATTATGGGGGAAAGATAAAACTTTTCACCTTGAACATTAAACTGCGTCACATCAGTGACCCACTTCTGATTGGGCTTCTTAGATTTAAACTTTCGCTTTAAAATATTCTTTGCAATTCTACCCACTTGACCTTTATAAGAACGATATTTCGTCGCCCTAATGCAGGACTTAAGGCCTAATAGCTTCATCAATCGCTGGACGCACTTATGATTGATTGTTACGCCTCTATTTTGTTCTTTGTATTGGTGCAACCAATTTCTAAGTATTGATCTATCACTGATATCAAGTTGCCTGCGAACTTCATATAGAGATGTTCCATTAAGGATCATTTGAACTGCACAAAATTTGAACGCAGGAGAATAAACTTGTTTTGACGTTTTAACTTTTAAGTCATCTACTCCATGTAATCGATAATTTTCAATCCATAGGCGGATTGTGGCATGATTAATTTTAAATTTTTTACTGAGTATTTTAGGCCCGCCTTCATCATTTAGGTAAGCCTGAATAATTTCAAGTTTAAACTCTAGCGTATGGTTTAACATAAAATGCTCCCTTCAATTTAGACTAAAAGAGTCCAACTTTTGGGGTGCAGTTCATAAAGACGGGGTTTTACGGCGCTCACTGATAAAATAACCATGTGACTTGAATTTTAGATTTAGCTTTGAAGTACAATTCATCGCAATGTAATTAATGATAGGATCTGCAAAAAATAGCCCCTAGGTATTAAAAATAGTTAATCTATTTTTTTACTTTATTTTTATTATTTTGCTAATTGGTTGTAAATAATAAAATTTATAACCAATATGTAAGGCACTCATCCGAGTGCCTTTTGAATTTATAATATCGAGTTATTGACCAGCGATACTCATTTCAGGCAATAGTACTGAGCCACACTGGATATTACTGCGTGTTTCAATGTCATCGGCAACCGTAACCATATTCAACCACATATCTTTCAGATTACCAGCAATCGTGATTTCGCTTACAGGGTATTGTATCTCACCATTTTCAACCCAGAAACCGGATGCTCCACGTGAATAATCACCCGTGATCCCACTAACGCCTTGCCCCATCAACTCTGTGACAACAAGACCTGTTCCCATTTGCTTTAATAATGCATCAAATGAAAGGCCTTGACCTGCAATACGCCAGTTATGAATACCACCAGCATGACCTGTGCTCTGTAACCCTAATTTTCTAGCAGAATAAGAGGTCATTAACCACGTTTGCAGCACACCATTTTCAATGATATTACGCTCTGTCGTACGAACACCTTCGCTATCAAAAGGTGAAGAGGCTAATCCACCAATCAAATGCGGCTGTTCATTAATGGTCAGCCACTCAGGTAAAATTTGCTTACCTAGGCTATCTAACAGGAAAGATGATTTACGATAGATGCTGCTACCACTAATTGCACCAACAAGGTGTCCAAATAGCCCTGTTGCAACTTCAGATGCAAAAATGACTGGAGCCTTCATCGTGGGGAGTTTTCTTGGCGATAAACGCGCTAATGTACGACGAGCACATTCTTGGCCAACCCATTCAGCTGATTGTAATGCGCTAAGACTACGGCCAATGGTATAGGCATAGTCACGCTCCATTTCACCATTTTGCTCTGCAATCACACTGCTAGACATCGAATAGCGACTTGAGCAATAACTTTGCAACATGCCATGCGAGTTACCAAACACTCGCACACCATAATGACCATTAAAGCTACCACCTTCTGTATTTACAATACGTGAGTCTACAGCAAGCGCGGCCATCTCAGCTTGCGAAGCCAACTTAATCGCATCCTCAGGTGTAATCTCACTAGCTTGGAATAGCTGCAATTCCGGTGAATCAAAAGCTAATAATGATTTTTCGGCAGGACCTGCATAAGGGTCTTCTGAGGTATAGCGTGCAATATCAACTGCCGCTTGTACTGTACGCTCAATAGCTTCTGGGCTTAAATCAGTTGAAGATGCACTGCCTTTACGTTGATTATGGTAAACAGTGATCCCGAGTGCGCCATCACTATTGAACTCAACATTTTCAACTTCACCTTGGCGAGTGCTTACGCTAATTCCAGTGCTTTTGTTTACAGCAACTTCAGCTGCATCACAACGGCTTTTGGCAAAAGAGAGTGCTTGCGCAACCGCATCTTCTAATTTTTTACGTTGTTCGTTGACTTGTTCAGTTAAACTCATATGCTCAATCCAAATAAAGTGAGGCAAAAACACCTTTTTTACGCCAACACACAAATGTCAGGTAGTCATTAGGCCTTTTTCCCAGCTACAATAGCCAAAATATATATCTATCATACTTCAAGTTGCCATTTATCGCACATGCAGGTCACAATGATTCAATTTGAAGTATGACGGGAATAGAGAATGTTAACATCCACAACGCAGCGAATCATCAAAATTACATCACTGCGTTCCGTAAAAAGGAAATTGATATGGCCAAACAGCCTGAAGACTGGCTGGATGATATCCCAGCGCCGCAAGATGAAGACGATGACGAGATCATTTGGGTCAGTAAAAGCGAAATTAAACGCGATGCTGAAATTCTCAAAAAATTGGGAGCTGAACTTGTTGAGCTCAGTAAAAATGAACTTGAGCGTATCCCATTAGATTCTCAGCTACTTGATTCAATTGAAATCGCACAAAGAATTACACGCGAAGGTCGTCGCCGTCAGCTGCAGTTTATTGGTAAATTACTACGCTCACGTGATGTTGAGCCAATCACTGAAGCGTTAGATAAACTGAAAAATCGTCATAACCAACAAGTTATCATTATGCATAAGCTCGAAGATTTACGCATGCGACTTATTGATAATGGGGATGATGTTATCGAAGAGGTTGTGAACCTATTTCCACATACCGACAGGCAGCAGCTCAGAGTATTGGTGCGTAATGCTAAAAAAGAGCGTGAAGGCAACAAACCACCGAAAGCATTTCGTCAAATCTTCCAATATTTGAAAGAATTGTCAGAAACAGCCTAATATATTCCCCTATACCACGAGATGGTTTAGGGGACCGAATTCCCTTCTATTCCCCCTCGTAATAGGGTAACTATCCGAAAATTTGATATTCCTCTTACCTTAACTTGATAGCGTGTAGGCGCCTACGTATTATATTGCTGTTAGTCATATTTTTATCCGTATTATCGCGGCTGCTGAACCCGATAACTCAGAGAGTAAGATATGAATAATACAAGAGACCGAGCTTGGCGAAGAGCCAAGAACAAAACCAATTCATCGCGCAAACATCAAACAATTCGCTTTCAAAACATTTTTTCTGCTAAGAAAAATTGGAAACAAATGTATGGGCGTAGTGAAAAGATGATCCGCGCAGCACAATTAGGCATGGAATATCCCAAAGTCAGTAATATACAACTTGTGCGTAAAGGGCTGGATGAAATATTAAGTAATGAATGAATATTCTATTTATTTGTAGCCGTAACCAGTGGCGTAGCCCAACTGCAGAACAAATTTGGCGTAACCATGCGACTTGGTCGGTCAGCTCTGCGGGAACCAGTCGTAATGCTAAGCGCCGAGTCACTGCCGAACATATTCGTTGGGCTGATATTATATTTGTTATGGAACAAAAACATAAAAGTCGGCTAATTGCCGACTTTACTCGTTTACTCGATTATAAACCCATTCACGTGTTGGAGATCCCTGACGAATATCAGTATATGGACCCTGAATTAATTCTGATTTTAAAGGAAAGCGTGCCTGATATTGTTACATTGACTATATAATTAAATTTAAATGAAAAATTAGTATTGCCCAAAACACTCGACTAAGAATAAAAATGTATAGAAAAGGAATTTCGATGGAACACACGACAGTCAATATCCATGACTATATTACTAACCTTTCAGCTATTAATCAGCAACGCTACACGTTTATCATCGACGATATTGCGGCTAAATTGGTAGAAATGAACTTACTTCAAACAGCAACCACTGAAAATGAAGATTCGATTAATGATTTTATTTTTTTACCTGAAGGGTTACACCCTATCCATACAAATATGCACCAAGTCTTTTCAAAATCATTTCAAGAATTAGCTCTTCGTCAACCACGCTTACCAGAAGAAATTCCTGTTATATTTATTGGCTATCATGCTCAAAACCGCTTATCTAAAAAACAGCAAACAAAGGGTTTTTTATTGACGGATCAAACGTTGTATATTCAAGATAATTTTAGTACGTTATTTGAGCAATCATTACCTCGTTCATATGCTTTACCTAATAAGAATGAAGATATTAATTCATTTATACATCAAATTATCGTTGGTTATCATTGGAGCGATAAGCAAAATGTACCTGCTATTGGTATCAAAATCGAACACACCCTTATTGCAATGATATCTGTTATTTTAAACCACCATAAACAATGTAACTCTTTGATAAAGCCTCAGCCGGAAATAATATTAGAAAGGCTTTTACAGCTATACAAGCCAAGCTCTTTGCATGCAAAAACAGATAATAAACAGAAAAAAACCTTGGCAAACGTAGCAAAAAAATTTGCAGTCCCGGCGATGGAGGAAATTATTTATTCCATTACAGATAATGCGTTATTCGGCGGTGCATATGGTGTCGCTGTAACTAAAAATGCACTTTATAGCAAAGAGTTATTTGAGTCTCCGAAACGCTTCCCTATTACCGAACTCAGTGAAACACTTAACTTAAAGCTTAGTGACGACAGAAAGAATATTATCGTTACGGATAACAGAACATTATATTTACCAAATCGTCTAGACGAAAAGGATAAACAAAAAGCAATTAAATTGATTCAGGAAACAATTGAGCTACTTAGAGGATAGAGCTCTCATAAAGTCAGGGTTTACAGCAAGATAGCTAAGCGTTTATCGTATGATGCCATTATAGGTAAAAAAACCAATCACGGTTCAAGTCTAATCGTTATTGATAACATCATAATGGCGATGATAAAAAGTAATCTTGGCATTAAATGTGCAGCGTGACATGTCACGTTTTGTGGTAAGGATTCTTTTTTATTACTCTAATTTTTCAAGAAAAACCTTATTAATTCTATTTTTTTCAGATAGTTATATTTTGATTGTTTTATCATTCCAACTTACAAAACTATTAAATAATTATCGCTTCATTCAAATTGTAATTATGCAATAAAGACGTAGATCGGTTAGCCATCTAACTCATATATCTAATCACTAAACTTACTTTTAATGCCTATATTATCGCGAATTCAGGTTAATCTATCTTGTTACTGCAAGTTAAGCTCATCATTTAATTAACCGTAAACAACTACTCATTGATATGCTTGATATCACCGTTCTCACACACAAATATCAATTCATCCCCCCATAAAGCATTTGCATCATGCATGATTGCAATAATGTCTTCAAACTCAATTTGCTGTTCTTCACTCATATGAGTAAAAACAATAGCGACTGGTAATTCAATACCAGCCGAGAGCATATCCCATAGCGCATCAAGATTTTTACCAAACCAAGCTGGTAATGAAAATTGCAGCTCAAACTGCCGGTAAAAATCATCAATGCTATCTATTTGTTGAAAATTAAAGATGACAATATTACTCATCGATATGCCCTTTAATTTACGAGTTGAAAACTTTTATAATGATCTATTGTGACATATACCATGCCGTCAGAAGAATATAGCAGGCGATCTGATCCACGATGGCCACAATTGTAGTTGATATCAGCTTCAAACCATTGACGATTAGGCGAATTCGGTAACTGCTTTTCTCTGTTCAAGAACCGATCACCGCCAATCGCTTTACCGGGTGCCACTTCACACAGGTTGCCCAGTTTAGGGTTCCAACCTGCCTGACGAGCATCTTTTTTAGTAATATAAAAATTCGGCAATTGGTGATGTTTTTGAACATAACTAACCACATTTTGCTGTTTAGTCAGTTCATCAATTTTTTGCGCATTTAGGTTGCGTATCGATTGTTCTGGCGGAGAAACAGGCCTTTCGGCCTGTTCTTTCTCTTGTTGGTCGCTCGCATTAAAATAGAGGCTGAGCGCTATCAAGACAGCCATAAGCAACATGGAAATAATACGTTTATTCATAAAATATCCTTTGCTTAATGAATGGCTTAAGCTGTACCACCCACAGTTAACTTATCTAGTTTCAAGGTTGGCTGTCCTACACCGACAGGGACACTTTGTCCTTCTTTACCACAAACACCAACACCATTATCGAGTGCTAGGTCATTACCAACCATAGAGATCTGTTGCATTGCTTCAACACCAGAACCAATCAGGGTCGCCCCTTTTACTGGAGAAGTAATTTTACCATTTTCGATCAGATACGCTTCTGATGTTGAGAAGACAAATTTGCCCGAGGTTATATCAACCTGACCACCACCAAAGTTTGGTGCATAAATGCCTTTCTCTACACTAGCAATAATATCTTCAGGCGCCGACGTTCCCGCTAACATATAGGTATTGGTCATTCGTGGCATAGGCAAATGAGCATACGATTCCCGGCGCGCATTTCCAGTAGGCGCAACGCCCATCAACCGAGCATTGAGTTTATCTTGTATGTAATTTTTCAGAATACCGTTTTCAATTAATACATTATATTGACCCGGAACACCTTCATCATCGATAGCTAAAGAACCTCGACGACCGACAATCGTACCGTCATCAACAACAGTACAAAGTGGGGAAGCAACCAACTCACCAACTTGCCCAGAAAAAACAGAGGTTCCACGGCGGTTAAAATCACCTTCTAACCCATGGCCAACCGCTTCATGTAACAATACGCCCGGCCAACCTGCGCCGAGTACAACAGGCATCATGCCAGCAGGTGCAGCAATTGCAGATAAATTAACTAACGCCATACGTACTGCTTCTTTCGCATATTGCTCAGCTATCATTTGCCCTTGATGAACTTCAAGGAAGTATTCATAGCCATAGCGACCACCGCCACCGCTTGCACCACGTTCACGTTTACCGTCATGCTCAACCAGCACGCTCACAGATAAACGGACTAATGGTCGAATATCAGCAGCTAATGTGCCATCGGTCGCAGCCACTAAAATTTGCTCATACACACCCGTTAAACTAGCGTTAACTTCTATTACTCGATGATCTTCTGCTCTAGCAATTTGATCAACGCGATGCAGCAAAGCTATTTTGTCTTCACGCGATAAACTGTGTAGCGGATCCGCTTCTGAATAAAGCTTCTTATAACCAATTTCAGTCAAGATCTGTGATTTACCACTGCCTTGCTCGTTAACGATGCTACGAGCCGCTTCTGCACTTTGCTGCAATGCCATCAAGGAAACTTGATCTGCATAAGCAAAACCTGTTTTTTCACCACTTACAGCTCTAACACCTACACCTTGGTCGATATTATAAGAGCCATCTTTGATGATTCGATCTTCCAGTACCCACGCCTCATGGTAACTAGACTGAAAGTAAAGATCGGCATAATCGAGCTTACGCTCAGATAAAAGGCCTAATGTATCGTACAATTTCTGGTGATCAAGACCATTGGCAGCCAGCAAATGCTCGCTGACGGAAGCTAAACTCATATTGGTTACTCTTTTGTTGTCGTTGTTTTTTGAATCAATGAAGTGAGTTGCGGCCTAAAGCGATTATGTTTTACCACTTTAATTTGTTCACGCATCCCATTCAAACTGTCTGTTCGGATATTTAAAATTGTCGAAGCTACTGCATCAACATTCTTTTTAATCACTTTCCCCCAGCCATCAACAGCTAAGGTATGTCCCCACGTTCTACGAGTTCCGTGGACACCAACTTGTGCAGGCGCTAATATAATACATTGATTTTCAATCGCTCTTGCACGCAGCAACGGTTCCCAATGCGCCTTTCCTGTTAAGCGAGTAAATGCCGCAGGAACAGAAATAATTTCAGCGCCTTGTTCACGCAATGCTTGGAATAATCCTGGAAAACGAAGATCATAGCAAATTGTCATCCCTAAACGGCCAACGGGTGTATCTACAACTGTAATATGCTCGCCACGTTGATAAATAAGAGATTCATTATAAGTCCGCTGCTCATCTTTAATACTCACATCAAACATGTGAATTTTGTCATAACGTGCTTGAATTTTTCCTTGGGGATCAATCAAAATACTACTACTCGTTATGCGGTCAGGGTTTTCGCGGCTAATTAATGGCATTGAACCAATTAAGATCCAAACATTATAGCGTTTTGCCATATTCGCTATGGCGTCTTGTAAGGGCCCTTGTCCTTCTATTTCTGCTTGTTTACGATACGTTGCAGCATCAGCAAACAATAACGCATTTTCAGGTGTCAATACTAGCTCAACAGTCTCTGGCAACTGTTTAATCTGCTGCTCAATTTGTGCCAGATTATGTTTAGTATTTTTACCACTGCATAACTGTAAAAGTGCAACATTGCCATTTTTCATTACTCTTGAGTCTCCTTTAGTTGACGCAAAACTTCATCAATTTTAGGTTCGTCCAAACTACCTGTCACACGATAACGTATCACAGAAATCTTACTCCATAGTGGACTCAATACCTTCGAAGCGGCGAAAACAGCTGCGCCTGCTATTGGGTTAAGTGCAAATGCCGTAGCAACTCCTACTGTAGCAGAAATTTCAGGTGTAACGACGGCTTCACCATTAATTTGGCGTTTAACTAAATCAATTTGGCCATTTAAAGCAATATCCGCTACCAGCCCATCAATGTACAAATCTTTTGATGTGAGGATACCATTATGTATATCTGCCTTGCCTTTAATTGAATCAAAATCAAAGTCATTGCTGAAGGTATCGCGAAAATCAAACTGAAGTTTACGCAACAGTGCATCAAAGCTCACTAATCTTAATAATTGGCCAGCTCTACCGCCCCCCATTTTAGCAATTGCTCCCTTACCAAAATCAACCGATAATTTACCATTGAGAGTCGCAATATCTGGAGACCAAGGTACATCGAGCCAGCTCAGTTGAAATTCTACAGAGTAAGGTGAATCGATAATTGGCACTAGTACACCGTAATACGCTGCCGTCTCATCGAATTCCGCTCCCGACAAAGAACCTGCTACTTCCGTACGATTTTTTGAGCCACTTTGCCAAATTGCATCTAGCTTTAATTGGGTTGCACTGTTGGTTAACGTTCCGCCTGTCAGTTGTAAAATATCGCCCTGAGGTTTTAGGTGAGCTTTTATTTCGCCTAACTTCTGGCCAGCAACCCAACAATCACGACAATTTACATTGATTTCAGGCCAATATTTAAAATCAAATGATGACGTTTCGTTTTGTCTCGTTGTCTCTTCAGCTGGAAAAGTCATTGGGTTGTAGTACAGATAATCAACCGTTAACACCCAAGGTTGCTTGGAAAAAATCTGTAAATCCCCTTTTAAGTTTTCACTCGATACATTGATTTGCTGATCCGCCGCCGATAAATTGAATGAAAGATTTAAATCTTTCCATGACTGTCCACCCAAAGATAGGGCTGGAGTTGTTACGGTTACAGTATCGGGAAAACCTATATTTATCGGCTCACCACCTTGGCTAGAAGAAAATAGTGTATCAACTAATTTAAGCCAAGCTGTATCCTTGATAGCAGGAAAATTAGCCAAAATAACTGACGATTTTGGTAATTCTGGGATTTTTCCTTTCCATTCGGATAACGTTGCTTTATCTAATTGTAGCTTCGGTTTACTAAGATCCCATTGTGTATTGAACCCGATGCGTTTTCCAATATCACCACCGACAATTAGATGTTCTGTCGTGCCTTGAGCCGTCACATTTAGAGTACTTAATGCCTTTAGTAAACCACTATCAAATGCCAGTAGGTGGCTTGTTAGCTTTTCTAACCCCGCAGTAAAATCCACCTTGAGTGCCGTTTTTCCTGCTCCAGAATTGGGAAGATTTATCTCCACATGGCTTTTCCAATCACTGGTCCCAGCCAATTTTTGTTTCAATGAATCAGGCAACTGCGAAATTTCATCCAAAGCCCAACTACCACCTAAGTCAACATTGACTTGATAATCCTTTAAATTATCTGATGTTGAAAAATTGATATCGACAGGCTGCCCAAACCACTGCCCTTTCAATTCATCACCCACCAAATCACCATTATTAAACTGAAAACGCCCGTTTAAAGCTGTGAGTTTGCTATTAATTGGTTTAATAAATAAATCGTTTTTATCTAGAATAACATTGCCTTTAGCAACAACCATTTTCCCTGAAGATAGAGGAATCGAGAGAGTAAGATCACCATTAACAATACCTCCAATTTGCAATTCTTCTAAGGTATCTCCAATAGAATGCTTCATTGGTGTCATTGTGAAATATTGCTGTATTTGTGTACCAGTTCCAGCGATATCTGAATTAATAAACAACATTTCATTTCGATATTCTGGAATATTTGCACTTAAATTAGTCGCAATAGCATCACCTAATTTGACTCTATCAGCATGCATTGCAAGGCCTGAACGTTGAAAATCAAGGTCAATATCTAAATCAGATAAAACGGGCCATTCTTCATCATATTGAAAGGTTGATTGCCGCAGCGGCACAAGGACTTGGAATTGACCATCATTTCGGTCAAATGGAAAATGTTCTGGGTTTCCCTTGAAAACTAATGTCGCATCATTAACTTGGCCTGCAATAATTGCTTTTGACAAATAACCTGCTAAATCCTGTCCCATTAATTGCTGAGGGAAATAGCGCCATGCATCGCCAGCATTATCTACACGGATCCCAGTCAAAATACTGAGGTCTTCATCATCACTCGTCTTGGATTTTAAAAAACTAAACTGCCCGTTGGCCCATAATGAGATTGCTTGAACATCAAGATCATCACTCCATAATTTGAACTGATTCTCATCATTTTGCCAATACACTTGCCCTTGCGCCTTCTTTATTTGGAAAGGTGCTTTAAATTCGGGCTCATAGTCAACTTCACTATTTTCTAGCGAAGCATTCAGGACACCCCGCTGCATATTTCCGACTAACACACCCGAGAAATTATCAACCGAAGGTAACTGTTTCCACTTTTTCCAACTAACTCCCTGCCAATCCATATCTATTTCAGTATGGTCAGTTTGCTCTGGCGTGATATCTAAAGAAAATAGTGACAATAGCCCTTTGGGCTGACGATGTTCCCATTCTTGCACTGCTTCTGGCGTGACAAATGAAAACGTTGGCAACACTTCGCTTAATCGTTCAAGTTCAATATTTTTAGCCCGAATTCGCCAATGATCTTTTTGGTTATATTTCATTGATGATGGTAAATAAAGGACAGAAACACTGCCTTCGGGCCAAATATATTCATTTGTTTTTAGTGTATTGAGTTCAGGGATATTAAATAACCACCCTTCTCCCTGCCTTCTCATGCGCAGCAGTAAATCATTAACTTGTAGATTCTGTGCAAGAGCGCCCTCACCCCAATTTGCTTCCCCTTGACGCAATTGAAGCAATCCACTATCAATACGATTATTTTTGATGGTAATCCAAGATGACAGGCTGAAATTAGCATCACGTAACCCAGTATTTTCACGTAACCACCGGTTTAACCATGGCTGCATATCAATATTGTCTGCTTGTAAATAAACGGTACCATCACTCAAAATGCCATTTTTATCATTAACATCAATTTTGACTTGTAAATAACCATGTTGCTTATTGAGAGTCTCAAGGCTCACAAAACCTTGGGCACGGTGACGGCCTTGTTCATTAAGCCATGATAATTCAGGTAAGATAAGGGTTGTTTTTTGCTCAGACGGCGTGAAGAATGTTAATTGACTATTTTTGAGTGTGAAATGATTAAATTGTTTTAAAAATAACCCTTCTATACTATCACTATCTATAGGTTGATCACTTCCTTCAAAATCAAACGGGGATTTGTAATCCACATTCATTTGATAAAAAGTAATATCTCGAAAACGCCATGTTAATGAAAGTAACGAGTTCCATACATCAAGTTCAACCGCGATTTTACTTGCTTTGGCATCAGCATCAGCATGATGAACAGCAACATCGGTGAGTGTGAGTACAGGCCCAAAAGATTGCCAAGCACCTTCAATTTGGCCAATTTGCAACGAGATATCAGCTTTTTTTTCAATATAAGTGATGATATTTTGCCGATAATGGTCAATATTCGGTAATAAGAAACGAAGCGCAGTTAACAACAATGCACAGAGCAGCAGCACGATAGCCGTCGTAATCCAAACTACCCGTGGCAGTCGTTTCACTCCCTTCTCCTTCAGCAAAACTACATCATAACAACATCAAATTGTTCCTGACTGTATAAAGGCTCAGTCTGAACTTTAACTTGTTTACCGACAAAAATTTCCACTTCGGCTAAGGCATGAGATTCATCACCTTTTAGAACATTAACCACCGATTGAGAAGCGTAAACTAAGAATCTATCTGCGTCGATACTGCGGTGAACACGGACAATTTCCCGTAAAATTTCATAACATACCGTTTCAACAGATTTTACAGTTCCTCGTCCTTGACATGTTGGGCATACATCACACAATACGTGCTCTAGGCTTTCTCTCGTCCGTTTGCGAGTCATTTCAACTAAGCCTAGCTGAGAGAAACCATTAATGGTGGTTTTTACTTTATCTTTACTTAATGCTTGTTCTAACGATGCTAAAACTCGACGACGATGTTCTACATCATTCATGTCGATAAAATCGATAATGATAATACCGCCTAGGTTTCTCAGTCTCAATTGGCGTGCAATCGCTTGAGTTGCCTCAATATTAGTATTGAATATCGTTTCTTCGAGATTGCGATGACCAACAAATGCGCCTGTATTGATATCAATCGTCGTCATAGCTTCAGTTTGATCAATAATCAGGTATCCCCCTGATTTCAGCTCAACTTTCCGGTCCATCGCTCGTTGAATTTCATTTTCAACATCGAACAAGTCAAAGATTGGTTGGTTACCTTGATAAAGTTCGAGCTTTGCCGTCATTTCAGGCACATATTCTTTGATGAACTCTTGTAATTCTTGATAGGTTAGACGTGAGTCAACACGGATCCTATCTAATGATGCACCTGCAAAATCACGAATAATTCGATAAGCTAATGATAATTCACCATAAATCTTAGTTCGAGTAACATTGCGTTTTTTACGTTCAATTACTTTAGCCCATAAACGTTTAAGAAATGCAGCGTCTTGTTTTATCTCATCATCACCAACGCCTTCTGCGGCAGTACGGATAATGAAACCACCATTCTCATCACAATACTGTGCTACGCATTCTTTTAAACGTTCACGCTCAATTTCACTTTCAATGCGTTGAGATACACCAACATGCGATGCGCCAGGCATAAATACTAGATAACGAGAAGGCAAAGTAATATCAGTTGTTAATCTGGCACCCTTAGTACCTAATGGATCTTTAACAACTTGTACAATTAAATCTTGTCCCTGTTTAACTAGCTCTGCGATATCCCTAACATGAAAATTCTTTTGCTCTTCACCCGCAATACATTCTGTATGCGGCATAATATCGGATGCATGTAAAAAGGCGGCTTTATCAAGGCCAATATCAACAAAGGCCGCCTGCATGCCCGGTAACACTCGGCTCACACGACCTTTGTAGATATTCCCTACAATTCCCCTTTTTGATTCTCGCTCTACATGGATTTCTTGCAGAATTCCGCCATCAATATAAGCAACTCGCGTTTCTGATGGTGTAATATTTACTAATAACTCAGCAGTCATGACATCCCCTTACCATCACCTAACGCTAAAAATCGTTGTATTAACTCATTTGTTTCAACTAAAGGTAAACCGACAACAGCATGATAGCTACCATTAATTCGTCTTACAAAGCAGCCGCCTTTCCCTTGAATTCCATATGCTCCCGCTTTATCCATTGGCTCTCCTGACTGTATATAATCCTGTATTTCAATTAAAGATAATTCGCGAAACGTCACATCTGTCACAACTAATGTATCGAGTATGCGATTTTTGCCCGCAATTGCGACGGCTGTCATTACTTGATGCGTATTTCCTGAAAGTGCTAGTAACATTTCTTGTGCATGTTGCTCATTACGAGGCTTTTCTAAGATTTTATTATTGAGTACGACTATGGTGTCCGCACCTATAACGGGATGATCTTCAGGTGCTATCTTAACACCCGCTTGTGATTTATCTCGTGCCAAACGTTGCACATATGTATTTGGCGTTTCACCTTCCTGCCACTGTTCTTCCACTTCAGGGCGTAAAATCTCAAAATGATATCCTAATAACTGAACAAGCTCTTTTCTTCTCGGTGAACCAGAAGCCAAATAAATATAATCCATAATATTCCAGAGATAATTGAGCTATTGCTAAAATCTTAACACACTGAAAACTGGCGACGAATTTTTCGCAATAGTAAAAATAACCATGGCCAAAGGATACCATTCACAAGGCTATTCCAGAATACTTGTGGGTGGAATAATACTTGTGAAGAAACGAACTCCGCCCAAAATACCGTCATATCCAGTATCAACGTCAGCAAAACAATCATTAATGCTTGCTGCCAAAGCGCCATATTTCTCAATAATTGGTGTTTATATGAGACAAGATAACAAATAATACTGTATGAAAGTGCATGAACACCCAAGGTTGCTCCTTGGATGGAATCAACAATAATACCGAGAATAAAACTGGTACCGACGCTAACTCGGTGCGGCAGCGCCATGACCCAATAAATGAGAATCAACAACAACCATGACGGACGATAAAACACTAATTGTTCCGGCCATGGGATCACTTGCAAAATTAATGCAATAAAAAAAGAGATCCAAATAATACTGCAACCATTACCACGATAATCATCCATTTAGCTTATCCTCTTATCCATGGCCATTATTCTTATCCTTCTATGGTTGGGCTGCTGGAGATATTGACGGAGGTAATGGTGGCCCCTGAATTTCGCTCGGATTTGGTAATACCTGAGGGAGTACTTTCATCAGGCGTTCATTCGCTGCCCGATACACTTCTGAAGGCTGTAATGGCACTACTGAGTCAGTGTCATTACCCCACAATAGCAGTAGATAGCGTAAACGCTGTAGTTCAGCACTTGGTCTTGCGCTAATCATTGTATAGGCGCGCTGCGTATCATGTTTAACACTAGAAACGACCGCAACCGGATAACCTTCAGGGAAACGCCCACCTAAGCCTGAAGTTACCAACACATCACCAACACGAATATCAGTATTTTCAGGCAATGGCTCTAGCTGTAAATCATCAGTACATCCCGACCCTGCGGCAATCACTCGGATATCATTACGTAGAACTTGTACAGGTAATGCATGAGTGGTGTCGCAAATGAGCAGCACACGGCTATTAAATTTACTAACACCAACAACTTGCCCCACAACTCCTTTATCACTGATAACAGGTTGCCCTTCATAAACATTGTCATTTTCACCTTTATCAATAATAACTTGATCACGATAAGGCGTATTGGTGCCAGAGATAACCTGCGTCACCATCATATGTTCGTCTTGACGAAGTGGTGAGCCAAGTAGTTCCCTTAAACGAGCATTTTCTTGCTTCAATTGCTCAAGTAAAAGGTTATCTGCTTTTTTCAGCAGCAGTTCCTGACGCAATGCTTTATTTTCAAACTGGAGTTGCTGGCGTGAAGAAAAATTTTCAGAGATGTTATCAAGGAACTGGCGAGGGCCATTTGCTAAAAAGTAGAATGGGCTAACCGCCGTGTCTAAATAGTTACGGATTTTATTGAACGGTTCGAAACGATGGCCAATCACTACAAGCGCTATCGCGACAAAAACAGCAATAAAAATACGCAACTGAAGGGATGGACCTCGTCTAAAAATCGGCTTCATGTATGGCTGTATTTCACTGGGTCTATTGACCTTTTAGGTTAAATTTAGCTCGAGATAAAAGCGTTTTCATCAAAATAAGAGAGCTGCCATCTAGTCATCTAGACAAAACATCCTCCAATATGGCGTAAAACGTCCTTTAGCCGAACTCGTAAGGGTGCTGTTATTACGAATTCAGATGAGTACTCACACTTTGGTACAATTCTAAGATTGTTATTGTAATTTTAAAGTTTGTACCTAACAAATGACTGCAAGAGTAAACATAAAGACCAATAGATTTTATGTTCAAAAGATCAAAAGTAAGCAAAGCAGCGGCTGGAGCATCAAACCCCAGCCTGCTTATGGCATTATTTAGTCTTCGCTAAACAGGTCGCCACCGTGAATGTCGATCATCTCCAATGCCTTGCCGCCGCCACGAGCAACACAGGTCAGAGGATCTTCAGCAACAATAACAGGTATACCCGTTTCTTCCATGAGTAAGCGATCAAGATTACGCAGTAGTGCGCCACCACCGGTTAGCACCATTCCACGTTCTGAAATATCTGATGCTAATTCAGGAGGACATTGCTCTAAAGCTAACATCACGGCACTAACAATACCTGAAAGTGGTTCTTGCAATGCTTCAAGAATTTCATTTGAATTCATTTTAAAGCCGCGTGGTACACCTTCGGCAAGATTACGTCCACGAACTTCAATTTCATATACTTCATCTGTCGGATAAGCGGAGCCAATACCGTGTTTAATTCGCTCGGCAGTCGCTTCGCCAATCAATGAACCATAGTTCCGGCGAACATAATTGATGATAGCCTCATCAAAACGGTCCCCACCAATACGAACTGATGATGAATATACAACACCGTTCAGAGAGATAACCGCGACTTCAGTTGTACCACCACCGATGTCAACAACCATTGAGCCAGTTGCTTCTGAAACTGGCAAACCGGCACCAATCGCGGCTGCCATTGGTTCTTCAATCAGAAAAACTTCACGCGCGCCCGCACTTAATGCAGACTCGCGAATAGCTTTACGCTCAACTTGAGTTGCACCTACAGGCACACAAACAAGCACTCTCGGGCTTGGGCGAAGAAAACTATTACTGTGAACTTGTTTGATAAAATGCTGTAGCATTTTTTCAGTTAGGAAAAAATCGGCTATGACACCATCTTTCATCGGCCTAATCGCTGAGATATTACCAGGTGTACGCCCCAGCATTTGCTTGGCTTCACCACCAACTGCAGCAACGCTTTTTTGCGTACCCGAACGGTCTTGACGAATAGCGACAACAGAAGGTTCATTTAATTTTACGCCTTGTCCTTTGACATAAATGAGGGTATTGGCAGTACCCAAGTCAATTGACAGGTCATTAGAAAACATGCCACGAAATTTTTTAAACATAACGAAAGGGTTATCCTGCAAGCTTGGGACGAATAAAAACTCGCCTACTCTACCAACCACTTGAAGACGTCTCAAGGCGTTAATGAGCCGCTTCTAAAAATATGGTTAATCCATCTGTTGTTACAGTACAAATACTGTACTTACTTCTTTAAAAAATGAAGCAGATAACAACCCTTAAAAATAGCTATTAATTGATCGGTTATTTAAACTATTAATGAATAAATACACCAATAAAAAATAGACTTTTGGTTGTTATATACTCCCTCTTTCTTTGCAACTATGTTGACAAGTCTTTACGGCTACAAGTTCAAATAATATTTTGTTATTTTTGTGATGATTATACATCGACCAGATTTACAGCTAAATATGTGTATTATCTGTATGTTACTTCCATTATTCACTAAAGAACCCGTATTATACTACTTCTTCATAAACGGAAATCTTCGTAACGTGATATTTTGCACGATAAAACAGTGTTTACGCCAGAAAAAATTGCATTTTTACAAATTAATTACAATCACAATAGTGACACGTTACAGCTAAAGTAATGTATTTAAATTTGCTACTATATATTCAAAATAATCTGAGACGCATCTAAGCGACTAGCAAAGCAATCACAATACATATTCATAAGTGTGTAATTTGAGTCGCGAAGAATAGTTAACAATCCTGCATCTTGAAGTATTAAGGGTAAAGGATTAATACCTCACAATCAGGAGAGATCTATGAAAGCCCTCGTTCTCCAGCAACAAGATGGCCAAGTCACTTCGTCAATCATGTCTATCCCAATAGAGCAATTACCTGCAGGTGATGTCGTCATTGATATCCACTGGTCAACATTAAATTATAAAGACGCTTTAGCTATCAACGGAAAAGCAGGTGTTGTTCGACATTATCCTATGGTGCCAGGAATTGATTTTTCGGGGGTCGTACGTCATAGCGAAGACCCTCGTTTTAGTGTTGGTCAACACGTTTTGCTTACCGGTTGGGGCGTCGGTGAAGTTCATTGGGGAGGCTTAGCGACCCAAGCAAGAGTACCGGCAGATTATCTAACACCATTACCTGAAAATTTATCTCTTCGCCAAGCTATGATTATTGGCACCGCGGGCTTTACCGCAATGTTATGCGTTAATGCCTTACAAGAAGCCGGTATCACTCCTGACAAAGGTGAAATCATCGTCAGTGGTGCGAGTGGCGGAGTGGGAAGTACTGCTGTACAGCTATTATCTATTCTGGGCTATGATGTTGTGGCGATTTCTGGTCGTTTAGAAAATAGCGAATATTTACAGCAAATCGGTGCAAAAAAAGTCCTTCCACGCAGCGAATTCACGGTGAATGCAAAACCTTTAGATAAACAATATTGGGCTGGTGCAATTGATACTGTGGGAGGTGATGTTCTCGCGAATATACTTGCCCAGGTACAATATAATGGTGCAGTTGCTGCTTGTGGGCTTGCGAGAAGTATTTCACTGCCAACCACCGTTATGCCATTTATTTTACGTAATATTCGGCTACAGGGTGTTGATTCAGTATACTTTCCAGCCGCTAAGCGTACATCCGTTTGGCATCGCCTAGCTGAGTTACTGCCTGAGACTTTTTATGCACAAATCACATCAGAAATCACATTAGAACAATCAGTAGAATACGCACAAAAATTTTTACAAAATCAGATAACTGGGCGTACACTCGTGAATCTTTATAATTCATAATTAAAACTTGTGCGGATAAATGCGAAAACTTGGATTGCCGCACAATTTACATAATAATTTCGGGTAATTTCTCTGATAAGACCAGTATTTTGCTGTCATATGCTACGAAATAATTATAATGGCATCTTTATCAGTAAAGATTTCATTTATTTTTTATGATAAAAGATGACAAATTATCGACATCAGGTTATGTTGTCGGGTTATTGACATATCGTCGGAGTTAGCAGCAGAATGACAGAAGATATTCACATTTTACTCCTCAATGGGCCGAATCTAAATCTACTAGGTACAAGGGAGCCAGATAAATACGGCAACTTGACTCTTGTAGACATTGTTTCAAAACTGACAAAAGAAGCGGAGCATTTAGACGTAAAATTGAGTCATTTTCAATCTAACGCAGAACATGAATTGATCGATAAAATTCATGCTGCAAGGGATAACGTTGATTTCATTCTGATTAATCCGGCTGCATTCACGCATACCAGTGTTGCTTTGCGTGATGCATTATTGGCAGTTTCACTCCCGTTTATCGAGATTCATCTGTCGAATGTGCATGCCAGAGAACCATTTCGCCACCACTCATATCTCTCAGATAAAGCAGTCGGAGTAATTTGTGGTCTTGGTGCTGATGGTTACAGTTTCGCGTTACAAGCAGCGTTTAACCATCTATCGTCTAACGCTAAATAATTTGAGGCGTAGGCTAAGTGGCAAGCACTCAATAATGTTACAACTCGAAGTATAACGAGTATGTACTCTAAATAATTTGAGGTGTAGCTAGGCGACAAGTGAATGAGTCGCTAGGAGCATAGATAACTATGTGACTAGTGCGATTGAACGAAGTCAACAACGCTACAACTCGAAGTATAACAAGTACAAATCACTTAAATTCAATTATAAGAGTACGGAATCATATCCATGGATATTCGTAAAATTAAAAAGCTGATCGAACTGGTCGAAGAGTCTGGCATTTCTGAACTGGAAATTTCTGAAGGTGAAGAGTCAGTGCGTATCAGTCGTATTTCAGCTGCTTCTCAGGTCATGGCGGCACCACAACAATATTATTCAGCTCCAGCACCGCAACCTGCGTTGGCAAATGCTGTAGCTCCTGCTCAGGAAGCTCCTGTTGCTGCACCTGCTGCTATTTCAGGTCATCAAGTGCGCTCTCCTATGGTTGGAACTTTCTACCGTGCACCAAGTCCAGAAGCAAAACCATTCGTTGAAGTCGGCCAGACTGTAAGCGTAGGTGATCCTCTTTGCATCGTGGAAGCGATGAAAATGATGAACCAAATCGAAGCAGATAAAGCAGGGGTTGTGAAAGCTATCCTGTTACAGAACGGTGATGCAATAGAATTTGACGAACCGTTGGTTGTTATCGAATAACGAGGCGTTTCCATGCTGGAAAAAATTGTCATTGCTAACCGTGGGGAAATCGCACTACGAATTCTTCGTGCCTGTAAAGAACTTGGCATCAAGACTGTAGCTGTACACTCCACGGCAGATAGTGATTTAAAACATGTGCTGTTGGCAGACGAAACTATTTGTATCGGTCCCGCAGCATCCGCAAAAAGCTACCTGAATATCCCCGCGATTATCTCTGCGGCAGAAATTTCAGGTGCTCAAGCAATTCATCCGGGATATGGTTTCCTGTCTGAAAATGCTGATTTTGCAGAACAAGTTGAACGTTCTGGCTTTATTTTTATCGGCCCAAAAGCTGAAACCATCCGCCTAATGGGCGATAAAGTTTCGGCTATCGAAGCGATGAAAATTGCCGGTGTACCTTGTGTACCAGGTTCCGATGGCCCATTGGGCAGCGATAGTGATAAAAATAAATCTATCGCATTACGTATCGGCTACCCAGTGATCATCAAAGCGTCAGGCGGTGGCGGTGGTCGTGGTATGCGTGTTGTACGCAACGAGAAAGATTTAGAGTCATCTATTAATTTGACTCGTGCAGAAGCGAAAGCTGCTTTCAACAATGATATGGTTTACATGGAAAAATACCTTGAAAACCCACGTCACGTTGAAATTCAAGTGATGGCTGATGGCCAAGGCAACGCAATTTATTTGGCTGAACGTGATTGCTCTATGCAACGTCGTCACCAAAAAGTCGTTGAAGAGGCCCCTGCTCCAGGCATTACTCCAGAAGTTCGTCGTAGTATCGGTGAGCGCTGTGCGAAGGCTTGTATTGAAATTGGCTATCGTGGTGCAGGTACTTTCGAATTCTTGTATGAAAACGGTGAGTTCTACTTTATTGAAATGAACACCCGTATTCAAGTTGAGCATCCTGTTACAGAGATGATTACTGGCGTTGACTTGATTAAAGAGCAACTGCGTATCGCTTCTGGCTTACCATTATCAGTCAAGCAAGAAGATGTAGTTATTCGTGGTCATGCTATTGAGTGTCGTATCAATGCTGAAGACCCGAAAACTTTCTTACCAAGTCCAGGTAAGATCACTCGTTTCCATTCTCCGGGTGGTTTTGGTGTTCGTTGGGAATCACATATCTATGCAGGCTATACTGTACCTCCGTATTATGACTCAATGATCGGTAAATTGATCACCTATGGTGAAACTCGTGACATCGCTATTGCTCGCATGAAAAATGCGCTCAATGAACTTATTATCGATGGCATTAGAACCAACATTGAATTGCACCAAATGATCATGAATGATGAAAACTTCGAAAAAGGTGGTACTAATATCCACTATTTGGAGAAAAAACTGGGTATTCAAGAATAATTTTCTGAATTGCTCATACCAAAGTAATTTGTGTTGCATATTAGCATTACGCTAATTTTAGCTGTTGAGTGATATTCACAATATACATCCTGCAACTTGAAATATGATGGGATATCTCATTCATTTAAATACCGGAAGGCACCGCTTTCCGGTATTTTTTTAACTGATCATAGCGTGAGTATTTATGACTAAAATTCTATTTAATTGAATTAGTAAAATATCCATTATCTTATTCATATAGCCAAAAAGGTGGAAATAACCGTGTCTTTTAACAATGAAAAATGGAAAAAGATTGGAAAAACCCCGGATTATCGGTTTTCATTAGCCAATGAAAGAACTTTTCTTGCATGGATAAGAACCGCACTCGCCTTGTTAGCAGGGGCAATTGCAATTGAACAGCTCCTACATGATACCGCGCAACCTTGGGTAAAAACCATACTGGCACTTTTTCTCGCATCCGCGGGAGGAATAACCTCTATTATGGCACTATATCGCTGGCGACAAAATGAGATAGCAATGCGTAAAGACGAACCGTTGCAATATACTTCCTTTCTGGCAATGATGACTTTATTTATTGTCGCAATTGCCTTAATTTCTTTTTTATACATCCTGCTATAGATAAATTTTATGCGCGATCCCGGATTACAACCAGAGAGAACACAGCAAGCTTGGAGCAGAACATTACTCTTGCTCGGTATTAACGCTATCTTATTTCTACGGCTGGGTTTATTGGATTCTTCATGGTTAATGCTCACAGGCTCCATTATTGCAATTCTGCTGTTGTGTGCAATTAGCTTTAAAAGATCCATCTCTACTGCTTATCAAAATAATGGACTTAAAATCGATAGCACTCTCTTTCTCTACATCACATCAATCATTATTCTTACTATGTCTATCCTATTGATTATTCACTTACTCATATAAGCATGTACTTGCAATACATCAAATTGGCTATTTGTTCACTTCATATAATCCGAATTATTTTCGATATCTAGATCATATTATCCAATCGATAAATTTAGTTTTCACTCATCCCTTATCGCTTTTTTTACACACCTCCTTTGGATTATCGTACAATCCCTGATTATTTTTATTTTAATGAGGAGGAAATACGTATGGATAAACGTTTTCTTCAATCAAACAAGGAAGCTCGTTGGTCACTTTATCTCACTCTCGCCTATTTGGTGGGTTGGGTAATTTGTGCATATCTTCCTAGTAATGCCATTGGTATAACTGGCCTTCCATTATGGTTTGAATGGTCGTGTCTGATCCTACCTATCATTTTCATTTTATTGTGCGTCATGATGGTCAAAATTATATTTAAAGATATTCCGTTGGAGGATAATGATGCAAACTGAAGTTCTCCTACCTTTGATTGGTTATCTAGCATTGGTTTTTTTGCTATCTGTATATGCTTACCGCAAGCGCACAAAAGGGGAATTTCTTAATGAATATTTCCTAGGTAATCGTTCGATGGGCGGCTTCGTGCTTGCCATGACTATCACAGCAACCTATGTTAGCGCCAGCTCCTTTATTGGTGGCCCCGGCGCCGCTTACAAGTATGGGCTTGGATGGGTTTTACTTGCCATGATCCAACTCCCTGCAATCTGGCTTTCACTAGGTGTTCTTGGGAAAAAATTTGCTATTTTAGCGCGTCGCTATAATGCTGTTACGCTCAATGACATGCTTTATGCCCGATATCAAAGTCGCTTTTTAGTTTGGTTTGCAAGTATCAGCTTATTAGTTGCTTTTTTTGGTGCAATGACGGTGCAATTTATTGGTGGAGCGCGTTTACTCGAAACTGCAGCAGGTATCCCTTATTCTTACGGCTTGATGATTTTTGGTGTCTCTATCGCACTGTATACTGCAATTGGTGGCTTTCGTGCTAGTGTTCTAAACGATGCATTACAAGGGCTAGTCATGTTATTAGGGACAGTGATCTTGTTAATCGCAGTGATTTATCATGCTGGAGGGCTTGGCGCCGCAGTCGAAAAAATTCACTCTATTGACCCAAAATTGGTTTCTGTAGAGGGCGCTGATGATATTCTTAGCGGCCCTTTTCTTGCTTCTTTTTGGATTTTAGTTTGCTTCGGCGTCATTGGATTACCACATACCGCAGTACGCTGTATCTCTTATAAAGATAGCAAAGCCGTTCATCGAGGTATCATTCTTGGTACGATTGTCATGGTCATCCTTATGTTCGGCATGCATTTAGCTGGCGCATTAGGTCGCGCAATTTTGCCCGATTTAACCATTCCTGACCAAGTGATCCCGACATTGATGGTGCAAGTGCTGCCACCATTTGCCGCTGGTATATTCTTAGCAGCACCAATGGCGGCAATTATGTCAACGATAAATGCCCAACTACTGCAATCCTCGGCAACTATCGTCAAAGATATCTATTTAAATTCTGTACCTACTGCGATTAAAAATGAGAAAAAGCTTGCCCGTATTTCAAGCTATTCAACTTTAATATTAGGTGCACTTCTTCTTATCGCTGCTTGGAATCCTCCTCAAATGATCATCTGGCTCAATTTATTAGCATTTGGTGGGCTAGAAGCAGTTTTTCTATGGCCGCTAGTTTTGGGCTTGTATTGGGAAAAAGCGAATAGTAGAGGCGCAATCAGCGGAATGGTGGTTGGTGGTGTTATATATGCATTGCTGGCTTCATTCAAGATAGAGATCATGGACTTCCATGCTATCGTTCCATCTTTATTATTGAGCTTTATTGCCTTTTTAATTGGTAATCTTTTTGGTAAAAATCCAGTACAATCGGCGCCAAAAGAACTAACAGTTTACTCAAAATAATTCGAATTGACGCTAAACTGTAACTGACACTATTTCTAGTTAGCTACATTTGTAGATGACTAGAGTAGCTAAAAGCAGTTGGCTCGATATATGACGATATAGAGAAAATATTATGCCTTGGATACAATTAAGACTTAACTCAACAGGTCAGCAAGCCGAAGCGCTTGGCGATGAACTCATCGAAAGCGGCTCAGTTTCCGTCACATTTCAAGATAGCCATGACACCCCAGTATTTGAACCTTTACCGGGTGAAACTCGCCTATGGGGTGATACGGATGTTATCGGGCTATATGATGCTGAAACTGATATGAAAATGGTCATCGCGCAATTAGAAAACTCGCCTCTTCTCGCAAAAGGTTTTATCCATAAAATCGAGCAGATAGAAGATAAAGACTGGGAAAGAGAGTGGATGGATAACTTCCACCCAATGCGTTTTGGTGAACGCCTGTGGATCTGCCCTAGCTGGCGAGATGTTCCTGACCCTACCGCAGTCAATGTGATGTTAGATCCCGGTTTAGCTTTCGGTACAGGTACTCATCCAACAACATCATTATGTCTAGAGTGGTTAGATGGTATTGATCTTGAAGGTAAAACAGTTATAGATTTCGGTTGTGGATCCGGTATTCTCGCGATCGCAGCTCTCAAATTAGGTGCAGCAAAAGCGATCGGGATCGACATAGATCCTCAAGCTATTACGGCTAGTCGTGATAACGCTGAACGTAACAGCGTCTCAAACCGTTTATCACTCTACCTAGCAAAAGATCAGCCTGAGGAGCTACAAGCTGATGTGGTAGTTGCTAATATCTTAGCTGGGCCTTTACGAGAGCTTGCACCAATGATTAGCGTGCTGCCAAAATCAGGTGGGTTATTAGGGCTTTCTGGTGTATTGGCTACTCAAGCTGAAGGTGTCGCAGATGCTTATCATGAATTATTTGAAATAGATCCTATCGCAGAGAAAGAAGAATGGTGTCGTATCACGGGTGTCAAGCGTTATTGACAGAGTTATGATAAAAATCAGACAATAATTTCTTTGAAATTAATGCAAGAATAGATTATCTTATAGCTCAAATATTGTTCAACTGCTGGTTACATTCTATCCTGCTTAAGATTTGAACAGACTTACAGCGATTTTGGTGAATTAATGAAAATTCACTTAACCAATTGTTATATATGACTAATTATTGATTTCAAAAAAAATCAAGATAAAAAAGTTAGTAATAAATAACAGTTTGCTCAAAGTTTGTCCTTTCATATCTTGGAAAAAATGCGTAATATACGCGCCCTTGCAGTCACAGTATGGCCCCCTTTAGTTATGCGAATCGGACAATATCAGTTGCGAAACTGCCTTATTGCTGCCCCCATGGCAGGCATTACGGATAGACCTTTTCGGTCACTCTGTTATGACATGGGTGCTGGAATGACAGTATCAGAGATGCTTTCTTCTAACCCTCAGGTTTGGAAGACAGACAAATCGAGACTCAGAATGGTCCATCGCGATGAACCGGGGGTACGTTCCGTTCAAATAGCTGGCAATGATCCTGATGAAATGGCTGCCGCTGCTCAAATTAATGTTGAGAGTGGTGCTCAAATCATTGATATCAATATGGGCTGTCCAGCTAAGAAAGTGAATCGTAAGTTAGCAGGCTCAGCTCTGCTGCGTTACCCCGACTTGGTGCAGTCTATCCTGTCTACAGTGGTTAAAGCAGTTGATGTCCCTGTAACACTAAAGATCCGCACAGGTTGGTCACCAGAAGAACGAAACTGCATAGAAATTGCCAAATTGGCCGAAGATTGTGGTATTCAAGCGCTGACCATTCACGGCAGGACCCGAGCTTGTTTGTTTAATGGTGAAGCTGAGTATGTCAATATTCGGGCAGTTAAGCAGACTGTTACCATTCCGGTTATTGCCAATGGTGATATTACTGACCCGCTTAAAGCCAGAGCTGTCTTAGATTACACAGGGGCAGATGCCCTGATGGTAGGACGAGCAGCTCAGGGAAGACCTTGGATCTTTCGGGAAATCCAGCATTATCTGGACACAGGTGAAATGTTGCCGCCAATGCCAGTGGCAGAGGTGAAGCGCATTATGATAGCGCACGTACAGGAGTTGCACGACTTTTATGGTCAAGGCAAAGGAGCCCGTATAGCGCGCAAACATGTCTCTTGGTATTTACAGGAGCATGCACCTGATGACCAGTTTAGGCGCTCATTCAATGCCATAGAGGATGCCAGCGAACAGCTGGAGGTATTGGAAGCATTTTTTGAATACATTGCGTAAATAAAGATAAGAGCTGACAGAACTATGTTCGAACAACGCGTAAATTCTGACGTACTAACCGTTGCTACTGTAAATTCACAAGATCAAGTAACTCAAAAACCGTTGCGTGATTCAGTTAAGCAAGCACTGAAGAACTATTTTGCTCAATTAAATAATCAAGATGTTACTGATTTATATGAGCTGGTATTGGCTGAGGTAGAGCAGCCTTTGTTGGACATGGTTATGCAATATACCCGTGGAAACCAGACCCGTGCAGCCCTAATGATGGGTATCAACCGCGGTACTCTGCGTAAGAAACTGAAAAAATACGGCATGAACTGATCCTAGTCCAGTAGTATGCTGTTTTTAAAGGCACTTCCTGTTTTTCAGGAAGTGCTTTTTTGTTGGTAATAAATATTTGTCAATCTCTACTTAAGCTCTGTAAGTATTTTTCTCAGTCCTAGCTGCCTTTCGTTAACATAACTCAATAATTTGATACTGAGCTGCTTTCGATAGATGAGGTTATTAGTAACCCATTTCAACGATAAGAAACTGACTAGAAAAAGCTCGAAAATAACACTATGTTGAACAATAAAAGTATAAGGTTCTCACATTACATAATCCACCTATACTGTTGATATTTCTACTTATTCCTACTGCATTAATTGATTTAAATAACAGCAGCATAATCATGTCACGTATTTTAATAATTAAAAAACATGACTACAAACTTAAACTATAAATGAAAAACGCCCTTTCTAGTTCGATTAAAAATAATTTTTGCTGTATTGAGCGGCCCGATCCTAGTTCACTAGACAGCGAACCACTCGCTTGACTAAAAAGACTTTTAATTCGAATAAAATTGGCTAACTTTATGGGGTACTTCAATTCGCTATTATTTCATGGGTTTTAATCTAGCCGTGAAGTGCCTTAATACTGGCGGTTCATGTTCAAAATCAAACCCTTTCAGAGTAGCAAATTTATCTTTAAGGCCAATTAACGCATCTGCGATATAGTCCATATGATCATTGGTATACACACGCCTTGCGATAGTTAAACGCATGAACTCCATATCTGCGTATTTTTGTTTACCTGTTTCCGGATCGCGGCCTAATAAGAATGAACCAATCTCAACAGCACGAACACCAGATTCAAGATACAGTGCATTAATTACCGCTTGAGCAGGGAATTGCTCCCCAGGAATTTGTGGAACAAGCTTCTTACAATCAACAAATACCGCATGACCACCAGTAGGATATTGAATAGGAATATCCGCTTCACGTAAACGGTCACCTAAGTATTTTACTTGGCCGATACGATAGTGTAGGTACTCTTCATTAGCCCCCTCTTCAAGCCCCTGTACCATTGCAGCAATATCACGTCCGGCTAAACCACCATAGGTCACAAAACCTTCCATCGGTACACAACGCTGTCTCGCTAATGTAAAAATGTTTTCATCATTTCGAATTGCAACTAAACCACCAATATTTAATAACGGGTCTTTCTTCGCTGACATTGTCAATGCATCAGCATATTTATACATATCGAAAATAATATCTTTAATTGTCGAATTTTTATATTTAGGATCACGTTCTTTAATAAAATATGCATTTTCACAGAAACGAGCTGAATCCATTACCACAAAGATATTGTGTTCTTTTGCTATTTCATAAACTTCTTTTAAATTAGACATTGCAACTGGCTGTCCACCAGCACTATTACAAGTAATAGTTGAAACAATTGCGACTATATTATTATCACCATATTTTTCGATATTATCTTTCAGCTTTTTAATATCAAAATTACCTTTCCAATCATCATACGTTTCAGAGTCATACGCTTTTTCGGTAACAACATTAATTGCTTTACAGCCATTTAATTCAATATGGGCAGCAGTAGTATCAAAATGAAAATTAGAGATAAATACAGGGAGATTAACTCTACCTTTCTGTTGTTTAACTTTCAATAATACCGGAAATAACATATTTTCAGCACCGCGTCCTTGGTGGGCTGGGATGGTGTAATCATAATCAAACATCTCTTTAATTTTATTTTTTAAATCATAATAGTTACGAGATCCCGCATAGGCTTCATCACCAGTGATCATTGCTGCCCACTGGTGGTCACTCATAGCGTTAGTACCTGAATCAGTCAACAAATCAATATAAACAGCGCTACTCGGTAATAAAAAAGGGTTATAACCGGCTTCCTTTAATGCCGCCTCACGCTCTTCTCTTGTTGGAATACGAATATTTTCAACCATTTTAATACGGAAAGGTTCTACGATTCTTTTAGCCATAATAATACCTTTGATTTTTAATTAAATAATATGAAATCATATGAAATATATAACCTATTATTAACAAATTAATTATTTGATAGAAAACCTAAGGATTACTTATGAGATAAAAGTTAAAAGAACATCGATATTAAACCATTTTTTCATATACCCCCCTTGATAGCAATAATTAATTAAATGCTATAATTCCTCAATTAAGGAATTAGTACAACAGCTAGTATTATGTATATAACAGGCAGCTAAATATTATAATCACCATTATCATATTCCTGCATCCACATCACACTATTAACTAACTTAGAAAAAACAATTTGACCAACATCACAATATAAACAAACTATATCTCACTAATATTTAACAATTATAATAATAACTAGGCTGATTAATTAAACTTAAGTAAATCTAATTTATTTTAATATTTCATTGTGTATTTACTATATTTAATTCATCTAATCATATGAACGTTTTATTTAAATTCCCTACATAGCTCAATCTCCTTTATATCATTTCAATTATTTGACAGATTTTATTTTAACTATATTTATAAAATATAATCTAGTTTAGATATTTCTAAAAAATTATTAGATATATATTTATTTAAACAGCATAAATCTAGAAATTCAGCATAAATACCCTTTTATATAATATGGTTATTAAGGTTGGAATGCAGATACTATCCATTTACTGCATGAATTTAACGCTTTAATAACATAGTTGATTGTACTTTTTCATAGAAAAGCTGAGTGTAGTAAATGCCATTTCTTAGTTAATAACACATAACACATGCGCCATTTGAAACGGTATTAATCGCTCACAATGAGATAATCAATTATGACATTACAAGCACCTGCGGTTACAACATTCGGCTCCAAAAGAACGACGTTTAAAGTTTTACTGATTTGCTGGATGAGTATTTTATTTGAAGGCTATGATGTTGGTGTGATGGGAGCAGTATTACCAACACTAGCAGAATACAGGCAATGGGATCTTTCACCTTTAGAACTTGGCGCATTAAGTAGCTATGCGCTAGTGGGTATGTTTTTTGGTGCTTTTATTATTGGTACGTTAAGTGAACTTTATGGTCGGCGTCTCATGTTACTTCTGTGTGTGACTCTGTTTTCATTAACGATGCTAGGTGCAGCACTTGCACCAACACCTTGGGTTTTTGGAATAATGCGTTTTATTGGTGGAATCGGATTAGGCGGCGTAATTCCTGTAGCCGCAGCATTAACAATCGAATATTCACCACCTGAAAAACGCTCTTTTAATTACGGTATTATGTATTCAGGTTATTCTCTTGGTATCCTCAGTGCTGCATTAGTTGCTATTTGGTTATTGGAGCAATTTGGTTGGCGTAGTGTCATTGCATTTGGCGCTCTACCATTATTACTCATTTGGCCAATGGCTCGTATTTTACCTGAGTCCTTAGAATACCTTTCAAATAAAGGATTACACTCTCAAGCTAAAGATCTCGCACAAAAACTCGATATGAATTATCAAGCTCCAACTAAACAAGAACAACCAAAACAAAGCCTCAAAGATATTGTATCCGTTGTCTTCGCATGGAAGCACTTGCGAGCAACGACTTGTTTTTGGGTTGCTTTATTCTGTGGCATGCTGCTTGTTTATGGATTAAATACTTGGCTACCTTCTATTATGCGTAAAGAAGGTTATAATTTAGGTTCGAGCCTTACTTTCCTAATTGTATTTAGTTTAGCTTCTGCACTAGGTGGGTTATTCTTAGGAAAAATTGCAGATAAATATGGTGTCAGAGGTTCAGTTTCATTCTTCTTTTTACTCGGTGCGATTGGTGTTGGTGCGCTGGTATTTAAGCAAAATATCTTTGTAAATTATCTATTAGTCGCATTTGCTGGTGTTGGTAGTATTTCAGCAGCTCTAATACTCACGGGCTATATTGCAAATTACTATCCAGCCAATGTACGAGCTTCTGCTACGGGTTGGGCGCTAAGCTTCTCACGTATAGGCGCAATGTCAGGACCAATGTTTGGTGCATATATTGCTAGCCTTGGTATTGCGAGTAGTTGGAACTTTATTGCTTTTTCCATTGTCGCAATTATTGCTGCATTAGCGGTATTCCTACTGCCTAAAAAAACATAATCACGATGAATAATCATCGATAAAAACGGGCTTATGTCCGTTTTTATCGTTATTTAATATCCAGAATAATTCAACTAAATTCGTTAATTGAAATAACCGTAACATAATATGTGACGTATTTAGATAATTAAAAAACATTATTATAAATTCAAAATATGAATAAAAAATGCCCTTTAACTTTGATTAAAAGTGATTTTTCGCAGTGTTGAGCGGCTCTTACCTAGTTCACTAGACGGCGAGCCACTCACACTGATTAAAATACGCGCAATTCGCATAAAAATCGACCTCCAAAGATCAACCGCCCCTAGTAAAGCGGTCATTTACTGTTAAACTTGTGCAGGCTGCAGATAAGCCCCACACAAACCGGAGATTATGAATTTCCTCTAACCTTTATTATCACTGACACCGATTAAATAATTACGATGACCTCACAACCGGCATACAAACAAATTCAATCTTATATTTTGCGCAGTATTGATTTAGGTATTTTTAAACCTGAAACACAAATACCAACAGAACTAGAGCTATGCGCTCAATTTAATGTAAGCCGAATGACAGTCAATAAAGCTATTTCTGAGCTCAGTCAAAAAGGTATTCTTAGCCGTAAAGCAGGCAAAGGAACATTTGTAGCCTCGCTAAAGCATGAACTTCCTGTTACCAAAGCTTTTGATATTTTCGATGAGATATCATTGAGTGGTAATAAATATAGTGGTCATCAATTACAACTAAAAGTAATAGCAGCTTCAGCAGAAATTGCATTACAGCTTGATGTCATGGAAGGTAGCGATATTGGCTATTGCAAAGTATTACACTTTGAAAATGATATTCCATTAATGCTTGAAGAACGCTATGTAAATCATGCTATTGTGCCTGATTTTGTTAAGCAGCAATTTGGTGATACTGAAACACCCAGTGGCTATTTACAACGGCATTTTCCTGTTAGTGAAATGGAACACATGATAGAAGTAGCCTTATCGACCAAAGTCATAGCTCAATCACTGTCAATTAAAGAAGGATCTCCTTGTTTACAGCTTAGCCGTCGTACTTGGACTGGTACAACTTTGATCAGTTATGTCAATATGGTAACTGCGGGGTCTCGTTACAAATTAAAACTGCATTCTCGCATAGATAATTCGTGAATTGTTTGTAAATACGACTTAATCAGCAAACCAATAAAAAAAGGGGCAATTCTGCCCCAAAGCGACTGATAAAGCTTTAAAAACATCCGTATCAACAAACACATCTATTCCATTCGTACATCACAACAAAATGATTTCACATCCCTTGATAAATAGGACCTTCACCACCCTGTGGAGCCGTCCATCTGATGTTTTGTGTCGGATCTTTAATGTCACAGGCTTTACAATGCAAACAGTTTTGCGCGTTGATCTGTAATTTTTCTTGCTCTTTTTCACCGACTATTTCATAAACACCAGCAGGACAATAACGAATTTCGGGTGCAGCATACTTAGATAAATTCACATTAATAGGGATATGTTTATCCCGTAATTGTAGATGGCAAGGCTGCTCTTCTGCATGGTTAGTGTTTGATAGAAAGACAGAAGAAGGCTTATCAAATGTCAAAATACCATCTGGTTTTGGATATTTAATCGGTTGAAAATTTTTAGCCTCTTTTAATACTTCATGGTCGGATTGTTTTAATTTCAGTGTCCACGGAGTGCGGCCTTTTAACAAAAATTGTTCAGCGCCAAATAATAACGAACCAAAATATAGGCCTTTTTTCATATAAGGCTTAAAATTTCGTGTTTGGTATAGTTCATCATAAAGCCAGCTTTGTTCAAATTTTTGCTGATATTGAAGCTTAAACTTAGCATCATCAATATTTTCATTAGTGATGGAGTCAAAAAAAGCTTCAGCAGCAAGCATTCCACTTTTCATCGCACAGTGACTACCTTTAATACGAGCTGCATTCAAAAAACCCGCATCATCACCAATCAGAGCCCCACCGGGGAAACTAAGTTCAGGCAATGCAGCTAATCCGCCAGCAACAAGCGTTCTAGCACCATAACTCACCCGCTCACCGCCACTTAAAAAAGTACTAAATGAAGGATGTGTTTTAAGGCGTTGAAATTCATCAAATGGTGATAAATAAGGATTCTCATAATTAAGCCCGACGACTAAACCGACAGCAACGAGATTATTGCCATAATGGTAAGCGAAACCACCGCCATAGGTATCATTATCTAAGGGCCAACCAATAGAATGGACAACTAATCCAGGTTGATGTTGCTCTTTTGGGATCTGCCAAATTTCCTTTAAACCAAGGCCATAAGTTTGTTTACCGCAATTAGCAGATAAATCAAATTGCTCAATTAACTGTTTACCTAATTGCCCACGACAACCTTCAGCAAATAGCGTCATTTTTGCCAGTAAATTCATACCCGCTTGGTAAATCGACGTTGGGTTACCTGATTTATCAAGCCCCATATCACCCGTTGTAACGCCTATAACAGAACCTGATTGATCATACAGAATCTCTGTCGCAGCAAATCCAGCAAATACATCAATACCTAGTTGCTCTGCTTCTATCGCTAATGCCGAGCAAACTTGCCCAAGACTACCAATCAAATTGCCACTATTTTTTAAACTTGCAGGTAACAATGCTAATGGCAACCGACTAGCTTTATGCGGTTTTAACCATAGAAAACTATCTTCTGTCACTTGGGTTAATTGGTTAGAGACAATTTGTTGCCAATTCGGTAATAATTCATCAAGCGCGCGAGGATCAATAACGGCACCCGACAAAATATGAGCACCAATTTCTGCGCCTTTATCTATCAAACAGACAGACAGTTCGGTCTTTGTTTCTAACGCAAGTTGCTTTAAGCGTATAGCTGCTGATAGCCCTGCTGGCCCACCACCGACAATCAGGACATCAAATTCCATCGATTCCCGCTCGGGAGCCCCATTTATATTGACACTATTGTCGATAGTCATGATCAACTCCCTTATGCCAGCGCTTTATCGAATTCAGGTAAGATCTCAAACAGATCGCCAACGATGCCATAATCCGCGATTTGGAAAATAGGTGCATCCGGATCACTATTGATTGCAACTATCACTTTGCTTTCTTTCATTCCGGCAATATGTTGGATAGCGCCTGAGATCCCCACTGCGATGTATAGATCGGGTGCGATAATTTTACCCGTCTGCCCAACTTGGTAGTCATTCGGTACATAGCCGGCATCAACTGCGGCTCTTGAAGCCCCAATAGCTGCACCTAGCTTGTCTGCGATTGATTCTAACAGTGCGAAATTTTCCCCAGAACTTAGCCCTCGACCACCCGATATTACAATTTTTGCCGAACTTAACTCAGCACGACTGACTTGAGTTAATGACTGGCTTTTGAGTTGAGCTAATTGGTTCAGACCACTAACTGAATGTTTTTCAATTGCGACAATATCTGGTGTATCTACGGCAGCTAAAAATGCCGAACTACGTATTGTCAATACAACCTGATGGCCATTATTCTGTACTGTAGCGAGCGCATTACCTGCATAAATTGGACGGATAAAAGTTTGTGCATCAATCACTTCTGTAATATCAGAAATTTGAGCGATACCTAGTGTCGCGGCTACCCGTGGCGCGATGTTTTTACCAAATGTCGTTGCGGGGAAAATTAAATGGCTATAATCCTTGGCTATGGACACTATTGCATCTGTCATTGATTCTGCGAGTTGATGGCTAAGTTCGCTGCTATCAATGAGGATAACTTTTTCAGCGCCCCCTATTTTTGCTGCAAGTTCCGCTATTTTTTCACACTGATGACCAGCGACTAATAAATGTAGATAGCCTTGACCTGCTAGCATTTGCTTCGCCGCGGTCACACTGTGATAGGTTGAAGATTTGATAGTTTGATTGTCGTGTTCTACCACAACTAATACTGATAACTGGTTCATGATAATTCTCCCTAATTAGATCGCTTCTTTCGCTTGTAGCTCACTGACTAATGCATTCGCATCATTAAATAGTGTGCATTGGCCTGTCCGTTTCTTTGGTTCACTCACCGTCAATATTTTTACTTGCCCTAACGGTGAGAAACTCATCTGTGAAATATCGTGTATTTCAAGAGGCTTTTTCTTAGCTTTCATAATATTAGGAAGAGTTGCATAGCGAGGTTCATTCAAGCGTAAATCTGTTGTGACAACCGCAGGTAAAGGTAAAGAAAGCGTTTCTAATCCGCCATCAATTTCACGAGTGACCAGTAACGCAGAGCCTTCTATTTCAATTAAAGAAGCAAAGGTTGCCTGACTGCATTTTAGTAATGCTGATAACATTTGCCCGGTTTGGTTACAGTCATTATCAATTGCCTGCTTACCAAGTAAAATTAAATCAGGTTGCTCTGCAAACACTATTTTTTGTAATAAACGTGCAATATCAAGGGGTTCTAAAATCATATCAATCGGTATTTGAACCAAAACAGCGCGATCGGCACCAATTGCCATTGCACTGCGTAATGTTTCTTGTGAGCTAATATCGCCAATTGAAACGACAACAACTTCACTTGCCTTACCTGATTCTTTTAAACGCACAGCTTCTTCAACAGCAATTTCATCAAAGGGATTAATTGCCATTTTAACATTCGCTAGTTCGACACCAGAGCCATCTGCTTTCACACGAACTTTAACGTTATGATCGATAACCCGTTTAACAGCCACTAAAATTTTCATAATCACTCCTAATTAATCTCTACCAGACCGTATTTTTAGGCTGAGAAAAGACCTAGCGGTGAATTATTCACTGCTATAATTGCCATATTTAAAATAGTTTCTGTATTCCGTTCTTTCAGCTATCCGACTTACATACTCTTGTATATTCATCGGATAGCGTTGTGGAACATCTAGATATAATTCAAATTACTTTGTGTATATCAGCCCTAATTATTTTTATTTTAAATTTATTTTTACACATATTATTTGAAGTGAATTTTATGGATTAGACGATGGTAATATCAGCCTATCCGCGACAGACATTGGCCATTTTTTAATTGCAGCATAATAGATAATGCTCGTCGCAACTAATCCTACTATCCATGAAATATCAACCCCACCTAACATTTCAACAAAAGGCCCAGTATAAAAACCTGTCGCAATAAACGGTAATTGAATCACCACACCCACAATGTAAGTGATGATGCCAACTTTATTCCAGCGGCCATAACGCCCGTTGGGGTTAGATAACTGAGGTACGTCATAGCGGCCTTTAGTGACCCAATAGTAATCAACTAAGTTGATAGCACTCCAAGGTGTAAAGAAAGCTAATAAGAACAGCAAGAAAGCTGAAAACAGTTTTAGGAATGAATGTTGCCCAGCTAAGCCTAAAATGGTCGAAAAACTCACCATAAAAATAATAAAGAATAACCGTTGCCCACTAGAGATATGATGCTTACCACGAAAACCACAGAATATCGCAGCCATCGACATAAAGCTGCCATACGCATTCAATGCTGTAATCGTGACTTTACCAAAGAAAATACTGATATAGAGTAATGCAGCAATAAGGCCTGTACTACCAAGCCCAACAATATAAGAGACTTCATTACCAGCAAATTTACTTCCAGCGAGTGCCGCTGCAAATACACCAAGGATCATTGATGCTTGAGTACCAATTACAGTGCCTGAACCCACGGCTAAGAACGCTTTGATTGTTGGCGTTTTAGTCGGTAAATAACGTGAATAGTCAGCAACATAAGGACCAAATGCAATTTGCCAAGATGCAGATAATGACATTGCTAATAAAAAGTTAGTCCAGCTGAAATGACGATTTTCTAACAAAACCGACACATCATTCATATAAAACAGTCGGAAGAAAAGATAAAAGAAAGCAATAACTCCGACAACGCTAGCGACTTTACCTAAAATATGAATAATACGATAACCACAGATAGTGATCGCAATAATGACAGCACCAAATATTAAAATACCAATCCAATCACTGACATGAAGCAACTGCCCAACAGCCTGGCCCGCGAGTACCGTTCCACTTGCAGAGAAACCCACGTACATCATACATACTAAAAGAATCGGGATAACCGCACCATATACACCAAACTGAACTCGGCTAGATATCATTTGAGGTAAACCTAGTTTTGGCCCTTGTACCGCATGCAATGCCATCACAGCTCCCCCCAATAACTGGCCGATAAATAAACCAATTAGAGACCAAAACACATCACCACCAAGTACGACGGCAAGTGCTCCAGTTACAATAGCGGTGATCTGTAAATTGGCACCAAACCAAAGTGTAAATTGACTTGCTAAGGTGCCGTGTCGTTCAGACTCTGGGATATAGTCAATGGAACGTGCTTCTATTAATGGAACATTCTCCTGCCGATTTTTTTTATCTGCGATTATTTCGTTTGAAACTGTCATGGTAACTCCTCTTTAAGCAAGGCTGGCTTAAAGAATGGACCAATTTGTCATCATGGTTGCTGTAAGGTACAGCCATCAGACGCTAAGTCGGGCTCTATTTTAGCTATTATTACCGACATACTTCAGTTATATAATCTGTATAGTGAATACAACGCCGCTATTGGTTACCTAAGCTATATATTGATATATCTCAGGATTTCGTTGTAAGTTCTCTACAGGTTATTCGAAGTTTTATTGGTGTATAAAGTGCCCGTCATTAAAAATTGAAATACATTCTTAAACCTGATTGTTGTTGTGTTTTTAATTCCATGATCCTGTTGTCAGGCCGTTAATTTTATTGCAGTTTTTACTCATGTTGAGTAGACGCCTGTCCGTCTACCTATACTGTCTTATCTCACTATTAAACGGCATCTAAGACCGCGCGTGAGATAATGATCTTTTGAATTTCCGAAGTACCTTCAAAAATTCGTAAAATTCTTGCATCACGTACATAACGTTCTAGGGGTAGATCTCGAATATAACCATAGCCGCCATGAAGCTGTAATGCAGCATCTGTGACAAAGCCTGCACATTCCGCAGCAAATAATTTAGCCGTTGCTGATTGCAAACTAAAACGTTCACCCGAATCACGGCGTTCTGCTGCATGCCAAGTCAGCAAACGAGCAGCCTCTAGCTGAGTATGCATATCCGCAATACGCCATTGAGTACCTTGATAAGCGGCTAATGGCTTTTTACCTATTTGACGTTCTTTCACCCAAACCAAAGCACTTTCCATCGCCGCACGAGCAATGCCTAATGAGCTTGCAGCAACTTCCACACGCCCTTTATCCAGCACTTCCATCGCGGTATGAAAGCCTTTATTTTCTTCGCCAAGTAATGCCGATTCTGGCAACCAACAATTTAGTGCTAATTCATAAATCGTACTACCGCGTAACCCCATGGTTTTTTCTGGTGAAGAAAATTCAACTCCTTCAGTTCCTTTAGGGATCATGAAGGCACTGATACCTCGAGCACCAGCTTCAGGGGCTGTTTTAGCATATAACACAATGAAATCAGCCTCTTTAGCGTTAGTAATATAATGCTTATTACCTCGAATTCGCCATCCCTCTTTTTCACGCGTGGCAATCGTGCGCATATCTGCTGGATTTGAACCCGCAGCTGGCTCTGTTAAGCCAAATGCGCCAAGCATTTCACCACCTGCTGCTTTGGGTAACCAATGCTGTTTTTGTTCTTCTGTTCCACCAATAAAAATAGAGTCTGTTGCGAGAAAGTGGGCCGTTAACGCAGATGATGTCGATGCACAGGCAGCAGCTATAGCTTCAACAATCATACTCATGGCTATACTACTAATACCAAATCCACCATATTGCTCAGGTAAGTTAATTCCCCAGCAGCCCATTTCACCTAGCGCACTCAAACTTTCTGCACAAAAAGTTTCGGTTTCATCATAACGTTGTGCATTCGCTTGCAGAATATCTCGGCACACTTTTTCAACAGCATCTACAATTGCCTGTTCTGTTTCATCTATTTGAAAACTCATTGTATTGTCTCCGCGCTTTTAGTTGTTTTTATTGCCGGTTTATAAATACCATTCGCTTCACCCAAGTTAGGCGCTCTTTGCGTAACATGAGGTTTTAGTCCATTAAAAAAAACAGGCTGAGAAACTAATGGTGTACCACCATCATCGAGGTATGTGAGAACTTGACGAACTTTCGCATTCTCACTCTGTGTTGCCTGTTGTAGGTTATGAATCGGTGAAGCAGGAACACCTGCGTTTAACAATAGATCACAAACTTCTTCAACTGTTTTGTGTGATGTCCATTGCTCGATTTCCGTTCTAAGCTCAGCTTGATAGCAGGTTCGTGTCGGGTCATCTTTATAGCGAGGATCATCACGAAGTGTCGGCTGCTCGATACATTCACAAAAACGTTGGAATAGTTTTTCACTTGCAATCGCTATTACAACCAATCCATCTTTCGCCTGATAAGTATCAAATGGTGTCGAAACTGGATGACGATTACCCACTAAGCTGGGCGCTTTGTCATTCGCAAATAAATTGGAAAGCCCGGTTAATTGCATACTGAGTAAAACATCAACCATTGCCACATCAATATATTGTGCACTCTCTTGGCGATATTCTCTTGCAAACAACGCACTGCTAATCGCCCATGCCGCAAACAGGCCCGCACACACATCACCAATCGATTCACCACAACGAGTTGGCCCTGTTTGTTCAAATCCAGTAACACTCATTAGACCTGACATTGCTTGTGCAACAATGTCATAGGCCGGGTAATTGGCTAGAGGACTGTTCTGCCCAAAACCTGAAATACTGGCATAAATGAGTTGAGAGTTATGTTGTTTTAAGCTTTCAAAATCAATGCCAAGCCTTGCAGTGACACCCGGTCGAAAATTTTCAACAACAACATCGCTCTCCTTTACTAATTGATAAAGAATAGCGCGATCGGCATCTGACTTTAGATCTAGTTCAATACTGCGCTTTCCTCTGTTGATGAGCCCATAATAAACACTCTCACCATCAATAAACGGACCTAGATGACGACTATCATCGCCATGATCAGGCGCTTCGATTTTGATCACTTCCGCACCAAGGTCAGCCATCATTCCTGTACAATAGGGGCCTGCGAGTACTCGGCTTAAATCAATTACTTTGATCCCAGCCAGCACGCCTTGTCTTTTTTGAATTGGCACAGTATTCATATCCGTGTCCTTATGAATGACTAAAATAAATCGATCTATTTATTAGGGGCTGTTGGCCTTCGCTGCTTATTTTTAGCTTAAGTAAAGACTGTTAATTCGAATAAGAACTGACCTTTAAAGGTCAATAGCCCCTAGGCCGGAAAAGACGCTACTTCACCATAGGCAAATTAAGGCCCTGCTGTTTTGCACAGTTAATTGCGATGTCATAACCAGCATCCGCATGGCGCATAACCCCAGTTGCTGGGTCATTGTGTAAAACGCGAGCTAAGCGTTTATCCGCAGCCTCAGTTCCATCACATACAATCACAACGCCTGCATGCTGCGAAAAGCCCATACCAACACCACCACCATGATGCAAACTGACCCATGTCGCGCCGCCTGCCGTATTCAATAATGCATTCAGTAACGGCCAATCAGAAACCGCATCTGAACCATCTTTCATCGATTCTGTTTCACGATGTGGGCTCGCTACCGATCCTGAATCTAAGTGATCACGCCCGATCACGATAGGCGCTTTTAGCTCGCCAGTTTTCACCATCTCATTAAAAGCACGGCCTAATCTTTCGCGATCTTTCAATCCCACCCAGCAGATACGTGCTGGTAGACCTTGGAATGCAATACGCTCACGGGCCATATCCAACCAATTATGGAGGTGCTTATCATCAGGGATCAGCTCTTTGACTTTTTGATCTGTTTTATAAATATCTTCCGGATCACCCGAGAGTGCTACCCAACGAAATGGACCGATCCCTTCACAGAATAGAGGGCGGATATAAGCAGGTACAAATCCAGGAAAATCAAAGGCATTACTAACATCTTCATCTTTTGCCATTTGACGAATGTTATTACCGTAGTCAAATGCTGCTGAACCTTTCTTTTGCATAGCAAGCATGGCTTCAACCTGAACAGCCATAGTCTTTTTAGCCGCTTTAGTGACTGCAGCAGGCGCACTTTGCTGTTTTTCACGCCATTCGCTTAATGTCCAACCTTGTGGCAGGTATCCATGAATGGGATCGTGCGCACTGGTTTGATCGGTAACTGAATCAGGGATAATGTTACGTTTAACCAGCTCACTGTAGATATCTGCGGCATTTCCAAGTAAGCCAACAGAAACTGGCGTTCCGTTACTTTTGGCTTCTTCAAGATATTGCAGAGCCTCATCAATCGAAGTGGCTTTTTTATCGACATAACCTGTTCTTAAGCGAAAATCGATACGGCTTTCGTCACACTCAACTGCAATCATGCTAAAACCAGCCATTGTTGCTGCAAGTGGCTGTGCGCCCCCCATTCCACCAAGACCCCCCGTTAAGATCCAACGACCCGCGGGATTGCCATTAAAGTGTTGTTTTGCTAAAGAAATAAACGTCTCGTAAGTTCCTTGCACAATCCCTTGCGAGCCAATATAAATCCAAGACCCCGCCGTCATTTGGCCGTACATCATCAGGCCTTTTTTATCTAACTCGTTGAAATGATCCCAATTAGCCCAATGTGGGACAATATTTGAGTTAGCAATTAATACGCGAGGGGCATCTGGATGAGTAGGGAAAACACCAACCGGTTTACCTGACTGCACGAGCAAGGTTTGATCATCTTCAAGTGTTTTTAAGACATCTAAGATCTTGTCATAGCATTCCCAGTTACGAGCTGCACGACCAATACCACCATATACCACTAAGCTCTGTGGATGCTCAGCAACATCCGGGTCAAGGTTATTTTGGATCATGCGGTACACGGCTTCAGTCAGCCAGCTTTTACACGTTACTTCACTGCCGTGCGGTGCACGGATAACACGTGCAGAGTCAGTACGATTTAACATTGGTATATCCCCCTATTCACCCATTTAATTTAACACTTCAATAACAATCAATGATATTTATAATGAGTCATTGTTTTTTCACTGATAAACTCACCGTTTAAAAATCTTACAAAGACACTTAAAATTCAATAAGTTAAAATTCCATCACTGCTGATTTTTTATCATTTAAAACTTATCTGTTTACGTCCACCCTTTAAATATATATACATTTAATTCACAAAGTATATACATTTAAATTTGAATTTTTATACAAAGATTAGAGAAAACGGTGGGTCATTAGCTATACAACAAACAGTAGATTGCTGTTTATCCAACAGATGTTGTATATACAATTGGTTTTGTAAACAGAAACAAGTAAATAGCCGAAATGCGAGGGGCTTCACATTACTAGAATGGGTTAAAATTATCAGGGGGGATAGCAATAAAGTCTCTTTTATGAATTATTCTTAAAATGAATAAATAGTCATAAGAACAGTGGAAGTAACAGAACTGTTGAGCCATATTGCAAAAATTTGCTCAATCGTAAATCAAGAATATCTTGTTGGCATATGTTCCCATGATTTTTGACGGTGCCTTTCATAAGTTGCGAATATGATAAATCATCCTGTCGTGTTATTTATGCAAAAAATAATACCAACATGACTAAATTGTAATGTTATTGTCACTATTTATAATAAATATTTTTGTAATATAACCCTGAATTGACAAACATAATAAAATATTAATAAAGGAAATAGAGAAATGAAAAAATACTTATTATCAGCTATTTGTTTATCTGCCATAACTGTGCCAGCGCTTGCCCAAGCTGCAGATACTTTAAGTGTCCATATTCTTAATCAACAGACAGGAAAACCAGCACCAGGAGTTAAAGTCACATTAGAACAAAAGCAATCTAATAATTGGAAAGTTTTAAATTCAGATAAAACAGATAAAGATGGTCGCATAAAAAAATTATGGCCAGATAATATAAAAACTGAAATCGGAGAATATAGAGTTACATTTAAAACAGGAAACTATTTTTCAGATAATAAACAAAATAGTTTCTTTCCCGAAATTCCTGTTGAATTCAACATCAGTAATACAGAAGAACATTATCATATCCCGCTATTATTAAGCCAATATGGATATTCAACTTATCGTGGTAGTTAAAATAACATCAATAGTTAGTCATTATGTTTATCAGTAGCACTAATCATATAATGAATGGACTAAAATAATATTAAATGGAAATTATATCTTATATTTTTATGTAGCATATAGAGCATATCTATGTCCTCCAGTCAGTATTATCTAAATATGATATTCATTTAAAATTAGTGAATAAGTTAGCAACTAAAACGCTTGTTCAATGCCATACATACAGATGGAAAATTTGGTGTAGCTTCAGTCGTAGATGGGTAGGTAATTAAGTTGTCGTCATGAGAGATAATAATGTAGGCCTACATAATATAATCGCCTCACAACGTAAAGCATGCACATCTCTATCAACTAAAACTGAAACAAGTACACTAATGAAAAAGCTCAATCAGATACTGAATCAAGTAATTTAAATACAACAAATGAATTACTTTTACTCAGTGGTGATGTTTCTGTTAAATATAATAATGGAATCATTGGAGCTATAGATTTAGCGGGTATGGAAGGTTTAGAATTTGACGAAAAATGTACAATTCAATCAATCCGAAATATAGAAGTTTTAATTATTAACGAAGTATCTTAATATGAATAATATTAAAAAATCACTTTTAGCTTCAACTTTATCTATTATCTCTTTTGGTCGTTTTGCAGAGACTATCTCATCTTGGGGAACAACCGTTACCTCAGCAGAAGAGAAAAAATCTAAAATAACAGAAGAGTCCGGATCAAAATATAAAATAATTACAGCTCGCATGGAAAATTATGACTCTGTAACAGCCACATTAACAAAATAAAACACAATTATAATTTAAGATATAAATCAATAATATTATCGACATTTCTAATAATAGAATAATTTTTTTATGTAAATAAGATAATATATTTTAATTATCTATATTTATTTACATTTTATATTTAATTAAATAACGAGTTATAAAAATTAAAACGCCCAATATAAATCAGTTAAATATTGGGCGTTATAAATAATAGCTAGCCGCCTAAATATGCACTGCGTACTGCTTCATTTGCCAATAATGCTTTCCCGCTATCTTCTAATACAACATGTCCGTTTTCGAGTACATAACCTCGATCTGCAAGCTTTAATGCCTGATTCGCATTTTGTTCGACGAGGAAAATGGTCATACCTTCTTCACGTAGCCGCAAGATAGTATCAAAGATTTGCATAATAATAATCGGTGCTAAACCTAAGGATGGCTCATCAAGTAACAGTAATTCAGGCTGGCTCATCAATGCTCGCCCAATTGCTAACATCTGTTGCTCACCACCAGACATCGTTCCCGACCGCTGACTGCGTCGTTCTTGTAAGCGAGGGAATAACGTATAAACGCGCTCAATCCGCTGCTGATATTGCTGACGAGTGGCAAAAAATCCCCCCATTGCCAAATTCTCTTCAACTGTCATGCGAGAAAATACCCGTCGACCTTCCGGTACAATAGCAATATCTTCACGCATAATTTTGGCTGTCGGTAACTGCGTGATATCCACATCACGGTAGAGGATTTGCCCTTCTGATGCACGAGGATCGCCACAAAGCGTACTGAGCAGAGTCGTTTTGCCTGCCCCGTTAGCGCCAATCAGCGTCACTATTTCCCCTTTTTGGATATTCAAACTAACCTGATGTAACGCTTGAATTTTCCCATAATGGGCAGAAACTTGTTTAAATTCTAACATCAGTAAGCTTCTCCCAAATAAGCCTTGATCACATCAGGATGCTGACGAATTTGATCAGGCGTTCCATTTGCCAGTGGCGTTCCTTGGTTTACGACATAGATCCTATCAGAGATCCCCATCACTAACTTCATATCATGCTCAATCAACAAAATAGAGACTTGATGATGAGATCGAAGCTCGGCGATCAACTCATCAAGATCGTTAGTTTCTTTGGGATTTAATCCCGCAGCAGGTTCATCTAGCATTAAGATCTCCGGCCGCGTCACCATGCAACGTGCTATTTCTAATCGGCGTTGCTGACCATAGGCCAGGCTGCCCGCTTGACGGTTAGCAAACTGCAATAAATCGACTCTTTCAAGCCATTTAACGGCGTGATCTATGGCTTCTGACTCTGCTCTACGAAATGCAGGGGTTTTTAGTAATCCAGAAAAAATCCCGCTTTTTAGATGCTGATGTTGAGCAACTAATAGGTTCTCAATCACCGTCATCTCTTTAAACAAGCGTACATGCTGAAAGGTACGAATAACACCAAGGCGAGCAATAGCCTGCCCAGTCAGACCTTCTAAGTGCTTTTCACGATATAAGATTGAGCCACCCGTTGGTTTATAAAAGCCAGTCAAACAGTTAAAAATAGTCGTTTTACCTGCGCCGTTAGGACCAATTAATGAAACAATCTCACCTTGGTTCAAGGTAAGTTCGACATTATTGACCGCCAGCAAGCCACCAAATCGCATGGTTAAACCACTAACTTGTAATATCGGGGTTAAAGATGTACTCATGCTTTTTCCCCTTCACTATCTATTTGGTCTGTCTTTTTCAACTTCATTTGGCGGCGTTTCATTGGTAATAAACCTTGTGGACGCCAGATCATCATTAAGACCATCAAAGCACCGAGTAATAGCATGCTATAAGCATTAAGATCACGCATCATTTCTCGTGAAACGACCAATATAATCGCCGCCAAAATAACCGATGTTTGAGATCCCATACCACCGAGAACGACGATCGCAAGTACAAAGGCGGATTCAACAAAGGTAAATGATTCAGGGCTAATAAATCCTTGGCGTGCCGCGAATAATGTTCCAGCAAAACCCGCAAAGGCCGCGCTGATAGTAAATGCGGTCAGTTTGATCCGAGTTGGTGACAAGCCTAAAGAGCGACAGGCAATTTCATCTTCCCTTAATGCTTCCCACGCACGTCCCAGAGGCATACGGAGTAATCGATTGATCACAAACAGCGTTAATACAACCAATAGCAGCGCAACAAAGTACAGGAATATGATCCTATCGCCTGCGTTATAGTCTATGCCAAAGAAATTATGGAATGTATCCCAACCATCCTTCGCTGTTCGACTAAACTCCAGGCCAAAGAAAGTCGGCTTAGGTAATTGACTGATCCCATTTGGCCCCCCTGTGATTTCAGTATTATTAAGCAGTAAAATACGGACAATTTCACCGAAACCTAAAGTCACAATCGCTAAATAATCCCCTCGTAGCCGTAGCACAGGGAAACCAAGCAAGAATCCCGCAAATGCTGCAGTTAGGCCTGCAATGGGTAAGCTCTGCCAGAAACCAAACCCGTAATAGTGATTAAGTAATCCAAAGGTATAGGCACCAATCGCGTAGAACCCTGCATAGCCTAAAACCAACAATCCTGAAAGCCCCACAACTACGTTCAAGCCAAGGCCTAGCATCACATAGATAAGTGTCAGTGTTGCGATATCTACGCTACCTCGGGAAACCACAAAAGGCCACGCAATAGCCGCGATAATAATAACGATGGCAAGAATTTTTTGCCTAGCCGTCGAGCCATCAAAATCAGGGATTGCCCATGATTTTGTGGGAACACCTTTCCACACTCTTGCAAGAGATGGGCGTACTAACTGAAAAATAAAAATAATGGCAATGCCTGCAAAAATCCAATTCCAACGAACTGAATCCCCGCTTGTGACCACTAATTTTGTACCATCAAGCGTGAGTTGTAATCCCATCATAAACACGGCGAGAATAAAAAAAGTTACCGAAGCGACAATCGCATTAATCCAATTTTCTTTTCTCATACCTTTTCGACCTCCGGACGTCCCAGAATGCCGGTTGGCATGATTAGTAATACACCAATCAATAACCCGAATGACACAACATCTTTATATTCAGTGCTTAAATAAGCTGATGTCATGGCTTCAGCAACACCAAGGATCAAGCCACCTAACATGGCTCCCGGTATGCTGCCAATTCCACCAAGTACTGCCGCTGTAAAGGCTTTCATACCTGCCATAAAGCCAATATATGGGTTAATAACACCATAAAATTGACCAAGCAGAACCCCAGCTACCGCAGCCATGGTTGCACCAATCACGAAAGTTAATGAAATAACACGGTCGGTATTAATACCGAGCAAACTCGCCATTTTTAGATCTTCAGCACAAGCACGACAAGCCCTTCCCATACGCGAATAGCGAATAAATAAGGTAAGAGCCAACATAGACAGTAACGTCACAACCCAGATAGTGAGCTGCATTTTAGTAACTGTTGCCTCGAACCCATCACTTTCGCCTAACACCCATTGGCCAGTGATCAAGCTAGGCAGTGCTAAATCACGTGAGCCTTGTGAAAGGCTGACATAGTTTTGTAGGAATATTGACATTCCGATCGCGGAAATAAGCGCAATCAATCTTTTGGAATGACGAACTGGCCGATAAGCTACACGCTCTATACTCCAACCATAAGAACTGGAAACCACGATTGCCGCCACAAATGCAGCTGCCACAAGGATCCAACCAATATCAATGCCTAACATCATCAAGCCTGCGATCACAATGAAGGAGACATAGCTACCTATCATGTATACTTCGCCATGGGCAAAGTTAATCATTCCGATAATGCCGTAAACCATTGTGTAGCCGATAGCGATCAACGCATAGGTGCTACCTAATGTTAAGCCATTAAGAAACTGTTGGATAAAATAAAGAATTTGATCTGACATACGACTATCCTTTCATACTACTGACTCTCTATATCCCCGTCATACTTAAAGCTGCATCGTCACTGACTCTATCTCGTAATCTAACTCATTGACTTAGTAGCGATATCTTCACTGATAGTCTACATACAACTGTGTTTATTCTGGGTATTGAGAGCATAAACCGAGAGTCAGCAAGCTCACTCTCGGTATCTGTCTCTATTTCGGCAATAACGGCTATTTCACCGCAGTTGACGTGCCATCTGCATGCCACTCAAATACACCGAATTCAAAGCCTTTCAGATCGCCATTAGGCTGCCAAGACAAAGATCCCATTACAGTATCAACTGGATTAGCCTTCAGATCTTTGGCGAGATCTTCTGGTTCACGACTGCCCGTACGCTCCATTGCTGTCGTCAGCCCTTGAATTGCGGCATAAGTTGTCCAAACAAATGGCCCCGTTGGATCTTCTTTTTTCGCTTTAAGTGCATCCACAATAGGTTGGTTAGTTGGTACTTGATCATAGCGTTTAGGTAGAGTCACCAACATACCTTCAGAAGCATCACCAGCGATATTTGAGAGTGAAGAGTTACCAACGCCTTCAGGTCCCATAAACCGTATATTAAGACCCGACTGTTTTGCCTGACGTAAAATCTGTCCCATTTCTGGGTAGTAGCCACCAAAGTAAACAAAATCAACGTTCTCTTTTTTCAATTTAGCGACGAGAGCAGAGAAATCTTTATCACCAGCAGTCACACCTTCAAACATCACTTCTTTGACACCTGCTTTATTCAAACTATCACGTACTGAGCGCGCTAAACCTTCACCGTATTGCTGCTTATCATGAACAACTGCAATACGCTTTGGCTTGATTTCATCAACAATATATTTAGCCGCAGTTGGCCCTTGGTCTGAATCAAGACCAGTTGTACGCATGATCAGCTGATAACCACGAGTGGTTAAGTCTGCATTTGTTGCAGCAGGAGTGATCATGATAATACCTTCATCTTCATAGATGTCAGATGCTGGCTGTGTAGAAGAAGAGCAAAGATGGCCAATAACATAACGAATACCATCGTTGATCACTTTGTTAGCGACGGCGACAGCTTGTTTCGGATCACAAGCATCATCATATTCAACAGCAACAAGAGTATCGCCATTGATACCGCCTTTAGCATTAATATCAGCAACGGCTTGACGAGCGCCCATAAATTCCATATCACCATACTGGGCTACAGGCCCTGACATAGCACCAACAACTGCAATTTTGATCTCTTTAGCCCAGACCGATTGGCTAAATGCCATCGCGATACAACCCGCTAATAATGCTTTATTCATTTTTATCATTCTGCCGTCCCTATCTATGATTCTGAGTGTTTGTGTTTGGTTTTTTGTAGATTATTATGATTATTAGTTAGTAAGGATTGAGACTTATTATTCTTGAGTTACATGCAAGCAATAAGAAAAACGATCCATAAATTATAAATAAACCATATGAGTCAGCTAGTTGAGAGTTATCCACTTACATATAACTTGAAGAATGACTGGTATATTTTAAAAAAATAGCGAATAACGCTATAAATTTCATAACATTAAACAAGATAATTATGCTAAATAGCAAATGGATAAGGTAGGTAATTACATCATAAGCAGAATAAAAAACTAATGTTATTACGTAGGTTTTAGATAAATGATAGTGTTATATTCTAGTTAAATTTAAATTAATCCGAGCTAAACTCGGAATATTAATAGCGACGAAATCTTTATCTCTAAAATCAAAAAATCGGTTATGGATCACTCTGTCGACAGGAGTGACTGAAAAATAAGTAAGGAAATAGATAAAAGCATCATGAAACTTACCATTATTCCTTTAGTTGATCCTACTGATCAACAATATCTTGACCTGTACAAAATCTGGCCAGACCAGAGTCGAAATCAAATAAAAACTCTGCTATTTTCAGGGCAAAAATTTTATGCCGCACGCTTTAATGATCGGTTGCTCGGAGCCGCTAAAATTCAGATAGATCAATATCAAGGGACTATTTATGATTTTTTGGTACGTGACGTGACCCGACGTAGAGGTGTTGGATTGTATTTACTTGATGAAATTTTCCACCAGCAGCCTCAAGTGACGCATTGGTTTTTTAGCTTACGCGGTGTGTCTGAAGAAGAAAGACCCGTGTTGGTAATGTTTCTTTTAGCTTGTGGTTTTACTACGACACAAGATAGCAATAAATGGGAAAAAAAGGCCTAACTCAATGAAACTAAAACGAATCCATCATATTGCTATCATTGCTTCTAATTATGCCGTCAGTAAACACTTTTACTGCCAAATTCTTGGACTCACTTTACTAGAAGAACATTATCGACCAGAGTCAGATTCATGGAAGGCTGACCTTGCCCTTGAAGGCTTGTATCAAATTGAGTTATTTAGCTTTCCAACCCCACCAACCAGACCTAGTTACCCAGAAGCATGTGGTTTAAGGCATCTGGCTTTTAGTGTGGATGATCTCGATAAGTGGATCGATTACTTAAATCAACAAGGTATCATCTGCGAAGCACCTAGAATCGATCCTTATACACACAGAAAATTTACTTTTTTTGCTGATCCTGATGGGCTACCTTTAGAACTATATTGTGATTAGAAATTAAGAAAGGTTTGTTTATAGATAAAAATTTAAGTTACCTATTAGAGCAGCAAGCGAAGCTTTATTAATCAAAAAATCGAGAAGTATAGATAACTATATGACTCGAATGATGAGCTTCGCCTGCACATATATCTAACAACAGCTCAATGTGTAGGAAATAAATAATTGCGAATAAGAATAACAAAAAACGAAGAACTTAATATTCTTCTTCGTCTTCTTCCATTGCCGCACGTAATTTTTTCATTGCGTTTTTTTCGAGTTGACGAACTCGTTCAGCAGACACACCGTATTTATCGGCTAATTCTTGTAATGTTGTCTTGTTATCATCATCAAGCCAACGAGCGCGAATAATATCTTGGCTACGCTCATCAAGTGAGTCTAACGCGTCACTAAGGCGGTCAGTTGCATGACTTTCCCAGTTATCATCTTCGATAGAGCCTGCAAAGTCAGATGATTTATCTTGTAAAAATAGTACTGGTGCAACCGACTGCGTGAAATCACCGCTATCATCGTCGTCAGACATATCAAAGGCCATATCTTGAGCGGACATACGTGATTCCATTTCACGCACATCTTTGGTGCTCACACCCAGCTCTTGCGCAACCATATCAACTTCTTCCTGATTGAACCAACCAAGACGCTTTTTGTTTTTTCTCAAATTAAAGAATAATTTACGTTGAGATTTTGTTGTCGCAACTTTTACAATTCGCCAGTTACGTAGAACATATTCATGGATCTCCGCTTTGATCCAGTGAACAGCAAAAGAAACCAAGCGAACTCCAACCTCAGGGTTAAAGCGGCGTACCGCTTTCATCAGGCCAATATTTCCTTCCTGAATTAAGTCTGCTTGTGGTAACCCATAGCCTGCATAGCTGCGAGCAACATGAATCACAAAACGTAAATGGGATAAAATGAGTTGCTTTGCCGCGTCTAGATCACCATGGTAATGCAGCCGTTCAGCAAGTTCTTTTTCTTCCTCAGCGGTGAGCATAGGGTAGGCATTGGCAGCTCGCATATAAGCTTCAATACTTCCTTGCGGAACAAGTGCTAATGATTGCATATCTTTGGTCATGCAGATCCTCTTTGAAAAATAAAGAAAAAGAGATTATTTGATGATAAAAAATGAGACTGTTAACATATAGTCTATCAGTTCTATTGAGTTAAATATATTACACTTGTGCTGTAAAAGCAGGTCAAAGTAAGACAAATGATGATAATAAAAGTTCCGTTTTATTCATTCATCGGCACGGCAAGCTGCCGTACCGATGAATACCTGAATTATTCAGGTGTAAAATGGCGCAAATGTTGAACCGTGGCAAGCCAAGCAGCAACCCAGCCGATCATTGCTGACAATAAAATTACCAGCAATGACTCTTCCCATAATAGCCCTTCAATATGAAATTGCGTGCCAAATACACTTGCCACTTGAGTAACAACATCCGACAGTTTCCATACCAGCAAAGATGACATTATCAGCGAAATCACAGCACCAAGGGCGCCCATGAAGAGGCCTCCATGTAAAAATGGCCGCATAATAAAACCATCTGTCGCGCCAATCAATTTCATAACATTAATAGTATCTCTACGAGCAAAAATATTTAGCCGTACACTATTACCAATTACTAAAAAGAGGGAGACAATCATCAAAATGCCAATAACTGAGGCAACTTGCCCGACAAGCTGTGTCAATGCCGCTAGACGAGAAAACCAACTATCGTCCATACGAACCTCTTCAATACCATTAACTTGGCTTACTCTATCGCGCAATGTGGATAAAACATCCGAGCTTTGGAAATTGAGTTTTGGTGTAATAATCGCCACTGCCGGTAGTGGGTTTTCTTCAAGCATATCTAATGCTGTACTAAAACCAGACCAACTACGAAATTCACTCATTGCTTGATCTCGAGATAAATAATTTACATTATCAACGCCATCAAGCGCTTGCAGCTGTGTTACTACGTTTTGACCACCTTGTTCATCTAAGGATTTATCCAGATAAACTGTCAATTGTGGTGTTGGGTACCATTGTTCCGCTGCTTGAGATACGTTTTTCCACACGATATAACAAAGGCTTGGTAGAGCAAGCGAAATTGCAATCACCATTACTGTTAAGAACGTTGCAAGAGGCTGCCTTAGCATATCAGCTAACGTATTTAACCAAGCATAACGCCATTGTTCACGCCATCCACCTTTTAACGCCTTACTTTTTGACTGCATCGGGCGTTCAGGCTTTCCTCTACGGACATTCTTAGCCATGTTGACCTCCGATCATTCTTCCTTCGCTCAGAGTCAGTACACGGCAGCTGCGTCGTTCTATAAGTGCAACATCATGGGTTGCCATTAGAACTGTCACACCAACACGGTTAAACTCTTCAAATAAACGCATGATCCCTTCGGAGAGTTCCCAATCGAGATTTCCCGTAGGCTCATCGGCCAGTAACATTGTCGGTTTATTGACGACAGCTCGTGCAATTCCTACTCGTTGTTGCTCACCACCCGATAGTTGGATCGGAAGATTTTTCGCTTTATCGAGTAAACCCACCTTATCCAATGCTGCGGAGACTCGTCTGCGAATATCCTCTGAACTCGCACCTGAAATAATCAAGGGCATCGCGACATTGTCATAAACTGTTCGATCAAATAACAGATGATGATCCTGAAAAATCATCCCGATTTGTCGACGCAAAAACGGGATCTCCCGATTTTTTAGGCGACTAATATCGTGCCCATTAAAGAGTATATGCCCTGCGCTTGGTCGCTCAATACCACAAATGAGTTTGAGTAGCGTACTTTTACCAGCACCTGAATGGCCAGTCAAAAAAGCCATTTCCCCAGGCTGTAGATGAAAATCTACGCCTTGGAGAGCTTGCCGACCACCACGATAAGCTTTACTGACGTGTTCAAAGCGGATCATCGAAAATTATTCCTCTCGGGCAAATAGAGCCTCAATAAAGTCATCTGCTTTAAATGGACGTAAATCTTCAATACCCTCACCAATTCCGATATAACGAATAGGAATACCGAATTGATCAGCAATGGAGAAGATCACTCCACCTTTCGCTGTACCATCGAGTTTAGTCAATGTAATACCTGTCAGACCTACGGCTTCATTAAAAAGTTTCGCCTGACTGACAGCATTTTGTCCAGTACTTGCATCCAGCGTTAACATGATTTCATGTGGTGCTTCTTCATCTAGCTTTTTCATGACGCGGACAATTTTCTTCAGCTCTTCCATCAAATGCGCTTTATTTTGCAGGCGTCCTGCGGTATCAGCTATTAGAACATCAACACCTTTTGCTTTAGCTGATTGAATCGCATCAAAAATAACAGAAGCTGGATCAGCGCCAGTATGCTGTGCTACAACGGGGATTTGGTTACGATCACCCCAAACTTGTAATTGCTCAACAGCTGCAGCACGGAAGGTATCCCCCGCGGCTAACATAACGGTTTTACCTTCTGATTGATATTGGCGAGCTAATTTACCGATGGTCGTCGTTTTACCAACACCATTAACTCCAACCATAAGAATAACATAGGGTTTTTTGTCTTCAATGACCAGTGGTTTATCAGCACCAGCTAGAATATGAGACATTTCTTCACGCAACTTACCATATAACGCTTCTGCATTTTTCAAGTCTTTACGGCTTGCGTGTGCCGTCAGGTTATTAATAATTTTACGTGTCGTTTCAACGCCTACATCCGCAATCAGCAGTTGCTCTTCTAATTCATCAAATAAATCATCATCGATTTTCTTGCCAGTAAACAGGCCAATAAAACCCGAACCTAAATTTTGACGCGTTTTTAATAAGCCTTTCTTCAAACGGCTAAAGAAACCTTCTTTTTTCGGTTTCTCTTGTTCAATTTGTTTAGATTCTTCGGCTTTCTCACTAAAAACTTCATCACGTAAAGCAATAATATCTTGAGCTTCTAGCTTAGCTTGCTCTTCCGCTTGTCTTTGACGTTCAGCTTCTTTTTCTGCCAAACGAATGGCTTCTTGACGATCATGCTCGGCTTGCTCTTCAGCCGCTTTAATTGCCGCTAGCTCAGCTTGACGTTCGCGTTCCGCATGCTCCTCTGCTAAACGAAGTGCTTCTTGACGATCATGCTCGGC
>NZ_KB233223.1:341958-473399 GCF_000314855.2 Providencia burhodogranariea DSM 19968 | reverse complement strand
CCGCATGCTCCTCTGCTAAACGAAGTGCTTCTTGACGCTCATGCTCGGCTTGCTCTTCAGCCGCTTTAATTGCCGCTAGCTCGACTTGACGTTCGTGTTCAACTTGTTCATTAGCCAAACGAAGTGCTTCTTGACGATCATGCTCGGCTTGCTCTTCAGCCGCTTTAATTGCCGCTAGCTCGATCTCTTTTTCAGCATCTACTTTTTGTTGTTCTGCTTCTTGTTGTTGAGCTTCTTGTTGTTGAGCTTCTTTGTCGTCTTTACGACCAAAACCCAACCATGAGAAAAAGCCTTTTTTCTTATCTTTAGCCATCAGCCACTACACTCCTCGCGGTAAAAACATGGCGCTTAATAATTATACCCTTCATACATCAAGTTACATGCCATAATGTTGGAAATCCGACACTGCTCCAGCTACCTAATCACATATTCATATATGCTCATCCGGCTTTCTTCAATGGGGTTATTTTGACAGTCGCCTACATACAACTTGATTTATTTTGTGTACACATCGCAATAAAATTACATGCAGTCTATCATTTCATCGAGCAGCAACACATATCTGAAAGAAAAATCATAACAATTTAATCTGATTTTTAAGTTAAAACTGTGAAAATGACGCGCTACAATAGGCTTAATTAATTTTTAAAGTTCAGCCAAGCTGAGCAGCAATGGATATTATGGCAAAAAAACCACAAAGTGCCTCTTTAGGCCAAATACGTATTATTGGTGGAAAATGGCGTGGGCGAAAACTCCCAGTCCGTGATAGTGAGGGCTTACGCCCTACGACAGATAGAATCAAAGAAACATTATTTAATTGGCTAATGCCTATTGTTCGAGATGCCCGCTGCCTTGATTGTTTCGCTGGTAGTGGAGCTTTAGGGTTTGAAGCGCTCTCACGTTTTGCAGATACCGTCACTTTTATTGAATTAGATAAACAAAATACGCAATTACTGACTGAAAATAAAGCTCGCTTACAAGCCGAAAATGCCACAATCATCAATGGTAATAGCCTCATGGTACTTAACCAACTGGGTAACGCTTTTGATGTGGTGTTTATCGACCCGCCTTTCCGTAAAGGTCTACTCAATGAAACTATTGAATTATTAGAAAAAAATCAATGGCTAGCCGATGAAAGCTGGATATATATTGAGTCAGAAGCGGAGTCATCACTTACTAACATTCCAGTAAACTGGCAACTTCATCGTGAAAAAATCGCAGGCCAAGTTGCTTATCGTTTGTTTATTCGTCATTCAATTAAGGAAGAAAGCCATGCTAATTAATACAGGCAGAGTATTAATGATTTGTGTTTGGAGCTTTATGGTATTTAATTTAATTCATCCATTCCCTAAGCCATTGAAATACTTCATGGATGTTGCCATGGTATTTATGGTGTTTATGCATGCACTGCAAACCATTTTCTTAAAAGCGACCCTTGCAAAAGGGGAAAAATTATCGAAGGTACTGCAAACACGTATTTTCTTCTTTGGTGTCTTTGAGATGTTAGCGATGCAGAAAAAGCAGAAACAAACCTTAGATGCAGCAAAGAAAAAATCTTAAATCAATCGGAATCAAATCGGATAAACCTTGTGCCCTGCATATGAAGTGTTCCTTGGCTTCCTTTTTCAATACTCTGATACTGGGATTCATTCACAATCACTTTGATCGTCTCAGAATGATCTAATGGTTTAAAATAAATCTCATATCGAAAAGTTTCAGGCGAAACAACATCACGTTCACGAGAACGCATATTTGGATAAGGATAATCTTTTTTGTTTTCAACAATAACCGAGTAGCTGACTTGCAAGGCATGATCATTAATTTCATTTTGCTTGCGCTGGTCAAAAAAACGTTTAGTGGCAAATACCGCTATAATCGCCAGAACAATAATCAGTAAGATGGGTTTATTCATAAATGTCGTTTTGTATTTAAAGTAAGCATGAGTATATACCCAAAATAATTCAATATGCAGCTAATGACATTTGGTTTCTCAAGCTTTTTGCAGTCATTAATTAAGAAATATAGAGCAATTTTAATGTTCTAATAGGTGATATACGATAAAAAACGGCTCTACGAATCTATCCCAAAATACATAAACAGCAATCTGACTAGTACAAATAATCACAGTGCTATATTTAAAGCACACGCGCTACAACTTGAACTATGACGAGTATAGTTTATCTTATTTACAATTATGGAAAATCATCACGATTACTTCATTCACTTGAATTTATAAGGATGTGTTTATGATTAGTTGGCCATTCCTTGCAGTACTCTTCTCTGGTTGGCTGTACGTTGATGCCGCTTATCGTGGCCCTAGTTGGCAACGTTGGCTATTTCGTCCCATTACACTGTTGCTATTGTTACTTTGGGGATGGAACGCCGAATTTTTAACTGCTCAAGGTTATTTGATCCTTGCTGCTTTGGCTGTGTCATTAATCGCTGACATGATAAGAATGTTATCAAGTGAGCGCTTACTTACTGCTTTAGGCTTGATGTTTGTTAGTTATCTCCTCTATACCATCAGCTTTGGCATGCAGCTCGACTTTAGCTTATATCTCCCTTGGCTACCTGTCCCACTCGTTATTGCTGCTATCACTTTAGTGGTGATTTGGACTAAGCTGGAAAACCTCCAAGCTGTCGTTTTTGCCCTACTTATCATGAGCATGATTATGGCATGGGTTGCAGGAGATCAATTCTTTGGCCTAGGACGTGATTATAACTTCTCAATAATGGTTGGCGCATTTTTACTGTTTATATCCAACTGTATCTGGCTGATTGCTCGCTTCAGATTCCCATTCAAGGCATCTAAAGCTATTGTGGCTACGCTCTATTTCCTTGGGCAATTCTTTATTATCCGAGCGATTTACCTACAATAATAAATTGAGCCAATTGATAAAATTCTCAAATAGCATTTTTTGTCAATTGGCCTACCCGCATTTATTTGACTCTAGAGTAGACTCCAAAGTATAGACTTATCAATATTGATTAGGTCAATCATTTGATAAGGGGTCGCATATGCACTCACATAACCATAAAGAATCACATAAACATACAAGTTCTTGCTGCTCCAGCAGCAGTTGTTCATCAACGGCAATTGAAAACAATCAAAAAGTTAGCAATGACTCACATACCCATGAACACAATGCTGTAGAGAAACACCCTGACGACGATGAGGATTATCACCAGCAAGATAGTTGCTGCACGACACCTCATCAATCTCATGACCATAATCACTCTAAACATCAACACAGTGGCAGCTGCAGCGTACCTAATGGTACTGAAAGTGATACTGCTCCCATACAAACGGCTGAGCAGCGTTTCAATTGGATAATTCGCGGTATGGATTGCCCAAGTTGCGCTCAAAAAATCGAAAATGCGGTTAAGCAAATTAAAGAGGTCAAACAAGCTAAAGTTCTGTTTGCTACTGAAAAATTAGTCGTTGATGCAAATAGCGACATCAGTGCAGCAGTACGGGTAACCGTTGAAGCCGCGGGCTATGAATTGCTTAAAGTAGGCGGCAACAATGCAGCAACGATCGCCCCACCACCAAGTCTTCTGAGTGAAGCGAAGCCTGTTATTATCTTGGCTATTCTAATGGCTATCAGTTGGGGCATTGAGGCCATCAACCCTCAAGTAGGTAATATTGCATTTATTCTAAGTACATTGTTTGGACTCTATCCAATTGCGCGTAAATCATTACGTTTAATGCGCACAGGATCCCCATTTGCGATCGAAACATTAATGACCGTTGCTGCTATCGGTGCCATTTTTATTCAGGCAACCGAAGAAGCTGCAATGGTGATTTTACTGTTTATGTTGGGTGAAATGTTGGAGTCTTACTCCGCAGGTCGTGCTCGCCGCGGGGTTAGCGCATTGATGGCACTCGTCCCAGAAGAAGCGGTATTAATTAGCGATGGTCAAAAAATAATCGTCCCCGTTTCACAGTTACGCCCGGGCGATATTATTGAAATAGCCCCCGGAGGCCGTTTACCGACAGATGCTGAACTGGTCTCTGGTTTTGCTAGTTTCGATGAAAGCTCCTTAACAGGAGAGTCTGTACCGGTTGAACGTAATATTGGTGAAAAAGTGGCCGCAGGCTGTTTATCTGTCGATCGCGCTGTACAGATGAAAGTGGTATCAGAGCAAGGTAAAAATGCTATCGACCGTATTTTGCAGCTAATTGAAGAAGCAGAAGAACGCAGAGCCCCTATTGAGCGCTTCGTCGACCGTTTCAGCCGTATTTATACACCGATTATTATGCTCTTTTCCGCATTAGTAGTGATTATTCCACCTATCTTCTTTGGTGATTCATGGGAAACATGGATCTACCGTGGTTTGACACTGCTGTTGATTGGTTGTCCATGTGCGCTAGTGATATCCACACCGGCAGCAATTACCTCAGCATTAGCCACAGCAACGCGTCGCGGTGCTTTAATTAAGGGCGGTGCTGCACTCGAACAATTAGGCACTATCACAACAATTGCGCTAGATAAAACTGGAACCTTGACGGAAGGTAAACCTCATATCACTGATTTAGTGCCAGTTGATGGTGTTACTGAAAGTGAATTAGTCCGGATCACAGCTGCCGTTGAGGCTGGTTCACATCACCCACTTGCAAAAGCAGTCGTTAATAAAGCAGCTGAGTTTTCTATCACTGTGATTGAAGCCGATGATCGCAAAGCATTAGCAGGGAAAGGTGTTGAGGGTTATCTCGATGGTAAACATATTCTTGTCAGCGCACCAAGTAGGCTGGATACGCCTCTTGATACTATTTGGCAAAATAGGGTTGAATCACTCGAGGCCCAAGGCAAAACAGTCATTGTCACTGTTGAAGATAACCGAGTTATTGGTCTAACTGCGCTACAGGATACCCTACGTAGTGATGCCCTTGATGCCATGAAAATGCTTAAAGCCTTAAACGTCAATGCAGTAATGTTAACCGGTGATAACCCGCGAGCAGCGAGTGCTATCGCAGGTCAACTTGGTATGGAATATCGTGCTGGCTTATTACCTGAAGATAAAGTGACTGCGGTTATGGAATTGAATCAAAACCATAGCACAATGATGGTTGGTGATGGCATTAATGATGCCCCAGCAATGAAAGCGTCTAGTATCGGTGTGGCAATGGGAAGTGGTACCGATGTTGCGTTAGAAACAGCAGATGCTGCACTAACACATAATCGACTCACTGGTTTGCCGGAAATCATTGCTCTATCACGAGCAACTCGTAAGATTATTCGTGAAAATATTACTATCGCGTTAGGCCTAAAAGCGGTCTTTTTAGTCACCAGTTTATTGGGTATCACAGGTCTGTGGGTTGCAGTACTCGCTGACTCAGGTGCAACAGCTCTCGTGACAGCTAACGCAGTACGTTTACTGAGAGTTAAGTTACCGAGAGTTGAAAAATAGTTTGTTGACCTTAATTATACCAAAGCGCCTTTGTGGCGCTTTTTTGTTATAAATACTTACCCCATTAGTAGTCAACTAAGCAACTATTGGTTTTACACTTTCTTTTTTTAAATCGACTGTAATTAATTCTTTTAATTCAACAAGTAATAGCATCTAACTACATCAAGGTAAAATTCATGTTTATCGATAAAATTAGGAGTAACTTTTTAGGATAGCCTTCTGGCATCCATTAATATCGGCGGAATATTTGGACATAGATAAGGCACTAAATATGGCTGATAAACAAACGACAACACCACACGACTCTGCTTTTAAACGTTTTTTGGCTCAGATTGATCATGCTCGGGATTTTTTTGATATCTATTTACCAGAAAATATCAAATCTCTCTGTGACTTTAATACATTGGCACTCACAAGCTCTTCTTTTATTGATAAAAAACTACGGACTCGCCTGTCTGATGTACTTTATTCGGTACAAACAGAGCTTGGCGACGGCTATCTCTATCTCCTAATTGAACATCAATCAACACCTGATAAATTGATGAGTTGGAGGTTAATGCATTATGCTTTTTTGGCAATGAATCAGCATTTACAGCAAGGTCATAAAACCTTACCTCTCGTTGTTCCTATCTTGTTTTATCATGGTCGTGCATCCCCTTATCCTTACCTAAAAACTTGGACACATTGCTTCCCTTGGCCAAAGCTTGCAGACGAGCTCTACTTCAAACCCTTTCCTTTAGTGGATATCACTGTCATTGATGATAATGAATTAGTTAATCATCGAAAGATTGCCGTGATGGAGCTCGCACTGAAACATAAAAGTTTACGAGAAGGCTATAAGAAAGTGACAAGCCTGCTCGCACAGGCTCTAAATAGGCACTATAATAATAGTGATGATGTTGCCACTATTCTAAATTACTTGTTTGTAGTTTTGGATTCACCAAATCACTACGAGCAAATTATTCTGCTACTGAGTGAACAAATTGAAAGCAATAAGGAGGCTGTAGTGAATATTGCACAGCGTTTGCAAGATAAAGGCATACAAGAGGGTAAAAGAGAAACTGCTCAGCAACTATTAACAATGCAAATAGATGTGGAAATAATCCTTAAAGCAACAGGATTAACACATCAAGAGCTACTGTTGCTTGCCCAAGAGAATGCGAAATATACTCAGTCATAATCAAACAAAAAGACTAACGCTCACTCAAGGTACGCAATAGTGCCGCATCTTGATAGCATCATCAAAACTATGGGCGGATTTTGTTGACTACTACATAGGGATTATCGTGAATATTGCACAGCGTTTGCAAGATAAAGGCATACAAATAGGTATACAAGAAGGTATACAAAAAGCTAGACGAGAAACTGCACAACAACTATTCAAAATGAAAATAGATATTGAAATAATACTTAAAGCAACGGGATTAACTCATCAGGATCTTCTATTACTCACTCAAGAGAACACGGTATATTCTCAGCAATAATCGAATAGATAGGCTAGTTATCATCGACTATTGAAACTAGATATGGTTGATCTTTGAAAGTCTATTTTTATTCGAATTAACAACCTTTACTTAAAATAAAAAAACAAGATGAATAATTCGCTACTTAGTGAATTAAGAAAAATCACCACAACACAATTAAAAATGACAGCGAACCAACCCGAAGGATTTTTACGGGTTGCTTAGGTTTCAGTGATTTTTTTAATCATGCAAATACGTAGCATAATAATATTTCCGCCATCATAATTTAATGCAGCATAAACGATCAGTTACCAATACTGTTATTTCATACATCCAATCATTGCCGTCATAAAAACAGGTACGATAACCACTCGCGCAATTTAACCGATATGCAGATTAATTTAAGATTTATAGTCCTGCAGACTTTTTGCGTAACAGATAACGGTAAGGTGCTTGTTCGGCTTCAGCAGCGAGTAACTCGTGCTCCATAAAGCGACAAAAACCCGGTATATCACGAGTCGTTGCAGGGTCATCCGCAATAATCAGTAACGTATCTCCTGCATTCATCCCACGAACTGTTTTACGCACTAACATAACTGGCTCAGGGCAACGTAAGCCTAGTGTATCAAGGGTTTTTGTGGCATTTGAAAATAAATCAGACATAACAAGACTTCTTAAAAATAATTGATATTTTGATTATATAATAAAAACTGCTTTACTGGTCTAACAGTTTTGCTTTTGTTGCGCAACGAGCGTATGATGCGCTCTTCCCCAATTTGGGGCAATATTTTTATGGGTTCCCTCACCCCATTGCTACTTAAAAAGGTACAATATGTTTACTTTTACTACGCAGCAACGAGCCACTGCGCTAATTTGGCTATCTTTGTTCCATGTTTTAATTATTACCTCCAGTAACTATCTTGTGCAGCTACCGATGAATATTTTCGGTTTCCATACCACATGGGGGGCGTTTACCTTTCCGTTTATTTTTTTGGCAACAGATTTGACTGTGCGTATTTATGGCGCGCCTCTCGCTCGCCGTATTATTACTGCGGTGATGTTACCAGCACTTCTGATCTCTTATGTGATTTCCGCATTATTTTTTCAGGGTGAGTGGCAAGGTTTCGCTTCACTGATGGTATTTAATCTATTTGTTGCACGTATTGCCGCCGCGAGTTTTATGGCTTATGTGCTTGGTCAAATATTAGATGTGAGTGTGTTTAACCGCCTACGCCAAAATAAACGTTGGTATGTAGCACCTGCATGCGCGATGTTTTTTGGTAACTTAATCGATACTATCGCCTTCTTCTTTATTGCATTTTATCGCAGTAGTGATCCATTTATGGCGACCAATTGGGTTGAGATAGCTTTAGTCGATTACACATTCAAGCTATTTATTTGCATGTTGTTTTTCTTGCCAGCTTACGGTGTATTACTCAATTTTATTTTGAAGTATTTCTTTGCTAAGAACCAAGATCAACGACTCGCCAATCAATCTTGATCATGCTTGATGAGGGAGAAATAATATCCTCCCTCAACTCCCTAAATAATTCAAATTGCAGCTAATTTCATATCAGCAATGATGATTTAATCATACTGAAAAGTGCCATTTTGTCACTTTTAGCATCATTTTATCTATAAATTTGAATTAAAAAGGTGACAGAAATACCTGCCAAAATTACTGATCTAACTCTCATTTTATTGGTTTTCTCCATAAATAATTTTATAGCCGTGATAGTCTGATTGCACAATCGAAATGATTCGCGCTATTTACATTTCAATACAAACAAAAAAGAACACAAACGAACAGAAATAACCATCGTCCTCTATCCTCTGGAGCCCGTAAGATGAAAAAACTGATTAACCGTGTTGAAGATATCATCAATGAAGTTAATTTAGGCTTGATTGCTGCTCACCCTGAGTTACGCCTAAATGTCGATCCCACTTATCTTGTCCATAAAGATGCTCCAATTAACGGTAAAGTAGGACTATTATCCGGTGGCGGTAGTGGCCACGAACCTATGCACAGTGGTTATATCGGTCAAGGAATGTTAGATGCCGCTTGCCCTGGGGAAATGTTTACCTCCCCAACTCCCGACCAGATGATGGAATGTGCGATGGCTATCGATAGCGGTGAAGGCGTGTTGATGATCATCAAAAACTATACTGGCGATATACTGAATTTTGAAACAGCGGCTGAACTCTTACATGGTGCAGGCACTAAAATTGCAACTGTGCTAGTCGATGATGATGTCGCTGTAAAAGATAGTCTATACACCGCGGGACGTCGTGGCGTTGCTAATACTGTTTTGATGGAAAAAATCCTCGGTGCTGCGGCATGTAAGAACTACACACTCGATCAGTTAGTCGAATTAGGACATAAAACCAATAATAACGGATACAGTTTAGGTGTCGCTTTGCATGCCTGTACTGTACCTGCTGCGGGAAAACCGTCTTTTGAATTGCCAGATAATGAGATGGAGTTTGGTGTCGGGATCCATGGTGAACCGGGAATTGAACGTCGTAGATTCACAAACTTAAACGACACTGTTGACCAAATGTTTGAAACGTTGATCAGTAATGGTCATTACGAACGAGTGATCCGTCAGTGGGATCGCCAAGAAGGTTGTTGGCAAGAACATAAACAAACCAAAGAACCACTAAAAAAAGGCGATCGTGTGATTGCTCTTGTGAATAATCTCGGCGCCACGCCATTATCCGAGCTTTATGCTGTATATCATCGTTTACAAACTTGCTGTAACAACTTCGGCTTAACCATCGAACGAAATCTAGTTGGCTCATACTGCACTGCCCTTGATATGCAAGGTGCGTCAATCACCTTATTAAAAGTAGATGATGAGGCCTTAATGCTGTGGGATGAACCAGTTAATACGCCTGCTTTGCGCTGGAAAATATAATATCACTCACAGCTTAATTAATGGCCAAATAAGGAGTAACCACTTCATGAATTTAACACAGAAACAGATCTACAATTGGCTGATACAGTGCTCACAGACCTTTGCTCGTGAACAAAATAATCTTACTGAACTCGATACCGCAATTGGTGATGGTGACCATGGCCTCAATATGAATCGAGGGTTTCAAAAAGTTGCTGAAAAACTACCAACAGTTGAAGATAAAGATATTGCGACTTTGCTCAAAACGACAGGAATGACACTGCTATCCAGTGTTGGAGGAGCTAGTGGTCCACTATTCGGTACGTTTTTTATTAAAGCAGCTCAAAGTGCATCTGACAAAGAAAGTCTAAGCGTTGCTGATTTTGCTGAAGTAATCAAAGCAGGCACTGAAGGTGTCGTATCCCGTGGCAAAGCAGAGCCTGGCGATAAAACAATGTGTGATGTTTGGTGGTCTGTAAGTAAAGCACTAGAAAACACAACTTCCCAATCATTGAATGATGCAATAACAGAAGCTGTCGAAGCAGCAAAACAAGGCGTTGAAGCAACTGTTCCTATGCAGGCTCGTAAAGGGCGCGCTAGCTATCTTGGTGAACGCAGTATTGGACACGCCGATCCCGGTGGTACTTCAGTATTGCTCATGATGAAAACATTACAACAATCTCTAGATTAATCAATAAACTGGCGATGTAATAAGTAGTATTTCGTCGCCAGTCTTATTATTATCTATTCAGCTCATAGCAAATATCATCGTAAACAAAACCACTAATTTCATAATTTTCAGCGATGATTTTTTGCATAGAAAATCCATTTTTAATTAGTACTTTTTCAGACGCTAAATTTCCTTCTGTCACAATCGCAATAAATGAGCGGATTTGCGCATATTCCGGCTTTGATAGCAACATGTTCAATGCTTTTGTCGCAATACCTTTCCCTGAGAATTTCGGATCAATCATATAGCCTATCTCCCCCACTCGCTGTTGGTTTTCAAAAGACAAACAAAACCCCATAAGTCCCATTGGCTGACAAGTTTGAATATCTTCAATCACTAGACACAGCCAATGATCAGAATTTAAATTCCATTCAGGTAGTCGGCTTTCAAAAGCGGCTAGAATCTCTTTTTCTGTTTTTGGATTAGAGACAAAGCGCAAGACATCTAAATTAGAATAAAGCTGAAAAAAGAAATCTTTATCTTGGCGGGTCAATTTTCTGAGTGTAAATGTGAGATCAATTCCAAACATGTAAAATCCAGCGTTTTAATCGTTTAAAGAAAGAAAATTTTCTTATCACTATAAACGACAATAAAGCCAGTAAGCAAAATAGATAACATAGTGAAGTAATCGAATATTCAATACGCCAATACAAAAAAGGGAAATAGGCTAAAGTCTATTTCCCTTCGAGTTAGCTAATATTAAAGGTCTATACTCACGTAATTCGAATAGTAGCTAGACGTAATCAGCCACTCGTCCTGTCGAAGCATGATGAGTATATTTTTTATAATGCTCTTGCTAGCAGGCTAATTGGATGTTCACATTTTTTACTGGTCGACATCTCAATCTGCCATTTACAAGTTTCGCAGTCTGTAATCACCATATCAGCACCGCTTTCTTCGATTTGACGGAATAGGCCTGCACCAATACCTTGAGAAACCTCATAATTTTCTTTCTTAAAGCCATAAGTTCCTGCAATACCACAACATTGCGAGTCAAGTACCAGCAATTCCACTCCTGGAACACGCTTAATCAATTCCAAGGTATAAGAAGTCCACCCCATTTTTTCCATATGACAAGGAGTATGATAAACGACTTTCAATGGGGTATGTTTGAGTTTTAGCTCACGCCCTTGCTCCAACAGGCGATAAATATAGCGAGTTGCTAACTCAATATTGTCTCGCAATTCAGAAGTATCAACGTCCAGAACATGAGTATATTCGTCACGAATGGTAAAGGTACAGGTTGATGATGTCGCAACCACAGGAATATGTTTTTCAAGAATAGTTTCTTGCAGCGACTCTAAATTAACGTTTGCTTGGCGTTTGGCTTGCTTCATAAATCCATTAGCAATCAATGCTACACCACAACATTTTTCACGTTTCAGTAACTGAACACCAATGTCCATCCCATTAAAAACTTTGATCAAGTCTTTGCCGAGCTGAGGATGGTTGTAATTCACATAACATCCGTGAAAGAATGCAACTTGCTCATCGAATTTTTGTTGTTCAGCAGCTTGTTTTGCATACCAACGACGGAAAGTACCAAATGAATATTTTGGTAACTCTCGACGATGGTCAATTTTCAATGCTTTATCGAGAATTTGGCGAACGGGTTTTAATCCTGTAATGGCATTCACAACAGGTGCGAATGGCGTTGACAGACTTCCCATTAGGTCAGTGTGGCTTAATATCGCATCACGAAGTTTGGGTTTTTGCTGGCTATAGCTATTACGAGCACGGGCGATGATATCGCCAATTTTCACATCAGATGGGCATGCGACTTCACAACGCTTACAGTTGGTGCAATATTTCAATGCTTCGTCATACAGCATCGGGTCTTTTAGACGCAAACGTTCGCCATCAGGGCCAGCTTGCTTTGGTCCTGGGTAAAGTGGATTTACCTTCGCAACAGGACAGTACGTAGTACAAACCGTACATTTAATACAGCTTTCAAAGTTTCCATCCTGAATACTCATGGTGTCACCTCCGCCTGCAAGGCTTTTTGTTGTTCAAAATAGCGAATAATTTCACCAGCCGCATGTAATCCACTGATCAGTGAAACGCCTGCACCACAGCCTTCCGTTAAGGGATCAAAACCACCTAAAACTGCCCCTGCTACATACAAGTTTTCAATCGGCTGCCCATCTTTTTGTGCGCGTAGTTGCTGATCAGTTTGCACACCAAAAGTCATATAGGGCTGTGAAGCGAAAAATTCTTTGTTCGTCCACTGTGCGCGTGGTGGAATATGGCACAAATCGAGATCCATTAATGGCTCATAAACACGATCAAACTCGGCAACTAAACCATTATTAAAGAAACTACCCGTTGCAAGGACAAACTGGGATGCTTTGAGTGAAATATCACCATGGTTACGCGTAGTGACAGATTCAATGCATGAACCAACGCAATTCACAGAAGTAACTTTATCACCCGGCATTATGATTCCACCTTGCCGACGAAATTGGCGTAAAAGGGTCTCATGCAAGCGGATCCCTAACAATGAAGGTGGTAATGTTGGTAGCAAGTAGATAGGTTTTCCGAGTTGTTTTTGTAGCTCAAGTAAAGGCTCTTCACTGTCTAAGCCAATACAGGCTGGCATAAAAATAGTATCCGCATCAGCAATTAATGGTGCGATTTCTGCCACTATTTGTGCCATATTTTCGGGTCTATCTAGCCAACGTGCCACATTGATCGCTCTGAATTCGCTTGGGTTTTCCCTAAGTCTATCGAGGAGTGGTAAATGAACATAATGAGCACTAGCAGGAATGCCTTCACGCTGTAATTCAGCAGAGACCATTTGAGGCTGAAAATCTAAGAAACCTTCAATCCCAACGACTGCAATTTTTCCTTTGTTCATTTTTTGATGAAGGCCGACAGTAGGCACAAATTCAGGGCTTAGCCACGTTGAGCGCTTATGGCCTAAGGGAGTGATGCGATAATGATTTTCATCACTCGAACCTTTAAGTTTCATTCCACTTTGCTGTAATAAAGTTTCAGCAAGGTGCGTTAACTTAATCACCTCCAACTTACCCAAACGACTATAAGGGTGTGTAGGTGCTTGCTCACTGAGTTCATCTAATGCTGTAAGTGGTTTCTCTACAACATGACCATTTGGTAATTGCGTCAGCAAGTCGAGTGAACCTGAAGAAAAATGCAGTGCATTTTGTCCTGCACTGACAATCGTACATGATAAGCCTGACTGAGTTAAACGAATGCCACAAATAAGGCCTGCTAGCCCCCCGCCTATAACGACTGTATCATATTTCATTTTCAGTCTCCTTGTCAGATACCTTACCTAATGTACTTTCATTCATGCCACATAACCCATGATAAACCCAACTGGTAAATTCACTTTCACGCAACGCATTTCCCCATGCGATTGGTCTCACGCCCTTCCAACGCTCATTCAAGAAATGACCTAACTGTTGTTCAGTTTCATGCGGTGTTGTCACATTAAAACGGTTTAATAAACCCGCTGCACGACATGCACAAAGTTCACCTTGACAAGTCCCCATTCCCACGCGAGTTCGACGTCTTAAGTCTAGCAAGTTATTTACAGTGAGCGAATTTATGGCATAGCGAATTTCACCCGCCGTGACGGCCTCACATTCGCACACTAGGCTTTTATCTAACCTATCAGTGCTCAAAATTGCCGAGGCTCTATCACCATGGCGATAAACGGCTGAGCCACGAATCGATGCTGGAATAGAAACAACATTACGCAGAGATTCTTCCGCACTGTTTTGTGAACCCGGTAATGCAGCCTCTGCGGTAGTACATTTCGCAATATGACCCAATTTTTCACAGACTTTATCTGTTGCCCATTCAGCCATTAGGCGATAGGTCATTAATTTACCGCCAGTGATAGTAATAAAATTTTCAAGCCCATCACGTTTAGCATGGTCGAGTAAAACAATACCGCGACTCACATTACGCCCTGATGGGTCATCATCACTTGCCACTAAGGGGCGGACACCTGCATACGCACGTAAAATACGCGTTGTCGCCAGCGCAGGTGAAAGCATGGAGCCTTCACGGATCAAAATATCCACTTCTTCTGGCGTTACATGCATATTATCGATTTGGTCATATTCAATATGAGTAGATGTTGTCCCGATAAGAGAAATAGTGTCACCCGGCACTAAAATATCGGCGTCAGCTGGCTTACGGCAGCGATTGATAACCATATTATTTAAGCGATGACCAAGAATGAGCAATGCACCTTTTGCAGGGAACATTTTGATTTTTAAATCCGCATATTCTGCGATTTTTTGACCCCAGATACCGCCAGCATTTACTACAATTTCCGCATAAATTTCATATTGTCGTTTTGCTTGATGGTCAAAGACGGTCACACCACGCACTTTATCGCCATCACGGATCAATCCTATAACTTCATGGTACGTTAACACCTTCGCACCATGCTCGCGTGCATCCAACATATTTGCTGCGGTTAAACGAAAAGGATCCACTGTGCCATCAGGCACTCTGACAGCACCTATAAGATGTGGATTAACGGACGGTTCCAGACGAATAGCTTCCGCAGGATCAATCGCATTGGCATCAATACCCGCAGCTTGGCAAGCCAAGATAAACTGTTGCTGATATTCAAGGGAATCTTCAGGCAAGGTAATAAACAAGCCATCGGTTCGCTCAACACAATGATGTGCAATACGTTTCAGTATTTTATTTTCTTCAATACACTCTCTTGCTGATTCACCATCAGTGACAGCATAGCGAGCACCACTATGCAGCAAGCCATGGTTTCGCCCTGTTGCACCTGTCGCAATATCATGCCGCTCAAGTAAAATCGCTTTCAAACCTCGGCGGGCGCAATCACGAGCAACACCAGCACCTGTTGCGCCACCACCTATAATGATGACATCAGTTTCAGTCACAGATGAGCCATTCATGTCGCATTCCTCACATTAATCAACATCACTCATAGTTATTAGTGTAGTTTCTATTTTTATAATCTATCGTTAAATATAGACAAGAAACGTGCGGCGTGTTTGATAAGGAACAAAAACGAAAGCAATTAAGTCAAAAAAAGCAATGAAAAGGAAGAAACCGTGAAGTAAATCACAATAAATCGACGAGTTATTGTTTCTTTTCATTCGCAAATGACTTTAACTATGCGGCCAATAAATAAAACAAATATTTGTGGACTAGATTACAGATAAAATGTTTTTTTATGATTAACATAAGAGCGTTTATGAAAGTAAATGCTCGACAAAGAAACAAAAAACTTTCGTTTTGTTACTTCATCAATAATAAAAAACTCGTTTTCTTTTATCAAATCGAATAAACGAACTGAGTTCATAACAATTAGCATGCCGTCGGAGGCTATATGTTAAGCATATTTAAACCAGCACCTCACGCTCCGAGGTTGCCCGCAGAGAAGATAGATCCTGTCTATCGTCGACTTCGTTGGCAGCTTTTCATGGGAATTTTCTTTGGTTACGCAGCCTATTATTTAGTCAGAAAAAACTTCGCATTAGCAATGCCTTATCTTGTTGAAGAAGGGTTCTCCAAAGGGGACCTAGGTTTTGCATTATCAGGGATTTCTATTGCATACGGTTTTTCTAAATTTATTATGGGATCAGTATCCGATCGTTCTAACCCGCGTGTATTCTTACCCGCAGGTCTGATCCTCGCCGCCGTTGTGATGCTTATTATGGGCTTTGTGCCATGGGCAACCTCTAGCATCATGATCATGTTCGTATTACTGTTCATATGTGGTTGGTTCCAAGGCATGGGTTGGCCTCCTTGCGGACGTACCATGGTTCACTGGTGGTCACAAAAAGAACGTGGTGGGATAGTCTCTATTTGGAACTGTGCTCACAACGTCGGTGGTGGTATTCCTCCATTACTATTCATACTCGGTATGGCATGGTTTAATGACTGGAAAGCCGCGCTATATATGCCTGCAATCGGTGCAATCCTTGTTGCCTTAGTTGCCTTTGCCTTAATGCGTGATACCCCACAATCTTGTGGCTTACCTCCGATTGAAGAATATAAGAACGACTATCCACCTGACTACAAAGCAACTGATGAAGAAGAATTAACAGCGAAAGCAATCTTCATGAAGTATGTGTTCCCTAACAAACTTCTGTGGATGATCGCGATTGCTAACGTATTCGTATATCTGCTGCGTTACGGTGTTCTTGACTGGTCTCCAACTTATCTACGTGAAGTTAAACATTTCACGATGGATAAATCTTCTTGGGCTTACTTCATGTATGAATATGCAGGTATCCCAGGCACACTTCTGTGTGGTTGGATGTCTGATAAAGTCTTCCGCGGAAACCGTGGTGCGACAGGTGTATTCTTCATGACACTGGTAACTATTGCGACCATCGTATTCTGGATGAACCCTCCGGGTAACCCAAGTATCGATATGGCTTGTATGTTGATTATCGGCTTCCTAATCTATGGCCCTGTCATGCTAATTGGTCTGCATGCTCTTGAGCTAGCACCTAAGAAAGCAGCGGGTACGGCTGCAGGCTTCACAGGACTATTCGGTTACCTTGGTGGTTCGGTTGCGGCAAGTGCTATTGTTGGTTATACCGTTGACTACTTCGGTTGGGATGGTGGCTTTGCCGTCATGATCGGTGGTTCAGCGCTAGCTGTTGTTCTACTATTCGTTGTAATGCTTAGCGAAACTAAACACAAACGTGAATTAGCAAAAGAGAACATGAGCTAAGGCTCTAATATCCGTTCACGCTAATACACTATACCCTACATAATTTGAGTTACAGCTAGGTAGCAAAACGAAGTAATCCATAGAAACATAAATAACTATGTGACGAGGATCGCTGAGAATAGCCCAACACACTGGCAACTTGAAGTGTAAAGAATACAAGCTCGGGGCTATATCACATTGTGATATAGCCCTTTTTTTACCTAAAGAAAGTGACAAGGAGATACAATCATGACCTTCCCATTAAAAACATTAGTGGCGAGTATGGTTCTAGTGATGTCAGTTTCAGCTGTGGCACAAGCAGCCGAAAAAGTTGTTATCGCTCATCGAGGTGCAAGCGGTTATCTACCGGAACACACTCTACCAGCTAAAGCAATGGCTTATGCTCAAGGCGCGGACTTTTTAGAACAAGACCTGGTAATGACCAAGGATAATGAATTAGTGGTATTGCATGACCATTATCTTGACCGTGTAACCGATGTTGCTGAGCGTTTTCCAAATCGCGCTCGTCAGGATGGACGTTATTACGCCATTGACTTTACACTTGACGAAATCAAATCACTAAAATTCACCGAAGGGTTTGATATTGTTGATGGTAAACAAGTCCAAAGCTACCCTAATCGCTTCCCGATGGGCAAATCTGATTTTCGAGTCCACACTTTCCAAGAAGAAATTGAATTTATTCAAGGTTTGAATAAATCAACGGGTAAAAACATTGGTATTTACCCTGAAATTAAAGCGCCATGGTTCCACCAGCAAGAAGGCAAAGATATCACCAAAAAAACGCTAGAAGTCTTGAAGGAATATGGTTATACCGATAAAGCATCGAATGTTTATCTTCAATGTTTTGATGCTAACGAACTCAAACGCATCAAAAATACGCTCATGCCAGAAATGGGCATGGATGTGAAGCTTGTCCAGCTTATTGCCTATACCGATTGGAATGAAACGCAAGAGCAAAAACCTGATGGTTCTTGGGTTAATTATAGTTATGACTGGATGTTTGAACCAAATTCAATGAAAGAAATAGCTACCTACGCAGATGGTATTGGCCCAGATTACCATATGCTGGTCAGCGAAGATTCAACGCCAGACAACATTAAGCTAACCGGTATGGTTAAAGACGCGCATGCAAATAATATGGCAGTGCACCCTTTCACTATTAGAGTTGATAAATTACCAAAATATGCCAAAGATGGTCAGCAACTATTTGAAATTATTTATAATCAAGCAGATGTTGATGGCGCATTTACTGACTTCCCTGATTTAGGCGTACAGTTCTTGCAAAAGCAGAAGCAACATCAATAACGATGCTACTTGCAACATAGTTAAGTAGTTAAGTAGTTAAGTAGTTAAGTAGTTAAGTAGTTAAGTAGTTAAGTAGTTAAGTAGTTAAGTAGTTAAGTAGTTAAGTAGTTAAGTAGTTAAGTAGTTAAGTAGTTAAGTAGTTAAGTAACTCAGTAACTAAAACATATACCCTAAATAATTCGAGCTGTATCTAGGCGGCAAATGAGCAAATAGCTAGGAGCATACACAAGTATGTGACTAGCGTGAGCGAATGCAGCCAACAACGAGACAGCTCGGAGTATGACGGGGAGATCCTCCTAAATAATTCGGGTTATATCTAGGCGACAAATGAAGCTATCCCAAGGAGCATACATAAGTATGTGACTTGGGTAGCTGAGTGCAGTCAACAACGAGATAACACGAAGTATGACGGAGATTAGGCAATTGTGACGGGAAACGCAATAACCTCGCTGATCTTATCGGCATTTAATGCCAACATAATCAGGCGATCGACCCCTAATGCAACGCCAGAACATTCTGGTAAGCCATGTGCCAGTGCTGCCAATAGATATTCATCAATCGGATGGACAGATAGGCCCATTGCAGCACGTCGGCGATTATCTTGTTCGAAACGTTGACGCTGTTCGCTCGCATCCGTTAATTCACGGAAACCGTTAGCAAGTTCCATACCTTTGAAGTAAACCTCAAAGCGCTCCGCTACACGATGATCTTCCGTACTAATTTCAGCTAAAGAGGCTTGTGTTGCGGGGAAATGATAAACAACCGTGGGTTTTTCTTGCCCAATATGTGGCTCAACACCCATGGTGAAAAGTAATTGTAATAGAATGTCTTTATCTTCTTCTTGATCAGCCACATTACTCAAATCTAAACGAGCAGCAACTTCTCTTAATTCACATTTTTCAGCTGAAAGCGGATCAATGTCTAAATGGCGTAAAAATGCTTGTTGATAAGAAAGTAATTCAGCACTTTCACAATCGAGCACTTGCTGAAGTAAGTCATCGACCTCATTAATTAAACGATACATATCATAATGTGGACGATACCATTCAAGCATCGTAAATTCAGGGTTATGATGTCGTCCAGATTCTTCATTACGAAAACTACGACAGAGTTGGTAGATTGGCCCGCTGCCAGCAGCAAGCAAACGCTTCATATGGTATTCAGGGCTTGTCATCAAATAAAGATCGATTCCTTGTGCTGCCCCAGGTCCTACAAAACGTGTATTAAAGGGGACAAGGTGAATGTCCGTGATGGTTGCCTGACTCATTGCAGGAGTTTCAACCTCTAGTACACAGCGTTCAGTAAAAAAACGTCTGATTTCAGCAATAATTTTTGCCCGCTGTAACAGATTAGCGATGGGTGCGCTTGGCTGCCAGTCCGCTACTTCACTCATTAAAATAACTCCAAAATAAACATAGTCACGCAGTTTACTCATCTCTTGTGTTACAAACAATGCATTCACATTGTTCTGATACTGCTTGTTTTTGATAATACGGTCATCACACCGACAAAGTAACAAAAATATAACAAGATGAGGCAAATAATGCGTGATTATCCTCTGCTTTCAACAATTAGGCAAAAACGTTTTCATAACAGGTAAACTTGATTTAATTTTAGAATCAAAAGCATGATTATTTCTTATGTGATGTTAAGTCAATGTTACAAGTATTTATCTTTATATTTTCCTTAAGAAAGGTTTAACTTGATAGCTTTAAAAATAAAAATAAATCGTCAATAACAATAAATTTAATTCGCGATTGAATATTCAGAATGAACAAAATAATTCAATAAAATTTTTGCTATTATTCGCTTTACACTCATCACGCAATAACCTTTAAAAGAGTTTTAAACGCTGAGTCTTAGGTTAAGAATAATGGTAATCATTTGAATTTACGTTTTATTGTTGCTTATCAAACTTAAAATGCCACTCATGAAAAAACAATTGATAAAACCTTGGCGTAGATCACGTTTTATAAGCTAAATTGACTAAAACCCCCCTCTATATCAAATTTATCCTGAACATGATTCGCTATAATTCACAGCATGATAAGTCATTATTAGCTATTATATTATTTACTATTAAAAAAGAGCGATTTTGCAGTATCACATTGAACGACGCTGACAAACAAATAGCTAAGCATCAAAAGTATTTAACAGAATTTATCAATTTACACTTGAACAATGGAGAAGCGCAGTGCAAACCTTCAATGCCGATTTAGCGATTATCGGGGCCGGGGGCGCAGGCTTACGTGCAGCGATTGCTGCCGCAGAAGCAAATCCCAACATCAAGATTGCTTTGATCTCAAAAGTTTACCCAATGCGTAGCCATACTGTGGCCGCAGAGGGGGGATCAGCCGCAGTTACTCAGGCCCATGACTCCTACGACTATCACTTTAATGATACGGTTTCTGGTGGAGACTGGCTGTGTGAGCAGGATGTCGTCGAATATTTCGTCGAACACTGCCCAACAGAAATGACCCAACTGGAACTGTGGGGCTGCCCATGGAGCCGTAAACCTGATGGTTCAGTCAACGTTCGCCGCTTTGGTGGAATGAAAATTGAACGTACTTGGTTTGCTGCCGATAAAACCGGCTTCCATATGCTCCACACCCTTTTCCAAACATCATTAAAATACCCTCAAATTCAACGTTTTGATGAACATTTCGTTCTCGATATCATTGTCGATGAAGGACAAGTTCGCGGCCTTGTTGCACTGAATATGATGGAAGGCTCCAAAGTTCAAATCCGAGCTAATTCTATCATTATGGCAACAGGCGGTGCAGGACGCGTTTACCGCTACAATACCAACGGCGGTATTGTGACAGGTGATGGTATGGGTATGGCTTTCCGCCATGGTGTCCCACTACGTGATATGGAGTTTGTTCAATATCACCCAACGGGGTTACCAGGTTCTGGGATCTTAATGACTGAAGGTTGCCGTGGTGAAGGTGGTATCCTTGTCAACAAAGATGGCTACCGCTATCTGCAAGATTACGGAATGGGACCTGAAACACCTCTCGGGAAACCTGAAAATAAATATATGGAACTGGGTCCTCGTGACAAAGTTTCACAAGCCTTCTGGCACGAATGGCGTGCAGGCCGCACTATCAGCACTCATCGTGGTGATGTCGTGTATCTTGACCTTCGTCACCTCGGTGCAGAAAAATTGCATGAACGTCTACCGTTTATTTGCGAATTAGCAAAAGCCTACGTGGGTGTTGACCCAGTAACTGATCCAATCCCTGTTCGCCCAACGGCTCACTACACTATGGGTGGTATCGAAACTGATCATAACTGTGAAACGCGTATCAAAGGCTTATTTGCCGTGGGTGAATGTTCATCAGTTGGTCTGCACGGTGCGAATCGTTTGGGTTCTAACTCATTAGCTGAATTAGTGGTATTTGGTCGCCTTGCGGGCGAACAAGCAGCAAAACATGCCGCTGAAGCAACACCAGCTAACGCAAATGCTATTGAAGCACGCACTCGTGATATTGAAGATAATCTAAACAAACTTCTGAACCAAAAAGGTAAAGAAAGCTGGTCTAAAATCCGCGATGAAATGGGATTATCAATGGAAGAAGGCTGCGGTATCTACCGTACTCCTGAATTAATGCAAAAAACTATTGATAAGATTGCTGAATTGAAAGAACGCTTCAAACACGTCGAAATTACCGATCATAGTAGCGTGTTCAATACTGACCTACTTTACACCATCGAGCTAGGATTTGGCTTGGATGTTGCAGAGTGTATGGCGCATTCAGCGATTAACCGTAAAGAATCCCGTGGTGCACACCAACGTCTCGACGAAGGTTGCACTGAGCGCGATGATGTGAATTTCTTGAAACACACATTGGCATTCTATAACCCTGAAGGCACTCCTCGCCTAGAATACAGTGATGTGAAAATTACGAAATCTCAGCCAGCAAAACGTGTTTATGGTGCAGAAGCTGAAGCTCAAGACAAGGCAAAGAAGGAGCAAGCTAATGGATGATATGAAACACTTAAAAATGGAGATCATGCGCTACAATCCAGAAACGGATAATGAGCCCCATTTAGTGGCATATGATGTCCCTTATGATGAGCAAACCTCGTTGCTGGATGCTTTAGGTTATATCAAAGATAACCTTGCACCTGATCTTTCTTACCGTTGGTCATGCCGTATGGCGATTTGTGGCTCTTGCGGCATGATGGTTGATAGCGTACCAAAATTGGCGTGTAAAACATTCCTGCGTGAATATCCACAAGGAATGAAAGTTGAGCCGTTAGGTAACTTCCCTATCGAGCGCGACTTAGTGGTCGATATGACTCACTTTATCGAACGCTTAGAAGCTATCAAACCTTACATTATTGGTAATGATCGTAAACCGTCTGATGGTCCAAATAAACAGACTCCAGCACAGATGGCAAAATACCATCAGTTCTCTGGCTGTATTAACTGTGGCTTGTGCTACTCCGCTTGCCCACAATTTGGTCTTAACCCAGAGTTCTTGGGACCAGCCGCAATTACACTCGCAGAGCGCTACAATCTGGATAACCGTGACCACGGTGCTAAAGAACGTATGCCATTGTTAAATGGTGATAACGGTGTCTGGAGCTGTACGTTTGTAGGCTACTGCTCTGAAGTCTGTCCTAAGCATGTCGACCCTGCTGCTGCAATTCAACAAGGTAAAGCTGCCAGTGCGCAAGACCTTGTTATCGCCATGCTGAAGCCACGATAAGGAGAATTGAAGTCATGACAACAAAACGTAAGCCCTATGTCAGAGAAATGAAAGGCGACTGGTGGCAGAAGCTTGGTTTTTATCGCTTTTATATCATGCGCGAGAGCACATCTGTACTGCAAGTTTGGTTCAGTCTACTTGTCCTGTATGGTGTGTTTGCACTCAAAGCTGGCCCAGAATCATGGGAAGGCTTCGTTGCTTTCCTACACAACCCTATCGTTCTTATCATTAACATTATTACATTAGCTGCCACACTGCTGCACACTTCAACATGGTTTAAGCTCGCACCGAAAGCAGTCTGTATTATTGTTAAAGACAAAAAAATGCCAGAAGAGCCAATTGTTAAAGGCTTTTGGGCATTAACGATTGTGGTTACCGTAGCTATTTTAGCCATTGCACTGGTATTTTAATCTAAGGAGAATCTGATGAACCTAACGCCTAAACGTTCCGATGAACCGATTTTCTGGGGATTATTTGGTGCAGGTGGTATGTGGAGTGCGATTGTTGGCCCAGTCATCATCCTACTTCTCGGGATTTTGATCCCACTGGGTGTTGCACCTGATATGTTAAGCTATGAACGTATCCTTGCATTTTGTTCAAGCTTTATCGGCCGCATTTTCCTACTACTGATGATCATTTTGCCGGTATGGTGTGGTATGCACCGCATTCACCACACACTGCATGATTTTAAAGTGCATGTCCCTGCGTCAAAATGGGTTTTCTATGGTGCCTCAGCAATTATTTCTGTGATTGCAATTATCGGTGTATTCACACTGTAATTGCATAGTTAGAACAGTTGCTTGCAGCAAATAAAATTAACCAGTGGCTATATCAATTAGCCACTGGTTTTTTATGTATGTTACATTTCCCGCCTCATACCAAGCTAATCACAACAAACTTGATGAAACGGATGATAAAACACATAATCTACAGGATGTAACTTCGGTAAACTATCCTACGATTAGCTCAATTTCTGAATAGCAACTATAATGAATAATCACTTCCATTAATTATCTGTTCGCCGTATTTAGTTCTTTGTATTTTGAATAACGTATCCAAATATTGAGAAAAGACTGAGTGGTACTCTCAGTCATGATTTAATGCAAAATAATGTAATCACCCGTCGTATTGTTGATATGAGGATATGACCTTCGGTCAGCTGGCCAAATTTAAAGTCTCTGTACACAAGCCATCAGTTCCTTGCATCATCAAATATCTTATAGCGTATAGATTCAACGAAAACTTGAATATTACTTCGCTTTCTTAGCCGTTGGTTTTTTAATTAAAGTTTTACTGTCCACTTTATCTTAGAGTGGCTCAATTTCTGGCCGTAAAAATAAATCTATATGCAGAAAGCATGACTGAACTATCAAGCCACAAGCTGGATTAACAACAGCTTAATGTAGTTTAACTATTTAAGGCTAAAGGTCATTTTATGAAAAAGTTAACTTTCGTGCTCATCATCAGTTGCGCCATCTTGATACAACCTGCATTTGCTGATCCAAACAAACGAGCGATTAGCTATCTGACTTCTTGGGGTCTTCCTGAGAATGCACCAAAATTAATAGAGGATTCTAAAGTTGATATTCTGCTATTGTCTTTCGGACGATGGGATGAGGGAGGTGAGATTCATATGTCAGACAATATGATTACCCCGCCTACATCTACTGATCTCAGCTGGATCCCCCAAGCATATTTAACTTGGACAAAATTTAAATTCGATAATCCAAATAAAAAAGTAATGGTCGCTTTTGGTGGTCAGAATTATGAAGCTATTTGGAGTCATCTTGCAACTCCAGACAGCCGTGAAAGAATAGCGCAGAACTTAGTCAATTTACTCAACCAAAACTATCCAGTATTTAAGAAAGCTGAAGGTCAAAACCAGTACCGACAAGTTGGTACCGTTCAACTAGATGGGATCGATTTTGACTTTGAAAAAGGAGCACGACTGACACTAGATGAAAATGCGAATCTATTAGATCTCACTAAACGTGTACGTCAAAAAATGGCAAGTTTATCAGGCACAAAACTGCTAAGTTTAACAACTTATCATGTTGGTGCAGATCCTCTTGAATGTTCGAACCCAACGGTCGTTCAAAATTGCTCTTATATTGAACCAGCTCGTTCAAACCATCACGGCGAGGTCTTACAGATCCTGAAAGAAGGAAAAAATATCTTCGACTTTTTTAACGTTATGGCTTATGACGCAGGTCCGAATTTTAAATACGATGTTGCTATGAAAAACTATGCTCGCGTGATTGAAAATCCATCTAAAGTCGTTCTAGGGACGACAATTAATAGCCAATGGGGACCGGCTGGTAATTTTGTTGAAAGTCGGACAAACAATATAGAGCGCGCTAGGTGGCAGGCTCGAAATAATTATGGTGGTTTCTTCGTTTGGGCACTAGGATCAAATAATCAAGCAATGCCATTTGTAGAGCAAGTGAAATACATCAATGAAATGATAGACGCAGCAAACGGGGCTAGTCGTTCCAATTAAATAGAAATGAAAAATACCCAACTAATCCAGATAACCTATCCCGTCAGAAATGACGGGATTTTTATAGATAAATACGACATGAATAGCAGTGAACATAAAACGTAAAGCAAAAATCCCCCAGACCATTTCGGTTGCTTGTGAATACCCTTACCGCTCTAGCTCCGCACTTAAATATATCAATATGGTAGCAAATACGGCAATAACATAATATTCGAGTGCATTTCCTATAACCGCGCCAAGCCTGAATTTCCATTTCATTCTATAACCCTTACTATAGCTAATCATTGCTACTAGCGATTGATATTGGCATTATATATCAATCGCCTTAATATTAAAGTAACTACGGATAACGTACTAATGTTTCCAAGCAAGCCAGTGTTATCCCCTGCTCTTTTAATACATTAAGTAACCCGTTATCAGTTGCATAGGGACAATCGAGTTTATCTTTAATTTTTTGAATTCTTTCATTTTCAATATCTTCAGAACATCCTTGAATAACACTAATTCCTGAAATTTGACAATTTGAAAGTAGAAGCCGAATAGTCATGACCTCTTCGCGGGTAAAACGGATATTACCAAAGCGCATGTATTGTTGAATATCGAATGACTCGGACGATTGCTCCCCTATTGTCTGCAATGATCCTAAAGGCAATGCAATATCGGCCCTGAGAGGTAAAACAATTTCCTCATTTTGTTCCCATGTTGCGTGAATATAATCAGCAATTGAAGATCGATGACTATAAATAGCTAACAAATCTTCCATTGATAATTGTTTGTTAGAATTAATTGATGTGATTTCAAAAACATTCCCATATTGATTACAAAAATCCAGTTTTACTGTATTTTTATTAATTTTAGACAATGAATCTGTATGAGCTTGTGAATAATTATTCCAATATTGAACACCCGCAGTAAGCCTTTCATTTATTAACAGATCTAAATCATCCCCCCAATACGTTAACATCCAATCATAATTACTTGACACGCCATGAATAACTTTATCACAGATATCAATACGCGAATAAGTGATATCTATATCATTCCAATCAAAATGATTGGAAAAGTTATTTTTAAAATCAACACAGATTTTTTCTATGAATGTATTTTTAATATCCATTAAATCCCTTATATTATTAATTTTATATATCCAAAAAACACGTTTTACTCAAAAGCTATCATCGTGACATGTCACGAAATACACTTACTGAATTAAAGTTATTTTATATATTCACTAATGCAACCCTACTTATTGCATTAGTGAAGATTATATTATTAAATATATAACAATTTCCAACTCGCATATAAACGTCAAATCAATAAATAAACATTAAAATTTATTATTGTAATGATATTTTTTTCGATAATTTGCTTGATAGTAGCACTGTTAAACTACACAACGCTAAAAATACACCGACATAAATTAAATTAAATCCAGATAAATAACTTATTATCAATGGTGTTAACCCCCCGACAAAAATTGCCGTAAAATTAAAACCGATACTTAAGGTCGTTGTTTGCCCATCAGCAGCAGTTACAATTTTGTCAGCTACGTTACACATAATCATTGCTATAAAAATAGTCATAATAAGCTGTGCAATAATGATTATTTCAATAATTCCATTGCTCATTATGTAATATAACGGGATAGAGAAAATAACTAATCCAGCAATACCAATATTAAATATTTTTATTGATGAACTGTATTTATCTGTTAGCCATGCACAAATCACCATGACAATTAATAATAGGCTAGAAGTTAAAATTGCATATACACTCCTTAGATCACCTATATTCAAATGCTCAACGATGACTGATGAGGAAATATTTTGGGCATAAAAGGTAAGCGTGGCCGGCACACCCAGTAAAAAAACATGAAATGAACGATACCAATTTATAGGCCGATAACCGCTTTGCACTACTGGGTGATTTGGTAATCTTGCCCTAAACCAGAAGCTAATGGCAATATTAACAACACCAAACAATAAAGGGATACGCCAGCCAAAGGCTTGCATCATTTCAGGCGTTAATGTTCGCTCTAATAGTAAAACTAATCCAAGTGAAATGATGACTCCCAATATGGCACCAGCAGGCGGCAGAGTGGCTATCCTCGAGCGCTGATTAGATGCAGCACCATTAAGTAGATAAGTAATTAATGATGGATATTCACCCGCAAAACTAAAAGATAGCGCCATTTGTATCACTAAGATGACGAGTGGCGTATAAGCTCCAAGTAGTTGTATCGGCAATAAAGCCATACAAAATGTTGAAATTCCCGTAATCAGACTGGTGAGGATCAGTGCTGGCTTTTTACCTACTTTATCGGCATAACGGCCAATCACATAACCGCCAATAGGACGAACCAAAAAACGTAATGCAAAAATCCCCCACACCATTTCTGTTGCTTGGTTATAACCTAGGCGTTCCAATTCAGCACTCAGATACACTGAAATTGCAGCAAAAACGGCAATATCATAGTATTCCAGCATATTACCTAATGCAGCACCAAATCTGAATTTCCATTTCATATCACTTCCCTTGTATTTTACTGTTCCATCTTCCGTATATATACTCGTCATACTTCGAGTTGCAGCGTTGTTGACTGCTCCCAGCTAGCCGAGTCACATAGTTTATCTATGCTCCCCGACTATCTTCATTTGCCGCTTAGCTGCAATTTGAATTATTTTGAGTATAAACTGACTAGTGATAAGTAAATCATTCATGCTTATTAAGGAAAATTGACCAATGTTTCTAAACATGCCAATGTAATTCCATGTTCTTTTAATACTTTAAATAATCCACTTGGTGATGCATAAGGGCAATCGAGTTTTTCTTTAATTCTCTGAATACGTTTATGCTCAGAAGCTTCAGAACAACCTTGAACCGCGCTAATTTCTTTTACTCTGCAATGAGACAATAACAATCGAATTGTTATGATCTCTTTTCGAGTAAATCGAATATTACCGAAACGCATATATTGATGAGTATCTAATAGATCCGTAGTTGTTTCTTGTTTGTCTTCTTGCATATATAACGGTAAAGCAATTTCCTGACGCAAAGGTAAGGTGATTTCTTTATTTTTTTTCCATAACTGGTGAGCATAGTCGGCAATAATTGGTCGATATTTATAAATAGCCATTGTATCTGCTACAGAAAGCGCTCGTTTTGAGTTAATTGTTGAAATTTCAAAAATATGACCATATTTATTGCAAAAATCAATTTTTGTTTTTCTTTTACTAGATTTAGTTAATGTTTTTGAAAAAAATTCTGAGTAATTACTCCATAATTGAACACCTGGAATCAGTCTTTCATTAACTAATAAATCTAAATCATCATCCCAACAAATTAATTGCCACTCATAATTGTTGGAAATATTATATGTTTGCTTATTATCTACATCTATATAAATAAATGTATAGTCAATATCATTCCAATCAAAATGGTTTGAAAAATATTTTTTAAATTTCACACATGCATTTTCTAATGAGGCACTCGTAATATCCATAAACAATTCCTTATATTAAAATAATCATCTTATGGAAAACTCACTAAAGTTTCCAAGCATGCCAATGTAATACCCTGTTCTTTTAATACTTTAAATAATCCACTTGGTGATGCATAAGGGCAATCGAGTTTTTCTTTAATTCTCTGAATACGTTTATGCTCAGAAGCCTCAGAACAACCTTGAATCGTACTAATTTCTTTTACTCTGCAATGAGACAATAACAATCGAATGGTTATGATCTCTTTACGAGTAAATCGAATATTACCGAAACGCATATATTGATGGATATCGAGTAACTCAGTTGATTGATTTTCTGTATTTTTTAATATATCAGGCGGTAACGAAATATCTGCTCTCATCGGTAAGGAGATTTCAGGATTTTGCTTCCATATTCTGTGTGCATAATCAGCTATAGTCGGGCGATATTTGTAGATAGTCATCATATCTGATAACGATAGCGGCTTATTTGAATTTATGGTTGTAATCTCAAAGACATTGCCATATTTAGCACAAAAATCAATTTTCAGTTCGCTTTTATCAGCTTTCGATAATGTTTTTTTAAAAGCATCTGAATAATTATTCCAATATTGAATTCCAGAATTTAATCTTTCGTTTATAAGTAAATCAAGATCATCGTCCCAACACATTAATTGCCATTCATAATTATTAGATGTTATGTATATTTTCTGACTTTCAATATCAACACGAAAAAAAGTTAAATCAATTTCATTCCAATCAAAATAGCTTGAAAAATCCTTAGTTAAACTCAAGCATGCTTTTTCTAATAATGCACTTTGTATATCCATGAAAATCTCTTTTAAAATAGTTAGGTCAATTAAATAAAATGTTAATCCATATTTTATTTATGCTGTAATATCAAAAACTTCATATTAACTTTTGTTTTGGTAAACGATATGATATTAATAAAGTTAAACCACATAAAGTCAGAAAAACGCCTACATAAAATAGATGAATACTAACTAAATAATTAATAATCAACGGTGTACCCCCTCCAACCATTGTTGCTGCAAGATTAAAACCAACACCAAGTGTCGTTGCTTTCCCTCCAGAAGAATCTGATTGCACAAAAGATAAATTACATAGGATCATAGCTGCATAAATGATCATAATGATTTGCGCAATTATAATTAACTCAATGAATTGACTATCCATTGATAAATAAAGTGGAATAGATAAAAGTATCATCCCCCTAACACCTAAATTAAAAACACGCTTAGATGAACTATATTTATCCGTTAACCAACCGCAAATTAACATAGAAAGTAGTAACAAACTGGATAATATAATGCTATATATGTTTTTTAATTCACCTATTTGTAAATGTTTAAAAACCAGATGCATAGAAATATTTTGAGCAAAAAATATCACTGTTCCTGGTACTGTGATTAAAAAAACCTGACATACTTGTAACCAATTTATAGATCGAACATTTTTAGCAACAGTACTTTGATTAGGTAGTTTTGCTCTAAACCAAAAACTAATCACTATATTAACAACCCCTAGGAATAAAGGTATCCGCCAGCCTATTTTTTGCATTACTTCCTGATCTAATATCATCTCCAATATAAAAACCAAACTCAGAGAAATAATTACTCCAAATACCGAACTCCCACTAATAAGTGAAGAAACTCGTGCACACTCATTATCTTTGCTGCTATTAAAAAGATAAATAATTAATGATGGATACTCGCCTGCAAAGCTGAAAGAAAGAGCCATCTGTAAAATTAAAATCGCGACTGGCGTATAAGCGCCTAATAATTCAATCGGCAATAATGCCATGCACAGTGTTGCAGTTCCTGTAATCAAACTTGTCATAATTAACGCTGATTTTTTACCGACTCTATCTGCATAACGTCCTATTACATACCCACCGATAGGCCGGATAATAAAGCGCAATGCAAAAATCCCCCAGACCATTTCGGTTGCTTGTGAATACCCTTGCCGCTCCAATTCTGCACTCAAATAGGTTGAGATAGCCGCAAATACTGCAACGTCATAGTATTCAAGAGCATTTCCCATAACCGCGCCAATTCTAAATTTCCATTTCATCGCTAATTCCTTGTTTTATATTGAGGCTCGGAATGCTGTGACTTATTACATTTCAATTAACCGACCTATCTCCCATAATTTAAGTTACTGGTAACAACTCTCAGCAACTTGAATTATTTTGTAGATGACTTATCAATGCGCTATGCTATTTGAGGCTTTGGTAACTTGTATGACAGCAGTAACGTAAGGCCACATAAAGCAACAAAAGCACCGACATAAACTAAGTGAATATCCAAAAGATAACTGATAATTAAAGGTGTTAAACCTCCAACTATTGTTGATGCTATGTTATAGCCTAAACCTAGCGTAGTGGCTTCCCCATTGGCTGCTTGCGCGAGTACCCATGAAGAATTGCATAGGATCATTGCAGCATAAATTGTCATCATAAGCTGTGCTAACAGAATTACTTCTATAACATCGCTATGCATTGCAAAATAAAGCGGTGCGGAAAGGACAACCATTCCTACAACACCATAATTGAATATTCTTTTTGACGAACTATATTTATCCGTTAACCATCCACAAATTAACATAAGTAATAACAATAAAATTGCGAATGCAATTACGTAGATACTCTTTAATTCACCCACATTTAAATATTTCAAAATAAGTGATGATGAAATGTTTTGTGAATAAAAAATAACTGAACCAGGCACTGTCAGTAAAATAATATAAAAAACCTGCCTCCAATTAATAGAATAACTTTTTTTCATCTCTAATTGTTCGGGTAATATCAATCTAAACCAAAAACTAATCAAGATATTCACAAGGCCGAATAATAAAGGAATACGCCAACCGATACTCTGCATAGTATCGGTATCTAATATATGCTCTAGAATAAAAACGAATCCCAACGAAGTAATCACGCCAACCATTGAACTACCAACAACTAATGATGAAATTCGCGCTCGCTCATTGCTTTTTGCATGATTAAATAAATAGGTAATCAATGATGGATACTCACCTGCAAAGCTGAAAGAAAGAGCCATTTGTAAAATTAAAATAGCAACGGGTGTATAAGCGCCTAATAATTCAATAGGTAATAATGCCATGCACAGTGTTGCAGTTCCGGTAATCAAACTTGTCAGAATTAACGCTGACTTTTTACCGACTCTATCGGCATAACGCCCTATTACATATCCACCGATAGGCCGGATAATAAAGCGCAATGCAAAAATCCCCCAGACCATTTCGGTTGCTTGTGAATATCCTTGTCGTTCTAATTCTGCACTCAAATAGGTTGAGATAGCCGCAAATACTGCAACGTCATAATATTCAAGAGCATTTCCCATAACCGCGCCAATTCTAAATTTCCATTTCATATTACATTCCTTATCCTATTTACTTCATTCAATTTGATATGATTTTAATACTGCTCAAGTAACACTAATCAAAGTCTCTAAACAGGCTAATGTAATACCCTGTTCTTTTAATGCAGTAAATAACCCACTTGGCGATACGTAGGGGCAATTCAGTTTTTCTTTAATTCGTTGAATACGTTTATGCTCAGAAGCTTCAGAACACCCTTGAATTGCACTAATTTCTTTAACTCTACAATGAGATAAAAATAATCTAATAGTAATGACTTCTTTACGAGTAAATCGAATATTTCCAAAACGCATATATTGATGAGCATCTAACAACTCAGAGGATGTTCTATCTATATTTTTTATTTCATCAGAAGATAACAAAATATTTTCTCTTATCGGTAAAGCCACTTCAGAATCTTGACTCCATATCTTATGTGCATAATCAGCTATGATTGGCCGATATTTATAAACTGCCATCATATCGGATAAAGAGAGGTTTTTTATTGAATTAATTGACGTAATTTCAAAAACATCATCATATTGAGTGCAAAAATCAACTTTCAATTTATTTTTCCCTGTTTTCTTTAGTGTTTTAACAAAATCATTGGAATAGCCACTCCAATATTGAATACCCGAAGTTAATCTTTCACTCATTCTTAAATCTAAATCATCATCCCAAAAAATCAGTTGCCATTCATAATTATTTGACAGTATTTTTATTTTTCACATCGATATGTGAAATATTCAAATCCATATCATTCCAATCGAAATAATTAGCAAAGTTTTTTGTTAAATTAGCACATGCATTCTCTAGAAATTTATTTTCTATGTCCATCAACACTCCATCAAGTTTCATTATAAAACTAAATTAATAGATATATCTTTAACACATCAAATTAAATATTAAAATACTAAATTTATGAATATTTAAAAATGCCAACATACAGTTTATTTTTATCACTCATGAGGAATAAGAAGTAAATATAATTAAATATATAATAATTAACATTGATAACAAATGGAGATATTATGATAGAAGATTGGCATCCCGCAGATATTATTGCAGCAATAAAAAAGAAAGGTACATCACTCTCTGCATTATCACGTAGTTCTGGGCTAAATTCATCAACATTGAGTAATGCATTATCTCGACGCTGGCCAAAAGGTGAGAGAATTATTGCTGACTTTTTAGAACTACAGCCTTCACAAATATGGCCGTCACGTTATCTAAATAAAAAACGATAAAAAAATAAAAATTTGAGCATGCTAAAAATTAAATTAAGATTTTATTTAAAACAACTCGCCAATTACTTTTCATTAGCGAGTTATTTTTCTATTGTTAACATTTTAAATTCAATTCTCACTCATACAATAAAAAATAAATATAATAGAAATTCCACAAATTTTTTAATAAAAAACATTACGTGTATTTTTATACGAAAAGTAATTTTAGCTGAATGTAAGTGATGCTATATCTAAAAAAATGCTCGGTTAGTCGAGATAAATATTATGATTCGGGAATTTAAGTGTGTTCAGCAGCCCAATATGACATAACAAGGTATAGATAATAGAGCGATTATCGCCCTATTGTCTAATTATTCTTATTTGAGAATATATTCAAATTACTTAAAAACGATATTCAATCCCGCCACTAATGGTTCTACCTCGTCCTAGTGTATTGGATAGACTTTCCGCGTAACTTACAACATAAGCACGGTTAGTTAAGTTTTCAACGTTGCCACGTATCGTGATATCATTCGTTAATGCGTAGCTAGCATAGAGATCAACAACGGTGTATTTAGGCCAGTCTGCAAGATAAGGATAATTAGATTGCGCTGAATAGTCTTGGAAACCTGGTGTAAATCGTACGACAACACCACCATCTAATTTTCTATCAAATGCGCGTCCACCTAATGTGAATGATCCTCTGTCGCCGGGCAAGTTAGCTGCACTACCGAATATTGCTCCACTATTGCAATCAACATAGTTATTTGTAAGTTCATCATCTTCTACGTACCAATTCCCACGCCCCCCACCATACTTTAAGGTACCGCCGAGCCATGCCGGATGTGCACAGAATTTATTTTTTCCTATCATATGGGTGAAGGTTAAATCTGCATAAACAAATCCTGCATCGTAATTGACTTGATACTCAAACCCTCTAAAACGTGTTGTGTTCAAGTTATTACTGTATGCTGCATTTCCCATACTTGGATTCAATAATCCAGGCTTAGTCCGATTAATTGCGAGATTAATATAGTTATCAACACGTGTATCAAAATAAGCGACCTTCGCTAATAATCTATCTTCTTCTAGCACTAAATTTGGATAATTCACATTCATCCCAACTTCCCAAGCATTAGAGCGCTCAGGTTTTAAGTAGGGATTAGGAAATTGGGTCGAAGAGCTATGAGCGCTCCCCGTTGTCAGAGTTTCCGTAATCGCAGGTGGACGCCAAGAGCGGCCATAGCTGGTAAATAACTCCATCCATTCAACATTCGGCCGAATAGCCAGTCTAGCATTAGGTGAGAATGCACCTTCTGAATCATCAACATCCCAAACTTTATTCACTTCAACTGACTTACAGCCGCTGATTCTAATCGCAGTACATGGATTTTGTTTGGTATATGGATAGATGCTATATCTCATCCCTGTTTTGCCTTTCAGATTGTAATAATCGTAACGCATCCCACCTTCAAGAGTCAGCCAATCATCATATTCATAGGTTAATGTTGCAAATAATGAACTCAAGGAACGTTTACCATCAGGCGTCACGTTCTCCGCCGATGCTTCGGTTGAACGACTACTTGCTTTATCTTGGAAGGTTTCCAGTCCGTAATGTGCTTTTAATAAGTTGCGGCTATTAAATTCAATTTCTGAATGATTTTCAAGTTGTAATCCAATCGTTTTAACTCGAGTATCAGACTGGTAACCATTATTGATGAGTTGGCTCGTCGCATAAGTTTTACTGTCATCTTTCGTATCAACAAGATAAATCTTTCCTTTAAACTCCGTACTCCAAGGGCTATTACTAAATTGAGTGTAATCCAAAGAATAATTTTTGGTATTCACATCACTAAAGCCACTCTTTTTCCAACCCAGTTTATACGGCCAACTTGGTGTAAGGTTTGTTAAGGTTCCAGCATTGGGTGATGCCACCTTAGTTTCCAAGTAATTAAACTGAATACGTTGGGACTCACTGATATTCCATCCTGCTTTGGCTAAATAGGATGTCATATGGTAGTTACTGTCGGTTATTCGAGTATGCTTTAAGTCATCCACTAGCTGGTCGTAATGTCCCGAATCATTATTGATACGTATATCACCAATGCTACCATGTGTCCCCGGCATATAATCGCCTAAGCGACGTTCACTGGCTGCAAATAAGATATCGCCTTTTTCATTTCCTAAAGCAAGTGCAGTACTTCCAATAAAATGGGTATTATTCGATCCTGTACTCGCATTTAACTTTCCACCAAATGTTTTATCTTTCGATAGAAAATCAGACGCATTAACGGTTCTAAATGTAGCAACTCCGCCTAGTGTACCGCCACTTCCCATGCCACTGCTGTTACCTTTTAAGATCTCGACGCCCGATAGTAATTCTGAGTCAATATACATCGAGCCATTTCGTTGCCCGTGACCGCTTTTTTGAAAGTTTTGTCGCATCCCGTCAATATTCATATTGACCCGACCATAGTCTTGGATCCCTCGAATATTGACTGATAAAGAAGGATCTTGCTGACTCACGGCGGAATACACTCCCGTTGTCAGTTCGAGTAGATCGGCAATATGTTTTGGCGGCCTATCTTCAATCTGCTTTTTACTAATCACACTGACGGAAGTTGGGGCGTCATAAACCCAATCGCCTTGTTGGACGGGTGCTGCGGTGACCGTAATTTTATCTAGCACCACAACCGAATCATCATTCGATGTTGCTGGTATACGGCTGATAGAAATCCGATTATTTTGAATGCTGTAACGGATCGGATTTGAACCAATCAGTTGTCGCAAACCCTCTTTGAGAGACAAATTCCCTTGAATTGCATAGCTTTTTAGCCCTGCAACGTCCTGAGTGTCGATCAATATCTCGACTTTAGCTTGCTGCGCATATTGTATTAACGCGCGTTCAAGTGATTGAGCAGGAACTGAAAATGAAATCACTTGTGGTGATTGTTCAGTCTGTGCGTAACTAATAATAGGAACAGCTGGTAATGCCATCAATGCAAGGTGAACACAAAGTACTGCTTTTTTATAATGATGTTTCTTCTGGGTCATTTCCCGCCCCTAAAATGATAATGGTAATAAAAATCATAATCAATTCCATTAAAGACGTAGAAAAACAGAAAACCCGTAAATAATTTTTTAAAAAAAAGTCTCTCAATCGTTAAAGTCAAATAATAATATTTAAATATCAATACATTAATGTGAAAAATGGCATTTCATAAAGAGATAATTCACGCGACTTACTTAAGTTAGATAGTGCGCTTTCTATAGACTTCACTTGAAATACACCACTCACTTTCTCCCCTTGCTTTGCCAATAGCACGACGGGTTTATCGCGGTAGCGATTGATTTCATTGACCACATCACCAAGCGTACGTTGATGAAAAATAATTTGTCCCTGCCGCCAAGCGATCGAGTTATCACTTTCAAATGATGAAACAGGCCAGATTTGTTGTTGATATTGCGCAGCATGGCCTGCATTCACAATGACCTTTTCTCCTGATGGCAATGATATTTCCACACTATGTTGGTAAACACTCACATCAACCTGATCGCCTTTATCATCAACAGAGAATTCGGTTCCTAATGCTTGGATAATGCCATCTTTTGCAGCAACACGAAAAGGACGCGTTTCACCAAGTGTCATTGGCGTAACCGTAAAATAAGCTCGGCCTGACAGTAGGTTGATTTGGCGATAATTATCATCAAAGGCAAGTGATAATTGAGAACCACTATCAAGGTCGACTAAAGTACCATCAGGAAGAGTAACTCGTAATATTTCACCTATTTTAGCTTGATAATCAGGTGTTATCTGAGAGCTATAATGCCAAGCACTGACTGATAACATGCAAAATATCACCGTGGCTGCAAATGCCTGCCAGACATAACGTCGTCGTGTTTTTTGCGGTTGATCTACAACGTTCTCAACCACTGTTATTGGCTTTATTGGGCTCGAAGCCGTTAATGCCCACAATTGACGTGCACGGAAGTAAGTCGTGCGATGTTGTTCAGAAGATGCAATCCATACTTGGAAATCTTGATTTTCTTGCTCAGTCAATTCACGCGATGTTGTCTTGATTACCCACAATGCCGCTGTATTTTCGATTTCAGAAGGGCTGTCATATAAATCTTTCATCATCACTCCCTCCACTTGTGAATTAGCGTTGCCAATGCATTTGCAAGATGCTTTTCAACAGTACTCAATGAAACATTTAATATTTCAGCGACTTCGGTCTGTGTAAGTCCTTCTTCACGATGCAAATGGAATATCTCCTGAGTTCTTTGCGGTAAACTTTGTATGATTATTTGGATTTGATTAATTTGCTGTTCGCTAATCGCTTGCGCTTCTAGGCTTTTAACATCAGAGGGAAGATCTTGCCATTGTGTATCACTGATGAGCACTGATTGTTGTTTTTTCTGCTGGCGAAAATGATCAACCATTAAGTTTTTGGCAGTGCGATACAAATAAGCATCAATATCTTGTATTGAGGAATGCTTCATTTGCTCAGCCATACGAGCAAAGCTTTCCTGCATAATATCCATACTTAAACTATGGTCTTTGAGGTATGAATTTAGATAACGGCATAGTGCGGCAGAATGGCGTGCAAATAGGCATTGCAACTCAGAGTCAGACATATCAAGCCATAACGAAAATAATGAAAATGAGAACTATTTACATAATATATCGTTAATCGCTTGAAATGGGAACTACTTCGCTAATCTCTATAGAAGTTAGGATTATACAATTATAGAACCAATAACACGCTCATACTATTAGTAGAAAATATAAAGTGAAAATAGGACGCAGGAATGAGCTATTAATTAAATATTACGTTCAAATAGAAGTACTATCTTAATCTTAAAGGGAATAATAATATTAAACCTAGGCTAGGTGAAACATAAAGATTGATGTTCATACTTTATGTTTCACCTATATACTTAATTTATATAAAATCGAATTAACTTGAAACTTTTAAACCGATTAATCCGGCAACAATTAAACATAAGCTTAATATACGAAATATATTCGCCGATTCGCCAAGAAATATAATCCCGACAATTGCAGTACCAACTGCACCGATCCCAGTCCAAATTGCGTATGCAGTTCCAGCAGGTAAATCACGCATAGCGTAAGCTAATAGCCCCATACTGGCAATAATCGCGACAATGGTGATAATACTGGGGGTAAGACGTGTGAAGCCGTGAGTATATTTCAGGCCGATGGCCCAAACAATTTCTAATAAACCGGCGAATATGAGGATGATCCAAGCCATTGCTATTCTCTCGCGTACAATTCGGGGTCGTCCCCATTATTTATAACGTTTATTCAGGTCGTCCCGAACACGTGAGATTGAGGCGATATTATAAATGTTCGAGATTTCAGATTCAAGTTATTAAAAATAACAGATTAGCTGCAATAAACATGAAAAATTCACCTATTTATACATTACCTAAAGCTTGGAACACCATTTCTATCGCACATTAGGGCAAGCAGGATTAGAGTAGAGAATCTGATTTAAAACGATCATTGAGAAATAGCATGAGTTTCAAAGATATACTACTCGCCCTCTGTATTGTTATCATCTGGGGCATTAATTTTGTCATTATTAAACTTGGTGTAACGGCTCTTCCGCCATTACTGCTAGGCGCTTTGCCTTTGTTGCATTCCCTGCTATTTTTTTCTTTAAGCGCCCCAAAATTCCGCTCAAGTTATTACTGTTGTACGGACTGACCATTAGCTTTGGCCAATTTGCATTTCTCTTCTGTGCAATAGGTGTTGGTATGCCTGCTGGTATAACTTCCGTTATCTTGCAGTCTCAAGCTTTTTTCACGCTATTGCTTGGTGCTGTAATCTTAAAGGAATCGCTACACGCCACCCATTTTATTGGCATGTTAATCGCTGCCATAGGGCTAACAATACTGGCTAAAGGTGCAACAGCCGGTGGGCTAGATGATATTCCATTATTAGGACTGATCTTTACATTAATTGCAGGTCTTTCTTGGGCATGCGGGAATATTACCAACAGAATTATCATGCAACATCAAGGTGAAGAAAAATGTAGCGTGCTCTCATTAATTAGTTGGAGTGCTCTCATTCCCATCATCCCTTTCTTCGTTAGTTCATGGTTTTTTGAAGGCAAAGAAGCCATTGTTCAAGGCCTATCTGGTTTTAACTGGTCAGTGTTTGGAACTATTATTTACCTAGCCTATCTATCTACCTTTGTTGGTTATGGCTTATGGGGAATGCTGCTTGGCCGTTATGAAGCTTGGCGAGTTGCTCCTTTCTCACTCCTTGTCCCAGTGTTTGGCTTAAGTAGTAGTGTATTATTCCTTGGTGAGCATATTAATGGCGTACAAATCGCTGGGTTAACCTTTATCATGCTCGGCTTGATTATCACTTTGTTTGGTAAAAAATTAATTCAACGTTTAAGAAAGACTTAGATCTAATATCTCACTAACTGGGGGGATTCCTCCCCAGACTTTATATTCCTTTAATGATAATTTTCTCTAAATTACTCCACCATTTACACCGTATAAAAAACCAATAATTAATAATAAAAAAGAATTAACACTAAGTATGTTGCATTTTTTTAGCTTAAATAAAAATATAATCCAATTAAGTACTATGGTTTAGTGATATTAATAACAGTTATGACATTTATTTATGCTCGCTGTTTGATTTCACGTTTTAGCTACTTTGTCTTTCAAATAATTCCAGCTATATGTGTAAGTAGTACTACAGAATAAAACAACAACAATTTAAAAATGAAACGGATGGGGTCGCTATGAGTAAACATCTAGTTTGGATTGTTCTAGCACTACTCGGTGCTTTTGCACTTGGTTATATTGCATTAAACCGAGGCGAACAAATAAATGCATTATGGATTGTTATTGCAGCAATCTGTGTTTATTTAATCGCCTATCGATATTATGGGCTATTTATTGCTAAAAGAGTGCTGCAGGTTGATGAAACTCGTATGACGCCTGCGATCCGCCATAATGATGGTTTGGATTATGTACCAACTGATAAAAAAGTCCTTTTTGGTCACCATTTTGCTGCAATCGCAGGAGCAGGACCGCTTGTAGGGCCAGTTCTTGCTGCACAAATGGGTTACTTACCGGGTATGCTGTGGCTATTAGCTGGCGTCGTACTCGCGGGTGCTGTACAAGATTTTATGGTGCTATTTGTCTCAACCCGCCGAGATGGTCGCTCACTTGGGGAGCTGGTTAAAGAAGAGATGGGTAATACCGCAGGTATCTTGGCGCTTATTGCCTGTTTTATGATCATGGTAATTATTCTTGCTGTGCTTGCGATGATTGTTGTCAAAGCACTAACTCACAGTCCATGGGGAACCTATACCGTTGCCTTTACTATTCCCCTCGCGATTTTTATGGGGATTTATACCCGCTATATTCGCCCTGGGCGTATCGGAGAAGTATCAATTATTGGTTTAGTTTTTCTTATCTTCGCAATAATCTCCGGTGGATGGATCGCTGAAAATGAAACATGGGCACCTTATTTTGACTACACTGGCGTTCAGTTAACTTGGATGTTAGTTGGCTATGGCTTTGTTGCCGCCGTTTTACCTGTTTGGTTATTACTCGCACCACGCGATTACCTCTCGACCTTCTTGAAAATAGGAACAATTATTGGTCTGGCGATTGGTATCCTAGTTTTAAACCCAACGCTACAAATGCCATCATTAACTAAATTTATTGATGGTACGGGCCCTGTCTGGGCTGGTGACCTATTTCCATTCTTATTTATTACGATTGCCTGTGGTGCAGTTTCGGGTTTCCATGCATTAATAGCATCAGGAACAACACCGAAAATGCTCGCCAATGAAAACCAAGCTTGCTTTATTGGTTATGGTGGCATGTTGATGGAATCTTTTGTTGCCATCATGGCGCTGGTTGCAGCCTGTGTAATTGATCCCGGCGTTTATTTCGCGATGAATAGTCCAATGGCGATGCTGGCACCAGCAGGAACAGTAGACGTTGTCGCATCGGCCGCTCAAGTTGTCAGTAGTTGGGGTTTCCACATAACACCGGATCAACTTAACCAGATAGCCAATGAAGTTGGTGAAAAGAGTATTATTTCTCGAGCAGGTGGCGCACCTACTCTCGCAGTTGGTATGGCTTATATTCTGCATGGTGCCCTTGGCGGATTGATGAATGTTTCATTTTGGTATCACTTCGCCATCTTGTTTGAAGCACTCTTTATTTTAACCGCCGTCGATGCAGGTACACGTGCCGCACGTTTTATGTTGCAAGACTTATTGGGGGTTATTTCACCTGCCTTAAAACGAACAGACTCACTACCAGCAAACCTTATCGCGACAGCGCTCTGTGTGCTCGCATGGGGCTACTTCCTGCACCAAGGAGTTGTTGACCCATTGGGTGGCATAAATACACTCTGGCCTCTATTTGGTATCGCAAACCAAATGCTCGCAGGAATGGCGTTAATGCTCTGTGCTGTAGTTCTTTTCAAAATGAAGCGCCAAAAATACGCATGGGTCGCCCTCGTTCCAACAACGTGGTTACTGATTTGTACTATGACAGCAGGATGGGAAAAAACTTTTAGCGAAGATGCTCGCGTTGGCTTCTTAGCCGTTGCTAATAAATTCCAAGCAATGATTGATAGTGGCAACATCCCTGCGCAATATACTGAATCACAATTAACACAGTTGATCTTTAATAACCGCTTAGATGCTGGATTAACTATCTTCTTTATGATTGTTGTGGTGTTCTTGGCTCTATTTTCAATTCGCACTGCATTGAAAGCTCTTAAGTCACCTGAGCCAACTGCAAATGAAGTTCCGTATGAAGAAATGCCTGCTAACTATAAGGAAATTGTTGCCGATACACGTCATCATTAATTTAACCTCAAGTTAATAATTCAGGTTAGATAAATGCATGTTGTTCCATTAACTCTAGTCATATAAATATATGGCTAGAGTTTACGTACTAAGCTAACAATAAAGTATCTCGAAGCATTACATATGCAGATTCTAAATGTATGTGACCCGAGCCGCTGAACGTAGCCAACAGTATAACAATTTGAAATATGATAATGACAGACCCTAAATAGTTCGAAGTGTCGCTAGGCGGCAAGTAAAGCTATCCCGATGAGCATACATAAGTATGTGATTCGGGTAGCTGAGCGTAGCCAATAAAACAATAAGTTGATATAACAAAATACATACCCTAAATAGTTCGAAGTGTCGCTAGGCGGCAAGTAAAGCTATTCCGATGAGCATACATAAGTATGTGATTCGGGTAGCTGAGCGTAGCCAACAACGCGACAATTTGAAATATGATAATGACAGACCCTAAATAGTTCGAAGTGTCGCTAGGCGGCAAGGAAAGCTATCCCGATGAGCATACATAAGTATGTGATTCGAGTAACTGAGCGTAGCCAACAACGTGACAATTTGAAATATGATAATGACAGACCCTAAATAGTTCGAAGTGTCGCTAGGCGGCAAGTAAAGCTATCCCGATGAGCATACATAAGTATGTGATTCGGGTAGCTGAGCGTAGCCAACAACGCGACAATTTGAAATATGATAATGACAGACCCTAAATAGTTCGAAGTGTCGCTAGGCGGCAAGTAAAGCTATTCCGATGAGCATACATAAGTATGTGATTCGGGTAGCTGAGCGTAGCCAACAACGCGACAATTTGAAATATGACGGGTATGGGGAGGAAAGGATGTTTGGTTCATTAGGCAATGCCGCTCGCTATCTCGGGCAAGCTGCAAAATTGATGGTTGGCGTACCTGACTATGATAACTATGTTGCCCATATGCAGCTTAATCATCCTGATCAGACACCAATGACTTATGAAGAGTTCTTTAAAGATCGCCAAGATGCTCGTTATGGTGGAAAAGGCGGCTTTAAATGCTGCTAAGTTAGCGCTAGATATGTTGGTAAGTATCCAGAATAGAAATAAGCTTAGATAAACAAAAAAACCGTAATGATTTTGTCATTACGGTTTTTTAATCTCAATCAAACGGGTATTATTTCACACGTGAAACGTATTCGCCTGAACGAGTATCAACTTTAATCACTTCGCCAATCTGAACAAACAGAGGGACTTTAACCACTGCGCCAGTGCTCAGAGTTGCTGGTTTACCACCAGTACCTGCTGTATCACCTTTCAGACCTGGGTCAGTTTCTGTGATTTCTAACTCAACAAAATTAGGTGGAGTCACAGAGATTGGGCGGCCATCCCACAAAGTCAAAATACACTCAGCTTGGTCGATCAACCACTTAGCGTTATCACCAACCGCTTTTTCATCAGCTGCAAGCTGCTCGAAGGTTGCGTTGTTCATGAAATGCCAGAACTCACCGTCGTTATAAAGGTAAGTTAAGTTCATATCCATGACATCTGCGCCATCGACAGAATCAGTAGACTTAAATGTTTTTTCCAACAGTTTGTTAGAAATCAGTTTACGAAGACGAACACGTGCAAACGCTTGACCTTTACCTGGTTTAACGAATTCACTTTCAAGAATTGCACAAGGTTCACCATCTAACATGATTTTAAGACCTGAGCGGAATTCATTGGTACTATAAGTAGCCATGGAGATCCTCTAAATTTATACACTAAAAATGGCATAGCCAAAAAATGGTCGATATTGTAACTCAAAACACCCTAACCAGAGAAGTCTGGATACAACAACTTGCAGAAGCAATCACTAATCCTGATGAATTGCTACAAATACTGGAGCTAGAAAGCCATCAAGCATTGAAAGACGGCAATCATGCACGTAAATTATTTCCGTTACGTGTACCGAGGCCGTTTATTTCGCGCATGAAAAAAGGCGACCCACAAGACCCTCTGCTATTACAGGTATTAACCGCAAAAGCAGAATTCGATACCCATCCTGGTTTTTCTACTGATCCATTAGAAGAACAAAGTAATGAGATCCCCAGCTTACTACACAAATATCACAACCGAGCATTAATGCTGGTGAAAGGTGGATGTGCGGTAAACTGTCGTTACTGCTTTCGCCGGCATTTTCCCTACGAAGATAACAAGGGAAACAAGAATAATTGGTTGATCGCGGTGGATTATATAAAAAACCACACTGAACTCAATGAAATCATCCTTTCTGGTGGAGATCCATTGATGGCAAAGGACAATGAACTCGACTGGCTAATTGGGCAGTTAGAAGCTATCCCGCATATTAAACGCCTTAGAATTCATTCACGTTTGCCTGTTGTAATACCTGAACGCATTACTGATAACTTATGTAAAAGGCTAGCAAGCTCACGCTTGCAGGTCATTATGGTGACGCATCTAAATCATGCCAATGAAATTGATGATGACTTTAAAGCGGCAATGCAAAAGCTAAAAAAATCAGGGGTTACATTGCTAAACCAAAGTGTACTTCTACGAGACGTAAATGATAATGCGAACACTTTGGCAAACTTGAGCAATGCATTATTCGATGCGGGTATCTTGCCTTATTATTTACATGTTTTAGATAAGGTTCAAGGAGCCGCTCACTTTTTAGTCAGCGACCAAGAGGCCCGACAGCTGATACAACAATTACTCAGCAAAGTTTCAGGCTATCTGGTTCCAAAACTTGCACGAGAAATTGGCGGAGAGCCGAGTAAAACATTACTCGACCTAAACCTGAAACAAAGCTGATATGAAAACGCCCGTCTAAATTAGCCGGGCGCTAAATATTCATTTTAAGGGCACTTATAAACTTGGCCAACTATCTTGCTATCAACAGGCATGAAACTAGAAAGGATAGTCTCACTTGGGCTAGATGCCCCAAAAATCACATTTCCGCCCATTGCTGCTGCATTGTTGCGCAGATCATTTGCAGCGCCACGCATTGAACTAGAATCACTATTTACACCGCTCAACCAGTTACTTTGAGTCCCTGTTACTTGACCGAGGAGCTGACAATCGCTTCCGGGTTGATTTTCAGCAAAACGAACTTGTGAGCCTGCTGCAGTTAAATTATTTGTTGTCGAACAGCCTGCTAAAAGCAGTAATGTAGCAGCACCAAGCAATATTTTAATTCGCATGTTTTCCCTCATTTATCATAGTGTTTTTGCAGCTGGTTTGAGAGCTATTCATTCCCTTCTTCATTCAAGATACTGTTTTTTAACTATATCTTTGAATGGTTCTTCATAGCGCTACCAAAGTATAACCACTCAAGCGCTCATTTACAGCCAAAATTCGCTAGATCTATATCAAGAGGCATGGAAGACGGTTCAAAATATCAAAAAAGGTATGCTCAAAAAAATAACACATACCGCCAGCAAATAGAGTTTAACATAAAACTCGTATAACGCCTTTGTCACTTAGTTACATATCAAATGATTTTCACCTAAGCCTAAATATAACCTGATGCATTACCTTTGCGCAAAAATAAATGCACAATAAATATCATTCAAAGTCTTTTTTATTATTGAATTTTTATAATTCACTTCAGGTTAATAAGAATCTTTACTTAATAAAAATCAGTTTCATTAATATAAAAAAGCCAGCATCGTCAGTAAATACTAACGATACTGGCTTTCAAGGCTTAACAGTCGTTAAATACTGTTATGAGCTTGATGCGGCCTAGTGGCTTACATCATGCCGCCCATTCCGCCCATTCCGCCCATGCCAGCGCCACCTAAATCTGGGCCGTCATCTTTTGGCATATCAGTGATCATCGCTTCAGTCGTGATCATCAGGCCTGCGATTGATGCTGCGAATTGCAGTGCTGAACGAGTTACTTTAGTTGGGTCCAAAATACCCATCTCGATCATGTCGCCGTAAGTATCAGTCGCTGCGTTGTAACCTTCGTTACCTTTAGCCGCTTTAACGTTGTTAACAACAACAGAAGCTTCTTCACCTGCGTTGGTGACGATTTGACGCATTGGCGCTTCCATCGCACGTAGTGCAACACGGATACCGACGTTTTGCTCTTCGTTATCACCTTTCAGTGATTCAAGTTTAGCTGCAACGCGTACCAGTGCAGTACCACCACCAGCAACAACACCTTCTTCAACCGCTGCGCGAGTTGCATGCAGAGCATCATCAACACGAGCACGTTTTTCTTTCATTTCAACTTCAGTTGCTGCACCAACCTTAATAACAGCAACACCGCCTGCTAATTTAGCAACACGTTCTTGCAGTTTTTCGCGGTCATAATCTGAAGTTGATTCTTCGATTTGTTGACGAATTTGTGCAACGCGACCAGCAATTGCTGACTCATCACCAAGACCATCAATGATAATCGTCGTATCTTTAGTGATAACGATACGTTTTGCTTGACCTAAATCTTCTAATGTCGCTTTTTCAAGCTCCATACCGATTTCTTCAGAAATAACAGTACCATTAGTCAGGATCGCGATATCTTGTAGCATCGCTTTACGACGGTCACCGAAACCTGGTGCTTTAACAGCAGCCACTTTCACGATACCGCGCATGGTGTTCACAACCAGAGTTGCTAGCGCTTCGCCTTCAACATCTTCAGCGATGATAAGAAGTGGTTTGCTTGCTTTAGCAACACCTTCTAATACTGGCAGTAATTCACGGATGTTAGAGACTTTTTTGTCAACTAACAAAATGAATGGGTTTTCCAGCTCAACTGAACCTGCTTCATGCTTATTGATGAAATAAGGAGACAGGTAACCACGGTCAAACTGCATACCTTCAACAACATCTAGCTCGTCTTCTAGACCAGTACCTTCTTCAACGGTGATAACGCCTTCTTTACCGACTTTATCCATTGCTTCTGCAATCAGCTTACCAACGGTTTCGTCAGAGTTTGCAGAAATAGTACCAACCTGAGCAATCGCTTTAGAATCAGAACATGGGACAGACAGTGTTTTCAGCTCTTCAACTGCTGCAATAACTGCTTTATCAATACCACGTTTCAGATCCATTGGGTTCATACCCGCTGCAACTGCTTTCAAACCTTCGATCACGATAGCTTGTGCCAAAACAGTTGCTGTCGTAGTACCATCACCCGCAGCATCGTTAGCTTTGGAGGCAACTTCTTTCACCATCTGTGCGCCCATGTTTTCGAACTTATCTTCCAATTCGATTTCACGTGCAACAGAAACACCATCTTTAGTGATTACTGGTGAACCAAATGATTTGTCCAGAACTACGTTACGGCCTTTAGGACCTAAAGTAACTTTAACTGCGTCTGCGAGAACATTAACGCCACGAAGCATTTTGATACGTGCGTCATTACCAAATTTAACGTCTTTAGCTGCCATTATTTCTTTCCTTTAAATTCTTTTCGTTGATTGAGAAGATCTAAGTGAAAATTATGCTTCAACGATCGCTAGAATGTCACTTTCTGACATGATCAGCACTTCTTCGTTGTCAATTTTCTCAGCTTTCACGCCATAACCGTCGTTAAAAATAACGATGTCGCCGACTTTCACATCCAGTGCTTTAATTTCACCATTTTCGAGGATGCGGCCTTTACCAACGGCGAGGATTTCACCACGCGTAGATTTACCCGCTGCAGTGCCAGTCAATACGATGCCACCAGCAGATTTAGATTCAACTTCTTTACGCTTGACGATAACACGGTCATGCAATGGACGAATTTTCATTAATAGTTCTCCTATAAATAAAGTCCACACTAGGTAAGAGGACGATACTAGTATGTCTAATAAACTAGTACCTTGTTTCAGGAGATTGGGGCTAGATGAGATAACTTCAAGGGGGGAAGATAAAATTTTTTTGTTTTTACCTTCCCTATTTTAAAGGGATTAATGTTTAGGATGATTATCTTTTTCTGACTCGGAAGAATCATCCGTCTTATCGATTGTATATGAAGGGTCATCCTGCTTACGTTGGAATTCACCTTCAAATGTATCACCTTGTTGGAATGGATTCTGACGCCCAGCACTGAAGCCACTCCCCGATTGTGAAAAGCGAATATGTGGAATTAAGCGCATCACAAACAATTTTTGTACTGGTGGTAACAATAAAAGCAAGCCAATAAAGTCAGTAAAAAAGCCCGGAATAATTAATAAGAGGCCAGCAAGTACAAGTGCGACACTTTTTATCATTTCCGCAGCGGGGCTTTCACCTGCAGCCATTTTTTGCTGGATTAGCATGACATTTTTCATTCCCTGATTTTTGACCAGAGAAATACCTAAACATGATGTGAGAACGACAAGAATTAATGTCGCCAAAACACCAATTTCAGTGGCAACACGGACGAATATAATAGACTCAATATAAATGAGAAGACATATTAGGATTAGAGGTAGCCAGCGCACAAGTTCTCCTTTATTTCAATAATCTATAGATTAATTTTCGCCCCTTGGAAAACCTTTGTGAACTGCATCTAAGAGACAAACAACAGAATTCGCTTTTTCATTTATACCCGTCATACTTCAAATCGCATCGTTGTTAACTATTATGAGCTATCCGAGTCACATACTTATGCTTGTTACTGGATCATCTTAGTTTGTCACCTAAATGCAACTCGAACTTTTTTGGATATAGTATAGTTATAAAGATTGGGATCACTATAACGCTTTTCAACTGACGGAGTTTTCTAATTTTTTTAATTTCGTTTGTGAGTATGTTCACACATTTTGAAATCCGTTGCATAAATCAAACTATATAGTGATCTAGGTTCAAGGCAAAGAGTACAGAAAAGTTTATGATCTACTCATAAATCAGTAGATCATCACGCTGATAAAGGATTAACAGGTGATTAACACCTAAAATATTTTATTTTACACTATATATATATTTAAAAAGCGCATTATAGACAGTAACTGAAATCTAATTAAGAAGGTTCTCATGTCAAACAATACTCGTATCGAAGAAGACCTGTTAGGTCAGAAAGAAGTTCCATCTGATGCCTATTATGGTGTTCATACTCTGCGTGCGATTGAAAATTTTTATATCAGCGACCGCACCATTAACGATGTTCCTGAATTTATTCGCGGCATGGTAATGGTAAAAAAAGCGGCAGCAATGGCGAACAAAGAACTTCATACTATTCCGCGTAATATTGCAGATACCATTATCAAGGCGTGTGATGTTGTACTTGATACCGGTAAATGCATGGATCAATTCCCTGTTGACGTATTCCAAGGTGGTGCGGGTACATCACTAAATATGAATACCAACGAGGTCCTTGCAAATATTGGTCTTGAACTGATGGGTCACAAGAAAGGGGAATATGAATTTTTGAACCCAAATGACCACTTAAATAAGAGCCAATCAACCAACGATGCATATCCTACGGGTTTCCGTATTGCGGTATATAATTCGATTACTAAATTGATTGAATCAGTTGAATACCTTAAAAAAGGCTTTGAAAGAAAAGCAGAAGAATACAAAGACATTCTGAAAATGGGCCGTACTCAATTACAGGATGCAGTTCCAATGACGGTGGGCCAAGAATTCAACGCGTTTGCTACTCTTTTGAAAGAAGAAGAGAAAAATTTAAAACGTAGCATTGAATTACTGCTAGAAGTTAACTTAGGCGCAACTGCAATAGGTACTGGCCTAAACGCAGCACCAGGTTACCAAAAACTGGCGGTTGAAAAACTGGCTGAAGTGACAGGTTTACCTTGTGTACCAGCAGAAGACTTGATCGAAGCAACTTCTGACTGTGGTGCTTACATCACTGTTCATGCAAGCTTGAAACGTCTCGCTGTTAAATTGTCTAAAACCTGTAATGACTTACGTTTACTTTCTTCAGGACCTCGTACAGGTCTGAAAGAAATTAACTTACCTGAGTTACAAGCAGGTTCATCTATCATGCCAGCAAAAGTTAACCCTGTAATTCCAGAAGTTGTTAACCAGGCATGTTTCAAAGTGATCGGTAACGATACTTGTGTCACAATGGCAGCTGAAGCGGGTCAGCTACAGTTAAACGTGATGGAACCAGCTATCGGTCAAGCGATGTTTGAATCAATTACTCTAATGAGTAATGCTTGCCGTAACTTAGTTGAAAAATGTGTTGATGGTATTACCGTTAACAAAGAAATTTGTGAAGCGTTTGTCTTCAACTCTATCGGTATCGTGACTTATCTGAACCCATTCATTGGCCACCATAATGGTGACATCGTGGGTAAAATCTGTGCTGAAACAGGTAAAAGCGTCCGTGAGGTCGTTCTTGAGCGTGGATTACTGACCGAAGAGCAGTTGGATGATATTTTCTCTGTTGAGAACTTAAAACACCCAGCTTATAAAGCGAAAAGATTCGATGACTAATAATTTATGTTAAACAACAATTATTCTTAAAAATCAAGGCACGCCTTTCTTCTAGAAAGCGTGCCTTTTTTAGTTTTATGCACACACAAAAAATTAACATAACAGTTTCATAATTTTAATTTCAAATTTATTTTTAATTTTATCGAGGAGTAAACATTATGCTAGCCGTAGAATTTATAATTGTTCTGCTGGCCATATTTCTGGGGGCCCGTTTGGGTGGTATAGGTATCGGCTTCGCCGGTGGCCTTGGTGTATTGGTACTAGCTGCAATTGGCGTGAAACCAGGCACCATACCATTTGATGTTATCTCCATAATCATGGCTGTTATCGCCGCTATTTCTGCAATGCAAATTGCAGGTGGTCTTGATTACTTAGTTGCTCAAACAGAAAAACTGCTTCGCCGTAATCCCAAATACATTACTATTCTTGCCCCAATGGTCACCTATTTTCTGACGCTATTCGCAGGAACAGGTAATATTTCTTTGGCTACCCTGCCCGTTATTGCAGAAGTTGCTAAAGAACAAGGTGTTAAACCTTGTCGTCCACTATCAACGGCGGTTGTTGCAGCTCAAATTGGTATTACTGCTTCTCCAATTTCTGCGGCTGTTGTATATATGGCTTCAGTCATGGAAAACCCAGCGATGATGGGGGCAGGTAACACTGTCAGTTACATCACACTATTAGGAATTCTGTTACCATCCACCTTCCTTGCAATCATCTTGATGTCATTCATCATTTCTTGGACATTTAACTCCAAGCTATCTGATGATCCAGTCTATCAAAAACGTTTAGCTGAAGGTTTAGTTGAACTCCGCGGTAGCCAAATGACAGAAATCAAACCGGGTGCGAAAGCCTCTGTTCTGCTGTTTTTATTAGGCGTCGTGGGCGTGGTTGTCTATGCAATCATCAACAGCCCAAGCCTTGGCTTGGTCGCAACCCCATTGATGAATACAACTAACGCAATTTTAATCATCATGTTGAGTGTCGCGACACTAATTACTATTTTTTGCCGTGTAAGTACTGATTCAATTCTCAACTCCAGTACCTTTAAAGCGGGTATGAGTGCGTGTATCTGTATTCTCGGTGTTGCATGGTTAGGTGATACCTTCGTACAGCATAACCTTGATTGGATCAAAGAAACTGCTGGTGACTTAATTCATGAGCATTCATGGATGCTGGCTGTTATTTTCTTCTTCTGTTCCGCGTTGCTGTATTCTCAAGCAGCAACAGCAAAAGCATTGATGCCAATGGCACTAGCTCTACATGTTAGCCCACTGACTGCAATCGCTTCATTCTCTGCGGTATCAGGTCTGTTCATTTTACCTACTTACCCAACACTAGTTGCGGCAGTGCAGATGGATGATACAGGGACAACACGTATTGGTCGTTTTGTCTTTAACCACCCATTCTTCATTCCGGGTACCATTGGTGTGGTTTTAGCCGTTACCTTTGGCTTCCTATTTGGCGGTATGATGCTGTAGTCATTAAATACAGCAGCTATTAGCTATACAACAAAAACCCGCGATTTTTATCGCGGGTTTTTGTTTATCGAGAGCAGCCTATGTTTAGGTCAATTACTTTTATTCATAGAGAGCTGCTGCCCAATTTTTAAAACTTTTGCCACATTGTAGGCCGCTTGCTGTAAATTTATAGCTCCCTCAGCGAGTGCATCTTGGAGAGTGCACAAACGAGGTAAGATACTGAAAAGTGCATCGATTCCTTCTTGATGTAATGCTTCAACACCTTTTCCTAATACGCCACTTAATGCAATCACAGGCACATTGTGTTTCGCAGCCATTTTGGCAATGCCAATCGGCGCTTTACCCCCCGCCGTTTGCCCATCCATGCTTCCTTCACCAACAATCACTAAATCAGTATCGATGAGCTCTTTTTCTAAATTAACCGCTTGGATAACAATATCAATACCTGCTTTCAGCTGAGCCTCCATAAATGCTGCCGCAGCGACAGAGATCCCGCCCGCAGCACCACCACCCGCTAAATGACGATAATCAGTACCTGTGATGCCTTCTATCACATTAGCAAATTGATTGAGCCCCTTATCAAGAGTGAGCACCATTTCAGGTGTTGCGCCTTTCTGGGGGCCAAATACTGCAGCTGCTCCACGCTCACCAACTAATGGATTATCAACATCACAAGCGACATCGATAGTGCAATCTTTTAAACGGGGGTCTAAGCCTGAAATATCAATAGTGGCAATGTGATTTAATACTTCACCACCGAGGCCAAGTACCTGCTGTTGATTATCGTAAAAGTGTACTCCGAGAGCTTGTAGCATACCGACACCACCATCAACTGTCGCACTGCCTCCAATACCTAAAATAATTTGTTTAACGCTTTTGTTTAATGCATCCTTGATCAGTTGTCCTGTACCATAGCTGCTAGTCAACATCGGGTTACGATCGCTGGGTTCAACTAACATCAACCCACTCGCTTCTGCCATTTCAATAACAGCCGTTCTACCTTGATGGAGTAAGCCATAAGAAGCTATTACAGGTTCATTGAGGGGGCCACTAACCTCAAGCGTCACACGTTCCCCACCAATAGCTGCAATCAAGGCATCAACAGTGCCTTCGCCGCCATCAGCAATCGGTAAACATAGATAATTTGCATCAGGAAAAACCGATTGGAATCCTTGCTTTACTGCATTAGCCGCGAGCTCTGCGCTCATACTCTCTTTGAACGAATCCGGTGCTATGATAATTTTCATGATAGAGATACCTATGGCAAATTAACTCATTGATTAATCATATCAGAAACCCTCCAAATGAAAGAATCCAAGGGGAAATGGGGTTCTTTATTGACAAAAGGGCGACCACTGTTAAGGGAATAGAGATGAGCAACTGCATCACGAATAAATTCGAAATCCATAACAGCATTGATTTTGTGGGCGAGATGTCTTTGGGAAACAGTTCATCCAACGTAATGTTTTCGAACTGATATTGTTGAGGAGATGGTTCTTTTAATATGTTGGTTAGCTCATTATTCACACTAAACTTATTAGATCAAAGTTCTCACTGAAAAACAAGGACTTTGTCAGCAGCCTGAATTAATACCCTGATAGCTCAGAGTATTAATTACGACCCCTTTAAATGAATAGGTTTGTGTCTAATCTTTTCATAAAGCAAAACTACCTACTTTGCATTTCCTGTACGGCAAAGAGACTTGAAACAAATCGGCATTGTCATATCGCTACGTTGCAATAATTCGCCAGTTTCAGATAACCCAAAGACCTCTCCCGTTTTAAAAGAAGACATAATATCGATAAGAGAATAGTGCCAATTTTGTTTTTCATTCACCAAACTCAGCTCTTCAATTGCAATTCCCTGATCTTCTTTAAACTGATTTTTAATTGTAATCAGACCTGAATCTGCAACCGCTATCTGCAAATTATTCCCTTCCCGCTGTAGGATGACTTCATTCGGTTTAATGTCGGCATACTCTAATGACAAAATATCGTGTTCGCCCTTAGTATCTAGGATAGTGGTATGTTTCGCCGTTCCCCCTACTCGATAAATGTCATTCCCTTCATGACCAATGAGCTTGGCATAATCATCCGTTATTTGTAGGCTATCTTCTTGCAAGCCACCATAAACAGTGACATGTTCATGAATGCCATAACCATGAGAAACCGAAATCATATTTTTATTTTTGCGGCTTCCTTGAATTATTTTACCGGCACTTGTTGTATCACGATCGGGAGAATATCTATCAAAAATAACAGATGGATTAGAATTAAAAGCCTTTAGTAGCAAAAGATTAATAGGATTAATCTTTTTATATTTGATTGATGGGTCTTCAATTGTTACAGCGCCATCACCTTCCCACATCAAATTCGTATCAAGTGGGAGCTGGCTCACTCGGCCTTGATTATCCTGTACAGTCACTGAACCACCGGGGAATGACACTACTGTTTCTGATGGTAAAAGTTCTTTCATCGCATGGCAAAGTAAGCTGGCATTTAATGTCACGGAACCTGAGGTTGTAATTCTTTCTATTTGATGACTCGATGAGGAAGAGAAAGCCCCTTGAATAGAAACACTATCCTCACTATTTTGGATATTAATAACCAGATTATCGGCTTCTCTGCTAAACACTAATTGCTCATGAGTAATACCCGTAAAAGCCAAGGTGTCCTGCCCGCCAAGATCTTCAATAACAACGTTACCATCTCCTTTCATAAATCGATAAGTATCATCAATATCAAAACCGATCACTTCATGATGTTTGAGTATCATTTGGTCTGGATCTGCACTCTGCAATTGATAATGACCTTCCGTAAAGGACAATGTAAACCAATCATCCGCTTCTGCGCTAACAGACTGTAAACGCCCTATGCTTTGCAATAATGTTGTCGCGGGTAACTCGGGCGCGTTTGCTATCTTAAATATCATCCCACGCTCTGCCATTTTCTCAGGGTTCGTAATCAAAAGCTGTGCCTTTGATTGAGGGTCATACCACATCAAATCCTGACCATTGTGCCGAACCAGCCCCTTATCGAGATCAGGAAGCATAATAACAGGCTGATTACCGCGCTCATCAAGAATAACCTGCCGATAGTGACTAAATAGCGCTTTGTCTAATAAATAACACGCTCCCTCAGTTTGCCCACTAATCGTTAAACGATCCATGCCCTCTAATTGAGGCAATTTAAATTCGATGGCGCGATCAGAGGATGCTAACTGCAATACTAACTCGCCTTTAAGTGGAGCATTTTCGTTTAGGGCAATAAAACGATATTTACCAAGAGTTAACGAGTCTCCTGATGGACTAACCTGCCAGAGCTCCCCCGTACTTTGGTCGTGAATATAGCTACCTAATTGTTCACTTGATTGCCCCAAATAACGCAAATCATGGTTAACGTTTAAGCCTTGAGCATGAATAAAGATGTTTTGTTTTGTGAGATACCAGCTAGGTATCTGTTTATTTTCAGAAAAATAACGGATCACAGGTGAAATGAGTACCTTAACTCGCAATGCTTCAATCGCAGCTTTCAACTGATTTTCCGAAATTAAGGTGGTTTCTTGCCATGCAATCAGTTGTAGCTGTTTACCTATTTCAGCATCTTTATTCATTAATAATACTGCCCCATCAGCTGTTGTTAGCTGAAGTTTATCGCCTATGGGCACAACACTCAGGTACTGTTCTTCTGACCAACGTTTTGCAGGAGGAATAGAGGATATATTTTGTCCTAGTTCAGAGAGAACTTGCTCAGAGTCTTGACTTAAAGGTTGAAGATATAGCTGTCGATGAGCATTATCATACAGCCAAGCTTGTTTCCCATCAGAAGATAGGCCTCGATAATGAATATCATTGGATGCATCAATCCCAGCACCGCCTTGTATTATTTTTTCGGCGGCAACGTCATACCATGTCATTATCGCTTTGCCTTGATTATCGTGAATACCTTGCAAGCGTATGGCGGGTAATGTTGCTTCTCGTATAGCGAGATCACGCAACTCTATCAGTATATTTTCTCGATGTTTCAATACCCAATTATCCATTACTCCCATCAAGCGCAGATTACCCTGTTCATCTGTTATCCAGAGCGTTCCGTCCTTACATTGTGCTGCTAGTTGCCCTTGAAATATAGATAAAGAGTCAACGTTCGATTTCACTTCATGTGCAATCGCGCTTTTATTATTAGCAATACCATCACCCATTTGAAAATACAGTTTTTGATGCGAAGAACTGTAGAAATAGTAGTCCGTTTTTTCTCCTGTAGTCACCGATATCTGTTGAATATCCTCAGGTGCATCAGCAAGGTTCATTCGCAAAAACATCTGGTATTTTTGCTCACCTTCAGGCTTATTAAACCATGAGTGGTAATTGCTCCCATCTTGACGACCATGCAAGTGTAGCTCTTGGCTTCCTTCTGCTCGCAAAGTGTGTTCTGAGTTGAATATTGGTAATGATGAGTCAGCATGGTTATCGCTTATCATCAATAATATTTGTTGTAACTCGCTTGCCTCTCCAGTGATCCCAATCAGCTGTTGGGACTGGCTGCTTAGCCGCCAAGTATAACTCACGGGTCCAGAGTCATACTGATACTCCACGATAAAATACAACACTCCACCGTCACTCGAAATGAGCTGGCTTTTAATAGGCTTTATGGCTGAAATAGGCCTATCAGCTATAGCCTTAGTACTTCCACTAAGGATTGAAGCATTTAGTGGCAAATACTCCTGTAAAACATTTCCGGTTGCAATATCCACCAACCATGCTCTATCGTCTCGATATAACCACGCTTGATCATTCTCTACTTTTGCAAGTTGAGCACTACGGAGAAACTCTGCTTCATTGGGCATGTTAGTGTAAATAAAACGGTCATTTGTTACTTCATAATAAGCAATTCCGGTGAACTCGCCAGCAGGTGTTCGGTAATGGTTTACTGGGATAAATGGCTGATAATGGGTATCTGTGTGGCTAACCTGCTTTAGATGATCATGTAATGAGTCCCAATCTTTAAAGTTATCAGCATTAACAGTACGTCTCTCAAGTGTTATGTCCTTTTTTTGCACATCGATTGCAAAAATACCATCTTCACTAACTAGATTCAGTTTACCTTGGAAATCATCGGAGAATGTAATCGGTAATTTACCTGTTAGTAGTCTACCTTGTGGATCAAATTGCAGTTTATTTTCATTCAAGAGTGCGCGCGCATCCAAAACCCATTGAGTTGCATTACTTCCCTGTGACAACGTCAATGTAGCCCCTTCCTGTAGACTTATATAATAAGTACTATTCCCACCCGCCAATGTATACGCTAGTTTCTCTCTCGCCTCATCGGGTAGTATAGGCATAATGATGGTACGTGGATAATCATCTAATAAAACTTGCACTGGTGTTGTAACAAACTCAAACATGAGCTCACTGATCGCGCGTTCTGAAGGAAAGTTATAAAAATCGAAGGAGAAATTATCCTCATTATTTCGATAATTACTCTCTATACGCCGCAACACGTCGAATCCCCTATCATCACGCGCTGTGACAAAAGGAAAAGTCTCGTAGCTATAATCCATATAATACTGAGGGGTATCTGGCAGTATGAGCGGAATATCCGAGGTAAGAGCCAAAGAAGCTGTTGCAGCTGGATGATTAATTCCTTCCCTAATATTAATAACTTTCTTTTTTGGATCAGCTTCTTTATGCGTTCCAGCTCTATTCACTGATACAGGTGTTACCCATGTGGTATGATTAGAGTAGCCAGAACCGAGGCCATAGACATGTGTCTTGTATATCCAAGTATCAGCAAATGTCAGTTGTTGATTACGCAAATCTAAGGCATTAACCGCTATCCCTGAACTGTTTTTCCACATTCGGTGAGTTGTACCATCTGCACCTCGAACATCAACAATCTGGTAACCACCTTTCTGATATCCTTTATCTAGATCTCCAAAATAATGACCTACCGCTTTTGTTTTTTCGATGTGCACTTGGGTGCCTTGTACCAGTGCCGTAATACCAATACCTAGTCCGGCTATAGGTACTCCTAAATAACCAATAAAACTCGCGACCGTTGGTGCCCCAAATGTCGCAGCTCCAAAGCTAACCCCAGCATTAGCTAAACCAGCTAAATCAAAACCTAACTGAGTACCAATCACTGACCTCTGAGCTTCATTCTGTGCATTTGCTAATTCGTAACCATCTAGCCCCGTGCTCAGTAAATTCAGCCCAACGCCCACAAATGGGCTAGCACGCGAGACCGCTTTGAGCATCCCTTTCGTGGCTTGACCTTTGGTCACAAGCTCTTTCCATAGACCGATATACTTTAGAGTATCGTCAATGCTATCCCATCCCATTTGTGCCCAGTTAGCATAAGTATGCACCTGCAATGCACACCTCAAATTCTCCGGCAAAACATCCTCCGTAGTATTGTCACGGGCATGTTGATTAAACAAAGTTTGAATAATAAAAGCAGTGTTGAGCCCATGTACCCCTTCAGCTTTTGATGTCACTTTTGAATGTGAAATCAGCTGATTGTCAGCAATATTAAGATGTGATTTGAACAATCCAAGTTGACGATCATATTCATGTATGTAGTTTGGAATGCGTGAATCATTAGTTTTCACTCTCATTGAGACACTTGGGCTATCTTTACGGATAAACGCTAAAGAATACGATTTCGATTGAGGCGTATCTTCTTTCAATGTCTGAAATACGGGTAACCACTCTGAATCAGATAATTTATTTTCAAGGTATAGCTGCTTCATTCCCAACTCAAAATCTAATCCTCGATTTAATGCTGTTAATTGCTGATGCTCTGATATTGCTTGCCCACCCTTTCCTGGTATGTTGGTTGCTGCAATCCATCTATCATTTTCTTGATTCAGAATCACTTTTTCGCCAATGTCAGTCAGGCATTTTTGGTTATTCTCATTAACAACAACTCTCGTGGTATAAGCTGAAATCGAAGAAGGGGAAATATCTTGCTTGTTAAAAGATGAAATAAATTGATGTAAATAGTTATCATTACTTTCAGCTCTTGCCAAAGAGCAATTCACTAAATTAATGCGTTCAGGAGAAGCGTTGAGAGCAAAGTATTCACTGAGCTTGAGGAGCTGTTCATTCAGATTTTCAGCAGTGTGACCACCAAATGTTTTATGATTGATAGTAGCCTCACCATCGCGACCATACCCTACCACTTGCCAACGCTGTAGCCCTTCAGTAACAAAATTTGCAGGGAAGCCCTCCACCCACTCACCTTTAATATTAAGATGCCAGCTTTTGACCTCACCTTGATCATTCAGCTGTACTAGCACTGACGTATCGGGGGATTTTCCAACCAGCTGTTCTGCGACTTCCCTAACGGTTGGGTCATTTTCAAGCTGGATGACCAACTGGCTATCAAAACGACTTCCTCTACTTTTTTCTAGTGAATTAAGAGTCGGCTTATGCCAATCGCTGATTGATTTTTTATCGTAAAGTTCCACATCACCTAATGTGCTATTAGTAAAATGCGTCTTTTTTGGCTTAAAAGCCGACAATAATTTATAACTATTTGGGTTTATTTTTTTACTTAATGCGATCTTTTGTTTATTGACTATGAATGAGATGTCTTTAGCCTGATTAAAGGCTTCTCTTAATATTGTTATTTCAGAAACATCAATAGATGTTTCATAGCGTTTTTTAAACGTAGTCTGTTTAAATTTAGCATTCTGTGAAGCTTGTTTATACAGCTTTATTTTTTCTTTGTTTGTTAAATGGCTGTATAACTCCACCACAGATAGACGCTCAACTAATTCGACATTATTACGGTTAATTGCAGTTAAAAGCGCACTCCCCTCATCTCTTGCTCCGTACTCAAGTAGTCTGTTCACTAAAATAATATCATCGCTATCAACGGCTTTCGTTAAGGCGGTCTGTTTCTGGTTATTTTTTTTACTTTATTGTTACTGTTCGGATTAACATCAGCCTCCAATAACAATCTCAATGTCTCTTCATCACGATTATTGATAGCGGTGCTCAACCACTCGAAACCATCGTGACGTGATAAAGATTGATAAGCCAGTAACTTTCTCACCAAATCAGGCCGCTTAGCTTGGATAGCTAATAGCAATTGGTCGTAACTAAAATCGGATGCAGTGTGTTGCTTTTGCCAACTACTTTTCGCGTCCTCTTCGGTATAAGTATTAAATAAATCAAAACTGAACTGATCTATTGGAAAAGATTGGGATTGTCCATCCTCACTAACTTGCTGTTTAGCATTATTTTTTATCGCTTTTAATATTGCGCCGGGTCCTGTAATTTCGATTGTTGCAGTACTTTCAGTAAGGCCATCCATACGATAATTCGCTTCTTCCGGAAATTGAATGCCTGCATAAGGGTCATTCAAATATCGAGTTTGCTGATCACCTTCTTTTTCAATAAAAATCAAATTATGTTGTTCTAATCGTTGGTAGTTCTTAGCTAGCGTTTCCATCACGCTCTGTAATTTATGACTATGAGCCTCTGCCATAATGGCATTGTTATTTATGCCACGAAATCCGCGATGCTTCGCGATCCGTAGGCTATTAGATTCAATGTACTGCTGTGCAAGTGGTTGGAAAAAATCATCAATCGTATGTACTGCATCAATAGTAATTCGGATCTCATCCACTAAATTTTTATATTCGGGTCCTTTCTGTGCAAACTTATCCACATAATTCTCATAGCTTTGAGTTAATGCCTCACGTGCAGGAAAATGACTGGAGTCGATCACGGATAATCGTTCAAGTATTAATTGTGTCTTAGCAAATTCTATTTGAGCCTTCTCTCTACCGGATAATTGAGAAATTTTAGTTTGAATATTTTCATTAAAAATCGTCGTATTTAATGCAGGTAGTAAATCGGCATCAAAATAAAATCCTCCCTGCTGACTTAGCATTTTAAGTCGAACGATATCAGAGGCAGCAGCAAGATTTTGTCTTAATGTTAATTCTTGATAATAATATTTATCTATACCCGTATAAGTGTCATCCAAAATATTAATATCCGCTAACTGAACTAAACCTGAATGTTGCTGCATAAAATCTGAATAAGATGTTTTATTTTCCTTTCTAATGTTCTCCAGATTTTCTTCTGAACAATTAAGATTAGCAATCATGAATTCTTTAGCGGATTGATCAAACGTTTTTTTTTCTATCCTCATCGCTTGTGAAATAAATTTATGTGCATCATTCTGCAATTGAATAACTTTATTAAAATACGTTTTTTTACCCACTATCAGTTTTTGTCCAGCAAAATTTTTTATCTGTTTACCGAGTTCATTCGCTAATAATGCCTGCGGGTCATACCAAACAGTGATCTGATAATCCGGGTTAATTTGTTGCCATGTACGAATATAGTCCTGCTGAATAGCGCCGAGCTTTCCTAACCAAACAAAATGTATCTTCTTTGGTACTTCAACAAGGCTCACCTCAATTGTAGAGTTCACCGCTTGGGTAGAATGATTTCCCATAAAATATCCTTATTTTTATTATCCTAGTTTTTTCATCTTCATTAAAAAAATTAAATGGCATTATTCATTTAGTTTATTTATTTCAAAATAAATATGTAACGTTCATTGCTCTTATAAAATTAACCATTTTCATTTAAAAAACAACCTTAATAATTTAAAACTTAATTATTAGGATTATCCATAATAAAATTAACATAAATCGTTAATGATTTATTTGCATATGAAATAACTCGCGTTATATTTAATAAAAAAATAAATTACATTTAGATACTCACTCTATAAATAAATAAAATCATTTATAGTCAATAATGAACGAACAGATAGGAGGTATAGGCCAACTCTATTATTCGCTGAGTAAAGTCAACCACATGACAGCTATAAATCAATGATGAACATTGCTATGATGAAACATTGGAACAATGTTGTGACGGAGCTAACCAATGTCAGTACAGCGCGAAGAAATTTTAAGTCATGCTTTAAACCAGTTAGAAAAACAAGGTTTATCTGCATCTACCGAGCACCTTCTCAATGAAATAGAACCTGATTTTAGCCTTATCCACCAGTTTTGGCCTGATGATGAGGCTTTGATTTATGATTGCTTGCGATACCATGGTCAGCAAATTGAAATCTGGCAACGCCAAACACGCTTAGATGAATCGCTAAGCCCACAGCAAAAGTTAACATCTCGCTACCAACAGCTTTATAGCAAAGTCAGTGAAGGTCGTTTTCCAGGCTGCTTATTTGTCTCTGCCTGTAATCATTATCCTGATCCACAGCATCCTATTCATCAATTAAGCCGTTTACAGAAGGACAACTCTTTCCTGTATACCAAGGAGCTTTTAGATGAACTCGATATTGAAGATTCAGAGCTGGTCGCCAATCAAATGGAATTGGTACTGGAAGGTTGCTTAAATCGCCTGTTGATTCAGCGTGATGTTAATGATGTTGAAATCGCACAGCATCTGTCTGAAGATATTTTAGCTATTGCTTTATGCCGCAAAAAAGGTGCATTAAGTTAAAAATCAGTAAGCGCGCGTTAAACCAACAATTTTTGCTGAAAAAGAAAACACTCAGTTGAAAATTACGTTTTTTTATTAAAAACTCGTTGACGAGAACTGCCTAATGCGGTTTAATGCGCCCCGTTGCCCGGATAGCTCAGTCGGTAGAGCAGGGGATTGAAAATCCCCGTGTCCTTGGTTCGATTCCGAGTCCGGGCACCACTATTTAAAGAAACCGCCTAATAGGCGGTTTTTTGCTTTCTAGTATTCAATAAACCTCTCCAGATTAAACCTATCACTATCATCCATATCAATACTATTTAGCCTACAAAAAGTACCTCTTGAGCTTTTTTTGCAGCTCATTTTGTTCAATGGAATTTAGCGCTTTTCAATATAGAACATCCCACAAGGTCGATACAAACAGCCAAACCTCACTGAATGCGAAATAGTGTTGAATTAAATTTCACTCAATAATATAGGCAACTAAGGAGCCTCTATTAATATTTAGAAACAGATAAGATTACTCTTTTGCCTCTAATTTATTTAAGATAATGCATGTATCTAATGAGGATTTTTAAATCAATTTAAAGCTATTTATGATTGATTAATTGTAAATAAAAGGATTTTTCATGCGCAAGTTGGCTATTGGGTTCATATTACTGTTTGTCATCGCTTTAGTGGTACTGATCAATAATTACAACACAATTCAAAAAAATGATGAGTTAGTCGCTGCTACTGCTTCGGAGCTATTAAATCAGTATCAGCGCCGTTCCGATTTAGTACCAAACCTTGTTAATACTGTAAAGGGTTACTCAAACCATGAAAGTAATGTGCTACGAGACGTGGTACAAGCAAGAGCGTCTGTTGGGCAAATTAACGTAAGTGCCGATATATTTTCTGATCCTGAAATTACCGCGGCATATCAAAAAGCCCAAAACAATTTAGGGCAATCCCTGTCTCGTCTGTTAGTCGTTGCAGAAAATTATCCAGAATTAAAGGCCAGTTCACTCTATCAAGATCTTATGGTGCAGTTAGAAGGTGCTGAAAATCGTATTTCTGTCGCGCGTACTCGTTATATTGATGCCGTTCGTCATTACAATACACAAATCAGGCAATTCCCTTATAGTTTTATCGCAAAATATTTTGATTATGAGGCAAAAGCTAATTTTAGTGTTGAAAATGAACAACAGATAAAAACCGTCCCTATTGTGGATTTTAGCTCATGACTCGTAAGCTATTCTCTTTATTATTTTTGTTATTATTCAGTTTCACTGCCAATGCGACACTCGTAAGCCTTCCACCGTTAAAGACGGATAGAGTGATTGATAGTTCAAAACTATTAACTACACAGCAATTTCAGAGACTAAATAATCTGCTTATTGATTTTGAAAATAATCGGAGGGATGGATCTCAATTTGTTCTGTATATTGTGCCGACAATAGGCAATGAGACAATCGAACAATTTGCCTCTCGCGCCTTCAATCAATGGAAAATAGGAAAGGAAGGCAAAGATAATGGCATCTTACTCGTCGTAAGCACCAATGACCATAAAGTACGCTTTGAAATTGGATACGGCTATGAGGGTATCCTAACGGATGTTCTCTCAGGACGCATTATACGAAATGATATATTACCGTCTTTTAAGTCAGGAAATTATTATTCAGGGATTGAACGGGGTCTTAAACATGCGATGCAAGTTGCTAATAGCGAGCCAATAGAATTTGATAATTCACTGATAGATCTCATCCCATTTAAGATCCTACAAACGCATTTTACGCTGATTTATCTTGCCATTTTTAGCCTAATTTATGCTTATAAATTAATTTTTGGTACCCGAAGATTAAAGAAAAAAATTAATAATGAGATAGCGCTTTCAGAAAAAAAGAAAACGTCTAGGAAGCGAGGGTATAAAATAGGTGCTAAACAGTTAAAAAGATTAAAAAAATACTTACAATATAAATATTACTTTCCCACATCGTTGAATATGTTTGGCCCCGTGACGCTCTATACCTTAGCTGCTATATTTTTTACACAGGTCTATCTCGATGGGTTAATTAATCCTTTTATGCTGATACTGATGATTATGTTATCAATATTTTTCAATATCATACTAATGATGATTATTTTTAGTCTATTGAACTTATTGCTCCCCCTCTTCCGTCAACAAAAAAAAGAATGGAACGAAATTTGTTCTTTGAGTCGGGTAGGCTCACCTTTTTATCAATCATCTGTTGCATCGAGATCATCATATCGATATTCATCAGGTTCTTCATCCTCATCATCGAGTTACAATTCAGGTTCATCGGGCTCATCTTCAAGTTCTTCTTCACGTTCTTCCAGTGGTGGCGGTGGTGGATCAAGTGGCGGCGGTGGCGCTTCAGGGAGCTGGTAATATAATGTGGCAGAATCTGCGCATAACAACTTGTAGATTCTGCCTCAAATAGCAATGACGTAATCCAACATTAAATTGCCCAATTATCGTCAATTTAGTTTCTAAAATTACCGGCGCTAATTATTTGCAGTAAATCTCATACTAAACTCAAATGTTATTTTTGAATATGTTTAGCAACAAGATAACCGGATATTGCATTCAAACCGGCGCCAGGCCATGTTGAAGCACCAATAATCCATAAATTTTTAATCGGTGTTTTATAACGAGAGTATCCCGGAAAAGGTCTAAAAATATAATTTTGATTAAGTTGATGGCTCCCAGCTACGCTGTCACCATTGACAAGATTTCGATTATGTTTCATTAAATCTTCCGGCGAAAAAACAGCATAATCTAAAATACGTTGTTTTATATTTGGGGCATAGAAGCTTATATTATCAATCACTCGTTCAGCATAATCTTGCTTCATCGAATCCCAATGGCCAATAGATATCGCATTGAGTGAATCACTATTTGGCGTATAAGGTAACGCTCTAACTTGTACCCAAAGCGTTTCCTTACCATCCGGAGCCCGAGTTTTATCGTGTCTGCTTTGTTGCCCAACAACAAGCATTGGGTTATCCGGTAAAATACCATTTTGGGCTTGATTGAATGTTGTTGCTATATCATTCGTATAAGGCCCTATATGAACATAGCCAAAATTAGAAAAATCCTCGCCAGCCTTCCACTCTAAGGGGCCATCTAACGCAAAATGGATCATCATAGTGCTTAGCCCATAACGATATTGTTTCGCTTTTTGAATATAATTACTCGGAAGATGGGCTTCATTAATGAGTGAATTAACGATTTGGGTTGGTGTTATATTCCCTATAACCGCTTTTCTAGCGCTAAATGTTTGCCCTGTTATGGTTTTTACACCAATCGCAGTCCCTTTTTCTACAATAATTTCAGTGACATTTTTCTGCGTTAATATTGTCCCGCCATTATTTTCTATTATTTTTGCAATACTCTTTATGAGATTACCAACCCCGCCTTTACTTATAGCAAGCCCATTTAAATGGTCGACCATACTCTCTACAAAAGAAAATGTTGCTCCTCCAGAGATATCTGGGCCATAGTCCAAGTGAAAAGCCCAAGGGATAAATAATGCACGTACTTTAGGATGTGTAAACCAGTCCTCAGAAAACTCACGCGTCGATTTAAGAAGTAATTGTGCTAAGCTGAGCGATTCGGTCATACCAAGATGCCTTGTCATTGACCATAGCTGTTTGGCTGCTTTAAATGAAGGTAACTCCGTTTGCATAATTGGCATGAAATGCTGCGATGTTTTTTGAAAATAACTTAATAGTTTCCAGAATGAATCTGCATCTTGATTAGAGTATTTGCGAAGCATCGCATCTGTTTTATCATGATCTTGATAAACGGCAATACCTTCACCATCAGGAAAAACATTACAATAAGGTCTATCTATCGTGTTGATTTCAAATCCATTGTCATGGAGTTCTTTTTTATACTCTTGATAAAAAGGGGAGCCTAAAAACATACCAATATTGGTTGCATAAAGGTCATGGTGAAATCCAGGTTGTGTTATTTCAGCAGTACGTGCAGCCCCACCAATATCACTTTCACTTTCTAAAACAACAACTTTTAATCCTTTGAGTGATAGCATTGCAGCGGCGACTAGACCATTATGCCCACTACCGATAATAACGATATCATATTGTTCATCCATCTTATTTACCCTTATTCTTTATTTAATATGAGATTATTATATTAAGAGTAACTACGAGTAATTTAATTAACCCCACCATAAAAACGATTTTGAAAATATTTTAATCTGAGAAAAAACAGGTAAATAATAGATATATTAACAATAAATTAATTCAATTTTAACATACACGTAATGTGATATTTATCGCAAAACATTTCACCTAGTATTGCTGTAACTTAAATTCAGGATAATAACTTTTCATTTTGAGACAACTTAGAAATAAGTTAAAATACTTAAACTCTATAATTAAGCCGCTAATTTCCGAACGTATTCTTCATCAAATACAAAGACCATAGCTATTTGCCATTTAATTGAATAGGTATAAGCTGGTTTCATCACTTTTGAAGCATCGAGTAACCTTTCCTAGAGACTTTCCGCCAGTGGACAAAAATTCCCCCTTAGCCGATATCTACCTTTCCTTATATCAAAAATGAATAATAACAAACGGGTAGTTTAGACTTTTCTTTATACTTCATCATATTAGCTGGTGAGAATATCTCATCATTTAGAACCTTATTTCACATCAACATGAATTTATTTCAATTACCGCAAAGCCTTGTTTATGACATCTTATTCATAAAATCAATATGGAATGCGTTGCTTGGCACGACGCATCACACAATAGATACACTTTTGTTAGGGAGAATATATGGGACGTCATCTCGGTTTACGCGCTACTTTTGGAGCTCTAGTTCTAGCATGCGGTTTAAGTTCCGCACTAGCTAACAGCGATCCACACACCATTGTTTTCGGCGTAGCGCCGGGACCATACGGTGACATGGTGAAACAGGCCCTCGAACCATCATTAAATGAAAAAGGCTACAAGGTAGTCGTACGCGAGTTTAGCGACTACGTACAGCCGAACATGGCTCTGTCTAATGGCAGTATCGACGCCAACCTTTTCCAACACACACTTTACTTTGATAAATTCACTGCCGATAAAAAGCTGAAGCTCAGCAACCTGATCACTGTACCAACGGCAGGCATGGGCTTCTACTCCAACAAAATTAAGAGTCTCGATGAGCTGAAAAAAGGCGACATTGTGACACTGTCCAACGATCCTACTAATCTGGCTCGTGGCCTGCGTTTCTTGCAATCCATTGATCTGATAACAATTAAAGACAATATCGATCCGACCAAAGCCTCAGAGCGCGATATCGCTAGCAATCCGAAAGGTTTAGTCTTCAAATCATTGGAAGCAGCGCAGCTACCGCGTACTCTCGATAGCGCCACTGCGGCATTGGTCAACGGCAACTTTGCTGTTGCAGCAGGCTTGGATCTGTCTACGGCTATCAAACAAGAACACCTAGACGAAAACCTAAAAAACATCATCGCGGTACGCAGCGAAGATGCTGATAAACCTTTCGCTAAAGATATTGTTGAGGTCGTGAAATCTCCGGCATACCGTGCTGTGATTGATGATCCAAAAAATGTCTATAGTGCTTTCCAGAAACCAGACTGGATGGTTGCTGCTGACAAAAAGTAAACAAAGATACTGAATTAACAGGCAGGCTGCGATAGCCTGCCTTTTGTCGTATGAGGAAAACATGATTGAGATAGATAAGGTCTCTGTAGACTTTCCCACTGTCCGTGGGGCTACCCCCACTCGTGCTGTGGATAATGTTAGCTTACAGATAGCACCGAAAGAAATTTTTGGTATCGTTGGCACCAGTGGAGCAGGTAAAAGTACTTTGCTACGCACATTAAACGCGCTGCAACGGCCAAGCGAAGGCGTTGTAAAAGTCAATGGCGTAGCCATTTCACAAATGGAAGGTCTGGCGCTACGTAAAGCACGTCAGCGTATTGGGATGATTTTTCAACACTTTAATCTCATGCACACCCGCACTGTGGCACAAAACGTGGCATTTAGCCTAAAAGCAGCAGGTTGGGAGCGAGCTAAAATCGCCCCACGCGTTGCTGAAACACTTGAGTTAGTAGGCCTTAGCGACAAAGCTAATCACTATCCAGTCCAATTAAGTGGCGGGCAAAAACAACGCGTTGGTATTGCTCGTGCAATCGCCAACCACCCTGACGTACTGTTGTGTGATGAACCAACATCGGCACTAGATTTGGAAACTTCAGCTAATATTCTTGAGCTACTTAAACAGATCAATGTACAGCTTGGACTTACGATCGTGCTGATCACTCACGAGATGGATGTGATCAAATCCATTTGCGATCGCGTAGCAGTGATGTCTGGCGGTAAAGTCGTCGAAATCGGTGAAGTGTTTGATATTTTTGCTCACCCACAGCACCCTTTCACTCAACAACTGGTCTCACATACGCTTGACCTAACATTACCGGACAGACTAAAAGAACATTTACCTGGCCAATTACTAAAAATCTTGTTTATCGGTGACTCTGCCGAACAACCAGTACTCTCTGATGCCGCCATTAAATTTGGCGTAGCCGTCAATATTTTGCATGGCAAAATTGAATATCTCGGCGAACGTGCTCTGGGCATTTTGGTGGTGCAACTAACTGCTGAGGATCCTGCTGCGGTAGTGCAGGCTGTAGACTATATTCGTAACCGTACCGCACAAGTGGAGGTGATCAATGGATGATTTATTAGCTGACTTAAACCTCGCCTTTGGCGAAACCTTCCAAATGCTGACCATTTCAACGGTGATGGCCATCATTGGCGGCTTACCCCTCGGTTTTTTGATATTTGTGACTAACCGTCATCTATTCTGGCAAAACCGTGCAGTTTATTTATTAAGTTCCGTACTGGTGAATATCATTCGCTCTATTCCTTTTGTCATCCTTCTGGTGTTATTACTGCCTTTAACACAGATTTTACTCGGTAATACTATTGGCCCGATTGCAGCCTCTGTACCCTTATCTGTAGCCGCGATTGCTTTTTATGCTCGCTTGGTCGATAGCGCACTACGTGAAGTCGATAAAGGTATTATTGAAGCAGCCGAAGCCTTTGGTGCCAGTCCCATGCACATCATCTGTGGTGTGCTGCTGCCTGAAGCGAAAGCAGGCTTACTCCGCGGTTTGACTATTACATTGGTGAGCTTAATCGGCTACTCCGCAATGGCGGGTATTGTTGGCGGTGGCGGTGTTGGGGATCTGGCGATCCGCTACGGTTACTACCGTTACGAAACCGAAGTGATGATCGTGACAGTGGTAGCACTGATTATATTGGTTCAAGTAGTACAGATGCTGGGCGACTGGCTGTCACACCGTGCCGATAAACGTAACAGACACTAATTATTTCCTCTGTTCCCCCTTATATCTAGAAAGGGGGAACTTACAGCTCAGTTACTTTCAATTGAGATAATCACATCATCATTACTGATATGATATATACAATCAAAAATCTCTCAGAAAATCTTCACTATCTCCGCCATAAATCCTCGCTCAATGAGATCTGTGAGAAGTCATATTATCTATATTTATCTTCATAAATGAATAGAATCAACACTATCTTAATAAATTAATCCAAATAAAATAAAAAATATAGAATGATTTGCAGAACACTCCCCCAAAAAAAACATCTAAAATAGAAAATCAAATAAACAATCACCTTGAAATTTAATATATAAAAATAACTACATTATTAATTTAATTTAATTTTAACGAGTTGAGATTAAGGGTTTTTACGTAATAACCATCCTGCGATTTATACAATACACTGTTTTTAACTATAGAAAATAAATACCATCAAAAATAGATGATCTTATTTGGACTGCTTATTCTATTGTAGATATAAATAATTTATTAAATATCATATTTAGACTATCTAATTAATAATTGTAAAAGAATAAAAAACCCATAATAGGTGTGAAAAACCCACTATTTAAGTAAGAAAAATCTGAACTTACTATTTTCACTCAAAATATTCATGTTGATAGTATGTTAAAATAATAGCCTTACAATTAATAGGCTTTATATTTTATTAATTATTTTCATTAAGTTATAGTAGTCTTTTTTAGATTGTCACTTATTTAGCTGGTAATTTAATACATATTTAATAATTAATCGCTTTTATAGATTTACTATATTGTTTTTTTATATTTAGTAAATACCTCTGCGGAGAGTATTCTACGTCCAGAAATTAAGGCTTATCAAAATAAAATCTTAAATTGGTATTTAATTAAAATGAAGGACTCTATCTTTACCTCCTTAACAGTTTTAGATAACAAAAAAAACATCACTAGTATGGTTGCTAAAAATATTGGTGAAAAAATTAAATTGCTAAGATCGGAATATAAATTGAGTGGTTCTGATTTAGCTAAAATTATAGGTATTTCACAACAACAATTATCACGTTATGAAAATGGACTTAGCGATATATCAACATCTAAAATCATGTTAATAGCAGTATACTTCAAAGTTGATGTTGGCTATTTTTTTAAAAAAGATTAACTCATCACTTCTCGAATTTAAAATTAGAGACGATTAAAATGAATGATATTAAAGAGGATATAAATGTCAGGATTGGCCATTTAATAAAGAGATTAAGGAAAAAAAAGGAATGAGCGGAAGTGAATTAGCCGAAAAATTAAATGTAAGTCAGCAACAGATATCAAGATATGAACGAGGCATCACAAAGTTAAACATTGAAAAATTAATTGAATTAGCTATCTATCTTGATTTGGATTTCTCTATTTTAAAATATGAATTCATAAAAGAAAAAGAAAAAGAAAAAGAAAAAGAAAAAATTTCATTTATAAATGATACAGGGTCATTATTTTGATTTATTAAGATTATGACAGTAACAATTCAACTTATCTAATGTTTTATTTAATGTAACATAAAGCATTAATTTAAAATATGAATAACTATAGAATCTTGAGATTTTTCCATTGTTAATGTTATGTGAAATTTTTTGTTTAATTTAAGAAAATTAAACAAAATTAGGTTTTTAAATTTAATTATAAAAGCCAAACTTGAAGTCCAGTGATGATTTAGCATAAAAGGAATGTTTGTTATATCAATCGATGTTTAATTTCAAATTATCAATATCATGGATAGTTTAGATAATTTTTAATTAAAAATATAGTGAAGAGTATAATCAATTATTAAAAATTGATTTAACATTTATTTTAAATTAAAGGGTAATAAGATGAAATTAACTAAATTAGCGATTGCAACTGTATTTGCGGCATCTGTTGTTCCATTAAGCTCAATGGCTGATAACACGGGTACCATCAACTTCGTGGGTTCAGTGGTAAATACACCTTGTAATATTGAGCAGTCTTCATTGAAGCAAACTGTTGATTTTGGTCAGTTATCTCGTAAAGCATTGGAAAGTGGTAAAGCCGCAGAAGCCGATTTCGACATCAAATTTACAGGTTGTGACTTTGCTAACTTTGGTAAAGATACTGAAGGTAAACCTGTTGCTGTGAAATCAATGGAACTCGTGTTCACAGGCCAAAACTATGCAGATAAAGACAACACCCTGCTGTCAACTTCTGCGGGTAACGCGAATAACTTGGGGATTCTAATTGATGGTTTCGAATTCGGAAAAGCAAAAGATGTTTTACCTAGCATTGCAAACCAAACGGGTGACAACACTTTAACGTTCAAAGCATTAGCGAAAGCGGTTGATACCACTAAAGATGTGGCTGAAGGTAAATTCAGCGCAATTTCTAACTTCCGTATTACTTACCAGTAAGCCGATAAATTGACCGCCAGTGAAGCCTGGCGGCCAACGTGAATCACGAAGAGGGCTAAGGTGCAATTTTCCCCTCTTCGTATTATCAATCGAAAATCAACGAATTGATTTTCTTCGCTTATTTAACAACCTCTAATGACTACCGTCAAACATTATTTGTTTGTCAACAGTCAGAGCCGTCAGTTAAAGCTGACGATCCGATTGACATCCGTAAGGGAGAAACTGGTGGCTGTTTATCAACGTGTTGGTCTGCAAATAACCGGGATCCTATTTTCGCTTATTTTGGGTGGAACATCTGCTTTAGGTGCAAAAGAGGTTGGCATGCGTCATGAGGGAGCCACTCAGCTGGTTGGCAGTGTTATTTCAACGCCTTGTTCAATTGTGATGCCAAATCGCTATCAAACGGTCGATTTTTCATCTTTAACAATGACGATGTTATCAACCGCGGTAGAGCGTGAACAGCAAACCCGACCCTTTGAAATTGAACTTCGTGATTGTGGCAGCGTTTACACATCAATTGACAGTAAAACATGGACGATACGTTTTGACGGACAAGGAGCAAGCAATATCAATGCCTTTGTTTTACAAGGACCTTCTCAAGGCTTAGGGGTCTCCGTCCTTGATAACACAAAGACTGTATTGATACCGGGGGAAACATATCCCTTGTTTGACAGCGTGTTACGGCAAGGTAAATCTGGGCAAACCCTCTTTTTACGTTATTTTTTACGACTAGAACTGACTGGAAAACCCTTACAAGCAGGCAGTTACCAAGGGCTAGTTCGTTTTTTTATCGATTATCAATAAAGCACAGAGGCGTTTCTTCAATGACCCCATTGAGGGAGCATTCTTGCTGTCTTTGGGATGGTACAGGGCATGATGTTCAAACTTAGCAAAGTAAGGCAGGCCGTTTTATTGGCGGTGAGCGTCTGCGCATGCACAGCATATGCGACAGAATTCAATACCGATGTATTGGATGCGGAAGACATGCAAAACGTGGATATGAGCCAATTTTCCGTTGCTGGTTATGTGCCACCCGGACACTATGTCTTAACTGTTTTTGTCAACGGGCAACGCTTAGGCGCGCCTCGCGATATCACCATCTTCGATCAAAATGCTCAGCAACAAGCCGACGCTCAAGCTACCTGCATTCCTGCGAACTTACTTGATCTTATTGGGTTGAAAGACTCAGCAAAACAAAAAGTGACGACGTCTCATGATGGTCAGTGCCTTGATCTTTCGGCGTTGACCGGTGTGCAAACGACGGTCGAACTGTCTACGTTATCACTCAAAATCACCATTCCACAGCTGTGGATGGAATACCGTGATCCTAACTGGACACCGCCTGCCTTATGGGAAGAAGGGGTTAATGGGGCATTCGTCGATTACAGTGCCAATACGTCTGTCACCGAAGAAAATAGCGGTAATAAACGGACGTATTTATCAACAAATGGGACAGCAGGTATTAACCTCGGTGCTTGGCGTTTTCGTGGGGATTATAACGCGACTTATCAAAAACAACACGGTGGTAGTAACCCACAAGAAACACATAACTTCGATTTTAGTCGCCTTTATGCTTTTACTTCATTGAAAAAACTCGCCTCTATTTTAACCCTTGGGGAAAACTATTTCTATTCCGATGTCTTTGAATCATGGCAATACAGCGGTATTTCATTAGAAAGTGACGATCGTATGTTACCGCCAAAATTGGTCGGTTATGCACCTGAAATTATAGGTGTGGCGAATACGAATGCCACGGTGATTGTTCGTAGCCAAGATCGCGTTATTTTAGAAACCACCGTTCCACCGGGTCCCTTTCGTATTCAGACTTTAGATAGCGGCGTTCGTGGGGTACTGGATGTCACGGTTCGTGAAGAAAACGGTGAAGAGAAAAAATTCAGTCTCAGTACAGCATCTCTCCCTTATTTAACACGACCGGGACGCATTGTTTATAAGCTGGTTGCCGGTAAAACGCGTTATGACGGCCACAATTTAACCGGTAAACCGGTGATGAGTGGTGAGCTTTCTTATGGTTTATCTAACGCATGGTCACTGTATGGCGGGTCGCAGCTGAATGGCGATTACCAAACCGCGGCTATCGGTATTGGTCGAGATTTGTTTGCATTTGGTGCATTGTCACTCGATATTACGCAGTCGTTTGCCCGCTTTACTCATGAAACATTGCAAGGGCGTTCATATCGCTTGAATTATGCAAAATCATTTGATGCTTTGCGTACGGATATCACCTTTGCAGGGTATCGATTCGCGGATAGAGATTACCGCACATTAACCCAATTTATGGATCAAGATCGTACCGGTTACGTGGTGCGTGCGCCAAAAGAAAACTACCAAATCTATTTGAATAAGTACTTTGATAATTTCAATTTATCGCTGAATTATCAATACAGTACTTATTGGCAAGATAAACCCCAGACACAGTACGGTTTATATGCCAGCACCAATATCAGCATTCCGGGGCTATCCCAGCAAGATGCCAATATTTCATTATCCGCGACTCGAACAGAGCGTGATAACGGCTATAAAGATGATGCGATTAACCTGTATTTAACCGTGCCACTGTATAGCGGGCACAATATTACGTTCTCAGAATTGTATTCACGAGCGGGGGGGAATAACCAATACAACCACAGTGTCGGGTATAGCGGCTATAGCGATCGCGACAACTACAGCCTGAATGTGGGGTATAACCATGGGCAAAATATGGAGAGCCAATCAAGCATCAGTGGTTACTATTCCCGCGATCTCTCCCAAGCCAATTTATCGGCTAACGCCAGCTATGTCCCGCAGCAATATCGTAGTTTTGGTGCCTCTATTAACAGTGGTGTCACGGCGACAGCGCATGGTGTTGCGTTACATCGCTCGGCAAATGGCGATACCCGCTTAATGATTGAAACACCCGGGGTGAGTGATGTTCCACTGGATAGCGGTGTGATCAAAACCAACCGATTTGGGCTTGCGGTCATTCCTAACGTCAATAGTTATCGCAAGTCGACGGCATCAATCAATACCAGTCAACTCCCTGAAAATTTAGAAACGTTGGAATCAACGACGGATATTACCTTAACAAAAGGTGCCATTGGCTACCGCAGTTTATCGGTCATGAAAGGGGAGAAACTGTTTGCCATTTTAACATTGAGCAATGGCAAAAATCCGCCTTTTGGCGCCAGTGTGCGTAATGCCGATAATCGCGAATTGGGTATTGTGGGCGAAGACGGTGTGACATGGTTAGTTGGGATTGCACCAAAAGAAACGCTCTTTGTCTATTGGGGCGGTGAGAAGCAATGTGAATTGCTGCTGCCAGAAAAATTAGCGTCATTATCTAGCATGTTATTGCTGCCGTGCTCGTCTGCAACAGTTGCAAACGCACAGTCAGCAAAATAAGTATTTAATCCGTTTTATGAGGTCAATTATGTTGAATTTAGGTCAAAGGTTATGTCGTACGCTTGTTGGTATCACGGTATTCGTCTCCATGAGTACCTATAGTGCGGTGACATTAGACAGAACACGTATTATTTTTCCTGGAACGGAAAAATCAATTAACGTCACCATTTCGAACGATAACCCAGAAGAAGCCTACTTAGCACAAAGTTGGATCGAAGACTTACAGGGTAATAAGTTAACCAAAGGGGCGATCCTTGCAACGCCGCCGTTACAACGGATTGAGCCGAGTAGCAGCAGTTTAGTGCGTTTAAGTACCACTCCTGAATTGAGCAAGTTACCCCAAGACCGAGAATCGGTGTTTTATTTCAATTTGCGTGAAGTGCCCCCGAAATCAAGCGACGGTAATACCTTGCAAATTGCCCTGCAATCGCGAGTCAAACTGTTTTATCGACCTGCCAGCATTTTGCCTGAGTCGGAGACTAAGTGGGCGCATAAAGTGACGTTAACCAAGATGGGGAAAGGTTATCGCATCAATAATACCACCCCCTTTAATTTAACGGTGATTGGGTTAGGAAATAGCAAAGCCGCCGCTGAGCAAAATTCCTTTAATGTTGTGATGGTGCCGCCAAAATCGACTCAGGATGTGGTATCTCCGGCATTATCCACACCATATCTGACCTATATCAATGATTATGGCGGTAAGCCAACGCTGGCATTTGGTTGCCAAGGTGACACCTGCACGGTCACCGGTGAACAGTAATTTTCAAGCGTATGGGTCAACGGGGAAAGGATGATGAATAAACAAACAGTCTTCATAACAGCAAAATGGTTCAAAGCGGCATTACTCCTTGTTGGCTGTGTATTGAGTCAACGTGTTATGGCTGAAAGCCCTGTTGCGAATACACCGGTTAACCAATCAGAGTATGAATTGCTGCACCAAGGCAGAATAGCGGTGAAAGCCACGCTATTTAATGCACCTTGTAATTTGTCTTTCGAGAAAACACTGAGTTTGACCGGATGTGGTGCAGGGAAGGACTACCAAGAAATGAATTTGTTTGATGCAACCGCAAATACCCCCGTCAGCGTGCAATTTTATGATGTACAACGTGGGTTATCTTCTGTTCGTTATCCTCTTTCATTGTTGAATGGCAGTAACCCAATTCATATACCCACGTTGATGAAAGATAGGCACACATTACGTTTAGAGGTGAGCTATGAATAAGGTTGCGATACGTTTTTGGCTTTTCCCTGTCGTTTTTTTAAGTTGGCAATCTCCAGTATTGGCCGCTAATAGCTTAGATGTTGAATTTACTGGTGAACTCGTCAGTACAGCCTGCCAAGTTGCCGCAGAGTCAATCAATAAAAAGATCACGTTATATAACTTACGTTGGCAATTTATTAATGAAAATGAAGCGAGCGCAGTGACCCCTTTTACCATTGCCATTGATAAGTGCAGTGAAACAGATTTACAAAAAAGTATTAAATTAACGTGGCAAAGCAATGAGTTAGTCAATATTGGTGGCGATAGTTTTTTAACGACTAAAGGTAACAGTGGCGTCGTGTTGGGGCTGATCGATCATGATGAAAAGCCTATTGTCTGGAATAAGCCGATGACCATTGGTGATGTGAGTGTAGTTGAGGGCTTACAACAGTTTGATTTTGGCGTTTTTGTTCGCAAACCCGCAACGGGTGAGGCCAAGATTGGTGATTTTTCAGGCATAGTGACCTTCAATGTGGAGTATGAATAGTGACAATACTCAATAAGATGAAGAAACCTCTCGGGTTATTTTTGCTGTTTGCTGCAGTAGAGAGCCACGCTGACGTTTTGGTTGATGTGACTGCCACCATGGTTGATCCAGCTTGCAATATTCGCAGTGAAAATAGTAGTTCACCGATGAAAATTGGTTTTGGTACCCTCAATCCTGAAGCACTGAATAAATCCGCTGCGGTGAAGGACTTTTCGCTCTATATCTCAGGCTGTAATTTCAGCAATAGCTTAGCGATAGTGTTGAATCCAAAAGGGGGAAGTACGTTGTTATATAACGGGAAAAATATCTTGGCCACCAGCACTGATGGGCTTGGCATTGATTTTAAAGAAGTCACTGGCGGAACAGTTCGTGCATTGGAAGTGAGTAAAAAGCAACGTATTTACCCAGAGCGGGTTGATGCAACACTGTATCGCATGGATTTACAAGCACAGTTGGTTAGTGCAGTGCCTATCAATCAACTGGATCTCGGGAAGTTTACTTCAACAGTCACCCTTTCCGTGACTTATAACTAGTAGGGCGCTCTGTTATGTTTAGATTAATACACAATTTTTGCCAGTGGAAAAATGAGAAAGGGTCGATCAGTATGATGCTTTATTCATCGCTTTCTTTACTTCGCCATGTAACATTATTATGTGGTTGCCTTGCAGGGGGACTTTTATCAAGTTTTACTGCCAAAGCAGACTATGCTCCGCGGATTCAAAACGTGAATAGCGGGTATTTAATCAAGTTGTCAAGCAATAGTTCCATTGCAACAACGCCAGTTAAAGGCACAGATGGTAAAGATTACTATCGTGTTGGTAACTCTATCGTGATTAATGGTAGCACTTCTGCTGTGAGTGTTTCAGGGACGGTTACATGTATCGGTAGAACTTGGGGAGGTGGCAATAATACGACTATTCCTTCTCATAATGCATTTCACCGTTTATTTATATTTGCACCAACGGCGGGCACGACGATAGATGGTAAAGTGGCATACCGTATTAACAGTAACTTAGTGATGACGGTTAATACTCGAATTCTTAATTGGGTTAATATTAATGGTGCTATTTGCGCAATGACGGAGTCCACAACAACGGTAAACGCAGGTGAATTTACCGTGCAATTTCCCATCACTGTGACGTTTTATATTAATGATCGTATTATTGATGGGCAGTTACCTATTGCTGCAATGGATCTTGGGGGCTATGTACGTGCATTTACGGCATCAAAAACCACACCACCTCAAACTTCTTGGACATTGAACCATTCATCTGTACCAATGCGATTAGCTGCATCACAATTAAATGTAGGCTCTTCTTGTACAACAATGACCAGTACAGGGCAAGCGGGTACAGTAAACTTACGTCATGGACAGTTAAATACGTTAAATTATGATAGTGTAGTCACAGAGAATGTGACCTATACCTGTAAATTCTCAGTTTCAACAAAAGTCCGATTACGCCTTGATTATGCAACGGACAGCGATCCACAAAAGCGATTGCCAATGGTGAATAGTCTGAATAGTAATAATAAAATATACAGCGAATTGACCATGACGGATGAAACAACAGGTCAAACGGGTAAAGATTTTAAAATTGATATTAAAGATTTGAGAACGATTAAGATAAGCAGCCATATTCAAGGAACAAATGCGGTTACAGGCAGCTATAAAGGCTCTGCTTGGCTTATCGCAACCTTTGATTAAAAACATGAATTTATTAATCAATAGTATAAATTATTAGAAACAAAAAACATTAGTCTACATTTGCTTTACTTAACACTGGGAATAATCAGATAAATTAAAAGTAAGCATTAGATGATAAAAGTTATTTTTGATATAATTGATCAAACGAATAATATAGAGCTATTAATAATAGCTCTATATATGATTAGTTTAAAACCGCCAACATTGGAGAGTTTTTTATTTTTAATAGCATAGACACTAATATTATTAGCACCCCGTATATTATTATATTTTTAACTCAATCGTGAATAATATAGGCTAGTAATACTTTAGAAAGATATAGCTCTCTGAGGGGGCACTTTTTGTTCAACTTTAAAATATTTTTAACAAGATCAGTCGTTCACCACTTAGTGAACAAGATAAGAGCTACTCAACATAACGAAAAATTACTTTTAATTGAATCTGAAGGATATTTTATTTCCTATCAAGTTTCATAGTGATTACTTTTTAATTCCCATAATACTTAACATGATTAATTTAATGCTATTTAAATCAGTTAATGAATTAAAAGCAAGTAGTAAAGATCCCTATACTTAGGACATATTACATATCCCCCCATATTATAATGGGGAGATATAAAGAATATCATTAAAATATCCGAAACTATTCTTTCACCAATAATTTATTGATTAAATCAGCATAGTTAGATGCATAGTCTTCAATATTTGTATGTGGAACATTTTGATTTTCAATTTTATATTTCCCTGAGACATAAAATGATGGTGTTGATGTAACATTAAATGACTTAACCGCTTCATTTTGTTTAAACGTTAAATCCTTTACTTTTTCAGATCCTTTCATTTCGTCATATACATCTGAACTGATACCTATAGATTTAAATATAACTTTTATATCATCACTATTATTTATTTTTTTATTCATCTGGGCATCAAATAATAAAGGCTCAATTTTATCTTCAACATCTAATGCCATCGCAATTGACCAAGCTTCAGTCAATTCATTACCTAATTTCCCCATAGCACCAACATGATATTTTGTTAACTTGATATCTTTAGGTAGCGCCTTAGAAACAGCCTTATCTACATTGTAATTATGATTGAATAAATAGCATGGACCACAATAAAATGAAAAGAACTCTACAACAGATGGAGCCTCTGCAACTGGGCTATTTAGCATTACATAGGCACTTTTTTCAGATGCAGCTTGAGCTGCAGAAATCGATAATAACATCGAAAAAATTGCGATGTGTTTTAATTTTATTTTCATTTTTAATCTACCATTGTAAACTTTATAAAATAATAATTTGCTAATAACTTATAATTATTTAACTGAATGAATTAATGAAGGATTGTTATCTAAATCAAGTTAATTATAAGAATAATGCGATAATTGCAAATACTGTAAATAGTATAACTGATATACAAGGAATTAGAAATGCTTGATTTTCTTTATGCATGATAGAACCTCATTTTTAATAGATAGATAATTTAATCAACGCCAATAGCGAGTAAATTAAAAATTACCAATATGATATTAACAAATACAAACGGGAATTTTATTTTAACTAACTTAATGATTTTTTTGAGTCTATTGTAAATATAACGCTACGTTTTGGGAGATAAAAGTGTATATAGCGAATACTGACATAAGCGATAACAAGGGTTGCTATAATAAGCTCAACCGTTGCAATAAAGTGAATTTGTTTACTTAGTTCTGCAAACGTTGGGTATATTAATATTGCGTTAGATAATTTGTATAGTGCCGTTGCACCTATAGCCATTGGAAAAGTAAAAGCTGCATAGCCTGGAGTAAACTGAAGTTTTAATAATTTAAAGAATGCGCAATAAATTGTTAGCGTCATTAATATCGAAATACCAAATAAGATCGTACAAATTAATAATGACGGTGTTTGGCTAATAGTTAAGTAACCTGCTAATGAAAGACTTTCTGGTGCAGCCATGATAGCAATCGTTGGTTTTGCAGCATCTGGAATTTCATTTCTAAACATCAGTCTATAAATCATTAATGGCAGCATAATCGTATAACATGCTATCCCGATACTGAGCAGAACATAAGCAAGCGTATAATACTCAGAACTTGGACATGTGACATCGGCAACAATTAATCCTACAGGTGGTACAAACCAACTAGGAACCATATGATGTAAATGCAGTTCTTTTGCTCGGTGATATATAAACGCAATCAGTGCAATAAGATGTAATCCTATTGCGCTTAACCATATTGCCACACCAAGGCTTGGTAGCACATTACCGATTGCTTTAGAAATAACCATCAGTGCCATCGCAAATGTTGGTACTATACTTCCAACAACTGGGTGGCTAATATCTTGCCATAAACTATTTGGATGAAGTACAAAACGGATTAGCAATATTAATAATAGAAAAGATGAAATGATTGCACCTGTTGTTTGCCCAACACCATTAAGCGGCAATGCATTTTCCATACACCAGCCTAAGCTTGCGATGCCTAATGCTAAGCCTGCTATTGGCGTAGGTAGCCGGCTGAATTTACTATGAATATTTTTTAACATTTTAAACTCTTTTGTTTTTCAATTTATATTCATATTTTATTCATGTTATCCTGTTTAGGATATCTTGTTTTTTTTAACACCTCGTTTAGGATTACTAATCAATGAATGTGACTCTAAAGCAATTGAAAGTGTTTTTATCTATTGTGCATCATCAAAATATGACACTTGCTGCACAATCACTTTATATGACTAAAGGTGCGATATCACAGAACCTCGCGGCTTTAGAGAGTCAGCTTAATGTTCGCCTTTTTGATAGAATAAATTCAAAGCTTTATTTAAGCCAAGCAGGTGCTAAGCTTATTCCGCTTGCTGATGAATTAATAAATAGAGCCGAGTGTATTGATAGTACATTTTCTTTTTCCGATGCTTTACCTCGAATAAAAGTGGGATGTACTAAATCCATCGCAGTGTTTTTCCTTCCTAATTTATTATCTAAATTTGAAGCTGAATTAGGCTATTTGCCTGAAATAATCATAGATAATGCTTATGCTATAGAAGGGATGTTAAACCGTTATGAACTTGATATTGCATTACTCGAAAGTGCTGTAACCGATATAAACTTAAGCTGCGAATACTGGATGACCGATGAGATGGTCGTCGTCTCTTCTAGTAATCATCCTTTTACACAGCAAAAATCAATTTCCTACCCACAATTAAATCAATCTCGTTGGATATTAAGAGAACCTAACTCAGCCAGTAGACGATTTTTTGAAAATCAATTAGCCATAAAGCTGAAAAACCCAATTTCTGCTTTTACACTTAATTCTTTCGACGCCATTTTACTCAATGTCTATAACCAATTAGGATTAACATTTATTTCAAACGAAGTTTTTAATCATCCTTTTTATTCTGAGCATTTCACAAAACTCAATATTGATGATAGTTTTTTTAGAAAATTTAATATTGTCTATCATAAAGATAAATTTTTAACTCAGGATATTGTTGATTGGATTGATTTTATCAAAAAATCTTCCAATTCAGTGTGATAGGGTTTATTGACGGATGCAAAAACACCGACCAAATTTACTCTCAGTAAAAGTAAAAATAATCACAAACTTAGCCTTTATCTCGTAAAAATCCGGGAGATAGCGTCACACTTTGCGGTAAACTATTATCACCACTTATTCGTTGGATTATTTTCATCATCGCATTAATTCCGACTTCTCTTGCAGGTTGGGTAATAAACGTCACTGGAATATCGTACAACGCTTCACTACCGATATCATCAAAACCAACTAGCGCGATTTCCTGATTAAAATAACTATAGTTATCCACTGAAGTTATTGTGCTGCCTATTTTTAATGCACCTAAATAAGCACCGAGTGCCGTGGCTGTATTGTGGCAAATAATCGCACTCACTTTTGGATATTGATGAAGAAAATCAGAAACTTGTTGGATAATATGTTGTTGCTTATTATTCGTTTCAACAATCCACTCACTGCGAAATGGTAATCCATATTGAATTATAGTTGAGCAATAACCACCAATACGCTCGGCTCGCGTCAACGAATGACTTGCACCACCAAAATAAGCGATTTGGTGATGACCATTATTAATCAGATGCTCAGTCGCTATTTTAGCGGCTAATGTATTATCGGGCCGGATCACATCAATACCCGCAAATTCACAAGCGCGCGCAGCACACACAATTGGAATTTGATAATGCGCTAACCGCGCGACGATTTCATCATTAAGAAATTTACCACTGCCAACAATAATGCCATCAACACCATAATTTATTAGGCTATCTAAACAACGATCAAATTCTTCTCGGCTATTACCACTTTGTGTAAGAAAGACAATTTTATTCTGTGTTTTGGCATATTGGCTGACTCCTGATGCGACTTCAGAATAAAAAGGCTCTGTTAAATCTGGAATAATTAACCCGATCACATTGGAAATATTATCGCGTAATGATGCCGCCTGCTGATTTCGCACGTAACCAAGTTCTTCAATGCTCTCATTCACTTTATCTGCTGTTTTTTGAGAAATACGTCCTTTTCCACTTAGCGCGAGTGACACGGTTGTAACTGAAACTCCCGCATGTTTCGCTACATCAGTAATGGTAATTTTCCTGAGATTCATAAGTGGTCAATATTTCCTGCAAATAAAAGCGACTGTTTATTTTACACAATTCAAGATTAAACGTTTTAGCTATTTCTAGAGACTGATCACTAATTGATGGTTATTTTTTGTGATCTAGCAAATATTTTCACTTGGTAAAACGTTTTATCATATTTTACCAGTAGACTTTGTTCCCTTATCCGTATGTAGGACGTTACATGAATAAACAACAAAAACAAAAAATCACGCTTTGGGAATTTTTTCAAAGCCTAGGGAAGACATTTATGTTACCCGTCGCCCTACTTTCCTTTTCCGGTATCATGCTCGGGATTGGTAGCTCACTGAGTAGCCGTGATGTGATTACGTTGCTGCCCTTCCTTGATCACCAAGCTTTTCAGTTAACCTTTATCTGGATGAGTAAAATAGGTTCTTTTGCCTTTAGCTTCTTACCCGTCATGTTTGCTATTGCCATTCCTTTAGGTCTAGCGCGGGAAAATAAAGGCGTCGCCGCTTTTGCGGGTTTTGTTGGATTTGCAGTGTTTAACCTCGCAACCAATTTTTATTTGACCATTCAGGGGATATTACCCACCACCGATCCACTGATCCTCAAAGCGCATAACATCCAAAATATTCTTGGAATTCAATCCATTGACTCAGGTATTCTTGGTGCAGTTATCGTAGGTGTGATTGTTTACCTGCTTCATGAGCGTTTTAACACCATCCGCTTGCCTGATGCTCTCGCATTTTTTGGTGGTACTCGCTTTGTTCCAATCATTACCACTCTCGTACTTGGATTAGTGGGATTAGTAGTTCCTTTTATTTGGCCGTGGTTTGCCATGGGCATCACAGGTCTAGGTAATCTAATCAGCAGTGCTGGCTCTTTTGGCCCAATGATTTTTGGTACGGGTGAACGTTTATTATTGCCTTTCGGTTTACATCACATACTGGTTGCTCTGATCCGTTTTACTGAAGCGGGTGGAACAATGGAAGTGTGCGGTAACTCGGTCAGTGGTGCATTAACGATTTTCCAAGCGCAATTATCTTGCCCAACAACTCATGGATTTTCCGGTAGCGCGACTCAATTCCTGTCACAAGGTAAAATGCCTGCATTCTTGGGCGGTCTACCAGGTGCAGCATTAGCAATCTATCACTGTGCTCATCCTCAAAACCGCCATAAAATTAAAGGATTATTAATATCGGGTGTTGTGGCTTGTGTTATTGGTGGAACAACAGAACCTATCGAATTTTTGTTCTTATTCGTCGCTCCTTTCCTCTATTTGATTCATGCTATCTTAACGGGTCTAGGTTTCACCGTTATGGCAGTAACAGGTGTGACAATTGGTAATACGGATGGGAATCTCATCGATTTCGTTGTCTTCGGGATCCTTCATGGAATTGAAACAAAATGGTATATGGTACCTGTTGTCGCCTTTATCTGGTTTGTTTCCTACTACGCTATTTTCCGCTTTGCTATTACCCGCTTCAATATCAAAACGCCGGGTCGTGATACTGATGGCAAGAATAATGAAAAAACCGCAACAACAGCGCCAATTACCAGTAAGTCCGGTTATGACACCGTTGCTATTTTGCAAGCACTCGGCGGCAAAGATAATATTATTTCTCTTGATAACTGTATTACCCGTTTACGTATGTCAGTCAAAAATATGAGTGAAGTTGATGATGACCAGTTGAAATCACTAAGAGCAATCGGTGTAATCCATCTCAATGACCATAATTTGCAAGTGGTTATCGGACCACAAGTTCAATCGGTTAAAGATGAATTAGATCAGCTGATTCAATCACCACACAATTAACGTAATAACCACTGCACTGATCTTATATCAGTGCAGTCTTGTTATCAGTGTTATGGATAATTCGAATGAAACAATATGACAGTTTTTCACAACCAGTGGATCGTTTAGGCACCTATTGTACGCAGTGGGATTTTGTTCAAGACCGTTTTGGCGAGGCTGATTTGCTGCCATTTACCATTTCTGATATGGATTTTGCTACCGCACCAGAAATTATTGAAGCTCTGTTAGACAGAACTCGACATGGTGTTTTTGGTTATAGTCGCTGGCAACATGCCGATTTCCTCAATGCGATACAACGTTGGTTCAAAACGCGTTTTAACAGTGAAATTCAAACTGAAGAAATTGTTTATGGCCCTTCTGTTATCTATATGGTCAGTCAACTCATTCGCCAATGGAGTGAAATCGGTGACGGCGTTGTGGTACACACTCCCGCGTATGATGCATTTTACAAAACTATCGAAGGAACTCAGCGAAAGGTTCTCACAAACCCATTAACGTACAAAGAAGGTCAATGGGTTTGTGATATGCAGCAGCTAGAAGAATTATTAGCATTGCCAACTACGCGAGTAATGCTGTTATGTAGCCCGCATAACCCAACAGGTAAAGTATGGACAGCAAGCGAGCTCTCATTGATGGCTAAGTTATGTGAACGCCATAATGTCAGAGTGATTAGCGATGAAATTCATATGGATCTGTGTTGGGAAAACGCGCAACATATTCCATGGTCGACAATTTCTCGCGTGCCATATGCGCTGTTCACCTCGGCTTCAAAGTCTTTTAATATTCCCGCGCTCACAGGCGCCTATGGAATTATTAATGACAATGCATCTCGTGACGCTTATTTTCATCAATTAAAAGCCTGTGATGGCTTATCTTCTCCCGCAATATTGGCAGTTATCGCCCACATTACAGCTTATACAGAGTGCGATGACTGGTTCCGACAGTTGCGTGACTATCTTTTTGCTAACCTTGTTTATGTCAAAACACGTTTAGATGCCGAGTTTCCACAATTAAACTGGCAAATTCCTGAATCAACTTATTTAGCATGGATTAACCTCAATCCACTTTCGATTGATGATAATCAGTTACAAAACTGCTTAATCCATCAAGAAAAAGTCGCGATCATGCCGGGATTTACTTATGGCATTGAAGGAAATGGCTTTATTCGATTAAATGTTGGCTGCCCACGAGCTAAACTCGAAATCGGCATGGATCGGTTAATCCGTGCGTTAAAATCATGCCAAATCACGACAAAATAAATTTAACATGATATTGATATCTTATTGCAACTTGGCATATCAGTTTAATTGTAGCCGAGTTGCTGTAGAAAAATTTAATAAGAATTCATCAGCACACTTCAGATAGAATAATTTAGCAGATGAAATAGGCTCAAAATTACTTATTAGATTATTCCCATAAAAAATACAGTCGATACAGGATTCAAGCCTAACTAAAATTAAAATACCAAAACTGAATTAAAATAGGCAAATATGCCTACGCATCATTTCAACATTAAAATGTTATATTTTTACTGTTTATGTTAAACAAAAATAACACATCACCATTAATGTAAAATTATTTCATTATATTTATTACTAATTAATGGATGCAATCCCTTTCGACAAACTCTCATTAGTAAATATCGATAATTTGAAGGATAAGTATTACTAACTAAAAGCTAACTTCATATGCGTTTTTTAAGATTATACCACTGCTTTTTAATCCAAAATCGCAGTATAATATTGGAATATTAAGTTAAATGTAGTTATATAAACCTAGATTAATAAAATCAATAGAATTAATAACTTTTAATTTTATTTTTTTGCGACTAATAAGTTTCAATATATAAGAAGTAATGTAAGTATATGTAAACCTCAACGTACTGTTAATATTGTATTTTTTAATAAAAAAATACTTATTAACAAGCTAATGAACAAATAAATCACTTAGTATTTTAGCTACATTTGATATAACAAATACATCGTATTATAGTAATAAACATTAATATGAAATACATATTATGAAGTTATGAATTCGATATATGGTTATAAATGCGATTATTAAATTAAGCGCATTTAAGCCTATCTAATTATAATTAGTATTATTCTATTTTTAGGAAATATTATGAAAAATACAATGCTAGCAGTTATGTTAATGGCAGCTTCATCAACTGTTTTTGCAGCAGGAACAGTATCTGATAATACAGTTAGATTTAAAGGTGAGGTATCAAATCAAACATGTTCTCTAGATATTAATGGTAATGATAAAAGCCCGGTAGTTTTGCTCCCTACAGTATCAACTAGTGCATTTACAGGGGTAGGAACAACTGCTGGAGATACTACATTTACTGTTAATGTATCTGGCTGTTCACCTGTAACCGATGAAAATGGTATGGAAGACCAATTAAGTATTGGATTCTTGGGTAATGTTGTTACTAGCTCAAATAACTTAGGTAATACGGGTGATGCTAAAAATGTTTCAATCCAATTAGCCGACTCGGCTGATAAAAACTTTAAATTTACAGCAGGTGACTTAATTAAATCAGAAACACCTATCACAATCAATGCTGATGGTTCTGTTACTGAATCAGTTTATACGGCTCGTTATTATGCGGAAGATGCTAAAGTTATACCAGGTACTGTAGTTGCTAGTGCCCAATATGCTATTACCTACAAATAAAAGAGATAGAAGAGAGTATATATATACTCTCTTCTAATTTTACAGGATTACAATAATATGAATAAAAAAATTTATTTCTTCATTTTTTTTATTTGGATTGGATGGATTAACAATGCCTTTTCAAGTGTCACATTACTTGGTAATAGAGTTATTTATCCTGCTCATGCACAAGATAAAACCTTAGAGTTTACAAATAATGATAACACTCCGGCGTTGGTTCAAATTTGGACTGATGTCAATGATCCAAAATCATCACCTGAAAATAAAGGGCCATTCATTGCTATTCCGTCTATCTTTACAATTGATGCAAAAAGTAAGCAATTAGTAAAAATAGCTTATAATAGTGAAGCTAATCCAGATGATAGAGAAAGTGTTTTTTATCTTAATTATCTAAGTATTCCATCCGTTAGCAAGCAGGATGCAACTAAAAACAAATTAATGATAATAGTTACCAATAGAGTAAAAATATTTTATAGACCTAAAAATTTATCTATTCAACAAAGTGATGTTATAAATAATATTAAGTTTGAACGTGTAGGGAATACTTTAAAAGTATCTAATCCTACCCCTTACTATGCTACTGTAACTACAGCTAAAATAAGCAACTCAAATAAAAAACATAATATTAATATTGATTCCTCTCAGTTAGATATGATATCTCCATTTGGCGAGATATATTGGCCTATACCAAGTAATTATAATCAAGGGTTGATAAAATTAAACTTTGGCTTAATAAACGATTATGGAACTGAAACTAAAAGAGAAATAACTATTATGTAATCTCTCTATGGGTGTAGATAAAGTGAATAAATATATTTCATCTAAAACAAATATCTTCTTTATGATATCATTGCCTTTTATTATCTGGAGTAGTTATGCTCATCCAGTTAACAATAATGATTATTATTTTGAATCATCCTTAATCAAAGGTAATGCTTTATCCAATTCTGCTCTGGATAAATTTAATTATAGCAAAAATGAAATTCAAGCAGGAAATTATAATGTTGAGATATATGTTAATAATGTTTTTAGAGGAATATCTACTGTTTCATTTTTAGAGAATAAGAATAAAGAAATACGAGCCTGTTTGAGTTTAGAGCAAATAGCCATGTTAGGGCTTAAAAAAGAAATAACACAAATTAATGGTAATTGTTTATTTAGTGATGAAATTGAAGATAATATAAATTATAAATTTGACTTTCAACAACTTAGGTTGAACTTTGTAATACCTCAATCCCAGCTGATTAATTTAAAATCAAGTTTTATTCAAGAGGATAGTCTTGATAGCGGTGAATCCATGTTGTTTACAAATTATAACATTAACCAATATCATGTTGATTATAATAATGGGGCTTCTAATATTGATTCAACTTATCTCAATTTAACTAGTGGTTTTAACTTAGGGTTATGGTCATATAGACAAAATAGTAATTATAGTCATACCTCGAAAATTGGTGGGAAATGGGATACAACCAGACGTTATATTCAAAGAGGTATTTATTCAATAAAGAGTGAACTTCTTATTGGAGAAGGTTTTACTTCTGGGAGTATTCTTCCAGGGATTGGTTTTAAAGGTATTCAACTACGCTCAGATGACCGTATGTTACCAAACAGTGCTAGAGGTTATGCACCTCGTATTCAAGGTATTGCAAATAGCAATGCAAAAGTTATTGTTTGGCAAGGCGAAAATAAAATCTATGAAACTACGGTTGCTCCAGGGCCATTTGTTATTGATGATTTAAATTCAACAAACTATGCCGGAGATCTTAGGGTAGAAGTTGTTGAAGCTAACGGTTCTATTAATTCCTTTACTGTTCCATTTTCAGCTGTTCCTGAATCAGTACGGCCTGGAGATACGAAATATGCCGTTACTGTAGGTGAATCTCGATATGTTGGTAATAATGATAAATTTAGTGAGTTTATCATTCAGCACGGATTGAGTAATTCTATTACTATTAATTTAGCTAATCAGCTAGCTAGCGGTTACCAAGGTGTTACTGTTGGGAGTGTATATACCAATCAGTTAGGTGCTTTTAGCGTCAACACAACTTTCTCAAATGCTAAATTACCTAATAATAATAAAGAAACCGGTTGGAAATTCCATATATCTTATAGTAAGACATTTCAACCAACGAATACATCGGTCGCTTTATCTAGTTACCATTACTCCACAAATGGATTCCGTTCTTTATCTGATACTCTTGAAGCTAATCGTTATGCAGATAATGGTGATAATGATTGGAAAAACAAAATAATGCGTCAACGATCACGTTTTGATATCACCATAAATCAGGATTTAAATGAATACGGGAATTTAGGATTATCAGCCTCAAGAGAAGATTATCACAACAGTAATGCAACTAATAAGCAACTCCAATTGACATGGAGTAAAGTATTTTCAAACGGAATATCTTTAAATTTATCGATTGCCCGAATGACGAATGCATTAGCTAATGATCTTATTTACTCTGGAGGTGAAAAAGGAAGTGATAAAAAGCAAACCTTTACATCTCTCGGCTTAACTATACCTCTAGGCAGTAGTAAATATTCACCAGATATGACTTTCTCAACAACACACACGAAAGGACAAAGTAATTATCAAACTACGGTCAATGGTATTATCCCTACTGAAAGTCAGTATATAAATTATGGGATTAGTTATAATGCAGATAATCAAATTAGCGATGGAACATTATCTGGAACATTACAAACTCAATTTCCTTATGCTAATGTGCAAGGAACTATTTCGCGAAATAATGATTATTTTCAAGCATCAGGAAATGCTCAGGGTAGTGTTGTTGTTCATAAAGGAGGGGTGACATTTGGGCCATATCTTAGTGATACGTTTGCAATAATTGAAGCGAAAGGCGCCACAGGTGCAACTGTCAATAATTATAATACAAAAATCGATAGTTTTGGATATGCAATTGTACCTTCACTAATACCTTATCAATATAATTCAGTTATGCTTAGTAGCGATGGTATTGATAGTAAAGCTGAAATAAAACAACCTGAGAAAAAAGTAGCACCCTATTCGGGTATCGGAATTAAACTCAAATATGATATAGAAACAGGTACCCCAGTATTATTAACACTACTCAATAAATTAAAAGACGGGATCCCCATGGGAAGCCAAGCCTTTGATAAAAAAGGAAAATTAATTGGTATGGTTGGTCAGGCCAATCAACTTTATTTTAGAGCTAATTCTGCGTCAGGCGATATTATCGTAAAATGGGGGGAATCAGATAATGAACAATGTGAAGTTAATTATAAACTTCCAGCTCATTCAGATACTCCTCTTATCTCATCAGTATCGATTTGTGAGTGAGCTAATTTATGAAAATTTTTTCTATAAAGGTATTCTTGATTATTCTTAGCTTATTATTTAGCACTTACTCAAGTGCTAGATGTGTCTCAAAGAATAGTACATGGACTGGCCGTGACCAATCAGCCTTAGGAACTCAATTAGGTAATATAAATATTACCAGTGATTACCTACAACCCGTAGGAACTCTTCTATCTTCATCAGTTATAAGTTTTTCTCAATCGACTCTTTTTTCAGACCCTAACACCGTTCTTTATGAATGTGATGCTAGTGATAAAAATGATATTTACGAAATGTTTGCGACTAATGGTGATGAATGGACTAGCGGCTATAATGACCTTGGTGCTATTGATGGTTACCCTAATTACTTTGGAACTTGGATACCTTACACTGGATTAAAATTAACACATCTTAATTCAGGTCAACCCTATACACGATTTTGGCAACAGTATCCGATTACTACGTATGGGGAAAGCAATGGAAAAATCCAAATAAGGCTAAAGGATTTAAGTCCAATCAAAGCTGAAATAATAAAAGTTAGCACTCTTTCAACTCGAGGTGGTTCTACCAGTAATTGGTGTACTAAATTAGCACCAACTACGGGTAGAGGTACTTATTCATGTAATCAACCAAATGCTTATACTGTTGTAAAATTACCCGGATTTAGATCTTACCCACCTGTGGGCGCAGACTCAAACCGCAACTATACTGGCTTTAGCTGGCAATATTGGCTTTCTATTGGTTTAAATGGGTCACCTGCTTCAACCTATTCACATTCAGCTACTTGTGTATTACGCAATGTCACTCCAGTTGTTATTTTTCCTGCTATTTCAGTGAGTCAATTGAATGCAGGTGAAGAGGTAAGTAGCCAATTTCGTGTTGAAGTAGAGTGTGATAATGCGAGTGTATCAGGTATAGCAAATAATCAGACATCAATGGGCTTACAAGTTACCCCATCTGCATATCAAACTGCCAAAAAATTAAATTTAGTCACTTCAAAAAATGCTGTTAGATATTTATTATCAGATGGTTATGGTATTGATAGTAGTATTGCGACTGGGGTTGGTATTGAATTGTCAGCAGCAAATAATGGCCAAAAATTAAATTTTGTTGGGTGGAGTAATTGTGTCACGTCTTCAGTTTGTGGAGCTTCATCTGATGAAGGATGGTTTCCCGTTTTAACTAGCTCGTCATCTTTAGGCGGTTCGGTCGCTGGTTATAAAAACTACATGATTAATTTAACTGCAACATTAAAAAAATTACCAAATCAATCTGAACCAATTGTTCCTGGGATAGTTGATGCAAAAGCCTATGTTTTAATTAAGGTACAATAATATGAACTATTATTATAGACAATATTCATTTTTATTATTAATAATCTTATTATTATCATCATTTTCTATTAAAGCTGGAATTATAGCCTCATCTACCCGTATTATTTTCTATGATGGAGACATTAAAAATACTCTTGTAATAGCAAATACAAATGACTATCCAATACTCTCGCAATTTTGGGTCGATGACGGTGAAAACGATTCATCACCAGGTCAACAAATGTATCCTTTTGTTGCTGTTCCTGCTGTATTGAAATTAGATCCTGCTGAAATGAGTAATTTGAATATTATCTATAATAATGAAGAACTTCCTAAAGACAGAGAATCTGTATTTTGGTTAAATATGTACGAAATCCCATCAGTTAAACTTGATAAGACCATTGACAAAACAAAATTATTAATGTCAATGAATACACAAATGAAAATATTTTATAGACCTACTCAACTCAAAGATCAATTGATGAAAAAAAACTCTGAATTAAGTTTTTATCTATCTAAAAATAGAAACTCAATAATTTGTAATAATACATCTCCTTTCTATATTTCATTTTCAAATTTATCTGTCTTAACTAATGGAATCAGTGTTCAGGTAGAGAAGCAAATTGACATGATGATCCCTCCATTTTCAACTAAAGAGTATCACATAGATAAATCTACGAAATTCAATGGAAATAGTCAGATCGAAGCCAATATTATTAATGATGATGGAAATTCAGAGGTACAATATTATAAATTAAGTCATTAGATATATAAATCAATTATATATATTGATTTATATGTTTAATGCTTGGTATAAGGAAAATAAATTATTCAAGACATAATTCAATGGTAATTTATTTGATATAAATTTTCATCAAAGAACATTCTATGTTCGAATTTATTGCAAACATAACCAGTATGTTGCATAAGCTAGGATTACGTGCACCCACAGTTTTTCTTGTAACATTATCCTTGGTATGGTGGTTTCTTGTATATTTTGTTTTTTACGAAACCATTATACACCACCAAAAAACCATCAAAAATAACAATCATTCCATTTACATTCAATTGATTACATTCATCTTAATGAGCTACCGACTAAACCCAATAAAATCCTCATTCAATTTGCTTATCTATACCCTAAATAATTCGAGTTGCATCTAGGCGACAAGCGAATATATCTCGGGGAGCATACATAAGTATGTGACTCGAGTCGCTGAGTGCAGTCAACAACAATGCGGCTTGGAGTATGACGGGTATAACCTTCTTTATCGTCATTAGTGTCGACTCTACTGTCAAACCATCCCCAAAAAAACACAACCAATTGATTTATAACACAATAAATAATGGCATGGAAAATGCTTAGGTAACCGCATCTACCTTAATGACTCGACAGATTTTTATTGGAGGGTAAGGCGAATGAATCGCTTTGTTATTGCCGACCCACAATTATGTATCGGATGTAACACTTGTATGGCTGCATGTTCTGATGTGCATAAAGTACAGGGATTACAAATACATCCGCGACTAAAAGTGGTGAAAATTGGAGATCTAACTGCACCGATGCTGTGTCATCAGTGCGATGATGCTCCTTGCGCTCGTGTGTGCCCAGTCAATGCCATCACACACGAAGACAATATGATTGTATTAAACGAAAGCCTTTGTATTGGCTGTAAATTATGTGGTCTGGTGTGTCCATTCGGCGCAATCACTCCGTCAGGAAGCAAACCTGTCGATATGCCTGATTTCTTCGACGAATATGTCCCCAAAGAGATGTTATTAGATGTGCCAGACAGCCTCCCTACCATGAACCCATTCTTAGCTTGGAATGCTGGGATCCGCAATGTTGCAGTGAAATGTGACTTGTGCAGTTTCAGCGATGAAGGGCCCGCTTGTGTGAAAGTTTGTCCAACTGATGCTCTCCATCTTGTGGAAGAAAATCAATTAGAAAACGAGAGTGCGAAACGTCGCAGCGTGTCTATCGACACAATGCCTGCTGAATTCGACATTCTCATTTCACAACAGGAGAACTCATAATATGACTTCACTTCAGTTACTCTTGTTTTCAGTTGCTTTATATTTTGTCGGTGGCTTCGCTTCATTGCTATTTAAACGACAAGAAAAAATAGCTATTTATGTGGCGGGTATTAGTGCCATTCTCGGTGGACTTTGCGGATTGTTTAGCGCTATTCCCGTATTAATGAATAGCGAAGTGTTGAGTTACTTTGCTCAAGGTCCCTTCCCATTTGCCCACTTCGTGGTTCGCTTCGATAGCCTTGCGGCCTTTATGGTCATGGTGATTTCATTGCTGGTCACAGTTTCTGCATTGTACTCACTGAATTATGTGCAGGAATATTACGGTCGCGGTGCTTGGAGCATGGGGTTCTTCCTGAATCTATTTATCGCATCCATGGTTGCACTGGTTGTGGTGGATAATGCTTTCTACTTTATCATTCTGTTTGAAATGATGTCGTTAGCCTCTTGGTTCCTCGTTATTGCGGATCAAGATGAAAAATCCATTCGAGCTGGCTTGCTTTACTTCTTTATTGCACATGCCGGATCGATCCTCATTATGATTGCCTTTTTCTTGATGTGGCGTCAAAGCGGCAGCTTAGATTTCGATTCTTTCCGCCAGCTTTCCCTTTCGCCGGCAATGGCTTCAATTATCTTTTTATTGGCTTTCTTCGGTTTTGGCGCAAAAGCGGGGATGTTACCACTCCATAGTTGGCTTCCTCAGGCTCACCCTGCCGCGCCTTCTCATGCATCTGCACTCATGTCCGGTGTGATGGTGAAAATCGGTATTTTCGGGATCATCAAAGTTGGTATCGACCTACTCGGCGCAACTCAAACTTGGTGGGGAATTGTTGTTCTCGCGTTTGGTGCGGTTTCTTCAGTTCTTGGTGTTATGTATGCGTTGGCAGAACATGACATTAAACGCTTACTGGCATGGCATACCGTCGAAAATATCGGGATCATTTTGATGGGCGTTGGTGTTGGTATGGTAGGTATCGCTAATGATATGCCAGTACTGGCAACTATCGGTCTACTTGGTGCACTTTATCACTTATTAAATCATGCCGTCTTTAAAGGCTTACTGTTCCTTGGTGCGGGGGCTGTGATTTACCGCATTCATACTCGTGATATGGAAAAAATGGGTGGCTTAGCCAAATTGATGCCTCTCACCGCAGCCGCCTTTTTAATCGGTTGTATGGCGATTTCTGCATTACCGCCACTCAATGGTTTTGTCAGTGAGTGGTACACCTATCAATCACTCTTTACGATGAGCCACGATGGCACATTTATTATGCGTATTAGTGGTCCGATTGCCATTGTCATGTTAGCAATCACGGGTGCATTAGCTGCGATGTGTTTTGTAAAAGTCTACGGCGTTAGCTTTTGCGGCGGCCCTCGCAGTGAACAAGCCACCCATGCACGTGAAGTACCGTGGACAATGACAGTAGCCATGCTCATTTTGGCCGCAATTTGTGTGATTTTAGGCGTTGGTGCCAGTGTGGTTGCACCTGTTTTAGCCAAAGTCGCGATGTCACTGGTCAATACCGTGGATGTGACCGTTGCACAAGGAACCCTGTTAATACCTGATACAGCAACTCAAGCAATGATATCGCCAGCAATGACCTTTGTTCTATTGCTTGCATTACCTTTGATCCCTTTCATTATCTATCTCGTGTTCAAAGGCAAACAAATGGGCTTCCGTCGCAAAGGCGATGCATGGGCTTGTGGTTACGCATGGGAGCAGGACATGTCAGCCTCTGCGAGTGGCTTTACACAACCACTTCGCTCCATGTTTGCACCACTTTATCGCCTACGCAAACAACTCGATCCATCCGCTCGATTAGCGCAAGCCTTAGAAGTAACCAAAGCAGGCGCAGGGAAAGTGGAGCCATTCTGGGATGAAAGCATTATTTATCCTCTGGTTCGCGGTATCAATCGATTTGCTAAACGAATGCAATGCCTACAAGGCGGTGACTTTAGACTTTATTGCCTTTATGTCGTTGCCGCCTTAGTGGTTTTGCTTGTCGTGATAGCGGCGTAAGGAGAGAAACCATGTCGATTCAAGAAACACCTACATTGATGACGGGGTTCTTTGCAGTCATTCAGGCCATATGTTTACTACTACTTACCCCGTTGTTTACCGGTATCTCACGTCAGATCCGAGCCAAAATGCATTCACGTCAAGGACCCGGTGTTTTACAGGATTATCGTGATATCGCGAAATTATTAAAACGCCAATCCGTAGCACCACGCGATTCAGGAATGATTTTTCGCATCATGCCTTATGTGTTGCTCGGAAGCATGTTGTTACTGGCGATGGCCTTGCCCGTATTCACGATCACATCGCTATTTAGTGGCGCAAGTGACTTGATTATTGTGCTGTATATCTTTGCCTTATTTCGTTTTTTCTTTTCGTTATCGGGCTTAGACACCGGAAGTCCCTTTGCAGGAATTGGTGCAAGCAGAGAACTGACTCTGGGCGTGTTAGTCGAACCTATTTTATTCCTCGGTCTGTTAGTCGTGGCATTAATTGCAGGCTCAACCAATATCGGCACGATCAGTGCCGTAATGAACGAAGGTTGGATCTCCCCCACCGCCACTTTCCTTGCAATGCTAGCTTGCGGTTTTGCCACCTTTATTGAAATGGGCAAAATTCCATTCGATGTTGCAGAAGCTGAGCAAGAGCTGCAAGAAGGTCCGCTAACCGAATATTCAGGTTCTGGATTAGCGCTGGTGAAATGGGGAATTGGACTGAAACAAGTGGTTGTAGCAGTACTGTTTTTGTCTATTTTCTTTCCATTCGGTAATGCTGACATATTGACAGCAGGCAGCCTGTTACTGGCAATCGTGCTGCTACTGATGAAATTACTGGTGGTTTTCGTTCTGGCTTCTCTAGTCGAAAACAGTCTGGCTCGTGGTCGTTTCTTACTAACGCACCATGTGACTTGGTTAGGATTCGGTGTTGCCGCACTCGGATTCGTGTTTTATCTCACCGGTCTATAAGGAGCGACGAGCATGTTAGAAAATATTGCACTGGCGACGCTACTCATTCCATTTATTGGGGCATTGCTAGTCAGTGTGTTACCAACACGTATAGCACCGTGGTTGAGTACCTTTGTGGCATTACTCACCTCACTCGGTACAGCAGCTCTAGGCTGGCTATATCTTGATGGTGGAAAAATTGCTACCACCATAAAACTGGTACAGTCGGGTGATGTAGCGTTGTTTGGTTTTACCATTGATGGCGTCAGTACGCTGATTGCCTTTGCGGTTGTTTTCCTCGGATTTTTGATTTGCCTTTATTCCACAGGGTATTTGACCGAAGGTAACCGCGAACACGCACATGGACCAACGCGTCGTTACTATGCATTCTTGCTGATTTTTATCGGCGCAATGGCGGGTGTTGTCCTATCATCCACTATCTTAGGACAGTTGGTTTTCTTTGAAATCACTGGTGGCTGCTCGTGGGCATTAATTGGTTACTATCAAACCGAAAAATCACAGCGTTCTGCAATGAAAGCGTTGCTTATCACTCATATCGGTTCTTTGGGATTGTATATGGCAGCAGCAACCTTATTCATTAGTACCGGAACCTTCGCACTAACCGCTATTAACCAACTGAATGAAACACAAAGTATTATTGTGTTCGGTGGGATCTTATTCGCAGCATGGGGTAAATCAGCACAGCTGCCATTACAAGCTTGGTTACCTGATGCTATGGAAGCCCCTACGCCCGTTAGTGCCTATTTACATGCGGCATCAATGGTCAAAGTTGGTGTATATATCTTTGCGCGTAGCATTATGTCTTCGACACATGTGCCAGAAATTATCGGTTGGGTTGGCGTGGTCATGGCGGTTATCACTCTAGTGTATGGCTTCCTGATGTATCTACCTCAAAAGGATATGAAACGCCTGTTAGCATGGTCAACCATCACCCAACTAGCCTATATCTTCCTCGCACTTTCACTGTCTATTTTCGGTTCAAAAGAAGCATTTGATGGCGGTATTGCCTACATCTTTAACCATGCCTTCGCGAAAAGCTTGTTTTTCTTAGTCGCGGGTGCACTGAGTTATAGCTGTGGTACGCGCATGCTGCCACGTTTACGTGGTCTAGCAAAACGCTATCCACTACTCGGTGTGGGTTTCTGTGTGGCTGCGCTAGCAATTGCAGGTGTCCCACCACTTAATGGTTTCTTCAGTAAATTCCCGATCTTTGCCGCTGGTTTTGCCTTATCAAAACAATTCTGGATCTTAACACCAATCATGGTGCTGGTTTTGATCGAATCCGTGGCGAGCTTTGCTTGGCTGCTCTATTGGTTCGGCAAAGTAGTACCGGGAGAACCAAGTGAAGAAGTCGCAAACGGTAGTGCTGTTCCATGGGCGATGCAGTGGGTTATTGGCTTGCTGATCATCATGTCCTTCTGTTCTAGCGTTATTGCCGTCATCTGGCTCAATTAAGGAGAGAAGGTATGACTGGTTCAATGATTGTTAATAATCTCGCGGGGTTGATGATGATCACCTCGCTATTGGTTATCGGCGCAAAACGACCTATAGCGTCTTGTTGGTTCTATGCACTTCAATCGTTTGTGTTGGTGGCTATTTTCATCACACTTTCTCAGACGTTGGGTGCTCCTGAATTGGCGATATGGGCAGGCTCAGCCTTTGTCACAAAAGTCATTCTAGTGCCCCTTATTATGGGTTACGCATTTCGTAAATTATCGGATCCCTCTGCGGATGGTGGAGTCATCAGCCCAGCATGGCTGATGTTAGCGGCAGCGGTCATTGTGGTGTTGTGCTGGTTTGTTGTCGAACCAATAAAACTGCCGTTAGCTACTGATTTAAAACCTGCCTTAGCCGTATCTCTGGGACATTTTATGTTGGGGCTACTGTGTATTGTGACGCAGAAAAATATCCTCAAACAGGTGTTTGGTTACTGCCTGATGGAAAATGGGTCACACCTGACCTTGGCATTGTTGGCTTATAAAGCACCTGAGTTAGTCGAAGTTGGTATCGCGACGGACGCCATCTTTGCTGTGATTATCATGGCGGTACTGGCACGTAAAATCTATCGCACGCTCAACACACTGAACGTGGATCAATTGACCGCGCTGAAGGGGTGATGAGATGAATCAAACTATGTTATTGACGTTATTAATGGCCGTGCCGTTAGTGGTTTCTTTGTTGGCTTTTGCTTGCCGCCTACTCGGTAGTGCCGCCAAAATTGCCGTCACAGTCGTACACACGATTGGGATTGTTTTACTGCTGGTGCTGTCTCTGTGGATGGTCGACACCATTGCAGAAGTTGGTGATTTACTGATGGCTGAGCGCTGGATACACCTCGACAGCTTAGCTGGGTTGTTCTTAGCTATCCTCGGTATCGTCGGTTTTCTGACTGGGCTTTACTCCATCGGATACATGAACCATGAGGTTGCTGAAGGTGAAATCAGTGTTGGCACTCTGTGTAATTACTATGGGTTCTTTCATCTATTTTTATTCACCATGTTACTTGTTATCACCAGTAACAACCTCATTTTGATGTGGGCAGCAATCGAGGCCACCACTCTCAGCTCAGCTTTTTTAGTCGGTATTTATGGTCAACGTTCGTCTTTAGAAGCCGCGTGGAAATACATCATTATTTGTAGTGTTGGTGTCGCATTTGGTTTATTCGGGACTATTTTGGTTTATGCAAATGCCGTCAATGTGATGCCAGATCCTGACCTCGCAATTTTCTGGACTGAAGTATTGAAGTACACCTCTTTGCTTGATCCAACCTTGATGCACCTCGCCTTTGTGTTTGTATTAATTGGTTTCGGTACCAAAACGGGTTTGTTCCCAATGCATGCATGGTTACCAGATGCGCACAGTGAAGCACCAAGCCCAACTTCAGCACTGCTTTCAGCGGTACTGTTAAATTGCGCCCTACTGATTATCGTACGCTATTACATCATTGTGACATCAGCCATTGGCGGTGAATTCACACAAACATTGTTACTGGTGTTTGGCTTACTGTCTGTTGCCGTCGCTGCTTTCTTTATCTTAATTCAACGAGATATGAAGCGTTTGCTGGCGTATTCAAGTGTCGAGAACATGGGGCTGATTGCAGTTGCTCTAGGCATTGGTGGCCCCTTAGGTGTACTTGCTGCTCTGTTACATACACTCAACCACAGTTTGGCTAAAACACTGCTGTTTTGTGGCTCAGGTAATGTATTGCTCAAGTATGGCACTCGCGATATCACCGTGGTTAAAGGCATGCTACGTACGATGCCATTTACCGCAGTCGTATTTGCCGGTGGCGCATTAGCACTCGGTGGAATGCCGCCTTTTAATATCTTCTTGAGCGAATTTATGATCGTGGTTGCGGGCATTGCAGCTAATCACTTCTGGTTGACGCTACTGGTTTTAGTGCTAATTACCATCGTATTGGGTGGATTGGTAAGAATGATCTCTAAAACGCTATTTGGTGCACAGCCTGACTGCGTTTCCCGTGGTGAATTAGGCATTTTGACCACATTACCAATGGCTATTTTAATTGTATTAATGCTGGTGATGGGAACCCATATCCCTCAACCCGTTAGCCGTTTATTGGAAAATGCCGCCACCATCGTGTTGAAAGACAGTACGTTGAAAAACGGTACATCAGCAACCTCAGAATTAACCTCTTTAAATTATCATTGGCCGTGGGGTGTTGATTCATCCTCTACCTCGTCGCAGGAGAAATAACGTGAGCTATCAAAATTATACAGATACCCTTCAGGGAGTTCGCAAAGGTGCAGGCTATCTGGCGCAAGTCCGCGAAAAATTTCCTCATACGATATTGGAAGAGGAATGGCAAACAGCGAACCAAGTCACTATCACAATTAAAACAGCCATGCTGCCAGAGGTAGTTGAGTTCCTCTACTATGGTTGTGGTGGTTGGTTACCCGTGTTGTGGGGAAATGATGAGCGCCCATTAAACGGACAGTTTGCCGTCTATTACGCACTTTCAATGGAAGAAGGAGAAAAATGTTGGGTAACAGTAAAAGCATTTGTTAGCCCAATTACTCAAGAATTTCCTTCCGTTACACCTCGTGTTCCTGCCGCAGTTTGGGGAGAACGTGAAGTGCGTGATATGTACGGATTACGCCCTGTTGGTTTACCTGATGAGCGTCGTTTAGTGTTACCGGATGATTGGCCTGAAGATCTGTATCCACTGCGTAAAGACACCATGGATTATCGCCAGCGTCCAGAGCCAACCACCGATACTGAAACTTACGAATTTATTAATGACAGTAAAACGCAAAGTCGTATTGTGCCAATTGGCCCACTGCATATCACCTCAGATGAACCCGGACATTTTCGCTTATTTGTTGATGGCGAACGCATTGTAGATGCGGATTACCGCATGTTTTATGTTCACCGTGGCATGGAAAAATTAGCCGAAACCCGTATGGGATATAACGAAGTCACTTTTTTATCTGACCGAGTCTGCGGTATCTGTGGTTTCACCCATAGCGTTGCGTATACCACATCAGTGGAAAACGCATTGGGTATTTATGTTCCACCACGCGCGCACACCATCCGAAGTGTGTTACTAGAAGTCGAGCGTCTACATAGTCATTTATTAAACCTTGGGCTTGCGAGCCACTTTACCGGCTTTGACACTGGCTTTATGCAGTTTTTCCGTGTCCGTGAAAAATCGATGACGATGGCTGAACTTCTGACTGGGGCGCGTAAAACTTACGGCACTAACTTGATTGGAGGCGTACGTAGAGATTTTCTCAAAGAACAACGAATTAAAACCATCCAGCTAGTCCAAGAAATGCGTCGTGACGTGACTCAACTGGTGGACATGCTGCTTAACACGCCCAATATGGAACAACGTACCGTAGGTGTCGGAATTTTAGACCCCAAAATAGCCCGTGATTACAGCCCGGTAGGTCCGATGATCCGCGCTAGTGGATTTAAACGCGATGTCCGTTTTGACCATCCATTTGCCGACTACGGTAATTTACCAAAAACATTGTTCACAATGGATGGCTGTGATGTCTATTCACGCGTCATGGTGCGTGTGAAAGAGGTTTTTGATTCACTCGCAATGATTGAATACGCGCTCGATAATATGCCAGAAGGCCCAATTTTAACTGAAGGATTCACTTATCAGCCGCATAAATTTGCCTTGGGATATACCGAAGCACCTCGAGGCGAAGATGTTCACTGGAGCATGTTAGGCGATAACCAAAAACTCTACCGCTGGCGCTGCCGCGCAGCGACTTATGCTAACTGGCCAGTACTGCGTTATATGTTGCAAGGGAATACTGTTTCCGATGCGCCATTGATTATCGGTAGCCTCGATCCTTGTTATTCCTGTACTGACCGTGTGACGCTGGTCGATGTGAAAAAACGCAAAGCAAAAACTGTGGCCTATAAAGAATTCGAGCAATACGGCATCGAACGTCGCAAATCCTTAATGAAATAGTGGGAGGGAGCACCATGTTTAAATTATTTAAAACCCTCCGCGATGCGGGGACTGCAACGGTCAAATATCCGTTTAAACCACTCGAAGTGGCACATGGATTTCGTGGTAAACCTGAGTATGACCCGCAGCAATGTATTGCTTGTGGAGCCTGTATCTCAGCTTGCCCAGCCAATGCCCTGACGATAGAAACCGATTTGCAAAGTGGTGAGCGTCGGTGGCAGCTCTTTATTGGGCGCTGCATTTACTGTGCCCGCTGCGAGGAAGTTTGTCCTACTCGTGCTATTCATTTAAGTGAAGATTTTGAAACGGCGGTTATGAATAAAGCCGATCTTTATATAAAAGGGACATTTCGTTTACAGTACTGTCGCGAGTGTAGTGAAGCATTCGCACCGAAAAAATCAGTTGAATACGCAATGGCATTGATGGTGGCATCCGGAATCGAAGAGAGTAGCATCGAAGCATTGCGACCAATGTATGAAACCTGTCCGTCCTGTAAACAAAAAAATAATCTATTGAACAATGAGCGTAAAAACTTCCGTTTACATATTGAGGGAGATAAGTCATGAGTTTTCCTGATATCCCAGTTAATCATCATGTTAGCCAACCGATTACTGTTGATGAGCAGGTGGCAAAATTAAAAAGTACATTGCTCAAAGATATTAAACGCTCCGCGTATGTTTATCGCGTTGACTGTGGCGGGTGTAACGGCTGTGAGATAGAAATTTTCTCAGCAATTACGCCTGTATTTGATGCCGAGCGTTTTGGGATCAAAGTTGTCGCATCCCCTCGACATGCCGATATTTTATTGTTTACCGGAGCTGTGACTCGTGCGATGCGAGTGCCAGCCTTACGTGCTTATGAATCTGCGCCCGATCCTAAAATTTGCATCTCTTACGGGGCATGTGGTTGCGGTGGTGGTATTTTCCACGACCTATACTGTGTTTGGGGTGGCAGTGAACATATTGTTCCAATTGATGTGTGGATCCCTGGCTGCCCACCAACTCCAGCTGCAACTATCTATGGTTTCGCGGTAGCTCTTGGTTTATTAAACCAAAAATTGAAGGCTCAAGAACACCAAGAGATTGATGGGGAACGTGTCGAACTATTATTACCATCAATTCCGCTAGCAACACGTGTGATGATTGAGCGAGAAGCGCGTCGCCAAGCAGGCTATTATCAAGGACGAGAAATTAGCGATAAGTTTTTGACCTTGTTAGAAGGAGCGACACCCGCGCAGGTTCAAGGAACAATGCAACAATGGATGAATGAAGCACAAGACCCACGCTTACGCGAGATTGTGAATCGTTTAGTGACTGTTTTACAACAAGGGGGCATTCATGACTGAGCAAACAGAAGGTAAAGTTATTTTCTGGTCGTTACGACAAAAATTTGTCGATAGCGATGATGACATTCCCGAAGACGCGCAGCAGGTCATGTATTATTCCCTCGCGATTGGTCACCATGTTGGCATGATCGATTGCCTCAATACTGAATTAGTATGTCCATTAAGCGGTTATCAATCGTGGGTCAATGCCATCCCTGAAGGAGAAGCACAGCGTAAGCTACAAGGGCTGATCACTTTCGGTGAAATTAATATCGATTCCACGCATACCAACATGCTCGCACTGGCCCTTGATGTATTTGCGAAAGACTCAAATTCACCTTATTGCGAGTGGAGTAGTACCTTGATCCGTTTATTAGGCGAAATCCAACGAGAACCGGCTATTTATCTGATTGTGAAGAGGTGTCTATGAGCGAGATATCAGCCAATAATCTAATGCTAGCAATCGGTAACAGTATGATGGGAGATGATGGTGCGGGCCCGATGCTGTTCGACTTAATGCAGGAAAACCCAGTTGAGGGCTGGCTGGCGATTAATGGCGGCAGTAGTCCAGAAAACGTTGTCCATCAAGTTAGAGCGCTCAATCCTCAACGCCTGTTGATTGTCGATGCTTCAGAAATTGGTTTAAACCCTGGAGAGATTCGAATTATCGACCCTGATGATATTGCAGAGATGTTTATCATGAGTACACATAATTTGCCGCTAAATTTCTTGATAGATCAATTAAAAGAAGACATCGATGAGATTATTTTTCTCGGTATTCAGCCCGATTTAGTCGGATTTTATATGCCCATGAATGAAAAAGTGGTTGCCGCAGTACAGCAAGTCTATGCAGCGCTAGCGAATTGGGATGGATTTGGTGGCTTTACGTTGTTTGATGGGGAATAACCAACGTTATTGCGGACAACAGCATGAAAAATAAAACCGCAGTTCTGCTTTTATCGCGACGACAGCGGTTTTATTTTTTAAGATATTAGGCATTGCCTCGTAAAAAATACGATACATCTTCCTCGACACTTTCCATTGCCATTAATGCATCAAGTGTATCTTGTGCTTCTTGCTCATCAATAATACTCATGGCAAAACCGACATGAACTAACACCCATTTTCCGAGCATATCTTGTGTTGCACCCTCACAAACTAGCGCAATATTCACATCCCGTCGAACACCACAAACTTCGATTTGAGCATTATCCATAGGCGAATCGCCGACGGTAACAATTTTACCCGGAATACCTAAACACATAACTGGCTCCTGACTTGATACAACGCCATTGAGGAATTATTCAACTTCAATTTGTTTCACCTGCATAGTATCACTGCTGTCTATTTGTAGGTTTTGGCTGCCACAATGAGGGCATCCTGTGCCAAATTGCGTCACTTTAGCTGCACATTGACAATCTCGACACCATGCCTTTGCAGGAACCGTCATGATATGTAGCTTTGAGCCTTCAGCTAATGTATCGCGACAAATGATATCGAAACAGAAATGCAGTGCGGACTCTTCAATACACGAGACTGAACTTAATTCTAGCCACACTGCCGTGACCCGCTGTGCATGATTTTGTTTTGCATGCTGTTCGATAATATCGAAAGCACTTTGGCATAAGGCAACTTCATGCATGGGATATCCTTAAAATATAACGTCATTAGGCATTTCAAATGCAGCACGGCGGCGACGTTCTTTGATGATTTCATCCATTCGATTTCTATCAACAACGATCAGGGCTTCGGTTGGACAAACCTCAACACAAGCAGGCCCACCTTCACGGGTATGGCAAAGGTCACATTTATGCGCTTCCGCACGATATTGAGGGATAGCATTCAGCGCTGTCACTTTTTGTGTCACAAGGTGGCTAACAACTTCCATCGTGCCATAAGGGCAAGCAATAACGCAGGTTTTACAGCCAATACATTTGGATTGGTCAACATACACAAAATCGTCTTTTCGAGCGATAGCCCCATTTGGACAAACATTGGCACAAGGCGCATCCTCACATTGACGACAAACAACAGCGGTACTCACTGTGTAGCCTTTCAAAACATGAATACGCGGGAAGAAATCATCTTTTACTACCGTTTCAATACCAGTTTCTTGTTGTTGGTGAGAAACAACACAAGCGACTTCACACGTGTGACAGCCAATGCATTTTTTGGGGTCAGCAATGATGAATCTGTTCATCGTACTCTCCTGAATAATACGTGATGACACCACATCCGGCATTTCCGGGGGAACTGTCTTCTATTTATCAGGTATAAGCATGGATCGTGCCAGAATAGTAAATTATTTTAATTCAGTTAAATCAGTCTATTAATATAAAGATTAATCTCTCTGAGTTACTTAAAATAAATATTCGTCACTCGTATCGACAATTATGACGATAATTACAAAAATCGTTATATAAATAAATATACTGCCATTTTTGTTTTCATGAAAATAGGGGATTGGATCAAAGTTAATCCAGACAGCGATATGCTTTTTTTATAGAGCCATTACAATATTGGCATAGATTTAAGTATCACTTGTTGTCTTACATTTATTTATATCAAATTTATAACAAAAGCTATTTTGAATTATTTATCTACACCAAAACAACATAGCAGTGCTTGAATTGATGATATTTAAAATACAAATTTTGATGAGAGCAGTTAACAACGCTGTGGCTCGAAGTATGGCGGGTGAACTACATTTTGAGTAATCCTTGCGATATATCCTAAATAATTCGAATCACAGCTAGGCGACAAACGAAGATATCCCAAGGAGCATACATAAGTATGTGACTTGGGTGTCAACAACGCTGTGGCTCGGAGTATGACGGATATAATGGATATAATGGATATAGGGGAACAACGTGACTACTGCTGAAAACAACGACTACATCCGGCATGAACGTGACCAATATAGAATATTGGTCGATATCACTAATTCAGTGTTATCCCATTTAGAGATGGACGGATTAGTTGCTGAAGTCTCACGCGAAATTTACCGTTTTTTTGGGATTAGCCAAATCAGCGTTGCTTTGTGCGATAACTACAGCTCTGCCGTATATATTTGTTATTCCAGCCATTATCAACGTTCAAAGCCTGTTGAAAAAGCACAGTATCATTTAAATGAACTCCACCCTGACTTAACGAAAGTCCTTGAGAGTAATAAGCCACTTCGTCTTACGTTAGATCAAGCGACAAACGATCCTCTCTATCAGAATTTGAGTGCGCAAGGGATGACAGAAACCCTGCTGTTGCCACTCGCCTTTAATCATAAGCCGCTGGGTGTTTTGGTACTTTCTCATGAAGATAACCGTATTTTCACCGACGATAACTGTAATTTACTCAAACAGATAGCCGCGAGATTTGCAATTGCAGTCGACAATGCGGCGGCATATGGCGAAATAACCCATTTAAAAGACAACCTGAAAAATGAAAATTTATGGTTGAATGAACAAATACATAGCATGGATAGCTTCAGTGAGATTATTTTTCAAAGCGACGCTATGCGCAATATTTTAGAACAGGTCGATTTAGTTGCCCGCAGTGATAGCACCGTTTTAATCCTTGGGGAGACAGGAACGGGGAAAGAGCTTATAGCACGAGCTATCCACCGCCTTAGTGAGCGCAATAAATGCACTATGATTAAAATGAATTGCGCCGCTATTCCTTCTGGGCTTCTAGAAAGTGATTTATTTGGGCATGATAAAGGCGCATTTACTGGGGCGGCAACGACGCATATTGGCCGTTTTGAAATGGCTGATAAAAGCACGTTATTTCTCGATGAAATCGGCGATATGCCCTTAGAACTTCAACCAAAATTACTACGTGTTCTTCAAGAAAGAGAGATTGAACGGATTGGGGGAAATAAAATCATTCCTGTTGATGTTCGACTTATCGCTGCGACCAATCGTGACTTAAAATCTATGGCTGATGACCGAGAGTTTCGTGAAGATCTGTACTATCGATTGAATGTATTCCCAATTTTAATCCCACCATTACGCGAGAGAACCGAAGATATCCCACTATTAGCGACCTATTTTACTCAAAAAATAGCTCAAAGGATGAATCGAAAAATTGATTGCATTCCTCGGGAGGCGCTGCAACAACTTACCTTGTATCCGTGGCCTGGTAATGTTAGAGAACTGGAAAATGTCATTGAACGAGCAGTAATCTTGACGCGTGGAAACACATTAAACTTACAGTTGCATGAACTTAATATCCCAAAGCCATCACGGATTAAAAATGCTCTTGAAACACAAAGTGCACTGGAGAAGCGAATGCAAACTAGCGCACCCGAAAATGATGATGAGGAGCGAGAAAGGATCATTGCAGCGTTGAAAGCGACAAATGGTGTTGTTGCAGGCGCTAGAGGAGCTGCAACCCGTTTAGGATTAAAGCGCACAACATTATTATCACGTATGCAGCGATTAGGAATATCTGTACAAGACCTATTTTAAAAAAGGATTATTTTTCTGGATAACGTCATTATATAAGTAATAATTTTAACTTTGTTTAATAAGTTAATATCCCGTTATCAAAATATTGCTGTCTTATTTTAGGGGAAGTGGACAATAGTACTTTGTCGTTATCGGTTTTTGCCGAGTATTCAAGGCGGTAGCCAATTCCCACTTCAGCAAGTAACCGTTGGATAAAATCTAAATCGGTTTCACGCCACTGGGTGATCAGCTCTCGTTCGGGGTATTGATGCTCTAGCTTAAATTCGAATAGTTAACATTATTTAGCAGCTATTTTTCATGATTAATATACTTTTCTTTTTCTGAAAGAAAAATCAATGCAATAAAATAAACGAATGAAATAACACCGATAGCAATCGAAATCCAATTTAAACCAGCTAGTGTATAAAAATAATTAGATACTCTATTCAGTAAGAACATGATTAAACAGATAGCAATCGGATGTCGGTAACCGATACTACGCAATCGCTGAATTTCCAGTAATGAAAAAGTACAATAAGCGAGGATATGGATGATAAGAATAACCAATCCATAGGCAAATGAAATTGAAAACCCTAAATCTAAGTCAATGCTTTTTGATAGTGCTTCGTGAGTGTATCGATAATTAGTGCTTACAAATAAAGAATTAATCACCTTAATTGATAATGTCAATAAAATCGCAGTTAAAATATAATAACAAAAAAATGAAAGTGACTTTCTTTTGGTATATAAAAAGGCAGTGCTTATTTTTCCTTCTGACATAGATTTCCTTATTGATGAAATTATTAGCTGAAGTTCAGGTAATGAAATTGAATTTTTATAACTTTGGAAACCCAGTAAATATAAAATCATTTCCAACACCTTGAGGGGCTTGAGGTGGAACATATACCTCAGGCTCATCCGGTGCAAACTGCCCAGAGAGTGGTTCCATTAAACGAATATAAAAATAACGATAATTAATCCCTTCAGCTCGCTGTATATCATGGACAAACCAACTATAAAGCTCATTAGAAACAGGCGTGTATGATATCGGAAAAGGCATATTATCATACCCTGCTGTACCACAATCGATATAATATTTCGCTCGGCGCTTTCCTGGGATATAAATATTATTCATCACCGAAGGCGGCATTCCTGCTGTTCTTTCAGTCACAGCTAACCATGCTTGTTGTGCGACGGTAGATAACCACCCCCAGTTCTGCTTAAGCAATCTCTTTTTTTCAGAGGCTGTCATGGCTGACTTTTGAGAGGTTCGTGTTATACCATAACCCCCTTGAAATGATTTAGGTGACAGGAGCGCCTCTTTTTCTTGTACCTCTAATTTTCGTAGTTCATTTTTATATTCATAATGCTTCTGCCCTAACCACGCAAAATAGCTATCTAAATGAGCATTTAAAGCCGTATAACTTAATTTTTTAAGGGGAAGGCCTGATTGATAAAACTCAACCCACTCAGTCGCCTTTTTACCTTTCACTTCTTGTTCATCTTGAAAATAGAGCCATGTTTCGAAATCAGTCTCGCGTAATTCATCGAGTTCTGGAAACGGAACACCTGCATGAAATGCCGCTAAATGCATTTTGTTTAAGGCGACTTTAGCGAGTTCTTCATTGGGTTTCTGTTCATTGTTTCTTAATCCCCCGCCGATATCCTCACTGCAACCAGGTAATAGTTCTTCTTGATGATGTTCTCCACTTCTACCCGTTAAATAGAGACAACGCCATTTGCGTTTTTCATGGGCCGCAATCAAATGTAAAGACTTTTTAACCAATGGGGGTAACGGGGTCATATGGTCAATGTATTTACGCCCTGCAACCATAGTTATTAATGAACCAACCGCCACTTCCGTTACTTTATTGCTTTTCGCCATTACCGTCAGTGCATTTAGCCCATAATCCAGCCCATTGTCATCACTTTCAGGCGTATCACGAGAGCAATCGAATAGACCCACAAAAGGAATGTCCACCCAAGCTCCACCGTGAACACCCCCGTAAAAATAGAGGCCCGTATCATAATCTTTTTGGCAAATTTGATTAATTAATACGCCGATAAAATATCGGGCTAATGTCGCGCCCATATCAAAGCCAAACACAGAAACAGAAATCAAATTAAGGGGAATTTCTCCTTTTTGAGCTTCATTATACGCTCGGGAAAATCGCTCTTTTAAGTCATTAATTCGCGTTTCTACCCCTGTTACAAAATTATAGGCAATAAATTCGTTATCTCTTAAAAATGGTGTTGCTTCAATACCTATTTTCGCAGCAGCATCAAATCCGGCCTCGGCAAACATTTTAACCTGACCTTTCGGAGACACTAATTCTTCAATTTTTTTAAAACCATCTTTTCCTATAGCATAATCAAAACCCGCCTCTAAGCCCGTATCTCTTATCGAGTCTTGAATGTTGCTTTTGGTTTCTTTATATATTTCCGCTGTCGTCTCATTAGCTTCTTGATTAGATGCAATTTGATAAGGTGTTCCAAGCCCTGATATGTAATATGCATTATATGTGTCTTTATTAGTATTTTTTTCTGGTCCTGGAAAACTATAAAACAACTTGCCAATATTTGATAACTTACCTTTGGGTTCATCTAAATCTTTATTTTTACCAACCCCATCAAAAAATAAAGCTATATGTAAAGTGCGAGAACAATTACCTAATTTACATTCTTGTGCTTGCTTTGCTTTGTTTGTTGCAGCAATGATCGAATCAGTACTGGCTCGTTTATCATTATTCATTATGTGTACCCTCAATTTCCTTACTTGAGCTAAAAGGGTTATATGAAGATGAATTTTTATTATTCCATTCTAGTTTTACTTTATTTTCTGGTAAGAAGTGGACATGCAACGTATCATCTCCCTCTTGACGTTCCGGTAGCTGTATCTTAATTTGATAATTTTCAGAACGCACCCCCGCATCATATTGTGAACCCTTAACACCTAATCTCCATTTTATTACTGCTGTTTTTCCTTTTATTATTCCGCAGCATGTCATTTTCCCTGCTCCATAAGAATATTTGTTATATTCATATGCTGAAGCATTTCCTCCCATCATACCGTTTAAGTTAAACCATGAAATTGGCCTATCTTGCCAATTATGAATAACTAATGCCACCTCTGTATCATCCAATGCGTCATTTGCATTAGACTTCGATACAAAAAAAATAGATAGCCCAATTAAAGCTGCCAATAAGTATAATGTAAACCACAATGGTTTTTTGTTACATTTTTGAATCCATGTCATATTTCCCTCCTAGATTTAATTTAATTTAATTTAATTACACAATATATTTATTAGTTAAACCGACAAATTTCTATCGAGCTAAATAATAAATATTGGGTTTTTACCTTATCACTTCATCTTTTTCTCATTCAACACCATCAAAAAATAAACCAATATGTAATGTTTTTGAAAAATCCCCTAATTTACATTCTTGTGCTTTTTTCGCTTTATTTGTTGCTGCAATGATCGAATCTGTACTGGTTCTCCTTTCATTATTCATTCCGTGTACCCTCAATTTCTTTACTTGAACCAAAAGGATTATATGAAGATGAGTTTTTGTTATTCCATTCTAGTTTAATTTTATTTTTTGGTAAAAAATGGACGTGTAACGTATCATCCCCTTCTTTACGTTCAGGTAATGTTATCTTAGTTTGGTAATTTTTAGGGCGTATCCCACTATCGTATTGTGAACCTTTAACACCTAGTCTCCATTTGACTATCACCATATCTCCTTTAATAATTCCACAACATGCTAATCCACCTCCAGCACCAATTGAATATTCATTGTATCTATATGCTGAAGCATTGCCTCCCCACATACCATTAACACTATAACTAGAAATTGGCCTGTCTTGCCAATTATGAATCACTAATGCCACCTCTTTATTATCCAATGCGTTATTTGCATTTGATTTCGATACAAACAAAATAGATAACCCAATTAAAGCTACTAATAAGTATAATGTAAACCACAATTGCTTTTTATTGCCTTTTTGAATCCATGTCATGTTTTTCTCCTAGATTTAATTTGGTTATAATATGCTTATTAGTTAAACCGATAAATTTCTATCGAGCTAAATAATAAATATTGGGTTTTTACCTTATCACTTCATATTTTTCTCATTCAACTCCATTAAAAAATAAACCAATATGCAATGTTTTCGAACAGTTTCCTAACTTACCCTCGCGCGCTTGTTTTGCGCGATTACTTGCGCCTATAATAGCGTCAGTACTTGCCCGTTTTTCATTACTCATGGTTTTCCTCCGTTAAACTTTGCGCTTCATCGAACGGATTGTAAGTAGAGCTTATTTTTGAACTCCACTCTAATTTGATTTTTTTCATGGGTAAAAAATGAACATGAAGATTATTCTCTCCCGCTTTACGTTCAGGTAATAATACCTTCATTTGATAATTTTCAGGGCGCATACCCTCATCATACTGCGAACCTTTAACACTTAGTGTCCATTTAACAATAGCTACTTTTCCTTTAATGATGCCGCAACATGCTGTTGGGCCCATACCATTGCTATATGGATTGAAAGTATAAGCCGATACCCCCCCCCCCCAAATACCATTTACGCTAGAATTAAAAATCGGTCTATCTTGCCAATTATGAATAATTAATGCCACCTCTCTATTATCCAATTCGTCATTTGCATTCGATTTCGACACAAAAAAAATAGATAGGCTAATTAAAGTTGCCAATAAGTATAATGTAAACCACAATGGCTTTTTGTTGTTTTTTTGAATCCATGTCATATTACCCTCCTATATTTAATTTAATTACACAATATATTTATTAGTTAAACCGACAAATTTCTATCGAGCTAAATAATAAATACTAGTTTTTTTTACTTTATTATCTCATTCTTATTACTCACTGCTATAATAGCGTCAGTGCTTGCCCTTTTTTCATTACTCATGGCTTTCTCCTGACAAACTTTGCGCTTCATCGAAAGGATTATAGGAAGAGCTTAATTTTGAGCTCCATTCTAATTTAATTTTTTTCATGGGTAAAAAATGGACATGAAGATTTTTCTCTCCCGCCTTGCGTTCAGGTAATAATACTTTCATTTGATAATTTTCAGGGCGCATGCCCGCATCATATTGTGACCCTTTAACGCCTAGTGTCCATTTAACTATTGCCACCTTTCCTGTAATGATGCCACAACAAGTTGTCGCCCCCATCCTCGGGGCGTAAGGGTTATACTTATATGCTGAGGCATTGCCTCCCATCATACCGTTCAAGGTGAATCGGGAAATCGGCCTGTCTTGCCAATTATGAATAATTAATCGAACTTCTTCATCTTCAATAGACGTCTCTGCAATAGCCGTTGAGTGAAAGACGATCCATATCCCTATCGCTATCACAAAGGGTAACAATAAAAACCATAATGATTTTTCATTACGTCGTTTAATCCACTGCATTAAATAACCGCCTTATTTTTGCGTTGAAATTCTTTTATTGCATGGGCTAGGGAGTATTTCCCTTGCTGAATATTCTCGATATAGGGAGCATCTAGCAACTGCATTAGCAGAGATTGATAACCTTCCAAATACAGTAAAGCATAGGTTGTTCTATCATCACTTTCGGTTAAACCTGCTTTCTCTGCTTTTTTGAGAGTTTGGATGACTTTCTGCCGCTGAATGCACGGCGGAAAATGCTGGCTCATTGGCATCTGTTGCCATTGAGCTAAAACGCTTTTGACTTCTGGGTCATCATCAATTTGCTGCCAAGTCGATTCGTCCAAATACACAGTTCTATCGTGGGTTTTTGGCTGTGCTTTGGTGGCGATATCGGTCGGTTGCCAGCCCGACAATGTCTGGTGCCACCACGTGGTTGTGCCCGAAAACAGGTAGTAGTGCCAATCTTCTTTCTGGCAACGGGCTAACACAGGCATCACCGCATGAATATAAAACCGGCTCACTATCGTTTCGAGATCGGGTTTTACTAAGGTGCATCCCCACGCCAATTGCATCGCCAAGGGTTTGAGAGCTAACGAGGAAAAAATTACGGTGACAATTTGCGGAAACTGCGCCATTTCAGCGGCTAAATCTGCGTTATTTTTTACCTGATATAACCAGGGGCCCACCCATTTGGCTTCGATTAACTGAGGGTGCTGATAAAGGGAATACAGCGAACGGGGATTTTTTTGTTGAAAAGGTTCAATGGTCTGTTCGGCAAAGGCCCCGCCCTCGATTAACAGGTAAATATTTTTCTGTGATTGATTTGCCGCTTGAACTAAATTTTCCATGGTTAAAATTTCCTAAGGTCTACGCTATTACCATTGCCTGTTATGGCATTGAGCAGGCACGGAATACAAATGGGTAAAGGCACTGCCGGAAATTGAGCCATCTTCATCGGTAAGGTATTCGGCCCTGCGGTGGCCATCTTCGGCACTTTGCGCAAATAATCCCCCGAGGTGCCATACTCAATTTTACCGTTCTCCAGTTTGAGGTAACTGCCGCCACCGTTCAGGATTATGCGCTTTTTGCCCGTGAAATTGATGTCTGCGGCAGAGGTGATGGTCTGCTTTTGTTCGCTGAAAATATCTAAACGGTTATTCTGCGCTTGAACCGTCAGTGGACCTTCCCCCGCAATCACGCCCAGTTTTCCGGTGCGGACAAACAACCCTAATTTATCCCCTGTAGACATCGTCATATTGCCGATAACACCCACGCTGATATCGCCATCGGCATTGATGGCAACATTTTCACTGGCCGCCAGTTGTAAATGTTCGCCACTGGTGAACGCCATCCCTTGTGGCGCAGAAAATAACAGGCTTTGGTTTAATGGCTCTAAACGTTGTTGTAACAGTTGCCTTTGGCTCTCAATATCCGCTTGCAAGGCTTTGGCTTGTTTGGCGGCAAGATTAAGTTGCTCACGCTGTTGTAGCAAATGGGCGATTTCTTTCAGTGCTGCCTCCATGTCCAGTACATCGCCTTGGGCTTTTGACTGCTCATCGGCGCTGATAAACAGCCCTTTACCCGCACGAATAGCCCCCCATTCATCGGTACGCAGTTCAGTACCTGCCCCACGCATTTTCCCTTGTGCATCGACAAGGTGACCTTGATTGAGTTGAGTCTTACCGTACTCTGTCGCTAACTTGATATGCGTTTTTTCCCGCTTGTCTTCCAGCCGCAATTTATTGTTGGCAGGGGTACGCAGCACATTGCGGGTATGGTTATCACGGTTAACGTGATCAGGGTGTTCTGAGTCATGAAACGCGAACGCAATATAGGGTCTATCCAGATCGCCATCATCAAAGGCAATGGCGATTTCAGTGTTGGCAATCAACGGGGCATGTAACCCATAGGTCTCCCCCGCATACGGTTTGGCTAGCCGTAGCCAAAGATAAGCATATCCTGACTCACTGTGATCACGGTCAAAATCCAACTTAACGCGATAACGCCCCTGTTCATCCAGCCATGCATAAATATCGTTGTCATTACGGCTTTCGATACGCGCTGGCAGGGTTCCGGCGATTTTCGGGCGCGGAATTTCAGCAGGACGATACGCATACTGTTCACTGTACGGCATGCCCTTAAGGGTCATCTGTAAAGAGGCATCACGGGCTGCACGATACGTGATTTGGGTGATAAAAACACCGTCTTTCAGTTCGTTAATCGGCACATTCACGATATCCAACACACTGCCCGTCATCAGATAAAAGGCGTTCGTTTGTAGCTCAAATTCAGCGGAGGGATTGAGAAAACGCTCTTGCCGTAAACGGCTATAAAATGCGCCACTTTCGGCTTCTAATGTTTGTGCATTTTCATCACCCATCTGCAAATAGGGTGATGCATAATGGTATTCATCACCCAATGTTGCGTTGCTTAGCGGATGCAGTGTGCTCGTTTCCATTGGCGAGAGTGCGGTGCGGTAGTTGTAGTCTTTGACGGTCACATTACCTGTCACCACTTGGTGAGCCAGTTGCGCATCCCATACCGAAAGTTGCCCGCTATCATTTTGGCCTGATGGCAGTTGATACGGTAATTTTTCACCAAATTGGTAATTGAGTTGGCTATCGAAAAATAGCACTTTGTCATTGTCGGTCTTTGTCGAGTATTCAAGGCGGTAACCAATCCCCACTTCAGCAAGTAAACGTTGAATAAACGCCAAATCGGTTTCACGCCACTGAGTGATCAGCGCTCGTTCGGGGTATTGATACTCTAACTTAAATTCGTAATCCGCCCCTTCAAAACCGTGGAACTGCAACACCTTTTCAATCACTTCGATCACAGAGGTATTTTGGTAAATGGTACTGCGTTTAGTATGGCTGAGTAATGCTAAACGGGGTTCGAGCAACACGGCATAATGGGACTCATCGGCACTGGTGGATAGCCACTGCAAGCGGGTAATGACACCCGATACGTGCTTATTGGTGCCCATATTGAATGTCGCCGGTTTTAACAGCACCTGTTCCGGTGAGATTGAATCCGACGCTGAGGTAAATTCAATCTGCCATGATGAGGGAGCATTAAGTTTTTCAACGCCTTCAAATTTTAGGATATCGATATCAAATCCAGCATCTTGAATGTCAAGCTGATAAGCTTGATGGGAAAAAAAAGCGGTTAAGGTGTCTATCATGATATTAATCCTTTAACGGTAACAATCTCAGCCAACCATCACCCAATTCAATCACGCGTGGCTTATCAGCATCTAAGTCTTCACGGTTAATCACCAGTCGCCAGGTGTTTTCTGATAAATCAGGATTGCGAAACATGCCGAGCACCGCGACGAATTTTGTCTCTTTTTCAAGTGGCTCATCAAGTGAAACTTGTCCTTGGGGCATCACCATTATAGATGTGGCATTGAGTGTGTCTTTTTTTAATATTTCATCCGACTGTGTTAACAGTGTTTGATACATCGCCCCTTCTACCGCTTTTTTGTCTTTCAGTTGATACACCCATACCATCGTAGCGAGCGGTGTTTGGTCTTCATCGGCATTCAGCCCTGAACGCGGGGTGAAATCTAAGCGCAGTGTGGTAATTTTTTTATAAAGGATTGCGTCTTTCATGCTGACAGTCCCCTCTTTTACGGCTTGCGCGAGTCCACAGCCTACGAGTATCCCGCACAAGCAGGTCACCATGAGTTTTTGGCTAATGTTTTTCACGGATGCGATTTTCCTTTCATGGGGTTTATTCCTCATTTGTTCATACTTATTCAAAACGATAATCCCCTTCCTCGGCTTCATGTCGTCCTGCATGTTCAATACCGTGGTAACGCCCTAGATTGACTGTCAAGAATTGACGATTGTCGCTAAGTTTTCCGTCTTTTAACCCTAATAACCCCGTTCTGCCTAATTGAATACGCGACGTTTTTTGTAAACGCGGCTCGGGTAGCACTCTCACGGGAACTGTCAGTTTTAAGCGCGCATCACTGCGGTAGCCTAAATACACGCGTAATAGCACCAGAAGGTCGGTATGCAGATGTTCACCCGGCAACCAACCTTGTGCTTCTTGTGGATGGTGTGTTGTAAGGGAGATAAGAATTCGACTCGTGGTGTCGCGGGCGGTTTTGCCCAGCGTTGCCCGCGTTGCTAATGAAACGCGCTGATGGCGGGCTAAACCAGTACGTTCATCCACCGGGACGTTGACAATATCGTATTCATTAATCGCCGCTTGCGTATTCGGTGCCAGTAAAGAAACCAGCGCTTTGACCCCTTCACTATTTCGCGTGGGCAAACGCATTGTGCTTAGCAATGCCAAAAAGCGCGAGATTGGCGTGGCGATCCTCTCCGCACTGCCGGGAATACCTAAACCAATTAATCCTAATAAGCATTGAGATGTCGCATCAGTGCCTCCTGCTTCAAAGGTGGCGGGATACGCATATTTGCGCCAGATACGATAATACTGCGTGGTGATACGGTGATTAAAGATATCCAGAAATTCTGTTAGAGCTTCCGTCCCATCTACGCCTTGCGCGATATCATCGAGATAGCTTGTCGGTAACGGTGAATCGACGCCGTACAACCCCAAAAAGTTGGTACGAACCGTTAAGGGGAGCGCTGGGTTAGTCGGACTTTGCTCTACCGTTCGTAGCTCACCCGCCGGAAAGCCCATGCCCGGCCAAGGGCGAAATCGCAGCGGATCATCTTTAATGTCGTTGGTGGTTCCCAGCAGTGGTGCTTGAGGTGCTGCTTTTTCCAATAATTGACAAAAACGATAGAAATTTGCACGCCAAATCGTCGGCTCAATATGCTCTATTAGCCGGGTACGTGTTGACTGTGATTCTCTTTCCATCTCAGACGTTTTCCTGTGGGTTGAATAACAAGGGTTAATTGGTTAAAGAGGTGGATATCCGCATACAGAGAAAAGAAGCGCTGAAGCATCTCACCAAATAAATTGATATCCCCTTCGCCTGCAAAATTATTGCCGTTTAGCGTGATTTCAATATCGACCCCGCGCATCATGTAGCCTTGTTCGAATCGGCGTATGAGTGTGTGTTTCACCCCCACGATCGCTTCCAGTCGGCGACGATTCATTTCATCATCTGTCCAATCATATAGGGCTAAGGTGCCGCGAAGCACTTCTGGGTTATCCATCATGCTTAAAAAGTTAGATCCCAGATGGCTCATCACCCGCCAGTGAAAACGGTCGTTCGCAGGCGGATATAACGGAATGGTGGGCGCGGTAAGATTACGGACAGTGACGGGCACTTTACCCGCCTTTAACACGCCATCTAGTACCGTGCTCTCAAGCGCTTTACGCGGTAGCTGACCATTGGTGCCCGTTAAGCGAATAGATAACAGTTCAGGTTTTTCAGAGAGCTGAGCCAGTTCAAACTCTTTCCCCCCTAAAATAAGCCACGTATCGTAGAGACCGGAAGGCCCTCGCTTAATCCGTGTATGAAAATAGCGTTCGGGTGCATCGTGGCGCATCATGCCCCCACGATGACGAAAGCTGCTAAACGGCACGTATTTCGGTTTACCATTTTTAATCGAGCCGTGAATACTGTCCACACTGTAGATTTCGGTGTGACCGTCTTGTAAGCGCAGGGGGCGTAGCTGGTATTCGTTCTCCAGCGGATTAATGGTTAACGGGTCACCTTCTAATGAAAAAAGATTGATGACAGGTGCACAATGCAACCGGAAATTTTCAGTTTCAAAGGGTAAGTCTGGCGACCAGGTTTCACTGAGCACAATATCAATCTCAAACCAGATCGTCGTTTCCGTAAATTTGGCTTTCTCTAATCCTTGTAATGCCAAAAACATAAATTTATGACGAAAGCTAAAGTATTCCAACAGCAACTGATAACCACTAAATGCAGTATCCCCTTTCGGCCATAAATTATCGTCATCGGTAAAACCCATCGGTTTAAACCAACCATCAAAGGGAATACGCTCTTCCCCTGTCTCAGCATGGCGAATATACATCCCGTGTACTTGGCGCGTCATTGCAAGGTGTAATGCAGAACTGATAGGCGCATCTGCACTGAGGAAAATCGGCAGGCTGTCTAGATAAGTTTTTGACCAATCGACTTTTTCAGGGCAGGCAAAACGCAAGCGAATGGTGGAGCGCCCGTTCGGTTCTGTTTGTAATTGGGCGTTGGAAATAGAAAGCGGGCGTAATAAGACGTCTTGCGTAGTGCGGTATTGGCAACGCGTGCGCTGGGCGCTGATGGGTCTTGATACCACCCCAAACCCTGCGGGTAGGCATTCCGCTTGGCGTAAATGTTGCCATTGGGGCACAAATTCAACAATAGACAGTGACGGGATGGTGCGCAAATAATGAGGCCACAGCAAGCTCACCAGCCCTTCTGTCAGTTCGGGCAGGTCATCGTCCAATTTTTCCCGTAACCGCCCCATCAAAAAGGCAAAACCTTCGAATAAACGCTCAACATACGGGTCGTTCGCGCCAGGTTTATCTAGATTGAGCATGGCCGCTCTATCAGGGTGCGCATTGGCAAATTCTTTACCGGCTTCTTTCAAGTAACGTAATTCAGCTTCGTAATAGCGTAGCGTCAAATCATCCATTTTAGGACTTCCTAAAACCAATTAAAAAATAAAAATAGCGAAGGCTCTTGACCGAGCCTCTCATGAATTAAGTCAAAGTGGGTCAACAAGCTCATCCACAACATCAGGGGTATTGAGAAAGATATTATTAGGCAAGCGGAACTGCTGGAGTTTTAACAAGGCCAGTGGACCACTGTCGAGTTCACTGCGTAAAATAAACCGTAATGTTTCGCCCTCTTTCGTGCGCCACACCAACTGATAACGGCTACTGTCGAGTTGCGTGACTTCGGCTTGCTCTAATAAGCGCATTAATCCCCAATTGCCTTGGTAGTTCGCGTAAATTTGCATACTCGAACGCACACTTTGCCAGTTAAGCGTCACGCCCGGATAATAACTTTCCCCCGGCCAGATAAAGCTTTTCCAACTTTCCATTTGGTTGAAGTAATCTAATTTTTGACCATCGACAATCAGCTGGATCTGAGCAACACCTTTGGATGGCCGTGCCATCAGCTCAAAGCGGATATTGGCATCCCCTTGCGCAAACACAATGTCGGAGATGTCTGCCAACTGATTAATGGCTTTGAGAAATTCTGGGTTAATGGTTAAGCCTTGGCTCATGGACGGGTCAACCACCCAGCGGTTGCCTTCTTTATGGACAATACCTCCTAAGTTGGTTTTGATAAACTGGTCAATACGTCCCGAATCGCTGCGTAAGAATTGGGCAAGTAACGGCAATGACGCATCACTTCCTGTCGCTTTGAACGGATAGCGCGCAGCAAACGCTTTATTCCACTGCACCACTATCGTCGATTGCCAACGGGTGTTGAGGTTATCCGCTGCGGGTGACAAGATTTGTCGCCATGCTTGCTCTAAGGGTTGAACAAATAAAGACTGTCCAAAACTATTCCATTCTTGCCCCAAGCTCGCCGCCACAAGGTTGCTGTAATCTAGAGTATCCGTTAAATCGATGGTTTTACCTTGGAAAACAGTTTGTGCTAACATTTTTGCCATCGCTTGCGGATCAGACGCATTACTCACTTGCTGCAATTTCAGACGGACTTGGGTGACGCGTGCCAGCCACGATTGGAAACTGAGATTGCCATTTTTTCCTGTTCCGTCCTTACCTTCCATCATTTCTAGAATGGGACCAAACACGTCATCCAACGGACCTTTGGGCGCTTGGTTTTGTTCAATAAATTGCTTAACTTGCTTTTTCTTGTCTAATAATTTAACGGCGGAATCGACGATATTATCAGCAAGTGCATCGGTTTTTTGCCCGGTTTTACCTTGCCATGCTAAAGTATTCATTAGCGCCACCAAGGGCGATTGACGCACGTCCGCTAATATATTTAACTGCGCAATGACTTCCGATAAGGAATCCGCCTGATGCCACTGAATGCTGTTGATCATATTGAGCCAACTATTGCCAAAATCCACAAAATAGCGTTCCGTGAGTCGCGCTTTTAAGGCTTCAGGCGAAACGTCGCTGTCTACCGTTTGGGTTTTATCCGTTAATACCCAATCAATCTCATTACGGCGCTTGTTCACCACATCATCGATAGCCGCTTTGACTTGCTCTTCCCACGCTTGGCGGGTAAATACTCCCGGCACCACTTCGTCGGTGCTAAATAGCAGTTGTGCATCGGTATCGCCGACCATGTCCATCAAGGTTAAATCCGGCCAATTGCTGGCGACTTGCTTTAAGACATCCTGGTACATCCCCGATTCGGCATTTTGCTGACCGATTTGTTTTAACAAAATTTTGCGAGTGGTATTCACCAAGGTCATATCGGGTTTGAGGGCCAATTTGGGATGTTTGTGAAGGTTGCCTGCCCAGAACTGAAACAGTTGTGGTGCAAAATGCTGCCATTCCGCTTTTGAAACACCACTACGCTCTGGCCAAATCGTCAAAAAATTTTGTGCAAGCCAAGCGGTATCAACGTGATCGGTTGATGCAAGCATGAGATAGAGCTTTAAGACGTTGTAGGCTTGCTGTGTACTTTGCTCTCGCGCACTACTTGCCGGTGGTAGTGCAACATACGCTGCTAATTGTGTTTTTAACTCATCCAGCGTCGCGGTTTTGATTAACAATTGATGATTTTGTATGTATAACGGCCATAGCCTTGCTAACGTTTGGCTGTCTTGATTTAATCCAAAACGGGTATACCACGGTGCCCCATGCGTTTCACGGTATTGAAGACGAGCAATGTCTTCTTGCAGTGCATACTGATTTTTCAGGCGTTCCCCAAGTGGAACCTGTTGATCCGCGGCAATTCGAGCCGTTTCCTCTGCATGACGAATACTAGTTTGATTCACTATCAATGACGTGATTGCGCCCACACTCCAAAACAACAATACCGCAAGAACGGTAACCTGAGCGGCTTGCCTTGCATTCCAGCCTATTTTTTTAGCTTTCAAAGCCGATGTTGTATTAAAAAAAGATTGCCAAGCGGGGGAACTCCCTAAGGCATTGGATTGACGGTGAGAAAAGCGTTGCTCTGCACTGAGGATCACCCCTTGAACCTGTAATGCCGCATGCCCTTTCATGATGTGTTGGAGTAACGCGCCCAGTTGAGATTGCAGTTGCTTTTGTAACAGCTCACTGACACGTAATAGCCAGCCTTGCTTAGGGGATTGCAATAATGCAGACATTCCCACTTCACGCAAAGGTGTGGCTAAACGAGTTAAGTCCTCAATGGCGTGTTCAGGTGTAGCACCTGACTGAAAAATAGCCCCAATTGGCGGTATAGAATGGCTTTCTTCCTTCCACAACTGCTTTTCAATTAACCATAACCAAACAGGGACACGCCAGCCCAGAGACGCATACAGTCGCTGATGGCAACGCAGAACGTTATCGCGCTCAATCTGAGTGGGCAGTGATGGTAAGTCAAACACAAGAATGCAGCCATCTAATGGGCGCGCGGGGCTCACGGCCTGAATGGAGGCAAGGTATTCCTCGGGTAAATTTTGCTCCGGTGCACCGCCGTAAAATAACAAAATACCCTCATTTTCTTGCCAGCCTTCTTGTTTTAATCCCGGTGTCGCCCGTTCAATTTCCGCATCTTGTCCCTGTACCAGCAATAATTTGATCTTGCGTCGCCAAAAGCGCCCATAGCGTAATCGAAGATGTTCTTGTACCACTTTGGCATCAATGACCGTCTCACCTTGCTCGTCATCGAATCCAATCACTGAGGCATTTTTTGATAATTGCTGTTGCTTATTTTTGCCCCATTGAACGTACAGCCCGGATTTTCCGGAAACATCAAATAATTTCTCGGTGACCCAGCTCAACAGCAAAATAAAGATAGCCACCAAACAGCTCACGGTTAAAATGCGGTCGCTCTCATACGGGCCTAATCCGAGTGATGATGCCATTGATTCGGGGAAGGCGTAAAACAAGAAAGCCACAATAATCACTAAAAAAATCAACACGATGGCGGTGGAGCCCATCACTGTTTTTACTTTCACCTTAGACATGCGTTACGCTTTCCTTACTTTCTGTGTGGCGTGAAATCACCGTTATCCAAATATCGTCATTTTCTCGTTGGGGTTGAACTGCAATAAGCTGCGCGTCGGGAGAATTCTCTTGACCCATATTGGCCTCGGCCAAGGCCGTGACTATCCAAGGGGCGGTTTTTCCTGTATTCCCTAAAACCGGATCAATCATTTTATTGGCCTTAGTCATGCTAAATTGCAACTGATTCTGTTCGCAGGCTTGGCTCCATCCCCCGCCTTCGTCAACATCTTGCCCGGCAACCCAAGCTGCTGTTATCGTTTCAGGAGAGATGTTCCCCCAGAGTATGGCTTGTGATAAGCCGTGCGACAGATTGTCAGGGTGACTTTTTTCTGGGCGATGAAAGCGAGTTGCACAAGGGATATCGCGGGTGGGTCGATTGCTCAGAAGAATACTGCCGATGGCCTCACCGTCATCATCCACAGGCGTCGAGTTATAGCCAATAGATACAATCAACAATAGGGAAGGAATATCCCAACGGGTATCTAACCATGCGTCAATGGCCTCTAGTCCTTGCCCCGATATAAGACGGAAAACGTGTGGGCTTTGTTTTTTTAAGGTATCCAGCAGGATTTTCTCTGCCTGTGGTTGGAGGTCACGGTCGATTTCCAACACGCAGTAACAAGGGATATCATCAGGGAATTTTTGCAATATCAGTTTAATTTTTACCGCGATGTTATTGATGCAATCGGTGAGCATCAACGTCGTATCGGGTTGGTCAAATGCAGTTAAAGGCGCATAACGTATAGGCTGAGACCCTGAACGAGAAGGTTGTAACGCCACAAAAGGAACCGATTTGTTGATCGCATCAAGGCTGCGATTTGCACCTTGCCCCGCCGGGGTCTCAATATACGCATCCAATAAATAGGCAAATCGTTGACCGCGTTTGATTTCAGATTTAATCAGTGCTTCGCGTTCTTTATTCCACGTGCTTGCAGAAACCTGCTGCATCTTATACGCCATCCGCCGCGCACCGAAGGCTAAACCCCAACCACAAATAGGTAACCCCACGGCGGTAAACCAAAAAATAAACCCCGTTCTGTCTTTTGTCCAAAACCACAAGGTCAGCGCAAACCCCATAAATATGATAATCAATAATGCCACTAACCAGCGGCGTGTATTAGGACGAGGCACTTTCGCGGCAGCAGGCGGAATGGTATTGAGCCAAACCGGCATATCAACCTACCTTGGCGGGAGAAAAGGAACTGATTAAGGTGCAGCCGCAACCGCATTTATGCCCCTGAAAAGCGACAGGGATACCGTTATCAAGGTAGTTAGGATTCCCTTCAATGATGGTGGTCGGTCCGTGCCCTTTTTTCGGGCAAGAAACCTGATCACCTTTACGTGCCACACCGATACCCCCAAATTTCATGGTGTCAGAGCCTGTTAGCACGGTTCCCCCATGGGTGGTTTTATCCCCTTTACGAATAATTTGTTGCATAGTTTTAGTCCTTTAATTATTAACCGAGTTCGTTGCTTTATAAGCCTCGTTACCGTTTAAACATTTTTTATAGGCTTTTAAATAATGATGATTAAAATTTAAATTCACCGTGTTATCAGGATCAAATGTAATATCATGCAGGGTATTATTCATTTTATTAAAATAGACCCAACCTATTGTTCCCGTTCCGCTCGTCTCTATAAAAATCTTTGCTCTGATAAAATCATCATTATCTTCATCAATAATTAAATTAATATCCTCAGGCTTTATTTTCCATTGCGATAAATCAAAGCTACTATTTCTGACAAGTTCTGTAATATAGTCATAGCATTGCTCATGGCGCTCAGCATTGACGCCGTAACTGAATAAAACCAACATCAATTCAATTACAGATAGAATAACCCTTTTCATCCGATTAACTCCTTGGTAGCTTTTTCAGCGGATGTCAAACATCGTTATAGAATAACGAGCTTTTTACAAAATATTGTCTATTATCCCTTTTAATGGTAAATTGTGGTGGATTTTCGTCACACTCACACTCATTATTTTTATTGTACTGAATGTTATAATTTTCATCACACCTAAAAATCTCATGCCAAGATGATATGGTTAAATTCACTGTTCTATTGCGAATGGAATTGAACGTCCAATTGATAAAAGATGTGTTACCATTATTTTATTTTTCACCTCTGTGTTCATACGAATATGCACCGTGGATATATTGACTCTTATCGTTAATTGGTTGATAACCATTAATACCTAACTCATCTTCTTTATATAATTGGTTATCTATTTTTGATACTTTAAAATTAAATAAAGTCACCGATATATTCGGATCTCCAGTACACAATTTATTTCTGTTTTCAGTTCTGACTTTTATGTAATAAAAACCTTCATCTTCTTGATGCACTTGGTAGGAAACACAGGCTTCCTGTGCTGGTAGTTCATTTTTCATGTACTGAGAGACTACAGATATTGTTTTATTTTCATCGCTATAAGCATAAAAAGAATAAAGTAAAAAACAAAAATCAAGAGGTTATTATTGTTTTTCATGTTAATTTATATCAATCAGAATTTAATCTGACTCCACGGTAAGGTTAAATAAGTAACACCTATAACCTTATCCTTTTCTATTGTAAAAATGAGAGACTTTTCAAAATAATTATAGGTTATTGTTGTGCTACCTGAATGCCGCTCGATGATACCGCAATGACCATACTTTTCTAATACATCATTAAAATAGCTACCAATACCAACGCCTCTAGAGGTAAACTGATTGGGTATATTAAAATTCATTTGAGTGATAGTTTCTTCATCAAGATTATACACTTCACTATTTAATGCAGATAAGTAGATGAAAACCTGGTCATTATACTTATAATCTAAAGCAAATGACGTTATTCCGTTATCATTCTGCCCAATATAGAATAGTGATGGATCCTGACCTGTTGACGCTAATACATCCCTCTTTACTGTACTGGTTGGCTCATTCAATTTAAAACTTAAATTATGAACATTGACCGTGAAGTCATTTTCATTGATGCATAATGCTAACTCTACTTTTGACAAATTTTCATTCTTGACAAATCCACTTGTCATTTTTGAATTTGTACCTAAATACACCGCATAACTAAAATCCTTACCTTTTTCCAAAACGACTAGATTATCATTAAATATAACAAAATCATCTCGTCGACATTCACTATATGGAGCACTGTAAAAATAAGCTCTACTCAGCGAAATGATATTGGCCAGCTCTCTATAATTAGAAATTTCTGGAGCGCTTACATAATCACAATGTTTATGGGCATAGCCTATAGTAGGCGACAGTAATACAATGCCAAAAACAAGCTTTTGTACCTTGAAGTAATTGATTAAATTATAGGTATATTGCATAAAATATATTATTTATTTTCATCAGAAGGTCCTATCCCTGTTCCTGTAGGGGTCAACCGATTTGACTCCATCCAACCTTCGATAACTTACCCTTTTTTATCTAAATACATTATAGAAGTAAAATTATCATAAACAGTAGATGCATTAACGAGATCATCTTTGATTAAAAAAAGATTTTTTTCTTTACAATTAACGTTAGGCGAATAATAAAAATAGGCTCTTCCATTGCCGATCACTTTATAACCTGACTTAGATGAATTAATAATGGCTCTTTCTTTATCAGAAATTAAATCATATTTTTCACATATATTTTCATCTGCAAAATTATTAAAAGAAGTTAAAATTAATATCGATAATAGGATTATTTTCATAATTAAGATATCTAGCCTAGCTTGCATTTTATATGCCCTTGTCCCATTCAACTCGATTAATGAAATAGTAACTTTACTTAAGTTAAACAACCCTATTTGTATAAAGAACTACGGTTTCACTGGGTAGTTTTCAAATAAAATGGCTCGAACTTTATCCGATGAGTCAAGGCAGAAACTGAGTTTCATATCAAAATATGGGTAGAATCGGCACTTATTCTCAGAATTCAATTTACTTTTCGTCCCATATTTTGCAGTGACTGTACTCCAGTCATCTCCGACTTTTATACCACGTGCAGTTGCATATTTGTCATCAACAAATGTAATTCCAGAGACATATGTGTCATTAAATCCTATTCTTTTCTCAATAATCTCATTTGCTTGAGATATTGTTATCATTTCATTTAGGATGGTTAATGTCCAGGATTCAAACGCATTATTAAAACCGTGGTTTTCAGGCTCTGGGAGTTTTAATCCTGATTGTTCAACCCATGTATTTAGCTCAGGAGTTGCCTTTCCGAGTAAATAGACATTTTTTCCATTTATCTTCCATGAAAAATCCGAGTACGTTAGCCCATTTTGCTCAACATTATCGGAAACAATCTCGTCACTCCGAACCCATCCATCAACAACAGCGCCATTCTTATTGATATAATTGACAAACGAAAAACCATTTACCACTCTATATTTAAGTAATTTATCATTTTTTATTAAAAAGATATTTGTCTTACACTCATCTTTTGGCAAAGAAAAAAAATAAACTCGGCCATTTGACTGCACCTTTTCGGGGGTTGGATCTTGGTTTGTATTGTAGGAATAATCTGTGCTGCTTGGTGTGCAACTTATTGTGGCATGAGAATTAAATATGAATAAAAATAGTGACAATAAAATTATTATATTTATCTTAAATTTATTCATAACATTTATTTACAGTAAAACGAGCCTTTATGGATAATTAGGCTAATAAATTTTAAAACAAAATGGAAAATAACCACTATCATTTAATTTATTATCATAAATCCTTTATGACATTTCATATCTTATCAAGTTATTGTCATATTAACTTTTATTAACGTAAATTTTGGTATTAGCAATTCAATTTATTACACCCTTAGTTAATGCATGCACCCTAACGCACTCCCCTTATCACAATCTAGAATATTTAATAATTCATCTAATTTATCGATATGTATTTTATTGCAATCATAATTATATTCTTTATTAACATTTAAATCTGTCACTTGCAACCCGCTATTATATTGACCATCTTCGTAATTTTTATATATTGCATAATCCACATTATTACTTGAGTAAGTAATCCTATAATACTCTGTATTAAATCGAGAATAATGATTATATGAGTACCCCCCCCCATCTAATAATTTAGAAGAGCGTTCAATAAAAATGGAGTTATTTTTTTTCATTGTTAATTTTAAATCTTTACCAATTAACTCTAAGTTAATTGTTCCGTCTTTAGTGGCACATTGAAAGAAAACTTCATTACTTGCAAAAGCGCTTGAAGATATAAATGTTACAAAAATTATTTTCATAAATTTATTTAAAATTTTCATAGTTCTTCTCCATTTTTTTATCATACCCTTTTTGAGATGGTCCGTTATAAGTTCGTGCAAAGGTAAGCCAATCCTTATCTCTTATTGATTTAAGTAATCTGCGATTAGATTTTATAAAGTTAACAAATGCATCTAATTGATTTTTTTCTGATTCAGACATGGCTAAAACAAAATTTTCCGGCGTGGAATAACCTGCCGCCAAATAATTTGACCCCAGTATTTGAAATTTCCCCCATGATGCTGATTTCAAAGCAGCAGTTTTATCCAAATTATATGCTTTTAACAATTTAGCATATTGAGTTGATGTACTACCATAGCCACCAGCTTTACTATTAGATATATCTGCGTACTGATCAAATCTTCCTGATGTATATTTCCTAAAGTGGTGTTTTTCGAATAAGATAGCTGGGACGTAGTCATCGTTATCTTGAAATTTAAAATAACTGCCATAATTACCTGTTTCTGTCATTGCAACAGCTTTAATTGCAGCAACTTCACAACCTAAAATTTCAGCCGCAGCCAAATAATCATTGTCATCAATAATATCGCCATTATAGAAATTTAAAAACTCTAAAGATTTCAATGTATTTTCAATTGGAGTTACTGGATAATTTTGCATTAAAAAAGATGCTAAGAATACCAACGGATGCATATGCCACACTTTAGGGCCGATTTTTTCATTAGTCACATCTTGCATCCAAACCATGCTATCAAGAAACTCTTCACTGTAAGAACGCCATAAGGGTGCTTCTTCACTCAATATGTTTAGAAAATTTTGCCAAACACTGTCACTTTTTTTGTAGTACCAATCACTCGGGTGTTTAACAATGGTTTTATTCACGATATGGGAAAACATCGGGTTATGAAAAGCACGGCGGTATTCCTCAGGTGAGTTAGTTTCCTTTTTGTCCGATTTAATCTTATTGATTAATCGCTGGTAATTATGAGCAATAATCCCCTTTTGCGGCACAGATGAACCCGTTATTTCCGCTTTAATATTTTCATAAACTGAACTGATAAATTCGACTTGGGGTTGTACATAA
>NZ_KB233223.1:336296-341483 GCF_000314855.2 Providencia burhodogranariea DSM 19968 | reverse complement strand
AGGCTTATCGTGGCCGACCTTGTCAGGGTTCTGCAAAAACTGCGGTAAATTTTCATCGGAACTTATGCACTCAATATGCACTTGATAACGCGAATCAATCCCTTGTTCTTTTGGTGCTTGATAGAAGCCCATATGGCCGATACTTTCACCCGCCTTTATGGTTATGGGTGTCGTTAAACTGACCACTTTATCAAATTGCATCATCTCTTTTGAGGGGCTGGCTAACTGTTTCCACCAACTCGGCTCTATTTCGGGCAAGATGTTATTGTTATCCACCAACGTCCAGCATTGAGTTCCAACATTCAATTTTGATGAACCTGCTATCTTTTCAATCGTCACCAGCCCATACAGCCGCCCATTCGCCGCCTTAAGTTGACGTTGGCTATCCTTTTTATCCCAAGAGATGATGGAGCCTTTTGGGAGTGCATCTAATTTATGTTGGTCTTTATAGGCATTAGTCCCTGCAACCGCTTTCCATTCGGGTGAGTAGGTCGGCAGTTTATCTTGCACAATCCATGTCGGATTGGCTTGATAGGCGGAATATGGCGCCAAATGCATATAGAGCGTATAAAAATGCAGCCCACTCTTTTGTGTTTCACCTGGTTGAATATAATGGCGTACTAATACAAAGGAACCGGATAAATTTAAGCTTCCTGTTTTCCACCCCAAGGGTAAATAATCTTGATTCATTCGGTAGGCAACGATTTCACCATCCGCCATACAGCGAATAGGCTGTTTGCCTTTATAAGGAAGAGGAAAAGCGGCTTTTTCTGTGATAGCATGGCCACTTAAGGCGCACCAAGGAGTAGTCGCATTGGTGATATGGATACCGCTATGCCACATCCCATTACGACCCAGTAAATAATGCCCCGTTGATTCACCATTTAGATGCGCCATAATGTCATCTAAATTTGAGAATTCTTGACCACGTTCATTTTTAGGAATGGGATAGACTATTTTTATCAGTTGAGCACTGTTTCGTTGTTCTTCTTTTTTTGCGGATTGATTACCTGCATAGCGGTATAAGACAAAGGGCGTTTTTGCCGTTCGGTATGCTTTTCCTGGATAAATCCCATATGCCTGTTTAAAATCAGAAACCCATGACTGACCATTATACATTGCAATGTGTCCATCGTCATGTTTGCCGGGTATCCGTTCTATAACAACAATATCACCAATCGTTTGTCCAGAAACAGAATATATTCCATCACTGATTACTAACTCTGCATTTTCAATAGGTTTAAATCCTTGTTCAACAAGTGAAGGACCATAATCACAGGCTGAAGCCAATAATCCAGATCTTGGCGCTGGTATTCTTATTTTTATACCTCCAGCTTCAATGGCTTCACGCACAAATGTTGCACAACGACTGATACTACCAGATTTTGCTTTATTATTTAAATGAGTGACCGCTGTTTCAATATTCCACATAATCCTTTCTCTTAAATTTTTGTAACTCGATTGATTTTCCAGTTACTTCCCTGCTTAATTAAAACAATCTGTAAATTTAATATTGGATCTGTACCATCACCTAAAATTAAATCTATTTTTGAGTAAGTTGCAGTTTGTTTACTTTTTAATACCACAATATTTTTTTCCCAAGAGGGATAATTATCCTGTGATTTAATAAAGTAATTAACATCTGTCTCAATCCAAGTTCCATCCCAATTACAGACAATATTCCCACTATTTTTTTTACATTTTTGATCTTTTCTACAAATTTTTTTCAACTCATTTTCATCTACATCTGAGTCATAATTACATATTGAAGAGTGATATAATTTTAACGCTAATTCAGGGGTTACATAGAGTTCCACTAATGTCTCTTCATCTGTATTTTTGAGGTAACCCTCATAAAAATTCATAACGACTTCTTCGGGAGATAGCCTTGAACTTGCAATTGATGAAACAATATCTAACCTAGAATTATCGCTAGCATGCTCATTAGCGACACTTATAAACGAAAATAAAACCATTACAAAAATACAAATTCTTATTACCTTCAGCATTTTATTATCCTTTTAATCATGCAATGGGTGCTTAGTCACTAATTTATGCGCTTCAATATCCGTTACATCAAACTGCAACGTTTCACACGCGATATCGCTTCCAGATCCTGGAACAACGTAATTCGCAGCTTTGATGATGTAATCCCCCGAAGAGCCATGCTCAACACCTTGTTCACTTAATTTTAGGTATGAGCCGCCGCCGTTAAGGGTCAGCGTGTGGGGAGTCGATATCACTATTTCATCTTCACTGCTGGTGATAGTAATTTGCTGCTGGGCAAATAAATCCATCGTATTGTGTTGCGCACTGATTTCGACCGCACCTTGGTTTGCAATGATTTTCACTTCGTCTTTGTGTGCAAATAACCCTAAGGCTTTCTCAACGGCGAATGATAGGTTTACATTACGCTAATATTCAGAGTCAATACCTGGATTTTTTAATTATCTATCAATACATCCTAAAACACTTTTTTTATCACATTCAAGAATATTTAATAATTCATCTAATTTATCGACCTGTATTTTATTGCAATTATAATCATATTCTTTATTAACACTTAAGTCTGTCACTTGTAACCCGCCATTATATTTGCCATCTTCGTAATTTTTATATATTGCGTAATCTACATTGTTATTTGAGTAAGTAACCCTGTAATGCTCAGTGTTAAATCTAGAATAATAATTATATGAGAAGGCCTTACTCTCTAATAATTTGGAAGACTGCTCAACAAAAATGGAATTATTATTTCTCATTGTTAACTTCAAATCTTTACCAACTAATTCTAAGTTAATTGTTCCATCTTTAGTGGCACATTGAAGAAAACTTTACTGTTTGCAAAAGCGCTTAAAGGTAGCAATATCATAAGAAACGATTTTTTAAATTTCATGATTATTATGTCTTAACTTTCTACTAATCTGGTAACATTAAGGTTTCATCACTATTACGACTAATTGATAAAATGTTGTATTTTTTTATCATCACGGCATTGTTTGATTTTCAGCAAATCAAAAGAGTATATCTTTATAATAGTTTTTAATTTATTATCAACCTCTACAGATAAACAGGCACACCTGATACCATAGTTACCGTTAGTATAAATTATCTCTGAAGGGTCAATAGAATTATCAACAATTTTTTCAATTCCTTTCGATTTTCGTCCTCCTTGCTGAGATATATTCCATTCAGCATCACGATCGATAAGCCAAAGATTTCCTGGTGTAGGATTATCTAACCAGCCACAACGAATTTCTTGCCCATACACAGAAAATTGTACAAATAGAAGAAAACATATCAAGATTATTTTTTCATGATAACAAAGCATTATTTAGCCTGATTAATCCGTTAAATTATACTTAAATTTTATTCTTTACTTATTGAAACTTCATTTTCTTTCATCCATTTTATTATATATCTTCCGGTATTAGTTTTATATTTTATTTGAATGAATTCCCCATCATCTGATATATCAACCAAAGAAAATACATCACCTTTAATAAGATATGCATTGGAGATACTATTATCATTTGCATTATTGTATAGTTTTGCTTTGTCAATAGTAACCTTCCCAATTAATTTTTTCCTGAGAGGAAGACTATCACCATCTGATAATAATGATTTCCCATATGTTCCATCACTATTAAAATATATTCTTTTCACCTGCCCACACCCAATGCATGAGTCTTTAAATAATAACACCCATTTATCATCAGGATTTATTTTATATATATCTTCATTCCACCTTCCTTGATCTCTCCAAGAACTAATTAATTTATCAGCATCAATAGAGATATTACATATAGACTCATTAACACCAATTGAAGGAACTGATTTCACACTGCCATTATTTATTTTAAATAAAATAGAACATTTATTTATATCACTTTCACTTGTTGCAACTAAATATTCATAATTGTTTATTTTTTTTATTTCAACATCTCCATACCCACTATCTATAATGTTTCTTACTGAATTGGGAATATTGTAATTTTCATGCTCTGTTGCTACTTTAACTTCTGCATGACCTGTACCTATATTAGTCAACACTGTTAAAATTAAAATTAAATATATTTTTTTTAGAATCATTCTAGCTCCCACTCTTTTTTTATTTTATTAAATATTTGCTTTCTTTCAGCTAATCCATTCCTACCTCCGTTAACGGCTAATGTTATAAGTTCTATATTATTTTTATCGTTATCAACTAAAATATTTATATCTCCTCTTGCATTATATTTATTGGAAATACCACCATTTTTTCTCCAGAACCATGCTGAAGCTTTGATCGTATTTCTCATATTATTAGCAACAAGTTCAGGATAAATAACAAAATCATCACCAGTATATTCAGAAAACAATCTATAGTTTTTTTTCCATGTTAATTGAATTAAACCTCGCCCTCTATATTTTGGACCATCACCAACATTGGTATTCTCATATTTTATTGCGTCTCTATGTTTTTCAGGATCATAGTTTGTCCCAGAACCAAATTCTAATGTGGTATCTAAATAGGCTGATTCATGTAAACATTGTGAAAGAAAATGAGCTTTATGATATGGCCCTATAATTTCATATTCAAACATGATCTCATTCAACATGTTAACAAATATTTGTTTATCAAATTCAAAGACATTAGGATAATTTTTCTTGAAATTTTCAGCAAATAATCTACCGCCTCTTATTCCTGTAAACCACTTATTTTGATGCCCTAACAATGTTTCAATTAACTCAACAGTAATTTTATATTTTTCTTCATTCTTCAACGCCAGTGCCGCACTAAATGCGATGGGATGCATATGCCACACTTCAGGGCCTAATTTTTCGCTGGTCACATCTTGCATCCAAACCATACCATCCAGAAACTCTTCGCTGTAAGAACGCCATAAGGGTGCTTCTTCACTCAATATGTTTAGAAAATTTTGCCAAACACTGTCACTTTTTTTGTAATACCAATCACTGGGATGTTTAACCATGGTTTTATTCACAATATGGGAAAACATCGGGTTATGAAAAGCGCGGCGATATTCCTCGGGGGAGTAAGTTTCTTTTTTATCCGATTTAATCTTATTAATTAATCGCTGGTAATTATGAGCAATAATCCCCTTTTGCGGCACAGATGAACCCGTTATTTCCGCTTTAATATTTTCATAAACTGAACTGATAAATTCGACTTGGGGTTGCACATAG
>NZ_KB233223.1:178997-335930 GCF_000314855.2 Providencia burhodogranariea DSM 19968 | reverse complement strand
GGGCTTATCGTGGCCGACCTTGTCAGGGTTCTGCAAAAACTGCGGTAAATTTTCATCGGAACTTATGCACTCAATATGCACTTGATAACGCGAATCAATCCCTTGTTCTTTCGGCGCTTGATAGAAGCCCATATGACCGATGCTGTCACCCGCCTTTATTGTAATTGGTGTCGTTAAACTGACCACCTTATCAAATTGCATCATTTCTTTAGCAGGGCTGGCTAACTGTTTCCACCAACTCGGCTCTCTCTCAGGTAAAACATTATTGTTATCCACCAACGTCCAGCATTGGTCTCCGACGTTTAATTTTGATGTGCTGGCTAATTTTTCAATCGTCACCAAGCCATACAGTCTCCCATTAGCTGCTCTCAGTTGACGTTGACTATCATGTTTATCCCAAGAGATGATAGAACCTTTTGGTAGCGAATCTAATTTGTTTTGGTCTTTATAAGCATTCGTGCCTGCAACCGCTTTCCACTCGGGTAAGTAAGTCGGCAACGTATCTTGCACAATCCATGTCGGATTGGCTTTATAGGCGGAATAAGGTGCCAGATGCATATATAGTGTATAAAAATGCAGCCCACTCTTTTGAGTTTCACCTGGTTGAATATAATGGCGTACCAATACAAAGGAACCGGATAAATTTAAGTTTCCCGCTTTCCAGCCCAAAGGTAAATAGTCTTGATTCATTCGGTAGGCAACGATTTCACCATCCGCCATACAGCGAATGGCTTGCTGTCCTTTATAAGGAATAGGGAAATTTGCCTTTTCGGTGATGGCATTCCCGCTTAAGGCACACCATGGCGTCGTGGCATTGGTAATATGGATACCGCTGTGCCACATCCCATTACGACCCAACAAGTAATTTCCTGTTGATTCCCCGCTCACATGCGCCATGATTTCATCTAGGTTTGAAAATTCTTGACCACGTTCATTCTTCGGGATGGGATACACAATTTTTATTAGTTTGGCACCCGATTTTTCTTCTTTTTCTTCTTCTACGGACTGGTTGCCAGAATAACGGTATAAAACAAATGAAGTTCCTTCATCTCGATACTCTTGGTTTGGATAAAAGCCTCTTTGTTGCACAAAGTCAGAAACCCAATGTTTTCCATCAAATAACGCAATGTGCCCATGAATACTTTCAGGTTTATTTGGTTTTTTGAGTCGCTCAATAATAACAATATCGCCTTTTTGCTGACCTAAAAGCGAATAACTAATGCCCTCTTTTTGTGCTTTAGCACCGGGAACAGGTGTAAATCCATTTTCAATTAACCATGGACCGTAGTCTTTAGCTGAGCGTATTCCTGAGTTTTCTATTGAAGCTCCTCCATGGATAAGTGCAAGCTTGACATACTTAGCACATTCGCCTTTACCGAAAGCAAAGCTTTTTTGAATCTCAATAGCATTTTGATTTATTTTTTTTATTGTAACATCCATATTGATCATTTGATGCTCCTCAACTCATTGCAATAAGGGCTATTATTGTTATCGGGTTTTACTGAAGTTATCTTCCATTTCTCATTGTTGTATTTTAACTCTATGGAATATCTAGAAATATTTGGAAGAGCCCCTAACTCAAGTCTTAAAGTTGCTTTTTTATTATTAACCTTAACGTTATTAACTTTTATATTACTTATCCAATCTGGACAAAAAGATTGTGCATCAACAAAATAATCCGCGTTCAAGTATTCCTTTTTGAGCTCATTGATTAAGTTGGGAGATACATACATTAACATCGCTTTTTCATTTTTCTTTAACTCAGCCTGGATATCTTCATTATTTTCCAAAAGATATTCAGTATAAAAATTCAATACCGTTGTTTCAGGTGTTGCACTTCCCTTACCTAAAGCCAATGAATGAAAAGAAACAAATAAACTGATTAGAAATATGACAATTTTCATTAATGTATCCCTTAATCATGCAATGCGCGATTAGACACTAACTTCTGAGTTTCAATGTCCGTCACATCAAACTGTAACGTTTCACATGCGATATCGCTTCCAGATCCTGGAACAAGGTAATTCGCAGCTTTGATGATGTAATCCCCTGAAGAACCGTGTTCAACACCTTGACCGCTCAGCTTTAGGTATGAGCCGCCGCCGTTAAGGGTCAGCGTATGGGGTGTCGATATCACAATTTCATCTTCACTGCTGGTGATGGTGATTTGCTGCTGGGCGAATAAATCCATTGTATTGTGTTGCGCACTGATTTCCACAGCGCCTTGGTTTGCAATGATTTTCACTTCTTCTTTGTGAGCAAATAACCCTAAGGCTTTTTCAACAGCGACGGATAAGTTTTGCATCGCACCCATATCAAGATGCTGCCCTGCGTTAACCATCGTATTACCTAAACTATTTAATTGAAGGTGTTCACCGGACGTTAATGCAATCCCTTGCGGCGCACTGGCAAGTAACACGGCAGATTGTAACTGCTGTAAGCGAGAATCTAAGAGGTCGATTTGCGATTGAACATCGGCGGCGAGTGCACTGGCTTTTTCCGCTGTTTGTGACAACGTTTGCATCTGTTGGTTAGCTTGTTGAAGTTGCTGCACGGCTTGGGTCATGTCCAGCACGTCCCCTTGTGCTTTTGATTGTTCATCTGCACTGATAAACAACCCTTTTCCTGCGCGAATAGAACCGTGTTCGTCAGTACGTAATTCAAACCCTGCTCCGCGCTGTTCTCGCTGCGCATTAACCAAGTGACCTAGATTGAGTTGGGTCTTGCCATACTCCGTCGCCAGTTTGATATGTTCTTCCTGACGCTTATCTTCCATGCGCAGTTTGTTATTGGTCGGGGTTCTCAGCACATTGCGGGTATGGTTATCGCGTGTTACGTGATCTGGATGTTCAGAGTCATGCTGCGCATAAGCGATATATGGTCGATCGAGATCACCACCATCAAACTGTACAGAAACTTCAGTTCCATCCAGCAGCGGGGCATGCCAACCATAGGTGTCTCCAGCATAGGGCTTGGCTAAACGCAGCCACAAATAAGCGAAACCAGCCTCCGACTGCTCTCTATCAAAATCCAATTTCACTCGATAGCGCCCGAATTCATCGAGCCACGCGTAGCTATCACTTTTTTCACTACTTTCCACTCGCGCGGGCAACGTACCGGCAATGACCGGTCGTGTGAGTAAAGGGGCTCGGAAGCATAAGGCTTCACGGTAGAGTTGCCCAGTAAACTGCACCTGAAGGCTAGAATCCCGAGCACCCCAATGGCGAATTTGGGTGATTAACACACCGTCTTTCGCCAGCTGAGGAAAGACACCTGATATTTCTAAAACTTGTCCAGGTGCTAGCATTGGGCTGGTTGAATGTCCCGATACCCATGATTGGGCATTAAGAATACGTTCATGGCGTAGCTGAGCAAAAAAAGCGCCACTTTCTGAGGTAGCAATATCGCCTACGGTCAAGAAAGGTTCCGCATAGTGGTACACTTCCCCTGTAGTGACTCCCTCAAACCCTGAAATCGCTTCAGTGCTATCTTGAGGCGTTAATGCCTGACGGTAGTTATAATCACGGATTGCGACCCCCTCACTGACCACTTGATGCGAAATTTGCAATCCCCAGACACTGTCTTGCCCATTGTCACTCATACCTGATTCATGGCGATAAGGCAGTGAAACGCCAAACAGGTAGTGTTCTTGGGCGTCATGGAAAATCACTTTATCCAATTCTAATTGAGTGTCCATTTCCATGCGCCAATAAATGCCGACTTCGGCAAGCAGTCGTTGGATAAAGGCTAAATCCGTTTCCCGCCACTGGGTAATCAGTTCTCTGACCGGATATTCACGAGAAAGCTGAAACTCAAAGTCTGCCCCCTCCAAACCATGACGGCGCAGTACCTTTTCAACCACTTCCATGACCGATTGATTTAAATACACTTCACTGCGTTTGGTGTACTGAAGTAAGGCAATACGTGGCATTAATACCAAGCTGTACCGTGTTTCATCCGTAGACGTTTTCAGGTGTTTGAATTCACTGATAACCCCATACACCGTTCGTATCGATTGATTAGGAAAACCGGGTAATAATGGGGTTTGATAGGTAAATGTTCCCGGCTTCAGTAACATCTGCTCAGGAGTGATATGCACATTGGTGCATGTTACTGTCACTTCATATCGCCAAGGTTGACTGAGGGCCTCTTCAGACTCAAAGCTGAGTACATCTAAGAAATCAGGACAGTCTTGAACCGCTAAGTGATAACGGGCATGAGAAACTGCGTTTTTCACAGTTTGTGTTAATGCATTGATGACTGAATTAGGCATATTCTATTCCCTCAGAAATGGACACGAAGTGAAAGTAAAATCGAGGCGATTACACTACTGACAACAATTGATTGAGCCATGTTTGACCGCCCCAAGTGATGGCGGTAATACCAATAAGCAACAACGCGATCCAAAATCCGAAAGAGCGCATCAATTTTAGACTGGATTTTTGCTGATGCTGGATAACTAACGGCAATGCCGGTTGTGACAGTGAAATATGTGCAGCCAGTTTATCCATTAATACTTTCTGTTGCGGAGTCAGCGCTTCTGCTGTTGCCTCGTGAGCGTTAAAACCGAGCATTATGACGCGGTGAAAACAGGTTAATACGGCATCATCAGGGGCAATTTGTCCTAACACCGACTTAATACGATCCCATAACGCTTCCCCTGCATCCAGCGATGAAAAATAGCGGGCTTGCAAGGGTGCAACTCGCCAAGCGTAGAATTCATCCCCTTCCCCTTCACCATCCCCCCGAGCCAATTGTTCCATCGCAGTTTTATCCAATAATGCACATTGAGCATAGATAATGTGCTCAATATTCTCGGGGGACAGTTTTGTTTGCTCCAATGCACATTTCACCGCATCAATTTGTTGACAACACCTGTTGTAAAGGGACTCTGAATCCGGGTTATACCGACCATATTTTAGCTGAGTCACCATCAGCCAGGTTTTTGCCATGAGCTTGTCGATATCAATGTATTGACTCATGAGCGTAATACCGCAAATAGTTCTAATTCTAAGAAACCAAATAAGGAAGGGACATACAGCATGCAGACGCCCTCTTCCAGCATTTCATGCATCGCTGGTGAGTTCATATCGAGAGCAAAATATTGATTTTCCATACGGACAGGTAACGCGGCGGGAACACGATCGACTGGAGTGAGAGGGATACCCATTAAAGCTTTACTGTATAGCGTGCTCACGGTATCAGGCGCACCGATTTTACACAGTGTCGGGAATTTTTCGGCAATCTCCCAGGCGGCTTTATCGGAACGAACCGACAGATAGAAATCCGCTTCCTCTCTGAGTCTTAGATCATGCAATGACGCTCTCCACGTTTGTGGATCTGGGTGTGTCATTTCAAGTGCAATCACACGAGAAGGCAAGCTGGTTTCTAACAAGGTGCTCAGCAAGTCAAACAACGGTGGGAACGTATTTTCGAGAGAGTCATGGACATAGGCAGGAATAGTTGCAAGGTCATGTTCTAACGAGAAGGTTAATAAACTCCCTGCCAGACGCGTCAATTCAGCCCAAATGATTTCAGGGTGGCGCTGTGGGTAGCGTTCATAATTCATCAGAACATTCGCATGGGAGTTTAAGGCGTTTAACAACCAAAATAAGGAAACATCGGCGACGGCAAAATCAGCTAAACGTTCATTGCTCTCACGGCGCATGGCCATCAGTCGTTGGCAACGGGAGCGTATTTGTCGGTTCAGCAACGCTAACCGTTCTTGTAGTTCTTGGCTGGCAGAAAATTGGGTCATCGGGGGAATAAATGTTCTATCCATTGCCCAACCACTTTGACCATCACGTATCAAGCGAGCAATGGGACACGTTTGCCATGCGTCATTATTTTCATGTTGAAAACGGACAGCAATATTAAAACGGGCAACGGCCATGGATTCATCATCCTGACCAAACACATCAGGCACATTGACCCACTCTTCCTGATAGCGTAACGCACGTTCTGAAAAAGTGCCTTTTTTCTGCACATTGACGATCCCTTGCTGGAGAAGTGGCAAAGCCAACACAAGCACAAGACTGTCTGTTTGGGATAACGGATCCGAATGTAACTCTCGGGGCTCAGGCGTGATATCACTGACTTGCGTATCCACCAATGTCCCATCAGGTAACCATGCCCTTAATTGGTGAACTTGCAAACGACCCGACGACAAAAGTGACTCATCAAGTTCAACTTTTTCTACTCCCCAAGTAAAAGGGGTGGATAAACCGGAAACACCTTGATTTGTGAATGCTTCCCACTGAGCTTGTTGTTGAAATTGTTGTGGGGAGAGCAATGCGCCTTCATTCCATAATGGGCGGTAAATTTTCATTCGATGATCCTTTTATTTAAGCAAAGGCAATTGGCATTTTGATTCATTTTCCCGAAACAATTCGGCGGCGAGGTGATGTATTCGATCAAGCTTAGAGAGTAAAGCATTTCTGATATTTTGATACGCTACCGCCCTTAGCCGTCACCCAAGGCCCATAAGGTTAAAATACTCTAATACTGTTCTGACAAATCAATCTGGATTGATAAAAAATGGCACTCAAAAATAACCCGCAGCACATCAAATCGTGAATGCAATTGATTGCTAGCTTAAAGTTAAGCTACCATATCCTAAATATATTGTTTAAATTATAAAGATTACTGGTTAAGTCAGCAATTGTTTTCATTAATTGTCTTTATGCGGTCATAAATACGCATAATGAGCGTTATTAACCAGCTGAACTAGAAACAAAATGTATTGTAAGGTAACAGAATGAAATAACGTCGAGTGCAAGCGACCTTAAGGAAGCATATTGGGGCATTCAATGCTGTGTTGGATGTTATCAATTAGAGATGTAACGTAAGGGAATTTAATGGTTATTATCTAATTTATAGGCAGAAGACGTTTCTATCCTGTTTGTAAATGCGATGTTTACTATTATAATTAGCCTCAGTGTCGCGTGAAGAGCATAAGAATAGTTGGGATATTATTCTTATGCCAAATCAAGCCTCCAATTTGTTGTATGGTTTCGGCTATATTTTTTTGTTATAGACAAATTGCTTGTTATTTCCTCATCAACAATCCGTTCAGCTTTATAATTAAACATAAAAAAACCAATGGCCCATCGCTGAACCATTGGTTTTTATCGTATTACGATGATGAGGAAATTAAACGCCGGCTACGGCGTCACGTAAACGACGTTTAATCGCCGTATACTCCTGCACAACGTAATGTTCTGCTTTTTGCTGATCCTTAATCGGCTCAACGCGAACAGCACAGTATTTATATTCCGGTGTTTTGGTAATTGGGCTGAGGTTTTCTGCCACCAACTCATTACATGCACCAATCCACCATTGGTAAGTCATATAAACAGCACCTTTATTTGGGCGCTCACTGATATTTGCACGCGTGATAACTTTACCTTGACGAGAACATACCCACACCAACTCTTGGTCTTTAATACCCAGCGCTTTCGCATCAAAGGTATTAAGCTGAATAAAGCCAGGTTCATCAGCCAGTGCAGCCAATGCTTTACAGTTACCGGTCATTGAACGGCAAGAGTAGTGCCCCACTTCACGAACAGTTGCGAGAACCATCGGGTATTCGCTACTGACTTTGTCGATAGGTGGATGCCAATCACAAGTAAAGAACTGACCTTTACCATTCGGCGTATCAAAATTCCCGCCTTCGTAGAGGTATTCAGTACCTTCACTTTCCAATGTGCGACATGGCCATTGAATATAGGCAAGACCCGCCATTTTTTCGTATGTCGCACCGTAGTAGATAGGGCAAAGCTCACGTAGCTCATCCCAAATCTCTTTGGTGTTGTTATAGTGCATCGGATATCCCATTGCGGTGGACATCAGGCTAATAATTTGCCAGTCTGTCTTCACATCACCAACAGGTTCAACCGCTTTATAGAAACGTTGGAATCCACGGTCAGCTGAAGTATAAACACCTTCATGTTCCCCCCACGAGGTTGCAGGGAAAATCACATCTGCTATCGCGGCAGTTTTGGTCATAAAGATATCTTGAACAATCAGCAGCTCTAGTTTGTCGAAAGTACGGCGAATAGTAGCTAGATCCGGTTCTGTTTGGAGCGGATCTTCCCCCATCACGTAATGCGCTTTTAAGATACCTTCATCGATAAAGTGTGGAACTTCACTCAGCGGAATACCGTTTTCATCCGGCATTTTTTCAATGCCCCAGAACTTAGCGAATTTTTCAAGCGCCGCTTTATCATCCACATACTGATAACCCGGAAGAGTATTCGGCAATGCGCCCATATCGCAGGCGCCCTGCACATTGTTTTGACCACGAACAGGGCCAACACCAACATGTGGTTTACCTAAGTTACCCGTTAATAGAGCAAGACTTGTCAGTGACTGAACGGTTTCCACCCCTTGATAGAATTGAGTGACGCCCATTCCCCACAAAATAGTCGCATTTTCCGCATTCGCATACATACGAGCCGTTTTACGAATATCTTCGGCTTTAATACCTGTGGTTTCTTCAACGGATTCTGGCGTATAAGGTGCGACTAACAGACGATACTCATCGAATTTTTCGGTATGGGCTTCGATAAAGGCTTGGTCATACAGATTTTCTTCAATGATCACATAAGCTAATGCATTAAGTAACGCAATATTAGAACCGTTTTTCAATGGTAAATGAATATCTGCAATACGCGCTGTTTCAATATAACGCGGGTCGCAAACAATAATCTGTGCTCCTTTCTCTTTCGCTTTTAATATACGGCGAGCGACAATAGGATGTGAGTCTGCGGCATTATAACCGAAGACAAAAATACATTTGGTATCCTCAATTTCAACAATTGAGTTACTCATTGCGCCATTACCGACCGAACGCTGCAGACCTGCAACCGAAGGGCCGTGTCAGACACGTGCGCAGCAGTCGATATTATTACTACCGACAGCTGCGCGAACAAATTTTTGCATCACAAAGTTAGCTTCATTACCCGGACCACGCGATGAGCCGGTGGTCATGATCGCTTTTGGTCCATATTTTTCTTTGATGGCCAGTAAGCGAGAGCTTGCAAACTCAATCGCTTCTTCCCAAGAAACGACTTCGAGTTTTCCACCACGCTGACGGCGGATCATTGGATTTTTTAAGCGAGGCGTTAAAATTTTAGTGTCATGAATGAAGTCCCAGCCATAATAGCCTTTCAGGCAGAGCTCCCCTTCATTGGTGTGACCATTAGCACCTTCTGCGCCAATGATCTTCCCGTTTTCCACCTTCAGATTTATTTTACAACCCGAGGCACAATACGGGCAGACTGTGATGACTTTTTCCATCGACATTGCTCCTATATTTTCATTTACACCCGCCATACTTCAAGCTGCCTCACACATGTTTGAAACCAAGCGATGACTCGAATCTATCGCTTGGTTTATTGCCTACAGGCATCTTGGCTTAATTTGGGTATAGCGGCTAACACCGCCTTATCAAGGTAGCTAATGCAGGGTTTGTGCCAATTTTCACCATCAATAGAGAATCAATTAACCAATTGATTTTGTTAAACTAAATTTAAATTTATTGCATTGAATAATAAACTACTGACGACAAAATAGATAACATCGTCAAAAGTGTCGACGTCATTTGATTGATATATATTATTCAATTAAATGCTGTAACAATTGCTCTACGGCAGGCGATGAAAGGGACTGAACCGCATAGCAGATCCCTATACGCCTTGATAATCCATGATCTAGCAAGGAGCGAATGACGATTTGTGTATGTTCTAGTGCTAAAGATTCGGGAACAATTGCAACACCTAATCCTTGAGAAACAAGGTTGAGTGCGAGGGAAAATGAGCCTGTATTTGCCGCAGGAGAGTGAGCGCTCGCACCGTAAATTGGCAAAAAGCGTTGATGCCATGAAAGCTCAGGGCACATTACCCAGCACACTGAATGTAAATCAGCAGCTGTGATTGTCTCGCGCTGCGCGAGTGAATGATCAGCGGGGATCGCTAATACAAATGGCTCAATATTGAGTGGCAAGAATAGTTCATCTTCACAGCGCAGCTCTTCACAACCTAAACGAAGATCGCCTTTACAGCCTGACTCAAGCGAGATTAACAGATTAAATTCAGGATCATGGATCTGTTGAAGAAAATGGCTTATTTGGCTATTAGCAATATCGTGCTCAATTCCAACTTGAAGGGATTGTCGATGGCGTTCTCTTTTGAAGCTATGTGTTAATGCTTCCATCTCTGCCACCATACGTTGCGCATGGGGATAGAGAATTCTAGCATCTTCCGTAACTTCTACGCCACGCGGTAGTCGCTTGAATAGTGCGGTGCCGAGGCTTTCCTCAAGCATTTTAATCGTTGAAGATAGTGCAGGTTGCGTCAAAAAAAGTCGACGAGCTGCGGCAGTGATATTTCTTTCTTCAAAAACAGCGATAAAGGCATTGAGTTGACGACAATCCATAGAATTAATTTATGTCTGTGAGAGAAATAAACCATTTTAATGTAGTTATAGGATGAAATATAGTCTACACATTGTTTTGGTATTAATTTTAATTATATGGAGAGCAAGATGCAAAACGCAAAAAAAGCCTTAGTTGTTATCACTGGTGCCAGCTCTGGAATTGGTCTTGCAACGGCTAAAATCCTATCTGATGAAGGCCATTCCCTGCTATTGCTAGCTCGTCGTATTGAACCTATGCAGGCTTTAAATTTACCAGATAGTCTCTGCAAATCTGTTGATGTCACTGATAGAGAGGCTTTTACCGCCGCTATCAAAGAAGCTGAAGCACGTTTTGGTCCCGTAGATGCATTGATCAACAATGCAGGTGTTATGTTATTGGGGAATGCTGCAACGCAAGATCCTAAACAATGGGATCAGATGTTAGACGTCAATGTTAAAGGGTTACTCAACGGGGTACATGCCGTTACTGAAGGTATGGTTGAACGTCAAAGTGGTACTATCATCAATATCGGTTCAGTTGCTGGTCGTAAAACATTTCCAAACCACGTTGCTTATGTAGGCACCAAATTTGCGGTGCATGGTATATCGGAAAATCTGCGAGAAGAACTTGCACCGCACGGGGTCAGGGTCATTACTATCGCCCCAGGTGCAGTAGAAACTGAATTGCTCAGCCACACAACTGATGAAAATATCAAATCAGGTTATCAAGATTGGAAACAAGAGATGGGTGGGACTGTACTTTCAGCGGATGATGTCGCTAATGCGATCCGCTTTGCGTATACCACGCCACAAAATGTGTGTATCCGAGAAATCGTCTTGGCGGCCACTCGTCAACAGGCTTAATTGATAATTGTTTGGGGCTTAAATTACGTTAAGTCCCAACATTAAATCACCTATCCTACAGTCCAAACGGAAGTAGCAATTTTATCTAATAACGCTTTGTTGTGGCTAAAGATAATCATTGCCAGAGAACGTTCTTGAGAAAGCTTGATTAATATCTGCCAAACTTCTTTTTGCAGGTGAGCATCTAATTGCGCCGTGATCTCATCCGCAATCAGTATTTTAGTGCGCGGATCCAGTGCTCTTAACAAGGCAATACGGGCAAGCTCTCCCCCAGAAAGTTCGTTAGGACGTCGCTCTAACCATTCAGGTTTAATCGAAAACTGCGCTAGCCAACCGGGATTGGGTTTCCATGCATCATGTAAGCTTGCACCAACGGTTCGATGAGGATTGAAGCTCTTTTCAGGGTGCTGAGGGATCAACTGTATCGGGCAATAACCTGTTTGCTTTAATGGTTTTCCCTCAAATAGAATTGTTCCTTGAACAGGCGCTTGCCATTGAGCTAGTACTCTCCCTAATGTTGTTTTGCCAAAGCCACTTGGCGCGGAAATACCCAGACGCTCATGTCTTCTCAACACAAAAGATAGATTATCCCAGAGCACATGACCACTTTGTTCAATACGCAGATTTTGAACCTCTAACACACCGTCTGTTTCCATCATTTCATCGCCATAAATTGATGTTCAGGTAATGCATGCCATAGGGATTGTAACCACTGGCCACCGCCACCTTGTTTTAATTTTTGGCTACTTAATACTTCTTCTAGCATGCCATTGCGTAACAGGGCGATACGATCGGCAAAACGAACCGCCATTGCCAAATCGTGAGTCACCCACAAAATACCGCGTCCTTCACGGCACAGTGATTTCATATTCCCCAGCAGTTGAACGGTATGTTCATCATCTAACCAAGAGGATATTTCATCAGCCAAAATATACTCAGCTTGGGAAAGGGTTGCACTGCTAGCCAGCACACGCTTAGCCATCCCCCCTGATAGTTGATTTGGATAACTATTTACCAGATCAGCCTGTAAATTATATTGCTGTAAATGCAGAGCTATATCATGCATTTTGATATGTTGCCCGCTGAGTACCGCGGCCCGTTCTAGCTGAGGACCGATTCGAATCAGTGGATTTAATGCACTCACAGCTTGCGGGATATAACACAAAGAGTTTCCTCGATGCTTCGGCTTGGTTTGCTCAGTCAGTTCGTGACCATTTAAAACGATATTGCCATGACAGCGCATATTATCGGGTAGCAATCCTAAAACACTTTGCAGTAATAGGCTTTTACCCTCACCGCTACCACCAACAAGCGCAACCATTTCGCCAGGTTGGACATCCAAGGAAATATCTTGCAATAAAGGAGACCAACGCTTTTTGCCTAACCAACGAAACTGCGCCACATCAATAGATAAACTATCAAATTTCAGCATGATGCTCTCTTTAACCATAATTGCTGAGCAGCCTTTGCAAACTGATCAAATAGCAATACCAATCCCATTAAGGCGATCCCCGGAAAGACCACCATCCACCATGATCCGGTACTGAGATAACGTAATGCTTCGGACAGCAATATACCTAACGAAGGCTCGTGAGGTGAAAGACCAAACCCAAGAAAACTTAAAGCCGCGCTATGCAGAACAGCATGAGGGAACATTAATAAAGTCCCTACCATCCATTGTGGTAAAATCATCGGCAGATAATGATGCCGCATCCGATAAAATGCACTATTTCCGAGGCGACAAGACAACATAATATAATCGGCTTGCTGTACCCGCAGTAATTCTGAGCGCAATATCAGCGTTAACTTAGGCCAATGAGTGAGCGCCACCGCCCAAATCACCCCAAATTTACCGCCCCCTAGCGTGAAGCAAATAAGGACTAACAATAATAAATGCGGCAACGCTAATAATGCATCAATCACGCCACGAACAAGGTAATCCATTGTTTTATTGAATGATGATAGCCCAGCCATCAGCAAAGCAATCAATCCGCTAGAGAATGCCGCAATTAATCCTATCTGTAAGCTAGTCGCAAGACCTTGAAAGGTTCTTTCGAATAAATCGCGCCCTAAATTATCGGTACCAAATAAATGTGCAAACGAAGGCGCTTGATAACGCGAGAGCAAGTTCATATCGATATCGTTAGATGATAGCCAAAACGCGTAACTGGCTAATAGAACTAGGCACAGTAATGAAAGCGTTAATTTTAATAAAGCGCGATTTGGGTTATAGGTCATGATGTTCTAATCACTCCCTTATTGACCTTTCTTAGTAACACCTCTGCGATGGCGTTACTGAAAAAAATCAACGTGGCACACAGCATAACAATCCCCATTAATAATGGAATATCACCTCGTAGCCCCGCATCTATCGTTGCCTGCCCTAATCCGGGGTACGCAAAAACTTTTTCAGCCAAAAGCGCCCCGCTCAGCAATTCGCCCACAGAAGCAAATTGTAAACAAATCGCCGGCGTAATTGCATGTTTTAGAACATGAAAGCGCATCATCGACCAGCCTTTATCTCCTTGAGCTTGAGCATAATGGATAAATTCACTGTTCATGACTTCAACAACTTTTGAGCGCGTATGCAGAGCAATGGTACCAACACCTAACATGCCGAGCGCCACAACCGGTAACACGAGATGATGTAATTTCTGAGGAAGGGTTGCCGTTTGTTCATCTAAACCGATTGGCCACGCACAACAAATAGGCGCCCAATGCAGTGAAACGGCAAATAAAGATAACAGCAGTAAACCTATCCAAAATACAGGAATAGAGGCAAGCAAGTAGGCGAAAATCGAAATAATTTTATCTGGCCAACGATGTAAATAACGTCCTGCAATTAAACCTAATGCAAAACCAACCACACCCGAAAATACCCATGCCGAGGCTAATAAAGCCAACGAAGGAAACAGTCTCTCTGAAATAACCTGTATAACTGGGGTGTTATACAGCATGGAGTAGCCCATATCCCCTTGTAACATTTGGGAAAACCAGCGCCAGAATTGCACCCATAACGGCTGATCAAGCCCCCAGCGAGCCGCAATTAGCGGATATTGCTCTGGGGGAACATGCATTAAATCATTACCAATATAGGCTTTAATCGGATCGATAGGCGAGTAGCTCAAAAGAATGAAAATACCCGCTGCGGTTACCGTTAGTAAACAGATAAATCGCAATAAAAGCCCGATTGTCGAGCGCATTACTGACAGGTCCATGCCCATTCATCAACGTTGTTGAGCACAGACCAAGAGCCATGAATTTCTGGGGCGCTTTTGCCTATTTCAACGCATTTATTCAATAGATAAAGGTGTTGAATGTTCATTAACCACGCCCATGCTGCATCACCTTGAATGCCCGTCCCCGTTTTGCCATCCCAATCCACTTTTTGCCACAGTGATATCGCGGCGGCTTGGTCTGGTTGGCGAAGCGCCTGTTCAATATGCTCATCGACAGCCGTGTTCTTGTAGTAACCTGCGTTATAGAAACCGACGCCAGCGGCTTTACTACTGTAATTGTGCACCAGTTCCATCGGATCTAAGCTTCCCCAACCAAACAAGGTTGGATTGGCATGCATATTGCGCTCGACCGTTTCCCAGCTGCCAGATTTTAAATCCATGTCGATACCAAGAGGTTTAAGACTCGCGCGGATTGTTTGTGCTAAATCGCGACGCGTGGTATCGCCACTGGCATACCATAATGTCAGTTTAGCGACGATGCCGTTTTTCTCTCTTAGTCCGTCTTTGTTTAATTTCCATCCAGCGTCTTCAAGTATGCCTTTGGCTTTTTCAAGGTCGCCATCTTTGAATGATGATTGTGGATTATTCCACGGTAAACCCTCAACACCTGTATACGCGGGAATCGCAAAGCCTTCGAGTACTGACTCCGCGAGTAATTTGCGGTCAATGGCATAGTTAATCGCTTTACGCACAGCCACATCAGCGGTGATATCGTTGCCGATAGGGTTACCCTGCGCATCTTTTTCCCCAGCAGGTGGAATTGGGAAAGAGATGCCGCGATTTTCAACGCTATAGCGTTCGGTTAATTTCATGTTTTTCACATTATCAGCATGAGTAGCAACTGCGGCGGGGATACGAACAATATCTAACTGACCGCTTTGCGCGGCAGCAAATGCGGCATCTTCATCGAGGAAAACAAACACCATTTTATCAAAATTATTTTTCGGCCCTGCATAGTAAGGATTACGTTCAACAATCAGTTGCTGACCTGGTTGAAAAGCCACTAAACGATAAGGACCCGCCCCTATTGGGTTATGAGCATACTTTTTGGCGTCATATTTATCAGCGGAAACAATCCCTAATGAGCCTAATACATTAATAAAGGTACTTTGCGGGGATGATAAAGTCATTTTTACCGTCAGAGGGTTGATAACCTCTGCCTTCGCAAAGTTCCCCATATCCACTTTACCGCCGCTTGCGGCAGCATTGTTGTATGTAAAAGCAATATCTTTGGCACCAAGTGGTGAGCCATCTGAAAATTTCAGCCCCTCTTTGAGGGTTAATATCCACTCTTTGCCATCCTCGCTATGTTGGTAGTTTTCTAACATATAGCTATGCCAAGACAAATCTGCATTCTGCTTTAATAGCGGGCTATGTAGCAGCAAATAGCTGCCGTGGCTCCAACCCAGCATGGGGTCGAAACCTTCAGTCGGCTCAGCGCCGATAGCGAGGCGTAAAGTTTGGCTGGTGGCTGAATCGATAGCTTGTGCGTGTACGGAAAGGCCGAGCAAGCAAATAGCTTGCATGACAATAACGATTTTCTTGATCATACATCCCTCTATTATTTATTTTGTTTTGCTTTGTTCTTTTGTATACACAAAATAATTCAAGATGAATCTAGGCGATCTGCGAAGCTATCCCATTCAGTTTCGATAAACTATCTGACTTGGGTCACTAGGCACACGTCAACAATGATGCAAGTTGAAGTATGGCGGGTATCAATATAAAACCTTAACAAATCCGTGGAAGTGGCTCACTGTGTGGTAAATCTAATAATCGCGCAGCACCAAAAATTCCCACTAATTTAACTTGCTTATTCGTCGTTACGCTGCCGATGGTCGCAGCATGAATACCGAGTGGATGCTGATGTAATGCAGTCAGTACGCGTGCTTCTGCCTCAGGTTTAACCACAATCACCAATTTACCTTCATTAGCAAAGTTTAGAGGCTCTAAACCTAATAATTCACAAACCCCTCGCACGGCAGAAGAGACGGGTAAATCCGCTTCATTGATAGAAATTCCACAGCCACTTGCTTGAGCAAATTCATGTAAAATCGCGGTCACACCACCTCGAGTTGCATCCCGTAATGCGCGAACGCCTTCAATCTCACGTAAAGGTGCAATCAATGGGGTTAATATTGCACAATCACTACTCAGTTCCGCTTCAAGCCCTAATTGCTCACGAAGATTCAAAATAGTCGCACCGTGATCGCCCAGTGTGCCGCTAACAATCACTTTGTCTTCCGGCTGGATTTGATCTGTTCCCCAAAGAATATCGGTCGGGATCACGCCAATTCCCGCAGTATTGATAAAAATTTTATCGGCTGCACCACGCTGAACCACTTTAGTATCTCCCGTCACTATCTCAACACCTGCTGCCGCAGCGGTGGCTGCCATCGACTCGACGATGATCTGCAATTCAGATAACGGGAAGCCTTCTTCTAGAATAAAACCACAGGATAGATATTTAGGAATAGCGCCACTAACCGCGACATCATTTACTGTGCCGCAAACAGCCAGTTTGCCAATATTGCCACCGGGAAAGAAAATCGGGTCGATGACATAACTATCAGTACTAAAAGCCAGTCGATCACCCAGTGCCGTTAATTCTGCTAACGATAAACGCGCTTGGTCTTCTCGCTCATTCAACGCTTTGTTGGCAAAAGCCTGCAAAAATAATTGTTCAATTAGCTGCTGCATTGCCAGACCACCACTACCGTGTGCCATGGTGACAACATCATTGGCATTCATACTCATTTATGCCTCCCGGCGGTATTGATAATAGGCAGCACAAGCGCCTTCAGAAGAAACCATTAGTGCACCAAATGCGGTTTGTGGTGTGCAACGTTTGCCAAATAATGGGCATTGGTTCGGTTTGCATCGTCCCGTTAATACATCACCACAGCGAGCCTGTGGATCATCAGCCACTTGGTGCGGCTGAATATGAAAACGTTGTTCCGCATCGAAAACTTGATAGTCATGGGTGAGCTGAACTCCCGAACCTGCAATCTCACCCAGCCCGCGCCATTCGCTGGTTTCTTTCAGTTCAAAAACATCATCTAACGCTTTTAAGGCCAGAAGATTGCCCTCGTCTGCCACGATACGTTTATATTGATTTTCAACGACACAGCGCCCATCAGCGATTTGATCGACTAGCATTGCGAGAGATTGCAAAATATCGAGGGGTTCAAATCCCGTGACCACCAGCGGTTTAGAAAATTCTTCGGTAATAAATTGATAAGGATGTGAGCCAATCACCATGCTGACATGGCCGGGTGCGAGAAAACCATCGATACGAACATCAGGTTGTTCTAATAAGCGACGCAAGGTTGGGATAATCGTGATGTGCTGACAAAAGATGGTGAAATTTTTAAGCTGACGGCGGCGTGCTTGTTGCAATGTGAGCGCTGTGCTCGGCATTGTCGTTTCGAATCCCAAGCCAAAGAAGACAACCTGCCGCTCGGGGTTTTGTTCTGCAAGCGCTAACGCATCTAACGGAGAATAGACAATGCGAACATCAGCACCTCGGCGCTTGGCATCTAACAAAGAGCCATTTTTACCGGGAACACGCATGGCATCGCCATAAGTACAGAAAATTACCTCAGGGCGCTCTGCGATTTCGATACAGCCGTCAATCCTTCCCATGGGTAATACGCAAACCGGACAACCCGGCCCATGCACAAATTCGATTTCAGGCGGTAACAGTTGGTCGATACCAAACTTAAAAATAGCGTGGGTATGTCCCCCACACACTTCCATTAACTGCAATGGACGCTGCTTTGCTCTGGGTATTTCTGAAACTCGCTGACGGATATGATTCAGTAAAACTTTAGCCAAAGCAGGGTTACGAAACTCATCGACATACTGCATCTGTCGCTCCTGAGTTCAAGCTACTGAAGTCATCCACTTCCTGCGCTAACTGACTCATGGCCATTAACGCATCGAGTGTGGATTGAGCTTCGTCTTCATTAATGATACTCATCGCAAAACCAACGTGTACCAGTACCCATTCGCCCAGTAAATCAGCGGTGTCACCTTCACAAATTAGCCCAATATTAATATCGCGTTTCACACCACAGACATCAACTTGAGCCAATTGGTGAATGTCTGCACCCACCGCTATGATTTTACCGGGGATGCCTAGGCACATAACTGTGTCTCCAGCCAAGCTAGCCATGCATCCATACCCTCTCCCTGAGTTGCGGAGAGCTGGATCACTTGAATATTCGGATTCACACGTTTTGCATAAGCAATACAAGCTTCAACATTAAAATGTAAATAAGGCAGTAAATCGATTTTATTGAGGATCATAATATCCGCTGCTGCGAACATATGCGGGTATTTCAGAGGCTTATCTTCCCCCTCAGTGACAGATAGCACCGCAACTTTATGCCGTTCACCCAAGTCAAAACTGGCAGGGCAAACTAAATTACCGACATTTTCGATAAACAATAAGCTATTGTTATCTAAATCTAAACGTTCCATAGCATCATGGATCATCTGGGCATCCAAATGGCAACCCTTACCGGTATTGACCTGAATAGCGGGAACACCCGTTTCGCGAATACGCTGAGCATCATGGGTGGTTTGTTGATCGCCCTCGATAACAGCACAATTCACTTTGTCACGCAGACGCAATAATGTTTCCGTGAGTAAGGTGGTTTTACCGGATCCGGGACTAGAAACCAGATTCAGCGCCAAAATATTTTTGTCGTTAAATTGTTCGCGATTATGTTCAGCAAGATGGTTGTTTTTGCCTAGTACATCCATCTCTATTTGTAGCATCCGCTTCTGGCTGATACCGGGGGCATGAGTTCCTGCCTCACCATGACCATAATCGAGGTCATGATGCTCACCTTCAGGCTGGAATGTGTTTTTTGCACTCGCATGAACATGTTTATGTGGATGCGTTATTACTGATCCCTCATGTGAAGAGGGTTCATATTGATGGTAATGATTATGCACATCACCCTGATGATAATAATGGTGATGGATAATAACTGTTTGCCCTTTATTATCATGAGCATGATGATCTTCGTGATCATGTTCGTGGTGATCGCTGTGATCATGACTGTGATCATGTGGGTGATGATGATTGTGTTCATGGTGGCTATGGTCATGATGATCATGCCCATGATGATGGTCGTGTTCTTCGCCTTCGATTCGGCGTTCGCCTGCTGCACATCCACAAGTACTGCACATAAGATTGACTCCCGACTGCATACCTATAAATTATTTTAATATCATTTCAACAAAATGGGTTGATTAACCTCAAAGTCAGTCGCGATAAATTCTATTATTCCAAAAGATACAACCATAAGATTTATTCCACTTCTAGCTCCTTGAGTCTCAAGCTATCGCCCCCCTCAATTTTGAGGTTTAAGCTTTGGCATGTGGGGCACGTCGATTGATGCTCACTGACTTCGACGATTGCACTGCAGTCCCAACACCACGCTTGAGCAGGATGATAAATAATGTGTAACTGGCAACCTTGCGCAACCGTTCCACGGCAAGCGATATCAAAACAAAAACGAAATGCGCTTTCTTCTACACAAGAAAGCGCTCCGATTTCTAACCAAACGCCTGTCACTTTATTCACGTCATGCTGCTTAACCTGCTGCTCAATAATTTCTAATGTGCTTTGACACAGAGAAACTTCATGCATCACTGCCCCCTAAGTGACGAGTAAACAAGGCTCTACGCTCAGGTTTTCGAGGAGTATTCGGGTCAATTATCGGTAATGACAGCAAAATTCTACGGCAATCATCTGTCAGTTGTTTCCCCTGTTCGCTGCTTAATCCTTGGTCTAGCGGGGACATGAGCGAACAAGCAAGATATTGTGTTAATCCTTCTAATTCCCCCACGGTGTAAGTCATTTCACCGTACGGCAGTACCAGCCCTAACTTGTCTCCAACAGTACGATGAGGCCAATATTGCTTTGGCCCCGGTAGGATCATAGCGCTGAGCATCCACGGTGTGATCACCACGCCAATCCATTGATTTTCAAACAATGCAAATTCACTTGCGTAAATATTCATTGATGGATGAAGGAATGAAAGGTCGTGCATCGATTGCTCTGAGACTCGTTCAAACGCAGCAAGAACATCTGCTTGCGGACTTTGATCATAACCCTTAATTTCAACTGACATATAAACGCTCTTCTTTCGCGACTATGTCTAGGCCTTCACTGCGCAGTATTTCAATCACTTTTTGCAATGCGGGCTCTAATGCGGATTGACCCACTGTGGTTAAACCAATCCGAGGTTCTAATGATTCGGGAACAATTCCCACCAGCGTTAAACGTTGAGGGAATTCATCCGTCAGATGTAACGCAGAAAGCACATCGGATAAACCTAACTGATGCGGTGATATTTTACGGGTAAACAATGCTGGCACTTCCTTATCCCGCAGCACTAAAATAGTACCTGGTTGCTGACTTGATAACACCACATCAGCAATAATCAGATGGTCGCGATCGGCCATAGCACCAATCAGCTCCATACCGGCAGTACCGCCATCTAAAACTTCAACGCATTCGGGCAAGTGGTAGTGTGCTTCCAAAGCTTCGACGATCCGCACACCAATCCCTTCATCACTGAGCAATATATTGCCGACTCCTAAGACTAAAATACGCATTAGAGCACCTTAACCTTAGTGACTTCAGCACCTTCAATATCCACGATATGTACTGCGCAGGACATGCAAGGATCGAAGGAGTGAATAGTGCGTACAACTTCAAGTGGTTTTGACGGATCAGCAACAGGTGTACCCACTAATGCTTGTTCGTAAGGGCCCGGTTCATCATTGAAGTTACGAGGACCTGAATTCCATGTTGAAGGTACAACCGCTTGGTAGTTCTCAATCTTACCGTCTTTGATCACCACCCAATGAGAGAGTAAACCGCGAGGCACTTCACCGAAGCCAACCCCTTTAATCACCGTATTTTCGGGAAAATTGGGTTTAACAAAGGTGGTGAAATCGCCTTTACCAATGTTATCGACTAGCGCTTGCCATTGAATAGATAACGTTTCATTTAATACGCAGCAACGCACGCTACGGCCAATAATACGACCCAGAGTTGAATGAAGTTGATCAACACTGATGCTGTTACCCGTCAGAGTTTGGTACAGATTAACCACGTCATTAAAGTGTTTTTCTGTCGGTTCATGTTTTGCCGCAAGTTTACACAACAAGTCAGCGAGCGGTCCCACCTCGACGGTTTTGTCATAAAACGTCGGCGCTTTAACCCAAGAATATTTACCATCGTCATCCCAACCCGTGTAATTAGGTTTGGTGGTTCCTTCCCAAGGGCCCTGAGGCTCATTTTCTTGATACCAAGCGTGCTTACTACTTTCTTTAATTCCGTTAATCAGGTATTCGTCAGTATGGCTGGTGATGGGGCGATAAGTCCTAAAATCACCGTTCTCTAGGTAGCCACCCGGTAGTAAGAAACTGCCATTTTTGCCATCCATCGGTAGTTCAGGCATGCACATGTAATGTTTGGCACCTCGCCCAACGTCGAGCCATTCTGGATAACCTGCGGCGATAACAGCGGCATCAATCTTATAAACTTGCTCGACAAAATCGCCTAAACGGTCGATAAATGACTTCAAATACATCAAACGTTCAAGATTCAGCACACCAACACCATCGAGATTAATCGCATTAGCCACACCACCTACCGCTAAATTCTGAATATGCGGCGTTTTTCCACCAAGTAATGCAACAATACGGTTGGCATCACGCTGGCACTCCAGCGCTTGTAAATAGTGAGCGACAGCAATCAAGTTAACTTCCGGCGATAATTTCATCGCAGGATGTCCCCAATAACCATTGGCGAAAATACCCAGCTGACCACTTGCCACTAAGCTCTTTATCTTTTCTTGTACCCGGGTAAATTCTTCAGGGCTATTCAACGGCCATGTCGATATGCCTTTTAATATCTCTGCGGCTTTATTGGGATCGGCATTAAGCGCCGAAGTAATATCAACCCAATCCAGTGCAGATAACTGATAAAAATGCACTATATGATCTTGGATGGTGTGTGCAGCCAAAATCATATTACGGATATATTGCGCATTTACTGGCACGTCAATATTGAGTGCGCTTTCAATGGTACGAACCGATACAATGCCGTGTACCGTGGTACATACGCCACAGATACGCTGCATAATCATCCATGCATCACGCGCATCTTTACCTTTTACGATCTCTTCCATGCCGCGCCACATGGTGCCAGAAGCCCACGCTTTAGTGACTTTTCCATCTTCAATTTCGCAATCAATGCGTAAGTGGCCTTCAATGCGAGTGACAGGATCAATTGTTATACGTTGGCTCATGCTTTACCTCGGGCCTGAGAATGATTCAAATTAGTTTTTTTTAATGCAGGAATAATGGGTAGCAGGCGTATCAGCAAGATATAGGCACATACCTCGATGGCCACAAAACCGATTGAAATTAATAGTTCTTCCGCGGTAGGAAAGTAGTCATAACCATTGCCAGGATTGAATGCTACCAGCGAATAATTCATCCGCCACATTGCGGCGCCAATCAGCATGCTGATGCCACTGATATACAGCCATCGAGAGTCGTTACCGAAGGATGAAATGCGAAAAATCAGTAACGGGAAGAGGAATAAAGCGGTTTCAATCCAAAACATGATTGAATAGAAATCAAACGCCATCACATAGTGCATTTTGCCGCGATAAATCAACTCACCAAAACGACAGAGCAAAAACAGCACTAAAAATACTTGAAGGATTTTGGTTAGACGGATAAATAATGGCCGCTCATCAGCGCCTTGTCCTTTTAATGCGGCTTGCAATAAAGAACCTTCAAAAATAAGAATTGAGAATCCCATAATAAAGGCAGTCAACAGCGATAATACTGGCAACATTTCATAGCTTTGCCAGATTGGATGCACTTTGTATCCAGCGGCAATCATCAGTGAACCCATTGATGATTGATGCATCATTGGCAGTAATGCCCCAAATGCAAGAATAATAAACATAACTTTGTTCAAACGTTTTAATGAAACCTTCCAACCAAATCGTTCGCACAACACCGGAGCAAATTCCAGTGCCATAATTCCGATATAGATCGTCATGCAAACCGCGGTTTCAAACAGCACCGAGTTAGTATTAAAAAATCCGGGAATATAGAAGTAAGGCAAATTCCAGTAACGACCAACGTCAATCGCAATCGATAATCCACCAAGAGAATAGCCGAATAAACTGGCCAATAATGCAGGGCGAACCAATGGATGATATTCCCCTCGATTACAAACATACACTGCCCATGCTAATGCCCAGCCGCCACAGGCAAATCCCGTACCAATCAGTAAGTCAAATGCAATCCATATTCCCCACGGATAGCCTCCATTTAAATCAGAAACGGAACCCAACCCAAAAATAAGGCGCTTAATAATGAAAAAAATACAGATCACAATGAATGGCCCAAAAACAATCACTGGCCAACTCACTAAACGCCCACCAAGTGGCTGTTCTTTATGATGCGTCGTCATGATGATCATCTCCTTCGTTATCTTTTTTCTTCGTATTGCGATGCACCAAGAAACTTAAACCGGCTAATGCCGCTAATGGCAAAATCATCCCTTTATATAAGGTATGCTGAACATGCTCAGAACGCGCCCCCGTTGATAACGTATCCAGTTCGGGCAATCCAAGATGCTGATAAGGTACGCCAGAGAGCACCATGACTTGAGTGCCACCCGCTTCGAGCTCCCCATAAATATGCGCTTCATATTTAGGAACTTTGATCATGTTGGGATCGTTTGTATGCAGGGTTTGTCTTGGATAACCGTAATCTTCACCAACTTTTAACATCAAACGCTTCTGTGCTTCGGTGAGTAATTCTTCACGAGTTCCAAAAATAACTGCACCTGTCGGACACACTTCAATACAACCGGGTAAGCCCCCCTTATCCAAGCGCTCAACCCCTTTTTGGTTACACAGCTCGCATTTATGGATCGCACCAAATTTGTCGTCGTAAGCATATTTGGGAATATTGAACGGACAACCCACCATGCAATAGCGGCATCCAGTACAAATACTCGCATCATAGTGAACAATGCCGGTTTTGGGGTCTTTCTTTAGGGCAGAAACGGGGCAGACTGAAACGCAATTAGGATCAACACAGTGCATACACTGTTTTTTAATGTAAGCATAACCGTCTTTTTCTTGATCTTTATTTACGCCGCTACCACTGCGCCAAACCTGAATGATATTATTGGTATAGGGTGTGAGCTTGTCGTTGTTAGACCAAGTTTTTTCCCCAACTGGGTTTGGCTTTGGATTATTGATTTCCTGACATTTAGTGACGCATGCCTGACAACCCACACATAACGTAGAGTCATAAAGCATGCCAAGGGAGTTAGGGATCGGAGGTCTATTTTCCGCGGCGGCAAGAGACGGTGAAGCCGTTCCCGTCAATAACACGCCTCCAGCTGAAAGTTTAAGGAAATTTCGTCTATTCACGGTTATTCCTCCCGCGAGTCTGTATCATTGTGACGTTTTTGGCGCCCTAACTCGCGCACAGCCATCACGCTGACACCCGCAACAAGACCAACAACGCCACCAATCAAGCCAACGGCTGTTGACGAAATTTCACCGCCTTCACGATTGTTTACATCTGGTTTATTGACTCGTGGTGTTGGATTTTCAACATTTGCTAGCTGGTGGATAGCTTTATGGAAACCGACATTTTCTTCATTGCAGCCATAGCAAGGATGACCAATAGCAACAGGCCAAGCACCGCCAACATCACAAAATTGTAAGGTTGAACAGTTACCATAGGTTTCTGGCCCTTTACAGCCTAGATGATATAAACACCAGCCTTCACGGTGGCCGTCGTCTCCAAATTGTTTGGCAAAACGACCGGCATCAAAGTGTGGGCGACGTTCACAATGTTCATGAATTAAACGCCCATAGGCGAATAATGGACGGTTTTTATTATCTAATTTTGGTGGACGATTGAAGGTAATTAAATGAGCAACTGTCGCTAAAAAATTGTGTGGATTAGGAGGGCAGCCCGGAATATTAATGACGGTTTTATCTTTTATAACTTCATTAAGACCCACAGCACCGGTTGGGTTACTCCCCGCGGCGGCAACCCCTCCCCATGAAGCACAAGAACCAATCGCGATAATTGCGGCTGCGTGCTCGGCGACTTCACGAATATGCTCAACAATCGGTTTACCCGCAACCATGCAATAGATGCCGTTATCTTTTAATGGAATAGAGCCATCAACAACAAGCACGTATTTACCTTTATATTTTTCAACCGCATTATGCTTATTTTGTTCCGCTTGTTCGCCAAAGGCAGCGGATAGCACTTCATGATATTCAAGAGAAATGGTATCGAGAATTAAGTTTTCGACAGTTGGGTGAGTCGAGCAGAGTAATGATTCAGTACAGCCTGTACATTCTTGTGCGCCAATCCAAATAACAGGGGGACGGTCTGTATCACTAATTGCATCAGCCATTTGAGCGGCGGCTTTACTACTAAGTCCCATTGTTGCTGCTAATGCTGTACATAATTTCATAAAATCACGGCGATTGATGCCATGAGGCGAAACAAAAGCGCTATCCCCTGTCATTCGGTTTTCCTATAGTTATGGGTATATACCCATAATTCTTCAAATCGTATCGTTGTTGATGACCTTCAGCTACCTGAGTCACATAGTTATTTATGCTCCCCCAGAATTTTTTATAGGAATAGCTTCACTTGTCGCCTAGATGCAACTTGAATCATTCGAGGCATATGAATATTGGAAACAATCCTAATCCTCCTTATTTTCAAATATTTGATCTTTATCAACAGGAAATAAAATAAGCAGGTATTTTTTATATATTCAATAGGAAAATCGATTCAGCTCTGGTTCAAAATAAATTAATTGAGAGAAGCTTGTTACCTCAATAATGAATTATTAATGGGAAGTATTTTAATAAAAAGACACCTTAATAGTTTCTACTTTTTTCGATATCTAATTAGTAACTCTTGATATATTAATAAATATTATTTTTTGAATTATAAAAAATAAAGCTAATGCGAATCAATATCAAAAAATCAAAATTCTTATTTTGTTAATTTTATAAAATATAAACCGGTGATCAACATCCCATCGATATAGGTACAAAATCACAATACAGAAAGGATTAATCATCTCAATTACATGATGAGTTATTAAGCTTAGCTGCAACAATAGCAACCTGCCCCAATGCTAACCCACCATCTCCCATTGGTAGTTGGCTCGCATATAGCACATCCAATGGCTGTAATTTTTCGATCAGCAACTTTTTCAGCAACTGGTTATGCATTACCCCACCCGATAAAACCACCCGATTAACGTTATGCTGACAAGCCGCTTGTTGTGCAAGGTCAGCAAAACCTTGGGCTAATGCTTGATGAAAAGCCTGAGCACGTTGCGCGGCTGGCGCTTGATAATCTAGCCATTGCTGCCAAAAGGTTGCTAAATCAAAATGTTGGCCAATTAAAGGTAACGTTACGGGGTGCTCAGTAAGTACACAACTAGATGCTAATGCTTCAAGTTGACAAGCCGCCTCGCCTTCCCAGCTCACTTCTGTGGTGCAAATACCTAATGCAGCCGCAACGGCATCAAATAACCGCCCGGTAGAAGATGCGGAGGGAGAATTGATCTTTCGCTCAATCACTTTTTGTAACGTGAGCCAAGGGTAAGGTGAAAGAACAGAAGCAATCTCTTGGTTTTGCCAATCAGGCACAAAGCGTTGTAAATGGGCTAACAAATTTCGCCATGGTTGACGAGACGCTATATCACCACCGGGCATAGCCACCGCAGGAAGCCCACCTAAATATTGACTAGTTGTATAATCAACGAGTAAGCATTCGCCACCCCATAGACGATGATCATCCCCATATCCTAAACCATCAAGTGCTATGCCAATCACTTTTTCATCACCCAATGGAATACCATGCTCAACCATAACCGCTGCAATATGCGCGTGATGATGCTGAACTTGAATTAATGGAATTTCCAGCTGTTCAGACAGCTGATTAGCATACCGATGACTGACATAATTTGGATGCATATCACTGACAAATACTGATGGAGTGAAGCGGTAAATTGATTCAAATAACGCAATCGAATTTTGATATTGCTGAAAAATATCGACGTCATCAAGGTCGCCAAGATGCTGGCTCATAACGGCGCTTTGATTTCGCAGCAAACAGAATGTGTTTTTTAAATCTGCCCCCAGCGCCAATATCGCAGGAGATTTCTCAAATCCAGCAGGTAAATTAATTGCATCAGGTACATAGCCCCGCGCACGACGTATCATCTCTGCCTGACCATTGTGATAACGAACTAATGAATCGTCCGCACGTTGGACAATGTCGCGATTGTGTATCAGCCATACATCCGCAATATTGGCTAAATCAACTCGCGCTTGTTGATTGATTAAAACGGGAGGTTTACCTGAAGCATTTCCCGATGTCATGATGAGTGGACGTTTCACCATCGCCATCAACAAATGCTGTAATGGATTCGATGGCAACATAATACCTAACTCGCGTAATTTCGGTGCAATTCGATCACTTAAACCGCTATTCTCCCACTGTTTGACTAACACAATCGGTGCTGCGGCACTTTTTAACAAAGCACATAAACCATCATTAACCTCACCATTATGTTCTTCTAACCATTCAACTGATGGGATCATCACGGCTAACGGCTTTGTTGGTCGATGTTTGCGTAATCGTAACTGCTGTATTGCTTCATCGTTAGTGGCATCACAAGAAAGATGAAATCCTCCTAGCCCTTTAATGGCGACGAGTTTTCCTTGCAGCAACCACTGAGCTGCTTGCTCTAAAGCCGCCTGCTTTATGGCTAAAACATGCCCTGTTTGATCACAGAGTTCAATTTCAGGGCCACAAACAGGGCAGGCATTCGGCTGGGCATGAAAACGGCGATCTGCTGGCGATTCGTATTCTTGGTGACATTCGGGACACAATGGAAAATCAGCCATGGCGGTATTAGGTCGATCGTAGGGCATCTGGCGAATAATGGTAAAACGTGGGCCACAATGGGTACAGTTGGTAAATGGGTAATTGAAGCGACGATTAGCAGGTTCAAATAATTCATGCTGACAAGAGCCACAAGTTGCCGCATCGGGGATCACCTGCGTATCCATCCGCCCAGCTCCACTGTGCCTTATCGAGAACTTTTCAGGTAATTCATCCCAGTCAAACGACTGTGGTTGAATACTGTCGATATGCGCCAATGGAGGGCAATGTTGAGATAATAATTGAGTAAACTCGGTAATATCTGCGCTGGCTAATAATCTAACCAGAACACCCTCACCATCATTGCAAACATCTCCATTAAGATGACATTGATGAGCAAGTTGCCATACATAAGGCCGAAAACCAACCCCTTGTACTTTGCCTTTAATCCGCAACTGTATTCCGTTTTTCACCGATATACCCTCTCACCATACAGAAGATTATTTTCGCGCTAATAAGTAAACATATCCTAAGCTGAGATCAAAGAAATAGAGGGTATTTGGCAAAAATAATGAAATTGCTTGATACCCTATATATATATTATTTATAATCAATTAGTTATAAAGATGTGCCTATTGGAATTTATATATGACTTGCTCATATTGCAGAATATCGTGAGATATTATTTCCCTTTATACATTAATTTACTATGTGATTTATATTAAAACGAGCATTAAAAACATGATAATAAAAAATATTTTTGACCATTTATAATGCTTTAGTAAAAAATCATCAATATATTAGTTTTGAAATTTTTATTTACCATTATAAATAACAATACTAACAATCAATCTAAAATCAGAAGTAATCAATGAAACGTCAATAATTTAATTTTATAATATCTTTAAACTCCTACAAAACATCATTTAATTCCAATGCCACCTCATCTCTTTGAATATATTTATAGTATCTTTAAAATTAAGAATATAATTTATATTAAGAATTAACATCCTGATTATATAATAATTAAACATAAGTTTACTGAGAAAAACCACATAGATCTGATGAAAAAACCAGCAATGATTAATTATTTTTAACAGTATACGAAAACGTTTGCTTTTTATTTTGATGGCTATAAACTGCGTCGGATTTTTTTGTCTAAGAAAAGCAAAATAGGAGTCAGCTGTGTCCAGCGATAAAAATTATAGTCATGGGCCTGTCCCCATATCCGCGAGAAAAGGCGGACTAGCATTAACATTTGTTATGTTAGGTTTAACGTTCTTTTCCGCAAGTATGTGGACCGGTGGCACTCTCGGTACTGGTCTTAGCTTTAACGATTTCTTCCTCGCAGTTCTCATCGGTAATCTCATTCTTGGTATTTACACCGCTTTTCTTGGCTATATTGGTTCTAAAACAGGCTTAACAACTCACCTTCTCGCTCGTTACTCCTTCGGCATTCGAGGTTCATGGCTCCCTTCTTTTTTACTTGGCAGTACACAAGTCGGCTGGTTTGGGGTTGGTGTTGCTATGTTTGCCGTTCCCGTGAGTAAAGCAACAGGTTTAGATATCAATTGGATAATAGGAATTTCTGGAATATTGATGACAGTAACGGTTTTCTTCGGGATATCGGCACTTACCATTCTTTCAATTATCGCTGTACCAGCCATTGGTATACTTGGCAGCTACTCTGTTTATATGGCAGTGACTGATGTTGGTGGTTTAAGTGTTCTAAAAGATGTCATTCCGGCCCAGCCTATCGATTTCAATCTCGCATTAGCTATGGTGGTCGGTTCATTTATTAGTGCGGGAACATTGACTGCGGACTTTGTGCGCTTCGGGCGAAAACCGAAAATCGCTGTACTGACGGCACTTATCGCCTTTTTCCTTGGTAACTCATTAATGTTTATCTTTGGAGCAGCGGGTGCCGCATCACTAGGGATGGCTGATATTTCAGATGTGATGATTGCACAAGGTCTTTTATTACCTGCAATTATCGTATTGGGTCTCAATATTTGGACAACAAATGATAACGCCCTCTACGCTTCCGGTTTAGGATTTGCCAATATTACCGGTCTATCCAGTAAAACTTTATCTGTCGTAAATGGGCTGGTCGGTACACTATTCGCACTCTGGCTCTATAACAATTTTGTCGGCTGGTTAACATTTTTATCTGCTGCAATTCCACCTATTGGCGGAATTATTATTGCTGATTACTTAATGTATCGTCACCGCTATGCGGCGTTTGACTTGAGTAAAATGCGTGATGTAAACATTAGCGCTATACTCGCCGTCGCAGTAGGCGTAATTGCAGGTAGCTGGCTTCCAGGTATTGTACCTATCAATGCCGTACTTGGCGGAGCTGTATGTTACGCTATTCTCAATCCATTATTTAACCGCCGTCGTGCAACAGACTCGGAGATGAGCCGTGCTTAATAAGAATTTAAAACATATTTCAAATATCCGCTTACCGGAGCGTGATGGCTTGTGGCGTATCGATATTGAAAATCAAAAGATTAAAGCTATCGTTCCTCAACCTGTAGGCGAAGTTCTGCCGGATAGCTTAGATGGCGAAGGCGGTCTTGTGACTGCTCCCTGTATCGAACCACATATTCATCTGGATACCACACAAACCGCAGGCCAACCAAGTTGGAATGAGTCCGGTACCTTATTTGAAGGCATTGAGCGTTGGGCGGAACGTAAAGCATTACTGACTCATGAAGATGTCAAAACTCGCGCTTGGAAGACATTAAAATGGCAAATTGCCAACGGTATTCAACATGTTCGAACTCACGTTGATGTTTCTGATGCAACGCTGACAGCACTCAAAGCGATGCTAGAAGTAAAACAAGAAGTGTCCCCTTGGATAGACTTACAGATTGTTGCATTTCCACAAGAAGGCATCATGTCTTATCCAAATGGTGAAGCTTTATTAGAAGAAGCACTGCGATTAGGTGCCGATGTCGTCGGTGCGATCCCACATTTTGAGTTTACCCGTGAATATGGCGTAGAATCACTGCATAAAACCTTTGCTCTTGCACAAAAATATGACCGCTTAATTGATGTGCACTGCGATGAAATTGATGACGAACAATCACGTTTTGTCGAAACCGTGGCTGCACTCGCTCACCGCGAAGGCATGGGTGCTCGTGTTACCGCAAGCCATACCACAGCAATGCATTCATATAATGGGGCATATACCTCTCGTCTGTTCCGTCTATTGAAAATGTCGGGAATTAACTTTGTTGCAAATCCGTTAGTGAACATTCACTTACAAGGTCGTTTTGATACCTATCCAAAGCGCCGTGGAATAACTCGCGTTAAAGAGATGCTTGCTGCGGATATCAATGTCTGTTTTGGGCATGATGATGTCTTTGACCCATGGTATCCGTTAGGCACAGCCAATATGCTTCAAGTCCTGCATATGGGGCTGCATGTTTGCCAATTGATGGGCTATGGTCAGATTAATGATGGGTTAAAATTAATTAGTGAATACAGCGCACGTACTTTGAATTTACAGGATTATGGCGTAAGTGAAGGAAAACGTGCAAGTCTGCTTATTCTTCCGGCCGACAATGGATTTGATGCGGTACGCCGCCAAGTCCCTGTACGTTATTCAATTCGTGATGGCCGAGTAATCGCCAATACGCAACTTGCAGTAACACAAATTCAGCTAGAACAACCTGAGACTATCCGTTACGGATATATTCCTCTGAACGATAACAGTTAGAATTTCCAGCTCACCCGCTAATTATGGGTGAGCTGTTTTATTTTTGAATACGTTATTTTATCAACCCCAAAATAATATGTTCGTTAATTTGCTAAATGGACGTATATGGCAAAATAAAAGCCGTATAAACTAATACCGACTAAAATTAAATTATCTTTCCCATTAATTTTATCTAAATAACTCTATTTCTTTATAACTCAAAAAAATATCTAATTTCGACTGGATATTCTGCTCTCTAAATAATGGGGGTTTTAGATAGCGAGAAAAAATAGAACAACTTTTAGCCGTTTGGTTTTGTGATTACAATAAATTTATTGTATTATTTATCAATAGATTGGTGTGCATATTCTTATTAAAATAATCGACAAGTAATAATAACAAGTAATCACCATATTTCAGCGCTACATCACTTCAAGAGGCTTAAAAAATGTGTACTAGTTTAGCCATAACAGATAATCAAAAGAATATTTATCAAGGAAGAACGCTTGAATTAACAGAAAATTTGCCTTCATGGATAAGTTATTATCCTAAAAATACTTTTTTTCAAAAACAAGCACCTGATGGTAGCAATGGCCTGAGCTACAGTTCTAAATTTGATATGCTTGCGATTACCACTGATATTTATTTTGATGGCGATAACCATAATATCTTGCAAGCAGTTAACAGCGCAGGACTTACATTTAGCGCAAACATGCTTAATAATTCTGAACTAACCCCAATTGAAGCTGAATATTATGAAAAATCACTTCCGGTAACCGCTATCGGCGGGTGGGCATTATCTTGTTTTGCCAATGTTGAGGAAGTTAAGCAAGCTATTGAAAATGGTTATTTTTGGTCACCACTATTAGAAAATTTTGGGAATTTAACATCACCCTTCCATTATGCCTTTTATGATAAAACAGGCGGAAGTATTGTTGTTGAAGCTGTAGAGGGAAAATTACGTGTATTTGATAACCCTACTCGTGTCTTGACTAATGGACCTAACTTCCCGTGGCATTTAACCAACTTAAATAACTATACCCATCTTTCTAATGTCGATATATCAGCAGCTCGCTTTGCAAATATCGATGTTGTACAACCTGATAGTGGAATAGCGACAACAAGCCTACCATCATCCGATACCGCAGTTGGGCGTTTTATTCGCGCTGCGTTTTATACGACCTTTGCTCCGAAAACTAATTCGTCAAAAGAAGCTGTTTATACCATTGCGCATATTATGAATCAGTTTGACCGAACAAAAAATATTTCGGTGGACACTTTAGGTGAAAGTAACGCGAGCGGATCAGAAAGACAAACTGAATATACCGTTTGGACTTGCTTAACGGATTTAAGCAACGGAGTGGTCTATATCCGAAGCTATAGCGACATTAATTATCAAGAATATTCGTTTATGCAATTTAAAGATGCCACTCAGCCTGTTTTCGAAAAAATTGAGATTTCTGCATAAGCATTTATTTAATAGGAGGTGATTCCTCACCTCCTTGCTAACAATTCGATTCAATAAGCTTCAATATTCGGTAATGCCTTTTCAATATCCCCTAACGCAAAGGCTAAATCAACCGCAGCAACCAATGATGCAGTATGCGAATCAATATAGGCTATTTTTGCATTAAGCAGGACAATTTCAGCGGCATTCATTTCCGTCACAGTACCTAATCCATTTCGATAGAATTCAACGCTGGCCGTGTAGGTTAATTCCGTTGTATCAATTAAGTTCTTCGCTGCTTTATTTGCTTCTAGCGCAGATTTTAAGGCGTTTTCTGTCACCGTTATTTCTCTAATAGCGACATCTTGGCTTTTTCTCAAATTTTCTTGAGCAATAAAGATATCTGACTGCGCATTTTTCATTCGTGCTTGTCGAATACCACCCTCATATAATGGGATACTAACGCCAATAAAAATATTAGTTGATGATGTACTCTGATTAATATCCGGTAAATTTTGTACACCTAAACTATTACTTCCACCAGCCACAGCACCTGCTAAATAGACTCTTGGAAAATAGGTCGACTCAACCGAGCGAGAAGTATCTACTGCAGCTTGCGCTAATTCATAATTGGCCAAAACATCTGGTCGCTGTGAAAGCGCTTGTTTGATCATATCATGCGTTAATGGCGCACTATCATCAGGTAGAGCACCTTCATCAGTATATTCAATATTAATTGTTTGGAACGGTGACATACCAATGGCAGAAAGTAAGAATTGGTATTGATCTTTTTCATGATTTTTAGCCAATACAACTTGAAGCTCCATTTGTGCCACTTGCTGTTTTGCTAATGCAACATCAAGCACAGTCGCTAAACCTCGAACACGTTTTTGTTCAACGGCATATAACACATCCTGACTTCTTACCAGCGACTCTTGGGTAATTTTGTTTTTTTTCTGTGCTGCTCCATAACTATAATACGCTACAGATACATCATGAATGACCTTTTGATGCATGATATTAAAGTTAAGATCACTCGCTAATGAAGCATGTTTTGCCGCTTTAGCTAATGCGTCTCGTTGGCCAAAATCAAACAGCAACCACTGAAATGTTAGAGCAGGAACAAAAAAGCGATTCGAAACCTCAACTTTATCCACTAGCTCATTACGTGGTAAGTTTATCTTTCCTTTTTGGTACCCACTCAATGCAGTTGCAGTAATAACTGGTAGATAAGTACTTTCAACCATACCTATATTGGTTGCTGCTTTCTTTGCAAGCTCCCAAGCAATACGCGTTTCAGGATTATTGTTCTGCGCAACATCAATTAAATCAGCCAATCCATAATTTGATTTTATAGTTTCTTTATCGTTGGTATAGAGATTCTCTTCCGGCGAAGACATATATTTTGCATTGTCATACTGCAATGGCTGCTGAGCATTTTGCATAAATGAACGGCTAGTATCGACACAACCAACCAGAAATAAGCAGAATAAAGGGGCTAATAAGAATTTTTTGTTATCACCCATATTTAATCGCATCATAGTCATCACTTTTCACTGATTAATTTTCGGATTACCAACTCTTTTTCCTGAGCCGGTAATGTTGCCAATACGGTATTTAAAATATTTTGTTTAAAGTCATTCTCTGACAGGTTGTTTAAATCAATAAATGATCCCCCTGCGACAGGGAATGGCATAAATTTTTGCGCATAACCCTGATAGCTATCACTCGACATTTCGTTCATTATTTTTTTAAACGATAATATGAGTTCTTTCTGTTGTACCGGATTCATTTTTTCAAACATCAGCAAGTTAATATCGTCTTTTGATTTAGTGATCCCTTCATTAATGGATGAAACCAAATCAAGTGCTTCTGTTTCTGTTTTATTTGATGAAAACTTGAGGTCAGCAAAATTATCTAAAATGGATTTCAGCTGTTTATAAATCGTATTCATGATGCTGACTGGCCATACCTTAGTGAATATGATGTACATCACAATATTACCAAGCAAAATACCTAAAATTCGGTCAGAGGCAACATCCAACTCAAAGCTCGGTTTAAAGCCCTGCAATACCGTTAATAAAAAAGCTAGCCCGACTTGTACACCAGCATAGGAAATTCGATCATTTCCAACAGCAACCCAGGCTGCAGGCAGCATACAGAAGAAAATTAACACCATCAGCTGAAATATATCCGATAGATTCGGAATAATATAAACCAATGAAATTATCCCGATCAACGCACCTATTAAGCAACCGATAATGCGTAATGTTAGCTTATGGACGGTTTCACCAACTGATGTTAATGCCACGACATAGCAAGTGATCATCGCGGTATGGATACCTTGCCACTCAAAATAGTCATAAAACAGATAACATAGAATCGCAGCACAGGTTGTTTTAATCGCAAAGTACTTATGATTCGGATTGGTAAAGGCATCATCAACAAAAAAAGGGTTCTTTTTCTTTATCGGAACAATAATCTTTTGTTTAAATAATAGTTGCTCAAAGTCATCGATAAACTTATTAGAGCCAGACTTAACAGGTTGATGTTCAACTAAAGTTTGTATATTTTTCAAATCATTACTTGAAAAATATTCTGCAACACATTTACATTTTTCAGATAATGCTAGCCGCACTGAGGTAGGAGTATCTTCTGGAAGAGTCAGTGACATGATCAATACTTCATACGAATTATCAACCATATTTTCAAGCATCAGAATTTCCTGCTTTCCTCTGAGGTAAAGTAGCTTCATCATCATCAGATAGCGTTTACATTCTGTTTGTGTACTCAGTACTTCACTTATCTCAAGTTGACTGACTTTTTTCCCTAAAAAAAATTGATTGGCCGTCATCAACCGCTCAGACAATTTATTCATTAATAATTTTTTAGGGCTAATGCCAAAAAAATAATTAAAGATAATCACTAATAGCATCGGTGATACTGCCATTAATAACGCATATAGCAGGCCTCTAGTTGCCACATCAGCAAGCGGCACATCATCAATTAATGTCATTAAGAAGGCGATAACGAGGGCAACTAAGTTACCAACATCACCAAGACTACTGGCTGAAGATAAATACATAAATAAGCCAGAAAATAACGCCATTAAAAAAAATCTTAATACGACATTTTGAATCGTCAGATTAAAAAGCACAAAAACAATAAAAACCGCCAAAGAACATAAAATAATCACACCAACTGATATTAAGATATTTTCAACGGCATTCGTTTTAACCAGATAAATAATCAGGTAACAACTTATCGCAGACTCTGGAATTTCATATAACATCGCAATTCCTGCCATTAATGCGCAGAGCAATGCAATTCGCCATGTTGTCGCCATTCGGAATTTGAATGGCAACAAGTCTTGCTGTATTTGTTTAATAACCAGGGAAGCTTTAGCAGTCATCATCTTTAGACACAATATTAACCGTTGCTGTTGCGCCAACTCTCATTAAATATTCTGGTGGGCTATCAATAATGACTCTCACAGGGAAACGTTGCTCAACATGAACCCAATTTAATGCCTTAGGCACATAAGGCAAATCTCTCGGTATATTCAATAAATCCGTCGACATCACCCCCCAACCAATCCCTTGAACCTTACCTTTCAGAGGCTGCTTATTATCAATCATTGAATAAACAACAACACAACTTCCTATTTTAATATTGCTCAAGCTTGTTTCTTTAAAATAAGCGGAGGCATACCATGAATCGGTATCAATTAACGTAAAGACAGATTGCCCAGAAAGTACAAATTCACCCGGTGACACAGTCAACCCAACAATATAGCCATTACTCGGCGCTCTAATTTCAGTATTACCTAATTCCCACTCAGCCATTGCAAGCGAGATTTTTAATGATTCAACAAGCGCTTCTGTAGAATCGGTATTATTAATTAACGCTTCAGAGGCAACATTTTGTTTTAACGCTTGTTTAAGGCTAACTTCGGCATCACGCTTCAATGTTCTTGCATCATCGACTTGTTGTGCGGTCACAAACCCTTTAGCTAACAAAGGCTCTAATCGATTAAGGGATTGCGTAGCTAAAGCCAAGTTAACGCGCGCTCGACTAATTTGCTCTTCGGCAATTTCAGAATTAGATGTCTCAGCAACAATGACTCTCTTCTTATCTTTTAATCCTGCCTCTGCAATGAGTAGCTCTGCTTTTGCTTGATTCACTCTAAGTGCATACATGGTCGGGTCAATAGTGAAGAGTAAATCCCCTTTATTGACTTTAGCGTTCTCTTTGACATGAAAAGAGATAATTCGCCCCGGCACAATAGAAGAGATATTAATTTTGTTGGCGTCAATCACTGCGTCTTCACTTAACGGATTAAGCGTTGTTGATTCAAGCTTTTTCCACAATAGAAGCAACAAAATAACGAACACAACGCATGTGATTATAACGGCTACTTTTTTTTGATTTTTGCATTCATCATTTAATAAGAAAAATAAAGTAAGGAAACTATTAAGGTAATTGATAATAAAACACAAAAGTAAAATACTAAGGGTAATGGCAATTTATCATCAATATCCAAGTAAATAAGCAATACGCGCACAAGTAGAGTACCAACGAGCCCAATAAGGACACATAGCATCCAATAAGGAAAATAAGCGCCCAGCATTGGAAACAATGGTGAGTGGACTTGTGAGCATCCCGTCAACATAAAAGTCACTATACTTAGGCTAATTATGAGACGGTATTTTCGAATTAAGTTTAGGTTCAAGATAATTTTAGTCATCATTTTATGAATTAAAAATTTATTTACTGTGAATACTATAACGCGTTTTTACTAATTATACTCGTCATACTTCATATATATCTAACAATTATTCAGCGATTTAAAAGCAATTAATTAAAACCAAAAGATAATCTGGATATCATTTAAAGAATAGTTAATCGTCATTTAAAGATATAATAACAATACAAGTCGAACACTTAGCACAACGCTATATTGATAATATGTATTATGCAACATTAAATAGAGACATAACTTCAATAATTTAATAAAAGTATCATAATCAACTTAAATTCACAGCCTATTTTACCGTCTCATTCGATACAAAACATTACTATCTCTGAGACATTGCATTCATTTCACCGTCATTATTCTGTCACATCTCAGCAATATTTCTGTCATTCGCTCATGGTACCGTGATTTAACGAACATATTATTTGCGATTTAGCACACACGGCACAAAAGAGAGAAACTTAAATGACATTGTTACGACACTCAACTTTAGCGTTCACGCTGAGTTTGGCTTTTGCCAGTCAAGCGATAGCCGTTACCACAATTCCCTTCTGGCATTCAATGGAAGGAGAACTCGGTGAGGAAGTTAACTCCCTAGCCTCTCGTTTCAATAAAACACATCCTGATTATAAAATTGTGCCGACTTATAAAGGTAGCTATGACCAAAATCTTGCTGCGGGTATTGCCGCATTCCGTTCTGGAAATGCGCCTGCAATATTGCAAGTGTATGAAGTTGGTACTGCAACAATGATGGCTTCAAAAGCGATTAAACCAATTTATGAAGTGTTTCAAGAATCAGGCATCGAATTTGATGAATCCCAATTCGTACCCACTATTTCTGGCTATTACAGTGATGCAAAAACGGGTCATTTAATTTCTCAACCTTTTAATAGTTCTACGCCTGTACTTTATTACAATAAAGAAGCCTTCAAAAAAGCAGGATTAGATCCCGAACAAGCACCGAAAACATGGCAAGATCTCGCTGATTACAGTGCTAAATTACGCGAATCAGGTATGAAATGTGGCTATGCAAGCGGCTGGCAGGGCTGGATTCAAATTGAAAACTTCAGTGCATGGAATGGGTTGCCAATCGCCTCTAAAAATAATGGCTTCGATGGAACGGATGCAGTGCTCGAATTTAATAAACCGGAACAAGTAAAACATATCGCATTACTTCAAGATATGAATAAGAAAGGTGATTTCAGTTACTTAGGCCGTAAAGATGAATCTACTGAAAAATTCTACAATGGCGATTGCGCTATTATCACCGCATCTTCTGGTTCATTAGCGAATATTCGTAAACATGCAAAATTTGATTTTGGTGTGGGCATGATGCCATATGATGGCGATGTTAAAGGCGCACCACAAAATGCCATTATTGGTGGTGCTAGTTTATGGGTTATGGGCGGTAAAGACCCAGAAACCTATAAAGGTGTCGCTGAGTTTATGCAATTTTTAGCCACACCTGAAAATGCAGCTGAATGGCATCAAAAAACTGGTTATTTACCGATTACGACTGCCGCTTATGATTTAACTCGCCAATCAGGCTACTACGATAAAAACCCAGGTGCTGATACTGCAACACGCCAAATGTTGAATAAACCACCATTGCCATATACCAAAGGCTTACGCTTAGGGAACATGCCACAAATTCGTACTGTTGTTGATGAAGAATTAGAGGCCGTGTGGATCGGTAAAAAAACACCGCAACAAGCTTTAGATTCATCAGTTGAGCGTGGTAATCAATTATTACGCCGCTTCGAAAAGTCGACCCAGTAATTCGTAATCATCTTTACCTCATCCCTCTTTTTAAAGAAGAGGGATGATTCGAGATTTTTGGGTTGAAGAACAAAGCATCACCTGATTCAAAACAAGTTGAGCCATTATATGTCATCATCTCGTCCTGTGTTCCGCTCCCGTTGGTTGCCTTATGCACTCGTTTTGCCACAGTTGATTATCACGGTGGTCTTTTTTATTTGGCCAGCTGCTGAAGCACTTTGGTACTCTTTGCAGAATATTGACCCATTTGGTTTTTCCAGCGAATTTGTCGGTTTCGATAACTTCATTCAACTATTCCATGATAGTTATTATCTCGACTCTTTCTACACCACAATGATTTTCAGCGGATTAGTTGCTGGTAGTGGTTTATTGGTATCACTGCTCTTTGCTGCATTAGTGGATTATGTCATTCGAGGTAGCCGTTTCTATCAAACATTAATGCTACTGCCATACGCTGTCGCACCAGCCATTGCTGCGGTGCTGTGGATGTTCTTGTTTAGTCCCGGGCGTGGCCTTATTACGCATGCGCTTGAGCAGGTGGGTTATCACTGGAACCACGCACAAAATAGCGGCCAAGCTATGTTTCTCGTAGTATTAGCGTCAGTATGGAAGCAAATCAGCTACAACTTTCTATTTTTCTTTGCTGCGCTTCAATCAATACCTCGTTCACTCGTTGAAGCCGCTGCCATTGATGGTGCAGGGCCAATACGTCGATTTTTCCGCATTTCTCTCCCGCTTATTGCACCAGTGAGCTTCTTTTTGTTAGTAGTGAATCTGGTGTATGCCTTTTTCGATACGTTTCCGGTTATCGATGCAGCGACTGGCGGCGGACCAATGCAAGCAACCACCACGCTAATTTATAAAATCTATCGCGAAGGTTTTTCTGGATTAGACCTTTCTGCCTCAGCTGCACAATCTGTCATTCTGATGTTTTTGGTGATTATCTTAACAATTGTTCAATTTCGTTTTATCGAACGTAAGGTGCGCTACCAATGATTGAGAATCGTCGCGGGCTGACTATTTTCAGCCACACAATACTAATTCTTGGCACACTTGCCGTATTGTTTCCATTATATGTCGCCTTTGTCGCCGCAACATTGGACAACCAAGCTGTATTCGAAACGCCAATTACCTTAATTCCTGATCGCCATTTATGGGAAAACATGAGTTATATTTGGAAAAATGGTGTTTCGGCAAATAGCGCTCCGTTTGGGCTAATGCTGTTTAACAGTACCGTTATGGCATTAGTGATTACAATAGGCAAAATAACGGTTTCAATGCTATCAGCCTTTGCCATTGTTTGGTTCCGCTTTCCTTGTCGTACGCTGTTTTTCTGGATGATTTTCATCACGTTGATGTTACCTGTTGAAGTACGCATTTTTCCAACCATCGAGGTAATTTCTAATCTCAACATGTTCGATAGCTATTCAGGATTAACACTTCCTTTGATGGCATCGGCAACTGCAACGTTTCTGTTTCGCCAGTTTTTTATGACGTTACCGGATGAATTGATCGAAGCTGCGCGTATCGATGGTGCATCACCAATGCGTTTTTTCTTCGATATTGTCTTGCCCTTGTCGAAAACAAATTTAGCGGCACTGTTTGTTATCACCTTTATTTACGGGTGGAATCAATATCTTTGGCCAATATTGATCATTACTGATGCTGAACTTGGTACTGCTGTCGCGGGTATTAAAGGCATGATCGCCTCAGGCGAAGGCACGACTCAATGGAATCAGGTGATGGCGGCAATGTTGCTCACATTAATTCCTCCAGTAATTATTGTTTTAGTAATGCAACGCGCCTTTGTGCGTGGTTTGGTTGATAGTGAGAAATAACCCATGGCAGAATTAAAGTTACAAGCCGTCAGCAAAAGCTGGGATGGCAAAACCCAAGTCATTAAACCACTAACTGTTGATGTTGCGGACGGTGAATTTATCGTGATGGTCGGACCATCAGGTTGCGGTAAATCAACATTGCTTCGGATGGTTGCAGGTCTTGAACGTGTCACTAGTGGCGATATTTGGATTAATCGCCAACGCGTAACCGACATGGAGCCTAAAGAGCGAGGCATTGCAATGGTGTTTCAAAACTACGCACTCTACCCGCACATGACAATAGAAGAAAACATGGCTTGGGGTTTAAAGATCCGCGGTTTAGGTAAAGAACATATTCGGCAAAAAGTCCTTGAAGCTGCCCGTATTCTAGAATTAGATGAGTTACTCAAACGTCGCCCACGAGAGCTTTCCGGTGGGCAGCGCCAGAGAGTCGCGATGGGACGTGCCATAGTCCGTGATCCGGCAGTATTTCTGTTTGATGAACCACTCTCTAACCTTGATGCAAAGCTACGAGTTCAGATGCGCCTTGAGCTACAGCAGCTGCATCGCCGCCTCAATACGACTAGCTTGTATGTCACGCATGATCAAGTTGAAGCTATGACCTTAGCCCAGCGAGTCATGGTGATGAATAAAGGGATTGTGGAGCAAATAGGCACACCAGTTGACGTTTATGAACGCCCTGCTAGCCGATTTGTAGCCAGCTTTATGGGTTCGCCTGCAATGAATCTTCTTGAGGGTAAAATAAGCGCAGATGGCTCACGTTTTGAACTAGATGGTGGCGTAGCTTTACCTTTGGAGAGACAAAATATTGCGCGATCCGGACGTGCGTTGACACTCGGCATTCGCCCTGAACATTTGGTTTTAAATCGACAGAGAGCGGAAGGTATTCCATTAATAGTCGAAATGCTAGAAATGCTAGGTGCAGACAATTTAGTTCATGGACGTTGGGCAAATCAGAAAGTAGTATTACGTCTTGGTCATCAAGAGCGTCCACAACCGGGCACTACTTTATGGGTTCATCTCCCAGAAGCGCATTTGCACTTCTTTGATAATGAAAATGGACAACGTTTATGAGTCATTGGCCTTATCCAAAAATTGTCGCACATCGCGGTGGTGGCAAATTAGCCCCCGAAAACACCCTTGCTGCAATAGACATCGGCGCGAGCTTTGGTCACCAGATGATCGAGTTTGATGCGAAACTCTCACTCGATAAACAGATATTTTTACTTCATGACGATACCCTCGATCGTACCAGTGATAGCTTCGGTATTGCTGGCGAACTTAATTGGGATCAGCTGCTAAAAATAGATGCAGGGAGTTGGTATAGCTCAACGTTTACTGGCGAGCCATTGCCGCTACTTTCCCAAGTTGCTGAGCGTTGTAAACAACATGGCATGATGGCGAATATTGAAATAAAACCAACCACGGGTTTAGAAAAAGAGACGGGTAAAGTTGTTGCTCTGGCTGCACGCGAGTTGTGGCAGAATCAAACCGCCCCGTTACTTTCATCTTTTGATATCGAAGCATTGGAAGCAGTGCAACAAGCCACACCTGAGTTACCAAGAGGCCTGTTACTCGATGAATGGCGTGATGACTGGCGTGAATTAACCACACGTTTGGATTGTGTTTCAATTCATTTAAATCACCAATTATTGGATGAACATCGAGTAAAAATGTTGAAAGATGCGGGTTTACATATTCTGGTTTACACCGTCAATGATCCTGCCCGTGCCACACGACTGCTACAGTGGGGAGTTGATGCCATCTGTACTGATAGCATAGATCTGATAGGCCCAAATTTTCCAAACTGATGTTAGCTTAATGCTCTATATGGGGATGCCAATAAGTTGCATCCCTTTTTTTATTTGATTATCAACTCATCATCATGAGTAATAATCGAGACCAATACTGATACAACGTTTATTCACTATCATCCAAGTCATCTGGTAATATTTTTTTTAAAATTGATTGTGCGATTAAAGCACCCTTATCACTTTCTGAAACCATCGCCGTCGTAATCGCCCCATCAATCAATAAACAAATTTGCTGCGCTTTTTCTTCCGGATCATCAAATCCAGCCGCTTGAGTAATTGCTTCTACATGAGACTGCACTTTATTGAAATGATTTTGTGCTATTTCCTTTATCCAACTTGAAGATTTGTCAGATTCAGCAACCGCATTAGTGAATAAACAGCCATAAAATCGACCACTACCAAACCAAGCTTGCAGTAATTGAAATAGATAAAGGAGTTGTTTTTTAGGTGATGAATGATAGGTGGGTAAATCCGTGTTAAACCATGAAAACCACATTTCCGCCTCGCGCTTGAACACGGCTCGCAGTAAGTTATCCTTTGAACCATAGAACTCATACAAGGTGCGACGAGACACTTTCGATTTAGCCAGTAAATGCGCAACGCCCGTTGCATGAATGCCTTCACGGCAAAACAATTCACAGGCGGTATCTAACAAACGTTGGCTCGCTGGAGAGGGTTTCAGGTCTGTCACTTCAATTTTTTCCTACGGAGTTTTAATTGTATTTATCCATCATACTGCAAATTATAGCTACGTTGATAACTCTTAATAAGATAAATTATTTAGCTCATTTCAATTATCAAACTTAAAACATTAAAAAGTGATATAACTTTTTAATTATTTTTATCTATAACTGAATATAAGTGATTTTGAATAGTAACATTTCTTCCTTTCTAAAACTTTCATTACTTACCAACTATTTAAATAGATAACTCAATTATATTAACTCTTCCCGAAAAGATATTATTTGAAATTAGTTTCATTTAATTTAAATCACTACTCTTATTGAACTTTTATTTCATTCCTCTCTAATTCTGTTTGGTTATAAATAAGAGTAAAAAAATCATTCCTCTACTATAAAAAATTATTCATATTCTATTTAATCGCGAGAACGATTGTTCTCACTCCAACCCTAAAGGTTTAACTATGAAAAATTTATTTAATAGATTTGCTTCAAATTCAATTTTAGAGAAATCGTTACAAAAGAATGTTAATACCTCTAGACGTCAATTTTTATGTGCGTGTGGTTGCGGATTATTAGCAGTCTCAGCTGCGGGCTCAGCCTTACTCGCCAGCGCTAGCAAAGCAGAAGCGGCAACCGGTGGACCATTATTACGTATTGGGCATATGCCAGCAGGTTGTGTAGCACATTTATTATTAGCCAAAGTCCGTGGTGATTTTGCTGCGGCAGGTATTCAAGTTGAAGTTACCCAGTTTAATAGCCCAGCGGATGCACTACAGAGCCTACTAGCTAATCGCTTAGATATCATGCATGCACCGTGGACGATGACGGCTGCTGCTTTTGCTAAGGGAACGCGCAATATCCGCATCATCGGTGGCTCCGGAAAAGGTGGAATTGAGTTGGTTGCACGTAAGGGATCGGTCGCCAATCTAGATGAATTTATTTCAGCGGCTAACAGTGGCTTACGTGTCGGCACCCTACGCCTAGATACTTTGGAATTAGTTGGTTATGGTTCAATGGCTAATCATGGCAAATCTTATGATGACTACAAAATGACATTCTTCAACGGAATGGCGGGTATGGGTGAAGCTATTGCTAATAGCAATTTAGATGTTTGTACGCTCGCCCAGCCCTACGCTGAAAATGTGGTTAAAAATTCAGGTGCTCATTATATCAGCGATTCAACTGCTGTATGGGGACCAGAAGCAGCTGATTGTGTTATCACCACAAAAGCCGAAACGAGTGAAACACAAGCACCATTACTCAAGCTCTATTTAGCATTACTTCAATCTTCAGCCGCTAATATGACGGCAAATTATTCAGAAGCGGTAAAAGAACTTGTTCCCATCTATGGTGTTCCTGAGCACATTTTACATGGCGCACTCGCTCGACAAGTTCCGCATCCTGTCATTACACCAGAAGGTGTTAGTGGACTTAAAAAAGGTTCTAAATATCTAGTTGAGCTTGGCTATTTTACTGAAGATCCAATTGATGAAGTGCTTGATTTACGTCATCAACCGTCATTACAGAGCAATGTATGAGTTTAATTATCACAAAACAGTCATCCCCAAAAAGGACGAATAGCCTCACTTTTTATTTACGTAAATTAAATAACGCAATTTGGTTTTTAGTCGCGTGGGGATTATTAATTACATTTTGGGAATTATTTGTCTATCTCGGTTGGTTGAATGGTCAAATTCTTCCACCACCGAGTGTGACAATTCCTTATGCATTTTCAGGTAATGCAGCAATTGGATTTGGTCAACAACACACTAGTTTAATTGAGTCGTTGATGGTCACACTAATGAGGGTTTCAGGTGGACTGTTTTGTGGTTCTGCTGTTGCATTAGTTCTATCAATTTCAATGATAGAACTACGATTTTGCCGCCGGCTTATATTTCCATTAGTTCAAACGCTAGCGCCAATATCCCCCGTGGCTTGGATACCGTTTACGATTGCGGTTATCGGTATTGGCGGGCAAGCCGCAATATTTATTGTATTCATTGCCGTTGTTACCACCATGACGCTCTCTTTTATGGCGGCAATTGATGGCATTAATTCTCAATATATAAACATTGCAAAAAACCTTGGCTGTGGCCGTTGGAAAATGTGGTATCGCGTGCGTTTACCCGCTATCGCAATGAGTACATTAACTAGTTTACGAATGGCTTTTTTTGGTGCATGGATGGCAGTATTAGCTGGTGAAATGGCCGGTATTAATTCGGGCTTAGGTTATATGATCATCATGGCTCAACAAATGTTCAATATGCCATTAGTAATGGTCGGTATTTTAACTATTGGATTTGTGGGTTTCATTATAGACCGCTTATTACTCATACTCGGCCATAGTTTGGCAAGGTGGGGAATATGAATTATGGCGCTAAGTTGCAATTTGAAAATGTGAGTAAACATTTTTCGGGTGGAGTTCATGTTGAAATTGGTGATTTAGAAATTAAAGCTGGGCAATTTACTATTTTGTTAGGTCGAAGTGGTTGCGGTAAAACAACATTACTCAATTTGGCAATGGGGCTACAAACGCCGAGTAATGGGCAATTATTTTATGATGAACAACCTTTAGCAGGAATGCCACCTGATAGCGCATTATTATTTCAACAAAATAATTTATTTCCTTGGATGACAGCAAAGGAAAATATTAATTTTGCGCTTCAAAATAGAGGGAATACAAAAAAAGAAGCTAACGAAATATCGTTAAAATTACTCAACGACTTTGGTCTTGCTGAATTTGCAGATCATTTACCAACAGCACTTTCTGGCGGAATGTGTCAGCGAGTAGCCCTCGCAAGAACATTGGCTATTTCTCCACGATTACTGCTGTTAGATGAACCATTCTCTGCGCTTGATGCGCAAACACGACGGTTGATGCAAGAACAGCTACTGAATACTTGGAAACAAAGTGGCGCAACTGTCGTTATGGTCACGCATGATCTTCAAGAAGCATTATTACTTGCAGATTATATCGTATTAATGGCTAGTAATCCTTATAGCCATATAGCCGAGACGCTTGAAATTAAAATACCAAGACCTCGCCAGTTACGTAGTGACGAAATAATAGAATTACAAGATTACTTAGATGCATTTCTAACAAATGAAACTCGAATTGCTGAACATTTTTAAGTAAATATAAATTTATCATTTTATTTTATATATGAGAAAAATCATGACTAATAATACAGTTATAACTATTAATGGATTAAAAAAGAATTCAGGTAAAGAAATCAAAGAACGTATCCGTGAAGATAAACAAGGAAATATTGCTCGTCCGTTATATACCACCTCCGTTCAATGGATTAATGGATTTCAGACAAAAACAGAAGTTAAATCTGGTGCAATATTAAAAGGTGATGAACCCTCGACTTATGGCGGTACTGATTTAGGAGCAACACCTCAAGAATTATTATTAGCCGGTATTGGTAATTGCTTAGCCGCAACCTATATTGGAGGGTTATCCGCCGTAGGCGTAAAAGTTAATAGTCTAACGTTAAATGTGTCTGGGCGTGTCAATTTCCGTGCCGCTTTTGGGGTTGAAGAAGGTCATCCCGGTTTTGAAAGTATCCATGTTTCTGTTTTTATTGATGCTGATGAAACTTTTGAGAACATCAATAGCTTATTAAATAAATTATTACCTACTGCACCAATTCCCGATACCATTATGCGCCCAGTCCCTTTCTCGGTAGAAATTCATACCTCTCCAGAGATAGATTTTTATGAATGAATCTATTCATCCTGTTATCGTTATTGGTGGAGGGCCGGCAGGGCTTTCTGCCGCCTATGAACTTGTACGAACTGGAGTTCAACCATTAGTATTAGAACGAACAGCCTCTGTGGGGGATGTTTGGCGTAACCATTATGATGGGTTGAGGCTAAATACAGGTCGTTGGTTCTCTACACTACCCGGCGTACGTTTTCCAAAATCAGCAGGACTTTGGCCTGAACGTGATATTTTTGCAGATATTCTCGAAACACTTCCTGAACGCGGAAAATTTGCAGTTCGTACCGATTGTGAAATTATGTCAATCGAATACGACCAGCTCAATTCCATTTGGGTCGTCACCTGTAAAAGTAATGAAAAAATACGTTCTAAAGCTTTAGTCGTTGCGACAGGAAGCTCTCGTATTCCTTTTGTTCCTGAATGGGATGGCAGAGCACAATTTAAGGGGACTATTACGCATTCAGCCAATTTTCAAAATGCCCAAAAATATAAAGATAAACATGTATTAGTGGTGGGAAGTGGTAATTCATCTTGTGAAATTGCTTGCCGATTACTGCCATATGCCGCATCAGTCAGCTTATCGGTGAGAACATTACCTTATTTTTTGCCTAAAAGCCTATGGGGAGTGCCTTTTGCTGCCCTTGGAGTGATATTAAATCGTTTACCCACTAAAGCCAGTGATGCAATACTCAGGCGCTTATCCGGTTATTGGACTGGCAACCTGACTGAATATGGATTAGCGGCTCCCTCAGGAAATGTTTCTGAGATTGAACAAGTCACGCCAACCTTATATATGCCGATTATTAATGAGATTAAAAATAACAAAATAAAAATCTTAGGGCCATTAATATCATTAGATGAAATATCCGGAAAAATTTATACGTCAGTCGATAAATTAGAAGAAATAAATCTAAAGATTGATGCGATTGTATCAGGCACTGGCTTTAAGACAGGATTGGATTCTTTATTGAATATACCCGACATTTTAAATGCGAATGGTAAACCTAATATTAATCCAGTAACAGGTGAGAGTCATAAAGCCGGATTGTTTTTTATTGGATTTAAAAATCCATTAAGTGGGCAATTGAGAGAAATAGGATTACAAGCACCGATTATGGCTAAAGCAATAAAAAATTATCTTCAACGTTAATCATAGAGTATGGTATATCCCATGACTATTAAAAATTTTTCATGTAATTTAATTTCAATATAAAAATATAGACAAATCTCAAGCGAAACGATATCGGGGAGCATTGATAACACTGTAACCCGAGTTGCAATTTAAAAACCTCAATTCATATTTTAATTATTTATCAAAAGTATCATCTTTGTTAGCCTTTTTTTGATCGCCGTTATCCTCAGATAATGAATTCTCTATTGAGCCAATAATTTATCAAAGCTTATTTCGAAAATTTACCGACATAAGCATGATGAAGTAAAAACATACATTAGTAGTTAACTATTTTGATGAAATACATCTTAGTTATTTAATACTCAAATTGAGGATAATTTATATGTAAATATCAAAAAACAATAATTAGACATATCTTGTTACATATTTATTATTCCAATTTTCCTTAAGTAATTCCTCATGTTAATCCCTATACAATAGGAAATTAACGAGCATAACGAATAATAAAGACAACGTTATTCTTATATAATAAGTTATACGAATAATGTTTATTGAGACTAATATCACATCAAAAAAGTCCAAAAAACCTTATTTATTACTGCAAAATAAGTAAATAAGGAATATATACATGAAAAAGTCTATCCTATTATCTCTAATCATATTTAGCCATTTTTGCTATTCGGATGTAATCCCTAATGATAAATTAAAAAAATACTGGATATCACCAGAAAAGTCAGCAGACGAAATTGTTAATTCAATGACTCTTGACGAAAAAATTGGTCAAATGCTGATGCCTGACTTTCGATATTGGGAACTCGATGCGAATGGTAACAAGCTACCATTAATCGATTCAAATCAAGATGTTGAAAATATTATCCATCAATACCATCTAGGCTCAGTGATCCTGTTCCGTGAAAACTTGATTGATACTCCACAGACTGTGAACTTAATTAATTCATTTCAGAATGCAAGAAGCAACCTTCCCTTGTTTATTAGTACCGACCAAGAAGGTGGCTATGTCACACGTTTAAGAGAAGGTACTGAAATGCCGGGTAACATGGCATTAGGTGCAACGCGTTCCGAAGGCTTAACAGAACTGGTTGGTATGATCCATGGTTATGAGCTATCCAATTTAGGATTTAATTTCAACTTTGGTCCTGTCGTTGATGTAAATAATAATCAAAACAACCCTGTCATCGGTGTGAGATCCTATTCTGATAGACCTGAACTCGTTAGTGAGCTAGCAAACAATTATATTACTGGCATTCATAAATATAATGTAATGAGTGCGGTAAAGCATTTCCCTGGTCATGGCAATGTTTCATCTGACACCCATTTTTCATTACCTACTATTAATATAGATGAAGAAACATGGCGAAACATTGAGCTTATCCCTTTCCTAAAAACGATGAATAAAACTGATGCCATAATGACGGCTCATGTCGTTGTTCCTGCACTAGATAATAACAAAATGACCTCTTTGACAGGCGAAGAAATTGGTATCCCAGCGACATTATCCAAGCCAATATTAACCAATATCTTACGGGATGAATTAAAATATAACGGCATCATCATTACCGATGCGATGGATATGGGCGCAATTTCAAAAAACTTTGGCAGCAATTGGTCTGTAAAACAGGCTATTTTAGCTGGTAATGATATTATTTTAATGCCGTTAGAAATTTCAAATAAACAAAACGTCTCTAAACTGGATGACCTCTACAGTTATTTAAAAAAAGAAGCCAAAACAGATCAAGAACTCAATAATCGAATTAATCAATCTGCAAAACGCATTATTTTGAGTAAATTGGAAAAACAACTTCTTCCTGATGAGAAAAAAGCAGAAACTGCACAGTTAGCAGTGGCAACTCCAATTAATAAAGATCTCGAAAATATGGTATCAGACCATTCGATCACATTGATCAAAAACCAAAATATTCTTCCTTATCAATTGAAAAACGACAATGATTTTATTGTATTTTCAGATGAACAACCTCGAAACGAATTAATCAAAAAACATCTTTCTCGTATTGCTAATGATTCATTAACCAATATTAATACCAAAGATAAAGTGATTAAGATGATGTCTGATGATATCACTGCAGCCGATATCGAGAACGAAATAAAAGGACAAGATTTAATCATTTTAGCCACATATAACTTAGCAACAAACCCTAAAAATGCACAAAAAATTATCGATGTAGCAAATAAAAACAAAATTCCATTAGTCGTTATTTCCACACGAAACCCTTATGATATTGCTTATTTAGATAACGTAAAAGCCAATATTGCTATTTATGGCATTACCGGTTTTGATGTAACAAATAATGTCAGGAATAGCTTAGAAACGAATATCTACAGTGGCTTAAAAACGCTCTTTTCTGATTTGAATCAGAGTGCAATAAACACGCCAAAAGGTAAATTACCGGTTGATATCAAAACGCCTAACTCTAAAGAAATTATCTACCCATATGGCCATGGTTTAACCTATTAATAATAACTACTTTCAATATAAATCAACAAATTTTAATGGCGATATCATTCAATTAATTGAGTGATATCACCCCCCCATGCATTTAAATTATTAAAGCTAATATTTTATTTAGATGGATAAACTCTCATGTTAAAAAAAGAAAAATTATTTGCTGGAATGATTATTTTATTATCCAGCTTTGCGATAGCTGATGAATTTGAACTGGATTATGAGCAACAAGTTATTGAGTTAAACAATAGAATTATAGAATTAGAAAAAAAGAAGAATATGTTAGAAAAATTACAAAGTGAAAAAAAATGGAATGTAGAATCATATATTGGAACAGAGCAAGAAATTGATAGTGATGATAACTGGAAATTTATCAAAAGCAGTGTCGCAACATCACCTTATTTTGGTGCTTTTATTTATCAAGATAATTCACTGTGGATGTATGATGTTCAAATATTAAAAACTTATTTAGATAATAATTCAGAGTATGATAGAACACGCTGGCAAGTAGGCGCGACCCGTACATTCCCTTTTACTTTTAAAGATCAGCCTGGTAACTTTAAAGTACGCCTTGGGTATCGCAATGATAATTGGCATTATGCTTCGATTAACAACCCAGCATTAGCGACCCCAGAGTATAAGGGTGATGTTCGCAAAGGTGAAGAGCGTCATGAAATCTGGGTCAGGCCACAATTTAATTATAAATATTCAGACAACATTAGCTTTAATGGCAGCTTATCATTTCGTTTTATTGACCGTAAATTAGACTATGCCAGAGCAAAAGGTGAATATGGGGTCTATAAACGAGACTGGAGTTCAATTAACGAACATTTTGTCGGAGGAACGTATACTTTTAATAAGAAAAATTCGTTGTGGGTCAACTATCTTTATATCGATGAAAATTTAATAAATACGTTACACAATAAAGAGCATTTTTTATGGGCGGTATATCGTTATAGGTTCGATAACGGCTTGATGGTTATGCCATATACTCGCTATGCTTTAACTAAAGGTAAGCAAAGTTTTAAAGACTCGTATAATAATGAAATTCTATTTAAAGAAAAAGATAGGAGCCGTTATGGTTTTCAGCTACTCTACCCAATTACTAAGAAAACATCTGTTTTTTGGGATACCTATTATCGACCAGAAGTCACTTGGGTAAACGGTAATAAAGAAAATAATAATTTTTGGTTCTGGGCAATTGAGTTGCGCCATACTTTTTAAATGAAAATTTAATCTTTAATAATTATTATCTGATAAAGAGTGTTTTATGACTAAATTTTTTATTTTTTGTTTAAGCTTATTATTCATCAGTTCTGTTTCTCATGCGAATATGGCTAAAAATAATGAAATTATATTGGGTCTTGATAAAGAGCATGTCTATGGGCCACTGTTGAAAGGTAAAAAAGTAGCATTAATGGTTAACCAAAGTTCTATTAATAAAAATGAGATCCATGCCATAGATAAGCTTTTATCTGAACAAGATAAATACGGTTTTAACGTAACAAAATTATTCTCTGTCGAACATGGGATCCGTGGTGATGAAGATGCTGGATTTGGTGACAATGACCATGTTGATGAAAAAAGTGGGTTGCCGATCATTTCACTTTATGGTCGAGATGAAAATGGGCGCTTACGCGCTCATCCTACAGAAGAGCAGCTAACTGATGTCGATATTGTCATTTATGATTTGCAGGATGTCGGTGTTCGGTTCTTTACTTACACGATTTCAATGCATCATTTACTCGAAAGTCTACAAAAATACCATAAAGAATTTATGGTATTGGATAGACCTAACCCATTAGGCGGTGATGTATATGGTCCGTTATTGGAAGAGAAATTTATTTCGGGAATAGGTATGCATCCTATTCCAATGGTGCATGGTTTAACGTCGGGTGAATTTGCACTCATGATAGTCAACGAAGGTTGGCTGACAAATGGGAATGATACAAATTGGCGTTCAGTTGGCCAATCTGAGTATCAATTTCCTATTGATAAACTTCATATCATTCCAGTTGGTAATTATAGTCATGATATGGAATATCGACTCCCTAGAAGACCTTCACCAAATCTAAAAACTGATTTATCCATCAAACTCTATCCTTCGTTAGCATTATTTGAAGCGACGAGTGTCAATATGGGTCGCGGTTCAGATCATCCCTTTGAGCAACTTGGGTTTTCTTCTGATAAATTTTATGAGAATACCCACTATAAAGTTGATATCAACCAAAAGAGATACGGATGGCCACAAGCGGGAAAACAAGTCTATGGCGAATCACTGGCAGATAATCCCCCTGAAAATTTAAAACCAACTATTCGTCACTTTGTGAAATGGTGGTTTAAATTTCACCAGAAGAGCTATCCTTTAGCTATTGATGCAAATAAAGAAGCTCACTATCTAGATTATCAAGATGATTATTTTGTTATTAGACCACTTTGGTTAGCTAAGTTGGTTGGAAACCAACAATTCCTCGATATGCTTAATGAAGCCACGAAAACAGGTTTATCTGAACAACAAACTATTGAAATGATAGAAAAGCACTGGGAAACAGAAAATAAAGCATATAGAGAATTACGTGATAAATATAAGTTATATCCTAATTAATTCAAAATATATGCCGGTAGCACATAAAGCTATTCGAGCTATCTAGATAAATTAATGGCTCAAATAGCTGTAAAATTGAACTTATCTTTAATATAGTCAAAAATTACAGTATTCATAATGAGGAACTTTGCGCATGACAAATCAACATGATAACGAAAACAATCAACAAAAATTAGATATTTATTTTATGAATAAAGCATTAGAGCTTGCTGAAAATGCAGCAAAAAATGGTAATGAACCTTTTGGCGCATTATTAGTAAAAAATGGTCAAATTGTCATGACAGGCGAAAATTGTATTCATACAGATAGTGACCCAACATATCATGCTGAGTTAGGCTTAATTCGCCAGTTTTGTTCAAATCAAAAAACAATGGACCTATCAGAATATACTCTTTATACAAGCTGCGAACCATGCTGCATGTGTGCTGGAGCTATGGTATGGAGTCATCTAGGTAGAATGGTATATAGCTTATCGCATGATACTCTCGCCAAAATTGCGGGATTCAACATAATGATAGGTAGCGACGAAATATTTTCACGAAGCCCAAACAAACCTATTGTTATTAAAGGAGTTTTACAACAACAGGCCGTTTCTATTTATACCCATTACTTTCAACCTAATAAGTAACTTGCGACTCGTTTATTAATCTGCAATGTAACGGGAAAAATTTAACGTACGCGGTATCTCGCGTACTATTTTTAATCATTACATAATCGCTAAATATTTTTTATATTCATAATTTAAAATTAATTAAAAATAAAAAATCGTAAATAAACCATTAGTCGCTTTATTTAACCTATCATTACTCTAAATTAGCGTTAAATGTAAGTATTGGATTTTAAATTAAAGTAGACGACAACCGGAAAACATAAAAATTCAAATCCCCCCATAACTGAATGTAGTCAAGAGTAACTTTAGTTATGCCATAAAAAATAGAAGCTACTCATTAAAGTACTATCCCTGTAAACTCAGCTATCAAGTTGGTAATTTAAAAAATCTAACTTAACAATCAGAAAACCACTATTTACAATAGTCATGAAAATCTATATTCATTCAAAGCTATTTAGTTATCCGAAAAAAATGATGTGATCATATCTAAAGAATAGCTTAATCAATACCCTACTTATTCACGCAGTAAGCATTGGTAATCAAAGGATTACCAATGCTTACTGTTAGTACTATGTATTGAATAAAAAAACTCTATTTGTTTAAATAGGAAACAGTATTTATCACCATTGATTAAAATCAATAGTAATTCTATTATCTCTTAGGTAAAGCATACAGAATATTCTTAATATACAGACACTATCAATCATTTGATTTATTATTTAGCTCTACAACCGTTAATAATAATAACTATCATTATGTTATACCGTAATACTAAAGCCAAATTAAACAGCTAATTTTTATTGACGGTTTTTGATTAATTAAAATGTCAATTTAAATTAGCTTTTTAACCCACATCATGTGTAACAATAAATTACACAATTAACATATTTTTAATAAAATCACTTCGTAAAATATATTTTTCATTAAAATAAACATACTGTAATATCAAGTTATACTTTATATTACCAAGAAATACTAATTAGTTTTCCCTATAAAAAAAAGAAATCTAAACTTAAGAAATACTAATAATTAAACATCCCAAATATTAAAAAAACGCTTTACATTACTTGCTGTATAAATAACGGTATGGGATATATTTCTATGCCCAAGATAATCTTGAATTAATCGTGTATCTCGGCCTAAATCTGCTAATGCATATCCGCATGAATGCCTTAGCATGTGTGGATGTGCTTCAATCGAAACATCTGCTTTTATACTATACGCTTTAATTAATCCATAAACTTGTTGGCGCGAAAGAGGACCGCCTTTCTGTGATAAAAAAACCCATGGAGAATCAGCATCACGCCAATGAGAGCGTACATTTAACCACTGGCTCAATGCATTATATTCTTTCTCTATTAGTGGTTGTGTAGTAGATAACCCTCCCTTTAACCGCCTAACATATAAAACCTTGGAATTAAGGTCTATATCTCTCAAAGATAATTGACATAATTCACTTACTCGAAAACCATGAATAAAACACATTAATAGCATGCAATAATCTCGCTCTGAATAGCGCCCTTTCTTAGATTCATCTAGTATTGCCTCTATTTCAAATCGAGTAAGAAATTTCCGTTGCTTCATCATTTTATTCCCAGTTAATAATATATCTAAATTGACAAGATATTTAACATACCAAAACTTTAAAAATAATAAACATTAGATTAAATTTTATACTAAAAAAGCAGCTAAAATTGATTATTTAAATACTAAAAGTTTGAGATAATTTTGATTATTAATCTTTACCTATTACGAGTAAAAAGGAAAAAAAACCATTGGAATAGGTTTTTTACATTTAAAATTAACACTTTGCACCAAACTGTCCGTATTATTGTTCCTTAATCCTATTAAGTCAAATCCATGACTAACAGACCAAAGATAAGCTATAACACACTGAAAAAAAACGATTAATTTTACTTCATTTTATTTCACATATGGAATTTCTGTGAGGATATTAGTCTAGCCAGCCTAACTTACTCCTTTCACAACAGAAAAAAAATATTAAATACCAATTTAAAAATAAAAAAAGTTTTTTATCTCGCAGGTGTTACTTTAGCAAATAAAAAAACCAAACTTAACAATTTGGTGCATATTGTTCACTTAATTTTTCAAGTCAAATAACTTCGCTCTATGTGAATTTTATTTACCACACCAAATTTAAACAAATTAAAGAAACTTTTAAGAATAAAAACAGCTAATGAATTCGTTGTTTTTATCTTTTTTTATAACGTCTTTTTATTTAATGGAAATGTATAAAATGAATCTGAATAAAATCGCATTAGTTTTAGGTTTAGGACTTTCAATTACTGCTGGTGTAGCAAATGCAGCAGATCAAGGACATGGTACAGTGACATTTGTTGGTTCAATCATTGATGCGCCTTGTTCTATTACACCTGAAACTTCGGATCAAATCGTTCCTATGGGGCAAATCTCCACTGCAGAATTAAAAGATGGCGGACGCAGTAATTCCCGTGCTTTTAAAATTGCATTAGAGAACTGCACAACTGAAACATTAAAAACAGTACAAACTACTTTTGCTGGTGCAGCTAGCCCAATCACTGACGGTTCTTTAGCAATCGAAGGAAAAGCTCAAAACGCGGCTATCGTTATCACTAACGCAGGTGGTAAACAAATTAAGCTAGGTACTCCATCTGATGCAGTTACTCTACGTGATGGCAACAATGACCTTAACTTTGCCGCTTATATGTTAGGTGATAAAACTGATGCAGCTACGCCAGGTGAATTCAAAGCTATCGCAACATTTGCTTTAAACTACCAATAATAGCGAAAGGCCTAAACAGGGATGTATAGGCCTAATTTATTATCGTATATGTAATTAAACAATGTTCTGACATGGAGTAGCTATGAGTCACTTTGGCATTTTTGTCATGGTGTTTTCAGGATTGATAGTAATACCTGCTAATGCAAATACCCAATTAAATAAAGCAATGCAGGGAAATGGATATGTCACTGTTGAAGGCTCCATTATTGATAGCCCTTGTGCAATTGATGCTGGTAGCCGTAACCAATCTATTAAACTAAAGACTATCCCCATCAGTCAAATGATACATGATAAAGCAGGACCTACTCGTCCCTTTTCAATTCGTTTGATTAATTGTGTCCTGACACCATTAACACCAGGTAAACCTGATTGGCAAGCATTTGAAATTACGTTTGATGGTGCAGATGACGGCGACAATTTCCGTCTATTTGGTAATGCGAAAGGGGTTGCATTACAAATTACTGACGCCTCTGGAAATCATGCATTACCCGGAAAACCGCTACCCGCCCGCAGCATTGAATCCGGTTCTATGACCCTTAATTATGATATGCGTTTAGTTGCTAATAACCAACGCCTCGAGTCAGGAAATTATCAAACAATAGTCCGTTTTAAAATGGATTATTACTGAGTTATCGCGAAGGGATTATTATGGCTCTATTATTAAAGAAAAAAAATAAAGTCTTAACTGACTCTGCGCGTCATTATTTTAATCCAATTACTTTAATGATTATTATTGCAATAACTCAGCCTCAACAAATTTTAGCTAATGATAATATTGAGTTTAATACTGATATTTTAGATCTTAAAGATCGAGCAAATATCGATTTAAGTGAGTTCACGCAAGTCGGCTATATTATGCCCGGCACATATCCTTTTTATATTAGCTTAAATAAAAGTACATTGCCGTCAACGTATGAAGTCAGCTATGTACCTTCTGAGCAAAATACACAAGAAACCATTCCTTGTTTATCACCAGAAATTATTTCACACCTTGCCCTTCGTAATGAATGGCAAAGTAAAACACAGTGGTCGAATAATGGGCAGTGTTTAAAAATAGATTCAATTCCAGGTATGACCGCAAGTGGTTCATTAGGTACTGAAACTATTGCAATAACAATTCCACAAGCCTATCTGGAATATACTGCTGATAATTGGGATCCCCCATCTCGTTGGGATAACGGAATTTCAGGCGCTATCTTTGACTATAATATTAACGCTCAAGTCACTGACCACAAAAATTCTAATACCAATCAGCAAGTCACAGGTAATGGTGTCGCTGGCTTTAACCTAGGCGCTTGGCGTTTTCGTGCAAATTGGCAAGCAAACTATAACGATACAAATGGTCAATCAACCGAACGTAATTGGGATTGGAGCCAATACTACGCCTATCGAGCTATTGCGTCACTCAACGCTAAGCTCACCTTAGGTGAAGAATATTTACGTTCAGGCATTTTTGATTCTTTTCGTTATTTAGGCGCTAGTTTAATGTCTGAAGACAATATGCTAGCACCTAATTTACGAGGTTATGCCCCCGAAGTTAGTGGGGTTGCAAAAACAAATGCTAAGGTCACCATCAGTCAACAAGGCCGTGTTATTTATGAAACTCAGGTTGCACCTGGACCTTTTCGTATTCAGGATTTAAACGATACGATCAACGGTAAACTTGATGTTCGCGTTGAAGAACAAGACGGCTCTGTTCAAGAGTATCAAATGGATACCGCAACAATTCCCTACCTCACACGCCCAGGACGAGTGCAATTTAAACTCGTTGGTGGTCGCCCAAGCAATATGGATCACCATAGCGAAGGGCCGGGTTTTGCATTAGGTGAGTTCTCGTGGGGGATATCTAATGGTTGGTCATTATACGGTGGATTACTTGGCGCTGGTGACTATAACGCATTATCACTCGGTGTTGGCCGTGATTTAATGATGTTCGGGGCAATTTCATTCGATATCACAGAGTCTCGAGCTAAATTACCTGCTGATAATAAAACTTATACAGGTGGCTCCTACCGGCTCAGTTATTCTAAACGTTTCGAAGAATATGATAGCCAAGTTACCTTTGCAGGATATCGATTCTCAGAACGCGATTTCATGAATATGAACCAATATCTTGATCGCCGCTATCGTGATTCTGCTCAAGATAATACTAAAGAGCTTTATACCATCATGTTAAATAAGCAATTTGTCGCGCTTGGACTGAGTGCTTACTTGAATTATAGCCATGAAACTTACTGGAATAGGCCTAATACTAAACGCTACAACCTTGCCCTTTCTCGATATTTCGACTTTGGTCGATTTAAAAATATTAACGTGAGTTTAAATGCATTCCGCAATCAATATGAAGGTAAAAAGAATGATGATGGCGTTTATCTAAATTTCTCGATGCCGATGGGGGATGCAGCCACTATTAGCTACAACAGTATCATTAATAAAGCGGGTAACTCGCATACTGTCAGTTATTACGATCGTTTAGATGATAATAATAGTTATCGCTTAGGTACTGGTATTAGTACTCGCGGTAAAGCAACAGGTAATGGTTATTATCTGCATTATGGTGACCTCGCGACTGTTACAGCGAATGCGAGTTATGTTGCTGGAGATTACACTTCTGCGGCTCTTTCCTTGCAAGGTGGTGCAACCTTGACAGGTCATGGTACCGCATTACACCGCATTAACGTGCCTGGTGCTAGCCGGATTATGGTTGACACGGATGGTGTTGCTAATGTGCCAATTAAAGGTTTCGGACCAAACACACGTACCAATCGATTCGGTAAAGCCGTCATTTCAGATATCAATGACTATTACCGCATGAGTACCAGTGTTGATTTAAATAACCTTCCGGACAATATCGAGGCCGTGAAATCAGTTCAGCAATTCACTGTAACTGAAGGTGCTATCGCCTATCGTAAATTCGATGTCCTTTCTGGTCTCAAAACCATGGTTAGATTGGCATTGGCGGATGGTTCTTATCCACCATTTGGCGCATCAATTCAAAATGCTAAACATCATGAAGTTGGGATCGTTAACGATAACGGCTCAGTATATCTCTCGGGCATTAATCCAAATGAGATATTGGATGTGAATTGGAATGGACAAACACAGTGTCGGATACAGATCCCACAGGATATTGAAACGATAGAATTCAATTCTCTGCTATTACCTTGTGATATGAATCCGAGTGCTATGCCAATCAATCCTGCATCACTGCCAATCAAACCGGTCACCAACAGTGAATTACCTTTAGATGCACCTTCACAAGGGATTTCTGCCCATGATCGCTGGTTACTAACACCTCCAAACATTCAGTATGCCCCAGATGGGTCATCGCTATAAGCTTGATTAAAAAGAGTTAATATTTATGAAAACAAGAAACATCGCACTTTTGACAACATCGATTACCTTATACACCGTTCTTTGTGGTGAAGCTAACGCAGCTATCGCTCTTGATAGAACTCGCGTTATCTTTAATGGTAATGATAAAACGATCAGTCTGAATGTAACTAACCAAAATAAAGATCTTCCTTATCTTGCTCAAGGTTGGATTGAAGATGCTAATGGCGAAAAAATCGAGTCTCCACTGACCGTATTACCGCCAGTACAACGAATTGAAGCGGGCGATAAAAGCCAAGTTAAAATTCAATCACTCCCCGATATTGTTAAGCTTCCCCAAGATCGGGAAAGTGTTTTTTATTTTAATTTACGTGAAATTCCACCTAAAAGTAACCAACCAAATGTGCTGCAAATTGCATTACAAACGCGGATAAAAATGTTTTATCGCCCGAAAGCATTGTATGCATCACGTACCGATTTGGATAATCCATGGCAGGAAAAAATCACCCTTACACGTAAAGGTGATAGCTATGAAGTCAACAATCCAACGGCTTACTTCGTCACAATTGTTGATGCATCAAAAGATCTCTCAGGTAATACCGTAGGCAATTTTGAGCCTCTCATGATCTCACCTAAAAGTTCATCGATGTTAAAAGGAAGTGCCAACACTCTCGGTTTATCACCGGTACTCACTTATATCAATGATTATGGTGGCAGGCCTAAACTTACATTTCGATGCAGTGGTGTGAGTTGTACCGTTGCCTCTTCTTCAGAACAATAATGGGAGAGCTGTCATGAAAAGGACTCTCTTATACTGTGTTGCCACATTATCCACCGCAGTACCTGCGCTAGCTGCAGGTGTCGATAATTGGCAGGTCGAAGGTCTACATGGTGAAATTCATGTGAGTGGCTCTTTAATTGAAGCACCTTGCACATTGGATATGGCATCGGCATGGCAAGAAGTCTCTCTTGGTGACGTTGGCGCTTACCACTTACGTAAACCCGGTAACCAAGCGGAGCCAGTCCCTTTCACACTCCTATTTCGTGATTGTATTCGTACACAAAGTGTTCTTTATGATCAACGAACGGACACACCAACATGGAGTGAAATGCAACCTATTGTGACGGTGTCATTTGTTGCGCCTGCGGATCCTTATTATCCCGAGATGTTAGCAGTAAAAGGTGTCTCGGGCTTAGCGCTAAAAATCACTGACAAACAAAACAATAATATTCGCTTAGGAACTCGCGGACGACCTCAATTTCTTGAACTACCACAAGGTGCATTAACTTACTACGTTACCCCCGTGAGAACACCAGAAAAAATGAGTGAAGGCCGCTTTAGAGCCGTAATGGACTTTAGGGTGAATTATGACTGATTTGAAAAGAAGACAATATCAGCGAGTTGTGTGCATTGCTACGCTCTTATTGGCCACAACAGCCAAAGCAGATTTGCCTCAATCAAGAATCAACCCAGCTGCTAATGCTCGTGCTATCCCAGGGATTGTCTACGTCAATATTAGTGGAACCGTGATTGCACCACCACCATGCATTATTAATGATGGCAATCTTATCGACGTGAATTTTGGTGAAGTAATGAGTACTCGCATTGATGGAACTGCATATAAAAAAGAGGTGCAGTACAGCGTTGAATGTCGAAAAATGCCAGCTAAGTCTATGAAAATGTCCATACAAGGGGGAAGGGCTAACTTTGATACTCAATCCCTTTCTACCAACATTGATGGACTTGGTATTGCGATCCTTTACAACAATCGCAAATTACCCGTTGGACAAACCGTTAATTTTATCTATCCAAATGCACCACAATTCTCTGTTGTGCCTGTTCGCGATCAGACTCAAACCTTAAAAGGTGGTTATTTTGAATCGATTGCAACCCTATTAATTGAATACCAGTGAGAGGAGCCCGTATGTTTCAGCTGAAAAAAAGCAACAGCCTGATAATTAGCCTCTTGCTTATAGCTATAGCCAATATTTCATTGGCCTCTAACATGAAATTATATGGCATTTTACTTGAGCCACCAGCATGTACGATTGAGGATGATAATGTCATTGATGTTTTCTTTGGCAATAACGTGGGAATTCATCGGATCGATGGAATTAATTACACCCAAGACGTCAACTATAAAATGGTTTGTTCTCAAAATACCAAAGGTTGGGTACTCAAGCTCACCGTTGTGGGGCCTCAAAGTGCTTTTGATACTTCAGCGCTGCAAACCAATGTTAATAATTTGGCTATTCGCCTCACTCAGGATGGTAAGCCTTTCGAAATCAATAAATCGATTACGATCACACCAACAACGCCACCTGCAATTCAAGCAGTTCCAATTAAACGTCCCGGAAGCGATCTTCCTGAAGGGGCTTTCTCTGTCACAGCGACACTTTTAGCGGAGTATCAATGATGAACAGACAGTTTAAAAAGCTCATATTCATATTATTGCTTCCATATGCAGGCACTGTTTTTGCCATACCCGATAATTTGCACTTCCACGGTATTTTAGTCGAAGAACCTTGCACGATTAAACCCGGAGATGAATCGGTTAGATTAGATTTTGGTAATGTTCCCGATAAAAACTTATATGCATATGGTCGGACGGTGAGTGAGGCTTTTACTATCAATCTTTCTGAGTGTGACACAAGTATTGGTAAATCTGTCAATGTCACGTTCTTTGGCACTTCTAATCTCGTATTACCGGGCTATCTTGCACTTCAAAATAATAGTAGTGCCACAGGTTTTGCTATCGGTATTGAGGATATTGACGGTACTTTTTTACCCGTTAATACCCAAAGTAACAAATTATCACTGCAAAATGGCACTACTGCATTGAAATTTAAAGCCTATTTAAAAGGCGAGCCTGATGCAATTAGCAACAGAGAAATCAAGCGTGGCCCCTTTAATGCCATTGCGACATTCAAGTTGGATTACGAATAATAAAGAAGGCTATGTATCAATATGAAATGGTTATCCTACCTATTATTCGCCAGTATGGCGACGAGCTCTTTCTCCGCTTCTGCGGCAATTTTTTCCTATATTACTGAAGCAGTAGGAACACCTGCTAATGCTAGATACACTTATGTTATCGAGCGTTGGGATGAAGAAAATGATTATACACCGAGTCCATGCGCAGGCTGGTCAAGATGCTATATCAATATCAATCATAAGCATAATGCAGCCGGTCAGCCGGGTAGTGTTGCAAAAAATTTAGTAGAAGTAACAGGCCTGAGAACAATGAAAGAAGTGAGAGCAAGAGTTCTCCAATCTACAGGATTTCCGATTAGTGGCACCACACAACATGTCGGTGATCCATTGTCAAAAAACCAAGAGTGTGTTGGCCTTTTTTATCAAAATATCCGTTCAGGTTTAGTTGAATCATCTGGATATCTCCTTCCCGGTTCATTATGTGGAATTGCGCCACCACCTGTTGGAGCCTGCCGCATTTCAGAATCGAGCATCAATATCAATTACGGTGACATTGATGAAGTCAATCTGCCCAATGCGACGAAATCAACCACATTTAATGTCACCTGTAATCAGGAAATGTCTGTCATTGTTATTGCTTCCGGCTCTGATAACGGACAGGTAAAACTCCGTAGTGACAATAGCTTGAAAGCAAATTTATATCTAAATAATCGGGTTCCAGGCCAAAATGGTGTGCCTATTCATGTTTCCGCGAATGGAAGCACTCCCGTTCAAATCACATCTGAATTAATCGTCAATGGGCGCGTAAATGCTGGGCCATTCGCGGGTGCAGGCTCTGTTATCTTAACTATGCCTTAATTATTAGGTGATCAATATGTATATGCAAAAAAATAGCGAAAAAATACATTATTTAATCGGACAGCGTGTTTATAAAAAAAGGAAAGAGCTTGGCTATACAGGCTCCGAATTAGCCCTATTACTTGGTGTTAGTCAACAGCAAGTCTCTCGTTATGAAAGAGGGAAAAACAGAGTTGATTTACTGCATCTATTCCAAATAGCAATTGTACTGAATACACCCATGAATTGGTTTTTAGAGGATATTACAGCACAACTTGACTATTTTTTAACTGAACAAAATGAAGTTTCAGTTGATGAAACGCTAAGTACCCTCAATATGCAAGATGCTATTCAATTACGCGCTGAGACAACATTAAATTTACTTGAGTCATGAAAACTTCCTCTGATTTTTGCCAGTCATTTGACTGGCTTTTTTATCTTTATTTCATAAACATTAAAGATATAGCGCTTTACTCGCCACTGTTAATTCCAATTCTTGTTGCACATAACTTAATGTTTGTGATGCTAACAACGCGGTGGCAGTATAAAAATCATGGGCACTTTCTAGCTGCATTATCTCAAGATAACGGTAAGCCCATGGAAGAATATGAATTTCTAAAAAATCACGTAGTAGTTCGGGTTTATGTTCAATAACCCATGCAGTTAGCATAAATAATAAACCAATGTGGTCTTCTGGTTCATTTTGATCTAATTCGATATTGATTTGATTAATGCGTAACCATGCTCTTAATTCAAGCGTTGATATACCAAACATCACATTTTCTTTATCAAGATAAACTGAGCCCCAAGGAGGCACAGGAAGAGCATAAGGCCCAACAAATAAACGCTGATAAGCATTTTCTAATGTTTCTTGCTGTTGTTTGCTTGCTTGAAATAATTTATCAATTTGCTGGCAATCATACTTATCAACAAATGGCCATTCAGCTAACCATTCACTTGAATTAAATAATTCAATTAATTTGCTAACTCGGACATCTGCTGGGTCATAGTAAAAAAGTGCACCTAAGGTTTGCGCGCACAATGAAAAATCAGTCATTAGTTTTTGTTTCATACTCATCCACTTGGTATGTTAAATCGAGATAAAAAATAGGAGAGGAGTACTAATTCTATCAGTGATGGATAATCTGGAACAAGCTTCGTTGCCTTTTATAGGATACTCAATCAAACCTTTAAGAGGTAATCCGAACACTATTGGCACTAACAGTGATAAATGATTGGCTAAACGTCACATTCAAGAGGTGTTAAATAAAGGTGAATTGGTCAATCTTAAAGGTGAAGATGAGCTTCATCTTTATATAACCCTAACTCTGTTGAGACGTTTAAATTACAGATAGCCGAATGTGATGGAGTTATTTTTACAAGCCCTAAATATAATCGTTCAATTATCAATGTATTAAAAAATGTAATTGTTCAAGCCTCACGCCCATTGGGAAATAACGCATGGGATGGATTACCAGTAGGTATTCTCGGCGCCTCAATACATAATATCGGTACAGCTGTTGCACAACAACATCTACGTAATATTCTAGTGTATTTGAATATGCCAACTCTGAATCAGCCTGAATACTTTTTTACGTGGCTTGATGGTATGGTCGATGAACAGTATAATTTTCCCCCTCAAATCAAAGAATTTATACAAGTATGGGCTAATGCCTACGCCGAATTCATCGAGAAAATTTCAGCTAAATAACTCTTTTTTATAATAAGTGAGCAACATTCGCCTATTAATATCTATTTAATAATCTGAATTTAGTCACTTCAATATAATAAATATAACTAATCATCGTGACAGCGTTTCTTCGTATACTAATTTATCCCCAAAAATTAACCGATTTTAGTCTAATTTAAATGAAGATGGTTTACAGAAGGGTTTGTTAAGCGATGTCAGAGATAAAAAACAACTAAGTAAATTTACCGAGAGCGATGCGTTTATTTAGCTATAAATTAATATCTAATTAGGTGTTTAAAGACCCATTTTCGAAAAGTATAAAAGTGAGATATCGATGATATTGATTTATTTTTTTATTTTCAGTAAGAAAAGCATCTTATTGGTTTAAAATGAAAAAGTTTTCAATAAGAAGCAGCCACTGCCGATTTTAGTATAATAGATTGAATTTAAATGCTCTTCATTCCATCCGTCAATAGATTATTATCAATTCTAGCAATATGAGTTACTAAGTTTTTTCTGCGAGTAATTATCAGCTTTTTAGACATGCCTCCTTAACTCACATCAAATCTTTCATGATTAAAATTACTTCTATTATTCATTAGGCGCTAAAATATATAGGTACATCATATATCCGTTATACTTCACGTTATGCCTAACAATACAGCTCGAAGTATGATGCATATAAATACAAATCTTTCATTAAAGTGAAAAAGGGTTTTATTATGTCAAATCAATATCAAATTGGCGTTGTTGTTGGTAGCCTGCGTTCTGACTCATACAATAAGAAGGTCGCTGAAGCACTGATTAAGCTATTCCCTAGTCATTTCACGTTTAAGTTCATTGATATCAGTACACTGCCTTTATATAACCAAGATGCAGATCAACAAGTTCCTGCCACTGTTGTGGAATTTAAATCACAAGTCGCACAGAGTGATGGCATTATCTTTGTCACCCCTGAATATAACCGTTCAATTCCTGGCGTATTAAAAAATGCAATTGATCAAGGTTCACGCCCATGGGGAGATAACTCATGGAATGGAAAACCCGCAGGTGTTCTGGGTGTTTCTGTTGGTAATATCAGTACCGCAATCGCTCAACAGCATTTACGTAATAGCCTAGCATTTTTAAATATGCCAACGCTTAATCAGCCAGAATGTTTTCTAAAATGGTTTGATGGGATGGTCGATGAACAGCATAATTTCGCGCAAAAAAGCAAAGACTTTCTTCAAGCATGGGTTGATGCTTATGCACAATTCGTTGAGAAAAACGTGGCACGTTAATCGCTTAACAGGTTATTGATGAAAGGCGGGAGTACCCGCCTTTTCTTACTATGCCAAAAAGGTCTGAATAGTTAACGACCAGCTTTAAGCTTTTGGAAATACTCTTCATAAAGAATATTGGTATCGCCTACATCACTCTGCCATTCACCTTTTTTCAATATCTCTTCACTTGGATAAAGTGAAGGATCATTAGCAATGTCCGCTGGCAGCATGTTCTTTGCTGCAAGATTTGGCGTTGGATAACCAATAGATTCAGCAACTTGAGCAGCAATTTCTGGACGTAATAAGAAGTTAATTAGCTTATGAGCGCCTTCTGGATTTTTCGCATTAGCTGGGATCGCTAGGCTATCCATCCAAAAAATACCGCCCTCTTTTGGCCATATAACTTCGATAGGCAAGCCTGCTTGACGAGCAACAAAGGCAGAGCCATTCCATAACATCCCCACATCGACCTCTCCTTCAATAAAAGGAGTCGCTGGGTTATCTGAATTAAAGGCCAAAATATTGGGACGTAATTTTTGCAGCTCTTGATACGCTTCTTCAATTTGTTTAGAGTCAGTCGTATTACCGGAATAGCCAAGCTTAGTCAGCGCCACTTGGAATACTTCTCGAGCATCATCCATCATCAATAGGCTATTTTTATATTCTGGCTTCCAGAAATCAGCCCATGAGGTCACTGCACCCTCTTCAACGGCATCGCTATTAATACCAATACCAGTTGCTCCCCAGATATAGGGAATAGAAAAATCATTTTGCGGGTCAAACTCTTTATGAAGTAAATTCGGGTCGAGATTTTTAAAGTTGCTTAGTTGGCCTTTATCAATTTTTTGCAGCATCCCCTCTTTACTCATTTTGGAAATAAAGTAAGTAGAAGGAACCACCAAGTCATAAGCACCTTCTTTATAGGTCTTTAGCTTGGTATACATGCTTTCATTCGATTCATAAGTGGAGTAAATAACCTTGATCCCAGTTTCTTTTGTAAATTGTTCTAATAAACCTGGGGGAACGTATTCTGTCCAGTTATAGAAATACAGCACGTCTTTCTTTTCATCAGCGGCGGTTGCCATGCCAATACTTGCAGCCATCAAACCAGCCACGAGCAGATAGGACCATTTTTTCATTACTGAGCTTTCCTCACAAAGTGTTTGCTTATACCTGCCATATTTCAAGTCACTTTCAGCACGTATGCATATAACTCGAATTATTTTGTGTATACATATCTTATAGGCTCTTAGAGCCCACCCTCTTCGCCATATGGCATAATTATATTACGAGCTACTCGGCTAAGCCGTTTCACCATTGTTACAACACTATGCTCAAAATAATTCGAGCTACATACACTCACCCCTTATGCAGCCTCAAATATAATAAACATAAACGCTATTTTGAAATCTTCGAGACCTTGTCTCGCATTACCCACTGACTCAAACAAACTAATATTAGCGACATCAACAGCAAAATAGTTGCAAGTGCATTAACCTCAGGAGATACGCCTACTTTTACCATTGAATAAATTTTCAAAGGTAAAATTTCATAGCTTGGCCCTGTCACAAAAGAGGAAACTACCACATCGTCCATTGATAATGTGAAGCTCAATAACCACCCAGCAACCACAGCAGGTAATGCTAAAGGCAAAATAATTTTACGTAAAATCGTAAATTCACCAGCACCAAGATCACGTGCCGCTTCTAGCATTTTCACATCAAAATCTTTTAGTCTTGCATACACAGTAACGACAACAAAAGGTAAACAAAAGGTGATATGCGAAAAGAGTAATGTCCAAAACCCAAGGGAAACACCTAGGATCATAAACAATACTAATAACGATATCGCCATCACAATGTCAGGTGACATCATGACAACAAACAGCATTCCACCAACAAAGGGCTTGCCTCTGAAACGATAACGAAAAAGTGCAACTGCCGTTAATGTACCGATAATTGTCGCGAATGTTGCTGATATAACAGCCATCGTTAACGAATGACCAGCGGCCTGTAATAAGCTGTCATTATTCATCAGTAGTTCATACCATTTGGTTGAAAACCCTTGCCAATTAATCCCAAAACGAGATTCATTAAAAGAGTTAACAATTAAAATGATAATTGGAATATAAAGATAAGCGTAGATGATAGCCATAAAGCCACCACGCAACGTGCGACCGATCATTCTTCATACGCCTTTTTATTCAGTAGCCTAGCAGCTCGATAATATACATACAGCAACAGTCCCATCATGACGGTTAAAAAGATACTGGTTGCGGCACCAAACGGCCAATCACGGATATTCAGGAATTGACTCTTAATAACATTACCTATCAAGAGATTTCTCGCTCCGCCCATCAAGTCTGAGACATAAAACAGCCCCATCGCAGGCAATAAAACTAACAGGCAGCCAGCAATAATTCCCGGCATAGTCAGCGGGATAATGATTTTCAAAAATCGCTGGAATTTATTCGCACCGAGGTCTCTTGCTGCTTCCAAATAAGATTTATCAAGTTTTTCGATGCTAGAATAAAGTGGCATCACCATAAAGGGTAATAAGATATAGATAAGCCCTAAAACAACGGCTTCTGGTGTATATAGAATGCGTATCGGTTTATCGATCAGGCCTATCCACAGTAAAAAGTCATTTAAATACCCTTTGGTACTTAAAAACACTTTAAGCCCATAGATACGGATTAATGAATTGGTCCAAAAAGGCACAATCAATAAAAATAGCATCAAGGGTTGTAACCGTTTAGGCAGTTTGGCCAGTATAAACGCGAAGGGATAGCCAATAATCAAGCAGAAAAAAGTAGCGATCAATGCCATATTTAACGAGTGAAGCATGACTTCTGCATACATGGGGTCAGACAAACGAATATAGTTATCCCATGTAAAAATCATATCAACCAGATTGGCATCACTGCGAGTGAGAAAGCTAGCACCGATGATCATGACATTAGGTAAGAACACAAATAGTACCAACCAAGCCACGACACCAGTAATGATGACATTTTGGAGGATTTTGTGTTTACGCGTGATCATCCAGTACCACCTCCCAGCTTTCAACCCACGTCACCGCAACTTTTTGGTTTAAAGAATGGTCGACATCGGGATCATCTTCATTAAAGAATTCACTGACCATAATAATCTTACCATTGTCCATTTCTACAACAGAGTCTAGTGTCATACCTTTATAGTTACGTTCACGAACATAACCAATCAAACCTGGGTAGCTCTCTGTATCATTCACCTCTTCTACGCGTAAATCTTCAGGGCGTAATAGGACATTAATAGATTGCCCTTCATTAACAGGTAGCGTGGTAAAAATGTCACATTCATGCCCTTCTACATTGGCACGAATACGTTTTTCATCAATGCGATACAATACTTTCGTATCAAAAATATTAATCTCACCGATAAACTGAGCCACAAACAGATTTTTAGGTTCCTCATAAATTTCACGAGGTGTACCATCTTGCTCAATTTTACCTTCACGCATCACAATAATGCGATCAGACATGGCAAGCGCTTCTTCTTGATCATGAGTGACAAAAATAAAAGTGATACCGAGTTTACGTTGAAGTGCTTTTAACTCATTTTGCATCTGTTTACGCAGCTTATAATCAAGCGCAGACAAGGATTCATCCAGCAGAAGAACTTTGGGTCGATTAACAACAGCCCGAGCAATCGCAACACGCTGCTGCTGCCCACCCGATAGCTGGTTTGGTCGACGTTGTGCAAAATCTTCCAGTTGAACCATCTGCAATGCTTGATCGACCCGCTTTTGAATTTCATCAGCAGCTGTTTTTTGCATACGCAAGCCAAAAGCAACATTTTCGAAAACGGTCATGTGCGGGAACAAGGCATAACTTTGGAATACCGTATTCACAAAGCGCTGCTCTGCTGGGATATCAGTAATATCCTGACCATCTAGAATGATAATGCCTTCATCAACATCTTCTAGGCCAGCAATTAGGCGTAAAACTGTCGTTTTGCCACAGCCAGAAGGCCCTAAAATGGTTAAAAACTCACCATTTCGGATGGTTAAGTCAAGCTCAGAAATAATTTGTTTGCCATCAAAAGCTTTATTTAATGCTTTCAATTCGACGAGTGGTGTCAGAGAGGTTGTCTCAGTCATTTATATTACACTCTATCCCTATGAATAATGCAGATAGAATCGCCACTGTTAAAGACTGCATAAGCTTATCGGAGATATACCTAATTACTTCCCCAGCAAAGCCCAAACCAGTAGCGCCATTTAAATTTCATTAAGTTGTGCATGATAAACACAGTTAGTAAAAATTGAAAGCCATTTTCAGCACTTCGTTTGCCTTTCATTATGAAAATCCAATGAAATAATCGTATTTTTGATAAAAATAAGCAACTTAACAAAATATATGGCGTATCTGTGTGTATTTATAGGTTTTCGTAAAAAAGAAAGAAACCATCGTTAAGTTAAATTTTTAGAATTCATTAAGTTGAAGTAAATATTATCAATATTTATAAAGTTGATGATATGGCTAAAATAGTTGAAATTGTATAAATGTAGGCGACAAGGGAAGATAGGCGAGGAGCATAGATAAACACTGTGACTCGACTGGCTGAGCGTAGTCAACAACTATGCAGATTGAAGTATGACGAGTATGTATCATTTAAATTTCAATAATAGATACCCCATAACATTAATAACAAACATTCAAAATAAAAATTATTATTTTTGTGATTTTTAACGTTTTTTTCAATATAAAAATATTTTATCTCAATAACATTAATCAATGTCATGTTATTGAATGGATATTCTTTAATATAATAAAATTATTAATATTTACTATCATTGAATTTAATTTCATTTTTAACAATCTGTATACTTATAAAACCATATAACCATCTTGTCATGAAATTTTATTCAAAATAAATACATGTCCTCTTGGGCATATTTTAGGTCATATCCAAAGTTATTCGAGTGAATGCTAAAAACTCGATATATTGCGGGTATATTCGATTGGATTAATCTGGAGTGAGCAAAATGCCTAATAAAGAGAAAGCGTTTTTCTATCAAAATCCCTATCCTTTATCCGAGGATAAAACTGAATATTATCAGCTAACAGATAAATATGTTTCTCTCCAGCCATTTAATGGTAAAAACATACTAAAGATTGAGCCTGAAGCCTTAACTATGCTTGCTCAACAGGCTATCTATGACTCCCAATTTTTCTTAAGAGCTGCACACCAAAAGCAAGTTGCTGCAATATTGTCAGATCCTGAAGCAAGTGATAATGACAAATATGTTGCTTTACAACTGCTACGTAATGCGGAAATTTCTGCGAAAGGTATTTTACCAAATTGCCAAGATACAGGAACCACGACTATTGTTGCTAAAAAGGGGCAGCAAATTTGGACTGATTGTAATGATGCAGAGTTACTATCTCGTGGTGTTTATAACGTATTCAAGCAAGAAAACCTGCGTTTCTCTCAGAATGCAGCTTTAGATATGTATACTGAAATTAATACAGATACTAATTTACCCGCCCAAATAGATATCTTTGCTACTGAGGGGGATGAATATCATTTTTTATTTGTTAATAAAGGTGCAGGCTCTGCCAATAAATCAGCACTATTTCAAGAAACAAAAACCATTTTGGAACCGAATAAACTCAAAGCCTTCTTGATTGAAAAAATGAAAGCATTGGGAACAACGGCATGCCCACCTTATCATATTGCTTTTGTAATTGGAGGAACCTCCGCAGAAGCGACATTGAAAGCGACAAAGCTGGCTTCAACAAAATATTATGATAATTTGCCGACATCAGGTAACGAGCATGGGCAAGCTTTTCGTGATGTTGAATTAGAAGAGGCATTATTAGAAGCCACTCGCCACTTCGGCTTTGGTGCACAATTCGGTGGTAAATATTTTGCTCATGACGTTAGGGTTATTCGTTTACCTCGCCATGGTGGCTCTTGCCCAATTGGTCTAGCAATCTCCTGCTCATCCGATCGCAATATAAAAGCAAAAATCACCAAAGAAGGGTTATGGATTGAGAAGATGGAACACAATCCAGCTCAATATATTCCTGAATCAATGCGCAAAAAGAATGAAGCTCAGGTTGTACACATTGACCTTAATCAGCCAATGAAAAATATTTTAGCAGAGTTGAGTAAACATCCTGTTTCAACACGAGTTTCATTAAGTGGTCCATTAATCATTGCGCGTGATATTGCTCATATGAAGCTTAAAGAGCGCTTAGATAATGGTGAGGATCTACCACAATACATCAAAGACCATATGGTTTATTACGCAGGTCCTGCAAAAAAACCAGAGGATAAAGTATCGGGATCATTAGGACCAACAACAGGAAACCGTATGGATCCTTATGTAGACCTATTTCAGTCACGTGGTGGCAGTATGCTAATGCTGGCAAAAGGTAACCGTACACAGTCAGTCACAGATGCCTGTAAAAAACATGGTGGTTTTTATTTAGGTAGCATTGGTGGCTCAGCGGCTATTTTGGCACAAGAGTATGTAAAAAGTTTGAGTTGTCTTGAGTATCCCGAATTAGGGATGGAAGCGGTGTGGAAAATGGAAGTCGAAGGGCTACCTGCATTCATTCTTGTTGATGACAAAGGTAATAATTTCTTTGAGCAAGTACAGGATCAAACCTGTAAAAATTGTATCAAATAAATCTATACCAACTAAGCTTTAGGTCACTCAGGTTATTTAAAGTATTATCACCAACGGCGACTCGGTAAAATAGTCGCCGTTTGAAATATAATGCATCAAAAAAATTTAACTTACTTATTTTTTGGTGTTTTTTAATCAGCGTGACATGTCACATTTTTCTGTAACTCACTGTTTAAAAACCTGATAGTATTATTTACTTATCAATCTAATTAGTTTTCAACTTTTAATTATCATGCAATATAATTTATCGGTTAAATATTTAACCAAATAAAAATCATTAATAATAATTTATTCTAACAATCGTTGATGCACTAAATGGCCCCGTTGATACCTCGCTAGTTTTCTTAATTGAGGCATGATAATTACGAGTAACTGAAGTACTACCAAGTGGTAAATTACCAAAAAATTGGAAATAGTTAAATTTGATTGCTTGACTTTTATCATCAAGAATCGTTAAGTTTGTTCCATTCCTTAAATCAATTGCATATTGGCCGTTTAGTTTATCGGTTGTCTCGAAATTAATATTCATTGAAAAATTATCTAAACATCCTCTTTTCACTGCCTGTACTTGAAACTCCTTTTTAAATTCTTTTCCTTGATTGAGTTCAGTGATCATAAGTTGGCCAAAGTCTATTTGCTGAGTTTCAGGATATACTTTGATATCCGCACCACATTTCAAGAAACGGATCCCTCGTAATCCTGAGATTGAATATCTTAAGTTTTTTGCACCTGGGGTGGTGTTAATACCACCACTACCATCAAATTGAAATACCGTAAATTGGTTATCCCCTGTATAGTTTCCTGACTGCGGAACTATACCCGTGACCTTAACATAAAGTGTAAATGTTACCGTAATTGTCACACTTTGCCCTTTGCGAATAGGATTACTTCCGAGGTTTACTTTTTGCTTATCCTGCTCGAGTTGCTGACCTTGATAATTAGCGCCTAACAATAAGCCAGTACCAAGCTTTTGAGATGTCGGGTTAAAGTACATATGAACAACATCCACCGCACTGCCTAATACGTTATCGCAGTAGACCGTTACAGTCAGTGGATCTGACTGCCAAATAATAGATCCAGCAGGTGTATCTGAAGGGATAGCTAATTGCCCTACGGGAACGGGGGGTTTTATTACAACTCCAGTTCCAGCCTCTACGCAATCTAATGCAAATGATTTTGTACTTACGAATACCAATAGCAATAATAAATAAAAACTACTTTGCTTGATTAGTCTGTGTATCATGTTTTATACACCTTATTAAAGGTAGATAATTTGCAATGTAATTTGCGTTTTAATATTACCCACTGTTAAATCGTTTCTTGGAAGATAGCTTTCTAACATCGAGTAAATCGTAATTTGCTGGTTATCATCAAAGTAAATAGGATAATTGCGATATTCTCCATTTGGAATAATATGACTATTTTGATCCATTAATCGAATGCCATATCCATGTAATATGGTTTTACCACCAAATAAATTTCGGTCGTTACTCTTCGTTGGCTCAGAAATAAATATTATCCGAATAATAGGTTCTTTATCATTACGTCCAAATGAAGGGAAGATACAATCATCAAATTTTAGTTTAATCTCCTGCTTGGGACTTCTATCTCCAATTTCATTAAAATAATTTAAAGAAATCGGCCCTAAATCAATATTCTGATCTAATGATGAAAACGTTATTTTACAAGGTAGAGAAACTACTTTACCTGTAAAATTAAGATCACCTTTCATCATGCTACTATCGGCATAAACATGGCCCATAAAAAGCAATAAAATGAAAAAGTATATTGAAATGAAGCAATTTCTCATTTGTCGGATCCTATTAACTTTCTTTAGCGGACTGACATATGGATGCGGCACATTGATAAGTCAACATTTTCATACCACCATAATCATCCATATAACCTGTATAAAGCTGGTTAAAATTTGTTGAAGGCACAGTAATATTTTCTTTTGACATTGGTGCAATCATGACACTTTCAAACCCCGGAAAATTGCTATTTTCATTACTGCTTAAATATCCCAATGTGACATAATATTTAGTTGGGTTTTCAATTAATAAATTAGTGCCTGTGTGGGTATATTTCAGTTCTTTTGCCCAAACTTTATCACTATTATTCTCAATTTGAGGTGGTCGATAAAACATTTTTAATCGGCTTTGAATCGCGATTTGCATAACGTTTTCTTTTTCAGTAACAGGCGGAATTTCTCGTACATTCAAATAAAATAAAGACTCTCTATCTTGAGGTAATTTATCTAACCCTTGAGTGGTAATAATTTTTATTTGATTTTTAGTATTTGGCTCAACGCGTTGCATTGGAGGTAAAACAGTGAATGGTTCAGCAACCTTATTCCCTTTTTCATCCTCCATCCATGATTGAGCCAGGTATGGCATCGTTTTACTTTGGTTATTAATCACCAAGCTAACAGATTTATCTTTACCAGAAAAAATGATCCTTGTGCGGTCTATATTTATTGCTGCGGTTGCTGTTTGTACAAGCATAAATATTAATGAAAAGCCAACAGAGGCCTTATATAATTTATTCATAATAACATTCCTTTAAAGACAAGGGAGTAAAGCTTTACTTTGCTGTTGCTCAGAAAAATTGGCAAAATTCAAACTGCATTGCTGGCTGCCGCCTGCCCATTTAACGACATATTTTTCAGTTGTATTAATACCGGTTAAATACACAATTCCGCTGTCTGCTATAATTCCAGCTTCTCTACCACTATTAACTTCCGTGACACTCGTCCCTAGCGGTGGATATTTACCGTCTGCTAAACGCACAATCGCTAATACACGTTTACCCTGGTTTGCTTTAATCGTTTGATAACCTATTGCACCTTCTGTGAGTGTTTTTCCAATGATATTGTCATTAACATCCACATCATCAGGTAACGTATTCATATCGATATAAACATCTGAATTCGAGAAACTGTTTAAACTAGTTGCAACTCCTACACCAAAACGGTTAGTAACGGACTGTCCATTATCAATAGAAATGCCCGCGACATCACCACTATCAATCATGACCCGCGGCTCGTTGTTAGTGCCGTTACGATGGAGCGATGCACCATATTTTGTTGCTGTCATTGATCCATACCAGCTGCCACCTAATGAGCGATAGGAATTAATATTTTCAGAGCCGTTAATATTGAGCACACCATATGGGGACGAGTGCTGATAACTACCACTAATGCTAGGTTCCATTCGACCAAGCTCACGCTTATCACCACCAGCACGTAAGCTCCAATAATTGTTATCAATATTCTCACTGTAATATGCGACAGTTTGACCGAAGTCTTTACCGCCATTCGCATATTGCATGTCATAACTTACTGAAGCTCCGCTCTCAAGTGGAATTGAGAAGGAAAGATATATTTGGTTATCATCTGTTTCTTGATATTTAATTTTGTTTAGTGACAATGTAGTTGAAACATTTTTTATCTTGCCTAGATTAAATAATTTACTCAGACTCATACCAAATGTAGTGGTTGATTCACTGTTCCAAAATTGGTGATGAGAAGCATTAAAATAAAGTGTCACATCCAATGGACTAATATATTGATTAAAGGATGCGGTATAGACATTTTTATCTCGCCTAAAATCAAGTACGCCATTCGCAGCATCAATATACTGAGGCATAGTTAAAAACTCTTTTTCAGAGAATTTATATCCAGCAAACGTGACTTGTGAATTTGTTGATTCAAAGCGTTTTGAGTAATTGAGGCGATAACTGTTACCTGAATAAGTACCAAAATTATCTAACGTTGCATGAGTACGCGTGATATCAAATGAGATAGCACCGAACTGATTCATATTTTGCCCAATCCCTAAGTTTATTGCCTGATAATCGTTATTACTAACAGTTGCTATCAAACCACCAAACAGCGAGGTATTACTCAATATCCCATACGAAACTTCACCCGAGATAAAACGAGGTTCTATACGTTGTGATCGCCCAAATGGACTCGACTTTCCTGCTGCGAATTTATATAAAAATTGACCTTGTCGAGTTAAAAAAGGTAACGATGTGGCAGTCACCTGATAAGTTGTTTTAGAACCATCATCTTCTTCTATCGTAACATCAAGCGTTCCTTGCACAGCCTCAGTAATATCTTGAATATTAAAAGGGCCAGGTGCGACTCTAGTTTGTTTAATTACACGCCCATTTTGAGAAATAATGACCGTTGCATTTGTTTGTGCAATCCCTGTAATTTGTGGTGCATAACCGCGCAACGAAGGAGGTAACATTCGATTATCGCTAAAAAATGATGCGCCAAGAAAACGAAAACTATCGAATAGATCTGTTCTAAGATAAGACTCCCCTAATAAGACTTTTGCTCCTAATTCAGGAAATGCCCTAAATGCATAAAGCTGAGTCCAATCAAATCGTTCATTAGTTTTTCCCTGAGAACGATTATATTGGTATTGATAATCAGCACGAAAACGCCAAGCGCCTAAGTTAGCACCAGTAGTACCATTACTGCTCGCACTAAATGTTTCACTATTATTTTTCGGCGCAGAATAATTTGCGAATAGATTATAATCAAGAAATGCGCCTGTTATTCCATTTTCCCATTGAGATGGAGGTACCCAATAAGGGTCATCATATTCAAGCCATGCTTGAGGTACGGAAAATAAAATATTTTGGTTTGCTTTGTCGAAACGATAATTAATATCAGCTGATTTAGGTAATTCTATACATTCAGTATTATTATTCTGTAAAATTTGTTCTTTTATTGTTTTTTTCAATGCGAAAAGATTAATTATTTCAGGGGTAATGCAAAGTGCCGAAGTATCTTTGTTTTGCTCAATAAACTTGATCAAATATTGACCTGAAAGTTTACGCCCATTTAATGTTATATCGGTGAGATATTCACCTGGTGGAACAAAATCAGGATTAGAGAACTGGCTTAGATCAATATTATCTCTATCCTTCGCATCAATAATATTCATATTAAATTCTACTGCCTTAGACACACCCGATATACTTAGTGCAAGCAGAATAGAAAATAATATTTTATTCATTTTGAATTGATACGATAACGACATGATATTTCCAGTCAAAAAGGTAAACAAATTAAAAAATCAACAAAATAACAGGCAAATAATTGCCTGTTATTTTGATAAAATTATAAATAGTTTAAAGCGTAAGTTGCTTGAGAGATGATACTACCTGTTTCAACTGCATTACCATTCGCTTCAACACGCGCGCTGAAGGAGAGCTTGTTTGGACCTTCCACCAGCGGAAGATCAACACTTGTATCACCGACTTTCATCACTGCGCCATCAGCATTGATCAAACGAACACCAACACCTTTAGAAGTACCAGTATTTGCTAAGAGTTCAGTTTTAGTTGTGTCTGGAGTACCTGAGAATGTAACTTTAACTTTGCTAACCGCAGGGAACTGAGGTTTTTCATCTGTACCATTACCTGTAGCTGCTGCTAAATCACAATTTTCTAAAGCAATTGTGTATTGAACGCTTTGGCTGAATTTATTACCTGATTCTAATACTTTGTTTGCAACTTGGCCAAGATCTACATTGATAGTTCCATCACCAGGAATAGAACAAGGTGCATTAATCACTTTACCAGTGAAGTTAATTACGCCACTACCTTGATCATTAACTGCTGCATTTGCAATACCTGCTGCAAATGAAGATGCTATGATGGTAACTAATGCGATTTTAGATAATTTCATTTTATTTTCCTATTTAAGAAAGATGACAGATGTACAAACGACCTAAAGATAAAAACCCTTAGGTAGATATTTATTTTTATTGTGCTGTGTGCTCTTATTAAAAATAAGTATTAAAAATAATGATTAACCATTATTTTTTTTATTGTTTTATTTTCCTGAGCTAACTCGAATCTATTTTCAATAGAAAATAATTCATCACTTAAAAAGTAAATCAAACTCACATCAAGTGCGTTTGCTCAACTAAAAAGATTTTCTAATGTAATATTACACTCACCTCTTTCATAACGTGATATTTGTTGTTGACTAATACCAATAAGCTCTGCTAGTTCTATGCCTGAAAGACCCAGCTTTTTTCTTCTTTTACGAATTTCTTTACCAACGATCTGGTTTACATTTTTCATTTACTGGGGCCTGATCTAATTTAAGATAGAACGTGAATTCGTATATAAAAGACTCAAGTTACATTATGGACATTTACTTTTTAAATAATATTATCTAAAAAAATTCATTTAATATTTATACTCATAATTTGACTCAATTATAGGAAGCACTATTTGAAAGTAAAACTGTTTGTAACGATCGATACAATCAATCAAATAAGATAAAACCTATCAAAATGAGTTATTGGAATTCTCTTATGAAAAAAATAAATAAATTCATAATAAATATATTTTCATCCATTTATTAAAAACAATTAAAATCATTTAAACATATGATGTTTAAATGTATTTTTGTTTTTAAGATAAAACAACTTAGATATAAGATAATCGTTACATGATAAATAATGAAAAATATATTAATCATTCACTAAATTTATTCGCTACTTATTGATATATAACAAGAAATAAAAAACAATAAGTAATTAAAAAATTAAATTTAATATAAGTTCATTTTTTAGGTTGTTCCCATTTTACCACTAACAGTGGTTTATTTGTTTTTTCTGTTTTTAGTTAACCATAAATATAGCCCAAGCGACGCACTCCAAATAAGAGTATAGAACATATTAAATATCTCACATTGTACTACCGGATACTCTTAAAATGCGGAAATACTCGTTTTACGGATTAAACTACTTGAACTTACAATAAACCAAACTAATGGATTATTTCCACTAAGTTCACACTCACCATCAATAGATAAAATTTATTTGTTTTCAATTAGTTATAAACAAAACAATAATGTAACAGAGTGTAACAAAAAAATATTTAATATTTCAAACAAGACGACTTCCCTAATCAAAATTGAGATTACTGAAACAAATATACACAATTTTATTAAATAATTTGATTATCTATTTACAACTAAATAAATAGTTTATTTTCATAGCATGACCTGTTCAAAATAACAGCAGCTTTATCATGCATTAGAACTACAGATGAGATAAATAAAATACTTAAGATTCGATATGCAGTACCTTAAGCATAAAAATTCACTCAAGTAAGGAAAATGTCATTTATTATTAATAGATAAGCTTATAATTCAATTTAAATTGATATTTTTTAATATAAATAGCTGAAGCAAATATCGCTATTATTCTTCAAACCGAAACAATCACTAAACCGAGTGATGGCTTTCATTCTTTGTAAGGATAGCTTTATTATGATTCCAATGGTTCCTATAAAAATTGTTTCCTCAGGTATTGCTCTTCCTGAAAATAAAATTACATCACATCAACTTGATATAAAACTTAATCAACCTACTGGCTATGTTGAAAAACTTTCAGGTATTGAATACCGCTTTCATGCCAATCATCACGACTCTCAGGCACAACTGGCTGCTACTGCTCTTCATCATGCACTTGAAATAAAACAGCTTTCAGCTGACAGTATTGATGTACTCATTTCAGCTTCAGCGATCCCAGTACAAGCACTACCTTGTACAGCTGCACATATTCTTGCACAGTCGAAACTCAAACAAGGTATTGCCTGTTTTGATATTAATGCTAGCTGTATCAGTTTTATTACTGCGCTTCATGTCGCTGCCGGGTTACTAGCAACAAATCAACATCAGCGCATTGCAGTGGTTTCAGCTGACCTCGCCTCACGGGGAATCGATTGGCGGGACCATAAGTCAGCCTTAATTTTCGGTGATGGCGCGGCCTGCGTTATTGTTGAAAAAGGGGATGGTAATAGCGGTATTATTACCTATCGCCATGAGACCTATACCAAAGGAATTGAATTGTGTGAGGTTCGTGCAGGAGGAACGCAGAGAAATCCTCGAGTAGGAATAACTGAAGATGATTTTCTATTCCGTATGCAAGGTCAAAAGCTATTTCGCATGATTTCTTTATTGATTGACGATTTTTTGCAGCAAATACTTACAGATTCAAAGTTGCAATTAAATCAAGTTGGTACCGTTATTCCTCATCAAGCTAGCTATTTATCACTTACCCATATTAAACAACATTTAAATCTTAAAACTGAACAATTAATTGACATCTATCGCTTTCGCGGAAACCAAGTTGCTGCTTCTATTCCTTCAGCATTACATGAAGCGATTATTAGTGGACGGTTTTACGGACAAAAAAATGTGATGCTATTAGGAACAGCGGCAGGTATGGCTCTCTGTGCAATGGTGCTGATCCCATAAAAATATTAGTTAAAAGAAGCCTGTGGCCGGCTATTGAGTGAGTTAGAACACGATTATTGAATGGACTCAGTACCTTATCTTGTTTTATTAGCTTTCAAGGTATGAATTAAAGTAAACCTTATTGAAAAGACTATTTCAAACGGTAAGGTCTTAATATCTAAAAACTTACCTTAGGCTGCAACAATTACTTTGCAACCTTTTATCATTAAACACTCGCAAGGAGATGGAATAAACAATAATAACGGTTATATTCCACTATTTTGCCATTGTGATGCACGCAATATCATAATAAAGAATTAATACGCTATTTACATCATCTTGGTCATTTGTTGCATAGCACGCCAATTAGATGGCGTTCTATTTTCCCATAGCTTAAAAGCACGAAAAAATGAGCTTTGGTCTTCATATCCGAGTAGTAAAGCCACTTCCATTAGGTCAAGTGATGGATCAGCCAGTAATTCATACGCTCGTGAACGTCGTACCGCGGCTAATAAACTTTGAAAATTAGTACCTTCTTCCGTCAATCGACGTTGAAGAGTCCGTTCACTAACACCAAGCTCTAATGCAACAGCAGGGATCTCCGGACGACCGGCACTAAGCAGGCGCTTCAACAACCAACTTACCGTTTCAATAAATGACAGTTTGGAATGATATTCAGCCAACTGCTGATCTAGAGCTGGCGTTAATAAATCTAATAATTCAGCATTATAGGATTTAAAGCTGAGACCAAGTGAAGTGCGTTCTAGATGTAAACAGTTACGCTGAGCCCCAAGGCGAACAGGACAACCAAAATAAGCTTGATGCGCTGAAACATCCATTTTTGCCTGCACCAATTCAACGAGCCGTGCATTGATTGGTGTTGCTGTACCAAGTCGACCTATTTCCAATAATGTCGCCATACTCGCATCAACTAAAGCAGGAGGTTCGGGCTGCTCTGTATGTAGCCAATTAAATTCAACACGACAAATATCGCCATCTTCAGTTATTTGAAGGTGTTCGGGAACACAAAGCCGTTTATAGCGAGCCATTCGTTGCAATGCATCACGATAATCACGAGCGTGATAAGCATCAAGCAGGCTAGGTGGAAGTTTCTCCGTTGGCAAAGATTTCACCAATTTAATCCCAATAGCCACATCATCAGCTAAATCACAGATAGCTTGCCACAACGAGAAGTACTGACGTGTATTGATTTCCCCTTGGCGGCTAAAAACCGCCAAAGGTAATTGAGCCTGACGAAGCAGCGTTGATAGATCAATTCCTTGCTTTTCTAGCCCAATCCATAAAGCAGCAGGAACTTTTATTCGATCATTCAATCTTTGTTTCATAGGAATAAGGCTCTTTATTTGTTAATAATTCTAAGGCTGTTTATCTTTGAAGGTCAATTTTCATTCGAATTACACGTATTTTAAGCAAGCCGAATGGCTCGCCACCTTGTGAACTAAGCATAACCACTCAACACAGCGAAAAATTACTTTTAAATTAACCCATCATTTTGATTAAGTTTTATTGCTTTATGACATAACACAGTGATGCAATGTTATTTCAATCAATTTATGAGGCATAAAATACACAATAAAGTTCAATAGCGCCTAAATTACAACGCTTGTAAACCACCATCAATCGAGAGCACATGACCTGTCACAAATGATGACTCGTCAGATAATAGCCAAGCAATACCATTCGCAATCTCTAACGGCTCACCGATCCGTTTAAGTGGGTGCATCGCAGCTACAGCCGTTTCATCAAACTGCCCCATCGCAAATAAACCTTCGAGCAATTCAGTACGAACTCCCCCCGGTGCAACCGCATTGATACGAATATTTTGGCCTGCATACTCTAAAGCTGCCGATTTAGTCATACCAACTACACCAAACTTAGTCGCTGCATAAGGGGCAAATAAAGGTGAGCCTTTAAGCCCGGCAATCGAACTAATGTTCACGATAGCACCACCTGCCTGCTGTTGCATCTGACGAAGTGTATATTTCAGCGTGTAATAAGTACCTAATAAATTGATATCAACCATACTTTTAAAAATTTCAGTGTCAGAATCAACCAACAGTTTAGTTTCCAATGAAACAGCGGCACAATGTGCTAGCCAATCAATTCGACCATATTTAGCCACAACACTTTCAATCAATCCACGAACCGCATCTTCATCGCTAACATCACAACGAATAAACTGTGCTTGCCCACCCGCCGCGACAATCTCACCAACCACTTGAGCACCTTCGGCCACTCGTCGACCACTAATGGTTACAATAGCGCCTTTCGCCGCAAGCAGTTTAGCTGTTGCTTTACCAATACCAGATGTTCCACCAGTAACGAGTGCAATTGGGTTAGTCATAAGGTAATACTCCTGTTAGGGGGATAATTAATATTCAGATTTACTGAACCAACAGGCGCTATATTAGCGATATTTATGGAATGCGTGATTAGTGTAATACGCCAGATTGATTGCATAACACGCCAGTTCACTCTCACCTAATTGCTTAAATTCCATTCAAATAAGCTCAAGTATAAAATGCTGTTACTTTAAAATGATAACAATAATAAGGTGTTACCTATCAACAACAATATTCTCATTTACAGCAACATAGCCACTATTGCCAACCATTAATGCAAATTTATCAATCGAATCAGTTTTTAGGGCATACAGCCTCTTGAGTGAAAAAGGATTATCACCCAAACGAACTTTACCTTGGATCGTTGTCACTGCAAGATGTAATCCTGCCTCTTTCGCTGCTGCCATCGCAGTCTGGTTAAAACCACCAAAAGGATAAGCTAAATAACGTTGATCAGGCTCGAAACTGTGTAATACATCCATTGAATGTTGAAAATCTAAGAAAATCGTATGCTCTTTACGGCTAAAAATAATCGGGCTATTACGCTTGTCTAATTTATGTAAGAAATGAGTGTGAGATTGAATATTAAAAACATCTTGGCAATTTTTAATTTCTTGCTTGCTCATAAATTGTAGACCATCCGCAAACCATTTTTGGGGCTGAGTCTTAATCCGTGAAGAGATCACAAATAGCGTTGCTTGTTGCTGATTATGTTGTAAAACTGGATAGGCATAGCGATAGACTGATTTTAAACCATCATCAAATGTTAAAACCACAGCCTTACCCGGCAAGTTAACAGATTTATCTAAATAGCCTTCTAGGTCAGATAAAAGAATTGTTTGGTAGCCCGCTTGTTTCAAGTAATCCATTTGTGCTTGAAAGGCTTCAACAGAGGTCGTTGTAGATGTGTGCCGAAATTTTTTATTTTCAGCCTCTTTTAGTAAATGGTGATAAGTAAGAATTGGAATTCCATTATCAATTTCAACATCATTTAGTCGCACGTAACCCAGACGATCCCCTAAGCGAATAGTCAGCCATGCTGTTTTTTCACCGTCTTTATCAGTCTTAATCATGCGATCTAATACCGGATAACGAAGATCACCGAACAATATTGCAACCGGGCTACTATTTTCTTTTGCTGAGTGGTAAACAACAGTATCTTTCTTTGTTATCAAATAGTTATATATAGGGTTACTGAGATCATTTAACCTATCTTCTTTGGGCCTGTGACGAGACTTTTTTTCTGATATTGCATCCGCTCTGACAAATGCATAATCATTACCAAACTGCATCGCTCTATAATCACCCGATGGGTCATACATATAAAAGCCATGTTCTGGATAGAGTTCAGCCACAGCTTTCATTTCACCTGCAATTGTCGCGTAAATAGTTTCATTTTGTTCAACATTTACAATTTTTGGAAGAATATCAGCAAGTTCCCAACCCTCAGTGCTTTGCGACTGCGCGAGTGCAAAAGCTCTCGGCATCAAAAAAAAAGTAAAAATAAACATGAAGAACAATATTAAAAACTGATTACGCATACTTTATCCACAATGTCCGGCAGAGAAAAACTGGTTTATTTTAAACCTATTCGATACATACCACTATACTGTGCAAAAAAAATAGTCTATTGAAATAATAAAAATCAAAAAATGTGACTTCGTAAAGCAAATTTCACTCCCAAAACTCGATTGGTATAATGACTTTGTCATTGTTTTATAGGTTGTCATACAACATAAAGAGATCTAGCTCAAATTTATCACTAAAAAATCCTCACGAGAGATAATCTGTCAATCAATTGACAGTTAAAAAAATACTCACTGATAGATTGCTCGCAACCGTTATCAAAACACTAGGAATTCATTATGAAAATAAAAGAAATTAGTACCTTTATGACTTTCAATATGTTGTCTTACTTGAAGTCATAAAAATGACACACTATTTCACGACAAAAATTACAATTAAAAACGAATTTAAGGCTAATTTAATTTGGATTAGGGACTAAATGAGATAACATCTTGTTTAAAAATAAAAGGATGTATCTTAAATGAAAAAGTTTAATTTTTTAATTTTGTTTGGTTTATTCATTAACGTATTGGTATTTACTGCATCATATTTAACTGATACCTTCACATTAAATGATAATAATATTCATTATTATTCAAGCAGGAATGAACGTTTTATTACTTTAGTATTTTCTAAAGCTTGTATTTCATTTGGTATTTCTATTTTTCTATAATTAATCAGCCTTTTTATTTTATCCAAATCATCGAAAGCTGGATTAATTGTTGCTATTGTGGGAACCATACCGATGATTCCCTTTAGCTTTATATTTCTTATTGGTTACCTTTATAGCTATCAAAATCGAGTAAATCGACATTTCACTGTATTTAGCCAACAACATGTTGATATTTCCCTTAGCTTTAAAATATCTCAACTTATCATGATAGGTGTGCTCTATTTTATTTTCGGTGCATTGGTTGCAATTATAGCGCCAAGTATCGGTATGATTGTTGCCGCTCTAGGGATCATATCTTTTTGCAATGCTTTATTTTTGAAAAACAAGATCCTATTAGGTGTATCTAAAGCTAACTTAATTATCACTCCATCAATATTTTAACATAGCTACCTCATCCCTTTAAATGCGATAACTCTAGTAACAGAGAATGATTATATGTTTAAAGTTCGAGTTAAATACATGAGCATAGAACGTGACTATACCTTTCGTAAAGGTTTGATTAAACAAAAAGAAGCTCAAAAAATACTGGATTCCATTTTCTCTAAATTGAAATCAGAGACTAAATAACTAAGCAAAAAGAGTTATTATCGGGGAAGTAAATAATCATTGAAAGAGTGTAAGCCTACGCTACAACAGCCTACACGGCTTGATATTGAATTGAATTAACTTAATTGATTACATCTTATTTTATATCAGAAAAGCCATCACTGAAAATCACAAATACTGAAGAATAGGACGTCAAGTAATGGCTTGAGCCAATCTTAGATTAATTAACGGAAAAAAATCATTTTTTTATCAGCTTCGATATTTAGATTTTTCTGCCACCCCGTAAGGGTGAGATGCGCCAATTCTGCCAACCCGACATAGAAAGGGAAATTAGCATTTTTTTGCATTTTATCTAAATAGTGAAATCCCCAAGGCAAAATGTGCTGCGCGAGTAATTCAGGTAACTTCTGTGGGTTATTTTCCACTACCCAAGCCACCATCATCAGCAATAAACCAAAATGATCTTCTGGTTCGTTTTGCGTTAAACGAATATCAATATGATTATGTTGCATCCATTCTCTTAGCTGTAATGTAGAATCGCCAAAAATCACGTTCTCTTTATCCAACCAAACAGATCCCCATGGTGGTGAAGGGAGCGCATATGGTCCGATAAATAAGCGCTGATAAGCCTCATCCAGCGTTTCATTCTCGCTCTGAGTAATAGCAAGTTTATCCGCGATATGCTGTTTTTGTTCAGCCGAACCATAAGGCCAATCTTCAGTCCACGCCCGAGATGATAGTAATTGAATAATCTCCTGCACATCCGCGGGGGAATAATAGAATCCAGCTCCAAGCACCCGAGCTGTCAGAGAGATATCACTGAAATATTGTTCACTCATTATTATGCTATTTCTCTTATTGTTGAGTTTACGGAAGATTTTCTTAAAAGGGATAGTATCAAGCGACTAACTCAATGACTACCCCTCTTAATAATTCAAGTTACATTTATTACTATATAAATCATAACCCTACTATATCTATAGCCTTATTACATATATAGCCCTAAATAATTCAGGTAACTGAGCGTAGCCAACAACGAGACAGCTCGAAGTATGACGGGTTAGATGCCAACAGTCATATGCAACCCATAAAACACTCCCCGCCCAACCACTTCACCGGCGAGAACTAGCAAGAAACCAATTCCCATATTCACCAGAGACGGGTTTCGTCTTGCCACTAACGGAATGATCCAGCAACCCAAGCCAAATGCAATCGCGACTATTTTAATATCCATTAATATTCCATAGTCTGGCACTAAGTCGACGGCTCTTTGCACAGGTGTTTCGATACTCGCCAGTTCAAAGCCTTGCGAGATAGCTGCCATGACACTCACCAACAATGCAATCACACTGAGCGTAGGAACACGTCGAATACATTGCAAGTCAAACCCAGCGATACGCAGTAATAACGCTGCCAAGATAGGGCCACCAAGAAATGCGGTCAGGATGAAATTCACCAAAGTATAACTATTATTCCATGTTGGGACTGTCTCGATTTGGTAGACTCGCGCAGTCGCTATAACAAATATAGCTGCCAGTACCATGACCACCATCAACCACATTTTACCCAGAAACACGGGCATTTTATTCAATACGGCGAGTAACCAATACAAACCGCCTAAGGCAAAAAATAGTGCACCAGTAGCAATTTCATTACTCAAGGGAGAAGCACCTAATCGATTAAATGCATTGAATGCTCGTAAAGGGCTTCCCATGTGCATTGTTGATAAAAGAAAACCAATTCCCATTAATATCCACAGCCCAAACATACTGTAATGCACTTTACGATTAAGATCGGCAGAGAGCTTTCCACTGAGTATAATCGCAGCGATCATCACAAAGGCGCCTGCGACACTTTGGCCAATCACAGTAAAAAACATCAATGGCCATTCATGAATTCCTGAGCCCATATTACACCTCCTCCGGATTAGCCAGATGCCCGGTGGTATCACCGACAGGACGACTATTGGCATTCAATTTCAACACAATATTTGGATGTGTGTATTTTTCAGATGGTAATGGTGCAATCTCCGCCAACGAGCCATATTTTTCACGCAATTCTTCGATTGGTGCCATATCCAAAGCACGTAATGGACATGAATCAACACAGATTGGCTTTTTACCTTCTGCCACTCGCTCATAACAACCATCACACTTGGTCATATGACCTTTAACTTCATCGAATTGCGGTGCACCGTAAGGGCAAGCCATGCTGCAATAACGACAACCAATACACACTTCTTCATTCACAACCACAAAGCCATCTTCACGTTTATGCATTGCACCACTTGGACACACTTTGGCACACGCAGGGTCGTCACAATGATTACAGGAAATCGACAAGTAATAGGCGAAAACATTCTGTCCATACACGCCATCCTGTTCTGTCCAATCTCCGCCTGCATATTCATAAATACGGCGGAAATTCACTTCAGGTGATAAGTTTTTAAAGTCTTTACACGCTAGCTCACAGGTTTTGCAGCCAGTGCAACGACTTGAATCGATATAAAAACCATATTGCGTTGACATAACTGACATCCTTAAGCCTTAACGACTTCAACGAGATTGGAGTGTGACGGGTTTCCCTTCGCCAATGGTGATGGGCGTTGAGTGGTTAAAACATTAATGCTTCCCGCATGATCAACTCGGTTACCATCAGGGCTATACCAAGCACCTTCACCCAAACCAACTACTCCCGGTAAAATACGCGGCGTCACTTTGACCTGAACGCGTACTTCCCCTCTATCATTATAAATCCGCACCAAATCGCCCTGTTTTAAATCACGTTTACCCGCATCTAATGGGTTTATCCATAGCTCTTGAGGACACGCTGCTTTTAGGACATCCACGTTGCCATAAGTTGAGTGAGTGCGGGATTTATAGTGGAAGCCAGTCAACTGTAATGGATATTTTTCCATTAATGGGTCGCCATACTGCTCAAAGCCTACCGAATAGACTGGTAAAGGATGGATCACATCACCAGACTCCAGCTCCCATGTATCCTGCAATTCCGCTAATTGAGAAGAGTAGATCTCAATTTTACCTGATGGCGTAGTAAGTGGATTGGCAACAGGGTCTTCGCGGAAACTGCGATAGGCAACATGATGGCCTTTCGGATCACGTTTTTTGAAAATACCTTGAGCACGGAACTCTTCGAAAGTCGGTAATTCAGGTAGTGCTTCGCGAGATTGCTCATAAAGATGGCGTAGCCACTCTTCTTGAGTACGATTTTCGGTAAATTGCTCAGCAACGCCCATGCGTTTAGCCAATTCACTCGTCATTTCATAAATATTGCGGCTTTCAAAACGTGGCTTGATTGCCTGATCCGCAAAAATAACATAGGACATATTACCGGCAGAGGCGTCCATACAAAAATCCATCTGCTCTGATGCCGTGCAATCAGGCAACAAAATATCGGCATATTTAGCTGACGATGTCATGTGGTTATCAATCACCACAATCATTTCGCATTTAGATTCATCTTGTAGGATGTCATGCGTACGATTAATTTCCGAATGTTGGTTCACCAAACAGTTACCTGCATAGTTCCACACCATTTTAATCGGTACATCTAGTTTGTCTTTACCGCGAACACCGTCACGCGTTGCCGTCATCTCAGGACCACGTAAAATGGCATCTGTCCACATAAACATTGAAATGCTGGTATTGACTGGATTGGTCAGAGTTGGCATACGAACAAATGGAATGCTATAAGACCCCTCACGTGCCCCCGTGTTGCCGCCATTAATACCGATATTACCGGTTAAAATAGCGAGCATTGAAATAGCTCGAGAGGCCAATTCACCATTAGAACGACGTTGAGGACCCCAACCTTGTACGATATACGCTGGTTTTGCACTACCAATTTCACGTGCTAATTTTACGATACGTGCTGCTGGAATACCTGTAATTGAAGCTGCCCACTCAGGGGTTTTTGGCTGTCCATCGGGACCTTCACCAAGAATGTATGCTTTATAATGTGCATTTTTTGGTGCGCCAGCTGGCATAGTGGTTTCGTCATAGCCTACACAATATTTATCAAGGAAAGGCTTATCCACCATGCCTTCTTTGATCATCACATAGGCAATTGCATTGACTAATGCTGCATCGGTACCCGGACGAATTGGGATCCATTCATCTTCACGACCTGCACCTGTATCGGTATAACGCGGATCGATGATGATCATTTTTGCGTTAGATTTCTCACGCGCTTGCTCGACATAATAAGTCACACCGCCGCCACTCATACGAGTTTCACCCGGGTTATTACCAAACATGACAACCAGTTTTGAATTTTCAATATCGGATGGGCTATTACCATCAGCCCAACCACCGTAGGTATAATTCAACCCAGCGGCAATCTGTGCAGTACTGTAGTCACCATAGTGATTTAAGTAACCACCACAACAATTCATTAAACGAGCAATTAAGGTTGCACCCGGTGGCCATGATTTAGTCATGGTGCCACCCAAAGTACCTGTACCGTAATTTAAGTAAATAGATTCATTGCCATAGTCGTTTATTAAACGCTTCATATTGTCAGTAATGGCATCAAAGGCTTCATCCCAGCTAATTCGTTTGAATTTGCCTTCCCCACGTTTACCAACACGCATCATTGGATAGCGTAAACGGTCTGGATTATAAACGCGACGGCGCATTGAACGCCCACGCAGGCAAGCGCGCACTTGATGAAGATCTTCATATACGTCATTACCTGTGTTATCAGTTTCGACATATTTGATTTCACCATCAACAACGTGCATACGTAGTGGACAACGGCTCCCACAGTTTACGGTGCATGCACTCCAAACAACTTTTTCATCCTCTGTTGAGGCTGCTGTTTTTTGCTCTGCAATTGCTGAGGAGCTGAAAGGGAGGGAAAACCCTCCAGCCGCTGCAGCCAAACCCGTGATAGTCCCTGCTTTAACGAATCCACGACGGGTAAGAGGAGCAAAAACTGACGCTTTCTCTTTCATATTAGCCATACATTACTCACCTGGTTAATTATTATGAATATTGGAAATCAAATTTTCATCAAAACTAATTTAAATGAATTTGAGGTGCGCTCTATTCGAAATAAAAACGATTAGTCACACAATGAAGATTATGAGATTTTTGATATGGTTAATCATATCAACCCATAAAATTGAAGGGTTGTTTTACATCAATAAATAACTTGATAATTACTTATACAAAGTGTTTTAAATTAATGAGTTGATAGAGATAAATGATATATCGCTATATAACAAAATGCACAACAAGGAACTTTAATTAAAATATAACCACCAATCCAGCATGACAAACTGGTATTTAACCTTTGATAATTTGTTTTTGGTTTTTTATAATTTCATTAATTGATTGTTTTTAGATAATAACAATTAACCAAACAATATTTATCAATAACAATTAGTGCTAAAAATAATAGACTAAAGTGATATTTAAATTAATAAATAAAATAGGTTAATAGAAAATAATTAATAACCATTAAACTGAATGAGAATTATTTTTATTTAATTATCTCGTTAATTAGACATCAATAAACTGACTGGTAACTAAGCGAGTTACCGCACAATCATCAAAAGTCGTGATTCCGCTATTTTCGATATGTGGTAGGATCAAAACCCAAGCATCGATTTTTCACTTATTAGCAAGGTATATGATGATAGATTTAAAATTACGCGAATCTAAGGATAGCCTCTCCACCAAAGAAAAACAGGTAGCAGAGTATATTGTTGCTAATAAGAAGCACATCCAAAGTGTGAGTATCCAATCTCTAGCTCAAGAAAATAATGTCAGTACGACCACGATTTTACGCCTGTGCCATAAGCTAGGTTATCAAGGCTTTAGTGAGCTTAAAATTGATCTTATTTCATCGATTAGCAGTCAACCTTATGATGAATTTCTTCAAGAAGACATTAATATTAATGACTCGATAGAAACTGTTAACCATAAGGTCAGCATGATTGAAAAATCTTCGATTGATGAGACCTGTGCCTTGGTCAATTTAAATTCATTTAAACAAGCGAATGAGCTCATTAGTAAAAGTCAGAAAATTGTGATTTATGGCGCAGGCAGTAGTGGGCTTGTTGCGAAAGAACTTGAATACCAGCTGATTAAAATTAAGAAAGATGTTAACTGCCATCTAGATTACAGCATTCAATTTAGTATCGTTAACACTCTGAATGAAAATGATTTAGTGATTGTTATTTCCCATTCTGGTGAAAATCATGAATGCATTAAGCTACTCACATTGGCACGTGAGCTGAATGTCCCTACTATTGCGATTACTAAAATGGGGCAAAGTTCAGTATCGAACCTTGCTGAAACTATTTTACATACGATTTCAACAGAGAATGTTTCGCGTATTATTCCCATTCGCTCGAAAATATCCCAGTTAACCATCATCAATATGTTGATCACAAATCTTTTTATTAAACAGTATGATGAGCGTATATCTAAACAAATAAGCACGCGAGCTGAACGTTTTTCTCGCCTAAATAGTAATAATTAATTCCTGCCCATTACCCACAAATTTTCTCACCACACACTCAATGGTCTGATGCAGTTTTCAATGACAACATCAGATCAAGCTCACAAAAATAACTCTTTTATCGGCTCAGAGAGTACCGACATTTTTTATTTGTGATATTGTTACTTTAAATATAAATATAAAAAGTAACAATGTTACAATAACTAGGGGATTAAAATGTCGACTGAAATTCCTATCATACTCGCAAGCCATGGTCCATTTGCTCAAGGGTTAATGGAATGTGCTGAAATGTTGATTGGTCAGCAAGAAAATATTGCCGTTATCTCTATCCAAAAAGAAAGCAATATTAATGAAGTTAGAGAACAAATGTTCACTGCATACCGAAACCTCAATCAAGGAAATGGTGTTCTCATTTTGGTAGATTTGCTCGGTGGCTCACCCTGCAATTTAGCGAGTGAGCTTGTTCTCACACAAAATGATGTCTCGCTTTATTGTGGCATCAATATCCCAACCTTATTAGAGATTTTAAGTAATCGTGATTTACCCATCAGTGAAATACACCAAGTCATTAATGACGTATTTCCAGACAGTTGCTTCAATGTCGGGGGACAATTGAAAGTAACTGAACAATCTGACTACGAACTCTAGGAGATAAGCTCATGCCAATTAATGTCGCACGAATCGATGACCGACTAATTCATGGCCAAGTCATTACAACTTGGGTAAAAAATTTCGATATTGAACAGGTGATCATTGTTAATGACAAAGTGGCCACCGATACAGTTCAACAATCTGTTTTAGCAATGGCTGCACCACCTGATCTTAAAATCGTTGTATTTAGTGTTGATAAATTTATTGAGGTTTTGAAAAAAACAGACATTAAACGACGCACTATGCTGCTATTTACCAATAGTATCGATGTGAACAAATTAGTGGAAAATGGTTTAACACTTGAAAAACTAAATGTCGGTGGAATGCGGATGCAAGATGGTAGACGCAATCTTTCCCGTGCAGTTGCTGTAACACCAGAAGAAGAGCAAGCCTTTAAATCACTGATTAATCGCAATGTCACCGTTGAAATTCAAATGGTTCCTAAAGATCCAATTGTTGAATTAAAAACACTCATTAATTAATTTTATCACGCTTATTTTCGCAAATAAGTGAGGAGTCTATTATGTTGGTTGAGGCCATTCTAATAGCTGTATGGGCAGGTATTTGCTCATTGGATGATGTTGGTCCACAAATGTTAAGACGCCCATTACTAACCGGTACTGTTGCTGGGATTATTATGGGTGATATGGTTCAAGGGTTAGCCATCAGTGCAACTTTAGAATTGATGTGGATGGGCATTGGTAATGTGGGAGCCTATTCAGCACCTGATATTATCGCAGGTTCTATCATCGGTGTTGCGCTTGGTATCGCTTCCAATGGTGGAATTGCAGCCGGTATTGCGCTCGCTGTTCCTGTTTCAATTCTCTGTCAGCAATTACTGATTATTTGGCGTTCATTTGCTAGCTTTCTGAACGTGTGGGCTAGTAAGTCAATTGTAAACGGTAACTATAGCGGCCTGACTAAAGTTCATTATTTCTCAACACCAATCTGGTTTCTTATTCGTGCTATTCCGTGTTTTATGGCCGTTTATTTTGGTAGTGCACTTGTTAATAGCGTATTAGAAGCTGTACCTGAAAGTATTCTTACAGGTATGGGTGTTGCTTCTAAATTAATTCCAGCAGTTGGTATTTGTATCTTATTGCTGATGCTCCTTAAAGGTAGAATGTGGTTTTTCTTCCTCCTTGGTTTTATGTTAACCACTTATTTAAAACTGCCGATTATTCCAATCACCTTTATTGCACTGGCGTTTGCCGTTTTATATGACATGGCATTTACCAGTGGCTCTCGCGCCAAACCAGAAGAAGAAAAAGAAACACAATATTCCAAAAAGAATAATGAAGAAGAGGAGTATGACTTATGAGTGATACTAATACATCAGAAAATAAAAAATTATCCAAGAAAGAGTTGAATAGCATGTTTTGGCGTATCCAAACAATGTCGTTCTCTTATAACTACGAAAAATTGCAAACAATCGGTTTTGCACACTGTATGGTACCCGTTTTAGATAAGCTCTATGAAAAAGCAGATCAAGAAACACGTATTAAAGCGATGCAGCGTCACTTTGAATTCTTTAATACACAAATTAATGCTGGGGCATTGATATTAGGCGTCACCGCTGCACTCGAAGAGAAAACCACCGAAGAAGAAAAAGATGCGGTTATCTCTGTGAAAGCTGGATTAATGGGGCCATTTGCAGGACTGGGTGATAGCTTATTAAAATTCACCTGGTTACCGATCTGCGGCAGTATTGGTGCCGCATTTGCTCTACAAGGTAATATCATTGGCCCTATCCTGATGTTTATTTTGTTTAACATCGTCAATATCGGCACAAAATATTTCTTTATTCATTATGGCTACAACAAAGGCGTTGATTTAATCGAGCAGTCGAAAAAATCAAATATCATCCAGCGTATCACTAATATTGCGAATGTCGTCGGGGTCATGGTCCTAGGATCCTTAATAGCCACAACGGTCAAGATAGCGACACCGCTCACCATTTCAGTCGGTGAACAATCGATAAAAGTACAAGAAATGTTCGATAAGGTCATTCCCAATCTTTTAACCTTATTGTTTGCCTTAGGTGTTTTCTTCCTAGTGCGTAAATTACAAGGAAAACATACCGTCACATTAATTATCGGCATGATGGTTATGGGTGTTATTTGTTCAGTATTTGGAATTTTAGGATAGAAAAAAGGTAAGCATTATGAGAGTGACAATTAATAGAATCAGTAGCCAGACTCTTGAGCTAATATTCGATGAAATCCCAAAGGATAACGCCAAGCTTTATTGGAGTCATCAGCCAACAATAGCGATAGATCCCAATAACTTTATTACCAGCGAAATTAGCAACACACTAACCGTACATGATCCTTTAGAAGCTAAACAGCGTATCTATTTTATTTTACAGCAAGGCAACCAATACGAGCTGTTTGCAGAGCGAACTTTACCTATCGAAGGGTTAAATAATTTCCGTGATATTGGTGGCTATACAGGCGCTCAAGGTAAAAAAATAAAATGGGGTGTATTATATCGCTCTAATCACCTATTTAACCTCAGTAATGGTGCAATTGATTACCTCAAGCAATTAAAGATAAGTAGTATCATTGATTATCGTAGCCAAAATGAAATTAATAAATCGCCTAACTGTGATATTGGTGAAAAACATACTTTTCATTTAGATGCGACGGCACAAACCGCAGAACTTGCAGCGCAATTTGCCGCTGATCCCAGCAATGAAGACAAGGCTCTTATTGATAGCATTATCCGAGATATCCCTAAAGAGCTTATCAATGGTGATGGGAAACAAATAATAGAACAATATCGCCAGTTTGTTGTGAGTGAAAAATCCAAAACCGCTTTTCGTAAGATGATCCAAGTTTTACTTGATAGCAATAATAGTCCCAGTATTCAACACTGCCGTGGTGGAAAAGACCGAACCGGTTATGGCGTTCTATTAGTGCTAGTTATGTTAGGGGTGAGCGAAGAAACAATCATTTACGATTATATGTTGACGCATTTTAATCGACTTGCACGCAATGAAGTAAAAATGAAAGCCTATCGTGAAATCACGCAAGAACAGAACGTGTTAGATTACTTACTTTCATTAATCGATACACGAGAATCGTTTATTATTGAAGTATTCAACAGCATGAAACAAGTATCAGGTACGGTAGAGAATTATATTATTAATGAACTTGGGTTTAGTCATGACGAATTTAAAAAAATGCAGTCAATTTATTTAGAGTAATAAGCTCACAAAATATAAATTCATTAGTTTAACAATATTAATTACGCTTATTTCAATTAAATGATTGGATTGGTGCCTACCTATATCTAATCACGCGGGGATTAGAGCATACTTGCTCGCTTCGCAATCGTTTTTTCAGCAGCTTACAGAGCGGTAGAATTAATATTTAAAGATGAATATATATTGGTTGATTTAATACGTTATATCAAAAGAGATGTGTAAACAGTAAACATCTCTTTTGATATTAAAGCTACTTAATCATATCACTATTTATACTGTAGCTTGATGTATTCGCCATTAAATGATTTCTTGATATCGATGCGTATTTCATCTGAATACGCTGGTATGGCATTGATTCATTATCTTTTATTGAATCAGGGAATATATCCGATATTTCAATCAAAGAAACGCCTGTTAGCTTGACTTCATAATATTTCTCAAGCTGTCCATTTTGACTTGTGCGATAAAATAGGAATACCGCCTCTAGAACTTCATTATTATCAAGCGTAAGAGACAGTAATGGGGAGGATTTATCAATCGGCTTAGTAAATACGACAGGTCTATACTCGTTATACTTCAAGTTGCAGCGTTGTTGACCACTCTCAGCTAGCCGAGTCAAATAGTTTATCTATGCTCCCCGACTATCTTCATTTGTCGCCTAGCTGAAACTTGAATTATTTTGAGTATATAAGATGCATTTTGCTCACGAAAAGAACCATAATTTGCACCGATAACTTGGATTTCATCCTCATGACCCACTTGGTAACGATTGCCTATTGAATCTTGGGATGAGCACCCCGCCGAAATCAGACCTTGGCTTTTACCTTTTAACGTTAAATAAGTCGGATATGCCATAAAAACTCCTTTTAATAAAAAATAAAGATACACGCTACATGCATCAATTTAAGTTAAGAGAACCATGTTAACTCAGTTCTCTGATTACACCAATATAGTCACATAAAGACTAAATATAAATTTTAGCTGGTAAATATCAACCAAAAACGGATTTTACTTTCACATATTCTGACTAATAAAGAAAAAAGAGTTAAAACCAAATAAAACATTTAAAAAACAAACTACTAACAAAAAACCACAATCACAAAAGACATCGCAATAACAGATTAAAACAGGATATTGATCTCAGTATTTAACTTACAAGATAGTCATATATTGACTCACTAGATAATTACCGCTATTAGTTAATAACTTGTTAATTAATGTCGCGGTGGTACTAAATTGGAAATGTCTCAAGCTGATGTAAAAAAAGTAGATGCGAAAGCAAAAGCAAAATGTATTCGCGGTATTGTTGGAGCAGCCTCTGGTAACCTCGTTGAGTGGTTCGATTTTTACATCTATGCCGTATTTGCGGCGTATTTCACAAAAGCACTCACCCCTCAAGATATGGATCCTCTTACACAATCGATTTATGTTTGGGGTGTCTTCGCCGCCAGTTTCTTTATGCGCCCAATTGGTAGCTGGATATTTGGCCGAATCGCTGATCGTCACGGTCGCAAGCGCTCGATGGTAGCATCCATCTACCTGATGGGCTTTAGCTCTTTCTTATTTGCGGCTCTACCAACGTATGCACAAGTCGGCATGTTAGCACCATTATTATTGCTACTCGTTCGTTTGCTACAAGGTTTATCTGTTGGTGGCGAATATGGTGCGGTCGCGACTTATATGAGTGAATTGGGACTTAAAGGGCAACGTGGATTTTTCGCTTCATTCCAATATGTCACTTTATCTGGCGGGCAATTATTAGCCAGCTTACTCAGTGTCATTATGTTGGCATTTCTTAGCGAGGAACAATTACATAATGGCGCTTGGCGTATACCTTTTGTCCTCGGTGGATTTGCTGCAATTATTGCCTTAGTTGCCCGAAAACGCCTTGAAGAAACTTTAACTGTTGAAGCCGCTGAAGCTAAAGAATCCGGCTCTGTTATTGCTCTACTAAAAGAGCACTGGCAATCATTTATCTTAGTTATCGGTTATACCGCCGCGGGTTCGTTGTGTTTTTATATCATTACAGTCTATTCAAAAACTTATTTAACCAATATCGGTATTGATAGCAAAGTCGTTGGCTATATTATGACGACGGCACTGTTCTTCTTCATGATAGCTCAGCCACTGTTCGGTATTATCTCGGATAAAATTGGTCGTCGTGCTGCCATGATTATTTTTACCTTATCGATGCTGATCTTTATCTATCCTGTGATGGTGTTAGGTATGCGTTACTTTGCCGACTCGCCAGTCATTATCGCCCTATTGCTGATCTTTTTAATGATGTTGCTGAGCTTTTACACTTCAATCAGTGGACTAGTTAAAGCGGAAATGTTCCCACCTCACGTGCGTGCGTTGGGTGTTGGTATGTCTTATGCGATAGGGAATGCAATTTTCGGTGGCTCCGCACCTTCCGTAGCTCTGCAATTTAAAGCTAGTGGCGCAGAAAATACATTTTTCATCTATGTCATGATCGTGCTCCTTGTTTGTTTATTCTGCTGCTTTAAGCTTCCTAAAGAACCTGAATTTTTAAATGATAAACAATAAATTGATTCTTTAATCAAAAAAGGCGCAAAGAGAACAATTCTTTTTGCGCCTAAATCATTCAATCGATACCACAGAAAAACGTTAGTTACTGCCCGGTAATGGCACTAAATCACTTTCAATATAATGTCTGACTAATGTCGCTAATGCCACCAGCGAATCAAGATGGGTTCTTTCCCATCCATGTGAACTATCCAGTGCAAAACACGCTAATGCCGCACGAATATCCCAACCCGCATCAATCGCCGCCGCACTATCAGAGCGATAGTGTTTAAAGGTATCTCTAACATGAGGAATATTATGTTCCTGACATAGCTTAAGTAGATGGCGAGTAATCGCTAAATCAAATGGCCCTGTTCTATCTCTAAATGCTAACGTCAATGCATCATCTCGCGTAGTTTGATCAGGTGCTGACACTGAGTTATCAATTGCTAACAACTCTTGTACTTCAGACCCAAAGCCATGTGTTCCACCAATTCCGACCTCTTCTGAAATGGTAAACATCAGTTGGCACGTAACCTTAGGGATCGCCTTGTCATCCACCAACGATTTAAGTGCCGCGAGCATCACAGCACAGCCCGCTTTATCATCCAAATGACGAGAAACAATAAAACCATTCTCGATAAATTCAGGCTGCGCATCCACCGCAACCATATCACCGACATTAAAGCCATGTGCTTGCAAATCAGCTTGTGTGTAGCATGGTGCATCTAAACGAATTTCGAGGTTATCCCAATCTGCAATTTGCGTATCTACTTCGGTATTAAAACGATGCCCTGATGCTTTTAGCGGTAAAATAGTTCCACGGTACTGATTATCATCACAAAATACCGTCACCCTTGCCCCTTCCGCAAAACGAGCTGCCCAAGTGCCGGTATTACGTAATGCGAGTCGACCATTCGGTTTTAATTGTGTCACCATTGCACCGAGCGTATCTAGATGCGCAGCCAATGCTCTTTTAGGTTCACTTGCACCCAAAGTAATATGCAATACCCCTCTGCGGGTATATTGAGGTTGGAAACCTAACTCAACTAACCATTGATGGGTTTGTGCTACGGCTTTTTCAGTCATCCCTACAGGGCTTGGAGTCAGTAGCAATGTCTTTAATACGGATTTTAGATAGTCTTTATCAATCATTTCGTTACCTATCTTCACTTAGAAATCGTTCTTGTAAGGTGGTTTGCAAAGTCAACATGGCTTGTTCTGCATAATCCATATGCGCTTCCATAATTTCTTTCACTTTTGTTGCATCTTTACGGCGCATTGCATCAATCAATTGGTATTGATAATCAATACCTTGACGGCGTTCCACAGGTTCTGGCTTCAGGTAAATATCTTTGCAAACTGCCAAATCTTTTAATAAACGTTGCAAGAAATGGCAGATAAAAACTAGGAGAACATTATCGGAATAGCTGGCGACGACAGTGTGGAAATCTAATTCGGCCATGCGTTGCTTCCAGCGTTCTTCTTCATCGACTGGCTCATGATCATAAATGGCTATCGTGTCATACAGTTTTTGAAAACCTGCACTATCAATATTATCGATTGCACTAACTGCGACCACTGGTTCGAGTAATTTTCGCAGGGTATAAATATCCGCGATGGAAATATCCCGTGTGAATAAATAATTAGAGAGCAGGCTCATGGCGCGAGATTCTGTCATCGAATCAATAAATGCCCCGCCGCCTGGACCTGTTTTGGTCTTAATCAGTCCTTGTACTTCTAGGGATTTAAGCGCTTCCCTAACCGTACTTTTACTCGCCGAGTAGCGCTCAATGAGATCTTTCTCTTGGGGCAATCTGTCGCCGGGTGTCAAATTTTCCGCCATGATAGTTTCTTTGATAGCGTTAACGATTTCATCCGTGCGTTTGATTCGCCCTGTTTCTACTATCGGCTGTTTCTCTGTGCTCATATATTTCTTCCGACCGTGGTCATGAGATTATTCAATGGGTAGTCGTGGCGCGCTGGCTAATAAGTTTTTCGTGTAGCTATGCTCTGGCGCGGTAAACAGACTATTTGTTTCGCGACATTCTAACAAATCACCTAAATAGAGCACGGCAACTCTGTCAGCTATCGACTCAACGACCGCTAAATCATGACTAATAAACAAATAAGAAAGCGAAAATTGTACTTTTAGCTCCTGTAGTAATAACAATACTTGCGCCTGCACTGATACATCTAAAGCACTCACTGGCTCATCGAGCACTAAAATTCTCGCATCTGCTGCAAGCGCACGAGCAATCGCTAAACGCTGAGCTTGCCCGCCAGAGAATTCATGTGGGTAACAAGCAAGTGCATCAAATGGCATGCTGACTGCCTCTAACAGTTCATGTAGCCTATCTAAACGCTGTGCCTTATTCATGTGCTTGAGGTATTTCAATGGTACAGATAGTGTTTCACCGATCGTTTTGCGTGGATTCAATGATGCGACAGGGTCTTGAAAAACATATTGAATTGCTTGCCCAAATGCACGCGTTCCTTGCTTTTTCCACTGATGGCGGCTTTGCCCCAGTATGCTGATCTGCCCTGATGTTTCTTGTTCTAAACCCACTAGAATACGAGCAAGCGTGCTTTTTCCTGAGCCACTTTCGCCAACGACCGCCAGTGTTTCCCCTTCATAGAGCGCCAATGATATGTTTTTGAGCGCTTTAACTTCTCGGCTAGTTGGGTGAAAAAACCCCGGTGGATGACCAAACGTTTTAACTAGCTGATCCACTTCAATCACTTTATTCATTAAGCCTCCTGAACCGTCTCTGATTTACCATTATAAAGATCAGCAACATGGCTGAGAAACGCCCTACCTTCGCCAAGTTTAGGGACACTAGCAATTAAACGTTGAGTGTAAGGGTGTTGAGGTTGATGGAGCACGCTTTGAGTTTCCCCCGTCTCGACAATAATCCCTTGCTGCATGACAGCAACCCGGTCACATATCTGATTGATCACCGCAAAATCATGAGTGATAAACAGCAATGCAACCCCTCGCTCGCGGCGTAACTTGTTGAGCAATTCAAGAATTCGAGCCTGCACAGTAACATCGAGCGCCGTCGTCGGTTCATCCGCAATAATTAAAACCGGATCATTAGCAAGTGCCATCGCAATACCCACCCGCTGACGTTGCCCACCCGATAACTGATGCGGATAAGCGTGATAACTCTCTTTTGCTTCAGAGATCCCGACACTATTGAGTAGCTCAATCGCTTTATTTTTCGCTTCTTGGTTAGAAATAGCTTGGTGCGCAGTAATGGCTTCTTGTAGCTGAACACCTACCGTAAATTGCGGATGCAATGTGGTGAGTGGATCTTGGAAAATATAGGACACGCGAGCACCACGGCGCTGTTGTAATGTTGATAGTGGGAGAGATAACATCTCTTCTTCATTGACATAGATCCCACCCGCCGTGATCACGCCGGGTGGTGATGCTAATAGCCCCATAATCGATAAAGCTGTCACACTTTTACCAGACCCACTCTCACCAATTAACCCCAAGCATTCACCACGTTCTACGGAGAAGCTGATATCTTTGACAGCAGGACGAAGTAATGGACCTTGACGAAAGCCAACGCTCAGTGATTTCACTTCCAAGACAGCATTACTGCCTTCACTCCGAGCAGGGATATCGGTGCGTTGAGTTTCAGTAACAGGCTGTGAACGTTGCAATGCACCGGACTTAAGTCTAGGGTCGAGTAAATCGCGGACACCATCACCCAATAAGTTAAAGCTGATCACTATCAAGAAAATCATAATTCCCGGAACCAGCGCAACGTGTGGTGCAACAAACATTTGCGCACGACCTTGTCCCAACATTGAACCCAAATCTGCATTTGGCGGTTGAGTCCCCAGTCCTAAAAATGATAGACCCGCGGTTTCAAGTATCATCCAACCCACTGTGGTGGACATAGTCACGACAATAATCGGCAATACGTTTGGCAACACTTCCGTTAATAGCACCTGAAAATGATTCTTGCCTGATAATTTAGCTGCCTGAATAAAATCTCGATCACGTAATCCGACGGTTAATCCTCGAATATTTCGCGCAAAGAAAGGAATATTGACTAATGCAATCGCATATAGTGCATTCAGTAGTCCTGGGCCTAACACGGCAACAATCGCCAGTGCTAACAAGATATAAGGAAAAGCCATCAGCATATCAATACAACGCATCAGCAAGGTATCTGTGCGATGCCCAACATAGCCCGCAATTAATCCGATTAACGTCCCCAATATTGCTGCAATCAACGTCGCAGAGATACCGACCAGCAGTGATACTCGTGTTCCCCACAGTAAACGGGACAAAATATCACGACCAAGGTGATCAGTTCCTAGGATGTGCCCCGATGAAAAAACGGGAAGTAGTCGATTCACCAGATTGGTTTCATCAGGATCAGGTAGAGGTAACCAAGGCACCAGTAATGCTGATAACATAATGACTAACAAGATTGCCAGCCCAACCGTGGCTAAACGGTTAGTCATCAACAAAGACCAAGCTGACTGGCGGTAACGGGGTTGGATAACCGGTGTAGTAGTCTGGTTCATGATTTTAACCTCGGATCCAAGAGCGCCTGCATTAAATCAGCAAACAAATTAATAAACACATAGGCCGCTGCTGCAATCAACACGCCTCCCTGCACTAAGAACAAATCACGAGTGGCGACGGCTTTGACCAACATTGCACCGAGTCCCGGCCATTGAAAAACGGTTTCGATATAGACTGCACCGCCTAATACAAAACCAGCCTGAATACCAATGACGGGGATCACCGATACCAAGGCCATACGAAAGGCATGCCGAAAAATTACTTTGCGCTCACTAAGCCCTTTGGCGCGGGCGGTACGAATAAAATCGAGACGTAATACTTCTAGCATAGCGGTACGTGTCAGCCTTGCTATCACACCTGTTGCAACCAAAGAAAGAGTTACAACTGGAAGGACTAAATGATGTAATAGATCACCTAACCCTCCCCCTTGCCAAATAGAGTACATTCCTGATGCAGGGAACCATTGAAGTTGCACGGCAAAAAACATGATCATCAGCAAGCCAATCCAAAATGAAGGCATTGAAATCCCAAGCAATACCGCCAGTGTGATAAAACGATCACTCCAGCTAAATTGACGAATAGCCGAGATAATGCCTGCTAATAATCCCAAAATAGAACTGAGTATTAACGCACTTCCCCCAAGAATTAAGGTGGCAGAAAAGCGTTCTAACACTTCATCCGTAACAGGACGATTGAGCACAAATGAGCGGCCAAAATCGCCCTGAAGTAAATTACTCATCCAGATAAAATATTGTTGATATAACGGCTTATCTAATCCTAATTCTAATTTTACACGCGCGACATTCTCCGGTGTTGCCCATGGCCCAAGTAAAGCTTGAGCAGGATCACCGGGGATCAGTGCCATGATAAAAAAGACAATTAGCGTTAAACCAATCAAAATTGGTATGGTCGCTAAAATACGTTTAAAACAATATAGCCACATATGTTTTTCCCCAGAAAATCGATTCGTTCACATAAAACCTTGAATAATTCCACATGCTCATTGTTATGCTGCGCTATGCCTTGTCTGCATATCGATCAATCTTTGCGAACGTCTTTGAGTAATAAATTGAAATTTGGCTGTAATTTAAAATGACTGATCCGAGCGCTAGCTACCGCATTTTGTTTCCAATTTGCAACAAATAACCACGGAGCATCTTCATGGACAATTTTCTGCACTTGGCGATAAAGTTGCGCTCTTAGCTCGATATCGTTGGTAACTCGAGCCTTATCCAAAAGCGCATCTAGCTGTTTATTGGTGTAATAACCTGAATTAAAACCACCTTTATCAGGCCATGATGCTGAATGTAAGGTAAGAAAAGGCAAAGTATCGGGATCATTTGTCATCCATGCCATTTCTGCCATATGGGCTTGATTAAGCCCTGAATTGACCTTGGATAAATAGGTATTCCATTCAAAAGTTTGTATTTCAACGGCTAAACCAACCGCTTTTAGATCAGCTTGAATCGCTGTCGCCATCGGGATCGGATCTAACATGCCAGATCCACCTTCAGTAACATAAAAAACGATTTTTTGCCCTTCAGCACCCGCTGCTTTAATTAGATCACGCGCTTTTTGAGGATCATAAGGATAAGCCGTTGTTTCAGGATCAAAGGCCCAATCAAACGCAGATGGAATGGGTCCTTCCGCAACGTCAGCAGAACCTTGAAGGATATACTTGACGATATTCTGTTTATTCACTGCATAATTAACAGCTTGCCTGACTCGCACGTCATTAAAAGGTGGAATAGAGGTATTCAACATCCCGTACCAAACATGAGGCCCCGTTGCTTGGTACAAATGAAAACGCGCATCTGCGGCAAATAACGGAACATTATCCGCAGGGACTTCGACCATCGCATCTATCCCACCGGATAACATCTCAGCTACACGGGTATTGGCATCTGTTATTGGACGAAATACGACGTATTCCAATGATGGACGCCCATCCCAGTATTCCTCGTTAGCCTCAACCACCACACGCTGATTTGCTGTCCACTCAGTAAATTTAAAGGGGCCAGTGCCACTTGGATGACGGCTAAAATTTTTATCATATTGCTTAACCGCTGCTGGCGAGATAATAAGCCCTGCATGTGTTGCTAGGTTGGATAAGAACGGCGCAAATGGCTCTTTTAATTTAAATATGACGGTATCGTTATCCGGCGTTTCTATTTTATCAATCACCGAAAAGAAAAAAGATAATGGAAAAGGTCCAGTGTGATAATACGGATGGTTGCTATTAAGCATTCGCTCAAACGTAAATCTCACTGCTTGTGAATCTAGCGGTGAGCCATCGTGAAATTTGACATTTTTACGTAAATGAAACGTGTAAGTCAGACCGTTATCGCTCACATCCCAAGATTCAGCAAGTGCAGGCTCAAGTTTTAATGAACCGTCTGCATTGCGCACAAGTCCTTCATAAATATTCACAAGGATCCGTGAATCATTAGCTGCCGTTGCAACTTGTGGATCTAATGATTGCGGTTCTGAGATCTGTCCTAGTAGTAAGACATTACTATTTTCACCCGCCCATGATGAAAATGAAAAAGCAGAGAGAAGCAAGATACTTGCTATCCACCCATATAAACGTATTCGCATATCTGTTCTCCCCAATAATGTTATTGCTCTGTGATATGTGTCAATTTTGTTAAAATTATTCTCTTTTTCTTTATTTATGATGATAAATTAACTTTCATGCAATAATTTATAATGATAAATTTGATCGATGTCTAGTTTATGAGGTGTAAAATGACTTTTTCGATTGTTGCTCGCTGCCCTAAGACAGGGAAAATAGGTTCAGCAACAGCAACAGGTGGTCCTGCTGTTGGGGCGTTAGTGTTACATGGTGCTAGCGCTTGTGGCGCGATTGCCACACAAGCAATGACTAATCCAATCGCCGGATTAAACGGTATTGAGTTATTGCGACAAAAAATATCCGCTCAATCTTGTCTAGAGACTCTTTTGAGTCATGATGTCGAGCCTACGGTAAGGCAACTGATCATTATCGATACTCAAGGTAATAGTGCCCACTGGACGGGACAAGACTGCTTACCTTGGTGTGGTAGCTTATCGGAAGATAATTTAGCGATTGCAGGTAATATGCTTGCAGGAGAACAGGTGTTACACGCTATTTATGAAACATTCCATGAACACAATCAGCTTGCTCTAGCAGATAGACTATTAATAGCAATGAAATCTGGTGCTGCATCGGGGGGAGATTATAGAGGCATTCGTTCAGCTGCTCTCAAAGTTTGGAGCAATCGACAATACGCAGACATTGATATTCGATGTGATTGGTCATCACATCCGTTATCCGATTTAGAGACGATTTTGTATCAAGTTTACTCGCATGATTACGCAGATTTCTTTGCTCAAATTCCAACTGGTAATGAATAGCCATTAGTTGATGGTCATTAACCTGTCACAATAGACCATTACACTTCACAACAAAATAGGTATAAAAGATAATAACTTGCTGATTCAACGCTGATTAATTTAATATTTCTAGTTACTCTATTTTCTGGTTTCTGCTGGCTGGTTATGCAAATGAAACCAGCCGGCTCAGAGTGATATCATAGTTGATAAGCTTTTATTGAATTGCTCAGCTAGAGCCTATTTACCTTTGCTACTTACTTAAAACACAAAATATCAATTAATTAACCTAAGTCATGTAATTCAATGCGGTTATCGTCGCTATACCCCTAAAGTTACGATATATTATAAAAATTAGCCTGTTAAGTAATCGAACTATTTTAATCTAAAAAATCAAAAATTATTTTAAATAAATAAAATATTGAACAAATTTTATCAATATATTTATTTTTTGGGTCAAAATAAATTTTTAAAAACAAGTTCCTAACTTAGGTTAAATTTATCATTAGATATGAGATTTTTATACAAAATATCTAAAGAGATTAACCGATTAAATTGTGATTGATTTTAAAAAATTCAGATATATTAGATATTGATTTTCAAACCACTACATTAATATGCGCAAACTATACACAGCTATTGTTTATTAAATAGATAACCGTAATCACTAAAAAATAACAAATTTATTTATGATAAGGATATAACTCGAGTAACTTGTAAAATAACCTTAGTCAACGTAGGCTAATTTTTAAATTCAATTAATATTGATTAAAAAGAAAACAAATCTATCTATATTATTAATAACAACAGTTACTGGAATGGTTATTTATGGTTAAAAAAACGAATTCAGCTAATCAAAAAAAAAGAACAATAAATAATAATAGACTGATAATTAAGGTAAAACATCAAAGATCAAGCTTAATAAACAATAGGAAATATAAGAAATATATTTTTCCCCTTTATTATTTAGTGAAACTGTAAACTAGAAAATACACCTATTATTTATAATGCTATAAGAATAAATAAATACTCTTAAAAAATAGACAAAATAAAATTTAAAACCGTAGTGCGATATTTAATAATATATCACCATAATAAAATCCCTATAAAAAATATACGTTTAACTTTCATACAAAAAAACATCAAACAAATCCCATTTTAATCGGTTATTTTGTTTTTCAACTCTAATAAACCACATTAAATATAGTTGATTGTTACTTAACAGCTTCGAGTATTTTTATTTATCACTCACAACACGTTAGTAATTTTAATTTTATTTTTTTAGACCAAAAAATGACCGTACACTTTATCTTACATTTAAATTTATTTTTCGCACCTAAAAATCAATATAACTTATTTAATTTCCTTGCAAACCCTTTACAGGCTTGATTATTACTCATTACTAATATTCCTATTACGCCTAATTTTATTAACAAATACTCCCTGATCTTAACAATATTGTTGTTTATGATAAAATGATTACCTTAATTTGTAATTAATTACTATATAAATAATAATATTATCATTAAGGTTATAGATGAAAATCTCGCGTAGAAAGCTACTTCTAGGGGTTGGTGCTGCGGGTGTTCTCGCAGGGGGTGCTGCGGTCGTTCCTATGATCCGTAGAGAAGGTCGGTTTGAATTAGCACAATCACGTGTTGCAGCAGTTGCTGGCACTGAGGGTGTACTACCGAAGTCTGCTGATGCTGTTATTATCGGTGCAGGCCTTCAAGGAATAATGACTGCAATTAATCTTACCGAAAGAGGTATGAGCGTCGTTATTTGTGAAAAAGGCGTCGTTGGCGGTGAACAATCAGGCCGTGCATATAGCCAAATCATCAGCTACAAAACTTCTCCTGAAATTTTTCCATTACATCACTATGGAAAGATTTTATGGCGTGGCATGAATGAAAAAATCGGTGCTGAAACCAGCTACCGGACTCAAGGTCGTGTAGAAGTCCCATCTAGCGAACAAGATATCGAAGTTGCAAGAGCATGGATCAAAAACGCAGCAGAGAACCCAGGTTTCGATACCCCATTGCACACCAGAATGATCGAGGGTGCTGAACTGGCAAAACGTTTACCTGATGCTCAAACACCATGGAAAATTGCTGGTTTTGAAGAAGACTCCGGTAGCCTTGATCCAGAAGTTGTTACACCAGCTATGGCCAACTATGCAAAATCAATCGGTGTTAAAATCTACACTAATTGTGCCGTTAGAGGCATTGAAACCGCGGGTGGTAAAATCTCTGATGTTGTCACCGAAAAAGGGGCAATCAAGACGTCAAACGTGGTGCTAACGGGTGGTATCTGGTCTCGCCTATTTATGGGTAACCTTGGCATTGATGTTCCTACACTGAACGTATATTTATCTCAACAGCGTATCACTGGCGTGCCAGGCGCTCCGAAAGGTAACGTACATCTACCAAACGGGATTCACTTCCGTGAACAAGCCGATGGTACTTATGCAGTTGCTCCGCGTATCTTTACCAGCTCAATTGTTAAAGATAGCTTCTTATTGGGACCTAAATTCATGCACCTGTTACAAGGTGGTGAGCTGCCATTAGAATTCTCTATCGGTAAGGATCTGTTTAACTCCTTCACAATGGCAACCTCATGGAATTTAGATGAAAAAACACCATTTGAAGAGTTCCGTACTGCAACAAATACCCCGAACAATGAACATTTAGATGGCGTTCTTGAAAGACTAAGAAATGAATTCCCTGTCTTTAAAGAGTCTAAAGTTGTGGAACGCTGGGGTGGCACTGTTAGCCCAACAGATGATGAATTACCTATTATCTCTGAAATTAAAGAATATCCGGGCCTCGTTATCAATACCGCAACAGGTTGGGGTATGACAGAAAGTCCAGCGTCTGGTGAATTAACAGCAGATCTATTGATGGGGACTAAACCAGTTATTAATCCACATCCATTTAGACTTTCTCGTTTCACCGAGTAAATAAAACATTTTTTTCACAAGAGCCTATGAACTTTAAATTATTGTTAACTCAAGGTAACTTTTTGAAGCTTAATCAATTAAACTAATAGGCTCTATTCACTTTGATAATGTTAAGGAGCTTACATGAGCTATAAAACTCTACTTCTTTCTCTCCCATTAGTGTTGGGTGTAGCGAGCGCAAATGCTGACGGCGTTAAAAACCATAAGCTACAAGGAATGCCTATCTCTGAATCCGTTGAAATCAGTGCAACCAACGATATCATCTTCCTTAGTGGGAAAGTGCCAACTAAAATTTCTAAAGATGCACCAGAAGGTGTTCTTGAGTCATATGGCAACACTGAAGCGCAAACTATCAATGTCATGAACCAAATCAAAGATCACCTTGCTGAGATTGGACTGACTTTGAATGATGTTGTTAAAATGCAAGTCTTCCTTGTGGGTGGCGAAGAGACTCAAGGAACTATGGATTTTGCTGGCTTTATGGCTGGATACACCAAATTCTATAATGACAAATCAGAAAATTTGCCAGCTCGTTCAGCTTTCCAAGTTGCAAAATTAGCTAACCCAGCATGGCGCGTTGAGATCGAAGTGACTGCTGTTCGCCCGAAGAAGTAATTGTTTATCTTTTTGAGGATACTGAATATACCTTCAGCACATACTCGAAAATAATTCAAAAGCGATTAACTAAAACGGCTTCTATTATTTACCCTGCATCCTAATGCATAGAGAAATAATAGAAGCCGTTTTTTTATATCTTCTTGAATTGAAGTTGAAAGCTAGTAATACATCGCAATCAATTTGTCGTCGATAGATTTAACATCAACTGGGGTATCAAAGATATCTTCAATAATGTCTGCTTTCATTATATCGACAGGTGCGCCATGATAAGACAATTTCCCCGACCTCATCGCGATGATATGGTCGGAATAAACTGAGGCAAAGTTAATATCGTGGATCACCAAAATAATGGTTTTGCCTAACTCATCAGCAGCTCGACGTAATAATTTCATCATAATCACGGCGTGTTTCATATCCAGATTATTCAGCGGTTCATCCAGCAAAACATACTCTGTATCCTGACACAGAACCATCGCAACATAAGCACGTTGGCGCTGACCACCAGATAATTCATCCAAATAACGGTAACGTAAATCCGATAAATTTAAAAAATCGAGAGACTCATCAATTTTCTTTTTATCGTCAATATTTAAACGACCTTTGGTATAGGGATAGCGGCCAAAGCCGACTAACTCTTCTACCGTTAACCGACTTGCGAATTGGTTTTCTTGACGCAATACAGACAAATAAGTGGCTAATGTATCACTCGGTGTGGTCACTACATCCAAGTCATTAACTTTGACGTACCCATCATCGGCCATTAATAACCGGCCAATAATAGATAAGAGTGTTGATTTACCAGCACCATTCGGGCCAATTATCGACGTAATACCACTGTTTTTAATCGTTGTTGTGATGTTATCTAAGACCTTAGTATCCTGATAACTTTTCGATATCTGATTAATTTCAATCATACTAAAACCTTCTTAACACCATATAAATAAAGAATATGCCACCAACAAACTCAATCACCACAGATAGCGTTCCGGCCATGTTCAATCCGTACTCAAGGACCATTTGCCCACCAATCAGAGCAATCACGCCCAGTAAGAAAGCGACGGGAAGAAGATAACGATGTTGGCTACTACCACTAATAAAGTAAGCAAGGTTTGCCACCATTAGACCTAAGAAGGTTAATGGACCTACCAAAGCCGTTGAAATTGCAACTAGGATAGAAATCAACAATAAGATCACAGTGACTTTATGGCGATAATTGATACCTAAATTGACGGCATTCGCTTGGCCAAGCGCCAAGACATCAAAACAATAACGCATGCGCCACAATAGCAGACCAACAATGATAGTGATAATGGCAGTAAAGAAAATTAACTCAGGTGTGGCTCGTGTAAAGGTTGCAAACATACGACTTTGAAGAATCGAAAATTCATTCGGATCCATTAATCGTTGTAACAATGTTGCCAAGCTTCGGAAAAAGGTTCCGAGGATAATACCCACCATTAAAACGAGGTTGATATTTAATTTGGCAGAAATAAACAACCAACGATAAAGCAACACAGAAAACAGAACCAACAATGAGGATTCTAATAAGAACTTACCAATATTGAGCAACCAAGATGCTGGAAAGCTATCGGTATAAAATACAAAGATGGTTTGCAGTAAAATAAATAATGCTTCTAACCCCATAATAGAGGGGGTCAGGATCTTATTATTAGCTATTGTCTGAAAAAGAACTGTCGATACACCAGAGGCGAATGCGACCAAGATCATTGTCAGTACCATATAGCCGCGGTGCGGTAAAATATAGGCTAAGTTATTGCCGAGGTTAATCGTCATAAAAAGTATGATGGCTAAAATCGACAAGCCCAGTAAGAGCCATATTCTTTGTAATGGTGTCATACCCTTTTTGGGTAACACGATTGATGCATTAACTTTTTGCATGACGTTGCTGCTTCAACAGTAAAAAAAGGAAAATAACGGCGCCAATAACACCTAAAATAACACTTGCGGGTATTTCAAATGGGTAACGGATTAACCGACCAATGATGTCACAAAGTAACACTAACCCACCACCTGCAAGACAGATCCAAGGGAGTGTTTTACGGATATTATCGCCCATGACTAAACTCACAAGGTTCGGGATAATTAGTCCAAGGAAAGGCAATGCCCCTACAACAACGACAACAACGCCACTAATCAGAGCAATAATTGATAGCCCAATTGTCATCACTTTGCGGTAGTTTAACCCCACATTGATTGCGAATTCACGTCCCATACCTGCGACCGTAAAGCTGTCTGCAATCCAGCATGCTAATAGTGTCAGCAAGCCCACTAACCATAAAAGCTCATAGCGACCTTGAATAATGCTAGAAAAATCTCCGCTCATCCAAGCACCTAATGATTGTAATAAATCAAAAGAGTAAGCCGTAAAGACCGTTAAAGCACTAATAACCGCGCCTAACATAATACCAACTAGTGGTACAATCAGAGCAGATTTCAAAATAACTCGACGCAATAACAGCATAAACAACATGGTGCCAAGCAAAGCAAATCCACTCGCGACCACCATTTTGGTCATAATACCGGCAGCAGGAAAAAGCACCATGACGACCAGTAAACCTAAACTGGCAGATTGCGTTGTTCCGGCAAGCGATGGCTCAACAAAGCGGTTTTGAGTTAAAAGTTGCATGATAAGCCCAGCGACACTCATTGCACTGCCAGCTAGGATCAGAGAAGCGGTTCGTGGAATTCGGCTGATAAAAAAGATGTCTTGCATCTCGGGGTCAGTGAAAAGCGAAACGGGTGACACGTCACCCGCTCCAATAAACAAACTGAACACCGCTAATACCAATAATGCGATAATTCCAAAAAAAAGATAAAGCGTTTTCATTGATTAGTTTGTTTGGCTTTTTTCTAGTGCGTTATTAACATCGTCCATTAACTGGGAGTACGTTTGGATACCACCAGCAATATAGACCGCAGATGGGTCAAGGTAAGTCACTTGTTCTTTATTCCATGCTGCTGTTTTTCTGACTAAAGCATTATCTAATACTTGCGCAGCAGGTTGTGCATCAGAACGACCAATCGCGCTATCGCGATCAATCACAAACAACCAATCCGGGTTCAATTTCACCAGTAGTTCAGCGTTAACAATGTTGCCGTGTCTTCCAGTATCATCTGGGAACACATAAGCAGGTTTAAAGCCTAACTCATCGAAAATAAAACCAAAGCGTGAGCCTGGGCCATACGCTGAGATTTTACCGCCACTGACTAAAATCACCATTGCAGTACCAGCATCTGGTGCTTTTTCTTTAATTTTAGCAATTTTCTCTTTGAAATCAGCAACTAATTTTTCTGCTTCTTTCTCTTTACCAAACAACATACCGAGTTCAGTGGTACGTTCGTTTAAGCTTTCGATAAAGCGTTTGTTATCAATATCCAATGAAATAGTTGGTGCAACACCACTGAGCTTGTCATAAGCATCACGCGCACGGCTACCGCCAATAATCAGGTCTGGATTAGCATTACTCAGGGTTTCATAAGCAGGTTCAAACAAGGTTCCCGCATTGATATATTCTGGGCCACTATATTTAGACAGGAATTCAGGAAAATGGACATTTGTTTGTGGAACACCGGCAACTGGAACACCTAGTGCATCCAAGATATCCAGCGTTTCCATGCTCATCACAATCACTTTTTCAGGATGGCGAGGGATTTCTGTTTTACCTTGAACATGCTCAATGGTGATAACTTGTTTCTCAGCAGGTGCAGAGGTTTCTGTCGTTTCTTTAGATTGATCACAACCGGCTAGTACTAAAGCTGATAGTAAGACCAACCCAGAAGTTAATGATTTTACAAACATCCAATTTCCTCCATCTATCTAACTCGATAAACACATCAATATACAAAGCAGCTAAAGACACAAGCTTGAGAGTAATTCAGCGAAGTGGCTAAGCGCAGCGATTGTGCCCATAACACAAAGAATGGCGGTTATCTTACCTTGTACTTACCACAAATGATATTAGTTTACATTTGCATTCAACAAAAATGGTAGCGAGCGCACAAATGCTTAAATTGATGATGATATTCATTTTTTCCACATAAATTATTTATTTTCATATAATTCAATGCAATAGGTAATAATGACAGAAATTCACTTTTGAATTTTATTTTAAACAAATAGATAAAAATGATGGATTGAATATCATCATTCAGTAATAAATTGTAGAAATTAGGCTTCAAAATGAAGAGCCAGAGAGGAAATACGCTATATAGCGTCTATTGCGATCTTATTACAATTTAACGAAGAATTGCTGCGCTGAGATTACAACAACGCAGCGTATCAATACATGGAGCTAACTGATCAACGTTTCAGCTTGCTCTAACCACTCGTAGTGCCCGAACACTTTACGTTCTTGAAGCCAGCGCTGTAGCATATCTAACATCAACATCACACTGACCTCTTGTTTCGCTTTAGTAGTGTGATTATTTGGCATATAACGAATGCATTGAGCATAGCTTTTTTCTGGGGTATGCAGTGCCAGTGATAAGCAGCCTTCATTGTATCCCCCGATAGCTAAGCCAATATGTGCATTCTGCTGTTTGGCAATCTGACGAGCATGCTCTAACAGGGCTGATAAGTGTTGATTATCCTGTGAGGTAATCACTTTACTGTCAGTCAATGGTGCAGATACCGAATTTAATGTCCAATTTAGTAACCCAGCACTGAATTGTTCACTGATCGCGACTCGAAGCTGCTTCTGCGTTAAATCGTGACATGTCACGCTCGGTAAACCTATTGTCCCTTCGAAAATCAGGTTTTCACCCACCCCTGCTTTAATTATTTGCCAAAGTGCTAACATCGGCTCTTTCTGTGTTGCAGGCCCTGTCAGCTTTAATTCAATAATCGGCATTGAAGAACGATAGCCGATCACACAGTCATCAGGTAGTGGTAGTCCATCAAACTGTTTAGCCAAGCTGCTTTCACTGCGACCAAAGCTGGTGAGTCGTAGGCACAACGGCGCTTCAGTTAAAGGATAATATTCGCGTAGGCGAGGTAATATTTGCCCCTCAACCATCACTTTAAATTCAGATGGCACACCCGGTGTAAAAAATAACAAGCAATCATTAATCACCATTGAAAAACCGCAAGCTGTTCCAACTGGGTTATCGACCAGCTCAGCGTTTTCAGGCAAGAGTGCTTGCTTACGATTTGTTTCTGGCATAACACGCTCTCGGGAAGCAAAATAACGCTCCATCACTGCTATCCATTCTGCGTGCTCGACTAATGGCACACCCGCGGCGGTGGCCGCGGCAAGTGAACTTAAATCATCACTCGTTGGGCCGAGTCCTCCATTGACGATCAGTACATCAGCCTGTTGGCTTCGTTCGAGTAAAACCTGAACAAGATCATTTAAATTATCACCGACTGTTGTTCGGCTGCTGAGGGGAAACCCTGCTTGAAAGAAACAATCTGCTAACCATGCTGCATTAGTATCAACGATTTGCCCATGTAGCACTTCATCTCCAGTGCTTAACATCTCAACAATTAGCATCCACGAACTCCAGTTTGCCAGTGTACTAAGCCTATGTTAGCCACTTCATTTATTATTGAAATCACTATACCTCAAATAATTCGAGTTGGCAGTGCAGGCAGGTAAAACCTGCATCTCGAATTATTGGGAGTTTATTAGGGCTGTTTATCTTTGCTACTGATTTTTACCGCACTAATCGGTTTAAATAACATCAATATAATCATATCACGTGCTTAGGGGCCTAAAAAAACATCACCAAAAACCCTAAACCGTAAATGAAAAGCGCCCTTCGGCTTCGATTAAACGTGATTTTTCGCTGTGTTGAGCGACTCTTGTCAAGTTCATTAGGCGGCGAGCAACTCGCCTTGCTTCTTTTTGTCTTAACTAAAGACATGTAATTCGAATAAAAATTGACCTTCAAAGACAAACAGCTCCTAATTGAGGATAGCGAGCGTTTTAACTCAACATCAATAATTCCCAAATAAAATATTGCTTATATTTCAAGTCATAAAAAATAGGCTAGGTGCGATAATGATGTTTATCTAAACCGTATTTTTTCATCCGTAAATAGAGCTTCTTACGCGGCATTTGCAAATATTCAGAAACATCATTAATGCGCCCTTGGTGAATATTGAGTGCTTCTGTAATAATTTGCCTTTCATAGTTTTCAATCTGCTGATCAAGCGCAGTTGGAGCAACTGACGCTAATAATGGATTCGCTGTTTCGCCCATCGGCATGATCCCTACTGCATACAGTTCAGCTGCATTTGCCAATTCACTGACATTTCCAGGCCAATGACGACGGGTTAATTTCTTAATAAAAGTTTCATCAAGGGTTGGCAAAGGTTGGTTCAATCGAGTGCAGGCAAGTTCAAGATAGTGATAAAACAACGGCATAATATCAGCTTTGCGTTGTGATAATGGTAAGCAAATAACTTGTGTCATTGAAAAATAATAATAGAGTTCTGCAATCAGTTTTTGCTGCTTGGTTAGGGTAATGATCGGTGTATCAGAAATACCCACCAGTCGAAACGCACGGTGCTCTTGTTGAATATGTTGTACTAAATAACGTTGCTGGCTAATTGGCATCAACTCAATATTCTTGATCACTAATGTGCCATCAGCAACTTCGCTTAGCCATACATCCAGCGGTACATCCTGCTCGTTTAGCAAGGTTTTGATAACTAAAGGTGAGTCACGGTTATTACTAATTTGATGTAAATAACGTGCAAGATAAATTCTACCGCTACCTAATTCACCCTGAAAAAATACGGCAGCATGTGTCTCAGATAACCCTTGTAGTTGCTGGCTAACCTGTTGCGACCATTCACTTTGTCCGACAAAATTCAATGTGCGTTGTTTTTGCCCCCAACGTCTTTGCATCACGCGTTGTTTACGCGCAGCCAATGCCTTTTCAACTTGAGATAACAAATATTCAGGATTGACGGGTTTTTGCAGGAAGTCCCATGCACCGAGTTTAACAGCCTCAACAGCCATTGGCACATCACCATGACCTGTAATTAACACAACAGGCAAGTATTTATCTTTTTCGAGAAACAGTGCCATCAAGTCGATGCCTGAACAATCAGGCATACAGACATCGCTTAAGACAATCCCACACCAATCTCGATGTACTAACTCTTTAGCCTTGAGAGGATTATCACAGCTATATACTCGGTATCCGGCCTGAGCTAATAGCAAACAATAGGCTTCAAGCACATCTTTGTCATCATCGATCAATAAAATATCGTAGCTGTCATCCAGCATGTTCACTCACCTTTTTAAAATCTAAAATTACGCATCCATTGTGGGTGAGAGTCGAAGCAATACGCAGCTCACCGCCTAATTGTTGCATAATCGACTGGCTGATCGATAACCCAACCCCAAGGCCAATTTCTTTGCTCGTGGTAAAAGGTTTCATCAAAGAATCGGCAAGTTCCAACGGCCATCCTTCGCCATTATCACTGATAAACAATTCAAGTGTTTCATCTGTCGTTGTATAATCAATTGAAATTACTGCCTTTATAGGACTTGCATCCAATGCATTTGCTAACAAGTTAACGAGTACCTGCTGAATACCAATTTCATCGCCTAACACTGATGGTAGTGAGTCTGGGTACAACAGGTTAACTTCGCGGGTTTTATGCTGTAACACCAGAACATCCCACGCGCTTCGAATACTTTGACTCAAGCAAATGGCTTGAAGTTGTTCGTTATTGTCTCGCTTACGAGCAAATTGGCGCAAGGAGCGAATAATACCATCCATGCGAGTTACCAGTTGTTCGGATTTATTCAATGCCACCAGCGCAGCTTCATTTCCGGTTTCGGGTAGCGCTTTTTTTGCCATGTAAAGGTGCATAGTTAAGGCATTAAGTGGTTGGTTGATCTCATGAGCTAACGTAGTCATGGTTTGCCCTACAACTGCAAGCTTGGCTGTTTGGATCAATTCATTTTGGGTCGATCTTAAATTTTCCTCAATTGTTTTGCGATCTGCAATTTCTTGCTCTAACTGGATCTTCTGTTGATTAATTTGATCGATAGTACGCTGCAACAACATTGCAATACGTCCTAACTCATCTCGTCCTTCTACAGGAATAGATGTCGTTAAATCACCAAAACTAATTTTGGCAACCGCCTGATTCAACGCGGTAAATCGCTTAACTAAACGCGAACGAATAAAGAAAAAGTTAATCAATATCGCCAGCAATAGTGCAAGTAATGCGGTAATAATAATAATTGTGCCACTCAGGGACATAATATCCGCCAAATGGTGATTAAGCGTTTGCAACTGCAAATGGCTACTGCCAAGCTGTAAATCAAGCTGCGAACGAAAACGCGCTAAGATCCGCTCTTTTTCTGTGGTCACAACAGCCAATTCAGCTTTAGCTGCTTGATAATTATGCAAAGTTCCCAGCATTTTACTGTCAGATAAACCGATATTTAATAACTCATCGATTGTTTGACGGAGCGTAACCGCACTTGGATAGAGATTAAAAGTGGCTGCATTTGCCTCAACATTTGATTTTAAATAGCGTAAATAACGAACGTATCCCCCATCCTCTGCAACCTCCTCCTGACTAGGCTGATTCTGCATATCATTCAAGCTGCCGATGAGTATATTAGTGATTTTCTCTTCTAAGCGAGCCAAAGTGTAAATCAGCTGTAACTCACCTTGAACATTACGCAAGCGGCTCTGTAAGGCGACGGTTTGACTCGGCTCTTGTTCAATTTTATCTAATAACGAACCTTGCTGAAGGCTAATATCTTGAGATAACGAATTCAATTCAGCGTTGAAGTCATCATGTAGCCAAGTGATCCGCGAAGAGAGCATGTTGATCTTTTCTCGCGCTAAAAATAGGCTGTATAACGCCTTATCTAACCTTTGTAATAAATCTTGGCTCTGTGAAACAATATCCGCTATTTGCGCCTGATCACGTCCAGTGAGTTTTTGGTTGAAAGCTTCAATTTGCGTTAAATGGGCGGTTATCTGGTTACGTAACTGTAGCCGTGTTGCCGTATTCGGTGCTTTTAAAAATTCATTTAATTCATCAACCAATCTATTGAGCTGACCTTCAATCAAAAATGAAGATTGGATACGCGGAAAATAATCACCAAGCGCATAATGAATTTGTCTATTTTGGGCTTGCCAAGCATAGAGGCTCACACAACTCACAATGAGTGTCAGTAACGTCCCCATAATAAATGCGCCGCGTAATATGCCACTAATGCTAAAGCGACCCATATAATTGACGATATATTGCTTCATTTAATCGCTTCCAACTGAGCAATTACCTTACGCTGCTGTTCCTGAAAGAAATTTTGCCAGCGCATATATTCTTCTTCCGCTTTTCTGCTATCATCAAAGCGCGAGTAATAGGCGGGATCTTCACTCTCTTGCGCTGTCACTGGCATTGCCGTTAACAACGCGCGAACTTCAGGCAACGTTCTTTTTAATTTAGCTTCAGCCATATACACCGCCCTCCAGGCATCTTTAGACTCAGTGAGTCGAAAGGTAATCGCCGAATCAAACAATTGCTGTACCAAGCGCTGGCGTTTTAAAACCAAGTGCTCATCCAATGGCTTCGGGGTATTTAATAGCTGTGTTTGCTGTGCTTTTCTCGGATTATTATCCGCAAGCGGCGTGACCGGATACTTTCCCGTATTCGTATCGGCTAAAATTTTTTGCCCTTGCTCACTCAATAAAAAATTAATAAATTGCTGAGCATTTTCTGTATTCAGGCTGTAGCGTGTCATCGCAATAAACGTCGGTGATGTTGCTGAATCCGGTAAATAATTAAATTCCAGTTCCGGATCGACTAACAAAATATTGGCATAGTTATCAATAATCGGTGCAGCGCCACCCAACCCTGTTTTGATTTTATCGGCGACACCAAAACTGCGCGATGAAACTGTGGCTAAGTTCCCCGACATTCTGAGTAAAATTTCCCAACCTTCATCCCAACCTCGTTGTTGTAATAACGATTCAATCATCAAATGATAAGTATCTGAACGAGATGGGCTGCTAATTAGTAACATACCTTGATATCGACTATCCGCTAAATCATCCCATGTTTTTGGAATGGGTAACTGATTCTGGGCCATCCAATCACGGTTAACTAAAATTCCATAACCCGAGAATGCCACTGCTACCACCGTATCTTTTAACGATGAAGGAACTAAGCGCTGAGAAAATTTAGGCATATCCTGCAAAGTGGCTAAGCGATGATGTTGCTGTAAATGCTGCATTAACATAGGGGATGATGTCAGCACTAAGTCGACATTTTCCAACGCTTCTGTATCTAGCAGGCGTTCTAAAGATGCGCTTGCGCGATTTATAGTACGAATAGGAATTGCATTTGGTCGTGCATTCCAGCTATTCATAATATAAGTAGTAGCTTCAGGAGATAGAGTTGTTGCAATAACCAACTCATCACTTTTAGCCAGCGCTAAGCGGCTAAATCCCACTAAATTTATGACAACCATGGTGAATATAAAAAGTGCCATTACAGGGCGAATTAATCGTCTTAACATCATAAAATTTTCTATCCCACTGACAGATGTGATTCACATCAAAAAAAGTGACAATATTTTAATTTTGTATAAAAGTGCATTTGAGACAAATTGCACCCTTTTATTCATTTAACTAATAACTCTATAAACCAATTTATAACCAAAATAATATGTATTGCATGCATGTGAAATCATGTAATTTGAAATAAATGAGCAAATAAATCAAAAAGTACTGACTTAACCATCTCCGAAATCGCCTATATCAAAAATAGAAACGTTGTTTTTGAGCCATAAGCCATCATGAAATTCACTGTAATAGCCAAGTTAACGCCCTGCCATATGACACTTATTCTCACTCTTAAACTATTAAAGCAACCTCTAAATTCATTCATCTTATAAATCATTCACTACACAGCACAAGATGTGTCAATTCGACTCGTTAATTTTCAATTTTGAGTCAAATATGACACAAATAACTGATATTGAGATATTTTTTGAAGCAGGACATGATGACGGTGTCAGAAAAAAAAAGACAAAAATATTGCGTGTTTTCCATTTTTATATCTCTTTTCACAGGTGAATTTATGCTGTCATTTTTAAAACCAGCTATGGCAAAAAACAAAGTTGCGCCTGGAGACGTACCAGCAACTTATAAACGCTATCGCGTTCAAGCACTACTTAGCGTGTTTCTCGGTTATTTAGCTTATTATATTGTTCGTAATAACTTCACACTCTCGACTCCATACCTAAAAGAAAACTTGGATTTGAGCACCACCCAAATTGGTCTGTTAACTAGCTGTATGTTGATTGCTTACGGTATCAGTAAAGGGATCATGAGTACCCTTGCAGACAAAGCGAGTCCGAAAGCCTTTATGGCATTTGGTTTGATCCTCTGTGCCGTTGTTAACTTCGGTATGGGTTTCAGTAACGCATTCTGGCTATTTGTTGGATTTGTTATCCTGAATGGTCTATTCCAAGGGATGGGTGTTGGTCCTTCATTTATTACCATTGCTAACTGGTTCCCGCGTCGTGAGCGTGGTCGTATCGGTGCTTTCTGGAATATTTCCCATAACATCGGTGGCGGTATTGTTGCCCCTATCGTTGGTGCTGCTTTTGCGGTTCTTGGTACTGAACATTGGCAGAGCGCAAGCTACATGGTTCCTGCTTGTATCGCCATTTTGTTTGCCATTGTAGTATTAATGCTCGGAAAAGGCTCGCCGGCTAACGAAGGTTTACCGGCTCTTGACAAAATGATGCCTGAAGAGAAAGTGGTATTAACCGCTGCTCAACAAGAGCAATCACCTGAGAACATGAGCGCATTCCAAATTTTCTGTACTTATGTCCTGAAAAACAAAAATGCTTGGTATGTCTCTTTCGTTGACGTCTTTGTGTATATGGTTCGTTTCGGTGTCATCAGTTGGTTACCGATTTACCTATTGACTGAAAAGAACTTCTCTAAAGACCAAATGAGCGTTGCATTCTTATTCTTCGAATGGGCAGCGATCCCATCAACCTTACTGGCAGGCTGGTTAACAGACAAACTGTTTAAAGGTCGTAGAATGCCACTGGCTATCGTGTGTATGGTACTGATTTTCTTCTGCCTGATTGGTTATTGGCAGAGCCAGTCTCTCGCGTTAGTCACTTTCTTTGCTGCTATCGTGGGCTGCCTGATTTATGTACCGCAATTCCTAGCTTCAGTCCAAACCATGGAAATCGTCCCGAGCTTTGCTGTCGGTTCAGCGGTTGGCCTGCGTGGTTTCATGAGCTACATCCTCGGTGCAACATTAGGCACTAGCTTATTTGGATATGTTGTTGACCGTATGGGCTGGCACGCAGGGTTCTACCTACTTCTTGGTGGTGTCGTCTGCTGTATCATCTTCTGTATCCTGTCTCACTTTGGTGCACTAGAACTTGAACGCAACCGCCAACAAGTCACTAAAGAAGATAACGCTGAAGGCGAATTAGCTAACGCTTAATAAAATAATTAACTCAGTATCCTAAGACATGAAGCCCTAGTTAAGATTGATAACTAGGGCTTTTTATTCGCATTATCATGAGCGCTACTCCTAACATATCTGTGCCAATATTCCTTCATTAATAGACTCGACGTCACTTCATACAGCAAACAACACTTTTACTCTCTTATTTATATTCACAATGCCATTTTTCCTGTGGTAATTGTGCAAAGCTTCCGGTAAAGTTTGCCGCCTTTTTCTAAGTGTCGTGAAGATATCAGGAGCCGAAATGTTTATTGGTTTTGACTATGGGACATCAAACTGTGCTGTCGCAATAATGAATGAAGGGAATCCAACCCTTTTACCTTTAGAAGGTAATAGCTTCTATATTCCTTCAACCCTCTGCGCGCCAACCCGAGAGTCGGTCTCTGAGCATCTATTTCGTCACCTTAATATTTCGCCTTCAGACGCAATAGGCGAGCAAATTCTGAGAAGATCCATTGCCCATAACCGTGAAGAAGGGATTGAGCTAATTCCCGAAGATATCGTGTTTGGCCAAGCGGCATTGGATTTGTATCTTAAAGATCCACGTGATGTTTATTATGTGAAATCACCAAAATCCTTCCTTGGTGCATCCGGCCTTCATGACGTTCAAATCAGCTTCTTTGAAGACTTAGTGTGTGCCATGATGGCCAATATTAAGCAAAAAGCTGAGCAACAAACTCAGAAAATCATTACCGATACCGTTATTGGTCGGCCAATCAACTTTCATGGCCGTGGCGGCGAGCTAGCTAACCAACAAGCTGAAGCTATTTTGATTAGGGCTGCGACACGAGCAGGATTTAAAAATATTGCCTTCCAATTTGAACCTGTTGCTGCGGGTCTGGAATATGAAGCGACATTAACTCAAGACCAAACTGTGTTAGTCGTCGATATTGGTGGTGGTACAACTGACTGCTCATTAATTCAGATGGGACCCAGCTATCGCGGTAAAAATGATCGTACTGCAAGCTTATTAGCTCACAGTGGTCAGCGCGTGGGTGGGAATGACCTAGATATTTATCTGGCACTGAAACAGCTAATGGATCAATTTGGTATGAGCAGCCAAACCGTGTCTGGTATTAAAATGCCATTGATCCAATTTTGGAATTCAATTGCGATTAACAATGTTGAAGCGCAAAAAGATTTTTATGCGAGGCCCAATTTAGCCGCACTCAACCGCATGAGACAAGATGCCAAAGAGCCAGAAAAACTAGTACGCCTAATCGAAGTCTATAATGAAACGTTAGGTTATAGCCTTGTTCGCCGTGCAGAAGAAGCCAAAATTGCTTTATCTAAAGATGAAAGTTATTTGGCGCGTATCGAATTACTCAATGAAACGTTAGAAGTGAACATTCAACGCGATCAAATGGTTGAAGCCATTGAATCACCAAAAAGTAAAATGATTGAGCTGGTTAAAGAGGCGGTTAATCAAGGTGGTGTACAACCTGATGCTATCTTTGTTACTGGAGGTTCAGCACAATCACCAGTTCTATGCCAAGCCATTGAGCAACAATTACCCAATATTCCTATTGTCCGAGGCAATGATTTTGGTTCCGTTACCGCGGGTCTAGCGCGTTGGGCCGAAGTTTGCTTCAAATAGATTTAATTAATTTGAGTAAGCCGTGACATATCACGGCTTACTCAACACGGCTTACTCAACACGGCTTACTCAATTATTTTGAAAACAATTCAATAATACAAAAATCATAATGTGAATCAGCTTCAACACTAAACTGCCGCGAATGATGGTTATTTTCCACCAATAAAGTTTCAAATTCGTTTAACTGATATTGTTCAGCATCAACGATAATCTTGAGCTTATTCTTCGCATTAAAGATTAAAACTTGGCTTGCATCGCTAATCCATGATCCTACATCCTGAGTATTCAGCCATTGTAATCGAGCAGCATATTTATCAGGATTATAAATGAGATTAAAATCGCGAATAGCTTCATCTAATAATTCTGCGTGGACGTCGCTTTCACCATGAAAATGAAGAAATTGTTTTTGATACAGTGCCACAGGTGCATTTTGGTCAATATGTAATGTCAGACCTAACCCGCCATCCAAAACGCCGATAATTCGCTTTCTATTGGGAAAGTAAGAAAATGAGCCAGCTGTTTTAACATCCGCAATAGAGACCCGCCAATCAAAATCAACTAAACCATTACCGTGGCTACGAGCGATTTCTAACGTAAAACCTTGTCCATTTTTCCATGGCATTTTTTGATAATTGTCTACTGTCAGTACTCGATTCATGGCTAGACAAGCTCCTTTGATTCAATATAGTTTATTTTATAACTAGTTGAACCATTTGCCTAAATATCACGTTCAGCAATGTCTATTAATTCACAAAAATGGAGAAGGATTATTCCCTTTCATCCATTTTTGCAATAAACCCAATAATACAGTGCTACTACCTAGTAAAATAATGTCACAACCACGGTATCAGTATAATTACCGGATGGAGGCCATTCTTGTGTCGGAACTGAACCATATACGATAACACTTTGGCTCTTACCATCTAAAGAGACACTATCAACTGTATTATAATGAATAATATCTCCCCAAATAGTCGTATATGAGGCGTCTTGATAGAGCTGATAACTAACACAATCTCGCTCTGAACAGAGCTGACGACTATTCTCCTTAAAGTGTAATCCTTGACCTAAGCCTAATGAAAAAGCCGTACCAGTAGGACATGTTGCTGTAATCTTTGCCGTTGTTTTAGCCTGCAATTTTTGTCCACTAACCGGTGATAACAAACCAAAGTTCATATCACTAATACTATCTATCTGGCATCCTTGTTTGACTTCAGCAGTCGCTGATGACTGAACAATTCTCACATTAGTTTCCGGCATTGCATTACAAGATAGTAATTGTGACTCTTCTTTTGCCGCCATAAACTTAATAACAGTAGAGAAGCCATAGTTATGATAGCTCCATGCCGTCAGAGACATTTGTTTAGGTGTAATTTTTGCCGTTAAATTAAAATAAGCTTCTTGTGTTGAGCTATTCGGTAATATGTAATCGATTTGTGCATATTGTGGTGTTGAGCGACTTAAAGGTGTTGACTGGTCGCTAAGCGGATATAAATTAAAATAGAGTTCATTTGCAGGGAAGCTATTCGTGCGCATGACTAATGGCGCTTCATCTTGTATACGTAAACAAGCTCGAATATAACGAGTGCTCCCTTCATAATTATTACAAGTAAATACCACTTTTCCTGTTGTTGATGCACCTTGCCCTTGTGTAACCGTACCAAAATTAAAATGCGTACCTGAGCCATTCCAACATTCCGTACTGGCAAATGAAACAGAAGGTATACTAATTATTAGAAACAAAAATATATTTTTATTCTTTAGTAACATACAACCTCTTTCTCAACAAATGGCTCTGAGCTATTTTCTATTTGTGGTAAAGTTATCTGGCATTTTCCTTTCGCCCATATAACTTCAATCTCTCGCACAGTTTCCCAACTCTCCAAATATATTTGGCTGCCATAACCGACCAGCGTATTTTGTATTTCATCAATATCCATCTTATTACGATAGATAGATACCGCCGCTGCCGTTGGTATTGCTTGACCATCCTCCTGTTTAACATTTAATAATAATGCATTGGTTCTATACAAATTAAAGGAGACTAATGTGCCATTTCCTTCCCGAGGAATAACTGTTTTTTCAGTATCCTTAATACGGTAATCGGCTGATAGCGATAAGGCATTAATTCTAATTTTTTGTGGCTCATAACCATACAAATCATTTAATAAGAAACGACCTTGTTTATCCGTTTTCCCCACTTCAATATTTTGTAAATAAACAGGAATATCAGGAACACCTGATGCATCAGCGATGGCAAATGCATTACCTAATTTGCGCATAAAATAAACATCTTCATCTAAAAGTCCGACGGCACCATTGCTACTCAAATAATAACTACTGTCATTACGGTCACGGTTATACCCAATCTGCCACTCATTTACTGCATTTCGATTGGTGAGATCAAGATGAAGATTACTATTATCACCGAATTGTTGTGCAGCTCCCCATCCCCACCCTGCCACATCAGGTAATAAGCTATGACGATATTGAATTTGTTGATTGATATTTTTATTGTCGTAGTTTGTTTGAAGTGATAAATAATCTTCATTAGAGAGTGGAATACTCACCATGAAATACATTGAATTATTATGATTATTACTTAGCTCCCTTGCTACATTAATAGACAAGGTGACATAATGCGTATACGATTTCGACCAAGAAATATTGGCATATTGTATATTTCTTTCAGAATACTTACGTTCTACCCAGCCGCCTCCAAGCGTACCTATATCCTCAAAAGACCAACTCGCGAAGGCATTATTGGATTTTAATGGCATTAAATTTCCGGTTTGAGTGGCTACATCAGCAAAGTTTGTTTCTTGTTGCTGGTGATCAATAGATAAACCGAATTGCCTATTATTCCATTGCCATCCAAGTCCCCACTGATACCCAAATTTATTTTGATATTGACTCCAAGCACTATTACCGCGTAATACCCCAACATAAGGAGAAATTAACCAATAATAACCAGCACCAATATTTTGTAGATCACTATTTATTTCATTGTGACCAGTCAAAGTTAAGTTATCAGTAATACCATAGCGACCATCACCTACCACCATTAATTTAGAGTTATACCCAAAGGATTGTTCATTATAGTTTTCTCTTAACCAACCTAAGCTAATATCCCATGTATATAATCCTCGTGAAATTAGTTGATTAGTATTATAAAGTGATATGTCAATTTTCTGCTGCTGCCCATTAATATCCGTAACAATTAGTTGGGCATTGCCTGCTCCAGAAAAAGAAGGGGCGGTGTTTAATGTAAATTGTCCAGGGTCGATTCGTTGAGTACTATTTTTAATACCATCAATATATAAATCAATAGTTGATGGTAATACAGCCGTATTGCTATAAATAGGTTTTGACGTGATATTAAAATTGGGTTGTAAATTATAATTGTGCGAAAAATGAATCCCACCAAAGCGTACACGATTAGTCCATGACTGCCCACTGGTAATAGCATCTCCTAACGTTAGTGTATTTAATGTATCTACATCACTAGTTTGCCATGATGTCATTAATCGGTTGAATTGGTTATACGTTGTTTGTGGAGTTTTAGATAATTGGCTATTGAATGACGTGTTAAAATGACCTGAACCATAACCCAGTAAGCGAAATTCAGTAAAAGCAGTAATATTCTTACTGTATGTATCGTGGCTAGCGAATAAATCATAATTCATTACACTCCCTTTAATTATTGGGGCAATTTGACTTTCGGTTAATAAAAAGCCTTGCCCTTGAATAAAGGGTTTTTGTTCGCCGACAAACCAATGCCCATCAGCGATAATAGATAAAGATTGAGAAAGTGGTTCATAGGTAATATTCATTCCTGATTGAGGAACCAATTGAACCCAGCCTTCTTTCTTAGTCAATTCACTCGTATTTAAATTAAGAGCTTGAATTTCAGTTTCAGCGATCCAAAATGTATCACCCTCTTTTCTTACTTCCACAAAATTAGGTAAAACCTGCTTATTGATAGAAACATCTAGATAAAGTGTTTCAATAGGATTAGCAATAGCAGAAAATACTGCGCAAAGAGATAAACTAACGAGTGAGAATAGTGAATATTTGAGGTTCAGCATGCCCATTGAGCGTCACTTTTAACGTTTGTCCCGACACAATATGAGAAGGTAGCGGCCACTGCATTTGATTATTCGCTAACACATATCCCAATAATCCTTTATTAATGACAACTATTTTACCTTGGCTAACAATTGAAACATCACTTAATTTTATATGTTTATTGTTATCATTACGCACTTTAAGTAATGCAGGAGTCACCGAGCTATCAATCCATATATTTATTTTGGTATTATCAATAATACTAGATGGGGTATTAATAAAAACAGGTAATGAATAACGCAATAAAAAATTAACTGCACCAGCATTTTTTACTTCATCACTCCCCGGTAATTCATCAATAATTAAACGGTATGATTGCTCAGTATCCGCTATTTTTTGATTTGGTTGAATAATACGAATCAATTGTTGTTGTCCAGGAGGAATATCCGTTAAAGGTGGGCTAACAATTATATTGTTAGTCTCTATTAATTTATTTTCCCCATTTTCTTGCTGCCAAAGAAAAACACGGATCTGTGCATTGATAGCATGATCACCCGCATTAGAAACATAAATAGCTTTCGCTTTTTCGCCCGCTAAAAAATCAATATTAACAGGGTAAACTTGTAATGTGGCAGCATAATTTGAGAAAGGAATCGATAACGTAATAAAAAATAATATTTTAAGTAAGATATAAATAGATTTGAGCATGAATTTACAATATTTTGAAGAAAGGAGCCATGATGACTCCTTTATGATAATAGATTTAGTAGTTAACTAAAATAGAAACGGTATCTTGATAAATACCGGCAGGAGCTTGCTGTAATGAATTTGCCGCAATTTTTCCATAAATTTTTAGTTCCTGAGTCGCACCGTTACCCGTGTTCGTGGAACCCACTGTCATTGGAACTTGACCTGCTTCGTCAGCATATAATTGATAAGAAACTTTGTTTCCATTACCATCATTTAACGTATAGTCATGAGCAGAATCAGCCGTCAAATTATATTCGGTTCCTTGAGTACAAATCACTGATGCGGTTGCATTTGTAGTTCGATCACCCGCATTACTAAATTGTGAACCAAAGCTCATATCACTGACTGAAACAGTACAAGCTTTCAATACAGTTAAAGAGACATTCATATTTCCATTTGCTGTTTTGTTATCAGTTGTTGTACTTGCAAATGATGAAGCCGTTACACTTACAGCACCGATTAATATTAGATATTTAATTTTATTTAACACGAAACTTACCTGACTTGACATAAAAAACATAGCAGAAATAATCAACATATTGTTTTATAACAAATTAATGTTGAAAATCGGTATATTATTAGCAATAAAGTACTACAATCTTTTTATTAATTAACTGTTAATAAAAGTTATCAATGCTGCTATTTTAGACATTTTAGAATAATTTTATAGAAAAGCAATCAACACTTTTTGTGTGGATACTCTTTTCATGATCTTCAAGATATAAACATCTAAATAGATCGAAAAACAAATAATAATCAGATCAATAATCTAAATGTATAGAACAAGTGGAAACAAAAAATCAATTCATCGAAAATGCTTTAGTATGTGTGATGAAATATTAAAATATTCTATTAATTATTATACTGATAAAGCATGACATGATTTTTACAGGCTAAATTAAATTAACTCATTTTATTGATTATTTTTCTGATTACCGAATCGCGGATAAATAAACATCAAAAAAAGATGCTTATACTTTTCAGGTCACTATTTATGCTATTTGGGTTTTAACATATATGAGAGGAATTGCTATAAAGTACTTTTCTGTTTATAAAAATAAAATATAGCACTGAGCTTATTTATTACTCGATGAAAATATACTGTTTTTCCTTTTATATGAAATTTACTGCAAAACCATTTATTTTAACAATTTAAATCAAGTTATGACGAGTTTTTATTATTTCAATATTCTCGTCTTAGATCTTTTGAAGTTATTTAATTGTTAATGACCTTAAATAATAAGCATAATGGAACCTAAAAAATAGGATATTCTATTTTATCTTGCTCAACAGCAAACGCCAAATTAGCCCGTTCTCTGACAAGGGTTATGGTTAAATTAACTAATAGAACATTAGCCATATCCTCCTCTTTCCTGTTCGGCTAGACATGATACAAAAATCAATTACCTAAACTGCTTAGCTATTTTTTATTCATCAGTATACTATATGTTGTTTACTGTATTGCCTTGGTGGAAGACCTATAGTTCGTTTGAAGGCTTTGGCAAAAGCACTTTCTGATGTATAACCCAAGCTAGCAGCGATCACATTGATTGAATCATGAGAATTTTTAAGCCGATCACAAGCTAGCTGCATGCGCCAATATGTAAGATATTCAATTGGTGAACGCCCAACAATACGTTTAAATCGCTGCGCAAAAACAGAGCGAGACATACCGACATACTTGGCTAATTTCTCTAGTGTCCAATCATCATTGGGCTGATTATGAATACAGTTTAGTGCCATATTTAATTGCTTGTCAGCGAGTGCAAAAAGCCACCCTCTCCCCGACTGATTAGAAATATACAACCTTAAAGCTTGGATCAACATCATATAGGCGAGTTGCTTCATAACTAATGCACTTCCCGGCTGTGGGTCACGAACTTCTTGAGCAAGTTGCTCCAATGACCAATGCATTGCCGTTTTATCAGCACTATTTTGAATATGAACAATCGGCGGCAACGAACCTAGCAACATATCGGCATGCTCACCCGTTAAAAAGAAATGCCCACCCACCAGAAAACAACCTTGTTGTAGGTTACTGTGTTGCTGATTATTGAGTGTATCAATGCCTAATTTTCCTTCAGCACGCAGTATCGTGAAATCAATCGGCGTAACATCCAGATTTGTTGCTAAGCAAAAAGCATCACCAGGTGGTAAAAGATAGCAATCACCAGCAACAAGCAAAATGGGTTCTTGAATACCGGTCACAGACAACCAACAGCGACCCGATACCACTGCATAACACTTAATACCTGCGTGTTGCGGCCATTGCACTGCAAGATCCTCGCTTAGCGCAACACCACCCGAAACATAACTTGTCGGATTTAATAAAGATAAAAAATCAGAAAGTGGATCCATTGAAACCTCGGACGATCAGACTAAAAAGAAAGTTATTTGGACATTGTTCGTATCGTCTTATCTATTTACAGTAAATTCTCTTGGGCTACAACCTAGCTCCCTACTCGATCTTAAGGATCTACAACTATGCGAATATTTGTCACTGGTGCTACCGGTTTTTTAGGCTCTACCATTGTTCATCAACTACTAAGCCAAGGCTACCAAGTATTAGGCTTAACACGTTCTAAACAGGGTGCGGCACAATTAACATCATTAGGCGCTGAAGTACACTTGGGGGATATCAACGATCTCGATAGCTTACGCATTGGCTCAACACTTGCAGATGGAATAATCCATACTGCCTTTAATCATGATTTCTCAACCTTTGCCGCTAATTGCCAAACCGACCGGCTGGCTATAGAGGCAATGGGCTCAGTATTAAAAGGTTTAGATAAGCCGTTTATCGTGACCTCTATTGCCGGAATGGGCGCCCTAGAAAACCATCAATTAGCCTTAGAAAATCAATTTAATATTGATTCAACCAATCCACGTAAAGAAAGTGAATTAGCAGCTCTTCAGCTCATCGAACAAGGGATTAATGTGTCAATCATACGCTTGCCACAAGTGCACAATACGATTAAACAAGGATTGATTACTGACCTTAAACAGTTAGCCAAACAAAAAGGTGTCTCCGCATATGTTGATGATGGGCAAAATCGCTGGGCAGCCGTGCATATTAGTGATGCTGCTCGGCTTTATTTGCTAGCTTTACAGAGACAAAGCGCGGGGAGCCGCTACCATGCAGTCGCAGAAGAGGGGATTTCACTTAAAAGCATTGCCAAAGCCATTGCTAATGGGCTAAATATTCCTACTCAAAGTATGACTCAAGAGCAATCACAAGATCATTTTGGCTGGCTTCATCGATTTGTTAATCATGATATGTCTGCATCCAGTATCATGACGCAGAGGCTACTAGGGTGGAAGCCGATAGGGCCTAGCTTACTCAGTGATTTGCAACAGATGGAGTATGATTAGTGCCTAATTAACGTCATATAGATATTTTTATCTATCCATCAACTATACCTTCTATAAAATTTAGAAATTATCATAATGCAAATTAAATAATGAATAGAGAATTAGACAATAATTTTCTATTCTTAATTTAAATTATCATTAATAACTAAATTCAATAAAATGAATTTAGTTTTATATTACTCATCATTAAGCACAGTGAATGACCACTAAAGACAGCTAGAGACAAAGGAAAAAGCAATCAAAATTAAATAATTAAGATTTAAATCCACTCTTTTTAGCTGAAATTAAATAAATCGACACATACCACAGCTAGCACAACAACATTATCGCACTCGTTCCAATCAAACCCCCAAGGATCACCTTCGCATAATGCCGTTAATTAGCGACTTAATGTGATGAATATCAAAAAAGCGATCTTTAAATTACTTTCATATATAAAAGTTATAATAGCCAATGTTTTAACAATTTAATTACCTGATTGTTTTTCATACTAAATAATTTTTTATATCACTTTGTAGGCAGCATTACTTTTATATATAAAAGTAATATCTTCTGCCGATTAAAAAAACACAATCCAGTTCACAACTTCGTAAAATATTAAGAAATATTCAGCTAATTGCCAGTGATATTGCCCCTCCATATAATCCCAAACAGACGTGAGCTTAGTGTGTATTTCACCGTGGGATTAAAAAATGAAAAAATATAGAAGCCAAGAATGGTTCGGAGCAACAGACAAATCTGGTTTTATTGCACGTAGCTGGCTTAAAAACCAAGGACTACCCAATGATGCGTTCGATGGAAGACCTATTATCGGTATTTGTAATACATGGTCTGAATTAACCCCCTGTAATGCGCACTTACGGGATTTAGCCGAACAAGTTAAGCAAGGGGTTTTAGAAGCGGGTGGAATTGCATTTGAATTCCCTGTCATGTCACTTGGAGAAGCGCTCATGAAGCCAACGACGATGTTATATCGTAACTTGGCAAGCATGGATGTTGAAGAATCTATCCGAGCAAATCCATTAGATGGTGTTGTGCTATTAACTAACTGCGACAAAACCACACCGGCATGCTTGATGGGAGCTGCAAGTGTTGATTTACCAACTATTGTCGTCACTGGTGGGCCAATGCTTAACGGTAAACACAAAGGAAGAGATATTGGTTCTGGGACGGATTTATGGAAGTTTAGTGAAGAGCTACGCGCTGGCATTATTACCCAGCAAGAATTTAATGAAGTCGAAAATAATATGTCTCGCAGTGCTGGGGCATGTAATACCATGGGAACCGCCTCGACCCTCTCTTGTATGGTTGAATCTTTAGGTTTATCATTACCTGATTCCGCAGCGATTCCAGCCGTTGACGCGAATCGCAAACGTGTGGCTCGTCTTTCCGGTCGTCGTATCGTGGAATTAGTCAAACAAGATATTTGCTTATCACAAATATTAACGCGAGAAGCTTTTGAAAATGCCATTATTGCTAATGCGGCAATTGGCGGCTCGACTAACTTTATTATTCATTTATTAGCAATCGCGGGTCGGATTGGTGTTCCACTTTCATTAGATGACTTTGACAAGCATAGCCAAAATATTCCATTACTCGCTAACTTGAAACCATCCGGTAGTTATTTAATGGAAGATTTCCATTATGCGGGTGGTTTACCCGCAGTTATTAATCAATTATTAGATAAAGTTAATCAAGATGTCTTGCAAGTTAATGGATTAACACTGAAAGAAAATTATTCTAATAGTAAAATTTATAATGATGATGTGATTAAACCTATTTCCGCTCCATTACAAGATGATGCAGGAACGATTGTATTAAAAGGTAATTTATCTCCCGATGGAGCCATTATTAAACCCTCTGCGGCAACACCAGAGTTATTAAACCATAAAGCAAGAGCCTTTGTTTTTGAAAATATTGAAGATTATAACGAAAGAATTAATGACCTTGATTTAGATATTAATCCAGAAGATATCTTAGTGTTAAAAGGTGCTGGGCCAAAAGGGTATCCGGGAATGCCTGAAGTGGGTAATTTTGGATTACCTTTAAAAATGTTGAAGTTAGGTATCAGAGATATGATCAGAATTTCTGATGGAAGAATGTCAGGAACTGCATTCGGTACTGTTGTGCTACATGTTAGTCCTGAATCAAATGTTGGAGGAACACTCGCATTAGTTAAAACTGGCGATATTATCGAATTAAATTGTCAACAGCGGCAATTAATATTGCATGTTAGTGAAGATGAACTTTCTAAACGTCGTGATAATTGGATTCCTGAAGAAACGAATTATTCTCGTGGATATGCCAGCCTTTATATTCAAACAGTTAACCAAGCGAATACTGGCGCTGATCTTAATTTTCTCACAGGTAAATCAGGTTCCTTTATAAAACGTGAGCCTCACCCTAAATAAATTATTAAAAGGTAATAAAATGGATAAGTATTGGTCTGACGATAATGAATTATTTTCCTTAGCTAAAGAAAAATTATTTGTCGCTTTAGTTGGGGATATATTAGATACCATGGGATTACAGCACCAATTTTTGCATCAACAAATAAAACCAATTGATTCGAGGAGCGTTATTATTGGTAGAGCGATGCCAGTTTTAGAAGCTGACTTCTTCCATCATTCATTTGAAGGCAATAATCCGATTAGTGAAAAACAATTTGGTTTAATGTTTAACGCTTTGGATGATTTAAAATCTAATGAGGTTTATATCTGTGCAGGCGGTTCACTACGTTATGCTCAATGGGGTGGCCTTATGACAAAAAGAGCCATGCATTGTGGTGCAGCAGGTGCCGTCATTCATGGCTTCCACCGTGATACAAACGAAATTTTACACTCCGGTTTTCCTGTCGCATCCTTTGGTAGTTATGCGCAAGACCAAGGCCCAAGAGGTAAAGTTGTTGACTGGCGTGTCCCTATTGAATTAGATGGTATTAGAGTTAATCCAGGTGATGTTATCTATGGCGACCGTGATGGTGTGCTAATCATTCCGTCAAATGCTGTTGATGAAGCTTTTCATGGTGCGTTTGAAAAAGCCAAAGGTGAAAATATTGTCTCAGATGCATTAGATAAAGGCATGACGACAGTGGAAGCATTTGCTAAATATGGCATTATGTAATTATTAATTTATACCAAAAATAATTCGAGTTACATGTAGATAAAAGTTACGCTATTTTTATGAAAAATATCCAGTGAACATATTTCTATATTAATTCAAATTGAGGTAGGTACTGATCGAAGATAATTCGATGTATATAGCTTAAATATATCATTAGAATAATTGAATCAGTTAACAACCCTGAAAATTGAAGTATGACGAGTACATCACTCTGGAAATTGAATTTAAGCTAATACTCATGTAACTTGAAATATAATAGGTATAAATCTATTTAAAGAGAGGGAATACCATGTACCCTGAAACGAAAGATATTGAGCGCAGTACAATAAGAAAAATATCCATAAGACTGATTCCTCTCATGGTTATGCTATATGTAATCGCTTATATAGATAGACAAAATATAGGCTTTGCTAAATTACATATGGCTGATAGTTTAGGTTTAAGTGAAACGGCTTTTGGTCTGGGAGCATCACTGTTTTTTATTGGTTATTTATTATTTGAAGTACCCAGTAATATATTTCTTCATAAAGTTGGTGCACGTGTTTGGTTTGCCCGAATTATGTTTACTTGGGGATTAATTACCGTTCTAATGGCATTCACCACAAATACAACTGTATTTTATTTATTACGGTTTTTATTAGGTGCTGCAGAAGCCGGTCTTTATCCAGGATTGCTTTATTATATGACTAAATGGTTTCCATTGTCATACCGACCTAAAGTAGTTGGATATTTAATTATCGCCAGTTTAAGTGCCAATCTAATCGGCGCTCCTTTAAATGGAATGTTACTGAGTATCCACGGACATTTAGGATTTGAAGGATGGCAATGGATATTTATTGGTACAGGCTTACCTGCCCTTATCTTTATCATCCCCGTTTTACTGCTGCTACCTGATTCAAAAGAAAAAGCCAACTTTTTATCGCCTGAACAAAAAAATTGGTTAGATAACGCCTTATCTAAAGAACAAGCTCAATATCAGGATCAAGATGTTTCAGGTGTCTTAAATGCATTAAAAGATAAACGTGTTTTATTATTAGCGTTAGTTCTGGGTTTTATTTCATTCGGAGCTTATGGATTAAGCTATTGGATGCCAACAATCGTAAAAGGCTTTGGTGTTTCTGATATGACTAATGGATTTATTAATATGATCCCATGGTTAGTCACGATAGTATGGTTAATCTGGATGACACGCAAAGCAGAAAGAACGGCAGATCCTGTAAAAAATATCGCATTACCTATGTTTATTGCTGCGATCTTCCTTGCAGGTAGTGCACTGTTTATTTCTATTCCTTGGTTAAGCTTCTTATGTATTACCTTTGTGATCATGGCTATTTTCTCTATTCAGCCTTGTTTTTGGACTTTAACTCGTTTTTTAGGCAACACTGCCGCCGCCGCAGGTTTAGCAGCAATTAACTCATTAGCTAATCTAGGCGGATTTTTTGCACAAAATACCGTTCCGGCAATCAGAGATTTAACGGGTAGCACCAGTGCTCCAATGTATTACCTAGGTGGCTGTATGCTAATTGGCGGATTCGTAACCTTATTAGTTATAAAATATTTGCATAAATATGAATCAATCGGTTATTCTCCTGAACTAAAGAAGCCATGCTCTAGTACAGATTAAGTTCTCGTAACTCATTCATAATTTAATAAATAAAAATTCAAATGGGGGCACCATGACAGACAATTTAGATCGTTATCGTGCCCCTGCATTAACTCGAGGACTTGTTATACTTGAGTACCTTGGACGATGTAATACCCCCAAAACCATGAAGCAACTGTGTGATGAATTAGAGTTATCTTTTAATAAATTATTTAGAATCGTTTATATATTAGAATTGGAAGGTTATATTTATCAAGATAGCGAGCGACATTATCGGCTTACTGATAAACTTAATTTCTCTCACTCTGTTGAAGTCATGAGTTCTTTTGGCGCTTCAGATACTTGTCAGCAATTAATGAAAGAGTTCACGTGGCAAACTAATCAATCATGTCATTTAGCGACATTACAACAGGGACAAGTGCGAGTTATTGCTCACCAGCAACCGGAATTTGGCCCTTCAATCAGTGCTCGAGATGGATCATTACTGAATACAATAAAATCCAGCTCTGCATTATTACTTTTAGCCATGTCAGATGATCAAGATAGTTGGTCACTGATACGTAATTATACGTTAGATTTGCCATTACGCTCCCAATTATGTGAGGAGCTAATAAAAATTAAAAACAATGGTTATGCTGAGGCTTCACACGACAGGATCATTGGCTTAAATTCGATTTCATATCCAGTCTATTATTTAGGAAAATCAGTCAAACTGGTTATTACATGCCCCCGCTTTGCACAAATCCCCGGTGATGAAAATGAGCTTAAAGCTTTGCTTCAACAACTTGCTGAAAACCTTTCTGCTGCATTGAAATGAAGACGTTATACGCACTCGAGATATATGTCATTATCGAACATCTCGTGACTTACCCAGTAAAAGCTCAATTCTTATAATAACCTAACCATTGAATTAATGATTAAAAAAACTCCAACAATTTTATTGTCGGAGATTCTGATAGTTAAATTAACTATTTGACGTATTAGAATTAACAATAAAGCCCATCTTGTGTTTTATATCTGATAAAATTCAAATCAGTTCAATCATTAAAAGTGGCATATAATTCCGTTATTTCCACTATTTTTTTACTATAATCTTTTGCTATAAATACGTTAATAGTGCCTTAATTAGCACTATTAAACATATTATTAAATATCAATGATAAAAATAGGTTGTCCACTCCCCTTTTATAGCTGTCTTATTTTAAGGGAAGTGGACAACCTGTAACAATAAAAATTAAATTTAACTTAACTTAACTTATTGATTATTAATAAAAAAATAAAACAGATCGTTGAAACCGATCAGTTTCAATTTATTGATCTGTTAAATCTATTTGAACCGATTATTTTTGTTGTGCAGATTGAGGTTAGACTAACTTTATCTATAATAAAGGTTGAATACTCTAATCCTATTTGTTGGGACAACTGACACGAAAATAGAAGAGAAAATACATGGCCTATCGCCACGATGACGATTTACAGTTCTTAGCACACTGTACCGATGAAGAGTTAGGCGACCTTATTTATTACCTGACTCATGATAAAGGCGGGGAAACACGTTGGACGGAAGAGTTGACAGGGACATCAGCTTATAAAACACATTACCCAAGACACAGCCAGTATTGGCAAGAGATAGCGGCAGAAGTTCAGTGCTTTGGCAGGAATACTATTGCGACAGTTTTTCGTGGGGGTAAACTCAATATTCAAGATGTACAGGTGAACAGAGGCCAATGTTTAGGCAGTTCTGGTAATCCGAAACGGCCTTATCCGCTGCCATTTGGGAAAACACAGACATATCGTTATATGATTTATAATGGGGTCAATAGAGCAAATTATGTGTGTTATATTATTGAGATTATCGTGAAAACTGACCAAGGGGATTGGACATTTAACCCTTAATGCCATTATTGTAACGTGATTAACTATCGTCATAATATCTTATTTAGGCTATAAATAATCTAATCTTTTTAGACTAAAAATCGCTCAATCGCTATCGATACTTTCCGTTGTGTCGATAGCATCCTTAAAATTTGATAATTATCAGTATGTTAATATTTAATGTATTACATTTAATTGTGATTTTTTAGCCAGTTTCTACACATCAAGCTATCAAACCAAGTAATCAATTGGTAAATTTAAATTATTCAATCTTTTTATCATTGTCATTTACTATCAGGACTAAATATTTCATAAACTATGGTCTTTAATCGTAAGGTATAATTATTTCCCAAAATTTGCCACAATCCTACGGCTATGTTCTCAGTTCATTTTCCAAAGGTTTCCTATGCTGAAATTATTATTACCATTTTTCATTTATATTATTACTCTATACCTCATAGGTGAACGTATTCGAAGAAACCCTAAAATTGATGCATTCATTGCTACAATAGAAAAAAACTATTCAAAAATTAATGAATTACTTGAAAATACAACTGTAAAAGAAGGGCTGTTTTTTTTACGTAAAATCTACGGTTGGTTAAGCTTGCTATCATTTACTATTATACTTCTGTTACTTAAACTTAGATTTCTACCCGATGAATCAATTCTATATACTTATCCATTATTTTTGATTTTTTTTATAAGCTGGTTTTCTATTAAATGGGTAACTGAGCATAAAAAAACAGTTTTTGAAAATTTAACAATGGAAGTAATGATTATTATTGCACCATTAGCTGTGGGTTTTTTAGATATTATAGCTGGTACTGATATTGTAAAAATATTAGCAGAGCCCATATTCGATATACTCACTAAATTTCAGTTACCTATCCAACCTGACCTTTCTCCAATAATAATAGGAGCTGTAGTTTCTTGCTTCATTTTTATAGTTTTTGCATTTTATTACTTTTTATCATGGATAGTAATTGCACCTTTTTTCTTATTATCAATGATATTAGTAATTACTCCAATAAAATTTGCTAGATTCTTAGCTAAATTAAACCCTAATGATACCTTTTTTTGGTTTGCTCTTGTATTATTAACCATCCTAACGTTTTTCCATTTATATCTCTAAAAATCACAAAAAAGTCCCTTAAGTATTATATAAATAATTCAACATTAAGGGACTGCTAAAATAGTCGTAAAAATTAAATTATTTCTCTATACACCTAGCCAGAGTGTCACCATCAGTCTTTAGTTAGCTGAATAAGCAGCTCAGTAACCACTTTACCAATAGCCAAACCTAGTAACGGTGGTACAGCATTTCCCACCTGAGTATATTGAGGAACTTCAAATTTACGCATTTGCCCACCAGTAGTCACTTTTGAGCGAAATACAAAGTTATCAGGAAACGATTGAATTCTTGCCATTTCTCTAACCGTGAGAACTCTCAATTCATTTTTATCATAATGACATGCATCATCAGGTATTGATAATGCCGCAGGCGCGGGTTGATTGGGATCTAATGCTTTTTGTGAGTGCTTCTTAGTTGGGTGATTTCGTAAATATTCAATAAAACTGTCTTTTGAATCGAAACATTCAATTTTGTTGTTATCTTTTAAAAACTCATAGCCTTTTACTTGTTCCCAGACAGCATCTGATAGTGAGCAAGAATTACCTTTCAATATATCGAATATTTCTTTCTTTACCATTGTACTTTGGCTTTGTTGTACAACTTGGTATAAGCGAAATCTACGCTGAACATGATAACCATTACTTCTATGATCGTGGTTACTTAACTTCTCATGCTCTAATAATACGGTTGAGAATGTTTCATTCAAGCTTTCAACAAATTCCGATGGTTTTGTAGGAGATGTTTGCTTTAAATCATCTAAAGCTTCTTTAACTGATACAAGAGCATGACCAACAAGATGGCGTAAAAATGAATCTTCAAACAATGAAATATTCTTCACTGGATCATAACATTCAAGTGTTCCCATGATCGCTTTATCAGGGTTATTTTGAACAAGTTTGTAGAATTTCTCTGATGAAGAAAGCAGTTGATAATCAACACTCTCACTACCAAACGAACTTTTGATATCTTCAAATATATCAGAGCGTATTGCTATCATTATAAAGCGGGGTCTGTTCTGTGGGACGCCTGCAAACCTAGCATTCACATGTAAGCATAGTGGAATATATTTTTTTTCAGCAAACGCTTTTGCAACCTCAAACCAAGCATAAAATGGCTTTCCATTGCTGTCTTTGAATGCTCTTAAAATCCCAGTTACATTCTCTAGAACAGCGATTTTAGGTTGCACATACTCAACAAACTTAGCAAACTCCCAAGGAAGCATATTTTTGTCGCTATCTTTTTCCCGTAATCCAGCCATACTAAAACCTTGGCATGGAGGGCCTCCAGAAACAAGATCAACACCACCACTTGAAAAACCTGATATTAACGCTTGGCGTAATTCTTCCTTACTTTCAATAAGCTTGTTTAACTCAATAATGTTTCCTATTAATAAATTACCTTTCAGGCTTTTAATATTTTTAGGAATATCAGAAACACTGCTTTTATCTGCACAGTCAGGGTATTCAAAAGGATTTTCTCTCAGTCGAGGTAATAACTTCTCATGCTTGCTACTGATCCAAAATGAATGTTTAGGCTTTTTATCTTTTTTAGCAAGATCTTGGTAATCTTCATTAAAAAAGTTATATGAAAATGTTTCTGCCGCCATAGGCGATAGCTCATTAGCCAATAATAATTCAAATCCTGCTTTTTCAAGACCTAGAGAAAGCCCCCCACACCCAGAGAAAAGCTCTATATGATTGAATTTATTTTCTTTTTTCATAGCCTATATAAATATACAGTATTGATGATAATTGACAGATTCTAAAGGAATTATTTAGAAATGTCCAGGCCTAAATTTCAATTTCATTGACATAGTTTCTCTGAAATTATAGAGTCCATTTACGGCTTAGAGAGAAGCCTTCAGCCCAAGCAAGCAAAGACTTTCGAGTCCTCTCTGTAATTTTTAAGTTTCAATATCTATGCATCACTTATTTATGGGCAGTAAGAAATGGTGCATGTATTTGTTTCTGAAACTAAATTACAGAGAGGCTATACATGTCACAACCCCCACGAATTACTGCATCACAATTCGAAAAGCTTAAAAAACAAGCAAAAGAAATCAAGAAAGAAAAAAATATACCTCATACTGAAGCACTTGAAACTGTTGCTAGGCTTAATTGCTTTGGTAATTGGAAAGCTGTAGTTAAAGCCCGTGATAATGATGCTAGCATCAAAACACCTACACCTAATGTATCTCAGGCTTTTGTTGATGACTCCGATGTCGTTTTAGATGATAGTGACCAACAATTACTTCTGCAGGAACGGACTGAAGATATTGACGAAACAACAAAATTGCGAGTCAACAATAATAAAAAAGTCCTGACACAATTAGCTATCGAGTTCTCTATCTTTGAACCAACAAAAACTGGGCTAAAAAAAAGCATATTAGATGCAACCCAAGTCGTAAGAACTCACTTTGAGATAACAAATTTTCATCACTATGACTTGCAAGGCCAAGGGGCAAGCGAATACGGTATAAAGAAAACCGCCTTTTTACTCACATCTGAAAAACAGATACCAACCACTGTTAGCTTATATCGCCCTAAAACGAAAAAAGGTGATCCAAGAATGTGGTTCTCCGGTCTTCCAAATTTCACATACGCCGGAGCGCAAATCGCTATCATTATTCATAATGACAGCGCTTATTTAATAGATTTAAGTTCAGTAAACCTGACCTTAGAACTAGAATCCACAACAAGTCAGCTAAGAAAGTTTGTTGATGACTACTTAAGCGAGAATAATGCTATTGCTAATGAGTTACTCAATAAACTAAAAGAATTAGCAAAAACACCAATAAAAGCGACACATGTTGGTGATACCGCAGTAGGTATGTCTATTGAAGATGCATTAGGTATTCAAGCAAACTCAAGTAAGTTACCAGATTATAAAGGTATTGAACTAAAGTCTGGTCGTAATGCCGAGAAAAATAGAACAACAATTTTCGCTCAAGTTGCTGAATGGGAAATAAGCCCCTATAAGAAAAGTGCTGAGATTTTGGATAAATTTGGTTACTTCAGAGAGGATGATTTTAAACTCTATTGTACCATTAGTACGCGAAAACCTAACAGCCAAGGATTAATATTTAAGGTTGAAGAGGATATTTTACAGGAGTGGTGTGCTGAACATGAAGATGATAAGAATATATTTAAAGAGCACGTAGCAAGTTGGAGTGGGAAACTACTTCGCAAGCGATTGAAAGAAAAGCATTCTGAAACATTTTGGATTGAAGCTAAAAGTCAATTTATTGATGGTATTGAATACTTTCAGCTAATATCTGTTACTCATACAAAAGCCCCTCTCTTGAACCAATTAATGCCTTTGCTTGAAAACGGAACCATTACTATGGACCATTTAATTAAACGCTCAGCAAAAAATGGTAGAGTATCGGAAAAAGGGCCATTGTTTAAAATCAACTCAAGAGATTTAGGTTTAATTTTCCCTGAACCTGTTAAGCATAGTTTATTATAGAAGTAAGATATTTACTTTATATCATTATTAATAGCTTCATAATTATAATTGAGTGAGGATAAAAAGTAGAAATGAGAAATATCAACGCGATTATGATGAGATTAGCTAAACGAGCTGAAAAACTACAACCAGAGCATTTGATCAAATCATTTGTTGATGTTGGCCCCACATATACATTGCTTTCGAGCACAGATAATCAAGTAATGTTTGGTCGCAGGGGAACTGGAAAAACTCACTTTTTAGCAGTTCTTTATAGAGATAAGTTAGATGATGGTATTATAAGCACCATGATTGATATGAGGCTAATAGGCTCAACTGGCGGTATTTTCTCAGATCAAAACATCCCTTTAAGTGAGAGGGCTACGCGACTTTTATCTGATACGCTCTGTATTATACATGAAGATATTTTAGACTATATTTTTGAACATGACGTAAATAAGTCAGAAAAAATAGCTGAATTACTTAATCAATTTTTAGAGCAAGCAACAGCACTTAGTATTGATGGAGTATCAGAAGAGGAAACTATATCATCAACTAATACTTCCAATGACTTTTGTATAGCGCCCTCATTCTCGAATAAAGGTATATCTGCCGATCTTAAGTTTTCAAATAAAAATGAATCTGGGTGCTCAGAAAAAATCAAATCAACAGGGAAAAAAACTGTAAGGATTCACTTTAGCACCATAACTAAAATACTTAACCAAATAGTATCCTTATTACCTAAAAAAGAGCTTTGGGTATTAATAGATGAATGGTCAGAGGTTCCATTAGACTTACAACCATATTTAGCTGAACTATTAAGAAGAGTTTTATATCCAATTTCTGGAGTTACCGTAAAAATTGCAGCGATTGCCCATAGATGTAAGTTTATGGAATATAGTAATCATACTGGAATTAGTATAGGAATTGAACTAGGTTCAGATGCTTCATCTATAATAAATCTTGATGAATATATGGTGTTTGATAATGACCAAGACGCAGCTAAAAATTTCTTTAAGACTTTACTACATAGGCATGCTCGCGCTATCGATAAAAATTCAATCTGTGATCAAGATGCCAACTTATTTATAAGCGATATTTTTACACAAAGTTCTGCGTTTGATGAATATGTTCGTGCTGTTGAAGGAGTTCCTCGCGATGCAATAAATATAATATCTATTGCAGCACAGGGAGCAATGACAAATAAAATATCTATATCACATATACGTAAATCTGCCCAAAAGTGGTTTCAAGTTAATAAACACGCAGCGATTAATAGTAGACCTGAAGCTGTGCAGTTACTAGATTTAATTATTAATCAAGTAATTGGGCGTAGAAAATCACGAGGGTTTCTAATTAGTAACGAGAAAAACTATCCGCTAATTGATTATCTATACGATATGAGAATCATTCATGTTCTCAAACAAAGTGTTTCAGCACAAAATGCTATCGGTAAGAAATATACCCTCTATACGCTTGATTATGGCTGTTATGTGGAATTAATATCTTCTAAGAATGCTCCTCTAGGACTAATCATTGAATCAAATGATGACAATGAGCTTCAATATATTGAAGTACCAAAATCAGATTACAGATCAGTAAATAATTCGATTTTAGATTTAGATCATAATCAATTATCACTAGGGTTAGTAACCTCTATTGAGGAGCTACAACTTCCTATTAATAATAATGAAAAAAAATATGCAGAAAAAAATATAGATAAAAATTTAATAAACTCTATACCACACAATATAGGAGTTATGAAAATAACTGGAACTATATATATTCCAATTATTTTAGTTTCGTTAGTTTTAAGAAAAGCGAAAGGTTTTGAAAAAAGTCAAGCATCAGAGCTTACCAAAACTATAAATGAATATATATCTACCGATATAAATAGGCCAAGAATTGCCACTAATAATATGTCTAGAGAACTAAGAAGAGACAATATTTTAGAGTTAGAATGGCTCCAGTTTCACGAGAATGGGAGAAAGCCACTATTTTCTTTGAAGGATAATTGGAAAAAATATTGGAATTCCTATTTTGGGAAACCAGCTCCCGAATTCTAAATAAAAATACCATTCATCAGGTATATACCTGATGAATGGTATATATCCATGATTATCTATACAATTTTTAAATATGTATTCTTATAGAAGATTTTCTTTTTCATCGACCAAACCCAAACGCCCCCACATGCCTCTCCCTATTTGCATCCAGATAATCTGCCCACCACTGCACCATCAGCCGTCTTTCTTCAATATGTTCTGCCTTATGGATATAAGCAGCCCTTACTGAGTTACGTTCTTGGTGGCTCATTTGCCTTTCTACTGCATCCTTCGACCATAGTCCTGATTCAATCAACGAGCTACATGCCATCGTTCTGAAACCATGCCCACAGACTTCTGTCTTAGTGTCATAGCCCATCACTCGTAATGCGTTGTTAACCGTGTTTTCACTCATTGGTTTTCTAGGATTATGATCACCGATAAAGATCAGTTCGTGGTTGCCGCTGAATTGATAAATCTGTTTTAAGATCTCAATGGCTTGTCTACTTAAAGGTACTAAATGAGGAGTACGCATTTTTGAGCCGCGATGTGAGTGCTTAACCCCTTCTATCGCTTCACGTTCAGCGGGGATCGTCCACATGGCATTTTCAAAATCGATTTCTTCCCAACGAGCAAAACGCAGTTCACTAGAACGTATAAAAACTAACAAGGTAAGTTTGACTGCAAGTTTAGTTAAAGGTCTTCCCTTATAATCATCGATGCGTTGTAAGAACTCAGGTAGACGTTTAAGCTCTAATGCGGCTCTGTGAACTCGATTGTGGCGATTGCACCAACCATATCTTGCGCTGGGTTATAATCGATTAAACCGCTTTGTACTGCATAGCGCATTATACCTGTCACACGTTGCTGTAAACGTGCCGCCACCTCAAGACGTCCAGACATCTCTACGGCTTTAATGGGTTCGAGTAGATCACGAGTTTTTAGTTCAGCAATATTACGTTTACCAATAGCAGTAAAGATATTGTCTTCAAGACTTTTTAATACTCGATGGCTATGGCCTTCTGACCACTTTTTATTGGTCGCGTGCCAATCGCGAGCTACCTTCTCAAAAGTATTAAATTCCTTTTGTTGTTCTTCCTTTAATTCTTTCTTGAGTTCACGAGGATCGATACCTAAAGCAACTTGCTTTCTGGCAGCATCCCTTCGTTCTCTCGCATCCGCTAATGAAATCTCAGGGTATACGCCAAAGGCCATTAAATGTTGTTTGCCGCCAAAGCGAAAACGGAAACGGAAACGCCAATATTTGGATCCATTGGGGTGAATATAAAGAAACAAGCCATCACTGTCTGTCAGTGTATAAGCTTTCTCGTCAGGTTTAGCTGCACGAACTTTCGTATCGGTTAATGCCATATTCTTTATCCTCTCACCTCAGAGCAAATACATACTCTAAATAATTCGGATTACATGTAGGCGGCAAGTGAAGATAGCCGAGGAGCATAGATAACTATGTGACTCGGATAGCTGAGCGAAGCCAACACCCATGTAATTCGAAGTATGATGAGTATACAAATATTATCGAAGCGACGTATATACTCAGATGTATACTCACAAGGAGGTTGATGTGGGTTGAGTTAGGTTGACATGCATTGACTGAAAACGCGGCGGAAAGCCTTGCAAACACTGGATTTTAGATACAAAAAAAGACGTCGGTTGACGTCTCTTGATGTTCTTATGGTGCCGAAGGCCGGACTCGAACCGGCACACCCGAAGGCGGTTGATTTTGAATCAACTGCGTCTACCAATTCCGCCACTCCGGCACGAAGTGATGTGTTTCTTGGAAAACGTGGCTATTATACTTGCCCTGACTAGACTAGCAAGATTTATCTTGAAAATTCAGTTTGTTCGCTTAAAAAAAAAGCATGTTGAGTAAATTTAATTTCTATTTGTACATTAACCCTTTTTGTTTATTTATTCGCTTAACATTATGTTAATTTAATCAAAAATTTGATTTAATCAATTCCTCTTTCAAGGCCGCTAGCGACATGCCCTAAATTTTGCTAGCGTATACGCAATCTTGCTGAAATATCAAAGGTACTAATAACATGGGCTTTTTGAGTTGGATCGCGATAGGACTCGTCGTTGGCATCTTAATCGGTGTCTTGATGAAGGTCTTTTCTAAGAAAAAATAACCTTGGTCTGTTAGATCATTTGCAAAATCATCATATCGGCTGGCTCCTAAACATGAAGAAATCATTTCTAAAAATTCTGTCAGTGTCTGCGCTGTCCTTCGCATTAGCAGCCTGTTCAACAACAACAGAAAAACAACCTAAATTTCTACAGAGCAATGATAGTGAATATAGTACCGAATCGAGTGACTGGAGAGTGTTCGAAGGTGATCGCAGAACCTATGAGCGTGTTGCTAAGATTGTTGATCTGTATGCAAATCGTATATTTAACGAAAGTGATGCTCGCGGTATGGCAATTATCATTATCGATAACAATCAAACAATGTCGCGCTATTATGGTGAAACTGCACCCGGTAATGGTAAAAAACCAGGCCCTAACTCGCTGATCCGTATTGCCTCTGTCACTAAATTAATGACCAGCGAAATCTTAATTAAACTTGAGCAAGATAAAAAATTGCTTATTACCGATCCGCTACAACAATATAGTTACCAAGGTGTCACTGTACCGGATAACAATAGCGGGCAACCGATCCGATTATATCAACTTGCCAGCCACACAAGTGGATTACCAAGAGAACAGCCAGGAGGCAAATGGGGGCGACCTGTCTTTATATGGCCAACACAAGATAACCGCTGGAATTGGCTTAGAACGGGTAAGCTCGACTCAACACCGGGCACCCAAGCTTCTTACTCAAATCTTGCTTATGACCTTCTTGCCGATGCAATGGTTAAAGCGTCAGGGCTCTCCTATCCACAGTTATTCAGTCGTTATGTTACATCCCCAGCTAAAATGACCGAGACGACTTATACTCCAAACGCTTCGCAATGCGCAAGGTTGATGGAAGGCACAAAACCTAGCCCATGCCATAACACATTAGCAGCAGCTGGCAGTGGTGGGGTCTATTCAACCCCAGCGGATATGCAAAAATGGATGCAGGAATTTTTATCAACAGATAAGAATTTACGAAAAGCAACTGCTGCGCGCGAGCAAGGTGTTTACTTCCCAAGAGGGAAATTACTCGATGTCAAAGGCATGGATGTTGCGGGATATGCCGATGGTTTAGGGCTTGGCTGGGTTTATATGAAACCGCGTAATGGTACCCCGGGCATTTATCAAAAAACTGGCGGCGGTGGTGGCTTTAATACTTATATGGCGATGATCCCACAACAAAATATTGGTGTTTTTGTGGTGATGACACGCAAGGATAGCAGTAAGTTTAGCAAGCTGACCATCGGGGTTAACGAGCTAGTTGCTGCTTTATCTGCTAACCATGCGTATGGGAAACATTGAAAGCGTACCGCCGACGCTGCTGATGCACTGGCGAGTTATATCCCAACCCTAAAACGTGGTTTTATCCGACTTCTTACGTTCAAATTAACAACTGCCTGAAATATCAGGCAGTTGTTATCAACTAAAAATCAATCAATTGAACAATTATACATTTGAAGTAAGTTCTCTGATTCTTAGTTGCCAAAAAGCTCTCTACGCTAGCCTTACCTTTAAATAATCTAAAAAGTATAACATGGCTTTTTTAAATAATTGTCGATGACCAATATAGATAATTTATAGGTGTTTTTAGGATATTTTTATCTTCAAATTACAATTATATTGTTAGCTCGCTAACGATATACACTCAAGGATGAAAAATGACATTAGGTCAGATTAATAAGATTAATACTGTATGGCATACGGTGAAAGCGCATGGTGCACCGTTTATTGTACAGACCCCTAATCAAAAGTTACTTACAGGTAAAGCGGGAGCCACTGTTTTTGCAAATAACATCAAGCAAGTTTACTCTGTGAATTTTATGAGTTGTTATAGTGCGAATGGTGGACATTTTTCGAATGCACAAATGTTATCCAATGCTCTTAATGTTCCAGTAAAAGGCTATTATGGCAAAGTGAATATGGTCAGTTCTCAGATAAGCGGACATAACAAAGTCTTTAAGCCACAAAGTAATTTAAAATCAAAAGTATGTGGTGTTGGAAATACTCTTTTAGGTAGCATTGTGAAACCGCCAGTAAAAGCGTTACTGTTCTTTAAAAAACACCTTCACATATAAACACTCTCCCGTGATAAAAAAGCCGTTATCCTAATGATTAATAACGGCTTTTAAAACAGATATTTTAATGGAGAATTTAGGTATTACTTTCGTTTCACCAATAGCACAATACTCACGCCAAGGAATAATAAACTGGGCAAAAGCGCAGCGATAATTGGGGGCACAGAATAGACGAGACTCCAGTTACCAAACCCTTGGTTAAGCACATAAAATAAAAAACCACCTACGATCCCTGAAACTATACGCACACCCATAGGCACGGTTCGCAATGGACCAAAAATAAATGAAACAGCCATCAACACCATGACTGCCGCTGACAGAGGCGCAAATATTTTTTGCCACATACTCAATTGATAAACGGCGGCAACCTGCCCACTCTCTTTTAAGTAACTGATATATTGATAGAGTTTTTGAATAGAAAGTGAATCAGCATTGAGTGAAACTATCCCTAACTTTTCAGGGGTGAGATTCGTTTTCCAATTGACCGTTAAACGTTGAGATCCAGTGATTTTTTTCTCACTACTCATAATGGATTCATCAACTTGGGATAACACCCACTGATCATTATCTTTATCATAGCTGCCACTTGACGCAAACATCACAGATTCTAATTTATGTTTATCATCAAAACGATAAATAGAAATTTCTTGAATCGATGTTGTATCAGCAATGCGTTGAATATGAATGAAATTGCGCCCATCTTTCGCCCACATGCCTTCATCTGTGGCCACCAATGAGTTACCAATAATTTTCTCAGCACGGTAGTTTCTAGCCCATTGGTCACCAGCAGGCGCGACCCACTCACCAATAAGCATAGTTATAATCACTAGTGGAATAGCTGTTTTCATCACAGAAAGCGCGATCTGTAAGCGAGTAAAACCTGATGCTTGCATAACCACGAGTTCACTGCGTGAAGCCAATGCTCCCAAGCCAAGTAATGCGCCAAGTAGTGCCGCCATTGGAAAGAAAATATCAATATCTTTCGGGATTGTTAGCAGAGTAAACACCCCTGCTCCAAGCGCCGTATACTCACCATCACCGACTTTTCGTAGTTGCTCGACAAACTTGATGATCCCTGAGAGCGAAACCAACATAAATAAAGTCATTAGAATAGAGTTGAGGATAGTACGTCCGATATACCTGTCTAAAACACCAAACATCAGGCTACCCCTCTATGAAATTTGACGCGTAAACGGCGCATTGGCACGGTATTCCAAATATTGAGAATAATCGCTAATGCCAAATACCCTAAATTGACCGCCCACATTGCATACTTAGGGTCAACATCACCTTTCCCGGCACTGCTACGCAATGTACTTTGGAGTAGGAAGAAAATAAGGTACAGCAACATTGCTGGAAGCATACTCAATACCCTACCTTGACGCGGATTCACTTCACTTAATGGCACAACCATCAAGGCCATAACAACCACAGAGAATACAATCGTCAAACGCCAATGAAATTCCGCATTAGAATCAGGATCATTGGCCTGCCATAGTTCGAGCATATTTTTCTGCTCGACTTTATCTTTACGTGTATCGCTGGTTTTATGGTCAACGACTGCCTGATAATTTTTAAAATCGGTAATGCGGAAATCACGCAATAATGCGGTTCCTTCATAACGAGTACCCTCATCAAGCACCACAACTTGGCGACCATCTGCATCTTCTTTCAAATAACCGCTATCAGCGACAACTACCGAGGGGCGCTGTTCATTTGCTGGGCGGAGTTGAGCAAGGAAGATATTTTTAAAATCGTTACCTTTTACATCACCAATATAGAGAACAATATTGCGATCTTTTGTGGTTTTAAATTGACCTTCCACCATCGCAGCAAGCCCGGGATTTGCTTTTGCATCCGCCAGCACTTGCTCTTGATACTGAGACGACCATGGAAGCATCCACGTAATGTTGCCTATCGCGACAAGGGCGGTCAGTGTCGCTAATACTAAAGCAGCTTTCACGAGAACACTTTTCCCTAAACCGCAGGCATGCATCACCGTAATTTCACTTTCGGTGTAAAGTTTACTGTATGTCATCAATAGCCCAAGAAATAGGCTCAACGGTAGGATCAATTGCGCCATTTCAGGCACACCCAGTCCCAACAGAGGTAACACTAAGTTTGAAGGAATATTTCCCTGTACCGCAGCCCCTAGGATATCGATGGACTTTTGGCTGAAAAAAATCAACATTAGCACAAATAGGATGGCTAACTGACTTTTCAGGGTCTCCCGTACCAAATATCTAATAATAATCACGCTTATACGCCTGTGAAAACTTGTCTTTTGGGTGGAAAATGGCTAAGTTCGTTCAATATCTACCATTTGTTAACATATACTCTGGCTCATTGTATGACTAGAATGATATAAAAGCATTCTCTATACTCGTCATACTTCAAGTTGTAGGTGTATTGACTTCGTTCAGCTACTCAAGTCACATAGTTTTCTATGTTCCCTGATTTAGCTTCACTTGTCGCCTAATATGCAACTTGAATTATTTTGGATATAAACTGATTACCCAATCAGAACATGCTTAATATTATTGAAAAACCAGATATCCGCTCAGTTTAACATAAAGAGTTCATTCTCTATGAGGTAGATTATGCGGTACGCTAATTTTAGCGGGAGCATGGGCCTTTGTCTTTAAGATTCAGGAGAACGCATGGAGTTTAGTGTAAAAAGTGGTAGCCCGGAAAAACAACGCAGTGCATGTATTGTTGTCGGAGTCTTTGAACCACGCCGTCTGTCCCCTATAGCTGAACAGCTGGACAAAATAAGTGACGGATATATCAGCGCCCTGCTGCGCCGAGGGGAACTTGAAGGTAAAGTAGGTCAATCTCTACTACTCCATCATGTACCAAATGTCCTGTCTGAACGTATTCTACTCATTGGTTGTGGTAAAGAGCGTGAGCTGGATGAACGTCAATTTAAACAGATCATTCAGAAAACCATCAGTACCTTGAATGAAACAGGTTCAATGGAAGCGGTTTGTTTCTTGACTGAATTACATGTCAAAGGCCGTAATAATTATTGGAAAGTACGTCAAGCAGTAGAAACGGCAAAAGAGTCGCTCTACGTGTTTGATCAGCTGAAAAGTAATAAAACTGAGCATCGCCGTCCACTACGCAAGTTGGTCTTCAATGTACCAACTCGCCGTGAACTGACTAGTGGTGAGCGCGCAATTTCTCACGGATTAGCTATCGCATCTGGAGTTAAAGCAGCGAAAGACCTCAGTAATATGCCTCCAAATATCTGCAATGCAGCTTATTTGGCTTCACAAGCTCGTCAACTCGCTGATATTTCTGATAGCAAGCTTGTCACGCGTGTTATTGGCGAACAACAAATGAAAGAGCTGGGCATGAATGCCTATCTTGCCGTTGGACAAGGCTCACAAAACGAGTCTTTAATGTCGATTATGGAGTACAAAGGTAACCCTGATTCTGAGGCTAAGCCTATCGTACTGCTAGGTAAAGGTCTGACATTTGACTCCGGCGGTATTTCGATCAAGCCTGCCGATGGCATGGATGAAATGAAATATGACATGTGTGGTGCTGCGACTGTTTATGGAGTGATGCGTGTTATCACTGAACTACAGCTACCAGTCAACGTAGTCGGTATTCTTGCGGGTTGTGAAAACATGCCGGGTGGTCGCGCTTATCGTCCGGGTGATATTCTCACCACAATGTCAGGTCAAACAGTTGAAGTCCTCAACACAGATGCCGAAGGTCGTTTAGTACTAGCTGATGCTCTGACCTATATCGAGCGTTTTGAGCCTGAATTGGTTGTTGATATCGCAACACTCACTGGCGCATGTGTTATCGCATTAGGTAGCCACTATACTGGCTTGATGTCTAATCATAATCCTCTTGCTCACGAACTGCTTAATGCATCAGAACAAGCAGGCGATCGTGCATGGCGCTTACCGCTAACTGATGAGTATTACGATCAGATCAACTCTAACTTTGCTGATTTAGCGAACACCGGTGGGCGTCCGGGTGGTGCCATCACCGCAGGTTGCTTCCTTGCTCGCTTCGCGACCAAATATCATTGGGCTCACTTAGATATCGCAGGTACTGCATGGCGTTCAGGTAAAGCTAAAGGTGCAACGGGCCGTCCTGTTTCAATGCTGTCACAGTTCTTATTGAACCGTGCGGGCCTTAATGGTGACGATTAGTCTGCGCTAATTTCTACTTACCTAGAAAGGTAGAAATTAAATCGATCCCGGATCACGGATATACCTGATCCGGGATATTGTTTTTATACATAAACGAAATAATTTGGGTTGTAGTTAGACTACAAGCGAAGCTATTTTGATGCTTGCGCGAAAAAGTATATAATTCAGCAAACTTTGTGTAAGAAATTCCCGATAATTTAAAATTAGGGTTATTTATTAGATAATGACATAGCCAAAATCACTCTAATTCATTGAAATACCGAATGAAATAACCTAGTTGTTGACCCTAAATAATTCGAGGTGCAGCTAGGCGACAAGGGAATGAGGCGCTAGGAGCATACATAAATGTGACTAGGGTAGCTGAGAGAAGACAACACCCCTACAATTTGAAGTATCACGGGTAGCACCTAAAACACTAAATTGTCATTTGGGTATGACTATCTTATTGTTGACCCTAAATAATTCGAGGTGCAGCTAGGCGACAAGGGAATGAGGCGCTAGGAGCATACATAAATGTGGCTAGGGTAGCTGAGAGAAGACAACACCCCTACAATTTGAAGTATCACGGGTAGTACCTAAAACACTAAATTGTCATTTGGGTATGACTATCTTATTGTTG
>NZ_KB233223.1:40039-178561 GCF_000314855.2 Providencia burhodogranariea DSM 19968 | reverse complement strand
GTATGTGACTAGGGTAGCTGAGAGAAGACAACACCCCTACAATTTGAAGTATCACGGGTAGTACCTAAAACACTAAATTGTCATTTGGGTATGACTATCTTATTGTTGACCCTAAATAATTCAGATTGTAGGTAGGCGGCAAACGAAGATATCCCTAGGAGCATACATAAGTATGTGACTAGGGTAGCTGAGAGAAGACAACACCCCTACAATTTGAAGTATGACGGGTAGACTGGGTAGAGAGATGAAAAACGCCATATTTTACTTACTAGAACACCCCTCGCCACAAGAAGAGCTCGAAGCACATGAGTGGCTAGCTTGCGAACTTGCGGCGAAAATGTGGCGTAATGGAAAACGAGTCTTACTGGCATGTGAAACGGCTGAGCAAGCAGAAAAGCTCGATGAAGCGCTTTGGCAAAGAGATCCTCACCAGTTTGTTCCACATAACTTGGCTGGTGAAGGGCCGCGTTATGGTGCACCAATTGAAATTTGCTGGCCGGGTAAACGGGGTAATTCCCCTCGGGACATTCTGATTAGCTTGCAAAGTCAATTTGCAGACTTTGCCACCGCTTTCCATGAAGTGATAGACTTTGTGCCTATCGATGAAACTTTAAAACAGTTGGCGCGTGAGCGGTATAAAACTTACCGCAGCGTCGGCTTCAATTTGACTATGGCGGCGCCGCCAACTAACTGAATACGAAATAAAAATGGAAAAAAAACCTGATAATGCAATTGTCGAGCCTTCGCTCGATAAAACTTATAATCCCGCTGAAATTGAGCAATCACTGTATGCTCACTGGGAAAAAAGCGGCTATTTCAAACCAAATGGTGATACCAGCCAAGAAAGCTTTTGTGTCGTTATTCCTCCACCAAACGTCACTGGTAGCCTACACATGGGCCATGCTTTCCAACAAACCATCATGGACACCATGATCCGTTACCAACGCATGCAAGGTAAAAATACCTTATGGCAAACGGGAACAGATCACGCAGGTATCGCAACACAAATGGTTGTTGAGCGCAAAATTGCTGCTGAAGAGAACAAAACTCGTTATGATTTTGGTCGCGAAACATTTATCGACAAAATCTGGCAATGGAAAGCAGAATCAGGTGGCACCATTTCACAACAAATGCGTCGTCTTGGCGACTCAGTCGATTGGGATCGTGAACGTTTCACGATGGATGAAGGCCTATCTGTCGCAGTTAAAGAAGCCTTTGTTCGCTTGTATAAAGATAATCTGATCTACCGTGGCAAACGCCTAGTTAACTGGGATCCAAAACTGCATACTGCAATTTCTGATCTTGAAGTTGAAAACCGTGAAATCAAAGGTTCAATGTGGCATTTGCGTTATCCACTTGCTGATGGTGCAAAAACAGCTGAAGGGAAAGACTACCTCGTCGTAGCAACAACTCGCCCAGAAACTATGCTAGGTGATACAGGTGTTGCTGTTAACCCCGAAGATCCACGCTACAAAGATTTAATTGGTAAAGAAATTATTCTGCCATTAGTCAACCGCCGTATCCCAATTGTTGGTGATGAACATGCCGACATGGAAAAAGGCACTGGCTGTGTAAAAATTACGCCAGCTCATGACTTTAATGACTATGAAGTAGGTAAACGCCACCAGTTACCGATGATCAACATGCTCGACTTGGACGGTAATGTCCGTAGCGAAGCTGAAGTATTTGATACTAACGGGAACCCATCAACGGCATGTAGCAGCGAAATTCCAGAAACTTACCGTGGTATGGAACGTTTTGCTGCACGTAAAGCATTGGTTGCAGAATTTGAACAACTTGGCTTACTGGTTGAAGTAAAACCTCACGACCTAACCGTTCCTTACGGTGACCGTGGTGGTGTAGTTATTGAGCCAATGCTCACTGACCAATGGTATGTTCGCACTAAACCACTGGCTGAAAACGCAATCAAAGCCGTTGAAGATGGTCGTATTCAATTCGTACCACGCCAATATGAAAACATGTACTATTCTTGGATGCGTGATATTCAAGATTGGTGTATCTCTCGCCAACTGTGGTGGGGTCACCGCATCCCTGCTTGGTATGACGATAAAGGCAATGTGTACGTTGGACGTGATGAAGCCGAAGTCCGTCGTGAAAATAAGCTCGATGCAGATATCGCTCTGCGTCAAGACGATGATGTCTTGGATACTTGGTTCTCTTCTGGTTTATGGACCTTCTCTACAATGGGCTGGCCTGAAAATACTGAAGCACTGAAAACTTTCCATCCAACCGATGTTTTGGTCAGTGGCTTCGATATTATTTTCTTCTGGATTGCCCGCATGATCATGCTGACCATGCACTTCATCAAAGACGAAGACGGCGTACCACAGGTTCCGTTCAAGACTGTCTACATGACAGGTCTTATTCGTGATGAAGAAGGCCAGAAAATGTCTAAATCCAAAGGGAATGTTATCGACCCTCTGGATATGATCGATGGTATTTCACTGGAAGATTTACTGGAAAAACGTACTGGTAACATGATGCAGCCACAACTGGCTGAAAAAATTGCTAAACGTACCCAGAAAGAATATCCAGAAGGTATCGAAGCACACGGTACAGATGCCCTGCGCTTCACCTTAGCCGCTCTAGCATCAACAGGCCGCGATATTAACTGGGATATGAAGCGTCTGTCCGGTTACCGTAACTTCTGTAACAAGCTGTGGAATGCTAGCCGCTTTGTTTTAATGAATACAGAAAACCAAGACTGCGGTCAGAACGGCGGTGAAATGAGCTTCTCTCTGGCTGATCGCTGGATCATGGCGCAATTTAACCAAACAGTTAAAGCTTACCGTGAAGCACTCGATACTTATCGTTATGATATTGCGGCAGGTATTTTGTATGATTTCACATGGAACGAGTTCTGTGACTGGTATTTAGAACTGTCAAAACCAGCTGTTCATAAAGGTAATGAAGCTCAGGTTCGCGCCGCTCGCTATACCTTGATTGAAGTTCTGGAAGGTTTGCTGCGCCTCGCACATCCAATCATTCCATTTATCACCGAAACTATTTGGCAGCGTGTGAAAGTGGTTAAAGGCATTGATGCAGATACGATTATGCTGCAACCATTCCCTGAATTCGATGCCACGAAAGCAGATGAATTAGCATTAAGCGACCTAGAATGGATCAAAGAAGCTATCATTGCGGTTCGTAATATTCGTGCAGAAATGAATATCGCACCGGGTAAACCACTGGATGTGTTACTGCGTGGTGCATCTGAAGATGCCAAACGTCGTGTTGCTGAAAACCAAAACTTTATTAAGTCAATGGCACGCCTTGCAACCATTACTGTGCTAGCAGAAGGTGAAGAAGCGCCGATCTCTGTCACTAAATTGGTTAATGGGGCTGAATTGTTGATCCCAATGGCTGGCTTGGTTGATAAAGCAGCTGAACTTGCCCGTCTTGATAAAGAGCTGGAAAAAGTCAGTAAAGAGATTGAAGCTATTGAAAGCAAGCTATCTAACGAAGGTTTTGTTAGTCGTGCCCCTGCTGCCGTTGTTGAAAAAGAACGTGAGCGTTTAGCTGCAAATATTGAAGCAAAAGGTAAAATAGAAGCACAGAAAATGACCATCGCTTCCTTGTAATCTTAAGCCTTAAATTTATCTAGCCCTTATTAGTCCTCTAATAAGGGCTTTTTATTACCCGACTGAAATTTATATATAAAAAATCTATTCTACTGCTTATATATCTCTTAGATATTTGTGTTATCACTAGTAATCGAGTAAAGCCAACCACATCCCAGAGCAGAATATGGTAGGACATCGCGCCTTTTTTCATACTAGGTACTTGAACAATAAAAATAGCAATTAGGGGATTTTCATGACCATACACCATACTATTCGTTTAATTGAGCAAAAAGATAATGTAGGAATTGCCGCCATCATTCGTGAAGTTTCTGCTGAATTTGGGCTGACAGCAGATAAAGGCTATGCGGTTGCAGATCCCATTTTAGACACCTTGTATGAAGTGTATAACAAGCCTCGTAGTGCTTATTGGGTGATCGAAATGGACGGCAAGATTGTCGGAGGTGGTGGGGTATCAAAAGTTGCTGATGGTGACAATGAAACAGCTGAACTACAAAAAATGTATCTGTCCTCTACACTTAGAGGAAAGGGGCTAGCCAAACAAATTGTTCTGTTGTCATTGGCGTTTGCCAAAACACAAGGTTATACCCGCTGCTACCTTGAAACGACGGCAGAATTACAGGCAGCGATTAAATTGTATGAGAAATTAGGCTTTGAGTTTATCGATGAACCACTGGGTAATACAGGCCATAGCGATTGTGAAGTTAGGATGTTAAAAGCACTGTAACCGTTCACAAAAAAGGATAGCTAAATTGCTATCCTTAATCGTTGATACCGAATTAGTGAACGTGTTTGTTCTCTTCTTCGTCATCACCGTCTTCGTCTTCATCATATTCCGCGTCTGGATCTTCAAAATAGGTACCCCAACCATCGTAGTTGATTCCCATTTTTTCTGCCAGTTGCATCAATTGTTCGACTTGAGCATCAATCAAGTCTGCATTCAATGCGCTTTCGCTGATGATATCACAACACATTAATTTAATGCCGTCTTCGACTTCAAGCTCTTCAGCATCAGTAACTTCGTAGCCTAATTTAAATGCTTCCACTGCTGCTTTTTCAAGCAATGCGAAATTATTAGCCGAGAAATGGTGTTCAATTGCATACAATGCATCAGGATCACTGCCATCTTCCAGTAACTCTTCTATAATTAGACGAGTTTCTTCATATTGCGCATCTAACTCTGCTTTATCAACCATGTCCACACCCCTTTTTTATTATCGCTAGTCTCTGCGCCATTCTCCCATAGGGTTGCCAGTGAAACCATACCCGAATGAATAATTTCTTTTCGACAAGGGGTTGATTTTGAATTTTTATGAACATAAATTGAATATTAATTCAATTGCAAAAGGCCATATTTTATGAACCCCTTCTATAAAAAGCATTTTCTAAGGTTGCTTGATTTTACCCCCAGTGAAATTCATTCATTATTAAAACTCTCAGCATGGCTGAAAGCAGAAAAAAAAGCAGGTCACGAAAAACCTCTACTTTCAGGTAAAAATATTGCCCTGATTTTTGAGAAAGACTCCACCCGTACCCGTTGTGCTTTTGAAGTTGGTGCCTTTGATCAAGGGGCGAGAGTCACTTATCTTGGTCCATCAGGCAGCCAAATTGGCCATAAAGAAACCATGAAAGATACGGCAAGAGTATTAGGCCGGATGTACGATGGTATTCAATATCGGGGATTTAGCCAAGCAACAGTGGAAACGTTAGCAACATACTCGGGAGTGCCTGTATGGAATGGATTAACAAATGAATTCCATCCCACACAGTTATTAGCCGACCTACTTACCATCCAAGAACACCAACCGAATAAACCGCTATCAGAAATCAAATTTGCCTATCTGGGTGATGCTCGCAATAATATGGGTAACACCATGCTAGAAGCGGCTGCATTAACAGGTATGGATGTACGCTTAGTAGCACCTAAAAGCTGCTGGCCAGAACAAGAGCTTATCGACGTTTGTCAACAAGCTGCGCTCGCTACAGGTGGAAAAATCACCTTAACTGAAAATGTAGCTGATGGCGTAAAAGATGCTGATTTTCTTTATACCGATGTATGGGTATCGATGGGTGAGCCGAAAGCAGTTTGGGCTGAACGGATCAATTTACTCAAGCCTTATCAGGTCAATATGAATGTCATCAAGCTCACAGGAAACCCTGATGTAAAATTCCTACACTGCTTGCCTGCATTCCATAATGAAGATACCGCTCTTGGTGCACAACTCGCTAAAGAGTTTGATATGTGGGGCGGCTTAGAAGTGACTGAAGAAGTATTTGAATCTCATTATAGTATTGTGTTTGATGAAGCAGAAAACCGTCTACACACGATAAAAGCCGTTATGGTCGCAACGCTAGCACCAGAAATTCCGGCTGGAGTTTTATAATAACTTGCTCAATTATAGATGTCTCCGTTGGCCATTCTGGTGTTCATTTTCAAAATTACACTGGGTGCATAAATTCTGTATTAATCACTCAATGCGGGCCAGCGGATATAATTTTATTGAAGCGTGACATGTCACGAAAAACCGACCAGAATAAAAAAATACAACATAGCATATTGATTTTATTTATCATTTATGGAAATTTAAATTGTGATAAAACTTAATAATATACATATCATATAAAATAATTTAGCTGGTACGTCAACAATCCACAGTACTTGATCACCCTCCTTCTTAGCGCTAATTATTTTGCAAAGTTAGAAAGCTATAAGACTCCGAAAGTAATGATTAATCATCATCAGGAACTATCCCGCTGATTTAGTTATTTTTATCCAAAATAGCGTAAAAAAAATTATTTATTCTGCATGCAAACGCTTGCGTCAGTAAAGGACACGCGTATAATGCGCCACAATTTGTCAGGAGAAACCATGAACGCTGTCACTCTATTTTTTACAGAGAACACCTCCACTGCACTGCCTTCTGGCGGCTTGGACAGCCTGTTTTTCCTCTCCATATTTATAGAAAAGCCCCTCATTGAGGGGCTTTTTTTTGGTCCATTATCCAACATGTCTTGCTGACTCAGGAGAAAAACGATGCCGAACCCTCTATATCACCGCGACATAATCTCAATTAATGATTTAACTCGCACAGACCTTGAGCTCGTACTCAAAGTAGCTGCATCATTAAAACAACAACCACAACCTGAATTCCTCAAACATAAAGTTATCGCAAGTTGTTTCTTTGAAGCATCAACTCGCACACGTTTATCCTTTGAGACAGCGATCCATCGCCTAGGGGCTTCAGTCGTCGGCTTCTCTGATAGCACTAACACCTCATTGGGCAAAAAAGGAGAAACACTCGCTGATACTATTTCAGTGATTAGCCAATACGTCGATGCGATAGTGATGCGTCACCCACAAGAAGGCGCTGCACGCCTTGCAAGCCAATTTGCAGATCATATTCCAATCATTAATGCTGGAGATGGGTCTAACCAACATCCAACGCAAACACTACTCGATCTTTTTACAATACAAGAAACACAAGGTCGATTAGAAAACTTGCAAGTGGCCATGGTAGGTGACTTAAAATACGGCAGAACGGTTCATTCGTTGACGCAAGCTCTATCTAAATTTGAAGGAAATCATTTTTACTTTATTGCACCTGAAGCATTGGCAATGCCTAACCATATTCTGCAAATTCTTGAAGAAAGCGGTTCAACATACAGCCTGCATAGTAATATTGATGAAGTGATCCCAGAGCTAGATATTCTGTACATGACACGTGTACAGAAAGAACGTTTAGATCCTTCAGAGTACGCCAATGTAAAAGCTCAGTTTGTCTTACGTGCTGCCGACCTATATAGCGCAAAACCTAATTTAAAAGTGTTGCACCCATTACCACGTATTGATGAAATTTCAGTCGATGTCGATCAAACCCCCTATGCTTACTATTTCCAACAAGCGGGGAATGGGATATATGCACGACAAGCCTTACTGTCACTGGTTTTAAATAAAGAATTGGCAATCTGAGGAGAAAAACATCATGACACACGATCATAAATTACAAGTTGAAGCAATTAACTGCGGTACTGTCATCGACCATATTCCTGCTCAAATTGGTTTCAAATTGCTGAGCTTGTTTAAACTGACACTAACTGATGAACGGATTACTATCGGCCTGAATTTGCCATCAAACAACCTAGGTAAAAAAGATTTAATCAAGATCGAAAATACCTTTTTAACCCCGGAGCAAGCTAACCAATTAGCAATGTATGCACCTGAAGCAACAGTTAATCGTATCGAGGACTATCAAGTGGTTGAAAAACTTGAGCTGAGATTACCTGAATATATCGATAATGTTCTTATCTGCCCTAATAGTAATTGCATCAGCCATAATGAACCGGTTTCCAGCAGCTTTAAGGTGAAAAAGATTGATAAAGAGGTCGCTCTGACCTGCAAATTCTGTGAAAAACAGTTTGATAGAGATGCAGTGATCAATAATCAGTAACTTATTTAAGGGTAGATTGCGTCATTGTTTGCTAACATCAAAGCTTTATAATAACGCTAAATACCCTAAATAAATCAAATTGCATTCAGAAGGTCAGTGAAGCTATTACTATGGAAAATCTCTGCACAAGCATGTGATCCGGATAGCTAAAATATGACCTACAACGCTGTAATTTGAAGTGTAGCGGGTAAACCATTCCTTTTACCTGATTAAACGGAGTCTTTATGTCATACGAAATCAATACAGAAAACGCACCAGCTGCCATCGGACCTTATGTACAAGGTGTTGACTTAGGTAGCATGGTCATCACATCAGGCCAGATCCCTGTTAATCCTAAAACAGGTGAAGTACCAGAAGATATCGCAGCGCAAACGCGTCAATCACTGGATAACGTCACTGCAATCTTAGAAAAAGCAGGCCTAACCGTCGCAAATATCGTGAAAACCACAGTATTCGTAAAAGATTTGAATGATTTCGCGACCGTAAATGCGACTTATGAAGAATTTTTCAAACAACATAATGCACCATTTCCTGCTCGCTCTTGTGTTGAAGTTGCTCGCCTACCAAAAGATGTAAAAATTGAAATTGAAGCGATCGCTGTTCGTAAGTAATAGCTAATTCAATAAAATAGGCCTTCCCAATAATGTCGACAGGCCTATTTTATATATAGTGATTGAGAGTCTCATTAATTACAGATAAATATTTAGCAGAAGTAAATTGAATCTAATTGCGAGATTTTGCTTTTTAAAATCAATGTTTCTTCTGAACTACTATTACGTATTTCCTGTAATGTATATCTAAATAATTTTTCAAAAGAAGTGTCCAAAATAGACAAAATATCAAGTATAACGTCAATACTTAGTTTGTTTACGCCCCTTTCATAACGTGACATTTGCTGTTGTGAGATATCTAATCTTTTAGCTAATTCGATTCCTGTTAATCCTTTTTCTTTTCTGATACGTTTTATAACTACTCCGCAATAAAAAGAAAATAGATTATCGGAAATTTCATTTTTTGGTGTGCCAATATTAATATTCATCATCATATATATTCTTTATCTTATTTTATATTCAATAGTTTTTTATATAAGAACCAATTCAAAATCCATATCCGAAATAAATGAAAAACGCCTAGGATACAGATAGCAATGTGATTCAGATAACTAAGTTCAAAGCTGGTGTCATTTAACTCAAAAGATAGCGAGTACAATACGTCACTTGCCTCGATTGATTACAATTATAAAGAGTAAAAAAACCTTGGTAAATAGGCCAAAAATGAAGCAAAACTTACAATTCATTAACTTTACACTATAATTATTCCATTTCTTCCCATTAAAAACAAAGTGATAAGAAAATAATAAGACTCAGCTCTCAATAAAACATTCAAAATTAGAGCTAATTTATAGTGATTTAAACTAACAACCACATGATATATGATTGATTATACTTAAAATAACACTTATTCACAATCAAACATATATGATTATAATTTACAATTAAACTTAGATGAATTAACACTAAAAAAACATTTATTTACTACAAAAAATAAAAACATACTTTTAATTTACTTAAAACTCAACACCTTATAACAAAAAAACAACACCAATTAACATTTATGTAAAACTTTACAAGAAGATAATTCGATTTTATCACTGACCTCCTATTGTCAGTTTATCAATATTTATTCAAAAAATTTTAGTTAAATTAAAATGATAAATAGAATCAATACGGTAGATAATTTCTAAGATTAGCTATACAGAGGTACTACGCAACTAAATACAAATAAATGTTCTTTAGCAAAAACAGTAGGAGTTTTTATTTAACTTGGCTCTCAAGCACCTCATGACCAACAATATCAACATTTTTATCAACGTCATTTCATACATGCCATTGCTGAGGAAATTTATTATTTAAGAAAAATAAATGGGTTTTCCGGCAAATATTTAGCTCAAATAAATGGAGTGTTACAACACCAAATTCCCAGATATGAATCAGGAAAAACAAATATTAATATCGGAACATTAATTTCAATTATTAATACATTAAATTGTACGCTAGATAGTTTTTTGAGCGTGTCAATAATCATATGAATAAATTCGATACTGAGGCATACCAAAAGTTTAACTATTTATTTTATTAGTCTAATTGCTCATACCCCGCCATACTCGCATTTTTATGGCGGATACTGTTAATAATAAGATGCTCGCTAAATAATATTAATCATAGTTTGTGAACTTTTCTTAATTCAATCATATCCACCAACATGCCTTAGCTTCCCATCAGTAACACACTTAACCTTTTTCCTAATTATTATTCATACCAATAACGATGATAAATACTCAATGTTCTGCTCAAATAACAAACCATCATAACCTATTTTTATTTTTGCTATCTCCACGTTTGATATTCATATAATTTATTTTTTTCCTTGTTTTGGATCAAATAATCGTAAGCTAAAAAAAAGCAATAATCTATATATTGTGCTTTAATTGCACCAAGAGACACTAGATATAGTATTTATTCACAGTTTTATCCACAACCCTCTTCTTCCTTTGGTTGCCGTATTAGAGCACCGTTTAAGCCTGTGGATAACTCAATAAGGAGCATTATAGTGAAAACGGTTGTAATTAAGCGTGACGGTTGTCAGGTCAATTTTGACTCCCAGAGAATTCAAGAAGCTATAAAGCGCGCTGCTGGGGCTGTGAATATTCAGGATGATGATTACTGTCTTCAAGTTACTTCTATTGTCAGTGAGCAACTTGGCAACCGTGAGAAAGTGGATATTCGAGAAATCCAAGATGCCGTAGAAAATCAATTAATGTCTGGCCCCTATAAAGATCTTGCACGCGCCTATATAGAATATCGGCATGACAGGGATAGTGAACGTGAAAAACGTAGCCAGCTTACTCATGATATTCGCGGATTAATCGAACAAAGTAATGTTTCGCTACTAAATGAAAATGCAAATAAAGACAGTAAAGTGATCCCTACACAACGTGATCTCCTTGCTGGTATCGTTGCAAAGCATTATGCCAAACAACATATTTTACCGCGTGATGTCGTTATCGCCCATGAACGTGGCGAAATACACTATCATGACCTCGATTACGCCCCTTTCTTTCCGATGTTTAACTGTATGCTGATTGATCTTGAAGGCATGTTAACCAATGGATTTAAGATGGGAAATGCGGAAATTGAGCCACCAAAATCCATCTCAACAGCCACTGCGGTGACTGCACAAATCATTGCTCAAGTCGCAAGCCACATTTATGGTGGCACCACCATAAATAGGATTGACGAAATACTCGAACCCTATGTTCGTATCAGCTATGAAAAACATCTTAAAATCGCCGAAAACTGGGGTATCACTGATGTACGAGGCTATGCTGACAGCCAAACTGAAAAAGAGTGTTATGATGCTTTCCAATCACTTGAATATGAAGTGAATACTTTACACACCGCAAACGGGCAAACCCCATTTGTAACTTTTGGATTTGGTCTTGGAACTTCTAAAGAAGCACGCTTGATCCAGCAGTCTATTCTCAAAAATCGTATCGCGGGTTTAGGTAAAAATCGTAAAACGGCTGTATTTCCTAAATTAGTATTTGCGATCAAAAAAGGCTTGAATCACCAATTCTCTGATCCAAACTACGATATCAAACAGCTAGCTCTCGAATGTGCCAGCAAGCGCATGTATCCCGACATCCTTAACTATGATCAAGTCGTGAAAATCACTGGTTCCTTTAAAACGCCTATGGGCTGTAGAAGCTTTTTAGGTGTCTACGAAGAAGATGGCCAGCAAATTCATGATGGTCGCAATAATATAGGTGTAATTAGCCTTAACTTACCCCGTATTGCAATTGAAGCGGAAGGTAATGAAGATGCATTCTGGCTATTATTAGAAGCACGTTTGCATATTGCGAAAAAAGCATTAATGACACGTATTGCTCGTCTTGAAAATGTCAAAGCACGTGTTGCCCCTATCCTGTATATGGAAGGTGCTTGTGGTGTCAGATTGAAAGCAGATGATAGTGTGGCTGAAATATTTAAAAATGGCCGAGCTTCTATTTCATTAGGCTATATTGGCTTACATGAAACTATCAATGCCTTATTTGGTACACAAGAACATGTTTATGACAATGCGCTATTAAGAGAAAAAGCTATCGCGATTGTTAATCGCCTACGACAAGCAACGGATGAATGGAAAGATGAAACCGGTTATGGTTTTAGTTTATACAGTACACCAAGTGAGAATTTATGTGACCGATTCTGCCGCCTTGATACGGCTGAATTCGGTATAATATCGGGTGTCACAGAAAAAGGTTACTACACTAATAGCTTCCATCTTGATGTCGAAAAACGCGTTAACCCATACGACAAAATTGATTTTGAAATGCCATATCCGACAATCGCTAATGGTGGCTTCATTTGTTATGGTGAATATCCAAACTTACAGCATAACCTAAAAGCTCTTGAGGATGTTTGGGATTATAGCTATGAGCATGTCCCATATTATGGAACAAATACACCAATTGATGAATGTTATGAATGTGGTTTTACGGGTGAATTTAACTGTACCAGTAAAGGCTTTGTATGCCCGCGTTGTGGTAATCATGATACCAATCGAGTTTCAGTGATCCGCCGCGTATGTGGTTATCTCGGTAGCCCAGATGCTCGACCATTCAATCCGGGTAAACAAGAAGAAGTGAAGCGACGCATCAAGCATCTCGGAAATGGTCAATTAGGTTAACACGATGAATTATCATCAATATTATTCTGTCGATGTGGTTAATGGTCCAGGTACTCGTTGTACGCTATTTGTCTCAGGATGTATTCATCAATGCAAAGGTTGTTACAACAAAAGTACTTGGCGTACCGATTCCGGTATGCCTTTTACCCAAGAAATGGAAGATAAGATCATTCAAGATCTACAAGATACACGTATCCGTCGGCAAGGTTTATCCCTTTCTGGCGGGGATCCTCTACACCCTGTAAACTTATCCGCCATCCTTCAGCTCGTTAAACGCGTGAAAGCGATTTGCCCTAGCAAAGATATTTGGCTTTGGACAGGCTATCAATTTGCTGAATTGACAGCAGACCAACATAAGGTGGTAAGCCTTATCAATGTTCTGATTGATGGGAAGTTTGTCCAAGAATTATATGACCCCTCACTATTATGGCGAGGTAGTAGCAATCAAATAATTCACAAATTGCGTTAAATATCAATAGCCCAGAGAAGTTTTGTACCAAAACCAAGTTTGTTGTTCACCATTTTGACTTCTTGCAAATCCAAACGCCAAACAGGAAGTTTTGCTGTCAATGCCACAGGGAAGCGGCGGCAGTAGAATTCTCGGGCTTGCTTCTGCTGGTTCTCATCAAGTGTAATCACCTCACCTATAAATTGAATACCTTGTATTTGGCTGACAACTTTAGTTTGGGCTGAAACTGTACCGGCAACTCGTGAGTTAATCTCCATAAGTTGGCCGTGACGTGATGCTGAGTCTGTCATAAAGAATAAGCTCATTGTCTTAGCATCGAATGCATAGTAACAACTGGCAGGCCAGATATCATTGTCGTGAGAAGTAAAGAGAGAAAAGACATGTTGGCGGGAAAGATAGCGCTGGATGTGTTTTAAGGTTTGTTCAGGCGTCATAGCGGTTTCCATATAAACCCGTTCAGAACAAGCTTTCGGGGTATTCCCTTTAAGCTTGCTTAAAATGTTCTGAACGTAGGCATAAAATTCGCTATTACTATAGCCTAACTAATTAAAAAATGGTTCTAATTAGTTTTATCACTCTAATTAACTTGGGTTTTTAGACTATCTCACCCAAGCCTTTACTCTAAATAATTCGAGTTGTAGCTAGGCGGTAAGTGAACGAGGCGCTAGGAGCATACATAAGTATGCGACTAGTGCGAATGAACGCGGCCAACAACGCTACGGTTCGAAGTATGACGAGTAAATATGACGAATAGAGTTACTTATAGATAGCAGCAACACCATTCATACTATTTTCGCCGCCAGCAGAAATAACACGGAAAGAAGTTGCACCAGCTTCATCAGCTTTTTTAGCCAATTGTGTAGTTAGGTCGTTAACACTTACCGCACCTGTAACAGAGACATAGCCTTGTGCTGGTTGATTAGAATGTTGAACTTCTTCAGCTGCCATTGTTCCAAATGAAATAGCACCTAATGCTAAAACTGTAGCGACTAATGTTGATTTTTTCATAATGAATTCCTCACAGTATATTTAGTATTATCAGGAAGTTTTACTGTCTCCCTGTGATGTACGTCATATTATGCGCCTTTGTTCACAATGAAAATTGGCAAAATTTGCTCTTATTGTTTAAAAAAATTGAATAACAATATCTATTTAGGTTACAAATTAATGACAGAAACATGGCAATTTTTGTTTATAATTTAATAGGTTATATTTATCATAATTAAATAGAATTTTAGTGTATAACCAAATTATTAATCCTTATATACCAGCACAAAAAGACAAAAAACAAGAAGGAAAATAAAATGACCAATCAAAAAAACTGGTATGTGTACTTAATACGAGATAAATACCATGCTTTATATTGTGGTATTACAACAGATGTGCAACGTCGTTTTGTACAACATAAAGAAGGAAAAGGCGCAAAAGCGCTGAAAGGGAAAATGCCATTAAGTTTAGTTTTTCAATGTTTAGTCGGTGACAGGTCTACGGCTTCAAAATTGGAGTTTAGCGTTAAAAAACTCAGTAAAAAAGTAAAAGAAAGGCTGGTACTTGACCAGCCTGACAATGTTATTAATTATTTGGCGAATCAAACAGCATCAAAGTGTGAGGAATAGGTCACTTGACCTTTATGTTCGCTGATTAGGCCATTTTCTAGCCCACAAATCATGAAATGATCTTGTAAATCAGGCCACTGGCAAGTGATATTATGCTTTGAAGCAGGCTCAAAACCAAAACGGCTATAATATTGCGTATCCCCTACTACGACTACAGCACCATACCCAAACTCATTTAAACTATCTAGCCCTTCATAAATTAATTTTTCGCCGATCCCTTGGTTTTGAAAGGTTTTCTTCACAGCTATTGGTGCAAGCCCTACCCACTGGACATCTTCATTATTAACATCAACAGGTGTAAAACCGACATAACCAATCACTTCACCTTCATCATTGGTCGCAACAACCCCAAGTGTTAACAAGCCATCTTCTCGTAATTTTTTGACCAGATCTGCTTCGGCTTGTGTTGGGAAGGTATCGCGAAGTAATCTGTCGATACCCATTGCATCAACTGGAATTTCAACACGGATTAGCATGAGACAGCCACGGAGCTTTTGTGCTCTGTGTCCTCATCATATTGGGCAGACTTAATAAAATCGGCTAGTTGTAATAACGCGAAACGTAATGGTGTAGGCATATTTTCTAACTCGAATGAATCCATTAAATTTTTCACATATAAGCCTAATTCAGTATCACCTTCAATAACTAATCGACGCTGGAAAAAAAGAGTATCAGGGTCTTCTTTACGTGCAGCGATAAGAATTAGATCATTTGCTTTCCCACAAACACTGACATCCGCTTGTGCTTCATTTCTCACTACCAACAAACCATTTTGTAAGCTAATAAACCAGACTAAGTTAAGGTCACTGACTTCGACTTTCAGCCATTTATCCTCAAGAAAATCCAATTCCCCTTCTTTGACCGACTCGCGAAATTGCCAACTGAGTAACTGCTCAAGCACTTGACGCTGTACAGCAAATGGGGTCACTTTTAAAGGTAACTTCAGTAATAAAGGACCTTTACTCATAAGTTGAGAACGAATTTTTCCTAACATAGCACTGACTCCCGTATCAATTGTCTGCCTATTTACGCGTGACAATATAATATCAGCCGCGATTTCTGGAGATTAATAGGTGTTATATACTCAAAATAATTCAAAGTGCAGCTAGGCGACAAATGAAGATAGTCGGGGAGCATAGATAAACTATGTGACTCGGCTAGCTGAGAGCACTCAACAACGCTGCAACTTGAAATATGACGAGTATAACAGGCGTATATATCGACCCACCTAATAATAGAATAACCATATATTGCCAAAGATAATAAGTATTGGTTTGATCCTATATCAATATTTGCTCTTCTCGCCAATATTTATTTTTTATTATGCCGATACTGTTATCAATGCATTTATCTCAAAAAGCTTTTATGTCAGAAATTTAAGTGAAATTTCATAATATCCAGATCTACAATACTGGCATAAATACCTAAAATTACGATAGGCTCACCTTTAAAAAATCAATTTTACTAGGGGCTGTTTATCTTTGAAGGTCAATTTTTATTCGAATTACACGTCTTTAGTTAAAACAAAAAGAAGCAAGACGAGTGGCTCGCCGCCTAGTGAACTAGGTAAGAGTCGCTCAACACCGCGAAAAATCACGTTTAATCGAACCCGAAGGGCGCTTTTCATCTACGATTTAGGGTTTTTAGTGATGTTTTTTAGTCCCCTAAGTACGTGACATGAGTATATTGCTGTTATTTAAACCGATTAGTCCGGTAAAAATCAGCAGCAAAGATAAACAAACCCTAATAACCAAATCACTGCCCTAAATCAAAACTGGCATCGCATGACTTAACTAGAATGATAAGTTATCGAAAATTCACCTTGGAACAAACTCCATGGAATTACTCTGCCCGGCAGGTAACCTACCTGCTCTCAAAGCTGCCGTCGATAATGGTGCTGATGCAGTCTATATCGGATTAAAAAACGATACCAATGCACGCCATTTTGCGGGGCTTAACTTTACTGAAAAAAAGTTACATGAAGCAGCACTATATGTACATAATCGCAAGCGTAAGCTCCATATTGCGATCAATACCTTTGCCCATCCAAATGGTTTCCAACGGTGGAAAGATTCCATTGACCTTGCTGCTTCTTTGGGGGCTGATGCGCTGATCCTCGCCGATATTGCAATGCTCGAATATGCCGCAAATAAATACCCGTACATTGAACGCCATGTATCAGTGCAAGCTTCTGCAACCAATACAGAAGCTATTCGCTTTTATGCTCGCAACTTTGATGTACATCGTATCGTGCTTCCTCGAGTCCTCTCTATACATCAGGTCAAACAATTAGCTAAAAGCAGCTCTGTCCCCTTAGAAGTGTTTGCTTTTGGAAGCCTATGCATTATGGCTGAAGGTCGTTGTTATCTCTCTTCTTACTTAACAGGCGAATCTCCAAATACCGTGGGGGCGTGTTCCCCCGCTCGTTTTGTTCGTTGGCAACAAACAAATCAGGGAATGGAATCACGCCTTAATGAAGTGTTAATCGATAGCTATCAAGGAAATGAGAATGCAGGCTATCCAACTCTTTGCAAAGGCCGCTATTTAGTTGATGACCATAAATACCATGTACTAGAAGAACCCACCAGCCTCAATACTATTGAACTACTGCCTGACTTGATGGCAGCTAACATCGCATCCGTTAAAATTGAAGGCCGCCAACGGAGTCCTTCCTATGTCAGCGATGTGACACGCATTTGGCGACAAGCGATTGATAGATATAACGCAAATCCCGAGCAATTTATCGCAGACCCTAAGTGGTTAAAAGTGCTTGGTAAGCTTTCTGAAGGCAACCAAACTACACTTGGCGCTTATCATCGTAAGTGGCAGTAATAAGGATAATGTTATGAAGTATGCATTAGGATCGGTCCTCTATTATTGGTCAAAACAAGATTTACATGATTTTTATCAGTTAGCAGCAAATAGTGAGGCCGATATTATTTATCTTGGTGAAACGGTGTGTAGTAAACGCCGGGAAATGAAGCCCGCAGATTGGATTGAACTAGCCCGCCAGCTTGCATTAAGTGGAAAACAAATTATTTTAAGTTCTCTCGCATTATTACAGGCTCCTTCTGAACTAAAAGAAATTAGCAAACTAGTTGATAATGGCGAATTTTTAGTGGAAGCACATGATTTTGGTGTAATTAACATGCTTGTGGAACGTAACTTACCTTTTATTGCAGGCCATGGCCTCAATTGCTATAACGCACAAGCACTCAATATTTTATTGCGCCAAGGTATGATTCGTTGGTGTATGCCCGTTGAGCTTTCTCGAGATTGGTTACTCAACTTACTAAATCAGTGTGATGAACAGGGGATTCGAGGCAAGTTTGATGTTGAAGTCATGAGTTACGGGCATTTGCCTTTAGCCTATTCAGCTCGCTGTTTCACTGCTCGTTCAGAAAACCGAGCCAAAGATGATTGCGAAACATGCTGCATCAACTATCCACAAGGTCGAAAAGTACTCTCTCAAGAACAGCAACAGGTATTCACATTAAATGGCTTACAAACACAAAGTGGCTATTGCTATAACCTTGGTAATGACCTTGCTTCAATGAAAGATCTCGTTGATATTGTACGTATTTCACCCGAAAGTACTGAGTCACTCGAAGTGCTAACTCAATTCAAAGCGAATGAAAAAGGCGATGCACCTCTTGTAATAGCCGATCATAGCTGTAATGGGTATTGGCGAAAAGTCGCCGGGTTAGAAATGATATATTAGAATCAACTATTGTGATAATGCCAGCTTTCGCTGGCATTATCATTATGAACATTTTGTCTATATTTATTGCTAACGATAATTTTAAACATGATGGATATAATTCGCTGAAACCCAATCGCCAATGCTTCTAAATATCGTTATAGTTAAATATTTATCATTACTAATTTCAAACATATATACCGAATAATAGCCGCCCACTCATAATGCGAGCCATTAATGGATTATGTTGATTAATAGCTCATACTTACCGCATTCAAAATACCAAATCCAAGAGAAGTTCCACCTAAAAATAGACCAGCAGAAACATTATTTTGTTTAATTTTTTCACCAATCTTTGGCATATATATTTTGGTTGCGCCAAGGACTAATAATTGAATAATTAATGCAATAACACCCCAAATAATACAGTCAAGAATGCTAACCGAATTCGAAATCGCACTTGAAAGAGGTGTAATATAGCCTAACATTGCGCCAATGAACGCAACACCTGCCGCAGTATTATTCTCTTTAATTAATACCCATTCATTATGTCTGGATATGCGTGTATAAATGAAAAGAAATATTAATACCATGACAGTACCAATTGCGAAATAGCTTACAAAAGAGAGTAATGCAGAAAATACGGCGGTAAAATCCATAAATAATATTCCTTAAAAAAGGGAACACTGTATCTTAAATGACCACAGAAATAAACTTGATGATATGAGCCAAAACAATGAGAAATACCGCTTAGTAGGTGAGAAATTTAGTCACTACATCGAATTCAGCGTAGTGACTAAAGGCTTTATGAAATTTAACAATTATTTATGCGGTAAAATAAAATCACCATGATAAGAATATCCAGCCGCCATGGTACTTAAATTAGCCATTGAATGATTATCTATTTGTGAACTTGAACCTTGATTATTTGAGAACATCGCCATTGCATTGATAAGTTTATCAACTTCAACCGTACTAGAGCTTGATGATATACCTATGCTATTAAGCATTCTTTCAATTCTTGGTCTATCCAGATTTGAAAATGCAATACTGGCATCAATCAACCCATCAATACCCGCTTTATCAATGATAGTCCCATTTGCAAATTCTATCTTTCCAATTTTTTGATCGTGTTGAGAGTAATAGTTATCAAACCTTACGCTATCCTCTGTTCCTATGATACTGATGACTAAGTCATTACTTTCTTTCTGCAATTTCACATCTTTTACAGTAATGCCTTCACCAAATTTTAGAATATCCTGACCACTTTTAGGATTATTTGGTGAGTAATTACCATGTAAATAAATAGTATCTCTGCCATCACCGCGGCTAAACTGATAAATATTACGACCTACACCACCGAAGATAATATCATCTCCCGTACCACCATTTAATACGTTATGGCCTTTGCTCTTAGAAACATCCAGTCTATCATTACCTGCACCACCGTTCAGTGTGTTATTGGCAATACTACCGTATAACCAATCTACATCACTGCTACCTTCTATTTTGCGGTCCTTAGTATCTTCAACAAGTTTTGAAGCAATATCAAAAAGCTCAATATCTTTAAGTGCCCATCCTGTGCTTAGATTATTTGCCCAGTCTGGTGATATGCTTGCAGGGCTAAACTTAATTAATACTTCAAATTTTTTCCCATTATTATCTAGTATCGTCAATTTACGACGACCCGATTCAATTGAGATGCCATTTTCATCGCTAATAGACATACTTCCATTCGGCTGTTTAATGAAATCAGGATTTTCATCAAGCCAATAAACAAGTTCTCCAAATGGAGACAAATCTATTTTATCCAATCCCCCATCAAAGTTTTCTATTATCACATTATTGCTACTGAAAGAATTTAACTGAATAGTTTCATTTTTTCCAGAAGAAAGACTAATGATTTTGTCTGTACTTTTAACTAGCAATCTTTCTCGGTTATTACTTTTCATTTCCATATTTCCCATATCCTTATAAGAATGACTTACGCAATAACACTTATAATTCAGATCGCTTTTTTTTTCTTAAATAATCCATAAACAGTAAATTAATTTTATATATCTAGTTATTTTAAATAATGAGTTAAGAACATAAATATACTCAATTTACTATGATTTTCATCGATATTGTCTGAGTGATATAAGCATAATTTTTTTAACGTTGAAAAATTCTAAAGTATGAAAAATAAGAATAGATGAATATCAAGTGATCAATATTATCAATTAAATAATACAACATGAGAATGTTGAAAGGGGGGCTTTGATTTTTTCATACTGTTACTGATATAGGTTTCTCTATCAGTAACAGTATGAAACTAAAAATATAAAAAATGAATTTTGATGCTATTTTAGCCGGTGGTGAATCTTATGGGCGATATGACGCAATTCCCCGTCGCGTAACATTCCGATAAAGACACCAATTACCGAATAAATTACCCCAAGGACTAACATCATTACGATATCCATTAAAACACCACTAAATGGTAATCCCATCTGATTTATGCCCGCAATAGCGCTAGTCGCCCATGTTGACGGTAAGGCTGAAGCAATCATACGTACCCACTCAGGCATCGCCTGTAGTGGCCAAATAGTACCTGACATATAAAAAACAGGAGTCGTAATAAATGCCAGTGTGAGATAAATCATTTCCACACTACGTAGACACTCAGTTACCAGCTTACCTAAGCCAATCACAGCAAGTAAGAACGGGAAGGTTAACATCCACAGTTCATATAAAGGCGCCTCTTGGCGATAACCCAAAATCCAAGGCCACAATGCAAAGAATACTGTAGATAAAAATAACCAAATCGGGATCAGAGCAGACAAAGCGCCTAAATATACTGCTAAAGGGGGTTTACCTTTCGGTGTACTACGAATAGCAACACTCACACGAACACAGGCAATGAGTAATGAATGCTGTAATAACATGACTAACAAACCAGGAAACACAATTGCAGCAAAGCTGACACCGGGATTATATAATGGCTCAGTAACACTTCGTATTGGTGTAATAATGACACTAGCTTGTTCTTTACTGAAGCCCGAATTTACTAATAGTTGCGTGTTATAGCTATTCAGTAGCGTCTGGTAAGCGCTTACTAACTCTTGTTGAATTTGACCACTCGCTAGCCGGTTTGTCGCATCACCATAAACGGGAATTGTAATATTTTTACCATTAAGTAAAAATTGTTCAAAATCAGTAGGAATGATAATGATGGCAAATAATTGCCTATCTATCATGTCCTTTCTTGCTTGTGCTAAGTTATCAAAGCTATGTAACTTCAATTTTGGTGCTGCATCCAAATCACGGATCAAAGTACGACTAGCAACACTGTGATCCATATCAATAACCGCGACTGGCAAATCCCAAAGTACTGGCTTCGCATAGACTAAACTCATTACACACAACGAAACAAGCAGTAGCAGCCACATAGGCTTATCTAACATGCCTAACAACACTTTACGGAAGGTAGCAAAGTACATCTGCATTAAAGCTCTCCTCCTTGTGCCGCGATACGCTTAGCTAACCGCTTACGAATAAGAAGGGCCGTTACAATCGGGTAAATCAGTAAAAATAAGCAAACCTGAATAATACGTCCAAATGATATTTCCCGCAGGAAGATATCAAACATCGCATTCAATGTATGAGTTAGTGGCTCAATGTTTGAAATAATCTGAGCAGGTAAAATCATTGATAGCTCAGGTACTGCCATTCCAGAGAAGGCTAACGCAATACTCACTAACATACCAATTAAGCTATAAGCCGTAATAGCACTGGCTGTGAAACTAAACAGCAATAACCCTATACTTTGTGCCGCTATTACATAAAAGAACCCTACCATTATCATATAGAGGGGATTTCCCACCACCTTAGCATCAAAGATGCTCACCAATGCAGCTAGCTCAACAACCAATAACGTTGTGAAAAATAAAGTATAAGGTGCCATTTTGCCTAGTACAGCCATAGCAAAAGGCTTGACGCTCTGCAAAATTGAGCTTCGTGATAAGGTATAAATCGTACAAGTCACGACAAACAGTTGCAGCATATGGATGGTTGCCGCAAATTGCTGATAATAAATATAACTACCGCTGGGATTAAATAAGCTGTCATAAGAAAGCGAGACTTGTGCCAAGGCAGGTAAAGCTTTCCCCATTGAATGAGCCAGTTGAGTACGGTATTTAGCATTTAACTCAGCCACTAGCCCACTAAAGTCTTGAATGGCATAACTTCCTGATGCATAAAATAATGCATTGTAATACATACGCAATTCAGGCTGGCGGCCGCGTAACACGTCAGATTCAAAATTTGTTGGGATATACAACAGTGCATAGTCTTTTGCGCTGGCTAGCCGTTTTAATGATGTGTTGAGATTATTATCTGTAGACTTAACATCAGCATGAGGACCTGCATTTAAATCCCTGATAACTTGTCGAGAAGCCGGGCTATGATCGTTATCCACGACTGAAACAGGCAGATTCATTAATGTCCCTTCAGAGAAGTTAGCACTCACTAATGTAAATAGCATTAGAGGGAAAAGCCAACTTAACCAGTGAAAGACTGGACTACGAATCGCAGCTTGTGTTTCTCGACTAAACGCATGTTCAAAACCATGCCAAGCAAATTTTAAGTTCATACCCGCGCCTTTTATTTATCCCAGCGCCATAACACGCTCATTCCAGGTCTTAAGCCATCAATTGGCTCTAGAGGGTACATACGGACCTCAAAAGTTTTTAAATCGAAATCACCCGTTGCACGCGTTGCCCTCTTGGTCGCGTAATCGCCCTTCGGTGCAATATAACGGATCACCGCTTCAACTTTTTTGTCGCCTAATGCCGGCACCTCTAATTGAACTTTATCGCCTTTTTTGACATCAGCGAGAATATCTTCACGTAAATTATAGATAAAGTAAGATTCCGGCAGACGGATCATCGTCACCAGTGGGCTACCTGCATTAAAGATTTCCCCAACTTCAGCAGGGATGGGTCCTATCTCACCATCAACAGGCGCTCTGACTTGTAAATCATCAAGTTGTACCTGTATTTCTGCTAATTTTTGCTCTTCTTCATGAAGTGCAGCTTCATATTGCTGACGCTGTTCAATACGATCACCATTTTTAGCTTCTTCAAGTTGTGCTTGTGCGCCTTGTACTTGTTGAAAAGCCACATCTTTAGCTTTACGTGCGCTATCGAGTTCATTAGCTGAAACATAACCTTTAGCAGATAAATTATTTAAACGGTTATATTCGCGAGTAGCATTTTGATACTGAGACTTCGCTTGCGCTAGTGAGGCTTGCAAGTTACGGATAGTTTCTTCTCGGGTACCATTGACTGAAAGAGCTAGTTTAGCTCTAGCTTGGGCCGCTGCAGCTTTCGATGCAGCATATTGTGCCGCCAATTCAGGGCTTTCTAACGTCAATAATAATTGACCTTTTTTAACATCATCCCCACGTTCAATATGGCGCTCAATAACACGACCTTTCGCTTTAGACGTGACCATGACTTCAGGTGCATCAACTTCACCTTGCAACAATAAAAATTGATTATGAGAATGAAAAAGTGCAGCCACCGCTATCAAAATCAGCATCAACAAAATTAGTGCTATTGTTCTTTTTTTCATTATTAATATAAACCTTAAATAATCACGGGCGAAACTATCTCTATAAGATTATCGCAGTATTTAGTTATACAGCGTTAAGAAATTTGTGCGCAAAGTCACACATCTAGGGATAACCCCTAATATTGAATCGCCTCAACTCTTATGTCAAATAAAGATAGTTTACTTTCTGTAAATCGCTATGACCAAATTTAAGGGTTACGTTACAATAATCACGTTGAAATACCGAAACTGGAAACCTTATGTACGAATTTGATCTCATTCTGCTTTTATTGCAGCAGATGTGCGTCTATTTAGTTATTGCTTGGGCTCTAAGTAAAACGCCCCTTGTAATCCCTTTATTGAACGTGACTATCCGTCTGCCACATAAAGTAATGTGCTACGTCATTTTCTCTGTCTTTTGTATTATGGGAACCTATTTTGGTTTGCATATCAATGACTCCATTGCTAACACACGAGCTATCGGCTCTGTGCTGGGCGGTCTTCTTGGTGGTCCAGCTGTAGGATTCGCTGTTGGTTTTACTGGGGGATTACACCGCTATTCGCTCGGCGGAATGACGGCATTTAGCTGTATGGTATCCACTATTGTTGAAGGTTTAATTGGTGGCTTAGTCCATCGCTATTACATGAAGCGCGGCCAAATACACAAAATATTCAATCCTATCACCGCCAGTTGTGTCACTTTTTTCGCTGAAATCATTCAGATGCTGATCATTCTTCTACTTGCTCGACCTTTTGATGAAGCATTAGAACTAGTTAGAAATATAGCAGCCCCAATGGTTATCGCAAATACTATCGGTGCTGCAATGTTTATTCGTATTTTACTCGATCGCCGCGCCATTGTTGAAAAATATACCACTGCATTTTCAGCACAAGCTCTCAAAATCGCACTTTGTACAGACGGCATTTTGCGCAAAGGTTTCAATGCTGATAACAGTATGAAAGTTGCAAAAATCATCTATCAAGAACTCGAAATAGGTGCCGTTGCGATTACCGATAGAGATAAAATTTTAGCGTTTATTGGCATAGGGGCTGATCACCATCAACCCGGTACGCCAATCGCCTCAAAACAATCCAAACAAGCTATCGACAACAATGAGGTTGTCTATGCCGATGGCAATGAAACTCCTTATAAATGTTCATTATGCGCTACTTGTAAGTTAGGTTCTGCCTTGGTTATCCCATTAAGAGGGGAAAATAATCAGGTAATTGGAACTATTAAGCTGTATGAAGCTAAAAATAAATTGTTCAGTTCTATCAACCGAACACTTGGCGAAGGGATTGCTAGCTTGTTTTCTGCACAGATCCTTGCTGGGCAATATGAACGTAATAAACAATCTTTGTTACAGTCAGAAGTGAAGCTACTTCATGCGCAAGTAAATCCTCACTTTTTATTTAATGCACTCAACACACTGCAAGCGATTATCCGTCGAGATAGTCAACAAGCCAGCCAGTTAGTACAGTATATTTCGACTTTCTTTCGAAATAATCTCAAACGTCCTGAACAGCATGCCACTCTCGGTGAAGAGATAGAGCATGTGAATGCTTACTTACAAATTGAAAAAGCACGCTTCCGTGAAAAATTACAGATAGAACTGGATATCTCTGACACGCTAAAACAGGTAAATTTACCCGCATTTTCACTACAACCTATTGTTGAAAATGCAATTAAACATGGAACTTCACAATTATTAGATACCGGATATATTACAATAAGAGGCTATATTCGTGGCGAACAGGTTTATATTGAAATCGAAGATAATGCAGGTCTTTATCAACCCAAGCCACAGAGTGACGGATTAGGAATGAGCTTGGTTGATAAACGTTTACGCCTAAAATATGGCGAGCAATATGGTGTTAGTGTCGAATATGAAACTGAAAAATTCACACGAGTACAGCTGCGGCTACCCTACTCGCTAAAACAATAAAATGATTAGGCTTGTAATCAAAATAATTTAAGTTACATGTAACTTGAAGTATAAAGAGTATATATGAATGTATTAATTGTGGATGATGAACCACTAGCACGGGAAAACTTACGTTGTTTGCTCGAAGAACATGATGAAATTGATATTATTGGCGAATGCGCTAATGCCATTGAAGCGATAAGTGTCATCCATAAAAAGAAACCGGATGTGGTTTTTCTTGATATTCAGATGCCACGCATTACAGGTCTTGAAATGGTACGTATGCTCGACCCAGAAGATAGGCCTTATATTGTTTTTTTAACGGCATTTAATGAATTCGCAATCCAAGCTTTTGAAGAGCATGCTTTTGATTATTTATTAAAACCTCTAGAAAATGAAAGGCTCAATAAAACCCTGACACGTTTACGTCAGGGAAGGCAAAAACAGAATCTTGAAATTCTTAGCGAACACGAACCTTTAAAATTTATTCCCTGCACAGGCCATAGCCGTATTTGGTTGATGAAATTAGATGAAGTGCAATATATCACCTCTAGAATGAGTGGTGTCTATGTAATGAGTACTCAAGGCCAAGAAGGCTTTACTGAATTGACTCTCAGGACGTTAGAATTACGCACCCCTCTAGTTCGTTGCCATCGTCAATATTTGGTCAACATGACGAAACTAAGTGAGATTTTGTTTGGCGATAATGGACAAGCAGAGCTAGTCTTATGTTCAGGCGAACATATCCCAGTAAGCCGCCGCTATTTAAAACCGTTAAAAGAGGCACTTGGATTAATTTAACTTATTAATATGTTTATAAAATAGTTCAAGCTGCATAACACTTACCCTCGAAACTATTCTAGTTGAAAAATTTCAAGGAATGATAATTCGTAAAGAAATCAAAACAACTTGAAAAATGATAAATATATAAGGAGATCACTGATGGCTGACTTCTACTTGCAGTTTCGTACCGATTCAATGACATTAAAAAATTTAGAGACCCACGAAGAGCACACTGCAACAGGAAAATTTTCGTCATCACGGCTGATCATTGGTGATTTTATTGTTGCTCAAAGCCTTTTGGTGCAACTTATTGATGCCATGAAACTCAACGTTAGACTGCCTTTGACAACACATCACCGTATTATTGTTCAAGCTCTAGAAAAAAATGAGGGTGGCCTAAGCCCGGTTGAAGTTCGGCTTTTAGAAGAAATTACTGTCAGTGCCTTTAATCATAAAGTAAAAAAAGTGGTCGTTAGCCATGACCACTTGCCGATGCCACAAAAACAAGCTGAAGAGCTACTGAGTAAAAAATAATATTGGGAGAATTGTAACCCACCTTTATTAAATTTTTTATCAAGCAAGCACTGTAATTCTCCAGAAATAGATCATAGCGTTGTAGATCCAAAATGTTGCCTATGAGGTGGCTAAAAATACACGCTTAACGTTGGTCATGGAGATGCTAAAAAGAGGATTGTCTAGATTAACCAAAACTCAAAAACCGTTATTACACAGTGATCAAGGTTGGCACTATCGAAATCATCAATATCAGAAACAGCTTGCTAATAATGGTGTTAAACAAAGCATGTCAAGAAAGGGTAACTGCTTAGATAATACCGTTGCAGAGAACTTTTTCGGTCTATTAAAATCAGAAATGTATCATGGTTATCGTTTTCGAGATGCCGATGAACTGATTGATAAAATTGACGAAGATATAGAGTATTACAATACCAAACGGATCAAAGCCAAATTAAAAGGCCTGACTCCGGTTGAATATCGAAATCAGGCCTTACAAGCCGCTTAATTAAAAGTGTCCAACTTTATGGGGTCACTTCATATCTATTTTAGATAGCGGGTTTTACTTTTTACTTGCGAGCTTCTTTCTCAGAAGCTCGTAGCAAAATTAATTATGCGTTATGACTAGAGCTACGACGGCGTGGAGCTGCAGTGTTGCTTTCTTCAGTACGTGCTCGTGGGGCACTACTTGTGTTACCACGGTCACGGTTACCAGCGCCGGCACCTGCACCACCACGACGGTTGCCACCTTCACGGTCACCAGCACCACGACGGCTACTACCTTCACGGTCGTTACGACGGCCTGCACCGAAACCACCTTCGCTACCACCACGACGCTCACGACGTTCGAATGGTTGTGCATCACCAACCAATTGCATTTGCATTGGTTTGTTAAGAACACGAGCACGGCTTAAGTGAGTTAATACATCCGTTGGCATCCCTTTTGGCAGCTCAATCGTTGAGTGAGTACCATAAAGTTTGATATTACCAATATAACGGCTGCTGATGTCTGCTTCGTTAGCAATCGCGCCAACGATGTGACGAACTTCCACGCCATCATCACGACCCACTTCGATACGATACATCTCCATATCGCCAACGTCACGACGCTCGCGACGAGGACTACGATCACCACGCTCAGCACGATCAAAGCCATTACCATTGCTGTTAGTGCTGCTATTGCGATCACGACGACGGTCATCTCCACGGTCATTACGGTCGCTAAATTCACGACGTGGACGGCGTGGTGCATCTGGTGGCAGGATAAGCGCGCGCTCACCTTGAGCCATTTTTAGCAATGCTGCTGCTAACATTTCCATATCAACATCTTCTGATGGAGACAGTTTAGCTAACAATGCACGGTACTGATCTAAATCGCTACTTTCAAATTGCTGTTGAATCTTCGCTGCAAATTTAGCTTGGCGACGCTCGCTTAGCACTTGAGAATCGGGCAATTCAACTTCAGGAATAGTCAGTTTCATTGTACGTTCAACGTTACGCAGAAGACGACGTTCACGGTTCTCAACGAACAGTAATGCGCGACCTGCACGACCTGCACGACCTGTACGGCCGATACGGTGTACATAAGACTCTGCATCCATTGGGATATCATAGTTAACAACTAAGCTGATACGCTCAACGTCAAGGCCTCGAGCTGCAACGTCAGTAGCGATTAGAATATCCAAACGGCCATCTTTTAAACGTTCCAGAGTTTGCTCACGCAATGCTTGGTTCATATCACCATTCAGTGCCGCGCTGTTATAACCGTTACGCTCAAGAGCTTCAGCAACTTCTAGCGTAGCGTTTTTAGTCCGTACGAAAATGATTGCAGCATCAAAATCTTCCGCTTCTAAGAAACGAACCAATGCTTCATTTTTACGCATACCACTAACAGTCCAATAGCTTTGAGTAATGTCTGGACGTGTTGTAATGCTAGCTTGAATGCGAATTTCTTTCGGATCTTTCATGAAACGGCGCGTAATACGACGAATAGGTTCTGGCATAGTTGCCGAGAACAGAGCTGTCTGGTGCTGAGCAGGAATTTGGCTCATGATGTTTTCAACATCTTCAATAAAGCCCATTCTCAACATTTCATCAGCTTCATCCAGTACTAAGCCTTTCAGTTTAGACAGGTCTAAAGTACCGCGTTTTAAGTGGTCAAGAAGACGACCAGGTGTACCAACAACGACTTGTGGTCCTTGACGTAAAGCACGTAGCTGTACGTCATAACGTTGCCCGCCATACAGAGCAACAACGTTAACGCGGCTCATGTGTTTAGAAAAATCGCTCATCGCTTCAGCAACCTGAACAGCCAACTCTCGAGTTGGTGCTAAGACTAAGATTTGCGGAGCTTTTAAATCAGGGTCAATGTTGTGTAGTAATGGCAAACCAAATGCAGCGGTTTTACCACTACCAGTTTGTGCCATACCCAATACATCATTGCCATCCAGCAACAATGGAATACATTGCTTTTGGATTGGTGAAGGTTTTTCGTATCCCAGGTCGTTAAGTGCAGTCAAAATAGACGCTGATAAACCTAGATCAGCGAAAGAGATATCAGTCTCGGTAGTCATGTAAATGTGCCTCATACTCTATGGCGGCCAGTTTACATAACCGTACGAAATTCATTTCGGTCATTTTCATTTAAAATGTGAACTGGCTCAAATTGTTTTATTAAACGAACAAATAGTCCGTCATCCCTAGGGATGATGACTTAGAAAAATAATCATGAAATGTTCGTCAGCTATTGCTGGCCCGATTCTAGAAGGTCGTCTTGTTCTTGGCCTAACAGCGCCAATTCCAACAATGCATAGCGGTGTTCAACAAAGCTGTGAGCGTTGTTAGCCACCGTCAGTTTGAATAACGTTGAAGCGCTATCCTTATCCCCCAGACTTAGGTAATGCTTACCTAAATAGAAGTTAGTTTCACTGAGATGCTCAGCGAGCGAAGTGTTATCCGCAGAAGTTTCTTTTAAGCGTTCCATCAGTGTCTTTTCACTGATATTGCCAAGGTAAAACTCTACGATATTCCAGCCCCATTGCCCTTTCTCCGCGCTGTTATAACGAGCTGCAAGGTTACCTTGCGCTATACGCGGGTCTATGTCTTTCTCAACTAAATAAAGCCATAGTGTACGAAAAGGATCATTTGGATCTATCTGATAATACGCCAGCAGATCATCCTGCGCTAATTTGAAACGGCCACCGTAATATAATGCGATGCCACGATTCATACGCGCGAAATTGTAAGTTGGATCAAGCTCTAATACAGAATCAAACGCTTCATAAGCGGCATCATAATTGCCCGCCTGCGCAAAATAAATTCCTAGAAAATTAAAAATTTCAGGAATGTCAGGACGAATGGATAATGCGGTTGAAAAATCATTACGCGCCAACGCCCTTAGACCGAGACTATCATACAACACTCCGCGCTCATATAAAAGCTGAGCGTACTCATCATCGGTCAAAGATCGACTCGCAAGGATTTGTTCCATACGAGCCAATATTACTTCTTGTTGTAAGGAGGGTTGCAGAGGAACGGCAAATACCTCGTTTTTACGCCAATCTTTATTGCTGCACCCAAGAAGTACAAAAAAGATAAGCGCAGAGAGCCCACGAGTTACCCCGTTTAAGCCTCGAAACCGAAGACAGATACTGTTCAGCATACTCCGTCCTTACATTACCACTAATTCAGCACATTATGGCTAATTACGCCCTACATCCATAGGGCGCTGTTCAGATTCAGCCTATTGTGCTGAATCCTGCTGCTGTGCTGGTGTTTCTTCAGCCGCAACAGCTTCTTTCATGCTTAGGCGGATACGACCTTGACGATCGATTTCCAATACCTTAACAGGAACTTCTTGACCCATTTGCAGATAGTCAGTCACTTTCTCAACACGCTTGTCTGCGATTTGAGAAATATGAACTAGACCTTCTTTACCGCCACCGATTGCAACGAATGCACCAAAGTCAACGATACGAGTCACTTTACCTGGGTAAACACGACCAACTTCAACTTCTGCGGTGATTTCTTCGATACGGCGAATAGCCTCTTTCGCTTTCAGGCCATCAGTTGCAGCAATCTTAACAGTACCATCATCTTCAATTTCAATAGTTGTACCAGTTTCTTCGGTCAGTGCACGAATAACTGAACCACCTTTACCGATAACATCTTTGATTTTGTCTGGATTGATACGGATAGTGTAGATGCGTGGAGCAAATTCAGAAATCTCTTCACGAGGACCATTGATTGCTTGTTCCATTGTTCCTAAGATATGAAGGCGAGCGCCTTTCGCTTGGTTCAATGCAACTTGCATGATTTCGCTAGTGATACCTTCAATCTTAATGTCCATTTGCAGTGCACTGATACCTTCACGGCTACCAGCAACTTTAAAGTCCATATCGCCTAAGTGGTCTTCATCTCCGAGGATGTCAGAAAGAACAACGAAATCATTGCCTTCTTTAACCAAGCCCATTGCGATACCCGCAACAGCAGCTTTAATTGGCACACCAGCATCCATCAGAGCCAAAGAAGCACCACATACAGATGCCATTGATGATGAACCGTTTGATTCAGTAATTTCTGAAACAACACGAACAGTGTATGGGAAATCAGCGTGATTTGGCATAACAGCCAGAACACCACGTTTTGCTAAACGACCATGACCAATTTCACGACGCTTAGGTGACCCGACCATGCCAGTTTCACCAACAGAGTATGGAGGGAAGTTATAGTGGAACAAGAAGCGATCAGTGTATTCACCCATTAACTGGTCAATCACCTGTGCATCACGTTCAGTACCCAGTGTTGCTGTTACCAGCGCCTGAGTTTCACCACGTGTAAATAGTGCAGAACCGTGTGTGCGTGGTAGAACACCAGTACGTACATCAAGTGCACGAACCATGTCTTTCTCACGACCATCAATACGTGGCTCACCACGGATAACACGTGTACGAACAACTTGTTTTTCTAGGCTGGCAAGAAGATCTGAAATTTCAGAGGTATCAACGTTTTCATCTTCAGCAACGATTGCAGCAGTGACTTCATCTTTAATCAAGTCAACTTGTGCATAACGCTCTTGCTTATCAGTGATACGGTAAGCATCACCCATACGGCTTTGTGCAAGTTCAGCAACTTTATCGCTCAGAGCTTGGTTAACTGGCTCTGGCTGCCAATCCCACTTCTCTTTACCAGCTTCTTTTACTAATTCGTTGATTTCTTTAATCACAACTTGTTGTTGGTCATGACCAAATACAACTGCGCCGAGCATCTGCTCTTCGCTCAGAAGCTCTGCTTCTGATTCAACCATCAGCACTGCACTTTCTGTTCCTGCTACAACTAAATCAAGACGGCTTGATTTAAGTTCATCTGCTGTTGGGTTCAAAACATATTGGTCATCAATGAAGCCAACACGTGCAGCACCAATCGGGCCATTGAATGGAACACCTGATAGTGCTAAAGCTGCTGAAGCACCAATCATAGCAACGATATCTGGGTTAACTTGTGGGTTAACAGAAACCACGGTTGCAATGATTTGGATTTCGTTCAAGAAGCTTTCTGGGAACAGTGGACGTAATGGGCGGTCAATAAGACGCGCGACCAGAGTTTCACCTTCGCTAGGACGACCTTCGCGACGGAAGAAACTTCCTGGGATACGACCTGCTGCATAAGTACGTTCTTGATAGTTAACAGTCAGAGGGAAGAAATCCTGACCTTCTTTAACCTTTTTCTTAGCTACCGCAGTAACGAAAACCGCAGTATCATCCATATTCACCATAACAGCCGCCGTCGCTTGACGGGCCATCATGCCTGTTTCAATCGATACGGTATGTTGGCCGTATTGAAATTTGCGAACGATAGGATTTAACAAAATATTACCCTTCATTTTAGGCCACCTGAGCATCTCTAGTGGCATTGGCTTTCTCTTCCTACTACAGCCTCGCGACTAATGAGAAGACTGATATTCAAATTATCAATTCTCTCATTAGCCGCGCGAATCGGTTGTAGCTAAAGAGGCTTTAATTAAACAACTAATTATAAATCATAGCTTAGCATTCAAGTTAAGTATAATTCGAGTATTACTTCAACTTTAAATGCAACTTTTAGAAGAAAAGGGGCCATTTGGCCCCTTTCCACTGAAACTGACTAGATTAGCGACGCAGACCCAGACGTTCGATAAGAGCGGTGTAACCCACGATATCTTTGTTTTTCAGGTAAGCTTGCAATCTACGACGCTGAGCAACCATACGCAGCAGTCCACGACGGCTGTGGTGATCTTTTTTGTGCTCAGAGAAATGGCTTTGCAGATGGTTAATTTGTGCAGTCAAAAGAGCGATTTGCACTTCACTTGAACCAGTGTCATTTTCACCGCGGCCAAATTCAGCAACGATTTTTGCTTTCGCTTCAGTACTTAGAGACATAATAAACTCCAAAAAAATGTATAAATGTATGTAATGAGAGCCAATCTCTAATTTAGCATCTCACAGATTAAGCGCCGCCATTCTACGCTGCTTATAAACGCAAAGCAATAAGCGCCGCTATGCTGATTCTTCATTTTCAACGACTAAACGTCGTGGTGCTACCCGCATATCTTCACTAATTAAAGCAATACCAATAAAGCGCTGAGCATCACCACAGGTGACCCTAATCATTTCGCCTTCGGCTAAATTTCCGATATCTGCTCTAACGGGCTGACCTTGCTTAAAATATGCCGCAGTTTCCTCAGTTAAATTAACTGCTGGAAAATGAACGACTGCGGTATCCATCGGCAATAATAGAGAGTCGAGCAATGATTCAAAAGAACCCTCGCCTTGATCAACCTGAATCCTTAAAGCCGCTAGCTGCTCTAGTGTTATCATGCGTTCATATGGATAATTTGCAACCTGAATTCGGCGCAAATAAATCACATGTGCTCCACAACCTAGCATTTCACCTAAATCATCAATAATTGTTCGAATATAAGTGCCTTTAGAGCAGTGGATTTCAAGCTCAAGCTCATCATTTTCTAAGCCAATAAACTGCAATTCATATACTGTGATAGGGCGAGCGTCTCGCTCAACAGTAATCCCTTTACGTGCATATTCATACAAGGGACGACCTTGATGTTTTAATGCCGAGTACATGGAAGGAACTTGAAGTGTATCACCACGAAAATAATTTAACGCATCATCAAGTTGTGACTGTGTAAAATTTACTTTACGCTCACTAATGATTTCACCGTGGGAATCTGAAGTATCCGTGCGTTGCCCTAGGCGTGCAATAACACGGTAGCGCTTATCAGAATCGAGCAAAAATTGAGAGAATTTGGTTGCTTCACCGAGACAAACAGGAAGCATTCCTGTTGCAAGTGGATCTAACGCACCCGTGTGGCCCGCTTTATTTGCATTGAAGAAGCGCCGCACTTTTTGCAGCGCATCATTTGAAGAAATATCAGTGGGTTTATCCAGCAGCAAAACACCGTCTATATCACGGCCGCTACGACGACGCCCCATTACTTTTCCTCTTTTTCGTCCGCATTCACGCGGCGGATCTCATCATTGCGAATGACATTAGAAACTAAGTTAGACATACGCATACCATCAACCAATGAGCTATCGTATGAGAAAGTTAGCTCTGGAATGATACGTAAACGCATAGCTTTACCAAGCAAGGAACGAATATAGCCAGATGCTTCGTTCAGTGCTTTAATGCCATCTTCAACCATCTGGGATTCATGCTCTTCATGAGAAATGTTAAGGAAAGTGACGAAAATCTTACCATAAGCCAAATCCCTTGAAAGCTCAACACCGGAAACAGTTGCCATACCAATACGAGGATCTTTAATTTCACGCTGCAAGATAATTGCAATTTCTTTTTGCATTTCTTGTGCTACGCGCTGAGAACGACTGAATTCTCTTGCCATCGTTATATCTCCTGACAGTTTGGGGGGCAAAAGCCCCCCAATTAAAGATGAATCTGCATATCCGTCATTATTCAAACTACATAATAGCTCACTTTACTTAGCGCTAACATGTGCCCAAATCATTCAGAATATGAAAGAAATTAACCATCGATAGAACGTTTAATTTCAATAACTTCAAAGACTTCGATCATATCGCCAGTACGGACATCATTGTAGTTTTTAACACCGATACCACATTCCATACCGTTACGAACTTCACTAACATCATCTTTAAAGCGACGCAGTGATTCCAGTTCACCTTCGTAAATAACCACGTTATCACGTAGTACGCGAATTGGGTTATTACGTTTGATAGTACCTTCAGTGACCATACAACCAGCAATTGCACCGAATTTCGGTGATTTAAACACATCACGGACTTCTGCAAGACCCATAATTTGCTGTTTGTATTCCGGCGCCAACATACCACTCATAGCTTGTTTAATTTCATCAATCAAGCTATAGATTACTGAGTAATAACGTAAATCGACACTTTCACTCTCAACAACGCGACGAGCAGATGCATCAGCACGAACGTTAAAGCCCAGAATGATTGCGTTTGACGCAGCAGCCAGTGTTGCATCCGTTTCAGTGATACCACCCACGCCAGAACCAATGATTTTAATTTTAACTTCATCAGTTGACAATTTCATGAGTGATTCAGTGATAGCTTCGCAAGTACCTTGAACATCTGTTTTCAGAACAATGTTCAGCTCAGAAACTTTACCTTCTTCCATGTTAGCAAACATGTTTTCTAGTTTAGATTTCTGTTGACGAGCCAGTTTCACATCACGGAATTTACCTTGACGGTACAGGGCAACTTCACGCGCTTTTTTCTCGTCACGAACAACAGTCGCTTCATCACCAGCAGAAGGAACGCTTGAAAGTCCCAAAATTTCAACTGGGATTGATGGGCCAGCAGATTGAACTTCTTTACCTAGCTCATTACGCATTGCACGAATACGACCATATTCAAATCCGCACAGAACGATGTCGCCTTTGTTTAACGTACCTTCTTGAACAAGGATAGTAGCCACAGGACCACGACCTTTATCGAGGTAAGATTCAACAACAACGCCGCTTGCCATACCTGCATAAACCGCTTTCAGTTCTAAAACTTCAGCTTGTAGCAAGAGTGCATCAAGTAGCTCATCAATACCCGTTCCTTTCTTCGCTGAAACGCCGATAAACTGAGTATCACCACCCCATTCTTCAGAAATAACACCGTACTGAGACAGCTCATTTCTTACACGATCTGGATCAGCTTCTGGTTTATCCATTTTGTTTACAGCAACAACAATTGGTACACCTGCCGCTTTAGCATGTTGGATAGCTTCAACTGTTTGTGGCATTACGCCATCATCTGCAGCAACAACTAAAACAACGATATCTGTTGCTTGAGCACCACGAGCACGCATAGAGGTAAACGCTGCGTGACCTGGGGTGTCTAAAAAGGTAATCATACCTTTATCAGTTTGCACGTGGTAAGCACCAATGTGCTGAGTAATACCACCTGCTTCGCCAGATGCAACTTTCGTTGAACGAATGTAGTCGAGTAATGAAGTTTTACCATGGTCAACGTGACCCATAATAGTAACAACTGGTGCACGTGGTTCTTTAACTGCTGAACCAGTGTCACGGTCATTCATTACCGCTTCTTCGAGTTCGTTTTCACGGCGAAGAATAACTTTATGTCCCATTTCTTCTGCGACTAATTGTGCAGTTTCTTGGTCAATGACTTGGTTGATAGTCGCCATAGCGCCCATCTTCATCATTGTTTTAATAACTTGTGAGCCTTTAACAGCCATTTTGTTCGCAAGTTCACCGACGGTGATCGTTTCGCCGATAATAACATCACGGTTTACTGCTGCCGCTGGCTTGTTAAAGCTTTGCTGTAGAGAGCTACCTTTGCGTTGTTTACCTTTGGTACGACCTGAACGTCCAGCAGCGCGCTCTTCTTCGCGATCTGCTTTTTCAGAGAGTTTATTGCCTTTCTTCTGACGAGGTGGTTTAGCTGCACGGTTACGAGTACGACGACCTTCTTCTTTAGCGTCATTCTCATCTTCCGCAGCACGAGCGTGCTGAGAAGTCGTAGTGTGATAATCACTGTCTTCTTCAGTTTTAGTCTCACTAATCCATTTTTCGCCTTTCTCTTCAGCCATTTTACGGGCTTCTTCGACAACGCGTTTAGCTTCAGCTTCAACTTTACGTTGAGTTTCTTCTTCAGCTTTACGTTTTAGAGCGGCGGCTTCAGCTTCTAGGCGCTGTTTTTCAGAATTGCTTTCACTGGCTTTGCCAGACTTTTGATGATTTTCGCTTGGTTTCACTTTTTCTCTTTCCGCTACTTCGCGCGTAGCTTTATCTGCTGCTTCACGTTTTGCTTTATCTTCAGCTTCACGTTTTGCTTGAGCTTCACGCTTTGCATTTTCTTCTGCTAGGCGCTTCTCTTGTGCTTGACGTTGAGCCAGTTCTTCAGCTTCACGCTGTGCCTGCTCTTCCGCTTCACGCTTCACCTGCTCTTCCGTATTCGCTTGTTCAGCGTCACGGTTCACATAAGTGCGTTTTTTGCGGACTTCTACGTTTACCGATTTGCTCTTACCACCGGTGATCGGAACACTCAACGTACTACGCGTTTTACGTTGTAGTGTTAATTTGCTTGGCTGACCCACCGAACCGCCTTGTTCGCGATTCAAGTGTCCCAGCAATGTTTCTTTTTCTGACTGGTTAACAGAGTCATTCTCAGTTTTCTTGATCCCTGCATCAGCAAATTGCTGTACCAGGCGTTCAACTGTGGTTTGAATTTCTGCTGCCAGTGATTTTACAGTTTCTGTCATGCCGTTCCTTCCTGCTACAGTGTTTACGCATCGTTACCGAACCAGCAAATATTACGTGCAGCCATGATGAGTACACCTGCTTTCTCACCATCCAGACCTTCAATATCAATCAGGTCGTCGATGCCCTGCTCAGCAAGATCTTCCAGTGTACAGATACCATGAGTAGCCAAATTATAGGCTAGAGTATTATCCATACCTTCCAGATTCAATAAATCTTCTGCTGGCTGATTATCACCTAGGCTCTCTTTTTGAGCCAATTCAATCGTGGTGAGGGCCGCTTTCGCTCTTTCACGTAGAAGTTCAACGGTTTCTTCATCAAGACCGTCAATTTCTAAAAGCTCTTTAATAGGCACGTAGGCCAGTTCTTCTAACGTCGAGAAGCCTTCTTCAACAAGTGTAGTGGCAAACTCTTCATCAATATCCAGATGCTTGGTGAATGTGTCAATAGAAGCATGTGCTTCTGCCTGATGTTTTGCATTCAGCTCTTCTGAGGTCATGACGTTTAATTCCCATTTGTCATCACCACGATGTTTTTTCAGTAACTGCGCAGCTAAACGAACGTTTTGGCCATTACGACCGATCGCTTGAGCTAAGTTACTGCTTTCTACGGCAACATCCATCGTGCATTTGTCTTCATCAACCACAATCGATGCCACATCAGCCGGAGCCATTGCATTAATAACGAATTGAGCTGGATTATCATCCCATAACACAATATCAATTCGCTCGCCGCCTAATTCACTAGAAACGGCTTGAACTCGTGCACCACGCATACCAACACAGGCGCCGACCGGATCAATACGCTTGTCATTAGTTTTCACTGCGATTTTGGCGCGAGAGCCAGGATCACGAGCTGCTGCTTTAATTTCAATAATTTCTTCACCAATTTCTGGCACTTCAATGCGGAATAATTCAACCAGCATTTCAGGACGAGAACGGGTGACAAAAAGTTGTGCGCCGCGAGCTTCTGGACGAACATCATACAGGACTCCGCGGATGCGGTCACCTGGACGGAAGTTTTCACGTGGTAACATATCTTCACGCAAAATAACGGCTTCTGCATTATTGCCAAGATCTAACGTGATATTTTCACGATTTACTTTCTTAACCTGTGCAGTAATGATCTCGCCTTGTTGCTCACGGAATTGCTCAACAACCATTGCACGTTCAGCTTCACGAACTTTTTGAACGATAACTTGTTTTGCAGTTTGAGTTGTAATACGGTCGAAAACAACTGATTCAATCTGATCTTCAACAAATTCACCTAGTTGAAATTCAGGATTTTCATATTGTGCCGCTTCTAACGTGATTTCACGTGTTGGCATTGTGACTTCGTTAACAATCACCCAACGGCGGAACGTGTCAAAATCACCTGATTTGCGGTCGATTTCAACACGAACATCAATTTCTTGCTCATATTTCTTTTTGGTTGCTGTCGCCAGCGCGGTTTCCAGAGCCTCGAAGATTTTTTCACGAGGGAGGGATTTTTCGTTAGAAACCGCTTCGACAACAGCCAGAATTTCTTTGTTCATCCTAGTTGCCTCATTGAACTTTATTAAAAGTGGGGTACCAAGTTAGCTTTCTGGATGTTGCCAAGGGCGAACACTTCATCCTTACCATCCACAGTAACCGTTATCATTTCACCTTCGACGGCTTTAATAATACCTTGCCATCTACGACGATTCTGCATAGCAATGCGCAAAGTCAGTGCCACCTCTTCACCGACAAAATTCTGATAGTGTGCAACAGTGAATAGCGGGCGTTCGAGCCCTGGTGACGATATTTCTAGGTTATAAAGTACTGCGATCGGATCTTCGACATCCAATACTGCACTCACCTGATGGCTGACATCAGCACAATCATCAACGGTGATGCCTTCTTCACTATCAATGAAAACACGAAGTGTCGATGTCCGCGCACGAATAAACTCTAGGCCTACAAATTCAAAGCCAAGTGCTTCCACCGGTGCTGAAATCATCTCTGTTAATTTTTGTTCTAATGTGGACAAGCCCACCCCCAGACATAAAAAAAGGGCTATAAAAGCCCAGTTAATTTGATTGTCAAATAACAAAAAACCCCGAAATTCGGGGCTTTATGAAACTGGACCCTGTAGTGCCACGGGTTCACCTTTTTCTTAGTATATCTTTAAAATGTAGATAAATCGATGAGAAATTCCGATAAATGCATCTGACAAAATATGATGACTAAGAAATGGTTGCGGGAGCCGGATTTGAACCGACGACCTTCGGGTTATGAGCCCGACGAGCTACCAGACTGCTCCATCCCGCGTTCGAAAACGTGACATATACTACACAGATAACCCGTAGATTACAAGTCATCTTAAATAATGGTGCCGAGAACGGGACTTGAACCCGTACGCCCGTTTTGTAGGCACTACCACCTCAAGGTAGCGTGTATACCAATTTCACCACCTCGGCACTGAGGTGAGGTTATTCATTTCTAACAAACGATAACCTCTAATTCTTTACTTATTTTGATGATGGCTGTAGCGCCTTCATCCGGAATCTATAACACTTAACGAGGAATATCACTCGTAGGTGTAGCTGGTGCTACCGGAACGTCTGTTGGTTGCTCGACTTTTGCCGGTTCACTAATGTTTTCCCATTTGCTACCAGTTCCATATTTATTGGCAGTCATATTGCCAAGAATTAAACTAATAACGAAAAACACAGCAGCCAAGATTCCAGTCATACGAGTCATGAAATTACCAGAACCCGATGAACCAAACAGTGTTGCAGAAGCACCCGCACCGAATGATGCACCCATGTCAGCACCTTTACCTTGCTGTAACATGACCAGACCAATAAGCCCGATAGATGCTAGCAAGAAAATAACTAAGAGAGCTACATACATTTGAGTTACCTATTCAGTTGCGGTGCATAGCGCTATCACTATGACCTGTATTACTGCACACCCGCTCATAACACCGCCAAAAAACATATTTACGGGATTGAGCAGGTGCGAATACTAACCAAAGCTGAGCCGACAAGCAAGTCAAATTTTATTTCACGAGTTCATTTGCAGAAAAAAACAGCAAATTTGAGAAATAACTTTCAACATTTTTACCAACCTCGCTAGCGCGTTCTTTTTACACAACAATAATGAAGTTAATTTTATTAACCTGCGGCTTTCACTGCATCAGCGATACGATTTGCCATTGCCAATACATCAGCTTCATTTTCGCCCTCAACCATAACGCGGATCAGAGGCTCTGTACCTGATTTTCTAAGAAGTACACGACCTTTACCTGCAAGTTCTTTTTCAACTTGTTCGTGCGCTGCCAATACTTCATCACTTTGTAATGGGTCATGAGAACCAGAGAAACGAACATTAACCAATATTTGAGGTAGTAATTTCATTCCACTGCATAAATCATGCAAACTCATTTGGTTGCGAACCATAGCACTGAGAACTTGCAAACCTGCAACAATCCCATCACCTGTAGTCGTTTTATCTAATAAAATAATATGACCTGAGTTTTCAGCGCCCATACGCCAGCCTTTTTCTTGAAGCTTTTCGAGTACATAGCGATCACCAACTTTTGCACGCTCAAAAGGAATTCCAAGCTGTTTTAGCGCAATTTCAAGTCCCATATTGCTCATTAGCGTACCAATAACACCGCCTTTTAATTGACCTTGACGCAAGGCTTCGCGAGCGATGATATACAATATTTGGTCGCCATCAACTTTATTACCTTGATGATCAACCATGATCAAACGGTCACCATCACCATCAAATGCGAGACCTACATGTGCTTTTTCTGCAATTACACGTTCTTGCAGCATACGCACATCGGTGGCACCACACTGTTCATTGATGTTGATTCCATTTGGTTCACAGCCAATAGCGATAACTTCTGCACCTAACTCGCGGAATACGTTCGGAGCAATATGGTAGGTAGCACCATTTGCACAATCAAGAACGACTTTTAAACTTGAAAGGCTTTGCTCACTTGGGAAAGTTCCCTTACAAAATTCAATATAACGACCCGCAGCATCCACGATACGGTTTGCACGACCTAGCTCAGCAGATTCAACGCAAGTAATTGGTTTTTCCATTTCAGCTTCGATTGCTTCTTCGACTTCATCTGGTAATTTTGTACCATCAATGGAAAAGAATTTAATCCCATTATCATAGTAAGGATTATGGGAAGCTGATATTACGATACCGGCTTCTGCGCGGAAGGTACGAGTAAGATATGCAACAGCCGGTGTCGGCATCGGACCGGTAAATGAAGCCGATAACCCAGCGGCTGCAAGACCTGCCTCTAGAGATGACTCCAACATATAGCCAGAAATTCGCGTATCTTTACCAATAATAATTTTACGAGAACCGTGTCGTGCAAGCACTTTACCTGCCGCCCAACCTAATTTTAAAACAAAATCAGGTGTGATTGGGCTATCACCTACTTTGCCACGAATACCATCAGTACCAAAATATTTACGGTTACTCATACGCTAACTTTTCCTTTTCTGACAGAGTCATCTGAACGATCTTCATTGCTTGAACGGTTTCTTTGACATCATGAACACGAATAATTTGAGCGCCTTGCATTGCAGCAATTGTTGCACATGCAAGACTTCCTACAAGTCGTTCTTGAGGTGGAACATTCAATAATTGTCCAATCATAGACTTACGTGACATCCCAGCCAATAGCGGTAGTCCTAAATCATGAAATTGTTTTAAGTTTGCCAACAATTGATAATTATGCGACAAGTTTTTCCCAAAGCCAAAACCTGGATCAAGTATTATTTGTTGTTTTTTAATCCCTGCGGCAACACAACGCTTAATTTCAGCATTTAGGTAATCTTTAACTTCACTCACAACATTTTTATAATCAGGTGCATCTTGCATGGTTCTTGGTTGACCTTGCATATGCATGATACAAACAGGTAAACCTGTTTGTGCTGCAACTTCAAGTGTGCCAATTTCATGCAGTGAACGTATGTCATTGATTAAATGCATACCCGACTTAGCAGCCTCTGACATTACCTCGGCCTTAGACGTGTCAACTGAAATCCAAACATCAAAACGTTTAGCTATCGCTTCAACGACAGGGATCACTCTATCGAGTTCTTCATTAATAGAGACTTCAGCTGCACCAGGGCGAGTAGATTCTCCACCAATATCAATAATAGCAGCACCTTCACTAACCATTCTAGCAACATGTTCAAGTGCATCATGATAACGATTATGGGTGCCACCATCTGAAAATGAATCAGGAGTGACATTCAAAATCCCCATCACTTTGGGAATTGATAAATCTAGTTCACTACCTCTTGCCCTAATTTTCATGGTCAATTAACCTTAACGTAAAAAACCCCAGAGACCTGGGGTTTTTTTATTACACTGATTGTCACGATAACCTACTGTGGCTTGTTATCGTTTGTGTTATCTGATGAATTCGATTCATCATCACTGCTTTTTGGCTCTTCAGATTGTGGATTATCAGTATTTGTTTCAGGTTTGGATGCCGTTGTACCTTTACCAAATGAACCTGTTACATTACTCACTTTCTTGTCTTCATCCCAACCCGCTGGTTCACGCACTGGACGCCTATTCATCAGATCATCAATCTGTGGCATGTCAATGGTTTCATATTTCAATAAAGCATCTTTGCTAGCATGCAGAATATCGATATTATCTGTTAAAGTTTTAACAGCCAGCTGATAGCAGCGATCTAGAATAATTTTGATCTCTTCATCTACGATACGTGCTGTTTCATCAGAGATACTTGCACCATTACCAGAAGAGCGACCTAAGAATGCAGGACCTTCTTCTTTAGAATATTGCATTGGGCCTAAACGGTCTGAGAAGCCCCATTGAGTCACCATATTACGGGCAGTATTGGTAGCAAATTGAATATCAGATGAAGCACCTGTCGTCACTTTATCGCGACCATAAATCAACTCTTCAGCAATACGACCTGCATAAGCAGTTGCAATCATACCTTCGAGTTTCAAGCGGCTACGACTAACTTCATCACCTTCAGGTAAGAAGAATGCGACACCAAGTGCTTGTCCACGTGGAACGATAGTTACTTTATGTACAGGGTCATGCTCAGGCATTAAATGACCAATAATCATGTGCCCTGCTTCGTGATAAGCGGTCGACTCTTTTTGCTCTTCCGTCATCATCAGGGAGCGGCGTTCTGCACCCATCCAAATCTTGTCGCGCGCTTTTTCAAACTCAACCATCGAAACAACACGCTTATTTGAACGTGCAGCAAACAATGCAGCTTCGTTAACTAAGTTAGCTAATTCAGCCCCCGAGAAACCAGGTGTTGCACGAGCTAAAATAAAGGTGTCTACGCTAGGATCAATAGGAACACGACGCATATGCACTTTCAATATTTGTTCACGACCACGAACATCAGGTAAACCAACAACAACCTGACGGTCAAAACGGCCTGGACGAAGTAACGCAGGGTCAAGAACATCAGCACGGTTAGTCGCAGCAATAACGATAATACCTTCATTGCCTTCAAAGCCATCCATTTCAACTAGCATCTGGTTTAATGTTTGCTCACGCTCATCGTGACCACCACCTAAACCTGCACCACGTTGACGACCAACTGCATCGATTTCATCGATAAAGATGATACAAGGTGCTGCTTTTTTCGCTTGTTCGAACATATCACGAACACGAGAAGCACCAACACCAACAAACATTTCAACAAAGTCTGAGCCTGAAATAGTAAAGAAAGGTACTTTTGCTTCACCAGCAATTGCTTTTGCAAGCAATGTTTTACCTGTACCCGGAGGCCCTACCATCAGGACACCTTTCGGGATCTTGCCACCCAGTTTCTGGAAACGAGCTGGTTCACGCAGGAACTCAACTATTTCACCAACTTCTTCTTTTGCTTCATCACAACCCGCTACATCAGCGAAAGTTGTTTTAATCTGATCTTCTGTCAGCATGCGGGCTTTGCTTTTACCAAATGACATTGCCCCCTTACCACCGCCACCTTGCATTTGGCGCATAAAGAAAATCCAGACACCAATCAGTAGAAGCATTGGGAACCAAGAAATGAAGATAGATGTCAGTAAGCTAGGTTCTTCTGGTGGTTCACCAACGACAGTTACATGCTTGTTTAGCATGGTGTCTAACAACTTCTCATCCTGCATAGGAAGATAAGTTGTGTAGCGGCTATTATCAGCCTTTCTGACGTTTAATTCACGACCTGTGATACGAACCTCACGTACCTGATCCTGGGCTAACTCATTGATAAACGTAGAATAATCAACTCTGCGACTATTCGAATCGCTTGGGCCAAAACTCTGGAACAAGGACATCAGAACAACTGCGATGACTAACCAGAGAATTAGGTTTTTCGCCATGTCACTCAAGGGATTAACCTCATATTACAACTGTGTTAACAAATAACGGTCAGGTTACTATAGTTTTAGTCCTGTCGCTACAATGTATACTTCACGCGATCGTGCCCGCGAAGATTCGGGTTTACGAACTTTTACCTTCGTAAATAGGGAACGGATATCCCTTAGGTACTCGTCAAAGCCTTCTCCCTGAAATACTTTAACGATAAAACTTCCCCCAGGGGCCAGCACGGCACGGCACATATCCAATGCTAACTCAACCAAATACATCGATCGAGGTATATCAACCGCGGGAGTCCCACTCATATTTGGGGCCATATCAGACATGACCACCTGGACTTTTTTATCACCAACCCGTTCTAACAGCGCTGCTAACACTGCTTCATCACGAAAATCTCCTTGTAGGAAATCTACGCCAACAATCGGGTCCATAGGTAAAATATCACAAGCAATCACCCGGCCATTTTTGCCTATTTGGCTGACTACATGCTGTGACCAACCACCGGGTGCTGCTCCCAAATCAACAACAGTCATACCTGGTTTAAATATTTTATCACCTTGCTGGATTTCATCCAGTTTAAACCATGCACGCGAGCGAAGCCCCTTTTTTTGTGCTTGCAGAACATATTTATCACTAAAATGTTCTTGTAACCAGCGACTTGAGCTTGCCGAACGTTTTTTATTGGCCATTGCACTTTCCAACTATACTAATAGAAATACATCTATATTACTGCTTCTTTACCATCAAATAGATATAATTGATGGTGATAGATATCAGATGGCGTTAGAATGAGCCATTTTCAATACTAACTAAGCAAAAAATCGATGAATCTTAATAAAAAACAAATTCAACACCTGAAAAGTCTCGCTCACCACCTAAATCCTGTTGTCATGATTGGCAACAATGGTTTAACTGAAGGTGTTTTAGCCGAGATCGAACTTTCATTAGCGCATCATGAGCTTATCAAAATCAAGATCGCAGGCGAAGATCGCGAAACTAAAAATTTGATCGCTGACGCGATTGTTCGTGAAACAAGTGCTGTTAATGTACAAATTATAGGAAAAATACTTGTTCTCTACCGTCCTTCGGCTGAGCGCAAAATTATTCTACCTAAATAATATCGCTTCATTTATATAAAAATGCCATCGAAAGCATGTTTTATGTGAAAAAAAAGGCCGCCTGCGGCCTTTTCCTTCTAAAACAGTAAAATAATATAACCAATTCAGATAAATAGGAATCAGATATACTCAACTTTAAGAATTTCAAACTCTACATCACCGCCAGGCGTTTTGATCGTGACAACATCATCAACCTCTTTGCCTATCAAACCACGTGCGATGGGTGAATTGACCGAAATCAGATTAATTTTAATATCTGCTTCATCATCACCAACAATACGATAAGTCAGTTCTTCATCTGTATCAACATTCAGAACTGATACTGTAGCACCAAATATAACACGCCCATTATTTGACATTTTAGTGACGTCAATGACCTGAGCATGGGAAAGCTTAGATTCAATTTCTTGAATACGGCCTTCACAAAAACCTTGTTGCTCACGAGCTGCATGGTATTCTGCGTTCTCTTTCAAGTCACCATGTTCGCGAGCATCTGCTATTGATGCAATAATTTCCGGGCGGCGGACAGATTTAAGATAATCGAGTTCTTCTCGTAGTTTATCTGCACCAAATACCGTCATTGGAATCTGTTTCATTGATAAATACCTCTGTTTCAATCCTATCTAAAAATAAGTATCTTCCTGATTTCTGTATCAACAGCAAACTCAACACCTCGCAAAATTGCAGGCGTTTGAACAATACACAGGCTATGAATGTATCTTTAAAAACCATTCATACACTTATCATATCACAATTGTTAACCATTCTAACGCAGCTAACGTAGAGTTAATAGCCAGTCACCGTTTACTTTTTCTGGTATTACACTTTAGTATATACAGTATGTCTACCCTAATGCGTGAAATTTATGCCGTTATTAACACTCACCAGAAAATGGATCATCACTTTAGGAATTGCTTTAACTGCAGGACAAGCTCTTGCAATTCCCGTTGATGATTATAAGCAATATTTACCCGATGGTACTAACCTAGCTCTGGTTGCGCAGAAAGTTGGTAGCAATACTCCTATTATTGATTTTAATGCGCAACAAATGGCACTTCCAGCTAGTACACAAAAAGTCGTCACCGCACTAGCTGCGCTATTACAACTCGGTCCTGATTTCCGTTTTGTGACTAATTTTGAAACCAGCGCTAAATTGAATAATAATATCCTCGATGGTGATCTTGTGATTCGCTTTAGTGGTGACCCAACGCTGACACGTCAACAAATTCGTAATATGGTCAACGCACTAAAACAAATAGGTATCCACAAAGTAGAGGGTGACTTGATTGTTGATATATCAGCCTTCACAAGCCATGATAAAGCACCGGGTTGGGTATGGAATGATATGACACAATGCTTTAGTGCTCCACCTGCGGCAGCAATTATTGATAGAAATTGTTTTTCAGTATCACTCTACCCAGCAGAAAAAGCGGGCGACATGGCTTATATAAAAACTGCTAGTTTTTATCCAGTCAATATGTTTAGTGAAGTCAAAACAATTTCCAAAGGCTCCGCTGAAGGCCGTTATTGTGAACTGGATGTGGTTCCTGGAGAGCTAAATCGCTATACATTAACAGGTTGCTTAGCACAAAGAAGTGAACCTTTGCCACTCGCATTTGCCGTACAGAATGGCGCAAGTTACTCCGGTGCTATCGTCAAAAATGAACTCAAAATTGCAGGTATTGAAATTACTGGCCATGTGAAGAAAAGAACCCTTCCTACTACACAATCACAAATTCTCGTTAAAACAGAATCACAGCCATTGCATAACTTACTCAAGGTAATGCTGAAAAAATCAGACAACATGATTGCTGATACCGTATTTCGTACCATTGGGCGAGATTACTATGGTATGCCAGGGACATGGCGTTCGGGCTCCGATGCTGTCAGACAAGTCTTAAAACAAAAAGCTGGGATCGATTTGGGCAATACCGTCATGGTGGACGGGTCTGGCTTATCACGCCATAACTTAATCACTCCAGCCACGATGATGGAAATTTTACAATTCATCGCAAAAAATGATCAACAGCTTGATTTTATTTCAATGCTACCACTTGCCGGACATGATGGAACACTACGTTACCGCGGTGGTTTAGACGAAGCTGGCGTTAATGGTAAAGTGTCTGCAAAAACTGGCGCGCTGCAAGGTGTGTATAACCTCGCAGGTTTCATTACCACAGCTAGTGGTCAACGCGTAGCTTTTGTACAATTTATCTCAGCTTATGCAGTTCCTCAAAGCCAACAGCGCAGTCGACGCGTTCCACTAGTCCGTTTTGAGAGCCGATTATACAAAGATCTTTATCAGAAAAATTGATCATTGTACGACGCTCTAAATAAAAAGATCCCCAAAGATTGTTTATTCAACTATTGGGGATCACTTTCATTGATGCAGTTGCCTCTTTCCAGATAATTACCAAGACCGTCAGCTAAATTTGCAAAATTTAGAATGGCATAACCAATGGCAAAGAATATGGTAATCATTAAATTTATTAGCCGAGCAGCTTAGAGTATTTTGAACAAGAGTTTTTATTGGGTTAGTCTGTCAATATTGAGCTGATGTAAATACTGAAACAATCACTACAAATCAGTTACGGCATATCATCATGCCTTGCAGGTAAAAAGCAAAACGCCCGATGATATTCATCAGGCGTTTTCGAAATTTAAAGTGACAAACAAAATCAGTCACTTAATGTATACTTGGGTTATTTTTGATAGATGAATTCAACGCCTTCATCGTCATCTTCATCCCAATCATCATCCCAGTCATCATCAAAGTCTTCACCAGCTTCCAGTTGTTCTTTATGATAGTCATCCCACATAAATTCAACTTTCTCAGGTTGCTTTTCATCTTCGGTAACTGTCATATTACGTGGCTGAGTTTCCATGAACTCCATGATGTCCCAGCATAATGCCTTCACACCTTCATGGTTAACTGCAGAGATCATATAATATTTATCTTCCCAGCCCATAGCTTTTGCTATTTCAGCTGCACGCAGTGCAGATTCTTCTTGACCTAAAATATCCACTTTGTTGAAGACTAACCAACGTGGTTTTTCAGCCAGCTTTTCACTGTACTTCTCAAGCTCACCAACAATGATCTTCGCATTCTCAACGGGATCCGATTCATCGATAGGACAAATGTCGATCAGGTGCAACAGGACACGGCAACGTTCTAAGTGCTTAAGGAAACGGATCCCTAAGCCCGCACCTTCCGCTGCGCCTTCGATCAAACCGGGAATATCCGCAACCACAAAGCTTTTTTCGTTATCCATTCGTACCACACCTAAGCTAGGTACTAATGTTGTAAATGGATAATCCGCTACTTTTGGTTTTGCAGCAGATACAGAGCGGATAAAGGTGGATTTACCTGCATTAGGCATTCCCAACATACCTACATCTGCAAGTAGCATTAATTCAAGCATCAGCTCACGAGTTTCACCCGGTGTACCCATGGTACGCTGGCGTGGAGCACGATTAACTGATGATTTAAAACGTGTATTACCTAACCCGTGAAAACCGCCTTTAGCGACCATATGGCGCTGTTCATGACGAGTCATGTCACCAAGTACTTCTCCAGTGCCAAGATCGCGTACACGCGTTCCTACGGGTACTTTAACCGTGATATCTTGACCACGTTTACCCGTACACTCACGGCTTTGACCATTTTGTCCACGCTCGGCGCGGAAGGATTTCTCAAAACGATAATCGATCAGTGTGTTGAGGTTTTCGTCTGCCTGGAGGTAAACATCACCACCATCACCACCGTCGCCGCCGTCAGGTCCCCCTTTCGGAATATACTTTTCACGACGGAAGCTGACACAACCATTGCCACCATCTCCCGCCACAACCAATATTTTGGCTTCATCTACAAATTTCATTTTTTTTCTCCGTAAGATAGCCACTATAATGCTGGATGGCCGTATTACCCAGAGATGGCGTATTTGGAATATAAAAAGCCCCGCAAAAAGTTTTGCAGGGCTTTAACTCGAATTAAAAGTCAGAAAACTTATTCAGCTTCGATGCTGATAAATTTACGATTGCTAGGACCTTTAACTTCAAATTTAACTTTACCGTCCGCTAAAGCGTACAGAGTGTGGTCACGGCCACAACCTACGTTGCTACCTGCGTGGAACTTAGTACCACGTTGACGAACAATGATGCTACCTGCTAATACAGCTTCACCACCGAAACGTTTTACACCCAGACGTTTTGCTTCTGAATCACGACCGTTACGAGTCGAGCCGCCAGCCTTTTTGTGTGCCATTAATCTGCTCTCCTAAATCTTAAGCGATGCCAGTGATCTTAACATCAGTGAACCACTGACGGTGACCCTGTTGTTTACGGCTATGTTTACGACGACGGAATTTGACGATTTTGACTTTATCGCCACGACCGTGTGCAACCACTTCCGCTTTCACTTTCACGCCTTCAACGACAGGAGCGCCGATTTTGATATCATCGCCATTAGCAACCATCAGAACGTGATCAAATTCAACAGTTTCACCTGTTGCGATGTCCAGCTTTTCTAGGCGGACAGTTTGACCTTCGCTAACTCGGTGTTGTTTACCACCACTTTGGAAAACCGCGTACATATTAACTCCGCTTTCCGCGTACTCGCTAAATAATTCAATTCCAGAGCACGCTATAAAATATTCACAATAGGGCGCGAATTCTACGCAAAAAAGCACCAGAACACAAGCCAATAATGCAGTCGGATTACAAAAAATACGACTTTTTTATTAGGCACTCACTTCGATTGTTGATTTCCCCTGAATAGCTCGAATTGTTACTTATTTAAACATTTTTTGCATGACAACTGATTATCTTAGAAATATTAATGTTATGCTTACAAGATAACTGTTCTATTGCCACCACCTTTTTTATGATTAGATTTTATAATTAGGTGATAGCTGAAATCTTATAATATGAATAAATTACGATGAATTTAGAATCTATTGTTGAACTGACCAGCGGGGATATGTCAGCGGTAAACGAAGCGATCCTCAGTCAATTGAATTCAGACGTTGCGCTAATTAACCAGCTCGGCTATTACATTGTTAGCGGAGGCGGAAAAAGGATCCGTCCGATGATCGCCATACTTGCAGGTCGATCTCTTGGTTATTCTGGACATAAACATATCCAAGTTGCAGCACTGATTGAGTTTATCCATACCGCAACTTTGTTACATGATGATGTTGTTGATGAATCAGACATGAGACGCGGAAAACAAACTGCAAACGCTGTTTTTGGTAATGCTGCTAGTGTCCTCGTCGGTGACTTCATTTATACTCGATCCTTTCAAATGATGACTGATCTTGACTCAATGCGAGTACTAAAACTTATGTCTGAAGCGACAAATGTCATCGCTGAAGGTGAAGTTTTGCAGTTAATGAACTGTAATGATCCTAGCATTACTGAAAAAAGCTATATGCAAGTGATCTACAGTAAAACAGCTCGCTTATTTGAAGCAGCTGCACATGCATCTGCAATTTTAGCCGCTGCAACACCTGAGCAAGAACGAGCCTTACAGGATTATGGTCGTTATCTGGGAACTGCATTTCAACTTATAGATGACTTGCTAGATTATGATGCGGACAATACTCAGTTAGGTAAAAATACAGGCGATGACCTTGATGAAGGAAAACCAACATTACCACTTCTGCATGCGATGAATCATGGCACAGAAGAGGAGTCAGCGTTAATCCGCCAAGCGATCGAACAAGGCAATGGCCGCCATTTGCTAGAAACCGTTCTTGCAACAATGAAACGTTGTGGTTCGCTTGAATACACCTATGCTCGTGCTCAGGAAGAATCACAAAAAGCAATTAATGCTTTGGGCACTCTTGATGAGTCTGTATACAAAGAAGCTTTAATTGGCCTTGCTCAGATAGCAATCTCGCGCCATTCATAGTTAATCTGGCAAGTACTAATTTAAACAAATTCTTTTCAGACTTATAACGCTCGGTAAACTTTATCGAGCGTTATATATTTTAGTTACGCTTCTAATAATTAGAAGTCAATTTCTTTGACTATCAGTAACAATTACGTTGTACAGTGTATTTACGATAAGGTATGAAAATTAGGGGATTGGTCAATATATCGTATTTTTTTGTTTCTATAAAAAATCTGAAGATGTTGAATCTGAAAGCTAAATAGTGATAATTTCGCCAATACAATGAAGTTCTATTCATGCAAAGGATTTACCGCCATTTATGTATTTACTCCAGTATTTAACGTACGCACCAACCTGTGATAACTTCTTTTACTCGCATATCCTTTGATATTGTTCATCATTCAGAAAATTCAAATATAGTTATGAATAAACTATAAGCTCATGCAAAAATGTATGCAGCTAATATTTTTATTATTGATAACATTGCCACATTTGCATAACTCTATTATCAATTCATAGATATTTGAGCTCTATCACACTAAATGGCTTTTTGATAATATGCTATTTTTTATGATATTAGCTTAGTCACTTGATTAATATTAAATCTTCACAAATGAAAAAACCAACTATAGCAATAATAGGTCACTTATATATTTAATTTATTTTCAGGCTTCAACTCTTTCAGAGTTTTATGCTAATCCTCAAACTGTACAAACTGCGATAAACGTCATTGTTCAGAAAGTCATCACGCTGCGTATACTCAACATATAGAATATATCGAATTTATCATTAAAATATGCCATATATTATTCAGGACGGATCAACCATATCAATAAGGGAATGTGACTACTCTTCCCCTTTCTCCTCTTCTTTTATTCGAGCTAACAACGATGACAAACCATAACGTAAAATATATTTCACTATATCACTACGTTCATTCTCAGTTAGCTGGTAGTAAGCTTCGACCCAAATTTGTAGAGTATCCGTTCTTTGGCTTTGATAGGCAGCTGAAGGCTCACAAAGATTTAATTGGCTTTGTATTTCTATAGGTAAGCTATCTAGCGAGTATTCTACTGCTTTGCCTTGAACACCTCGCTTACGACGATTTTGCCATCCTTCTCTTCTTGCCATCAGATTTATGCCCTGTGGAGAAGTCGGTAAGCCTTCTAAACCCGCTAATTCTTTTGCAGTAAACCACATTTTTTCCATATTATCTCTTTCGAACTTATATTATGAAATCTGCTGTTGAGGCTATATTCAGCCGTTATAAACAAAAAATAAACTTAACGTAGTTATTCATATTGTTCATTAATAACCTTAAATCTATTTATTAGGTTAATTGCTTATTATTTATTAAACTAACTAGTGCTATTACACCTTCACGCATAATAAATGCCAATATGAGGTCACGCTCTTCACTTGAAAGTTGATTGTAAATTTCTTGCCAAATAAGTGAGTTATCATTCTGTTTTGCTTGATATGGTGCTGATATTTCGTAAACAGAAAAAGATTCAAATAAACCTTCAGGTAAACTATTAATATGATATTCCAGTGCTTTTCCTTGAATACCTCGCCGTTTACGGCAAACCCAATTTTCACGCCGGGCCATCGCATTTATACCTTGAGTTGTCATTGGAAGTCCTTGTAAACCGGCTAACTCTTTTGCTGTGAGCCATTCTTTGTGCATCCCTGCCCCCTTTTAACCACGGTTATAAATTTAATTATAGTTGCTGAAAATTCCGTTTATTTTCCAAAAAATCATTAACCTTGTGTAATTAATGTTTATTATTGCTTAGTATATAAATCACACATGTAATCTTTATTTTAATTTCTATTAATAACAATAGATTGAGTAATTTATTAGTGATGAATTCTCTTTTTTATTTTATAACCGTTATATATTACTGGTATCTATAAGCTTCGTCGTTAATATGTAATTTTTAATCATAACTATAATTAGTTAGTTTTTATTTTCAACATCTTATGGTATCTCACAAATATATATGCCAACTTTTTCTTATATTTCACAAAAATAATACTCATTTCATAAAATTGAATTTTTAGAAAAAATTAGAAATATTTTTGGAAAATTTCTGTTATTTTATTTCCAATAACGGGACTATTGTAGTGAATGTATCACAATCTCCTGTTACATGTACCATTAACTCTACATGATTCTGAGTAAAAAAAGGATTAAAAAATGATTTTACGGAAATCGGATTGGCATCCTGCAGACATTATTGCGGCTTTACGTAAACGAGGCACAACATTAGCAGCAATATCACGAAATGCAGGCTTAAGCTCATCAACATTGGCTAATGCACTATCTCGTCCTTGGCCAAAAGGTGAATGGATCATTGCTAATTTTCTGGGGATCCATCCATCGGAAATATGGCCAAGTCGCTATTTTAATCCAATTACAGGTGAATTATTGGAGAGGAAAGTTAGAGAAAAAACACAAACCATAAGCTGAATGCAGATAAAAAAACTGCACCTTAATTAGTTGGTATCCAACTTTTAGGGTGCAGTATAATTTAAATCAACGTTTTTTTGATATAAAGAATATCGTGATGAAATAATAGATGGCAATTAGCCATTAATGAATTTTTCACCCAATTCGATATCTTTTTTCAGTACTTCTAACATTTCTTTAAGTGCTTTTTGTTCGAAGTCACTCAGCTTGCCGTAAGAAATATGTTCTTCAATACCATTTTTACCTAAACGAACTGGCTGAGCAAAGAAGCGTGCGTGCTCGCCATCACCTTCTGTGTAAACGCATTCGATAACATTTTCTTCACCTTGCAAACCACGAATTAGTGATAAACCAAGACGTGCTGCGGCTTGCCCCATAGACAATGTTGCAGATCCGCCACCCGCTTTTGCTTCCACAACTTCAGTACCCGCATTTTGGATACGTTTAGTCAGAGCCGCGATTTCTTCATCGGTGAAACTAACGCCTGGAATTTGAGACAGTAATGGCAGAATCGTCACACCAGAGTGACCACCGATAACAGGTACTTCGATTTCGTGAGTTTTCTTGCCTTTCAGTTCTGCAACGAAAGTATTAGAACGAATAATATCCAGAGTCGTTACACCAAATAAACGGTTTTTGTCATAAACGCCTGCTTTTTTCAATACTTCTGCAGCAATTGCCACCGTTGTATTAACTGGGTTAGTGATGATACCGATCAGCGCTTTAGGGCAAGTTACCGCTATTTGTTGAGTCAGGTTACGCACGATACCTGCGTTGACATTGAACAAGTCTGAACGATCCATACCTGGCTTACGTGCAACACCCGCTGAGATCAGGACAACATCAGCACCTTTGAGTGCTGGCGTTGCATCTTCACCAGAAAAGCCAACAACTTTCACATCAGTAGGGATATGGCTAAGGTCTGCGGCAACACCCGGAGTCACTGGTGCAATATCATATAGAGAGAGTTCTGAACCTGCTGGGAGCTGATTTTTGAGAAGAAGGGCAAGAGCCTGACCGATACCACCTGCTGCGCCTAGAACTGCAACTTTCATTCTGAAACTCCTTTATTTGTACTTAAAAAGTATATGAATTCATCTTATTATGGATTAAACATATTACTGATAAAAAACAATTCATTAACAGATGTTAAACTGTTTTAACGCAAAATAATCTACGCATTGACTTTGCCCATTCTAAACAAAATCCTTATCTGTTAATGAGATAAGGGACACTTTTTTAAAAAATAGTTATCATCACTAATAAATTGCATTAGATTTCTATGCGGTACGCTGAATTAACGCATTTAAAATAGGTAGGATATTAAAATGACACCTGTTTTTATTCAGCAAAGCTTTCACATCTATTTAGCAAAAATAGCATATCCAACTTATTTGAGATTAAATTAAATCGATTAATTTTAATCATAAGCAATACCATTAGCGCCCAATTTTGTTGCATAAAAATTCACATTTACGGATAATACCACCAAATTTACGGCTAAAGAATGGGTTAATTATGCGCACACCGTCTAAACAAGAAGACTTGGTTAAGGCTTTTAAAGCCCTACTTAAAGAAGAAAAATTTAGCTCTCAGGCTGAGATTGTCATTGCACTTCAAGAGCAAGGCTTTGAAAATATCAATCAATCAAAAATCTCCAGAATGCTTACCAAATTTGGTGCTGTTCGCACACGTAATGCAAAAATGGAAATGGTTTACTGCTTACCAACCGAACCGGGTGTGCCAACTGCCACCAGCCCATTAAAGAATCTCGTGCTAGATATTGATTACAACCATTCTGTTGTAGTTATTAGAACTAGCCCCGGCGCTGCACAATTGATCGCTCGCTTGTTAGATTCACTGGGTAAAGCTGAAGGTATTTTAGGCAGCATAGCAGGTGACGATACTATATTCTCCACCCCAGCGAATAACTTCACAACAGAAGAGCTCTATGAAGCCATTCTGGTACTATTTGATCAAGAATTGTAATACATTAAGTTGACGAAATAAGTTATTTCTCTGCCTTTTACTTCTTCTTAGCATCCTCTTCCTTGATAGCTTTTTATCATGATGATAAAAAAGAAAAAGGCAGCTTTTCGCTGCCTCATCTTCGTAATAATAATCTAATATAATAATTACTCTTCGCTATGTACTTCCGCTTTCTTTTTAAGCCCTTCAAGTAACTTATTGTGTACATTACCAAAGCCGCCATTGCTCATAACGAGAATGTGATCACCCGGTTGAGCTGTTTCAATAACCATATTGGTCAAAGCTTCGATATCAGCACTCCATCGTGCTGGCTGAACACATTTTTCTGCAATATCTGTCACCATCCAAGGAATATTGGCAGGTTGGAAAAGGAACACTTCATCAGCACGCCCCAATGCAGGAGCTATATCATTCTTACTGATCCCCATTTTCATGGTGTTTGATCGTGGTTCTAATACAGCAATAATACGTGAAGTACCCCCAACTTTACTACGTAGTGCTTCTAACGTCGCTAAAATAGCCGTAGGGTGATGAGCAAAGTCATCATAAACACTTACCCCGTATTCAACACCACGTAATTCTAAACGGCGACGTGCATTAATAAATTTATCGAGTGCAAGACACGCTTCTTTAGGAGGAACTCCAACATGATGAGCTGCTGCGATCGCCATCAGTCCATTATGAATATTATGGTTACCAACTTGAGACCAACTGACTTCACCTACTTTTTGTTGTTGATAGATAACCTCGTAGTGGCTGCCATCATGATTCAATTTGTTAGCTTGCCACTCGCCATGCCCTCCAACAAATTCTTGTTCGCTCCAGCATCCCATGCTAATAACTTGTTTAAGATTCGAATCATTATCAGGCATGATAATTTTACCGCTACCAGGGACGATACGAACTAAATGATGGAATTGTTTTTGAATAGCGCCAAGGTCGTCAAAAATATCAGCATGATCAAATTCGAGATTATTGAGTATCAAAGTATTAGGACTGTAATGCACGAATTTTGAGCGCTTATCAAAAAATGCACAATCATATTCATCTGCTTCGATAACAAAGAATGGGCTTTCTCCCAATTGAGCTGACACGTCAAAATTTCCCGGTACACCACCAATTAAAAAACCCGGTTTATAACCACAATCGTCTAAAATCCACGCCAGCATACCTGCGGTAGTGGTCTTTCCGTGTGTCCCAGCAACCGCAAGGACCCAACGCTCAGGTAAAACATGATCATGCAACCATTGAGGACCTGATGTATAAGTGAGACCTTTTTCCAGTACTGCTTCTACACAAGGGTTACCACGAGTCATCGCATTACCGATAACGACCATATCTGGAGCCGGTTCTAGTTGGCTAGGGTCATAGCCCTGGATCAATTCAATGCCTTGTTTCTCAAGTAATGTACTCATCGGAGGGTATACATTTGCATCGGAACCAGTGACTTTATGCCCCAGTGAACGAGCCAATATTGCGAGACTTCCCATAAACGTACCGCAAATACCCAAAATATGTATATGCATTATTTTTCATCCAATAGCATGAGGTTTGTCACTATTCTACCCATCAACTGCAGGTTTATATACACAAAATAATTGAAGTTACCTGTAGGCTGCAACTCTCATTATCCCAATAAATACATGATTGAGAGAATTGAACATAATAAACAATGCTGTAATGCATGAAGAATATGACCAATAATTTCGTGCTGCTGCGATTCGGTAAAATACGATGATACCGAGTCGTCTACACAAGTATAGAACGTGAATAACAAAATATGGATAACAATCTGCGATACAAAGCATTGAGGTTTATTAAAAATAATTCAGACTATTCAATAGCAAATTGAGTTATGCCGAAAAATAAACTTAATTCTAGGGGTTGTTGACCTTCGATGAATGATTTTTATTCGAATTAAAAAGTTTTTTGAATAAAACGAATGATTTACTGTCTAGTAGATTAGATAAAAATGGTTCAACACTGGAATAAATCACTTTGAATCGAACCTGAAAGGCGCGTTTACTTTACTGTTTAAGTTTGTGGTGATTATTTTTTAATCACATTAATACATAACATAATGGTGTTACTGTTATCTTGAACATTTAATGCAGTAATAATCATTAGTAAAGGTCAACAACCTCTAAAGTTTAGATAACAAAAGATCGCTAATAATACAGCCATAAAGAGCGAAGCTTGAAGGGAATAACCAAAGTAATTTATATTGAATTATTGGCAAAATTAGCATACTCCTAGGCGTTTACATAAGAATGTGATTTATGTAACAAAATGCTATCAACAACCTTCTAACACTAGCTTTTAGCGCTAAATGCTAAGGTAAGAATCCGCATAATTTAATCTAAAATCAGATAGAAAATAGCGTGATTTTAAGGGGCATACATAAGTGTGTGACTTGAATAACAGAACGTAACCAATAACGCTGTAACTCAGTATAAACGCTGCATTACGAACTATAAAGCCTATAGATAAACTGCACGCGCAAGGGTACAATCCCCCCCTGTAAACCTCTGTCAATTATATTCAGGACCTTCGTCATGAAAACATTAGGCGAATTCATCGTCGATAAGCAACAAGATTTTCCTCATGCAACAGGAGAGCTGACTGCATTATTATCAGCTATCAAACTGGGCGCTAAAATTATCCATCGTGATATTAACAAAGCTGGACTTGTAGACATCCTTGGCACTAGCGGTGTTTCGAATGTACAAGGTGAAGTCCAGATGAAGCTTGACCTGTATGCAAATGAAAAACTGAAAGCGGCTTTAAAAGCACGTGGGGAAGTTGCAGGAATTGCCTCTGAAGAAGAAGATGATATCGTCATTTTCGAAGGCGACCGTGCTGAAAATGCAAAATATGTCGTTTTAATGGATCCATTGGATGGTTCTTCAAATATCGATGTAAACGTTTCCGTTGGGACTATCTTCTCAATTTACCGCCGTATTACACCAATTGGTCAACCTGTGACTGAAGCTGATTTCTTACAGCCAGGTCATCGCCAAGTTGCCGCAGGTTATGTAGTTTATGGTTCATCAACCATGTTGGTTTATACCACGGGTTGTGGCGTCCATGCATTTACCTATGACCCATCACTTGGCGTATTTTGTCTGTCTCACGAAAAAGTGATGTACCCAGCAGAAGGCAAAATGTATTCGATTAACGAAGGTAACTACATCAAATTCCCAATGGGTGTTAAGAAATACATTAAATATTGCCAAGAACAAGATGAGGCTACAGGTCGCCCATATACGACACGCTATATCGGCTCACTGGTCGCAGATTTCCATCGTAACTTGCTTAAAGGTGGGATTTATATCTATCCAAGTACAGCAAGCCACTCAAATGGTAAATTGCGTCTACTGTACGAATGTAATCCTATCGCCTTCCTTGCTGAGCAAGCAGGTGGTAAAGCGAGTGATGGCACTAACCGTATTTTAGATATCATTCCAAGTGAACTTCACCAACGCGCACCATTTTTTGTTGGTACGAAGTCAATGGTTGAAAAAGCAGAATCATTCATGCGTGAATATCCAGACACTGAATAACCTTATTCGCTGAGTCAAGGCGGGCTATTCCCGCCTTTTTTGTTACCTATCGACAGCTTTTTTTTACGAATCCCCTGCCAACTAGTGAGTTTTATCCCTCTTTACGGCTATAATACCCACCACGTTATGTACCAAAAATAATTTGAGTTGCTTCCATGCGGCTTGATATATCATGGGCATATTGGTTTTTAACATAAAGGATACTTTTTCATGGGCCTGAACAATGTACCGGCAGGTAAAGATCTGCCTGAAGATATCTACGTTATTATTGAAATTCCTGCTAATGCAGACCCTATCAAATACGAAGTCGATAAAGACTCTGGTGCTTTATTTGTAGACCGTTTTATGTCTACTGCTATGTTCTATCCATGTAACTATGGTTACATCAATAATACACTATCTTTAGATGGTGACCCAGTTGATGTATTAGTACCAACACCTTACCCATTACAGCCAGGTTCAGTTATCCGCTGTCGTCCAGTTGGCGTACTGAAAATGAGTGATGAATCAGGTGAAGATGCAAAATTAGTTGCTGTACCACACACTAAACTGAGCAAAGAGTACGACCACATTAAAGATGTGAACGATCTGCCAGAATTACTGCGTGCACAAATTACCCATTTCTTTGAACATTACAAAGATTTAGAAAAAGGTAAGTGGGTTAAAGTTGATGGTTGGGAAGGTGTTGAAGCGGCTAAAGCTGAAATCGTCTCTTCTTTCGAACGCGCTGCAAAAAAATAATTTATCCATAATGGGATAATTAAAATTAAGGGTTCTGGTAGCAATACCAGAACCCTTTTTTATTGATACTGTTTGCTAAACATCAGTGATAGTCTGAGCTATAACTATAGCAAAGTGGATACCCTAAATAATTCGCGTTACAGCTAGGCGAAAACACAACGCTGCGGCGTGAAGTATGGCGGGTATCTATTCTTCGTGGCGCTTCAGCCAGTCACCACTTGTGATCTGACGCAAACCTTCAACGGAATGCCGATAAAGATAAATCCAGGCGTTACCATATGGCGTAGGGATTAATTCCCGAACATAATCCTGTGAGTTTTTCTTTAGCTCGTCCAGTTCAGTCAAAATGGACGGGTTGATGCGATAAACTTCACACTCAACCACTCCGTCTCCTTTGACGACCGCGGGATAATACCCGAGGTCGTAAATATCATAACCTTCTAATTTATACTCACCTAATAATTGAGCATAAGTCATCCAATGATGATTCCCTTGCTTGCGCCTTAAACTGCCATAAACAATTACACGCATATTTTAAAACTCAAATTGGTAAAGGAGATCTAGAGCCTGGTTCACACCAGACACTGCTTCCAAATATAATTTAGGCATTAATCGATAACGTAATGTCAACGTTGCCAATGAATCAAAGATACCAACGCCATACTTAACTTGTAGATCATTGGTAATTTTTCCACTCACCACGACTTGGGATTTATCACCGACCCCTTGCGTATCGAGTGCCAAATCAGAGACTCCAAATGTTTCGCCTATCTTACCGACCAACTGCCCACTTTGAGCAACCCCGAGTCCAATTAGCATTGATGTCATTTGTGAGCCATTAGCATCTCCGCTCTCTAATCCTTCACCACGTAATAGGTAGGATAATGCTTCTTGCTGTGTTTTGGCTGGCTCTGAGAATATCTCGACTTTCGGCCTATCTGCAAGTCCCGTTACTTTAACACCAGCAATTACATTATTTGCTGTGTTATCAGGATTACGAATTGCCTCTAAGTTTAAGAATGGCTGATCTGCAGGACCAGAGAACTGAATTTGCCCTTTGCGAACAATTAGGTCTTGCCCATAAGCACGGAAGCGCCCTGACGGAATATCAATTTGCCCATTCAGACTCAAGCCATGTTTACTTTGTAACACTTTTAGCATACCCGTCAAACGTGCTTTCAGACCAAATGCGTCTAATGTCACATCATCACCAATTTTAATATCAAGATTTGTTTGAATTGGAATTGGTGTACTCTTTTTATCAATAGGCTTAAGATCACTATCTAACATTACAACATCAGAAGAACTACCAACAGCCGATTCAGGAAGCTCATGAACAGTAATTCTAGCCCAAGGGATCGTGACACTGCCATTTAATGTTAACAGAGTAGGAGAGGCTTCAAATACAATATCAGGTTGAACATCAATTTTAATCATTGGTGGCAATGAAACTCGTAGGTTGTTACCCACAGCCATCACTTTTGCGCGCCAAGCATCAATGTTACGCCAATCCGCATCACCATTAATATTCAGATAGCCTTCAGGAGTATTAATTTGCCCACTCATGACTGAGCTTGTGCCATTAAAGACAATCCCTAATTGACCACTTTTAATGTCAAATGGGATCAATGAAGATTTAATCTCTAGCCCAGAGATCCCTAAATTACCATTTAATAATGGGTTGTTTGCCGTTCCACCTAATTTCAAGTTAGCATTTAAATTTCCATTAGCGACCTCTTTATCGCCTAATAACGGTTTAATTAATGCTAATGTGATGGCATCAATTTCAACATTACCAGAAAGCTGACGTCTCTTCTCAAGGTCAGCAATTTCAATATTTCCTTTCAGCTGACCATTATTGGCAATTTTAAATAACCAATTCAGATTAGCTTTACCATTTTTTAATGCAGCATTGAGGGTTAATGTTTCAAATTCCAGAGGCAATCGCGTTCCATCAACAAGTTGAACTGCTTTAACGCCGTTACCTTTTAGATCAAGCTTAGCTTGAGGCAAGCTACCATCATCTTTCCAGACCACGTTAGCACTACCACTAAAGATACCGTTAACACGTGTTTCGTCGGTTAAGAATGGCTTCAACATAGCGAGGTCAAAACGTTCTAACACAATATCCGCACTACCACTTTTACCCGCTTTAATCGATTTAGGGACACAAAGACGCGCATTCGTGTTTACCCAGCAATGTGTTCCGATAGTGACTTCTTGCGTTTGATTAGCATAATCAAGTGATATTGCCTTGCTGAGTTGCCATTCACCAACAGGTGTTTCAAACAAGGTATTACTCAGACTTCCTTTCCACGCTTCTGTTTCTCTATCAAAACCACCAGCTAATGTTAAATGACCTGAAACTGGTTCACCTTTTACATTCAATTTTAAGGTATGTTGTTTTTCGCTGCCCTTTGCATCTAATGTTAGGTTGCTTATTACTAAATCGGCTTGTTTTAGTTGGCTTATCACAACAGATAAGTCACCTTTAATTTGCTCACCAGAAGCGATATTACCTTTGATAACAACATTGTCGATAGACAAGTCTTGCTGCCATTTCACACCACGTGCTGTTAAATCAGCCGTTACTTCTGGTGCTTCTAAATCACCACGTAGTTTGATATCACCAATGATCACACCACCTAAACCGGGTAGAACACCATTAAGACCAGGTGCATTTATTTTGGCATCTAAATTCCATTTATCAGCAAGATTACCTTTAACATCAAGGTTGTTTTTACCCAGTGAAAGTTTTAGCTCTGGAATATCCCACTGACCCGCAGCATTTCCTGATGCTTGGCCGCGTGCTTTCAAAATATTATTTTTGACATTACCGTCGAGGGTGATTTCTGGGATCTGTATCTGCCAACTACCGCCATACAAACTGCCTCTCGTGGCAATTTTACCTTCGACTTTGGCTGGCCATTCCGGCCATTGTTTCACTGTGTTAATCCCTGACAATGTCAATACCGCATTCCAGCTAATGGCTTTGCTCCAATCAGCCACACCGGTAATATCTGCATTTCCTTGCAACGCCGCTAAACGCAAGCGAGTGATATTGATTTGTTCTTCATTACCTTTTGCATCTAGCATCAAGGTTGATGGTGGTACTTCTTGACCTGTAATCGCTGAACGAAGTGACAAATCATAAGCGGAGGGACGCCCATTTAGGCGTAAACGAGTACCGTCAAGTTGATACTGAGCCTCACCGACTAGTGGCCAAGTCAGTTTTTGACTCTCAAGTGTTAGTTGTATTGGTAAATCTGCTTGGCCAAGGTCAGTTTGTGCATCGAGTGTCGCATTAATAGGGCCACTCAAGTTAAGTGCTAATTTCAACTCGTCAAGTAAGCCACCTTTAAGTGACAAATCAATCTTTTGGCCATCAAGATCTTCAAGGTGGCTTTCACCAGTAACTGATAGGGATACTGGCCACTTATCTTTTAATGTTGCAGTACCCGATAAAGCAATATTCCCTTGCGGCGCATCAACTTTAAACTGCTTAAGTAGAATTTGCTGTCCATCATTCGATAGGCTCAGATTCAAACTATTGATAACCGCTTCTGTGCTGCCTGTTAGCTGTATGTTTGAACCATTTATCCCTTCAATATTTAAATCCACAGGTAAAATGATTTCAGGCAATTCTGCCAGCAACGGTTTAGCAAACAACTCTTTTAATGTTTCGCCAATCGATTTTTCTTCACCGACAGTAACTTCGGCGGCGGGTTCTTCTGGCTGCTTTTCTGTTGTCGCGGGAAGATTAATGGCTAAGTCGGTAATATCGGTTGGAGAAATAGTTAATGCTTTTTTCTGCCAATGAACACCCGTCTTAAATTTGGCTAAATCAATAGCTGTACCATCAACATTCACCTTGGTTGATGTCAGCAGCAACTGATTTAAGCTAATTTTTAATGGTGCATTAAGTTCAGTTAATGGTTCAGAAGGCGGTGTTTCTTCTGAAGGTGGCAACTTAGAAGTATCAATGATCACTACAACGTTCTCGGTTGAGAGGTCATCGATACACAATTCACGGTCCGTCAGACATTTCAAACGCAAAGCAAGGTGAAGTTTTTGAGCATCTACATCAACACCCGGCATTTGATATTTCACACCGGATAAAGTTAGATTATCCATGCCACCATCAATCGATCGGATCTCTAATCCAGGCACAAAACGGGTCGCACTATTAAGTGCAAAATGTAGACCTGATTGTGTGCCAAGTACCCAACCTAATGCAGCAAATATTAAGACCAAAATTAATAAAACGGCGAGACTTATCCATTTAAACCACTTCATCCATCTCATAACTCAGTCCCCAAACCGATATAAAATTGAATCTTATTGTTGCTAGCGTCCCCTATAGGGGTGGCGAGATCAAATTTGATTGGCCCTACAGGTGAAACCCAGCGAATACCAACACCAGCTCCCGTTTTAAAATCACTGTTTTTGATATCATTAACAGCTTCGCCGCTATCAATAAACGTAGCTCCCCACCAGTTACCAGTGAAGTTATAATTATATTCAATAGAACCAACGGCGAGTTTTGATGCCCCCGTTAGCTTTCCTCTACTGTCTTCTGGTGAAATTTTTTGATAGCCATAACCACGTACACTACCATCTCCCCCAGCGAAAAAACGTAAGTCTGGCGGCACTTTATCAAACCGATTCGTGTCTATCCAACCGAGGTTACCACGTAAAATAAAGCGGTGGCCTTCCCACGGTGTTCTGATCCAAACGTGCTTAGTTTGTAGAACCAGAAAATCAATATCCGAACCCCAAATTTTATTTGAATAATCAACAGAGTAGCGTTGACTATCGCCCCATGTAGGCATCACACCACCACGCTGGCGAATTCGGCTAACATTTGCTCCTGGATACAGTAACATCGTTGTATTGGTCACATCTGCCTGTGTAAAGTGGCTGAGCATCCAACGCATATTGACACCATACTGCCAACCACTCGAGTAATCCCAATTACGTGACACATTCAATGTTGTGGTATCGGATTCAGTATCATTTAAATCAGTACGTTTATATCCGCCTTGAACAGCATAATATTGTTCAAGTGGGTTAGCTTTGAGAGGGATTTTGTAACTAGCGTCAATAATTTGTTCTGGTTGAGAAAGGCTAATACTGGAGGTGAAACTTTGCCCTCGTGAATTTACCCATGGCTTATTCCATGTTGTTTTAACACGAGGACCAACATCGGTTGCATAACCACCACCAAGTTCAATAAAGTTTTGTGCGCGAGGGATCATCACCCCTTCCATTGGCAATAAATCAGTATGTTCTTCTCGTGCTTTTTCAATATTTGGTGTCACAATGGCAGAGGTAAACCAACCCGTTTCAACTAATCGACGGTTAAATTCAGCAAGTTGCTCTGACGTGTAATATTCTCCGTCTTTAAAGGGAGCAAGATTATTGAGGTAATCCGAGCGGATTTGGGATCCTTGGTAGGAAATCGAGCCAAAACGAAAGCGTTCACCGCTATTGAAATCGAAATCCCAGTAGGCTGCATGGTGATCTAACGAAATCCCCAGCTGACTTTTTTCCATCACGGCATCAAAATAGCCTTTTCGAATAGCAAGGCTACTAAATTTTCCCTTAAAACTTTCATACTCGCTATCATTCTGGATGCTACCGATCTTCGGGGTATTATTTTTAATCATTTTTGCATAGTCAGGATCATTTTTGGCTCCCCCTTCTAATACAACATTCACCCCTTGTATTAAGATTTTATCACCCGGTATCACTTTCGCTGTCAATATAGAACGTGCAGGTGGTATATTTTCTTGATAACTAAATTCAATCTTAGGTTGATAATAGCCGAGCGGCTTCAAACCTTCCTCGATGGCTTTAGTAACTCGCGCACGAAAGCGACCATTAGCCACCACTTCATCTTGAGAAATGTTGGAAAGTTGAACGCGGACGTTCTGATTGAGTTGTCCTTCAAGCCCTTCAATATTAAGGCGAAGATTTGCACCGTATGCCACGGGCATAGCCGCCGTTAAGCAGAGAAAACAGATGATAGGGAATTTTGACACACCCACTCCTAAGATCATTGATAGTTTGACTAAGCACTTCATATCAATTTATTTTGAGTAAAATAATCTATAGATACAAGTTATTATCCAATTTTTTACCGAAACTGCACACCATCATACATAGGAATCTATTATGTCTTCTAATAAATTACACTTAGTGAGCACTTCGCAAGCACTACCCGGTAGAGACAGTGAGATGCCTCACTCACCTTATCATGCAGTTAACCAGCATTCGATTGATAATATCCCGAAGAATGCCGATGTTGCTTATTTTGGTATGGGCTGTTTTTGGGGCGTTGAGCGACTATTTTGGCAACAACCGGGCGTTTACTCAACATCATCCGGTTACAGTGGTGGAATTACAGCAAACCCAACCTATGAAGAAGTCTGCTCTGGATTAACTGGGCATAGTGAAATCGTCCGTGTGGTATTTGATCCACAAGTGATCAGCTATGCTGATTTATTGACACTATTTTGGGAAAATCACGACCCTTCACAAGGTATGCGCCAAGGTGGTGATATTGGTACACAGTACCGCTCTGCTATCTATACTTTATCAGATAGTCAGCAACAACAGGCAGAAAAAACGTTATCAGCTTATCAGCAAGCAATGGATGCTCAGAACGATTTACGCCCGATCACCACAGAAATCAAACCATTAGACGTATTTTACTTTGCTGAAGACTATCATCAGCAATATCTGCATAAAAATCCTGAAGGCTATTGTGGATTAGGTGGGATTGGCGTTTGTTTACCACCACAGAACATAAACTAGGCAGATAATTTAACCTAATGCTATAATAACGCCACTAATCGAATTTTCGCGCACCCCCGCGCTATTTTTATCTGTGTCGTAGAAACAGTTACCTTCAGAGATCCTAAATAAGATCTCAGCATCTCTGAGGGTGTTATCTGGATAATTTATGCTTAATAGTTTACTTTTCGTTCTCTTGTTATGTGCAATAAGCGCATTTTTTTCATTGTCAGAAATATCACTGGCAGCTTCTCGCCGTATTAAACTTAAATTAATGGCCGATGAAGGTAATATTAATGCTGCACGCGTTCTTAAATTACAAGAAATGCCGGGTATGTTTTTTACTGTCGTTCAAATTGGCCTCAATGCCGTCGCAATCTTAGCTGGTATTGTTGGAGAGTCCGCCTTTTCACCTGCATTACAAGAAGTTTTCATTCAATTTCTATCACCAACTTGGGCACAACAACTCGCTTCAATTCTCTCGTTTACTATCGTAACCAGCTTATTTATTTTACTCGCAGACTTAACACCTAAGCGTATCGGTATGGTGCAACCCGAAGCTATTGCCGTTCGTATTGTTAACCCAATGCGCTTTTGTTTAGCCGTTCTAAGTCCATTAGTCTGGTTTTTTAATGGTCTTGCTAATCTCATTTTCAAAATATTCAAACTACCAACAGCGCGTAACGAAGATATCACCTCTGATGATATTTTTGCTGTTGTTGAAGCAGGTGCAGTTGCTGGTGTGTTACGTAAGCAAGAACACGAGTTAATCGAGAATGTATTCGAACTTGAATCTCGTACAGTCCCTTCGGCGATGACGCCACGTGAAAGTATTATTTACTTCGATAAACATGAATCCGAAGAAAGTATTAAGCACAAGATCTCAACGGAGCCACATTCAAAATTTTTAGTCTGTAATGGTGATATTGACCATGTCATTGGCTATGTTGATTCAAAAGTATTGTTAAATCGGGTATTGAGTGGTCAAAGTCTGAACTTGCAAGATGGAGTGAAAATTGAAACGGCTTTGATGATCCCAGATACACTTTCGCTTTCTGACACACTAGAAGCCTTTAAAGCCAGTGGTGTTGATTTTGCTATTATCCTTAATGAATATGGTTTAGTCATGGGTCTTATCACTATCAATGATGTGATGATAACGTTGATGGGGGATCTCATTGGTCCCGGTCAAGAAGAGCAAATTGTAACCCGAGATGAGAATTCATGGCTAGTTGAAGGCGGAACGCCAATTGAAGATGTGCAACGTATCTTAAACATCGACGATTTTCCTGATTTTAGTAACTATGAAACCATCGCTGGCTTCATGATGTATCGCCTGAGAAAAATGCCGAAACGTACTGATTACGTAAAATATGCGGGCTATAAATTTGAAGTAGTGGATATCGATAATTATAAAATAGACCAGCTACTTGTGACTCGCATCATTACGCCGCCACCGCCAGTGATCGTTCAACCGGGTAAAAAGAACATGGAAACGGCTAACGCAGCTCAACCCGTAGAAGATAAAAAAGAGTAATTTTTAATCGCGAAGCCGTTTCTTTTAACGCGCCACCTCTGCGTGACTGCGTTTTTATACCTTAATAATTTAAGTTACCAACTCGCAATTGATCAATGTAACCCAATGAGCATGCAACCGAATGTGATTTGGGTTGCTATATTGGCAACATCTAGCCGCAACTTAAAAAATCAATCGTATATATTAATCAAACCTCTTCTATTGAAATAAATAACTACCCTAACTCTGCCTGTAGAACAAGGACTTGTTTATTCACTTCACTCATCACATTGTAGTGTCGTTTATCACTCACTTTTGGCGGCAATATTTTGCCATAGTTGAATTCAAAGGCACCGAAGTCTTTGATATAAAGACGGCCACTAAATAGAGTTTTAACGTAGAGTGCAATTTTGGATGGGTTATAACGGTTAAATATTTTCATTAGAACTTTTCCTTTCCTTTTGTCTTACAATACTCAATCACTCATACCGAACACTAATAATAGACCAGTAATATTCACTTTGGTTCTATTATTGCAGTTTTATTCAATTCTCTGACAGAAAATGACAATACAAACCATCCGTCAATTACCTCAAAAACCGTGTATTTATGCTGTTTTTTACAAATATGTTAATTTTCGCATCACAACTCATCGGATGAGCTATGCTATAACTATGTAATACAAGTGCATCTACGTAATAATTCATCGTTATTCCCAAACACGAAAACACAACAAAAAGGTAACACAATGATTAAAAAACATTTTTTAATAGCTTGCCTGTTGACTCTATCATCTACAGCCCTTGCAAATCCTATTCAACTCAATCAACCTGTTCCTACCGTTTCTGTTTCAAGCAAAGGAGAAATGTTATTAAATAAAGAAGGAAAATTTTCATATCAAAATTGGCAGAGCCAGCAATTACCCTGAAAAGTACGTGCAATTCAACACATTGCAGGCCGCTCTTCAGCGAAAGAACTGAATGCATCGTTTATTGAAGCTATCAAAAAAGCAAATTTTCCACACAATACCTATCAAACCACCTCTATTATTAATGTCGATGATGCTATTTTTGGTACTGGTATTTTTGTCAGCAATAGCGTCGAAGACAGTAAAAAAGAGTTTCCTTATTCGCAATTCATTGTTGATAGTGATGGTATTGTGAAAAAAGCTTGGGATCTTGCACCTGAAAGCTCTGCAATTATCATATTGAATAATCAAGGGAAAGTTATTTACTTCAAAGATGGGGTTCTAACACCACCAGAGATAACTAAAGCGATTGAACTTATCAAATCAGAACTCGCTCAGTAATGGTGGTAGCAGGTAGATATAAGATATAACTTCTAAGTGCACGTGAATATCGCCGTCTTGCACTTAGCGATTTGAGTTAACAGGCAAAAAAATTACCTTATAAATAGTGAGTTATTCTGAAAAGGCCTTCTTTTTCTAAAAAAATAAAATGAATAATTATTTTGAATTAGCTAATAACTAATCAATATAACACCACCGTTGAAATTAACACGCCACCTAAATAATTATCACCAATAGATTTTTACACAAAACCCACCCTGCTCAACGTTCGCAAATATCAATCTCAAATGATGTAACTGCGCAATTCTTTTAGCAATAGATAGCCCTAAACCACTGCCTGTTTTCTCCTGCCCTGGCGGACGATAAAAACGCTCACCTAGCCTATTAAGTACATCAGCAGAGACTCCCTGCCCATCATCCGTAATTGCAAGGTAATCGCGGTTCAATTCAACTTCGACTTTACCTCCCGCTTTACCGTAGCGAATAGCATTGTGTAGCAAATTTCTCAACAAAATAGCTAAAAGTAATCGCTGTCCTGTAACCGAAGATGGTTCATCAATAACCGTAATTTCAATAATCGTTTCTACAGCTGCTGCTTCTGATGCAATATCTTTTACCGATGCATCAATGAGAGATAGCCATGATAGTTGCTCAATATCATCGAGCTGAGATAACGATTCCAATCGAGAAAGTGTTAATAGCTGATCAACAAGACGAGCAGCTCTATCAATACCCTCCAATAAGTTAGCGATTGCATGTTCACGAATTGCTGGATCATATCCCGCTATTTGTACCACTTCCGCTTGCACTTTAAGGGCCGCTAATGGACTACGTAATTCATGTGCCGCATCTGAAGTGAATTGCCGTTCCCGAGCAAACATGACTTGAGTTCGATCAAATAAGCTATTTAGTGCATCTAACATAGGTTTTACTTCGGTTGGTAATAGTTCAACCTGTACTGCACTGAATTCATCGGGTTGTCGTTGATATAGCTGGATTGCAACCTGACGCAAAGTACGTAATGCTCGCGTTAATAGCCATAAAAATAAGAAAAGCATGATCGGTAAAGCAATTAACCAAGGTAAAAATTGGGCTACCATAATGTGCATCGCCATTTCTTGGCGATATTCCCATTCTTGCCCCACCACAATGATATATTGGCCCTCTGCTGATTTTAACCAAACAAAACGCCATTCATCATCACTGCCTTTGATTCTACCTTCACTAAAACCTTCTCGACTAAATTCAAATGGTATTTTTCGTCCATTATCACCATCATTGAGCACCATTTCGCCCTGAGGAGTAAAAATGGCAAAAGCAAGTGCTTCATCATCTTGATTACCTCGATTTTTTCGCAACATTTGTTTCGTTTTGGGAAGTGAAGAATTATTAAAATCAATATCCGAAGGTAGAACTGACAAACGTTTTGCAAATACCATTTGCTGCGTATCAAATAGCTCATTAATCGTTTTGTAGGTTTGGTACCATGCGAGTAAACTTGCTGCGCCCCACGTTACCAAGGCTAATAACAGCAACATCAACGTTAGTTTTAAGCGTAAGCTGAACGTTTTCATGAATCTTCACCTAACCGATAACCAACCCCATGGATAGTACGAATAAAATTTGAGCCTAACTTACGCCGCAAATGATGAATGTGAACCTCAACTGCGTTGCTTGAAACTTCCTCACCCCAGTTGTACAATTTTTCTTCTATTAACGCCCGAGATAATACTTTATTAGGATTATGCAAAAATAGCGAAAGAAGTGAGAGCTCTTTGCTTTTTAGCTGTATTAGTTCGCCGTGACATGTCACGCTCATCGCAATTGGATCCATTTCAACATCTGCATGTTTTAATATTGGCGATAGCTGCCCACTACGTCTACGTATCAATGCTTGTAAACGAGCAGCAACTTCTGCTAATGCAAATGGTTTACAAAGATAATCATCTGCACCTTGCTGTAATCCTTGCACTCGTTGGTCAAGGGCATCCCTCGCCGTTAAAATCAGTACTGGTTCGTCACGTCCTTCTGTGCGCCAATACTTTAAAATATCCATACCATCTAAGCCAGGTAAAGAGAGATCCAATATTACGGCATCATAAGGCGCATCAAATAATGCGATTTGCCCTTGCTTGCCATCAGTAAACCAATCAATCGTAAAACCAAGTTGGCTCAAACCCACTTTTAAGCCATCACCAATTAGTCTGTCATCTTCTATTAGCAAAATACGCATGACCACTCCCCCTTACTAGAACATTATTATATTTATCTGATTAGTGTGCTGATGACCAGCTGCAATCAATCAAATTTAAAATATATTTTTTTAATGTGAGTTCTTAAGATCCTGTTAAGAATTTCTTGTTTTAATAGCTTCCGTAAACAAAAGTTGGTCACTAATGGAGAATACCACGATGAAAAAATTACCTTTGATTGCTCTGATTGCTGCATTAGCTTCTGCGCCTGTACTTGCTGCAAATGGTGGCTTTGATGGCCCTGGAGCGACACAAAATACCACGACCCAAAATACACAAGCTGGTGGATTCATTGGTCCTAATAGTGGTGAAACTAATGTTGCCCAGGCAATTGAATTATCAGATGATAGCTGGGTTATTCTTCGCGGGAACATCGTTAAACAACTTGATGAAAAACATTATGAATTTACTGATGGTACAGGCACGATTAATCTAGAAATTAGCCACAAACGCTGGAATGGTGTAAATGTAACACCGAAAGACAAAGTCGAAATTCGCGGTAAAATTGATAAAGATTGGAATTCTCGTGAAGTTGAGGTTAAGCAAATTCAAATCATTAAATAAGATTTGAATTCCGTAATCGATAGTGCAACGGCAGCCATTGATAATGGCTGCTTTGTTACTTATTGTTATTTTGAATATAAATTTATTGCATATCCTCAATATCATGTACCTTCCTCAGTAGTAATTGAAGGTATTTCATGATGATTTCATTAATGCTAGATTATAAGTTATCTCTATTATGAAGGTAACATCATGTCTGCTAAACATCCTCAAATCCGTAATGTTCGTGAAACGTTGCTATCTGATAATTGGTATACCCTAAAAAAATATACTTATGAACTTCAACGTCGTGATGGAAGTTGGCAGGAACAAACTCGTGAATGCTATGATAAGGGTCATGGTGCTACTATTTTGCTCTACAATATAGTCAAAAATAGCATTATCCTGATCCGCCAATTTCGCCTTCCCATGTATATAGATGGCTATAATAATTTTTTGATTGAAGCTGCTGCTGGTTTGCTTGATAACGCCACGCCTGAAGAACGTATTATTGCCGAAACTGAAGAAGAAACAGGTTTTAAAATCAAGAAAGTCGACAAAGTATTTGAAGCTTATATGAGTCCGGGTGCTGTTACTGAAAAAATTTATTTTTACATTGCTGAATATCATGATCATGAGCGCGTAAATGCAGGTGGCGGTCTTGCTGATGAAGGGGAAGATATTGAAGTACTAGAATGGCCTTTCCCAAAAGCCTTAGAGGCAATAAAAAAAGGTGAAATTGTTGATGGTAAAACGATAATGTTAATACAACACCTTGCACTGAATGATATTTTAAAATCGGCTTAGTTTTTAATCATCTTAAAAATGTTCTAAAAATTATTCAACATTTCTGCAAGTAATATACGAAGATAGCCCGAAAGCATAAATTATTAAAACGTTCAGGTTACACTTTTTATCCACATACTCAACCAACTATGCCTTAAAAAATGGTAAATATATACGTAATAAATATAGATTTACCACTCATTTTTAGACTAAAAATCAGAGGGATAAATATATAATGTTAATTGTTTTTTACTATGTTTAACATTAGTTGTGTCTTTTAATGATGAATCGTTAATAGTTATAAATCTGAAATAAACTTTATAATCAAGTAATGAAAAGAATAATTATCAATTAATCAAATTAAGCCTCACGTATTTTTATTTAAGTTATTTTAATATAATCAAAAAACAACCTGCAAATTCCTACAGTATTTATTTTAATTCAAAATACGCTACAATAATTAAATAAGGTTTCTCTTTCAAAATATAACTTCATATATACAAAACGATTAAAGATACATCGAAGCATCAACTAAGTGATTCCACCTAATCCGTATGTATGATCTAAATAATTCGACATACTGGTAAGTAGTAAGCAATACCTTTGCTACAAAAGGAAACGCAATGAAAATAGATAACACTGTGGTTCAGTTTGCAAATATTGCTTACCTCAATAACTAGGGGCTGTTTGAACTATAGCTAGTATAAACTTAATTGAGAGGTTAAATAATATGATACGTTGTGTTCGTATGTGGACTGGTGAAGATGGTAATTCTCTTTTTGAAGAAGGCACTATTGAACTAAGCGGTGGAGCTAGAGGCGATAGCGAAACTCCTGCCATTGCAGTCAGTGAACTCTCTTTTCGTGAAACTACCTCGGGTGGTTCTTGGGATTGGCACAAAGATCCTGTTCCGCGTTATGTTATTACACTTTCCGGTACGTTAGAGTTTGAAACCAAAGATGGCTCAACCTTTATTATTAAGCCAGGTGATATCCTGCTTGCTCAAGACAACACAGGTACTGGACATAAATGGCGTTTAATTGGCGATGAACCTTGGCGCCGCGCTTATGTTGTCTATCAAGAAGGTGCGGAACTATGTTTCAAACCTACTAAGTCATAGGAGTTTTACATGAGTAAGCCTATTTCAGAACAAGTCGATATCGCGCTAATCGGTGCTGGCATTATGAGTACCACGCTTGGTACCTTTTTAAAAGAATTAGAACCTTCTCTCAACATCGCGATATTTGAAAAACTCAATGATTGCGCACAAGAAAGCTCTCACCCTTGGAATAATGCGGGAACAGGTCATGCAGCAAACTGCGAAATGAACTATACCCCACCAAACCCTGATGGTACGGTTGATATTAACAAAGCACTTGAAGTGAATACTGAATTCGATTTATCGCGCCAGCTTTGGTCTTATCTCGTCACAAAAGGTAAAATCAGCGAACCACGTGATTTTATTCACCCCTGCCCACACATGAGCTTTGTTTGGGGTGAAGATAACGTAAAATTCTTACAACAGCGTTACCGCCAAATGTCAGCTCATCACTGCTATAAAAATATGGAATACAGTGATGATCCTAAACAAATTAATGAATGGGCGCCTCTGATCATGGAAGGCCGTGACCCGGCAGAAGCTATTGCAGTAACCCGTGTTATCACAGGTGCTGACGTAGATTACGGTGCACTCACTCATTTGTTAATGGCACAACTTGAAAGGCAACAAGGCTTTGCTGTCCATTACAAACAAGAAGTTATCGACATCAAACAAACCGCTGATGGTCGCTGGAATATTGAGGTTAAAAACTTACTTACTCACGAAAAAACCATCACTTCCGCTAAGTTTGTTTTTGTAGGTGCTGGTGGGCGAGCTATTGAACTACTGCAAAAATCAGGGATCCCTGAAGGAAAAGGCTATGGTGGCTTCCCTGTTAGTGGTATCTGGTTGCGCTGTGATAATGAAGACATTGCCAATCGTCATCACGCTAAAGTCTATGGTAAAGCCGATAAAGGCTCACCACCAATGTCAGTACCTCATTTAGATACGCGCATTATTGGTGGTAAACGCTCACTTCTGTTTGGCCCATACGCTGGCTTTTCGAGCAAATTCCTCAAACATGGCTCTTATTTAGATTTATTTGAATCTGTTAAATTGAATAACATCGAGCCTATGCTAGCTGTGGCAAAAGATAACTGGCCACTGGCTGAATATTTAGTCGGTCAAGTCCTACAAACATCGACTCACCAATTTGCTATGCTCCAGCAGTTCTATCCTGAAGCGCAACGAGAAGATTGGAAAGAAGTAGTAGCAGGTCAACGTGTACAAATCATTAAGCCTGATCATGATAAGAAAGGTGTACTTGAGTTTGGCACAGAGCTCATTACGAGTGCAGATAAATCATTCACTGTTTTAATGGGCGCATCCCCTGGCGCTTCAACTGCGGCCTTTATTTCACTGAATATTTTGAAAACCTGCTTTGATGATCAATTAAAGTCTGATGGCTGGGAAACTCGCTTAAAAGAGATCATTCCAACTTATGGAATCGATTTAAAGCAAGATGCAAAAGCATGTAGCGATATTCGAGCAGCAACGGCTAAAGTATTAAAACTGGATAACTAATTCAATTTGCATACAGGCGACAAAGGAAAATAGTCGAGGGAGCATAGGTAGCTATGTGACTCGACTAGGTTAGCCCAGTCAACAACCATGCATTTGAAGTAAGACGAGTTCAGATGGGGAAATCGAAATATCTACCCGCCTGAACTCTCATTCCTTTCACTTTCAATTAAAATAGTGTGACGCGAAAACCTGGATTTAAGAAAGATTCTTTCGGAGTGTAATCAAGCGTTTTACCATTCCAATCAAGCACCTTAGCACCAGCAGCTATCGCAATCGCATGCCCCGCTGCAGTATCCCATGTGTTGGTCGGTCCGAAACGAGGATAAAGCTGCGCTTTTCCTTCCGCTACCCAGCAAAACTTCAATGATGAACCAATAACGACCGTTTCATGGGTGCCCATCTGTGCTAAGTAATCCAATAATTCATGATCTTGATGGGAACGGCTAATTACGATCACAGGTGGTGTTACGTCATTCACATGGATTTGCTGGATATTGCCACCTTCTTTCTTCCAAGCTTGACCACCCTCTGCGTAATAGAGCAAACCTTTAGCTGGTGCATAAACAACGCCCATTACAGGGGTACCGTTCTCAATTAACGCGATATTTACCGTAAAATCGCCATTACGCTGAATAAACTCTTTGGTGCCGTCAAGTGGATCGATTAGCCAATAACGCTGCCAGCTTTTACGCTCATCCCAAGAGGGTGGTGCTTCCTCAGATAATTGTGGGATATTCGGCGTAATACGTGTTAAACCTGCTGCAATGATATTATGAGCAGCAATATCCGCTGCGGTTACTGGTGAGTCATCACTTTTATGCTCAACCTGTAATGGCTCTTGGGCAGTGTAGATAGCCATGATGGCAGAACCTGCATCGATAGCCAGTTCGCAAATTTGTTTCAACATAATTCACCTCTTTCTCGCTGACTGTTAAAACTAGGTTAGCAGTCGAACGCAGCTAGTGCACCTTTTTTGAGGTAAAAAAATAGCCGACCATAAGGCCAGCTATTTTCAAAAAACACGAAGTTTATTGAATTACAGGATATCCAATAATTCAACTTCAAAAACTAGTGTGCTAAATGGTGGGATCGATGCACCAGCACCACGTTCGCCATAAGCAAGCTCGGATGGGATATACAGCTCCCACTTAGAACCAACAGGCATCAGAGTCAGCGCTTCAATCCAACCAGGGATAACACCGCTTACAGGGAATTCAGCTGGCTGACCGCGTTGTACTGAACTATCGAAAACAGTTCCATCAACCAGACGACCAGTATAGTGGACGCGAACACGATCACTACGTGCTGGGATAGCACCTTCACCTTGGTTGATTACAGAGAATTGCAAACCAGATTCAGTGGTTGAAACACCTTCACGTTTTTGGTTTTCTTCAAGGAATGCTTGGCCTTCTGCTGCCAATGCTTCTTGACGGGAAGCACGAACTGCATCCGCACGTTCATGAATTTCACGTAATGCGTTATGTAACGCTTCTACTGGAACTGAAGGCATATTGCCTTCTAATGCATCAGTTAAACCCGCAAGGATAGCTTCAGGTTTCAGACCATCTAGACCAGACTCTAATAATTGCTGACCGACTTGTAGGCCAATACCGTAGCTTGCTTGAGCTTCTACTGAATCAAAATTTTGGTTTGCCATGAAAATACCTGTATGGTTTTGATAAAAAAACAAGAATAACAGCCCATTACCTATGGGTAAACCTAAACGATACCCCAAAATGATAAAAGCATGCCTTTGTACACGGATCTGCTCAGTGTTCTCTGAAAAATAACAACAAGTTATCAAATTGCTAAAAAAGAATGCTAATATTTCTATAAATACATATCTATTTGCACTACTGTTAAGGCTTTCCTCAATCATGGAGGAGTTATGTTTAAGCTATCGGCATTTCATCGTTATGGTATCGCGATTTTAGCGATTATCATTATCGTCGTACTATTTTGGCCAACTGGGGATAAATCGACGGATAATCGCCCAGCACAACCTATTGTGGTTCCACCTCCAACTATGCCTGAAATAGTTCCCCCAGCCACGATAGAAGAATCAATATCGAATGGTACTATCGAAAAACCACCGGCAGGTATTCCAGCAGAACCTGAAATTATTCAGGAACCCGCTATTGAACTTGAACCATCAAAAAACCCGGTAGAAACCGAAGCACCCGCAACGACTTCCCCCCCAAAACAGACACCACCAAGCACTCATGCATCAGCAAATGAATGGCAAAATTATCAGATAAAAAAAGGGAAAACATTGGCTCAACTCTTTCGTGATAATAATTTACAAGCCAATGACGCCTTTGTGATGGCGCGTGTTGAAGGGACAGAAAAACCACTGAGTAACTTATATCAAGGCCAAAAAATTCGTTTGAAGGCAAATGCTAAAGGAGAGGTACAATTGTTGGAATTGACAACGCCAGAAGGTAATACCTTCAGTTTTGCGCGTTTAAGTGATGGCAGTTACTACCGAACACCTTAGCTTTTTCACTGCCCTCATAGGGTCATGGTTTACGGCAAGATAGCTAAATTTAGATAATAAAAAACACCGGACATGCCGGTGTTTTTTTTGCACTATCGAACGAATTCGACAGTACTACCATCATTGTTGATTACTCAGCAACGATGATAACGTTCAGCTCAGCAAAAACATCACTGTGTAACTGGAAGTTAACTGCATGGGTACCAGTAGTACGCAGAACGCCATTTGACAGGCGAACTTCGCTTTTCGCGATTGGAACGCCAGCTGCTGTAACAGCATCAGCGATATCACGAGTACCGATAGAACCAAACAATTTACCTTCGTCACCAGCTTTAGAAGCTAGAGTAACAGAACCAAGTGCAGTAACTTTTGCTGCACGATCCTGTGCTGCTGTCAGAACGTCAGCTAATTTAGCTTCCAGTTCAGCACGGCGAGCTTCGAAGAATTCGATGTTTTTCTTAGTTGCAGGAACAGCTTTACCCTGTGGTACTAAGAAGTTACGAGCGTAGCCCGATTTAACGTTAACCTGATCACCCAGGCTACCTAGGTTAGCTACTTTATCAAGCAGAATAACTTGCATTACCTTATCCTCTTAAAGTCGTTAATGGACTGAACCAATTACTGATGACGATCAGTATATGGTAACAGAGACAGGTAGCGAGCGCGCTTGATAGCACGAGCGAGCTGACGCTGATATTTTGCACGAGTACCGGTGATACGGCTTGGTACAATTTTACCACTTTCAGTGATATAGTTTTTCAGCGTTGCGATATCTTTATAGTCGATCTCTTGAACGCCTTCCGCTGTGAAACGGCAGAACTTGCGACGACGGAAATAACGTGCCATATGGCTAGTCTCCAGAATCTATCAAATCAATCTGCTCGGCATGAAGAACCAGTTTACTTAATCCATTACGCCCTTGATGAGTGCTAACAAAACCAGTAACTGTAATTCGACTGCCGACCGTTATACTGTGAGTAAGAGCTTGTAAGGTTTGTCCGCTAGCAATTATGGGCATTCGGCACCATGCTTGCCGAGTTAATCCTGCTTCCTGTTGTTGTGAACGATGTTCAAGAACAAACTGGCAGTGAGGAATACCCGACGGACTCACTTTTCGAATCAATGCTTTGCAGACAGTGCCTGTCAACACCAAACGATTAGTGATCACCTATTCAATTACTCTTCAGAATCCCCAGTTTCTTCAGCTTCTTCATCCTGATAATCATCAGATTGGTCACGGCCGCGACGTTCGTCTTTAGCTTTAACCATTGGAGAAGCTTCTGTCACCGCGTGTTTAACGCGCATAACCATGCTGCGGATAACGGCATCGTTGAAGCGGAAGTTAGTTTCCAGCTCATCAATCGCTTCCTGTGGAGCTTCTACGTTCAACAGAACATAGTGAGCTTTGTGCAGTTTGTTGATTGGGTAAGCCAGTTGACGACGGCCCCAGTCTTCCAGACGGTGAATCTGACCTTGTGCGTTAGTGATTGTAGCACTGTAACGCTCGATCATGCCCGGAACCTGTTCGCTTTGGTCAGGATGGACCATAAAAACGATTTCGTAATGACGCATTAGTAGTTGCTCCTTACGGATTATTAGCCTCCTGTCTGGGTTAACCGCGGCCCGCGGAGGCAAGGAACTTGTTGAGTGCGGCTAAAAAATTGACGCGTAACTATACCCATCCCTGAGAAAAAACTCAAGGGATGGCGATAAATATAAATGAATATTTATTGTGCGGCTTATTTTACTGCTCGTTGGCGAACAGCTTCAAACAGACAAACCCCTGTCGCAACAGAGACGTTCAGTGAAGAAACTGTCCCCGCCATCGGGATGCTGATAAGTTCATCACAGTGTTCGCGCGTTAAGCGACGCATACCTTCACCTTCTGCACCCATGACTAGTGCCATGGGTCCCGTCATCTTGCTTTGATAGAGAGTATGATCGGCTTCACCCGCTGTACCGACAATCCATACATCGTGCTCTTTTAATAAACGTAACGTTCTGGCCAAGTTAGTCACGCGGATCAGCGGCACAGTTTCAGCTGCACCACAGGCTACTTTTTTAGCTATTGCACTAAGTTGTGCTGATTTATCTTTTGGTACAATCACCGCATGAACACCCGCAGCATCGGCACTTCGTAGGCAAGCACCTAAGTTATGTGGATCAGTGACACCATCGAGAATCAATAAAAACGGTGATTCCGTTTTTTCAAGAAAATCAGGTAAATCATTTTCTTGATACTGTTTACCCGGCAACACTTTTGCAATAATACCTTGGTGTACACCACCTTCAACTTGTGCATCCATCCACTGACGGTTTGCCATTTGAACCGCAATACCAAGCGCTTCAATCTCATGAATAATCGGCATCAGTCGACGATCTTCACGTCCTTTCAAAATATACACTTCTTTCAATCGTGACATGTCACGCTCAAGCAGGGCTTTCACTGCATGAATGCCGTAAATAATTTCGCTCATAAATTTCTTTTGTGTTGATGAAATTCAAGGTGGCATCACGCCACCTTATTTATTCAGCAGACTCAATTACCCCTCTTTATTTTGGGATTTTTTCGCTGCTCGTTTGGCTTTTAATTTTGCGCTGATTTTCTTCGTTTTGTCAGAGACTTTTTTAGCTTTAGCCTTCGCATCCACATTCTGGTCAGCTTGTTTATCAACTTTCTTATCTACTTTCTTGTCTACTTTTTTATCTACTTTTTTGTCTGCTTTCTTATCTTTCTTATCTGAGCGACGAAACGCTGAGTCAGGCTCGAAGTTTTTCTCTTTGCTTACTTTGCGTTTATTACGCGCTGATCTTGTATCATTCTTGACATCTTTTTTCATTCGGTCACGTGCTGTTTTGCCCGGATTCTTCGCTTTGCGTGTCGTTGAAATCAATGCAAAATCAATAGTTCGTTCATCCATATGGACAGCTTCAACACGTATTTCAACTTCATCACCAAGTCGATACGTTGTTCCTGATGATTCACCAATCAAGCGTTGCCCAACAGCATCATAACGATAATAATCGTTATCGAGTGTAGACACATGTACTAAGCCATCAATGAATAGGTCATTCAGACGTACGAAGAAACCAAAGCCTGTCACACTCGTAATCAACCCTGTAAATACTTGACCTACTTGGTCTTGCATGAAGTCACACTTCAGCCAATCTGCCACATCACGAGTCGCCTCATCAGCACGACGTTCAGTCAATGAGCAGTGTTCACCTAATTGTAGCATGCTCTCCATATCCGAGTGCCAACCACCTGTTGGTGTCCAACGTTGTTCAGCATGCCCCTGCTCTTTGGCAAGTAGGTACTTGATGCCTCTGTGCAAGGTTAAATCTGGGTAACGACGAATTGGTGAAGTAAAGTGTGCATAAGATTTCAATGCAAGGCCGAAATGCCCTCGATTTTCAGGATCATAAATTGCCTGCTTCATTGAACGTAAGATCATAGTTTGCAATAATTCATGATCAGGACGTTCAGCGACTTCATTCATTACACGCGCATAATCTTTTGGCTCAGGTTTCATACCACCCGGCAATGTTAAGCCAAGCTCGCTGAAGACAGACCGCAGATTCATAACGCTCTCTTCTTTCGGGCTATCATGCACACGATACAATGCTGGCTCTTCATTTTTCTCAACAAAGCGAGCTGCCGCAATGTTGGCTAAAATCATACATTCTTCAATCAGTTTATGCGCATCGTTGCGAGTAACAGGCTCAATACGCTCAATGCGACGTTCTGCATTAAAGATAAATTTAGCTTCTTCAGATTCAAAAGATATTGCACCTCGCTCTATGCGAGCGGAATCTAATGCTTTATAAAGCTCGTGCAGCTGTTCAATATGTGGCACTAATGCTTTGTAGTGCTCACGCAGCTCTTCGTCACCTTGTAGGATCTTCCATACTTTGGTGTAAGTCAGTCTAGCGTGAGAGTTCATCACTGCTTCATAAAATTTATATGAAGATAAACGACCAGACGCTGATACTGTCATCTCACACACCATACACAAGCGATCAACGCCTGGATTTAGTGAGCATAGACCATTTGATAATACTTCCGGTAGCATCGGCACAACTTGTGATGGGAAATAGACTGAGTTACCACGACTACGTGCTTCATCATCAAGACCCGTTTGCTGGCGGACATAATAGCTAACATCAGCGATAGCAACCCATAAACGCCAGCCACCGCCTTTTTTCGGCGCGCAATGTACCGCATCATCAAAGTCACGAGCATCTTCACCATCAATGGTGACAAGTGGTAAATCACGTAAATCAACTCGACCTTTTTTCGCTGATTCAGGTACTTGTTCACTAAGGTCTGCAACTTCCTTTTCAACCTTAGCAGGCCATGAATGCGGAATTTCATGAGTACGTAACGCAATTTCAACTGCCATACCTGTACCCATGCTTTCGCCGAGTACTTCAATAATATTACCCACTGCTTGAGAACGACGTTGTGGTCTTGAGATTAATTCCACAACCACTACATTTCCCATGCGAGCACCATTAATATGGTCTTTTGGAATTAAAATATCAAAGCTTAAGCGACTATCATCAGGGACGACAAAGCCCATATCCGATTCAATAAAATAGCGCCCGACGATTTGGTTATTACGTGGCTCAAGAACGCGTACCACACGCACCTCAGTACGCCCTTTACGATCTTGCCCATGGGCTTGCGCCAAAATCACATCACCGTGCAACGCACGTTTCATCTCATCTTGAGATAAATAATAATCTTCTTTTTTACCATCAACACGCAGGAAACCATAACCATCGCGATGACCAATAACTTTACCTTTAAGTAAGTCTAAACGCTCTGGTAATGCATAACACTGACGGCGGGTAAATACGAGTTGCCCATCTCTTTCCATCGCACGAAGGCGACGGCGTAATGCTTCAAGCTCTTCTTCTGAAGAGAGGTTTAATAATTGTGCGATTTCTTCGCGTTTTGCAGGTGTTGCCCGCTTAGTGAGAAGTTCAAGAATAAATTCTCTACTTGGAATCGGGGATTCGTATTTTTCTGCTTCTCTTTCCTGAAAAGGATCTTGTGACATCGTTACCTCCGTTGTCATCAGAATTTGTTATTACTGCATTATTCAGTTGAGCAGTAATTGATAAAGCGGGCTGTTGTCTTTGACCATATCAGCCAGCGTATGTTTATCGAGTTCTTGTAAAAATTGTTGTACTGCCTGTTGAAGAACACTTTTCAAACGACAGGCAGGTGTAATATGGCAAAATTCGCTACTGCAATTAACAAGCGTTAGGGGTTCAAGTGCTCTGACTACATCCCCAATACGGATAGACTCTGCGGGTTGACCAAGTGTGATCCCGCCATTTTTACCGCGCGTAGCTTTAACATAGCCAAGATGACTGAGCTGATTAATAATCTTAACCATATGATTGCGGGAAACACCATAAACATCAGTAACTTCTGTGATACTGGTCATTTTCCCTTCAGGAAGTGATGCCAAATAAATCAGAGCCCGTAATCCATAGTCTGTAAAACTCGTTAGCTGCACAATCACCTCAAAATTTTTGGCTTAACCATTGTTATATCACTACTTGAACCATATACACCCTAAATAATTCGAGTTGCATCTAGATGCTCGTGAAACTATTTGATGACATAAAGCCAATAAGCGTAATTTACTGTGTAGTTCGAGTCACTAAGCACTATAACCTACCAACAATACACGAGATACAACTTGAAATATGATGGGTATATTCTGGTTTAGCTTATCATAAAGGTGAAATCTCTGCCCGAAGACAAATAGCCCCTCATTATTACATATTATTATGCGAGCGTTTTACGCTTTTAGAATAGTTCACAAAAAGGCATCAGCAACTGAGCTATTGTTTTAATGCGACAAAGGTAGCATTTTATCCGCAGCTATTTTTGATTATATATCAGCGACAAATTACATGAAAAGATAGCCGCACATATCATAACATAAATTCTTAAAGCTACTTCTGCTGTTAAAGTTCGCTCATCGGGAACATAATCTATTTTAATATCCAATCTATACTACTAAAACAGACTAATTTCTAACCATCACTTTTAACAACAAGTTTTTTTATATTGTTTGTTTTACAATAGTCAGTCGACATACTGCATATATACGATAGAATAATATGAATCAACTTATTGAAATATATGATTTCATCTCAGAAAGCCCGTCATTAATGACAGCACTTTTAGTGGTTATTCTGCTACTAACTTGGTTTGTAGGAAAAGTCATTTTCCTGAGGTTTGCTAGACGATTATTGCCACTATTCACTAACTTAACCGATGATGAATTGATTGATGGCGTCGCCAGAAAAATTGCCTCTATCGTTGCCGTAACATTGGTGTTGTACCTCAACCAAATACTGCCTTCATTTTCCGAAGAGATGAATATGGTATTTAAGACAGTTTGTTGGTCCCTCATTATTATCAATATTGCTTCATTGGTTAACGACGGCCTTGATGTATTTATTCTCAGGCAAACAAGAAAGACGCTACATAAGAATAACTCGATAAAAGGCTACATTGAAATAGCCAAAATTATTGTGTGGATTATTTCGTTCATCTTAATAATCGCACTCATGACGGAACAATCACCGGTTATTATCATTTCTAGTTTCGGTGCGATTGCTGCGGTATTGATGTTTATTTTTCAACATACGTTGCTTTCATTTGTTGCTAACGTATTAGTTTCAAATGGAAAAGTTTTAAAACTCTATGATTGGATAGAACTACCAAGTAGTAATATCAGTGGCGAAGTTATCGATATCGCCTTGCATACTATTACTGTTCGTAATTGGGATAACACAATCTCCCGCATTCCGACCAAAGATTTTTTAACAGAAAAATATACTAACTGGCAGCCAATGTTTTCTTCAGGTGGACGCCGAATCAAACGCAGTTTTTATATCGACCAATCTTCGATTTCATTTGCAACAAAAGAACTTTTCACTGAACTAAAAAATATCGATCATCTTCGCCAAAACTGGGAAACAATGCTAGGTACACGCAACGATATTGATGATGTTAATGAGTGGATGGTTAACAATGGAGTCACGAATCTTCAGCTGTTTCGAAAATACATTTTAAATTGGATAAAAATGCGGGGTGATGTCAGGACGGATATGTATTTGGTGGTCAGAACCATGCCACCTACACCAAATGGTTTACCCGTGGAAATCTATTGCTTCACTCGTTCAACAACGTGGGTGGACTATGAAGAAGCTCAAGCCGAAATTTTCGAATACGTTAACGCTTCAGCAAAATATTTTAAGCTGAAAATTTACCAACACCCATCAGGGAATGATTTAGCCAATTTAAAGCTTAGGTAATCCGATAGCAAAAAACACCGAATTAATCGGTGTTTTCAGTTGTCTGCGTTGACTTGGTCATTAACAGCTCGCTAAAGAGAGCTGTTACCAGAATGACTATGCGTCAAACGGGTCACGCAGAACCATCGTTTCTGAACGATCAGGACCTGTTGAGATAATATCAACTGGAATACCCGTCAGGTCTTCAACACGTTTGATATAATCTAAAGCGGTTTGTGGCAACAACGCTCTATCTTTAACACCAAATGTGGTTTCACTCCAACCTGGTAGTACTTCGTAGACAGGCTCTAAACCTTCCCACTCATCCGCAGCTAAAGGCGTAGTTTCAAGCACTTTACCATCTGGACGGCGATAGCCTACACAGATTTTAACTTCTTTCAGACCATCTAAAACATCTAATTTGGTCATACAGAAGCCAGATAGTGAGTTGATCTGAACAGCACGATTAATTGCAACGATGTCTAACCAACCAGTACGGCGCTTACGACCTGTTGTTGCACCAAATTCTTGGCCTTTTTCACGCAGGAACTCACCTGTTTCGTCAAAAAGCTCAGTTGGGAATGGACCTGCACCAACACGAGTTGAATAAGCTTTAATAATGCCTAGCACATAGCTCACATAACGTGGGCCTAGACCTGAGCCTGTAGCAACACCACCAGCAGTGGTATTTGAAGATGTTACGTACGGATAAGTACCATGGTCAATATCCAATAAAGTGCCTTGTGCACCTTCGAACATGACTAATTCATTCTTCTGATGTGCTTTATAGAGCAGATCAGAAACATCAACTACCATGCCAGTCAGAATATCTGCAACTGCCATGATGTCATCAAGCGTTTTCTGGTAGTCAACCGCTGGCTCTTTATAATAATTCACCAGTTGGAAATTATGGTATTCGACGATTTCTTTGAGTTTTTCTGCGAAGGTAGCTTTATCAAAAAGATCACCGACACGTAAACCGCGGCGAGCAACTTTGTCTTCATAAGCAGGACCAATACCACGGCCTGTAGTTCCGATAGCTTTCGCGCCACGTGCTTTTTCACGGGCATTATCTAATGCAACGTGATAAGGAAGGATCAGTGGGCATGCTTCTGAAATATATAAGCGCTCGCGAACAGGAACACCACGATCTTCTAATTGTTTCATCTCTTTCATCAGTGCGTCAGGTGCAAGTACAACACCATTTGCAATAATGCTGATGACATTTTCACGAAGAATACCAGATGGAATTAAGTGGAGAACGGTTTTTTCACCGTTTACAACTAGAGTATGGCCAGCATTATGGCCGCCCTGATAGCGAACTACATATTTAGCACGCTCTGTCAGCAAGTCAACAATCTTGCCCTTCCCTTCGTCACCCCATTGGGTGCCCAGCACGACAACGTTCTTACCCATTTCGAAATACACCCGGTTGCTTAAAAATGAATTCTACCATCTAAAATAAACTGTTCCAGTTATTTTTGGCACCGCAAAAATTTTTTTTCTGGAAAGCAAGTAAAAATGGTATTTTTTATTTCTGCCATAAGCCCAACTGGCAGTTACCAGCGAGAGAATCATGAATTTTGTCTTAAAAATTCGATACTTAGAATGACAGGCGAAAAAAAAGCCTGCGAAGCAGGCTTTTCTTTACTAGGTTAACAGTTATTTTAATCCGTTGCACGCAACTTAATCTGCTGGACGTATTTTCGTCGGTGCCTTCATGAAGCGGAGGAAATCAGTATCTGGACTCAATACCATTACGTCATCACCACTCTTGAAGCTTTGCTCATAAGCACGCATGCTACGAATAAAGGCATAAAACTCTGGATCCTGATTAAAGGCATCAGCAAATAGTTTTGTTGCCATCGCATCACCTTCACCGCGATTAGTCAGTGCAGTACGCTCAGCTTCCGCCAGCGTTTCTGTTACTGTCTTATCGGCGACCGCACGAATTTTCGTTGCTTCTTCTTGACCTTGTGAACGATGCTGACGAGCAACAGCTTCACGCTCTGCACGCATACGTGCATAGATGGCTTCAGAAACTTCGTTTGGTAATTCGATACGTTTGATACGAACGTCAACCACTTCAATACCTAACGCCGCCATACTGTTTGCATTAGCAACAAGTGGCTTTAGGTTCGTTTCTTGTTCAACGCGAGCAGCAGCTGAAGCGATAGCAGCATCAGCTTCTCGCGTTTCTTCATCTGTTGCTGTTCCTTTGTTTAGTGCATCACGGACGTCAACCGTTAAACGACCACGAGAATCTGTGATGATATCTTTTACGCTCAGACGACCAAACTCAGAACGTAAACGGTCACTAAACTTACGCTTTAACAGTGTTTCTGCCTGAATCGGGTTACCACCACCAGTTGCCACATAGTAGCGGCTAAAGTCAGTGACGCGCCATTTTAAGTATGAATCTACCATCAAGTCTTTATTTTCACTCGTCAGGTAACGGTCAGCTTGGATTTCAAGCGTCTGAATACGAGCATCAAGCATTTTAACCGTTTCAAGGAATGGCACTTTAAAGTGTAGACCTGGCTCATAAATGATCGGTATATTTTCAGAATCACGCAATACCTTACCAAAACGCAGCACAATACCGCGATCGGTTTGAGGAACAATAAAGATAGATGCGTAAGTAACTGCCAAAATGGCAATAACGATAACGATTAGCGATTTACGCATGATTATTGTCTCCCTACTCTAACGGCATCACCACCACGAACAGCACCACTTTGTTGCACTGGTGCAGTACTAGATGAATTACTTGTGTTTGAATTCATCACTTTTGACGGTAGGCCTGTTTTTGGTGCTGCGTTGTCGCCACTACCACGTATCAATTGGTCTAATGGTAGAACTAACATACTGTTGCTCTTATCATTTGCAATAATTTTACGTGTGCTGCTTAAAACGCGCTCCATAGTGTCAATGTAGAGACGTTCACGTGTAATTTCAGGCGCTGCACGGTATTCTGGCAACATCTTAGCGAAACTAGCGACCTCACCCTCTGCTTTAAACACCACACTGGCCTTATAAGCTTCGGATTCTTCGATCATTTTTTGAGCATTACCTTTTGCCAGCGGCAAAACTTCGTTACGGTAAGCGTGTGCTTCACGAATTGTTTTTTGCTCTTCTTCCCTTGCAGAAATTACGTCATCAAACGCGGCCTTAACATCTTCTGGCGGACGAGCAGCCTGGAAGTTGACGTCAAGTAACGTAATACCCATCTTATAAGGTGCAATGGTAGCTTCAAGATCCCTTTGCGTAACATCACGAATAAATGCACGATTCGTCGTCAGTACCTGCTCCATAGCAGACTGACCAATAACACCACGCACTGCACTATCAAGCGCTTGACGTAAGCTGTTATCTGGGTTCGTGACACTGAATAGGTATTCAGCAGGATCAGTAACACGATACTGTACGTTCATTTCAACGCGGATCACGTTTTCATCTGACGTTAACATCATGCCATTGGTTGCTTGCTCACGAACGGTTTCGACATTGACTGGAATAACCCTATCAATAAAGGTTGGTTTCCAGTTCAAACCAGGCCCAACAACACCACTATATTCACCAAAGCGTAATACAACACCTCGGTCACTTTCCTTAATGGTATAGAAACCTGATCCTGCCCATACAACAACAACAGCTGCAAGGGCTAAGATACCAATACGGCCACTGATTTGTAATGGTTGTTTATCACCACCATCACCACCGCCACCACCGCCTTTTTTACCGCTAAGCTTACTGCTCAGCTTACGAAAGAGATCGTCGAGATCAGAAGCCCCGCGTTTTCGACCATCTTTATTCCCGCCAGAGTTGCCGCCTTTATTGCCGCTTCCCCACGGATCGCGGTCTTGTCCGTCATTACCGGGCTGATTCCACGCCATGTTTTAGCTCCATATCTTTATGATTGATTTTTCGGGCTAAGAGCAACAAGGTCGCTCTTAATATCAATTCCATTTCCTAGCGACATGTTAAATAACATAACTAGGTAATTGTTGTTCCTGTTTACACAAACGACACCAATCAACCATCGGCATGCGCACTTCGAGGCCGATTGAACCGTCCTCTTCTAGCCATTCACGTTCAATAGCATTGAGTTGATAAAAACGGCTGCGCAGGCGACCTTCATTTGGCGGTAAACGTATTTCAACATGTGCGATTTCACCTGAAAGACGTTCCGTTAATGCTTGTAACAACAAAGGGATACCATCACCTGTTTGCGCTGAAAGCCAGACACGAACAGGTTTATTATCCTCATTTCTATCGATACGCGGGACAAACTCCTCCAGCATATCAACTTTGTTCATGACTAAAAGTGTTGGAATTTCATCAGCTTCAATTTCTTCCAATACACTTTCAACCGCTCGAATATTTTCATCCAAACGGCTATCTGCTGCATCAATTACATGCAACAATAATGTTGCCTCACGAGTTTCTTGCAGCGTTGCTTTAAACGCAGCAACTAAATCGTGGGGCAAATTGCGAATAAACCCAACAGTATCCGCAAGTACAACTGTTCCAACATCATCAACATCAATACGTCTTAGCGTTGGGTCAAGTGTTGCAAACAGTTGGTCAGCAGCATAAACGTCAGAAGCAGTCATCCGGTTAAATAAGCTTGATTTACCGGCGTTGGTATAACCAACAAGTGAAATAGTTGGAATATCCGCTTTATTTCGAGCTTGCCGCCCTTGCTCACGCTGCTTTTCAACTCTGCTGAGACGAGATAAAATCTGACTGATTTTCACTCTAAGTAACCGACGGTCTGTCTCTAGCTGAGTTTCGCCGGGACCACGTAAACCGATCCCGCCTTTTTGTCGCTCAAGGTGAGTCCATCCCCTAACTAAACGGGTGGACATATGACGTAATTGCGCTAGCTCAACTTGAAGTTTACCTTCATGTGTACGCGCCCTTTGAGCAAATATATCTAAAATTACGCCCGTACGGTCAACGACCTTACATTCGCATAACCTTTCGAGATTACGTTCTTGTGCTGGGGTAAGAGTATGGTTGAACAACACCACGTCTGCACCACTTGCCTGCACTGCCTCAGCGATTTCCTCCGCTTTCCCTTCTCCGACATAATACTTGGGATGGGGGGATTTACGACTGCCTGTTACTATCTGTACGGGTTTAACACCCGCAGATGTCACTAGTGACTCAAATTCTGCCAGATTTTCAGTGTCCTTTTCTTGGGAGAAAAAGACATGTACCAATACAGCCAGCTCACCGCCTTCATACCTATCAAACAAGGGCTATAACCTCTTAGGTTTAACTATAAATACAAAGGAAAAACACAGGTAAAGTCTCCCTACCTATGTTCTCCTTGAATATTAACGTGCAACCTGAATTACTCAGCAGCTTCGCCATCCTGCTGTGCAGGCGTTCCACCGTGGTAATTATTGCCTGGGCCACCAGCAGCACTACCGCTGTGATGAGAAACAGGACGCGCAGGGACAACGGTAGAGATAGCGTGTTTATAAACCATCTGGCTAACCGTGTTTTTTAGTAAAATGACAAATTGGTCAAAAGATTCAATCTGCCCCTGCAATTTGATGCCGTTAACTAAATAAATTGAGACCGGAACCCTTTCACGACGTAATGCGTTCAGGAACGGATCTTGCAAAGATTGCCCCTTAGCCATTTTATGTTTTCCTTATTTTGTTGTTTTTAAATGAGAACCTTACGATTCCAAAAAGTAACTACTCAAAAATTGCGCTTAACGTTCTAATTGTACACAAACAATAGCCCTATGCACGAATAACCTGCATAACAGCCTTAAGCGCTTGCTGCGGTTGTTCACTATCTAACCAATGAACATTCTCCCAGCTTCTTAACCAGGTAATCTGGCGCTTTGCCAATTGGCGTGTTGCACAAATTCCCCGATAAACCATTTCATCATAATCTATTTCATTTTCTAGATATGACCACATTTGTCGATACCCTACACAACGAATCGAGGGCAAGTCGACATGAAGATCACCACGTTCATGAAGAGTCTTAACTTCTTCTTCAAAACCAGCTTCTAGCATCTGATGAAAACGTTGTTCAATGCGCTGATGTAAAATTTTACGATCTTGAGGCGCAATAGCAAACTGATACACATTATAAGGTAATTCTTCGCCCGCTGTTTGTGTCATTTCAGTCAAAGTTCGCCCTGAAATGAGATATACCTCTAAAGCCCGGGATAATCTTTGTGGATCATTAGGATGAATCCTAGCTGCAGCAATTGAATCAACTTCAGCTAAACGACGATGAATTTCAGACCAACCTTGTTTTTCTGCAATGGATTCAATTTCTGCACGAACTACAGGGTCAGCAGAAGGTAAAGGTGAAAGTCCTTCTAACAATGCTTTAAAATATAGCATTGTGCCACCTACAAGTAATGGAATCTTACCTTGAGAAGTAATTTCATCCATCACATTTAATGCGTCTCGCCGGAAATCGGCAGCAGAATAAGGTAAAGAAGGATCGAGGATATCGATCATGCGATGAGGAGCTAAGCTAAGCTCTTCAGCATTTGGCTTTGCTGTGCCAATATCCATACCGCGGTAGACTAATGCCGAATCGACACTGACTATCTCTACAGGTAAATGTTGACGTAGGGCAATTGCCAACGCAGTCTTACCTGAGGCCGTTGGCCCCATCAAAAACATTGCACTTGGCTTTTTCTGAGTTACTAGATCACTCATTTGTTAGTGTAGCTACCACGGATTCTAAATTAATTAATTGTAATAATGTTGGTGACGGCTTTTTGACATACTGCGGACAAAGCCGCTCAACATCTGCGAGTAATTGAACTGCCTGTGCTAAGCTCCAGCTTTCTTGTACTTTTTCTCGTGAAACTGTATTTGCAAGCCATTGTGCAACATCTTGATGAGTTACGCTCTCTTTTTCCGACAAAAAAACCAATAAATTGGAAAAAAGCTGAGATAAATTTAGTGTTCTTAACGGTAAAGATACCGCATGAATAGTTACTTTTCCATGAGATATCGTGGCATCAATGCCAAATAATGTTAATTGTTCCTTGTTCTGCTGAAAAACCGTAATTTCACTAGGACTAAGTGATAATTTTAGCGGGATCAACAATGGCTGAGGTTTCAATGCTTCACCATCAGGTAATAGTTGCGCTAACTTCAATAAATAATTCGCTTCAGGTAAGGATAACAGCATTAGACCTAATGAAGACTCAATTAATGCAAAGTTTTTTGCGTAAATTGTCAATACCTTACCAAAAGTATAATTATTGGTATTTTCTTTAATTGATTCAGAGGAAGCAGTCGAAACGGCTAAAGGCTGTCGAGTGGGAAATAAGGGTTGTTTATCTTCTTGAGTAACAGGTACAGACATTAGAGCTTGGTAAAGTTGCCCAGATTTTCGGTCATAAGCTGGTGCTGATGGCTCAAACCCGATTTTTTCTCGACTAAAACTTGCCAATGCTGTCGATGAGCTAGAAGGTCTTGATGAAACTGAACGTGTTTTTTCAACTTCAGAACGATAATCTTTCTGTGGCTCTTTTGTACAGGTTGTGCGCGCTGTTTCACTTTGATTTGGCACCGCCGTAGGTGCAAAATAGTTATCTCCAGCCGAAGTCCGGTTTGCCAATTCACGCGTCACTGGCTCTATTCCCAGGAGTTCATCAGATTCATATGCATTGAGTAACGCAGTACGTACTCCTTGATAGATAAAATCATGCACTAACCTAGCTTGATGAAAACGAACTTCATGCTTAGCTGGATGGACGTTAACATCAACCTGTTGAGGGTCAATGGTTAAATAGAGCACATAAGCAGGCTGTTGATTATCATCAAGGTGGCCTTCATAAGCTTGACGAATAGCATGGTTAATTAACCTATCGCGCATCATCCGTCCATTGACATAACAGTACTGAATGTCACTAACGGGCCCATTCGAAGGTGAAACCACCCAGCCCTTAATACCTAAGTCGCCATGTTGCCAAGAGATTGCCAACGCGCCTTGCATAAAGCCAGTTCCACAAATCGTCGCTAGTCGACGCTCCTGCTGAGCTTCATCGTGTGCAGCACGATATTGCTTAACGAGCTTACCATTATGATTCAAATTAATAGCAACATCGGGACGGGAGAGTGCAATACGCCGGACAATTTCGTCAATATGACCAAATTCTGTTTTTTCTGTTCGCATAAATTTACGTCGTGCAGGCGTATTATAGAACAGATCTAAAACTTCAACTGTCGTTCCATTTGGGTGAGCGGCAGGTTTTACCGTCACAGCCATATCACGACCTTCTGCGTAAGATTGCCATGCCTCGCTTTGCTCGGCGGGTTTTGAAGTTAATGTCAGACGAGAAACTGAGCTAATACTTGCAAGTGCCTCACCACGAAACCCCATGCTCATGATAGCTTCAAGGTCATCTAATGTGGCTATTTTACTTGTTGCGTGACGTGCTAAGGCGAGTATTAACTCATCTTTACCTATCCCACTACCATTATCGCGAATGCGGATCAGCTTCTCCCCTCCGCGTTCGATATCAATATCAATACGCGTTGCTCCAGCATCAAGACTATTTTCAACCAGTTCTTTAACTACCGAAGCAGGGCGCTCAACAACTTCACCTGCCGCTATTTGGTTGGCAAGTTGAGGAGAAAGGATCTGTATTCCCATAACCTTAACCTCTTATTTAGGCGCTGCTTGCAAAGGGTTTGCAATAAAATATTGCCTTAGCCCTTGATGGATAGCCTCAGCAACTTTTTCTTGATAATCGTTGGATTTAAGTAATTGCTCTTCTGCTGCATTACTAATAAACCCAGTTTCTACAAGAATAGAAGGTATATCTGGTGAACGTAATACTCCAAGGCTAGCATGCTCTGGGCTACGTTTATGAATGTTGCCTACTTTTCTTAATTGCTGGATCACTTTCACCGCCACGTCATAACCAACGCGTTGTGAATGACCAAATTGTAAATCGAGTACAGCTTGGCTCAAGTAAGGGTCAGCTCCGCTCAATGCATCACCAGCACCACCTAACAGCTCTGATTGTTTTTCTCGTTGCTCAAGCCAGCTACCCAATTCACTATTAGCACGACGATTCGAGAGAACCCAGACAGAAGCTCCCCGTGCACTGCTATTTGGAGCGGAATCAGCATGGATAGACACTAGCATATTGGCACTTTTCTTACGGGCTACGTCAGAGCGCCCGCTGACTGAAATAAAATAGTCTCCATCACGAGTCATTACTGGCTTAAACATAGGGTCTGCCGCCAATTTTTCATATAATTTACGCGACACACTCAATGTAACATCTTTTTCACGATAGCCATTTTTACCAATCGCACCGGGATCTTTCCCACCGTGCCCCGCATCAATCGCAATAACAACCTGCTTAGTGCCCTTAGGCATAGTTTTATTTTTAATGGGTACTGGCACCACTGCTGGTGTACTCATTTTTAATGGCTTATCTTGCACTGGCTGCGCACTATTTTTGGGGGGTTGTACTGGTTGAGCAGTATTATTGAATGAGGTAGGCGCACGTCCTTTCCCTGTCGTAAGGCTAAGTACTACCTGATATTGCCCAGAGACTTGTTTCACAGATGCTTGCACTTTTGCTGCTTTTGATAATTCAAGAACGATACGTTTATGATTTTTGTCAGCGGGTTGACTTATACGAACAATTTTAACCAGATCACCTGCCGGCAATTTCATTGGTAGTCCAACAATTTCGCCATTTTGTTTAATATCAATAACCAATCGCTCTGGCGAATGCAAAGGAAAATATTTGTAGTCAGGGCTGCCATCCGCAAAGGTTAATGCCACTTGCGCATGCAATGGGCTATTATCAACCTGAATGTTCGATAAAGTGGCGGCTTGTACTTGTTGTACAATTACCCCTAGCGCAAAAATCATCAATAGCAGTAAGAAGGAGAAAATACTCCTTTTTGTTATTTTTTTTGGCAATGCATTCATCATGAGCAATATATCCCTTAGAGTGCTTGTAATGCTTCTAACAATAACTCCCCATTTGCAGAAAAAGCAATAAAGTGAGCCTGACGCCCTTCATCCTGATAAGTTAGATGGAGTTCAAGATCTGGTTCTGGTAGAAAGCCTTTACCTTGCTGAGGCCATTCCACTAAACAGATCGTTCCTGGGGCAAAATAATCACGGATCCCCATAAATTCGAGTTCTTCTGGATCTGCTAGACGGTAAAGATCAAAGTGAAAAACTTGTCTATTAGGGAGATCATAAGGCTCGACTAATGTATACGTCGGGCTTTTTACATGACCTTGATGCCCTAAAGCTTGCAAAAAGCCACGACTAAATGTTGTCTTACCCGCACCTAAATCACCATACAGATTAATCACAGCACCTTGTTTGCATGCTTTCGCGATTACTCGTCCCAAAGCCACGGTTTGCTCTTCATTCGCAAGTTGTAAAATGCGTTCTTTCATGGATTATTCAATCAACTTTATAGGTCAGTATCGATATTAGCTTCTATAGTAACCTAAGCTGCTCCATTTTTCTTAATTTACATTACAGAAATATTCAGATCAGAGATATCGGATAAACGATTAATTCTTGTTGGGGCAATACCTACGCCGACTCGTCAAGCCCTTCCGATAAGTTAGCCTGTATGATCCTCAATTCGCTCAGTTAACAGCACACGCTAAGGCTTAAAGTATAACGGGTATCCATTGTCTATTTTGTGAAATCCAACGAGCATGATAAAGTGCGGCAGCAATATTGCTGAGCTGAACTTCCGTATAAAATCTGATGGCAACACTTCTCGACTTCAACCTTCTCGCAAAAAATATCAAACAATGGGGCATTGAAATTGGCTTCCAGCAAGTTGGTATTTGTGACACTGACCTTTCACTCGAAGAGCCCAAGCTACAAGCTTGGCTAGATAAGCAATATCATGGAGATATGGAGTGGATGAATCGTCACGGCATGATGCGAGCAAGACCCCATGAATTACATCCAGGAACACTTAGAGTCATTAGCGTCCGTATGAACTATCTACCAGCAAAAGCCGCATTTGCCAGTACGCTAAGTAACCCTGAACTTGGCTATGTTAGCCGTTATGCCCTAGGCCGAGATTATCATAAACTTTTGAAGAAACGTCTGAAAACTTTAAGTGACCGTATTTTAGAGTATTGTCATGAACATGCTTGCTCAGATGATCTCAATTTTCGTCCATTTGTTGACTCTGCACCGATTTTAGAACGTCCCCTCGCTGTAAAAGCAGGATTAGGCTGGACAGGGAAACACTCATTGATCCTCAATCGCGAAGCGGGATCTTGGTTTTTCTTAGGCGAGTTACTCGTCAACTTGCCCCTCCCTGTCGACCAACCAGTAGAAGAGCAATGTGGCCGCTGTGTAGCTTGTATGACAACTTGTCCAACAGGAGCCATAGTTGAACCTTATGTGGTTGATGCTCGTCGTTGTATCTCTTATCTCACTATTGAGCTTAATGGCCCTATCCCTGAAGAATTCCGCCCTCTAATGGGAAATAGAATCTATGGTTGTGATGATTGCCAGCTTATTTGCCCATGGAATCGTTTTTCTCAACTTACTGACGAGGAAGATTTTAGCCCAAGGCGTGCTTTGCATACGCCAGAATTACTTGAATTGTTTAGTTGGAGTGAAGAAACGTTTCTTCGAATTACTGAAGGATCGGCAATTCGCCGTATTGGTTATTTAAAATGGCTTAGGAATATAAGTGTTGCACTTGGCAATGCCCCCTACCAAGACACTATTATCAGTGCTTTGCGAGCTCGCTCAGGAATGGGAGAAATGTTGGATGAACATATTCAATGGGCAGTACAGCAGCAATTAAATCGCAGGGAAGAAAATCAAGTTACTATTCAAACTTCACAGCAGAAACGACTTGTACGCGCCATATCTAAAGGTTTACCTAGAGATGCTTAAAAATAATACACTCTTATATCTTTAAATAATAAAAGTAAATCCAGTGTGAATAAAATAAAATTTGCTTAATTGACAATGAGTAAAGAATTTACAAGCCATGTCACCCACATTTTAAATAAAAAAAATTTTATATATAATTCAGCTATATAAATATTTTCTTAATACAGTGTTTTTTTAAACTAAGAATAAATACGTGCACATGCAACCTGTGGATAACTCTGTGCAATAAAGTATTACAGACGCTAACAGGCGCCATGATTATCGTTTTATATTGTGGATAACTTGATAACAGTAGGAAACTAAGTAAATTGCCGTTTTTTATCACTAAGAGTAAAAGTAAAGTTATAAAAATTTATGGTTGAAACAAGATATTAACTGAACACGTAAAAAAATATACTTTTACATATCATTATAACCAAAATTACAACAATCAGGGTACTTATTGATAGTCCCTATTGGCGAAGGGTGGCTATTCTATGGCGGTCACTCAGCGAATGCAAGTAGAAATATCCACAAGATCACAAAAAGATCATAAAGAGTGCGATGATCGCTTATTAATGTATTTTCATCTTAAAATAACTCGCATTACCAATATGACGATCCAAATAAAATATTCTTATAAATCATCCAACAAGGATTAAGTAAAGGTGCTTATTTTATTTAATGTCGACAATATGATTATAAAAGGTTTGAAGGTTTGAAGGTTTGAAGGTTTGAAGGTTTGAAGGTTTGAAGGTTTGAAGGTTTGAAGGTTTGAAGGTTTGAAGGTTTGAAGGTTTGAAGGTTTGAAGGTTTGAAGGTTTGAAGGTTTGAAGGTTTGAAGGTTAAAATTTTGGAGCGGGAAACGAGACTCGAACTCGCGACCCCGACCTTGGCAAGGTCGTGCTCTACCAACTGAGCTATTCCCGCATTTGGATAGGTTACTACAACTAAAACACTAAGTAAGATTGGAGCGGGAAACGAGACTCGAACTCGCGACCCCGACCTTGGCAAGGTCGTGCTCTACCAACTGAGCTATTCCCGCATACCGAAAATAGTGTTCTAGCTAAAACATTAAGAGAGTTTGGAGCGGGAAACGAGACTCGAACTCGCGACCCCGACCTTGGCAAGGTCGTGCTCTACCAACTGAGCTATTCCCGCAAAACTACATCTTTTTGCTTTGTCGCACAGATGAAAAAACTTCACCGGTACGGGGAGCGCATTATACGAGAAATTACACGACAGACAAGACCTCAGGCTAAAATTTTTCATTTTTTTGTTTGTTTGCTGATAAAAACAGCATTATGATGGTTTTATCGACACCGAGAGTAAACTTTTGATTTCAATCGGTTAACATCTGTTACTTTTGAACATAAATAATAAACAACTAACACTTAATTCAATTCGTAGTTGATCTCATATCAAACCATTTATCGGAATCTTCAGTTTCAAAAAAATAATAGGCCACCCTTAGGCAGCCAATATAATTAATCAATTGATTAAATTAATAATTAATTTTCGAGTGTTATTTAATAAACGTTTCACGATAATAAGCTAATTCAGCGATAGACTCTCGAATATCATCTAATGCTTGATGTGTACCTTTCTTTGTAAATCCAGCCAATATCTCCGGTTTCCAACGGCGGGCAAGCTCTTTTAAGGTACTCACATCAAGATAACGATAGTGAAAATAGCTTTCAAGCTCAGACATATAGCGGAATAAGAAACGACGGTCTTGACCTACACTGTTACCACAAATCGGAGATACACCTTTTGGTACCCATTGCTCTAAAAACTCAATGGTTGCCTGTTCAGCCTCACGTTCCGCAAAAGTACTATTTTTTACACGCTCAACAAGGCCGCTTCCCGTATGTGTATTTACATTCCATTCATCCATCAGAGCAAGCTGCTCTGGTGTTTGGTTAACAGCAATCACAGGCCCTTGAGCTAAAATATTAAGTTGACTGTCTGTCACTATTGTTGCGATTTCAATAATACGATCACGCTCAGGATCGAGGCCGGTCATTTCTAAATCGATCCAGATTAAATTATTCTCATTCTTTTGCATCATATACCCTAACTTGATCCAGTGGAGTTCGTGTATGATAACGCGTTTGAGGTATCTACGCGATCCACTCAAGCAATCAAAAATAAAATCCAGCCAACAAAGTGAAGAGAGGTCAGGTGGCTAAGCAGAAACTGTCAAAAGGCCAGCAGCGCCGCGTGCAGGCAAATCATCAAAAACGACTGAAAAAGCAAAATGTTACTGAAATTGATGACAGCCAGTTAGGTGAAGCGCAAGAAGGTTTAGTGATCAGCCGATTCGGCCAACATGCTGATATAGAAGCTCTTGATGGAGCAGTGCAGCGTTGTAATTTACGCAGGACAATTTCATCTCTTGTCACGGGAGATCGAGTTGTTTGGCGCCCAGCCCTGAACACACAAGCCGATATCAAGATTAATGGTATTGTTGAAGCCGTTCACGAACGTCATTCAGTACTAACTCGGCCTGATTATTATGATGGGCTCAAACCTATTGCCGCGAATATCGACCAAATCGTCGTTGTTTCTGCTATTTTGCCTGAACTTTCACTCAATATTATCGACCGCTATTTAGTCGCTTGTGAAACCTTAGGTGTTAAACCGATCATTGTGCTAAATAAAATTGACCTATTAGATGAAGAAAATCGTGAATGGGTCAGTGAATTAATGACGATTTATAGCGATATCGGCTATCAGGTGCTTGAGGTATCTGGTCATACTAATGAAGGAATGGAAGCACTTACTAACGCTCTAGTCGGTAAAATTTCAGTCTTTGTCGGTCAATCTGGGGTTGGTAAATCCAGCTTATTGAACGGACTTCTACCCAATAAAGAGCACGCGATTTTAGTCAATAACGTTTCAGATAACTCAGGATTGGGTCAACACACAACGACAACATCAAGACTGTATCATTTCCCACAGGGAGGTGATGTTATCGACTCCCCTGGTGTGCGTGAATTCGGTTTATGGCATCTTTCTACGGAACAAGTGACACAAGGATTTGTCGAATTTAGAGAGTACTTAGGAGGTTGTAAGTTTCGTGATTGTAAACATATCGATGATCCCGGCTGCCTTCTACGTGAAGCGACAGATAAAGGGAAAATAGCTGAATCACGCTTTGAAAATTATCACCGTATTCTAGAAAGTATGGAACAAGTTAAGCCTCGAGGTAATTTCACAGGAAAAGATAAGTAAAAGCTGGTTAGATCTCGCGATATACAAGTCTTAATCCTAATTACTTGTTGAAAGTACATGCAGGTGAATCTTATAACCCAAATCACGGTGTTATCTATACCCTCGGTGTTTATCATGGAAATAGCTTCGCTGACTTTCAGAGTACTTCCTTACTTATTAATTCCTTATAAGTAAGGAAGTACTCACATTATGTATTCTACTCAACGAATTAAAAGTAAAGATTTCTAAGCTCATCGAAACAAAATAGCCTATTTAAAAAAGCAAAGGTACAATGACTCCTTTTTGCTAACTGGCCTTTACAAATTTGAGGTTAACGTGCTGGATAAGATTAAAATACGTTTACAATATATGCTTCCTAAACAAGGGCTTACTCAACTTGCTGGCTGGTTTGCCAATAAGAATGCAGGCTTTATCACCCAATGGGCTATAAAGCTGTTCGCTAAAGCATATAAAGTGGATATGAATGAAGCACAAAAAAGTGAATTCACTGCTTATGCAACGTTTAATGATTTTTTTGTTCGCCCATTAAAAGAAGATGTTCGTCCGCTGGTCGCTGAAAGCCATCAATTAGCTCAACCTGCTGATGGAGCTATCAGCCAATTAGGCCCCATTCAAGATGACCAAATTTTCCAAGCTAAAGGCCATAATTATACCGTCGAAGCTTTACTTGCTGGTAATTATCAGCTTGCGAATAAGTTCCGTGGGGGCGAGTTTATAACAACGTATTTGTCACCTCGTGATTATCATCGTGTGCATATGCCATGTGATGGATTATTGACGGAAATGATTTATGTTCCAGGTGATCTATTTTCAGTGAATCCACTGACAGCAGCCAATGTTCCTAATCTCTTTGCACGTAATGAACGTTTAATTTGTGTGTTTAAAACCGATATGGGACTGATGGTTCAAATTTTAGTGGGCGCCACCATTGTCGGTAGTATTGAAACGGTATGGAGTGGCTGTGTTAATAATCAACGTGAAGGCATTATCAAGCGTTGGACTTATCCAGAGCAGCTCACTGAAAATGCAGTCTTCCTCAAAAAAGGTGAAGAGATGGGCCGCTTTAAGTTAGGGTCAACCGTCATCAATCTGTTTGAGCCAAATGCAATTCAGTTTAACTCTTCACTGATCCCAGGTTACGCTACACGTATGGGTGAATTGCTTGCTGAAGCAGTAGCACATAAAACGTCAGCTAACTCAAATGCTGAACCTGAGTTGCATGTAGACGCATAAGACTGCATGCTAAGCTATCCGATTAGCATTATCATCGGATAGCTAATTAAAATATCTACCTATACCTCATTTCATGTGGCTTGAAGTATCACATGTATAAACTGGAATGTAGTTATCCTCTATTAATTGCTTGAAGGAGCTCCTTACTGTGCGTTTGATTATCAGTTTTTTTTTCAGCCTGTTAATCGCCTTCTCTGCTGTGGCGGCACCTAATGTCACGCTAAATGAAGCACAGATTAAGCAGGAGCTTTCTCAACTTGATCCCAGTAAAAATCCAAAAGATGCTGAGATTGCTCAAGCATTACAAGGAACACTAAACTGGATTAGTGATACAAAAGCGTCTGACGCTAAAGCCAAATCCTACCAAGACAGCATTGATAATTTTCCTAAAATTATTAATGGATTAAGAAAAGAATTACTTAATGAGAGTGATGAACCACTAGCGATCTCCAAAAATATAGGCTTATCTGAACTTGAACAACGAATTGTTCAAGTTAGCAGTCAACTTCTCGAAGAAGGCCGAAAGACACAACAAGAACAAGATAAAGGTCGTGAGATAAGTGAATCGTTAAGTTCCTTACCACAACGGTTATCAGAATCACGCCGTCTCCTTTCGGAAGCCACTTTTCGCTATCAATCGTTAAATACACCCGCTACACCTTTAGCCGAAGCGCAAGCTATGCTTGCCCAGTCAGAAATAAACGCCCGTAAATCAGAAGTTAATGCGTTAGAAATTGCACAGTTATCTGCTAATAACCGCCAAGAAATTTCGCGAGTTTCTTTGGAACTTTCGAAAAAACGCTACAACCGCCTTGAACTCGAATTACAAAAATTACGTGAAGTGCAGAACACCTTACGACAACAAAAAGCGGTGCTAGCGTTAGAGCATACCGAAATGCTTGCTGAGCAAGGTGAGCTGACCCCTTTTCTTACAGAACAAATCGATATTAACCGCAAGCTATCCCAAGAACTGACAGACCAAGCGGCACGAATGAGTGTGATCAGTTCGAGCCAAACTAAAACCTCTTCAAGTATACAAAATGCTCGTCAAGCATTAACAACTATTAGAGAACAAGCCCAATGGTTAGATGGCTCAAGTACCTTGGGCGAAGCGCTACGTACCCAATTATCAAGCTTACCCGAGATTCCAAAAAACCAACAAGTTAGCCGTGATATGGCTGATATTCGCGTTCAGCGGCTCAACTATGAAAAAATGTTTGATAAGCTATCAAGCATGGATACGGTTACAGAAGATAGTGAGAACGATTTAAGCCCCGCACAAGCTCAGGTTTACGCATCACTAATCAAAACCCGAAAAGAGCTGCTATCAGCCCTTATTTCTGGTTTTGATACCGAAACATTAGAATTAACTAAATTAAACGTTGCAACAAGCCAGCTAGCAGATGCTTTAAAAGAGGTCAAAGATGCCTCTCGTCGTTATCTATTTTGGGTTGCTGATGCACCTCCGGTGAGCCTTAATTACCCAGTTCTCTTGGTCACAGATATTACTCAGTTACTGTCGTTAGATACCTTATCTCAATTAACTCTAGCACTAAAAGTGATGCTAACGACTCAAGATACTTTTCTTTATCTATTCGGGTCGATAATTTTAGTTATTTTTAGTATTAGTACGCGTAAACATTATCAGGACTTCCTTGACCGCGCGAGTTTACGCATTGGTAAGGTCACTCAAGATCACTTTTATCTTACAGTTCGTACCATTTTCTGGTCCATTATTGTCGCACTACCCTTACCTATGATGTGGTCTGCCATTGGCTATGGTTTAAAAAGTGCTTGGCAATACCCGATGGCAGTCGCCATTGGCCATGGAGTTAGTGCGACTACGCCTGTGCTATGGTTATTTATGATCAGTGAAACCTTCTCTCGCCCAACAGGATTGTTTATTGCTCATTTTGGCTGGAATAAAGACTCTGTTAAACGTGCGATGCGCCACTATCGACTCGCAATTTTCGTCATAGTACCTTTGATGATGTCGCTGATTACTTTCGAATATTATCGTGATAGAGAGTTCGCACCAACAATAGGCCGCTTCTGCTTTTTACTACTGTGTTTCGCACTAAGTTTAATGACCAACAACTTACGGCGGACTCAAGTCCCACTCTATCTCGACAGGCATGGCTCAGGAGATAACCTGATCAACAAAGCCTTATGGTGGATGTTACTTGTCGCACCTATTGTTGCGGCATTTTTCTCTTTATTAGGTTATTTCTCGACTTCACAGGCTCTTCTAGCACGATTAGAGACATCTGTTGCGATATGGTTTGTATTATTAATTGTTTACCATACCATCAGGCGTTGGATGTCTATGCAACGCCGTAAACTTGCCTTTGAGCGAGCGAAGCAGCGCCGTGCGGATATTTTAGCCCAGAGGGCAAAAGGGGAAGACGATACACTGTCATCTAGTGCCAGCGGTGAAGGTTCGATTGATATTGAAGAACAAGTGATCGACCTCGATGCGATCAGCGCACAGTCTGTCGGATTAGTCCGCTCCATTCTCACTATGATTGCACTGGTTTCACTGATTTGGCTGTGGTCTGAACTGCATACTGCATTTTCATTCCTTGAAAATGTTCGCTTATGGGATGTGACCTCGACGATCAATGGCGTTGATACGGTTCAACCGATCACCATGGGGTCAATTTTTATCGCGATATTAGTCATTGTTGTTACTACGCAACTCGTTCGGAACCTACCGGCTTTACTTGAGTTAGCCGTACTTCAACATTTAGATTTAACCCCTGGTACTGGTTATGCAATTAGTACACTCACCAAGTATTCAATTACCATTATAGGAACCATTGTTGGCTTCTCTATGCTTGGGATTGATTGGTCTAAATTACAATGGCTTATTGCCGCGATGGGGGTTGGGTTAGGTTTTGGTTTACAAGAAATTTTTGCCAACATTATCTCGGGTTTGATGATTTTATTCGAAAAACCAATCCGTATTGGTGATACCGTCACAATCCGCAATCTCACTGGTAGCATCACTAAAATTAATACCCGTGCGACCACTCTGACTGATTGGGATAGAAAAGAGATCATTGTACCAAATAAAGCCTTTATCACTGAGCAATTCATTAACTGGTCGTTATCAGATACCGTGACACGTATTGTTATGACGATCCCTGCACCAGTGGATGCAAGTAGCAAGCTAGTGACTTCGATCATATTAACGGCAGCTGAGCGTTCAACCATGATTTTGGAAAACCCAAGCCCAGAAGTTTATTTGGTCGATTTACAACAAGGTATTCAGATTTTTGAATTACGTGTATTTGCGGCAGAGATGGGGCATCGTTTGCCTGCACGCCATGAGATCCACCAAAACATATTGGCAGCCTTTGCGGAACAAGGTATTACTCTGCCATTCCCACCATTCCAAGCACGAGTCGATATACGAGAAAATGCACTACAAAGTGCAACTAATAACCTTGCAAATCGCAACCCACCTCGTACATCTGGTGAGCTTTAGCCATCAGTGGATGATCAAGGGGAGTTCCCTTTGGTCATTTTACGAATACAAAAAAATTACCTTTAGGACCGTGAAATGAAGGCGTTATTGAAACCACAAGATGAATTGATTATGTTGCGGATCACTCAATTTGAGAAAATCGGTTCAATTCTATTTTTTCTGATCCCACTGGTAATTCTGCTTGTTGTTGGTAAATCTTTCGCAGTGAAGATACTGTATCTTTGGCAAGCTTTAAGCCTGTTATATATCGTCGTTTACCGTATGTTAGTACGTAGACTATCAAGTAAAGAGTTACAGATAAATATCCGTCGAGGATGGGGTTATAACCGCTTTTATCGCTTGAGTTGGGCTTATCTCGTATTATCCGTGATAATCATGCTGGGATACCAAATTGTATCTTTATAAACCGACAAGGTATTAAATCATTCAGAAGGATGTCGGGTGTTCAATGGTGATTAATTAATCGAACAAAAGAAAGTTATCATTTTGCTCAATTAATTGGTACAGCAAAAATAAATTTACATACAAAAAAACCGATTTGCATCATATTTCCAATTCACTGTTTTAGCTGGCTTTAAATCCATAAGATTGAATGTAATTATCGGCTAATTTTTGTGCTTGTTTCAATTCGCTATCACTGAGTTGATTTGCAATTTTCTCCTGCAACTTATGACTTTCTTTATTACCACTGTAAACCGCTGTAGATAACCATGCATATGCTTGTTGAAGGTTTTTTTTCACACCTTTACCTTCTGAATACATCACACCTAAACGATCCTGTGATTTTGCATCACGCTGTTGAGCAGCCTTACGATACCAAAATACTGCTTTTGTATTATCTAAATCGACACCATTGCCAACGGAATACATTTGAGCGAGGTTAAATTGCGCGATGACATTCCCACCTTGTGCTGCCTTTTTAAACCAATAAGCTGCTTTTTCGATATCTTGTGTAACGCCTAGTCCTTGAGCGTACATCGTCGCCATATTAGTTTCTGCGCGAGTATCATTTTGTTTCGCTGCTGCTTCATACCAAAGAATAGCTTTGTCATAATCTCGGCTTACTGCAAAGCCATTCACATACATGGTACCTAATCTGAATTGTGCATCTGCATTGCCTTGGTTGCCTGCTTTAATAAACCATTGCGCTGCGACCTTAAAATCTTGTGAAACGCCTTTTCCTGTAAAATAGCTTTCGCCAAGAAGAAATTGTGCTTTAGGATCGCCATTTTGCGCAGACAGTGTGATTTGTTCTAGTGTCTGTTGTGATGGAGCAGAAGTTTCTGGTATTGCAAATAATAGGGAACTGTAGCAAACCGAACTAAATAATAATGCTAACGCAATTTTTTTCATCCTAAAAAACCCTCAACAGAACAAAATACCGACTGAGAAAACAATGTATTCCCTTATTTTTAACTCATTTTTTGTAAAAAACTATCCTAAGATTATCCTTGATTTTTTGTATGCCTAAAAGAATTTATATTGATACCCTTAGAAAAATGCAGATATTTATATGAAAAAACCAATGAGTATAAATAAAATAATAATTTGAAAGATAATCGAAATAGTTTAATTCCACTTTGCATTTTAAAAAATAGGATATAGGATAAGTAACAGCTTTTTCCCTTTAACGCATTTTTAGCTATACCTATAGCCAAAAATAAAGGCTGGAAAGAGTCCTTTACCAGCCTTCTATTCTACACTGTAACAACGCATAGTTACGCAAAGTTAAGAATAATTATTTATTTAAATAATATTTTCTCAAGTAATGAGCCACTGCGTCATCAGCGTTAGATCCAATCACTTCAAGTTGAGGTAACTCATCTTTCAACATCTGATGTGCATTTTCCATAATGCAGCCTTTACCTGATATAGCTAGCATCTCTTTATCATTCATACCATCACCAAAAGCGATACAATCATGAGCTTGATAACCTTGAAGTGCCGCAACTTGTTGCAATGCTTCCCCTTTCGACACAACGCCCGCCATCACCTCAAGGCAGTTACGTAAGGAGAAAGTGACATTGACACGATCTTGCCAGCGCTGGCGTATACGGTTTTGTAAATCGACCAACATATCGTGATCTTCACTGGTAAAATAGACTTTACATACGTCAGATGTGTCAAAATTATGGCGATCATAAACGGTATAATGAAAAACTGATTCTTTAAAAAATTCTTTTTGCTCCGGACTTTCCCGATTAATAAACCAATCATCACCACCATAATAATTAGTTACAAGATCTGGATGGTCAAATTCCATCAAACACAGTTCATGTGCAATATCAGAGTCAACATTATGCTTAAAAATCAATTCACCTTTCATATTATGCACGCGAGCACCATTTGATGTAATCATATAGGCGTCAATACCTAAACCATCTCTAATCTGTGCAACATCAACATGGTGGCGACCTGTTGCAAATACAAAATGGATATCCTGTGTTTGCACCAATTTCTTCAAAGTTTCTTTCGTAAAAGATGTTAAATCATGATTGGGAGATAAAAGTGTACCGTCCAAATCAGAAGCGACAACCGGATATTTCATAAAAGATTCCTAACTAATACTGCTCAAAAAAATCACAGATTGCATTCAGAGCCATCGCCCTTAGTGCATCGACTTCAAACAGGATTTCGTGGTGTGCCCCTTCAATCACGAGGGGTAATTTTTCTTCTCGTCCTATTTGCGCTTTTTGCCGACTTTGACAAAAAGCTAGTAGCTCTCGATTGCTGACCACCTTTTCTTCGCTGGCTTCTAACAGCATCAGTGGTACATCAATTTCTCCCGCTTTTGCAATTAGCTCATCACCCATTGCGAAGCTTTCTCGTAGCCAATGATAAGTTGGCCCACCAAGACGTAACTCAGGATAGTCTGCGTAATAGCGTAAATAGCGCCGATAACGTTCCTGACTGTGTGTAAGCACATTAATAAGATAAGGTAAGGGCTGCCATTTTCCTGTCGAAGCGGCATAGTCATTGCGCACACTTTGGCGTGATTCTGCCCTTTCGACAATAAAACTGGCTAACCAGCGAGGCATCGGTAAATTAATGCCTATCATAGGCGCACACATTGCCGCTGCATCAAAGGTTACTTTATCTCGTAATAAGTAACCGCCAAGGATAGCGCACCCCATTGAGTGGGCTAATGCATAACATTTGAGATAATGCCGACATTGCACTTCAAGTTCAACAAACTTTGCAAAATCATCAATATAATCAGTAAATTTCTCAACATGCCCTTTCTGAGGATCTGTCAACATTCGACCTGATCGCCCTTGTCCTCGATGATCAATAATGAAAACATCAAAACCAAGATGGAAAAAGTCATAAGCAATTTCAGGGTATTTAACATAGCTTTCACTACGCCCAGGAGAGATAATAATCGCTTTATTATGTTTAGATTGAATAAAACGAACATAACGAATCGGAACATCATCAACCCCTAAAAATTCGCCTTCTTCTCGCAGTTGCCAGAAGTCTAAAAGTGGCCCGTTGGTAAACGCTGAGAATTGCGTTTCACGAATTAACCAACTCTCTTTTAGCTTTTTAGGGGTCATCAGCTCTATCCTCTCGTCATTCGTAACCTTCAAGATGGTCTCGGATCAATGCCATAAAAGCATCACCAAAGCGTTCAAGTTTTCGTTCTCCAACGCCATTGATCAGCAGTAGTTCAGCAGGAGATGTTGGGCAGTGCTCTGCCATTTCAATCAGTGTTGCATCATTAAAGACCACAAATGGGGGAATATTATCTTCATCTGCGATTGATTTACGCAATTTACGCAATTTAGCAAATAGCTTCTTATCATAATTGCCACGATAAACTTTGTTTTGCTGATTACGGCTTTTCGTGACTAACACGCGCGGTACTGCAAGTCGCAGTGAGGACTCCCCACGCAATATCGGCCTCGCGGCTTCTGTCAGCTGCAATGCCGAAAAATGGCTAATATTTTGTGTAATCATGCCTAAATGAATCAATTGGCGGAGTACACTCACCCAATGTTCATTGGTTTGCTCTTTGCCGAGGCCATAAACTGGCAATTTATCATGGCCTAAATCACGTATGCGCTGATTATTAGCTCCACGCAATACTCCAACAATATAGCCGATACCAAAACGCTGACCAACACGATAAATGCACGAAAGTGCTTTTTGTGCATCCACCAGCCCATCATACTGTTTGGGTGGATCTAAACAGATATCGCAGTTACCACAAGGAGTCTGTCGATTTTCACCGAAATAATTAAGTAAGACGAGGCGGCGACAAGTTTGCGCCTCTGCAAATGCAGCTATTGCATTAAGCTTATGACGCTCAATATCCTGCTGCACCCCCGCAGGCTTCTCTTCGAGACAACGGCGTAACCAAGCCATATCCGCTGGGTCATAAAATAAAATCGCTTCGGCTTCAACACCATCACGTCCTGCTCGCCCAGTTTCCTGATAGTAAGCCTCGATATTACGAGGGATATCGAAATGTGCAACAAAACGCACATTCGATTTATTGATACCCATACCAAATGCAACAGTTGCCACAACAATTTGTAGATTATCTTTTAGAAATGCATCCTGTACCCACTCACGCTGTTGGCTATCAAGCCCTGCATGATAGGCAGCCACACTAAGTCCACGTTTTTGCAAGCGTTCAGCAGTCTCTTCAACTTTATTACGACTGTTACAGTAGACAATACCCGCTTTACCTTTTTGCGCCTTGATAAAAAACCACAATTGTTCAAGTGGCTTATATTTCTCAACTAATGTATAGCGAATATTAGGCCTATCAAAACTGCTGACTTGTACTAGTGGGTTATCTAATGCAAGTAAACGAATGATATCCGCACGCGTGGTTTCATCAGCAGTTGCTGTCAATGCCATCACGGGTACATCAGGAAAATGCTGCCTTAGTTGACCAAGTGCACGGTATTCAGGACGAAAATCATGGCCCCATTGTGAAATACAGTGTGCTTCATCTACCGCCAGTAACGCAATATTCCAATTTGCAAGTTGACTGAGAAAATAGTCTGTCAGTAGTCTCTCAGGTGCTACATATAGTAGCTTGAGATTTCCTTGAGCACATGAATCCATTACCTCACGTTGCTCTTGAGGTGTCTGGGACGAATTCAGGCAGGCAGCATTAATCCCGTGAAGTCTCAGTTGATCGACTTGATCTTTCATCAATGAGATTAGTGGCGAAACCACGAGTGTCACACCGTCTTTTACTAGCGCGGGAACCTGATAGCACAGAGACTTACCGCCTCCTGTTGGCATTAACACTAAGCTGTCGCGATTATCAAGAATAGCGCGAATGACAGCTTCCTGCCCCGGGCGGAAAGACTGATAACCGAAAGTACTGTTAAGTATGCTTTCAGCGAGTGACAGTTGGGAGATCACTTCAGCGGTAGACACGCGAATCCTCAAATTACGAACAGATAGCTGCTCATCGGAGCAGCTAAAAAATAGCAGGTTAATGCTTGATGCCCATTCAAGATCTGACTTGAACTCGGGTGACTGTATGCTAACAAATAAGTGCCAACGACTAAAGCATATCGTTCAACATCACACCAATACCAAAACGGGTTTGACGAAAATCATAGTCAATCATGGACTCACCATATCCACTAAACAATTGAGTATAAATCCTAACATGTTTACTGACTGGATAACTCCAACCTAACTCTGCTGCACCAAAACCACTGTTCCAGTTGTAACGCCCTGTCGCAGTGACCACACTATCACCTAAGGCATAACCTACTTTCAAGCGGTAGTAACCCATGTATTTAGTGATATCTTTATTATCATCACTACCTTCACTTTCAGGAAGGCGATACCACGGTTTTAAATCCACTTGCCAGTTACCATTTTGAGCCATGGCACGTGCATAAACACGGTTCCAACTACGTGACGTTGGGTCAGAGCGACCATTTGATTCATGGTTAAAACCTGTTTCAATTTCACGCAATGTCCAGCCACCGAGTTGATAATCGGTCGCCCAACCAATAAATATCTGAGGCTCATAATTTGTTTCACGAAATGGTGAAGACTCTTTTTTGTTACTTAATTGCCACCATGAACGCTGAGTATAAGATGCGGCTAATACTGAATTTTCCCCAGCAACACCTCGCCATAATGGAAAAGCTAAACTAAGCTGAAACTTCACTTCATCATTTAATGCATCTTTACCCCAATCATAGCTTTTTATCGCATTTTTGTTTATTGATGAGGTATAGGTATAAATAATATAGTTAGATTCATAGGGATAAAGTACAAAAGGGTTGTCATAGTTTTGTAATAACCCATCAATAATACTACCTTTTATTGGTGCTTTACCTACTGAATCAATTTGTGCCACTGAGTCTACATTTTCTACAGCCAACAATGGCACAGACCAAAAACAAAACACAGCACCGAGTAATTTGTAAAGAGCGCGCATCCAATCATTCCCATTATGAATTGTATTCGAATAACTATATTTTATTTTACACGCAAAACATGCTGGTTGCTGAAAGATTATTCATTATTAATAATTCACCTGATTAAAACACAACCATATATAGCAATAACTTATATTGCTCACATGCTTTTTAAGGATGATTATCATGAATGACCGTACTTATACATTAGAAGAAGCAAGTAAACTGATGAGCGATGCGTTCATCTATAAAATGCCTTTTAATCACCTTTTAGGTATCAAACTGGCTCATATGAATGATGACTTTGTTCAGCTAACGATTGATAACCGCCCTGAACTCATTGGCAACTTTACACAAAATATACTTCATGGAGGTGTAATCGCTTCAATTTTAGATGTTGCTGGTGGAATGGTATGTATTAATCGGATCCTTCAACGGATCACACCACTTATACACCAAGATATCGCCGACAAAATGTCAAAAATGGGTACTATCGACCTGCGAGTTGATTACCTTCGTCCCGGTAGAGGTGAGACATTTACTGCAAGTGCTAGCCTATTACGTGATGGTAACAAAATTGCGGTTACCCGATGTGAATTACACAATGAACGAAATCAACATATTGCGACAGCAATAGCGACTTATTTAATTGGATGACGTTAAAAAGCAAAAAATAATACTTAGGTGAGTTAGGAGCTATTGGCGATCAAAGATCAACAGCTATAAACGATAGTTTCATCATACTGTTCATTAATGTTAACAAGCCGCTGAAAAAATAAGCTTAACAGGTCAGCTGACTTGAATATCACTTGTAAAAAAACACGAGCAATGTCACATTAATAAAGTCATCAATCGGGTCGGTTTTATTACGCTCGATATCTCAATCGACTTACTTTTAGCCTTTTATATTCGTTATATTTCAAGTTACATGACATGTTTTGATATATAGTGCTGCGCTAAGCTACCCGGATCACAGTATTATCTATACTCTTAGGGTTCTTCATAAAATAGCATCGCTGACCACAGACATGTAACTCGAGTTATTTTGGGTATATTTAAATTTAGAGCCAATAATGAGCCAGCAAAACACAACCAAAGGTGTATTATGCGCCTTGGGAGCCTATTTAATTTGGGGTGTGGCACCCATTTATTTTAAAACTATCCAAGAAGTACCTCCAGAAGAAATACTGACTCACCGTATTATTTGGTCATTTTTCTTTATGTTGATTTTATTAACTGCAACAAGGCACTGGGGCTATATGCGCCAAGTGTTAAAGCAACCTAAGAAAATATTAGTTTTAGGTGTGACTGCGGTAACTATTGCGTCCAACTGGCTTATTTATATTTGGTCTGTCAATAATGGGCATATGCTACAGGCGAGTCTCGGGTATTTTATTAACCCGTTAGTCAACGTTTTGTTTGGCATGTTATTTTTACAAGAACGTTTTCGTCGCATGCAGTGGATTGCTGTTGCTCTAGCCTTAACCGGGGTACTTATTCAGCTATGGCAATTTGGCTCAGTGCCTGTTATCGGCTTAAGCCTTGCTATTACCTTCGCAACCTATGGTTTACTGCGTAAAAAACTTGGCGTTGATGCCCAGATTGGGATGACATTCGAAACATTATGGTTACTGCCTGTTGGCGTGATTTTCCTATTATTTTTTGCAGATAGTCCGACTAGCAATATGGTAATGAATGATTGGCACCTCAATGTGCTATTAATTCTTGCTGGTATTATCACTACCATACCCTTATTACTATTTACTGAAGCTGCTAACCATCTTCGTTTATCGACATTGGGCTTTTTTCAATATCTAGGCCCAACGATTATGTTCCTGCTCGCAGTATTTATCTACGGGGAACAAATGACATCTGAGTTGTTAGTGACTTTTGGCTTTATTTGGGTTGCATTAATTTTATTTACTTTGGATGCCTTGTACACACAACGAAGGTTGAGAAGGTAAACTAATTAATCTCGGTTAATTATAAGATAAAAACACTGACCTTAAATCATAATGGCATGATCTACACCCTTAATATTTTGAATTGCAACTTGAAGTATGACGGGGATAGGTCAGTGTTTCATTTAATGGAACTTTAATTGTTAATTTATTTTAACCATATTAAGAATATCGATAGATTAATTTCATTTATTTAAATATATATTTAAATAAAATTTATTAAAAAAATTTTTATTATTAATACTTTTTAGCTCCCGCTAGTTATAAATAATTTTCCGCTATTAAACATCGACTTTAGCACTATCGAATAACAATGAGATAAATAATTAATTAATTAAATCAAAGGATTACCTCACATTAAGGAAAGTTGATTTAATCAAAAAATCGGTTATGATTAATTTAATCTTCAATTTTCTTCTAATTAAAATCCAAGTAATAATCAACTCATTGAATTAAAAGAATATACGCGAAATGTTAATAATATTAATAACATAATGAGCATATCCTAAATAGTTCGTGCTGTAGCTAGGCGGTAAACGAAGACATTCCAAGGAGCATACATAAGTATGTGACTTGGGTGGCTAAGTGCAACCAACAACGCTACAGTGCGAAATATGACGGATATATGATGGATATCAATAAGATAATGAGCATATTCTAAATAGTTCGTGCTGTAGCTAGGCGGTAAACGAAGACATCCCAAGGAGCATACATAAGTATGTGACTTGGGTGACTAAGTGCAACCAACAACAACACAGTGCGAAATGTGAAATATATCAATAAGATAACGGGTATATTCTAAATAGTTCGTGCTGTAGCTAGGCGGTAAACGAAGACATCCCAAGGAGCATACATAAGTATGTGACTTGGGTGACTAAGTGCAACCAACAACGCTACAGTGCGAAATATGACGGATATATGATGGATATACAAATAAATGATTGCGTAAATGAAGCATCATAACTATATTGTACGCCGCTTGTACTCACCCCAGCGGATGGTGATGGTCCGATTCATCACTGACGTTTCATTAAAGTGCGCACGATGACATGTTATTAAATGTCCTGGTGCGAGGTTTTCTGAAATTGAATGCAAGTGGATTTTAAAACTGTAATGAAATATACCCAAAATAATTTTAGTTGCATTTAGGCGACCAATAAGGCTATTCCAATAAGTATACAATTGTATTTAATTTGGAAAACGGCTAATCGTTATTGATGACGCAACTTGAGGCATTTCGGGCATAAAAAAGTGTAGCGCTATATGGCTGCATTTTAGGTTCACTCCGCCTGTATATTCAGAAAGAGTTGATGGTTGTTAAGGGCTTTTGGGAAGGGCTTCAAAATGCAACAGAATACCGTTCAAATGAAACGTGTACTGACCACACCTGCGTTAGTATTTTTCGGGCTGGCTTATATGGTACCACTCGGAATTTTCACCACCTATGGTCAAGTGACTGTATTAAGTGAAGGCCATTTGCCTATTGCTTACCTCATTACACTGGCTGCTGTTCTATTTACCGCCTTTAGCTATTGCCGCATGACAAGCGCACTCCCTCTCGCGGGTTCTGCCTACTCTTATGTGCAAAAAACCTTTGGTGGCACACTTGGTTTCTTAGTGGGTTGGGCACAATTACTCGACTACCTATTCCTACCGATTATTAACTATATCGCGATTGGGATCTTCGTCCATGAAGCTTTCCCTAATATTCCGATACCTGTGATTATCTGTAGCACAATCGCCATTGTCAGTATCATGAATATTCTGGGTATCAAACTCGTATCCTCAATGAATATGCTGATCATTTCCATGCAGATTGTGTTTATCGCCGTGTTCTTGTATCTAAGCTTCAAAACCAATTTTGTGTTAGATACAGAGGCCTTATTGGCACCACTGACACTCGCCGCCGACCAAGTACCCGGACTGTTTGCGGGTGCCGCTGTATTATGTTTGGCTTTCTTAGGTTTCGATGCGATATCTACCATGGCTGAAGAGACTAAAGACGCCCGTAGTGCACTGCCTAAAGCGATTATCTACACCGTATTTATTGCGGGAACACTGTTTGTTGTCATCTCTTATAGCGCACATTTGATTTATCCAATGTGGCAAGACTTTATTCCAAATACGGATACAGCGAGCCTAGCGGTAATGAAACAAGTGGGCGGTGCTATGATGGCTTCGAGCTTTATTACTGCCTATGTCATTGGTGTGTTTGCTTCCGCAATGACTTCACAGGCGAGTATCGTCCGCATTTTCTATGCAATGGGTCGTGATGGTGTATTACCGCGCTCTCTATTTGCTTATCTGCATCCAAAACTGAATACCCCCGTGTACTCAATCATTTTCGTTGCAGTTGCCTCACTGCTATCATTAGTGCTGTCATTAAGCATGGTGGCATCTATGATCAGCTTTGGTGCCTTAATTGCGTTCACTTTTGTTAATTTATCCGTGATTAAACATTTTTATATTGATCGCAAAGAAGCGTTGGATGGTAAAAAGCTCATCACTTGTCTGATTATGCCGTCCATTGGTGTGATCCTGACATTATGGTTATGGACAAGTTTAGATAGAGAAGCCTTTACCGTTGGCCTATGCTGGCTGGCAGCAGGTGCAATTTATCTCACCTTACTGACCCATGGTTTTACTCGTCGCCCACCGGCAATTTCAGACGATGAAACCAATATGATTATTAATTAAATATACCCTAAGTAACTCGAGCGATATCTGGCTGACAAGTGAAGTCAATAAGGATAACGCTTGAGGCGTAACGGATATACATGGGGGAGCTGAGCTTCCCCTGTTATTTTTTTATTCTGGCTCCATCTGTACCCAAAATAATTCGAAGGCCATGTTGGTAAAAAGTGACGCTATCTCGGAGAGTATTGTGAACGATGCCACCGAGATAATTAAACGTAGTCGACTGGCGAAATGAAGTATGGCGAGTATGTGCAGAGCCCCTGATAAAGACTGATTAGAAATGAATAATAAAGTTGCTGATGTCATTTATTTCAACGGTTATATCTATACCGCAGACAAACAAAATAGCGTTGTAGATGCCATTGCCGTACAAGATGGTTACATTATCGCAAGTGGTACTTCAGGTGAGTTGCACCAATATGTTGGGCCAGAAACCGAAAGTATCGACTTAGAAGGCAGAATGATGATGCCCGGCATCATTGATGGCCACATGCATCCATTCTGGGGTGGCATTCAGTTATTTGGTTGCCATCTTAATTACGAATCCCTCACTATTGAGCAAATTCTCCAACGTGTCCAAGATCATTTAGATAAAGATCCACGCACGGGTGAAAATGATTGGTTGAAAGTGACGGCATGGTTACGTCAAGGTATGCTGCCTGCTGGCATTGATATGTACCGTGAAGATATGGACAAACTGAAAACGGATCGCCCTGTCGTTCTGTTTTCTAATGATTGTCATACTTTATTAGCTAATAGCCGCGCATTAGAACTCTTTGGTATCACTAAAGATACGCCTGAGCCACCTGATGGTAAAATCGGTAAGTATGACAATGGTGAGTTGAACGGCATCTTAGAAGATGCACCAGCCATGCGTGCCGCAGATAGCATTGCCTCTATCCGTGATGACCAAGCCATTGAAGTTGCAGAACTGGTACAAAAAGTATTAAACCAACAAGGTGTCACCACCGTGATGGATGCTCGTGTATCAGAGCAGCAGTTAGAAGCTTTTGCTGAGTTACAACAGCGCGATGAATTAACCATCCGCTTCCAAGCCGCGCGTGAAATTACGCCTGACCTAACGCCAAATGTCGCTGCCGTTGCCACTGCTGTCGATAATGCCGTTGCATTCGCGAAAAAATGGCACCAAGCAGATTGGACGCCAGCACCGGGCATCGGGCTGCGTAACATTAAAATGTTTGTTGATGGCGTGATGCAATACCCAACAATGACGGCTTCACTATTACAGCCTTATCGTATTAATAAAGGTACTGATGACGCGCCAAATTGGGTCGAGACGGATAACTATGGCGACCTGTACTTTACCGCAGAAATTCTTGATGAGTTGATGGAAAAAATCGCAGCGGCAGGTTATGACCCGCATTTGCATACCGTCGGTGAAGGTGCTGTTTCTATCGTATTAGATGCAATTGAAAAAATGCGTGCAGCACACCCAGAAAAAGATATTCGTCCGGGTCTGGCGCACAACGAGTTAGTCCATCCAAAAGACTATGCACGCTTTGCACGCTTAAAAACCATCGCATGTTTATCATTCCAATGGGCTGCACCAACGCCTGAATTGGCTGCTTTCGAGCGTAACATGTTGGGTGAAGAGCGTTTTGAACAATTAGAACCGATCGCGAAATTTATCGACGCAGGTGCTGTCGTTGCCTTTGGTAGTGACTGGCCAATCGATGATTTTGACGAATGGTATGATTTAAAAGTGGCTGCAACTCGCCGTGGTCGTGATATCGACGGTAAGCCTGCACCACGTTTAGATAACGACCGTGACCTAACCGTAATTGAAGTCCTGCGCTCTGCCACAATTGATTCAGCTTTCGCTCAACATCGGGAAGATGTTATTGGCTCACTGGAAGCGGGTAAATTTGCTGACATGATCGTACTCGATCGCAATGTGTTTGAAATTCCAGCTGACGACATCGAAAACGTGAAAGTACTACGTACGATTATCGGTGGTAAAACGGTACATATTACTCATTAATAGAATACTAACTTCATTTCAAAAGCGGCTTTTAGCCGCTTTTTTTATATCTTACGTCTGCTAAATATGGCCCTTATCGAGAAATCGCTTGCAAATATAAATCTACGTCGCTATCATCCGCCCGTTTTCTATTCATTCATACACTGCAAGGAGGTTCATCATGACAATAACAAATCAAACTCTTTGCGGGCTCATCCAGAAATAGTCACTCTATCTATCTCGTTACTGCCCGCTAAATCACCTTATTTTTTCCTTAAAAATGAGTTAATGACTTATGGGCAATGCTATTCATTCTGTTAGCGAACACGTTAGTTATATCGCAACAGAAAATACATGGATTGAAAGTAAAGCAATCCAACAATTACAAATAACAGCAAATTTACCTAACATGGTTTCGGTGGTCGGTATGCCCGATCTCCATCCCGGCAGAGGCTATCCAATTGGCGCAGCATTTTTCTCTGCACAACGTTTTTATCCTGCTCTCGTAGGAAATGATATTGGTTGCGGTATGAGTTTGTTTCAAAGCAATATCAAAATCGCCAAACTCAATTTAGACAAATTTGAAAAGCAACTATTAACTCTTTCAGATGTTGCTTCTCAGGAATGGCTTGATGAACATGTTCCTAATAGCATGAAAACACATAACTTTGTGGCTTCATTGAGCTCGATTGGTGGTGGTAACCACTTTGCTGAATTTCAGGCCGTCGACAAAGTGTTAGATAACGAGCGTTTCGAGCAAAGTGGCTTAAATAAAAAACAGTTACTGCTGCTCGTTCATAGTGGTTCTCGTGGCTTAGGGCAATCTATATTACGTAAACATATTGAAGTGCATAACCATGATGGTCTTGAAGCCGCTTCAAAAGAAGCAGAAGCTTATTTGCAAGCACATCAAGAGGCATTACGCTTTGCTGAGCTAAACCGCCAGTTAATTGGTCGTCGTATGTTGCAGCAAGTAAAAGCAACAGGTGATATGGCTATTGATATCAATCATAACCTTGTCGAGCCTTATACATTCAATGGAATTGATGGCTGGCTACACCGTAAAGGCGCGACACCATCTGATCGTGGCATGGTAGTGATCCCCGGCTCACGCGGTGATTACAGCTATTTAGTCGTTCCTCAGGCAAGTGAAGTAAGCTTAAATTCACTTGCACATGGCGCAGGCCGTAAGTGGATGCGTACGGAATGTAAAGGCCGCCTATCTCATCGTTACACCCCCTTGCAGTTATCGCGTACTGACTTGGGTAGCCGTGTTATCTGCGCTAACAAACAATTGATCTATGAAGAGGCTCCACAATCTTACAAATCAATTGATACTGTCATTGATAGCATGGTGGAGGCCGGACTCATTAATGTTATTGCTCGTTTAAAGCCGGTACTTACCTACAAAACCAGTGGGGCATGTGCATAATGTTATTACAATTTTCTTCTGCACAAGGTCCTGAAGAGTGCTGTATAGCTGTCGAAAAAGCTCTTGCTTGTTTTTTAGTGGATGCCAAACAGCAGAATGTGGCGACCGATATACTTGAATCAGTCTCCTCTAAACACGGTTTAAAATCCGTATTAATATCTCTTGACGGGAAACAGGCTGAAGCACTTTCACAGGCGTGGTCTGGCACCGTGCAATGGCAGTGTCAAAGTCCATTGAGACCACGACATAAACGTAAAAATTGGTTTTTAAGTGTTATTCGTTTTTCTCCTCTTCAAATAATTGAAGATAGTGAAATCGAATTCGAGTTCATTAAATCCCAAGGCCCTGGTGGGCAACATGTTAATAAAACCTGCTCTGCGGTTAGGGCAAAGCACATTGCGACTGGCATCAGTGTCAAAGTCCAATCGGAGCGTAGCCAACATGCTAATAAAAAATTAGCCAAGCAGCTTATATTTTGGCGTTTAAGTGAGCATCAAGCACAGCAAGTTTCTGTATTAGATAAACAACGGCACACTTCGCATTATCAGATTGAACGAGGCAATGCGGCGATTGTTTTTTCAGGAAAGGAATTTAAGCGGATTAGCTAGTTTCATTACCCTTAGTAAAAGCTATATCAATAAAGGTATTAATAGCTAACTTTTATTCAGATAGTGAATGTGCATGCAATGAAGGTGTAACTGGTTATGCCTTCATTTATTCGGTTGATCTGCTTAAGAATTAAGTTTTAATTCAGATAAGGTTAAGGGATTTACATATTGCTATTGCGAGGATCATTCAGGTTCAGCCCACCCCCTTTCAGGGGCGGCTTACAGGATAAGGGTCAAAGTATTTTTTCGGTTAGAAACCAACCAGCAATACTTTCACGCTTTTGTTGCGTAGGGAGAACTTCATGAGGAAACTCTTCAGACATAAACACAATCATCCGCCCAGCTAACGGGTCAAGTTGAAATAATGGCTCATCTTGCGGATTATACACCACTAACTCACCACCATCACCAGGCTGCCATGCCTCATTCATATACAGCACTGTAGTCACTTTGCGCCGCCCTTGCCCTTGAAAATTATCAATATGCTTTTTATAAAAAGCACCATTTGGGTAACGGCAGAAATGCGTTTCAAAATCACGCAATCCCATATAACACTGACAATTTAGCTCTTGGCGTATAGATTCCATTTTTGCCATGTAATCAGCAACGGGAGTTCCCATTTCAGGTTCTAACCAAATAGTCTGATCACCACGAATCGCTTTATTGCCTTGTAACGAATCACGGTTACCAATTTGCGCATCGTGCAACGTATCAGGAATACAAGTTTTAATCGCTTGTATTTGTGACAAGTTCAGAAAATCATCCCACACATACCAACCTTGTGTAGAAAGTGAATCAATTAGATTATTCAATGACATGATAAATACTAGAAAGGTTGTTCGGTATAATTTTATACGCTGAAATTCAGAAAAGAGAAAACTAAAAACTTAAATTTTTATGATTAATGTCTCATATCAATAAAAAAAACCAAAAGACACTATTTCACCTGATTGATTTTATTAGAAAATAATTACCTATTATTCCTATTTATTTTCAAATGCGAAGATCAAAAAAGGGAGCTAAGCTCCCTTGATTCATCAATGGTCAGTATGGCAAGTTACATGCTCACTCTTTAGGCGAATATTAAAGATCCTCTAATCGTGCATAGGAGGCCACCAGCCATTTAATGCCTTGCCCTTGGAAAGCAATTTGTAAACGGCTGTGCTCGCCACTTCCTTCTAAATTAATAATCGTACCTTCACCAAATTTAGGATGACGAACACGTTGACCCAACGCATATCCCGAATCATTTTGGCTTATTGGTGTACCAAGACGTTGATGGTTAACAGGCCGTGAAACTGACGCACGTAAACGAACCTCTTCAACACATTCATTTGGTAGCTCAGCAATAAAGCGCGATGGACGATGATAAACCTCTTTGCCATATAACCGGCGGCTTTCCGCATAAGTAATTGTCAGTTTTACCATAGCGCGAGTGATCCCTACATAAGCCAGACGCCGCTCTTCTTCCAAACGGCCACTCTCATCCATCGACATTTGGCTTGGGAACATACCCTCTTCCATACCGACGATAAAGACAATAGGAAATTCAAGTCCTTTCGCTGAGTGCAACGTCATCAATTGAACAGCATCTTGGTTGACATCAGCTTGACCATCGCCAGACTCTAAGGCTGCATGGGATAAAAATGCCTGTAATGGCATTAAATCTTGGTCTTCATCTTGATAACTAAAGTCGCGAGTCGCGTTGACCAGCTCTTCTAAGTTTTCAATACGAGCCTGTGCTTTCTCGCCTTTTTCCTGTTCATACATGGCGCGTAGGCCAGAGTCATTAATAACTCGGTCAGCCTGCACATGCAGTGGCATTTCTCGAGTTTCTTTAGCTAGCGCATCAATGAGCTCTAAGAAACGTTCAATTGCTGCCCCTGCCCGCCCGCCAAGCGCTTGTTCACGAAGTAAGTACTCACAGCTTTCCCATAACGTTAGCTGTTGATCACGGGCGGTTTGACGAACAGTATCGAGTGTGCGATCGCCAATACCCCGCGTTGGTGTATTCACCACTCGCTCAAAGGAGGCATCATCATTACGATTCGCAATCAATCTTAAATAAGAGAGAGCATCTTTAATTTCTTGGCGTTCAAAGAAGCGCTGACCACCATAAATACGGTATGGCATCGCACTTTGAATCAAAGCTTCTTCGAGAACACGTGATTGGGCATTACTGCGGTATAACATGGCACAATCTTGTAATGCGCCGCCGTTCTCTTGCCACTGCCTGATGCGATTAACAATATAACGTGCTTCATCTAATTCATTAAAAGCACAATAAAGCGAAATCGGCTCACCATCACCATCTTCCGTCCATAAATTTTTACCTAGTCTATCGCTGTTATGGGCAATTAATGCGTTGGCAGCTTTTAATATGTTATTAGTTGAGCGGTAATTTTGCTCGAGGCGAACAGTTTCAGCACCGGGAAAGTCATTCAAGAAACGCTGAATATTTTCAACTTGGGCACCACGCCAGCCATAGATTGATTGGTCATCATCGCCGACAATCATTACTTTACCTGTTTCACCTGCCAATACTCGTATCCACGCATACTGAATGCTGTTGGTATCTTGAAATTCATCGACTAAAATATTGGTAAAACGTTCGCGGTAATGTTGCAATACATGAGGCTTATTCAACCACAACTCATGGGCTCGTAATAATAGCTCGGCAAAATCCACTAACCCTGCTCGATCACACGCCTCTTGATAGGCCTGATACACTTTCAACCATGTACTTTCAACAGGATTGCCATAGCACTCTATATGTTGAGGACGCAAACCCTCATCTTTTTTACCGTTGATGTACCACATACCTTGACGTGGTGGCCACTGTTTTTCATCAAGATTCATCGCTTTCAGTAAGCGACGTATTAACCGATATTGATCATCGCTATCAAGGATTTGAAAATCTTGGGGCAAGCCTGCATCCATATAATGCTGGCGCAATAAACGATGTGCTAAACCATGGAAGGTGCCAATCCACATACCGCCTTCGCTGGAACCAATCAGTTGGTTGATACGATGGCGCATTTCTGCCGCTGCTTTGTTGGTAAAGGTCACCGCCATAATTGAAAACGGCGAAGCGTGCTCCACTGACATCAGCCAAGCAATTCTATGCACCAGCACGCGGGTCTTTCCACTTCCCGCACCCGCTAATACTAATAGGTTGGTGCGTGGCGCGGCAACCGCTTCGCGCTGTTTATCATTAAGGCCTTCGAGCAGATAAGAGACGTCCATAATTACCATCAAAGCAGAGCAGTGGTCGCTGCTATAGCGATGACCACTGTATTTTTATACAGAAAAATGATTATACCAGTGACAATAAAGAAGCCAACTGCGAAATTTCAACATGTGGCAATAAACGGACATCTTTTTCTTCCATCAACGTTTTATTACCAACATTAATCCAGCAAGCTTGCATGCCGCTACGGATTGCTCCAGCCACATCAGTGATTAAGTTATCACCCACGTGTAAAATGGCTTGAGGTTCAAGATCGAGCTTTTTAGCTGCCAATCGGTACATATCACAATAAGGTTTGGAACGCCCATCAGGCCCCGCTTTCAGTACAAACTGAAAATATTGCCCCAGGCCGCAGGCTTCAGGCTCAGCATTACCATTAGTGATCGCCACTAGTGGCATTTTTTGTGCAAGTGCAGTCAGTATTTCGTGAGTCGACTCTGGGATATCGATTTGATTTCGCCAATAAGTAAAATGGGCCATAACTTCATCAGCCCCTTTTTGTGCATTTTCGCGGTTGTATCCATAATGGCAGAACATCATTTTTGAGGATAACCAGCGCCAGCGAGTAATGTCATGGCATATATCGGGTTCTTGTTCCGCCACAATCTTACGGAACGTGTATAAGTCGCTATTAGTAAAATGATTAAATTGCAGATCATATTCACGGACAAAACGTAATACTTCTTCTTCCGTTTTATCAATCACGGGATGATTGTCATATAGCGTATCATCTAAATCAAACGTAATAGCTTGAATAGGTGATAACGGACGGTAAAAATGCATTAAGGTTTCTCCCTTTTAGCTCGTGGATGAGCCACATCATAGACACTTGCTAGATGTTGGAAATCAAGGTGTGTATAGATCTGCGTTGTCGATAAATTCGCATGACCAAGAAGTTCTTGTACACCCCGTAAATTACCACTTGATTCAAGAATATGCGTTGCAAATGAGTGACGCAATTTATGGGGATTAATGTGGCTGTTGATTCCCTGCTTAATTCCCCACTGCTCAAACCGCTTTTGCACATTACGGTTCGAAATTCGCTTGCCAGTTTGGGTTGAAATAAATACAGCGCCGTCTTCGGGTTCATATAATTCACGCATTTCAAGCCAGCGATTCAGACAACTCACTGCGGTTTTACCTAGCGGAATTTTACGCTCTTTGCTGCCTTTCCCCATCACCCGAACCTCACCCATAGCAAGGTCTAGATGACGAACATCCAAGCCAACTAATTCAGATAGACGTAAGCCAGCACCATACATCACTTCCAACATGGTTCTATCACGTACTACCAGTGGGTCACCACTTTCGATGTTGAGTAGCTGAGTCACCTCATCGACATCCATATTTTTGGGGAGTCGCTTCTTAGCTTTAGGTGCATGTACTGATTTGACTGGGTTTGCTGGCAGCTCACCTTGTTGAACCATCCAATCACAGAAACTTCTTAATGACGATAAACGCAAAGCCATACTGGCCGCCTGCAAGCCTGTACGGCGACTTTTCGCTGCCACATTACGTGCTTTAACGATATCGAGCTGTTGCCATTCACTGACTTTCATCTCATTGAGCATGTCAGTGACGGTTGTAAGTTGGCGACGATAATTTGTAATAGTGACAGGACTGAGTCTACGTTCAACCTGTAAATAACGTAGAAATGCCTCGACTTGGATCATCAGCCCTTGTGGCTGATCCGTTATAAGCGTTCTATCCATCGGCATAATAACCTCGGCAGAATGTGAGCTATCTTATCTAGCATGACAGTCCCCATCCCTTGTTGGTAATGGTCTCGGTCACGGCTGGTAAAAATAACCATACCGGACTCACCATGATGACCAAACAATGAAATTGCAACCGAACCAACGTTCATTGCTGTGGGGATCAGAAGTTGTAACTCTGGGCCATTAAGACGTCCTAAATAGTTTGGATTATCACCAAATCGCTGAATTCGAACCGGTTCGAAACGACTACGTGAAATGATAAGCTCTTGAGCATCAAGAGGAGCAGACAGCCGCCAGCAATCACTAAACAAACGAATTGATGCATTGGATAAACCTATTTTTTTTGCCCAACGATTAAGGCAAAGCAGCATATCTTGTAAGCTTTCAGCCGCTGACATCTCTATCACTAAATACAGTAACTCATCAAATAGCTGGCCATTTTCGCGCGCTTGTTCAACCATAAAGCGGATATCTTGTTCAAGTTGCCTTATTTTCAAACGTTGACGATTCATAACCACTTCCGGGAGTGAGATAGCTCCCTGTATCGCGTGGGGGACTGATATTTGCTCAACTAGTGATGCATTGCGGATAAAGAAATCAGGCTGCCCCTGTAAATACCGCACCACTTGATGCTCATCAAGTTGATAAATACTATCTGGTGCTATTTCCGGTTTATCCATTCTTACCTCTTGAGAACTGAACAAAGATTAGAGCTGGAGTACTCCATCATAAACATGACTGGTTGGCCCTGTCATATATAGCGGAGTACCTGGTCCATCCCAACTAATGTCGAGTGAACCGCCAGGTAACTCAACTTTCACTCGGCGAGCTAATAACCCTTGCTGGATACCAATGGCAACTGCTGCACAGGCCCCACTACCACAAGCTTGTGTTTCACCTGCGCCGCGTTCAAATACCCGTAAACGGATGTGATCAGCGCTCACGACTTCCATAAAACCGATATTTGCGCGTTCAGGAAATCGTTCATGGCTTTCAAGTACTGGGCCTAAAATTTCTACTTCTGCTGTGTGTACGCTTTCAACTTGAATAACGCAATGAGGATTGCCCATTGAGACAACACCGCACAACACTGTGCGTTCTAGTGCGCGAATAATATAGGTTTTTTCCGCTTTGATGGCACGAAATGGTACTTTCTGAGGTTCAAATTCAGGTTCTCCCATATTCACACATACATCATCATTTTCATTAACGGTTAATACCATACGTCCAGCTTGAGTACTGACTTTAATTTTTTGTTTATTTGTCAGACCTTTTAAACGGACAAAGCGAGCAAAACAGCGAGCGCCATTACCACACTGTGATACTTCACTACCATCAGCATTAAAAATACGATAATGAAAATCTAAGTCGGGGTCATAAGGTGCTTCAACAAGCAATAGCTGGTCAAACCCAACGCCTGTATGTCGGTCAGCAAGACGGCTAATCAATTCAGGGGAAAAATAGACATTCTGAGTGACGCCATCCACCACCATGAAATCATTGCCTAAGCCATGCATTTTAGAAAATTGCATATTCCGCTCCATCGAAGTCGCTTACCGTTCGTTTGAGGCTGGAGTACGGGTATCACTCACCGTGCTGCTTTGCGCTTTAGAGGTTACATCCGATGACTTGGGTGATGTAGCCTGATCTTCTGGTGGAAAATAAAGAGGGCCTTTTAAACCACAACCAGAAAGGGAAAACAAAATAATAAGCGCAGAGAATCCAACTAAACTTTTTTTCATTATATTTCGCCTGTAATACTAGGGGCTGTTGATCTTGGGTGGTCAATTTTCATTTGAAATCATGATCACTAACTTAAATTCGTCCATTACATAATTACATTGAATATTTTTCATATCATTAGCAGGTCCAAAAACAACCAGCAAATACCAACAGCCTGTTAGTTCTATACCCAAAATAATTCGAGTTGCATGTTGGCACAAGTGGAGATAGTTCAGTGGACATAAAACTATACGCCCCAAGTTGCTGAGCATAAATAACACCCATGTAATTTATAATATGACGGGTATAAATATGGTTAACAGAATAACAGGGCTATCTTCGCAAATCACTACTGTTCATCAATTGTGCCGTGATTTTATTCCCTACCCGCAATAGCATAATGCTTTAAAGAGGGCTCACCAAGAAGTGTTTTAACATGAGTAACATTTTGCGACCTAATACTCCAACGAATTTGAGCGACTCACAAGTACTAAAAAATCCTTTTGATAAACAAAATCTAATCAACTCACAAAATTATGTGACTAGAGACATCTGCTTTTCACTGCTTATTTTCACTGCTTTATTAACCTTCAAAGATCAACAGGTCAACAATTCATAGAGTATTTGAGCCCATGTAACATTCATGCAGCTTACTAGATTGACCCCTATCCATATTCACACCTATAATTTCTTATAGAACATAATTTGAATAGATAGGAATTTAACTATGAATGATAGTGAATTTCACCAAATTGCCGATAAAATGATGTCATCTATCGAAGAGTATCTAGATAACTATGATGGTGATACTGATATTGATTGTGAATCGAATGGTAACGTGATGACACTTAGCTTTGAAGATGGAAGCAAAATCATTATCAATCGACAAGAGCCTTTCCATCAAATTTGGTTAGCCACTAAACGAGGCGGCTACCACTACGATTATAAAAATGATAATTGGGTATGTGTCCGCTCAGGCCAATTATTTACGGATATGCTCGCAGAAGCAATCGCCTTCCAAAGTGGCGGAGCTTTTACTTTCTAACCCATTACAGCTTGATAAAGATGCCTTAATAGTATTGAGCCTGAGGTTGATTCGATTGCTTGAAATGACCTTTCCCCGTGAGCTCATCGTCGTCTTCATCTTCATCGTCGTCTATATTAAAAGGCCATGTTCCCCCTGAAAAAGGTATAACTTGGCTTTTACCTTGCTGACTCACAATTTGATAAAACTGCGGTAAGTTAAAGTTGATAAAATTAGCACCATAAGTAAAGCGGTCGTGGGATGATGAGTAAAAACGGCTAACATCACGTACCAGATCCTCTTTAGACCCTTCACAGTGTGAGTAGATTTCGACTCGATTTGCTTCATCTAATACATAAATATTAAAACCGATATTATCAGGCATATTTTCAAAGAAAAATTGCACAATACCTTCGCTGGCATAGCCATCAACGGCAGCAGGTAAATGGTTATCCCCTTTCGCATTCAATTTAACTGGCCAACCGTGTAGCTTGTTATGTGAAATAGCACCATAAAATTCAACTGCATTTTCAAGCTTCTGTACTGAGACGTTTAAACGTTCAAAGAAAAGCCCCCATGTTTGCCCAGCAATACGTAATGCTTTGAAACGACCTGGGTCATGGCGGTTACTGGATAAACGCAGTTCAATACATTCTGAAACCAATTGCTGTACTCGCGTCCGGATTAAGCCACGTAAATGTTCGCTATAACAGAAAACATCAACTGCATCAGGTGGTGCGGCATCTTGATGCATTTTGCCTAAAATAGTTTTTAGTGCTTCTAGCATACATTGCTCACCACTGAAGTGCAGCGTTCTCACTTCATTCCATGAGTTGCGATACAGCAAATCGATACTACCGATAAGGCAACGCTGATCCTCACCAAAACTAAATACATCTAGTTTTCTGAAATCAAAATGCACAACTTGGTCAGAATAAACCTGTGTTGGATCTTTTTCTAAATTGACAATAATAGCTAAATGACGGATTTCACAAGGGCTATATAACGCTTTTGGTGTCGGTGCTGGCAATCTAGTCGGGAAATGCCCCGAAATATCTTGCATTAGCTCAAGTAATTTTTTTTCATCGCACTGAGATTGACCATTGTGCATATAAATATGCGTATTCTCAGTTAGTAGCCCATTAAAATAAGCCCAAGCGACTAATTTATTCAAATAGCGGTTAAATTCTAGCGGCTGATGACCAATGATGGTATCAATGCTCGGGGCTTGATTATAAAGGTACCAACCACTGCGATTAGCACGTCCTGGAGGAACATAAATAAATGTTAGATGCTGTTCACTAAGATCTGGTGAAATTTGCGGATTCACTAAGGTGACTTTACCCGGTAAGGCTTCAAATGCAGCATATAATTTACGCGTCAGCACCCCAATATCTTGTGGGCTAGCACTGACACTTAAATTATTACGACGAGCAAAACGAATTAAATTGCGATAGCTTTGCATCATTGTATCGAGTAATTCATTATGTGCTTCGCGCACACGTTCAATTTTCCACTGATTACGCGAATCTAGCATAGCTAAACGTTCTGCTCCCCAGCCCCATGATTCAACTAGTTGAGAAAGCACGTCTCGGCGCCAACCTGAGCATTGGTTTTCTTCACCTTCCGATAGTTTTTCACAGACTTTAAGATAGAAACAGCGACGGATTAAATCGAGGCGGGTGATGTCATTAATTTCAATTAGATAACGCGTAACGCGTTCTAGCATTAAACAATATGAATCGAGACCAAAACAAACAATCTCCCCAGCATGGAGGTGACGTTTAAATTCTAATGCTAATAATTTACCGTTTGGATAGTCCCATGAGTAGGATTCAAGTAAAATACTTTTTAATACTGCTTTATAGGGCGAATCAACGCTTTTATAGAGTTGCCACAAACTAGCACCAAAGTATTCAGCAGCTGACAATTCACCTAAACCACCAAGATCCAGCCACTCATTCGGGGTTAACACTCCTTGTGAATAAAGCCCCATAACATATTCATCATAATGAGGTTCTTCTTCAACCGGCACCATGGTCCATAATAATCTTTTACCCGCCATACGTACGGCAGTGCGATAGAATTCATCTAACAGTAAAATATGTTGTGTTGAACCGCAATCTTCCCCGCCAATATGCCCACTAGCATGGTGACGAAAACGATTTTCATCAATAAGAAATACGGTGACATCAATTCCGAGAGATACTGCCCATTGTTCTATTAACGTGCATTTTTTTTGTAGCAGGCGTTTTTCATCGCTATCAAGCCAAGAAGGATGACAGACCCAAATATCAATATCAGAACACTGGCTTTGACCAATCGAAGATGTACTTCCCATTGAGTAAATACCTGTAATCGGTAACTCACCATTGGCTTTAATTTTAGAAGGAAGGTACTTTTCGAACTGAACTAACCAAGCTTGTTGGTCATTATCTGGAGCAAAGAAGCAAACACCATGAGGGACATTCCCTTCAATATAACCAGGCATCATTGGGTGATGATAATGAAACAATACGGGCAATAAACTATAAACCTTACAAAAGGTTTCATTCATTGACTCTGTTGCGCGATCCAACCTAAGTTGGTTTATCGCATCAAGCCTTTGCTTTAAAGTTTCAATATAGAGATACAAGGGATACGCCTGAATGAATGAACATAACGACAAATCTGGGATTAACCCAGTACCCAATAGATAGAGAGATATTCTTCATACTTCAAATTGAATCTATGTTGATGGCACTTACGCAACTTAAACCACAATTGAAACAGGTTCTTCGAGGTACCTTTAAGTTATCAGTTACCGTCAACTTGACACAACTTGATACAATTCAAATGATTCTGTGTATATATTTAGTTTTTTTTTCAAATGAATTGCTGGAAACGTGATCAATCTAACACCTTGGAGCAAAAGGGTAAAGTAGATCACATAATTTTCTCTGTTTGTTTTTGATACAAATTAATTTTCAACATATTGTATAAAAAGACTTTTTATTTTTTATGGCCTCAGAATATCCTTTGTTTATCAATGGAATAATAACAAATTCATTAGTCGCTAAAAAAAATAACTTTTCAAAGGCATCTCAAATCAAATTCGCATTGGGCCTATGCTTGAACGCTTCACCACAAAATTTGCTTAAATTAAAAATTCCTGCCCATTTCATAGCACAATTAGCTAAAAATATTTCCTATTTATTTTTATTTTTTACCCTTTTATTGCTGCTCATTTCGTCATAACGAGGATGCATCTGGCAATAATATCAACACTAAATATCAGGGTTTAGTCGCTCTAGCTGGAAAATACATCGCTAAAATGTTAAAACTAGGGGTAATTGTACAGTGAGTCTATGGCGATTTATGCCTGAGAAAACAGCAAAATGACATCAACAAATATCATCCGTATTGCCACACGTAAAAGCCCTTTAGCCATGTGGCAAGCACACTTCGTAAAAGAAAAACTGGAGCAGCTTCACCCTGATTTACTGGTTGAGCTAGTACCAATGGTGACCAAAGGGGATATTATTTTAGATACCCCGTTGGCAAAAGTCGGTGGTAAAGGTTTATTTGTAAAAGAGCTTGAGTTAGCTTTACTTGAAAAACGAGCCGACATTGCAGTTCATTCAATGAAAGACGTTCCTGTCGATTTTCCTGAAGGCCTCGGATTAGTTACTATCTGCGAACGCGAAGATCCCCGAGATGCATTTGTCTCGAATCATTTTGATAATATTGATGCATTACCTAAAGGTAGTATTGTTGGTACATCGAGCTTACGCCGCCAATGCCAATTAAAAGAGCTACGCCCAGACCTCGTGATACGAGACCTCCGTGGAAATGTTGGCACTCGTCTTTCAAAACTTGATAATGGCGAATACGATGCGATTATTTTAGCTGTCGCTGGGCTAAAACGTTTAGGTCTGGAAGACAGAGTTCGAGCTGCTCTAGCACCTGAACAATCTTTACCCGCGGTAGGCCAAGGTGCTGTTGGCATTGAGTGTCGTTTAGACGATGAACGAACCCGTGAATTACTTGCTAAACTTAATGATAATGACACTTCTATATGTGTCCTCGCGGAACGCGCCATGAATATGCGCCTTGAAGGTGGCTGCCAAGTGCCAATTGGTAGCTATGCAATTTGGCAAGAAGGTCAAATTTGGTTACGTGCATTAGTTGGTGCCCCTGATGGCAGTCAAGTAATACGAGGCGAATGTCTATCCACTCCAGAACAAGCAACCCAAGCGGGTATTTCCCTAGCTGAAGAGTTACTTGATAAGGGCGCCCGTGAAATTCTTGCAAAGGTCTACGCAGGAAATTCACCAGTATGAAAATTCTCGTCACTCGGCCAGAACCAGCAGCCTCTGAGCTGATCGCTGCTATCAATCAAAGAGGTGGTGAAGCGTATTCCTTGCCCCTTATTAGCATTGAGCCGGGTGCTGAATTAGAGTCTCTAGATGCACGAATTAACCTTCTAGATAAAAATGATCTAATATTTCTTTTATCTAAAAATGCAGTCTGGTATGCAGACTCTGCCCTAAAACAAGCAGGACTCAACTGGTCAGATAAGCTATCCTATTATGGTATTGGCCAGTCAACCAGTCAGTATTTTACAATGTTAACTGGCCGCACAATTCACTGGGCTGAACATGGTGAAACTAGTGAAGCGCTCCTTTCTCTTCCTGAACTTCACGCTCTCACAGATAAACGTGCCCTTTTATTACGAGGCAATGGTGGAAGAGAGCTTCTTGCTTCAACTTTAAGGTCTAGAGGTGCGCAGGTTGAGTATTGTGAGTGTTATGCAAGGCACCCTATTAGTTATGATAAAACAGAGTTTAATCAAAAATGGGTTAATACTGACATTACAGACATTGTTATTAGTAGTGGTCAAATGCTAGCCTTACTAAATGAATTAATTGCTGAAAACACAAAAGAGTGGTGGTTTAATCGTCGCCTGCTGGTTGTCAGTGAACGAATTGCAGACCAAGCCCGCCAAGATGGATGGCAAAAGGTCTGTGTAGCAAATAGCGCAGATAACAATGCTTTATTAGAAGCATTATTTTCAACCGACATGGGATGCTAATTTATGACGGAACAAGATAAACCTACTGAAGCGATAAATAATGAAACGGTAGCTGATACCCCAAAAAACCACCAAGCTAAGTCGTCTTCGGAGCAAAAACGTTCGGGTCTCATCGGTAGTGCAATCGCTATCGCTATTATCATCGCTATTGGTGGTGGTATCTATTATTTTACTCAACATAACAACGCTAAATTAGTTAATGAAAACAACGAACTTAAGCAACAAATGAGTGAATTAATCGAACAACAAAAAGCGGATAGACAACGTCTAGATTCATTACTTGCCTCACATACAGAGATCAAATCACACGCTAGCGAATATGAAGAGCAGCTAAACCGCCGTATGCAAGAACTACAAGCGCATGTCAATTCTCTGTCGAGTACAGATGTAAAGAGTTGGCTATTAGCGCAAGCAGATTTTATGGTGAAAATGGCTGGTAGAAAATTATGGAATGACCATGATCCTGTTACCGCAGCTGTTTTATTAAAAAGTGCAGATTCAAGCCTCGCTGAAATGAACGATCCAAGCCTACTCGACATCCGCAAATCGATAAATAACGATATTGCGAACCTATCAGCAATTAACCAAATTGATTACGATGGCATTATTCTACGGTTGAATCAATTGAGCAACGAGGTCGATAACTTACGTATTGCGGATCTCAATAGTGGTGATGCAAAAGCTGATGATGAAAGTGAACTTTCTGGTGATATTGCAGATTGGAAACAAAATCTATCTCGCAGCTGGCAAAATTTCACCAATGACTTTATTACAGTACGCGCACGCGATGGCTCAGAAGCTCCGTTACTAGCACCGAATCAAGATATCTATCTGCGTGAAAACATCCGTTCACAATTGTTAATTGCCGCACAAGCCGTGCCACGCTATCAAGAAGAAACCTATAAACAGTCACTAGAACAAGTATCGACTTGGGTTCGTGCTTATTTTGATGTCGATGCTCCAGCCACTAAGGCTTTTCTTACAGAAGTTGATGAATTAATTAATCAGCCTATTGCCACTGAAATGCCGGATACCTTGGAAAGTCAACCTAAACTTGAAAAAGTCATGCAGACACGGGTTCGCAACCTTCTTTCACAATCAGGTGAATCTGAAGCTCCACCTGTAGTGCAAGAGCAAGATAAGCAACCGGCAGAAGCTCAACCAAAACCTGCTGAATCTGATGTTCATCCTGCAGAGGCAAAGACTAGCGAGCAGAAGGTATAATTATGATTAAGATATTAATATTCTTTATTGTTCTTATCGCTGGCGTTATCTTGGGACCGCTCTTAGCTGGTCATCAAGGTTATGTCTTCATTCGTACTGATGATTATGATATTACAACCAGTGTCACTAGTTTAATTCTATGCTTTATTTTACTACAGTTTATTTTACTGTTTTTTGGTTGGTGTTACCGCCGCTTTATCAGTACTACCTCACGCACTAAAGGTTGGGTCAGTGGGCGTAAATATCACAAAGCACATTCTCAAACACAAAAAGCGTTACTTAAACTGGCTGAAGGCGATTTTGATCAAGTTGAGAAATTGATGAGTAAACATGCTGACTTCTCTCAACAGCCTGTCATCAACTACTTACTTGCTGCCGAAGCTGCACAACAACGCGGAGATGAGTATCGTACTAATCAATATCTCAACAAAGCTGCCGAAGTAGCTGGCAACGATCAACTCCCTGTAGATATCACTCGTGTACGTATTCAATTAGCAGCAGACGAAGTTTATGCCGCACGCAATGGCGTTGATAAACTCATTGACCAAGCGCCAAGACACCCAGAAATTTTACGTCTTGCTGAGCAAGCTTATATGCGTTCTGGCGCTTATCAGGCTCTGATTGAATTACTGCCGATTATGGCCAAGGTACAATTACACAGTGAAGATGAACTAGAAGCATTGAAATTGAAAGCCTATAAAGGACTAATGAACCAATGCATGGCTGAAGATGGCAGTGAAGGCCTAATCAAATGGTGGAAAGCGCAACCACGTAAAATCCGCCAAGAAACAGCATTACAGTCTTTCTTAGCAGAGCACTTAATTGAATGTGACGATATGGCTAACGCAGAAAAAATCATCATCGATGGCTTGAAACACCAGTATGACGAACGCTTACTATTACTGGCTCCAAGGCTGCAAAGTGATAAGCCCGAGCTACTTGAAAAAGTATTGAAGCAACTCTTTAAACAATCAGGTGCAACACCGTTACTCAACAGCACTATGGGGCAAATTGCGCTACGACATGCACAATGGGAGCAAGCTGAATCATATTTCAAAGCTGCTCTGGCTCAACGCTTTGATGCTCATGATGCAGCTTGGCTAGCTGATGCGTTAGATAAATTACATAAAGCAGAAGAAGCTGCAAAAATCCGTCAAGAAGCATTATTACACTCACTGAATAAAGCTCGCTCGTAATGTGAATTTCTCACTGCTACTTTGATGGAATGATGGGCGTACGGTAAAATAGTTACTTTCAAACAAAAATGAATATTGAAAGCTCTACCTAACGGTGGAGCTTTTTTTTGGGAGTAACATCCACTAATTTAGAATTATTATTCATCAACTTTTTTCTTACACTAAGAAGCTCTTAACAATATAAATAAAAAACCTCGATTTTATTAGATTAGTCAGAAAATGATTGTCGCTATTATTTATCTAGAGAATCTATTCCTATGTGCTTATTTTTAAATTATGGGATAGTAAAGATAAAACAAACAGTTTATGTATAAAGTCAAACAAAGTCGCCCTTGCTATGTAATAAGACATTCACATAGTGTATAAAGAATAATATAACTATGGCTTAACAAAATTCAGGATATCTCTATGAATGTCATCAAAACTATCTGGCGCTGGATCATTTCTACACCGAATCGATTACAGGTATTTTTTGATCTCCTACTTTTAGCTGTGTCCCCTTTTATTTTTATCACTTTCATTGGTTTCAATACGGAAGATCTAAATAAAGATATTTTCATCATTACATTCTTTATTCTTTGCTATACCTACATAACTCGTTGGTTCAGTAAATGGTTCTGCAAGAAAAAGATTTAGTATTCTGCTGATATTTTGAACATGTATATTTCAGTCATAGACTAAGTAAAAATAGCTAACAATGGATATGTATATTAGCTTAAAATATGAATATCGAATAAGAATCGATTTGTAGATTAAGATAAAAGATATTTTTCATTGTTCGCAACGGAGTTTTGCCGAAAATGGTTTACCGGCAAAACTTCATATTTGATTTATTTGCTACAACGTCGAAAAAATAGCCAAAATATAATTTTTGCAAAAAAAAACACCTGTCAATTTTGACAGGTGTAAATATACAATCAGGTCTACAGACGGATGGTGCCTCACTCAACGTTTCGTCCATGGGTTGATGAGAAGAGAATGACCTCTTATTCATCTAAATTGGACAATAGGCACCGATAATCGGCTTGCGTCATCCCTGGGTTTATGAAGCATTGCTGTCATAAGAAGTGGGATGAGCATCTACAGAATAAATATTGCAGGATGCGTGCCAACTTTTTTAAAAACGCATAATTATTATTACGACACCTCATACCTTCCTGATTTACTGGATTTTCGCCAACATGACTTCTTTTTCTTAAACTATCGATTTTATCTACACCGCAAACGTTCTCACCTTAACGATTTAATAAGCCTTAATTGTCTCAATTCAGAGACAGCAAATATTAGTAATCTAATTATCTTTATAAATCATAGAGTAACATGTCTCCTTTTAGAGACAGCAGCAGATAGGTTTGTATCTATTTTACGACAAAAACACTTTGTCTTATTAAAAACCCAGTAAAAACAAATAATTAATTAA
>NZ_KB233223.1:0-39147 GCF_000314855.2 Providencia burhodogranariea DSM 19968 | reverse complement strand
TGCATAGCGGGTTCCTCAGTGAAAAGTTATTTCTTAGTCGAAAGATCTGATCACAGAACCCGCTTTTAGTTCCCTTCTTTTTTTTGTTTTTCTTATCCCGAGTTCAGGTTAATTATATTCTGTGCTCTATCTTGCTAGTAAAAATTGAGCTTATGCCTTTTATCTGAGTAAGTTATATTTTGAAAAATTTATGAGATAAAAATAATCACAGGAAAAATCGATAAGATGATATAGACCGTAGAATTAAATGTAGCTAGGTGTGGATTAGCGAATAAGTAACTGACGTTGATAAAGAGTTGGAAAAGTTGACATACGCTGTTTTTGTAAGCCTTGTAAATTCAATGTGTGAGATTAGCGGAATGATTAAAAAGATGCGCATAAGCGTCCAATAGAGCTATTCCTCATTATGAAACACTATGATGAGCAAAGGGAAAATAGCTGATTTATTCGGATAACTGAATGAGAGACTCTATTGATTCATACCATTTGAAGCCGATGAGATCGCTAGAAAGCAAAAACCCCGCTTATAAAAGCGGGGTTCTTTAAATGTGGTCGGCGAGAGAGGATTCGAACCTCCGACCCACTGGTCCCAAACCAGTTGCGCTACCAAGCTGCGCTACTCGCCGATACTGTACTTCCCTTTAGCATTTTTTTCGTGGTGCGAAAGGGGGGACTTGAACCCCCACGTCCATAGGACACTAACACCTGAAGCTAGCGCGTCTACCAATTCCGCCACCCTCGCAAATGTCACAAAAAAAATGGGGTGGCTAATGGGACTCGAACCCACGACAACTGGAATCACAATCCAGGGCTCTACCAACTGAGCTATAGCCACCATAACTTCACTTTATTCAAAGCTTTGTTATATTACTACATACAACTTTGTTTTGCCAACCGTAGCAGCACGCTATTTTAATGGCGCGCCCGACAGGATTTGAACCTGAGACCTCTGCCTCCGGAGGGCAGCGCTCTATCCAGCTGAGCTACGGGCGCTTCACGCCGTTGCGAGTGCGGATATTACGGGCATAATCATTCTCTGTCTAGTCCTTTTTTAAATAAAAATATCGATTGCTTGCCTTTTGCTCACTTAGGCGATAAAGAGAGCATATTTCCCCTCTTTATCGATAAATTATTCAATAAAAGGAATGACTAGGACAAAATATCCTTTTTCTGTTCCCTATTATTTATCGCTCGGATCAAAAAATAACATACGGAAACCACCAATAAAAATATCGCTCCCACAATTAACGATAAGCGAGTGTCTGGATTAATCGCCATTCCTACCAATACACACGCTAAAAATAGTAGTGTGGCATAATTCACCCAAGGAAATAAGATAGATTTGAAAGGATGCCCAACAAGTTGTTGTTTGTTTTGTTGTCGAAAACGTAGCTGGCTAGTGAGAATAACTAACCAAGGTACCATTCCGGGCAAAACGCTGGCGCTGTATACATACACGAAGACTTTTTCAGGGTTAGGAATAATATAATTCAGGCTAGAACCTGCTATTAGGCAAAGGATAGTAAAGCCAACACAACGCCCTGGGACGCCATTACGCGTGAGTTTCAATAGTGACTTAGGCAATTGCTTGTTTTGCGCTAATGCATACAGCATACGCCCACCACTGTACATCCCGCTATTGCAACCAGATAACGCAGCAGTAAGTACAACAAAGTTAATTACTGCGGCTGCCGAAATAATCCCTACTTTCGCAAAAGTTAATACGAATGGGCTGCCTTGTTGGCCAACTTCAGTCCAAGGAAACAGTGTCACTACAATAAAAATTGCACCAACATAAAAAATTAAAATACGCCATAGAATCTTATTGATCGCCTTTCTCAGGGTAACTTGCGGATTTTTTGCTTCTCCTGCGGTGATACCAACAAGCTCAACACCTTGATAAGAAGCTACCACGATACATAGCGCAAACAAGAACCCTTTCCAGCCCCCCGCAAAAAACCCGCCATGTTCGGTCAAATTGCCAAGACCTATGGCCTCGAAATTATTACCAATTCCAAAAAAGATCAGCCCCAAACCAATTAAAATCATAACGACAATTGTCGTTACTTTAATCATGGCAAACCAAAACTCTAATTCCCCGTACAATCTGACCGCGGCGAGATTAGCTAAAGCGACTAAAGTAACAGCAATGATTGCAAACACCCATTGGGGGACGTGAGGAAACCAATATTCTGCATAAACGCCAATCACGGTGATTTCCGATATTCCAACTGCAACCCACATGAACCAATAGCCCCATGCGGTTAGGCAGCCCCAAAATGGGCTTAAATATTTATAACCGAAAGCAGCAAAAGACCCAGTGACTGGCTCAAGGAATAGCATTTCGCCCATTGAACGCATAATAAAAAAGACAAAAATACCGGCAATGATATAAGCCAGTAGGACTGAAGGTCCCGCCCATTTTAATGTACTCGCCGACCCCATAAATAAACCGACACCTATTGTCCCGCCAAGAGCGATCAGCTCAATATGACGAGCCTCCAGACCTCGCTGTAATCCCTGTTGCGAATTTCCCATAAAATCCCCTGTCGTCGAAACTAAAGATAAACCATGGCTTATGAATATTTATAGTAATAAGCATGATAATCTTTCATAAAATGATGACTTAATCAGTCGAAAAAGATGACATAAACCTAAGCTTAAGATAAAAACGCAAGTACTATACACAAAATAATGCAAGATGCAGCAAGGTATCCATAAAGAAAGCCTTAAAGCCACTAATTTAGGTATTTGATATATTCTGTTAACGCAAGCAGTAACGAAAAATTAGAAAGATGAGGAAGAGGGAAGTAATTGAGGACAGAGCCATTGCTGCAACAATAGAACTTATGCGTTGTGACATGTCACGACGATAAAATTTATACCGTTGTGACATGTCACGAACAATTAAAGCTTACCACCGTAATAATAAGTTAAAAACTTCAATAACTTAAACTGTCTTTTGATCCGTGTCGGTTGAGCTAATAAGCGATACAGCCACTCTAAACCGAGATTTTGCCACACTTTTGGGGCGCGTTTTACATGACCAGTGAACACATCATAAGTACCGCCAACGCCCATATAAAGCGCATCTGAGTGAACTTTACGGCAATCACGCATGAAGATCTCTTGCTTTGGTGAGCCCATTGCTACAGTCACTATCTTGGCACCACTGGCATGAATACGTTCAAACAGTGAATCTCTATCTTCTGCGGTAAAATAACCATTTTGCGAGCCCACTATATTTACATTCCACTGTGAGCGTAGCTTACTTTCCGTTTGTTCAAGAATTTCAGGTTTACCGCCAATGAGAAAAACAGGGGTACCTTCTTGACCAGCTCGTTCCATTAAAGCCTCCCAAAGATCGGCTCCCGCAACACGAGAAACTTCTGCTTGTGGATATTTACGGCGGATCGCACGCACAACGCTAATTCCATCAGCATAGAGATACTCCGCCTGCCCAAGCAAGGTATTTAATGCAGAGTCATTTTCTGCTGTCATGACTTTTTCAGCATTGACTGCGACGAGTGTACCCGCTTTTGTTTCACCATCAGCAAACAGGTGATCCAAAAAATGAGCCATATCTTTAAAGCCCCAAATTTGGTGGCCTCGAATCGTATATTGTGGAATAGATTGCTGTTCCATAAAGCTCCTTTAGCGGTTTTCGCGACGTTGGCTGCTTAAATAAGAAGCTGCTTTTACTCGAATAAGCCCCGCGCTTTCAAATAACCAGTACAGTAATTTTGCCAGAATCAAACAAAGTCCGAAAATAAGACAGAAAAACACGACACGTGATACAAAGGAATCAACCCCTTCACGTGCTAAGACAATCATATTAAAAATAGCGCCAAAGCAGAAAGCTTGCATAATCGCAGCTTTATAACGATTTGGCTCTCTAAGACTCATCCCATAAATCCAGTCAAACCACTTGATGATTAACCCAACAACAATCGCGCCAAGAGGAATAAATAAAACCCCACCCATGACAACAAGTGAGCCAATGAGAGTCGGTGATATTGCCAATCCTGAGTGATTATTGAGAACTTCCCATGTAAAATAGTTTGCTGAATTAAGTACCGTATCAGGGCGACTTGGCCATAACCAAGACGGGATAAATACATAGAAATCACGCACAATGGGCGCTAATCCTTGGAACTCAATCTTGTCATAATGGCTTAACAGCAGCGCAAGGTTTTCCCACGGAGAGAAGGTATCCCGCGTTAAATACAAGAAAGTATAAAATGCTTCAGCTCCATTGACGTCAAGACCATAGCGTTTTAAAGCCAACCAAAACATCCCGACAATGCTTGCCACTCCAGCCGCTGCCAGCATCCAAAGAGTGATCCATCCCCTAACAATGCCGATAAACAAAAACAATGCGAATGCAATGATGATATTTGCGCGAGTTCCGCCAACAATCACATAGGTTAAAAAGCCGAATGCAACTGTGCTGACAAGGAAAAAAATCCAACGTTTTTGTGATGGGCGCAGGAAATAAACAATCAACATGGCAGGAATGAAGAAATAGAAAAAGCGTTTTAATGCCACCCCAGAAACCTGACTGGAGAAAATCTGACTATACGATTTCAGCTTAAATAGCAAAAAGCCATTTTGCATAAAGAAGATCCCAACTGTCACTACCGCGACCATAATCAATAGTAAGCAGGTAATGTTGGTTTCAACCCTATTCATAGTAAACATTGAGCGTTTAACCGTTTCTGAGCGTGCTGTCAGCCGAGTTTTATACGCCACATAATAGATAGCATAGAAGCTGGTTGCCGCAAGCTGCGCGTACAGTAAATATTCGGCAGGGACAACCGCGACATCAAATTGGAATACCAGCGCACAAGTTAGTGGAAAGCCAAAATAAAATGTCAGTAAATACAATAATGAAAAGAAAATATTAAAATTAAAACGTACGCGCCGAAACTCTTTATAGAGTAACGTTCCCATGAAAATGATGGAAACTAGATAGACGACCGCTAAGCCCCCTAACTCGCCTAAGGTCATGCTTGCTCCTCCGCAATGCCCAGAATTGTTTTCCAGCCATCCGTAAAGTTAGGTGCAAAAAAATCAATGTGTTGCTTATCCAATAAACCCATCTGGCGTTGTGCTTCATCGACCAACCCCAGCGATAGCTCATCTCCATAGAAGAACACAGGGATATTTTGTGCCGTCAAATCCTGCCAAAACGTATTTTGGCGGCTTATCACAAAGGGGATACAGAACTGAATAAGCAAACAAACAGTCCCAACACCTTGCTGGCGATTAAAGATAAAATAGCCTAAGTCACATGTTTTCAATAAATTCAGGTAATCACTGAATTCCATGCGATCTTTAAGGATGCTTACCTGATCGGCAGTAAACTGTGTTTTCGCGGCATGTTCTACCTGCTGAATATAGGTTTGATTATTCGCCGGATAGCCCATTGGGATAATAATCTTAACTTGCTCACCAAACTGCTGTTTAATGGCGCCCAGTGCCTCTATATGACGATTAGATTGATCGCCTGAATTACCCAATAGAATTGTCAAAGTCTCGCCCTGACGTGTTGGACGCTCGTTTAGAGTTAGGTTTGGGTCCATTCTAGTTGGGAAATAAAGTACCGAGGCCGGAACTTTTGGATTCGATTGGTGGAAATAGCACAGGTCACCCCGTGTTGCACATACATGCCCCACCTTTTTCTGAGCTAACCGGCGCAAAATATAAAATAATTTGAATTTCAGAGAGCGGGACTCTTCGTACAGATCTGCTCCCCAAATATGCCACCAGAACTGGTGAGATTTAATTTTACCGAATAACAATGCAAGCCAAATAGCAGCATTAAATTGACCATGAAAGAAAAAACGCTCACGGCGATCCGCCTTAGCGCGGCTTATCACGGCATCAGCGACTGACGCTTTACTCCCAAAAATTTCAATTTCTAATTCAGGGTAAGCATCCGCAAGCTGAGCATCTTGGCTAACCACCATAAAATGTGGTTTTTGTGACACTGCATCTTCTGAGCAGATCACATTATTAAAAAATGTCAGCACCGTTTGATTATGGTGAGGGAGATCAGATCCCAGTACATGTATTAAGGTTGTCATACTCGCCTACGGTAAATCAAAAATACGCAACAACAGAGAAGAAAGTACACGATATAAGTTGCCATATAAGCTTGTGTTGCCCCTATAGCACCGTGTTCAGGTATCAACCAATGGGAAAAGCCCATCAAGAGGATAAACTGGCTCACCTCTGTCAAAATATAAAAACGTAATGCAGCCTTCGCAATAACCAGATAGCCAAAAACGTATGCACCGACTTTCAGCACATCACCAACTAACTGCCATGCGAATAAATCCCGCATTCCTGTAAATTTTTCAGAAAATAGTAACCAAATAGCAAAGTCACGTAATAACCACACCGCAAAACTTGCGACAGCAACAGCAGGTAATACAAACTTTAACGCCTTAATAATCTCAGCTGAGATTTCACTTTTATGCTGTAACCGGGATAGCGTAGGTAACAAATAAACGGAAAATGACGCGGTTATAAATTGCAAATAAGCATCTGAAATCGTACTTACCCCAGCCCATAATCCAACCTCATCCCAGCTATACTTCGTCGCCAATAGATTTCGCATCATAATATAGGCAACAGGCAAAGTAACTGACGTGATTAACGCCATGATAGTAAATTTGCCTAAATTGGTCGCTATCGCTTTATCCCACGCTGGTTTTAATGCGGATAACGCAAACTGCTTACGCCGTAAAATCATCAAAGCAGCGGGTAATACCACCAGCGCAGGAACTAATGCCAGTCCAGCTAATGCCCCGTCATAACTTCCAATTCTATAGCATAAATAATAGGCAATAACACCAATTATACTACCAAATATAATGGCTTGAGCATTGCCAGAGGCATCTCGATACCCCTTAAGGATTGCCAAGAAATAATTCGCATAGGCAATTCCCATTTGAATAAAAGCAACAGCTTGGATGACAGGTTGATACGCTTTACTATCAAACAGCCCTTCACTGATAGGCCCGCTAAAAAACAGAAAAACTAACGTCAGTAGTGTTGAAGACCCAAGAATGAGAGTCGATGAAGTGCCAAGCACCGCCCGTAATTTCTCAGGATCTTGATGATGCTCCGCCACATACTTGGTTACGCCATTAAAAATACCAGCGCCAGATAAAACGCCTAATACTGTGATTAATTGGCGAAAGTTTCCTGCTAACCCAACCCCACTAGGGCCAAATGAAACTGCTAATAATTTGACAATCAAAAGGCCTGCCCCGATTTTTATCAGGGTAGACCCAGCAGTCCAAATTGATGCTCTTGCTAACGACATTAGGCAAAAAACGCCTTAATTTGTGCGATAATAGTTTGCTGCTCTTCATCGGTCATATTGTAGAACATTGGCAAACGGACTAAACGGTCGCTTTCGCTAGTGGTATAGCGATCTTCACCATGAAAACGGCCAAACTCTTCACCAGCAGGGCTGGTATGAAGCGCAACATAATGGAATACCGTTAAGATGCCGTGGGATTTCATGTAGTCATTAAAGGCTGTACGCTCTTCGATATCTTTGAGTTTGATATAGAACATATGCGCATTGTGTTTTAGCTCTTCCGGTACGATAGGTAGTGCAAGATGGCCTGCCTGTGCTAGCGGTGTAAGTGCTTCATAGTAACGTTTCCACAGCAATAAACGGCGGTCATTGATCTTTTCAGCTTCTTCCAATTGTGCCCATAAGTAAGCTGCTTGCAAATCAGATAACAGATAGCTGGAACCAATGTCGCGCCATGTATATTTATCGACTTGACCACGGAAGAACTGACTGCGGTTAGTGCCTTTTTCACGGATCACTTCCGCACGATTAATCAGAGACTTATCATTAACTAATGTCGCGCCACCTTCACCACCTGAAGAATAGTTTTTAGTTTCATGGAAACTATAGCAACCAATATGTCCAATAGTACCGAGAGCACGCCCTTTGTAAGTTGACATCACGCCTTGAGCTGCATCTTCAATCACAAATAGATTATATTTTTGTGCGATCGCCAGAATAGTATCCATTTCACAAGCAACCCCTGCATAATGTACAGGTACAATCGCACGAGTCCGCTCGGTAATAGCTGCTTCAATTTTTGTTTCATCGATATTCATGGTATCTGGGCGGATATCCACAAATACAATCGTTGCCCCTCTGAGGACAAACGCATTTGATGTCGAAACAAAGGTAAAGCTTGGCATAATGACTTCATCACCAGGCTTGATGTTAATCAGGATTGCTGCCATTTCTAACGATGCAGTACAAGAAGGTGTTAGCTGGACTTTCGGGCAATCAAAACGCTGCTCCATCCACTCTTCACAACGTTTAGTAAAACCACCATCACCACATAGCTTGCCGCTATCCATGGCTTGTTTCATATATGCTAATTCGGTCCCTACAACGGGTGGTTTATTAAATGGAATCATGTTGTCCCCTATATAACCAATACGCGGTGCTTGCAACGGCAGCACCACAACGTGAATAAAGATTTAATGCCGCAATATTGCTTATTTGGGTGGCAACATTTAACTGTCTTTTTTTGTGTTGCTCACACCAAACAAATGCTGCTGACATCAATTTACGGCCAATCCCTCGCCTGTTTGCTTCTGGCATAACGGCAAGAAGGCCTATACGCGCTGTATCATCATCAAGATGCTTCAGGCTAACAAAACCTAAGATGTCGCCAGATATATCTTTTACTAACAGGCATGTATGGTCAAAAGCCCCTAAAACCGCTTTTTCTACCCATAATGCATAAAAACGCCCGCTATCACCTTCTTTGTACCACGGTGCACGAAAACGGCTCTGGCTAAAAACATGCTCAGCCGTATGACGTAGCAAAGGAATATCGTCGGCGGTTGCAGACTCAAACGTATCCATCGTGGCTAAACCACTTCTTAAATAAGCATTTTCTATGCCAATAGTCAGAGCAAAATCGACTTCACCTTCAACAAGCGAAAAACCCAACTTTGATAAGCCATCTAAGCGAGCCGTTTCAGTGGCTGCTATTTTTGCTTGAACAAGATCATAGCTATCTAATTGGCTAGCAAGCACAATCTCAGCTGATGAAGCCGTGAAGTCTAATTTTGCTGTGGAAAGCCCGAAAAAATCAGACTCCCATTGTAAACTATCAATATTGGCGTGGACGGACACGAAGAAGATCCTCTAAATACTGACCATAACCCGTTTTTTTCAACTGTTCTGCCGATGCTTTAACTTGATCATCACTCAGCCAACCATTGCGCCACGCAATCTCTTCTAAGCACGCAACTTTAAAACCTTGTCGTTTTTCAACAGTTTGTACAAAAGTACCCGCTTCAATTAAGCTATCGTGTGTACCGGTATCTAACCAAGCAAAACCACGACCTAGCAGTTCAACATTCAGCTCGCCTCTATCTAAATACATCTGATTTATGGATGTAATCTCTAACTCACCACGTTCTGATGGTTTAACTTGCTTAGCAAATTCAACGACTTGATTGTCATAAAAGTAGAGTCCCGTGACAGCCCAGTTAGAGAGCGGCTTTTTAGGTTTCTCTTCAATCGATAACACTTTAAAGTCATTATCAAATTCAACTACACCAAAACGCTCTGGATCCATAACTTGATAACCAAATACCGTCGCGCCTTGTATTCTCGACGCAACCGACTTCAGTTTAGGGCTAAATGAATGACCAAAGAAGATATTATCACCCAGTACCAAGCAGCATGAATCACCATTGATGAACTCTTCGCCAATAATAAAGGCTTGAGCAAGGCCATCTGGCGATGGCTGCTCAGCATAGTTCAGCTCAATACCAAACTCACTACCATCACCGAGTAACCGTTTAAACATAGGCAAATCATCCGGTGTTGAGATGATTAAAATTTCGCGGATCCCTGCCAGCATCAATACTGATAGCGGATAGTAAATCATCGGCTTATCATAGATGGGCAACAGCTGCTTTGAGATACCTCGTGTAATTGGGTGTAAACGCGTTCCCGAACCACCAGCCAGTATAATACCTTTCATGAGATCCCCTTAACTGCCTAAACCAAGACGTTCGCCTGCGTAAGAGCCATCTTGTACACGACGCCACCAAGTTTCATTATTCAAATACCACAACACTGTTTTACGAATACCTGACTCAAAGGTTTCTTGCGGAGTCCAACCTAATTCACGGGCAATCTTATCTGCATCAATGGCATAACGCATATCATGGCCAGGCCTATCCGCCACATAAGTGATTAAATCACGATACTGCGTAACACCTTGTGGCTTTTGAGGATGAAGCTCTTCAAGCAGTTCACAAATTGTTTCTACAACATCAATATTACGGCGCTCATTATGGCCACCGATATTGTAAGTTGTACCCGGTTGCGCGGTCGTTGCGACTAAATGCAATGCTCGTGCATGGTCTTCCACAAATAACCAATCACGGATCTGTTCACCTTTGCCATAAACAGGTAGCGGTTTACCTGCCAATGCATTGAGAATAATTAATGGGATCAGCTTTTCTGGAAAATGATAAGGACCATAGTTATTCGAACAATTGGTAATCATCGTCGGTAAGCCATACGTCCGTTGCCAAGCTCTCACTAAGTGGTCACTCGACGCTTTAGAGGCTGAATAAGGGCTGCTTGGAGCATATGGTGTCGTTTCCGTAAAAAAGCCATCAGGTCCTTCCAAGTCGCCATATACTTCGTCAGTGGAAATATGGTGAAAACGGAAAGCCGCTTTTTTCTCAGCTTCAAGTCCCATCCAATACTGGCGGGCGGCCTCTAACAAGATATATGTGCCGACAATATTGGTTTCAATAAATGCTGCTGGGCCATCGATAGAACGGTCAACGTGACTTTCCGCAGCCAAATGCATCACTGCGTCTGGTTGATATTCAACAAAGACACTATCGAGCGCAGCTCGGTTGCAGATATCCACTTGTGCAAACGCATAGCGCTCGCTCTTCGAGACTTCGCGCAATGACTCTAAATTACCCGCATAAGTCAGGCAATCGACAACAATCGCACTGTCATTGGTATTCTCGATGATATGACGAACAACTGCGGAGCCTATAAAACCTGCTCCACCTGTGATGAGAATACGTTTCAACGCCAAACTCCTTTGGTATCAACTACCCATTTTTGCGTAATCAATGACCCTTGAATGCCTTTAAATAGGTTGTGATCAACCAGCATTAAAATAATATCTGCATCTGTCACCGCATCTTCAATTGAGACTAATTCAGCGATACCTTTCAATGCTGTTGGTAATTCATGGATATGCGGTTCAACAGCGTAAGTTTTACCTTTGTTCCAATTAGCAATCATCTTAGTGATGTGCATTGCTGGGCTTTCACGCAGGTCATCAATATTCGGTTTAAAGGAAAGTCCAAAGCAGGCAATCGTGACTTCACTGGCTTTTTTACCTGTTTCAGCTAAACAGTCTGCAACTGCGGCTTTCACTTGGTCAACAACCCAAATTGGCTTACCATCATTGACCAAACGCGCAGTATGGATCAAACGAGATTGTTGTGGATTTTGAGCAACAATGAACCATGGATCGACAGCGATGCAATGGCCACCAACACCTGGGCCTGGTTGTAAGATATTGACGCGCGGGTGTCGATTAGCCAAGCTGATTAGCTCCCAGACATTGATATCTTGGTCTGCACAAATCAGCGATAATTCGTTTGCAAATGCAATGTTGACATCACGGAAGCTATTTTCCGTTAATTTACACATTTCGGCGGTTCTGGAGTTAGTAATAACACACTCACCTTCAAGGAAAATGTTATACAGATCACTTGCACGCAAGGACGACTTTGGTGTCATGCCCCCAACAACACGGTCATTTTTAATCAACTCAACCATAACTTGCCCCGGCAACACACGCTCAGGACAGTAAGCGACATCGATATCTGCCTCTTCGCCAGCTTGATGAGGAAAAGTCAAATCAGGACGTGCTTGCGCCATCCATTCGGACATTTGCTCAGTAGTACCTACTGGAGAGGTCGATTCTAAGATAACTAAATCGCCTTTTTTCAATACGGGTGCGATAGATTCCGCAGCCGCTCTTACATAAGTAAGATCTGGCTCATGTTCGCCTTTAAACGGTGTTGGTACTGCGATTAGATAGGCATCCGCAGGTTGCGGTTTAGTAAAGGCTTTCAGATGACCCGCTTCAACTGCCGCTTTTACGACTTGGTCGAGTTCTGGCTCAACAATGTGGATTTTACCCTGATTAATGGTATCAACTGCATGCTGGTTGACATCAACGCCAACAACTTGCTTTTTACGCGATGCAAAAGCCGCTGCTGTTGGTAAACCAATATAACCAAGGCCGATAACAGAAATAGTTTCAAAACTCATAATTTCACCTGATTGCTTTTTAATGCTTCAAGAATACGCTGACAAGCATGACCATCCCCATAAGGGTTATGAGCGCGGCTCATTGCATGATATTCCGCTTCATCTGTCAGTAACCGGTTAACTTCTGCAACAATTTTTTGTGTATCAGTACCTACAAGATGTACCGTTCCAGCTTCAACGGCCTCTGGACGTTCCGTGGTGTCTCTCATCACTAAAACTGGTTTGCCTAATGATGGTGCTTCTTCCTGAATTCCACCTGAATCAGTCAAAATCATATAAGCATGATTCATCAAATAAACAAATGGCAGATACTCTTGTGGGGTAATCAGAATTATATTATCAATATCATGCAAAATACGTTTTACAGGCTCACTGACATTTGGGTTCAAATGAACAGGATAAACCACTTGAACATCAGGATGAGTCTGGGCAATTTCCGCCAATGCATGACATATACGTTCGAAACCACCACCAAAGCTTTCACGACGATGGCCTGTGACCAAAATCATTTTTTTACTCGGATCAATAAATGGGTAATTAGCAGCCAACTTTTCAGCCATGTGCTTATCGCTCATGACTTTATCGCGTACCCACAACAATGCATCAATAACGCTATTTCCCGTTACAAAAATATGATTATCTGGGATAGATTCTTTCAATAGATTTTGGCGTGAATTTTCTGTTGGAGCGAAATGGAACATTGCAAGGTGACCCGCAATTTTGCGGTTAGCTTCTTCAGGCCATGGTGAATAAAGGTTACCAGTACGTAACCCTGCTTCCACGTGCCCAACAGGAATACGATGGTAGAATGCTGCAAGGCTTGTCGCCATTGTCGTCGCCGTATCGCCATGCACTAAAACAACATCGGGTTTAAAATCAGCAAATACCGCTTTCAATCCTTCAAGTATACGACACGTAATGTCAGTTAAATCTTGTCCTGGTTTCATAATGTTGAGATCATAATCGGGTGTGATCTCAAATAGTTTCAGTACCTGATCGAGCATTTCTCGGTGCTGGGCCGTAACACAAACTTTAGCTTCAAAAGCGGTATCATTAGCAAGTGCGTGAACCAACGGAGCCATTTTAATGGCTTCCGGTCGAGTGCCGAATACAGTCAATACTTTCACAGTGACTCTCTTATATTTATCTGATGCAGTTATCTGCTTTTATTTAATTATAATGACTTTATGCGGTGGCTGATGCAGAAGTCAGCCACCAATAAAAAAATCAGAATGTGCGTCGACGAGCGAGTACTATACCCGCACCAACCAATGCACCTATAGCGCCCCACAGAACCATCATAAAGGCTCTACGTGGGCTATCACGTTTGACAGGATCTTCAGGTGTTCGTAAATAACGATAAGCCTGAAAATTATCTTGGAGAGTTGGTCCAACATTCAATGTTGATAACATTGCGATATTTTGATCATACTCTGTGTCATGATCAGGACCTGTTGCTTTTAAAGTTTCAATTTGAGCTTCCAATAACGGAACCCCTAACATAAACATTTTAGAATCAGGGATTTCATCAACTGGAGCAGTGCTCTGATTACGAGAAATACCCTGATTTTGCGCGACTTTAAGTGCTTGTTCGAGGACATTCAAGCGTCTTTCGTAGGCGGCCTCAGCAACCATTTCTTCACGTTTTACTAACGCTTTCATTGATTGCATTTTCGTCGCCCAAGTTCCCTTGAGTTCATCATTCAAGTTTGTCGTAGCACGTTGGTTTGCAAATTGCGTATATTCACGCAGCAACTGATTTGCATCAGTTGATGTCTCTGCCACTAACTTAATGCTATCAGCCATATTCTTCAGATTATCTGCTGGGGTAAATTCGATGTTATCAATCAATTCATCCAACAGAGCTGCATCTGCTTTCGGGTCATTCTCTAAACGATGCTTATAATAATCAGTCGTTAACCAAAACTGACGGCGTGTATCATAAGAGCCGATCTGCTTAATAAACTCTTGATAAGCTTCATTTGCAATCGTTGGTAATTGACCTTCTTGACCCGTAGAGTTAATACGAGAATCAAGATTGCGCAAAAACTGTTGCTGCGAATAATAACTTCCCAAATTATTCACTGTTGGCAAGTCTGTAATCGCAGTCGAACTCCATTTTTGCTGCATAAAATAGGATGCTCCCAATGCAATAGCAGCAAAAATAACAGCAATTGCAACGATCCAAATTTTACCTTGCCATAAGGAGCGGCACAAACCACGGATATCCAATTCCGGTTCTATCGGCGGTTGATACTGATTAGGTTGTGTTTCTGAGTTTTTCACTGCACAGAACCTCTATTTTTTCCGTTTGTCGTTACCGTACTGCACCTCTACGCATACGACGTCTAGCACGTTTAATAAAACGAGCCACTTTCCAAGCGCGTTTGATGCAATAACCATACATTACGAATACAAGCAAAAATAATGCCAACATTACCCATTCTGGAATAAATGTTAATCTTTCACCAAGAATTCCCACGCATGCTAAAAATGCAGCAGACAGAGTAATAAGTACAAAAGCACCTTTTGGCGTAAAACCTGAGCGCATAATTAAATGATGAATATGTTGACGGTCAGGTGAAAATGGACTCATTCCTTTACGAATACGACGGTACATAATCGCAACCATATCCATCAATGGAATCGCAATAATCCATAATGCAGTGACTGGATTAATTGGATGTACTTTTTCCTGCGTTGATTCAACAAGAATCCAAATTACGGTAAAACCAATAAGTGTACTTCCCGCATCACCCATAAAAACTTTAAGGCGAGGACCAAGCAAACCAAGATTTAGGAAGATATAAGGAAGAATAGCCGCAATAAAGGCAAAACACCAAAATGCGAGTGCATAACTACCGCCTTGATATAATAGAAAACCTAACGCGCCAAAAGATACGCAGGATAATCCCCCCAAAAGCCCATCGATACCATCAACCATATTAAATGCATTAATTGCAGCCCATACCGCAAATAATGTAACAATATAGCCGAATGGGCCCAATACAAGTTCCCATGGACCAAATGCATGACCTAATGATTCTAATTTAAGGTCAGCAATTGTCATCATGGCTACAGCAACCATTGCCTGAACCCCAGCTCTTAACTTAACGCTAATATCAAACCGGTCGTCAAGAGCGCCAATAAATACAAGCAATCCAGCACAGGTTAAGTATAACCACTTATGAGGAATATATTCATCTGTGATTAAAAATGCAAAGCAAACACCAAAAAAAACCGTTATTCCACCAACTAAAGGAATAAGTCCTACGTGTTTTTTCCTAAAGTTAGGTTTATCAACCAACCCGATTTTTATTGCAACAATTCGAGCGATAAAAATAAATACTAACGTGAACAAAAAAACATAAAAAAGACTAGTAATAAATTGTGCGGTATCCACGAGTCAACTCTCTTATCTTTTTATTTAATCTAACACTAAAATGTTTGAGCTCATGCTAAGTCACGAGCGATAGTTAATGCATTATCATCTCAAAAGAGATAACTACCATAAGACCAATCTTTAATAACTATATTGTAGACCAACATAACTATCAGAGTTGTACTTTTAAAAATCTCAATTCGTAGTGTAGTCTTATTAATTAATTTTATACTTAATGAAAGCAATATGCATGCCATAAAGAACAATAACTACCTATGATTATAATTTTATACATTTTTTTCGTATAATAAATGAACCTTTTTTAATGAATCAGAAATTTCTATTATGTGAATTATATTATCATTAAATAAATAAGCATACTGAATATACGTATTAACTTCATTAAGCGGCTCATTGTTTGAATAAAACAATGATGTGTTTTACCCAGACATTTGATTTTCTATTTTGCTGAGGAAAAAATCCAATATAAAAAAGATTATTTTTCTAATAATTGTCGTTTAATACCGTGAGTCATATCCCATTGCTATAAATTAACATCACTTAATGATGGTAATGTGATTTTTAAATAAAGATATAACGCAAATTTAGGGTGGATAAAAAATCATGACGTGGCTATATAGAAATAAGTAAGCTTATATTTATAAAAAACATCATAAAAAGGTAAAAAAAAACGCTGCCATAGACAGCGCTTATTGAAGCCAATGATATACCCGTCAAATTTCAAATTACAGGGTTGTTATTTTACTCAGCTATCTGGATCACAGTGTTATCGATATTCACTGCAACAGTTTCGCTTACCACCTCTGCAAGTAACTCAATTATTTTGGATATAAATGATTAAGCGATTAAGCTCGTTTCATAAAATCGAAAAAATCTTCATTGGTTTTAGTCATTGCTAATTTGCTAATGAGAAATTCCATCGCATCGATTTCGCCCATTGGATGAATAATCTTACGTAGAATCCACATTTTTTGTAATTCTTCTTGCGTAGTGAGCAGCTCTTCTTTACGTGTACCTGAACGATTGTAATCAATCGCTGGGAAAACACGTTTTTCTGCGATCTTACGGGACAGGTGTAATTCCATGTTACCTGTACCTTTAAACTCTTCGTAAATAACTTCGTCCATTTTAGAACCAGTATCAACGAGAGCAGTCGCAATAATAGTTAAGCTACCACCTTCTTCAACATTACGTGCAGCACCAAAGAAACGCTTAGGACGATGTAATGCGTTTGCATCCACACCACCTGTTAATACTTTACCTGATGAAGGAACTACTGTGTTGTATGCACGCGCAAGACGAGTAATGGAATCAAGTAAAATAATAACGTCTTTTTTATGCTCAACCAGACGTTTTGCTTTTTCAATCACCATTTCAGCAACTTGAACATGACGCGCTGCTGGCTCATCAAAAGTTGAAGCAATAACTTCACCTTTTACCAGACGCTGCATTTCAGTTACTTCTTCTGGACGCTCATCGATAAGCAGTACCATAAGAACGCAATCAGGGTGATTATGAGCAATGTTCGCTGCAATATTTTGCAGTAACATGGTTTTACCCGCTTTTGGTGGAGCAACAATAAGACCACGTTGACCACGACCAATAGGGGCAGCTAAATCCAAGACACGTGCTGTTAAATCTTCAGTTGAACCGTTTCCACGTTCCATACGAAGGCGACTATTTGCATGTAATGGAGTTAAGTTTTCAAAGAGAATTTTATTGCGGGCGTTTTCAGGTTTATCAAAGTTAACTTCATTAACTTTTAATAAGGCAAAATAGCGTTCCCCTTCTTTAGGAGGTCTAATTTTTCCTGAAATGGTATCGCCTGTGCGAAGGTTAAAACGACGAATTTGGCTGGGAGAAACGTAGATATCATCAGGACCGGCGAGGTAAGAACTGTCTCCTGAACGGAGGAAACCAAATCCATCCTGCAATATTTCCAGAACGCCATCGCCGAAAATATCTTCCCCGCTTTTAGCGTGCTGCTTCAAAATTGAGAAGATAATATCCTGTTTTCTCATACGGGCTAAGTTTTCTAGCCCCATGTTTTCGCCTAACGTAATCAATTCAGATACTGGCGTATTTTTTAATTCGGTAAGATTCATAATGGTGGGTTCTTTAACTCGGGGTAATTCTCGAACTATGAACGTAAATTGAAGGCAGCTATATATAAGACATAAGTGCCCGTTAAACTTTATAACGTCCTGTTGATAGCTACAAACTAAAACTATTAACAATACGTAAAAATTCTTGCCCTTGTTATTGCTAAGATTGCGCTAACATATCACGGCGATTCATCTGAGAGATGCACGACCTATTATTAGAAACACAAACAATATTAGCAATAGTTTTTTGCATCTTTAGAACAACATCTATCCCAATATAGCAAATTGTTCACACTCAAAGCACGAAAACACAAACCTAAAGCTTTGAATGCATTCTACACCAGTGCTCAGCGTAGTTTTACTATTCTAGTCTCAACGACGACTTACAGCCCATGCTCATCTTTGTTTAATTGATATTGCAAATTATACCACAAGCGAAGTTATTGAATGTTGCAATCACTACAACTCAATTTTCAAATGGTAATTTTAGAAACCAACATATTAACAGCCCTAGATCACGATACATGAGCTACAACTGAACTGACTAACCAGATATTTAAGATAAGAGCAACGGATTACAAAGTAATTCATATGAGTGCTATATGAGGATTGCAGATAACTTATCACGCTTCAGGGAGGACGTCTAGCGATCCTCTATATAAAATAGATAAACCGCTAAACGTTTTGACTCAAACTACTAATACAACTTACAGATTTTCGTCTAAAAACTCTTTTAGCTGAGTTTTAGATAACGCACCAACTTTTGTTGCTGCTACACTGCCGTTTTTGAATAACAGAAGAGTTGGGATGCCACGAATACCGTATTTTGGTGCGGTAGCCGGATTATCATCAATATTCAGTTTTGCGATAGTCAGTTTGCCTGTATATTCTTCAGAAACTTCATCAAGAATAGGCGCGATCATTTTACAAGGACCACACCATGCTGCCCAGAAATCGACGAGAACAGGTGAACTAGCTTTCAACACTTCGGCTTCAAAGCTTGCATCAGTTATATGAATAATTTTGTCGCTCATATTGTACTCCAATAGATCATTTTTTTAGACTGAGTGTAACATTAATTGGCATCAGTACGCTTTATTTCAAAAGATACACTTTCGTAAACCAACCGTTAACTGATATTCTACCACACTATGAGTAAAGCACACTTGACAGAAAAGAAGTTTTCCGACTTCGCCTTGCACCCAAAAGTCATTGAAGCATTGAATAAAAAAGGCTTCAATTATTGCACGCCTATACAGGCGTCTACCCTGCCTTTCACTGTCGAAGGCAAAGATGTTGCGGGGCAAGCGCAAACAGGTACCGGCAAAACGTTAGCATTTTTAACGTCTACATTTCACTATTTATTAACTCACCCTGCTGTTGAGGGTAAAAAAGTCAATCAACCTCGTGCGCTAATCATGGCGCCGACTCGCGAATTGGCTGTACAAATTTACTCAGATTCTAAAGAACTTGCTGAGTATACAGGCTTAAAAATAGGCCTCGCTTATGGCGGTGATGGCTATGATGAGCAATTAAAAGTACTTCAGAATGGCGTTGACATCCTTATTGGTACAACTGGCCGCTTGATTGACTATGCTAAACAAGGTCATGTTGACTTAGGTGCAATTCAAGTTATTGTTCTTGATGAAGCCGACCGCATGTACGATCTTGGGTTTATTAAAGACATTCGCTGGCTATTCCGTCGTATACCTGCGGTGACGGAAAGGTTGAACCTGCTCTTTTCTGCCACATTGTCTTACCGTGTCAGGGAATTAGCTTTTGAGCAAATGAATAACCCTGAATATATCGAAGTTGAGCCATTACAAAAAACAGGTCATCGCATTAAAGAAGAGCTGTTTTATCCTTCAAACGAAGAAAAAATGCGCTTATTGCAGACCCTACTTGAAGAAGAGTGGCCTGAGCGCTGTATCATTTTTGCTAATACCAAACATCGTTGTGATGACATTTGGGCACATCTTGCCGCAGATGGCCACCGTGTTGGTCTATTAACAGGTGATGTTGCACAGAAAAAACGTCTGCGTATTTTAGAAGAATTTACCCAAGGTAATCTCGATATTCTGGTTGCAACTGATGTTGCTGCTCGTGGATTGCATATTCCATCAGTCACTCATGTCTTTAACTATGATTTACCTGATGATTGTGAAGACTATGTACACCGTATTGGTCGCACTGGACGTGCAGGTGAAAGTGGTCATTCAATCAGCCTTGCCTGTGAAGAATACTCTCTGAATCTGCCTGGAATTGAAGAATATATTCAGCATTCAATCCCTGTAAGTAAATACAATAGTGATGCACTATTAGCTGATCTTCCAGTACCAAAGCGTCGTCATCGCCCGCGTCCAGGGGGACCTCGCCGCAATTCCAATTCACCACGTCGCCATAATGGTCCACGTAATAACCATAAACGCCCAGGCTGAGTGATAACGATATGCTGAAATCATCTTCTCTCTACGCAGCAATTGATTTAGGCTCGAACAGCTTTCATATGCTGGTTGTTCGTGAAATTGCAGGTAGCATTCAGATTATTTCTAGAGTTAAGCGCAAAGTACGTCTTGCTGCGGGTTTGGATAGCAACAATATGTTATCAGAACAAGCCATGGATCGCGGCTGGCAATGTCTTCGGCTCTTTTCAGAGCACTTACAAGACATCCCCACATCTCAAATTCGGGTGGTTGCAACCGCAACATTACGGTTAGCAAAAAATGCCGATACCTTTGTGGAAAAAGCCAGCGAAATTCTAGGTAATACTGTCCGCGTGATTCAGGGAGAAGAAGAAGCACGTCTGATTTATCAAGGTGTGGCGCATACAACAGGCGGCCCCGAACAACGTTTAGTGGTTGATATTGGTGGTGGTAGTACTGAACTGGTCACAGGTACTGGTGCAAAAGCACAACAGCTATTTAGCCTTGAAATGGGTTGTGTCACTTGGCTTGAACGCTATTTTAGTGACCGCTCTCTCACCGAAGAGAATTTTGCAAAAGCCGAATCAGCAGCACATGCGGTGATAGCTCCGATTGCAGACACCTTAAAAACCCACGGCTGGAAAATTTGTGTTGGTGCATCAGGGACAGTTCAAGCCATCCAAGAAATTATGATTGCACAAGGCATGGATGAGCTGATTACGTTAGATAAGCTACGGCAGCTCAAATACAAAGCTATTCAGTGCCATAAACTTGAAGAGCTTGAAATTGAAGGCCTTACTTTTGAGCGAGCACTCGTTTTTCCAAGTGGGCTGTCGATCCTTATTGCTATCTTCGAAGCATTATCCATTGATAATATGACATTAGCGGGTGGAGCGCTGCGAGAAGGATTGGTCTACGGGATGCTCGAATTACCGATTGAGCAAGATATCAGAGCCCGCACACTACGCAATATTCAACGCCGTTTTCAAGTTGATATTGAACAAGCTACCCGCGTTCGCCAATTAGCAGAGCATTTCTTTTTACAAGTTTCTAAAGATTGGGAATTAGATTTACGCTGCCGTGATTTGTTATCGAGTGCTTGTGCATTACATGAAATTGGCTTAAGTATCGATTTCCGTAAAAGTCCAGAACATGCGGGTTACCTAATTACGAATCTTGATTTACCGGGATTCACACCCGCACAAAAACGCTTACTTGCCGCCTTATTGAGAAATCAACATGGGCCTGTCGACCTTGCGACACTTAGTCAACAAAATGCATTACCGATGCAACAAGCTTATGCATTATGTCGACTTTTGCGATTGACCATTATCTTTGCAAGCCGCCGACGCGATGACACACTACCTGCATTGAGGCTCAATACAAATGCGCAAAATCTGGCCGTAATATTACCTTACCGCTGGTTAGCAGAGCATCCGCTACGTGCGGAAAATCTGCAACAAGAAGTTCAGTGGCAAGGCTATGTTAATTGGCCGCTAAAGCTTGAAGAGCGCAATAGCTCGAATAATTAATTTATTTATTGCCTCACACTAGCTTATTACTAGTGTGAGGTTAATAACTTAAACTTAAGTTTTCTTATTTAATCCTAAACGCGCCTTGATATCGGCAAGTGCTGACTGCCCTTTCTGCATTCGTTCTTCAGCGCTTACCACTTTACGCTGCTGCTCCCACTCCAAATCATCTTGTGGTAACTCCAATAAAAAACGGCTTAATTCTGGACGAATTAACTCACCATATTGACGACGTTCACGACAATGCGTAAAAAATAATTCTCGTTGTGCTCGAGTAATACCGACATAGGCTAATCGGCGTTCTTCATCAATATTATTTTCATCAATACTGCTTTGATGGGGTAATAAGCCCTCTTCCATGCCAACAAGAAAAACATAGGGAAATTCTAATCCTTTAGAGGCATGCAGTGTCATCAATTGAACCTGATCGGATTCCTCATCGTCTTCACCTCGTTCCATCATATCGCGCAAGGTAAAGCGAGTGACGATTTGATTCAGCGACATTGGGTCATTCAGCTCATCACCCTCAATCATTTCACTCATCCAAGTAAATAGCTGATTAACATTTTTCATCCGCATTTCAGCCGCTTTAGTACTGGCAGATGTCTCATAGAGCCAGCTTTCATAGTCCGTTTCGCGTAATAAATCACGTACTGCCAGTAAAGGTTCACGTTCAGATTGCTGAACAATTTTGTCCATCCAGTGAGTAAATTGCTGAAGTGCGGTTAATCCTTTACCTGTTAATGACTGTTCCAGTCCTAAATCAAAACTCGCTTGATAAAGACTTTTACCACGCTGATTTGCCCATTCACCCAGTTTTTGGATAGTTTTAGGGCCTATTTCTCGGCGAGGTGTATTCACAATTCTCAAGAAGGCGCTGTCATCTTCTGGATTAGTGAGCACACGTAAATAAGCCAACAAGTCTTTAATTTCTGGGCGAGAGAAAAAGGATGTTCCCCCCGATATACGATAGGGAATGCGGTTTTGCATTAGCATTTTTTCAAAAATACGCGATTGGTGGTTACCTCGGTACAAAATGGCATAATCTTTATATTGTGTTTTATTAATAAAGTGATGTGCAATTAGCTCACCAATCACTCTTTCTGCTTCATGATCCTCATTGTTAGCGGTTAAAACTTTCAGAGGAACACCATAACCTAGCTCAGAAAATAATTTTTTCTCAAATACGTGGGGATTATTGGCAATCAAAATGTTAGCTGCTTTTAGTATCCGCCCTGATGAGCGATAATTTTGCTCCAACTTGATCACATTGAGCTTAGGAAAATCTTGGCTAAGTAACACTAAATTTTGTGGACGTGCACCGCGCCATGAATAGATAGATTGATCATCATCCCCTACGACAGTGAAACGCGCTCGATGGCCCACCAGCAGCTTAACTAGCTGGTATTGACTGGTATTAGTATCTTGGTATTCATCCACCAGCAAGTAGCGAATTTTTTGTTGCCAGCGCTCACGGACTTCTTCGTTATGATACAACAGCAAAGTTGGCTTACTAATCAGGTCATCAAAATCCAATACATTACAGCTTTTCAGATGCAGTTCGTAACGGTGATAACACTCAGCAAAATGATGCTCTTTTTCACTTCTGGCCTGTCCAACAACGTGGTCTGGTGAAAGAAGATCATTTTTCCAGTTTGAGATCGATGAGATCAGTTGCTGTAAAAGGTCTTTATCCTCTTCGAGCAAATCAGAGGTTAGCTCTTTAAGCAATGCCATTTGGTCCTGATCATCAAATAGCGAAAAGTTTGCTTTAATCCCAAGCGCTTTGTACTCACGCTTAATGATTTCCAAACCTAAGGTATGAAATGTGGAAATAATCAAGCCACGAGCTTCCTTTTTACCTAATGTTTGGGCAACACGTTCTTTCATTTCTCGTGCTGCTTTATTGGTGAAGGTAACTGCCGCAATTTGCCGAGGTTGATAGCCACATTGGCGGATCAAATGCGCTATTTTATTGGTAATGACTCGGGTTTTTCCGGATCCAGCCCCCGCCAATACAAGGCATGGGCCATCCACAAATTCAACAGCCTGCTGCTGGCTTGGATTTAATCGCATGGTTTCTCTGAATAAGGTTAATTACAAAAAGGCATATTGGTAGGGATTGTAGCAGAAAGCGCACAGTGCATAAAAACAACTAAGCCCCGAAAATTAATTTAATCCAACCGCCTCACCCATAAACAAAAAAACTCTGTAATCACCTGACCAACATAGCTTTAAAACGACTTTTTCAATATAAAATCATAAATAAAATAATGCCAAAAGTGCCAATTTGGCACTTTTCGATATAATTAATTCATCATTCTAGCTCAAAAATCATTTCACCATAGTGATCTAGCCAACGTAGAGAATCGCAAAACCTTTTTTTGTTTACCCAAGAAAAGCAAAAACCGTGTAATCAGCAGACCAACGCAATTTTAAAACGGCCTTCCAATGCAAAGCCATGAATAAAATAACGATAAAGTGCCAATTTGGCACTTTTTACTATAAATAAATCATTATTCTAAGGGTAAAAATCATTTCACCACGATGATCTAGCCAACGTAGAGAATCACAAAACCTTTTTCTGTTTACTCAAGGAAAGCAAAAACCGTGTAATCAGCAGACTAACACGGTTTTAAAACGGCCTTCCAATGCAAAGCCATGAATAAAATAACGATAAAGTGCCAATTTGGCACTTTTCACTATAAATAAATCATTATTCTAAGGGTAAAAATCATTTCACCACGATGATCTAGCCAACGTAGAGAATCACAAAACCTTTTTCTGTTTACTCAAGAAAAGCAAAAACCGTGTCACTCATCTGAGCCACACGGTTTTAAAACCACTTAATCATAAAGCCATTTTTCTAAACTATTCGCGCTAGAGGAAGGCGGCAAGCGAGGTTATCCCTAGGAGCATACATAAGTATGTGACTAGGGTAACAGAGTGCAGCCAACGCACCTATAGTGCGAAGAGTGACGAAAAATTAGCCGCCAACGGAAATGCGTTGCATATCCTTCATATAACCCCGTAATGTTTTGCCGATAACTTCAATCGGATGGTTACGAATAGCTTCATTAACATCACGTAACTGGGCATTATCCGTACCATTATCTGCGACTGATTTCGCCAAATCACCAGCTTGCAATTTAGCCATAAAATCTTTAAGCATTGGTACTGCTGCAAATGAGAACAAGTAGTTACCGTATTCTGCTGTATCTGAAATAACCACGTTCATTTCGTACAGACGCTTACGAGCAATGGTATTGGCGATCAGTGGTAATTCATGCAGAGATTCATAATAAGCTGATTCTTCAAGAATACCCGCTTCCAGCATTGTATCAAATGCAAGTTCAACACCTGCTTTAACCATGGCAACTAATAGGACGCCATGATCGAAATACTCTTGCTCTGAAATTTTAGCGTCATATTCTGGATAATTTTCAAACGAACTGTTACCAGTCTCTTCACGCCAAGTCAGCAAGTTTTTGTCATCATTCGCCCAGTCAGCCATCATTGTTGATGAAAACTCACCTGAAATGATGTCATCCATATGTTTTTGGAACAATGGCGCCAAGATAGTTTTTAATTGCTCAGACAACGCAAATGCACGTAATTTAGCAGGGTTTGACAGGCGATCCATCATCAGAGAGATACCGCCTTGTTTCAGTGCCTCGGTGATTGTTTCCCAACCGAACTGAATCAATTTACCCGCATAGCCTGGCTCAACGCCATCAGCAACCATCTTGTCATAACTCAGCAACGCACCTGCTTGTAACATACCACAAAGAATAGTTTGCTCGCCCATCAAGTCAGACTTAACTTCTGCAACGAAAGAAGACTCAAGAACACCAGCACGATGGCCGCCTGTTGCTGCTGCCCATGCTTTAGCAATTGCCATACCCTCGCCTTTCGGGTCATTTTCTGGGTGAACAGCAATCAGCGTTGGAACACCGAAACCACGTTTATATTCTTCACGAACTTCAGTACCTGGGCATTTTGGAGCAACCATCACAACAGTAATATCTTTACGGATCTCTTCACCAACTTCAACAATGTTAAAGCCGTGAGAGTAACCTAATGCAGCACCTTGCTTCATCATCGGCTGAACAGCGCGAACAACTGTTGAGTGTTGTTTGTCTGGTGTTAAGTTAACAACCAAATCAGCTTCTGGGATCAGCTCTTCGTAGGTACCCACTTTAAAACCATTTTCTGACGCTTTACGCCATGATGCGCGTTTTTCCGTAATTGCTTCTGGGCGTAATGCATAGGAGATATCTAAACCAGAATCGCGCATATTCAGGCCTTGGTTTAAACCTTGAGCACCACAACCGACGATGACGATTTTTTTACCTTTCAGGTATCCAGCTTCATCCGCAAATTCTTCGCGGTTCATGAAACGACACTTGCCTAACTGCTCTAACTGCTGACGCAGATTCAAAGTATTAAAATAATTCGCCATTGTCTTGCTCCATTGTTCTGTTGTATTCGTTATTTCAGGTCCTGTATTGGCCTGCCACTTTTATTGAGTGGTTATGGATTTACTATATGCGATGATCAGCATTGCTTAAATTGATATATTAACAATATAATGTTGCATATTTAGCAACATGTTTTTTAGACGAGAAGAGGCAAAATGGATATCCGTGATTTAAAGCTATTTCTTCATTTAGCAGAGAGCTGCCATTTTGGTCGAACCTCTAAAGCCATGTATGTCAGCCCATCAACCTTATCGCGACAAATACAACGCTTAGAAGAACAGCTAGGTCACCCACTATTTATTCGAGATAACCGTTCTGTAAAATTGACTCAAGCAGGGGAGCATCTGAAGCTATTTGCTCAGCAAACGCTATTACAATACCAACAGCTACAGCATGTACTTAACCAACAAAGCCCATCACTCACCGGTGAATTACGTCTTTTTTGCTCAGTAACAGCAGCATATAGTCATTTACCACAAGTTCTCGATAAGTTTCGTGCACTACATCCACTTGTTGAAATTAAACTGACAACAGGTGATGCCGCTGATGCGGTTGATAAAGTAGAAACCAAAGAAGCAGATCTCGGTATCGCAGGTAAACCAGAACGACTGCCTGATAATGTCAGATTTACCAAGATTGGAGAAATTCCTTTAGTGCTGATAGCGCCAGCACTGCCCTGTGCAGTCAGAACCATGGCCACAGAAGAACAACCAGATTGGTCATCGATTCCCTTTATCTTGCCAGAACATGGGCCATCGAGAAAACGTATTGAGTTATGGTTTCGCCGACATCACATCAATAATCCTATGATTTATGCAACCGTTTCTGGCCATGAGGCGATTGTTTCTATGGTCGCACTTGGCTGTGGTATCGCACTCATTCCCAGCGTTGTTGTTGATAATAGCCCTGAACCCGTGCGGAGTCGCATATTACAACTGGATAATATTTCGTTAGTCGAGCCCTTTGAACTCGGCGTTTGTCTATTGAGCAAACGCCTAAGTGAACCATTAATCAAATCGTTCTGGCAGCTATTACCTGAAAATTCAATCTAATGTTTGTGGAGAACTTTGAGGTGCTAAGAAAAAACGGAATGATGGGTTTCCCGTCTCATCATGATATTCATAACCTAGCGCCTCAAGATGTCTATCAAAACGGACTTCAGGACCTGATAATTCAAATGCCGCCAGCACGCGTCCATAATCTGTTCCATGGCTGCGATAATGGAATAACGTAATATTCCAGTAAGTTCCTAGCGTCTCTAAGAATTTCAGTAATGCACCCGGCGATTCCGGAAACTCAAAGCTATAAAGTCGCTCATCCAATGGTTTTGATGGGCGACCACCAACCATATAACGCACATGCAGCTTGGCCATTTCGTCATCTGAAAGGTCAGCAACCTCATAACCATTGCGCTGTAGCTCTTGGATAATTTCATGGCGCTCACTATCACCGCCATTTAGCCTTACCCCGACAAAAATACAAGCACGGTCAGGATCTGCATCGGTATAACGGTAATTAAACTCAGTGATCGCTCGCTGACCTAATAACTGACAGAACCGTAAAAAGCTGCCTTTTTGTTCAGGAATAGTGACTGCTAGCAAGGCTTCTCTCTGCTCGCCAATTTCGCATCGCTCAGAGACATAACGCAGGCCATGGAAATTCATGTTTGCGCCAGAAAGAATATGGGCTAAGCGTTCACCTTTGATATTGTGCTGCTGGACATATTTCTTTAGACCCGCAAGTGCCAGTGCCCCTGAGGGTTCAGCAATTGCACGGACATCTTCAAAAATATCTTTTAAGGCTGCGCAGATAGCGTCACTGTCTACCGTGATCACATCATCCACATACTGTTGGCACAGACGAAATGTTTCATCACCAATACGTTTTACCGCTACACCTTCAGCAAATAAACCAACACGTGGTAAATCAACAGGGTGCCCAGCAGCAAGTGCTGCTTTAAGACAGGCAGCTTCATCAGCTTCAACACCGATAATTTTAATTTCTGGCATCAACTGCTTAATCAAAACAGCAACACCCGCAATCAGCCCACCACCTCCAACAGGAATAAAAATCCGATCAAGATGTGCATCTTGTTGCAATAGCTCTAATGCAATTGTTGCTTGCCCCGCAATCACGGATGGATGATCAAAAGGTGGGATAAAGGTGCAGTCCTCTTTGGCTGCTATTTCAATGGCTTTCGCTTTAGCTTCATCAAAATTAGCACCATACAAGATAGCTTCGCCGCCAAAATTACGCACAGCGTCGACTTTGATATCTGCTGTAGCAATCGGCATGACAATTTTTGCTTTTACGCCAATACGGTTTGCTGATAAGGCAACACCTTGCGCATGATTCCCCGCAGAAGCGGTCACAACCCCTTTCGCTTTTTGCTCATCCGTTAGACCTGCGATCATGGTATAAGCACCGCGTAATTTGAAGCTGTGAACAGGTTGTCTATCTTCACGTTTGACTAAAATCGTGTTCCCCATTCGAGCAGAAACTTTGCCCATTTCTTGTAATGGGGTCACCTGTGCAACTTCATAAACCGGCGCACTTAGCGCCGCTTTTAGATAGTCGGCACCAGAAGGTGCGGATGGTAGTGGTTTTGCAGCGGCCACAATTAGCCTCCTAACTTCGATTTATCGCGTACAGCGCCTTTATCAGCACTGGTTGCAAGAGAAGCATAGGCACGGAGGGCAAAAGAAACCTCACGCTGACGATTACGTGGAGTGAAGGCTTTATCACCACGAGCAAGTTCAGCATCTCTGCGCGTGTTAAGCTCATTTTCATTCACATCAAGAGCAATAGTTCTCTTTGGAATATTAATATCGATAATATCGCCATCTTGAACTAACGCTAATAAACCACCACTCGCTGCTTCTGGTGAAATATGACCAATCGACAACCCTGAGCTCCCGCCAGAGAAACGCCCATCCGTAATCAATGCGCAGCTTTTACCCAGCCCCATCGATTTGAGATAAGAGGTTGGATATAGCATTTCCTGCATACCTGGGCCACCTTTAGGGCCTTCATAGCGGATAACAACGACATCACCTTCAACAACTTTTCCGCCAAGAATGGATTCAACAGCATCATCTTGGCTCTCAAATACTTTTGCTGGGCCACGGAAAGTCAGACTTTCTTCATCAACACCCGCTGTTTTTACAATGCAACCATCTTCTGCGATATTGCCAGCTAAGATGGCTAATCCACCATCTAAACTATAGGCATGTTCAAGATTACGAATACAGCCATTTTCACGGTCAGTATCGAGCGAAGGCCAACGGCAATTTTGTGAAAATGCCTTTGTGGTACGAATACCGGCAGGTCCTGCTGCGAACATAGACTTAACAGCTTCATCTTTCGTCAACATCACATCATATTGTTCGAGAGTTTCTTGGAAAGTGAGGCCCAAAATATTTTTAACGTTTTCTTGTAATAAACCCGCACGACTTAATTCGCCTAAAATACCAATGACACCACCAGCGCGGTGAACATCTTCCATGTGGTATTTTGGTGTACTCGGTGCGACTTTACATAAATGAGGAACGATACGGGACAGACGGTCGATATCTGCCATAGTAAAATCGATTTCTGCTTCTTGAGCTGCCGCCAACAAATGCAGAACAGTATTAGTTGACCCCCCCATTGCAATATCCAATGTCATGGCATTTTCAAAGGCTGCTTTGTTCGCAATATTACGCGGCAACGCACTTTCATCATCTTTTTCGTAGTAACGTTTTGTGAGTTCAACAATACGCTTACCAGCGTTAAGAAATAACTGCTCACGATCAGCATGAGTTGCCAACAATGACCCATTCCCCGGCTGCGATAAACCCAGAGCCTCAGTTAAGCAGTTCATTGAGTTTGCCGTAAACATCCCTGAACATGAACCACAAGTTGGGCAAGCAGAACGTTCAATTTGATCACTTTCTTCATCACTGACATTAGGGTTAGCGCCTTGGATCATGGCATCAACTAAATCTAATTTAATAATTTGATCTGAAAGTTTAGTTTTGCCCGCTTCCATCGGGCCACCTGAAACAAAAATAACCGGAATGTTCAGACGTAACGACGCCATTAGCATACCTGGGGTGATTTTGTCACAGTTGGAAATACATACCATGGCATCAGCGCAGTGAGCATTGACCATGTATTCTACTGAATCTGCAATTAATTCACGGGAAGGTAAGGAATACAGCATTCCGCCATGCCCCATGGCAATACCATCATCTACCGCAATTGTATTGAACTCTTTAGCGACACCACCTACCGCTTCGATTTGCTCTGCGACGAGTTTACCAAGATCGCGTAAATGAACGTGACCCGGCACAAACTGGGTAAATGAGTTAACAACTGCAATAATGGGCTTTCCAAAATCAGCATCGGTCATACCTGTAGCACGCCATAATGCGCGGGCACCAGCCATGTTACGGCCATGAGTTGTTGTTGCTGAACGGTACTTAGGCATATCTTTACTCCCGTGTTTTAAAACAGGCGGGGAACGACCGCCTGTAAGTCTGTCGCTATTCGTTATTAAGGGTTAACTGAATCCAACCAACCCCATTTATCTTCTGTTGTTCCATCAAACAGTCCAAAGAATGCTTGCTGGATTTTTTTGGTAACCGGTCCACAACGACCGATCCCAACTTCAATTCCATCAACGCTACGTACTGGCGTGATTTCTGCAGCCGTACCCGTCATAAAGACTTCGTCCGCAAGATAAAGTGATTCGCGTGATAACGTTTGTTCACGAACTTCAATACCCATATCTTTTGCTAGGGTCAAAATCGCATCGCGAGTGATCCCCGGTAGAGCTGATGAGGTGAATGGAGGTGTGAATAAGATACCATCTTTAACTTCAAAAATATTTTCGCCTGCGCCTTCAGACAAGTAACCATGCACATCCAATGCAATACCTTCTTGGTAACCGTGACGACGAGCTTCACTCCCAACAAGTAGAGAAGATAGGTAATTACCACCCGCTTTTGCACCCGTTGGGATAGTATTTGGCGCGACACGATTCCAAGAAGAGACCATCGCATCAATACCTTGGTCTAAAGCTTCTTCACCTAGATAAGCACCCCATGGAAATGCAGCCATGATGACATCAGTTTTATAACCATCTGGCGGGTTAACGCCCATACCAACATCACCAACGAAAACTAATGGACGAATATACGCGCTGACTAAATTGTTTTGACGCAGAGTTTCACGACAAGCTTCCATTAACTCTTCTACACTATAGCTGACAGGCATACGGTAGATTTTTGCTGAATCACGCAAACGTTGCATATGCTCACGATGGCGAAATACTACAGGGCCTTTGTGAGAATTATAGCAGCGGACGCCTTCAAACACAGATGTTCCATAATGCAGGGCATGAGACATAACGTGAACCTTTGCATCAGCCCATGGCGTCATTTCACCGTTAAACCAAATATAGTCAGCTTTCTTAGTCATTTTATATATTCCTTACATTGCACTTTGTGTGCGTAATAGTCGTGATTCTTGTTCTTTTATTTCAACTTCTGAAACATCAGACAGCTTTGCTAACTGCGAATAAAGCAGTGCCAATGGGCGCTGGCTATTTACAGTCATTTGAATATTTACATTATCACCGTCGGGCATATGATCCATAGTCATAGAGCTAATTTGGAATCCACGATGGCGAGTTACCCGTAATATACGCTCTAAAACCTCGGGACGGAAACGGGCCAGTATTGCGAGTTGATGTTGCATCATAACGGTTTCTCCATCATTTTTTCATTGCTTGCCCCTGGTGGAACCAAAGGCCAGACGTTTTCTAATTCGTTTATTGATACTTGTAAAATATAAGCGCCTTCGCTATTCAGGAATTCGTCAAGAGCCTCGCCAACTTCAGCTTTTGTTGTTATGCGACGCCCTGGAATATCGAAAGCTGCTGCTAGAGCTACGAAATCGGGGTTATCAGTTAAAATAGTTTCGCTATAACGCTGTTCAAAGAACAGTTCTTGCCACTGGCGAACCATGCCCAACCGTTGATTATCTAGCAGTAAAATCTTAACAGGTAATTTTTTACGCTTAATCGTGCCGAGTTCTTGTACATTCATCATGAAAGAACCATCTCCAGAAACACAAATAACCGTATCTTCAGGGCGAGCGACTTGTGCACCTATTGCTGCTGGGACACCAAATCCCATCGTTCCTAAACCACTTGAGGTGATGAAATTCTCGGGGGCTTCAATGCTTAAATGCTGGGCTGACCACATTTGATGCTGCCCAACATCTGTTGTTACAACAGCGTGAGTATCCATGCGATCAGAAAGTTGTTTTAACAACAAAGGCGCATAAATAGCCTCTCCTGGATGATCATAACGCCAAGCAAACTCACTTTTCAGCTGCTGTACTTCCTGCTGCCATGGTGAAATCGATTTTTTAATCTTCAACTCAGGCAGAAGAACTTTCGCATCCCCCAGCAAAGCAACATGTGTTTGGCGTAATTTATCAAGTTCAGCATGGTCAATATCAAGATGTATCACTTTGGCATTTGGTGCAAAAGTATTTAACTTGCCAGTTACGCGGTCATCAAAACGAGCACCGACGGCAATCAATAAATCACAACGTTGCACTGCAAGGTTTGCGGCTTTAGTACCATGCATTCCTAACATACCAAGATAATTAGGTTCAGATGGAGCTACAGCTCCCAAACCTTTCAGCGTTGCAACAGATGGGATGCCTGTGTAATCAATAAAATCCCTTAATTCAGTAACAGCACCAGACATACCAACGCCGCCACCGATATATAACATCGGCTTTTCTGACTGTATTAATAATTCTTTTGCCTGATTAATCTCATCAAATTGTGTTGGTAAGTCTTGCTCAACAGGCATTAAAAATGGGGTTAGATCCGCCTTCTGTAGCTGAATATCTTTCGGAATATCAATCAGTACAGGCCCTGGACGACCACTATTTGCGATTGCGAAAGCTTCAGCAACAATACGAGGCAAATCTTCAATGGATTCAACTAAAAAACTGTGTTTGGTACAAGCGAGAGACAAACCTAAGACATCTATTTCTTGAAAAGCATCTGTACCGATAAACTCTGAACTAACTTGACCGGTGATAGCAACAACTGGAACTGAATCTAAAAAAGCATCTGCTAAGCCCGTGATTAAATTCGTTGCTCCAGGGCCTGATGTAGCAATACAAACCCCTGTCTTCAAACTTGCGCGAGCATAACCAATCGCCGCAATAACAGCCCCCTGTTCATGTCGGCACAGTAAATGCTTGACACCACCGTCATACAACGCATCATAAACAGGCATAATTGCGCCGCCTGGATACCCAAAAACAGTTTCAACGCCCTGAGTTCGTAATGCTTGAACTAACCAATGTGCCCCATTCATGATTCTCTCCTGTCTATCCAATTAATTTATATTAATTTATTTTTATATATTCTGTGATGTCGTGAAACTTTGCCTAAAAAAAACCCCGCGCCTTTCGGTGCGGGGTTCTCGTGAGATTTGGCTACTAATTCAGCCTTCGTCGTCCAAGTGCAGCCCCGCACGGTGGGATAATAATCACCACCACGCTGATAATAATTAGGCTAATCACTTGAAGTAATGCGTTCATGTATGCAGTCTTTTCACTATTATTCGTTATCTATATTAAAGAGGTATCATTTTAAAATTATTTTGACAACTTTTATTTTTTTTATTTATTAACAAAATATATATTTTATTATAAATCAATTGGTTATATTTTATTCAGAATAATAAACCATTGCGTAACTGTATAGATAGTAAATACAATTAATTATGACCGAATAATTAGCCTTATATTCCAATAATCATAATCGATATTAATGATATTCATTTTAATCACCTTGCTATTTTTCAGTAATTAATGACTGAATTTATATCACGTTTATATTCATGTAAAATTCACAATAGGCTGATTAAAAATGATTTTATGAGAACCTTCGCAAAAAAATGTTAACAACACAATATTACATGGTGTAGCTCTCGATCCACTGAACATACCTAATATGTTCAGTTGTACTGCCTCTTAGTTAAACAGAATATTACTCTGTTGACTCAATAGGAGGAATTATGGCATTGGCGATTGTTTATACAAGAGCATCAATAGGGATGAACGCACCACTCGTCACTGTTGAAGCACATATTAGCAATGGGCTTCCCGGCTTAACATTAGTGGGCTTGCCCGAAACAGCCGTAAAAGAAGCAAGAGATAGAGTACGTAGTGCACTACTGAACAGTGGTTTTGAATACCCAGCAAAAAAGATGACTGTTAATTTAGCACCGGCAGATCTTCCAAAAGAAGGTGGGCGTTATGATCTTGCTATTGCAATAGCAATTTTGGCCTCTTCTGGCCAAATACCCAATAAATTACTTCATGAGTTCGAGTTTCTCGGGGAGCTCGCTTTATCAGGCCAAATTCGCCATGTAAATGGTGCTATTCCTGCTGCACAGGCAGCATTAGCTCAAAAAAGACACCTCATTTTTTCAGCAGAAAATCAACATGAATTAAATCTACTGCCTAATAATAGTGTTAAATTCGCACAATCATTATTAGACCTTTGCCATTTTTTGCATGAAAAAATCACACTATCATGTAACGCTCACCCAGCTCATATACCAGAACCCCCCACCAACTATGACGGCAATATTAGTGATATCATCGGCCAAGAGCAAGGTAAGAGAGCACTCGAGATTTGTGCGAGTGGTGGCCATAACTTATTGCTATTAGGCCCTCCAGGCACTGGTAAAACGATGCTCGCTAGCCGGCTAAAAACACTTTTACCCTCTCTAACGTCACAGGAAGCATTGGAAGTTGCAGCTCTACATAGCTTATGTCATTCAACTAGTCTAGGGTATGATTGGCCCCCTAGGCCATTTAGGTCGCCTCATCATAGTGCATCAATGGCTGCTTTGATTGGTGGTGGCAGCTTACCTAAACCCGGTGAGATATCACTCGCACATAATGGCATTTTATTTCTTGATGAACTCCCCGAATTTAGCCGCTCTGTGTTAGATGCATTACGTGAACCTTTAGAATCAAGACAAGTAATTATTTCACGAGCTAAAGCAAAGGTGTGTTTTCCTGCAAATTTTCAACTCATTGCAGCTTTGAATCCAAGCCCTACTGGAAGTTATAGTGGGAATAATAGCAGAAGTTCTCCTGTCAAAATTCTACATTACCTTTCACGTATTTCAGGCCCCTTCATCGATAGATTTGATCTTTCAATTGAAATCCCTCTATTACCATTAGGAACACTAAGTCATCAGCAACATCAAGGTGAAAATAGTGAACAAATCCGCTCCCGTGTTATTGTTGCTAGAAAAAAACAAATCAAAAGAAACGGTAAGCTAAATAGCCAATTAACAGCTAGAGAAACAACAAAATTGTGCCTGCTCAGTACTAAGGATGCTCTTTTTTTAGAACATGCTTTAAATAAATTAGGATTATCCATTCGTGCATGGCATAGGATATTAAGGGTTGCTCGAACTATTGCAGACCTTCAAGAATCGATGGACATAGAAAGACCGCACCTTCTTGAAGCGTTAGGTTATCGTGCGATGGATAAGTTATTGCTTCATTTGCAAAAACAAGTAAGCTGAGCACTTGGAGAAGTAGATGGTGATTGTGAAATCAGACAATAAATTAAGGGGCCTAAGCCCCTCTTAAATATAGTGATGATATTAATCATCTGTGTCTGTATAGTCTTCTGAAGGATCAATCTGAGGTTTACCGCCAGACAGAGTATGGAAACGTTTCGGACGGTTTATCCGACTAGAATATTTCGTCCATACTTTTTCTTCAGGAGTTACTGGTTCTCTCTCGCCACGGCAAACAGCAACAAACAGTTTTTCTTCGTCTGTTTGTGCGGTACGTTTGCCTGAATCAAGCTCATTAAAAGCTTGGCCATGGCGTTCGAGCAACTGAGCTTCCTTGATGGTGAAATCACCATGACGAGAAAAGCCACGTGGGTAATGTTTATTATCAAAAAAACGATTAGTCGTGATGAAGCTTTCTGCCATCTGACACACTCCTAACTTATTACTGTCAACTCTTTATGGCGCGGAGTATTAGACAGCATTGGCAATCTGTAAAACAAAACATTTAAATCATCACGACAAAAATTATTGGAGATGTATGTGGATACTGAGTTATTGAAAACTTTTTTGGAAGTCAGTAGAACCAGACACTTCGGCCGAGCCGCAGAATCACTATATTTGACACAATCTGCAGTGAGTTTTCGCATAAGACAACTTGAAACTCAACTCGGTACGAACCTATTCACTCGACATCGCAATAACATCAGGTTAACGGCGGCAGGTGAGCGCCTCGTCCCCTATGCTGAATCCTTGATGAATACTTGGCTACAAGCAAAAAAAGAGATTTCACATGCGTCACAGCACACTGAACTTTCGATAGGGGCTACAGCGTCATTGTGGGAAGGCTATCTCACAGACTGGATGCAAGCACTGTATGAGCAGCATGATGAGCTCCGTCTAGAAGCAAGGGTCTCTACTCGTCAATCTCTCGTAAAACAGTTACATTCCCGAGAACTTGACTTATTAATAGCGACAGAGCCACCTAAGATGGATGAGTTTGAAAGTACGATTATTGGGACTATTGAGCTGCAACTTATGGCTTCACAAAAAAATATTGCCTTGACGAATTACAATTATATCAAGTTAGAGTGGAGTGCCGATTTTCAACCAAAAAATGAATCAACATTAACTTCAAATGATTCTCCTATCATGATAACGACATCAGCTCATATTGCCCGCCAATTACTCTCTGTATCGCTTTCAGCTGCATTTTTACCATCTCATTGGAACATACAATACCCTGGGCTAAAAACACTCTCAGAGGCAGCGATTACAAAATCACTTTATGCTGTTTGGTTGCAAAAAAATGATCAACAGGCATTGATTAATCAACTAATCAAAACACCTGTAAAAAATGCCCAGTTCTGTAGTACATCTTAATAATACTCTAGTCTTTTTATTCTAAACGCCTGACTCGCTTTATCGGGCGCTCTATCCCACCCAATTATATATATACCCAAAACAATTCAAATCGTTAGATCAGTAACAACTGATGCTATTCTCATGGAAAAAGATCTAAAATAACGGTGAAGATCTTCTTGTTTGTCATTAAGAAACTCACATAAACAATGAGGCATTTTCGAATATCGTTACGATCAATATTCACTTTCTGTTAAACATATTATTAACAGTCAAAAATATGCTTCCATGTTGATCTAATGGAAGAATATTTGATATGATTCAAGTTGGTGACCCACAGTAAATTCAGCTTTTTTAACCATCTAATTCGTATATTTAATCTCTATTCATGGAAATTTTACCGGTAATTAACCACCCTCACATGAAAATAAGATGTAAACACGCGTATAGCCATCATTCCTCATACTTTGCAATTCTGATACTTGCAAACGTAGAACTTAATCTACCTAACGATACTCGATATATACAATCCACTTTATCTAGAATGAGGCAGTTATCATTAGATTTTTTGTATCACAGTTTTCACACATTAAATGAATAAAAATGATTTAATCAAAATCAAATAGTTAGCATCTTAAAACTGGCTGAGCGGTGTAGATATTTACCGTAAAAATGGGAGAGAAGATAAATTGATAATTGAAGTATGATGGTATGGGGGGTATGGAGGTAAATAAGATTAAAAGCATTTAAACAGCAAGATCCGAATTCAAGAACTATTTATAGGAGTCCGCCTCAGAAGCCATGCTATAACGTTGTTTATCCGTCATAAATACCTATAAATGTACATTACTATCGCATACAGCATTTTATCGAAGGTTGGTGAGAAAAAGACCTGCTTGTAATTAACTCAATTCAAGGTATTTTAATCAAACCACTAACGATATTTTAGCGATATTGTTATCGAATAATGCATAAAACCTATTCCTTTCATTAAACGCGCACTTATCATATAGCTTAGCGAACAGTGCTAAGTCTTAAAAATGATAATAAAGAATATTATCTAAATCTAAGAAAAAATCTTTATCGGTTACTTAAATGCCTAACATTCAATGATACTGAATAATATAGGATGCTTTATGTTGCCGTTATTATTTCAAAATAATCGATTTTATTGATGAAAAATACGAATTTTTCTCATCATTAAAGTTAAAATTTTACGTTCTACGGAAGAAAGTATTAAAAAATCAGCCTTGATGACCTACATAAATTCAACTCAATAATATATTTCTATTAATACCAGTCATCTTACTAAATTCCATTGATAATAATAAAATCAAACGATATAGAATTTTTAACGGCTTACTTATTTAAGCTATAAAAAAGTATAAAGAATATTATATGGTTTTATTTGAAAATCACTAGAATTGGAATTATGAAAGGATAAAATTAAAAATTCTAATCAAGTATATCTAAATTCATTAGAAAGTGGACAATTCGTTTATTTGAAATAAGAGAAATATAGAAAGGACTTTTTGAGAAAAATCAATAAAGAAAAACCCGATTAAAGTAACCGGGTTATCAATGAGATACTTCTTTTATTTTTACTTAATTGGTAACTGGCAGGGGCGGAGAGACTCGAACTCCCAACACCCGGTTTTGGAGACCGGTGCTCTACCAATTGAACTACGCCCCTAAATTAAGTGGCGGAACGGACGGGACTCGAACCCGCGACCCCCTGCGTGACAGGCAGGTATTCTAACCAACTGAACTACCGCTCCACAATTCTTTCGCCTTTCGGCTACTCATTGCTTTATTTAGCAACAAGTTTTAATTTAA
>NZ_KB233222.1:2493203-2507656 GCF_000314855.2 Providencia burhodogranariea DSM 19968 | reverse complement strand
CCCTTATCCCTTATCTCTTATCTTCATTCTGACTTATCTTTAATCCGTCATCCTATTTACCCGTGAATATTTAGCGTGTTACCCTGCTCGAATTAACAGCATGAATGGATTATCACGATGTAAACTAGTGAGTAACAGCTCGCTAATTCTTAATATAGTGAATTGTATTATCATGTTTTTTATCTATCGCTTGGTTCGCTTGAGAATAATTATTTAGAAGAGCAAAACCAGCAATAATGTGGTCAATTATTTATTGATGTTAATGTATTACCGTGATTCTATTTTTATGAAAAAAAGGAATTTATTCAAAATAATAAAGAGCTTATTTAGATTGTTTTATCTATAAATTAATTTAACTTATTAAAGTCTAGATGTAAGTTATGAATGATTTTTCTATATAGTTACTCTTTATTGGGAATCTAAAAATAGCTATTATAATTTTATATTCTACTAGCTTTTTTTAAAAAAGTTGAGAAAAACGTCTTGTCTATTAATAAACATGAGCCTGTATATAAATCTATTATTCTTTTTGCGTTATGCATACTGTCCTTATTGATAGCTATCTGGGCTTCCTATAGTAATGCATATCAACCTGAAGAAGGGGATATTATTTTTCATACTTCACGTTCACAACAAAGCATTGCTATCCAAAAAGCGACAAATTCCCAGTACAGCCATATGGGAATTATTTTATTTAAAAAGCATGAGCCTTATGTTTACGAAGCCTCCAATATTGTTAAATTTACACCATTGCAACAATGGATTACACAAGGAATTTCAGGTAAGTATGTCATTAAAAGATTGAAATTCGCACTAACGGAAAAGCAGAAAGCCGAATTATATCAACAGGCACTTAAATATGAGTCAAAGTTGTATGATTTAACATTTTCTTGGAGTGATGAGAGAATGTATTGTTCAGAGCTCGTTTGGAAAATTTATTTAAATGCTATTGGGATTAAAATTGGTGATTTACAACAATTAGATGAATTCAATTTTTCATCAAGTCAGGTTAAGGAAAAATTAACAGAACGATATGGTAAAAATATTCCTTATGATGAATTAGTCATTTCGCCAAAAGCAATGTTTGATTCTCCATTACTCATAACGGTTGATGAATCCCGTTAAAAAATGATAGGAGTTTGATATTGTTTCATGTGGGATGAAGGATGGGAATTAGGTTAAGTACTAGAATGCTACTTGTACATTATTTGTTAAACAGATAGTCGATAGATATCAGCATTAGGTTTGGTAGCAATAATTTTTTTATTTTAATGTGTTATAGAGACTGTATCCTGCCACTGCACCAGCAACATCATAGGCAAAATCATGCCAACTCCATCCTGTTCCGGAAGGTCTACTATCATAAAGTTCTTTAGCAGCCCCTAACGACACTGAGAATAAAATCCCGAACTGTGCAGCGTCTTGATGTTGCCAATTTTGTTTATCGGCATAAGCATTTCCTGCGATTGCCATTGCAGCAGAAAAGGCAAAATGCTGTGCTTTATCTTTTCCTTTCCAATTATCATTTGCCCAATGAAGGTTAGAACAGCCAGTAATGCCGAATAAAATAATAGTAAATATATAAGGAAAGAGTTTATTAGGTCGCTTCATACTGTTTATCTATAGTAGTCGGGTTGGAAAAAACGCCACGTAAGTGGCGTTTTGATCGCATTTATTTACTACAATATACGACTGATTAATCTATCCACTCTTATACGACGTAGACGACGAATAAGCTTTTTCACTTTAACCGGATAAATTTGAATATTATCTAATTCGCGATAATGGCTTACAACAATTGTATGCGTGCGGATACATTCAAGTTCATGGCTACGCTGTTCTTGCATCTCTTGGTTTGGATCATGAATAAGCACTGCATTTTCAAGATCAAGCCCCCACGCACGAGGGTTCAAGTTATTACCGGTGATGAGCTGCCAATGGCTATCAACCCACATACCTTTCAAGTGATAGGTATTTTCGCCATCCTTCCATAGGCGGATAGTCAGTTGTTCGCTATCGATAAATTTTTGTAGGCGACTGATAAAGCGGCGCAAATTAATTTCATACAGATAAGGTAAAGCACCAATAATTTTAAATGGTTCTTCAGGGGGAATATAAAAATCATTAGCAGTTTTATCACCAATGATAATTTCAACCTGCTTACCTTCACGCAATAGTCTAGTAATAATCCTAACAAGTACTGCTGGAAGGTTGAAATAAGGTGTACAAATAGTGAGTTTATTTTCAGTCGAGCCCATTAAGTGGGTAATAGTGCGATTCAGATCATTCTTTTTACCAAGTCCAACAAGAGGGATGACAGCTAATTCACTGTTGGAGGCATTTCCTTCAAAGCTATATGAACTTCCTCTTAATGTAAGACGAAATTGCTTAATAATATGTTTGAATTCAGCTGTTTTTAGTCTGGTTGGCGTATTAAGTAGCTGAACTGCATCTGCTTTTAATAAAGTATCATCAATATAAGATTTCATTGATGTGGTTAGTTGTTTATTTTTGATGATCTGATATCTATCATAGCGATATCTATCATGGCGTTGCAGATAGACATCATTAATACTTGCACCGCTATACAGTAAGGTATCATCAAATATAAAACCTTTTAGGTGCAATACACCCAATGCTTCCCGAGTATTGACGGGTATACCATAAACTGGAATATCAACCTCTGGGTATTGTTGCGAAACATCATAATACCAATCTGCATTGGTTGAATTAGCTACAGCACCAATTCTTCCTCGTTGCGCACGGTGCCAATCGACAAGTATTTTGATCTCTAAAGATGGATTAGCTTGTTTGGCCGCATATAGCGCATGAAGAATATCTTTACCGGCATCATCTCGCTCTAAATATAAAGCGGTAATGTAGATAGCATGTTGAGCAATAGAGATTTGCTCAAGCAGAGCATCACGAAAATCTTCTGTCTTATATAGCGTTCTAACATCAGCAACTGATTGTGACAATTTAGGTATACTTGCCAAATATTGTTGATGTTTTGCTTGTTTTAATTTTGACAACATCACAGTGTGAATTTTCTCTTATTAGTTCAATAGCAAATCGCTTTGTACAAATAGCTAAGCGAATGATCCGAGGATGATAGCATATTTCGCCAAACCATTTAGAACAAATTGAAAATGTGTTTAATTATTGTACAGTTCTGTATTTTTTTTGACCTATAAATGTAATGTCAGGTTTACGACACCATCTTCAAATTGCACATCAATTTCGAAACCAAGCTTTTTAGCTAAACTGATCATATTACGATTTTCGGGCATGGTAATCGCATTAAGCTTTTTGATCCCATGTGATCGTGTATAGCTCAATAGTTTATTCATTAGTTGGTAGCCTAGCGTGAGCCCTTTCATATCCGATCTGACGAGAACTGCAAACTCAGCCTCTTGATTATCAGGATCCGCCATAGCACGTGTTACTCCGATAATTTCAGGGTTTGAATCTTGATGTTTAATAGCGACAAATGCCATTTCGCGGTCATAGTCAATCTGAGTCATATTAGCGAGATCATCATGAGTGAATTCACTGATTTCACTAAAGTAGCGATAATAAAGGTCTTCTTTTGTAACTTGCCCAATAAATGATTTTAACAGCGGTTCATCTTCTGGCAATATTGGGCGTAGCAAGCAAGTCATGTCATCTTTTAAGGAAATCGTTTCTTCAAGTTCGCTTGGATAAGGGCGGATAGCGAGTCTTGATTTTGGATTATCTTCACTCTGAATTAAGGTCATTGAGACATCAAGTAAAGTAAATTCATCCCCGGAGGCGAGCAACGGATGAATATCAATGCGAGCAATATTTGGGCAATCAATGATTAAGTTTGAAACACGTACAAGTAAGCTGGCTAAACCTGGAATATTTAAAGGGGCGAGCGCACTTCGTGCTTTGATTTTATAACCTTTAATAGCTTGAATGACGAGATATCGAGCGAGAGCTAAATTCAATGGAGGTAAGGCAACCGCAGCTTGGCTCTCTTGTTGCCACTCAATGCCGCCTTCACCTAACATAATTAAGGGACCAAAAATAGGATCTAACTCTACCGCGATACGCAATTCTTGTGCACCAGCACGATTAGCCATACTTTGAACGAGTAAGCCTTCAATTCTAGCGTTAGGGAAGTTAGTGGAAACCCTTTCAATAATCGCTTTAGCGGCATCTTCAACTTCCTTGGCAGTACGGAGGTAAAGCATGACTCCTTGAACTTCTGATTTATGCACAATATCAGGTGAGCGCAACTTTAATGCAACGGGATAACCAATTTTTTCTGCAATTTCAATAGCTTCATCACTTGAGTGTGCAATCCACGTCGGTAAACTCTTTAGCCCATAAGCTTCTAAAATTGGCTGAACCTCATGGGTATCCAAGTTAAGGTTATTATTTTGTAATGCTTGTTGGATATAAGCATGTGCTTGCTGAGTATTGGCGGTAATACCAATCGGAAGGGCTGGTGTTTCTTTGAGTTGCTTTTGGTTTCGTCGATATTCAACCATATGCATATAGGCGGTAATAGCACCTTCCGGAGTTCGATAAGTTGGTATTCCAGCTTCACTGAAAAGGCGACGTGATGTCTGAGCAGTGTATTCACCGCACCAGTTAGTAAGGATAGTTAGCCATTTGCCTCGAGGATGTTGCTTGATTGTTTTAATTATTTTTTCAGCTATTCCTCGGCTTTCTGTTATTGCGCTAGGAGTATAGATGAGTAGCAAAGCATCATGGTCGTGGCTATCCAGCATTTTGTTTAAAACGGTAATATAACGATCAACTGTTGAGTCATCGCCTAAATTAATTGGGTTTGTAGTGGAAAGATCAAGCGGAAGTATAGCACTTAGTTCATTTTCTGTTTCTTGACTTAAGGTCGCTAATTTACCGTTTCTTTGCAATAGTTCATCTAATGCCATTGCTGCAGGTGCCGAACCATTACTAATAATTGATAGGCGTTCCCCGCGTAATGGAGTCATATAACTCAATGTCTCCACAGCAGAAAACATCTCATGTGTGTCTTGTACACGAAGTAGACCTGCTCGTTGAATAGCGGCATCATAAGCGGCATCTAAACTCGGTTTTTCACCTAATAATTGTTGAGCTTTGCGAGTACGACCACTTTTAATCACTAATATGGGTTTATTGCGCGAGGCACTGCGTGATGCAGAAAGAAAGCGGCGTGCGTCACTAATACTGTCTAGATAAAGCAAAATAGCACTTGTTTTGCTATCGCGAGCGAGATAATCCAGTAGGTCATCAATATCAATATCGACACTATCACCCAGCGCGATAAAGTAAGAAAAACCAATATCACGATGTCTTGCCCAATCTAATACGGTATTAGAAACAGCAGCAGATTGTGAAATAAAAGCTAACTTACCTTTCAATATGGGGATGGGAGAGAAGCTAGCATTGAGCCCTTGCCAAGGCGCAAGAATACCGAGGCTATTAGGGCCAAGCAGTCTTATTTGGTATTGTTGAGCAATTCTTTTAAGTTCAGCAAATTGAATTGATGGAGATGAAAGAATGATAGCAACATTACAACCATATTCGCCTAACTGCTTTAAACATTCAGGATTTTTTGAATGATGAGTGCAGATAACAGCAAGATCAGGTTTTAAGGGAAGCTTATCAATAGATGGGTAAGCAAGTACCCCAAGTATAGACATTCGATTTGGATTAACGGGTAAAATAGGCCCTTTAAAGCCACTGGTTAATAAGTTTTTCATCATCACCGAACCGGCTCGATTCGGATTTTCAGAAGCGCCAATCACCGCGATTGATTTTGGTCTGAATAAGGATTCTAACTGACTCACTAAACCCATGGCAGATAACCTTTTGCTTTGGTGAGCGAAAACACCGCTCAATGAATATTGGGATGCGTAGCAATACTATGCCGTATCTCACTATAAGCGCCAGTTTAACCTGTTAATTATATAAGCATGTTCACGTTTTAAGTTAATATCCGTCATACTTCGTGCCGCAGCGTTGTTGACTGCATTCATTCGCACTAGTCACATACTTGTGTATGCTCCTAGCGTCTCATTCATTTGTCGCCTAGCTGCAACTCGAATTATTTAGGATATTTTATTTGGCATACTTCGTGCCGCAGCGTTGTTGACTGCATTCATTCGCACTAGTGCTCTAAAAGCCTTGTTCAGCTTTTAACATTTGAGCGAGTGGGTGGTGAGGTTTACCTTCGAGATACTTATTTCTGAACAAATTGAAATGGCTAAATAATTGTTCAGAGGCGATGGTATCTCCGGCGAGCTCAAGGAGCGTTGCTGCTACTTCTGCTGTGCAATGCTGCTCTTCTCGTGATGGTGTACGCAGTAAATAATCAGTTCGTGCTTTAGTATTAATGGATAACACCGGAATGTTATCAAGGTAAGGGCTTTTACGAAACATCTTACGAGCTTCAGGCCATGTACCATCTAATAAAATGAATAGAGCCGGTTTATCAGAGATTGTTGGTTGATTAACCACAGTTCTCCCACTTTGCACATAGCTTTCAGGAAAGATGATATACGGTTGTCTTGTATCATCTTCAAGCGCGGCGAGTAGCCGCTGGTCAGGCTCTGTTCTTGACCATTGGAATGCGAGAGTATCTGGCAAAATATCTGCAATCAGTTTCCCTGTATTACTCGGTTTAAATACTTCACCGTCGAACATGATTAGACAAAATTGGCTATTAGCATGTACTGGCATTATTGCACCACAAAGGCAGTTCGCAAGGGGTAATAGACAATGTTGGCAACGCTTAACACGGCAGCCTCTTGCCTTAAAGGGTTTGGTTGAAAGTAACAAGCGCTGTTGGCGTAGTGTAAAAACGGCATTTTGAGTCATGTTAGGTACGAGTTATAGATATCGACAAGAACAAAGAGCGTATTGTACGTAAATCGGTAGGGTGACGATAGCGGTATATTCAGTATCTTTTATGGCGGTCATACTTCAAATGCGGTTATCAGCACTGAGTTATCTGAGTCACATGGTGGCCTATGTTTGCTAAGATAGATTTGCTCGATGCCTACATGTACCTCGAATTATTTAAATATAGATGCGATAATAGTGTGAATCGGTGGCGTAGCCTTGCAACATCATGTAATCTTCGCGCCATAGCTTAGTAGGGGATAGCAATGAACGACTCGAATGATTTTAATGGTAAGAACGGCAAAGTAAAAGTGATGTATGTCCGTAGCGAAGGTCAAGATGACGGTCGCAATAAAGGCAAGCGCCAGCAAGATAATAAGCGCTCGAATGATAAAAAAGGTGGCCGATACAACGAGCGTTCAGAGCGTTCAGGTCGCCGCGATGATAACCGAAATCAAGATACCCATGAACGTTCACCTTGGCGCACTATATCCAAACCAAATAGTGAAGAGCTGATTAATGACCATGGTGGTATTTCAGGTAAAAGCCAGATAGACCCTGAACAATTACGTAAACAACGCCAAGAAGAAACGCGTATTTATGGTGAAAATGCTTGCCAAGCAATGTTTAAAAATCGCCCTGATGCGATCGTTCGTGCTTGGTTCTTGCAATCTGTTACACCACGTTTTCGTGATGCTTTAAAATGGATGGCAGCAAATCGTAAAGCGTATCATGTTGTTGATGATGAAGAACTAGAGAAAGCCTCAGGCACTGAACATCATGGTGGCGTGTGTTTTATTATCAAAAAACGCGGTGGGATGGATGTAGAAACATATCTACAACAAGCTCAACCTAAAGATTGCGTTTTAGCGCTAGAAGATGTCGGTAACCCACATAACTTAGGCGGTATTATGCGTAGCTGCGCTCACTTTGGTGTGCAAGGTGTTATTTTGCAAGATGCTGGAATGCTTGAGTCGGGTGCCGCAATTCGTACCGCTGAAGGTGGTGCTGAGCACATTAAAGCGATTGATGCTGACGGGCTTAGTACTACACTGAATAAATTCCGCCAAGCGGGCTATACCATTGTGACAACTTCGAGCCACAAAGGTAGCCTAGATATTGCTAAAGCACAGTTGCCAGAGAAAATGGTACTTGTTTTAGGTCAAGAGCGTGATGGTTTGAGTGACAGCGTCTGGAATGAAGGCGATATGAGCTTGTACATTGGTGGTACCGGTAAAGTTGAAAGCTTAAACGTTTCTGTTGCGACAGGTGTTATGTTGGCACAGTGGTGGCAACAAAATAAAGCGAAGTAGTTAGCGTAAGCTATGTTTAGACTGCACATGAAAAGTGGGTCATCCTCTGATTAATGTGCAGTTTTTTATTTTTAAAATCTAATTAGGGGCTGTTTATCTTTTCTGCTGTTTTTTACCGCACTAATCGGTTTAAATAACAGCAATATAATCATATCACCTACTTGGATGCCTAAAAAAACATCACCAAAAAACCTAAACCGTAAATAAAAAGCGCCCTTTGAGTTCGATTAAACGTGATTTTTCGCTGTGTTGAGCGACTTTTGCCTAGTTGACTAGGCGGCGAGTCACATGCCTTGCTTCTTTTTATCTTAACTAAAGACGTGTAATTCGAATAAAAATCGATTTTCAAAGATAAACAGCCCCTAGCATTGGTATAGTTTTATTAAGATATTTTTCGATTTATCCCCATCATATATAATTACGAATTAACGCATTTACTATCATCACAATTCCATTTTTCAATGAGTGTTACAGATGACATTTCCATCATATTTACCCGAAAATCTCATTTTATTGAATGAAAATGATGTTCTGACAGAAGTTTATTTAGGCTCTCAAGTATCAGATGAATTGTTTACAATTTGGCATAATGGCGAGCTACTTCCCATTCAGGGGGAGCCTATGGACTATATTGTCGCTAAAGAAAATAGCCCATTAAGGATAGTAGCGAAGCATTGTGTGTCGGGCCAGGAAATCATAATTTTTGATGGTTCATTGTACGGCTATGATGCCATGTTTTGCGATGATCCTGATGAATCAACATTGCTATCTTTACCACTGATTCAATACGGCTTTTCAGCCGCCGCGCTGAAACTCTCTTTTTTTTATAATATTGATTATGAAAATGAAAAAGACAACTACGAGTTTGATGAACATGGTGATGTGATCTTAATTAATGGTTGCGCAATGTCTTGGGAAGATGTAAAGCGTAATGGATTCGATGCTTTTACTCTTGCTCTTTTTGATAATAATGAAAATGAGCTCGAAGTCGTTAGTCTAGAGCTAGCCTAATATTTCTGCAAAATTATTTAGTTCTCGGGAAAGAAATTCTTCCTCTGTGTAATAAACCTGAGATCGGTTTAAGCCATGACTTGAAGCCCTGTTTTCTCGGTATTTGAAATATTCAGTGATGGCCTTTTCGGTTTCAAACAATAGGCAATCAAACCGCCCAGTAAATTCAACATGAATCCATGCAAACTACGATGGCGAGAATGTTCAATCTGCGTAATGTTTTTCAGCTGATCATTAATTGTTTCAATAATGAATCGCTTAGCTAGCATCGCTCTATCCCAAGCCGCTAATAATTTTGGCTTCATATTTTTGCGTTGTCCTGTTACCCATGTTATTCCTTCCATCTTTAAATCTTCAGTTAATGCTTTGCTGATATAACCTTTTTCTGCATAAAGCTTATCCAAAATCCCTTTGGAGAGCGCCTTGATTGGCGTTCTATCATCAACATTTACTGGCGTGAGCTTCGCGTAAAGAAGGAACTTAATGGCAAAAATCTTCGGCATGACAGAATAAATTAACTAGATTACGCATAGCGGGTTCCTCAGTGAAAAGTTATTTCTTGGTCGAAAGATCTGATCACAGAACCTACTTTTAGTTCCCTTCTTTTTTGTTTTTCTTATCCCGAGTTCAGGTTAACTAGGAGCTTGGCTTATCCATCCATGCCTAACCCTAAGCTGTTTTTTTATCGCATTCGCATTGGGTTAATTTGTCGTTGGACCGCTATCTGATCAATTTGACAGGAAATCCATTGTAATCGGGTGTCTTATAATTTTTCTAGTAAGCTCCATTATATGCAGTATCGCAAATGATCTATCACTTCAAATATGTTGGCGAGACTCATCCGACGAATAAATGCACGATAGTAACGGTTACGAATATCATAGGTTTTTTGCGAACATTGATAATAGATACACAATTTATTGTACGGCACTGTCAATTAGTCTATTGAACGGTAGCCTCTATACTTATTTCTCAACTGCACCAGCTTTGCTTATGGAAAGACTTGGGGGAGCCCATTTCAACTTGAACTATTGTTTGCTTCAACTGTATTCATTCTTTAGTATTAACTGTATATACCGGAGTTGCATAGGTATTGTTCTTACGAGTTATGTAATAAAAATGTTAAATCAAATGATTTTTCAATAATTCGATGTTAAGGCTATCGATTGCCCTAGTACTCTGAATCCATGTAAAATCGATTACGGATGATATAACGCCACTTCACGAACGAGGGCAAGGAAGGCTTTCATACCAGCGGATTGGTTGCGTCTCCCTGAATAGTATAAACAAAGCCCAGGCACACAAGGCATCCAATTGTCCAATACAGAAATAAGTTGACCTGACTCAATTTCAGCACGAACATCCTGTTCCATAAAATAGCCTAGGCCAATATTCTCTAATACGGTAGCCCTTGCTAAGCTTGCTTCATCAAGGGTTATCGGTCCTTGTACATCAATTTGAATAATTTCTTCATTTTTTTCAAACTTCCAGCGAAATAGTGAGCCATCAGGGAGACGCACTCGAATACATTTATATCTAAAAAGATCTGTTGGTATTAGTGGTTTTCCGTAACGCTGAAAATATTCAGGTGAACCAACAACAACATATCTTTGAAGTTTACCAAGAGACACTGCAATCATGTCACTTGGAATAAGATGGGCAACACGAATGCCTAAATCGAAACCCTCAGCTATTATGTCGACGAGTTTACCTTCCGTCACTAAATCAATATTCATTTCTGGGTAACGTCGAAGAAATTCGATAATCACAGGAGAAATAATTTCTTTCGCGGCAAATGCGGCTGCATTGATTCTTAATGTACCTGAGGGGGATTCTCTCTGAGAACGTACAATATCTAAGGCGCTATGAATATCCTGAAGAGCAGGGCCGACTTGTTCTACAAAAAGTCGGCCTGCCTCTGTCAGGGAAACACTGCGTGTTGTCCGATTAAACAGACGAACACCCAGATTTTCCTCTAATTTGCCGATTGCATGGCTTAAAGCTGTTGTCGACATTCCAAGCTCAATCGCCGCACCACGAAACGTTCCACGTCTGGCGATTGCCATTACGGCTTGTAGATCATTTAAGTTTGCTCGTTCCATTATCCTGATCTATTCAACTAAACATCCCATTTTATACGGATTGTCAAAACAAACGTCAAATCATAAAATTTAACCATCAATTTGGATCATTTAGAAAGAGCAACTTATGAAACATATGCCCACAGTGGTTAGAGAATATTTTGAGGCAGATCAAGCGAATGATGTAGACGCTTTAAACCGGATTTTTTCTCACTCTGCCATTGTTGATGATGAAAATACCCTGCACAACGGTATTGTGGAAATTCGTACATGGTGGTTAGCAGTAAAAGAAAAATACCACCATTTTCTTGAACCTTTTGAGGTGTCTAGCGCAGGTCATATCAGCACGGTTTTGACACAAGTGAGAGGAAACTTTCCGAATAGCCCTGTGACACTAAAATTTCAATTCACACTTGAAAATAGCAAAGTCATTAAATTGAGAATTTATTAATGGAAAATTTTTTGACTTTAAAAGGAAAGCGCGCCCTTATCACATCTGGTACAAAGGGGGCTGGTGCTGCCACAGTTCAATTATTCCACGAACTCGGCGCAACCGTACTGACCACTGCGCGAACTCAACCAGATTATTTGCCAAATAATACATTTTTTGTTTCGGCTGATCTTAGTACCCGAGAGGGTTGTGATACTGTTGCTCAAGCAGTACAAGAATTATTAGGTGGGGTTGATATCATTGTACACATGCTTGGTGGTTCATCGGCACCAGCTGGCGGATTTGCTGCATTAACTGATAAAGATTGGTATACAGAACTCCATTTAAATCTGATGCCTGCGGTACGTCTTGATCGTCAATTAATTCCAGACATGATTCAACATGGGCAAGGGGTGATTATCCACGTTACTTCAATACAAAGAACACTGCCTTTACCTGAAGCAACGACAGCTTATGCCACAGCAAAAGCTGCGCTGGCAACCTATAGCAAAAGCCTGTCAAAAGAAATATCCCCAAAAGGTATCAGGGTTGTTCAAGTCTCGCCAGGATGGATTGAAACGGAGGCATCTGTTGCTCTTGCCGAGCGACTGGCTTTACAAGCTGGTACAGATTACGAAGGTGGCAAAAAGATGATTATGGATTCACTCGGGGGGATTCCGATTGGTAGGCCATCCAAGCCTGATGAAATAGCAAATCTCATCGCATTCTTGGCGTCATCACGCGCTTCTACAATTACAGGTACTGAATATGTAATTGATGGTGGGACGATTCCTACAATTTAATAGTAATATTGAATCATTCCATACTATATTTTCTCTTTATTGGAGCAATTTAGAATTACACTAGATTGCTCAATTTTTAAAAAATTGATTGAGAAAGTAAGAATAGAACATATAACTAAAATTGGATTTAAAATGGCGAATCTTATAGAGCATGAAAACAATAATGCCCACAAGCATGCATTTGATGGAGCTCTTTTACAATTAATTGCCCAATCAATATCTCAACACTATCCTAGTTTTCGATCTCAAGAATTCTTAAAAATTGAATCTTCTCTAGTTAATAAGGAAATGAAGTCTAGAGTTAAATTAATTCGTGACACTCTGGCTCAAGAGTTACCCCAGCAGTATCCCCAAGCTCTTGAAATTCTTATAGCTGTTCTTCATTCTGAAAAGCTTAGTGGGTTTTCTATATGGCCAATTGCTGAATTTATTCAAACTTATGGTCTGAATCATCCCGACATTTCATTAGAAGCATTAAAACTCCTCACGACTCGTTTCACATCTGAATGGGCTGTTCGACCATTTATAAAGAAGTACCCTGAAAAAACAATGGATTTTTTGCTCCAATGTGCCAAGGATAAAAATGTTGATGTTCGTAGATGGGCTTCTGAAGGAACACGTCCACGTGTTCCATGGGGCGAGCGCCTTCAAGATTTCATTAAAAATCCATCTGCGACAAAGGATATTTTAGAAGCTTTAAAATTGGATCCTGAACTTTTTGTAAGAAAGAGTGTTGCCAACCATCTTAATGATATTTCCAAAGATAATCCTGACTATGTCATTGCGGTATTAAAACAATGGCAGGAGCAAGCACAGGACGATAATCAAAAAAGAATCGAGTGGATTACTAGATATGCTCTTCGAACATTGATAAAAGATGGGAATCTAAATGCTTTAGCACTTATCGGAGTGGCTCATGATGCATCCATAAAAATGGAAAAATTTTCAATCAAACAGGAACATCTTAAACTGGGTGAAAGTCTTGAATTTCAAGTACAGGTTCTATCAACAAGCGACCAACCACAGAAAATTGTGATTGATTACATAATTCATTTTATGAAATCTAATAAAAAGACTGCCCCAAAAGTGTTTAAGCTTCGTTCGTTTGATATTCCAGCATATGGGATAGTTACAATTGAAAAAGCACACTCGCTCAAGAAAATCACGACACGGCAATACTATTCAGGCATCCAAAAAATTGACATCCAGATCAACGGCAAAATTTTTGGAAGTAAAAACTGGCATTTAGACGTTAATGAGAGTTCACCTGACTAGTCAAAAGAGGTCAGTATTAATTCCATACCATAGGTCCACTCCCCATTAATTGAGACACACCAATTTAGAGTTTTCTAACTATTGAGGATACGCCTCCGGCGGGAGGTGATTTAAACTTTCATGAGTTCGGTTAAGGTTATAATCTTGCAGCCAAAACCACGCTAATTCTCGAGTTTGGGTCAACGACTCAAATAAATAAGCATTCAACAATTTACGACGGAATAAGCCATTAAATCGTTCGATAAATCCGTTTTGTTATAGTTTACAAGGTTGAATATGGCATAATGAAATTCTATTATTTTCACAATAATTCAATAGATTAGCTGAAATAAGTTCTGGGTCATTATCCACGCGAATTTGTTTCGGTAACCCTCTGTCTATTTTTAAACGCTCAAGTACTCTGATGACACCTCTTCTGGCAACGAGGTATCCACTTCAATCGCCAAACATTCACGCGTTCATTCATCTATAATATTCAATGTTCTGAAACGCTTACCGCAATATAAACTGTCATGCATAAAATCTAATGCTCACTGAATATTGGGTGTTTTCTCGACCATTAGCGGTTTTTTTTCACGTACTGGAAGGACTTTTTTGACTCGACGTTTTAGATTTAACCCTAAGCGACAATAAACGCGATAAACCCGTTTATGATTAAAGG
>NZ_KB233222.1:2440529-2492932 GCF_000314855.2 Providencia burhodogranariea DSM 19968 | reverse complement strand
CATTTTCTTCTTCAAGCTCTTTTAATCGTTTAACATCATTGGCTTCCATGCCACCGTACTTTGATTTCCAGTTATAATAAGTCGCACTACTGATCCCATTTTGCCGACAAATATCATCGACTTTCATACCTGAATCAGTGAGTTTTAAAATATTGACGATTTGAGTCTCAGTAAAACGTACTTTTTTCATCACGACCTCTGCAACTTTTAGGGCAGAAAATCTAATTATAGCGGTCTCATTTTAGGGAAGTGGACAATTAACACCGCGGAGGCAATATTTACAATCGTAGGGAAGGGAGAATGATGATAGCTAAAACGCCTATCGGTAGTTTTGTTATTTGTCTTTTTTATTAAATGTAACACCATGCCAATAAACAGGCCAATGGCTTTTTTTCCCTAGGTTATTCATAATAAAGGCAATCATAACTAATAGCACGCTCCCGCTGAGTATTGGATTAAGCAAATAATCCCAATTCACTAAACTTTGTTGCCCTGTCAGCATAATAACTAAAGGATTTGCCCCAGCTGGTGGATGAGTCACTCTGAAATATTGCATTAAAGATAACGCAATGCCTACACCTAAGGCGACAGAAACTAAGTTGTTACCAAATAAATAAAGCATTACTAGCCCAATGAATCCTGATAGAACATGGCCTCCGATCACATTCCTTGGCTGCGCAAAAGGCGCTTTAGAGGCAGCGTACAGGATGACACAACTTGCTCCAAAAGGTGCCATTAGCCATTCACTGTTGGAAATTTGGGTAAGATAGCCTAATAAAAGTATGCTAATGCTACCCCCAATAAAGCCTTTGATAATTTGTAACGAATGTTCTTTGGGAGGAAGGGATCCTCCTCCTTTTAAATATTTCATGTTACACTCCAGTGTGAACAGATCTGTACTAACTAATAATATGGTACAGATCTGTTCCATTTGCAAAGGGAAAGGTGAAATAAATGAGTGTCAAAGAACATATTATTGATATTTCAGAAAATTTATTTAATCGATATGGTTATGGTGCTGTAGGTGTTGACCAGATTAGAGATGAGGCTTGCATATCAAAGACATCGCTATATCGGTCTTTTGGTTCAAAAAACGGATTAATAAAAGCGATTCTGCAACAGCGGCACCTCAATTTTATTGAGTCACTTAGCGCATATATTCTGGAAAGAGAAACCCAAGAAAATAGAATAAAGGCTCTTCTAGATTGGCATTTTGCGTGGTTTAAATCTGATGATTTTAATGGATGTATGTTTATGCATGCATTATCGGAATTTAAATACAGTGATGATGAAATAATAGCAATCGCAATTGAGCATAAAACAGAAATTAAGCAGATTATTTTATCTAATATTTCTAAGGATGATCCTGAGCGTCTTGCCAAGTCGGAAAAGATATTCACGCTATTGGAAGGCATGATCGTTCGCGCGGAGTTTCAACAAACTATTGACTCAAAATGGTATGAAGAAATTGTTCAAACAATCATGAATAATCAATAAGTTATTTATGCTAAGTATGCGTATAAACTGAAAAATAGCAGTCTACACCATTAGGCTTTAAGTCATATGGGAATTTACTTCGATCAGCAACCCGAATCACAGTACTCCTTTCTGCTCATCGGGATAGCTTCATTTGTTACTTACATGAATCTCTATTTATTTTGGGGCATATGCAGAGCTTGAATATTATACTAATGAGCACCTCCGCTACTTTTTGATCCTGGGCTAAATGGGGGTTTTGCAAACCAAATAATGACTATCAATAGGATAAACACGCCACCCGATAACCAGAAAATTTCATTGGCAGAGATGATTAATCCTTGATCGGTAATACTTTTTGCAAGGTAAGCTGCACTTTGAATATCATTCATACCCATTCGAGCCAATTCACTGTACATGTGTTGTGAGTTGACGTTAAAAGGATTCACAAATTCGCTTAAATTGTCATGATGCATGGCTTCTCTTTGTGTCCACATTGTCGTGGTGATTGATGTACCAATCGCCCCAGCTAATGTTCGCGTAAAATTCGATAGACTTGACGCGGATGCCATTCTCTCTGGAGGTAAGCCAGACAATGTAATGGTAGTGAGAGGCATAAAGAAGCAGGCAATTGCCAAGCCTTGAACAAACTGAGGCCAAGCAGCAGCAGCGAAGCTCATACCAGGCTCGAAAGTATAGGCACGCCAGTAATAACAAGCAGCATAAACTATAAAGCTAAAGGTGACCAGATAGCGCATATCAATGCGATTACCAAATCGGCCAATAATCGGTGTGATCAATAATGGCAGTAACCCTACTGGGGCTGAGGCGAGTCCTGCCCAAGTTGCGGTGTAGCCATAAACTGTTTGTAGTAATTGGGGTATTAGAACAATGGTACCGAAATAGAGCATGTAAGCTAGGCTTAATGCAAGGCAGCCAATGGTGAAATTGCGTTCTTTAAATAGTGAAAGATCAACCACGGGGTGGTCATCAGTCAGCTCCCAAACAATCAAGAAAACAATAGCTACGACAGCAACTACAGTCAAGACGATGATCTCTGTCGAATTAAACCAATCCAGCTCTTTACCTTGGTCAAGCATGATCTGCAATGCCCCGATACCCACGACAAGCAGCACTAACCCAACAGTATCAATTGGATTAATTGATATCTTAGTTTCTCTGCCTTTAAGTGTGCGCATAATGGCAAAAATAATGGCGATACTGAGTGGTACGTTGATAAAGAATATCCACCCCCAATGGTAGTTATCACTAATATAACCACCAAGAATTGGCCCACAAATGGGGGCAACCACGATAGTCATCGACCATAGCGCCAAAGCCATATTCCGTTTTAGCGGCGGATAGTTATTCAATAATAAGCTTTGAGATAACGGGATCAGTGGCCCGGCAACCAGACCTTGTAAAACTCGAAAGAGGATCAGCATTTCCAAGCTGCCTGAAATACCGCATAACCATGATGTTAGTGCAAATAAACCGGTAGACCATAAAAATAACTTAACTTCACCAATTCGGCGGGCAAGCCACCCTGTGACAGGGATGGATATTGCATTGGCAACACCAAATGAAGTAATTACCCATATGCCTTGGGTGTTGGACGCTCCCAAGTTACCGGATATGGTTGGTATGGCAACGTTTGCGATTGTCGAGTCCAAAACTTGCATAAATGTCGCGAGTGAAAGGGCGATCGTCATCCATGCAAGTTTAGAGCCTGTTAATGGAGCATTTGTCACAGTTACGCCTCGGTTTATTTGTTGCCTGAGTTATTATTAATGATATCAGTAACTATTTTGTCCGCAGGTGTTAAATCAATCGCAAGTGCAGATGTGTGATAAGCGGGAGCATCACGTAAACCCTTTGAGAGTACTTTACCGTCTTTATTCGACGTATCGACTACGACTTCAGTGGATAAGCCAATACGTAAAGGATGCTCTTCAAGCTGATGAGTATTAAGCGCAATGCGGACAGGCAAACGCTGGACAACCTTAATCCAATTACCTGTGGCATTTTGTGCTGGGAGTAGTGAAAATGCGCTGCCTGTACCCATATCGAAACCGACAACAGTACCATCAAAAATAAGGTCTTTACCGTAGAAATCTGTTGTTACTTTTGTTGGTTGTCCAATGCGCATATCCACTAGCTGAGTTTCTTTAAAGTTTGCATCTACCCACATTCCTTCAGAAGGAACAATTGCCATCAGAGGCGTTGCTGTAGTGATTTGAGAGCCTACTTGCACACTACGACGTGAGACGTAGCCATCAACAGGACTAACAATTTTTGTTCTTTGCAAGGCTAACCATGTATTTCTGACCTCTGTCGCAGCTTCTTCAACGGCCGGTTGTTTATCGAGAGGAGTATCGAGAATGATGGCATTATTTGCATTTAATTGTTCTATGGCAACAGCAAGAGATGCTTTGGCGCTAACAACAGCTTCTCTTGCATGTTGAAGCTCTTCTTTACCAATAAGGTTACTACTTCCAAGAACTTCACGGCGTTTTAAGTCATTTTGTAAGCTGATTAATTCAGAGCGTTTCATATCAATATTTGCTTGATATTGACGGCTATTAACAATCTGCTGGTGGGACTGGCGAACGCTATTTGCCAAAGCTGTTTTTGCTTTATCTAACGCCAATTGAGCATCTTTGGGATCGAGTTCAACAAGAACGGTACCACTTTTCACAAAGTCAGTATTATCAACATTGACTGTCATGACACTGCCTGAGATTTGAGATTGAATTTGAACTTGGTTACCCGCTACATAGGCATTATCAGTAGATTCATAATGGCGTAAAACGAAAAACCAGTAAATTGCCCAACCAATGCCAATAGCAATAAAAAGGAATGTGAGAAACATCAATATATTTCTACGTTGTCTTTTTTTATCAGGTTGTGGTTTAGGTGTAGATTGCATTTCCTCATGGGAACTCATACTGGTGTTTCTCCGCTCATTTGCGCTTGGATCACGAATGTTTCCAGTAGTTAAAGTTAACCACTGGAAACAGAGACGATAATTAATATTTTTGCTCGATGAATATCGTAAGCATAAGTAGAAAGGATAACGAAATCGTGCAGACAGAAAAGTCTTTTTTCGTTTTTTAGCTTATAGATGGCTCAAATACATTATCCACAACATTATAATGGTCAATTATTTATTTACTACAATCTTTAATAGAATCAAGCTTTATTAATAATTTACGCATTAATTTATTCAATTGCTGTTGCTCGTCGGCGTCTAATACTGACCAAATATCTATCAAGGCATCATGTTGAGGTGGAAGTAACCCACTTAAAAATTCAGAGCCTTTTTCTGTGATATGGAGATGCAAACAACGGCGATCATTGTGGCTTTCTTTGCGTTCAATCCAACCATTCTTTTCAAGCTCATCGGCAATACGTGTTGCATTTGTACGTGAAGAACCCAGCGCAGCACTTAATTCTGAAGGTTGAATACTACGAGAATCTTTTGTATCTAAGATCATTAGCGCCATGAAAAGTGTTTCATTAATTCCTTGCGCTTTTAGCATATTGTTACGAGATTCAAGTAACTTGCCATGAACATGCATACACAGGCGTGTTAAGAGAATCTCCTGATAAGGGATAGGATTGTTATGCGAATCTTGTTGCGCGACACGAGCATTTAGCAGCTCTTCTGTCGGGGTAAATGAACTTTCCATTATTTGGATACCTTATTAGTTTCAGTTGGTAAGATTACAACTGTCATCAACCATCTAAATGGCATATCAAAAGCTAAAATTAGCAATTGTAGTTAATTGATGCTAACAAATTTATTTTGATAACGACATATAATTCATAAATTTTATGAATGTAATTTACTCGACTCAGTATAGCGGAATTATATTTTTCTGCCTTTTTAATTACTTTATGCTTGAAATATCATCATATTATTTTGTTTTTAATACTGACAATAACAAAGTAAATAAAATAAAATCATGTAATTATAGCCATTGACCACTCTTGTTATCATTGCATGGGAATATTTATAAATTTTTAATCTAAAAATAAGTGCAGGTAAATTTAAGTCAAACTATGATTTATCATGTACTACAGTAATAATTACTGATGTAAATTATATTATAATTTTTGCTTAAGGTATATTTTTTATTTAACTATGCCATGTGATGACTTTTGCTAGAGTAATTATTACATTATAAAATCATTAGTAAAAACTTGTGATTATTATATCCGTCATCTTTCTCACGGTAGCGTTACCGCATCGTTATCTTACAATGCGCAGAATGCCTACAGATTATTTTCTCACTAACGTAGCTGTTTATTCATCAGATGGGGATATCGATGGATCAAATCGAATACCTATTATCCAGACTATTAGGCTGATAACACACAATATGCCTCCAGAGATAGCAACACCTTCCCAACCAGCCTTTTCAAAGGCATAACCAGATAATAAAGACCCTAAAGCACCGCCAATAAAATAACTTGTCATATAGCCAGCAGTGAGGCGGTTACGAGCCTCAGGAAGGATACGATATAGAGTGCTTTGGTTGGTAACGTGGACAGCTTGGACAGCAATATCGAGGATTAATACACCAATAATAAATGCAATAAGTGAATCCTTTGCGAAACCAATTGGTATCCATGACATCAGCAGTAAAATCAATCCTAGCGTTGTGATTCTCTTACCTTTACCTTTATCAACTAAGTTGCCAGCTTGGGAAGCCATGAGTGCTCCGGCTGCACCGACTAACCCAAAAAGGCCAATGGTTCCTTCTGAATAATTAAAGGGAGGATTGGCGAGTAAAAAAGCCATTGCTGTCCAAAGTAAGGCAAAGTTAGCGAAAGTTAGCGCACCGAGTAATGCACGAATAGTGAAGACGGGGGTTGTATAAAATAAGCGACCAATCGAAAAAAGCAGCTGAAAATAGTTAAGGTTAGCTTTTTGATGATACCTTGGTAGCTTACGCGCCATTACAATAATGAGTAAGATCAGTATTCCAAAAGCCACCCAATAGATAGCACGCCATCCACCAATCATTGCGACTGCACCAGAAACCGTTCTGGCAAGTAGGATCCCAAGCAGCAGGCCACTCATGATAATGCCGACAGATTTACCTCGTTGACTTGGTTTAGCAAGTGATGCAGCCATCGGAATAAGTACTTGAGCGACCACTGAAAATAGTCCCGTTAGCGCGGTTCCAAGGAGAATTTGCCAAACATGGCTAGAGAGTGCAGTGATAAGCAAACCAACCGCTGATAATGATGTCATGACTAAAATAAGGCGCTTACGCTCAAATAGATCACCAAGTGGAACTAAGAATAGCAATCCTGCTGCATAACTTAATTGAGCGGAAGTGACAATAAAGCCAGCCATATTCGTCGTTAAATTGAATTGAGTTGCGATTGTATCAAGAAGGGGTTGAGCATAATAATTGCTAGCAACAATGAGTCCTGTTGCGACGGCCATTAAGATGACTAAACCTGTGGTGAGTTCTGTTTGAGGAGCTTTGTTCATTAATCATTCGCCAATAATAAGTATGGTGACTACTATATACTCTTCATATTTAAAATTGCATAGTAGATGTTGCCAATATGTATGATTAGAATGACCAATTATCTGTATTATTTACGTCTATTTTTTTTTTATCAAATTAGCATGTAATATCTCGCCTAATTGAGTGGGGAGTCGTCAAATGGGCGAAATTCTATTGTTGAGAGGCAATATCTAGTCACTAAGCTGAATATTCAATAAAAAAATTAATAATTAACATCAATGCTAAGATCTATTGTTCAAGAATGATTTATCACAATCAAATTGGTCATATACATCAAGTGAATAAATTATATGATTAATTAATTTTGTTATTCATTGAATAATTGAAATTATAATGATGTTATAATTATTTAATGGTGTTGCTCATTGTGTAAGAACTATGAATAAAGAATAACTCATTGAATTAATAGAGTTAATCTGACATTTTTTATAGTTAAAATAGCCATTTCTTGTTATGAAACGTGACATGTCACACTGTTCATGTATTTATAAAATTACGTTTTTATCATCATAATTCTAATACAAATAAGGATGATCTAAGTTAAAATTCAATTTGTTTCCTCTAGAATAAATTGACCTTTGCTATCTATTTTTACTGTACTAATTGATTGAAATAATAGCAATATAATGATGTGACATATTTTGACGGTTAAAAAATATTGCCGGAAATTCAAAATGCGAATAAAAAATAATCTTCGAGTTGATTAAAAGTAAATTTTCACTGTATTGCTAGGCTCTGACTTAATCGACTAAGTAGTTAACCATGTGCCTTACTTCTTTTTACCTCACTCAAGGACATTTTAATGCGAATAAAAATAGACCTTCAAAGATCAACAGCCCCTAAGAATGGAGAATATTAGCTTAAACAAAAAAAGCCACCTTACTTAAGGTGGCAATTGATTATAAAAAATAGAAAAATATTATTTATCGGCAGCTTTACGTGCTTGCTCAACCCAGCCATCGAAGGTTGATTGGTGAGCTTTAATCCAGGCATCAGTATGGCGACGAATATCAGCTTGTGAAGCTTCACCATTATGCATTCTCAAATTTTGCGCATTAATATCTGAAATAGGTAATTTCATGATTTCAAATAATTTTGCTGCTGCTGGATTATCTGCAGCCCATTTTTTATTGGCGGCAATGTGCATGGTATTTGGCGGGAAACCATAATTTTTACCATTAGGTAACTTAGTATCAGTTTTTTCACCGTTTGGCATTGAAGAGAAGGGGACTTCTAACCAAACAACATCTCGGCCGGGTTTTAATACATCACTGATCCAATAAGGTGTCCATGTGTAATAGAGAATTGGCTTACCTTCTTTGTATCGTGTCATGGTATCCGCCATCATTGCGGCATAGTTACCTTGATTATGGTCAACGGTTTTTTCTAATTCATAAGCTTTTAAATGGTTATTGATAGCCGCTTCGCAACCCCAACCTGGATTACAACCGGTTAAATCAGCTTTACCGTTACCATTAGCATCGAATAACTTGGCAATTTTAGGGTCTTTTAACTGCTCAATATTGGTTATATTATATTTTTCCGCAGTTTTCTTATCGATCAAGTAACCTTGTGCTGCATTGACAACATAGTTACCTTGGCGATAAAACGCTTTATCTCCTCCAGCGGCATCATATTGTGCATTATGTAGCGGTACCCAGCTAGTTGCTAAGTAAGTCGCATCTCCATTGGCAATAGAAGCATAGGCAACGTTATAGTCGACCTCTTGAATTGGAGCAACTTCATAGCCAAGTTTTTCTAACGCTTTTGCAACTAACAACGTTTGGAAAGTTTCCTCGCTGATAGTGCTTTGAACTGGGCTGACCTTTATTCCTTTGCCGGGGAGATCTTCGGCATTAGCGAATGGAACGGCAAGAAGGGTGGTCAGTGCTGTTGCCAAGATTATAGGCTTTTTCATTGTTGATACCTCTGTTTGTCGTTTTCCCGTCATACTTCGAATTGTCTCGTTGTTGGCTGCACTCAGCTACCCGAGTCACATACTTATGTATGCTCCCCGTGATAGCTTCATTTGCCGCCTAGATACAATTCGAATTATTTAGGGTATCTGTCCCGCCATACTTCGAATTGTCTCGTTGTTGGCTGCACTCAGCTACCCGAATCACATACTTATGTATGCTCCCCGTGATAGCTTCATTTGCCGCCTAGATACAATTCGAATTATTTAGGGTATCTGTCCCGCCATACTTCGAATTGTCTCGTTGTTGGCTGCACTCAGCTACCCGAGTCACATACTTATGTATGCTTCCCGTGATAGCTTCATTTGCCGCCTAGATGCAATTCGAATTATTTAGGGTATCTGTCCCGCCATACTTAGAATTATTTAGGGGGATTAATCTGTTTTTTTACTAAATGGGCGAGTGATAAGCCCAATAGGACCTTTGTGATACCAGCGACCAAGCGTTTTACCACGACTATTTTTACCCAGAGATTGAGTTAAACGGTCAAGTACAATCGCAAGTATTACTATTCCAACACCACCAACGGATGCGAGGCCCATATCAAGACGGCCAATACCTCGTAATACCATTTGGCCTAAACCACCAACCGCAATCATTGATGCGATAACAACCATGGAAAGTGCGAGCATTAAGGTTTGGTTAACCCCAGCCATGATCGTTGGCATTGCTAAAGGTAGTTGTACTTTAAACAATAATTGACGAGGGCTTGCCCCAAATGATTCTGCGGCTTCGATCAAATCAGCTGGAACTTGTTTGATCCCTAAAATGGTCAAACGAATAATCGGAGGTAAGGCGAATATAATTGTTACCACAACTCCAGGTACGTTACCGATACCAAATAGCATCACTATTGGTACTAAATAAACAAAAGCAGGTGTTGTTTGCATGGCATCTAGTAATGGCCGAATAATGCTGGCGGCTTTGTCACTACGCGCAAGCCATATACCAAGAGGTAGCCCGATAATGAGACAAAAGAGCAAGGAAGTGAGCACTAATGAAAGTGTAACCATTGCTTCAGACCAAGCACCGATAGCACCAATTGCAATCATTGAGACAAAAGTTGCGATACCCATAACTCGACCAGCAAGTTGCCATGCGATTAAAGCAAATAAAACAATCGCGACAAGTGATGGCATTGAGGTTAAAAATTGTTCAAACCCACTAAGGATAAAGTCAATTGGGACTCGGATCCCCTGAAAAACAGGACGAAAATGCAATACTATCCAGTCAATCGCATGAGCAACCCAAGAATCGAGCGGTATAAGAGTATGCTGGAACGGATCCATAATATTAAAGTGTTCAGGCACAATGCTGTCCGTTGGTGCCGCATCTAGCCAATCACTTCCACCTGTATCTGTTGTACTTCCTGTATCAGGAGTACTTCCCCAAGGGTCACTCTCGGTTGAATGACTACTTTCAGAGCTCATTCCCCACGGGTCATCGTCAACTGATGTGCTAGTTGTATTATTTTGTTGAGGAGTTTCTGTAACCGAGGCATCTGCCCACGGATCTTGAGTATCTGTCTTATGTTCGGTCGCGTTATTGCTCATTTGGAGTCTCCTTATCCAGTGCTTGTAGCAGCATTCCTTTTGATATCACGCCAAGATAGCGGCTATTTTCATTGATAACAGGAACGGCACAAGGAGCTTGTGCAATTGTCGAAATCACTTCATTGAGAGGTGTCTCACCTTGGATTGGCTCCAAACTGGAAATAACTGCAGCTTCAATGCCTTGTTTTTCATGTAAGGCTTTTTCAAGTGATTCAACAGAAACTACGCCCGCAAAAGTGTGGCCGCGAGAAATCAAATAACCATAATTTCGGTCTTCATCATTAAGCACCTTAAGTGCTGAACGAGGACCAAAGCCAGGGGCGATATGGAGTAGAGCATCAGGTCTTCTGCGCGCAATATCTTTGGCATTAAAAACTTGGCTAATATCAACGCCACGAAAGAAGGTCTTAACATAATCATTAGCGGGATTATTAAGAATTTCATCGGGTGTGCCCGTTTGTACCACAATTCCACCTTGCATAATCGCAATTCGATCGCCAATACGCATAGCTTCATCCAGATCATGAGAAATGAAGATAATCGTACGTTGCTTATCACCTTGTAGTGACAATAATTCATCTTGCATTTCGGTACGGATAAGTGGGTCAAGGGCAGAGAATGCTTCATCCATTAACAATATATCGGGATCATTTGCGAGTGCTCGGGCAAGACCAATGCGTTGTCGCATTCCGCCGGATAATTCATCTGGGTAAGATTGAGCCCATTTATCGAGATTGACCTGACGTAGGGCATCCATGGCTTTTTGATGGCGTTCTTCTTTAGACATTCCCGATAATTCCATACCAAAAGCGGTATTATCGATCACGTTCATATGAGGCATCAGTGCAAAGGATTGAAATACCATACTAATTTTTGTTCTTCTGATTTGCCGTAACGCTTTATCAGAGATATTAGAGATATCTTCCCCATCAATAAGGACCTGACCGCTCGTAGGATCAATTAGCCGATTGAGAAGGCGCACCAAGGTTGATTTTCCTGAACCCGAAAGTCCCATAACAACAAAGATTTCGCCTTCTTCAATGGCTAAATTGGCATCTTGAACCCCAACGGTTAGACCTGTTTTTTCAAAAATATCATCTTTATTCATTCCTGATTCTAAAAGTTTAAAAGCTTGATCAGGATGTTCCCCAAATATTTTATATAAATTTTTAACTTCTAATTTTATTGCCATACAGTAATTACCCATCTTTCAATTAATTAAATTGGTTGCTGCAGTTATCGAATTAACTCAATGCGTTACATATTATCGCTAGGAATTCGAATGCTAGCTTTTAACTATTTGTTGAACATGCTCAGGGTAGATATTCCTATTATTTTAAAAACTGATTTAATAATTATGATTTAAATTTAATAGCTCCATTTTAGTTATTAGTAAAATTCGCAAGTACTATAACCTAGCATAATAAATGAGACTGACAACCCTCGGTTAAGGACATTTAATCAAAAAAATAGCTTAATTACCTTATGATTATTGAGAAGATAGTGATTTTTACGAGTTTCATTATGATAATTAATTAAAGTTATTATTAGGTATTAACTTTATGTTGTTACTAAATTTATTATAAATATTTAGGTTAATTGAACATGGAATATGATAGTGGAAAAGTACTTATTATAGACGTTAGGGAAAATTCAAAATGAATACAAAATTAATTTTGAAATAAACCTAAATACATAAATTTATCTTTATGATTTTGTTTTTTAACAATGAGTGTCAACAATGAATTGCCTGATTAGGCTATTAAAATTGAATTATTTAACAATAAAACATGTAAATTCCGAGCTTATTAGTGCAATAAACAAACAATAAAAAATCCCGAAAAATAAATGCAATATTATTCAGCGGGATAGGTGTTTTTTGATGATTAGTTAGGTAAATTGATTAATTAAAAGTTCCAATCGTCATCTTCAGTACTGACTGCTTTACCTATTACATATGAAGAACCTGAGCCAGAAAAGAAATCATGATTTTCATTAGCATCTGGTGATAATGCTGATAATATAGCAGGACTAACATCTGTCACAACATCTGGAAATAATGCCTCATAACCTAAGTTCATTAAGGCTTTATTGGCATTATAATGAAGAAACTTTTTGACATCTTCACTCCAACCAACAGTGTCATATAATTCTTGCGTATATTTAACTTCATTTTCATATAAATCGAAAAGCAACGAAAATGTAAAATCTTTAATTTCGCCTTGTGTTTTTTCATCATATTTCAATAATGACTTTTGGAATTTGTAACCAATATAATATCCATGTATTGCTTCATCACGAATAATTAATCGGATCAAATCGGCAGTATTCGTTAACTTACCACGACTAGACCAATACATAGGCAAGTAAAAGCCAGAATAAAAAAGAAATGATTCTAAAAACACACTCGCAACTTTCTTTTTAAGTGGGTGAGAATCACAATAATAAGACAAAATAATATTGGCTTTATTTTGTAAAGCTTTGTTCTCTTCACTCCAACGGTAGGCATCATCTACATCTGCTGTAGAGCAGAGTGTTGAAAATATAGAGCTATAGGAGCGTGCGTGCACTGCTTCCATAAAACTAATATTCGATAATACCGCTTCTTCATGAGGGGTAAGTGCGTCAGGCATCAAGCATGGTGCACCAATCGTGTTTTGAATGGTATCAAGCAGGGTCAGCCCCGTGAAGACGCGAATGGTTAATTGCTGCTCAGCTGCTGTTAGCGTATTCCATGATGGGGTATCATTCGATAAAGGAATTTTTTCAGGCAACCAAAAATTTGAGGTCAAACGATTCCAAACCTCAAGATCTTTATCATCTTCGATACGGTTCCAGTTAATCGCTTTAACTAGCTGTGGTGAAGTGTGAGTGGTCATACAGATTTTCCTTTTAAAGCGTACATGAAACACAGCCTTCGACTTCGGTACCTTCTAGTGCGGTTTGGCGTAATCGGATGTAATACAATGTTTTTATACCTTTACGCCATGCATAAATTTGAGCCCGATTGATATCACGTGTCGTTGCATCGTCTTTAAAAAACAGAGTTAATGATAGCCCTTGATCAACGTGCTGTGTGGCTGCCGCATAGGTATCGATGATTTTCTCTGGCCCGATTTGGTAAGCATCTTGGTAATATTCCAGATTATCATTGTTCATAAATGGCGCTGGGTAGTAAACACGACCAATTTTGCCTTCTTTGCGGATCTCAATTCGAGCAACAATAGGATGAATGCTGGAGGTAGAATTATTAATATAAGATATCGACCCCGTTGGTGGAATAGCTTGCAGGTTTTGATTATAAATACCGTGCTCCATCACTGAGTGTTTTAGTGATTGCCAATCTGCTTGTGTTGGAATTTCGATACCCGAACGTCGGAATAATTCCTGAACGCTTTGTGTCTTTGGTAGCCAAGTTTGGTCTATATATTTATCAAAATAGCGCCCATTGGCATAATCTGAATCCTCAAAACCTTTAAATGTCACATTACGCTCAATAGCGATTTGATTCGATGTTTTTAGAGCATGAAAGGCCACAGTATAAAAATAGATATTGGTAAAATCTAACGCCTCTTCTGAACCATAATGAATATGTTCTCGAGCAAGATAGCCATGAAGATTCATTTGCCCTAGGCCAATCGCATGGGATTGATGATTACCCTGTTCAATTGATGGTACAGAATGAATGTGGCTCATATCGGAAACGGCAGTTAAGGTTCTCACTGCAATTTCAATAGATTGAGCGAAATTAGGCGAATCCATGGTTTTCGCAATATTCATTGAACCTAAATTACAGCTAATATCTTTACCGACTTCTCGATAATTTAAATCATCTTCATAAAGACTTGGGCTATTAACTTGCAAAATTTCTGAGCATAAATTGCTCATATTGATACGACCAGCAATTGGATTTGCGCGATTAGCAGTATCTTCGAATAGAATATAGGGATAGCCCGACTCAAATTGAATTTCAGCTAATGTTTGAAAAAACTCACGTGCATTAATTTTGTATTTTTTGATGGCTTTGTTGTTAACCATCTCATGATATTTTTCTGTGACACTAATTTCTGACATTGGAACACCATACTCGCGTTCAATATCATAAGGTGAGAACAGATACATATCCTGATTCTCTTTGGCCAGCTGAAAAGTGATATCGGGGATTACAACACCAAGTGATAAGGTTTTGATGCGAATTTTTTCATCTGCATTTTCGCGTTTAGTATCGAGAAAACGCATAATATCAGGGTGATGAGCATGTAAATAAACCGCGCCAGCACCTTGTCTTGCGCCGAGTTGGTTTGCGTAGGAAAAGGCATCTTCTAACATTTTCATGACAGGAACCACACCCGAAGATTGATTCTCAATAAACTTGATTGGCGCACCTTGCTCTCGCAAATTTGTCATTAAAAATGCAACACCACCACCTCGTTTGGATAATTGTAGTGCTGAGTTAACTGAGCGGCCGATTGATTCCATGTTGTCTTCAATGCGCAGTAAGAAACAGGAAACCAGTTCCCCACGCTGTTTCTTTCCACAGTTTAAAAAAGTCGGCGTTGCAGGTTGAAAACGTCCGCTAATAATTTCATCAACCAAGCGACAAGCAAGAGATTGGTTACCTTGTGCAAGTGCAAGTGCAACCATACAAACACGGTCTTCATAACGCTCAAGATAACGTTTGCCATCAAAGGTTTTAAGTGTATAGCTAGTGTAATACTTGAATGCACCTAAAAAAGTTTGAAAACGAAATTTATGGGCATAGGCTTGCTTAAACAGGTTTTTGATAAAGGAGAAATCATATTGTTCGAGTACTTGGGGTTCGTAATAGTTTTCGTTGACTAAAAAGTCTAACTTTTCTTTCAGGTCATGAAAGAAAACAGTGTTTTGGTTAACATGTTGACGAAAATAGTGATGAGCAGCTTCTTTGTCTTTTTCAAATTGAATACCACCTTCACTGTTATATAAATTCAACATGGCATTAAGCGCATGATAATCAACAGTGGTTTTGTTTTTCATGTTTTCCATTGGAATAACTCTAATTATGTTTTTTTTGCCAGAACGTATTTAACCCATCACGAACACGTTGGACATCTCGTTCTGTACCCAGTAGTTCAAAACGATACAAATAGGGGACTTGGCATTTACTAGCAATAATATCTCCTGCGATGGCATAAGCCTCACCGAAGTTGGTATTACCTGCCGCGATGACACCACGAATAAGTAACCGATTTGATTCGATATTAAGAAAACGGATCACTTCCTTTGGTACAGCTCCAAGCGTTCCGCCTCCACCATAGGTTGGAAGCAATAGAACGAAAGGTGCTGTCGCAATAATATTGCTTTGTTCATCACCGATTGGTAAGCGCGTCGCGGGAAGCCCTACTTTTTCGACGAAGCGATGGCAATTGCCAGAACGACTCGAAAAATAAATCAGTGATTCCGTTTGCATAACCCTCTCCTAAACTGAAAGGCGACTTATCATATCAGGACGAAAACCAGACCAATGTTCTTGATCTGCAACAACAACAGGAACTTGCTGATAACCTAATTCACGGACAAATTTTAGAGCCTCATGATCTTGTGTTAAGTCGATTACTTGATATGGAATACTTTTGCGTTCTAAGGCTTGGTAGGTGGCATTACATTGAACGCAGTCTGGTTTACTGTAAATGGTGATAACGGCCATATTGGATACCTTTGAGTATTCTGAATACTATCAGTAGTGTGATAACTTGCTATCAAATACTATATGTAGATCTTAAATTTTTCAACCATACAATATCTAGTGGAATTGAAATATTGAATGATAACTATTCTAATTATTATCTAGGTTGTTATTTATGTTGAAGAATTAAATTTTGAGAAAAAGAAGAATTCAATTTGTGGGTCTAAGAAAAATTATTATTGCAATGTGGAAATAATACAGTCTATAACTGTATATACGATCAGATAATTGGACTCTACTTGAGGGGATATTATGTATCATCAATATTTAGCGGCACCGGAAAAATTTCCTAAACCGTGGGTACAGATTTCAGCTGATGATGACGGGGTAACCAGTATCTACTTTGTTGAGCAGCGGAGTCAGCCAGAGCATAAAAACGAACATTCGGAGTTGTGTGCTAAAGAATTAGACGAATATTTTAATCTTAAACGAAAAACGTTTACTGTTAAGTTAAATCCGCAAGGCACTGAATTCCAAAAAAAGGTATGGTCACACTTATGTAGCATTCCTTTCGGTGAACGCTGGAGCTATAAAGACCTTGCGCTGAAATTAGGGTCAGTGAATTACTGTCGTGCGGTTGGAATGGCAAATTCACGGAATCCAATCTCTTTAATTGTTCCCTGTCATCGCGTTTTGGGTCATGATGGTAAACTTGTCGGTTATACAGGCGGATTAGACATTAAAGATTGGCTATTGGCACATGAAAGATAAAATTCCAAATAGTTAATAAATACTGGTGTTATAGTTTGGATTGATAGTTTTTTAAACGAATAATTTATGACTGATAAAAATTTATCCAAATAATTAATGATTTTTTGTATTTTTTTTCAATTTTGTGATCTAGGTTATAGACAAGCCACTTATATATCTGATGTACTGAACACGACACTGATGGTGTGTCTATTTTATATTTTAAAGGTAATATTGATGTCTAAAGTTAAAGGTAGCGTTAAGTGGTTCAACGAATCTAAAGGTTTCGGTTTTATCACTCCAGAAGATGGTAGCAAAGATGTATTCGTTCACTTTTCAGCTATTACAAGCGATGGTTTTAAAACCTTAGCTGAAGGCCAGAGAGTCGAATTCGAAATTACTGATGGCGCTAAAGGCCCATCAGCTGTGAACGTTGTCTCTCTGTAATTTATACAAATAGAAACGAACAGCTTCTAAACTCGCTCCAGTGTACTGGAGCGAGTTTTATTTTATAGGTAATACTTTGGTAGTAGATGGCAGAAAGAATGCAGCTAGAGTGATTTAAATGAGTAGGATTTGTATCATAGGATATGAATAAAAGATCGTATATGCATAGCTACAAAAAAGCCCCGTTAAACGAGGCTTAAGAATAATTTAGTTGAGTGAGCTATTTAACTTCTTCGCCTTTTGCTTGAAGATCTGCATGATAAGAAGAACGAACAAACGGCCCACAAGCTGCATGAGTAAAGCCCATCGCAAGTGCTTCTTCTTTCATCTCATCAAACTCTACAGGGCTCACATAGCGCTTAACAGGAAGATGATGACGGCTTGGTTGTAGATATTGCCCAAGAGTCAGCATTGTTACACCATGGCGGCGTAAATCACGCATAACTTCAACAATCTCTGCGTTAGTTTCACCTAACCCGACCATCAAACCAGATTTTGTTGGAATATCTGGATGAGCCTCTTTAAACCTTTCGAGTAATTTCAATGACCACTCATAGTTAGCACCCGGACGAACCTGACGGTAAACTCGGGGAACGTTTTCAAGGTTATGATTGAAAACATCTGGAGGCGTTGCTGTTAGAATATCTAATGCACGATCCATTCTGCCCCTAAAATCAGGAACAAGAGTTTCAATTTTTATGGTTGGGCTTTTTTCGCGGATAGCACTAATACAATCAGCAAAGTGCTGGGCACCACCATCACGTAAGTCATCACGATCAACTGAAGTGATGACAACATAGCGCAGTGCCATATCTTTAATAGTCTGAGCAAGTTTGAGTGGCTCATTAGCATCTGGCGCATTTGGGCGACCATGAGCAACATCACAGAAAGGACAGCGACGAGTACAAATCGCACCAAGGATCATAAAGGTTGCGGTACCATGGTTGAAACATTCAGATAAGTTAGGACAAGATGCTTCTTCACAAACAGAATGAAGGCCATTTTTACGCATCGCCGCTTTGATCCCTTGGATCCGAGTAGAATCAGCGGGTAATCTAATTTTCATCCAGTCGGGTTTGCGGAGTATTTCTTCACGTTCAGTGACGACATTTTTGACAGGGATCAGGGCCATTTTATCGGCGTCACGGTATTTAATTCCGCGTTCTATCTGAATTGGTTTACTCATAATTATGCCGGTTCCAGTTATCTTTTGAGTCGATGGATAAGTCGATTACTGTGAATAATAAGTGTGGGAGCCGTTACTTATCCATTAAAATTTTTTTTAAAAATGTTAAAAAATTATAGCATTATTATTGAACAATATGAAATCCCAGTGTGTCACAGAACTGTTTAATTAGCACGGGTTGAACATCGGCTAAGGTAATTTGTGGGATGGAATCACACATTTGTGTCATTTTTAACTGCGCGTAGCCGCAAGGATTGATACGATTAAAAGGCTCTAAATCCATATTGATATTCAGTGCTAGTCCATGAAAAGAGCAGCCTTTCCGGATTCGTAATCCTAACGAGCAAATTTTATCACCATTTACATAAACACCAGGTGCATCAGGGCGAGGGTAAGCTTCAATTTGATAGTATGCGAGTGTTTTTACCACCGTATTTTCAAGCGCAGTAACTAAATCGCGAACACCAATTTTATTGCGTTTTAGGTCTAGCATCACATACATCACTTGCTGGCCTGGGCCGTGGTAAGTGACCTGACCACCGCGATCACTTTGAATTACGGGTATATCACCGGGGGCAAGGACATGCTCTGCCTTGCCTGCTTGCCCTTGAGTAAACACGCGGGGGTGTTCTACTAGCCATAGCTCATCAGGAGTATTTTGAACTCGATTTTCAGTGAACTGGTGCATTGCATCAGAAGTTACTTGATAAGGTGCAAGCCCTAATTGACGTATAATAATGGTTCGTGCTGACAATGTTTTAACATCCACATTAAAAATGTGCGAGTAGTATAACGCCGCAATGGGGATATCGCTAGTTTTACGCAATAGCAAGTTAAATGATGAGTTATCCAAATAATGGTTTGATAACTTATTTAAACTAACGAGAGTGATTACTGTAGTTAAGCGACTAGAAACAAAATCGTTTTCCAATCGCTTTTTTAATCAAAGTAAATAAAAAAATTGTTATCTTAATCCTGCTCTCATACCACCATGGCTATAGCCATGGTTTGCTTTCTCAAATGCCCTATTTGACGCCTCTATTTGTGCTTTTCTAGCTGCCTCTGCTTCTTTGTGCTTTGGCGAAGCAATTTTATAATCATGACGGTCCGATTTTTCTTGCGAGTTAATATTTGAGCTGGATTGCTTCAAAGATGTTTGAATCCCCTTGAGTTGATTTTCAAGTGAATTCAAGGCTTTCATTTTGGATGGATTATGTTTGTAAGACGAAGTGTCTAGCTTGCTTTTGAAACTGTCAATTTCTTTTAGAAGTACTTTAACCTTTGCATCTGATTTCTTTACCTTTTCTATTTTTTTTCCCAGAGGTTCAAAAACTGAACTATTTTTTAAATTACTGCGAGAGCACTGGTTACTTATGTTTTTATTTACATTATGAACTGATGTGCATTTTTTTTAGATTTTTAATATCGCTATTATGGACTGTTTTTTCATTTGTCGTTATAGCGGAAACATTTGCTTGTTGTAAGCTCGATGGTGATGAACCTGATATTAGCATTTATATATCCTAATTATTTTTTTGTAAATGGGGAGAAATTATAATAATAATAATTGGCAGGAAACAACAAATGAGTAATTTTGAAAATATTACTTTTTTATGAATAAGATTGAATTAACAAGAACAGGATCTAAAATAATAAACAATTGTCCTATTGATTTTATGTGTATTTTTATCTTACATCTGTTTAGTTTATTTTATATAAAAGACGTGTAGAAAAATGACTACTTATATAAGTAATATCACGAATTCCAAAGAAATCATAAATTATGATTTTTAATCATAATGAATTTGTTTTTTTCGTATTAAATGTAAAAACTGTACCTTAATCAGTTGTCATTTAACCTTTAGGGTACAGTTCATTTTGGTCTAGAGTAGAGTAGGATAATAGAATTTATAATGCAATAATTCTATTTTTTGTAATGACTAAAGAACCATTTTAACTCGTTCTAATGCACCCAATTCTTCATATAAAGTTTCAACTTGTTCGATATGAGTTGCGTTAATGGTAATTGAGACCGAGTGATAATTACCTTTACTGCTTGGTTTCACATCTGGAGAATAGTCGCCCGGCGCATGGCGCTGAACTACTTCAACAACTTGATCTAGCAGCTCAGGTTCTGCTACGCCCATCACTTTGTAAGTGAATGAGCATGGAAACTCAAGCAGTTCATTTAATTTCGTTTTCATGGGCGCTCCTAATTGCATAAATAGTGACTTATGGGCTTTCATCTGCTCACCCATAAGTTTTTGATATATATTATATGGGGATTGTGTATATCGGTTTCAAGGGTTAACTAAACCAGCGATGAAATAGTAATTTGATATAGTCAATCAAACGACTGAAAATGCCACCTTCCTCGACATTTTTCAATACCACTAATGGGCGCTGCTCGATGGTTTTACCATCGAGTTGGAAGTTGATTATGCCGACTTGCTGACCTTTAGCTAGTGGTGCTTGAAGCTCTTTGTTAGCAATATCATAGCTGGCTTTGAGATCTTGAAGACGTCCGCGAGGTATCGTTAGGAACAAGTCTTCTGTTACACCGAGCTTAACGTTATTTTCATCACCGAACCAAACGGGTTCCGATGCGAACTCAACACCAGCTTGTAATGGTTTCACTGTTTCATAAAAACGGAAGCCATAGGTGAGTAATTTTTTACTTTCAGCGTCACGGCCTTTCATGCTCTTTCCGCCCATAACAACAGAAATTAGGCGCATGTCACCATCTTTTGCTGAAGCGACTAAGTTATAGCCAGCCGCATTAGTATGGCCTGTTTTAATACCATCAACTGCAAGGCTTTTATCCCACAGTAATCCATTGCGGTTAGTTTGACGAATATTATTAAATGTAAACTCTTTTTCTTTGTAGATAGCGTATTCTTCAGGAACATCTCTGACTAACGCTTGACCAATTAGAGCCATGTCACGTGCTGAGCTATATTGACCATCAGCGTCTAAACCGTGAACTGTTTTAAATTGTGTATTTTGTAATCCGAGTTTGCTGACGTAGCCATTCATCAGCTGCACGAAATTATTTTGATCACCAGCAACATAGTCAGCCATAGCAACACAAGCATCATTGCCTGATTGCAAATTAATACCGCGTGTTAATTGAGAAACACTCACACGGTCACCCGGTTTTAGGAACATCAGGGATGAACCTTTAAATATAGGGTTACCTGTAGCCCATGCATCTTCGTTAACAGTCACCATATCTTCAGGGCCAATTTTTCCTGACTTGATAGCTTGGCCAATAACATAGCTCGTCATCATTTTTGTCAAGCTTGCAGGATCACGACGTTGATCGGCATTTTTCTCGGCGAGTACTTTACCTGAATTATAGTCAATCAGAATAAATGCTTCTGCATCAATATCTGGCGCTGCTGGAATAGGGCTATTTGGGAATGATTCATTTGCATGTGCAATATTGGTAATCGTCAAAAGTAGAGCAGTACCCAATATGGTATGACGCACAATGCGTGATGGGACAAAATTTTTCATGTTTGTATTGTTACATCCGGAATTCGGTTAAAACAAGAAGGCGCAGTGTAGCAAAAGTGCAAAGGTTGATAAAAGATGCACTCGCACGCTGCGCCAATATTATTACAATAGTTTACTGCTTACTTTAGGGAGCGACTACCATGGATGATTGATTTAATTCAGACTGAATACGACCTTGTAAATCAACTGCCTGTTGTCTGTTACTAAATGGCCCTAATTGAACTCGGTAAATATTGTTGTATGGCTGTAAGCGACCGGGCACTCCAAGCTTGTTTTTGAGGTTATCGAGCATCACTTTCGCATTATTTTGATTACCAATAGCCCCAACTTGCACTAAATAGCCTTTTTCAGGAACAGCTGTAGAGGCTGGTGGTGCAGCTTCAGTAACCTCTTGTGCAGGCGCTTTCAAACTACTTTCTGGCACAATTGGTTCCATCGGTGCACTAGGTTGTTTTACCGGCAATATATTTTCTGGTACAGGAAGGTTCTCCATTACAGGAGTTCCCATCGGACCTGAACCTAGCTGAGGACGACCAGGAAGTGCATAGCTTTGTTTGATGAAATTAGAGCCGACTGTGCCCGGACCAGATAGAGAACCATCTGGTGCAACTTGAATCGCATCTATTTTGATACGAGTGGTTGGCATCAGGTTAAGCCGGTCCGCAGCTGCACGTGAAAGGGCGATACTTTTACCTTGTGTAAAAGGGCCTCTGTCATTCACACGGACGACCATCATTTTACCATTCATCATGTTAGTAATTCGAACATAGCTTGGAATAGGTAAGGTAGGGTGTGATGCTGTTAATTCAGCGGGGTTAATGCGCTCACCAATCGCGGTCATATTTCCTGCAGATTCAGTACCATAAATAGAGGCATAGCCGACCTGTGAAAATTGTGACGTGTCACGGACAATTTGGTATTGCTGCCCGTTGCGTTGGTAGTCGCTGTTTGCTGTTGGGTGATGAGGCTCATAATGAGGTTCAGCTCCGAGCACATCTTGAGCAGGTACAGCGGGTACATTAGTAGGTTGCTGCTTGATGTTCTCTTCAGTGACACAGCCACTTAATAAAGTGGCAGTAATGCCAAGCATAATCCATTGAAAACGCATACTAAACCTCTTTTATAAACTCTTTGAAAGAAATTTTCGGTGTGTATGAATAGACATGATAATACCGAATCCGGCCATTAAAACAATCAGTGCCGAACCACCATAACTGACGAGAGGAAGTGGTACACCAACTACGGGCAATATACCACTGACCATACCGATATTAACGAATATATACACAAAAAGAATGAGCATTAAGCCACCAACCATCACTCGACCAAAGGTGTTTTGGGCATTGGCTGCAATATAAAGGCCTCTAATAATCAGTAGCAAATATAACGCTAGTAAGACTAAGACGCCGATTAAACCGAGTTCCTCTGACAAAACTGCAAAAATAAAGTCAGTGTGCCTTTCTGGTAAAAATTCTAATTGCGATTGAGTACCGTGCAGCCAACCTTTGCCCATTAACCCACCAGAACCAATAGCAATTTTAGATTGGATGATGTGATATCCTTTACCTAATGGATCACTTTCTGGGTCAAGGAGCATCATTACGCGAGCTCTTTGATAGCCATGCATTAAGAAAAACCACAATAGTGGAATAAAAGCAGCGAGGGCGACCGCTGCAATTGTAATTAACCGCCAACTCATTCCAGCTAAAAAGAGAACAAATAGCCCCGAGGCAGCAACTAATATTGATGTGCCTAGATCGGGTTGTGCTGCAACCAGTAATGTTGGCAGAAAAATCAGAAGTAACGCAATCATGGTATTTTTTAGCGAGGGAGGGCAGACATCACGGTTCATAAACCTGGCGACCATTAATGGTACGGCAATTTTAGCAATTTCAGAAGGTTGAAAGCGAATAATGCCAAGATCGAGCCAACGCTGTGCACCTTTACTTATTTGCCCGAAAGCATCAACAAAGATCAGTAAAATGACACAAAAAATGTATAAATGAGGTGCTAAATTTTCATAAAGACGTGGTGGGACTTGAGCCATCACGAGCATGACAATAAAGCCAGTCGCAATTTGCCCCATTTTTCTTTCCATCATTTCGACATCTTGCCCACTAGCACTCCACATGATTAATGCACTGTATGCAAGCAAAGCAATAATGATCAATAGCATAGGCACATCAATGTGCAGACGTGTTGAGAGTGGTAATTTTTTCTTATCGTCTGTCATAGTGTTAACGGTCTTCCTCAGGGCTTGCTGCAGTGCTGTTTATTTGCGTTTTATTATCACCTAATAGAACGTGATCAAGTATTTGTCTGACGAGATCGCCAACGGCTGGACCAGCTCCACCATTCTCTAAAATAATCGCAACAGCAACAGTGGGCTTATCATAAGGTGCATAGGCAATCATTAATTTATGATCACGTAAATGCTCAGCCAATTTACTTGCATTATAGGTTTCATAGCTGAATACCTGTGCGGTACCCGATTTTGCAGCAGCTTTATAAGGGGTTCCTAGAAAACTGCGTCGCCCTGTTCCGTTTGGTGCATTGGCTACACCATACATCCCTTGTTTTGCTAATTCCCAGTATCCTGAGTGAATATCGCCAATTTGAGTAGTTTCTTTATCTTCATAAGGCACCATTGCATTGCCAAGTTTAGTACCATAAAGCAAATGTGGTGTTTTTATCTGCCCATCATTAATCAAGGTCATCAATGCTTTTGACATTTGAATTGGTGTTGCTGTCCAGTAACCTTGACCGATCCCAACAGGAATTGTATCTCCTTGATACCAAGGTTTTTTATAACGTTTTTGTTTCCATTCACGTGTTGGCATGATACCTGAACGTTCTTCAGCGAGATCAATGCCAGTATAGTCACCGAAGCCAAATTTTGACATCCATGCCGATAACCTATCAATGCCCATATCATAGGCGACCTGATAAAAGAAAGTATCCGCAGATTCTACGATTGATTTGACGACGTTCAACTTGCCGTGTCCCCAGCGTTTCCAATCTCGATAGCGCTTTTCGGAGCCGGGAAGCTGCCACCAGCCGGGATCAAAAATCGTGGTTGAAGGGGTAATGACTTTTTCACTTAACGCGGCAACAGAAATGAAAGGCTTCACTGTTGAAGCGGGAGGGTAAAGACCTTGAGTTGTTCTGTTAATTAATGGCCTATCAGGGTTATTTAATAGTGCTTGATAGTCTTTGTTAGATATTCCATTAACAAATAAATTGGAGTCATAACTAGGGTTAGACACTAATGCTAATATTTCACCATTTCGAGGGTCGGTGACAACCACGGCAGCACGGCTGGTGGTGAGTAGCTTTTCAATGTAAATTTGTAATTCAAGGTCAATGGTCAGATAGATATCACGACCCGCTTGTGGTGGTTGCTCATGCAATTGTCGAATGACACGACCACGGTTGTTGACCTCAACTTCTTCATAGCCTGTTTTTCCGTGTAATACATCTTCATAGTAGCGTTCAATACCAAGCTTACCGATATCATGACTCGCAGCATAATTAGGTAATAACCCATCTTTATCAAGGCGTTCGACATCTTTATCATTAATTTTTGCAACGTACCCGATAACATGTGTCAATGCGGAACCATAAGGATATGAGCGGCGTTGATAGTTTTTGACCTCAAGACCAGGAAAACGATATTGATTGACCGCAAATCGAGCTACTTGCACTTCGTTTAACTGAGTTTTGAGTGGGATAGATGTAAACCGGCGCGAGCGCTTACGCTCTTTTTCAAAATTTGCGATATCTTCATCAGTAAGACCAACAACATCGCGTAAATTATTTAGTGTGTTCTGAAGGTCTGCAACTTTCTCTGGCACAATTTCGAGTTGGTGAAAAGTGCTATTTAAGGCGAGTTGGGTTCCATTACGATCAAAAATGATACCGCGGCTTGGGGCAATGGGGACGAGTTTTATTCGATTATCATTTGACCTTGTCTGATAATCTTCGTGGCGAACAACTTGTAAATGATAGAGATTAGTTACAAGAATAGCAGTTAATAGCACTATGACGCCGAAGGCAATTAATGCACGGCGAAGAAATAACATTGATTCTGCTGTATGGTCGCGAAAAGGGGCGCGTTGATTTTTCATCCCACTGCCATATTGAACATATTAAAAACTGACTATTCCCGATGATAAGGGTGGTTAGTCGTAATACTCCAAGCCCGGTAAAGACTTTCGGCAACAAGTACTCTGACAAGAGGGTGAGGCAGTGTCAATGGAGATAGTGACCAACTTTGAATGGCTGCATCTTTACAAGCTGGTGCTAGCCCTTCAGGGCCACCAATGAGTAGACTAACGCTACGTCCATCTTGTTTCCAGCTTTCGAGTTGGTTAGCAAGTTTTGGGGTATCCCATCGCTCACCTGGTATATCTAATGTGACTATCCGATTACCTTTGCCGACAGCTGCCAGCATCAGCTCGCCTTCTTTTTCGAGAATACGTTTGATATCTGCATTTTTTCCACGTTTCCCCGCTGGAACTTCAATAAGCTCAAATGGCATATCTTTGGGGAAACGATGAAGGTAATCCATAAAGCCGGTCTGAACCCAGTCCGGCATTTTTGTACCTACAGCGATGAGTTGTAATTTCAAACTCAGCTCCAGAGTTTTTCGAGTTCATACATGCGACGACTCTCATCTTGCATGATATGAACAATCGCTTCACCAAGATCAACGACAATCCAGTCAGAAATTCCCTGGCCTTCAACACCGAGTGGCATCAAGCCATTTTTACGACATGCGTCGATTAATCTGTCTGCGACAGACATTAAATGGCGGCTTGATGTACCTGTGCAGATGATCATTTGGTCAGTAATACTAGATTTACCATGAACATCAATAGTGATGATATCTTCAGCTTTTGCGTCATCAAGCTGATTGATTATAAATTTTTGGAGTTCAGTTCCTTGCAAAAGGTTCACCTTTTATTCAAATTATACAGAGTATATACACAAAATAATTCGAGTTGCATCTAGGAGGCAAGCGAAGCTATTTTGATTAAAAAAGACCGAGAACCATAGATATCTACGTGGCTCGGGTAGCTAAGTGCCGTCAACAAATATGTCACTTGAAGTATGACGGGTATAACGTTAAATATTGTTTGTCATATACCTGTTAAGGCCGAGGCATTTTACCCTAGATTCTCAGAAAAATCGGCTAAATTATTTTATATTCCTCAAGGCTTGAGATTTATATGAATAACTGGCGCTGAGGGCAAGAAATTTGTACTAACTTTACAAATCGAAAGTGCATAATGGGCGATGTTTGATTTAAGTTAGGAAAAATACAAGGTGTAAGTGATGGAACAAGTAAAATTTAATATAGCGCTTATTGGTGATATCGAATTCCCATCAGATGATATTACGCATTTAACGACGCAGCATTGCGATTTCATTGAAGTAAAACAACCAACTAAAATAGATTTTGAATATAGTGGTGTGATTTGTGATGACACCTTACAAGAGCAATTGATTGAACAATTGCCTGAAAATACGCCAATATTAACTGTGAGTGAGTGGCGTGACATAGAACATCTCGATAGATTTTTTATTCAGCTTTATACAGGATATCGATTTGAACTATTAGCAGCAAATCTAACGCATCATCAAATTATTCAATTTCATAGCCACCATAAATATTTATTGATGGCTTATTCGCCTAAAGGTTATCAATTTACGGGCAAGTTGGTGGCGAGCATCAAAAAAAACAGTGAATTAGGTAATTTTTATTTGCAATATCGCACTAGCATATTGACGATTTTAGCTAAAACACCGCCACGAAAATTACAAGTCAATGCCATTCAACATATGCAGGGATATTTTAAAAATAAGGCGACGAAAGATGAAAAAATGCGTTTTGGTTGGTTAATAAATGATTATCAGCAGGGGAATTTATCGGTCAACTTCCCTTTATCGATGGTCAAGCAATTACTTTCTCAATATCCAGATCATTATTTAAGTGAACAATATTATCTATCACCTTACCCTGAATGCGAAAAAATCAGAGCATTGCCTTAATTCTGATAAAGATGTTGTTGCTTGATGTAGGTCATTACCGAGGTGGGGATGACTTCATCGCATAAACTTCCGGAGCTTAAGCCTTTACGGATCTCTGTTGCTGAGATATCGAGCAATGGTGTATCACCAAGAAAAATATAGCCATTTGGTGATTGACTCAATTTATAGGCATCATCTGTTTTATGCTTTTTTAACCACTCTTGCATCTGAGATTCTTTGAAATTAGCCGCATAACCAGGGCGTGAGCAGACCAATAAATGGCATTTATCTAACAATTGCTCCCAACCATACCAAGTATGAATCGATAAAAGCGAGTCTTGACCAATAATAAATGCCAATGGCTGGTCTGGGCCCATTTCTTGGCGTAATGAAGTTAAGGTTTCGATGGTGTAAGACGGGCTATTGCGTTCAAGTTCTCTGGTATCGACCGTAAACAGGGGATTATTTTCTATTGCTAAACTTACCATTTCCAATCTTTGAGACGGACTAGCTTCAGGTTGAGGGCGGTGAGGTGGAACATGGTTTGGTAGAAGAATAACTTTTTGTAAGCCAACCTGTTTTGCCAATGCTTCAACTGGACGTAAATGCCCATAATGAATAGGGTCAAATGTTCCCCCAAATAGTGCTTGAAGGCCTTTGTGTTTAAAGGTCATGAATAAAACTCTCAGGTAAAGCTTTACTGCATATTAACATAGACAAGGATTGTAAATCAGGCCATACGGAATGGCTAAAGTCTTGTTTAGCATGTAATTCTGCTTGTGTTAATAAACTAAGCGCTGACTGTAATTGATGTAAACTAAGGCGTTGTAAGGCTGTCGTTAGCAAAGGACGGCGATTTTGCCAGACTTTGTGTTGATCAAATAACGACTTCAATGGCGTTATAGCGGATTGACGTTTTAATGTCAGTAGTAACATCAGTTCACGTTGAATAACTCGTAATAAAATAACTGCTTCGGTATCTTCATGTTGGAGTTGTTCAAGAATATGCCATGCACGGTGTGATTTCCCTGCTAACATCGCATCTATCCAGTGATACGGCGTAAAATGAGCTGAGTCATTTACCGCATTTTCAACTCGTGGATGCGTTAATTTACCATCGGGGTAAAGCAGTGATAACCGTTCTAGTGCTTGAGATAAACCGAGCAAATTCCCTTCATAGCAGTAGCAAAGTAGCTGGTTCGCTTCTGTTTCTAAGGTTAAGTTCATACTACGAGCACGTTTGGCTACCCATTGTGGTAAGCGTTGATATTCGGGTGTTAAGCAACTGATATACACCGCATCGAGACTAATTGCTTTGAACCAAGCACTGTTTTCTTGCGCTTTAGTCAGCTTTTGTCCACGAAGCACAAGAAGTAAATCAGGATGAAGCAATTGAGATAATTGGAGCAATTTCTCTGCCATCGCTGCATTTGCACCGTTTTCAGGCAAAATCAGGGTGAGTGTTTGACGACTAGCAAATAAACTAAGCGCCTGACAGAGACTAAATATTTCATCCCAATCAGTATGTTGTTCAAGAGAAAAAGTAAAATGCTCTTCAAACCCTTGAGATTGGGCTGCTTTACGAATTGCATCTTGGCTTTCTTGAATTAATAGGGGCTCATTGCCCCATATTAGATAGCGGCCTCTCAAAGACTCTTGTAACTGAGAGGCCAGCTGTTCAGGATAGATACGGATCATTATGGCTCAACAGCAGTAGTAGCTGTTTCGGATTTGGCTTTTTCAAGCTCTGCAGTATGAACAATTAATAGCTTACGTATTAATATACGGGCTGCTTGCTCACGCATTTCTTGCTTAACCAACTCATTTTCTGCATCTTTTGCGAGCGCTTCCAATGGGTTATCAAAGAAAGTTCGTTCGACTTGGCTTTGTAACGGATACACTGAACCGTTTGGCATCAATACTTGAGCATTGAGAACAAAAGTCAGTTGTTTCTCTGCAGATTTACCATCTTGATAAATCGATACAGTTTCCGTCTTTTCTGATGACCCAGTAATTTTTAAGATAGGGATATCAGTTTTGCCATTTTCAATTAATTTAACATTATTTAGTTTGAGTTGCTCCCTAACGGCTCTGGTTAGAGAGCTGTAAGGTGCATTAGAACTTAACTGTAACGTTTTCAGTTCCTCAGGAATCTGTGTTGTTCCTTGAAGACGAAAGCCGCAACCTGCGGTGACTAGCACCGACAGGCTCAGTAATAAAGTTATCAGATAGCGCACCTAGCCTCCTTATCAGCCAACAACCAAGTTCAGTAATTTACCCGGTACATAAATTACTTTACGGATACTCACACCTTCAAGATATTTCGAAACGGTATGCTCCTGAGACGCCATATCCAGAACAAACTCTTGATCTACATCAGCGGGTACAGTAATACGGCCACGTACTTTACCATTAACTTGGATAACGATCAGCTTCGTATCATCAACCATTGCTTCTTCGTCAGCAACAGGCCAACTTGCAAAATCGATATCATCAGCATGACCCAACGCTTTCCACATCTCAAAACACGCATGTGGAATGATTGGAGACATCATCAACGTGATCGCTTCAAGTGATTCTTGAACTAATGCGCGATCTTGTTCTGTTTCTTGTGGCGCATGAACTAATTTGTTCATGAATTCCATAATTGCTGCGATAGCGGTGTTAAATGCATAGCGACGGCTAAAGTCATCAGAAACTTTGGCAATAGTTTTATGCAGGTCACGGCGCAAATCTTTTTGCTCAGCAGTTAATGCACTGATATCTAGACGTTGTGTTGCACCTTTCAATGAATGTTCGTGAACTAAACGCCAGATACGACGAACAAAGCGGTTTGCACCTTCAACACTGGATTCTTGCCACTCAAGGGTCAACTCTGGTGGTGCTGCAAACATCATAAATAGACGTACAGTATCGGCACCGTATTTTTCAACCATAACTTGTGGGTCGATACCATTATTTTTCGACTTAGACATTTTACTCATGCCAGTATAAACCAGCTCATGTCCTTCGGTATCAACAGCTTTAATGATGCGGCTCTTTTCATCACGTTCAACGATAGCATCTGCCGGTGAAACCCAAATGCGTTGGCCATCGCTACCTGTGTAGTAGAATGCATCTGCGAGTACCATACCTTGGCATAATAAACGTTTAGCTGGCTCATCTGAGTTAACTAATCCTGCATCGCGCATCAATTTGTGGAAGAAACGGAAATACATCAAGTGCATGATAGCGTGTTCGATACCACCAATATATTGGTCAACAGGCAGCCAGTAATTTGCTGCTTCAGGATCCAACATGCCGTCATCATATTGTGGACAAGTATAACGTGCATAATACCAAGATGATTCCATGAACGTATCGAAGGTATCCGTTTCACGCAATGCGGGTTGGCCATTGATAGTGGTTTTTGCCCACTCAGGATCTGCTTTAATTGGACTTGTGATGCCATCCATTTGAACATCTTCTGGTAAAATAACAGGGAGCTGATCATCAGGGACTGGAACAACTGTGCCATCTTCTAATGTTGCCATTGGAATTGGAGCACCCCAGTAACGTTGGCGTGAAACACCCCAATCACGTAAACGGTAATTGACCTTACGTTGGCCTGCACCAATTTCGACTAGTTTATCTGCGATAGCATTAAAGCCCGCTGCGTTATCCAACCCGCTAAATTCACCTGAATTGATTAGGGAAGATTTCTCTGTCATCGCTTTTTCTGAAATATCAGGTTCATTACCTTCAGCATCCGCAATAACAGCTTTTAAAGTCAGACCATATTTATGGGCAAATTCCCAGTCACGTTGATCGTGAGCAGGAACAGCCATGACAGCACCAGTGCCGTATTCCATCAAGACAAAGTTAGCAACCCAAATAGGTAATTTTTCTTGAGTTAATGGATGAATGGCATACAAACCTGTTGCCAGACCTTTTTTATCCATGGTTGCCATATCAGCTTCTGCTGTTTTGGTATTGCGGCATTCATCGATAAAATTAGCTAATTCTGGATTGTTAGTAGCCGCTTCTTGTGCAAGAGGATGACCAGCTGCAACAGCAACATATGTTGCACCCATAAAGGTATCTGGGCGAGTAGTATAAACAGTTAGTTTGTCAGCTCGGTCAGCGACATCAAAGGTGATTTCAACACCTTCAGAACGGCCAATCCAGTTACGCTGCATAGTTTTAACTTGCTCTGGCCATTCATCTAACTTATCGAGGTCGTTAAGCAATTCTTCAGCATAATCAGTGATTTTAATGAACCACTGTGGAATTTCTTTGCGCTCAACAGGAGTGTCACAACGCCAGCAGCAACCATCAATAACTTGTTCATTAGCCAGTACAGTTAAATCGTGCGGGCACCAGTTTACGGCTGAGGTTTTCTTATATGCTAAACCTTTTTCGAATAGCTTAGTAAAGAACCATTGCTCCCAGCGGTAATATTCTGGTGTACACGTGGTGACTTCGCGATCCCAGTCGTAACCAAAGCCCAGCATTTTTAACTGGCCTTTCATATAATCGATATTGGCATAGGTCCATGGTGCAGGGGCTGTGTTATTGTTAACAGCTGCACCTTCAGCCGGTAAACCAAACGCATCCCAACCGATAGGTTGTAGTACGTTTTTACCTAATAGACGCTGATAACGGGAGATAACATCACCCATAGTGTAGTTACGCACGTGGCCCATATGTAGTCGACCAGAAGGGTAAGGTAGCATGGACAGGCAGTAGTATTTTTCTTTGCTGTTGTCTTCTGTCACTTTGAACGTGGCTTTTTCATCCCAATGGTTTTGTACTTTGGGCTCTACATCTTCTGGACGATATTGTTCTTGCATGGCACCGATAATCCTATGGCGAATAAATGCTACTTTGTAGCGTTAATATCTTTATTTAATTTAGATCCGTATAGCATAGCGGATCATGCCCTAAAACAACAATAGTTGATTAGCTGAACCTTCGGGGGAAGCTGGGTATTGTTTTCGGGGGACGGAGTCAGAATGTTTTAATCTGATAGCTACACAACTTAACTAAAAATGGTGAGGATTGATAGCATTTTGCATGAAAAAATGGAGTAATTAATTATATTTTAGGGGAATGATGGCTATATTTTACGTTACAGAGACATTGACTAGAGGTTGTTGAATGTTACTGCTTATTTTTACTGCATATTACGATTGAAATAACAGCATAAAAGGTCAACCATTCTTGACTGCTCCCCTCCCTAAAGTGAAGTGACCCCATAAAGTTGGACTCTTTTAGTCTAAATTGAAGGGGTCACTTCAAAAGGACGGGTTTTATGGCGCTCACTGATAAGCTCAGCTACCCCAAATCACATACTTTGTATGTTTATTGGAATAGCTGAGCTTACATTTAAAAGATAGCTTAAAACAAATTAATGTAAGATCTTAGCGAGAAAATCTTTTGCTCTATCAGTTTGTGGATTTGCAAAGAAATCTTCTTTTTTACTATCTTCAACTATTTTGCCTTCATCCATAAAAATAACGCGATTCGCCACTTTTTTGGCAAAGCCCATCTCATGGGTGACAACCATCATCGTCATACCTTCATTCGCTAATTCGACCATTACATCAAGTACCTCATTGATCATTTCAGGATCAAGGGCTGATGTCGGTTCGTCAAATAGCATAGCAATAGGATCCATACAGAGTGCTCGTGCAATTGCAACGCGCTGCTGTTGCCCACCTGAAAGTTGAGACGGAAATTTATTCGCATGGTTAGATAGCCCAACACGTTCAAGCAATTTTAATGCTTTTTCTTGAGCTTCTTTTTTATTTCTATTTAGTACTTTTATTTGAGCGAGTGTTAAATTCTCAATAATAGAGAGGTGAGGGAATAATTCAAAATGTTGAAATACCATTCCGACTTTAGAGCGAAGTTTTGCCAAGTCTGTTTTTTTATCATTGACTTGGATTCCATTCACAAAGATTTCACCCTGTTGAACAGGCTCTAGGCCATTCACTGTTTTTATTAGTGTGGATTTACCAGAACCCGATGGCCCACAAACAACAACGACTTCGCCTTTTTTGACTTCAGTTGTGCAGTCAGTGAGTACCTGAAACTGGCCATACCATTTGGATATATTTTTCAGGGTAATCATGAAACAGTCCTTTTCTTAAGATAATTCACCAGCATTGAAGCGCCAAAACTGATAATAAAGTACACCAGACCTGCAAACAATATCATCTCCACCTGTGTGCCGTCACGTTCACCAATATTGGTAGCCGTTCGGAAGAAATCTGTCAGGCTTAGTACATAGACTAATGATGAATCCTGAAATAACACAATACCTTGTGTTAATAACAAGGGGGTCATTGCTTTAAAGGCTTGAGGTAATATAACTAGCCTCATTGATTGCATTTTTGTCATACCAAGAGCGAGAGCTGCGGATGACTGACCTCGTGAAATACTTTGAATACCAGCACGAATAATTTCGGAGTAATAGGCTGCTTCAAAAAGGGAGAAGGCTACCATCGCTGAAATCAAACGAATATCATTTTTAGGTGATATGCCTAAAACATTTTGGACTAAGTTAGGCACAATTAAATAGAACCACAGCAATACCATGACCAATGGTATGGAGCGGAAGGTATTGACGTATAACGCAGCAAACCAGCTGATAGGTTTGAAGGTCGATAGACGCATCATTGCAAGAACTGTTCCCCACAATATACCAACGATAATCGCCGTAATGGTAATTTTTGCAGTAACGACTAAGCCATCAACAAGAAATGGCCAGCTTGGAACGATGGAACTCCAGTCAAAATCATAGAACATATTATCGCCCTCCTAATGTGCCGGGTAAGCGAACTTTACGTTCAAGAATCGTCATCAAGACCATAATGACTAAGTTGATACCAACATACGCTAAGGTAATTGCAGTGAACGATTCCCATGCATGGGCGGAATAATCAAGTAATTTTCCTGCTTGTGCAGCCATATCCACGAGACCTATCGTTGAGGCGATAGCCGAGTTTTTAACAAGGTTAAGCATCTCAGAGGTCATTGGCGGTAAAATAACTCTGTAGGCATTAGGTAACAGAACATAACGATAAGTTTGTGGAAGTGTTAACCCCATGGCAAGGCCAGCATTTTTTTGCCCTCTAGGGAGAGATTCGATAGCTGCCCTAACTTGCTCAGTCATTCGAGCTGCTGTGAATAAACCAAGGCACAGAGTAGATGAAATAAAGAACTGATAGTTAGGATCTAAATCCATTTTAAACCAGTCACCAAGAGATTTTGGTAACAGCTCTGGAACGACTAAATACCAAGTAAAGAACTGAACAATTAAAGGTACATTACGAAATAGTTCAACGTAAACAGTTCCGATCATTGCTAAAAAACGATTAGGAACTGTGCGTAAAATCCCAAAGAATGAGCCAACAAGAAAAGCGATGATCCACGCACAAATAGATAGTGCGATAGTGACTTCTAAGCCAGATATTAGCCACCCTAAATAGGTGGTATTCCCAAACGGGGCTTCCTGCAGGAAAATCCCCCAATTCCAATCAATTGACATAATTACTTCCTGTGGGCAATTAGATTGTCCCTACTACTGATTAAAGAGGATGCAAGGCGGGAACGACCGCCTTGCAATTCTCACTTCAGTAACACCCTGTTTGTTTTTTTTATTTAGTTAAGCGCTTTGTCATTAGGTGATTTGAACAATGTTTTCATTTCATCTGATAACGAGAACTTCAAGTTAAGATTTTTTGGTGGGATAGGTTGGTTGAACCAACGATCAAATGATTTCTCTGCTGTACCTGAAGTTTGTGCTTTTGCAATAGTGTCGTCGACTAATGCTTTAAATTGAGGATCATCTTTGCGCAGCATACAACCATAAGCTTCTTCACTTTGTGGTTTGCCGACAATTTCCCACGCATCTGGTTTTTTAGCTTTAGCACGCTCACCTGCAAGCAATGCATCATCCATCATAAAGGCAACAGCACGGCCAGATTCAAGTGTCCTGAATGAATCGCCATGATCTTTTGCACTGATGATGCGCATTTTCATATTTTTTTCTTCATTCAGCTTATTTAGTAAAACCTCAGAGGTAGTACCTGAGGTGACAACCACGTTTTTACCAGCAAGGTCAGCAAAATCTTTCACACCAGAGTCGTTTTTAGTGAGTAGACGAGTACCTACAACGAAAATAGTATTTGAAAATGCAGCTTGTTTTTGTCTTTCTAAATTATTGGTTGTTGAGCCACATTCAAAGTCGTAAGTGCCATTTTGCAATAATGGGATACGGTTTTGTGATGTGATAGGGATCAGTTTGACATCAAGATCTGGTTTATTGAGCTTCTTTTTGACCGCATCAATAATTTCGTTGGAGTAGTCTTGTGAGTAGCCAACAACTTTTTGGCTGTTGTCATAATAAGAAAATGGAACTGAAGATTCACGGTGCCCGACAACAATAACACCATTGTCATTAATTTTTTTCAGGGTTCCTGTTAACTCCTCGGCTTGAACAGCACAGGTAGCACCTAAAATCATCATAGATAATACAATCTTGCTTATACGCATATTTACAGCTCCTTTCTGAGATCGGGGGTCTTTCTCATTTTTGTTGTGCTTGCTGATGTCTCGTGGATTTATTCAAGGCCGCGATCATCGGCTATATGTTTTAATAATGTTAAAATCTAAATAAAATTGTTACATAATGAAAATGAATTGTTTCAATATCGGGAGCTGACTCGCATATTATTTGGGCAGTTCCTAATTTGTTGCACTAATAAGGTGAAACTATTGCCTAAAAAAGGTAACTACGCACCGTTAGAGTGAAAAACATTCTTATTTTCATTTGTCTAATGGAATAATGCATTTTCCATGCCGATGTTTATCAAAAGTTGCATAAATGCATTTAGGTTTTGTAAAGTTAGATGATGCTGCTTGTGTCAAAGAGTTTGCTGTGTAAGATGTAGCCTCTAATTAAGTTAGCTAAATCACTATATTTTGTTGACCAATCATTTTTTTTCAGTGTAAGTTTCAGGAAAAATAAACAGAGACACGCATGAACAGGCAATTCAAATTAGGCAAAGGATTAGTATTACTCGCCTGTCTGATGGTTTTACTTTGTATGAATCAAAGAGCCGTTGGAGAGCGCCTTTTCGCCCAATTTGTTACTCAAGCTCCTATCATGCAAGTTCAGCTAAATGCTCAATCTGTTATGCTTCAAGCCGACAAAATGAGTGATAGTGACTCACATTTATCAACCTGCGAACTTAGTGCAAAATCATTAATTACATTAAGCCCCACCGCTATCGAGCCATTCTTTTTTTTATTCCTCTTTATTGCGGCGTTAAGTGTTTTTTGTACCCACCTATTCTCATATCGAGTAAATCGTGAAGAGAAACATCCCCCACCAAAAGTTAGACTACACTTACAATTCTGTAATCTTCGAGATTAGAACACCATTCTGTTTAGTTTATTGGTGTCTTTTATTCTGGAGGAATTATGCGTTTTTTAATTAATGCGTTAATTATTTTATCTGCTTTATTCTCAAGTACTCTGCAAGCAGCAGATACTGGTTGGTTGACGGATAAACATAATGATCACGCACAAGTACGTTTTTTAAGCTCTTCTCAAAAAGATGGGAAGATCGCTTTATTATTGGATGTTCAACTGCAAGATGGTTGGAAAACTTATTGGCGTTCTCCAGGAGAAGGCGGAATTACGCCGGAAATCAATTGGATATCCCCAGTAGATAATATGGATTGGCAATGGCCAGCGCCAGGTCGTTTTGATGTTGCGGGTATTTCAACTCAAGGCTATATGGGCGATGTAGTCTTTCCTATCGTTGTCAATACCGAGAAAAAACTCGATAAATTATCAGGTGTTTTAACATTATCAACCTGTAGTAATGTCTGTATTTTAACTGATTACCCCTTTGAATTAGATTTAACAGCGCCTGAGCCAGCAAATTTTGAATGGTCATTTAATCAGGCAATGGGAAAAGTACCTCCATTAACCGGATTAGCTCAAAGCTATGATGTAGGCTATACCGGGAATAAGCTCTTTATTGAATTACAAAAGAATGAAGGGGAACCGTGGGGTAAAAAAGCTGCCATCTTTACGGATACGCCTGAAGGTACTACGTTAGGCGTACCTAAAATTAGCACTACGGATAATAAGCTAACAGCGACAATAGACGTGAGTGATGATTGGGGCGATAAAGCACCGGATTTAACGGGGAAAACATTTTCTTTTGTTGTTAGTGATGGCGAGCTTTCACAGCAAGTGAGTACCCAAATTTCGTCTTTTACTGGAACTATCGCTCATGGTAATACTGGACTTAGTATTCCGCTTTGGCAGATTCTGGCATTCGCATTACTGGGTGGATTGATTTTAAATTTGATGCCTTGTGTGCTACCTGTTCTAGCAATGAAACTAGGTTCAGTACTTATGGTTCCCCAAGGGGAACAAAAAACCATTCGGCGCCAATTTTTATTATCATCGTCGGGAATTTTAGTTTCATTTTGGCTACTTGCCTTATTAATGACGTTCCTTCGTATTGGGCAACAAGCAGTTGGCTGGGGCATTCAATTCCAAAACCCATGGTTCATTGGGTTTATGGTTGTGATTACAGCTGTATTTACAGCAAACCTATTTGGTTTGTTTGAAATTCAATTAGGCAGTAAAACTAATACTCGTTTAGCCACAACAGGCGGGCAAGGAAATAGCGGCCATTTCTGGCAAGGAGTATTTGCAACGCTGCTAGCAACACCATGTTCCGCACCATTTTTGGGCACCGCAGTTGCATTTGCGCTTGCCGCACCAATCGAAGAGTTGTGGTTAATCTTTACAGCACTTGGGCTAGGTATGAGTTTGCCTTGGTTATTGATTGCCGCTTTCCCTGCAATTTCTCGATTACTACCTAGGCCGGGTGCTTGGATGAGTAAGCTACGTGCAGTGTTGGGGATGATGATGTTGTTGTCATGCTTGTGGCTGATTAGTCTGCTTATTCCTCATTTTGGCGAGGTTTATGCTCTTGTGATAACGATTATCTTTTTACTTTTATTGGTCGTGTTTATTGCAAAAAAGAATAGTTTACGTACGGCAGCTATCTCTTTTGTTTTATTCACACTACTTGCCGCAGGTTTTGCTTGGATGACCATGGGTCAAACTACTGGAAGCCGCGCAATCGTCAAAGATAGTGTGAGCTGGCAACCTTTAAGTGAAGAAGCAATAACACAAGCTTTATCAGAGAATAAGCGAGTCTTTATTGATGTGACTGCCGATTGGTGTGTTACCTGTAAGGCAAATAAATATAATGTATTGTTGAGAGATGATGTTCAACAAGCATTAAGTGAGCCGGATGTCGTAGCATTAAGAGGTGATTGGACTAAGCCATCACCTGAGATCACTGCGTTTTTACAAAAACGTGGGCAGGTTGCTGTACCATTTAACCAAATTTATGGCCCTAGGTTGGCAGAGGGTGAAATATTGTCAACAATACTTGATCGTGAAGTTTTATTATCAATTATGAATCAGGCCAAAGGAGCCGAAAAATGAAAAAAACGATTCTAGCTGTTCTGTTCTCGTCGCTAATGCTAGGTGCAACTGCTCATGCGGCTCCATTAACGGCTGACCAAGAAGCACAAGTGCGTAAATTAGTCCGTGATACTTTGATCCAAAACCCTGAAATTTTAGAAGAAGCTATTGTTGCCTTACAGGCCAAGCAAGGTGAAAAACAGCAAGCACAAGTGAAATCTACGATTAAGGCTGAGCACGATAAGTTATTTAATGACCCAGCAAGCCCACGCCTCGGTGCGAAGGATGCCAAATTAGTCTTAGTTAACTTTACGGACTATAACTGTCCTTTCTGTAAGCGTTTCGATCCTCAACTTGAAGAGATCGTTAAGAAATATCCAGAAGTTGCCGTCGTGATCAAACCTCTGCCATTTAAAGGTCAAACTTCACTGGAATCATCACAACTGGTTCTGACTCTATGGGAAAAAGATCCAAAAGCTTTCCAAGCTCTCCATCAGAAATTTATGCAAAAACAAAGCATGCTGACGGATGAAAATATCAAGCAAGCACTGAAAGCGACAGGTAATGAAAAGTTAGTTGCTAACGAAAAAAGTGGTGAGACTATTCGTACTAACATGATGTTAGCTGAGAAACTAGGCGTTAATGGAACACCAGCAACACTTATTGGTGATGAGATAATCCCTGGTGCAGTTGATGCTCAACAGTTAGAAGCGATTGTTAAAGAGCAATTAGCTAAAGTTAAATAAGGGAAACATGGCTAGACTGAAAAAGTGGTCAAAAGAACTTATTGGTTTGATAGTGATTTTATTCATTGTCTTTACCGTGATGGATCTTTGGCGAAAACCTGAAAGCCTAGCGCCTATATTGCTTGAGCCACAAGTTCTTGCAACGGGTGAAAGTATCTCTTTAGCGGCATTAAGTGAAAAACAACCTGTTTTAGTTTATTTTTGGGCGACATGGTGTGGGGTCTGTAAAATTACTTCACCGACAGTTGCTGAATTAGCAAAATCAGGTGTTCCTGTTATTTCTGTTGCATTGCGTTCCGGTGATAGTGAACGTTTGCTGGCAGGTATGGCGAAAAAAGATCTTAATTTCCCAGTGATCAATGATATCAATGGCCAGTTAGCTAGTGCAGTTGGCATTAGTGCAACACCGACATTTATGATTATTGATAACGGAAAAATGGTTAGCTTTACTAGCGGCTGGACGAGTTACTGGGGAATCAAAGCGCGTCTTTGGATAGCTTCTTTCTAGATTTAGCTCGCTAGTTATTGATTAAAGCTCTCTTTGAATTATTACTCAAAGAGAGCTTTTTATTGAGTAAAATTAAAACTCTAAGTTACGAATAAAACGATAATCAGCAGATTCAGGTTTGAGTCGATATAAATTTGCTGGTCTGCCTCTTTCTTGACGTTTTTCGCCTGTATCAATTAATAAATCTGCTTGTTCTAAACGACGCCTGAATGATTTTTTTTGTAGTGTTTTACCGATTAATACTTCATGTACATGCTGTAACTCTGTTAGCGTAAATATTTCTGGTAAAGCAAAGCCCGGCACAATTGAGTAGAGTGATTTTTGTTTTAATCGATCACGTGCTTGTAGATACAGATCTGCGTGATCAAAAGCTAACGGCATCTTTTCAATTTCGTCTATAGATACCCATTTGACTGAATCAACAGTATCGATATGATGCTCACATGCTTGGTGGGTGATTAGTGCCGTATAACAAACGGTAACTGACCAACCTCGTTTATCTCGAAGGTTATTACCAACTGTGCATAGTTGCTCAATATAAGGGGGGATCACACCCGTCTTCTCTTTCAGTTTTCGTAGAATAGCGTCTTCAAGCGTGTTGTCTTGTTCTTCATTAATAAACCCCCCAGGAAATCCCCACATCCCGTTATCCGGATGATTAGCGCGTTCGACAATCAGAACTTTTAAGGTTTCATCATGGTAGGTAAATAGCACTGCATCGACACTCAGGAGCGGTGAAAGATATTCTTGTCGATTATAGTGAGCTAAATATTCTTGTTCATTCATCATGTTAGGGCTGCTGGATCATTTTGTAATTAATGGTGGTAATCATACATTAAAAAACATTTTTTGTCATTAAGACACTTAATGCTTGACAGGTTAGTGTCCATAGGACAATATTCAATTATTGTCAAAAAGACACTAATTGAGGCGACTATGTTTAACATTAATTATTTTAAAGCAGATTCATCGACTTTTATTATTAAATCGGTCAATGGTAAGGTTATTAAACAAGGTAAAGGGATCAGTTTTTGGTTCAATTCAGCCACAACATCTATTGCTGCTTTACCGTTGAATGCGCTTGAAGCTCCCTTTATTTTTAATTTGCAAACAGCTGATTTTCAAAGTTTAAGAATTCAAGGTCAGATCTCATTTCACATTAAAAATCCGCAAAAAACGGCAGATGTATTAAATTATAATCTGACTAAAGATGGCAAATCCTATGCTTCTGAAGATCCGTTAAAATTGAGTGATAGAGTGGTGCGTAGTGCACAAACACTAATTCAAGCTAAAGTACAAAGCACTTCAATGCGTGAGGCATTATTAATGAGCCAAGCTTTAGTAACTCAAGTGAGCAAACAATTAGCTACACATTCAGCACTTGAAGCATTAGGGATTGATATTCTTGACGTTTCAATTGCAGCGATCACACCATCTCCTGAAACATTAAAAGCGCTTGAGGCTGAAGCAAGGGAATCAATTTTAAAAGAAGCCGATGATGCTATATACGCAAGAAGAAAGTTTTCTGTTGAGCAAGAACGAACGATTAAGGAAGCTGAATTAGAAACAGATTTATCGGTTCAAAATAAGCAGCAACAAATTGAAGAGGCACGTTTGGAAAATGAACGAACTTTATTACGGGAAAGAGCTGAAATTGAGCAAGAAAAGTTAGTTGCACAAGTCAATGCTGAAGCAAAACGTAATGAACTTGTTAGGTTAAGTGTTGAAAATCAACGAACACAGTCTGATGCGGATGCTTACGCGATTGAAGCCAAAATGAAAGCCTATCGTGAGTTACCTGTCGAAAATTTAAAAGCGATGGCACTGGCTAAAATGAACCCTGAACAGTTAATGGCAATAGCATTTGAATCTTTGGCACAGAATGCAGGAAAAATTGGTGAACTGAATATTTCACCTGATTTGTTTGGCCAAATGATGAAAAAAGGAGCTAAGGCATGAATGGATTAGAAGATGCACGCTTTATATTAGTCATCCGAAAAACGCGCTTACAGGAGCTAATTGAACGTTTTAATACTTGGCCACAGGCGAAGTTTTATTTGGAGCATAATCAGGTCGAGGTAAATGATTATCTTGATGAACATGATCAATATCAGAAGCAGTTAGTACAAGCGGAATCTGTCCTTAAATCGCTGGGACGATTCCAGCTATTGGAACGTGCGTTATTACCGAGCTATCAATTCTCTGCTCGCGATATCGTGATTGTGATTGGACAGGATGGATTGGTCGCAAATACACTAAAATATTTAAATGGCCAACCTGTTATTGCAATAAATCCAGATCCTTCTCGTTGGGACGGTAAGTTGCTACCTTTTGAAATCGGACAGCTTAATGATGTTGTGATGAAGACATTAAAGGGGAAAATGCCACAGAAATCTGTCACTTTTGCTCAAGCGACGACCAATGATGGGCAAACCCTATTAGCAGTGAATGATTTATTTATCGGTCCTAAGAGTCATACTTCAGCCCGTTATATTATAAAATGGCGTAATGAACAGGAGTTTCAATCATCATCTGGGATTATTGTTTCAACAGGATTAGGATCAACAGGATGGTTTCAATCGATTTTAGCCGGAGCTAGAGCAATAATGGAAGCCGATGAGCATCCGTTATCGAAAGGATTTGATTGGGAAGAGAGAAAACTTCAATTCAGTGTCAGGGAACCTTTTCCCAGTAAAACTACGGGCATACAGCTGATATTTGGAACAATTGAAGACAACTCACCGCTGCAATTGGAATCGTTGATGCCTGAAAATGGGATAATTTTTTCTGATGGTATTGAAGATGATTATTTGCGTTTTAATGCAGGCAGTATAGTTACGGTAGGCATTGCAAGCATACAGGGACAATTGATATATCCGTGATAGTTCGCGCGGCAGCGTCATTGATTTTGGTCATTCGCACTAGTCACATACTTATATATGCCCCTCGGTGCTGTTGATATTTATATAATAATTGTTCATCGATATTTTGGTATCCACATATTGATTAATGATAGGGCAACCATCGATGAGTCATTTCTTGTTAATTTATCATATCGACTTGATATCGTTCTAAAATGCTTTATTCTCGCAAACGCATTTTCAATAAAATGTCTTACTTTATAAAGTTCCCAGTCCATATGATCATTGTTTAAAAGATTCACTTTCCTTCTTGGGATCATTGGCGTCTAGCCTTTTACATTCGTTAAATAAGCCCGAAATTTCTCACTATCATAACCTTTATCTGCTACTGTGAAATCACATGAGGGACTATTTGCAATCAATTTCTTCAGCAAAAAACAATATCGTATCTCTGTCCACCGGATAGCTCAAAATTAACAGGGTAACCATCACTATCAACTGCTAAATGGATCTTCGTGGAATGACCTCCACGGCTCTTTCCTTTCTCTTCATTTTCTTCTGTTGCCGCGCCCGTAGCATGTTGATGAACCCGTACAATTGTTCCGTCAATAAAGAGATATTTGCTATCAGAAAAGCTAGATAACTTGATGAATATTAATCTTATAATACCCTTTCTAGCCCAAAGATTAAGCCATCTAAAAATAGTGCTCCATTCCTCCAAACTCCTTGGAAACATCTCGCCATAGGCAACCGGTTCTCATTCGATATAATATGATTTCAAAGGTCATTCTATGTTCGAATTTATTGTAAGCCCGACCGGTATCTCTCATAAGTTTGCATAGCGTAACCCGCTGTTTTTCTGTGAGTATTGCTCTCGGCATGGTGATTTCTGTTGTGTTTTTTTTGCGAAATCATTATACAACATCACCATGCCGTTCAATAAACACACAAAGATCAACAGCCCCTAGGGCTTCGCTCGTTTGTCGCCTAGCTGCAACTCGAATTATTTAGGGTATATCTTGGTTATATTTCAAGTTGCCGAGAAATAACTTAAATTATTTGAATATATCGGTCATGTTCTTAGTTTAATTTTACAAATAAAAAATGCGCAAAGTGCCACTTTTGCTATAGTTAAATCATCATTTCAAGTCTCTCATTCTCTTGTCGTTTCACTACAACTCATATGATTTCGGGTATATCCGTTATGTTTTTAGTTTAATTTTATAAATAAAAAGTGCAAAAAGTGCCAAAATGGCACTTTTGATGTAGTTAAATCATAATTTCGAGTCTCTCATTCTCTTGTCGCCTAGCTGCAACTCGAATTATTTAGGGGAAATGTACGGATTATTTAAAGGTAATTTAAGGATAGTTATGGCGAGTATAGCACTACGTTTAGTGACTCAGCTCAATTTGTTATATCCTTAGCTGGCACCTCAATCGAGTGGTTTATACACAATTGAGGTTTTTAATTATGAGTTAGCTGTTTTTTTGCGTCGACCAAGCAATAGAGCAATTACGACAAATACCACTACCATTGCCCACATTGGCCAATTACTCCAGCGTGCATAAGGCGTTAGTCCTGTAGTTGGAGTAATTTCGGCAGAAAGTACGGCAGCCTTAAATTGTGGTAATTCAGCTTGAATGGATCCATCCGCACGAATAATAGCAGTTACACCATTGTTAGTTGCGCGAAGCAATGGACGGCCAAGTTCAAGTGCTCGCATCCTCGCCATCTGGAAATGTTGCCATGGACCAATAGATTTTCCAAACCAAGCATCATTCGAAACCGTTAATAGATAATCACTATCAGGTTTGAAGTTATCTCGGACCTGAGTTCCAAGAATAATTTCATAACAAATAGCTGCTGTAAGGTGCATGTTGCCAACGGCTAGTTGTGCTTGCTGATAATCACCTCTACTAAACCCAGACATAGGTAGATTAAAGAATGGTGCGATAGGGCGCAAAATATCTTCTAACGGTACATATTCACCAAAAGGTACAAGATGGTGCTTGTTATAGCGATTCTTAGAAGGATAGAGGTAGGGTTTTTCATCACCTAAGACAATCATCGTATTATAGAACTGATAGTCACCATTAGCTGGGCGAGCATCAACAATACCTGTAATCAACTTGGTATTTGATTCACGTAATAAATTATCCAGTGATTTTAACCAAGCTTGATTATCCAATTCGACAGAAGGAACGGCGGACTCAGGCCAGATTATCAAAGATGCTTTGCCTATATAAGGCTGTGAAAGTGCCATATAGGTATCTTTGGTATGCTGTAAATAGCTCGCTTCCCATTTCATAGATTGAGCAATATTACCCTGAATAAGCGCGACTTCAGTTTTTTTCGATTCTAAAGGTGTATACCACTGAACGTTCTTAAGAGCTAAAGGTGCAAACAATAAAACAACGGCAACGGCTAATGCGCTATAACTCCGACGAACTAGAGCTAAAGCCAATAAACCACTAATACTAAAGAGTATCAGTGTCATCATTTCGACACCAAATATCGGTGCTAGCCCTTTCATTGGCCCATCAATCTGACTATAACCGAACTGTAACCATGGAAAACCGGTAAGCACCCAGCCACGTAAAAATTCAGTAAGTTGCCATAAAGCTGGCGCGGCAAAGACGAATCGCCATACCGTTGGGGCAGAAAATAATTTTGAGAGGAGATAACCAAATAGCCCAGGATAAAGAGCGAGATAGGCTGCTAGTAAGATAACAATAAAAATGTTAACAACTTCAGGCATCCCACCAAAATCAGCAATACTAACGTATACCCAGTTTACACCCGCGCCAAATAGACCAAAACCCCATGCAAAAGCAATCGTGAAAGATTGTTTTGGGCTACGGTGTAGTGTCAATAATTGGAGAAATAAAAGTGATAGGAGTGCGGCAGGCCAGAGGTCGAAAGGCGAAAAAGCCAGTGTACCACTGGCTCCAAAGATTAAAGCCAGTAGCAGCCGTAGCCACTGACTTTGATAATATGACGTTAAGTTCATTAAGTCTTTTCTTCATCCAGAGTTGGCAATGGCGCATCGTCAGGAATTTTCACATGGAGTAAGATAATCCTACGGCTATCTGCCATGGCAACTTTAAATTGATAGTCATCAATTGTAATAGTTTCACCACGAGAAGGTAAATGACCGAAAGCTTGCATCACAAGGCCACCAACAGTATCAACTTCATCGTCGCTAAAGTGTGTATTAAAGGCCTCATTGAAGTCTTCAATCTGGGTTAAGGCTCTTACTGAGTAAGAGTGCTGACTTAGCTGGCGAATATCAACATTATCTTCGTCATCGTACTCATCTTCAATTTCACCAACAATAAGCTCTAAGATATCTTCAATGGTAACAAGCCCTGATACACCACCGAACTCATCGATCACAATTGCCATGTGATAGCGCAGTGAACGGAACTCTTTTAGTAACCGATCGACACGTTTACTTTCTGGAACGACAACGGCTTGACGTAATACTTTATCAATACTGAATGGTTCTGCATCAGTTCGCATAAATGGCAATAAATCTTTTGCCATTAATAGCCCTTCTATATGATCCTTATCTTCACTGATAACAGGAAAACGAGAGTGGGCGGAGTCGATGATGACATCAAGGCACTCATCTAAAGTTTGATTGCGTTTTAGGGTCACAATCTGAGAGCGCGGGATCATAATGTCACGAACCCTTTGGTCGGCAATATCCATGACGCCTTCTAGCATGTCACGAGTATCGGGATCGATAAGGTCGTTCTGTTCAGAATCACGGATCAGTTCGACTAAGTCACCACGGTTTTTAGGTTCACCGTGGAACAAGTGGTTTAAAAGTGCAAAAAACCCTTTCTTAGGACCAGGGTTGTCATTACTCGAAGAGTTATCGTCGCTCATGGCGTTTTATTTCTTATTCCCCAATTGATGGTTTATTAAATTAATATTTAGCATAAAAATAGGTGCTAGGTCATTCTTTTTCTACAAGATAAGGATCAGCATAGCCTAATTCAGCTAAAATTTCTGTTTCTAAGCCTTCCATTTCTTCAGCTTCCTCATCTTCGATATGATCATATCCAAGCAGATGCAGGCAGCCATGAACAACCATATGTGCCCAATGTTCTTCTGCGCTTTTTTGTTGTTCAATAGCTTCTTGCTCTACAACTTGGCGACAAATGATTAAATCACCAAGTAGTGATAATTCAACTTCGGGTGGAGCTTCAAAAGGAAAAGATAGCACATTGGTTGGCTTGTCTTTTCCTCGATAAGTTAGGTTTAAATGCTGGCTTTCTTCTTCATCAACAATACGAATAGTGACTTCGCTTTGTGGTTGAAATTGAGATAAAACCGCTTCTAACCAACGTTGAAATAGAGCTTCACTTGGAAGATCAGTTGTTTCTTCACAAGCAACTTGTAAATCAAGAATGACTTCACTCATTTAATTATTTTCCTGCTTTTCTAATTCTCTTTGTTGCTCTTTTTCTTCTCTTAGTTGCTGGCGGCGTTTATTGTCTTGCTCTTCCCATTTTTCATAGGCGATAACAACTTTAGCAACGACAGGGTGGCGCACAACATCTTCACTATGGAAGAAATTAAAACTAAGGTCATCAACATCAGAAAGTACTTCAATTGCATGACGCAAGCCAGATTTATTACCGCGTGGCAAATCAACTTGTGTAATATCACCGGTAATAACAGCTTTTGAATTAAACCCGATACGAGTTAAGAACATCTTCATTTGTTCAAGAGTGGTGTTTTGGCTTTCATCTAAAATAATAAATGCATCATTGAGTGTACGACCACGCATATAAGCTAATGGTGCAACTTCAATAACATTACGTTCAATCAATTTTTCGACTTTTTCAAAACCTAGCATCTCGAATAGCGCATCATAAAGTGGGCGCAGATAAGGGTCGACTTTCTGACTTAAATCACCAGGCAGGAACCCTAATTTTTCACCAGCCTCTACCGCTGGGCGTGTTAGCAAAATACGACGAACTTCTTGACGCTCTAAAGCATCAACAGCAGCGGCTACTGCAAGATAAGTTTTACCTGTACCTGCTGGGCCAATCCCAAACGTAATGTCATGATCTAAAATATTGGCAATATATTGCGCTTGATTCGGTGTACGAGGTTTGATGACACCGCGTTTGGTCTTGATATTTACTGCTTTGCCATAATCCGGCACGCTATCGTTAGCTTGCTCTAACACGCGGCTTTCAGAGATCGCGAGATGAATTTGCTCTGGATCGATATCAGGGATAATGCCACGTACTTGAGCTGTTTCAACGTAAAGCTGGCGTAAAATTTTACTTGCAGCTTGAATGTTAAGTGCCTTACCCGATAACTTGAAACGGTTATCACGACGATTAATTTCGATCGCAAGGCGACGTTCAAGCTGTTTGATATTGTCATCAAATGGCCCGCAAAGGCTCATTAAGCGTTGGTTATCTGCGGGCTCTAAAAAGATTTCTTGTGTTGCGATTTGCAACGGTTTTTTATCAGTCACTGAGTATCCTATCGTTAGGGTTGGTAGTTACCAACACCAAGCTCATCTTCTTTACGAGTACGTGCGATGACGGAAGCTGGGGATTCCTTAACACGTAAATCCATTTGGTCTTCGGTACGAATGGCTTTTCCACGTAGAGAGTTCGCATAAACATCAACGATTTCTACGTCAACAAAGTTACCAATCATATCAGGTGAACCTTCAAAGTTCACGACGCGGTTGTGATCAGTACGGCCGGAAATTTCCATTATATTTTTACGCGAAGTTCCTTCCACTAAAACACGTTGTACCGTGCCTACCATAGCACGACTGAATCTCATTGCTTGCTGGTTGATGCGCTGCTGAAGAATTGCCAAGCGCTGTTTTTTCTCTTCTTCTGATACATCATCAGGTAAATCTGCAGCAGGGGTACCTGGACGAGCAGAATAAACAAAACTAAAACTCAGGTCGAAATCAACATCTGCGATGAGTTTCATTGTTTTTTCGAAATCATCATTGTCTTCACCGGGGAAACCAACAATAAAGTCAGAGCTAATGAGAATATTTGGGCGCGCTTTACGTAATTTACGAATAATCGCTTTATATTCTAGTGCTGTATGCGCACGTTTCATTAAAGTTAAAATGCGGTCAGAACCACTTTGAACGGGTAAGTGCAAATAACTCACTAGCTCAGGGGTATCTTCATAGACCTCGATAATGTCATCGGTAAATTCAATTGGATGACTTGTCGTAAAGCGTACACGGTCGATACCATCAATTGCAGCGACAAGACGAATTAACTCTGCAAATGTACAAATGTCACCATCAAAGGTTGCGCCGCGATAGGCATTAACGTTCTGACCTAATAGGTTAACTTCGCGTACACCCTGCGCTGCTAATTGTGCGATCTCAAACAGAATGTCATCACATGGACGACTAACTTCTTCTCCGCGAGTATAAGGAACTACACAGAATGTACAGTATTTATTACAGCCTTCCATGATGGATACAAATGCAGTTGGTCCCTCGGCTCTTGGCTCCGGTAGGCGGTCAAACTTTTCAATTTCTGGGAAGCTGATATCGATAACAGGGCTACGTGTACCTTTAACCTGATTAATCATTTCCGGTAAGCGATGAAGAGTTTGTGGGCCGAAGACGATGTCGACACTCGGCGCACGCTGTCGGATAAATTCACCTTCTTGAGATGCAACGCAGCCACCCACACCAATAATGATATCGGGATTGCGGTCTTTGAAAAATTTCCAACGCCCTAGTTGATGGAAAACTTTTTCCTGTGCTTTTTCACGGATTGAACAGGTGTTTAGTAACAACACGTCAGCTTCTTCAGGAATTTCAGTAATTTTATAACCGTGAGTACTTTCTAATAGTGAGGCCATTTTTGATGAGTCGTACTCATTCATTTGGCAGCCCCAAGTTTTAATATATAACTTTTTATTCGTCGACATGTCTATATCCAGTGTTTTCGAAGCGGCTAGTATAATGGACTCCGAAACGCATTGTATACACGTGATACTTCAAGGCGTCGCTTTGTTCGCTACGACTCGAACTATTTAGTGTAAAAATCCAAAGTCCCGTCCAGTTTTGGGAAGGCGCACGCATTTTTGATCATAGACATCATTCTATGATAGAAAAAATGCAAAGATAGCCTGAATCTATGCTCTAAAGCTAAGTTATGCGATGCCTCAAAGACTGGCTATTGCCTATTGTTTTAAAAATTAACTCGTATTGTATTCATTTGAAGCATCAGTGACCAGCGTCTCGGGTAGAGATATTCCCAGCCAGCTTAACAATTTTTCGGTACACTACGTAAATCAAACAGTTAATAGTAGCTAATGTGATGAATAAACTAACAGAATATTATGATGTTGTCGTGGTTGGTGCAGGTATGACTGGCACTGCTGCGGCTTTAGGGTTTGCTCAAGAAGGTATGCGTGTTGCATTACTTGAGAAGATTGAGCCGGCTGCTTTTGATATCAAGAGTATACCTGATGTTCGTATTTCTGCGATTAGTCGTTCATCGGTAGATTTACTCAAGCAATTAGGTGCTTGGCAGCATGTTGAAGCAATGCGCTGTGTTCCTTATCGCCAACTTGAAACTTGGGAAGAACAAGGTAGTAATGTTGTCTTCGATGCTAAGGATTTAGGTTTATCAGAGCTTGGTTTTATGGTGGAAAACCGTGTGTTACAGCTAGCGCTTTGGCGTGAATGTGAAAAACATTCCAACCTTGAGCGCATTTGTCCTGTACAACTAACTCATCTTTATCAATCTAATGAGCATAAAGATTGGGTAATTTCTCTTGATGATGGGCGTGAGTTACAAGCTAAGCTGGTGGTTGGTGCTGATGGTGCTAATTCACAAGTACGCAAACTCGCGGGTATTGGTAGTAGAGGCTGGCAATATCGTCAATCATGTATGCTGATAACTGTTCAAACTGCCGAATCACAGCAAGAAAAAACGTGGCAGCAATTTTTCCCATCGGGTCCTAGAGCTTTCTTACCTTTATATGATAATTGGGCATCTCTGGTCTGGTACGACAGTCCAGCGAAAATTCGACGCTTACAGTCGATGTCGATGGATCAATTGACTAGTGCCGTTATAGAGGCATTTCCTAAGCGTTTAGGTAAAGTAACTGCATTTGCATCAGGTGCATTTCCATTAAACCGTCATCATGCGAACCGTTATGTGATTGAAGGACTCGCCTTAGTCGGGGATGCTGCACATACTATCAACCCATTGGCAGGGCAGGGTGTGAATCTGGGTTATCGCGATGTAGAAACTTTGCTTAAAGTCGTTACTCAGGCGAAAGAGTATCTTGAACCGTGGCATTCCTTAGAGGTACTGAAACGTTATCAGCGCCGGCGCTTACCGGATAACCTAATGATGCAAACGGGAATGGATATATTTTATATGGCATTTAGTGAGAATCTGCCAGGTTTAAAAATGATGCGTAATCTTGGTTTAATGGCCGCTCAGCGAGCTGGAGAAGCAAAAAAGCTTGCGCTCAAGTATGCATTAGGTCTTTGATTTGTTATGACTAGCCCTGATATAGGTTGACAACTTTTCAGGCATAAAACGCTCGATGAACCTCATTGGGTGTTTTATAATTTAATGATAAATGCAG
>NZ_KB233222.1:2420888-2439382 GCF_000314855.2 Providencia burhodogranariea DSM 19968 | reverse complement strand
GTTAATAATAAATAAGCCGCATTTAAACGCGGCTTATTTATACTTAAAATGTTTGTATTATTTATCTTTCGCTAAGTCTAATGGCTTAGGCTCATGAGCTGGTACGTCAAAGTTTTCTTCTGTAATAATCGCATCCATACTTTCACCTTTTTCAGCGAATGCTGCTGCGAGCTTATCAGTGTCTAACTCTTTTTCCCAACGAGCAACCACGATACAAGCACAAGCGTTACCTACTAAGTTAGTTAACGCACGACATTCTGACATGAAGCGGTCGATACCAAGGATTAGAGCCATACCTGCAACTGGGATACTTGGTACAACCATTAGTGTAGCTGCTAAAGTAATAAAGCCTGCACCCGTAACACCAGCCGCACCTTTAGAACTTATCATCGCGACTAATAGTAGCGAAATCTGCTCCCAAATTGTGAGCTCAATATTGGTTGCTTGCGCGATGAATAATGCCGCCATTGTCATGTAAATATTAGTACCATCGAGGTTGAATGAGTAACCTGTTGGGATCACTAAACCTACAACTGATTTTTCACAACCAGCATGCTCCATTTTTCTCATTAAAGTCGGTAATGCAGCTTCTGAAGAAGACGTCCCTAATACTAACCAAAGTTCATCTTTGATGTATTTGATTAATTGTATAATGGAAAAACCATTATATTTTGCAACTGCTCCTAACACCAACAAAACAAACAATAGTGAAGTGATGTAGAAAGTCATAATCAGCATCATTAAGTTGCCGATAGAGGAAATACCATATTTACCAATAGTAAATGCCATTGCACCGAAGGCACCAATAGGTGCGAGTTTCATCAGCATAGCAACCATTTTAAATACAGGCTCAGAGAAGTTTTGTAGCAGTTTAACAATAGGTTCGCCATGCTTGCCTATAGAAGCAAGGGCTAGACCAAAAATAACTGCAATAAACAAGACTTGAAGAATATTGCCGTTAACTAATGGGCTAATAACAGTGTCAGGAATAATATTCATCAAAAAGCCAACGATAGAAGACTCGTGAGCTTTTTCAACATAACCAGCTACTTTGCTGCCATCGAGTGAAGCTGGGTCGATGTTAAGTCCATCTCCTGGACGAATAATATTAGCAACAATGAGGCCAATGATAAGTGCGATGGTTGAAAAGGTAATGAAGTAGAGCATTGCCTTTCCAGCGACGCTACCTACCGCCTTCATATTTGTCATTCCTGCGATACCAGTTACTACCGTTAAGAAAATAACTGGAGCAATGATCATTTTAACAATCTTGATGAATGCATCACCGAGAGGTTTTAATGATTCACCTATATCTGGCCAAAAATGTCCGAGTGCAATACCTAACACAATCGCGACAATAACTTGTACATATAGGATTTTATATAGTGGTTGCTTTATCATGTTTCGCATAAATCTTCTCTGTGAAATATTGCATAACTGCAATTTATAATTATTAAGTTATGAGATCTTTTTTATAGGGAATGATGAGTTGGGTAACAATTGAGCCATGGCAGAGGGGGAATCATCCTGAAAGCCATTAACCGGATATATCCAAAATCAAGGCGAAGATTATCATTATTGTTGGTTATTATAAAATGACTAAAGTCACATAATTGATAGTGAAGTTGAATAAAAGTAAATAAATTGTACCAATTGTTGTTTCTCGATGATTATTTAAAATAGAAGATTAGTTATTTGAGTGATTAATTATTAAAAATAAAGAGGGAATGGGCTTGAATCGTAGCTGCGGAGAATTAGTTGCAGAAAATCTTAGTTGGACTTAATAATTGAAGTGAAATAAACAAATGTTATTTTAATAATGGATAACATAAAAATAAATATATTTAGATGAAATTTTATTATTGATATTGAGATTAACTATTAAAAGAATGGCTGGGGTACCAGGATTCGAACCTGGGAATGCCAGGATCAAAACCTGGTGCCTTACCGCTTGGCGATACCCCAATCTAAATTTGACTTGCCGAGGGCAAAATGGTGCGGGAGGCGAGACTTGAACTCGCACACCTTACGGCGCCAGAACCTAAATCTGGTGCGTCTACCAATTTCGCCACTCCCGCAATTTATGGTGGCTATGACGGGATTCGAACCTGTGACCCCAACATTATGAGTGTTGTGCTCTAACCAGCTGAGCTACATAGCCATATACAGTTAAGTTAAATATTAAAATACTGTATGGGATTTTTTACTACTTTAGAAGAGCAGAATATGGCTGGGGTACCAGGATTCGAACCTGGGAATGCCAGGATCAAAACCTGGTGCCTTACCGCTTGGCGATACCCCATCCGAGGGATTCTTCTAAATTTTTTGATTTAAGATGGCTGGGGTACCAGGATTCGAACCTGGGAATGCCAGGATCAAAACCTGGTGCCTTACCGCTTGGCGATACCCCAATCTTAAATTCAATTACCGAGAAGGAAATGGTGCGGGAGGCGAGACTTGAACTCGCACACCTTGCGGCGCCAGAACCTAAATCTGGTGCGTCTACCAATTTCGCCACTCCCGCAAAATAATGGTGGCTATGACGGGATTCGAACCTGTGACCCCAACATTATGAGTGTTGTGCTCTAACCAGCTGAGCTACATAGCCATCTCTTTTTTGCATTACCTTCGTCGGCGTTGCGGGGCGCATTATGCTAATTACAGCTGATTCAGTCAACTGCTTTTTTCACTATTTTTGTGAAAACACGTCCGTTTGTTTGATGAGTAATCATTTTGTCGATAAAGTCAGCAAAAAACAAGCTGGTAATTAAAAAAACTGTGACATGTCACGCTAGGTTAATTGTCGTTGTCCTGACATGGCAAGCTCAATAGTTATTTAGAATTGCTCTTTTCACGGTTCACGGTTGGTGAAGATTATCAAATAAAAAAATAGCGTTTATCGGCAAATTTAATCAACGGATCCCTGTCTGTTTCATTGTGTGTCACTAAAATAATTCAAAATGCATGATCTGCAACAGATAAAACTGTATTTGTGAATGTAGGTAAGGGGGACTTTCACAGGGTATCCAACGATAATTGTAACATGGTGTATACCGCTTAATTATAATGGAATTCTAAGGGCAAACACTAAGGCTGGGGGGTTACATTAACCAGCCCCAGTAAGTTATCTGTAACCGATAACGTTAATTAGCTATCGAGTAGCTTTTGAAGTAATTCACCGTTGAGCATTGCGCGTTTAGTGAGTGCGAAAGCGCCTATGGCTGAGTTATGAACTAATTGAGAAGTGACGACAGGCAAATTATCTCGGAAGCCTTTTAAGGCTTGAGTATCAATACAACTTTGAATCGCAGGAAGTAATATTTGATCTGCTTCAGTGATATCACCAGCAATAACCACCTTTTCGGGATTAAATAAATTTATTGAGATAGCCACTGCTTTACCAATTTGGCGACCAACGTGTTGAATGACTTCAGTCGCTAGTGGGTCATTTTTATTAGCAGCTTGGCAAATATGGTGAATAGAGCACTCTTCAGGAGTTAGTGAGCTGGTAAAACCTTGTTCAAGGCGTTGTTTTACACGGTTTTCAATGGCTTGGTTTGAAGCGATAGTTTCGAGACAACCAAAGTTACCGCAATGACATAGGTCGCCGAGAGGATCAACTTGGATATGGCCAATTTCCCCGAGGTTTCCACGGCGGTTCAATAATATTTCTTTATTAATCACAAGCCCCGCGCCAGCACCTCGGTGGATGCGTACAAGAAGCGAATCTTCACAATCCCTTGTTGCGCCAAAGTAGCATTCGGCTAATGCAAGACTACGAATATCGTGCCCAACGTAACAAGTCAGTTGAAAGTGTGCTTTTAGGTTATCAACCAAATGCCAATTATCCACTTTGATATGAGGCATATAGTGGACGATGCCATTATGTGGATTGACTAGACCCGGTAAGATCACGGATATCGCAATAAGCTCTTTAATACGCCTCTGGTTGAAAGTGATAAAGTCTTCGATAGCAGCGATAAGTTTTTGCTCTACGGCCTGTTGAGAGAGCTCTGAGAGAGGATAGTGTGCATCTATGAGAAGTTTGCCACTTAAGTCATAAAGGGCGATAGTTGCATCATAGCGCCCTAGGCGCACCCCAATCGTATGGAAGTTTTTATACTCAGATACGATAGATATAGCTCGACGGCCTCCGGTGGAGGCCTGCTGATCGACTTCTTTAATTAAGCCGCGTTCGAGTAACTGACGAGTAATTTTAGTGACACTTGCGGGTGCAAGTTGGCTATGTTCTGCTATCTGGATCCGAGATATTGGGCCTTGTTGGTCGATTAGGCTGTATACCACGGCACTGTTGAGTTGTTTTACCAGATCAATATTACCAATTTGCTTTAGCGAGTGACTATGGTTCATCAGCTATATACTCATTTTTTGTAGACTTCCTCGCCATTCACGTAAGTTGAAAGAACTTGGAAATCGTGGTTAAAAGCAGTTAAGTTTGCAATTTTCCCCGGAGCAATTGAACCTAAACTGGATTCAACGCCAATGGCTCTAGCCGGATACAAGGTTGCCATTCTTAAAGTTTCATCTAATGCGATACCGACATGTTCGACTGTGTTTTTAACCGCTTCAATCATTGTTAGTGAAGATCCACTAAGTGTTCCGTTCTCATCTACACACAATCCATCACGATAGTATATGGTTTTGCCAGCGAAGATAAAATGATCCATTTCACCAGTTTGAGGATTAATTCCGGCAGGCGCGGTTGCGTCCGTAACTAAAACTAATTTATCACCTTTCAAGTGTTTGCTGTTACGAATATTTGCCCATTGAACATGAAGGCCATCTGCGATGATGCCAGCATACACTTCAGGCGTATCATAAATAGCGCCAACTAATCCTGGACCTCTTCCTGAAATATAAGGCATTGCATTAAACAGGTGAGTTGAAAAACGAATGCCAGCTTTAAACCCAAGGCGCGCTTCTTCATAGGTTGAGTTTGAATGGCCGGCAGAAACAATAATACCTGCATCAGTAAGTTGACGAATATATGGTTCATCTACCATCTCTGGCGCTAAGGTAACTTTGGTAATTGCATTGGAATGAGCAGCTAAGTAATCCATCATTTCAGCTGATGGTTTACGGATAAATTCAGGGTTATGTGTGCCTTTCTTGATGACGTTGATGTAAGGGCCTTCCAAGTGCAAGCCCAATGCCTGATTACGATGTGTTTCTAAGTATTCACTCATGACTTCAATGCCATGCTTCATCAATTCATCAGAACAAGTAATTAAGGTAGGAAGATAGCTAGTACACCCTGTACGTTCATTGGCTTTTTGCATTATATCAAGATGCTTCAATGTCACATTTTCTTTATTGTCATTGAATTGAACACCGCCGCAGCCGTTGACTTGTAAATCAATAAAACCAGGAGACAGAATCGCACCTTGTAAATCACGCTGTTCGATATTGGTAGGAAGTTCTGCTATAGGGCAAATATCTTTAATCAGGTTGCCATCAATAATGACAGCATGGTTATCTAATCTTTCATGACCTGTATAAATAATACAATGGGTTAGTGCATACATGGTATTTAGCTCCTGACCAAACAAAGGGTCACCGACCAGCCTTAGCTGATCGGGTGATCGAATTATTATTGGTTAAATTTTTCGATGATATCTGATTCTAACTGACTGAAATATTTAAGTATTTTTACTTTTAATTCAAGCGTTGCTGGCTCATCACAAACAATTAATGCTTTTTGATGCAATTGCACACAGCTAATAGTCCATAAGTGATTAACGGAACCTTCTACTGCTGCTTGAACAGCATTTGCTTTATTAGCGCCTGTCGCCAGAACCATAAGTTCTTCAGCATCTAATAATGTTGCAACACCAACGGTGAGTGCGAATTTAGGTACTTGATTAACATCGTTATCAAAGAAACGAGAGTTAGCGAGACGAGTTTCTGGTGTTAACGTCTTGATACGAGTACGGGAACTTAATGATGAGCCAGGTTCATTGAATGCAATGTGACCATCATTACCGACGCCGCCCATAAATAAATTGATTTTACCGTAGGATTTTATTTTATCTTCATAGCGTTGGCATTCCGCATTAACATCGGGTGCATTACCATTGAGTAAATTAATATTTTCTTTTTTGATATCAACATGATTGAAAAAGTTTTCAAACATAAAGGTATGATAGCTTTGTGGGTGACTTTCAGGAATACCTACATATTCATCCATATTGAAAGTGACGACATGCTTAAAGCTAACTTTGCCTGCTTGGTACAACGCAATCAGCGCTTTGTAAGTTGCAAGAGGTGTGCCACCTGTTGGCAAACCTAATACAAATGGTCGCTCTGCTGTCGGATTGAACTCATTGATTTTATCTGCGATATACTGTGCAGACCAAATCCCAACGTCGTGAGCATTTTTTAATGGGAGAAGCCTCATGTTACTTTACCTCTAATCTAAGCCTATGAAATCTATAATATGTGCCCTGATTTTACTCAATAAGCATATACTCGTCATACTTCAAGTCACATAGCGTATTTAGTAGCATACTAAGTTACCAAAATCATAGTGTTATCAATATTTATTGGAATATCTTAGTTAGTTACCTACATACACTTAACTGATGTTGAGTATAGAAAATTTCAGGGAGCACAGATTCTCTATTAGCTATACAGCTAAATCCAGTGGATAAGTTATTTTTAATCATAAAATAAGTTTCGAATAATAGCCACTAATTTAGACTGGCTACTAATATTATCATTGATATTTATCACAAATTACACCTATTTATTTTGCAACGCGAAAGAATTCATTTAGACTATGAAATTGCTACTCTTAGTCACCTAATCTATTTATTATGATGGTGCATGAACAATAAGATCCTGTAAATGGGACTATAACTGAGCTATATAACTGGGCAATAAAGGGGGAGTTTGTGAATATTCTTAGCTACTTACAGCGGATCGGCAGGGCACTGATGGTGCCTGTGGCAGTCCTACCTGCCGCCGCAATCCTCATGGGGATTGGTTATTGGATAGACCCAGATGGCTGGGGAGCCAATAGTGCAATCGCAGCTTTACTGATTAAATCTGGTGCGGCAATTATCGACAATATGTCCGTACTATTTGCGATTGGTGTGGCTTATGGCATGTCAAAAGATAAAGACGGTGCAGCCGCACTCACTGGTTTTGTCGGTTTTCTTGTTGTAACAACACTGTGTTCACCAGCTTCTTATTCAATGATAATGAATGTCCCGATTGAACATGTTCCCGCGGCGTTCGGAAAAATTAATAACCAGTTTGTTGGTATTCTTGTGGGTGTGCTTTCGGCTGAATTGTATAATCGCTACAGCGGTGTCGAGCTCCCTAAAGCATTGTCATTCTTCAGTGGGCGTCGTCTTGTACCAATCCTAACTTCTTTCCTAATGATCTTCCTTGCCTTCATACTGATGTATGTATGGCCACTCGTTTATAATGCACTCGTTTCATTCGGTGAGAGTATTAAAGATTTAGGTTCAGTTGGTGCAGGTATCTATGCATTCTTTAACCGCTTATTAATTCCAGTTGGTCTACACCACGCGTTAAACTCTGTATTCTGGTTTGACGTCGCGGGTATCAATGATATTCCTAACTTCCTTGGCGGCGCAAAATCGATTGAAGAAGGGTTAGCAACCCCAGGTATCACGGGGCGTTACCAAGCTGGTTTCTTCCCAATCATGATGTTTGGTTTACCGGGTGCGGCATTAGCTATCTATCACTGTGCACGTCCTGAAAATAAAGCAAAAGTTGCTGGTATTATGATCGCAGGTGCATTTGCTGCGTTCTTCACTGGTATCACTGAGCCATTAGAATTCTCATTCATGTTCGTGGCCCCAGTACTGTACGTTATTCACGCCTTATTGACAGGTATCTCTGTTTATATTGCTGCAACGATGGAGTGGATCTCAGGATTTGGCTTTAGTGCGGGTCTAGTCGATATGTTGCTGCAATCACGTAACCCACTGGCAATACGTTGGTGGATGTTGATTGTTCAAGGTTTGGTATTCTTCGGCATTTATTATGTCATCTTCAGTTTCATGATCCGTAAATTCAATTTATTGACTCCGGGGCGTGAGGTGACTGCGGGTGATGAAACAGTTGATGGTTATGATGAAAATCTTAGCCCAACAGATAATACAGATACTGATATCCAAAAAGATGCTCGGCAATATGTTGTCGCCGTCGGTGGTAGTGACAATATTACCAATATTGATGCTTGTATTACTCGCCTACGTTTAAGTGTGAAAGATGCCAGCATTGTTAATGATGCAATGGCTAAGCGTCTTGGTGCATCAGGCGTTATCCGTCTGAATAAACAAAGTGTTCAAGTTATTGTCGGTACGCGTGCTGAACTCATTGCAAGTGCGATGAAAGATGTGATGGCGAAAGGTATTATTGTGGGCTCTGCGCCAGTCATTACTGCTGCTACCACAGAAAAAACCAGCGAATCTGTAAAAGCAAAAGGTGAGGTAATTCTTTCTCTTGTTGCACCTGTTAGCGGTGAAGTTTATTCACTTGAAGATGTCCCTGATGAAGCATTCTCTAGCCGTATCGTAGGTGATGGTATTGCTATTAAGCCAACGAGTGATGAAGTATTAGCTCCAGCTTCTGGAACAGTTGTGAAGATTTTCGAAACTAACCATGCATTCTGTATTGAAACAGATAATGGTGTTGAGTTAATTGTTCATATGGGAATTGATACAGTTGCATTGAAAGGTCAAGGTTGCGCACGTTTAGTTGAGGAAGGTAGCGAAGTGAAAGCGGGTACACCAATTCTTAAACTGGATATTGCTTTCCTAGAAGCTAATGCAAAATCAATGATTAGCCCTGTAATTATCAGTAATATTGATGATTTTGCTGGTGTTGAAATTTTAGCAAAAGGTCATGTCATAGCGGGGGAAACCGTTATTTACAATGTGCTGAAATAATATCATCCGATAATCATAGCATTGATAATAAAGAGAGGGAGGCGATAAGCCTCCCTTTTTTGCGTTCTATTATTTTAGCCAATAACTTATTCAACCAATAAAGTTTGGCGAAATTTCATAATAGATTGTCAAGTATGCATAAGTCAGCCTCGCTTCTCCTCGATAAGATGATTCCTCGCTGTTTATTTTGAATACCTTATATTGAAAGCATTGACGATATATAACCCATTTGAAGCACTTAGCTCTTATGTGTTTTGAATTTATTTTATCGGGATAACGTTGATTGCTGCGGTTATGTTATTCGAATTACTTTGAGTATAAAAATATCCTCATTTATGGAGATTCCTTGTGACCTTGCTGCTTTGTTTTTTTGGATTTATTTCTGGGATCACGACGGCCTTATTTGGGTTCGGTGGTGGTTTTATTACGGTTCCATTGCTTTATGCGCTTATTACTCTGGTATGGGGACCTGCAAGTTATACGGGACAGGTCGCAATGCAAATCGCGGTTGCAACCTCAACATGTGTAATGATTGTTTCTGCCTCAATATCTAGTCGAGCACATTACATCAAAGGAAATTTAAATTGGAGCATCATTCGTTCCTTTATTATTCCTATTTCAATTGGTGGAATTTTAGGTGCATTCACTGCACTCTCTGTAGAGAGTATTTGGATCCGTTGGATATTTATCGGTTATCTAATTATTACGATTTTAGATTGTTTTATCCGTCCTGGTTTTATGAGAATAGATTCGAATGTTATCAAACCATCAAATAGAAGTTTATTTGCCGATACCCCAATAGGAATTATCATTGGTGCTGTGGCTGCTTTTTTAGGGGTAGGCGGAAGTGTTATGACTGTACCTTTAATGAGGCGTCGTGGTGCAAGCATGATTCAAGCTGCTGCTATTGCAAATCCACTAACTTTACCGATGGCAATTACGGGAACGTTGACTTACCTTTACTTTGCTTTTACTAAGCAGATTGAACTAGGTGAAGGGTTCATTGGGATGATCTATATTAAGGCGGCATTAATTCTTATTACAACCTCATGGTTAGGTATCCGTTTTGCTAGTTTATTGATGCCATACTTAAATGATAATCGTCATGCACAAAGTTACCCTTTACTTCTTTTCATTGTGCTATGTGTCATGTTGTTAACTTAATTAATAATTTCAATAGCCGGTTTCTTATGGCGTGCTGAAAATAAAAGATTTTAATCATTTCTTCGTTAATCCCCTCATAAATAAAACAACTGATTGACCAAGTACACTTACGGTGGAATAAACGGTGGTCAATCAGTTAAATAATTAACTCTAAATGAGAGTGGTTATGGCATTTAAATCTTTCATCGTGGCTCAATTAATTTTAAAGATTGTTGAGCTTACATAAAATCGATATCGATGACTAGAAGATAACACACTTGATTAAGTATTAGCACTTATAGTAAGTGTAAAATACTGAGAATTCCCATTATCTTGACTTTATTTTTCAACTAATGCAGAATTGTTTTTTTAAAATAATTTGATAACCTTGATCTTCATTACAATTATTTAACAATTCATTATCATTTAATTGACATTTAACATCTTAAAACCATACTAGCTAATCCACAGATTAGAAATACTTCAATTATTTGAAGCCTCAACTTCAAGTATCAACAGTATAAAAATGGGAAAAAAGCATGTTAAAAAAAATGAATCTCTTCATGTTCAGTATGCTAGTTCTTAATATAGGCACTACAAACGCCGCTTCTGAAAGCTATCCAACTAATTATCAACACATTGTTGATGCTGCCAAAAAAGAAGGCAAAGTCGTTATTTATTCCACTACGGATACTGCAGCCGCAGCTCCTATCATTAAAGGTTTTGAGGCTCTCTATCCAGGGATCTCAGTCGAATATAATGATATGAATAGTACTGAGCTATATAACCGCTATATCAGTGAGCAAGCATCGTTTAGTGGAAGTGGTGACGTCGTATGGAGCTCAGCAATGGATACTGCGCTAAAACTCGCGAAAGATTATGCTCTTCCCTACAAATCACCTGAAGCAGGTAAACTACCTTCGTGGGCAGTATGGCAAGATAGCGCTTATGGAACGACCTATGAGCCATTGATATTTATCTATAATAAGCGTTTGATCAAAGAGGATGAAGTGCCTAAATCTCATGCTGATTTAGCTTCTCTTATCAAATCACAGCCAGAGCGTTTTAAGAATAAAGTCACCACTTATGATATCGAAAAGTCTGCAGTAGGTTTTATGCTATCAGTCGAAGATATGAAAAATGACCCTCAATACTTTGAGCACTTAAAAGATATTGCCAGTGCGGGAATGGTAGTTCAGTCGTCAACTGGCACTATGCTGGAGCGTGTCTCTTCAGGTGAAAATCTAATTGGTTACAATATATTGGAACCTTACGCTAAAAACCGCGCTATAAAAGATCCTTCTCTTGGGATCGCCTATCCCAAGGATTACACCTTAGTACTGTCACGAGTAAGCTTTATTAGCAAACAGGCTAAGCATTCGAATGCAGCTAAGCTATGGCTAGACTATTTATTGTCACAAAAAGGGCAGGATATTTTAGCTAATCAGTCTAATCTCACCTCTATTCGTGATGATATCTCCGGAGATAACGACATAGACGGCATGACAAAGCTGCTCGGTAGTGCGTTAAAACCAATCCCTATAGATATAAGCTTATTAGAGTATCTAGAGCAGAATAAGCGTCTGGATTACCTGAAAAAATGGCGAGCGACTACCGGTAAATAATTCGTCGTTGGTTTAGCGGTAAAGCTCAAGGCCTTTATCGCTAATATCTTCCTTTGCTATGGGGTTTTTCGCCTATGTATGATGCATTATGCAGAATAAGGCAGAGTTTACCGCGTGGGATTGTAGTGCTATTAACCGCATTATGTATCTACGGGCCACTCGCGCTTATTGTTACTCAAAGCTTTTTATCAGCACCATTTTTCTCTCCAGATAAAGCAATTAGTCTGGATGCATATCGCTTTGTTTTTAATGATCCTGATTTTTATAAGGCGCTGAAAAGTGGGTTTATTTTAGCTTTCGGTTTAGTGGTGATTGTTATTCCATTGGGCGGTATCCTTGCGTTTTTGATTGTTAGGTGCGACCTTCCATGTCGTCGCTGGATTGAACCTATGATTTTGGTGCCAGTATTTGTGTCACCGATGGTCTTAGGTTTTGGTTATGTGGTTGCTGCGGGTCCTGTTGGGCTTTTTTCGCTGTGGGTACAGGATCTCATTGGCTTTGTACCATGGAACATTTATTCAATGACCAGCATCGTGATTATTGCAGGGTTAACGCATGTTCCTCACGCCTATCTGTATATTTCATCGGCTTTACGTAATATGGGGTCTGATGTTGAAGAGGCGGCACGTATTTCTGGTGCTTCTCCGATCCAAATAATGTTATCAGTCAGTTTACCAATGGTAAGACCGGCAATTCTTTATGCAACTCTATTGCTGTTTTTCCTTGGATTAGAAGTGTTTGGTTTGATGTTAGTATTGGGCGACCCTGAAGGGAACTTGGTACTCGCAACCTATCTATATAAACTTACCAATAAGCTTGGGATCCCGTCATATCATTTAATGGCTGTCGTTGCCGTCGTTTTGATTAGCATCACCATACCATTAATTATGCTTCAACGCCGTTTGATGCGAACCAGTAACAGATTTGTGACTATAAAAGGGAAAGCCTCATCATCTCATGTGCTGCCACTAGGTAAATGGCGCTGGATATCTTTTGGCTTTGTTACCCTATGGTTAATCGTGACTATTTTTGTTCCACTCACTGGTATCTTACTACGAGCGTTCGTTTCTAATTGGGGGGTTGGTGTCCCAATAATCGAGCTACTATCACTAGATACCTTCAGGACTGTCTTTTCTCAGCCTAACCTTATCAGAGCAATAATAAACTCGGTGGCTATCGGGATTTTTGGTGGTGCGCTTGCGGTTATCTGTTACACCTTTATTAGTTTGGCAATGCATCGAAAACCTGACCGCGTAACCCAGTTTCTTGACTATAGCGTTTTAGTGCCACGAGCAGTTCCAGGGATATTGGCTGGCTTGGCATTCTTATGGGTGTTCTTGTTTACACCGATGTGGATGGATAAATCGCTAGCTAATGGCTATATGTCAATTATCCCTGGCTCGGAATGGATAAGAGAAAACGTGGTCGTTTGGATGCGAGCCGCTCGTAATACCATTTTTAGCGTATGGTTAGCATATACCGTGGTGTGGTTAGCCTATGGCCTGAGGCTCATTTCATCAGCACTGCTACAGGTGGGTACTGAACTAGAAGAAGCAGCTCGTAGTACTGGAGCTAGACGTGGCCAAGTTACTCGACATATCACCGTTCCTTTGGCTCGTTACGGGCTCATTGGTTCATGGTTATTGATGTTTTTGATTTTTGAACGTGAATATTCTACGGGGGTCTACTTGCTTTCGCCCGGCACTGAAACTATCGGTTCAATGTTAGTTTCTCTGTGGGCTACTGGTGCGGTTGATATCGTAGCTGCCTTATCGTTTATCAATATTGTTTTGGTCTTGATTGGGTTAGGTATAGCCCTGCGCTTTGGAGTAAAAATGAATGACTGAACTTACAGTAGAGAACTTACATTTAGATTACGGCACTAATCCGGTATTGAAAGGTGTGTCAATGGAGCTAAACAAAGGAGAGGTTGTCACACTATTGGGACCATCAGGGAGTGGGAAAACGACGCTATTACGTGCGGTTGCAGGGTTGGAAAAACCATGTAAAGGGCGTATAACACTTGGAAATCGTGTTATTTATGAAGGAAGTACAGGCAACGAAGTCTTGGTTGAAGATCGTAATTTGGGATTAGTTTTCCAATCTTATGCCTTATGGCCGCATATGACTATTTTCGACAATATTGCTTATCCACTAAAATTACGTAAGACCTCTTCTGTAGAGATAAAACAACGAGTTCAGGCCGTATTAGATCAGCTTGGGCTAGGTAATTTAGGTCAGCGCTATCCTCATCAACTATCTGGTGGGCAACAGCAACGTGTTGCTATAGGACGCGGGCTAATTTATAACCCTCCAGTACTTTTATTGGATGAGCCACTCTCTAACTTGGATGCTAAATTACGGGAAGAGGCTAGAGTATTCTTGCGTGGCTTAATCGTTGAACTTAATTTATCCGCTCTGATGGTAACTCATGATCAAAATGAAGCGATGGCAATATCCGATCGTATTTTGCTGCTAAATAATGGCGTTATTGAACAGCAAGGCACTCCACAGGATATGTATGCAACACCTAAATCGCTATTTACCGCTGAATTTATGGGAAGTAATAATCGACTTAACGGCCAAGTTTGCGAATTAAAAGAGGGTTATGTTCGTATTCAAGGTACTGGTTGGGCTCTATGGGGAAAACCAGTAAGTGATTTGGTTTTAAATCAAAATGTTACGGTGATTATTCGAGTGGAGCAGGTGAAACTCAATGATAATACTGAAGATAATTCGTTGGAACGACCTTTAGTAACGAAAATGTATCTGGGAAGTCACTGGGAATATTTATTTCGTGAAGCGGATGAAACTTCACCGGCTTTACGGGCCTTTAGTGTTCAACAACATTATGAAGGTGTGTGCCGTTTATCGATGCCAAAGGATCAGGTCTGGGTATTTGCCCAAAATTAGTACTTAAATAATATTTTACATTATTGTTAATTTAAATATTGCTTTTTAGCTTTAACGCCAGCACTAGGGATTTTATTATTATAATAGTTCAATATGAATATTTGTTTTCTATTTATAGAATATAGCCTTCAATCACATTAGTTATTTGAAAAGTTAGTTATAGTTAAATAAATTATTTATTGGAGGTTAACTATGAAATTTAAATCAATTGCTATATTGAGTTCGTCTTTATTATTCATTAGTTCATCTTATGTTTTTGCCACTGAGTTAATAGTTGGAACATATAACATAGATGCTAAAGTTATTGGTAATCATGATGCTCAACGAGATTTGATGATAAATGAAAATGTGACTATATTTGGATTGCAAGAAATCAACTATAAAAATAAACGTTTTTCAGATAAGAATATAGTTTCATACAATCCAATAGATAGTTTTATACGTAAGTATTATAAATATTTTTATTATGGTAATGCGGTGGACTTTTCTCATGGTGGATATGGTATAGCGACAATATCGAAGTTACCAATAAAAGAGGAAAGTACTCATAAATTAGTTTTAAATAAGATATCAAATGATTATTCAAAAGATTTTGAAGATATTTATAGAGCATATGACCCATCGAAAAAACAAACTGTAGATGCGCTTGATGGAATGTGGGGGAAAGAAGGCATTGTAACAAAAGGTGTTATGGAGCCTCGTGTCTATACCAGAGTAGTAATTCAACAAGATAACAAACAAATTGCTTTCTATAACACGCATTTGAGTTTTGAATCAAAGCAAGTTAGAAGTGAACAAATGAAGCAAATAATGAATGCTATGGAAAAAGATCCAATTAAATATAAAGTGTTAGTGGGTGATTTTAATGCTGACCAATCTACGCTGGAATGGGATATTTGGAAAGATAAATTTTACTTAGTTAATGGAAAAGATAACATCTGGTATGATACTTTTCTTGGTGTGGATCCATCAATGAATGTTAATAGTGTTGATAATATTATTGTATCAAAAAACATTAATATAAAGTCATTTAAGCGAATAGATTCTCATTTATCAGACCATGTACCATTAATTGCGACTTTAGAATTGAAGTAACAATGGTAGGAAATATGAGTCGATGATAAAAAACTGGCTGATAAGTATCGATAAGCTATATTCTAAATAATAGGAATTGTAGCTAGGTGTTAAATAAATAATTTGCTAGTCACATAAATAACTATGTGACTAGCATGAATGAGCGTAGTCAATAAACTGCAATTTAAAGCATAGCCAGTATGTATGCTTCGGGCCACTGATAAAATAATCGAGCTATTCAATGATTCATAGGAATAAAATTATAGTATGTTAGATATACTTTTAATATTAAATTATTTTATTATTTTTGAATGATAAATTTAATTGTTATATTAAAAGTATATCTTAATTTTCTGTGTATACTATTAAAAATAAGGTCATTTATTTTCATTATTGCTTCTTGAGCCTACTAACAAACAAAATACCTTACTCAATTCCTATCCTTTTCTAAATAAGCAACCATACTGAAGCTTACTTTGCTACAGCTAGGTGAGTTTCTATCTATGTATAGATTACCTGTCTTAGCTCGATAACTAACCTCTCGACTTCTTTATTATTGATTACTAATTGAAATTTGAATGATGTCATAATCATTTGATAGTCATATAAGTTAGATGTGAACAGTGAAAATACAGTAACCAACTGAAAATAAATATTTTTTTGTAAGTAACAAAGGCGGTGATAAAGATTTTTTGCTACAAAACGTGACATGTCACACTACATCTTTAATCAGCTAATTATGCTGTCATCAACGCAATGATGACGTAATCAATTACAATCCAATTTGAAGTAAAACGACAGGCTTTCGTGGCACATAACATAATATGGCTTAAAAAACATAAACCAAATTTAAGTTAACAAATTCGTATTTTTTCTCGCTGGCAAACAAAGTGAGCCTATAGGGGATAGTAAATTATATGATGGCGTGGGTAGCTAAACACGGCTTTATACTGATACAGCTTGAAGTATGAGCGGAGCAAATAATCAAACGGTTGTTTCCTGATGAATTATGGTAGAATATATCCCGCTATTACGCGCTTTTGGCATTGAGGAATGATGACAATGAATGAGGCAGATGCTCGCCCAACAAATTTTATACGTCAGATCATAGATGAAGATCTGGCGAGCGGAAAACACACTTCGGTGCAAACACGTTTTCCACCTGAACCTAATGGCTATTTACACATTGGTCATGCAAAATCAATTTGCCTGAATTTTGGTATAGCGCAAGATTATCAGGGACAATGTAATTTACGTTTTGATGATACCAACCCAGTGAAAGAAGATGTTGAATATGTTAACTCAATTCAACATGATGTTCAGTGGCTTGGTTTCCAATGGAGCGGGAAAGTTCACTACTCTTCTGACTACTTTGATACCCTGTATCAATATGCTATTGAGCTGATCAACAAAGGCTTAGCTTACGTTGATGAGCTAAGCGCAGAGCAAATTCGTGAGTACCGCGGTACGCTGAAAGAGCCGGGCAAAAATAGCCCATATCGCGATCGCAGTGTTGAAGAAAACTTAGCGCTGTTTGAAAAAATGCGTGCTGGTGGTTTTGAAGAAGGTAAAGCTTGCTTACGCGCCAAAATTGACATGGCATCACCTTTCATCGTAATGCGTGATCCTGTTATTTACCGTATCAAATTTGCTGAACACCACCAGTCTGGTAATAAATGGTGTATTTATCCAATGTATGACTTCACGCATTGTATTTCTGATGCGTTAGAAGGCATTACACATTCACTGTGTACATTGGAGTTCCAAGACAACCGCCGTCTGTATGACTGGGTGTTAGATAACATCACTATTGATTGCCATCCGCGTCAATATGAGTTCTCGCGTTTAAATCTTGAATACACCGTGATGTCTAAGCGTAAGCTCAATCAATTAGTAACTGATAAATTGGTTGATGGCTGGGATGACCCACGTATGCCAACAATTTCAGGCTTACGTCGTCGTGGCTATACTTCAGCGTCTATCCGTGAATTCTGTCAACGTATAGGCGTCACCAAGCAGGATAACAACGTTGAAATGGCTTCACTAGAATCTTGTATTCGTGATGACCTTAACGAAAGTGCTCCACGTGCAATGGCGGTTATCGATCCAGTTCGTTTAGTGATTGAGAACATGGCTGTAGGCGAAGAGATTTTAACTGCGCCAAACCACCCAGATAATCCAGATATGGGCACTCGTGAAGTTCCATTTAGTAACGAATTATATATCGACCGCGCAGACTTTCGTGAAGAGGCTAATCGCCAATACAAGCGTTTAGTTCTCGGTAAAGAAGTGCGTTTACGCAATGCTTATATTATTAAGGCTGAGCGCGTAGAGAAAGATGCACAAGGTAATATCACCACGATTTACTGCACCTATGATCCAGAAACATTGAATAAAAACCCAACAGATGGCCGTAAGGTGAAAGGTGTTATTCATTGGGTCAGTGCGGCACAGGCTCTGCCAGCTGAAATTCGTCTGTACGATCGCCTGTTTACGGTGCCAAACCCAGCGGCAGAAGATGATTTCTTGTCAGTGATCAACCCAGAGTCTCTGGTTATTCGTCAAGGTTTCGTCGAGCCAAGCCTGCGTGATGCAGCAACGGATAAACCTTATCAGTTTGAGCGTGAAGGCTATTTCTGTGCAGATAATCGCTTAAGTAACACTGATAAATTAGTGTTTAACCGTACCGTAGGGTTGCGTGATACTTGGGCTAGTAAGCTCGAGAACCAATAATCCCTCGATTCCTCGTCATACTTCGAACTGCAGATGCGTTGGTTTCATTAAGCTACCCGAA
>NZ_KB233222.1:2381026-2420389 GCF_000314855.2 Providencia burhodogranariea DSM 19968 | reverse complement strand
TTTCTCGTTATACATCGAGTTGCCTCTTTGTTGACTGCACTCAGCGACCCAAGTCACATACTTTTGTATATTCATCGGGATAGCTTCGTTTGTCGCTTCGATGCATTTTGATTAGTACCACATTGGGGCATTAGGTTTTTATTGTTTCCAACTTTGTTCTAATCGCTCTAACAATTCAAATGTGATGCTTTTAACATTAACAGTGTCATAGCCATAACGGCAATGTATAGCAATGTCATGACTCAATGAGTTATTTTTAAATTTAAAAACCTCAGATTTTCCTAAAGGTATTCCAACAACTATTTTTTTAGGGGCTACACGAATAGGGGAGCCAAAATGCTCATATAGCCAACGTTCAGTCATTACTTGTTTTAATCCAAAAGGAAGCTCATTCGGAAACTTCCACTGATTTCGCATGTCATCAGGAATCACCGTCACTGTGATTTCTCTTAACTTTTTCGACGGGTTATCAAAAGATAAAAACACATACTCTTTTTTCATATCTAGCGTAACAACATCATCCCCTGAATTCCCTTGAGGCTTAGTTTTATAAGGGATTAGCCCATCGTTATAAATTTCATCATACGTATCCCCTAAACGTTGCACTAACGCTTCAATATTCACACTCATTTGTATACCCGACCGCTACAGGCAAGCCTGTTCAAGAAACAGGTTTGCCGTACAATAATTTTCGATATCAAAACTGCTCCCCTTGTACCACATTGGGGCATTAGGATTTTTATTGTTTCCATTCATGATTTAGTTGCTCAAGAGTCAAAAAAGTAACACTTTTAACATTCACTTTTTTATATCCAAAAAGCATTGAAACGGCAACTTCTCTATCTAAAACAGGAGATTTCAGAACAAAAACAGATGTTTTCCCAAAACTAATTCCCATAATTATTTGTTCAGGTGCATTTCTAATAGGTGAACCTAAATGTTGATATAACCACTGTTCTGTCATCACTTGTTCTAACCCAAAGGGGATTTCATTCGGAAACTTCCACTGATTTCGCATATCATCAGGAATAACCGTTATCGTGATTTCTCTTAACCTTTTCGAAGGGTTATCAAAAGATAAAAATACATACTCTTTTTTCATATCTAACGTGACAACATCATCCCCTGAATTTCCTTGAGACTTTGTTTTATAAGGGATAAGTCCATCGTTATAAAGTTCATCATACGTATCCCCTAAACGTTGCACTAATGCTTCAATATTCACACTCATTTGTATAATCCTTTTGCTTCAGTGCCACTTGATTTACTCGGACTTAGCCCGGTCTCCGAAAGGATAAACAGGCAAATTGTGGTAGTAAAACGTACCGGAAAACGAAATTCCGGCTCTGCCTCCGAATCACGCTGCGGTATCGAGAGATTACAGTGCGTACCTGATAAGAGCACCAATCAACGGACTAGGGATTTCTTGGATTGCACCGTCGAAAGAAGCCCAACCTGACCAGACTTAGCTAAATTAACCAGCTAAGAAGCCATGACCCAATAGCCGATCATGGAGAAAAGCAGAGACAAAATGATGATGTCGCTTCGCTCCATTTCGATTAGTACCACATTGGGGCATTAGGATTTTATTGTCTTCATTTTTGACTCTAAACGCTCGTAAAGAAAAAAAGCAACTCTCTTAACATTTACTTTCTTATAACCATAACGCATTGATAATGCGATTCTTTTATCTGTATCAGGAATAGTTATGGAAAAAATATCAATCTTTCCAAAATTAATTCCCATAACCGTCTGTTCAGGTTCACTGACAAGAGGAATCCCACAGTGTTCTTGCAACCAGCGCTCAGTCATCACCTGCACCAAACCAAAAGGAAGCTCATTCGGAAACTTCCACTGATTTTGCATGTCATCAGGAATAACTGTCATAGTGACTTCTCTTAACTTTTTTGACGGGTTATCAAAAGATAAAAAAACAGACTCTTTTTTCATATCTAACGTGACAACATCGTCACCGGAATTCCCTTGAGGCTTAGTTTTATACGGAATTAGCCCATCCTTATAAAGTTCATCATACGTATTCCCTAAACGTTGCACTAAAGCTTCAATATTCACACTCATTTGTATAATCCTTTTGCGTCATTTAGCTCATGAATTTTTCTAATTTTTCATCCAGCAGCTCCGTTTTGATTAGTACCACATTGGGGCATTAGGATTTTTATTGCTTCCATTCATTATTTAATTGTTCAAGAGATTCAAACGTAATTTCCTTTACGTTAACCTTTTTAAAACCATAAAGACAAGAAATAGCTATATCCTGACTTAAAGATTCATTTTTAAACTTAAAAACTTCCATTTTCCCAAAAGATACACCCATGATTTGTTCTTCAGGCGCGCTTCTAATGGGTGAACCAAAATGTTGATATAACCACTGTTCCGTCATCACTTGCATCAAACCAAAAGGGATCTCATTCGGAAACTTCCACTGATTTCGCATGTCATCAGGAATCACCGTCACTGTGATTTCTCTTAACTTTTTTGACGGGTTATCAAAAGATAAAAACACATACTCTTTTTTCATATCTAGCGTAACAATATCATCCCCTGAATTCCCTTGAGGCTTAGTTTTATAAGGGATTAGCCCATCGTTATAAATTTCATCATACGTATCCCCTAAACGTTGCACTAATGCTTCAATATTCACACTCATTTGTATAATCCTTTCGCTTCGTTTAGTTCATGAATTTTGTCTAATTTTTCATTCAGTAATTTGCTATCGTAACCTTCATTTTCTAAGCATTCTCGGTTGGCTTCCCAATTACGTTCGACCGCCTCCCGTAAATTTTTAGCATCCAACTCTTTTCGTGGTAACAATGTTCGGTCAAGTATCCAATATGTTGATTTATGTCTTTTTGAGCAAAATTAGATAGCTTGTGAAACTAATGATTCCACACGCTGAATATTAATTTTCTATTAACATATTTCTGGTGCTAAACATCGCGATCTATATGTTGAATACATGACCACTATTTTCTTCGTTTATTGCCACTAAACATCTCTGATACGCTGAAACCTACTATATGTGCATTTTATCTTTCCAACGTTCTTCCAGAGTATCTAATAATTCAAATGTAATTTTTTCAACATTCACTTTTTTATATCCATATCGCATAGACATAGCTATTTTTTTCCCCATAACATCACCAGGTAAAATAAACACCTCCATTTTCCCAAATGACCTACCTGCAACTATTTTTTCCTTTGCTGTACGCATAGGCATTCCAAAGTGACTATATAGCCATTGTTCAGTCATTACTTGCTCTAATCCAAAGGGTAGGTCATTCGGAAACTTCCACTGATTTCTCATGTTAGAAGGAATAACAGTAATAGTTATACTTTTTAATATTTTTGAAGGATATTCGAAGGCTAAAAAAACATATTCTTTTTTCATGTCTAATGTCACGACATCATCATCAAAATCCCCATCGGGAACAGATTTATAAGGAATTAAACCATCATCATAAATATCATTATAAGTATCACCTAAACGATTTACTAATGCCCCAATATCAACACTCATTTATACCATCCTTTAGCTCTGTTTAATCTATGAATTTCCTGTAACATATCGTCAAGCTCTTTATCTGTGTACCCCTCAGATTCTTTTAATTCACCTCTTATTGCAGCCCAATTACTTTCGGATGCTTTATATAAATCGAGAGAATCAAGCTTTGCTTTTTTTATAATAGTTCCATTTTCAAGTTCAATATTGCTACTATTTCGACCGCCAAATGTTTCACTATATTTTTGATGTGTTTTTATTTTGATTGTTACTGAAGCGACATCCCCATAAAGCTCTTTTATTTCGTCATCCGTCATATCTGGGTATGTTTCTTTTAAATATTCTTTAATAGCAGCCTTTGAGGGAATATGATCAACATTAAACTTTTTCTCTCTAGAGCGTCCATTCAGATTTTTATAGTAATCAATCTCTCCTCCCTTTAATGGTTCTTTCTGAAAAAACACATAAATAGCCGGCACTTCACCGAGCGGATCAACAATTATGTAATCATTAAAATCTGTTTCATGAATAGGAAGCGATTCAATCCAACCCGTTGATTGTTCGGGTATCGGGCTAGGAGTTAATTCTGGCTTTTGAATTTCCGGTATCGGGTTCGGTAAACTCCAGATTTTTTGAGGCTCAGGAAGCGGCGTCGGGGGAAGATAATTCCCAACGCCGCCACCATCATGAATAATCGAGCCTAGCTGCCCGTTATCAAGGCTAAATTTCATCGCTTGAAAAGCTAAATCCGGATTTTTAGCCACATCCTGAGCGGTATAATCGTTATACTCCGCCGTATTATTCTGAGTATTCCAAATAAATTGACCTTTAAAATCAGGATCAGAAAACGTTACTGAACCATCCTCATGACGCTCAGCAAAACGGACTCGAACTCTGTCTAACCCACTGCGTTCGTCCACGGCATATCCGACAATTTTCGGGTTTCCACTTTTTTCGTCCTCAATCACCCGAAAACGAACACGGGTCGTGACGGTGCTTTTTGCCGCAGCGATTTCTCTTAGAAACTCTTCCGACGTATAGTCATAGGTAGATATGGTTGAGGCAGAACGAGAAAAACCGCCCACAATCGATCGCTTCTCGAATGGACGCCCGATAACGATGCGATCGAGCGTCGAATCTCCGACGCTCGGCGAATAAAACAATCCCATTAATGCTATTGTTAGCGGATTAGGCGCTTTAACCAACTGAGATAATAGGCTTATATCTTTTGAGAGCGTTGAAGAAGCAGGCTTAAGTATTGAGGGGACTGAAATAGATTGTGCCGGCGCAAAAGATAACGCCCTGGGTTCCATAAAAAAACGTAACTTTGGTACCTTTACATAAACCGTCGTTGTTGATGTTCCTGTATTTGTTCGACTTGTTGCACTTCCAATGTAATTATTTTCTGGCATCCCTGCATCTCCTGATTAAAAAACAATCCCAATATTCACTTCTTATAAGATTTATTATCTAAAACGAGCGTGTTTGGTGCTCAAAATCGCCCGTTTAATGCTATCAGTACGCCTCAAAATGATTTTAAGAACCAAACACATCCCATAAAGTTCCACCCTGAATAGCATGATTTTACCCTTTTATCACAAGAGTATTTATATTATAAGGTTTTTTATGTTAAAAAAATAAAATGTTGATCTGACTTTTGCTAAATTAATTTATCTTTAATGAATGATTTCCTATTGACTAACTGTCATCTTTAACCATTTTTATAATATGAGAAAGAAAGGTCGTTCACTACACTCTGAGGCTTATGTATTGAATAGAATAATTAATACATATTTTTATATATAATTATGTATTCAGTTTAATTCTATATTTATTAGGTATATGGTTCTGTAAATACTCATTTATGAAAACTAACGATTATGCTTTAACTCAATCTTCATATTCGAGGTTCGGCAGGTGCTCGAACGATTTCAGGTATTGTGGCAGCGAAAGGAATTAAACCTATCCGTTATGGCGCCAGTAATATCATGAAATCAAGGAGTTTAGTGAGTTATCCGTCACCTAAATATCGATATAAAAGAGTCTCACAATTGTCACGGCATAAAACGATAGCCGATGCCTGTTTCCGTTAATAAATGAATAGGGCGGGTGGGATCATTTTCGAGCTTCTGCCGTAAATGCCCCATGTAGATACGAAGATAATGACTATGTTCAACATAATTTGGTCCCCAAACTTGGACTAAGAGATGGCGTTGTGTAAGAACCTTGCCACTATTAGTCACCATTTCACTGAGTAAACGAAACTCAATAGGGGTGAGATGCAATTCTTCATTTTTTTTGGTGACAATTCGATTAATAAAATTAATGCTCACATCACCAAATTCGAACAAAGTACTCTTTTGAGCCGTTTGGCCAAAACGGCGTAATGCAACTCGGACTCTTGCAAGAAGCTCACTGATACCAAAAGGTTTGGTGAGGTAGTCATCTGCACCCGCATCTAATGCCGCGACTTTATCGGATTCATCTTCGCGGGCTGATAATACAATGATCGGAATGCTACTCCACTGACGTATATCGCGGATCAGATCTAGCCCATCACCATCCGGTAAACCAAGATCTAATATTAAGAGATCAGGTCGGCGAGTACCGGCTTCAATCAGCCCTCTATGGCAATTTTCAGCCTCGAAAACTTTCAAACCTTCCCCCTCCAGCGCTAATCTGACAAAGCGACGGATTTCTTTTTCATCTTCAATGATCAATATTTGATGGGGGCTCACGATAGTCGGTTATCTCTTCAATGTCAGGCAACTGTTTAAAAGGTAAAATAAAGTGAAAACTAGCTCCACCTTTTTTATTATTTTCGGCCCAAATTTGGCCTTCATGTAATTGGATGATCGCACGACAAATTGCGAGACCTAAACCAACACCAGGGATTGCAGATTCTTTTTGTGCGCGAGAAAATTTATCAAAAATCGTTTTTTCTTGCCCATCAGGAATCGCATTATTGGCATCCCAAACTTCAATATGTACTTGATTGCCCTCTACTTTAGCACAAATACCCATCGGAGTATTGTCATCGCTATATTTGATGGCATTTTCCAGTAAGTTAATTAAGACCCGTTCAATTAAATTTGCATCACAGTAGAGCAATAGATCAGCGGGAATATCAATGGATAATGGATGACTTTTCAATGTGTAGTCTAATGTACGTACCGCACTTCCCGTAATTTCTTCTAATGATTGCCACTCCAAATTAAGTTGGATCCCCCCAGATTGCAATCTTGCCATATCCAGTAAATTATTGACCAAACGCGAGGTGCTTAATACCTGTTGACGCATTTTGCTCACTTGTTCAGTATAACGGGAATTTTCCGCACTGAGATCTAGCATTAAGATTTCTGTTTGTCCAAACAAGATGGTTAACGGCGTTTTAAGATCATGTGAAAGTGCAGCTAACAATGAATTTCGTAATTGTTCCCGCTCGATATCTAATTTTGCTGTTTCTGCTTGCTTCGTCAATTGTAAACGAGCAAGTGCACTCGCAATCAACCCAGTAAAAGTTTGTAACATGCGTTGCTGTTCTGGGATAAGCAGCTGACGTATATTACTCGGTTCAATGGCAAGAACGGCAATTGTTTGGTCTGCTGTCGTAATAGGTTGGAGTTGATAAGGTACGCTTGGTAATGTATCAGTTCCCGCTCCTGCGGGTTGGCGTTTATCAAAACTCCATTTGGCGATAGCTTGATCGATTTGCATTGGGCTGTAGCCCTCACACATCAAAGGAGACAGTTTATTGTTATCATCGAGTAACAATAAGCAGGTTTTCGCTTGAAAGGCATTATTAATAAAGTGGTAACCCGTTTTACCAACATCTTGTTCAGTGAGTGCCTGGCTCAACTCTTTCGTCATTTCATATAGATGTCGAGTTCGTTGTTCTCGATAACGCGCAATTCTGGCTTGGTATCTCATACCTGCGGTTAAATTCCCGACAACGACACCAACAATTAACATGACAGTAAATGTTACTAAATACTGCATATCCATGATAGCAAGAGAGAAATGAGGTTGAACAAAGAATAAGTCAAAGCTGATGACGTTAACCAGCGCAGCAAAGACGGAGGGACGACGGCCATAAAACAGTGCAACTAATACAACGCCGAGCAAATAGAGAGTAACGAGGTTCGCTTTATCTAATGCAAGTAAAAAAGTATGAGAAAATAAAGTGATGACAGCACACATTACAATTGCCATCACAAAGCCATTCACATCGGTTCGCCACTTTTCAGAGAAAGGCTTATGTTCAGGCTCTTTTTCACAATAATTTTTTTCTTCGAGTGCGACAATCACTAAATCTAAGTCAGGGCCTAATTCCCCCAATCGCTCAGCAAAGCTGCTTCTTAAATTAAAAATCAACCACTTACGCCGTTTAGTTCGACGACCAATTAAAATTTTTCCGAGATTATGTTCACGCGCATAACGCAAAATAGCTTTTTCTTCCGATGGATCAGATAACGTTGCCGTTTCAGCGCCTAAATCTTGGGCTAGACGCAAAACTTTTAGAATCGCTCTGCGGTGGCCTTCGGGTAGGCCATGTAATTTTGGTGTTTCAACATAAACGGCATGCCAAACCGAACCGAGCTTTGCCGCTAATCTAGCCGCGGCACGCACCAATTTTTCATTGCCTCTGTTGTGACCTATGCATAATAGTAAGCCATCACGGGTGTGCCATACCGGAGCCAGCCCTTTACCATCACGAAACTCACGCATTTGCCCATCAACACGATCTGCCGTTCGGCGTAAGGCTAGCTCACGTAACGCAATTAAATTCCCTTTACGGAAAAAATGTTCGATCGCACGTTCTGCTTGTCCCGGAATGTACACTTTGCCTTCTTTTAAGCGCTGACGTAAATCATCGGGAGGTAGGTCGACTAAGACGATTTCATCTGCGGCATCAAAAATGTGATCAGGTACAGTTTCGCGAACTCGGATCCCTGTAATACTTCCAACAACATCATTTAAGCTTTCAATATGCTGTACATTAATCGTTGTTAAAACATCAATTCCAGCATCTAGTAGCTCTTCGATATCTTGCCAGCGTTTAGGATGACGACTCCCTGTTGGATTACTAAATGCCAATTCATCCATTAAAATGATGGCAGGATGTCTGGCAATAGCAGCATCAATATCAAAGGCATGCTGTACTCGACGTGTACGATTATGCAGACGGCGGGGGGCAAGCAGCGTTAAGCCTTCGAGCAAAGCTGCCGTTTCTTCTCTTTCATGAGTTTCAACAACACCGACCAATACATCGAGTCCTTGATTTCGCAAGCGTTGAGCTTCTTGAAGCATGGCATAGGTTTTTCCGACACCAGCACAGGCACCGAAAAATATTTTGAGTTTACCTCGTCCACAATCATTAGCTTTTACCAATAGATCGTCAGGATTTGGACGAACTGGATCATTATTATCCATAACAAACCTCAGTGAGTGGAATTAAATCGTCATACTACTAGGGGCTGTTAGCAATGCATGCGAGGTAAACTCGCATGCATCTTAAGTTATTTAGGAGTATTAGCCTGTTGTTGATAGTCATCTAGCGCGATGTTGAGTTGTAACACATTAACAATTGGCTCACCTAAGAACGCGAGTAATGGTTGTTGTGTTTGCTCACTAATTACTGATTTTACATCTTCTTGTGAAATCTGTCTGTTTTTGGCAATACGTGGCACTTGGTAGAGTGCAGCTTCAACTGACATATTCGGATCTAAACCACTAGCCGATGAGGTTAATAAATCGACAGGAATAGCGTTTCCTGCATCAGGGTTTTGCTTCTTCAGTTGCTCACTACGTTCTGCAAAAGTTTTACTTAATAGTGGATTACTAATTGCAAAGTTACTACCGCCAGATGACAGAGCATTATAAGGATGTTCAGCTGTCACAGATGGGCGCCCTAAAAAGTAGCGTTCAGATTGGTAATTCTGCCCAATCAAGGCTGAACCTATCACATGATCGTTTTTTTGGATCAGAGAGCCAGTAGCTTGCCAAGGAAATAAAATATTGGCCAATCCGGTGACTAATAAAGGATAAGCCACACCTGTTATAATCGTTAATAAAATAAGCATAACTAGTGATGAACGAAGCGTATTCATGGCGTGTTCCTTATAAACCAAAGAGACTGATAAACATGTCGATAAGCTTTATACCGACAAAGGGAACGATCAGACCGCCGAGACCATAAATCCCAAGGTTTCTCTGTAGTAATGACTGTGAACTCATAGGGCGGTAATTCACACCTTTTAGCGCTAAGGGGATCAAAACAACAATGATCAAGGCATTAAAGATCACAGCTGATAGCACGGCAGAAGCTGGTGAGTGCAAGTGCATCACGTTTAATGCGTTCAGCTGTGGCCAAGTCACAGCAAAGGCTGCTGGAATAATGGCAAAATATTTGGCTACATCATTCGCAATACTAAATGTAGTTAACGAACCTCGCGTCATCAGCATTTGTTTACCAATATGAACTACTTCAATTAGCTTTGTTGGGTTAGAATCTAAATCAACCATGTTCCCAGCTTCTTTGGCTGCTTGTGTACCTGAGTTCATGGCGACAGCAACATCAGCTTGAGCAAGAGCAGGGGCATCATTAGTTCCATCGCCAGTCATTGCGACTAGACGACCTTCCGATTGATATTGGCGAATAAGTGCCAATTTGGCCTCTGGTGTTGCTTCCGCTAAGAAATCATCCACACCAGCTTCCGCGGCAATGGCAGCGGCAGTAAGATGGTTATCCCCAGTGATCATCACCGTCTTAATACCCATATTACGCATTTGGGCAAAGCGCTCTTTAATGCCACCTTTAACAATATCCTTCAATGCAACAATGCCAAGAATGGTTTGGTTATCAACAACAACTAGAGGTGTCCCCCCTTGATGAGCAACTTGTTCTACGAGTTTGTCAGCTTCAAGTGGAAATTTACTGTGATTCGCTTCAATATAACGGCGGATAGCATCAGCTGAACCTTTACGAATAATTCGATCACCGATATTAACGCCACTCATCCGCGTCATGGCAGAAAATGGCACAAAAGTGGCATTCAATGCATGAATATCTCTTTCGCGTAAGTTAAATTTTTGTTTTGCGAGCACGACGATACTGCGACCTTCGGGCGTTTCGTCAGCCAAAGATGAAAGTTGAGCTGCATCGGCTAACTGCTGTTCCGTGACACCTGAAAGTGGTAAAAAGGCAGAGGCTTGGCGGTTCCCCAGCGTGATGGTACCTGTTTTATCTAACAATAACACATCAATGTCACCTGCTGCTTCAACAGCTCGTCCGCTGGTGGCAATAACGTTGGCACCTAACATTCGACTCATACCTGCAACGCCAATGGCAGAAAGCAGCCCTCCGATTGTGGTTGGAATTAAACAGATCAACAATGCGATTAATACTAGAAGAGAAACAGCACTTCCCGCTCCAGCATGCTCTGCTGAAAATAGCGTAAATGGATATAAGGTTGCACAAACTAACAAGAAGATAATGGTGAGTGCAACGAGCAAAATAGTTAGCGCTATTTCATTTGGCGTTTTACGACGTTTTGCACCTTCGACCATTGAAATCATTCTATCAAGGAAGGTTTCACCGGGGTTCACGGTACATTCAACGATCAACCAATCTGATAAGACGCGTGTTCCGCCGGTTACAGATGAAAAATCACCGCCTGATTCACGGATCACTGGCGCTGACTCCCCTGTAATCGCACTTTCATCGACTGAAGCTCCGCCTTCAAGTACTTCCCCATCACAAGGGATAGTTTCACCAGCACGAATTAAAACAATATCGCCTTTGCGTAGTTCATCGGAATTAACATTTTCTTGTACGGCATTTAAAGACGCTGAGGCAAGGCGTATTGCACTGCTTAATTTTTTGACGCCTTTAAGGCTTGCTGCTTGCGCTTTACTACGACCTTCAGCTAATGCTTCAGCAAAGTTAGCGAATATAACAGTAAACCATAACCATAGTGCGATCATTCCACCAAACCATGAATTACCTTCGGTATAATTTGTTAACATTGCCAGCCATAATAATGTTGTCACCATGCTGCCGATATACACCACGAACATGACTGGGTTCCGCCACTGAACTTGCGGCGTACATTTCTTAAATGAATCAATAATAGATTGACGAATCAGTACTCTATCAAATAGTTGAGTATTTTTACTTTTCATTTTATCACCCTCATTATGCCGCTAACCAAATTTGCAAATGTTCTGCTATCGGGCCTATTGCGAGAGCTGGCACGAAAGTTAGAGCACCTATGAGTAGAATTGTTAAGATCAATAATCCGATGAAGATAGGTCCATGAGTGGGTAAACTCGCGGCAGTTGACACTTGGGTTTTTTTCATACCTAGAGAGCCAGCGATGGCAAGGACGGGCAAAATAACACCGAAACGACCTAAAAACATAATGATTGCAAGTAGTACATTATAAAATGGCGTATTAGTACTTAAACCTGCAAAGGCACTGCCATTATTGTTTGCCGCGGAAGAGAAAGCATAAAGCACTTCACTAAAACCATGTGCTCCAGAATTAAGAATGCCGGCACGTCCAGCATCTGTCATTAACGCTATTGCTGTACCACATAAAACTAAGGTTGGAGTTATCAATATAGCGATAGCAACCATTTTCATTTCACGAACTTCGATCTTTTTGCCTAAGTACTCAGGTGTGCGGCCAATCATTAATCCAGCAATGAATACAGCAAGTAAAACGAATAGCAACATGCCATACAGTCCAGAGCCTACACCACCAAATATTACCTCACCGATTTGCATGAGCCACATTGGAACCATTCCACCTAAGGCAGTAAATGAATCATGCATAGCATTGACTGCACCACAAGATGCGGCAGTAGTGACGACGGCATAAAGCGCAGAACCAAGGATACCAAATCGGCTCTCTTTACCTTCCATATTAATGGTGCTATCTGCTGAGAAATCACTTAAAAATGGGTTACCTACATATTCGGCATTAATGACTGTTGCAGCTGCAATGACAAAGATAATTACCATTACCCAAAGTAAAGTGTGTCCTTGCTTGTTATCACCCACAACCCGCCCAAAAGCAAAACACAGTGCGGTAGGAATGAGAAAAATGGCCAACATTTGTACAAAGTTGCTCAGTGCAGTCGGGTTTTCAAAAGGGTGAGCTGAGTTTGTACCAAAAAAGCCCCCACCGTTAGTGCCCAGAAGTTTAATTGCCTCTTGGGAAGCAACGGGTCCCATGGGAATAAGCTGATTAGCACTATTTAAGTTGTCACTTAACACATAAGGTGAAAAGTTTTGAATGACGCCTTGACTCACGAAAAATAGAGCAAAAATAACTGATATAGGTAATAACAAGTAGAGTGTGATACGTGCGATATCTACCCAAGCATTGCCTAAAGTTTTGCTATTGTGGCGTGAAAAAGCACGGATCAGTGCAAAAATGACAGCAATGCCCGTTGCTGCGGACAAAAAGTTTTGGACACCCAATCCAGCCATTTGGCTAAGATAGCTGAGGCTATTTTCACCACTATATGACTGCCAGTTGGTATTAGTGATAAAGCTAATTGCTGTGTTAAATGCGAGATCCCAGCTCATCCCTGAAAGTTTTTGTGGATTAAGTGGGAGAGTGCCTTGAAATAGTAGTAATGCAAAAAGTAGTACAAAACCAAGAAGGTTAAATAATAAAATCGCCAATGCATAACTTGACCAATTCATTTCAGTCATGTCACGGCCTGGCTGTTTTAACCCACTGCTACGCCAAACTATAGTTTCAACTTTTGTGACTAAGTGCGGTATATCGCCTTCAATTAATCGAGCTATAAAAATCCCAAGTGGTTTTGCGAGTACTAAAAGCACCAGTAAAAAACTGGCAATGAGTAAAAATGCATTTGTGGCCATCTTAGAAATCCTCAGCGTTAAGCAGGGCGTAAACTAGATAAACCAGCAGTAAAACAACCAAAGCTGCCCCTATAATGGAAAGTAATGACACGATAATTTCTCCTTATTATTCCCATAGAAATAAGATAGAGATTGTGTTGTAAAGAAGCTGATAAAAAGGCGAATGAAGGTGTAAAAAAAGTATAAAAATCGCAATAGAGACAAGCTATAAATGAATTTTAGCCAAAAATAGAATGTTAAGTTATTGTATACCTATTGATCTTATTTTGTTTTTTTATATGTTTATTTGTGTAATAAAGCTACAATATAAAGCGATAAAATAGACAAAATGAAGTAATTTTTTGTTTTAAGTGGTCAGATCAGTAGTAAAATTACAAATAGAGGCGTATCATTATCAGAGTTAATTCATCTTTCATTTTATCTGTACGGTTTTAGTCATTCTTGAATAAGTATTGAGTGTTAGTTAAAGAGTAAAACTAAAATCGGCAAATATTGTGGCTACTGACAGGAGGATATCGATGTCCACATACCGCGAATATTCCCGTAATCAGGTTATTTTACGCCGCACTGCCGCGCTAAGCGCTGGCATACTTGCGTTCCCGGTTATGGTTTTTCATCCGCAACGAGCAAAATTTTATAGCTATCTTTATAAGGTGTGGGCTAAAACGAGTGATAAACCCGTTTGGCTTGAACGTTCAGAAATGGCTATGGATATACATTCTAAATAATTCGAGATTCATCTAGGTGACAAGTAAAGATAGCCGGGGCATAGATAATTATGTGACTCGGTTGGCTATAAAAGTCAACGCTGATGTAGCTTGAAGTATGACGACTTATTGCTATTTATGATTTAAATCCGTCATCCCTGCAATAATTATATTGTGGGGATGTGTTTAATATTACTCTTCTTCATCTTCCTCCTGCTTTTAATTCTCAGTATTATCTAATAAATCAAACCTCAAAAATAGCCATTTCAATTTATGTAATAGACTTATAAGCTACAGGACATTCAAATTTTGTAATCAAGCAAACCATTTTGTCTAATTAGGCAAAAACGCAGCAGTAAAAGGGCAATATTATGCGTAATTTATCTTTGGAAGAATTGATTAATACTGAGCTGAAAGTTAGCGAATTTCATGACTATGCACCAAATGGATTGCAAGTTGAAGGGCGTTCTCATGTGCAAAAAATAGTAACAGGAGTGACAGCTTGCCAAGCATTATTAGATAAAGCTGTTGAGCTGGAAGCTGATGCAATTATTGTTCACCACGGTTATTTTTGGAAAAATGAACCTTCGGTGATTAAAGGCATGAAAAGAAAACGCCTTAAAACGTTACTGGAAAATGACATTAACCTCTATGGTTATCATCTCCCTTTGGATGCACATCCACATCTTGGTAATAATGCACAACTTGCACATCTAATGGGCGTAAAAATTGATGGCCAGATTGATTCTCTATTGCCATTTGGTTTTTTTGATCAGCCTATCACGCCTGCTGAATTAACCAATCGTTTAGAAACTCGTCTTGACCGTCAAGTGCTACATTGTGGTGACACGGGTAAAGAAGAAATTCGCCAAATTGCTTGGTGCACTGGTGGCGGGCAAGGTTTTATTTTACAAGCTGCTGAGTTTGGAGTTGATGCGTTTGTTACGGGAGAAGTTTCTGAGCAAACCATTCATATCGCAAGAGAAATGGGGATTCATTTCTACTCAGCAGGGCACCATGCGACAGAGCGCTATGGTATCAAAGCATTGACTCAATGGCTGGTGGATAATCATGGTCTAGATGCTGTCTTCGTCGATATTGATAATCCAGCATAGCTATTTATAATTCAAACGTTTAAATTTCGAATATGCAGCACCGCAAAATAGGTGCTGCATTTTATCAATACTATTATGTTATTTGGAGACGATATCGTAAAGATGACACTGTAAGTACAATGCCTGAAATAATTAAAACCCCACCAAGATGTTGACTCCAACCTGCAATCATTAAACCAATTGCCAGACCTGTATAGTAAAATAAGCCTAAAATAGCACCTGCTGTGCCCTTTATATCAGCATAACGATGAAGAGCATGTGCCAGAATATTTGGGATAGCAATACCATAACCAATCACAATTCCCATCATGGGGAAAATAAAGCATACAGAATGCATTAAAATAAAAACTAAGCAGCCACTAATTAATGAAACAACGCTTGATAGCCTCACTAACGTCTCTGGTGACCAATTTTTAGTCAACAAATAACGATTTAGAATAGAACCAATCCCGACACCAACGGCAAGTAAAATCCCTGTCAGACCGAATTGCTGTTGCGATAGCATTAATTGTTCAAACATAAAGGGGGCTAGCTGGTAATAACTGAATAAACTAATGTTGAAAAATGCTATTAACATCACATTTCTAAAAATCTCTTTATCCCTAATCATAATGAATAAAGAGTTAAAAAATGGGGGGTAAGTCACATTTTTTGGGCGAGTTTCCGATAATCGATAACAAGACCATACTAATAATCCGATAGCTAAAACCGCTAAACCAATAAAAACGGCCAGATAACCGCCTAAATCGACTAAAACTGCGCCAGCTAACATGCCAAATGCAGGACTAATAGCAAGTGCGCTCCCCATAATTGAAAATATTTTTGCTAATTCATATCCTTTATAACTATCACGCATGATGGTTTGCGTACCAATAGAGCCAACAGCAGCACCAAAAGCAGACAGCATTCGCATCAGCAATAACAAATAGAAGTGTGAAATAAATAAGGAGCAAATTGAAGCGATCCCATACAGAAGCAGGCCTGCAAGTATGGTAGGGCGACGGCCTAAGATGTCACACATTCTTCCCCAAAATACGACACCCAATGCAAATGCAAAGAAATAAAGTGACAGTGTCTGTGAAGCTTGTTCCGCTGTGATATTAAAAGCAGTCGCAATATTAGTTAATGCTGGGCTATATATGGTTTCTACGATTTGTGGAAACATCATTAAGGCAACCGCTAACCATAATGAAAGTGGGCATTTCATGTAAATAATCCGTTTTCGCTAATTCGATGATGCGAAGTTTAGTTGTATTTTTAATGTCTCATTACAATAATAAGGACTATAAGTATCAAAAAACGGACAAATTATGGCTTGGATCCCCCAACAAGATAAATTTGAAACACACTGGTATCAGGCACCGATATTAGGAATTGCTGCTGAAATGGGTCAACACGATTCAGGTTTTCATCAGCATGACATGGGGCAATTATTATTTACCCAAAAAGGTTGCATTCTCATCTCATTGAAAGAGCAAATTTCATTATTACCGCCGGGAAGAGTTGCATGGATCCCACCTCAAATTGCTCATCGAGCTCAAATGAGAGCCTCAGTTGGCTATAGGTCAGTTTATCTTAACCAGCAATATGCTAGTCAAGTAGGCTCAGAAGTGGTCATTTTAAGGGTATCTCCTTTACTTCGAGAGCTATTAGAGCGTATTGCTGTAGCGCCATTTGATAGTGATTGGAACAATGGCCGATTAGCGAATTTGTTACCTGTTTTTATCGATGAGCTACAAAGTGCCAATAGTGAGCCAACCTTACTTTCGATTCCAAAAGATCGGCGAATTAAAAACTTGAGCATGGAGCAGCTGCCTCCAACACTAATTCAATTAGCCCAAAGAGTGGGGGCGAGCGAAAAAACGATCACTCGAATTTTTTTACGTGAAACGGGTATGAGTTATCAAGCTTGGCGCCAACAATGGCGTTTTATCAAAGCATTAGATCTAATGGCACAAGGGAAGGCTTATCATTTTATTACCCAAGAATTAGGGTTAACCAGTGATAGTGCATTTATAAGTTTGTTTAAAAAAATGAGTGGATTAACACCGAAAGAGTATCAGAATATGCGTTGAAGCAACAAAATAAAAGCCCCGAAAACGGGGCTTTGGTGTGTAGGGGAATCGAATTTAATTAAATATATTTATTTTTTTGATAAATTTGTATTGAACTCGCGTTTAGCGTAGCCAGTATATAGCTGACGAGGGCGAGCAATTTTTAGGCCATCATCATGCATTTCGTTCCAATGTGCAATCCAGCCGATAGTACGCGCGATTGCAAAGATAACAGTAAACATAGTGGAAGGAATGCCCATTGCTTTTAAGATGATGCCTGAATAGAAGTCAACGTTCGGGTACAGTTTTTTCTCAATGAAGTACGGGTCGTTTAGTGCAATACGTTCTAATTCCATTGCTACTTCGAGCAGGCTGTCATTTAGACCAAGCTCATTGAGAACTTCGTGGCAGGTTTCACGCATAACCGTTGCACGTGGATCATGGTTTTTATAAACACGGTGACCGAAGCCCATTAGGCGGAATGCATCATTTTTGTCTTTGGCACGGTTAATGAATTCAGGGATATGTTCAACACTCTGAATTTCTTCCAGCATACGCAAGCAAGCCTCGTTAGCACCACCGTGAGCTGGACCCCATAGTGAAGCAATGCCCGCAGCGATACAGGCAAATGGGTTAGCGCCAGAAGAACCGGCTGTACGGACTGTCGAGGTGGATGCGTTTTGTTCGTGATCCGCATGCAGGATAAGAATACGATCCATAGCACGTTCAAGTACAGGATTTACCACGTATTCTTCACATGGTGTAGAGAACATCATGTGTAAGAAGTTACCAGCATATGACAAATCATTACGAGGATAAACAAAAGGTTGACCGATAGAATATTTGTAACACATTGCCGCAACAGTTGGCATTTTAGATAGCAGGCGGTAAGCGGTAATTTCACGGTGACGAGGGTTGTTAACATCAAGAGCATCGTGATAGAAGGCAGCTAGAGCACCCGTCACACCACACAGGACAGCCATTGGATGTGAGTCACGACGAAAACCATTAAGCATGCGCGTAATTTGCTCATGGATCATGGTATGGCGAGTTACGGTGAATTTGAAGTTTTTATATTCTTCTTCTGTTGGTGCTTCGCCGTATAGCAGGATATAGCAGACTTCAAGGTAAGAAGCTTCGGTCGCCAATTGGTCAATTGGGAAGCCACGATGTAATAAAACACCTTCATCACCATCAATATAGGTGATTTTTGATTCACATGAAGCAGTAGAAGTAAATCCAGGGTCGTAAGTATAAAACCCTTTTGAACCTAAAGCACGGACATCGATAACATCTTGGCCGAGAGTAGGGGATAAAATGTCTATTTCAATTGTGTCTGCACTCTCAGTCGTTAGCTTAGCTTTGTTACCAGCCATTTACGGTCTCCTTAGCGCGTGATAATCAACACCCAACAACCATGATACAGCGTTATACTCGTTATCCTTCAAGTTGCAGCGTTGTTGACTACGCTCACTTGGACTAGTCACATAGTTTTCTATGTTTCTAGCGTCTCATTCACTTGTCGTCTAACCGCAAACTCAAATGATTTAGAGTATATACTGTGTCTTAATGCATTGTTCTACCGGCGTGTTGCGGAAATCAGCTAGCTATCACATTAAATCCTAGCTATGGCGGTAAATCCTCAAATCTGACGACCGATTACAATGTCTTTTAGGTTGTTTATGAGTGTGTAGATGTTATGTTATTTTTAGTTGTTTTCCCTACAATATCATTATTTTTAGTAAGGGAAACAACTTTCATAACTTTTGTTTTTTCTTTTACGTCGATGAAGATACCACGACGCTCAGATAATTCTAGTAGTCATATATGTAAGATAAATGTTGAATCATTGTCAAATAAGATAAGCACATTTATATAAAATGTTTAAATCGTGATCCTTCTCACTGTTCGAGCCAAATGTCTCCAAACATTTTGTGTGGGAATTGTAATAGCATTGTGAAGACTTTATACTGGCTGCAGGTCTCCGGATTACCCTGATGTAGGAATTCCAGCGTAATCAGCATGCAACTCTATTTGAACATGATGGATTAACGTTTAGTTTAAGTTGCATTTTATACCCCCTGTCGCTGTCTGTTTCCGCCCCAGGTCCGGAGGAAGGAAAATAATAAAGAGCTGTGTGGGCAAAATTGTGAAAAAACAAAGACCTGTCAACCTTGATCTGCAGACCATCCATTTCCCGATTACTGCAATATCTTCGATCTTGCACCGTGTCTCTGGCGTAATTACTTTCATCGCAGTTGGTATTCTGCTTTGGCTGTTAGGGACTTCTCTCTCCTCTCCAGAAGGTTTTCAACAAGTATCCGAAATTATGACTGGCTTTTTTGCTAAGTTCATTCTTTGGGGAATTCTAACAGCATTGGCATACCACATTTGTGGTGGTATTCGTCATATGTTAATGGATTTCGGCTATGTTGATGAAACGCTTGCTGCAGGTAACTCATCTGCAAAAGTCACGTTTGTTATTACAGTCATTCTGGCTATTCTGGCGGGGATATTAGTATGGTAAGCAATGCATCATCCTTAGGCCGTACCGGTATTCAGGACTGGCTGTTAATACGTGGTTCTGCGATCGTTATCGTACTCTACGTAATTTACCTTGTTGGCTTTATTGCAATTAACGATATCACCTATGAAACATGGCGTGGTTTCTTTGCATTTTCTGTAACGAAAGTATTCACTATCCTGACGTTGTTCTCGATTTTAGTACATGCCTGGATTGGCTTATGGCAAGTACTGACTGACTATATTAAGTCAACTGCATTGCGTTTAGTGTTGCAACTGGTGATTGTTGTTGCACTGCTGAGTTACTTAATTTACGGAACAATTGTCGTGTGGGGTGCATAAATGAATCTGCCAATAAGAGAATTTGACGCTATCGTTATTGGTGCGGGTGGCGCAGGTATGCGTGCTGCACTACAAATTTCACAACTGGGTTTATCTTGTGCCTTGTTGTCAAAAGTTTTTCCAACTCGTTCTCATACAGTATCAGCGCAAGGTGGTATTACTGTTGCGCTTGGTAACACACACCCAGATAACTGGGAGTGGCACATGTATGACACGGTTAAAGGGTCTGACTACATTGGTGACCAAGATGCCATTGAGTACATGTGTAAGACTGGTCCGGAAGCGATTCTTGAATTAGAACATATGGGGCTACCATTCTCTCGTCTTGATGATGGTACTATTTATCAACGCCCATTCGGTGGTCAATCGAAAAACTTCGGTGGCGAACAAGCCGCGCGTACTGCTGCTGCTGCTGACCGTACAGGTCACGCATTGTTACACACGTTGTATCAACAGAACCTGAAAAACCACACGACGATTTTCTCTGAGTGGTATGCCCTTGATTTAGTTAAAAACCAAGATGACGATGTTGTTGGTTGTACTGCAATTTGTATGGAAACTGGTGAGCTAGTTTATTTCAAAGCAAAAGCCACAATTCTAGCAACTGGTGGAGCAGGGCGTATTTACCAATCAACGACGAATGCGCATATCAACACAGGTGATGGCGTTGGTATGGCTACACGTGCAGGTGTTCCTTTACAGGACATGGAAATGTGGCAATTTCACCCAACGGGCATTGCTGGTGCAGGAGTTCTAGTAACAGAAGGTTGCCGTGGTGAAGGTGGATATCTATTGAACAAAGATGGCGAACGTTTCATGGAACGTTACGCGCCTAACGCGAAAGACCTTGCTGGTCGTGACGTGGTTGCACGTTCAATTATGATTGAAATCCGTGAAGGTCGTGGTTGTGATGGTCCTTGGGGTCCTCATGCTAAATTGAAACTGGACCACTTAGGTAAAGACGTTCTTGAATCACGTTTACCGGGTATTCTTGAGTTATCTCGTACCTTTGCTCACGTTGACCCTATTAAAGAACCAATCCCAGTTATTCCAACATGTCACTACATGATGGGTGGAATACCGACTAAAGTGACGGGACAAGCGATTCGCTATAACGAAAAAGGCGAAGACGAAGTGATCCCTGGTCTGTTTGCTGTAGGTGAAATTGCTTGTGTATCAGTGCATGGTGCGAACCGTCTTGGCGGAAACTCACTATTGGACTTAGTGGTATTTGGCCGCTCTGCAGGTATACACTTGAAAGAGTCACTGATGGAACAAGGTTCAATGCGTGATGCATCTGAATCTGACATCGATGCGGCAATGTCTCGCTTTAATCGCTGGGAAAATGCACGCACGGGTGAAGATCCTGTTGAGATCCGTAAAGCACTGCAAACTTGCATGCAACACAATTTCTCTGTATTCCGTGAAGGTGATGCAATGGCGAAAGGCTTAGAAGAGCTGAAAGTCATTCGCGAACGTCTGAAAAATGCACGTCTTGATGATACATCAACAGAATTTAACACTCAGCGTATTGAATGTTTAGAGTTGGATAACCTGATGGAAACAGCTTACGCAACTGCACAAGCTGCAAACTTCCGTACGGAAAGCCGTGGCGCACATAGCCGTTTCGACTACCCAGATCGTGACGATGCTAATTGGTTGTGTCACTCCTTATATTTACCGCAATCTGAAACGATGACCCGTCGTGAAGTCAACATGCAACCTAAGTTGCGTGAGCCCTTCCCACCGAAAATTCGTACCTACTAATGCGTGGTGTTAATCCAGTTGCGGAGAAATAAACTATGAAACTTGAATTCTCGATTTATCGCTATAATCCGGATGTAGATAACGCACCGCGTATGCAAGATTACACGCTTGAAACGCCTGAAGGGCGCGACATGATGTTGTTAGATGCGTTGATTCTACTGAAAGAGCAAGATCCTACTCTGTCATTTCGCCGCTCTTGTCGTGAAGGCGTATGTGGTTCTGATGGGGTTAATATGAACGGTAAAAATGGACTGGCTTGTATCACGCCACTGTCTGCTTTAACCCGTAGTGGGAAGAAAATTGTCATTCGTCCATTACCAGGTCTACCTGTTGTTCGTGACTTGATTATCGATATGACTCAGTTCTATACCCAATATGAAAAAATTCGCCCGTATCTACTTAATGATAATAAGAATCCACCTGCGCGTGAGAACTTACAGTCACCGGCACAACGTGAAAAACTCGATGGATTATATGAGTGTATTCTGTGTGCATGTTGCTCGACTTCTTGCCCATCTTTCTGGTGGAATCCGGATAAATTTATTGGGCCTGCAGGTCTTTTGGCTGCATACCGATTCTTAATTGATAGTAGAGATACTGAAACCGATGCTCGATTAGATGATCTGAACGACGCTTTTAGTGTTTTCCGCTGTCATAGCATTATGAATTGTGTCAATGTATGCCCTAAAGGACTTAATCCAACTAAAGCTATCGGCCACATTAAATCTATGCTGTTAAAGCATAGTGCATAAAACCGATTATTACCTGCGGTGTGAAAGCACCGCAGGCTGTTAAAAAGTAATAAAGCAAAAGCAAAAAAGTGAACTTAAAAGCCAAACTGCAAATGATGAAGATGCGATCTGACTTAAGGGACCTTTAAAAACCGCAGCCAGTTTTTAAAGGTTCCTTAAAGGGGAGCCCCGGAGTGATAAAGGGAAACCCAAAGAGAGAACATGCATAAAGCACGTCCAGAAGAACCTTTATCGAGGCCGCTTAAACGCGGAAATTAGTTAACCACGGCGAAAACTAAAGCTGTAATAGCTTAAGGGATCACAATGCAGAACGGCGTAATGAAGGACTGGCTGGATTCAAGCTTTCTGGCAGGCGCGAACCAGTCTTACATAGAACAGCTCTATGAAGATTATCTAACTGACCCCAATTCTGTTGATGCTGGCTGGAAAGAAATCTTCCAGCAACTGCCTGGAGCAGGCACCAACGCTGAGCAATTCCATTCTCAAGCGCGCGATTATTTCCGTCGCTTAGCCAAAGACTCTACTCGTTATCACACCTCTGTTAGCGACCCTGCAATCGATGCAAAACAAGTTAAAGTTTTGCAGCTGATTAACGCATTCCGCTTCCGCGGACACCAAAACGCAAATCTTGACCCGTTAGATTTATGGAAACGAGAATCTGTTCCAGATTTAGACCCAACGTTTCATAACCTAACGAAAGAAGATTTCGACGAGACATTCAACGTGGGTTCATTTGCAATTGGCAAAGAAACCATGAAGCTTAGCGAACTTTACGACGCACTGAAACGCATTTATTGCAGTTCAATCGGTGCTGAATATATGCATATCACAAATACTGAAGAAAAACGCTGGATTCAGCAGCGCCTTGAGTCTGTGAATGTTGCTGAGCAATTTTCTAAAGAAGAAAAACGTCGCTTCCTAGCTGAATTAACAGCTGCTGAAGGGCTAGAGCGTTATTTAGGCGCTAAATTCCCTGGTGCTAAACGTTTTTCATTGGAAGGTGGTGATTCACTGATCCCAATGTTAAAAGATTTAATTCACCATGCGGGTAAACAAGATACACGTGAAGTTGTATTAGGTATGGCTCACCGTGGTCGTCTTAACGTTTTAATTAATATTTTAGGTAAAAAGCCAGCTGAACTGTTTGATGAGTTTGCAGGTAAACATAAAGATCATTCAAGTGCAGGTGACGTAAAATATCACCAAGGCTTCTCTTCTGATTTTGAAACTGCAGGTTCACGTGTTCACCTTGCGTTAGCTTTTAACCCATCTCACCTTGAGATTGTTAGCCCAGTTGTCATTGGTTCTGTCCGTGCTCGCCGTGACCGTCTTGATGAAGGTCGCAGCAACATGGTTCTGCCAATTACTATTCATGGTGACTCAGCAATAGCAGGTCAAGGCGTTGTTCAAGAAACTTTGAACATGTCTCAAGCTCGTGGTTATGAAGTTGGCGGCACTATGCGTATCGTCATTAATAACCAAATTGGTTTCACAACGTCGAATCCGAAAGATACTCGCTCTACGGAATATTGCACCGATATTGCGAAGATGGTTCAAGCACCAATCTTCCATGTAAATGCTGATGATCCTGAAGCGGTTGCTTTCGTCACTCGTTTAGCACTGGATTTCCGTAATACCTTTAAGCGCGATGTGATGATTGACCTTGTCTGTTATCGCCGTCATGGCCATAACGAAGCTGATGAGCCAAATGCGACTCAGCCAATCATGTACCAAAAAATCAAAAAGCATCCAACTCCACGCAAAATCTATGCAGACCGCTTAATTGAAAATGGCGTTGTAACTGCTGATGAAGTGACTGAAATGGTTAATCTGTACCGTGATGCACTGGACAGAGGCGACCGTGTAGTTGAAGAATGGCGTGAAATGGGGCTTCATTCTTATACATGGGAACCGTACCTGAATCATGAGTGGGATCAAGCTTATAAATCGACTTATGACCTCAAGCGTTTACAAGAGCTCGCTACAAAAGTTAGTACAGTACCTGCAGAAATTGTCACTCAGTCTCGCGTAGAAAAAATCTATTCTGACCGTGCTGAAATGGCAAAAGGCGCGAAACTTCTGGATTGGGGTGGAGCTGAAACTCTGGCTTATGCAACACTAGTTGATGAAGGTGTTCCTGTTCGTCTATCAGGTGAAGATGCGGGTCGTGGTACATTCTTCCATCGGCATGCAGTTGTTCATAATCAAACTAATGGTTCAGTATATGTGCCGCTGCAAAATATTCATAACGGTCAAGGTGTGTTTAATGTTTGGGATTCTGTTCTGACTGAAAACGCATTACTAGCATTTGAATATGGTTATGCAACGACAGAGCCTCGTACTTTGACCATTTGGGAAGCACAATTTGGTGATTTCGCGAACTGTGCACAAGTGGTTATCGATCAATTTATTAGTTCTGGTGAGCAAAAATGGGGCCGTATGTGTGGTCTTGTTATGTTATTACCACATGGTTATGAAGGGCAAGGTCCAGAGCACTCTTCCGCACGTTTAGAACGTTACCTGCAACTTTGTGCAGACCAAAACATGCAAGTGTGTGTACCTTCAACACCAGCACAGGTTTACCATATGCTGCGTCGTCAAGCTCTTCGTGGTATGCGTCGCCCTCTGATTGTTATGTCACCTAAATCCTTACTCCGCCACCCATTAGCGGTATCAAGTTTGGAAGAACTGGCAAATGGTAAGTTCCAGCCAGTAATTGGTGAAATAGATGAAATCAATCCGAAAAACGTGAAGCGCGTCGTTTTGTGTTCAGGAAAAGTTTATTACGATCTGTTAGAGCAACGTCGTAAGAATGAGCAAACAGATGTAGCGATCGTACGCATTGAGCAGCTATATCCATTCCCACACGAAGATATTCAACAAGCGTTAGCGCAATATGCGCACGTTAAAGAGTTTATTTGGTGTCAAGAGGAGCCATTAAACCAAGGTGCTTGGTATTGCAGCCAACATAATTTCCGTGAAGCTATTCCAGCAGGATCGTCTTTACGTTATGCCGGTCGTGCTGCTTCTGCATCTCCAGCAGTTGGATATACGTCCGTTCACCAGGAACAGCAACAAGCCCTGGTTAATGACGCTTTGAACATTGAATAAATTAAAGGATATAAAATGAGTAGTGTAGAAATTCTTGTTCCCGATCTTCCTGAATCCGTTGCTGATGCGGCGGTTGCCACATGGCATAAAAAACCAGGTGATAGCGTTGAACGTGATGAAGTGCTGGTTGAAATCGAAACTGATAAAGTTGTGTTAGAAGTACCTGCGAGCGAAGCTGGTGTGTTAGAAGAAATCGTTGAAGAAGAAGGCGCAACAGTATTATCTAAACAACTGTTAGGTCGTATTCGTTTAGGTGATAGCTCGGGTATTCCTGCTGAAGTTAAAGCTGCTCAAGAAGCAACGCCTGCTCAGCGTCAAACTGCAAGTTTAGAAGAAGAAAGCAATGATGCGTTGACTCCATCAATTCGTCGTTTAGTTGCAGAACATGATCTCAATCCAGCAGATATAAAAGGTACTGGTGTTGGTGGTCGTTTGACTCGTGAAGATGTTGAAAAACATTTAGCAGCAACTAAATCAGCAGCACCTGCTGCTAAAGTTACAGCACCTACTGCACCACAAGCGCCACTTGCACACCGTAGCGAAAAACGTGTACCGATGACTCGTTTACGTAAGCGAATTGCTGAGCGTCTTCTAGAAGCAAAAAACAGTACAGCAATGCTAACAACGTTTAACGAAGTTAACATGCAGCCAATCAAAGACTTGCGTAAACAATATGGTGAAGTCTTTGAAAAACGTCATGGTGTACGTTTAGGTTTTATGTCTTTCTATGTTAAAGCTGCGGTTGAAGCATTAAAACGCTATCCAGAAGTGAATGCTTCTATCGATGGCACTGATGTTGTTTACCATAATTACTTTGATATCAGCATTGCAGTGTCAACACCTCGTGGACTAGTAACTCCAGTGTTGCGTGATGTTGATGCTATGAGCATGGCAGATATTGAGAAAAAAATTAAAGAACTCGCTGTTAAAGGTCGTGACGGTAAATTAACTGTTGAGGACTTAAGTGGTGGTAACTTCACAATCACTAATGGTGGCGTATTTGGTTCTCTAATGTCTACACCTATCATTAACCCACCTCAGAGCGCAATCTTAGGCATGCATGCTATTAAAGATCGCCCTATGGCTGTTAATGGTAAGGTTGAAATTCTTCCAATGATGTACCTTGCATTATCTTATGACCACCGTCTTATTGATGGAAGTGAGTCAGTTGGCTTTTTAGTTGCCATCAAAGATTTGCTGGAAGATCCAACTCGTTTACTGCTAGACGTATAGCAACATAACAGGGTAGGAACAACCTACCCGGTCTGAAGTAACCGATGCAACCGGTTCACCGGTTGCTAAATCAGTAACAATTGCAGGAGGCGAATAAACGCCTCTTCAGACTCAATTATGGATAGAACATCATGAATTTACACGAGTATCAGGCAAAACAGCTTTTTGCACGTTATGGTTTACCAGCACCAACGGGTTATGCTTGTTCAACAGTTGCAGAAACTATTGACGCAGCTAAAAAAATTGGTAATGGTCCATGGGTTATTAAATGTCAGGTTCACGCAGGTGGACGTGGTAAAGCAGGCGGCGTGAAAGTGACTAGTGATATCAATGATATCAGTTCGTTTGCAGAAAAATGGTTAGGTCAAAATTTAATCACTTATCAAACGGATACAAATGGCCAGCCTGTTAACCAAATCCTAGTTGAAAGTGCAACTGATATCGCAAAAGAGCTTTATCTTGGTGCGGTTGTTGACCGTAGCACACGTCGTGTTGTGTTCATGGCTTCGACGGAAGGTGGTGTTGAAATTGAGAAAGTTGCTGAAGAGACACCTGAATTAATCCATAAAGCAATTATTGATCCATTAACGGGTCCTATGCCTTACCAAGGCCGTGAATTAGCGTTTAAATTAGGTTTGACTGGTAAACAAGTTAGCCAATTCGCTAAAATTTTCATGGGGCTAGCGACAATGTTTATCGAACGTGACTTCGCACTTGTTGAAATCAACCCATTGGTTATCAATACCGCAGGTGATTTGATTTGCTTGGATGGTAAATTAGGTGTTGATGGTAACGCATTGTATCGCCAACCAGAATTACGTGAAATGCGTGATGCTTCACAAGAAGATGCGCGTGAAGCGCAAGCTGCTGAATGGGAACTAAACTATGTTGCTCTAGATGGTAATATCGGCTGCATGGTTAACGGTGCTGGCCTAGCAATGGGTACAATGGACATCGTTAAATTACACGGTGGCGCACCTGCAAACTTCCTTGATGTTGGTGGTGGGGCAACAAAAGAGCGTGTAACTGAAGCCTTTAAGATCATTCTTTCTGATGAAAACGTGAAAGCCGTTTTTGTTAACATCTTTGGTGGTATCGTTCGCTGTGACCTGATCGCAGACGGCATCATTGGTGCAGTAGAAGAAGTTGGTGTAAGTGTACCAGTTGTCGTACGTTTAGAAGGTAATAATGCAGAATTAGGTGCGAAAAAACTGGCAGAAAGTGGCTTGAATATTATCGCTGCTAACAGTTTGACTGATGCAGCTAAGAAAGCAGTAGCAGCAGCGGAGGCTAAATAATGTCTATTTTAATCGATAAAAACACCAAAGTGATTTGCCAAGGGTTCACTGGCGGTCAGGGAACTTTCCATTCAGAACAAGCAATTGCATACGGTACGCAAATGGTTGGCGGTGTTACGCCAGGCAAAGGTGGAACAACGCATTTAGGCCTACCAGTATTCAATACTGTTCGTGAAGCCGTTGAAGCAACTGGCGCAACGGCATCTGTTATTTATGTTCCTGCTCCATTCTGTAAAGATTCAATCTTAGAAGCTATCGACGCAGGCATTAAACTGATCATTACTATCACGGAAGGCATCCCTACGCTGGATATGTTGGTTGTGAAAGTGAAATTAGATGAGGCTGGTGTACGCATGATTGGGCCTAACTGCCCTGGTGTAATTACTCCGGGTGAGTGTAAGATTGGTATTATGCCAGGTCACATTCACTTACCAGGTAAAGTGGGTATCGTTTCTCGTTCAGGTACCCTGACTTATGAAGCAGTTAAACAAACGACAGATGCGGGTCTAGGCCAATCGACTTGTGTAGGTATCGGAGGGGATCCAATCCCTGGTTCTAACTTTATTGATATCCTGAAACTCTTCCAAGAAGATCCACAAACTGAAGCGATTGTCATGATCGGTGAAATCGGTGGTAATGCGGAAGAAGAAGCGGCAGCTTACATCAAAGAGCATGTAACCAAGCCAGTTGTTGGTTATATTGCAGGTGTAACAGCGCCAAAAGGTAAGCGTATGGGGCACGCAGGTGCAATCATAGCTGGCGGTAAAGGCACTGCCGATGAGAAATTTGCTGCATTAGAAGCTGCTGGTGTCAAAACTGTACGCAGCTTGGCTGATATTGGTGAAGCTGTAAAATCACTGTTAGAGAAATAAACTTATCACGTAAGCATATACTCAAAAAGATTTAAGAGTATGTAAGTGATAGACGAAGTTATTAGCTGAGAAAAGTCCATATTCAAGTTTGAATGTGGGCTTTTTTTATGGCGTTAAAACTAACATACTGAAAAATTGTGTTTCTTTAATAATAAATGTTCAATTCAAATTTAATTAATCGAAAGTAGTCGAGCTATGGAATTAATTTAGTAATTACTGAAATTCATAATAAGAATGGAATTGGTTAGTATTATAAATAAAATATTCTTTTTCAGAAGGTTTAAATCTAAATTGATTTTTTAGATAGTCGATTAGATAACTAAGATTATTTGCATTATTATCAATAACAGCGACTTAACATTTAAATAACTGTTAATTGATGATAAAGATAATTAGTTAACAACTTAAGGAAAAATTGACGTAAATCAATTTATTAGTGCTGGATTTATTTTTTAAATCGCTTAAATTGGCACTGATCAAATAGTCATTTTTCTATTATAGGGTATAATTATTGATGTATATGCATAATTCAAATCTGAATCACGCAAAAAAAGTTTATTGTATGTGAATATAAGCGTACTATTATTATAGTGTCGTTAGAATTCTTAATTTTGTTAATTATTTGTTTTTTTGAGGCATTTTTTGCTGGTAGTTAAGAGGCTTTCTTTTACTGTACTGGAAGCTAGGTTGCCGCAAGTCGGTGTCTTCCTGCTAGGAGCAAGGAGTCAAGATGTTTGATATTGTCGAACTGTCAAGGTTACAGTTTGCCTTAACAGCGATGTATCATTTCCTATTCGTACCACTAACGCTAGGTATGGCGTTTTTGCTTGCGATTATGGAAACGGTATATGTGCTGTCTGGTAAGCAAATTTATAAAGATATGACTAAGTTTTGGGGCAAGTTATTTGGTATTAACTTCGCTCTGGGTGTTGCAACTGGTTTGACTATGGAGTTCCAATTCGGGACTAACTGGTCTTACTATGCACACTATGTTGGAGATATCTTCGGTGCACCTTTAGCAATCGAAGGTTTGATGGCATTCTTCCTTGAATCTACCTTTGTTGGTTTATTCTTCTTTGGTTGGGATCGTTTAAGTAAAACTCAACACCTTGCGGTGACGTGGTTAGTTGCATTAGGCTCTAACTTCTCAGCATTGTGGATACTGATTGCGAACGGTTGGATGCAAAACCCAATTGCAGCAGACTTTAATTTTGAAACTATGCGTATGGAAATGGTAAGCTTCTCTGAGCTTGTCATGAACCCAGTTGCACAAGTTAAATTCGTTCACACTGTTGCAGCCGGTTATTGTACTGGTGCTATGTTTGTTTTGGGTATCAGTTCTTACTATATGCTCAAAGGCCGTGACCTCGCATTTGCTAAGCGTTCATTTGCAATTGCAGCAAGTTTTGGTATTGCAGCTGTACTGTCAGTTATCATTCTTGGTGATGAATCAGGCTATGAAATGGGTGACGTACAAAAAACCAAATTAGCTGCGGTAGAAGCTGAATGGGAAACTCATCCACCTCCTGCAGCGTTTAACCTGATTGCTTGGCCTGATACCGAAAAAATGGAAAATAAATTCGCTATTTCTATTCCATGGGCTATGGGTATCATTGCGACACGTTCACTCGATACACCAGTATTAGGCCTAAAAGACCTAATGAAACAGCACGAAGTACGTATCCGTAACGGTATGATTGCATACGGTGAGTTACAACAACTCCTTGATGGAAATAAAGATCCGGAACTGCGTAAATCGTTTGAAATCAATAAAAAAGATCTAGGTTATGGATTGTTGTTAAAACAATATGCACCAAACGTTGTTGATGCAACAGAAGAGCAAATCCAAAAAGCTGTTAAAGACAGTATCCCGAACGTAGGGCCTCTATTCTGGGCATTCCGCATTATGGTTGGCGTTGGTTTCTTACTTCTGCTGATTATTGGGCTATCTTTCTTATCAGTTGTACGTAACCGTATTGGTCAAAACAAATGGTTGCTGCGTACTGCTTTGTTTGGTATTCCATTGCCGTGGATTGCAATTGAGTCGGGTTGGTTTGTTGCAGAATATGGTCGTCAACCATGGGCAATTGGGGAAGTACTTCCTGTATCCGTTGCGCATTCAAACTTGACAACCAATGATCTGATTTTCTCTCTAGTCCTGATCTGTGGTCTGTATACACTGTTCTTAATTGCTGAATTGTTCCTAATGTTCAAATTCGCTCGTAAAGGGCCAAGCAGCTTGAAAACTGGCCGCTATCACTTTGAACAGAAAAACAACTCTGCACAAGACGTTCAGTAAACAGGAGTCCACTTATGTTTGATTATGAAGTTCTTCGATTTGTGTGGTGGATCTTAATTGGCGTACTGCTAATTGGTTTCGCTGTCACAGATGGTTTTGACATGGGCGTCGGCTTCCTGCTACCTATTTTAGGTAAAACAGATACTGATCGTCGTATCATGATTAACGCTGTTGCACCGCACTGGGATGGTAACCAAGTTTGGTTAATTACCGCGGGTGGGGCAATGTTTGCAGCATGGCCACAGGTTTATGCTGCTTCGTTCTCAGGTTTTTATGTCGCTATGATTTTAGTGCTAGCAGCACTATTCTTCCGCCCAGTCGGTTTTGACTACCGTTCTAAGCTGGAGAATCCAAAATGGCGTAACATGTGGGACTGGGGTCTGTTTATCGGTGGTTTTGTTCCACCGTTAGTTATTGGTGTTGCGTTTGGTAACCTGCTATTAGGTGTGCCATTCGAAATTAATAAACTACAGTACCTTACCTACACAGGAAACCTGTTTGGCTTGCTTAACCCATACGGCTTGTTGGCTGGAGTGGTAAGTTTGATGATGATCGTAACTCAAGGTGCAACTTATTTACAAATGCGCACTACGGGTGAGCTGCATCTTCGTGCCCGCAAAGCAACTTACATCACAGCTTTGCTAACAACATTAACGTTCGCTGGTGCTGGTGTATGGCTAGTAATGGGAATTGATGGTTATGCTGTGACTTCAATTATTGATACTTACAGCCCATCAAATCCACTGAATAAAACAGTAGAAGTTGTTGCTGGCGGGTGGTTGGTCAACTTCAATAACTATCCAGCGTTATGGGTGTTACCTGCTTTAGGTGTAGTATTGCCTCTCTTGACTATGCTGTTAAGCAAAGTAGATAAAAATGGTTTAGCATTTGTTAGCTCATCGTTGACTATTGCATGTATCATTTTGACATGTGGAGTAGCAATGTTCCCATTCATCATGCCATCAAGCATCATGCCAAATGCAAGCTTGACCATGTGGGATGCAACATCTAGCCTATTTACTCTACAAATAATGACTGTTGTAGCGATTATTTTTGTACCAATCGTTTTGGCCTACACTGCGTGGTGTTACTACAAAATGTTTGGTCGCTTGGACAAAAACTTTATCGAAAGCAACAAGCATTCACTGTATTAAGGAGCATAACATATGTGGTATTTTGCCTGGATCCTCGGCACGCTGTTAGCTTGTAGTTTTGCAGTGATTGCAGCGCTTGCTTTAGAGCATGCTGAAGATAAAGCTGCAGCCAAAGATGGTGAGTAATAAATAATGCTGGTGGATAAATGCTATCAGCTATTGGATAAGGGCCTGATAAGGGCTCTTATCCTTATATTAGCTTTGGTGATTGCAGGAAGCGTAATGTGGGATCCGACATTATTTGCAGCAAAAACCAGTTCATTCCTAATTTGGCAAGGGTTATTACTTATTTGGGCCACGTGCAGCGCCATCATATTTGGTGTTGGTTTTAGGCCTAATAAGTTGATTTGGCGAACTATTTTTCATCCATTACCCGCAGCTATCATCCTTATCTGGGGGCTAATTAAAGTCTTCGGTTAATCCTAATTATCAATTATGGGTCAATCGGCCCATATTTTTTTTTGATAACTTTACTTCTAAGTCATTCCAAAGCGTCCTCGTCTTCAGTATAGTTACACCGTTAATTATTTAACCTAGGATGGAGTGGTTGTTATGCTATTTCGCTGGCCTGTTCGCGTGTATTATGAAGATACTGATGCGGGCGGTGTGGTTTACCATGCGCGTTATCTTGCTTTTTTTGAACGAGCTAGAACCGAGATGCTGCGGAATATAGGTATCAATCAACAAAATTTACTGGCAGAGAACCTGGGATTCGTTGTTCGCAGCATGACAACAGATTTTATCAGGGCAGCTCGGCTAGATGATTTATTGGAAATTGAGACACAAATTATTGATATAAAACGTGCCTCTTTAACCTTTCAACAAAGGTTAGTTGATTCACAAGGTAACCTGCTTTGTGGGGCTGTTGCCCTTATTGCTTGTGTGGACATATCAAAAATGAAGCCAACAGCGCTTCCTAAGTCTATTGTCGCGGAGTTTAAACAGTGGCTGACATGAATATCCTGGATTTATTCCTAAAAGCTAGCCTATTAGTTCAGATCATTATGTTCGTTTTGATCGGGTTCTCTATAGCCTCTTGGGCTATTATTATTCAGAGAACAAAAATTTTAAATGCGGCTACCCGTGAGGCAGAAGCTTTCGAGGATAAGTTTTGGTCAGGTATTGAGTTATCGCGTTTATATAAAGAAAGTCAAGCGCGTCGTGATGCTCTAGGTGGAGCAGAACAAATTTTCTATTCTGGATTTAAAGAATTTGTCCGTTTACATCAAGCGAACATTCATGCTCCAGATGCTGTATTGACTGGGGCATCTCGGGCAATGCGTATCTCAATGAACCGTGAACTTGAATCCGTTGAAAACCATATCCCATTTTTAGGCACAGTAGGTTCAATCAGCCCTTATATTGGCTTATTTGGTACGGTGTGGGGGATAATGCATGCATTCATCGCATTAGGTTCTGTTAAACAAGCTACATTGCAGATGGTTGCACCGGGTATCGCAGAAGCTTTGATTGCAACAGCAATTGGCTTGTTTGCAGCTATTCCTGCTGTTATGGCATATAACCGCTTGAACCAACGCGTGAACAAATTAGAGCAGAACTACGATAACTTTATGGAAGAGTTCCTGGCTATTTTACATCGCCAAGCATTTTCTGCTGATAAGAAATAATACGGGGAGATAAGCGAATGGCGCGCAATAGTCGCAAACGTGAGCTGAAATCCGAAATCAACATTGTTCCATTGCTGGATGTGTTGTTGGTGCTGTTGTTAATTTTTATGGCAACAGCGCCGATTATCTCTCAAAGCGTGGAGGTTGATCTGCCGGATGCCACAGATACTCAGACAGTATCATCAAGTGATAATCCGCCGATTATTTTAGAGGTTGCAGGTGTTGGCCAATATAATATGTTAATCGACGGTGAACGTTTAGATTTATTACCACCGGAACAGATTGCTGCTGAGGCGAAAACGCAGTTAGAGAAAAATCCAAAGGCTATTTTTCTCATCGGCGGTGCGAAAGAAGTTCCTTATGATGAAGTTATTAAGGCACTGAATATTTTGCATCAAGCAGGGATCAAATCAGTCGGTTTAATGACTCAACCCATGTAGTTTGAGTGACGATTCTTTTTTTGGAAACCAGTTGTGGGAAAGACAAAAGAGAAAAATGATAATTTAAAACGCTCTCTTCTGACGTCAGTTGTATTACACGTCTTATTGATAGCGTTAATTATAATTGGTTCCTTAGTTTCCGTCGTCAAACTTGGCGGAGGTGGGGAAGAGGGGACTGTCATCGATGCGGTGATGGTCGACCCCGGTGCTATTGTTGAGCAATATAACCAAATGCAGCAACAAGAAAATAGCGCTAAACAAGCCGTTAAAGAACGTAAAGAGAAAGAACAGAAACAAGATGCTGAGCTGAGGGAAAAGCAAGAGCAGGAACAAAAACGTCTGCAAAAACTGGAGCAAGAGCGTATTCAGACTGAACGTGAGGCGCAACAGCAACAAAAACAAGCAGAGCAGCAACAACAGCAAGCTGCTGAATCTGCTAAAAAAGCTAAACAAGAGCAAAAAATAGCAGAAGAAGCCGCCGCAAAAGCGAAAGCTGAAAAAGAAAAACTGGTTAAAGAACAAGCCGCAGCGAAGGAGAAAGCAGAGGCTGTAGCTAAAAAAGAAGCTGAAGCAGTAAAAGCCAAAGCTGCCGCAGAAGCTAAGGCAGCAGCGGATGCTAAAGCTGCCGCAGAAGCTAAGGCAGCAGCGGATGCTAAAGCTGCCGCAGAAGCTAAAGCAGCAGCGGATGCTAAGGCTGCCGCAGATGCTAAAGCTAAAGCAGATGCTAAGGCTGCCGCAGATGCTAAAGCTAAAGCAGATAAAGAAGCCAAGGCCAAAGCAGCTAAAGATAAAGCTGAAGCTGCAAAAAGTGCCTCTTCAGTTGATGATTTACTGGGTGATCTGACTTCGTCTGGTCCAAGTAAACAAGGTGGAGCCGCAGCTGCTGGTCAAGGAGGAGGTAAAAAATCTGGAGCTTCAAATGCTGATGTTGATAGTTATGCAGGTAAAGTTAAAGCAGCTATCCAAAGTAAGTTCTATGACTCGGATACCTTCCGTGGAAGAACGTGTGATCTTCAATTAAAAATTGCGCCAGATGGTTTGTTGATAAGCATTACGCCGAAAAATAATGCGGCTAATGACCCAGCACTCTGTGATGCTGCAATTAGAGCAGCAAAACTTGCGAAGCTACCTAGGCCTCCGGCTGATGTTTATGAAGCATTTAAAAAACAAGGAAGTACAGTTGTATTTAACCCTAAATAGGATAAGTCAGAGCTGTCTGTATTGAATTTCTATCTGCTTTAGCATAAATAGTTTGTACGCTATCTAGTTTTGTTAGTATACCTTTGTTAATATTCAGCGAATTATTGTGGTGCTCTTCAGTACCACAGTAAGGGAGATAAGGATGAAGCAGGCTTTTAAAGTAGTTCTCGGGTTTGTCATGCTATGGGCAACAGTTGCTCAGGCAGAGATTCGTATTGAGATCACGGAAGGTGTTAATAGTGCTCAACCAATTGGCGTCGTGCCTTTTAAATGGTCTGGCTCAGGTACACCCCCACAAGAAATCGGGCAAATTGTCAGTGCTGACTTACGCAATAGTGGTAAATTTAATCCTATTGAGCCAAGTCGTATGCCACAGCAACCAGGTACCGCTTCTGAAGTAACACCAGAGGCATGGACCGCGCTTGGCATTAATGCAGTTGTTGTCGGTCAGGTTCAACCTGCTGCCGATGGTAGCTATGTTGTCAGTTATCAACTGGTTGATGTTGCTGGTAGTCCGGGTGCTGTTTTATCTCAGAATCAATTTAAAGTAACTAAGGAATGGTTACGTTATGCAGGCCATACCGCAAGCGATGAAGTTTTTGAAAAGCTGACCGGAATTCGTGGGGCATTTCGTACTCGTATCGCCTATGTCGTGACAAATAAAGGCGGTCAATATCCATATGAATTACGAGTCTCTGACTACGATGGTTATAACCAATTTACGGTACATCGTTCACCAGAGCCTCTGATGTCGCCAACATGGTCACCAGATGGTGAGCGCTTGGCGTATGTGACATTTGAAAGTGGCAGTTCAGCACTGGTGATTCAGACCTTGTCAAGTGGGGCTGTTCGTCAGGTTGCATCATTCCCGCGTCATAATGGTGCACCTGCATTTTCACCAGATGGGACTAAACTAGCCTTTGCACTGTCGAAAACAGGTAGCCTGAATCTCTATATTATGGACTTAGCAAGTGGTCAAATTCGTCAAGTGACTGATGGCCGTAGCAATAATACAGAGCCAAGCTGGATGCCAGATAGTCAAACATTGGTCTATACTTCGGACCAAGCGGGTCGACCGCAAATTTACAAAATTAATATTAATGGTGGTAGCCCTGTACGTGTAACCTGGGAAGGTTCACAAAATCAGGACGCTGATGTTAGCCCGGATGGATCCTTCCTTGTAATGGTCAGCTCCGGAGGCGGTCAGCAGCATATCGCTAAACAAGATCTGGCAACGGGTAACGTTGAATATTTAACTAAAACGTTTCTAGATGAAACGCCGAGTATCGCACCTAACGGCACTATGGTAATTTATAGCTCCTCTCAAGGCTTGGGGACTATATTGCAGCTAGTTTCGACCGACGGGCGTTTCAAAGCGCGTCTTCCGGCTACCGATGGACAGGTTAAATTTCCTGCTTGGTCGCCGTATCTGTGATGCATAATAATAATGTGTGGCAAACTATTAAAGGATCAAAACGATGCAACTGAATAAAGTGCTTAAAGGGCTGATGATCGCATTACCAATCATGGCTGTCGCAGCTTGTAGCTCTAACAAAAACAATGACCAGAATGGTGCGGATTCTTCAACTAACCAAACTAATACTGGTCTGTCTGCGGAAGAGCTGGCACGTCAGCAAATGCAAGAACTGCAAAACAACAATATCGTTTACTTCGGTTTCGATAAATATAACGTATCTCCAGAATATGCTGATATGTTAGATGCGCACGCAGCATTCCTGCGTAGCAACCCATCTGTTAAAGTTGTTGTTGAAGGTCATGCGGATGAACGCGGTACTCCTGAGTACAACATCGCATTAGGCGAGCGCCGTGCTAATGCAGTTAAAATGTACCTGCAAAGCAAAGGTGTCGCTGGTGATCAAGTTTCTCTGGTTTCTTACGGTAAAGAAAAACCAGCTGTGTTAGGTCACACAGAAGCTGATTACGCTAAAAACCGTCGCGCAGTAATTGCATACTAATATATAAGCGAAATTATCTCTTATGAACAGTAACTTCAGACATCTACTTGTAGGTCTGTCGTTATTGGTTGGCGTAGCGGTCCCTTGGGCCGCTATTGCCCAAGCGCCAATCATTAATGTCGGATCCGGTTCATCCGGTGATCGCCTTGCTCAACTTGAGACAGCCGTTAGTTCTCAAGGTCAGATCTTGTATCAAATCCAGCAGCAACTTGCTGACAACCAACGTGATATTGATATGTTACGTGGACAAATTCAGGAAAGTGAATATAAACTGAATCAGGTTGTTGAGCGCCAAAAAGATTTGTATATGCAATTAGATCAAGCAGGGAGTGGAACTACAGCTTCAGACTCAGCGACCACGCCTGATTCATCTTCTACGACAGCATCACCTGCTCCAGCAGTATCAGGCGGCGGTGAAAAGGAAGATTATAACGCAGCGGTTACGCTTGCGATGAATAGCAAATCAAAAGCGCAGATCGATGAGGCTATTGGAGCATTACAAAGCTTTATAAAAAGTTATCCTAAATCAAGTTATCAATCTAATGCCAACTATTGGTTAGGCCAACTTAATTACAATAAAGGTAGCAAAGATGATGCAGCATTCTACTTTGCGACAGTAGTTAAAGAATATCCTAAATCCCAAAAAAGCAGTGAAGCCTTATATAAAGTAGGACTCATCATGCAAGACAAGGGGCAAAAGGATAAAGCGAAAGCTGTCTATCAACAGGTATTAAAACAATACCCTAATAGTTCTGGCTCTAAACTTGCTGAGAAAAAGCTTAGTTCACTTTAATCATTAGCCCCGAAGAAGTAATTACCGAATATTTCGGGGTTAACCGTATGATAAGTGTGCATTCAGTTGTATTTTTTAAAAAAATCATTGCACCCTCTTCAGAAATCAGTAATATAAGCCGCCGTTGAGACGAGAATTATTAGTATCAATATGAATCAAATAGCTTTTTGATTCTCAAGCTTTCAGATGGGTCGTTAGCTCAGTTGGTAGAGCAGTTGACTTTTAATCAATTGGTCGCAGGTTCGAATCCTGCACGACCCACCATCTCTAAGTTGTTATTATTCGAATAGAATGATGAGTTTTTAAATAAGTACATTTAGTTTGTGATTAGTTATATTGATAGATTAATCAAGTTTTACAAGAAAAGACTTTAGATGGGTAGTTAGCTTAGTTGGTTGAACTACTGACTTTTACAAGCTGGTTGCAGGTTCGACCCGAAGGGTGAAGCCGGAGGCTTTATAATCCTGTACAACTAACCATCTCTAAGTTGTTATTATTCGAATAGAATGATGAGTTTTTAAATAAGTACATTTAGTTTGTGATTAGTTCTATTGATAGATTAATCAAGTTTTACAAGAAAAGATTTTAGATGGGTCGTTAGCTCAGTTGGTAGAGCAGTTGACTTTTAATCAATTGGTCGCAGGTTCGAATCCTGCACGACCCACCAATCAAAAAATC
>NZ_KB233222.1:2373749-2380253 GCF_000314855.2 Providencia burhodogranariea DSM 19968 | reverse complement strand
TGCACTACCCATCATCTCAAAATCCCTAAATAAATTCCCCCCCCAAAATCCTCAAGCGAATTTCTTCCAAATTAGCTTATTGCACATCGAGTGCAGATAAAAAATTAGGTTCAAGCTCATGCATAACATAAATAAAATCAGTGATCACTTACTGATATAGCGAAGATAAATCAGAAAATCTAAAATTCATTCCCCACTAGTATTCATAAATACACTTCATTTAAAGCAATAAACAAAATATACAGTCATTTTTAAATTTGATTATTTATTGCGCTATTATATTGGGGAGGGGTACCGCTATGAAATGTAAGCTTATAAACGGTAATCTTTTTTAGAAGCCATTGTGATGTTATAAGAGGTTGATGATGATCCATAATGGTCTATTAAAGTCTTAAAGTGATAGTCATAAACTTATTTCGTGATGCGAATCAAAATATTTACTTTGCGCTCTTACTAACCTAATTAAGAGGTGTATAAATAATTGCACTATTAATTATTGGTTCTCTTATTGTTTTATGTGAAATAGAAAAGGGATGTAAGATGAAAAAACTATTAGCGGTTTTCTGTGCGGGATTATTTGTCTCAACAAGTGCGTTTTCAGCCATTCCAGCAGGAAATGATGTCACTACAAAACCTGATCTTTATTATTTAAAAAACTCTCAAGCTATTGATAGCTTAGCATTACTTCCACCTCCACCAGAGGTCGGTAGTATTTTATTTTTAAACGACCAAGCAATGTATGAAAAAGGGCGTTTAATGCGAAATACTGAACGAGGAAAACAGGCTGCCGCGGACGCTGACCTTGCCGCAGGGGGGGTAGCAAATGCATTCTCTGAGGCATTTGGCTATCCTATTACAGAAAAAGATGCACCTGAAATTCATAAGCTACTGACTAATATGATTGAAGATGCAGGAGATTTAGCGACTCGTTCGGCAAAAGAAGAATATATGCGGATCCGCCCATTTGCTTTTTATGGTGTTGCAACCTGTAACACTAAGGATCAGGATAAATTATCTAAAAATGGTTCCTACCCGTCAGGGCATACCTCAATTGGTTGGGCCTCTGCGTTAGTGCTATCAGAAATCAACCCAGAGCACCAAGATAATATTTTAAAACGCGGCTATGAACTTGGCCAAAGTCGAGTTATTTGTGGTTACCATTGGCAAAGCGATGTTGATGCAGCACGTATCGTAGCATCAGCAGCGGTTGCTACACTCCACTCCAACCCTGAATTCCAGAAGCAGTTACAAAAAGCGAAAGATGAATTTGTGAAGTTAAAAAAATAATTGCTATTGAATATCACCGTCCTGACCATATTTTTTCTAGCAGGACGGTTTATTATCTTATATTGGTAAATTCTGTGAGTAGTCGCTTAAGCTCAAAGCGTTTAATTTCCCTTGGACTAAAGTTCTTCAGGCAATAATCCATTATCTTGTAATAGGCTAGTCACAAATGCTTGCATAGTTTGGTTCACCGTGTGATTTATAGAGTAATTGAGTTGTGACGCAATTTCAGTTGCAATTTCGTCGAAACAATTCATCAGCTGGAACAAAGAATGTGAAGCTTTTTGTGCATTGCTATAATCGAAGAGGGTTTCCATCGAGGAAAGCATATGTGAAGGCATCCACGTATGATAGTGTTTTCCGTGATACCAAACATCTTGTTTCCCTTCACTTGTTATTGAGGTTAAATATTCAGCCAAAGTGAGTAGAGCATTTTTCATATCAACATCTCTAGACCAAGCACTCCATAATTCATCGCGGGCTAAAGCGATAGCAACTTGATGAGCTTCAAACCAAAAATTAGTACAAAGGTCATTAAATTGAATTTCATTCAATAGCTTCGGTATTGTTGAGGTTTGATTACTATCAGGTACGCCATCGCTAATGCCAGTTTTATCTAACAGTATCGTGTAACCTCTGGAGTAGGTACTATCAAGTCCATATTGTTTCATTTGCTGAAGGCGAGTAGGCTCAGCAAATGTAAAATCGACTTTTCTACCTTGTTCATAAATCACTAAGCAAGTCGGCCATTCTGGCTCATCATCGCCTTTATTTTCGAGATGCAAAGCTATTAAAGGGGAGCCAAACTGATTAATCCAATATTGTTCATGAAAGATTTCAGTTGCCCCAAAGCCGATTAATTCAATATCAATATCTGAATAGCTATCAACGTTATGATCCCTTCCTCTTGAACCTGTCAAGGCAACAGCTTCAATTCTAGGATCGAGCAACGAAACCGAAATTATTTTATTTATTAAAGACGCAGGTGATTCCATGTCTAACCTATTGAATGTGGGAGTATATAGGTACGATACCTGTAAAGTTACCAAAATACCCGTCATACTTCGAATTACAGGGGTGTTGGTTGCGCGCATTCACCCTAGTCACGTAGTTATCTATGCGTCTCGATATTTTTACTCACTGCTTACATGCACCTTTAATTATTATCGGCATAAACTAATAATCAATTATTTCATTGCTAAAGAATGAGAGAAAAATCGAGAAGACTTATTTATAAAAGTAGGGTATTGTGTTTAGTATATAAAACAAAATTGCGTTTTTTTACCTTTTTTCGGTCTATATTAAACATCAAGTTGCATTATACTAAACAGAGGCAAAAGATGAGCGTGTTTATTGATTTCAATCAGTCAATTTATCCTTTTCCGGCTAAACCTATGCGATTAAATACTGATGAGAAGCAATTTTATCGTGAGCGTATTAAAGCATTACTGATTGAAAAAAATGCCGTTATTGTTGCACATTATTATACCGATCCTGAAATTCAAGCACTTGCTGAAGAAACCGGAGGATGTGTAGCGGACTCCCTAGAAATGGCTCGTTTTGGTGCGCGTCATTCTGCTGCCACACTGCTAGTTGCTGGTGTGCGTTTTATGGGAGAAACAGCAAAAATTCTTAGCCCTGAAAAAAATGTCCTCATGCCGACACTTGATGCTGAGTGTTCACTTGATTTAGGTTGCCCAGAAGAAGATTTTGCTCGCTTTTGCGATGAACATCCAGACCGCACTGTTGTGGTTTATGCCAACACCTCCGCAGCAGTCAAAGCACGAGCTGACTGGGTTGTGACATCGAGTATTGCCGTCGAACTGATTGATTACCTTGATAGTTTAGGTGAAAAAATTATTTGGGCACCAGACCGTCATTTAGGGCGTTATGTACAACAAAAAACGGGCGCTGATATTTTATGTTGGCAAGGTGCTTGTATTGTTCATGATGAATTTAAAACGCAATCATTAAGCAAAATGAAGGCGCTATATCCTGAAGCAGCAGTGCTTGTACACCCTGAATCGCCACAAGCTATTGTCGATTTTGCTGATGTAGTTGGCTCAACTAGCCAATTGATTAAAGCGGCACAAACATTACCAAACAAATCGCTGATAGTTGCAACCGATAAAGGCATTTTTTATAAGATGCAGCAGGCTTGCCCTGAAAAATCGCTATATATCGCACCTACTGCCGGTGAAGGCGCAACTTGCCGTACATGCGCTCATTGCCCATGGATGGCAATGAATGGCTTAAAAGCGATTACACAGGCTCTTGAGAGCTATGGTGAACAGCATCAAATTCACGTTAGTGATAATTTACGTGAAAAGGCGATGCTTCCTTTAAATAGAATGTTAGATTTTGCAGAAAGCTTAAGCGCTAAGTAACTCAATATGCTTGTTGTTAATAAGTAAAGATGTTTTAGTAAGCATAAATAAATCATGTGATTCAGTTTGCTGAAAGCATGCTAATTGGTAATACCAAGAATAATTAAAATTGACGTATATGGTTTGCACATAATAATAAATATGTGCATTTACTGTGAACAATGAGGCTGTTACATCACATATTATTGAAATAGGGATTTCGGGATGGATTTCTTTAGCACAACCAATATATTAGTAAATATTCCACTTTGGAACAGTGTTTATGAATTGTCATATATAGAAGCAGTCGGCACCATTGCAGGTTTATTATGCATTTTGCTCGCTAGCTTTGAAAAAACAATTAACTACTTATTTGGTTTAATAAACGTGACGTTATTTGGCGTTATTTTTTTCCAGATTCAGTTATATGCTAATTTGCTTTTACAAGTCTTCTTCTTTGTCGCCAATATTTATGGTTGGTATGCATGGAGCCGAGTCGATAATAGCCAACAAACTGAATTGAAAATTCGTTGGTTAAGCCTCCCTAAAGCTATGATAACGGTCGTTATTTCTGTGCTAGCAATTGCGTATTTAACGTTCAATATCGATATGGTATTTGGTGTATTAGCGGCTTGGGCGGTTGATGCATTAAACCTGTTTGGTGCTAACCTGCAAATGCCAGTATTAGAGCCGGACGCATTCCCATTCTGGGATTCAACAATGACGGTCTTATCAGTGTTTGCGATGATACTGATGACACGTAAATATGTTGAAAATTGGATCTTATGGGTCATCATCAATGTGATTAGCATTGTGATATTCTATAAACAAGGCGTCTATGCTATGTCGTTAGAATATTTGATTTTGCTTGGGATCGCGTTGAATGGTTCAAGGCTTTGGTTTAAATCAGCGAAACAAAATGGCTCTTCGCCGTTATCAAACCAATAGTAACGAAAATTAACAATAAACGGATAAAATAATATCATCGTTATTTTACCGTTTTTGTTTCTTTTTACTCTAAAAACCTACCTAAATATAGGGTTATTGTGCTGATTAATTGCCTTTAGCCTCATTTTATAATTTTGACGTTTAAAATTAGTTATTTCATACCGCTGTTGCTTGTTTACAGAATGCAGCTGAACGGTTAGATTAAATTTTCGATGCCTGCCGTCTTTCAAATTACAGTACCACCAGTGATAGAGTGTGATCCTCATTTAGCGCCTAGCTCAGCAATGAGTGCTTACCAGCGTGCTGTAACTTGAAATCCATAAGGTATGTAAATCAACTAAATAAAAAATAAATATTGGATTAACGAGTATGAATTATCAGAACGATGACGTCAGAATTAAACAAATAAAAGAATTGTTACCACCGATAGCTTTGCTTGAAAAGTTCCCTGCAACTGATAAAGCGGCGTTTACCGTTCATGAAGCACGTCTCGCCATCCATAATATACTGTCAGGTGAAGATGATCGTCTGGTAGTAGTGATTGGTCCTTGCTCTATTCATGATACTCAAGCAGCTTTGGAATATGCTGAGCGTTTGAATAAACTTCGTGCAGAACTTCAAGGTACCCTTGAGATAGTGATGCGAGTTTATTTTGAAAAACCGCGTACTACGGTTGGTTGGAAAGGGCTAATTAACGATCCTCATATGGATAATAGCTTTAATATCAATGATGGTTTGCGTATTGCTCGTGAGCTGTTATTGACAATTAATGATAAAGGTTTGCCAACGGCTGGTGAGTTTTTAGATGTGATTAGTCCGCAATATGTTGCTGATTTAATGAGTTGGGGCGCGATTGGTGCGCGCACCACTGAGTCTCAAATTCACCGTGAACTTGCATCAGGCCTTTCTTGCCCAGTAGGTTTTAAAAATGGGACTGATGGCACGATTAAAATTGCTATAGATGCGATTAATTCGGCACGCTCACCTCATTGTTTCTTATCTGTTACTAAATGGGGTCATTCTGCTATTGTTAATACCAGTGGTAACCCGGACTGCCACATTATTTTACGTGGTGGTAAAGAGCCAAATTACAGTGCTGAACATGTTAAAGCTGTGCGTGAAGGGCTCGTTAGTGCGGGACTTGCACCAAGTATTATGATTGATTTTAGCCATGCAAATAGTAGCAAAAAATTCGAAAGACAAATGATTGTTGCAGACGATGTAAGTGAGCAATTACGTCAAGGCGATCGTTCTATTACAGGTGTAATGATTGAAAGTCATCTTGTTGAAGGTAATCAAAATTTAGAATCTGGTGAACCTTTAGTTTACGGTAAAAGCGTCACTGATGCTTGTATTGGTTGGGATGATACTGAGAAAGTTTTACGTCAACTTTCAGACGCGGTGATTGCTCGTCGTCAAAAATAAGGTCGAGAACTGAGTAAGTGGTGGAAAGCATTCGCTTCTTACTCAGTTATTTAGTTATTAAATTATTTTATTCCTAAGGAAGGCGATTAACTAATTGAATAAAGAATAATGCTTAGATTTTTTTGCTAGTATTAATTATCTCGACGATGTGATTTTTAATAATCGTGAATTCATACAGTTAATTAAATATTATAGTTTATATAAACCCATCTTTCATATGGATAGGTTTATATAATTATTATTTTAATCATGCCTAGGGGCTGTTGATCTTTGTGTAAAAATTGCTCATCAGTGTTTTGGTAACCACATCATAATCAATGATAATGCGACCATCGATGAGTAATTTCTCGCCAATTTGTCATATCGACTTGATATCGCTCTAAAATGTTTAATCCGAGCAAATGCATTTTCAACAAAATGTCGGATCTTATAAAGCTCCCAATCCATATGATCATTATTTAAAAGATTCACTTTTCGCCTT
>NZ_KB233222.1:2305892-2373367 GCF_000314855.2 Providencia burhodogranariea DSM 19968 | reverse complement strand
TTCATCCTGTATTTCTCATGAGTTGGCATAGCGTAGCCCACTGTTTTTCTGTTAACATTGTTCTTGGCATGGTGATTATTTGTATAGTTACTTTTTGGCGAAACTGATTATACATCATCACCATGCCGTTCAAAAAAACCTCAAAGATCAACAGCCCCTAGGTATTTTGCTCAATACTTCATCAATTCTAATTTTGTTTTCAGTGCTAAGATTCATTAAATTAGCGGATAACTGAATCAAATTTTGTTCAGTTTTTACATCAAAACTAATTTTTCCTTTATCATTTTTAGTATAGCTTACATCTTTTAATGGGATGCGATAGCAAGAGGCAAACAAACTTGGGCGAATATAAAAAAAATTATCTTTAATCGCTAAATAAGGCGAACCATTAAGTTGCCTACCTAAAATAAATAAAATAATAGCAAGTACCAGCAAGAACATCCCTAAGCTTTGGCTCAGTACGATAAATATAACACTGACTGCGCCAAGCACGATAGAACGCAGCGTATTATTGCGATTATTAAAGGGCAGATTAATATCAAAGTCGATTTTAATTGTATGATCAAAGGTGGTTAATTGGTGGAAACGCCAGCGGGTTGCAGAAAAAATCATACCGCACATAAACACAATGGTCACTGGCATTAAGGCTAGGCTACTGATAAGCGTAACGGCAATTGCGAGTTTTGGTTTATAGCTCATGATCATCATGCTGATAATCTGAATAGGTAAACTGACGCAGGCAATGATCATTAAAACTCTCATTAATTCTGCATTTGCTGCACCATTTGAGCCATCAATGATGAGTTCACCTGTTTGGATCATATAAACTAATGTTCCGAGTAGAGCGATATTAAGTACGAGTCCTACCCAAACATAAAGATTGAATTTATTCATAAAATTCTCGGTTAGTCTGCTATTACAACGAATTGTGCCACAAAAATATAGAGTGTCGAGGGCTATTAATGTAAACAAAGCCCTGTGTTGAAAATTATCGACATTTTGGACGATATTTGATTGTTTGTAACTCAACTTATTTTTAACTACAAATATAAAAATCATAAAATAATTGTGCTGCGTGAAAGATATATTGATTTTTTTGTCATACATTAGTATTAAAATGTAAATATTCAAATTTAATGAATAAATCATTCAATAAACCCCTCTTTATTTGATTTCACTTAATGATGATAATTCCCCCTCAAAATAATTAATCAAAGGTATTATTTAGTTAGTAAATTAAATCAGTTATCAGTTACGTTACTATTGGCTAGCACTATAGGAACAGCTGTTGCATCAACTAGCAATGAGGGCTATTACGGGGCGGCAAGGGTTGCCAAGGTATGGCAAAAAGCAAGTAATATGGATACCAGCAGTCGGCCAGGTATTGGTCAGTTTGTTTCTGGCGATGATAAAGATAATTTCTATAATGGCTCAATTGCTGCGGGTTACCAATATGGTAATGGTTGGCGTACTGAGGCTGAGTATACTTTCAATAAAAAAGCAGAATATACGAGTGGCTCCAGTATCTTTGCTACAAGCTTCAATCATCATAAAACTGAATCGCAACGCTTAATGTTGAATGCTTACCGTGATTATGAAATCTATCAAGGTATTTCATTATACGGCACAGTTGGTATCGGTATTGCAAAAGTGAAATCTTCTGGCTGGCAAGGAAATGTTTCTCGTCAATATGCTAGTAACACTGATACCAACTTGGCTTACTCAATTGGTGCAGGGGTCAGTTATGAGCCTATCGAAAAATTGAATGTTGATCTCGGTTATCGTTACGTGGACTTAGGTAAGATTGAGAGTGGTATGAACCGTTTTACAAATGCGCGTGGCTTACAAGATGAGCAAATGAAAGCACATTTAAAATCACAAGAAATAGTGTTAGGCATAAGATATTTATTTTAACAATAGCCTTGTAATGATCCTTACTCATTGAGTTTATGTCATAAAAAAAGGTTGGCTAATTAGCCAACCTTTTATCTAATTAATCTAAAAATTTGATTACTTAGCTTTACCTTGATTCGCTACAGCGGCTTGTTTTGCTGCGATTTCATCTTGGTTGCCCAGATAGTAGTGTTTGATTGGTTTCATGTTTTCATCAAACTCATAAACTAATGGCACAGCAGTTGGGATATTTAGGTTCAGAATTTCTTCTTCGCCTAAGTTATCTAAGTATTTAACTAGAGCACGCAGTGAGTTACCGTGCGCAGCAATAATAATTTTTTCACCCGCAGCTACACGTGGTTTGATTTCTTCTTCCCAGTAAGGAATAACACGCTCAATTGTAGTTGCTAAGCTTTCAGTAACAGGCAGTTCGTTGCTTGGCAGTTTTGCATAGCGAGGGTCGTGTCCTGGGAAACGCTCATCTTCTTTAGTTAGCTCTGGTGGAGTGATAGCGAAACCACGACGCCATAATTTAACTTGTTCATCACCATATTTAGCAGCAGTTTCTGATTTATCCAGACCTTGCAGAGCACCATAATGACGCTCATTCAGTTTCCAGCTTTTTTCAACTGGCAGCCATTGCTGATCGACCTGATCAAGGATGCTCCATAAGGTATGGATTGCACGTTTCAGAACTGAGGTATATGCGAAATCAAAGACGAAGCCGTCTTCTTTCAGTAATTGACCTGCAATTTTAGCTTCTTCACGACCTTTTTCTGACAACTCAACATCCGTCCAGCCAGTGAAACGGTTTTCTTTATTCCACTCACTTTCACCGTGTCTTACCAAAACCAGTTTAGTTACAGCCATAGCTTAAACTCCTATCAGTACATTCAAATTAAAATGAATCATTTCTGACTATACATTATAGGGATAGTCAATCCGAACGCTAGTCACAACTGATGTTTTACCCAAACCAAATCAAAAAAGTCACGACAAGTTGTATTTATAGATAAAAATTTAGCCTATGAAGCTGCAAAATATTTGCCTAGCTTATCGTATTCTTATCCAATCATCATTTTTGCTGGGTAAGTGAAAAATAATAGATGTACTAGATTTAACCCGAAGTGAAACGATACAGCAAGCCATAATTTACCACTCCACATCCACGCCAATCCATAAATAATCCCCGATAGCGTCGCGAACAGGATTAATAATGGTCCGCCAGCAAAATGCACAGCACCAAATAATAGTGCACTAATGAAAAGAGCAAGGTAGGGAGAGCCAAACCACTGGGTTAAACGTTGCTGTAAATAACCTCGAAATAAGGCTTCCTCAGCGAGTGATACAAAAAAGAGATTACAAAGAATAAAGGCAGGAAGCCAAGCTGGAAAATGCCACTCAACACTAAGCCCACCGACAATAGTTGCTACGATAAGTAGTGCTGGAATGGAAATAACAAGCAGTATCCATTGCCAAGGTTTTGCCGTTTTGCTGGGATGTGAAGAAAATAAAGTTGGTAAACAGAGTAGTAAAATAAATGGGACAAGAGCTTTGTCAAAATTAAAGTACATTGTAAATGGAATGCTTTTCTCACCAACGATGACTTTATCGAGATATTTTAAATTATTAAAACCGGGGAATAGATGAATAAATAGTCCAATAGCACAGGCAACAAGAAAAATTTCACTAATAATTTTTACGGCTAAGTGACTTTCGAAGCTTGAGCGAATAAACCCAACAATGGCAATACTCGCTAAAAGTATGATAGCTGGCCAGCTCAATATATCAGTAAAAAAAGCTAATATTGTGTCGAGTAATAGCAAAAGTATCGCAATTAATCGATGTGTTGCGAGAGCTGCAAGTGAAGACGCTAATACAAACCAAACCATAATTATACCCATAAAATATTCTAATGATTAATTGTGCTGTAGTTTAATATTTTTTATCGTTTTTCCGAGATAAAACTCAATGAATTAGCTATTCTTCATTAGTAAAATAGTTAAAAAACATTATTAATCAAATAATTGGTGTTTTTTGTTTTTGATGGGATTAATTAATCAATAGATTGAAAACAGCCGATAAACAACTCTTAATTGCTTATCGGTTAGAATATTATGGCATTATTCGTATTCAATACTTTCAATATCATAACGATATTTGCCATTATCTGGCACAAACGTTAATCGATGGGTGATGCATGCTGGAGCATCTTCTTGATGATGAGTAACAAACAGTAATTGTGTTGAACCTTGGCTCAGCATCACATCAATAAATCGAAGTACTAATAAGCGATTTAAGCCATCAAGCCCTTGTAGCGGTTCATCTAAAATGAGGACAGATGGGTGTTTCACTAATGCGCGCGCGATCAGGACCAATCGCTGCTGACCCCATGACAAACTATGAAAAGGCTGTTGTGCCGTTTGTGCGGGGAACCCTAATAGTGCTAGCCACTCATGAGCTAATTGAACTTGGCGGTCAGAAGGTGTTTGATATAGGCCAATTGAGTCATAAAAGCCTGAAATGATCACATTAAGTACACTAGTCGCCACTCGATATTCTTGATGGATACTATTACTGACATAGCCAATATGGCGTTTAATATCCCAAATCGTTTCTCCGGTTCCTCTGCGGCGTCCAAATAACGTTAAATCGTTGCTGTAGCCTTGCGGGTGATCGCCGGTGATTAAACTTAATAACGTCGATTTTCCTGCACCATTTTCACCAATAATTTGCCAGTGTTCGTTCGCATTAACTTGCCAATTTAATCCATGCAAAATAGGCTTATCGTTATAGCTAACAATGCCATTTTTCAAGATAACTCTCGGGATATCATCAGATAGGGTATCTTGAAGTGTCGGATCTTCAGTCTCTGGAATGGTGAGCTGCTTAATTTTTTCACTGTGTTGAAGCTGGGTGATTAGCGTGTTAGCAAGTACTGACTCGCGATCTCCCGAGAGAGTGAGTTTACAATCAGCCAATACGCCCATGTTTTCAATGAAATCGGGAAGTTCATCAAAGCGATTAAGTATTAAAATTAGCGTTAATCCTTTTTCTGATAGGCTGAATAACAACTCACTAAGGCTGTTTCTGGAATAAACATCAAGACCATCAAAAGGTTCATCAAGGATGAGTAAATCGGGTTGACTCATTAATGCTTGGCACATTAAAACTTTGCGGGTTTCCCCTGTAGATAAATATTTAAACCGCCTAGAAAGCAAGTCACTAATTCCAAATTTCGCGGCTAATTCTAAACAACATTCATTATCTTTATGATTAAGTTGAATAATTTCAGCTGCGGTATAACCAGTGTCGTCCTCATTTTCGCTGACTAAATCGGTGTTATTACGCTGCCATTCATCATTTATAATTTTTTGTAATTGCTCGAAAGAGAGGCGAACGGGAGAAATAAAGGTATTTTTAACAATGCCAGATAAAGGTTTAAGCTCCCCTGAAAGTGCTTTTGCAAGTGAGGATTTACCGCTACCATTAGCACCAATAAATGCCCAGCTTTCATGCTTATTGATCACCAATTCAGGAATATCAAGTGTTTGTCTGTCACTCAGCCTAAAGCTGCTGTGATGTAGAGTGATAGTGCTCATATATCTTCCTTTAATATTAATGCCCTTCATACTTCGAACCGCAGCGTTGTTGACTGCATTCGCTCACGTCAGTCACATACTCATGTATGCTCCTAACGCTCACTCATTTGTCGCCTAGCTGCAATTCGAATTATTTGGGGCATGCCCTTCGTACCTCGAACCGCAGCGTTGTTGACTGCATTCGCTCACGTCAGTCACATACTCATGTATGCTCCTAACGCTCACTCATTTGTCGCCTAGCTGCAATTCGAATTATTTGGGGCATGCCCTTCGTACTTCGAACCGCAGCGTTGTTGACTGCATTCGCTCACGTCAGTCACATACTCATGTATGCTTCGAGCCTTGTTTACCGGTATAGCTTCAGTTTGTCGCTTAGCTGTAATTCGAATTATTTTATGTATGATCTCTATGTTTCAAATCATCATTAGCTAGCGGCTCGCATTATTTAGGGATATTTTTTATTTACCTTGTCTTCTCCACAAATAATCATGATTAAGAATAAAGTCAATCATTCACTGAAAAAGGCGCACAAAAAAGAGTAAGTACTTACCTATTTAATGGAAAACATAATAGCGATAGGTAAGTACAGGGGGATTAACACAGTGTGGCGATAATAACTTGGTCGGCATTAAATAGCGCAGTGACATTATCGTTGAGTTTAAGCTGCTGGCTATCAACATCTTGATTATTCAATGTTGAGCATAATGTTTCCCCACCAGTTAGAGTAACGAGTACTTCACTGTTCTCTTTACCGCGTTCAAGAGTGGTTATCTTCCCCACTAAAGCGTTATCAAACTCGCTAGCGATTGCTGATTGCTTGGTTAGTTTAACCCAGGGAGCTTTGATTAAAGCGAGTACTTCCTTACCTTCTACAAGGCCTAAGCGATTAGCACTCTGTTCGGTCAATGCTGCATTGATAATAGTTTTATTATCGGCCAACAGTATTCGGACATGTTGTTGGACGTGATTATGGTCGCGGGCTATTAAAGTACCAAAAAATTGGTTACGGGCACTGGTTTGTAGCGAGAATCTAGAAATTGCAGCCAACAGGCTATCAAGGGGTAAATTATCTTCTTTCAGTACATCAAAGGCTTTCTGCTGAATTTGCGCCAATAAATCGTAAAGTTGCAATAGCCTTTCGCCGTAATGTGTAAGTGTAGTGCCTCCACCACCTTTACCGCCTGTTGCTCTATCGACTAAAATATCGTCGGCAAGTTGGTTCATTTCATTAATAGCATCCCAAGCGCTTTTATAGCTAATCCCAGCGAGTTTAGCTCCTTGGCTAATAGAGCCCGTTGCTTTGATTTGTTTAAGCAATGAAACACGGCGGGGGTCAGCAAATAAACTACCTTGAAGTTTTAGTGTCAGTAAGATTTCTGCCTGCATAATTTAACCCTTCCTTTTAGGCTGGAAGTGACGATTGTAGTATAACTTAACGAAAAAAAGCACATTTAGTGTGTCGTCAAAAACGTAATTTGTCTAAAATGGCAAGCATTATAGCGCGAATATGTATTATCCCCATCATACTTCAAGCTGTATTGTTGTTGATAACGTTCAGCTACTTAGGTCACATAGTTATTTATATTCCCTGAGATAGTATTAATTGTGGCCTACATACAACTTGAATTATTTTGTGTATGCTATTTAAATTCGGCTTAATTTCCCTCGTCAGCGCATCAGTTGACTGGTGGACACAGTATCACTGAAGAGGCTTTTATGTTAGAAATTCTGAAAAGTATGGGCTTTGCCCTGTTGATGGTTCCGGTCGTCATGTGTTTAATTATGGGTTTGATTTATGGCCTAGGTTCTTTCTTTAACCTGTTATCTAAAGCACACGTCCCACATCATCATACCGAGAAAAAATAATTCTCATCCTTATTTACCTGCCCCTTTCGTAAATTAAATTTAAGGGGCAGGTACTCTCTCTTATTTTACGTCCTTTCTTGATATTCTTTTTAAGCGTACTCCCTTAAATTTTATCAAAAATTAACCAATTTATTGCGCCAGCACACTTTTATTCGTCCTATTGCTTTAAGTTATCGATATGTCCTGTTATATATAACGTGATAACCAATATTAGGATGGATTGAAATGAAAAAAAGTTTGATCAAATTACTCGCTGGTGCCACGATTACTCTTTCTATGGCAAGCCACAGTGTTGCTGCTGAAAAAATCACTGTTTTCGCTGCGGCTTCACTGACGAATGCGATGAATGAAATTTCTGAGCAATATAAAAAAGAAAGTAAAGTAGACGTTGTATCCTCTTATGCATCATCATCGACGCTTGCTCGCCAAATCGAACAAGGAGCGCCTGCAAATCTGTTTATCTCTGCCGATCAGCAATGGATGAACTATGCTATTGATAAGAACTTGATGGTCGAAAATACGCGTTACACTTTATTAGGTAATGAATTGGTGTTGATTGCGCCAAAAGATTCTAAAATTGATAAAGTAGAAATTAATAAACAAACAGATTGGAAAAAGTTGCTTGATGGCGGCCGCCTTGCTGTTGGTGATCCTGACCACGTTCCTGTAGGCATCTATGCTCAAGAAGCACTGAGTAACCTTGGTGCATGGGATACCGTTAATCCAATGTTAGCACGAACCAATAACGTACGTAGTGGCATGGCATTGGTTGAACGTGATGAAGCACCACTCGGTATTGTTTATGGTTCAGATGCGGTTGCAAGCCAAAAAGTGAAAGTGGTTGGTATTTTCCCAGCAGATACACATAAACCTGTCGAATATCCAATGGCTATCGTGAAAGATCAAGATAATAAAGCCACTCGTGACTTTTATGAATACCTGAAAACCCCTGCGGCTTCTGAGGTATTTAAACGCTACGGTTTCACCCCACGTTAAGGGATTATAGTCTTGCAGATGTTAAGCGCTTATGAATGGGAAGCTATTTATCTTAGCTTGAAAGTATCCAGTGTAGCTGTGGTTTTTAGCTTACCTCTGGGCATATTGGTTGCATGGATATTAGTTCGCTGTAACTTCCCGGGGAAAACACTGCTTGATAGTATTATCCATTTACCACTGGTGCTTCCACCAGTGGTAGTCGGGTATTTATTATTGATCAGTATGGGACGCCGCGGTTTTATTGGTGAGTGGTTATACAACTGGTTTGGATTTAGTTTTACCTTTAGCTGGCGAGGTGCTGCGTTGGCTTCTGCTGTGGTTGCTTTTCCCTTAATGGTTCGAGCGATCCGTTTAGCGCTCGAAGCTGTTGATCGTAAACTCGAGCAAGCTGCTAGAACATTAGGCGCTAATCCATTACGAGTCTTTTTTACTATCACTATTCCATTATCGTTGCCCGGTATCATTGTTGGCACTGTACTGGCGTTTGCTCGTTCATTGGGTGAGTTTGGTGCTACGATTACCTTTGTATCGAATATCCCCGGCGAAACACAAACCATTCCACTTGCAATGTATACCTTAATTGAAACACCGGGTGCTGAAGTTGATGCGGCTCGCTTGTGTGTTATCGCGATTGTATTAGCCTTGATTTCATTGTTGATTTCAGAATGGTTGACCCGTTGGGGTAAAAAACGACTAGGGGTAGCCTAATATGTTAGAACTTGACTTTTCCCAGAAACTCGGTGATTTACAATTAGAAGTCAAAACGGAATTACCAACGGAGAGTATTACGGCTATTTTTGGTCTCTCTGGTGCAGGTAAGACGTCATTAATTAATGTAATTGGTGGTTTAACTAAGCCTAACAGTGGGCGGATCGTTCTTAATGGTCGTACGCTGGTGGATATGGATAAACGTATTTGTTTGCCACCAGAAAAACGTCATATCGGTTATGTTTTTCAAGATGCTCGACTTTTTCCTCATTATCGAGTGAAAAGTAATCTACGGTATGGAATGGCTCCTGAAATGAATAGCAGGTTTGATGAGATAGTTGGTCTATTAGGTATTGAAAAATTGCTCAACCGCTTTCCTATCACGTTATCGGGCGGAGAAAAGCAACGTGTCGCTATTGGTCGTGCGCTTTTAACCGCTCCTGAAATTTTATTGATGGATGAACCATTAGCATCATTAGATTTACCACGTAAGCGCGAGCTATTACCTTATCTTGAAAAACTCTCTCAAGATGTAAAAATCCCCATCTTATATGTGAGTCATAGCCTTGATGAAATTTTGCGCCTTGCCGACAAAGTGATTGTCATGGCACAAGGTAAAGTAAAGGCTTTTGGACCATTAGAAGAGGTTTGGGCGAGTAGTGCTTTACGTCCTTGGTTACAACAAGATACATTGAGCAGCGTACTTAGTGTGACATGTCACGGACATCATCCAGATTATGAAATGACAGCTGTTATCGTCGGTGGGCAAAAACTGTGGATCCCACACGTTGATGCTGAAAAAGATAGTGAGCTACGTCTGCGTATTGATGCTTCCGATGTTTCTTTGGTGTTGGAAAAACCACAAACTAGTAGTATTCGCAATATTCTCTCTGCTGAAGTGGTCGAATGGGTGGAAGATGGTGAACAAGTTGATGTGAAGCTCGATTTAGGTGATCAACACTACTTGTGGGCTCGTATTACACGTTGGGCGCGTGATGAATTAGCTATTCGTAAAGGTCGAAAAGTCTATGCGCAGGTTAAGAGTGTTTCGTTGAGTCGGCAGCTGTAGTTATCCTTTTATCATTCATACATCACGCTGTGGTGTTGCTGGCAGCGTTATGTATGCCACCTAGCCACAACGCAAATTATTTGGGATAGCTTTTGTATTAACAATAGAAAATTCGAGAATAATTTATCTGTGTGACATGTCACGAAATATAGCTAATAATTTGTTATTTATAAAGTTTTTAAGAGTTAATTGTAAGCTGAATTATTTTACATAGTTGTTGTGTTAGTGATAGAAAATCCAAGAATAATTTATCAATGTGACATGTCACGAAATTCATCTAACAAATTGATATTTAGTAGTTTTTTAAGAATTAGTTGTAAGTTGAATTATTTTGCACAGATGCTATATTCGTTGAATCTATAATACAATAACTCAATGATTTTATTATTTATAATATATCATCTATAATAAATTTATCCGATATTATCTTTTACAATAACTATCGGGAAATGAATTTTATTATTCATTTAAATAATAATGACAGATTAATACGCTTAATATAAGATTGAAAAATAGTTTAATTCACTGTTTGAAAATTAATTAAAAAATAATCTTGAGAATAGATTTGTCCACATCTGATTTATTTATTGAATAAACTTATCTTATTGTCTATTCTTTGTGAAAGAATTCACATTCAAAATTGCCTCTTTAAAATAACACTTTGATTATTAATACGTTAGCTATTTATAAATTTATACTATGCTAAAAAATTCAAAAAGTAGAACTAGTTTGTTAGCCATGACTTAATGAAAAAATAATTATGTAATAAATGTTATTGGTTATATTTAAAATAATTTATGGGTAATCGTTAATAATCAGAAGTAAAAACAATCAAAAAAAGAATATTTATTGTAATTAACTTTTCTTGGTTGGCGGATTAATTTCGTCGATCCTATCTAATTTAGATTACATTAAGTGCATTTATTTAGGATATAGTGCTTATGATTTATATAATGATTATGCTTTATGGAAGAGAGAGAGCAAGAAATTTTTTTGGGCTGTTTTATGCACTTCATTACTGGGTTTTCTTATAGGAGCCTACTATTTCCTGTTGCCATTTTTTACCAATCCTAACCAACATACTCTTATTTTATGCATTCCCATTTTATTAGAATCAATTCGATCTTTTGTTTGCGCTTTCTATAGCCAAGGCGCAACGCGGCGTTTACGAATCAGTAGGGGGTTAGTACTGCTCTTAATGATTTATATTATCATATTTGCAGAAATTCACCCATGGAATGCGATTTTATCTGGTTTTATCACCGGTTTATATTTGATGTTTAGCTCTGTTTGGAAAATGTCAAATAGCTTTATATTGAGATTTAAAAATTGGGGAAAAATATTTATTATTTCTGCAGTTGAATTTTGCATAGGAATTTGGAATTTTATTCCTTGGTCTTTTGACTATTCATCGCGCCAAATATATTGGGATGTAGGCACGCTTATTGTTATCTATTCCTTTAATTTGTCAGTGGTTTATTATTTTGTAATCAATAGTGAAACAAAAGAAGAAAAAGAAGAGAGACTTAAAGAAAATAAAATAGATAAAGAAGAAATTCGCCATGTAGGTACTGTACATGTATGGACAACGACTGGGAAGCTCCCATTATTTTATAATATCGTAGAGCGTTATATCATATCCAGAAACGCATCTGGAGTTATTAGTACTGGGCATGTCTCTTTTGAATTAGATGATATTTACATTAGTCACTATCCTGAAAATGATATCGACAGAGATGCCACTCAATTTATGAGTATTTTGAAATCTACAAATGAAAATGATGCATCCGGTATTTTTCAACCAAACTATGAGTATGAAGTGGGGATATCATCACCTTCAGTATTTAAAATTAGTATTGAAGGGGTTAGTAAAGAGAAACTCGATGCTTTTTGGTCTGAGTATCGAAAAAACACCACTTATAATTTAACGAATAGGAACTGTTCTACTGTTGTTTCGCTTGCTATCACAAAAAGCACTGAAGGGTATTTTTACGAGAAAAAAGGCGGATTAGCTCTTTTTTAAAGCTGTTATTTAGCCCTGAATTATGGGTAATGGCTCAACTAAGAAAACATGCTGCTATCATGACTTGGACTCCGGGTATTGTTTTAGATTATACCCGTGCTATGTCATTTGTATTAAAGTTATAATGTTGAGGCATGTGTATGAATCAAAATAATTTCTGGGTGGATGAATATAGTCATAAACCTTACGTTAAATTTAATGAAACTCATTCGGAAGTTAAAATTTTTAATTTTAGAACATTTAGTTCTGTTAATGAAAATCACTATATTTGGGATGAAAGGGAATATAAGTTATCAGATTTAATCAGTGTAGATTTAGCCCAATCACATTGGTCAGGAGACATGATAGCTCATGTATTTTTAAGTTTTGGTTTCGCTAATGGTCAATATATTTCTATTTCAATTGAAACTAGGCGAAGAAAAGAACAAAAATATTCGATGTGGAAAGGTTTTTTTTATAATTATGATATAATTTATATTGTTGCTGATGAAATTGATTTGATCGGAACAAGAGTAAATATTAGAAATGAAGATGTCTATCTATTTCCTTTGAATTTAGATAAAGACTTGATTGAGTTACTTTTTGTAAACTATCTTGGAAGCGTTAATGAAATTAATAAACATGATACGAAATATCATACTTTATGGAATAATTGTACGACAAATATCTTTAAAATAGCGAAAAAAACCTATCCTAATTTAAAATTCGATTGGAAAATTATGGTTAGTGGATATGCTTTTAAATATTGTTTTCAACAGGGTTTTATTGATCAAAAATATATTTCAAATAAAATCAAATTGCCTATTATTGATATTAATGATCAGCTGTTTTCTGTGAAAATAAGAGAACAATTAAATTAAATTTTTTTAATGAATTAGACATAACTTAAACATCATCTTAGTCGATTTTATTACGGTGAGTAGAATCTAAAAAACCATCACTTAATATTCCTCTGTAAAATGGAACTTAAGTGATGGTTTGAACAATTTTCAGGTCAATTGTTCATATTACAAAACGTATTTACGGATCACTTCAGCAATGCCCGGTTGAGTGTTATCACGGGTAACCAATTTAGCTTGTTGTTTGATTTCATCAACAGCGTTACCCATTGCAACACCCAGCCCTGCGGTTGTCAGCATGCTGAGGTCATTAAAGTTATCACCAAAAGCAATTACATCATTCATGGTCATACCTTGTGATTCAACCCATTGTTTCAGCCGATGACCTTTGCTATTACCTTTACGACCGACATCAACCTGATCAACCCACGACCATTCACACTCCAAACCAAAGTCGTTTTCAATACCTTGAATGACATCTTTGAGTTCATCCAAATTTTCTGAACTGACAGCAAATTTCCAGATTGATTTATAATCGTGCATCACATCTGCATAATTTTCGACAAACTGAATATTAGGGCGCTGCGCTTCAGGCAACGTCTGCGCCCAATTAAGCGTTCTTTTGATGCCTTCTGTTGGCGCGTTATACAGCATAGCATCGTCGACATACATCAGATGCTGAATATCGGTGCCATGTAACCTTTCAATCATCTGTGTTGCAGATTCTAATGTCATTGGATCTGAGGCAAGGACTTTTTTTCCTAAATAGTCATAAAGGTAAGTCCCATTGCAGCAAATAGCTGGTGTATCAAGGTTCAACTCTTGATAGAACGGGTGAATGGCGACATGGTGACGGCCTGTGACTATCAGGACTTGAACACCTTGACGGCGAGCTTCATTTAACGCAGCTATAGATTCAGGCAGAATTTTCTTTTGAGGATCAAGCAGTGTTCCATCAAGATCGAGCGCAATAACGCGGTATGACATAAACGACTCCACGTGATTTTAGGTTATATTTTAGCTGGCTGATTACAACTAAATCAGTTAACTAAAATTGGATTAAGCTAGGGGCTGTTGGTCTTTTAAGGTCAATTTTCGTTCGAATTAAAGGCCGTTACTTAAGGTAAAAAGAGGCAAGATAGGATCAAAGAAATGCAATATCTTTGAATTGAACCTGTAGGGCCGCTTTTATTTAGCACAATATAATATAGGTTTTAATTAACCCAATTTGCATTCAAGTTTTATTGCAAAACAAGCATGAAACATCAACAGCTCCTGAGCATGCTTGGTTATCATATCCGATAATAGTAACTAACTGAACCGTTTTAGTGCTGTTTATCCTGCATACCTTAAGTGACAAGTATGTTTAATGTGTTTATTTACTGAGCTTCAATTTACCAATTGAATGACTCGGGATAGGTACTACACCGTAGTATTTGGGGGAGATATTACCCACCGCTAGTTAGTATATCTTGAGCGAATGCGCCATAATAGTAACGACATATTTTTATCATGAATTAAGGAGTCAGGATGAATCAGGTTGTTTATATCGCAAGCCCCGAAAGCCAGCAAATCCATGTTTGGTCGATGAATGAAGTCGGTGAGCTGACTTTGTTGCAGACTGTGATGACACCAGGGCAAGTACAGCCAATGGTATTAAGTCATGATAAAAAACATCTTTATATTGGTGTTCGACCGAATTTTCGGGTTGTGACTTATCTGATTGAGGATGCTGGAACACTTCGTTTGCAAGCAGAAACGTCTATTCCAGGTACACCAGTACATTTATCTCTCGATAACACAGGTAAATATTTATTTGTTCCATCTTATCATCAACATAATTTGGCAGTGTTGCCGATTAATCGCGATGGTGTACCACAAACCGCGATTCAAGTCGTGGAAGGACTGCGTAACCCACACTCTTCGCATGTTGATGCAGATAATCAACAGCTCTGGGTACCTTGTTTAGGTGAAGACCATATCCGCCTATTTAATCTGCATGCAGATGGGCATTTGACTGAGGCCTCAGCGGATCAAATTAGTTCAGCGAAAGGGGCCGGTCCTCGCCACCTTGCATTTCATCCGCAAGAAAAAGTCATTTATTGCCTTAATGAATTGGATTCAACGATTAACGTTTATCATAAATTTACACGTTATCGCCAAATGCAGCATATTAATGTGTACCCAAAAGGTAGTGAAAGCCAACGTTGGGCTGCGGATATTCATATCACACCGGATGGTCGCCATCTTTATGCCAGTGAGCGTTCAGATAGCTATATTAGTCATTTTTTAGTTTCAGATGATGGTTGTGAACTAACCCTCGCAGGCACTTACCCAACAGAAGGGCAACCTCGTGGTTTCAATATTGATGCAACAGGGCGATTTTTAATTTCTAGCGGCCAAAAGTCTGACAGTATTTCAGTTTCTGAAATCGACCCAATTACCGGTAAGCTGACTCAAGTGGGTCGTTACCCTGTAGGTAAAGGCCCAATGTGGGTAACGGTACTTACACGTTAAGCTTCAATCTATGACAAGGGACGATTGCTATTCAACAGTCCCTTGTTCTCCCCAATGACTGAGGCGATATTCACTCCTCAATCACTTTTCTTATTGCTCCTGTCACCTTACTCAATTGCTCTGGTGAGATAATATAAGGTGGCATTACATAAATCAGACGTCCAAAAGGTCGCACCCAAACGCCTTGAGCGACAAATTTCTTTTGTAGCTCAGCTGTGTTGACAGGCTCGCACATTTCAACCACACCAATCGCGCCTAATATTCGAACATCTTTCACTCTGGAATGCGAAGATAAAGGCGTGAGTTCTTCGATGAGTTGTTGCTCAATTTTAGCCACAGTTTGTTGCCAAGGGCTTTCTCGTAATAGTTTTAAGCTTGCATCAGCAACTGCACAGGCTAAGGGATTCCCCATAAATGTTGGTCCATGCATAAAGCATCCCGCTTCGCCATTACTGATAGTATCGGCGACATGGCGTGTCGTTATTGTTGCAGAAAGCGTCATATAGCCACCCGTGAGAGCTTTTCCTAAGCACATAATATCGGGAGAAATATTGGCATGATCGCAGGCAAAGAGCTTCCCAGTACGGCCAAACCCAGTGGCAATTTCATCGGCTATTAGCAATATGCCATAGCGATCACATAGCTCACGTACACCTTTTAAATACTTAGGGTGATAAAAGCGCATTCCACCTGCACCTTGTACAATGGGTTCAAGGATGATAGCTGCTATTTCTTGTTGTTTTTCGTCCACTTCACGCGTAATAGCGGCTAAATCACGACTATCCCATTCTTCATGAAATCCACATTGGGGGGCATCGACAAAAATATGCGGTGGTAAGTAACCTTTGTAGAGCCCATGCATCGAATTTTCAGGGTCACAAACTGCCATTGCGCCAAAGGTATCACCATGATAACCGTGACGTAAGGTTAAAATGCGTTGGCGCTTCTCTCCTCGAGCCTGCCAATATTGCAGCGCCATTTTCAGAGAAACTTCAACAGCAACTGAGCCGGAGTCGGCTAAAAAAACACACTCAAGTGGTTCAGGGGTGATTTCGACCAATTGACGACAGAGCTTAATGGCTGCTGGATGAGTTATTCCACCAAACATCACATGAGACATTTTTTGCAATTGAGCTGTCACTGCTTGATTCAAAATAGGATGATTATAACCGTGAATGGCAGCCCACCATGAAGACATACCATCAACCAGTACTTTGCCGTCAGCCATGATGAGCTCAACGCCTTTGGCTTCAACCACAGGATAGGTTGGGATCGGTTGGCTCATTGAAGTATAGGGATGCCAAATATGTTTGGTATCAAAAGCAAGATCAGAACTATTCATGAGATTCACTGTCAACTTATTTTATTTAATTTGGTTGACATGATAACCACAATATTTAAACTGACAACTCATTTTTCAGATGGAGAGCAGTTGTGAGTGAATTAAAAAAATGGACAACTAAACAAGCTAATGATTTGTTTTCAATGCCTTTCTTTGAGCTTTTATTTCAAGCCCAACAAATTCATCGCCAGCATTTTGACCCACAGCAAATGCAAGTCAGTACTTTGCTTTCTATCAAAACAGGCGCTTGTCCTGAAGATTGTAAATATTGTTCGCAAAGTGCTCGTTACAAAACCGGATTAGAAACCGAACGTTTAATGGAAGTACAACAAGTTCTGTCATCAGCCAAAAAAGCCAAACAAGCGGGATCAACTCGTTTTTGTATGGGAGCAGCATGGCGCAATCCGCGAGAACGCGATATGCCGTATCTCGAAATGATGGTCAAGGAAGTCAAATCCCTTGGAATGGAAACCTGTATGACCTTGGGAATGCTTGATAACAATCAGGCTCAGCGTCTTGCTGAAGCAGGGCTTGATTACTACAACCATAACCTTGATACCTCGCCTGAATATTACGGTAACATTATTACCACGAGAACTTATCAAGACCGTTTAGATACATTAGGCAACGTACGAGAAGCTGGCATTAAAGTGTGCTCAGGCGGAATTTTAGGTTTAGGTGAGAAAGTCAGTGATCGTGCAGCTATGTTAGTTCAGCTAGCTAACCTGCCTAAGCCTCCAGAAAGTGTGCCTATCAACATGCTGATGAAAGTTGAGGGGACACCAATGGCCGATAATGAAGATGTCGATGCATTTGATTTTATCCGGACTATCGCGGTCGCGCGTATCATGATGCCAACATCTTATGTCAGGCTATCGGCTGGACGTGATCACATGAATGAACAAACCCAAGCACTTTGTTTTATGGCTGGAGCAAACTCGGTGTTTTATGGCTGTAAACTTCTCACTGCATCGAATCCGGATGAAAATACCGATATCGCTTTATTTAGAAAATTGAATATTAACCCTGAACGTATTGAAGTCGCTGATGATGATAATCAACAGGCAGTACAATTAGCAGAAACAATCTTAACTGCTGATAACCAACATTTTTATAATGCGGCAATTTGATGAGTTGGCAAGCTTTTATTCAATCACAATTGTCACTGCGTAAGCGAGACTTTGCTTGGCGTAAGCGAACATGTATTGATTTTAGTACTGGTCGTGAATTACACGTCAGTGGGGAAAAATATCTGAATTTTTCAGGTAATGATTATCTGGGATTAAGCCATCATCCAAAAGTTGTTGAGGCTTGGCAGCAAGGTGCTGCGCTATATGGTGTGGGAAGTGGTGGCTCAGGGCATGTCACTGGTTTTACTCAAGCTCATTATGATCTCGAAAATAATTTATCTGAATGGTTAGATTACCCAAGAGCGCTATTGTTTATTTCTGGTTTTGCGGCTAATCAAGCGGTGATAACAGCATTGATGGGGCAAGGCGATCGTATTTTAGCCGACAAACTGAGCCATGCTTCTATTCTTGAAGCGTCAATGCTATCAAGTGCCAACTTACGCCGTTTTACTCACAATAGTTCATTAGCATTACAAAAATTATTCACCAACCCGTCTGAAGGTAAAACTCTAGTAGTCACAGAAGGCGTCTTCAGTATGGATGGAGATAGTGCGCCACTAGATGATTTACACAAACTAGCTCAAGAAAATCATGCGTGGCTTATGGTGGATGATGCTCACGGAATTGGAGTAAAAGGACGAGAAGGGCGCGGGAGTTGTGATGTTTATGGTGTTAAACCGGAATTGTTGATTGTTACCTTCGGTAAGGCTTTTGGTTTAAGTGGTGCAGCTGTGTTATGTGATGAACAAACTGCTGACTATTTTATTCAAGCTGCTCGTCATTTGATTTATAGCACATCAATGCCACCAGCTCAGGCCGTCGCTTTATCCGCCGCACTAAAACAGGTCAGGCAGGCTGATGCCGCAAGAGCACAACTCAATCAAAATATCGCTTATTTTAGAAAAAATATTCAGCTTAATGAAATGCGGCTCGCACCTTCAGAGACCGCAATCCAGCCTTTAATCGTTGGTGATAATGATAAAAGCCTACAGCTAGCTGCTTTTTTACGCCAAAACCGATTGTGGGGGCAAGCTATTCGGCCGCCAACAGTACCACCGGGTAGTGCGCGCCTGAGGATCACGTTAAGTGCTGCGCATGATCAGCAAGATATCGACAGATTGTTGGAGGTGATACATGGTTTTGCCACTAAGTGATGAAAAACAAAAAATCGCGTTAGCATTTGGCCGAGCAGCAAAGCGTTATGATGCGATAGCACATTATCAGCAAAATAGTGGGCATCAATTGCTCAATTTATTAACGTCCACACTGAGTAATAGCCATAATTTACACGCAAAAAAAGTTATGGATGCCGGTTGTGGAACAGGTTTTTTTAGTCAGGTGATGAGCGAGTCGGGTGCAGATGTGATGGCATTGGATTTAGCTTCTGGCATGTTAGAAGTCGCGCGAAGTAAAGGTGCCGCAGCTGGTTATATTTGTGCAGATATGGAGTCTTTACCTTTTGATAATAAAGTTTTTGATATCGTATTTTCTAATTTAGCTCTCCAGTGGTGCGGTAATTTGAAGGATGCATTATCCGAATTGTATCGCGTGACGAAATTGGGGGGAGTCATTGCTTTTACGACGTTGGCACAAGGGTCGTTGAGTGAGCTATCACTCGCATGGACCGCACTTGATGAACAATCACATGTAAATAACTTTCTCAGCTACCAAGAAATAGCTGAAAGCTGCCAAACATGGCGACACCAACTGATGTTACAGCCAGATAAACTCTATTATCCTGACCTAACCAGCTTACTTAATTCACTCAAAGGAATTGGAGCCACACATTTAACTGCTGGAAGAAAAGGTGGATTGATGACTAGACAAAAGCTAAATCAGCTTGCTTCCGCCTATCCTATGTCAAATGATGGACTCGTGTTAACTTATCAAACAGTATTTGGAATAATTTATCGTGACTAAAACCTATTTTGTAACAGGTACAGACACCGAAGTTGGTAAAACAGTTGCAAGTTGTGCTTTATTACAAGCAGCTAACCAGCAAGGGTTCAAAACTGCGGGCTATAAGCCTGTTGCTTCAGGAAGCGAGATAACATCCGAAGGGTTACGTAACAGTGACGCACTTTTTTTACAAGCGAATAGTCATTTATCGCTAAGTTATGAGGAAGTGAACCCTATCGTTTTTGGGGCGCCAACATCACCACATATTATCAGTGAAAAAATGGAACAACCGATTGATTTTTCTGTCATGAATGATGGCTTAAAACAATTGCAATCGAAGGCTCAATGGGTACTGGTTGAAGGTGCGGGTGGTTGGTATACACCGTTATCAGAACAGAAAAATTATGCAGATTGGGTCATTGAACAGCAGCTACCTGTTATCATGGTCGTTGGTATCAAGCTTGGTTGTATCAATCATGCTTTATTAACCGCAGAATCTATCAAACACTCAGGATTGACTCTTGTTGGTTGGATTGCCAATGAGATTGAACCTGCTGGAGCCTACCAAGTCGAATATTTTGCTACTCTTAATCGGTTGATCAGCTCTCCTTGTCTTGGAACGATACCATACCAAAATCTGCAATTGATGACCGATCTTGGTCAATATATCAATTTATCTGCACTTTAAATTTTTATTATTGCCATGTGCCAAATAATAGAAAATTTCAAATTAACTCGTAATTGACTAAATCAGGGCGCTGAGCTTGCACTTTATGTGGATAACACAGGCCAATCAATTTGAGTAATTTTCATCATTGATTAAGGATCTGATAGGGTTGTTTCGAGGTGATCATTTCTTGAGCGAAAAATGGTTTTTTGATCGTGAATTGCCTGTTTTTGTCAATATCGATCCGATGAAACAGAGTAAAATTTCTTTTATTGATAAATTCAGTGTAAAAATATTTTCACGAAATTTTCATTTTAATGTCATTTGTCGGGTGAATATTATTTTATAAGGATAACGGGAAAGCATGATGCTAAAGGGATGGCAGAGTTATCCACCATTTCTGTGGATAACCTTGTGAATTAGATCTATAAAAGTAATGGCATCCAAGGTCACAAGCGGCTTTGCCTTTATTTGATGTGATTTCGGACTTATAAATAATAATCATAAAATACAATTAGTTAAATAAAATCAAGCTAAGCAAATTTATTTGTGATAAGGCTGATAATTGCGTCAGCATAAAATATATAAATAGCTTAAGGTCAAGAGAAATTTTGGGGATAACCTTGCCATAATGATAATAAAGTCAGTGATGGATATTTTTTAAACTCAATACTTGAAGCTGGTTTTTTATCCAGTATCATAGATGGGTTGATCCGTTAAGAGGCATGGGTAATGAGTAAAGCATTTAAATTGTATTCTGATTTTAAAGCAGCAGGGGACCAACCTGAGGCAATTCGTCGACTTTCTGAGGGATTGGAAGATGGTTTAGCTCATCAAACCCTATTAGGTGTAACTGGTTCAGGTAAAACCTTCACTATCGCCAATGTTATCGCAAAAGAAAATCGCCCTACCATGTTAATGGCACATAATAAAACCTTAGCTGCACAACTTTATAGTGAGATGAAAGCCTTCTTCCCAGATAATGCGGTTGAATATTTTGTTTCCTATTATGATTATTATCAGCCTGAAGCCTACGTGCCAAGCTCAGATACCTTTATCGAAAAAGACGCTTCCGTTAACGAACATATAGAGCAAATGCGTTTATCTGCGACAAAGGCATTGCTTGAGCGACGAGATGTGATTGTCGTGGCATCAGTCTCTGCAATCTACGGTCTTGGTGACCCCGATAGCTATTTGAAGATGATGCTGCATTTGAGCGATGGCATGATTATCGATCAACGCTCAATTTTACGCCGTCTTGCGGATTTACAATATAGCCGAAATGACCAAGCTTTTACCCGAGGCACCTTTCGAGTTCGCGGTGAGGTGATTGATATTTTCCCCGCTGAGTCGGATGAGTATGCGTTGCGTGTCGAATTATTTGACGAAGAGGTTGAGCGGTTATCACTGTTTGATCCATTAACAGGGCAAATTCAGCATCGAATCCCTCGCTTTACTGTTTACCCTAAAACGCACTACGTCACACCAAGAGAGCGTATTTTAGAAGCAATGGAACAAATTAAAGTCGAGTTAGTCGATAGGCGCAAAGTGTTACTCGAAAATCATAAACTCCTTGAAGAGCAACGTATTTCTCAACGGACACAATTTGACCTTGAAATGATGAATGAGCTAGGTTATTGCTCTGGCATCGAAAACTACTCGCGCTACCTATCTGGGCGTGCGCCAGGGGAGCCACCACCAACATTATTTGATTATCTCCCTGCGGATGGTTTGCTGGTGGTTGATGAGTCTCACGTGACTATCCCACAAATTGGTGCGATGTATAAAGGTGACCGTTCACGCAAAGAAACACTAGTTGAATATGGCTTTCGTTTACCTTCGGCGTTGGACAATAGACCAATGCGTTTTGAAGAATTTGAAGCATTGGCACCTCAAACAATTTATGTTTCTGCTACACCGGGCAATTATGAGATAGAAAAGTCAGGCACTGAAGTGATTGAGCAAGTCGTTCGGCCTACTGGGCTACTTGATCCGATTATTGAAGTGCGTCCAGTTGCGACACAGGTCGATGATTTAATTTCTGAAATCCGTATTCGAGTATCGAAAAATGAGCGAGTGCTTGTCACGACACTGACGAAACGTATGTCTGAAGACTTAACCGAATATCTTGAAGAGCATGGTCAAAAAGTCCGTTATCTTCACTCTGACATTGAGACAGTCGAACGTGTTGAAATTATTCGTGATTTGCGCTTGGGCGTGTTTGATGTGCTAGTTGGGATCAACTTGCTCAGGGAAGGTCTTGATATGCCAGAGGTTTCATTGGTGGCAATTTTAGATGCAGATAAAGAAGGTTTCTTACGTTCTGAGCGCTCATTGATACAAACAATAGGGCGAGCAGCGCGTAACCTTAATGGTAAAGCGATCCTTTATGGCGACCGAATTACTAAGTCGATGGACAAAGCGATTCGCGAGACTGAGCGCCGTCGTGCTAAGCAAATAGAGTTTAATGAAGAGCACGGTATCGTGCCACAAGGCTTGAACAAAAAAGTTGGGGATATCTTACAGATTGGTCATAAAGTCGGTGGCAAAGGTAAAGGGAAAAGCAAAGATAACGGGAAAACAGATCAGCGTGATGACATTAAGTTACTCTCAACCAAAGAGTTGGAGCACCGTATATCACAGCTTGAAGCACAAATGTACAAACATGCGCAAGACTTGGAGTTTGAAGCAGCCGCTAATGTGAGGGATCAGCTTCAAGAGCTTAGAGATCTCTTTATCGCGAATTCTTAGCGGAATTATAAAAAGCACAACAACGCAGTATTTGGCGGTCGCCTTTCTAAACAAAGGGATGTTAGTGATAACCAGATTGTTTTAACTGTAATGCTTAAGATAGGAAATAGAGATGCGTGTTCGCTGCTCTGCTCGTTTGTTGGTCATTAATCCCGATAATCGAGTACTGTTATTTCAGTTTGTCCATAGTAATGATGCTCTTGCAGGTAAGTTATACTGGGCTACTCCAGGAGGAGGAGTGGAAGTGGGAGAGTCATTTGAGGAAGCTGCTATCAGAGAACTCCGCGAAGAAACGGGTATTCTGAGGGATAATGTTGGGCGATGTGTTGCAGAAAAAACGTTCGAAATGATCCTTCCTTGTGGGGAAACAGTTCTGGCAAAAGAGCGTTTTTATAGAGTGAAATTCGCTGAAGACGATATCAATACTGACGGATGGACTGAGAATGAAAAATCAGTTATTGCTGGGCATCATTGGTGGGGGCTTAATGAACTTATTGAAACGGTAGAGACAGTCTACCCTGCAAACATTCAAGAAATACTCGCTGATTATTAAGACATTTATCTCAGAAGCCTGAATCAGGCTTCTGAGGATTTGTTCATAACAATATCAGCTGCTTAGCAAAATTAAAATTTTTTCATCGATACCACTTTGCGGTTTGCTTACTGGTATTTTAAATTATTTTAAGTCTAAAATAAGCGTACGGTTTCTTCGATAGCTTGCAGCAATAATTTGCGGTCATGTCGATAAGGAACATCATCAGCCTCTAAAACTCGCTGTGTGACTAAACGCTCATGGCAGATTGGCTTTATATTGGTTCTTGGGCCAACAATCACGGCATCAATTTTTTTACAACCAATATGTTCTTCCATCATGGCTAATTTTTCTTGCAGGCTTAGGCTTGCTGCCGAAGTACTGAGCTCTTTTCCAAGGTTTCCAATATAAATCATCGGCGCTTTACAATCACGCAAAGCCTCTGTGATCTCATTGAGTAATAAAAGTGGCATAAGGCTAGTAAAGAAACTACCAGGACCAATTAAAATCAAGTCTGCTTGATGAATGGCATCGATGGCTTCTACAGTCGCTTTTACTGCTGGATAGAGATGCAACTCTTTTGGTAGTTCAGCTAATGCATCGACATTCACTTCGCCATAAATTTCGTTACCCATCTCATCAATTGCCATCAAATCAACTGGATATTCTGACATTGGGATCAGTTGAGCATCAACTTTCAACATATTGCGTATTAAATTAATGGCTTCAAGCGGGCGTACGCTGAGGTGATCTAATGATTTTAACATTAGATTGCCTAAATTATGGCCGGAGAGTTCACCGTTACCACTAAAGCGGTATTCAAACATAGCCGATGCAATAGAAGGCTCAGTAATTAATTGGTTGAGACAATTACGCATATCTCCCCATGCAATACCGCCTTCAGCTCGACGAATTCGACCTGTAGAACCACCGTTATCGGTTGTTGTGACGATCCCAGTTAATCGCGAGCCTAAAGATGAGAGAGAAGACATTACACGACCAAGCCCATGCCCGCCCCCAAGAGCGACAACATGTCTGAAATCAGTCAGACTACTATTCGGCATAGTGTTCCTATATTAGTTATTTTTAGAGCCGCGCGTATTATACAGAGTTTTAATAAATTATACCCGTAATCCTTTATACCCGTCATACTTCAAGCTGTATTGTTGTTGCCTGCACTCCGCTTCCCGAGTCACTTATTATGGGTTATCTTCGTTTATCGATAAAATATAACGCAATAAAAATCATTTATTTTATAAATTCGTTTTATGTTATACAGAAAAGATAAGGGGGATAGGTAAGCACTATTCTAGGATTGCTCTTAATTAAAAGGAAAATAGAGTGTGATTAACTGTTCAGATTGAAAAAATTATTATTTTAGGGAAGTTCAGGTCGAGAAATGCAAATATTAAAAGGATTAATGCTCTTAAGCCTTGGGTTGCTCATGAATGGCTGCACTGCACATGTTTGGAAGGATTCTCCGGTTGTAAGCAAAGATTATCAATATAAAGTTCAAGCAGAAGATACGATTGTTTCGGCCTTTGAATTCAAAAATTTCAAATTAAAACTTGATGAAAAAGTTTCAAATAAAACACTAAAAATTCCTGAGAATGGTGTAGGTTTTGTTGGTGATACATATCTTTATTTTATTGCTGAGGGAGCTGATGATTTACTTATACTCAATAAGTTGAACAAACAAATTATTTTAGAAACTCGCAACAGAGACAAACAAACCATTCAACTTAAAATATATGAATCAACAACACCAGGTGTGACGGCAATATTAAGTGACGTACTGACTACAAGAACTGTACCAGGCACACAATTCACGGATGAAGAAAAACAATTATTAATCAATTCTGGCTTTAAATTATCACCAGATCCTGTTCGCAAAGATTGGTATAAAGTCACTGTTATTGGTGGCGTGTTAATGGCGAAAAATAGTATTGACTACCAATTTGATAAAAATGAAAAAATGACACATCCCTATAAAGTTGAGCTTCTATTACCAGAACAAGTCTCATCGTTTAATGGCTTGAACTTAATTAGTAATATATTGGCAACTCCATTTACGCTAGTTGGTGATGCGGTTATATTACCAATTATCGCAGTTTCAGATGTGAACTAACGTTCATTTGTTGCAAATTTAACTCCTTTTACTTTGCTCCCCTTATACTTTTAATTATATCAAGGGGGCAAAATACGATTTATTTTTGATTAGGCTTAGAGATAAAAGCAATTCGAATTAATTTGGCTATAATTAAGGAAAAACATATAAATTATATTTAGTTAACAACTGAGTAACTTAATGCTAAGTCGTTGTATAATATATTATATATCGAAATTCAAATTCGCTTTTTGCTTTTTTTTACGCTAAAATCCTTACAGAAATTAAGTGAACAGAATAGGCAAATTCAATTCCATTTAAGTGTATTTTATCTATTAACTTGTTCATTAATAAAACTCCTAGCCTTTGTGTCTAAGTTCGAATCGACGAATATGATGCCTAGGCCGTGGTCTTGAACCACCAGGGTGCGAGATAGAAATATCTGCATCTCCCGTATTTGGAAAGGTGTCATTATGCAGCAGCTTGTCGATCAATTTGCTCGAAAATTTTACTATCTTCGTCTATCTATCACAGACGTTTGCAACTTCCGTTGTACATACTGCCTTCCTGATGGTTACAAACCTAGTGGTCGCCATGAATTCCTTTCGCTTAGTGAAATTAAACGAGTAAGTCGTGCTTTCGCTGAATTAGGAACTGAAAAAGTGCGTATCACGGGTGGTGAACCGACCATGAGAAAAGACTTTACTGATATCATTGCCGCGATTAATGAAAACCAATCGATAAAAAAAATCGCTGTAACCACGAATGGCTATCGAATGGCACGTGATGTACAAGAATGGAAAAATGCCGGGCTAAATGCCATTAATGTCAGTTTAGATAGCTTAGATCCCCGTCAATTTGCAGCTATCACAGGCCAAGATAAATTCTACCAAGTGATGAAGGGCATTGATGCCGCTTTTGATGCAGGTTTTGAAAAAGTTAAAGTCAATGCGGTGTTAATGAAAAACGTCAACGACATTGCACTTAAATCTTTTTTAAATTGGATTAAATATCGTCCTATCCAACTACGTTTCATTGAACTAATGGAAACAGGAGAGGGAAGCGATCTTTTTCAGCGTTACCATATTTCGGGTGAAACCATCCGTGACCGCCTTATTGAAGACGGTTGGTATAGGCAACCTAGCTCCCGCAGTGATGGCCCAGCGCAAGTCTTTAGTCATCCTGATTATCAGGGTGAAATCGGTCTTATAATGCCTTATGAGAAAGATTTCTGCCAAAGCTGTAATCGCTTGCGCATCTCTTCTTTAGGAAATCTTCATTTGTGCTTATTCGGTGAGAATGGTATTCCACTTCGTGATTTATTAGGCGCAGATAATCAAAATGAAGCTCTAAAGGCACGGATCCAAAGTGGATTGCAATATAAGCGTGAAACCCATTTCTTGCATATGGGCGACAGTGGCATAACCCCGAATTTATCCGTTATTGGCGGCTAACAAATTTTTGATTTTTCAGGAGAGAACATGTCCCAACTGACTCACATAAATGCGTCGGGTGAAGCTCACATGGTTGATGTTTCTGCTAAAGCGGAAACGGTTCGTGAAGCAAGAGCCGAAGCGTTTGTCTCAATGAATAAAGAAACCTTAGCGATGATAGTTGATGGAAGCCACCATAAAGGTGATGTATTTGCAACTGCGCGTATTGCTGGCATTCAAGCAGCAAAAAGTACATGGCAGTTAATCCCACTATGCCATCCATTATTATTAACAAAAGTGGAAGTTACACTTCAAGCATTACCAGAACATAACCAAGTGCGCATCGAATCTTGTTGCCGTTTAACGGGAAAAACTGGAGTTGAGATGGAAGCGTTAACCGCGGCTTCAGTTGCTGCTTTAACCATTTATGATATGTGTAAAGCGGTTCAAAAAGATATGGTAATTGGACCTGTTCGCTTGTTAGAAAAAACGGGTGGTAAGTCGGGACATTTTAAGGTGAATGCATGATTACTGTACTTTTTTTTGCACAAGTGCGTGAGCTTGTTGGCACAGATCGTCTTGAGTTATCTGAGCATTATCCAAATGTTGAATCATTGCGTCAATCATTGGCACAACGAGGTGATCGTTGGGAATTAGCATTGGAAGATGGCAAGTTACTGACAGCGGTAAACCAATCTTTTGTCCCAACAACGCATCCTTTAACGGATGGTGATGAAATCGCTTTCTTTCCGCCTGTCACTGGGGGATGAGTATGGAAAATACCCATATTGCAGTCCAAACAGAAAATTTTAGTGTTGGTGAACAATACCAATGGTTAGCACAGTGTGACAGTGATGGTGCTGTTGTTACTTTCACTGGAAAAGTCAGAAATCATAATTTAGGTGATAGCGTCGCGGCATTAACACTTGAACATTACCCAGGAATGACAGAAAAAGCGTTAGTTAATATCGTGACAGATGCACGTAGTCGCTGGGAATTACAAAGAGTGAGTGTTATTCATCGGGTGGGAACATTGCGGCCGGGTGATGAAATTGTCTTTGTCGGCGTGACAAGCTCTCATCGAAATGCTGCCTTTCAAGCCGCTGAATTTATAATGGATTATTTGAAGACCAAAGCCCCTTTTTGGAAGAAAGAAACGTTACCTGATAATGAACGTTGGGTTGAAGCGAAAGAGAGTGATAACGATTCAGCGAACCGTTGGTAATCAATTGATTTGTAACCATAATAATTATTGATGCTATGTTCTTACAATAATTTAGATGGTTGTTCAGGAAGTAGAATAATCTATTTACAACGCGAGTGTAGCTACCCGAAGTATGATGCAATGAAGTGACGGTTACCTATTTGTTGGATGGTAATGTCAATAAATTGTGATAAACTTTGAATGAATTTGTCCGGCTACGGCGCATTGCTGTGGTCGATTCCTACTAATGTATTAAGGGTAACCATCATGGATCGATTCGATCAACGTAATGATTCTCTTGTCCAGCGCAGTAATGCCAGCATTCAGACATTTATGTCTCAGGTGTATGGCTGGATGACAGTAGGCCTGTTACTAACCGCATTTGTTGCTTGGTACACGCTAGATCTTTTAATGAGCGGTAAAATATTTCTGACCCAAGGCGTTGTTATTGGCTTAGTGGTTGTTCAGTTTGGTTTAGTGCTAGGCTTGTCATTCCTGCTACCTAAAATGAGTGCAATGGTTGCAACGGGTATGTTTATGCTCTACTCGATGCTAACTGGTGTGACACTTTCAGTGATCCTTGCAATGTATACGCAAGAATCTGTAGTCGGTACCTTTATCATCACTGCGGTGATGTTTGGTGCACTTAGTTTCTATGGCTACACCACCAAACGCAGCTTAACAGGAATGGGTAACTTCCTGTTTATGGCACTGATTGGTATCATCGTTGCGTCTTTAGTCAACATTTGGCTACAAAGTTCAGCAATGTATTGGGTTATCACTTATGCTGGAGTGCTCATTTTTGCAGGTCTAACCGCGTATGACACTCAGAAATTAAAAGAAATGGGTGCACAGATTGATGTTGATGATAAAGAAAATATGCGCAAGTTTGTTATTTTAGGTGCATTGAATCTTTATCTGGACTTTATCAACCTGTTCCTTATGTTGCTGCGTATTTTCGGCGATCGCCGTTAATTAGCTAACATACTTGTGGCCTTTAGCGCCTATCAAGCAAAAAGTGATTAAGAATATAAACCCTTGTCATGTGCAAACAGACAAGGGTTTTTTATTGCCAGTTGTATTCAAACTTGGATCTATCAATTCCATTAGGCGATTTTCTTGCGAAATAGATAATAAGCAAAAGAACTGGTTATGACCGCTATCACCAATAAAGGCCACAAGCTATGCCAGACAACACTAAAATCAGCATCCTTCAGGTAAATTTGCTTGGTTATCTCAGTAAAGTGGCGGATAGGGTTGATCCATGTAATATCTTGCAACCAGACAGGCATATTCTCAACTGCCGATATATAGCCTGACAGTAATACCGCAGGCATCATAAATACGAATACACCAATAAATGCTTGTTGTTGCGTGGTACACATCGCGGATATCAATAGGCCAAACCCAACAAGTGATAATCCATAAAATAGCATGGTGGCATAAAACAGAAGTAGAGAGCCAGCGAAAGGTATTTGATAACAGAAAATACCAATAATCAATACTAGTGTGGCCTGTGCTATCGCAATCACTAGTGCAGGGATCGCTTTGCCCACAAAGATTTGCCATGTGGTTAAGGGGGAAACGAGAAGCTGATCTAAAGTACCTTGCTCACTCTCTCTGGCAATCGAAAGCGAGGTGACAATCAGTACACCAATGGTGGTGATGAGCGCCACTAATGATGGCACGATAAACCATTTATAGTCTAAATTGGGGTTGTACCAATTGCGGACAATCAATTCACTGTTATTGGGTAATGGCTTTCCTGCTGTTAATTCCTTCTGATATTGCGTCACTATTTGTTCGATATAATTCGCTGCGATTTGTGCACTATTAGAATTACGACCATCGAGCAATAGCGCCATATGAGCAGTATGTTGACTATCGATATTACCACTAAAATTCTGCCCAAAACGTACCACTAGCAAGCTTTTACGATTATCCAAAGTCTCACGAATTTCGTGTTCATTTTTAAGTAGTAACACATGAGAGAAAGCTTCAGCTTTGGCTAATCGTTGTGTCAGCTCAATTGAATGCTTTCCTCCATCTTGATCAAAAATAGCGATAGTGGTGTTAGTCACTTCTAAAGTGGCAGCCAGCGGAAATAAAATCATCTGAAAAATAACAGGCATGATCAAAATAATCCGTGTTTGCTTTTCCTGTAATAATGACTGTAACTCTTTCATGATTAAGGTATATAGGCGGTAAAACATATTCGATCCTTATCAATCAAGACGGCGGCGTGTTTTCCAAGCCGCTAGGCCAATAAACAGAATTGCTGAAGCTATTAACAATAAAAAATCGATTAGTAGCACAAGATAGATATCACCAGCCAAAAATAATGTTTGCAAACTGCTAACAAAATATCGAGCAGGAATAAAATAGGTCACTGCTTGAATAAATATTGGCATGCTGGATATTTCAAAGATAAAGCCTGAAAGCATAATAGCGGGTAAGAAAGCAACATTGAGGGCTACCATAGCTGCATTAAATTGATTGCGTGTAATCGTTGAGATTAATAGCCCCATTCCTAATGCCGTCGCGAGATAGAGGCTGCTTATCAAAAATAAAACTATGAGTGAGCCACGATAAGGAACCTTTAAAATAAACGTGGTGACAATCATGCATAGGAGCATCACAAAGGAACCAAGTACTTGATAAGGTAATAATTTAGATAGTAATAATTCTGTGCGGGTAATTTGAGTGGAAAGAAGGGCTTCCATTGTGCCTCGTTCCCATTCACGAGCGACGACAAGTGATGTCAAAATTGCGCCAACAACTGTCATGATGATGCTAATTGCACCTGGAATAATAAAATGCTGGCTAATTGCAGCTTCATTAAACCAGTAACGCATATTTAGCTCAATCAAAGGTTCGGTTGAGTAACCTTTATTTTCTCCTTGCTGGATTAACCACGTATACCAAATACCTTTGGTGTAGGCTTGCACAAAATTCGCCGTATTGGGTTCACTACCATCAGTAATAATCTGGATGGCGGCGTGACCATCAGGACGTAATAATTGTGCAGAAAAATCAACCGGAATAACAACAATGCCACGAATTTCACCCGCTTGCATCTTATCAATCAATTGTTGTCGATTATCACTGACAGTGGCATCGATAAAAGGTGAACCGGTAAAAGTATCGACTAGCTCACGTGCCTCATGGCTCTGTTGATCCATCAGTACTCCAACACGTAGTTGGCTGGAGTCCAAATTTATTCCATACCCAAAAATAAATAGCAGCATTAATGGGATCACAACTGCAATCAGCGCGCTACTTGGGTCACGAACAATTTGCTTGCTCTCTTTTAAGCATAAGGCTTTTAGTCTACGCCAAGAAAAATGGGAGGTTGTTGCGGTCATTGCTCCCCCTGTTGCTTATCATAGCCGAGTATTAATTCAATAAAGGAATCTTCCATTGACGGATTTGGGTTTTTCTCTGTGGCTACCTGCTGTTTCAGTGAATCTGGGGTACCAGCAGCAATGATTTTGCCGTGATAGACCAAACCAATCCGATCGCAATATTCAGCTTCATCCATAAAGTGAGTTGTGACCATTACAGTCACACCTCTGTCCACCATTCCATTAATATGAAGCCAAAATTCACGACGAGTTAGTGGGTCAACCCCTGAAGTTGGTTCATCAAGAAACAGAATATCAGGTTCATGCATCAGCGAGCAGGCGAGAGCGAGGCGTTGTTTAAATCCGAGTGGTAATGAGTCAGTTATTTGATTGATAATTGGCGTAAAATTAAATGCACCAACCATTTCACTGATTTTTGTGGCTTGATGCTTGCCGTGAAGGCCATAGATCCCTGAGAAGAACTTGAGATTTTGTCCGACTTTTAAATTGCCATATAGTGAAAATTTTTGTGCCATATAACCAAGATGCTGGCGAGCTTTATCTGAGCTGGTTTTTAAATCCATGCCTAATACTAATGCTTGCCCATCAGTGGGTTTCATCAATCCACACATCATTTTAAATGTAGTTGATTTTCCTGCACCATTCGGGCCCAGCAAGCCAAAAATTTCACCGCGTTTTACTTGAAAATTAACAGTATCTGTTGCTGAAAAATCCCCAAATTTTTTTGTAAGGTTGCGTGCTTCAATAACAGTTTCATTCGGATTGGCAGGAATTTGCGGCATAATTGCCGCTAACTCAGATCGATGAGAAGGCCCACCTCCCAGCAAATCAATAAAGGCATCTTCAAAACGTGGCTCAGCGTCAATCAGTTTTGCATCCGTCAGCTTTAAGCCTTGGAGAAGTGACTCTTGAGAGGCATTAGGTTTCAAAATTAAACGCAGGTATCTGCCTTGGATCACGCCATCGGTAGTTTCTGGGAGAACAAGAGCATCTTGCAAAAGAGCACGTTTATTTGCGGCAGGAACCTCTAATAAGAAGGATCTTCCTGACATTTTTTGAGTGAGCGATTGTGGCTCACCTGAGTAGAGAAGTTTACCTTGATTCAGTAACAGAACCTCTTTACATTGCTCGGCTTCGTCAAGATAAGAGGTACTCCAAAGAATCAGCATTCCTTCATCCGCTAAGGTATGAACCATTTGCCAAAGCTCACGTCGAGCAATAGGGTCAACACCAACACCAGGCTCATCAAGTAACAGTACTTTGGGTTTACCGATAAGAGTGCATGCTAAGCCGAGTTTTTGTTTCATTCCTCCAGACAATTTACCTGCAAGCCTGCCGGTAAAATTAGTGAGGTCAGTAAAGGTGAGGAGTTGCTGATTGGTTTGTTGACGCTCTTTCCCGACCACACCACGTAAGTCGGCATATAAATTAAGATTTTCTTGTACAGTCAAATCTTCATATAAGCCAAATTTCTGAGGCATATAGCCTAGGTTAGCATGAACTTGTACGCTGTCTTTGATTGGGTCAAGACCCATCAAGCGAATAGTGCCTGAGTCCGGTTTTAATAAACCAGCAAGCATTCTCATAAGTGTCGTTTTACCTGCACCATCAGGGCCAACTAAACCCGTTACTGAACCACCACGGATCTCTGTGGTTAAGCGCTCGACAGCGGGAGAGTCTAGCCCTAAAAACGTTTTTTCAACACCATCAAGGTGAATACGGTAATCAAGTTGGCTCATCATCGAGCCTTATTGCTCAGTTTGAGCAAAACGAATGGTTACTGGCATTCCTTGGCGTAAAGCATCGTCAGGATCATTGACAATGATCCTTAATCGGTACACGAGGTCGGTACGTAATTCGGGGGGTTGCACTGTTTTCGGTGTAAATTCAGCCGTAGGTGAAACAAAGCCAATTGTTCCATGATAAGGTTTTTCAGGCTGGCTATCGGTAAACAGTAAAACGTTGCTATCGGGAACCGCCATGCCTAAATTAGGCTCACTGATATAAGCGCGAACCCAAATAGGATTATTTAATGTCACACTAAAAACCGTGTTTCCAACACCAATAACAGTACCCGGCTCGATAGCTCGTGTTAGAACCGTGCCATCAGAAGGTGCAGTGAGTCGTGTATCTTTCAAATCCAATTCTGCTTGTGCAACAGCAGCTTCAGCTTGTAGCCACTCACCACGTGCAGCAGCTATTTCTTCTTGGCGGAAACCACTTTGATACTGGTTTAATTTATCTTGTGCAGCTTTTAGCGCAGCGAATGCCTGATTTCGGTTTGTTTTCGCATTTTCTAATTCGTTGGCTGAGATAACATGGGATGCAACTAATCCTTGCTGACGTTTATAAAAGCTTTCAGCATATTGCCAAGCGGCTTGTTTTTGGGCAACTTCAGCTTCAACTTGTGCAATTTCTTGTGTGCGATAGCCTTTTTGTTTCATTGCTAATTGGGCTTTTGCGCTATCTCTTACACCTTTTGCTTTATTCAGCGCATTGATATAAGGGGCATCATCAAGCTGACCTAATGTTTGCCCTGTTATAACGCTCGCACCTTCATCGACATCCAAAGATGCGAGCTTGCCAGCTACGCGAAAACTAAGATTTACAGTTCGAACATCAACATTGCCATACAGTGTTAATACTTTATCTTGCTGAGATTGGTACCAATAATAACCACTTGCTACTATACCGAGTACGATGACAATAAGAATAAAAAACACGGAAGGACGTTTAAAGTTCATAACTAACCTATTCGAGTAAATAAAGATGGCTTGAAAATGACAGAACGATAATCAATAACTCTTTCTTATTGATTAATCATATCACTTTTCTGCATCTTTGCGACGCCGTAACCCCTCTAATAAAATGTTGGTATGCTCTATAAGTACTTGGTTAATGATTTTATGTTCATCTTCATTGATGTGTTTCCAGCCCGTTTGTCGCAGCAAAGTCTCTCTTGCAATACGAAACGATAGGGTTTCCCCTAAGATCGCATGCGTTTGAATCAATGTTGTTAAATTATTTGGATCGGAGCCAATATAGATAGCAATTAGACGATTTAATTTTGTATAGATAGGGCCTAGAGCCTGTTCATGGATGATAGAGTAGGCTTCTGTTGGATTGAGCTGTTCTCGGGCAAGTATGCGTGAAAAACTGATGTTCTTTTTTTCTAGTTGGAAATAGTTATAAGCTATTAATGTACTTTGTAAGAGTTTGATTGCTTCATTTGGTGAGGGAGAGGTTAGACCAAGATAGGCATCTATTTTCTTTAGGATCTCACAAAAATCTTCTTTGATTGTATCTGCAATTAATTGGGCTACTGCTAAATATAACCCCTCTTTTGAACCGAAATAGTATGAAATAGCGGCAATATTCTGACCTGAAACTTGAGCAATTTTTCGAGTTGTTGCTCCGTCCAGACCTAATTCACCATAGACATCAGCAGCGGCGATTAGCAGCTGCACTTTGGCGTTTTCTCCTCTATGAGTGGATGGTGTGCTTGTTATCATGCTAGTTCCTTAACAGTCAAAATTATGAATCACCTTAACAGTCAAAATTAAATATCACCTTAACTATATCTAAACGGCTTTTAGTATAAACAGGTGACATAAAGCGACATCTTCTCGTGCTAACTAGTTATATATACTAGTTTAAGATAATTTTATATTAATTTATTTACTTAGCTAAATTAATATATTTATTAGACACAAATAATGTTAGAATTTTGGGAATAGCACGGCAGTTTGCACCTTTCCTTTATATAACCCTTCCCCTCGAACTGCCTCTGATGATTCAGAGTGGTGAAGCCCGGAGTAATAAATTTGACTAGTTTTTCAGACCTCGCATTAAACGAGGAAATCTTGCTTGCCATCAATGAATTAGGCTATGAAACTCCTACACCTATTCAACAGCAAGCTATCCCAGCAGTCCTTGCGGGTAATGACCTTTTAGCGAGTGCACAAACAGGAACAGGCAAAACTGCCGGTTTTACCTTACCTATTTTACAAAAACTGATTTCTACCCCGCGTGTTGGAAAAGATCGCAAACCAATTAGAGCATTAATCTTAACGCCAACACGTGAGTTGGCTGCTCAAGTTGCTGAAAATGTAAAAGAATATAGTATTCATTCAAGAATTCGCTCATGCGTAGTATTCGGTGGTGTAAGTATCAACCCACAGATGATGAAGCTACGTGGTGGTGTTGATATTTTGATTGCAACTCCTGGGCGTTTACTCGATCTCGCTCATCAAAACGCAGTGGATTTATCTCAAGTTGAAATTTTCGTGCTTGATGAAGCTGACCGTATGTTAGATATGGGATTCATCCATGATATTCGTCGCGTAATCAATAAATTACCGAAAAAACGCCAAAATTTACTCTTTTCTGCGACGTTTTCAGATGAAATTAAGCAGTTAGCTAATAAATTACTGACCAATCCGGTTGCAATTGAGGTTGCTCCAAGGAACTCCGCTTCTGAGCAAGTCACTCAATTTGTTCACCATGTGGATAAAAAACGTAAAGCCGAGCTGCTATCTCACATGATTGGTCGTGAAAACTGGCAACAAGTTCTGGTGTTTACACGTACTAAGCATGGTGCAAATCGTCTCGCTGAACAGCTAAATAAAGATGGTGTTAAAGCGGCTGCAATCCATGGTAATAAAAGTCAAGGTGCACGTACTCGTGCGCTAGCGGACTTTAAATCTGGTGATATTCGTGTCTTAGTTGCAACAGATATTGCAGCTCGAGGCCTCGATATTGAACAACTTCCGTATGTTATTAACTTTGAATTACCAAATATTTCGGAAGATTATGTCCACCGTATTGGTCGTACAGGACGAGCAGAAGCAACAGGTATGGCCATTTCTTTAGTTTGTATCGATGAAATTAAATTACTGAAAGATATCGAAAAACTATTGAAAAAGACGATCACGCCAATGGCAATAGAGGGATATGAACCAGATCCATCTATCAAAGCCGAACCTATTCAAAAAGGTCCTCAGCGTAATAATGATAGACGTGGCGGAGATAAGCGTACTGCGCGTACTTCTAACGATAGAGCTCCTGCAAAGCCACGCCGTGAACGAGGAGCAGCTCCAAAAGGTAAGCCTTCAGCAACGTCAGGTTCACCTTGGAAAAGCGCACAAAATAAAACTCGATCGAGTCATGGTGAAGGTTAATGCGTGTTGTTCTTGCTCCCATGGAAGGGGTTCTTGATTCGTTAGTACGCTCTTTGTTAAGTGAGGTCAATAATTATGACCTGTGCATTACTGAGTTTGTACGCGTTGTAGATACTCTATTACCCGCTAAAACCTTTTATCGCCTTTGCCCTGAATTACGACACGGTAGTTGTACTCCATCAGGGACGTTAGTTCGGGTGCAATTATTAGGGCAGCATCCTCAATGGTTGGCTGAAAATGCAGATAGAGCAGTTTCACTGGGTTCTTGGGGAGTTGATCTTAATTGTGGTTGCCCCTCGAAAACAGTGAATGGTCATGGTGGCGGAGCAACATTATTAAAACAACCCGAACTTATTTATCGTGCGGCGAAAGCTATGCGTGAAGCGATTCCTAAAGAATTACCAGTTTCAGTAAAAATAAGATTAGGGTGGGATGATAGTCAGTTTTGCCATGAAATTGCAGATGCTGTAGAGCAAGCTGGGGCGACTGAGCTTACAGTGCATGGACGTACTAAAGAAGATGGCTATAAAGCTGAAAAAATAAATTGGCAGGCGATTGGAGATATCCGTCGCCGACTATCGATTCCCGTTATTGCTAATGGTGAAATTTGGGATTATGAAAGTGCCCAACGCTGTATGGCGATCACCGGATGCGATTCCATCATGATCGGGAGGGGGGCCTTGAATACGCCTAATCTTAGTCATGTAGTGAAAAATAATCAGCCTAAAATGCCTTGGGAGCAAGTTGGTCTAGTATTACTAAAATACACTGAACTTGAAAAACAAGGTGATACAGGACACTACCATGCAGCACGCATTAAACAATGGTTAAGTTATCTGCGTAAAGAATATACACAAGCTGATGAACTATTTTCACATGTGAGAGCATTAAAAAATGCGAGTCAAATTGCCGACATGATAGAAAAAGAAATCGAAAAAAGGATTGATTGATTCTTTTTTAATCAAGTAGACCCTTTTGGATTTGCAAAAATAGACTATTAGATCTTTAATTAAATGGCTATGTCATTTTTTAGTGACGATAAATTGAAGTTAAGCTATATGTCATAATACGGCAAACAAATAGAATTATACTCTATTTTGTCATATTCAATTTTGCCATACTCAACTTTGTATAGGGGTCTATGATGGGTGTTATTTCTTGGATTATCTTTGGTCTCATTGCGGGAATTTTGGCTAAATGGATCATGCCAGGAACCTACCAAATTGGTTTTGTCATGACAATCATATTAGGGATTGTTGGGGCAGTCGTTGGCGGATACATCAGTACTTTCTTCGGCAAAGGTAAGGTAGATGGTTTCAACTTCGGCAGTTTTGTCGTTGCAGTGATCGGGGCAATAGTGGTGCTATTTTTGGCCGGAGTATTCGCTAAGTAGCAGAGTATAAAGTACCTTGATACATCATAATAAACCACAGTAATGCTGTGGTTTATTATTTCTATAAATGAATTAGCGATAGTAAGGGAATTACTCTTTGCACGAATGAAATGTTAAACCTCTATCGGTAATCCATTATCTTGACCCCATTCAGCCCATGAGCCGTCATAAATTCTGACATTGGTATTACCCAATAAAGTGAGTGCCATCAATACGACAGCTGCAGTCATTCCTGAACCACAGGTTGTGACAGAAGGGGCATGAATATCGATGCCTTGTTCAGCAAATATAGCATTGAGTTGTTTTGGTGATTTAAATTGGCCATTTTCTACCAGTAGATCCCAAGGCATATTTTTACTGCCGGGTAGGTGGCCCATTCTTAAACCTGGGCGAGGCTCGGGTGCTTGTGCTAAAAAACGAGCAGCAGCACGCGCATCAATAATCTGAACTTCGCCAGCATTGATGATATCAAGTACTTGAGCTTGATTTAATGCATTTGCATCATGACGCTTAGCGATGAACGTTTGAGCTACTGGAGAAGCTACTTCCCCTGACTCAGTTTTAAATCCTGCCGCTTTCCAAGCATCAATTCCACCCGCAAGAATTTTGACATGCTTGTGACCCATGGTGGTAAATGTCCACCATGCACGCGGTGCTGAAAATAAGTTATTTTGAGCATAAATAATCACTTGAGTATTATTGCTGATCCCCATAGCGCCGACAGCATGGCTAAAAGTCTCTGCATCAGGAAGCATGTGTGGCAGAGGAATATTGGTGTCTGCGATTTCATCTTGATTAAAGAATTGTGCGCTAGGAATATGTTCTTCTAACCAACGTAGTCGACAGTCGTAGGGAGCTGTTGGCGGAGGAGATGAAGCATCAAGTACGATAAGATCATCATCTGACAAATGGTTGTTTAACCATTCGGGGGTCACAAAATAAGCGTCATACATAAGCTACATCATCCTGAGTTTAAAAGTTACTGGGCTTGATTCACTGACGGCAAAACAGAAGGTTGTTCCGGTTGGCTTTGCTCTAAGGGGGTAGTAGAGCGCGTATAAATATTCATGCCAGCTAAAACAGTTCCACCGATGGAGAAAAATGCACATAGCGCAAAAAGTGCGATAACAAGCTTTTTCATTTTTTATAACCTGATTAGAAGAAGTAAACCCAAAGTATAACCCGATGCCTGTTGCAGACAAGTTAAATACTCTTTTTTCTGCTGATGATTTGGCAATTTGCCAACCTGTCCCCAATTTTATGGCATAATGGTTTTTTAAACAGTAGTTTTTGCGAGGGTATCCGTAAATACTGCACTTTTATTTCTGCGTTGTTGGCCTATTTGGTTATTCTACGTTCTCTAAATTAAATATCTGCGAGCCTTATGTCCCTGTCTAACAAAATAAAAGAAAATATAACTCAATGGTATAAAGGGTTATCACTACAAATTGATGGGTTCGTGTCCCGCGCTCCTCAGCGCCAAATGATTGCCGAAGTAGCAAAGAATTTAGCTGATGAGGAAGGTCGCCATTTAGTCATAGAAGCACCCACAGGCGTTGGGAAAACGCTATCTTACCTCATTCCCGGGATTGCAGTTGGCCGCGAAGAAGGTAAAACTTTGGTGGTAAGTACTGCGAACGTCGCACTTCAAGACCAGATATTTAGTAAAGACTTACCATTACTGAGTAAAATTATTCCTGACCTTAAATTTACAGGTGCTTTTGGGCGCGCTCGTTATGTATGCCCACGTAATCTTGAAGCGATATGTGCAGCTGAAGGTGAGCAAATTGATTTAATGCTGCTAGTTGAAGATAAACATGAAGTCGCTAATAGTGAAGAAAGAGCAATTTGCCAACAGTTACGTAATGACTTTCATGGTTTTGTGTGGGATGGCTTAAGAGACCACCATAAACGAGCTTTTAGCGATAATTTATGGCGTAAAGTGAGTACCGATAAAATGAACTGTTTAGGTCGAAACTGCCAATTCTATCAACGCTGCCCATTTTTTATTGCTCGCCGTGAAATTGAAGATGCTGATGTAGTTGTTGCTAACCATGCGTTGGTCATGGCTGCAATGGAAAGTGAATCTGTATTACCTGATCCTAAAAAACTACTTTTAGTGCTGGATGAAGGGCACCACGTGCCTGATGTTGCTAGAGATGCTTTGGAAGTTGAGGGGGAAATTACCCTTGTGCAATTAACTGCGCAAGTTGACAGTTTTATTCATCATGTTGGGCAATATGTTGCACAATTTAGGCCAGCGAAGCCACCTAAATTAGCTAATCCAGAGCGTTTGCAACAGCATGCTGAAAAATTACGTGAAGCTTTTCGTGATTTTTCATTATTAACAAATGCGTTATTACCTGAAACGTCAAAGGATGCAGAATATTTATTCCCCTTAGGGAAGTTACCTGAAGCGATGCAATTATGTTGTCAGGATTTATTCAAACTGACGGATGCACTCAGGGGGCTCGCTGAATCAATTTCAAATGATTTAGCGGAGCAAACAGCTAAGCAGGATATTGTTCGCTTACATCGCTCTATTCTATTAACCAGTAGAGCCATGGGGTATTTTGAAAGTATGGCTAAACTGTGGCGTTTAGCTGCGCTTGACCAAGCCTCTGGAGCACCTGTGTCGAAATGGCTTACGCGTCGTTACGAAAAAAACCAGTCTCGTTTATTTATGCATTGTGCCGGGATCCGAGTGAGTGAGCAGTTACAGCAGCTTTTATGGCGCAATATCCCCCATATTGTTATCACTTCAGCAACACTACGCTCACTTAATAGTTATTCACGTTTTCAAGAGCTGACGGGGTTATCTGAAAAAAGTGATGACCGTTTTATCTCGCTATCTTCCCCTTTTAATCATATTGAGCAGGGTAAGTTGATTATTCCTCAAATGGAAAATGAACCAACCATTGCTAATGAGGCACAACATCTTGCTGAAATGGCCAGTTATTTTCGCAATGAATTAGAAAAAGAGAATCATCGTGGTGTATTAGTTTTATTTAGCAGCCAGCGCGCAATGGATGGTTTTCTTGAGCATTTGAAAGATCTACGTTTACAGTTATTAGTTCAAGGCGATCAACCGCGTTATCGATTGGTGGAAACTCATTGCGAAAGAATTGATAAAGGCTTAGCTAGTGCCTTGATTGGTTTGCAATCCTTTGCTGAAGGGTTAGATTTAAAAGGCGAATACTTGACTCAAGTACATATCCACAAAATAGCCTTTCCACCCGTCAATAATCCAGTCATTATTACGGAAGGTGAGTGGCTAAAATTGTTAAAACGTTATCCATTTGAAGTACAAAGCTTACCAAGCGCATCATTTAATTTGATCCAACAAGCAGGGCGGTTAATCCGTAGCCATCAGTGTTATGGTGAAATCGTCATTTATGATAAACGGCTAATTACCAAAAGTTACGGTAAACGTTTACTCAATGCATTGCCTATTTTTCCGATTGAACGCCCTGAAATGCCAGATATAGAGAAGAGTAAAAAAAAGTCAAAGTAAGGATGTCATATTGTCTTCAATTTAAAGCCTGTTAATGATATTGATGATTATGTAGTGAGGCGTTCTAATAAATCAAAAAACAGGAATAAAAATGAAAATGAATGATATTCCATTTGGGATCACTTGTTGGGGCAATATTGAGCCAGAGATTCATGAAGGTGAGCAGGGGTATGCATTATGGCGCATCGCTAAATTCGGTGATATACGTGTTCGAATGGTTGAATATTCACCAGGCTATCTTGCCGATCATTGGTGTTTAAAAGGGCACATACTACTTTGTTTGGAAGGTGAGTTGCATTCAGAACTGGATGACGGCCGTACTTTCACATTAACGCCAGGTATAAGCTATCAAGTGGCTGATAATGCTGAAGCTCACCGTTCGTCAACATCGACAGGCGCTAAATTGTTTATTGTCGATTAAATAAATCAGTTAACTGTGTGTCCTTTATTTCTAATTTATGCAATTTAATCTAAAGAGTTTCAGGAATGAGCTTAGTATTAATCAATAAAAAGGCCACACAATTGTGTGGCCATTAGGTCAATCAACGTTGACTATTTTATCGACATTACTCAATGTTTGCTTCTAAGAACCATAAGAATTTATCAAGATCGCGTGATGCTGCAGTAAACATATCAGCGGTATCTTCATCTTCAACTTCATCTATCGCCTTACGAATATCGTTAGCGACAACAGCATAGCGGTCTGCTAGTGCTTTTAAGTGATCTTGAACATCATGAATATCAATTGGATAAGCTTCTAACGAAGTAAGTTTATTAACTTGTTGAGTCGTTCCAATTGCGATACCACCAAGCTGAACAGCACGTTCAGCAAATTCATCAAGATGTTCAACCAGCGTCGTACGGAAACCATCTAACATTTCATGTATTGCAATGAAATTACGGCCTCGCATATTCCAGTGTGCTTGTTTGGTCATTAATGAAAGATCAATAAAATTGATAACCATGGAATTAAGCATACTGATAGATTCTAATTTTACGCTATCTTCAACATCATTACGGGTATATAAAAGGTTTGCTTGAGGCGCTTTTACTAATTTAGCTGTACTCATAATTGTTCCCCTTATGATTAATTGTTTAGCAATTTGTTTCTGTTAACTAATATATCGTAATAGACCCTAGTTGTCATAACGTAAAATTCTATTACTTTGATAGGTAAAAGTGATAACGATTTATCAATTAAATAAACAGAACAAAACTTAATTAATAATATAGGGTCGGTGAACTATTATTTCAATGGCATGATATAAACTTTACAAAAATAAAAATAATAAATCATTTCTTTTTATTTTATTAACTTAATTAACAAAATAAATAACAAATTTTTCGTTATTCTCTAAATGATTTAATATATTATTTAACGAACACCATTAAAGACCAGCAACCCGAATCACAATATTATTTATGTTCATCGGGTTTTTATCGAAATAGCTGAGGTGATTACATACAGCTCTGATTATTTGGAATGTACTAAGACACTTCTTCTATTTTTGTTTTAGGTCGAGCGGTTGATGTCGAACCAATTGAGGCACACACAATACACAATAAAGCCAACCATTGCGTTAAGGTCAAATGCTCTTGAAGGAAGATAATACCAATAAATGCTCCCATACAAGGCTCAAGGCTCATTAATGTTCCGAAAGTTCTAGCAGGAAGGCGTGTGAGAGCAATCATTTCTAATGTGTAAGGGATTGCCGTAGAAAGAATAGCAACTGCAAGCGCTATAGGAAGAATTTCTGGATTAAACATAATATCGAATCCAGTTTGCATTAAGCCTATAGGGAAAAATATTACAGCAGAAATAAATGATCCTATAGCCACGGTAGCTGTGCCATAACCAGCTCCGGCACGTTGACCAAAAATAATATAGATACCCCAACAAACTCCAGCACCTAGTGCATATAACGCACCAATAGGGTCAAGGGTATTAATATCGTCACCAATCGGTAATAAAAATAGTAGACCAATAATGACGAATGCTATCCAAAGAAAATCAATAGGCCTACGTGATGAAAACATAGCAACAGCGAGTGGTCCCGTAAATTCAAGAGCAACAGCTATCCCGAGAGGAATTCTTTCTAATGAAAGATAAAACAGATAATTCATTGTGCCTAGAGAAAGACCATATGTTAATAGTGGAACTAATGAATTTCGTCTAAATTTCAATCGCCAAGGTTTAAAAATAATAAATAGAATTATAGCCGCAAGCAATAAACGTAGCCCAGTAACCCCCGGCGCACCGATAACAGGAAATAATGTTTTGGCCAGAGAGGCTCCACTTTGAATGGAAAGCATTGCGAGTAAGAGCAATCCCACAGGTAACAAAGGAAAGGCACTCTTTTTAGTATCGGCAGACATGGATAAGTTAAACCTCAGAAATACGAGTTTATGCCAGCAAAAAGTTTGTTGGCCATGTTTCAAAGACAGATATTTCGCTACAAGAGGGAAATAATACAGTGTTTCGTGTGTCATCACTGACGAATATAACAATAGCCGCGATTATGGCATAAACCGGATCTAGATAATATGCATATTATTAAATATAAAACTGCGGATGAATGATTTTTATTTTTAATATATTTGTCCCTGTAGGGTAAAATAATTAACGTTGTAAACAGGCTTTACCTGTACTGTTAACTAGCATCCGAATATCTACTATCTTGAATTTACCCAGATGAAGAGTATAACTATTATCGTAAAACAGCATGATAACAATGGGATAACAATGAAAAAAATGACAAGTATCGCAGTATATTGCGGATCGAAAATGGGCTCTAATGAAATTTATCAACAACAAGCGATTAGGTTTGCTGAAGAAATGATCAACCGCAATATTACTTTAGTTTATGGTGGTGCTAGCGTCGGTATTATGGGAACGGTTGCAGATACTATTTTATCGCTAGGCGGTAAAGTGATTGGTGTTATTCCGTCACTTCTAGAAAAACGTGAAATTTCCCATAAAAATTTAACTGAATTGCATATAGTTGAAACAATGCATCAGCGTAAAAATAAAATGATTGAATTAGCTGATGGTTTTGTTGCGTTACCAGGAGGATATGGAACTCTTGAAGAATTTAGTGAGGTATTTACATGGAGTCAGATAGGTTTGCACACCAAACCTTGTGGTTTACTTAATATTAATGATTATTGGCAACCACTGATTGATATGACGAATAAAATGGTTGAGGAAGATTTTATGCAGGAAAAATATCGTAATATGGCAATTGTTGAATCTTGTCCTTCAGCATTATTAGATGGTTTCGAAAGCTATACTGCACCATCACTGAAAGGCTATGATTAATTGATCTATCCCAAATAATTTGAGTTGCCTCTTAAAGTGCAACGGGAATGATTTTATGTTCAATGGGGTGTTTATGATTAGACCTGCAAACAAACAAGCAAGATCTTGATGCTATTCTTTCTCTGTACGAAGTTTGATTTGTAGAAATGGCGAATCTTGATAGCGAAAGAATGCAACCCGCAAAGCAAGCAAATGATTTTGTTGAAAATGCGATAGCCGATGATAAGTTTAATGTGTTAGTCGTGGGACTAGAAGGCGTTGTACAAGATTTTTGCATTGCTCAAAACAATCAGCAGCACCTTATCAGTGAGCGCCGTAAAACCCTGTCCTTTTAGGTCGGGGATATAAGGCGTGCAGTTGACTTTAACTGTAAATAATGCCAGTGCTTTACACGGCGCACTATGAGAATATAAGAGTGAAACGCGCATATAAATATCGGTTTTACCCAATACCTGAATAGGCTGAGCTTTTAGCTCAAACGTTCGGCTGTGTACGTTTCGTCTATAACTCAATCCTTCGTTGGCGTACCGACGCTTTCTATGAAAACAAAGAGAAAGTCACATACACTAAAGCGAGCGCAAGACTAATTGTTATGAAAGAAAGCCCTGAATATTCATGGCTGAATGACGTTAGCTCCGAGCCATTGCAACAAGCCTTGCGTCACCAACAATCAGCTTTTGCTAACTTCTTTGCTGGTCGCGCTAAATACCCAACATTCAAAAGCAAGCACCATAGACAATCAGTAACTTTCATGAATACGGCTTTCAAGTACCGTGACGGCAGGCTGTACATGGCTAAAAGCAAAGAGCCGTTAGATATTCGTTGGAGTCGAGAGCTACCATCCACGTCATCAAGCATCACCATATCCAAAGACGCATCCGGACGATATTTCGTGTCCTGCTAGTGTGAATTTGAATCAAAACCACGGCCTATCTCTGCAAAAACGGTAGGCACTGATGTTGGTTTAAAAGATTTGTTCGTCACTGATACTGGATTTAAAACAGGTAATCCCCGCCACACTGCGCAATATGCAAAACGTTTAGCTCTGCTACAGAGGCGATTGAGCAAAAAGAAAAAAGGCTCAAGTAACCGCGCTAAAGCAAAACTAAAAGTCGCAAAACTCCACGCAAAAATTGCCGATTGCCGAATGGATAACTTGCACAAGTTATCCCGCAAACTGATTAACGAGAACCAAGTTGTTTGCGTTGAATCCTTAAAAGTAAAAAACATGATCTGCAACCCTAAATTATCTAAAGCGATAGCAGACGCAAGTTGGGGTGAGTTTGTGCATCAATTACAGTACAAGGCTGAGTGCTCTGGACGTTCTGTAGTTGCCATAGAACAGTTCTTCCCATCTTCAAAGCGCTGTGATTGTTGCGGATACACACTGCCTAAACTGGCGTTAAATAGACGGTCTTGGGTATGCCCTGAGTGCAATACTGATCATGACCGTGACATTAACGCCGCTAAAAATATTAAAGCCGCTGGTCTAGCGGTGTTAGTCCTTGGAGAGTCTGTCATTCCTAAATCGCTTAGCGAGGCGTAGGTTGGACTCTGTGAATTGGGAATTTTACCCCCTTAGGGAGGGGAGCAGTCAATTAGTGACGAGTATATTTTGTAAAGCACATTGGTCGATTAAATCAGCACAAGATCTAAGCGCTCGATTGTGGCATAATGCGCCGCTATTTGGTGGGGCATTCTCGAATCGTTAATTAAAGGCCTAGAAGTGTTACAGACAAACAATATCACTATGCAGTTTGGCAGTAAGCCACTGTTTGAAAATATTTCAGTTAAATTCGGAACAGGGAACCGTTACGGGTTGATCGGTGCTAATGGCGCTGGCAAATCAACGTTTATGAAGATTTTGGGGGGAGACCTTACGCCATCAGCGGGTAATGTGAATACCACAGATCCGAATGAGCGTATTGGTAAACTTCGTCAGGATCAATTTGCTTTTGAAGAATTCAGTGTGCTTGATACTGTGATTATGGGGCATGCTGAGCTATGGAATGTGAAGCAAGAGCGTGACCGTATCTATGCACTTCCTGAAATGAGTGAAGAAGATGGCTACCGTGTTGCTGATCTTGAAGTTGCTTATGGTGAAATGGATGGTTATAGCGCCGAAGCTCGTGCAGGTGAATTACTGTTAGGTGTTGGTATCCCTGTTGAGCAACATTACGGCCCAATGAGTGAAGTTGCTCCTGGCTGGAAATTGCGTGTGCTATTGGCACAAGCGCTATTTTCTAATCCAGATATTCTGTTACTTGATGAACCGACGAACAACCTTGATATTGATACCATTCGTTGGTTAGAGCAGGTTTTGAACGATCGTAACTGCACTATGATCATTATTTCGCATGATAGGCACTTCCTTAATACCGTATGTACGCATGTGGCTGATTTGGACTACCGCGAATTACGTCTGTTCCCTGGTAACTATGATGAGTATATGATTGCGGCAACACAGGTAAGAGAGCGTTTGCTTTCAGATAACGCCAAGAAAAAAGCGCAAATTGCTGAATTACAATCTTTTGTTAGCCGTTTTAGTGCTAACGCCTCAAAATCAAAACAAGCGACTTCTCGTGCACGTCAAATCGATAAAATTCAGCTTGATGAAGTTAAAGCTTCTAGCCGTCAAAACCCATTTATTCGTTTTGAGCAAGAGAAAAAGCTATTCCGTAATGCATTGGAATTAGAAGGCGTTTCCAATGGTTATGAGCAGTCTCTTCTATTTAAAAATCTTAATCTACTACTTGAAGTGGGTGAGAAAATGGCGGTTATCGGTGCTAACGGTATCGGTAAAACCACATTTTTGAAAACACTGGTTGGTGAATTATCACCGAAAAGTGGTACCGTTAAGTGGTCTGAAAATTGCTCTATTGGTTATTATGCGCAAGATCATGCCGACGATTTTGATACCGACCTTAATGTTTTTGACTGGATGAGCCAGTGGAAAAGTGAAGGTGATGATGAACAAGCCGTCCGTGGTATTTTAGGTCGCTTGTTATTTTCTCAGGACGATATCAAGAAAAAAGTATCCGTTTTATCGGGTGGAGAGCAAGGCCGTATGTTGTTTGGTAAGCTGATGATGCAGCAACCGAATATCTTAATTATGGATGAGCCAACTAACCACTTGGATATGGAATCAATTGAATCGTTAAACCTTGCGCTTGAAATGTACGAAGGTACATTAGTGTTCGTTTCTCATGACCGTGAGTTTGTTAGTTCATTAGCAAGCCGTGTTCTAGAAATCAAAGAAGATAAAGTTATTGATTTCAAAGGTACTTATGAAGAGTACCTGACGAGCCAAGGTGTTGAAGGATAAGTTTATCTTTCGATTTAAAAGGTGTTGATGCACTTTTTAATGATTTAAGACCTAGCCTTACGAGCTAGGTCTTTCTATTTTTATTGATTGGATATTTAATGTCGAAGCTACTATTTTAACTAAGTAGTGTTGATAACTTTTGTTACTCGAATTATTAAGTGCAGACAGGTAATTCGAATAATCTAACAATATATTAGTTCTTCTTCACAAACTCAGATTTTAGTTTCATCTGGCCGAAACCATCGATTTTACAATCAATGTTATGATCGCCTTCAACTAAACGAATACCTTTCACGCGAGTGCCGATCTTCAGCATAGATGAGCTGCCTTTTACTTTGAGATCTTTGATCACAGTAACAGTATCACCATCAACTAATAGGTTTCCATTAGCATCTTTTACAATTAATTCATCCGCTTCTTCGGTTGGTTCGGCATCATTCCATTCATGCGCACACTCAGGGCAGACATACATATCGTTATCAGTGTAGGTGTATTCAGACTGACATTTTGGGCAAGGAGGGAATTGCATATTAATACTCTCAGTAACTTATCTATAAAATGAAAAGTGATGATAGCGACACTCGCAAGCCATCACGAAAGGGATAGTATAAGGTTAAAGCGAAAATAATTTAATTTTTAGGAATATTCTTAATCTAATGTTAGCGAAAGGTCATAAGACCTTTCACGGTTATTTATAGAATAGTGGGTTATTGATGTGAGCAGACTTCGCAATTAGCATCTTTGCTAAGTTTGAATTGCTTAAATTCCATAGTCATTGCGTCAAAAAATAACACTTTTCCCATATTTACTGTGCCGTATTGGGCTAACAACTTGATAGTTTCGATGGCTTCTAATGCCCCGATGGTTCCAACTAAAGGGGCCATAACACCAGCTTCAACACATGTCAGGCTATTCTCTCCGAACAAGCGACTTAAGCAGCGATAGCAAGGGGTGTCATCTTGGTAAGTGAAAACTGATAATTGCCCTTCCATACGAATAGCGGCACCAGAGACTAATGGTTTTTTCTGTTGAAAGCATAAGCGGTTAAGCTGTTCGCGAATGGAAACATTATCTGTACAGTCGAGGATCACCTGATGACTACAAATTAATTCGCTGAGTTGTTCATCATTAAGCTGCTTATTAACAGTCTCTATACGAATGTGCGGGTTGATTGCAGTAAGCTGGCTTTTAGCTGAATCAACTTTTGGTTGCCCAATAGTCGCATCGCGATGCAGTGTTTGCCTTTGTAAGTTTGAAAGCGATACGGTATCGAAATCAACTAGGGTTAATAGCCCTACACCTGCTGCGGCTAAATACTGAGTGGCTGCACACCCTAAACCACCAAGACCAATAACCAGCACTTTGCTGGCCTTGAGTTTTTCCTGCCCGTCAAAATCGAATCCACGGAGAATGATTTGACGGTTGTAACGCAGCATTTCTTCATCGGTAAGTTCTTGCACAGTCATTATTCACTTTTCAGCAAGTAATTGAACATTTCAACCTCAACGGTTTCTCCCACAGCTATATTTCCCCTTTCTCGTTCTAAAACAATGAAGCAGTTTGCTAGACTAAATGAACTAAAAACATGGGAACCTTGATGCCCTGTAGTTGCAACTTGTAACTCGCCATTCTCATTAACACTGAGAATTCCACGTTGGAAATCAAGACGGCCTGGGCTTTTCTTCAAGCGAGTTGTTACTGGCACTTTGAATCGAACAGGGGCTTTCCATTGACAATGACCTGAAAGGCGAGCAATCAACGGTTGAACTAGCTGATAAAAGGTTAATGCCGCAGACACTGGGTTTCCGGGTAATCCACAAAACCATGCTGAGTTTAGTTTGCCAAATGCAAAAGGTTTTCCGGGTTTTATCGCTAGTTTCCAAAAGCCAATTTGACCAAGTTCATCAAGAATTTGTTTGGTGTAGTCCGCTTCACCAACAGAAACGCCACCACTACTGATCACTAAATCAGCTTGTTTATCCGCTTCAATAAAGGTTTGTTTGAGTAATTTAAGAGAGTCAGGAATAACACCAAGATCGAGAATTTCACAGTTTAATTTTTCAAGCATCAAACGCACTGTAAATCGGTTGGTATCATAAATTTGCCCTTCATTGAGGGGGGTTCCTACGGCTTGTAACTCATCACCTGTAGAAAATACAGCAACTTTTAGGCGGCGGTAAACCTCTACAGTTGAAACGCCTAATGAGGCAATCAAAGGTAATTGTGCTGTAGACAATAAAGTTCCAGCGGGCAGCACACTACTATTTTGGGCGATATCTTCACCCGCTTTACGGATGTTATCACCTTTCTTAATTGGTTGAGTAAAAACGATGCCATGCTCAGTTTCTTGTGCAATTTCTTGCATAATAACGGTGTCAACGCCTTTTGGGACAGGAGCTCCTGTCATAATACGCACACAACTGCCTTCTGGGAGGTCGCCTTGCATTGGTTGCCCTGCAAATGACTTTCCTGCGATTGGCATTGGTGTTTGTCCATCCCACTGTGCAAAACACAGCCCATAACCATCCATTGCTGAGTTATCAAACGGGGGAACATTTATCGGAGAAATAATGTCAGTAGCAGTAATACGTTGAGCCGATTCAGTCAGCGGAATACTTTCTATGTCCGTCATTACTTGTGTTTGCGAAAGAAGCTTTTCTAATGCTTGCTCAAGAGAAATTAATCCTGCGGTATGACTCATGTCCATGATAACCCTATTATTCAGCTTTGCCATTGAGGCTTGAAGTGTTGTGGTACTTCATATTATGGCAGAGATATTGTGATGGGTGAATGTTTAGAAATTGATTATAGATAGCTTTTGGTCCGATTTTTGATGGGAAAAAACGGAAAAATAATAGCACAAACGAAAATTGTTTTTTTGTTATGCGTGTGTTAAATCAGTGATAATATTTATTATTGCATTTTAAATGAAACAAAAAGAAAGGAATACATGGCATCAAACTGCGAACAAACTCAATCAAGCCGTAGTGCTGCTGCTTTCCATATTGCTTTCAGTGGGTTTCTTTCGTTGATTGTTGTGATGGGAATAGGGCGATTTACGCTTACACCTCAAGTTCCACTGATGCTAGAAGAGCATCAATTAACACTGTCGACGGCAAGTGTAGTTGCTGCATTTAATTATTTTGGTTATTTATTAGGTTCATTTGATGCCATGAGGGCTCGTCGTTATGTTGAATGGCGAATGTTGTTGGGAGTATGGGGGGCTGTTACTATTACATTGCTTTCCGCTCTTCTCGATGGACCTATTTTGCACAGTATTGCTCGTTTTTTTATTGGTTGGGCGAGCGGTATGGCTCTTGTTCTTATTGTCGCTTGGGCAAATGAAAGTTTGGCAAGGTTAAATCGCCCGGCTTTAAGCGTTGCTGTATTTGCAGGCACTGGATTTGGGATATTTATTAGCGGTATATTCGCAGTCGGTATCCAAGATTTGCAGTTATCTGCGAGCCAAGGTTGGCTTATTTATGGCGTAATTGCATTAATTTTGAGCTTATATATTAACCGTTATCTACCTCGATTAGGACAATGGCATCGTCCAATAGGAGAGGTTGAAAAATTTCATCTTACACCAGCAATTAAACGACTTGTGTGGAGTTATGGCCTAGCTGGGTTTGGCTACATTCTACCGGCAACTTTTTTATCGCAAATGGCAACACAACGTTTTCCAAATAGCTTATTTGCTCAGTTTATTTGGCCTGTTTTTGGTATATCAGCTGTAGTGGGTATCCTTTTGGCGATGTTGCTACGTCATTTATCGACAACACAAAATCGTTTAGCGTTCACATTATGGTTGCAAGCTATTGGGATATTGATTGCTGAAATTGTATCGGGTATTTCTGGGTTGGTGATTGGTGCGATATTAATTGGCGGCGGTTTTATGTGTGCAGTACAGCTTTCTATGCAGCTGGGACGCGAGCTTGCTCCTAATCATAATCGATTTATGGCAGGTTTACTGACAACCATTTATGCTATAGGGCAGCTAGCTGGCCCTGTACTTTCCTTTATTTCTACTAGTTTTACAGGGAAACTTGATCCTGCGTTATATACAGCATTTATCGCATTATCTATTTCTGGTTTATTGGTATATCGTCGTTCTTGTTAAGCAGCAGAGTAGAAATAGGTTAATAATCAACTTTAAATGATGGTATATCTGGTTAGAGTATAAAGAGGTATGGTGAAAAAATTCATATTAGTGGATGCAAATATTTCATATGATGCACTAATGTAACGCTGGATTATCTGGACATGCTGTTTTAGAGTACGGCGCACACCTGCATTTTAATAAAAATCGTTATACAGTTTGTGGAGAATCTAATGTCATCTCTGAGTAAAGAAGCCGAGTTGGTTCATGCTGCTTTGGAAGCTAGAGGGCTCGAAACCCCGTTGCGTATCCAACCAAAATCAGGCGAAGAGCGTAAGCAACTGATTGAAGGGCATATGACAGAGATCATGAAGCTATTGAATCTGGACTTAACTGACGATAGTTTGGCTGATACGCCAAAACGCATCGCTAAAATGTATGTCGATGAAATTTTTTCAGGTCTAAATTACGCTAACTTCCCAAAAATCACAGTCATTGAAAATAAAATGAATGTTGATGAAATGGTCACTGTTCGTGATATTACGTTGACGAGTACTTGTGAACACCATTTTGTGACTATTGATGGCAAAGCAACTGTTGCTTATATCCCTAAAGATAAGGTGATTGGTTTGTCGAAGATTAACCGTATCGTGCAATTTTTCTCACAACGTCCTCAAGTGCAAGAACGGCTTACTCAGCAGATCCTTGTTGCGCTGCAAACTTTATTGGGTACGAATAATGTCGCGGTATCGATTGATGCAGTGCATTACTGTGTGAAAGCACGCGGCATTCGAGATGCAACGAGTGCAACAACAACAACCTCGTTAGGTGGGTTATTTAAGTCTAGCCAAAATACACGCCAAGAATTTTTGCGTGCAGTCCGCCATCAGTAATTGGTTATGTTAGTCACACCAACGCCCGTTCCTAAAGGGCGTATTGATAGGCTTGATGCAACTCGTGGCATAGCAATCTTAGGTATTCTATTGATGAATATTTTTGGTTTTGCCTTGCCGCAAATCGCCTATATGAATCCGTCATATTCTTCGGCAGTTAGCCAATCCGATATTATTGTTTGGGTGATGTTTAATCTATTTGCTCAAGGTAAATTCTTAGCTATTTTTTCTATTTTGTTTGGTGCCACTTTAGCGTTATTACATCGCAAAGGTCAGCGATGGAATATGTGCCGCTTAGTGATTTTAGCTCTTTTGGGGCTTATTCATGGGGTGGGGTTTTGGGATGGTGATATTCTGTTAGCCTACTCTTTGGCTGGGTTAGTGGCTCTATTGCTATTTAATCAGAATAATAATACTAGATTACTTCAGATAGCCTGTTCTATTTATATTATTGGATTGTTTATTCTATTTTTGTTGGGAAGTCAGATTGATCCAACAGATTTTTGGATTGTTTCCGACCAGCAAGCTTTATCGGAATTATTGCAAAAAACTTCTGGTGGTAGTGTGAGCTTGATATATCGAGCTCAATCCGTTCTGAGTATGATTGAGATGCTATTTATTCAGTATGGGTGGCAATTACTTGGTTTGATGATTGCTGGGTTTTTACTATTAAATAACGGTTGGTTAAAAGGTCAATTTAGTCAACATCATTATCGAAAAATAGCAGCGTTATTAATTGTGCCTGCATTGTTAATTCAAATACTTTCACTTTATGTTCAAAGTCAATTTGGTTGGAGTTATTTTACTACATCAATAGTTGGCTATATTATTAATGAACTAATGATACCACTGCAATCTTTTGGTTATATTGCTTTAATTTATGGCTTTTGGGGAATATTTAAGCACAGTTTGATAGCAAAAATGCTGAAATGTACTGGACGGATGGCTTTGAGTAATTATTTACTTCAAACGCTGATCTGTACGACAATTTTTTATCATCTTGGTTATTTTAACCACTTTTCTCGGCCTGAATTGCTAATTTTTATTGTGCCGATATGGAGTGTTAATTTAATTTTTTCTTATTGTTGGCTGCGCTTTTTTAACCAAGGTCCTATTGAGTGGGGATGGCGAAAACTCACTGAAGGATTGTATGGGGCGGTACAAAAAAGTTGATAAGTCATTCAAGCAGCCTTTAGGCTGCTTGAAGATTAAATTTTATAAACAGTTAATTCATCTGGTGAGACGGCTGGGTAACCTTTAATACCTTCGGGCATTTTAATCGGTGCTGGAATTGACTCTTGCTCACCTAAAAATTTAGGTTCACGGTTTAAAATATACAAGTCAGCTAAAGCACCAAGTCGAGCAAACACCTCACGAATCCTCACCTTAAACATCGCTTTTGGAGTTGGCACAGCTAAGCATTGTGCATCAATTCCCTTGTGTTTCGCGATAAATAAGGCTCTCTCACAATGAAAACGTTGAGTGATGATAGTAAAATTGTCGGTATCAAACACTTTACGCGTACGCACGATAGAATCCAGGGTCCGAAATCCCGCAAAATCGAGAACAATTTTTGATGCTGGAACACCTGCCTTTATCAGGTCTTTTCGCATAGTGATCGGTTCATTGTAACTATGATCACCATTATCACCACTGAGGAGTAAGTATTTTACTTTTCCGCTGTGATACGCATCTGCTGCACCTTGAATTCTCGAACTGTAATATAGGTTAATCGCACCTGTTGTATAATATTTTGATGTGCCTAATACCATTCCAACATCGCGAGCTGGTAGCTCTTCAATGTTTTCATAAATAGAGGGGGCAGTGTCCCAAGCAATCCAACGATCAAGTAAAATAATAGTTGCTAAAGCTATCCCTAAGATAATGATCAGACCATAAAGCAGACGTTTCCTCATTGTCCTAGCCTTTAATATTAATAGTCGTAACGGTAAGGCTACTTGACTTAAATAGGTGAAGCAAGTCGAGCAACGTAAAGTCCTGTCAATAGACTCAGCCGTGTTCGAGTTGACTCAATGCGAATGTTGATTTTTGTATCACAAGAACAAGTTCTAGCAGGGGGTGAGAAGTATGACGATAACGAGAGTATAAATACAACCAATCAATTGATTTTTTAGTCTGTGACGAGCTCTACACAAGCCACCATACTATCTATAAATTCGTTATTGTCAGTGCGAATTTTATTTTGGAGATATTTTATCTGGCTATATATTTAGTTTGAATATATCAAAAAATTTACCAAATGCTATTTGATGAATTGATCGATTTTTTAGAAAATATTGGCATTAGACTCATAATATATAGTTTATCGCTAGCGTTATATTAATGCTTTTTGTTACTAAATACATTTCATGAAATTAATTTCAATTATCTTTTGGGTTATGTTTGTTATTTGAACATATATTGAAAATGTTATATTTTAAATATAAATGAATTATTTTAAAATACATTAGGTGTTAATTGGTTTAGTGTTTTTAATCTTGAAAGTTATTTTTAGGTAGATTGATAATTGATGTTGGTTGAAGGTTTTTTATTTGATGGTTACTATTATCCCTTGTGTTTAAAATGATTTTATTTTCATTTTTTTAAAGCCAATATAGATAAGTGAAAAGCTATGTTGATAATGATGGTTGGGGTTTGATTTATTGATAATAATTGTTAATTTTTATCGTGATGATTTTAGTTTATATTAAAGTGTATATAAAAGTGACTGTGATGTTTAAATTTAATTCATGATTTAAATAATTAAAATTAAATGGATAATAAGAAATATAAAAAAGGAAGTTAATCGTGAGGCGGATACCATTCAATAAAATAACACTGATTATTTCAGGGATCATGATCACCACATCAGTATATGCTGATTCAATTGAATTCGAAAAACGAGCCACTCTTGCGAGTTGGCATACGCCCGAATTTAATCACCAATGGGGACTGGCGAGTATTCATGCCGATAGTGCTTATGCTGCTGGATATACGGGAAAAGGTATCAAAATGGGTATTTTTGATATGCCTGCCTATGCTAAACACTCTGAATTTTATGGGGAAAATAAATTAATACATTTAATTACATCGGGAGTTCGCTCGGGAAATTATTTGAATTTATTGGGAGAGAAGAGTGATGAACACTTTTATTTCGATGGTACGTTACATTTTAAAGATACCGATGGACAGCTTGTATCTCATGGTACATTTGTGACAGGAATAGCGGCAGCTAATCGTGATGGAAAAGGGATACATGGTGTCGCATTTGATTCACAAATTTTTAGTGCAGATATTAATGATGGCGGTGATTTTAAGGGAGATCTGCGAGGAATTGATGAACATATAACCCAAGCTGGGTGGCAAGCATTTATTGGTAGTGGTGTGAGAGTGATTAATAATAGTTGGACTGTTGATCTCGCTGATAACTTTAATGGCTTATTTGATGACGATAGTAGTAGTAAACCTTATTTTTCCTTATCTGATGCAAAAGTTCAATTTGAACAACTCAATGATTTATTGCGGATCTCTAAAGGTGGGGCATTTCAAGGCGGAATCGATGCGGGGAATAATGGTATTCTCAATATTATTGGTCTAGGGAATGATGGTAATAAAAGTTCAACTTCGATCTTGGGAGGATTGGGGTATTTTATGCCAGAGGTAGCACCTTATTGGTTAACGGTAGGTAGCGTACAAAACAAAGAAAATTATATTTCTGAGTTAGAAATAAATTATGTATGGGAACAATTATTTTCGCTTTATCAGGGAAAAAATCCTTCAGAAAATAGTGATGACCATTTTACTCAATGGATTAATGAACTTCACGAAAATAATCCCTCAATATTTGTTAATTTAAAAAAGAAATTTAATCAACAATTAGATCGGTCGCAAATATCTGATGTATTACTCAGTCAATTTTCAACGCCTTGTGGCTATACCGCGAGTTATTGTGTTGTCGCGCCGGGTAGTAATTTGTACAGCACAGGCGTAATAGGCAGTGAACATAATAAGTTGGTGGCTGGCTATCAATCGGGAAGTGGTACATCGTATGCCGCTCCTCATGTGACTGGCGCTGCGGCATTATTGATGCAACGTTTTCCTTATCTGTCAGGTGTGGAAATTTCTACGATACTCAAAACAACAGCAACAGATTTAGGTGATGTAGGGGTTGATAGTAGTTATGGATGGGGTTTAATTAACCTAGAAAAAGCTATCAATGGCCCTGCAATGTTTGTGACTAAAGATGATATCCCTGCTGAATTTCGTATTCCCGATCTTGAAAGGATAGAAGCAATACAATTTGTGGCTGATATTCCTGGCATTGGAGCGATTTTAGATAAGGGAACAGTAAGGGAACGAATTTGCAACGATAGACATTGTGATTCAGATACCTACAGTAATGATATTTCCGGTCATGGTGGATTACTCAAAAAAGGTGCAGGTTCCCTTATTCTTAGCGGAAATAACAGTTATACCGGATTGACATCGATTAATCAGGGAACATTACACATCGATGGCTCAATTGTATCTGACGTTATTGTTAATAAAGCGGGTGTACTCGGTGGTGCGGGTAAATTGGCTTCATTTGTGGTGAATGATGGGGGAACCATTACAGCAAATAGCGCTACAGGCACATTGCAGGTAACAAACAATGCGACTTTTGAATCTGGTTCGCGTTACATAGTCGATATTATCCTGAGAGATAAAAAAGCCATGCCGCTTCATATTGGGGGGGATGTGGCATTAAACGGGGGGGAGGTCGAGATTGAGTTACAGAACCAGCAAAACCTCTTGGCACAAAACAAAGTGAGTGGTTTTGCAGGACAACAATTGACTATTTTAACCGCAGAAAATGATATCAAAGGACAGTTTAATCATGTCGTATCCCATTATCCCTTTTTAACTGGCGGTTTATCACACCAAAGAAACAAGGTACTACTCGCTATCCAACGTAATCAGTACTCTTTTGATGAGGCCGCTCATACGTTAAATGAACGTAATGTTGCGTATGCTATAGAAGCGTTATCTGTGAGTTCCCCTATTTATGAGAGTCTATTGTTATCGAATAGTCAGCAGCAAGCTCGTCAGGCACTCCAACAGCTTTCTGGACAAATTCATGCGGATATCGCTTCTGTGCAGATAAATTCTAGCCGTTATTTACGAAATGCGATTTATGAACGATTAAAACAAGCCCAAGATAGAACCATGTTATCCAACTTGAAAGCAGATCAGGTGGGTAATTGGGGGCAATTATTACAGTCAGCAGGTAATACATCAGGCTATGGCGATATCGAAGGTTTTGATGATTATACACAAGGCGTCTTGTTAGGAACTGATCGTGAGTTGATGGGGAATACACGCTTTGGCATTGCCGGTGGTTATACTCGAGCTAAATTACATGGTCGAATCAATGGCTCAGCTCAGAGTAACAACTATCATTTTGCTATTTATGGTGAAAAGACAGTTGATGCATTAGATCTTCATGCTGGTGGTGCTTATATGTGGGGTCATGTTAATACATCACGATCAGTAGCGTATGGCAGTCAATCAGATAAAAACCAAGCTAAATATCAAACTGGGACAACCCAATTATTTGGTGGAGCAGCTTATAATCTTAAGCATCAATGGGTAGATTTGACGCCTTTTGCTAACTTAGCTTGGGTGAATTATCAAAACAATGGTTTTAGTGAAAGTGGTGGTGCCGCAGCATTGAATGGCAAAAAACAACATCTTAATGCTATTTTTTCTGAAATAGGATTCGGGGCGGGAAAACAATGGCCAATAACTAAAAATATTAGCTTAGAACTCAATAGCCAGTTGAGTTGGCAACATCAGCTTAATAATAATTCACGCGACAGTGTACTCAGTTTTCAACATAGCGATAGTGCTTTTAATGTGAATAGTGTTCCGGCATCACGCAATGGCATGATCCTAAAAACCAGTATGGCAATGGAAATAAATAGCCAACTTTCTATTTTGGTGGGATATAACGGGTTACTGTCTGACCACTATCAAGATAACAGTGTTAATGGCCATATGGCTTGGCATTTTTAGATGTTATTCCCCCTATGCGATTATTAAATCAAATAGGGGAATAATCGGATTACAGTGAAAATGTTATCCGTAAGCATATTCTCTGTTTTCAATATCAGGTAGTAATTCGGCTTCTGTGTGAATAATAATTTTTCCCTGCTTTTAGTTGATTGCCCAAAAGTTTTATCAATGTGTTCTTTATGACCATGGCTTTTTATGAAAAGTAAAAACAGGCTTTACTAAATGATAGTTTTGTCTAGCACGACTTGCACCTTTTGAAATTTTAATTCTATATTTGTTATATATTATGAAATTTAATTTCTTAATGAATAATAAAAATTCAGCTATATCTATATGGGTAGAGTAAAGAATAAAATCAACCAAGCGAGGAATGCATGAAATTAACAACATTTTTAGCCGCAGGTGTCATGTTAGTTAACGCGAGTGTAATGGCAAAAGAGTATCAAATTAATCATACTCAGCAGATTAAATCGCTCAACGATGCCCAAAAATCGGCTGTTTGGGAACAGGCAGAAGTCTTGACCGACTTTACCTACCCGTGGGAAAAAGAGACACCACCAAAAACAGATTTTCGTGCATTATGGAGTGACGATGCACTTTATTTTCGTTTTATCGCCGACGATAAAGATATTCAATTAGGCAATAACCCCGACAAAGATCAAGCCGTCTTAGATTCAGACCGAGTAGAGCTGTTTTTCGCTACGAGCCCAGAGTTGAAGCCTTATTACACGGCTGAAATGGATCCAAAAGGGCGTACATTTGATGCACAAGCCAATTTTTATCGTGAAGTTGACCCCAGCTGGAACTGGCAGACATTAAAAACACTTGGGCAAGTCACACCAGAGGGTTATGTACTGACAGGTAAAATTGATCTTGATGAGTTTACTAACCTCAATCTATGGCAGGATAGCGATAAAAAGACACTGCTGTGTGCCATTTTACGTGGTGAATTTAGTGAAGGGTCACCAAAGCAAGTGCGCAAATGGATCAGTTGGATCAAACCTGACTCTGTTAAACCTGATTTTCATATTCCTTCTGCCTTTGGTCACTGCAAATTAGTGAAGTGAATTCCATTTGGTAGAAATTCATTACTTGAGTTTTTTATTTCACTGTTATTAAACATTTCATCGTATCGCTGATGTGAAGAGGCTCACACACTTTAATGTGAATCTGGAACTTTTTATTATTTTGTTTGAAATTTATTTTCATAAAATATAGCTTACTGTGAAATATTATTTCATTTTGAGGTGTTTTAATGTCAGTAGCCGAAAATACGCTCAGCGATTGTTTGCAAAATGAGTTGAATCAAGACACGTTGCAGTTTTCACGTTTAGATACACTGTCAATGTTAACTGTTATTAATCAATCTGATAGCACAGTGGCAGGTGCTTTGCAGCAAGTGCTACCTGAAATTGCCAATGTAGTTAATAGAGTTGCGGAGCGTTTAAAACTAGGTGGACGCTTATTTTATGTGGGGGCAGGAACCAGTGGTCGGCTCGCGGTTCTCGACAGCGCTGAATGTCCACCGACCTTTGGTACTGCTCCTGAAATGGTGCAATCGATAATTGCTGGTGGCCAAGCAGCCATGCTAAAAGCAGTTGAAAATATTGAAGACTCGAGAGATGCATCAATTGATGAATTGAAACAACGTGGAGTCTGTGAAAAAGACGTGGTGATCGGCATTGCCGCGAGTGGTCGTACACCCTTCACGCTAGCCGCTATCGAGTATGGTAACCAAATCGGTGCGTTGACTGTCGCTATTACGACTCGTGGTCATGGTTTATTGAGCGAGGTGGCCCAGTATGCGATTTCACCGGATGTTGGCGCAGAAGTGTTATCAGGCTCAACAAGAATGAAAAGTGGTACAGCACAAAAAATGATTTTAGGCATGTTAAGTACCTGTGTGATGGGGCGTTTAGGCCGTATCCATACCAACTTAATGATCGATGTTATCGCTAGCAATATTAAGCTACTGCGTAGAGCTGAGCGCATAGTTGGGGAGGTTTGCTGTATTGATATGCAAGCTGCTGCTGATTTATTAAAGCAGGTAGATTACCACCCACGACGGGCAATTTTGATGTATGAACTTAATATTAATGCACAACAAGCAACTGATATTGTTAACAACAATCCCAATGCAACACTAGATTCAATGCTAATTAATCACCGTTAATAATCAGATAGCGTTATGCGTAATAGGAAGTCGCACTGAATACCATAAACAGTCATTACTCAGTTAACGCCGGGGAAATCGTATGGCGAATAAAATAGAGCATCTTGAAGTACTTGCTACAGAAATAGAAAAGTATATGGGCGGCTTTGATAACGTAGAAACGTTAACACACTGCATGACACGTATTCGATTAATTTTAAAAGATAATAGTAAGTTTAATACCGAGGCGCTTAAACAGGTTGAAGGAGTTAAAGGAGTTGTTTTTAATGGTGAACAACAGCAAATTATTGTGGGAATGGGCACTGCGGCAAAATTGTTCTCAGTGATGAACAAACGAATGCAAGGTCTTAGTGTATCTAGCGAAAGTGATACTCAATTGAAACTTCTGAAAAAAGGCTTTTCTATTCGCCGTATGTTAAATACATTGGCGGCAATTTTTGTTCCAACCATTCCAGCTTTGATTGGTTGTGGTCTCATTATGGGCCTTATCAATATTGTTCGTTTAGTTGCACCGGGTGTGGTTGAGCAATTTCCAGAGTTTTTTAAATTATTAAAACTGATTGGTAGTGCAGTCTTTACTTATCTTTCAATTATGATTGGGGTAAATACAGCAAAAGAATTAGGTGCCTCAACCTCTATCGGGGCAGTAATGGCCGGATTACTGGCAATGCCTGGGCTTGCGGATATCACTTTATTTGGTGAAAAGCTGCAACCTAATAGTGGCGGGATCTTTGCTGTGCTGATGGTAGTCGTGTTCTCTTCTAAATTTGAAGTGTGGTTTAGAAGCATTATTAGAGAGAGTTTAGATCTTATCGTCACACCGTTTGTCACTATTTTAGTTTCCGCGATGGTCGCCTTAATTGTTTTCCAACCAGCAGGCCATTATTTGAATCAAATATTGGCTCAAGGGGTTTCAGTTGCTTTACTCTCGAGCGGTGGTGGAGCTGTGGCAACGGGAGGAATACTTGGCGGTAGCTTCTTATTCTTACTATTAACTGGTTTACATCAAGGGTTGATCCCGATCCATGCGGAAATTTTGCAAACTTTTGGTCTTAATTATTTGTTTCCAATACTAGCGATGGGTGGAATGGGGCAGGTTGGTTCATGTTTCTGGGTTTTTCTCAAAACGAAAAACCAGCGCCTGAAAAAAACCTTAATCGGTGCTCTACCTGTCGGTATTTTTGGAGTAGGTGAACCCTTATTGTTTGGCGTGTCATTACCGTTAGGCAAACCTTTCATTGCTGGCTGTATTGGAGGAGCTGCGGGTGGTGCACTGATGGCATTCTTTCATGTGGGTATCATAATTCCATTCGGTACAGCGGGTTTATCGTTAATTCCTCTTGTTGGTGATGGGCAGATCCTTGATTTTCTGATTGCGGTCGCGGGTGCATGGATTGTCGGTTTCATTACCAGTATGATAATAGGCTTTAACGACCCAGAAAAATAACGAGAAGGAATAGCCATGTCGACACTGACGGTAAAGCTAGAAAGCTTATTGACACGAGGCAAAGGAACTGAGCAGCGTATAGCTAGTTTCTTGCTAGACTGTCGTGATAGCCTTGTGTCTATGAATGCGGCAGAACTTGCACAGGCCGCAGGCGTTAGTAGTGCTTCAGTGATCCGTTTTGCTCGCCAGATGGGTTATCGTGGCTACCCTGAGTTTAAAGTCGATTATTTATCTGATGAAAAGCAGCTTAAAGCAGAAAGCTTATATGGCAATCTGAGTCGTAACGATGATACGGCTCAGATCATCGCTAAATCAGGCCAGATGTTTATTTCAACGATTGAAAAGTCCCTAGAATTGTTGGAACCTGCGATAGTTGATGCAGTAGCGCAAAAGATAGTTGACGCTACACGTATTGTTTTATTCGGAATCGGTTCTTCTGCAATTGTAGCAAATGATATCTTTCATAAGCTTACCCGTGTGAATAAACATGCGTTATTTAGCACGGACTTGCATGCGCAGCTTAGTTATTCTGCAAATTTGACCAAAGATGACTTTGTAATTGCAGTTACTGCGCGAGGCAATACAGCAGATATTAATAGCATGCTGAAGTTAGCACATGAAAGCGGTTGTACAACAGTAGCTTTAACCCGCTTTGGGCAAGATGAAGCGAGTCGCTTAGCTGATTTTACATTGCCTTATTTTTACGATGAACAACATAGTCAGCTAGGGATAATCACACCACAAATCTTACAGATGGTGATATTCGATACCTTATTTTTTAAATACTTAACACTAGCAAATAATAAGGCAGACATTGCCTTAGAAAAAGGCCGACAAGCCGTTATGCGAGATAAACCACAATGACTTCAGCTGAATTAATAGAGCGACAAGCGCTATATTTTAATAGCGAAGCATTCACTGAATTGCGTGGTGATAGTATAACCATAATCCTCTTGAAGTAAGCCAAGGGGAACGCTGAATATTCAGTATTATCCATGTTGCGCCGCAACTTCTTTATTGATCTCTTGATAAATAAATTCACGCTCATGTAGCAGGTTTTCATCTGTTGAAAATGAGAAGCTATGAATAAATAAAATGAGTAAACCTATAGCCACCACGGTGACGCAAATATGAGCAAAAAATTTTAGATTACGAGGTTTTTCTGGCATCAATACATAACCAATACTGACTAAAGCACCAATAATAGCACCGCCAATATGAGCAGCATTATCGACGCCTGACTGCAAACCATTAATGAGCGTTAACGCTATCATTGCAATAATATTGTAGAGCTGGCGTTTTTGCTTTTCGCGTATTGCTGGAAGAATAGTGGGGGAATTAATCGCTTTAAGTAAATAGATTACAGATGCGGCCGCTAGTCCCATGATTGCACCCGACGCGCCAACTCCAATCGTGATGTAAATGGTACTATCCATTTGCCAAACATTATTTGATGAATTTGCGGCATTAAGCGTTTCATAATATTGCCAATAAGCACTAAATAGTGCGGCTCCTATCCCCGAAATGATGTAAATGGCTAATAACCTAAATTTCCCATAAGCACGTTCACATTCAATCCCAATCACAAATAGTGCCAAGCAATTGAACCCCAAATGAACACTATTTGAATGGAGTACCATACTGATAGGATAACGCCACCAATCTCCTGTTAATGACAATTGATAAACATTCGCACCAAATAGCAGCAAGTTATCTTCACGTGATTCGAGTGGTGAAGCAAAGCTAAGCTGATACAAATAAATACCAATATTAAGCAAAACAAGAATTAATGTGAGTGCTATTGCTCGCAATGAAAATTTGAAAGCTTTGTGTGGCTTTAGTGTGTCATTGTCGTGGTCTGCCATATCAATGCCTTATCGGGAAATTATCAAAAAAGTACTGCGATATACTAACAGATATTTGAGAAGTGAAATAATAAGGCCTATATATTCGTGATGCTTCAATTCGTAGAGTGATTGACTACACTTAGGGAGTTCGGCTGTTTATCTATGCATCGAACAATCTATCCTTGCTACTTATAAAATCGAATTATTCAGAATATAAAGAGGGAATTACTATAGATGCACTTTATGGAAGGGATGGTTGATTGAATATCAATCGAGAGAGAAATAACCGCCAATAAACGTACAATATTTATCAGCGGTTTAAGAGCACACAATAGATGCCCTGATAATTTAAGCAATTAGAACGAAGTACGTTTATAGATACGGTATTCTGGGTTCCAGAAGTTACGCTCGATAGCTTCATCAAGTGCACCATCAGATGTTACAGAAGCAACCCCCTGAACTTGAGCTTCTTTCGCAACTTGCTTAGCAATAAAACGTGAAACTTGTTGAATGTCTGATAGCAGTGGTAATAGTGGGCCTTCACCATCTTTTGCAAGTGGAGAGCATTCAGCCAATGCACGGCTTGCGGCCATTAACATTGGTTCAGTAACACGTTTTGCACCAGAGGCAATAACACCAAGACCAATACCAGGGAAGATATAAGAGTTATTACACTGAGCTATTGGGAATATTTGATCTTTGTAAGAGACAGGTGGGAATGGACTACCCGTTGCCACAAGTGCTTTACCATCAGTCCAGTTAATAATATCTTCTGGGCGTGCTTCTACACGTGATGTTGGATTAGACAGCGGCAGTACAATAGGGCGTTCACAGTGCTTATGCATCTCTTTGATGATTTCTTCTGTGAATAAGCCAGCCTGACCTGACACACCGATTAGTACAGTTGGTTTAGCATTACGAACGACATCTAGCAGAGAAATTGAATCGCTGTTCACATCCCAATCAGCTAAATTATGGCTGTTTTGCGTTAGTTTGCTCTGGAAATCGAGTAAGTTTGGTAGTTTGTCTGTTAACAAACCAAAACGGTCAACCATGAAAATGCGCGAACGTGCTTGTTCATCACTCAATCCTTCTGATTTCATTTGAGCAATGATTTGTTCTGCAATACCGCAACCAGCAGAACCAGCACCTAAGAAGGTAACACGTTGGTCGCTAAGTTTGCTGCCAGCAGCATGACTTGCAGCAATTAAGCTACCTAGGGTGACCGATGCTGTACCTTGAATATCATCATTAAAGCAGCATAACTGATCACGGTAACGGTTCAGTAATGGCATTGCATTTTTTTGCGCAAAATCTTCAAATTGCAGCAAGACATTTGGCCAGCGACGTTTGACCGCTTGAATGAATTCATCGAGGAATTGGTCGTATTCTTCACCGGTGATACGAGGGTGACGCCAACCCATATAAAGAGGGTCATTCAGGCGTTGTGGATTATTAGTACCCACATCAATAACAACAGGAAGAGTATAGGCTGGGCTGATACCACCACACGCGGTATATAGGGACAGTTTCCCGATAGGGATACCCATACCACCAATACCTTGGTCACCAAGACCTAAGATACGTTCGCCATCGGTGACAACGATCACTTTTACATTCTGTTTAGTTGCATTCTGTAGCATATCATCAATATATTCGCGATTAGGATAAGAGATGAATAAGCCACGTGCACGGCGATAAATATCTGAGAAATGTTCACAAGCTTCACCGACTGTTGGTGTATATATTAATGGCATCACTTCTGTGAGATGTTCATCAATCAGGCGGTAGAAAAGGGTTTCGTTGGTATCTTGAATATTTCTTAAATAAATATGTTTATCGATATCGGTTTTGAAGTCGATCAGCTGGCGATATGCGCGCTCAACTTGTTCTTCAATAGTTTCAACTTGTTCTGGCAATAATCCATATAGGTTAAAGTTAGTACGTTCTTCTTCGCTAAACGCACTGCCTTTATTTAATAAAGGAAATTCGAGCAGAATAGGGCCTGCATAGGGTATGTAGAGAGGGCGTTTTGTTTCGTGTTCATGTTCCATGAAATATCACTCTTCAGACGATTAAAAACAACAGTCGGCATAGATCCTAAGGTAAACAGAAAATATGTACAGAGATTATTGATACAAAAAATTAAAATATTTGTTAAATAATATTATTTTTATGATAAACAATAAAATAGAATGTTTAAAATAAATGAAGAAAACTTAACCATTCACGTTATACGGCTCGGATTGCATTGATATTGTTTAGATTTCATTGTTGGAACAGCACCT